>CAWBNT010000001.1:0-3465538 GCA_963790265.1 uncultured Actinomycetota bacterium
CCAGGATGGCATCACCTCTACCAGTCCGACGGTGGCCAGGGACCCCGGCACGCAGGGGATGACCCTCGCCGGCGGGGGCTAGCAGGCCGGCGGCGTGGAAGCCGCCCGTGTACCAGCACGACCCGCCTCACGCCTGCAGGTCGAGCCGCGTCCGGCACACCAGGAAGTAGTCCGCGATGAGGACGCCGCCCACCGCGCCGAGCAGCGCCGAGTAAGCGATGAGCCACTTGAAGATGTAGCCGGAAGAGTCCTCCATCAGCCGCCACGTCTGGATCACGACGCCGACCACCCCGGTGATCAGCGCCCCGACACGGAAGGAGATGCGGCGCTGCCAGAGGTTGGCGAAGTCGTTGGCCGGGCCGCCAGGTTGGTCGCCAGCGTCGCCATGTCGAGTCCGACGAGTCCCACGACCTGCAACACCGGGCTGCCGAAGCGCGACAGCCGCTGGACCGGGTCCCAGACCGCCTGGCCGTAGATGACGAGGGTCGCCGAGGTGAGCCACGCCGATGAGCTACCTCAGCTCAATCAGCTTCGGTGTGTCGGACCGAAGCAAGTTGAATGAGACGGGGTGACAAGACGACTATGGAACTTTTTGTCGCTGGCGTCCGGGTTTTGGAAGCCTACCCGCGTCGGCGGCTGGATGACGGACACGTGGCTTAGGCCAGCGCCGCCGCGGTGGGACCGGGCGGTGCCAGTGCCCGTGGTTTCGCGTCACTTCTCTTTGTTGGCGGCCTCGACCTCCGCCAGCATTTTGTCCAGCTCATTGCGGGGCAGCAGCTTGCCATTCACCATGACGGCAGCGATCTTCGTGGTGTTGTGGATGTCGGCCAGCGGGTCGGCATCGAGCAGGACCAGGTCGGCCACCTTGCCCCGCTCTACGGTGCCCAGGTCTTTCTCCTGGCCCAAAAACCGCGCCGGGTCGCGGGTGGCGGCCTGGAGCGCCTCCAGGGGCGTGAAGCCGCCCTCGGAGACGAGCAGGGCCAGCTCGTCGTGCAGGCTGAAGCCGGGGAAGACGTACGGCACGCCAGGCGTGTCGGTGCCGGCCAGGAACGGCACGCCGGCCTGGTGCATCGCTCGCACCAGACCCGTCGCCTGCTTGTACTTCCGCTTCAGCCAGGCGGCCGTCTCCGGCGACAGCTTCATCAGCGACCAGTACGAGCGGAAGGACGGGGGCATGTACTTGACGCGCGGGTTGGCGATGAACTTCGGGTCGTCGAGGTTGACCAGGGACCGCAGGGCGGTCAGGGTGGGGACCTGCCAGGTGCCGTTGCGGACGAGGCGGGCGTAGAGGGCGCGGGCTTTCTTTTCGCTGAAGCTGTCCGCGGCCCGGACGCCGATGCGCCCCAGCAGGTCCCATGCCGCCTGGTTGTCCGCCTTGGCCAGGGCCGCGATTGCCTCACGGCGCAGCTCGTCCTCCCTGTCCGAGCAGGCTAGCTCGACCCCGGTGAGGTGCTCGATGCTCTTCTGGCCCAGGTCGGACGCCTCGGCGGCGCTGACCGACTCGGGGAGGTGACCGGCGAAGGCGAGGCCCTGCTTCTTCGCCTCGTCGGCGATGGCCAGGTACGCCTCACGATGCAATTTGGTGTAGACCTTGACGAAGTCCGCCCCCATCTTCTTGAGCTTGCGGACGGCCTCGCGCCCTTCCACGGCGTCGGCGGCGACGAGCGAGCCCGGCACGAAGGGTTTGGGCCCGTCCACGAGCGGCCCGGCGGCGACGACGCGCGGGCCGGGCTGTTTGCCCTCCTGGACCTGCTTGCGCAGGCCGAAGATGGCATCGGGGTCCAAGGCGTGCATGTCGCGGACGCCGGTGACGCCATTGGCCAGGTAGAGCGGCAGGAAGGACGGGTCGGCGGTGTGTACGTGCATGTCCCACAGGCCAGGGATGAGGTACTTCCCCTTGCTGTCCACGACCGTGGCCCCCTCCGGCACCCCGACCTCGCCGGGCTTGCCGATGGCAGTGATCCGGTCGCCGGTGATGACGACCGTCATGTCCGGCCGGGCCGGCGCCCCAGTGGCGTCGATGACAGTGACGCCCGTGATGGCCAGCGATTTCGCCGGCGTGTCTTCAGCCTGGACAGGGAGCACCCAGGCCAGGGCGATGACGGTCAGGCAAGCGCACAGGCGCCTCATTTTGAACAGTTCGCGCAGGGGGTCGAAGCGGCCGCTGCGGGTGCCGCCGAGCGCCGTGGGGTGATCGCTCATGAGGCCTCCCTTCCGCAATCGCCGTGAAAGCTGACGCCGATGTGGCATGGCCAATTGTACGTGACCGTCCTGCTGTCAACCAGGTATTCCAACGACGGGGCGGCGGGATTTGAACCGCCTGCCGTAGTTCGGATTTCTTGGTTAACTGCTTCGGTCTGATCGACCGAAGCGGTTCTCCCTGATTGACCGAGGTCTCTTTCAATCGCCATTTCGCTCTGGCAACGCCTTGTGCCCATGTGTCCGGGCGTTATGCTGAACCGAGTAACTTCAAGATCAGCATTGCGCACCCGTGGAGCTGGGCCATTGGCTCATCAACAAGCGCGGCCCAGAGGTCGTTCGATTATGGTCGTTAGCCGTCGGAAAGCCCGGCCTTTCGTGTTGAGAACGAAATTGGGGCTTCAGGAAAACGGCCGACCATCCCTGAAGGGAATGGCGCCGTGGCCAGGGCCTTGTTCGGTGGGCTCTTGAGCCACGGGCAGCGCGTCTCCGCAAAGGAGCGAGCGATGTGAAATAAATCGAGCATTTCCGATTCGCCCAGCGCGTGAACGAGCGCGGCGCGTCAACGTCCGCAGCAGGCGTTCGATCGGACGTGAGTGGCCTTGCGCGTGATTGGGAAGGGGATTGTCCAGCCCACCCTTGAGAAAGCCCGGTGATCGTACCGAGCTGCTCAAGCGGCCGGTTGCTTGAAGAGCGGGCTCGCGTGGCTCCAGGCTCTGATCCAGAATCCGCAAGCAGCTCCGCCTGAGGGGCTTCGTCTTGACGATCTGGCCAACCTGTCGTGGCCCGTGGCGGCCCGCGGCGAGCGACTTGGCGGTGGCCCCGTCCAGCACGCCCGGCTCACCGAAGTCGAAAGCCTGCCCGGCCCGTCCGCGGCGAACTTCGCCACGCCACATTTTGGGTCCGGCACCACTCCGCGCATTTTCCAGCGTGCCGAGCGGTGTGGGCGTATGCGCCGATCACGCCGTACTCCGTCCAGCCACCAACCGCGCTGCCGTCTTGTTGATCGAAACTGACTCCAAGTCGTTGATCGGTCCCACGTATGGTGTCCCCGGAACTTCAGGTGGCTTTGAGCAGGCAAGTTTATACGTATTATGCTGTGGCGGAGAGCGTAATCTGCGATTCGTTGCACACGGGGCTGAAACCATTAAAGCGGCACATAATCGGGTTGAGTTCGCAGGGCTTCCGCTTCGTGATATGCGCGTTTGCGGTCGATTATATTCTGGTCAAGTTATGGGTTGACCCAGAACACACAGAATACTGGACTGAAGCAGCACGTGCGTCCTGCATTATGAGCGGGATTGACGGCTCAGCATTGGAGCACTACCTCGAAGATTGGAACCTGTGTTTCGCGGGCATGGAAGAAATTGAAGATAACGCCGACGGTATCTTGAGGTTTCCAGACACCCATCATTCGGGCGGCTCGAGATCCTCCAAAAAAGGGCTTCCGGACACCCATCAGTTGGGTGTCTGGAGATCCGGGTGAGATCAGGGGTGTCTGAACCCACCACGTTCCCGCTGACGCAAACGCTCATAGCCGATCTACATTGCCACGGTGCGCATTTACCCCAATAGTCCTATATTCCCGTGTGTCCAATCATCGCGAGAGCACGTTTTTGGAGGTCATTGGATGTGAGTGTAAGTCCAATGCGTGCAAGATGTTCCGACTGCGATTTTGGCCTAAGACTGCTTGTGCCTGTTGACGAAATACAAGCTGGGGTATATAATTAATCTGTAGAGAGTAGGGATAATGCGCCACCTGATGCTCGCTGCCAACCGCAGATTCTCCGCAACGAGCCGGGAGCGATGAACTGGCTCCGAGGCGGCGAGGTTTCCGAGGGTCGCTGGGTCTGCTTCCAGGGTTTCCGGTTGATGACTTGGTCGCTACAACGTGGACTTGGCGACTTGGTTCTTTGACGTACGGCCCGTAACTCACATCTTCCAAAGACCTGCCAAAACCGCCATTCGGTGGCAATCCCGAGACGGGCTCGCGTGGCCCGCGCCGGTGCCGGCGTGCCAGCGTCATCGATGTGCTTCGTGGAACCGTGGTTTCGAACTGCGTGTTTTTCATGTCACCGCGTGCCAATCCACGCAATGACCAAAGAACTCCGCCAAAAGCCGAAAACCCAGCTCGCACTCGCGATCGCGCAGGGCAGATCCGTGGCCCTGTGGGCGCGCGATAACCAGGTGCCCAGGAGCACGGCCTACCGGTGGGCCAGCCAGCCCGAGGTCCGGGCCACCGTCGAGTCGTGCCGCCGGCGCGCCCGCGATCGCGCTTGGCCGGATGGCAATGCGAGCCCACTGGGCGTCTGACCAGATTGCCAAGCTCGCCGCGGGTGCCGAATCCGAGTCTGTCAAGCTCAGCGCTGCGGTCGATCCTTGCCGACGTGATTTCCGTCTCCAAGTTCTCAGACTTGAGGCGCCGCATGGCCGCGATCGAGCAGGAGCTCCACGAACGAACTGACAACGCGAGTCGGTCGTGCCCAGCGATGCCGTGTTCACTAGTGGACACACGCTTCAAAAACCCTAAAAAGGCGCCACTTTGTCTCACTTTGTCTCACGCGCAAGACGCCTTTCAGGGCGGCGATCGTGCTCCACATCTCGTTCCGTCGTCATGACATTCGATAGGGAAGGCCCCTTTTCGGCGAGCCAAAAAGCCTCATGGCGCACGTGCACCGGAAAACGCCCGGCAATTTCTGCCGGTGTTCACTACCTCCCGGTGAGCCTTTCCTGCGCCACCCAACGTGTCGGCCCTGGTCGTCTAACAAGAGGGATCACCGAGCTCGGCGAAAAGGCCGAGTCCGAGTCGGTTCAGCTCAGGGCGCGGCGGGCCATTTTGCAGGACCAGATTGCCGTCTCCAAGTTTTCGAATTTCGAGTGCCGCATGGCCGAGCTCGAGGAGGAAGTCCGTGTTCGAAATGGAAACGCGGCTCGCCCGGGTTAAGGCCGGTCTCGGCCCGCGAGCGGCCGATCTCACCGATCGCTCGCCCTGGGATTGGTACGCCCAATCCTGCCCGTGTCCGGCGCTGCCGGGACCCGGTGAATGCCGGGAACATCCCCGCGCCGGACGAGCCAGCGGCCACCCGCGGGCGACTGGCGAGTCTGGGGGTACGTGGCCGGGCGCGGGGCGGGCAAGACGCGCGCCGGGGCCTGCTGGGTGCAGCACCGCGTCGAGACCGGCGTCATGAAGCTCGGCTGCCTGATCGCCCCGACCGTGGCCGATATCCGGGACGTGATGGTCTACTTTCTCAGATCAGGAGACTTGATCGACGCGCTCCGCGGCGGCATCCGCGACGCCTTCCCCGAGGGCTTGGGGCCACGGCCCAAACTCCTCCCAGTCCATGCTGCGAGGGTCCTGGGATGAGCCCGCACGCGCGGCTAGACCCTAGGGCTTTGACGGAGGTCAGGCTTTCGAGCCTGACGCGTATTGTGCGCGGCATCCCGACGTCAGGCTCGAAAGCCCGACCTACGCAACGGTTTCCGCGGCCTCACTTAGATCACCACGCCGCCGTCAACCATGAGCGACTGCCCGGTGACGCACCGCGCTTGATCGGAGGCGAGAAACACCGCCGCCCAGCCGATATCTTCCGGTGTTTGCTCGCATCTCATCGGTATGACCTCGGCAACTCGCTTGTCGAAGACTTGCCGGGCGGTCATCCCCCGGTATGCCGGGTTGTTCAGGGCGATGTCCTGGGCCAGATTTTGCCAGAAGCCCGTCCAGAGCATCCCGGGACAGATGGCATTGACCGTCACGCCGTGGGGTGCCAGCTCCTTGGCCACAATGCGTGTCAAGATGATGACGCCTCCTTTGGCCACCGAGTAGGGCGGCATTGTGAGGGACGCCATGGGCCCCGCAATCGAGGCGATATTGATGATGCGTCCGGCCTGGCGCTCGATGAAGTAGGGTGCCGGACATCCGCTGGAAGGCGTCTTGCTGGGTCCCGGTCGCCACATCCCAGATCCTCATCTTTTGCATGGCGACGGCGACCACACGGCGGCGGTCGGGGGTGAAGGCGACATCGCTGCACGTCAGAGGGTCTTGGTTCAATCCTCCGGGCTCCTCACCATCAAACGGGGAACCTGCCCCGCACTGCATCCTGAGAAGGAGGCAGGTTGATGGTCCCGAGAAACAGCTCGCGATCATCGGGCTTGATCTCGACCGGGCGTTCCTCCCATTTCACATCGCTGCCATGGGGCATGATCGTGAACCGGCCCGGCGGGAGAAGGAACTCGAGCACACCAGTTGTCGAACAGGTCAATCGGGGGTCAAGAGGAATCTGTTTCTCTTGCCCGGAGACCGACCAAAAAAGGTGGCTCACCTCCCAGTGAGTAGCCCGGAGAGGACGTGCCAGGAAACGGCGACGCGTCGCTTGCGCTGCGTGGCGATCGACCGGGCTAGTCCCGCGAGCCGGTCAACGGCGGCCGGTTGGCGCAGTCGCGCCTTGCTCGCTCCAGCAATGAGTCCCCCCTGGCGAAAGCGGGGATGACGGTTTAGGATAGCGTGCAAAGGTTCAAGTGCCACAACAACCGAGGCACGAGGGTGATTCTTCGCCTCTTGGTCGGGCGCTTTTTCAGACGAGGTCGTGCCGAGACGGTCGGTGACGAGCTTTGGCGTGCCAACTCGTTGCCGGTCATTTATCCCCAAACAGACGACTCAACATGACGAATGCGACAATCACGCGCCCCGAGTGGAGCACGGTGATCGACCCTGTTCTCCAGAAGGAGCTCGAGCGACACATCCTGGTCACGAACTGGGACAAACTGCTGGGGATCGTCGACACGGTCTACAACTGGGGACGCCGCTCGGCCTTGTGGCCGCTCGGGTTTGGGTTGGCGTGCTGTGCCATCGAGATGATCTGCACGGCGTCGAGCCGGTTTGACATCGCCCGGTTCGGCGCCGAGGTCTTTCGCGGCTCGCCCCGGCAGGCCGATTTGATGATCGTCTCGGGGACGGTGACCAAGACGATGATGCCGATGATCGCCCGCCTCTACGACCAGATGCCCGAACCCAAATACGTAATCGCGATGGGGGCGTGCGCACCGGCGGCGGCCCCTTCAAGGAAGGCTATAACGTCGTCTCGGGGGTCGACAAATACATCCCCGTCGACGTTTACATTCCGGGCTGCCCCCCACGCCTCAGGCCCTCTTGAACGGCCTGATCATGCTCCAGAAGAAGATCGACGGCGAACGGCTCGAGATCCCGGCTCTGGGTAAGCACGGGTTGCGCCGTGGTACGGCAACGAGGTCGAGCGCGACATTCCCGTGCCGGTCCTTGGTCCGGACTTGATCGACCTGCGCACCGTCGAGATTGCGGCCGAGCGGACGGCCCTGGGCCTGTTGGACGCCCATGAGCCGGGCTCACCAAGCCGGCGAAGGTGCCCGCGCCACAGCCCGAGACCGAGACTGAAGCGGCCCCGGCCCCGGTCGATTCGGCGGCCACACCCAAGGCCCCGAGCAAGATCGACCTGATCCGCGCCAAGGCACGCGGTGAGGCCGTGACCGAGGCACAGTGCCGGCACCGGCCGCAGAGGCTAAACCGGCACCGGCCGCCAAGCCCGCCAAAAAGCCCAAGCGGGCCGAAGCCCGTCCCACGCTCGTCTGGCTCGGCCTTGCCGGCTTGAATGAGCTGGCCGAGAAGATCAACGCCCTACTGGGAGCGGTACTGTCTCGGTCGTTCAGGCGGCCCTCTTGGTCCAGACCGACAAGCTGGTCGACGTCGCTCGCTTCCTCCGCGACCAAAACCCGATCAAGTACGACTACCTGGCCAGCCTTCAGAGCGTCCATTACGAAGACTGCATCGAGGTCAACTATCAGCTCGACAGCACCGACAAACCCGGCTCGGTGATCGAGCTGCGGGTGCGAACCGCCGAGGCCCTGGGCCGTGGGGTGGCGCCTGGTAGTGCATTCCGCGCAGCGTGCCGCGCCGCAGGTTGAAGGAGCTGTTGCACTGCACGACCGCGGGGCTCAGCCCGCGCGAGGCGAACTCCTGTGCGTCGAAGGTGCGCGCGAACCAGCCGCGCTCATCCTCCAGACGGTCGAGCTCGATCATCCAGAGGCCTGAAAGCGGGGTCTCGTGAAATCTCATCGGTGGGCTCCGGTGGGCGCGGCGGCGCTCTGCCTGCGCCGGCACGACATGCTTGCTGCCGGGGCGGACGGCGGCGGGCTCGCCGCGTCGCCTCTCACGGCAGCAGCGTCAGCTCTGGCGTCCTGGCTGCAAAGCGCCCGCCCCAGTCGCGGATCGCTCCGAGCTGCTGCATGATCTCGTCCTTCAGGTTCCAAGGCAGGATCAGCACGACGTCGGGCTTGTCCTGCATGATCTCCTCCGGAGGGCGGATCGGGATGTGGCTGCCAGGCAGGAAATGGCCTTGCTTGTGCGGGTTCAGGTCGCAGGTGTAGTCGATGAAGTCGCAGCCGATCCCACAGTAGTTGAGCAGCGTGTTGCCCTTCGCCGGTGCGCCGTACCCGGCGATCCGCTTGCCCTGCCGCTTCAGGTCGATCAGGAACCGCAGGATCTCGCGCTTGTCTTCCTCGACGCGTTTGCCGTAGAGAAGGTAGGTCTCCAGCTGCTCGTAGCCTGCGGCGCGCTCGCGCTGCCGCAGCTCGGCGGCGGCGGCGGTTTCAGGCTTCTCGGTGTCGTCGGCGTGGCAGCCGTGGATTCTCAGGGAGCCACCATGGGTGGGCAGCTCTTCGACGTCGAAGAGGCGCAGGCTGTGGGCCTCGAAGACGCGGCTGACGGTCAGGAAGGAGAAGTATGAGAAGTGCTCGTGGTAGATCGTGTCCCACTGGTTCTCGTCCATCAGGCGCATCAGGTGCGGAAACTCCATCGTGATCGCTCCGCCGGGCTTCAGCAGGATCTTCATGCCGGCGACGAAGTCGTTGAGGTCGGGCACGTGGGCCAGCACGTTGTTGCCAAGCAGCAGGTCGGCTGAGGATTCACCGGCAAGGGAGCTGGCGGTCTCGCGCCCGAAGAACTCGACGAGCGTCGGGATGCCCTTCTGCAGGGCGACCTTCGCGACGTTGGCTGCCGGCTCGATGCCGAGCACCGGGATTTGGCGCTCGTGGAAGTACTGCAGCAGGTAGCCGTCGTTGGAGGCGATCTCGATGACGTGGCTGCTCTCGTCCAGGCCGAGCCGGTTGGTCATCAGCTCGGCGTAGCCAGCGCAGTGATCGAGCCAGCTGGAGGAGTACGAGGAGAAGTAGGCGTAGTCGGAGAAGATCTGCTGCGGGCTCTCGAACTCCTCCAGCTGCACCAGGAAGCACTTGCCGCAGACCAGCGCGCGCAGCGGATAGAAGGGCTCCATGCCGTTGGCACGCTCGGGTGGCAGGTAGGAATTGGCCAGGGGCGACATCCCGAGGTCGGCGAAGACGGCTTCCACCGGGGAGCCGCAGAATCTGCAGGAAGTGGTGGCGCTCATGTTGGCTCCGCAGCGTATTGGAAGGCGTCGATCTGGCTCAGCGTGCTCGCCCGCACATCCTCGCCCTCGCGAGCGCGCAGGTGCCAGTCCACCACTGCCGCGAGCGCCTGCGCCAGATCCCATCTCGGGCGCCACTGAAGGTGGGCGCGGGCGCGTGAGGAGTCGAGCTTCAGGTACGTGGCCTCGTGCGGATGCTCGCCGTCGTCGTAGGCGATGGGCAGCTCCTGCGGCCACATCGAGGCCAGGCGATCGACGATCCACCCGACTGGTCGCGCATCCTCCTCGGCAGGCCCGAAGTTCCATCCGCTGGCGAGGCCCGGCTGCTCCCAGAGGACTTCGATCAGCCTCATGTAGCCGCTGAGCGGGTTGAGCACGTGCTGCCACGGGCGGATCGCGTGGGGGTTGCGCACGCGCACCACCTCGCCCGCGAGTGCCGCGCGCATCACGTCCGGGATCAGCCGATCGGTCGCCCAGTCGCCGCCGCCGATCACGTTTCCCGCCCGCGCGGAGGCGATGCGAGCGCCCTCGGGGTCCGAGAAGAACGAGCGCCGGAACGCATCGGTGAGAAGCTCGGAGCAACCCTTGGAGTTGGAGTACGGATCATGGCCGCCCATCGGCTCGTGCTCGCGGTATCCCCACTCCCACTCGCGATTCTCGTAGCACTTGTCAGAGGTGACGTTGAGCAGCACGCGCACGTGCTCGCGCCCGCGGATTGCGTCGAGCAGGTTGACCGTACCCATCACATTGGTCTCATAGGTCAGTCGGGGCTCCTGGAACGAGCGGCGCACGAGTGACTGCGCGGCCATGTGGATGACGATCTCGGGCCGATGCGAGTCGAGCACCCCGGCCAGGGCGTCCGGGTCGCGCACGTCACCGCTGACGCTGTCCATCGCATCGGCGACATTGGCCAGCTCGTAGAGCGAGGGCTTGGTCGGCACGCCGTCGGAAAAACCGACGACCTGCGCGCCAAGCGACTGCAGCCAGAGCGAGAGCCACGATCCCTTGAAGCCGGTGTGGCCGGTCAGCATCACGCGCCGCCCGCGCCAGAATCCAGGGTCTACCGCTCCGGCTCTCGAAAGGCCTTGCTCGCTCATCGCCAGGTCCGCCATGGAGCCTGGCCGCTGGCCCAAAGCTCCTCGAGGTGGTTGCGGTCGCGCAGCGTGTCCATCGCCTGCCAGAAGCCCTCGTGCCTGTAGGAGGAGAGTCGCCCCTCGCGGGCTAGGGACCGCATCGGCTCCTGCTCCCAGACCGTCTCATCGCCGTCGAGGTAGCGACCCACCTGCGGCGAGAGCACGAAGAAGCCGCCGTTCATCCAGGCGCGGTCGCCCCGCGGCTTCTCCTCGAACTCGCTCACGCGGTCCCCGTCGATCTCCAGCGCACCGAAGCGCCCGGGCGGCTGCACCGCGGTGACGGTCGCAAGCGTGCCCTGCCTGCGGTGGTGGTCGATGCAGGCGCTGATGTCGATGTCGGCCAGGCCGTCCCCGTATGTGAAGCAGAACTCCTCCTCGCCGAGGTAGGGCAGGACTCGCCGCAGGCGCCCACCGGTCATCGTGCCCTCGCCCGTGTCCACCAGCGTCACCCGCCAGGGCTCGGTGGAGGAGCGGTGGATCTCCATCTCCGCCTTGGCGAGGTCGAAGGACACGTCGCACGCGTGCAGGTAGTAGTTGGCGAAGTACTCCTTGATCATGTAGCCCTTGTAGCCGAGGCAGATCACGAAGTCCTCGATCCCGTGCGCGGCGTAGATCTTCATGATGTGCCAGAGGATCGGCTTGCCGCCGATCTCGACCATCGGCTTCGGGCGGGTCGCGGTCTCCTCGCTCAGGCGAGAGCCGAACCCTCCGGCGAGAATCACGGCCTTCATCCGCGCGCAGGCTACCAATCCGGGCGCTCACGCTCGCATGGTGGCGCCCTCGCCTGTGCGGGCAAGGGCGCCGACCCGCCAAGCTCTCGGCGCCCTCGTGCCGAGTCTGCGCGTAGCATCAGCCCGATGCCAATCCCTCTCTTTGACACCTCGACCCCGCTCCTGCCGCTGCGCGAGGAGCTGCACCGCAGGGTCGCGGCGGTGATCGACGACGGCCGCTACATCCTTGGGCCCGAGGTGCTCGAATTCGAGCGGGAGTTCGCCCGCTACGTCGGCGTTTCGCATGCGATCGGTGTGGGCAACGGCACCGACGCGCTGACGATCGCGTTGCGCGCGCTCGGCGTCGGGCCGGGCGATGAGGTGCTCGTGCCCTCCTTCACCTTCTACGCGAGTGCCGAGGCGATCCCGCCGACAGGGGCGACGCCCGTCTTCTGCGACGTCGATCCGGATACCTGCAACGTGACGCTCGACACGGTCAGGGCGGCCCTTACCACGCGCACGAAGGCGGTGATCGCGGTGGACCTGTTCGGGCGCCCGGCGCCGGCGCGGGAGATCGCAGCGCAGACCGGGCTGCCGGTGCTCGAGGACGCCGCCCAGGCGGCGGGTGCCTCGCTGGATGGCAGGATGGCCGGCTCGCTTGGGACCGTCTCGGTGTTCTCCTTCTTTCCCTCCAAGAACCTCGGCTGCTTTGGCGACGGCGGGGCGGTGCTCACAGATGACGACCAGATCGCCGAACGGGTGAGGATGCTGCGCTTCCACGGCTCGCGCGACAAGCAGACCTTCGAGGAGGTCGGCTTCAACTCGCGGCTGGACACGATCCAGGCCGCTGTGCTGCGCGTGCTGCTCGCGCACCTGGACGACTGGACGGCGGGGCGCCGCGCGGCGGCACTGGCCTACGAGCAGGCCGGTCTCGGGGACCTGCTGAAGATTCCGCGGCGCGTCCAGGGAGTGGATCCCGCCTGGCACCTCTATGTCGCAAGGCACCCTGATCCTGACCGGCTAATCGACGCGCTGGCCGGCGCCGGGGTACAGGCGCGCAGCTACTACCGCACCCCGATACATCGCCAGCCGGCGATGCTGCGCTTCGGCAGAGACTCGGTGCTGCCGGTCACCGACGAGCTGGCGCGCACCAACGTGGCGCTGCCGATCAGCCCCGTGCTGAGCGCCGAGCAGGCGCAGGAGGTGACCGCGGCGGTCAGGCAGGCGCTCGAAGGCGCGCGGGGCGTCGCCGCCGTGGGGGAGACGCGTTGAGCGAGCCGCTGCGCGTCGGCGTCGTCGGCCTCGGCTACTGGGGCCCAAACCTCGCCCGCAACTTCAACGCGCTGCCAGGAGTGGAGTTGGCCTGGTGCTGCGACGCCTCGCAGGCGGCTCGCGAGCGGATCGCCGCGATCGCGCCGGGGGCGAGGACGACCGCCGAGCTCACGGATCTGCTCCGCGACGAGAGCCTCGATGCGATCGCCCTGGCAACGCCGGTGCCCACGCACGCCGATCTTGCCGTCCAGGTGCTTCAGGCGGGCAAGCACTGCTTCGTGGAGAAGCCGCTCGCCCAGTCGGTGCCCGACGCTGAGCGTGCGCTAGATGCGGCCGGCCGGTCTGGTCGCACGCTGATGGTCGGCCATCTGCTCGAGTACCACCCAGGCGTGCAGCGCCTGAAGCAGTTGGCCGATGAGGGCGAGCTCGGTGATGTCCTCTACATCTACGGCAACCGCCTCAACCTGGGCAAGGCAAGAGCGGATGAGAACGCGCTCTGGAGCCTAGGTGCTCACGACGTCTCGGTGCTGCTGCACCTGGTCGAGGAAGAGCCATGCGAGGTCTCGGCCCGCGGAGAGTCCTATCTGCGCCCGGGCGTGGAGGACGTCGTGTTCTGCTTCCTGCGCTTCCCCTCCGGGATCTCGGCTCACCTGCATCTCTCCTGGCTCGATCCTCACAAGGAGCGGCGATTCACGATCGTGGGCTCCAAGCGGATGGCGACCTTCGACGACATGGCAATCGAGGGCAAGCTCACCCTCTACGACAAGGGCTTCGATGAGGACACCCGCTCCTACGGCGAGTACATCACCCGCAGCGGCGACATCTTCTCGCCCCGGATCCCAAGCGTCGAGCCCCTCCGCGTCGAGTGCGAGCACTTCGTCGAGTCGATCCGCAGCGGCCGCGCCCCACGCTCCGACGGCGCGAGTGGCCTGCGCGTCGTGCGCGTCCTGGAGGCCCTCCAGCGGGATCTCGACCGCACCCGGCGGGATGCGGGGGCCGCTGTGGGCGCCCACACCAAGGCTCGGTAGGGCTCTGTCCTCAGCAGTGCGCGCCGACTCAAGGTGGTGGCGGACTCCTAGGCTAGGGTGCTCGGACGTCGAGCTTGTCGGCGATGATCTCGAAGTCCTCGACGTTGGCAGGTCAGCAGCGGAACGCCGTGGACGTTCGCGGTAGCGGCGATCGCGAGGTCCTGCGTTCATGACTGCCACTCATCGCTCCCATACCGTGACCTGATGGGAGTTGCCTGTCGCGAACGGATAGTCCGCTTCCTGTGGGCAGAGAGCCCTGAACCAGTAGCGCACCGGGCCCGGCAGACGGAATCGGTGGGTGCCCTCGAAGCGACCGCGCGAGCCGGTGCGAACCACCAGAAACTGCAGCCAGGGGCTGCCCTTCGAACGCGCCTCCAGCACGATCTGCTTGCCGCCGGGTGGGATCGGCGCGCCGAGGATCCTGCCCCGCAGGTGGATGCTCCCGCCGGCGCTCACGGATCCGGGCGAGACGTGGAGCTCGACGCCAGCACGCACCCTGAGCTGCAGAGTCTGCGATACGGCCGGACGTCCCGCGAGTGTCGGCGAATAGCTCAGCTGGAGTTGCTCCGATGGGCTCTGCTTGGCCAGGCGAAAGGTGAAGCGGCCCTGCGAATCAGTCATCGCGTATCCAAGGGTGATGAGTGGTGCTCCGCCGTAGCTCTTGCGGGCGCTGACCTCGACCCTCGCCCTCACGATCGCGGTGCCGCCGGGGGCCGTGAGCCGTCCGGCGACCGTCTCCGGATCGTCGAAGCTGCCCGTCAGGCGCAGCTTGCCGGCGCCTTCGAGACGCGCGCTGCGCGCCGGGAGCCATGCAGCGACCATCGCCGGGCGCGTGGAGGCCGGAGTGCCGTTGCTCTGCGAGCCGACGGCCTGGCCAGTGCTTGCTGTCGCTGCCAGGCCGGTTTGCCCGATCTGGCCGGTCGTACTCTGCGTGAGCTGGCTTTCGGTCGAGGAGACGCCGTTTGCCACGTCGATCGTCTTGCTGATGACCGTGGTCGCGTTGCCCGCAGCGTTCGTGACTTCGACGAGCAGATGATGGGCGCCGTTCGAGAGCTCGGTCGTGTCGAGCGAGACGCGCCCGTTCGCCGATGCCGGGCATGGTTGCGCTGAGAGGAAGGCGGGCCCATCTTCGGCTGGAACAGGCACTTCTTTGCAGAGCTCCGTTTCCTCCACGACCTGGCTTTCGAGAACCTTGCCGTCGACGCTCACGATCTCCCGGTAGACGCCGGAGCCGGGGTCGGAGGCCTGAAAGAAGAGCGAGGCGGTGCCGGTGAGCGGTTCGCTGCCGGCAAGTTCGCCGCTGAGGTCGCCGACCGTCGGAGCTGCCTGCTCTTCCAGGGCTATGTCTGTGGCGTAGATGTAGACGACGACCGCGTGGCCCTGTTCGTCGCCGCTGCTGCTGGGGCAGGAAGCGGAGGAGCAGGAGGCGTTGATGTAGAGGTGGGAGCCGCCGAGATTTGCTGCGGGGACTTCAACCTTGTTTGCCGAAGGAGAGCGGTTCGATGGTGTTGCCTACGCCTGCGATGCAGCCCCCGGCGTAGGCGCATCCATCGAAGGAACTTTCGTCTGTGAATGCGCTGTTGGCCGGCGAATTGGTTGGCGTCGACAGCCAAAACAAATAGCCATCTCCCCCATCTGCATTACCCGCGCGCCACACCTTCGCCGTCGACGATTGACTCGTCTACCGGGGCGTCAAACTCCCAGTCGGCAACGATCAGCCTCAGTGTGCGTGATTCCCGGCCTGTAGCTCCGCGATCAGGCCGTATCCTTCTGAGTGCACCGAATTTGAGGTCTGGGCATTGCACCGTTGGTACCAGTTCCACCTCCCAGCTTCTTCGCCCGCCCCGGTAGCCGTCTGCACCGGCGCAGCTTCCCCCGCCAACGGCCCGTACGGAATGCGGCACGAGAAGACGTGGTAGACGCCAGCAGTGCTCCTCGGAGCAAAGGCCAGGACGGCGGCGAGTGCTGCCGTCGTGGCTGCGAGCAAGAGTCGGCGGGGTCTGATCCTCCCTTGCGAGGTCATCGTTCGAGTCCTTTCGTGATGTGGTGGTCTCCAGGCGCAGGGGCCTTCGACGTCCATGTCGTTCGATCCGCGCTCCAGACCCCCCACGGATCGCTCCACTCGTGGGTCACGGCGTCGGTCAGTACACGCGTTCGATCGCCAGACTCCGTATAACGGTGATCTTCGATCTACCGGCACGCCCGCTCATCGGACGCCAGACGGACCGCTTTTCGATCTTTCGGCCTCAGACCGGATGTTCGTCCGCGGCCTCTTGTCTGCGCGACCGCCCGGTCGCCGCTCGCGCCGCTGCTACGCAGGCGTGAGCTCGAAGCTCACGGGCAGAGAGGAGAGCCCGTAGATGCCGGTGATGCTGCCGTAGGCGGGCTCGCCGTCGAGGCGGAGGTTGCGCATCCTGGGCGCGAGGAAGGCAAGTGCCTCCTCCAGCTCCGCCTGGGCGAGGTTCGCGCCTACGCAGTAGTGGATGCCGGCGCCGAAGGTGAGGTTTCTGGCCCTCGGGCGCTCCGCGGCGATGTCGAAGGACTCGGGCGGGACCTCGGCATCGATGTCCCTGTTGCCGGTGAACGCGCAGACCATGACGATCGTGCCCGGCGGGAAGGTGATGTCCCTGAAGACCATCTCCCGCTCGACGATCCTCGCGCTGAAGGGCGTGACCGGCTCGAAGCGCAGCGTCTCCTGCACTGCCTGGCCGGCGAGGTCGGGCTCCCTGGCAAGCGTCTCCCACTGCTCCGGGTGTTCGGCGAAGAGCCGCAGCGCGTGGGCGAGCTGGCTCTGAGTCGTGTCCACGCCGCCGATCAGGACGTTGAGCACGAGGTTCACGCACTCGACCTCCGAGAGGCGCTCGCCCTCCTCCTCGGCGGCCAGCAGCATCGAGATCAGGTCCTCGCCGGGATGCGGCGCGGCGATCGGCGAGCAGCCGGTCGGCGTACTCGTAGAACTCGGCGACCGCGGCTTCGATCTGATCGCGCTGCTCGAGCATGCTCTGGGCGTCGAACTGGCGCTGGATCCACTGCGACCAGTGATTGAGCTTGTGGGCGTCGGTGAGCGGCGCGCCCATCACCTGGGCGATCACCTGGGCGGGGTAGGGCTTGGTCAGCGCCTCCACGAGCTCGCGGGAGACGACGGCTTTCGCAGGAGTGCCTTCGACCATTCGATCGAAGAGCGCCTGCAGCAGGCTTCTCATCGCCGGGCGGTGGCGCTGGACCGCCCTCGGCGAGAGCGAGGGGTTCAGCAGGCTGCGCAGCCTGCTGTGGTCAGCGCCGCTGAGATGGAGGATGTTGCGGCGCATCTCCTCCAGCAGAGGGCCCTCCTGCACCTGGAAGAGATCGGCGATCGCGGCGCCGGGAAAGCTTGCGTCGCGGCTGCGCAGGAAGTGCTCGCCGGCCTCTCGGTCGAGCACGATGTATCCGTAGGGCCCCTTCGCGAGCCAGCCCTGCGCACGCAGGCGGGCCAGTGCGGCGTGGAACGCCGGCCCGCGCATCTCGGGGTCGGTGTAGTCGAAGCTGGCGAGACCCTCGAGCTCCTCCACGCACGTCATCGCCGCCCTGACGCTACCAGCCTTGCTCTGGCCGCGCACCCCACCTGGGGCGCGCGGCGAGCAGTCTGTATCCCCCTACTTCTTGCCGCTCACCGCCTGCTTGAGGCCAGCGCCGGCGGTGAACTTCGGCGCCTTGGTGGCTTTGATCTTCACCTTCTCGCCCGTCCTCGGGTTGACGCCCTGGCGCGCGGCGCGTTTGACGACCGAGAACTTGCCGAAGCCGGTGATAGCGACCTCGTCGCCCTTCTTCAGGGTCTTGCTGACAGTGCCGACGAACGACTCGATCGCGCGCTGGGCGTCCGCCTTGGTAAGGCCGCTGTCGGCGGAGACCGCGTCGACGAGCTGGGTCTTGTTCATTGCAGGGACTTCCTTTCGGGTGATGGACCTGTGGGAACAGCGAGCGCGGAGAGTAGCGCTCCGGGCGGAAGAATGGCTTGCCTGCGCGATATCTAACCTTTACGGCAACTTCTTCCCGGGGTTGAAGAGACCCTTCGGGTCAAATGCCTGCTTGGCCTTTCATGCAGACGAAGCGCTATCGGTTCCATTGCTTTGAAAGCTGGCCACCGCTCTTGATCAGGCCCAGCCCATGCTCGCCGCTGATCGCCCCGCCCATTGCACGACCAGATCGAGCAGCCGATCGCCGACCACGTCCACGGCCTGCCGGTCGCGCTCGCTACGGGGTCGACGAGGACATTGGCGTGCACGTTGCCGTCGGCGCCATGGCCCCAGGCGCAGGATTTCAGCCCTCTTCGGCGGCGATGGCTCAAAGCCCGGAGCAGGTCGTCAGGCGCTCGACGGGCACGACGACGTCCTCGCCCACCTTGCCGCCCTGCACGGCGGCCACCAGCCCGTTGATGCCGTCTCGCCAGCGCCAGAGCTGCTGCGGGTCGGGCCGATCGACCTGCAGGCAGCATGGGGTGAGCACCTCGAGCAGCTCGTTGCGCTGCGCTGCCGCCTGCTCGATGCTGCCGTCCACCTCCACCAGCAGGGCAAAGCCAGCCTGCGGCGGGACCTGCCCGGGATAGCCGCCGGCGGCAATGCGCAGGGTGGCGCCGTCGAGGAAGTCGAGCGCAGAAGGCACGATGCCACAGCCGAGCACCTCGAGGATCGCCTCGCAGCCCCGCTCCTGCTGCTCCGCGAAGGCGACGAGCACGATCGCTTCCGCCGGCGCGGGCGTGAGGCGCAGATGGACGGCCGTGATCACTCCGAGCGTCCCCTCCGACCCGATCAGGAGGCCCCTGAGGTCATAGCCGCCGACGTCCTTGCGGCAGGCGCCACCCACCTCGACGATCTCGCCGTCGGCGAGCACCGCCTCGATGCCGGTGACCCAGTCGCGGGTGGCTCCGTACTTGAAGGCGTGGGGGCCGCCTGCGTTGGTGGCGACGTTGCCGCCGATCTGCGACTGCTCGGAGGCGCCGGGGTCCGGCGGGAAGAGCAGGCCGTTCTCGCGCGCGAGCCGGTGAACGTGCGCGGTCGTGAGCCCTGCCTCGACGTGCATGCGCCACAGCCGCGGCTCGATCTCCCTGACGGCTCTCATGCGCTCCAGCGAGCAGACCACCGACCCCGGCGATGGGACCGCGCCGCCCGCCAGACCGCTGCCGCCGCCGCGCGGCACGATTGGCACCTCCAGCTCGTAGAGGATCCGCACGACCTCGGCAACCTCGGCGGTGCTCCCCGGCCTGACCGCAAGCCGCGCCGCTCCGCGCAGGCCGGCTGCGATCGTGGCGTCGTGGTTGTAGGGCGAGCCGGCGGGCACGTCGAGCACGTGCTCGCTCGCCGACGATGCCCGCAAGTACTCGCCGCAGCTCGCTCACCGCAGCTCGCGCGCCGGTGTGGGCACGCTCAGGTCCTCTGCGCCGTGATGCAGGTAGACGGTCTGCTGCTCGGTGAAGAACAGCGCCGCCGCCTGGCCCTGCTCGCGCCAGCCCGACGCCGAGGAGGCCTTCATACCGCCGAAGGGCATGTGGGGGTCGCCTCCCGGGGTGGGCCTGTTGACCTGGACTATGCCCGCTTGCGAGCTTGCTATGAACTCGAAGGCGCTGCGCAGGCTGGACGTGCAGATCGAGGCCGAAAGCCCGTAGGGCACCGCGTTGGCCAGCTCGATCGCTTCGCGCAGATCGCATGCCGGCGTCATCGAGCACACCGGGCCGAACACCTCCTGGTCGACCACCCTCATCCCCGGGCTGGTGTCGGTGAGCACGGTCGGCTCGACGAAGCTGCCGTGCCGCAGCGGCCCGTCGGGGGCTACTCCGCCGGTGGCGACCTGAGCGCCGAGCTCGCGCGCCTGCTCGACGGCGGCGAGCACCTCTGCGGCGGCTGGGCGGGTGATCAGTGGCGGCACCTCGACGCCAGCGCTCAAACCGTCGCCGAGGCGCATCGACTTCGTGCGCGCCACCACGGCCGCCAGCAGCGGCTCATATGCCGCCTCCTGCACGATCAGCCGGCTCGTGGCGGTGCAGCGCTGGCCGGCGGCGCCGAAAGCGCCCTGACAGGCGAGCTCGGCGGCATGCTGGATCTGCGCATCGGCGAGCACGACCAGCGGGTTGTTGCCGCCGAGCTCGCCCTGGAAACGGACGCCGCGCTCAGCGAGCTGCCAGGAGAGCATTTGGCCGACGGCGGTGGAGCCCGTGAAGGAGACCGCTTTGACACGCGGATCTTCGACCAGCGCCTGTCCGATCTGCTCTTCGCCGATCACGACCTCGGCGACCGACTCGGGCAGGCCCGCCTCGCTCAGCGCCTGAAGGAGCGCCAGCGTCCCGCCCGGTGCAAGCGAGGATGGCTTGATCACGGCTGCATTGCCGCATGCGATCGCCGGCGCCAGCTTCCAGGCAGGGATGGCGATCGGGAAGTTCCATGGCGTGATGAGCCCGACGACGCCGAGCGGCCGCAACCGGGTGAAGGTGCTCGTGCGCGCTTGGAGCGCGTCGGTGAGTTGGCCGCCGAGGCGTTCGGCCTCGCCGGCGTGGAAGCGCAGGACCCCTATTGCCCTCGCGATCTCGGCGGCGGCTTCGGCGAGCATCTTGCCCTCCTCGCGCACGATCTCGACCGCCAGGCGCTCCGCGCGGCTTTCGATCAGCGCGGCGGTCCTGTGCAGGATCTCGCCGCGCTTTGGACCGGGCGTGGCCGCCCAGGCGGGCTGGGCCGCGGCGGCCCGCTCGCAAGCGGCTGCCACCTGCGAGGGCGAGCTTTCCTGGTAGCGACTGACCTCCTCGCGCTCGTCTGCCGGGTTGGTGCGAACGATCGTCTGGCCCATCCCATCCAGCGTATACCGCCGCCGCCCGTGCGCCGGGGTCCGAGATCGGCTCCTACCCGGCCTGGGCGGGCGAATGCGTGTCTGGGCTCTTCAGCCTTTGGGCGGCAGGAAGCGATCGGTGCCGTACCGCGAGAACGGGATCGGCGTGCCTATCAGTCCGTGGGCGAGCATCCAGCGCGAGAGTGCCTGAACGTGGGCGCTCTGCAGCACCCCGAACGGCGCCTTGCCGTCTTCGGTGAACAGCGGCAGGTAGGCGGCAAGCGAAGCGCGTGCGACGTTGCCCTGCGCTTCCGGGTTCATCTTCAGCAGGTCCTCGAGGCTTGCCTGCGGGTCGCGCAGCGTCTGCTGGTAGCCCCGCACCGTGGCGGCGACGAAGTTCCTGACGAGCGCCGGGTCGGCGGCGATCAGGCGGCGCGTGGTGAATGCAACCAGTCCGGGGTAGGGAGGGCCGCCCCACTGGTCAAGCTTGAACGACCTCACCGGCTCGCCGGTGACCTGGAGCTGCACGCCGTCGGCGGGCCAGAAGCCCGTGAACGCAGCGATCCTGCCCGAGCGCAGCGCCTGGGCACCGTTGAAGCCGACGGTGACCACGTGCACCCTGCTCGGCTTGCCGCCGGCTGCGTGCACCTCGGTGTCGAGGACCGCGCTGTCAGAGGGCACACCCGTGATGCCCACGTCCTTTCCCTGCAGCTGCGCAGGGGAGGAGAGGTGCTCGGAGGCCCGCGTGATCAGCCCGCCAAGCGGGCGTTGGGCGATGGCCATGATCGCCTGCGCGTCGCCGCCTTTTGCGATCAGCGTCTCCACGTCGCTGCCGTCGGCGAGGCCGAAGTCGGCCTTCCCAGCGTCTATCAGGCTGAGCGTGTCCTGCGTTTCGGAGGGCTCGATCACCTTCAGCGCGATGCCCTCGCGCCGGTAGAGCCCTTCGGCCAGTGCTCTGTAGATGCCGGCGTGCACCGCGTTTGGGACGAAGTCGAGGATCAGCGTCGCCTTCACGGGGCGCGGCAGCGGCGCCGGCAGGGGCGAGAGTGTCGCGCTCGCCTGGCCCTTCAACGCGTCGCGTGCAGCTGCCGCGGAGCCGCCTTTGGTGCTGGGGGCCGATCCGCAGCCGCAGAGGAGCGCTGCGCAGAGCACGCCGAGGATGACGATCGAGAGCGGATACCTGGCTGCGCGCAAGCGGCGTGAGAATAACGACCGCTGGGGGCGGGGCGCGCAACTTGCGCCCGCTTTCCATGTTATGCCGACGTTAGGATTATCAGCTGATGCAGCGCTGGGGAGCGCCCGTGGGGCGGCGACTGCGAGTCGAGAAAGAGAGCAATGAGCCCACGGATGCATCTTGCAGGCATCGCCGTTCCGCGGTTTGCGAGAGTCGCGGTCCTGCTGGCGTGCGCGCTCGGCCTGCCCACTTTCACCGCGACCGCGGCGGCCAGGCGCTCTCACACGCGCGTCAAGCAGCACCAGTCATCCACCTGTCCTGGTGCGCGCCTGCCACGGGTGACCGTCTCGCCGCTTCCGGGCACTCCGGAGGCCTCTCCGCAGACACAGATCAGCTTCCTCGGCGTGCAGGCCTCGAAACTGCGCTCGATCCATGTGATCGGCTCGCAGACCGGACGACACGCGGGCACGCTTCGATCCTATGACTCAGAAAGCGGCGCGAGCTTCCTGCCGAGCGCTCCCTTCCAGGAAGGCGAGCACGTGAGCGTCTGCGCGACCGTGTTGAGCGCCAGCGGCAGGCGCCGCGTTGCTACGAGCTTCCAAGTCGCCACCGCGGCACACCTGAGCTACCAGCCGCCGTTCGAATTCGCAGGCACGCGCGGAGAAGCCCAGACATATCACTCCGTGGACTTGAAACCGCCGCAGATCACGATTACGCAGCCGGCGGGCACGCAGTCCGCGCCGGGCGACATCTTCGCCACCCCGTATGCGGGCCCGGCCGAACACGGCGCGATGATCTTCGAAAGCTCGGGCCAACTGATCTGGTTCCACCGACCGCCGAACCCCAACTGGGGCACCGCCAACCTACAGCTGCAGAGCTTCGCTGGCCACGAGGATCTCGTCTGGTGGCAGGGGCTGATCAACACCTTCGGATTTGGCACCGGGGAAGACGTGATCGCCAACAGCGCCTACGAACCGGTTGCGCGCATAAAGGGGGCAAACGGGCTGCAGGCCGATCTGCACGACGTCCAGCTCACCCCCTCGGGAGCCGCATACATCACGGCCTACTACCCGGTCAGGACCGCCGTGCCCATTCCCGGCGGCGGCGGTGCCCTCCGCTCCGCGGTGGTGCTCGACTCCGTGGTACAGGAGATCGACATCAGAACGGGGCTGGCCATGTGGGAATGGCAGAGCCTCGGCCACGTGCCTTTTGCCGAATCGCACCTGGGTCCACCGACGAGCGCGGCGGCGCCATACGACTACTTCCACATCGACTCGCTGCAGCCGCTCTCCGAGGCAAGTCTCATGATCGGCGCGCGCAACGTGTGGGGCGTCTATGCGATCGCGAGGCACACTGGGCAGATCGCCTGGCGGCTTGGAACGCGCAGGAGCAGCAGCCTGCAGCTGGGCTCCGGCGTCCGCTTCGGCTGGCCTGAAGAGGCGCAGATGCTGGCGGGCGGCCAGCTGGCGCTCTACGACGGTGGTGCGAAGTCGACCTCCTCCCCTCGGGGGGAGGTGCTGGACCTCGAATGGTCGAAGAAGACGGCGAGCCTTGCCGTTGGGGGCCAGCTGCGGCGCACTCTCGGCCCGCCGCGCAGCGCCGGCCAGGGCAGCCTCGCCGCGCTGCCCGGTGGCAACTGGCTGGTGGGCTTCGGAGGCCTGCCGAACTTCACCGAATTCAACAGCGAAGGAAACGTGATCTACGACGCCCAGTTCCCGGCCGGCGAGGTCGGCTACCGCATATACCGCGAGCCCTGGCAGGGCCAGCCCTCGGCTCCTCCGAACCTGCTCGCCAACACAAGCGGGAGCGGCACAACCGCCTATGTGAGCTGGAACGGCGCCACGGATGTCGCCAGCTGGCGCCTGTACGGAGGCTCCTCGGCTCAGATGCTTGAACCGCTTGCCACGGTGCCTGCGACTGGCTTCGAGACCGCCATCTCCACGCAGGCGGTGGACGAGGTGCTGGCACAGGCGCTGAACGCCGCAGGCGAAGTGCTCGGCGAATCCAGGGTGATCGCGACGGGGCGCACGTGAGCCTGCCCAAGCGCCGGCTGCGGCGTGGCGTGATTTGGATGGTGTTTGTGATTGTGGTGTTGAGTGGTGGTGCGCTTGTGTTTGCTGGGCGGCATATTGTGGGTGAGCAGGCGGCTTATAGTGGGCCTTCTGCTGCGCGGTGTGTGCCTTCGCGGTTGGATGTTTCGGATGTGTTGTCGGGTACGGGTTTGGGGGTTTCGCCGTTGCCGGGGTCTTTTGATGCGATGCCGCAGACGCAGATTAGTTTTGTTGGGGTGCCGGCTGGGGATATTGGTGGTGTGAGTGTGGATGGTTCGTTGACGGGTTCGCATGCTGGTCGGCTTGAGGCTTATTCGCAGGGGGATGGTGCGAGTTTTCTGCCAGAACAGCCGTTTAGGGCTGGTGAGACGGTGAGTGTGAGTGGCCAGGTGCGTTCTGGGCGGCGTATGGTGCCTTTTTCGTATAGTTTCGGTGTTGCTTATCCGGATCCGATTCCGTATGCGACGCAGCTTTCGAAGCCGCGTGCGACGCCGCCGGCGGGCAGCGTGCAGAGTTTTCATTCTGCCCCGGAATTGCTGGCGCCGAGTATTGATGTGGGTGTGGATGGGGCGGGTGCTTCGTCTGGGGATATTTTTATGGCGCCTTATTCGGGGCCGGGGCCGGATGGTCCGGCGATCTTTACGTCGCAGGGGCAGCTTGTGTGGATGGATGTATTGCCGGGTGAAATGAAGGCGACGAATTTGCAGGTGCAGGGCTATGAAGGCCAGCCTGTTTTGACGTGGTGGCAGGGCTATATCCCGGAACAGGGGTTTGGCCTTGGCGAAGAGGTCGTTGCCAACACCTCCTATAAGCAGATTCTGCGTGTGAAGGCGGGTAATGGCAATCTCGCTGATCTGCATGATTTTCATTTGGGGCCTGACCATACTGCGGTGTTGACTGTGTTTCGCACGATTCATTGCGATTTGAGTTCTGTGGATGGGCCGAAAGATGCGGCTGTGACTGATACGAGTTTTCAGGAAGTCGATGTGAGGACGGGTCTTGTGCGTAGGGAGTGGACGAGCGTCGATCATGTGTCGTTGGGTGAATCGTATTCTTCGGCGTTGCAGTCTTCGACTGAGTGGCCGTTTGATTTTTTTCATATCAATACGATCGATCCGCGTGGGGATGGAACGACGCTGCTTTCTTCGCGTAATACTTCGGCGTTGTGGCTGATCGATGATGCGACGGGGCAGGTGCTTGAGAAAATCGGCGGCAAGAAATCTTCTGTGAGGATGGAACCGGGTGCCCAGACCGCGTTTCAGCATGATGCGATGACGTTGCCCGATGGTGATATTAGTATCTTCGATAATGGTGGTTCGCCGTTCGGCGAATCTTATTCTCGCGATGAATCGCGTGGCCTGGTTGTGTCTGTGAGCGGTAGCGCGAAGACCGATAGTGTGGTACTGGAATTGAAGCATCCGACGTCGATGAAGGCTGGTAGTCAGGGCGATGTTCAGCAGCTCCCGGATGGCAACTGGTTCGTGGGGTGGGGTCAGGAACCGTATTTCAGTGAATACACTTCTTCGGGCCAGCTGGTCTATGACGCGCATATGTGGGCGGTGCCGAAAGAATTCGAAACGGAGTCTTATCGGACTTATAGGTTTGAATGGAAAGCAACGCCGTATTGGCCGCCGTCGATCGCGGCGCAGAAGTCTGGTGGTGGGGTGGAAGCGTGGGCGAGCTGGAACGGCGCGACGGAAGTCGCGAGCTGGCGGCTGCTCGGCGGCAGCTCCCCCGACCAGCTCGCTCCGATCGGGAACGCTTCCAGCAGCGGCTTCGAGACCACGCTGCATGGCCAGGCCGAGCCCTACGTAGCGGTTCAGGCGCTCAACGCCGCCGGCGAAGTGATCGGCAACTCCAAGCCAATCAGCCCGGCGGAATGAGGTCGGCCAGAGCGGTGAGCGCCTGACTCAGCACCTGCGCGGCATCCTTCGTCGCGTCGATCGTCCTGATGCGCAGAGGCTCCTGCTCGGCGAGCGCGTCGTAGGCGGCCGCGACGGCTGCGAAAAAGCCGGCGTCCTCGCGCTCGAGCCGGTCGGGCTCCTGGCCGCGGTCCTCCTGGCGGCAGCGCCCGGCCTGCGGGGAGATCCTCAGCAGCAGGGTGCGGTCCGGTGTCAGGCTCCCGGTCGCAAAGAGGTTGATCTCACGCACCTGCTCCACTCCGAGTCCACGGCCGGCGCCCTGGTAGGCAAGCGAAGAGTCGAGGAAGCGGTCGAGCAGCACGAGCTCTCCTCGGCCGAGTGCGGGCAGCAGCCGCTCATTGATCAGCTGCGCGCGCGCCGCCGCGTAGAGCAGGGCCTCCGCACGCGGGCTCACCTGCGTCGCGGGGTCCTGGACGAGCTCTCTGATCCGCTCTGAGAGCCCGACGCCGCCGGGCTCGCGCAGCAGCAGCACGCTCGCTCCTCGACGCTCGATCTCGGCGGCAAGCGCTCTGGCCAGCGTGGTCTTTCCCGCGCCGTCGAGACCCTCGATCGTTATCAGTCGTCCGGTTGCCATCGGCACGGCACGCTAACGGGGATACGCGCTTCGCGCGTCTACGATTGGCCGCATGAGGATGGAGGCAAGCCTGCCGGGCACCGAGTCCCAACCGCACGCGGCGGCGGTTCTTGGCCCTGCGCTGCCGCCCGCCGGGCAACCCTCACACGCCTACCTCTTCCACGGACCGCCTGGGAGCGGCAAGCGAGCGGCCGCTCGCGCGTTCGCCACCAGGTTGCTGGCTGCTCGAGGCGACGCCGCTCATGCCGAGCAGGGCCATGTCGCCGATCGCGTGGCGCGCGAGACGCATCCCGATCTGACCTGGGTGCGGCCGACAGGCGCGGCGGAGATGTTGGTCGCCGACATCGATGAGCCGGTCGTGGCGGCGGCGAGCAGGACACCCTTCGAGGCCAGCCGCAGGGTCTTTGTGATCGAGGGCGCCGACACCATGAACGATCGTGCCGCCAACAGGCTGCTGAAGACGCTCGAGGAGCCACCGCCGTTTGCGCACCTGATCCTGCTCGCCGACCGGTGTGAAGATGTCCTGTCCACGATCGTCTCCCGCTGTCAAATGGTTCGCTTCGACCCGCTCGCGCCCGCCGCGATCGAGCGTCTACTGCTGGATGACACAGGTGCGGGCGCGCCTTCCTCAGGCAGCCTGACGCCGCAGGCGGCTGCGGCGTGCGCGCGACTTGCCCTCGGTGATGCCGAGCTCGCTCGTCGGCTTGCCGGGCCTGGCGGAGCGGAGCTGCGATCGGCCGCCCACGAGCTGATTCAGACCGCGCTGGCAGACCCCGAGATGCCGGTCCTGCGACCGTGGGGCGCGCTGCTGGACGCTGCTGCAGCGGCAGGTGCAGAGGCGGGCGAGCAGGTCAGCGCGGCGGTGCAGGCCGAGCTCGAGCTGCTGCCTTCCAAGGAGCGCCGCAAGCGCGAGCGGGAAGGCGTCGACGCCGCGCGCAGAGCCGAGCGCAGGCAGCGCACACGGACGCTTGACAACGGGCTGCGGCTCATCGAGCTGTGGCTGCGAGACATGCTCTGCCTCGCGCAGGAGGCCTCCGATCTGATCCATGCGCTCGATGCCGTCGAGTCCCTGAAGGCCGATCTTCTCAGGCTGCGCGAGCGCGGCAGCGAGGCGGCCAAGCTCCCGGCTGCGATCGAGCTGGTCTGCCAGACTCGCTTCAGCCTCGCCCAGAACGTCACCGAGGAGCTCGCGTTGGAGGCTCTCTGCCACCGGCTGCAGAGCCAGCTCGGCTAGGCGGCGATCGGTCCCAGGTCAGGCGTCATGCCGTAGGTCTCGAACGCCAGGAACTTCGAGAACAGGCGGTTCTCGGGGCCATGGAAGTCGGCGGAGCCGGTGCTCAGCAGGCCATGTTGTTCACAGTGCTCGAAGAGCAGTTGCGTCTGCTCGCGCGTGTGCGTGATGTAGAAAGCCTCGACGCCATCGATCCCCAGCGCCTGAAAGCGCCGCGCGCTCGCGATCGTCTCGTCCGGATCGGAGATGTCCCAGAACGGATGCGCCCAGACCGCGACGCCGCCGGCGCCGTGAATCGCCTCTATCGACTCGGCGACGGTGGGTGTCTGCCGCAGACGGAAGGCCGGCTTGCCATCGATCAGATACGAGCGGATCAAGCCGCCGATGTCGTCGATCCCCTCATCTGCGAGGCGGCTGGCGTTGGCCTGCGCGGCGAGCACCGCGGCAGCCAGATGCGGTCGCCCGATCGGTCGCCCCTGTGCGATTCGCTGCTCGATCTCTGCTTCGTCGAGCTCGAAGCCGACCTCCGCCAGCGCGTCGCGCATTCGCAGGGTGCGACGCTCGCGGTCGCCCAGGAAGTCCAGAAGCGTACGTGCAAATGTATCGTTCTCGTAGTCGATCAGATAGCCAAGGATGTGTAGTTCCCGTGGCTGTGTGCCGCCGTCGTCCAAGGCTGAGATCTCCACTGCGGGAACGACCCGGATGCCCTCCGCTGCTCCCGCGGCAAGCGCTTCGGAGACACCGGCGACGGTGTCGTGGTCGCTGAGCGCCATCAGCTCCACGCCGGCCGCGGCCGCCGCCGCGACGACCTCACCGGGCTCCAGCGTCCCGTCGGAGCGGGTGGAATGGGATTGGAGGTCGAAGCGGGGGGTGGAGATCATCTGGTCCTGGGGCTTGGTCGGTAGGTACGATAGGTTTGGAGCCATACGCCGGGCGCATTGCCACGGGGAGAGGCTTGAGGGCATCCGGCGCAGCCTATGTAATGGGAGCTATGCAGCGACGCATCGAACTGCGCAGGCGCAGAGGCGCCTCGCGCCCTCAAGACGCCGACGGCGACGCCGCGGAGCGTACCGATCGGCTGCTTCGGCGGCTGGCCGGCCGCGATTGGGACGTGGTATCGGGGGTGGATCCCCGTCACGGAGTCGACCATGTCCTGGTCGGTCCCGGAGGCGTCTTTGCGATCGCCTCGCGGATGCCCGACGGAGTGGGCGTGGCTCGCGTGAAGGACGGCATGCTCTGGCTGCGAAAGGGAGGCGACCCACGCGCCGACAAACCTGGCGGGGCGATCAACCGGCAGGTGCTGGAAGCGGCCAAGGCGCTTCACAAGGAGATCCGCACGCGAACGGGTCGCGGACCGCAGGTCACCCCGGTCGTCGTGCTTTGGTGCGAGTTCCCGCAGGCAGTGGCGGAATCGAGCCGAATCGCCTTCGTGCGGGGGCGGGACCTGCTCGAATGGCTCTCGCACCGGCCCCAGCAGCTCGACGTCCAGGGTCGGGCCGAAGTCGTCCAGGCGATCGCGGCGATCCCGTCAGGCTCACACGCCTCGCGGTGGCATTCGCTGCAGCGTGCGGGCCGTCGCGGCGCAGCTTGACCCAAGACGAGCCGGTCAGGTGCCCGCGCGCGGCGCGATCTCGCATGCGCAGAGCGCCGCATCTTGGGCTGCGCTCATCAGCGCCATCAAGCGTGCCTGTGCCACGCAGCGCAGCTCCTTGACGGCGTCGTAATAGCGGCAGGCTCGCCCGTGGAGGTCGGGGTCTGCCAGCTCGCGTGCCCGGTCTGCGGCTCCGCAGAGTCTGCGACGAGCCGCGTCGGTCTCCTGTGCCCGATTGCGCGCCTGAAGCCAGGTGACCTCGAGGTATGCCATCGCGGCGCCGTACTGCTCCTCTGGCAGACCCTCCCGGGTCTCCAGCTGGCGCAGCACGGGGATCACCTCGCGGCTCAGACAGCGCAGCTCGGCATGAGCGCGCAGCATCAGACTGACGTCGGAAGGGGGGGAGGGCGATCCCTCGATCTTGTTGATGTGTTCTGACATATCGACGATCTTCGGGCCGCTCGCAAGCGCCTGCGCCCACGTCTCGATTCGGCGGAGGCTCTGGGCCGCTTTAGCAAAGCCTCCGCAAGTCCACCCCTTGTCGGCTGCCCTTTGTCGGCGCCATGACCTCTTTGCCAGGATCGCTCCTACGAGCGTGTGGGATCGCCGTTTTGCCTAAAGCAGGGGTAGTCATGGACCGATAGGCGATCCAGGCGACGGCAGTGGTGTGGGCTGTCGTGCAGCCTCCCTCGACCGACGGAAATCACCTGGAGCAGCGGCGAAGATGTCGATGATAAGCATCCAACGACCGGAGCCTGGCTCGCCCGGCAGTCGTGCTCGCACGATCGTTCTGCGCCTGCGGATGCGCACGCTGATCGCGCTCGGCGCGCTCGCGATCCAGACCACGTTCGCCGGCCGCGCGTTCGGCCTGCGCAGCCCTCTTTTCATCGGCTCGGAGCTGCTGCTGCTGCTTTGCATCCTGGTGATATTGCGTGTGGTGTTGCCGCTGCTCGATCGTCACGATCGGGGAGCCAAGGGAGAGGAGCACGTGGGCGGCCTACTCGATGATCTCGCTCGCGAGGGTTGGCATGTGATCCATGATGCAAGCCTTGGACGCGGCGACGTCGACCACATCCTGATTGGGCCGGCGGGAGCCTTCACCGTGGAGACCAAGAGCCATCCGGGGCCGGTTGCCGTCGGTCGCGTGCACGGCGGGCTGCTGCGCCAGGCTCAGGCCCAGCAGGAGCTGCTGGAAAGAGCCATCGAGCTGCCGGTCGAGCCGCTCATCGTCTACAGCAAAGCATGGGTGGACAGGCCGCTGGCGCGGCGCAAGGGCGTCCGGGTGCTGCCTGCGGCGATGCTGCTCGGATATCTCCGTCAACGGCAGGCGCGGCTTGGTGAGGCGGAGGTGTCTCTGGCCTGCAAGCGTCTGCTGGGAGCGATCCGGGCGCAGGATGCCCAGCGCTTGGCTGGCCACGAGTGCGCCGGGCGTCCACGTACGCCGACCGGGTTTGAAGGTAGCGTCATGGCCGGTGCCCGCAACCGCTCCCAGCACACCTGAGCAGCTGCTTGCCCGCTTCGGGCTGAGCACGTTTCGGCCCGGCCAGAGAGAGGCTGTCAAGGCGGCGCTCGACGGCCGCGACAGCCTCGTCGTGATGCCGACCGGCGCTGGGAAGTCGCTCTGCTACCAGCTGCCAGCGCTCGATGACTCGGATCCCACCCACCCGCTCGTGCTCGTCGTCAGCCCGCTGATCGCACTGATGGACGACCAGCGCAGTCGGTTGCTGGCGGCGGGGGTGAGGACTGCGATGATTGCCTCCAGCATCGAGCCCTCGCGCAACGCGGCCGAACTGGAGCGAATCGTGACCGGTGAGGCACAGATCGCGCTGCTGGCGCCCGAGCGCTTCGGCTCGCGCGCCTTTCGCGAGGCTATCTCCAAGCGCAGAGTGGGCCTCTTCGTGGTCGACGAGGCCCACTGCGTGGCTGAGTGGGGCCATGACTTCAGACCCGACTACCTGCGCCTGCACAGCGCGATCGAGGCGCTAGGGCGCCCGGCGGTGATGGCAAGCACGGCGACGGCGACGCCACGTGTTGCGGCGGAAATCGCCACTCGCCTCGGGCTGCGCGACTGGGTCCAGGTCAGCGGCGGCTTCGACCGCCCCAACATCTGCTTCGACGTCGTAAGCGTCGAGGGCAAGGGCGCGCTTGCACGCAAGCGGGCGGCGCTTGCGCACGTACTGGCCGACCCTGGGGCCAGACCCGCGATCGTCTACTGCGGCACCCGCAAGGACACGGACGCGCTCGCAGCGGAGATCGCAAGGTGGGGCCTCTCGGTTGTCGCCTACCACGCGGGAATGTCCGCCCAGGCGCGCAGGCGCGCGCAGGACGAGTTCATGGGTGCTCAGGTCGAAGTGATCGTCGCCACCAATGCCTTTGGCATGGGCGTCGACAAGGCCGACGTGCGGACGGTCGCCCACTGGGCGATCCCGACAAGCCTCGAGGCCTACTACCAGGAGGCCGGCAGGGGCGGCCGCGACGAGCGGCCCGCGCGCGCCCTGCTGCTCGCGGCCAGGATGGACCTCGGCCGGCTGATCCGCTTCAACACCGAGCGCGACATCACCGTCTCCGAGGTGCGCACATTCGTGGCCAGGCTGCGCGCGGGTGTCGCAGACGAGAGCGTCGAGGGTTGCATGGCACGGGTCGAGCGCGGCGAGCTGGACGATCGCGGGCGCCTGCTGCTCTCGATCGCCGAGCGTGCCGGCGCCGCGGTATTGGAGCCTGGCGCCGGCGGCAGCCTGCTCGTGGAGCTCACCGGCCGAGGCTCGCCGCGGGCCGCGCACCTTGCGATCAAGGCGGCCCAGGATCGCGGATGGGAGGCGTACAGGTCGATAGAGCGCTTTGTCTCCAACACGGAGGTCTGCCGCCGGCGCCAGCTGCTCCAGCACTTTGGCGACGACTCCCAGTGGGTGCCGCCGCTCCGGCGCTGCTGCGATGTCTGCGACCCCGATTCAGAGCTTGCGGTGGCGATCGGGACGGCGCCCGCGGCACGTTCGCGGTCGCGGCGCCCGTCCGGGCCGCTCGACTCGCTGGACGGCATCGCAAGCGCGGCTGGCAACGGAGCGTCTTTTGCGCTCGTCGACGTGGAGCCGGTGGACGAGCAGGCGTTCGAGCATCTGCGCCAGTGGCGTGCCGCTCGCGCCGAGGGCAAGCCCGCCTATACCGTGGCCACCAACGCAGTGCTTGAAGAGGTGTTGCGCAGGCGCCCCTCGGCAGAGCAAGAGCTGCTCTCGATAAAGGGCGTCGGGCCCGCCTTCTGCGCTAAGCACGGTGACTCGCTGCTCCACGAGCTTGCAAAGATGTGAGTGCATGGAGTTGATGGAGGCTATGAAGAGCGTTGGTACCTGCCGTAGCTTCCGCGCCGAGCCGGTACCGGAGGCTGTGCTGTGGAGAGCAGTGGATGTGGCACGCTTTGGTCCTCAGGGCGGCAACCGCCAGCCGGTGCGGTTCGTGATCGTCAGGGACGAGGAGATCAAGCGCCGTCTCGGCGAGCTCTACCTCGAGCAGTGGGAGCCGTACGTGCGCCGCCTTGCGGCAGAGGCGGCCAGCGTTGCCGAGCGGGAGCAGCCCGGCGCTCAGGAGCCGCTCGCCCGTCGCCGTGGCCAGGGCGCCGATGCCTTTGCGCGGGCCTTCGGCCGCCACCCCGCAATCGTCGTCGTCTGCGCGCACCTCCAGAGTCTGCTCGCAACCGACGCCGAGCTTGAGCGCCTCAGCATCGTCGGCGGGGCCTCTATCTATCCGATCGTCCAGAACTTCATGCTCGCCCTGCGCGACCAGGGAGTCGCCAGCGCGCTGACCACGCTGCTGTGCGCGCGTGAGGGAGAGGTCAGGGAGTTGCTTGCGATCCCCGAGGAATACGCAACCGCCTGTCACATCGCCGTCGGATATCCCGCCGGGCCGTTTCCGCGCCATCTGCGCCGGCGCCCCGTCGAGGAGCTCGCGTTCCTCGAGCGCTTTGACGGGGCGGCGCTACGAATGAGCTGAGCCGCGAAGCCGACGCGGGGATTCGAACCCCGGACCCCCGCTTTACGAGAGCGGTGCTCTGGCCAACTGAGCTACGTCGGCATGCTCTCGCATCCTACCCGCAGTCACCGGTTGAGCGCAGTTCTGGACGCGAAGCTACAGAGCCACGCAGCAAGGCTCCAGCTCACACCTTCGCATCCGGGTAGGGAAAGTCTGTGGGAGGGGGAGCGGCGGGTCTCACCCAACGTCTCATCCCGATGTCACAGATCGCGTACCCCCAGTTGATGAGCCGCTCCTGCAGGAGGGCATCGATCGCTGCTAGGCGCGTTGGCGTGGCGGCCAGCATGGCGGTCTGCTGCGGAGGGCAGGGTAGGCTGCCGGGTGGCGGACCGTAGTCGGCAGTATGGCTGCGGATGCCCCAATAGGCGCCTTCTCGTTCCTTGCGAATGAAGCCTTCGACGGCTTGCCGCTTGCGCAGGCTGCGGACCTGGTTGTCGATCACCGAGTTGACGCGCAACGCCTGGCGCAGCCAGTCGCCGTGGATAGCACCCTCAGCGCCCATCTGGCCACCACCGTCGCTGATGAGCACTGTCTGGCACGCCTTCCAGGCGGTCTCGAGCCCAAGATTGTCATACACGCCACCATCGCTGAGCACCGCCTCCCGAGTGAATGGCGCCTTGAAGTTGGGGCCACGGCCCTGCTCCTGGAAGGAGTCCTGGCTGAGGTCGAGCCGCATTGGAGAGAGGATTGGTGGAAACGCGGAAGAGGCCGCTGTCGCGACGGCGAGCTCGACGTCGGGATCCGGTACGACGCCGACCGTGTAGTCGGCCATGTAGGGCTTGGAGAACCGCCACAGGACACCCGTCTGCAGGCTGGTGGAGTTGATCACGAACCGCGGGCGGTCAGGCAGGTCGGCCAGACCGGCCTTGCCGAGCAGCCGCTTGCGGTATGCGCGGGCAACCTCGCCTGACACCGTCCGTCCGGGCAGCAGCAGGCCGAGCAGCACAGCCCAGACGTCGATCGTGGTGCCGGCCAACGCCCTGATGGGATCGACGAGCTCTGTGCCGAGGTTGGCAGCGACGCCGCCGTCGAACTCCAACGAGCTCCAGCGCGAGCCGAGCGCGGCGGCGGTGATCGAGCCACCGGACACGCTCGAGATGCGATCGAGCTTCGAGAGGCAGCCAAGCTCGTTGAGTCGCCAGATCGCGCCGACGTGAAAGAGCATCGCGCGATAGCCACCGCCGGAAAGGCACAGGGCGATTCCGGCTGGGGTACCGTCGCTGTCGTCGAATACCGGCGCGCGCGTGTCGCTGGGAGTCGGCGGCACGCTCATGGTGCCGGGAGCAGATCAGGCGCGTCGTGGGTGGCGTGGGTGGAGTCGATCACTGGCGGATATTAGTTGCGACCTTATGACTTTGTCGCGCATTCAACATCAAGCGTGCAGCATATGCGCACCGGCTCCAGGGCGCACCTCTCGCGCCTGCGCCGGCGGCTGGATCCCCGGCGCGAACAACCCCAGCACGCTGCCGCCAAAGCCGCCGCCGATCAGACGGGCTCCAGCGGCGCCTGTGTCCCGCAGGCGCCCTGCCGCGGCCTCGACTGCAGGGGTGGAGACCTCGTAGCAATCGCGCAGGCTCGCATGCGAGGCGCTCAGCAGCGCGCCAAGTGCGGGCAGATCGCGCGCGGAGAGCGCCGCGACGGCAGCGCCGACGCGCAGGTTCTCCTCCAATACGTGCATCGCGCGACGCCGCAGCGGTTCACGCAGGGTCTCGACCGCCTCGCGATCGGCGTCGCGTAGCGACTCGACGCCGAGCAGCCGGCACGCCTGCGCGCACTCTTGGCGCCGCTCGTTGTACCCAGAGCCGGCATGTGAGTGGCGCTCACCGGAGTCGAGTACCACGAGCAGCCAGCCATCGAGCTTCAGTGGCACGGGCTCGACCGAGAGCGATCTGAAGTCGATCAGCAAGGCGGTGTCGGGCGCGCCATGGAGGCAGGCGAGCTGGTCCAGCAGCCCGGTCTGAGCGCCGACCCAGTCATTCTCCACACGAGCGCAGAGCCGGGCGATCTCGGTGCGATCGAGCAGGCGCTCCCCACCGGCGGCGGTACGCTGCCCCTCAGAGCAGAGCCCGATCAGCGCGAGGCAGAGTGAGACCTCCATCGCGGCCGAGGAGGAGAGGCCGGCGCCGCGGGGCACGTCGCCGGCGATCTGCAAGTGCACGCTTCGTAGGGGCAGGCCTGCGCGCACGAGCTCGGCGACAGCTCCCCGCACGAAGGCACGCCAGCCGCCGGCGCATGGCGGGTTCGGCAGCGGAAACTCGTCGTCCTCGCCAAGATCACGGGCCTGCGCGAAGACGCACGCCGGCAAGCGGTCGATCGCCTGCGCCCTGACCGTGACGCCCTCGCGGACCGCGAACGGCAGCGCGAGACCCTGGTTGTAATCGGTGTGCTCGCCGATCAGGTTGACGCGTCCGGGCGCAAATGCGGCGCTGCGCTCAGGCGGCACGGGCAATCGCCTCGCGTAGCGTGGCGGCCGACTCCTCCGGCAGCGTGTCGGAGATGAATGTGCCGGCCCCCTGCTCGGAGCCTGCCAGGTACTTCAGCTTCGTTGCGGTGCGCAGCGGCGTGTAGAACTCGACATGGAGATGGCCCTGCCTCAGGCCGTCGGTGGGGGCCTGGTGGACGACCATCATGTACGGGAAGGGCCTCTCAAAGAGGGCGTCATAGCCTCTGGCCAGCCTCTGCAGGCAGCCGCTCAGCAGCTTCAGCTCGTGGGCGTCGCAGTCGAGCAGGCTGGCGCGGTGCTCGCGCATCACGACGTGCGCCTCATAGGGCCAGCGCGCCGCGTAGGGCACGTAGCTGACGAGCGCCTCGTTACTGTCCACGATCCGCCGCCCGTCCTCGAGCTCGCGAGCCAGCAGGGCGCACGGAGCGCATCCCCCCAGGCGGCGGTCGGCGGCGAGCTCCAGCGCCGGCACCGGCGGCAGGAACGGGAAGGCGTAGATCTGGCCGTGCGGGATGGTGCAGGGTGACACCGACCTCGACGCCGCGGTTCTCGAAGATGAACACGTAGGCGACGTCCCGACGAGCGCCGAGCTCCTGGTAGCGGTGGCGCCAAACCCACATCAGGTCCTCCGCTCGCTGGGCGGGCAGCGAGCCGAAGCTGGAGTCGTGCTCGTCGGTGTAGACGACGACCTCCGCGGCGCCATCGGGCGCCTCGAAGGCGGGAAAGCGGTTATCGAAGACCGCAATCTCGAAGGCGGGGAACGGGATCTCCGTCGGCTCTCCTCCGGGGCGGGTAGGGCACAGAGGGCAGTGCTCGCGTGCTGGCAGGAAGGTGCGGTCCTGACGGTGGATCGCGTAGTCGACCTGCTCGCCGCGCAGCTCGTTGAAGCGCAGCTCGCTCAACCTGGATGCTCGTCGGCGTGGCGATAGAGCAACAGCGCTCGCCCGTCATGCTCGAGATAGCGAGTGAGCAGAACCGTGCCGCAGCGCTGCTCGCCCTCGTCGAGCTGCTGTGCCGCGGCGCCCTGCTCGGCGGCGCCCGGCGGAGTGTCCGCGGCGGGGGTGGGCACCTGGTCAGCGGCCATCGCCTGAGGGTACACCTGCCGGCTGGGAGGCGTCAGACCGGATTCGTCGGATTTGGATTGACGTGAAGAGGGTAGTTTCCCTGACGCGGATTGCGGGATATCCGCACGCATTGGGTTGACTGGCGTCTCGCCAAGCGCAACGCTATGTCGCAGGCAAGAGGCAGCGGGCAGTTCCCTGGCCCGCGGGCTGCGGACACGAGGAGGGAGACATGACAGAGATCGAGGAGCGTTTTGTGCAAACCAAACGCTTCGATCAGTCGGATCAAGCTCAGGCGCTCAGTCCGGGGTTCGATCGGCGGGCGTTCCTGCGCCGGACGGCGATCACGGGCGCAGCGGTCGGAGGCGCGAGCTCACTGCTCGCCGCCTGCGGGTCGAGTGCCTCCAGCGGCTCGTCGGGCGGATCCAACGAAGTGTTCGGCAAACACCCGAAATACAAATTCGTGGTGGTCAACCACGTCACCACCAACACGTTCTTTGTACCCACTCAGTACGGGATCGCGGACGCGTGCAAACTGCTCGGCTGCTCCTACACGTGGACGGGCTCTGAAAGCAGCAACGTCAACCAGATGATCAACGCGGTCAATACCGCGATCAGCAGTGGCGCTGACGGGATCGCGGTCTCGCTGATCGACTTGCACGCATTCAACGGGCCGGTGGAATCGGCGCTGAAGGCCGGCATTCCCGTCGTGGCCTATAACGCCGACGCGCCCACCAACAAGCGGCTCTCCTACATCGGGCAGGATCTGAGGCTGGCCGGCGAAAAGATGGGACGGCGAATCGTGGCCGCGGTGAAATCGGGCGACGTGGCACTGTTCATCGCCACGCCTGGCTCGGCCAACCTGCAGCCCCGCATCGAAGGCGCCGAAGCGGCGATCAAAGCCTCGGGCGCGCCGATCAGCATTCACACCGTGGCCACTGGCGCGTTGGTCCCGGGCGAGCTCTCGGCGATCGAAGCCTATTGGGTCGGCCATACGAGCACGAAGGGCATGTACGCGGTCGACGGTGGCAGCACCGAAAGCCTCGCGCGCGTGATGCAGAAGTTCGGCCTGCCCGCCAAGGGTGTGAAGGCCGGTGGCTTCGATCTGGCCGAAGGCACCCAGAAGCTGCTCAAGGAAGGCAACATCGAATTCACGATCGATCAGCAGCCCTACCAGCAGGGGTTCCTGCCGATCCTGCAACTGTTCTTCTGGTTGGCTTCAGGCTCGCTGTCGGGTCCCGCGGAAGTCGACACCGGCCTGAAGTTCCTGGACAAGGAAACCGTCGTGCCGTACGTGGAATCCAAGACGCGCTACGAGGGCACCTCGACTGAAGCCAAGGTGGTGCCGATCAAGGCGGGCACGGCGGCCTAAAGGGAAGGCACAGGCCGTGTCGAGCGTGGCAGGCAAGACCGGAGGGACGGGCGGCCCCGCGCCCACTGGAAACGGCGATACGGGCGGGGAGGGCTCTGCGCGCAGGCGCCGGGCCCTCCCGGCGGACTCCGACAGTCTGTTCGCGCGGATCTTGGCGCTGCGCGAGGGCAGCATCATCATCGTCGTTCTCATCACGGCGATCTACTTCTCGCTGAACACGAGCACCTTCCTCACCGGCTCGAACTTCAAGACTCTGCTTCCCTACTTCGCGCCGGTGGCGATCCTCGCCGCGGGCGAGGTGTTCGTGATGATCCTGGGCGAGATCGACCTCTCGATCGGCGCCGTCTACCTTTTCGCGCCGATCCTTTTCTACAAGGTCTTCACGGCGGGACTCGGGCTCGTGCCAAGCGTCGTGATCGCGCTGCTGTGCTGCATGGCGATCGGCCTGATCAATGGCTTCTTCGTGGCGATCGTGGGAATCAACTCGTTCGTCACCACGCTCGGGACGCTGTTCACCTTCGAGGGGCTGAGCCTGATCGTCTCCCACGGCGCGCCGGTGGAAACGCCGGGCGCCGGGGTCACTCAGAGCACGGTGAAGGTGGCCCACGTGGTCAACGGTCATCACATCGTGCTCACCGAAACCGTCAACAAAGTCGGCACCTTCGCTCAGATCTTCGGCCACGGGACCTACTCGGAGCTGATCTGGGCTCTGGTGATCGTGGTGATACTGCAGGTCGCGCTGACATTCACGCGCTGGGGGCTCTACACGGTCGCGATCGGCTCCAACAAGCTCGGCGCGGCGGAGGCCGGCGTCGGAGTCAGGCTCGTGACCATTCGCAACTTCGTGCTGTGCGCGCTGACTGCGGGCCTGGTCGGGATTCTCGAGGCCGTCAGGTCGGGATCGGTGCAGCCGGATCCAGCGGGATCCAACGAAATCCTGCTGCTCGCGATCGCCGCCGCCGTGATCGGCGGCACGCTGCTGGCTGGCGGCTCGGGCACCGTCGTTGGCGCGCTGATCGGCGCGCTGTTCCTCGGCATCCTCAAGGACGGGCTGATCCTCAAGGGGGTCAACGCGAATTACGATCTCCTCTACCTCGGCCTGGCGGTCCTTGTCGCGATGACCGTCCACGTGTATGTCCAGCGCGCGCGCAGGGGGTACAGCAGTGGCTGAGCCTGAGCCGATCGAGCCGGTGGTGCCGCCCAGATCGGCCGACGATGACGTGCTGCGCGTCGAACACGTCGCCAAGCGCTTTGGTCCAGTGACCGCCCTGCGCGACGTCAACCTGCACCTGCGCAAGGGCGAGGTGCTCGGCCTGCTCGGCGACAACGGCGCAGGCAAGTCGACGCTGATGAAGATCATCTGCGGATTCCAGAAGCAGGACTCCGGGCAGATGTTCCTGCATGGGGAGCCCTACCAGCCAAAGAGCGTCGACGACGCGCGCTCGAAGGGGATCGACACCGTCTACCAGGACCTCGCGCTGATCGACGAACTCTCCGTTTATCACAACCTGTTCCTGTGCCGCGAGCGGGTGCACCGCCCGCTGTCGCTGCTGGCGAACGGACAGATGAAGCGCGAAGCACGCACGGCGCTGGATGAGATCGGGATCAACATCCCCCGCATCGACGTCGCCGTGGCGCGTCTCTCCGGTGGCCAGCGGCAGGCGATCGCGGTGGCGCGCACGGTCAACTCCGACGCTGACATCCTGCTGCTGGATGAGCCGCTGGCGGCGATGGGGGCCAAGGAGGGGGCGATGATCCTCGACCTGGTCGCGCGCCTGAAGGCGGAGGGCACGGTCTCGATCATCATGATCCTCCACAACTACGTCCACGTGCTGGAGGCGTGCGATCGCGTGAGCATGATCCAGGACGGCGCGATCGCGCTGGACAAGCCGACAGCCGAGACCTCGGTGGAGGAGTTGACCGAGATCGTCGTCAACGAGTACCGGCGCGCGCGAGCGGAGGCTCAGGAGCAGACGGGCGGCGGGCAGGCAGCCTCGGCGTAGCGCATGCCCTTCGACCCCGGACGCGCGACCTCGGCCCACGTGGCTGCGGCCGGGCGCTACGAGCGGATGCCCTATCGGCGCGTCGGACGAAGCGGCATCAAGCTGCCAGCGATCTCGCTGGGGCTCTGGCAGAACTTCGGCGATGATCGCCCGCTGGCCACCAGCCGCGCGATCCTGCGAAGGGCATTCGATCTCGGCATCACGCACTTCGACCTGGCCAACAACTACGGGCCGCCCTACGGGGCCGCGGAGACCAACTTCGGCCGCCTCTTCGCCGAGGACCTTCGGTCGTATCGCAACGAGCTGGTGATCTCCACCAAGGCCGGCTACGACCAGTGGCCGGGACCCTACGGCGAGTGGGGCTCGCGCAAGTATCTGCTCGCCAGCCTCGACCAGAGCCTTGCGCGTATGGGCCTTGACTACGTGGACATCTTCTACTCGCACCGCTTCGATCCGGACACACCTCTGGCGGAGACAATGGGAGCGCTGCACAGCGCAGTGCAGCAGGGCAAGGCGCTCTACGTCGGAATCAGCTCCTACTCCGCCAGGCGTACCCAGGAGGCGATCGAGATCCTGGATGGGCTCGGCAGCCCGCTACTGATCCACCAGCCCTCCTACTCGCTGCTGAATCGTTGGATCGAGGAGGAGCTGCTGGAGAGCCTCCAGCGCGAGGGAGTGGGCGCGATCGTCTTCTCTCCGTTGGGCCAGGGACTGCTCAGTGACCGTTACCTGCACGGGATTCCCGAGGACTCGCGGGTCAGGCGTGGCGAGGCCTTCGAGGCGCGCCTGCTGAGCGCAGAGACGCTCGCGCGCGTGCGTGCTCTGAACGAGATCGCCGCGGCGCGTGGCCAGTCGCTGGCACAGATGGCGATCGCCTGGGCGCTGCGCGACCCCCGCGTGAGCTCAGCGCTGATCGGTGCGAGCAGCGTCGATCAGCTGGAGCAGAACGTCGCCGCGCTCGAGAATCTTGACTTCAGCGAGGGCGAGCTTGCAGAGATCGAGCGCTACGCGGTCGAGAGTGGGATCAACCTCTGGGCGCCCTCGATCGAAGCCTGAGCGTGTGTGCTCAGGCAGATGGCGGCTGTGTCTGGCTGCTCGCCGTTGCGGCATGCCGTCTGCCCGAGACGTTGCCGACGAGCAGCCCGATCACGACCACGACATAGATCTGGCCGATCAGCATCTCCATTACCGCGAGCGCTCTGCCCACCCGCGTTGCGGCAGTGAGGTCGCCAAGGCCGGTCGTGGTCATCACAGTGAAGCTGTAATAGGTGGCGCTGCTGGTGTCCACGCTGTGCTGCTGGACGAAGTACGGGCCGCCTTGCACCTTCGCCACGAAACCGATCACCCACGCAAAGAGCAGGCCGACGAGCAGATAGACGCTGAGTGCGCCCGCCACGGCCTGAACGGTCACGCCGTGCTCGCGCAGCAGTCGCAGTACGCCGCCGGCCAGCGCGACCAGGATCGCCGCAGCGATGAGCCCACTGATGGCGAAGGCGAGGGCAACCGGGATCGAGTGCAGCGCGATCGCCATGACCAGGCCCGCGCCGAGAAGCGCTACTACGAGCGCCCTGCGTCCGCGAGTGGCCGCGGCGGCGCGCGAGGTGGCGACCGTCACGACCAGCGTGCTCGCCTCGAGTGCGAACCCGACGGCGCGTGACCAGGCCGCCGTGGGAGCGACGATCGTGAATGCGACGAGCGCGAGGAGGATTGCCATGACGACGCCATAGCGGTAAGTCGCTTCTTCCGTGCCTCCCGGCGCGGTCATCGCCCTCATGCACTGCCGACTATACCCTTGGCCGATGCACTCCAGAGAGCTCGCAACGAGCATCAGCGAGATCGAAGGCCTGCGCGTCAGGCATCTGCGCGAGGGCACCGGCTCCCCGGTGGTGGTGCTGCATGGCTGGGGAGCGAGCATCGAGACCGTCGTCTCGATCGTGCAGGCGCTGAGCGGGGTTGCCGAGGTTCACGCCCTCGACCTGCCGGGGTTCGGCCAGAGCGAGGTGCCGCAAACACCCTGGGGAGTGCAGGAGTACCGCCGCTTCCTGGCGGGCTTCATGGACGCAGTCGGCATAGAGCGGCCGGCCGCGCTGATCGGGCACTCCAATGGGGGGCGGCTGGCGATCGCGATGGCTGTGGGTGAGTCGCAGCGCGTCTCGCGGATGATCCTGGTCGACAGCGCCGGGATCAGGCCGAAGCGAAGCTTCGCCTACTACCGAAAGGTCGGCATGGCCAAGGTGGGAAAGCACGCGGCGCGCAGGCTTGGCGCGCCTGGCACGCGGCTGCGCGATCTGCTGGTCGGCAAGGCGGCTTCCGCGGACTATGCAGCGGCGACGCCGCAGATGCGCCCGACGCTCGTGCGTCTGGTCAACTCCGACCTGCGCGATCTGCTGCCGAGGGTGGACGTGCCGACGCTGTTGATCTGGGGCGATCAGGACACCGCCACGCCCCTGTCCGATGCACAGTTGATGGAGCGGCTGATCCCCGACGCCGGGCTTGTCGTCTTCGAGGGTGCAGGCCACTACAGCTATCTGGATCAGCCTGCGCGCTTTGCGACGATTGCACGTCATTTCCTCGGTGAGGGCGCTGCGGCGTGAGCATCTTTGCCTCTGTGGCGGCTGCGCTCGCGACGATCGCGCTCGCTGTCAGGATCGCGGGCACCCAGCATCGGCTGCTGCACCTGTTGCAGATCGAGCACTACGAGTCTGCACGCCTGATCCTGTGGCTGCGCCGCCGCTCAGAGCTGCTGCGGCCGACGGAGCTCCTCGGCCTCGGCGCGCTCTACGGCGCCGGTGCGGCGAACGTCTGGGTGGGCCACGGCTGGGTCGGTGGGGCGCTGCTGCTCCTCACGACGCCGGTCGCCGTGCTCGGGCCCCGCGAATGGAGGCGCCTCGCCGCCAAGCCATTGGTGTTCACGGCGCGCGCGAAGCGCCTGTTCGCGCTTGCGCTTGCCCCCTCGGCGCTGGTGGCTCTGGCCGCGATCGCATGCGCCGCCCTGAAGGTCGGGGCGCTCGGGATCTCGATCCTGCTCGGCCTCGCGTGGCTGCTGCTCGCGCTGGCGCCGCTGGTCCTGACTGCCGCCAACTTTGCTCTGCGGCCGTTTGAGGCGGCCGTAAACCGCCGCTTCGTGGCTGGGGCCAAGCGCACCCTGGCCGCCGTCGACCCGCTGGTCGTGGGGATCACCGGCAGCTACGGGAAGACGAGCACGAAGTTCTGCCTCGGCGCGGTCCTCGGCGCGGATCGCCCGACGCTTGTCACGCCCGCGAGCTTCAACAGCTACCTCGGGGTGGTCCGCACCATCAACGAGCTGCTGCGCCCGGAGCACAGGGCGTTCGTGGTGGAGATGGGGATGTTCCGGCGTGGGGACATCGCCGAGCTTTGCGAGCTCGCCAAGCCAAAGCTCGGCGTGATCACTGCGATCGGGCCGATGCACCTGGAGCGGCTGGGCTCGATCGAGGAGATCGAGGCCGCCAAGGCCGAGCTGATGGAAGCGCTGCCCGCCGATGGGCGGCTGATCACCAACGCGGACGATCCGCGCTGCCTTGCGATCGCAGGCAGGGCGCATGTGCCGCTCACCCTGTTCGGGATCGAGAATGCCGATGCGCAGGTGCGCGCGACCAACATCGGGCTCGCCGGTGGGCGCACCGAGCTCGACATCCAGCTCGACGACGCAGAGCCGATTCACGTCTCCGCCCAGCTGCTCGGCCGCCACAACGTCTACAACATGCTGGCGGCCGCGGCAGTGGGACAGACGCTGGGGGTGGCGCCTGCAACGATCGCGCGCGCGCTTGCCTCGGTGAGCGCACCGGAGCATCGGCTGGCACCGATCCACAACGCCGCTGCCGGGGTGGTGGTGATCGACGATGCCTACAACTCCAATCCAGACGGCGCCGCCGCAGCGCTCGAGGTGCTGCGCGATCACGAGGCGACGCGGCGACTGCTCGTCACTCCCGGAATGGTGGAGCTCGGGGAGCTCGAAGAGCAGCTCAACCGCCGTTTCGGCGAGCAGGCGGCGGCGGTCTGCGACCTCGTCGTGCTCGTCGGAGGCAGGCGCACGCAGCCGATCTACGAAGGCCTCGTCTCCGCCGGCATGGCGAGCGAGGACGTCCACGTGGTCGCCGACCTGGCGGAGGCGACCGGCCTGCTCGGCAAGATCAGGCGCTCGGGAGACGTGATCCTCTTCGAGAACGATCTTCCCGACACCTACGCCGAGAACGGCCATCAATAGGCTTACGCACATGCCAGGCAGCGGACTTCGCGTCGGCGTCGCGTTCGGCGGCAGATCGGTCGAGCACGATGTCTCCATCATCACGGGCCTGCAGGCCGTCGGGGTGCTCAGCGAGCGCCACCGCCCGCTCCCCATCTATATCTCGCGCTCGGGCAGCTGGTATGCCGGGGAGGAGCTGCGCGACATCGCTGCCTACCGCACCGGGGAGGCGCCGAAGGCTCCGGAGGTGAGCTTCGACCTGCATCGCGGCCGGCTCATGCCCCTCGGCGGCGGATCGCTGCTGCGCTCCGTGCGCAGGCCGGCGCCGATCGAGCTGGACGTGATCGTGCTGGCCACCCACGGCACCCAGGGCGAGGACGGCTGCCTGCAGGGGGCGCTGGAGCTGGCCGGCCTGCCCTACGTGGGCCCGCCCGTCGGCGCCGCCGCGGTCGCGATGGACAAGATCCTCACCAAGGCGGTGCTTGCGGCCGCCGGTCTGCCCGTGGTGGAGCATCTCGCGGTGCGTCGCGAGGAGTTCGAGCGCGATCCGGCCGCGATCTTCGCCGCGATCCTCGCGCGCTTTGCCTTGCCTGTGTACGTCAAGCCCGCCAGCCTGGGGTCGAGTGTGGGGGTGAGCTGCTGCACCGAGTCATCGCAGTTGCAGGACGCGCTGCAGCTCTGCTTCGAGCTCGACCGCGCCTGCGTGGTCGAGCCCGCGGTGGAGGGAGGCGTCGAGGTCAACTGCGCGGTGCTTGGCCGACCTGGAGTGAAGTCGCGCGTATCGGTCTGCGAGCAGCCGATGGCGGCCGAGCACTTCCTCTCCTTCCAGGACAAGTACATGGGCGGCGGCAAGGCGGCCGCCAAGGAGCCCAGGGCGGCGCTCGCTGCCGCAGGTGAGCCAGACGGGCTCACGGCCGGGCCCGGAGGCACAAAGGTCGCCGAGGGCGCCAAGGGGCCGGGGATGAAGAGCGCGCGCCGGCTGATCCCCGCGCCGATCTCTCAGCAGAGCACCGAGCGCGTCCAGCAGCTCGCCCGGCAGGCATTCGAGGCGTTCGGCTGTGCGGGCGTGAGCCGGGTGGACTTCCTGATCGACGCCGGCGGCGAGGTCTTCATCAACGAGTGCAACACGATCCCCGGCTCCTTCTCCTTCTACCTGTGGGAGCCGGCGGGCCTGCCATTCGCCGACCTGATGGACGAGCTGATCGACATCGCCTTCGCCGAGCAGGCGGAGAAGTCGAGGACCACCACTGTCTTCCAGACCAGCCTGCTCGCCGAACGAGCCGGCGGCGCGAAGGGCTGACGGGCGATGGCCGGCAAGCCTGTCGTGGTCGCGATGGGAGGGTCATCGCTCGAGCGCGAGATCAGCCTTCGCAGTGGCCACCGCGTCGAGCGGGCGCTGCGCGAGCTCGGCTACGAGGTGCATGGGCTCGACGTCGACGCGCGTTTCATCGAGGCCGTACTGGAGCTGGATCCGGGCTTTGTGTTCATCGCGATGCACGGCCGCGGCGGCGAGGATGGCACGCTGCAGGAGCTGCTCCAAACCCTCTCGATTGCCTACACGGGCTCCGACGTGCTCGCATCGGCGTTGTGCATGGACAAGGTGCTCTTCAAGCGGATGCTCGCCCAGCACGGGATTCCCACCCCGGCCTTCCATTCCTTCAGCGAAATGGCATTTCGCGAGATGGGTGGAGCTGGCACCTTCCCGCGTCTGTTGGAGCAGCTCGGGATGCCGGTCGTGGTCAAGCCTGTCGCCCAGGGCTCGGCGATCGGGATCAGGTTCGTGGAGTCTGCCGAGCAGTTCCCGGCCGCGATCCTCGGCGCCTTCGGCTATGGCGACAGGGTCCTGGTGGAGCGCCGGATACCCGGCAGGGAGCTTGCAGTCTCGGTGATGGGGCCGGCGCAGAGTCCCACGGCGCTGCCGATCGTCGAGCTGCACACGCCAGGCGGCTTCTACAGCTATGAGGCCCACTACACGATCGGCGGCGTGCAACTGGAGGTGCCGGCCGCGCTGCCCGACGCAGTGCGGGAGCGTGTCGAGCAGGTCGCGCTGCGTAGCTACTCGCTGATGGGTTGCAGGGACTTCGCGCGTGTCGACGTCATCCTCGAAGATGGCGGGCAGCCGCAGGTGCTCGAGATCAACACGATCCCAGGGCTGACCGAGACGGGCATCACCCCGGCCGCGGCCGATGCCGCGGGCATGAGCTTCAACGAGCTGGTTGCCGAGATCGTGGCGCGTCCTACAGTCGCAGCCGTCCTATCACCTGAACGTTGAGCTTCAACTGAACCCGGTTGAGCGAGCCGTAGAGGCTGGCCGTTCCATTGGCGCCCGAGTCGCTGCCTGTTCCGTGGTTGATGGTCAGCGAGCCCTTGAAGCTCACCCACTGACCAGAGATGTGTGGCGTGGCTGACGCATAGCCACTGATCGAGCCGCCTTTGAGATAGGCGACGAAGGACCCCGTGACTTTGGAGATCTTGACCGTGAGGTCGATGTCGATACCCGCGGCGAATGTCCCCGTGGCAGTCCCCTGCTCGGCGATCGCAGCTCCGCTGCTCTTGCTGGAGAAGTGCAGGTGCCCCTGCTCTTTGACGTAGGTCTCCGAGAGCGAGGACCGTGCGCGCGGCGCCTGTGCGTCCGAGGTTGCCGGATTTGCGGCGGCACAGAGGCTCAGGGCGAACGCAAAGAGCAGCACGGCGGCACAACGCCACGCTGTGGCCGCCGTCGATCGCTGTGTCGAAGCACAGGGGTTGCCCATTGATAATCTTCCTGTCTCTCCTCGTCTAGCCTATGGAATATTCGCAACAAGACTACTGTCATCTGGTTGCTTTGCCTATAGGCAGCTGTTTCTAGTTGCTCGAGCCCTTGCATCCGCGGGCCTGCAGAGCGCGTTCCGGCCGCTGCGATCCACGCTCCGCACGGACGTGTGCGGGCCTAACTGCTACTACGTGGCGCGGCTTGTGTGGGGCCTATCTCTCGCACGCCAGAGGGCTGCGTGTCGTACGCGCGCCGCCTCGCTTGCGGGCTTCCATAGAGTGCGCCGATCACGTCCATCTCGATCGTTGCCTGTTCCCATGGGGCCGGGTTGCCGCGCCGCCGTCGTTGCCGGCGCTCGCGCATCAGGCGCATGAACGCGTTGCCCGTTGGTGTGCGCTCGGTGGCCGGGCTCAGCGAGCTCGCCGGTGCGGCCGGGGCCGAATGGTTGGAGGAAGCGCTCATCTACGCAACCGCCGGCCCCCGCTCATGGATGGCAAAGCGAAGGCCGGCGTATCGGATTGGAGGCTGCCACAACGTTATGGCCGCAAACGCAGCGCCGCATCAGGAGTAAGTCGCTAACGCGACTCCGTACAAACTGCGCGAACAGTACGTACATCAGCACATGGCAAAGGCCATTAGTCCTACCGTGGTAGCACCAAGTCCATGGCCACCCAGAAGCGATCGTGGAGGGCCGGCGTTCGACAGCACCTCGATGTGGCGAGGTATCCGTGAGCTTCACGTTGAGCGCTCAGTGGACGCTGACGCGGGCCCTCTCCCACCACGCCTACGCGGTGCGACTTTCAACAGCAGCTAGTCCGCTGTCGTATCTCCCCTGGCCTGCTCCATGTTCGACTGGTGTGGGCCGGAGAGCCATTTCGCATCCGGCCCCAGACGCGCGTCGACCGGTTCCTCTCCTCGCCGCAGCGCGTCGATGTAGGCACGATCGGCAGCAAGGCGGGCCGCCACCTCGGCGCCCTCGGCAACGGCGCCATGGCCGGGGACCATGACATCAACGTGCCTGGCGGCCTCTCCCAGCCGGTCGAGTGCCGTCTCGTAGGCGCCCACCTGATCGGGGCGGCGAGCGTCGAGGAGCGGGATCAGGACATCGGAGAGCATGTCGCCAGCGAGCAGGACGCGACGATCCGCGAGGAGGACCGCGGCGTGGCCGATGGCGTGCGCCTGATGCTCGACGATCTCACCCGGCACGGGTCCGCCGTCCGCGGGCAGCGGGGTGACGAGCCCGATCAGCTCGAGAGGGATGCCCGACGCGCTCTCCGCCGCCATCGCCTGCGCCCGCTCTCGGGCTTCACCGGCAGCGTTGGCGCCGGCAGCGGGTGGCGTAACGCGGCACGTCGCCGAACCGGGCATGCCAGAGCAGGTGGTCCCAATGGGGATGGGTGGAGAACCCGGCGACCACGGGAATGCCGAGCCGGTCCAGGTCATCCGCGAGCTGGTTCAGCTCGGAACCGTCGATGCCGGGATCGACCAGGATCAACCCATCCTCCCCGCGCACCACGATGGAATTGGTCCAGACCCACTCACTCTGCCGGACCCAAACGCCCTCGGCCACCTGAGTCAGCATCGGTTCATTCTCTCAGGTATCTCCCCCGGCGCTCCGGTGGGCGCTGTTGTCTGCGCGCGTGAGATCAGAAGCCCGTCGCTGCATCGCCGAGCTGCCGACCTTCTTCAAACTGGCGGAAGGGGAGGGATTCGAACCCTCGAAGCGGGGGTTGCCCGCTTGCTGGTTTTCAAGACCAGTGCATTCAACCGCTCTGCCACCCTTCCGAGCGCGACACGTGGGAAGGCTAGTCGATCCGCCAGCTGCCAGCGGGAGGGCTCAGGCGATCATCCAGCGGCCCGGCATGGCGGCGGACTCTACGAACAACAGGCGCAGGCGGGCGCCACGGTGGAGGCGAGAGCCGTCGTCAGGCCCGAATGAAACCCTCAACCAACCCGGCCTTGCTCGCGCCAAACTCCGCCAGTCCGACTGCGGATCGTGCGGTTTCAGGCGGCTTCAGGCGGCAATGGCGTGCGACTGTGGCCACCGGAACATGCCCCGGAGGGTTCATCAAAAGCGCGACGGGCGGGTACACGTACCGAACGCGGCATTGGACGCCAAGGCGCCGACGGCGTGTTTTCGCTGCGAGGGCCAACGGTCTAAACTGGCCTCTCGACCTCCAGGAGAGGTGGCCGAGTGGCTGAAGGCACTCGCCTGCTAAGCGAGTATGGGGGTTAAACTCCATCGCGGGTTCGAATCCCGCCCTCTCCGTTGCCGCTGAAAGCCTTGTAGACACAGGGTTTTCGGCGCAGACAACAACAGGCGACGCCCAGCTGTGGAGGGTGTCTCCTAACGCCGCATGGAAGCGTTTTGGAAGCGTTCGGCTCGACTGCTCCTCGGCGCTACCGCCTTCAGACGGCCCGCACCGAGCCCGAGGACGGAGCCGTTCGGGGGTGGTGCCGGTGGCCTGACACCTCGTAGACGCAAAAGCGGCGGCGAGGCGCGAGCCGAAACCCGAACGTCTCACCGCCGCCGAAGTCGTCCGTGGATGACTTCGCCATCGGCACCCGTCAATGCGACGGACGACGTGAGGGCTGTGGACCAAGCCCGCAGGCGTGAGCTAAAGCGCGCGTGCCGCGTGCGCAGGTGGGTTTCGGCGTTCCTCGATTCTTTCCCGTCCGTGTCGCCGCAAGGCGAGGCTGGCGGGGGCGAAGCGGCAGCGAAAGCGCCGCGCTGGATAAAGCACGACCGAGGCCAGTCCGAGCCCCCGCAACGTCGAACACGAACCGCTTCCGTCCAGACGGCAGCATCCGTGACGACCGGCTCCCCGTCCAGGGGGCCGGTCTGTCCCCACACCCGCAGCCCGAGCCATCCGGCAGCAGATCGCCCGGAGAAGCGTTTACGCTCTGCGTCCACCGCCAGACTCAGCCTGGCTTCCCATCGAGACGCCATGAACAACACCACCACAACCGTAGATCCAGGGCCGCCCGGCGATTACTCCCTTCGCATCTCCCCGACCACGGTAGACAAGCTTGGCGTCAAGCTCTACGACAAGGTCAGCGCAGTGGTCGCAGAGCTGTTGGCCAACGCATACGACGCTGATGCCGAGCACGTCACGGTGCGGCTGCCGCTGGGGACGCAACTCGCCACGCAGGACAAGACGACAAAGGAGATCACCGAGCCGAATCCTCCCTGGGTCATCGAGGTAGTGGACGACGGGCACGGGATGACGCCCGGCGAGGCTCGTCGCTTCTTCCTAGAGGTTGGCAGAGATCGACGTGTCGATCCACAGCAGGGCGCCAACTCTCGCGAGAAGGATCGAGCCGTGCTAGGGCGCAAGGGGATCGGCAAGCTAGCGCCGTTCGGCATCTGTCGAGTGATCGAGGTCCAGTCGTCCGGCGGCACCAAGACGAGCGAGGGCTTCTATACGACGCACTTCTTCCTGGAGTACGACGCGATCATGAAATCCGGCCAAGACGGAGGGGTCACCAATGCCGATGCGCAGACCTCTGAGCGCGTGCCCGTCCGGGCCGGCGACAACGACGGGAAGCATCTGCCGAGCCGCGGCACGACCATTCGGCTGACCTCGTTCGCCGCGAAGCGCGTCCCGGACACGCAGACGTTCAGGCGACAGCTTGAGAGACGGTTCGCTCTCGCCGCGTCCGACTTTCGGGTGACCGTCCGCGACACGCGAACCTCTGCGCCGGACTTCGACTTGGAGCCGTTCAAGGTGCCCATCGTGCCTACGACGGAGATCGACTTGTCGCAGCGGCCGGTCCAACTAGAGGACGGCGTCTCGCTTCCAGTGACCGGGACGATCGGGATGGCGACTGAGTCTTACCGCGACGAGGAGATGGCAGGGGTGCGCATCTACGCCCGCGGCAAGATCATCGCTACGACGCGCGACTTCGAGCAACCAGCGGGCTTTACGGGCGAGTTCACGATCCGTTCCTACCTCGTCGGGGAGGTTCACGCCGACTGGCTAGACCAGGACGATGGCGAAGACCTCATCCGAACCGATCGGCAGGACATCTTGTGGAGTTCCGAGCTTGGCGAGGCGTTGCGAAAGTGGGGTGCGGAGCTGATCAAGGAGGTGGGCGCCAAGGCTCGCGGGCCTCGGCGTGCCAAGACTCGTGCGGAGTTCGTGGAGAAGTCGAAGATCGAGGAGGTGGCGCGCGAGAGGTTCGGCGACGAGCATGTCGTCAGCACGGCAGTCGAGCTGGCCGAGCGAATCGGCGGCTTCGCAGCCGAGGACGAGCTTGAGGACGAAGATACGTTAAGGGCCTCAGCGAGGTCATCCTGTCTGTCGCGCCACACCGGGCCTTGATGACGGCTTTCGCAGAGTTCTCCAGCGACGTGATGGGTCAGGATGTGAAGCTGGAGAGTCTTGCCGATCTCTTCGGCAAGACTCATCTGGCCGAGATCGCGTCCTACGGTCAGATCGCTCATGAGCGTGTGCGCGCGATCACTGAGCTACAAGACGCCCTGACCGCGGTCGTTCCCGACAAAGAGGAGCGATTGCAAGAGATTCTGGCGAAGGCTCCATATCTCATCGAGCCGACCTGGTCGGTCATAACGACGAACGAGACCCTTAAAACCTTCAAGACGGCCTTCGAGGCCGAGTGGCGCCAAGCCAACGGCGAGGACATCGAGCTGACCATCGAATACTCGAACAAGCGCCCCGACTTCGTGCTCGCCTACGTTGGGCGCAGACTGCACATCGTTGAGATCAAGGCTCCCAAGCACAAGTTCGGCAACGATGACTTCGACCGCCTCGCTCGATACGTGCGGGCATTTCGAGACTTCAGCGAGAAGCACGGTGAGATGATGGCCTCTTTCCCCGACGGGTGGCGGATTGATCTCGTGACAGACGAGATCAACATCACCGATCCCGACAAGAGCGAGTCGTTTGCGCGGTTCAAGGAGCAGGGCGAGGTTTGGCCGGTCACGTGGATGGTCTTTCTGGCGAGGGCTCGCACGGCTCACGAACAGTTCCTCCAGGCGTACGACAAGGCCAAGGCGAAGACGACGTGACGGCACTTCCTTCTGTCAGTTTGTTCAGCAATTGTGGCGCGGGCGACCTTGGCTACGCTCGCGCGGGGTTCGACTTCAAGGTGATGGCTGAGCTTGATCCTCGCCGTCTGTCGATTGCGAAGCTGAACCTGCCGAGCGCTGTGGTCGTGCCTGGTGACCTGCGCGAGACGTGGCCACAAGTGGTCGCACGCTACCGCGAGCAGTGCGGGGACGAGTCACCCGCTCTCTTGGCCGCTTGCCCGCCCTGTCAAGGGATGAGTTCTGCACGCAGTGGGCGAGGCAGGGCCAACGACCCCGACGCTGGCAGCCGTGACGCTCGAAACCTTCTGGTGGCGGTGATCGCCAGCGTGGCGCACGCGCTGAAGCCCAGGGTCATCCTTGTTGAGAACGTGCAGGCGTTTCTCGTACGCGCAGTACGACACCCAAGGAGCGGGCATCCGATCTCGGCGGCAGTCCTGCTGGCACGAAGCCTGAGAGCCGGATATGAAGTCAGCGCCTTGAGCGCAGACCTCGCCGACTTTGGCGTCCCTCAGCAGCGTAAGCGCGCTTTCCTCTGCTTCGTGCGGAGGGACGATCCGGCGTGTGGGCATCTACGAGAGAGTGCGCGAGCGCCGTTTCCCCGCCCTACGTACGCTCCAGATTTCGGAGGGCAACACGTGTCTCTCCGAGTGGCCCTAGAGACGCTTGGTGCCGGTCCGCTCGACGCAGCCGCAAGCGAGTGGGCCGGAAGTGGGATGCACTCGGTGCCGGTTTGGAGCGACGAGCAGTATCGAATGGTCGCTGCGATCCCGCCCAACACAGGTGCAGGCGCTTGGGGCAACGATGAGTGCGCCACATGCGGCAAGGCAGCGAGACGAGACGATGCAGAGTGCCGTTCCTGCGGTGCCGTGCTTCTACGACCAGTGGTACGCGAGCCTGACGGCCGCGTTCGCTTGGTGCGTGGTTTCAGAACGTCGAGCTACACCAGGATGCACCCAGAGCGGCCTGCTGCGACGGTGACCACAGCGAGCGGTCACGTCGGTAGCGACCGGACCGTACATCCCTGGGAGAACCGGGTCCTGAGCCCCTTGGAGTGTGAATACCTCCAGACGTTCCCGCCCGACTTCGCCTGGGGAGACGCACTGCGGGAGTGGGGAACAACCAATGTGCGCGCAATGATCGGAGAGGCTGTTCCGCCTCTGTTCACCGAGCAGCACGGCGAGGTGTTGGCCGGCTTGTTGACGAACGAACCGCGGCGCGCAGCCATTGCGGCCAGCGACATCCGGGTACGGAGGGCTCTCGATCGCCTTGCCCGAGCGGAGGCCATCGCACGCAAGGAGGCAAAGGCACGGGATCGAGAAGCTTGACCGACCATCCAGCCCCGGCTCCAAGCTCCACCGCTACGCGCACGGTGATGTTGGCAAATCGGAGCCAGAACACTGGCCCGGAGCTGGCGTTGCGCAGAGAGCTTCATCGGCGGGGCCTTCGCTACCGCGTTCACTTTGCGCCCGTTCCCGGCCTTCGATGCCGGCCAGACATCGTGTTCACACGTCAGCGTGTCGTCGTCTTCGTTGATGGCTGCTACTGGCATCGGTGCCCTCAGCATTCTGCCTTCCCCAAGGCGAACGCCGAGTATTGGCAAGCCAAGTTCGAGCGGAACGTGCGACGAGATCGCAGGAACGACGCGATCTTGGCTTCGGCCGGCTGGACGGTCATCCGGGTGTGGGAGCACGAAAGCGCTGACGCCGCTGCTAGTCGCGTCGCGGCCGCCATTGAACGGTAGTTCATTCTCGCGTTCACAGCCCTTCGAGTAGGTCGCCGGCGGGGATGCCGAGTGCTTTGGCGAGTTTGATGATCGTGAGTAGGCCGGGGTTGCGGCGGCCGCGCTCGATGCGGTTGACCTCGGTGGGGTGGAAGTCGGCGTGGTGGCCGAGGGCTTCTTGGGAGAGTCCGGCGGCTTCGCGGGCTTTGCGGAGGTTGGCGCCGAAGGTGGTGCGTGGGTCGCCTGGATCGGGCTCGGGCATAGCCCGGCACCCTCGACCTCCCTGACAGGAACCTCAATAGGGAATCTGTCAGGATACGCGGCATGATCGAGCGGTCGAAGTCGTCACCCAGCAGGCGGCGATGCCTGCGAGTTTGGTCGGCGTGCGTGCTGGTTACGGTAGCGGTCGCGGGCTGCGGGGGTGCGGGCAGCGCCGGCTCGGCGAGCACGAAACGCTCATCCGGGCTAGAAGTTGCTGCGGCGCGTGAACGGGCTCAACACGAGCGCGAACGGCCTGCGGAAGAAGAAAGAGGGCGCGGGCTGAAGCGATCGTGAAGCGGATCGGCCCGTGCGAGGGCGTGCAGCACACGCTTGCGTCGATGATTGGCGCGATCACAGCAGCGACCAAGCCCGGCGCCAGCGCCACGGCATACGAACAGGCGAGCAGCGACGCGGAAGCGCTGCGCGCGAAGCTCGTCGAACTCGCGTCGATGACGAGCGCGGAACAGCGCGCGCAGCTCGAAGAAAGCCGCCGGTTCCTGTTGAAAGTCGGCACGATCGCCGAAGCGCTGAAGACCAACGACCTGTCGCTCGCGCAGCAAGAACTATCCGGCTACCGCGCCGGGATGATCGAACTCAGCGAACACGTCAAGGCAGCGTGCTGACGGCCGGCCGGCTCGGATGATGAGTGACGACGACGCCCTGATCGCCGCGGAAGCGGCCGAGGACTACAAGCGCCGGATCGAGCAAGCCGGGACGGTGCGCATGAAGGCCGGCGATCTGATGGCGGCGTTCGGGCTCACCAGCATGGAGCAGGAGGCGCGAGAGTCGGTGGCGGACGCGCTGTGGGAAGCCGGTGTGCGCACGGAGCCATCGTTGGCAAGCGCAGGGATCGACGCGGGCACGAAGATCAAGCTCGCGCCCGTGGACGCCGCGCAGGTGAACACGGCGATGGCCTGGCGTCAAACACCGGCGAGCAAGCGAGCGGTGCGTCCCGAGGCGCGGTATGCGATCAATCCCGTCGCAGCCGGCACGGCCGCTGTCGGCGGGGTGCTGTTGGCGCTCGCGTCGTTCCTGCCGTTGGATCAGCCGAGCGGCGTGTTCGCTCGCGTGCAGAGCAACACGCTGATCCAGCACGGCTACTGGTGGGTGCTGGTCGGCGGCGCCGCGATCGTGCTCGCCGCGTTGCGCGCCTACACGAGCGGGAAGCGCAGCGAGACGACGAGCGTGCTCGTGCTTGGCGTGATCGCTGCCGTGCTCGTCATCTACGCCGCGCAGGACACGAGCCTGCGCACGCTCTACCCGATCGGGGTGAACGGTGAACCGGAAGCGTCGGCTACGGGCACGGTCGTCCCGCTCGGCATCGCCATCTACCTCGCTGGCGCCGGTGTCCTGCTCGCGCTGCTCGGCGGCTGGACGATGCGCCAAACAGCAGCGGCCGTCCCTACCTCCGAGCCGGAGGCCACCACGCGCTGCCCGGAGTGCGCCGAGACGATCCTCGCCGCCGCGCGCGTCTGCCGATACTGCGGGCATCGGCTGGAGTCGGCCGCGAGCGACCCCGCAAGCTGACGTATATGAGCGAGCACAAGTAGGGCAGGGGACGTACCGGCTATTTAGGGTCCGGGAATCGTCATAGAGGGGTTTCCGAAGGCCAATCCTGCCTCTGCATTGGGGGCGCTGGAGTGCGTAATTCAACGACGCATTTTGGATCGACCCAAAAGCGCCTGAATCCCCTTTGTTCATGCGGGATCAGCCGTCCGGTTTGGCTGCGAGAGTGTGCAAGCATGTTGCGCGATGAACGGGGGTTCCGTTCCTTGGTCTACTGGCCGCCGAGAAGCCTGCCGCTGTACGAGCAGGTGAACCTTCTTCAGCGGATCGCGATGGCGCGGGCGACTGGATCGACATGGGACGAGATCGCCGAGATCGAGGGCATTCCCAAGAGGACGCTTCAGCACTTCTATCGTTCCTCGATCGACGGCCCGCGGATTCACAACTACCGGCGGCGCTCTCGCCGAGCGTAGGTCGCAGCGCGTCCGGCGGGAACCGTAATCTGTGTGACACCGTGCGCATTTGCTCGGCCACACACACCTTCGGGGCCGCTCCTTGTGGGCGGTCTCGTTGTATCTGGGTTTCCGTCCTCTTGCCAGCGCATACTTGCTCGCGTGTGTAGGCCATCCCAGCAAGCGCGCCATGCGATCGACTCCTAGCAGTAGTCCTATGGGCGAGGTCGGCGCCCATAGCGGGCAGAAGCGCAAGGCTCTCGCGAGCCTTGTCCGCAATGCGGGTACGGCTCAGCAAAAGCGAGCGGCGGACCGTCAACGGGAAGCCGAAGCCGATCGCGTGGCGCGGCAGGTCGCGGCAGCCCGCGAGGCCCAGGCGAGGGGAGAGTCGATCGACCCGCACTTGGAAGGTCTGATCGAAGCCGAGCATGAAGTTTTCTCCGAGCCGGACGAGACCTATTTCAGCCCCGAGGGCGACGCCGACGCAGAAGCGTTCGTCGTAGAGCATGGCGTGACGATCACTGAACGCTCGATCGACACGCACCGCGTCCCCGCTGGCGTATCGCCACGCGAGGCCATGAGCGCCAGCCTTGAGCTTGAGCGGCGTAGGCTCGATCGACAGATAAGCACTCGTCGGCTGCGCCGGTCGCCGAGACCTCGCGGCTGTGGTTGCCGGCCTCGCAACCGCGCTCGCCGCGCTCAACGATCGAGTCGCGCTGGCTCCCGCTCGTCTACGACGGCCCTGGCGAACCCGAGCCGGGCGAACACGCCCGGCGCGCCGCTAACGACGATGTAGCCGTTCGCCATCTCGTATCGGGAGTGGTCGCGTGAGGGTGTGCGCCTTCTGTGGCGGGTCACTTGCTCACCGGCGAAAGGACGCCCGCTACTGCGGCGCTGCTTGCCGTGCTGCCGCAAGCCGCGCTCGTGCCGCTGAGCCGGCGCGGGACTTCTGGACGAGCCTTCACGCCATCCAGCGCCGCACAACCGCACGAAGGCGTGCGCAGCGCGCGATACGGGGCGATGCGCGCGTCGCGCGCGGCTCCGATTGCGGGAGGTCGGCAACGTGAGCGCGGCCGGCGCCGAACTGGCGACGCTCGTCATCGACGCCATGCACGGCGACACTCGTCTCGCCGCCGAGCTTGCCGCCGTTCTGGGTCCGCACCTACAACAGCAGCCCGCCGTCGGCTGGATGGACAGCCGCAAGGCCGCCGACTATCTCGGGCTCACCGTCGCCGCTCTACATCGGTACACGGCCGCCCGCACGATCCCCTTCTCCCAGGACACGTCAGGCGGGAAGTGCTGGTTCAACCGCGCCGAACTAGACGACTGGCGCCGAGGCGGCGGCGCACGTCCCCTGCGCGGAAAGAGTGCTTAGGGTGCTTCCAGATCGCTTCCACAGCTACGACAACCGGCCAATTTGCAGGGCATTTGCCTTCACTTCTTGCTTCGCCAGTATGGGGTCTGTAGGCTTGCAACAACGACAAAAGCGCCCCCGCGCGACTGGCATCGCCGGGGGCATGGCCCAGGAGGTTGAGACTCCATGAGCAAGGCGAAAGCTACCGCTCGGCGCGTGCGCGTCGAGCGCAACATCTACCGCAGGCAGGATGCCGACGGTCATGTCATCCACGAAGTCGGCTACCGCGACTCCACGGGTCGGCAACGCTGGCGCACCGTGGAGGGCGGGATCATGGCGGCTCGCGCTGCACGCGACGATGTGCTCGGACGCAAGGGACGCGGCGAGCGCGTCCAGCCCAACCCACGCCTGCGCTTCGGCGAGGCCGCCGACGCATGGCTCGCCGGGCAGGTCGCCGAACTGCGGCCGGCGACACAGGCGATCTACACCAACGCCATCGAGACGCATCTCGCGAGCGCTGGGGGCGACGGCGGCTCGACTCGATCACGGTCGAGGACGTTGCCGAACTCGTGCGCGAGCTACGGCGAGCCGGCAAGGCCGAGTGGACGATCGCCGGCGTCGTCAAGGCGGCGAACCGGACCTTCAAGTTCGCCAAGCGCCGCATGAACTGGCATGGACAAAACCCTGTGCTGGAGCTGGATAAGGGCGAGCGCCCGAAAGTGTCCGCCGCCGCTCGCCGGCCGATCTTCGAGGGCGACCAGCTCGCGCAGACACTCGCCGCCGCCCGTGAGCCATACAAGACGCTGTTCGCTGTCGGCTCCGTGACCGGCGCCCGCCTCAGCGAGTGCCTTGGCCTCGTGTGGGACGATGTGCAGCTTGAAGATCTCGGCGCAGCGGCGATCTGCTTCGAGTATCAGGTCGATCGCAAGGGCCGCCGGCAGCCGCTCAAGACCGAGGAGTCGCGGCGCACAGTAGAGATTCCGCGGCAGCTCGCGGTCATGCTCGTGGCGCACAAGCTCAGGAGCGACGACACGCGGCTGAGTGCGTTCGTGTTCGCCACGCGCTCGGGAGCTGCGATCCAGCAGCGCAACGTCGGTACGGCGCTGCGTTGGGCTCAGCGGCACGCCACGGACGATCAGGGACGGCCGTCGTTTCCCGTCCTGCACGAGCGCTACGAGAACGGGCGTCGGCTGACCGTGCCGCGGGGCGCGGTGCCGAGCTTTCACAGCTTCCGCCACACCGCCGCGAGCGAGGCCATCGCCGCCGGAGAGTCCGCCGAGGAGGTCTCTTGGCAGCTCGGGCACAAGAGCAGCATCGTGACGCGCGTGGTCTACGTCCAGGAGATCAAGAACGCTGAGCGCACGGCGCGCCGGCGGGCGCGGATGGAGGATCGCTACGGGAAAATCTTGGTCGCAGCCAACATCGGCAGCGTGCCGGACGCCCGCCGTTCAGTGAGTGACGGCGATACGCCACCGCCCACGGTGCGGCGCTTGCGGAGCGACGCATGAGGCTCGTGCGCATGTCAGCTTTCATCTGCGCAGTCGGCGACGACGACCTCGAAGACCTCAAGCAGGATTTGGAGCGTGAACTCTGCTGGTCGCCTTGCCAACAGAGCCAAGTAGATATCCGAACCGTGGCGTCGATCCTGAGTGTTCAGCGGCAATTCGCTTGCGTCTCGCCAGACCCATTCGAAGTAGCGGAGCGGATAGCGTCTCGGGTAGCGGCGCCCTTCGGTATCGAGTCGAAGCGCGTTGGCCCAATCATGGTGCACGGTGTTGCGAGTCCAACGGAGGCCCGGTACTGCCTCAGCGCCGCCGAACCTGGTGTACCAATCCTTGCCGAGGAGTTCTCCTTTGGGCGCACGGAGCTTCGCGATACGAAAATCGAGCGAGGCAGCCCAGCTCAGCGCCTCGAACAACGGGTGGTAGGCAGCAACGGCATCGCGACCGGCAGCAGCCGAGCGGAAACGCCCGACTGCTGCCGCGTATCCCTGCACCTGAGCCTGGACGTTGACGACATTGGGGTCGTCGTGGGGGTTCAAGCTGCTGCGAACTGGAGGCATCGACAAATCATGCCCGGCCGATCCTGGAAGCGAGATGGAAGCGGCAGACCACAGCGAAGCGCAGCAGAAGCCCGACCGCTCGATGGCCGAAGTCCCGGATTTGCCGGCCGCACCGGCAAAGGGCAGCAGGCGATGACAAACGCAGGCGCTAAGCGAGTATGGGGATAAAACTCCATCGCGGGTTCGAATCCCGCCCTCTCCGCCATTTGTACGAAGATCGAAATGTCGGTACCGGAAGGCGCTCCACGGGGGCGCTTTCCGGCTGTTTGGGGCTGTTTGCTGGCCTTTATGGCCTTGGTCCAGGCTTCGGCCTCCTCAGTGGTGTTCTCGGCCAGCAGCAAGGCGTAGGGGTCGGTCAGCTCGACACCGACGACTTCGGCCACGGCATGGTTCTGCCCCTCATCCCAGCGGGCCTTGACCCAGATGTGCTTGAAGAAGGCTTGGTTGTAGCCGCGCTTGGTCTGCTCATCGGCCGCCAGGTAGACGGCTTGGATGTCGCCGGCCAGCTCCAGGGCGTCGCACAGGTCCTTGTGCTCCAGCTTCAGCCGCGTCTCGGTCTCGGCCAAAGATTTCTCGGCTTCCTTGATCTCGGTCTGCATCCGGGCGCGCTCAGCCCGGAAGGCATCGGGCGAGGTATCGTCGCCCTCTTCGGCGTATAGACGAATGAGCCGTTGCTGCTGGGCCTTGAGCTTGTCGATCAGCTCGGTCTTGGCGGCTCGGACTTGGTGGAGGCTTTCCTGGCTGACATCGGCCAAGGCCCGGATGGCGGCTGTGCGGCGTTCCAGGTCAGGGTGCTTCAGCTCGACCTTGGCGTACTCCGGGATGATGGCCTGCTCGACCAACTCGGGACGGATGTTGATCCGCTCGACGCAGCCGGTGCGGTTGATGCGTCCGGCGCAGAAGTAGTAGGCGTACTTGCGGCCGTTTTCGCCGGTGCTGACGCCGTAGATCAGGCGCTTGTGGCAGCGGTAGCAAAAGACGCTGCCACGCAAGTAGTGCTGGCGCTTCTGGGGACGCTCACCGGACACCCGCTTCTCGTCAAGCAGCGTCTGCACGGCGTCGAAGGTGTTTTGGTCGACCAGGGCCTCGTGGCGACCTTCGTAGGTCTCCTCATCGGGGGTGCCACGCTTGTAGACGATCCAACCGGCGTAGTAGGGATCACGCAGGATGCGCTGGAGGGCTGTGGTGCCGACCTTCTGAGGGAGCAGGTTCTTACGCGGGCGGGAGCGCAAACCCAAGCGATAGAGCTCATCGGAAAGCTGGGAGAGGGAGTAATCGCCGCTGGCGTAGAGCTGGAAGGCATAGCTCAGGAAGCTGCTGCGCTGGGGGTCGAGGCTGACGGTGGCGACTTTGCGGCCATCAGGCAGTCGGTCAACGTCGTTGAGGTAGCCGAGCCGTGTCCAGCCGTAGGTACCGCCATTCTTGGCCTTTTGGTGGAGACCGCCTTTGACATTGCGGCCGGTCTTGCGGGACTCGTACTCGTTGTTGACGGCCATGACGCCCTCAAACCACAGCGCCTCCGGGGTGTCGTCGCCGATCATTGGCTCAGTGATGGAGACAAGTCGTGCTCCAGCCTGGCGGACCAGATCACGGGTGCGGAAATGGTCTTGGGCATTGCGTGCCCAGCGGTTGAGCGCCCAGACGATGACATAGTCAATGCGGGTGGCATCGCTCTCGTTGCAGCGCTTTAGCTCGTCGAGCATCTCCAAGAACTCGACGCGCTTATGCAGGTCAACAAAAGCTGAGCGGCCAGGGTCCTTGAACTCGCGGACAATCTCGGCGTTGAGCCAACGGGCCTTATCTTCAGCCGCTCCGCGCTGGGTGTCGATCGACAAGCCATCCTCGCTGTAGTCGGTCTTGACTTGCCCGTCAGATGACACCCGCAAATAGTCAAAGGCTCGCTTGGTGAGCTCGGGTACTTGGTCTACCGGAGCCCTTGCCGGGGAGTGGGGTTTAGGGGTTGCTTGCATATATGTACCTCCTTTATCGGTGCAATGTGTCAGTGTTACTACATTGAAGTGTTGTTAACTTGACTATATTTTATCATGGCCATCAGACGGTAGTTTTGGTGAGTTATTCTGTAGTCGTTGCTGTCGGCTCAGTCTTTTCTCTCCGCCAGTACGTCACATACTTGGTATGCCACACGTTCATGGGGTTTAGCCCCTCGGAGGGAGATTCGCTAGCTACCCATGGGCTTGCGCAACCGGAGACCAACTCCCAGCCCATATCGGCCAAGGCCTGTACGTGCTTGTTGACTTCCTCTAGGTTGTCGTCCTTCGCGAACACGAGATACTCGTACTTCACCTCAGTCATCATCCTTGCTCCCATCTCGTTGCTTGTCGATCGGCGGCACCATAACTTCAAGTGCTTGGTCGAAGCGGGCGACCTGGAACAGCTCCCAAGCCTCAGCCGGTAGCCGCGCCATGCTGTCCACAATGACGGCTGTCCGCTGGTCACTGGGCGTCAGCCACAGGACGCGCGGAAAGACCTGGCGCTCGGCTTGCTCCTTGCCGCTCCGGTGGTAGTCGATGTACAGCTGAAGCTGGCGCTCCAGCGCCCGGCTGCCCTCGGTGCCTCGGTCGACCTCTAGGAAGTAGCTGTCTTCGTAGGCTCCCAGGCCGAGACGGACGTAGCTATCGGGCTTGAGCGTGGAACGCTGAGTGCCGACTCCGTCAAAGTTACGCCAACATGACGGTTCGGCGCTCAGCTTGAGCAGCTCGAAGCGACGGGCGCGGTCGCCTTCCATGAGTTGCGTATGTAGCTCTGCCACTGCCAGGGCGTGGCGCACAAACAGCACTCCTGGAGTCAGCGACCGCCGGGCATGTCGCTCGGGTTGCCAGCCACGGTCTACAGCCAAGCGTTGTCCGGCCAGTCCCAGGTGGTAGACGAAGCCAGCCGAGCCAGCACGGATGCCACCAACCGGGCGCTCTAGTCGTTCCAGCGTGCCCAAGCGGACCAGCCGCAACAGTGCCCTTCGGGCAGCTCGGGCATTGGCGGCAGCATCGGCGCTGTCTGTAAAGCACAGGCGGGTGAGCTGTGAGCCACTGATGAAGCGCAGATCAGATACTCGTTTGAGGACGGCATAGTCCCGCTCAGAGAGCTGGGCCAGCAACTCTTGGTAGCGCTCGGTGGTGAGGTAGCGCCCCCTCATTTGACGCTCCAAAGGGCTGTAATAGTCAGTGGCGAATAGACGCGCAATTGCCGATGCACACAGTGGATTTGCGGGGTCGGACTCGACGCGACTGACCACGCGATTGACCACCACATCAGGCCGTCCTCCGCTTGCGGCCAACTGGGGTACTTGGAGATCGAACGCCGGTTGCCCGTTGGCGCAGCGTGGCCTCAACCTCGGCGCTGGCCGCTGCATAGTGAGTCCGTGAGGTCTGGCGTACTTGCCTGGCACTTCCAACTGCTTGAGGTGGTGACGGGGTGGTCAGTGTCACTGGCTGAGCGGTACCACCCTCATCGAGGGCGACCAAAGCAGCGATGGCATGGGCCTCCAACGCTTGCAGGTCGGCAGCAGTCAGAGCCGGGGTAAACAGTGGCTCCAGCGTCTTTGCATCAGCGGCACTCAGGGTAAAGACGGCCTTAGATCGCGCGTTAGCCAGGATGACTTCGCGTAGCTCCTTGGGGAGTTGAGCCAGGTTCTGATGAGCCACCGTCAGCGCCAAGCCATACTTCCGTCCCTGGGCGAACATTTCATCCCAAGGAATCGGAGCAGCGGCAAAGTCCTGTACCTCATCGACATACAGGCCAAAGGGATGGCGCTCAGACAGTGGCAACCGAGCGCGTTCGGTGGCGGCTTGCCACAAGCTGGTCAGAATCAGGCAGCCCAAGAGCTGGGCGGTTTCTGCTCCAATAAGGCCCTTCGGGAGGTAGACCAGTAGCACCTTGTTACCGGCCATGATCCGGCGCATAGAGGTTGCGGGAGTAGCCTGTCCCATGATCGCCCGAATAGATTTACGGGCCGTGAATTGCCGTACCTTGTTGAGGAGCGGCGCGATGACCGTGGCTTGCTCCCGCTCGGCCAGGTGGGCAAACCAGCGCCAGTCCGGTTCCAGTCCAACTGGGTCGTCAAGATCGGCCAGCACACGGGCACGGAAAGCTGGGTCAAGGTAGAGACGCGGCAGGTCGAGCAGGGTGGAGCCTGAGCGCTGAGCCAGGGTCAATAGACCCATATGGGTTAGTTGGCCGGTGCGCGGCCCCCAAAAGTCTTTCCAAAGCCGTTGGAACAGCTCGCCGAGCTGGTCAGCTACCAGTGAAGCATCAGTCGAGCCAGCAAAGGGGTTGAAACCGACGGCGTAGTCATGGTCGGTGGGATCGATCAGGACAACATCTTTTTGCCGTTCACGGGGGATGAGGTCGAGCAGATCATTTATGAGATCACCGTTGGTCTCCACCACTGCCAAACCCCGGCCAGCTTCCAAGTCATCACGGATCAGGTTCTTGAGGAGGCTAGTCTTACCAGTGCCAGTGGGGCCAAGAACGTACAAGCCACGGGTGGAAGCGCTGGGCGTAATGGCTACGGGCCGGGTGATGCCGACAAAATTGGTGAGCCCGAGTATTCGGCCGGTACTTGGCAGACTGAGGCTGGGCACCAGCCGCTTCGCTGCGCCGAGCTCTAGGCCGGGGAGATCGGGAGCATCAATAGGCCAACCGATGACGGCGGCCAGTTCTTGAATGCTGAGGTAACGTCCCCGTTGCCCGATAAGACGCAAGGCTTGGCCGTACCAATAGGAATCTGCCACCAAGTGACCGTAGGGAGTGCCGAGGCTCCACAGACTGGCGGCGGTGCGCCGCATGAGCTGGGTGCTTCGAGCTGAGGTCTGCGCGTGGACACTCAATACGCCATAACCATTGAGGCCAGGCTGAGTGAGCTTGTCCATCAGCACTCGTTGGCGACCGTCCCGCTGAATCTCTGGGGTGAGGGGTAGCGGTGGCCGCAGGTGCGGCCGGAACGTCCAGCTCAACCGGACGGTCTCATGCTGCTTCAGAGGGAAAAGGCTCGCTAACAGGCCAGCGGCAATGGCTGCCAGTTCATCGGTGCGGATAGCAGCCGTGGGTGGCGACACCTGCCATAGCGCCCGCAGATTGTAATGACGGTTCGGTGCTTCTGCTTGGTCAAGTCGCAGACTGGGAATAGCAGCCCGCAGGCTGCCGAGCACGCTCTCAGTCGCTTTGGAACTGACCGCCAGATGGTGGGTAATTCCATCCTTAGTAGCACTCAGCTCAAAGACCAACTTGGTGGGATACGGCACTCCCGAGAACGACGCCAAGGCTGCCAAAACAGCATCTTGGGTCAGATCGCGCGGGAAGCTGAGCCGATAGTATTTCAGCTCAGCCCGCCTCATGGGTGCTCAGGCTTTCGCTTGGACTGACTGGCCTTGTTCGCGGTCTTCAGCTTGACGTATTGCAGAAGGGCATAGGCAAACTTGTCCCAATCCGGTTCGTCGCGTAGCTCAGCCTGGACTGAGACCCGCTGCAATCTTTTCCTCGTTGATTTTTTCTTACGTGGCATGGACGTGACTCCTTTCACTGACTGCCTTACATAGGTCACGTCCCTTTCTCGAAGACTCACGCACTCGCACTAACGTAACCCTCCATTGTCCGTCAGCCCAACTGAACGGGTCAAGTGTCTTATTTACATTCATGGCTACCACTTGCGGGTGTGGAAAAGCACCAAGCGCACCACCACGAAGATGACTGCCAGGATTACGAGATACGGCATCACCCGTGGCAACTCAGTGGTCAAAATGTTGATGCTGATAGCGCAGGCCACCAGACCGACGATGATTCGCTCAATGAGCTTGCTGTGCTCGGGCATTACCGCTCACCGCCTGGGTTACTTTCGGCATACCGCAACTTCTCGACATACAACTGCTGCTCTAGATCCAGGGCTGCGTTTTGTAGACGTGCAGCGGTATGGAGTGCTTCTCGGTACGGAGCGGCTAGGTCTGCTTCGGGTGGTCGCACTGGCAACCGCTGCATATGCCAGAGGGCGATAGCTCCAATGACCGCCACGAGACCGATCAGGGCAAGGACTGCCTCCAAGAGCCCCATCAGGACCGCCCCCTCATGCCGAGCGCCTGAATCTCGGCAACGGCCAATGTGCCGTAGGCAGCCAGGATTGCTCTGTACGAATCCTCGCCCATTGGCGAAGCGCGAAAGGCAGCATCGGCCGAGCGGGACAGCATGGTCATGTTCTGCATCGCTACTGAAGCGGCAAAGGCTCCAGACTGGATACGAGCAACGGCGGTGATACCGCCACGCTCAGCTTCAGCTACTTGGGCGTTGAGGATTGGGTCGGGCTGGATGACTTGCGTGGGAGAATGACGGACGAGATTGGACATGGGGTATTCGCTCCTTCGGTTCGAGACTGCTTTGATTGACTGGGCCAGCCTAGAGGCCAAAACACCCCAATTTGCAGCCATAAACCCTGAGAGACCCCCTTTTCTCCCGATAACATTCCGACGGCCGACTATGCAGGCCAATCGACAGATCACCGACCTGGACCCAGCCGTCCTCACGGCTGAGCTAGTGGCGCTTCGGCGTTATGGGGTGCGTCGCGGACTCGGGAAGGTGTCTACGGCGGTACTGGAGGCCGCTGCTTGGTATCTCAGCGACGATCTCGCCGAACCAGTAGCTGATCAGATCATGTCGGCGCTGAAGATGGCCGCCAAGCACATGGGCAAAGACAATGAACTTGCCGTCGCCACGATCATGGACTTTGGTCCGACCAAAAAGCGCAACCTAGACCAGAGACGCAAGGAGGTAGCACGCCAGCTTCAACGAGAGCAAAAGACGCTCGAAAACACAATCGAGCGGGAGCTTCTAGAGAGTCTTGCCAACCATCTTGTCCGGCTGGCCACGGAACGTCCCCCGCCAGCCAACGGCCAAACGACCCGGCAATCACAACCTCCGGCTATGCCGAAACCGCAACGCCCGACAGTGCCGACGCATAAGAACAAGCAAGTTGATGGTGCCGTGCCAAAGGCCATTGTGAACGTCATGACCGAAGAAGTGCGGGAAGTATGCAATGAGGGTCTTACAGGGGCCGTCACAAAAAAGCGGCTGCCGCTGCTGACCAGACTGGCAGAGACGGCCATTCCAGGTGATGAAACGACTCTACAAAAGACCGATGGACTCTTGATGCAGGTTATTAACGAGGTCGAGAAAAGCACCGTAGTCCAGATGGGTCTTGTAGTGTTACTGGAACTAGGTGGCTTGCGTCATCAGTCGCTGCGCGAGCGCCGCCAACTTAGCCGACTCAATCTGTATTTTACGGAAGACCAACAACATGATTTACGGTCCAAGCCTCACCGCCCGAAGGAAAAAGAGGAGCGAATCCTCAAAGCCTTGGCAAAGCGCCTTGGAGCGCTCGCCATACTACACGGCATAATAAAATAACCTGTCGCCACTTCGTCTCCACGCAAGTTGCATTATATTGCAAATAGTGGTATACTTATAGTATTAGGTAAGGAGTAATTACTATGAGTGCTGAGGGAGGCGAAGCATTAGAGCGAGGGCTGCCACTGATGTTGCGAGACTTAGGCAGCTACGCTTTTATGTTAAGCTCGGACATCATCAAGAGGTGCGAAGAGTCAATGCCCTTTGCGCCAGACGAGACACCGTACTGGACGGATAGCGATATCCGGGCGTTTGGTGGTCTGCTCGATTTTATCCGAGGCGCACACGCCCTTGACGAAAGGATGGAGCGCCCAATCCACAAACATTACCGGAGGGTCGGCCAACTCTACAAGTTGCTGCCACTTACTGATGACGAACGCCAGTGGACTTATACCGCATGGTCACATGATTGGTACAGGCAGCCTGGCGATGATGACGAAATGCGGTGGGCTGAGACGCGGAACCGTAATAGTAGGGTAGCAATTGACCATCAGATTATTACGATCGGCGATCGAGAGGGCGTCGATCGGCGTGATTTTGTACGACGTTGGGCAGCCTGGCGACGCCATAGGGACGAGTTCACTGATATCAGGCCATTTCACAATGCGATGGCAGCTCTATCGGATATTGGATTCGCCATGAACCCTCACCAGTCAGCACTCGAATATGAGAATGACCCATCGCGGGGTAGCTTGTTCTAAGACCTGACGAGACTCCACGTGGGTCATTCGGATGGCGATCCCTCCGGCGTGAATGTATCTGTAGCCTTGTGGCAGGCGGTGCCATTTACCGTGCTTGGCAAGTGAGCATACGGCAACACCTTATATTTCTCTGGCCCATATTCACTGCACGTGGCTGCTTGCGGGCCACTGAGGGTTATAGTTGTGTGATCTTCTGACTCCCAGGCCCCAGTTGGCACGAGATTGAACGTCACCCCGTTTAGTTCAGGCTGCGACAAGCGTGGGCGGGAATTGGTGAGGGCGTTGCGGTTCAGAATCCAAAACTGAACAGTCATGGTTTGACCCGGCTGAAAGGTATATTGGAGTCCTTCTCCGCCACAGGTCCACCCTTGGGAGCTGTGGACCACGGTATCTGAAGGACCACCCGCACCAGTCATAGCGCCCTTGCCGTCAATAACCATTTGGAGCGGTACGCTGCCTTCGGCGTAAGACATTTCCAGTTCACCGTGTGCAAAGGCTTCGTTGCCAACACTGTCACTGGTTTCTTCGTCTGTCGGGCAAGCACCGAGCACTTCTGATGGTGGTGCCCCTGCTTGGCCATATTGAAGGGAGCCGAGCAGAACCTTGGAGACAAACTTGGTGTTCTTGGCGACCATCGTGTAGCTGCCGACTTCCGGCAGCGTGGCAGCCGGTGCCGGCGTGGTCTGGGAGCTTGAAGTCGATTCCGTCTGGCCGCTCGATGCGTTGGCTACAGGCTGAGCTGGCGAAGCTGTTGAGCTTGGGCCGGACGACCCGCAGCCGGCCAGTGCTGACGCCACGATCAAGGCCAGCAGAGCACAAGCGCTTGCCTGGCAAGATGGTCTTCTTGGGTGGGGGTTGGGCATGATGGAAGTGTCGCATAGCACGGCATCCCGTGTCTTGCGTAAGCCATCAAGGAAGCGGAGCAAGGCGGCGGTACACCTTGGAGATGCCTGCCCGACGCCCCGCTTCCCAAGTCCAACGTGCCCATGCCTTTGGCGAACGCATCCGGTCGTTACGCCGTCAACAGAAGCTCAAGCAACGTGATGTAGCTGAGCAAGTGCCGATGAGTGCTGGTCATCTCTCCAGATTGGAGACTGGGGACTACGGCCCACCAAGCGATGAGGTCATCGAGCGCTTGGCCGAAGTCCTGAAGACCGACCCACTGGAGCTACTGCGTATTGCTGGCCGTGAGGTTGGCAGCCGTAGCTTTGAGCAACGAGTGCTGACCGAACTACAGACCATCCGTTCTGGCCTTGATCGGCTGGAGGCGGCGGTTGCTGGTCGCCAGGCTGGTTAGATCGCTCGCTGGGCTTGACGGATGGGCTGGCGAAGTCGCAGACTAGGAAGGCGGAGAGTCGGCGGAACCGAAGCGCTGAGCGTGCAGTTGGCGGATGCGACGCCAGGTAGGATCATATTTCGAGCGTCCTCCCGTGATCTCCGTACCACACCCGTCTGCGACCGCTATGCAAGTGTCGAGAGCGTTGGCGCCGCCGTGAGCGTGGGGCCTGCGGCCTCGTATCCGGGGCTGCTGGCCATGAGCATGTCGCTCACGGTGACCTGTCCGACCAGCCGTCCGCGCTCGTCGATGAGCAGGATGGGGTCGTGGCGGCGTTCGAGCGGGCGTGCGAGCGACTTGCGTGCGAGCTCTTCCATCGGGGTCCCTGCCGGCAGGCGCAGGCAGTATCGGTCCGCGATCCGCGTGACCGGCCGCTCGCCCCAAAGGGCGTAGCCGAAGCGGTGGCCAAGGACAGTCAGCAGCCTGTAGCGAGTGATGAGTGCGAGCGGCCGGTGCTCGCCATCGACGATCGTGAGGCTCTCGAGCTCTGGCAGGGCCATGAACCGCTTGCGCGCCTCGTCTGCGGTCGTCTGCGGCGGGATCGTGACCGGTCGAGATCCATGTGCGAGGTCACGGCGCGGTGGCTGCTTGGCTGCGGGCAGGTCGACCTGCGGCCATGGCGGGGCGGGACGGGCCAGGAGGTAGCCTTGGCCGTAGGAGATCCCGAGTGCTCTGATCACCTCCAGCTCGGGCTCGGTCTCTATGCCCTCGGCGACGATCTCGGCGCCGGTGCGTTGCGCATAGCCGGTGAGCGCGTCTATCAGGAGGCGCTGGGAGGGGTCGCGATCGATGCCGCGGACGAGCGTCCGGTCGAGCTTGAGCATGCTTGGCGCCAGTGCGATCACCTGGCGCAGGTTGGAGTAGCCCGCGCCCATGTCGTCGACTGCGAGCGTGACGCCGGAGCTGAGCAGCGGATCGAGATCGGCGCGCAGACTGCCCATGTCGGTGACGAGGCTCTCCTCCGTAAGCTCGATGATCAGCCGCTCGGGGTGCCCATCGCGCAGGAGGCAGCGGGTACGGGGATCGTGCAGCGCTACGGCCGAAAGGTTGACGCTGAGGCGGGTGCCGTCAGGAAGCTCATCGAGCAACGCCAGCGAGCGGCGCAGACACGCCAGTTCCAGCTCGACCCTCATCCCGAGAGGCTCGGCTCTGGCAAGCCACTGCGCCGGGCTCGAGGGGCCTGGTCCGACGAACCGCGATAGCGCCTCGAACGCGTGGATGCGGCCGGCCGCGAGGTCGACGATCGGCTGCACGACGATCTCGATCGCCTCGGCGTCGATCGCCTCTCGCACGTGTCTGCGCTTGATCTGCTCTTCGTTGTCGATTCCCTCCGCGAACACCACCGCCTGACCCTTGCCACCCCGCTTGGCGGCGCGGAGCGCCACGTCTGCCTCGCGCAGCAAGGCGACCCAGTCATCTCGCTCCCGAGGGCTGCAGGCGACGCCGATCGAGGCGCTGATCGGCGCTGGCTGGGCGTGCAGCCCCTGTAGCACGTCGCGGCCAAGCGACTCGGCTCTCTCGGCAGGAACCAGCGCGGCGAACTCATCGCCTCCGAGCCTGCCGACGATCCCCTCTGGGCCTACGGCGTGCCGCAGGCGTTCCACGGCGCTGCAAAGCAGCTGGTCTCCAGCCAGGTGCCCGCGCCGCTTGTTGAGCAGGCCGAAGTCGTCGAGGTCGATCATCACCACGCCCCAGAGGCACTCGCGCCGTGCGCTCTGCAGGCGCGTCGTCGCCGTGCGGGTGAATGCGGCGCTGTTCAGCGCTCTGGTCAGCGGGTCGATGTCCGCCTCCTCACGCGATCTGGCCAACAGCCGCTCCAGGACGCGCACGAGCGTGGTTAGCGCGAGCGCGGCGAGCGCGAATTGCAGGCTGGAGAAGCTGCGCTCGTGATCCAGCGGGATCGTGAGCACGACGCCAAGCGCCGCGCCGAGGCCGAGATCGACCTCGCGGGTGCCCCTGGCAAGCGTGGCAAGTAGGAGGACGAGCAGGAACGGTGCGCTCATAGCGCAGGCCATCCCTCCGTCCAGGCCGACCACGAGCGCTGCAGCCAGGGCGCTGCAGCAGGCGCAGCCGAGCCGCCAGGCGCCCGCATGAGCCGGCGCGAGCGTGAGCATCCCGACGAGCGCGAGCAGCACGAGCGTGCCGAGCAACGTCGCCACCGGGTGCGAGAGGGTGGCCCAGCGCAGGAGCGCGTACGCTGCCATCAGCGCGATGAGGCCAAGCTGCGCGCACGCCTGCGTGCGGAGATCGAAGACGGCGGCTGGCGGTCTGGTGTCGTCGAAGAGCTTTGGCATCCGTGCCTACCGCGATGGGCCAAAGCTGGCATCGGCATGAAGCGGAGTGTCGTCAAGCTGCGGTAACAGCTTGGAAACAGCGTTCGACTAGCTGGTCAGCGCGGCGGCTCGGCGCCGTCCGCCAGCACCGCGAAGACTATGTGACTGCGAGCCACGGCAAGGAAGCGGTGGCGCTCCGTCGGGCCGCCGTCCAGAGGTGCCACGGTGGCTTCGGTGAGCGTGAGGAAGTCGCGCTCAGAGGCGTTGAGCATGTCCGATACGCGGCTCCTGAAGCCATCTCTGGCAAGCGTGACGTAGCCCTCGATCCTGTGCTTGGCGGTCTCCACCCGGATGCGTTCGCGGCGGTGGTCGATCGAGCTCTGGTCCTCCCGCTCGACCGAGGTCGGGACGGCGTCGGACGCGGCAGCTGGCGCGAGTACGGCGGCCGTCCATGGGCCCGAGTCGGCCACCGGCTGGCCGGGGAGCAGCGGCTCCTTGGAATCTGGTGGGATCTGCGTCACGAGCTACCCACCCGCTCGGCGTGCTCGTGCAGGCGTTCGTCGGGGGAGCCGGCCTGCAGGGCGAGCCCCGCGCGCACCAGCGGCCCCCTGCCACCCCGGCCGTTGGTGGGGCGGTTGCGCTCCTCGCGAACGATGTAGAGCGGACGGTGCTTGACCTCGTCGTAGATGCGGCCAACATACTCGCCGATCACGCCGAGCGCGATCAGCTGGATGCCGCCGAGCAACAGGATTGCGATCGTGAGTGAGCCGAAGCCAGGCAGATAGGAGCCGGCGAAGTGCAGCGCGATCACTACCGGTATCCCAATGAACGCGACCGTGGCGGATATCAGGCCGATGTAGGTTGCGAGCTGCAACGGCAGATGTGAGAAGGAGGCGATCGCGTCGAGCGAGAAGCGCAGCATCTTGCGCAGCGTGTACTTGGTCTCGCCCGCCGCCCTGGCGTCACGCTCGTAGGAGATCGCCGTCTGCGAGAAGCCGACCCACACGGTCATGCCGCGCAGGAAACGTGAGCGCTCGGTCATGGAGAGCAGCGCGTCGAGCGCCTTGCGGTCGAGCAGCCTGAAATCGCCCGAGTTGGGCTCCAGGTCGACCTGGGCGAGCTTGCCGAACAGTCGGTAGAACAGCGATGCGGTGGCGAGCTTGAAGGCGGTCTCTCCCTCTCGCTCCTTGCGCACTGCATAGACGACGTCCGCGCCTTCGCACCAGCGGGCGACCATCTCCGGGATGAGCTCCGGCGGATCCTGCAGATCGGCATCGATCATCGCCACAACGTCGCCGATTGCGTGCTCGAGCCCGGCCGTGAGCGCGGCCTGGTGGCCGAAGTTGCGCGAGAGGTGAACGACGCGGATGCGCGGGTCGCGCTCGGCTATGCGGTCGAGTCGCTGCGGAGTGGAGTCGGCGCTGCCGTCATTTACGAGGATCAGCTCGAAGTCATGGTCGGCGATCGCAGCGGTCGCACGCTCCACAAAGGCGTCGATCAGCTCCTCCTCGTTGTACACGGGAGCGACAACGCTGAGCAGTGTGGGAGTGCGTTGCAGAGGTGCGTTCGACATGCCAGACCTCGAAGCTGGTTAAGTGGGAGCTATGAGAAGACTAGGGGACATGGCAACACTTGCGCTGCGCATGCCCATTGTGGGGCAGTTCTTGAAGTTCGGGATCGTCGGTGTGAGCAACACCCTGCTGACCTTCGTGGTGTTCACGATCCTTGTGAAGGGGTTCGGGGTGTGGTACGTCGCGGCCTCGGCGCTCGGCTTCGTGGTGGGTGCCTGCAACGGCTTTCTGCTGAACCGCAGCTGGACCTTCCGCGGCCACAGCGGGGGCTCGAGCGCCGCGCTGCGCTGGACCGTGGTTCAAGGCTGTGGGCTGCTTGCCGACCTCGGCCTGATCTACCTGTTCGTCAATGGAGCGGGGTTGCCGAAGCTCGTGGGCCAAGCGCTTGCGATCGTGCTGGTCGTGGGGGCGACCTTCTTCGTGAACCGGACCTGGACGTTCCGGATGCACCTCTCCGAGCGGCCGGCTCCCGCCGCTCCCACGCGGTAGCCGGCACAGGCGCGGCGGCCTGCCTGCCTGCCGCTGGATGGCGACTTGAAATTAGTTTTGGCATGCCATAACATCAATTCATGGCTGCCACAGATATGACTCGCTCGCCCGCTGTCGAGGACTACTGCAAGGCGATATACACGCTGCAGTCCCGCACCGGGACGCCGGTCTCGACCAATGCGCTCGCCGAGCGGCTCTCAATCACCCCCGGCTCGGTGTCGGCGATGGTTCGTCGCCTGGGCGAGCTTGGCCTTACCGAGCACGTGCCCTACAAGGGCGTGGAGCTGACCCAGCGCGGCAGAAGGATCGCTCTGGAGGTGATCAGGCACCATCGGCTGATCGAGCTGTTCCTGGCCAAGACGCTCGACATGCCATGGGACAGGGTCCATGACGAGGCCGAGGTACTCGAGCATGTGATCTCCGAGGAGCTGGAGCAGCTGATCGCCGCCAAGCTCGGAGAACCGACGCTCGATCCGCACGGCGACCCGATACCCAGCGCGCAGCTCGAGCTCGATGAGCATCCCACGCAGGCGCTCGACAGCTTGAAGGATGGCCAGGAGGGCACCTTCGTGCGCGTCTCGGACTCCGATCCGGAGATGCTCCGCTATCTCAGCGCCCAGGGGATCTCGCCCGGAGCACGTCTGCGGGTGCTGGAGCGCCAGCCCTTCGGTGGCCCGCTGCTGGTCAGCTTCGAAGGTGCCGAGCAGGCGATCGGAGGCCTTCTGGCCAAGGCGATGAGGGTGGAGGTGCAGCAGCCGCTGTACCCAGCCTCGGGTCCAGACGGCGAGCATCTGCAGGAGGCCCGGTGACCCCCCCGCCGACTCCGGGCAGCGGCGGCGCCGAGGCGGCGGTCGCGCTACCGCCTGGGGCGCTTTCCGCCCCCTCGGCGGAGGCGTTCGTGCCGAGCCGGCTGGAAGCGCTGCTGCAGCGCGGCAGGTTGCGCGCGACGCTTGCGATGCTCGGCCCGGCGTTCGTGGCCGCCGTTGCCTATGTGGACCCCGGCAACTTCGCCACGAATGTCGAAGGCGGCGCGAGGTTTGGCTACGGGCTGTTGTGGGTCGTGCTGGCCGCGAACCTGATCGCGATGCTGATCCAGTACCTATCCGCGAAGCTCGGGATCGTCACCGACCGCAATCTGCCAGAGCTCTGTCGCGAGCGCTACCCCAGGGGGCTGTCCTTGGCACTGTGGGTGCAGGCGGAGGTGATCGCGATGGCGACCGACATCGCCGAGTTCCTCGGTGCCGCGCTGGGGCTGAACCTGCTCTTCGGGGTGCCGCTGCTGCCGGCGGGGCTGATGGCCGGCGCGATCGTGTTCGCGATCCTCGCGCTGCAGGCACATGGCGTTCGCCGCTTCGAGCTGGCGATCGTGGCCCTGCTCGGGATTATCTTCCTCGGCTTCCTCTATGAGGCGCTGCGGATAGGTCCCTCGGCCCGCGGCGCGGCCGAAGGTCTCGTGCCCTCGCTTGGCGGTGGCGACGCCGTCTACCTGGCGATCGGGATCATCGGCGCAACCGTGATGCCGCATGTGATCTACCTGCACTCGGCGCTCACGAACGGGCGCATGCCGTGCCGTGATGACGAGGAGCGCAGGCGGGTGCTGCGCTTCGAGCGCTTGGACGTGTTCATCGCGCTGGGGCTCGCTGGCATCGTGAACATCGCGATGCTGGCCGTCGCGGCCAAGATGCTGCACGGCAGCGGGCACGACGCGGTCAGCTCGATCGGAGCGGCCCACGCCGCCTTCGGCAGCCTGGTCGGCGGCGGGGCGGCGCTCGCTTTCGCGATCGCGCTGCTGGCCTCCGGCGCCTCCTCTTCGAGCGTTGGCACATACGCGGGCCAGGTCGTGATGTCGGGGTTCGTTGGCCTGAGGATCCCGCTGCTGCTGCGGCGGGTGCTCACCATGGCCCCCGCGATCGTGATTCTCGCGATCGGCGTCGATCCGACGAGCGCTCTGGTGCTCAGCCAGGTCGTGCTCTCGTTCGGGATCCCCTTCGCGCTGATCCCGCTCGTGCTGCTGACGAGCAACCGCGAGGTGATGGGTGTCCACGTCAATGGCCTCCCGACGACTATCGCGGCGTTCGCGTTTGGCGGCTTGATCGTCGCCTTGAACATCTTCCTGCTTGCGCAGCAGCTGCTTTAACGACTCGCTCGCTTCCTGCTCGATTACAGAGGACTTTCGCGAACCGTTGTATTGTCAACTTGTCAAGGTCGCGACACCTGGCCGCGTCGACAGGGAGGTGCCGCATGGAGGATGCTGGGATCGAGGAGCCGCAAGTCGCGCGATGGGCCTCCGCCTCTTGGGTGGAGCGGATGAGCCCGCTGGCTGACCAGCGTCATCACGTGGAGGCGTTGGAGGTCGTCTCGGATCTCCTGCTCGGCATCGGCGAGGGATCGCCGCCGGACGCATTCTTCAGCAGCCTCTGCCAGGCGATCTGCCGCCTGGCCTCGATGCGGCGCGCGATCCTGTTTCGCTACGACCCGGTGCGGCGCCGGGTGCGCGCCGTGGGAGCGCACAACCTCGACATCGATCGCTTCACCGACCTGTTCGTGACGGTCGACTCGGTCCCGATCGCCCGTCAGGCGCTGGCGCAAGACCGCGTCCTGGAAGTCGTCGGCGCAAAGGACTTCGACATACCGCAGTCGCTGCGGGAGCTGCTGGACGGGCTGCTGATCGTCTGTACCCCGATGGCCGCAGCGGGACGATACGTCGGCGTGGTCTTCAGCGAGCGCGACCCCGCCTATCCGGAGATCAGCGACGAAGAGCGCCATCTGCTTTGGACGCTCGGCAAGGCGATCGCGATGGCCTCGGTCGCTCGTCGTGCGACTGCATATGACGAGCGCAACCGCCAGCTGCAGCACCGCATCGACCTCGCGCGCGAGATCCACGAGGGCGTGGTGCAGCGCCTGTTCGGAGTCTCGCTCGTGCTCTCCGGCGAGGAGCCGCTGGATCGCGAGGCGCAGCAGCGCTGCGCCGAGGAGGTCCATGCGGCCCTCGGCGAGCTGCGCGCCGCGCTGCAGCGGCCGCTGGGCCGATCCTCCCCACCCACCGCGGTCACCTTCTTCGAGGAGCTCGATCGTCTCCGCGGCCTGCATCCGGAGCTGCAGATCGCATTATTGGGGGAGCCGCACGAGGTGCCCGCCGAGCTGGAGGCGCTGGCGCAGTCGATTCTGGTGGAGGCGGTGCGCAACGCGATCAAGCACGCCGCCGCTCGCCGCGTCGACGTGCGCCTGGCGGCTGACCCGGATGCCTTCACGCTGGACATACGCAACGAGCTTCAGGGCGCGGTGAACGGATCCTCTCGCAGTGGCCTCGGCCTGCGCCTGGCGACCCTGGAGGCGCTCCAGCACGGCGCCGTCCTGGAGTACGGGGAGTGCAAGCAGGGCGTCTGGCAGGTTCGACTCGTGGCTCCGAGCGCATGAGCGCGCGTGCCCCGCAGCAATCGAAGGACCACGAGGACGAGATCCTCGGCGGTCGTCGCTTGCGCGTGCTGGTCGTTGACGATCACGACGTCGTGCACTGGGGCTTTCGGTTGATGCTCGGCCAGCAGCCCTGGGTCGAGCGCTGCCTGAGTGCTCACACGGGCAGAGAGGCAATCGAGATGTGTCGCCGCTATGAGCCTCATGTCGCGCTGGTCGACCTCTTCCTTGGCGGCGAGTCGGGTCCTGAGGTGTGCGAGCGGCTGCGCGCCCAGGCACCCGCTCCGCGGGTGCTGCTGCTCTCCGGGGCGGGCCGGATCTCTCCCCGAGCGGCGCGTGCCGCGGGCGCTGCGGGCTTCATCTCCAAGGACTCTCCCGCAAGCGAGATCGCCCGCGTGGTCAAGCTGGTGGGCGCGGGCAGGACGGTCTTCAGCGAGGCGCCGTCCAATCCGGAGGTCCCTGCGCTCACCGAGCGCGAGAGCGAGATTCTCGCGCTGATTGCAGGCGGCGCAACCAACCGCGAGATCGCAAGCACGCTGTTCCTCTCGCCTCACACCGTAAAGGAGCACACCAGCGCGCTCTATCGCAAGCTCGGCGTCCGCAACCGGGCGCAGGCGGTCCAGCGCAGCCAGCGCTTGGGGCTGCGCAGCTAGCAGTACGCTGCGCTCACCCCCGATCGAATGGGATCACCCCCCCATTCGGGGGGCATTGAGCGGCAGGCGCTTGCCGGGGCCGCCGCGATCGCGCAAGCTGCCCAGGCACCGAGATTTGGCATCCGGACTCGCCCGGAGCCGCGCCGGCGGCGATCGTCGCAAGGCAGCGGTTCGAGCAGGGTCACGGGGCGTCCTACCGACGTTCCGCATGGATGCGCCAAGCTCTGTCGGTCCTGGACCCGGACCGTCAGAGAGAGACCCCCCGGTCTCTCCTCCTCGGGGTGGTGGGGTGGTCCTCGGACCACCCCACCACCTGTTTTATGCTGCGAGCGCAGGCCGCCCGCTTCGATCGAGTAGGCACCTGCCCGCTTCCCCCGAAGGCACCGGATCACCCCCCGAATGGGGGGCGCTTGCGCCCAATGTGCTTGTCGGTGGGGTGCAGGGCGTGGATCGTGATCCCGTGCCGAATGCTGCGCCCACAGCGCCTAGCCGCCCCAGCGGGCCCGTCGCTGGTCTCTTCCCGGGCCAGGGCAGCCAGGTCCCGGGCATGCGCGAGTCGGTTGCACGCCTGGCTCCCGAGCTGCTCGAGCGGTGTGTGGATCTGGTGGGAGAGGACCCATTCCCGCGCGTGACACAGAGCACCCGCTTTGCCCAGCCTGCGATCTTCTGTGCGAGCGTGGCCTCCTGGATCGCTCTGCAGCAGGCGGTCGATGCCGGTGAGATCGACGCTGCCTGGCTTCCGAGCACTTTTGCGGGCCACTCCCTGGGCGAGATAGCGGCGCTCGTGGCGGCCGGATCGATAACCGCGCAGACGGGGCTCGCGCTTGCGGTGCGCCGTGGCCAGCTGATGGCGCAGGCGGGCGAGCGCGACGGTGGGGGCGGGCTGGTTGCCCTGCTCGGTGCAACCCCGGAGCAGTGCGAGCAGCTTGGCGTACAGCACGGCGTGAGCTTGGCTAACGACAACGCGCCGGGACAGCTGGTGCTGGCCGGCTCGCGCGAGCGCTTGCGCGAGCTCGTCTCGGCGGCCCGGGCGAGCGGTCTGCGCGCGATCGCGCTGGACGTCGCAGGGGCATTTCACTCTGAGGCGATGGCGCCTGCCGTGGAGCCGTTCCGGGATCTCCTGGACGAGGTCGAGGTCTGCACTCCACACGTCCCGGTGATCTCGTGCGCGAGCGCCAAGCCGATCGTGGACGTGCGCTCCGAGCTTGCACAGGGAGTCGTCTCTCCGGTGCGCTGGCGCGAGACGATGCTCCGGCTCGCGGACGACGGCGCTCTGGAGTTCCTGGACGTGGGACCCGGCAAGGTGCTTGCTGGCCTCGTGGAGCGCAACCTGCCGCAGGCCATCGGGATCCAGGCCGCTGCCCTGACCGCCACCTCGGGGGGCGTGGACGTTGCGGCCTGACGGGGACACGATCCAGCAGAGTCCCGTGAGCGCCCAAGAGCCTGGCGCCGTGACCCGCACCGCCGGCATCGTTGGGCTCGGCACTGCGCTGCCACAGACGCGCGTGACCAACGCCGAGATCGCGAGCCGCCTCGGGCTTGCGGACGGCTGGATCGAGCGGCGCACGGGAATCCGGGAGCGCCGCTATGCGGCGCCAGGCGAGCGCGTGAGCGACCTGGCGGTCAGTGCCGGGCGGGTCGCGCTGCTGGACGCCGGCATCGAGGCGAGCGAGATCGACCTGGTCCTCGTGGCGACGCTCGCGCCGGATGAGATCACTCCGCCCGTCGCCCCGATCGTCGCCCATGCCCTTGGCACCCAGGCGGCGGCCGTTGACATCGGCGCCGCCTGCTCGGGCACGATCGCTGCGCTCGCGTTCGCGACTGCCTGGATCGAGGCTGGCCGCGCCCGGAACGCGCTCGTGATCGGCGCGGAGATTCTCTCGCGCTTCGTGGACCCGGACGACCGTCGCACCGCGCCGCTGTTCGGCGACGCGGCCGGTGCGCTCGTGCTGGCCGCCGATGCGGCGGGCAGCATCGGCCCGGCGCTGCTCGGCAGCGACGGCTCCGCCGCCAAGACCATCCAGGCCACGCGCGAGCGGGGAGTCCTGGAGATGGAAGGCCACGAGACCTTTTTGCGTGCGGTCCATCTGCTGCACACCTCGACGCGCCGTGTGGTGGAGATTGCCGACCTCGGCCTGCACGAGATCGACCTGTTCGTCTACCACCAGGCCAATTCGCGGATCCTGGCCTCGGTCGCCGACCGGCTCGGCCTGGGGCGCGACCGCGTGTTCGACTGCATCGAGCAGACCGGCAACACGAGCGCCGCGAGCGTGCCGCTGGCGCTTGCCAGCGCGCGGGAACAGGGCCTGCTGAAGCCGGGCGCAAAGGTCGTGCTGGGCGCGGTGGGCGCCGGCTTGACGTGGGGGGCTGCGATGCTGGAGTGGGGCTCGTGAGCCCGACGCAGCGCGGATGCGCGCTGATCACCGGCGGCTCGCGCGGGATCGGGGCGGCGATAAGCGCTGCGCTGGCGGCGGAGGGCTGGCCGGTCGGCGTCAACTACAGAAGCGACGAGACTGCTGCCGCGGCTACCGTCGCCGAGATCGAGCAGGCGGGTGGAAGGGCACTCGCGCTGCAGGCCGACGTGACCGATCCCGAGCAGGTGCAGCATGCCTTCGAGCGCCTGGAGTCGACGAGCTTGGCCCGGTCCTGGTGCTGGTCAACAACGCGGGCGTCCGTGCCGACGATCTCGCGCTGAGCATGCGGGACGCCCAGTGGGCGCACGTGCTGGAGACCAACCTGACCGCTGCTTTCCGGCTGACGCGCATGTCGCTGCGCGCGATGATCAGGGCGCGCTTCGGGCGCGTGATCAACCTCGCCTCGGTCGTGGGGCCAAGGGCCAACCCGGGCCAGAGCAACTACGCCGCAGCCAAGGCCGGTCTGATCGGGATGACGAAGACGATCGCGGCGGAGGTCGCGCGTCGCGGGGTCACGGTCAACGCGATCGCCCCGGGCCTGATCGAAACGGATATGACCGCCGACCTCGACGGCAGCCTGCTGGCCAGCGTCCCGGCGCGCCGGGCCGGCACGCCTGAGGAGGTGGCTGCCTGCGCGCGCTTTCTCGCCTCAGAGCAGGCGGGCTACGTGACGGGAAGCGTGCTCTACGTCGACGGAGGCCTTGGCGCATGAACGCTGCGGCGCAGAGGCGGCAGGGCGCCCATCGAACCCGAGGGCCGGCTTACGGTCGGCATGAGCACTCTCACAACGAACAAAAGGAGCAGCGATGAGCACAGTCGCAACAGAGGAGCAGGTCGAGCAGGTGGTCATCGACTCGCTCGTGAGCTTCGGCGCTGAGCGCGCCGACATCGATCGTGAGGCGACCTTCGAGGCGCTGGACGTCGACTCGCTGGATCTCGCCGAGCTGGCCCAGGTGGTCGAAGAGCGCTTCGGCGTGGAGTTGCGGGGCTCCGACGTGGCCAATGTCAAGACGGTCGGCGACGCAGTGAGTCTGATCACCGAGCGGATCTCCTAAGGCGTGGACGCAACAGACCTCATCGCAGGCGCGGATCCTCGTGACCGGGGTGGGCGCCGTCACGCCGCTCGGGCGTCGGCGCGCGGACGCTGCACGAGCGCTGGAGCGCGGGTGTCTGCGGGATCGCGGACGGCGAGGCGCCGTGCGCAGAATTCGACCCGCGCGATCTGCTCTCCGCCAAGGAGGCGCGCCGCGCCGACCGCTTCACCCAGCTGGCGATAGCCGCCTGCGAGGAGGCGATGCTCGATGCGGGCTGGGGGTCCGGTGCGGACAGGACGGGCTTGCCGTACGACCCAAGCCGAATCGGCTGCGTGCTTGGCACCGGCATCGGTGGCATCCAGACGCTCGTGGATGGCCAGGACATGCTGCGGGAAAAGGGGCCGGAGCGGGTTCCGCCGCTCTCGGTGCCGCTGATGATGAGCAACGCGGGCGCCGCCGCGCTCTCCCTGCGCCACGGCCTGCGCGGCCCCTCCTTTGCGGTCAGCACAGCATGCGCCTCTGGCGCCCACGCGATCGGCCAGGCGATGCGGATGCTGCAGGTGGGCGAAGCCGACGCGGTGATTGCGGGTGGCTCGGAGGCGGGCCTCACGCCGCTTGCAAGGGCAGCGTTCGGGGCGCTTGACGCACTCTCCAGGAGCGGGATCTCGCGGCCCTTCGACGCGCGCCGGGATGGCTTCGTGATGGGTGAGGGCGCGGCGGTGCTCGTGATGGAGCGCGAGGGCGCCGCACGGGAGCGCGGCGCCCGTGTGCTGGGAGTGGTCAGGGGCTACGGCGCGACCTCTGACGCCCACCACATAACCGCTCCGCGCGCGGACGGCGCAGGGCAGGCGCAGGCGATGCTCGTAGCGATGGCCGATGCGGGCGTCTCGCGCGGAGCAGATCGACTACGTGAACGCCCACGGAACCTCCACGCCGCTCAACGATCGCGCCGAGACGCTCGCGATCAAGCGCGCGCTCGGCGATCACGCCTCACGCATCCCGGTCTCCTCTACCAAGTCGGCGATCGGGCATCTGTTGGGCGCAGCGGGCGCGGTGGAGGCGGTTGCGACGCTGCTTGCGCTGCGCGATCGGATTGCCCCGCCCACGCTTGGCTTCGAGCAGGCCGAGGAGGGGCTTGATCTCGACTACGTGCCGGGTGCCGCAGCGCGACCGCTGGCCTTAGGAGAGCAGCGTCCGGCGCTTGCGCTCTCCAACTCCTTTGGCTTCGGCGGCCACAACGCCGTGCTTTGTCTGGAGGCCGCATGAGCCTCGCGAGCGATACGACGGTCCGCTTGCCACCGCAGCTCGATGGCACGGGGCAGGAGCGCCTTGGCCCCAGGGAGCGCCTGGAGGCACTGCTCGATGAGGGCACGCTGCAGCCGCTGCGCGCCCGCGTGCGCTCGCGGCGGATGGGCGATCGGGCGCGCCCCGGCGATGGCGTCCTGACTGCGCATGGCCGCATCGCAGGTCGTCCCGTCTACTGCTACGCCCAAGACGGCAGCTTCGCGGGCGGCTCCCTCGGCGAGGCTCATGCCGAGTCGATCGTGGAAGTGCTGCGCCTTGCGGGCCGTGCCCGCGTGCCCGTGATTGGGTTCATCGAGTCTGCCGGCGCGCGCATGCAGGAGGGCCTGGCCGCGCTTTCGGGCTATGGCAGCATCTTCCGCGAGCACGTGATGCTCTCCGGCCAGGTGCCCCAGATATCGATCCTCTGCGGCCCCTCCGCGGGCGGCGCCTGCTACGGCCCGGCGCTGACCGACTTCGTGATCATGACCGCCGAGGCGGCGATGTTCCTCACCGGCCCAGCCGTCGTGGCCGAGGTGACCGGGGAGCAGATCGACACCTTCTCGCTCGGTGGCCAGCGGGTGCACGAGCGAAACGGCGTCTGCCACATGACGGCGCCAAGCGCTCGTGCGGCCGCGGCGCTTGCGCGCGATCTGCTCGACCACCTGCCCCAGCACCGTGACCGGCGAGCGCCCGTGCGCGCCGCCGCGCCGCCACCTCCGGGCTCGCCCGGCGCTAGCGTGCCATCCGAGCAACGCAAGGTCTATGACGTTCGATCTGTGATCTCCTCAATAGTGGACTCCGGGAAGATGCTGGAGATATCGCCGAAGTTCGCGCGCAATGTCGTCTGCGCGCTGGCTCGCATCGACGGGCGGCCGGTCGGGGTGCTGGCTAACCAGCCGCGCCACCTCGGCGGGGTGCTCGACGTCGACTCCGCGCAGAAGGCCGCGCGCTTCGTGCGCACTTGCAACGCATTCGGGCTGCCGCTGGTGGTGCTGGTGGACACACCGGGGTTCCTCCCGGGCTCCGGCCAGGAGCGCGAGGGCGTGATCAGGCACGGGGCAAAGCTCGTGCACGCCTTCGCGGAGTGCACCGTGCCGAGCGTGACCGTTGTGCTGCGCAAGGCCTTCGGCGGCGCGTTCATCGCGATGAACTCGAAGGCCCTCGGCTCAGACCACGTCTTCGCCTGGCACGGCGCCGAACTCGGCGTGATGGGCGCCGGGCAGGCGGTTGGGATCCTGAATCGCAGGCAGATCGAGGCCGCGCAGGACGGTCCCGGCGAACGCAGCCGGCTGGCCGAGGCATACGCGGCCGAGCACCTGCATGTGGAGAGCGCGGGCGCCGAGGGATTCATCGACGAAGTGATCTCACCCGAGCAGACGCGCGAGCGCGTGGCGTCCACGCTTCAGATGCTGAGCGACGTGCAGCCGCCCGCTGCAGCGATCCGCAACATACCGCTGTGAGCAGGGGGATGGCCAGATGAGCGAGAGGCAGCTGACCTGGTCGGCGCCCTTCCAGCGCCTGGAGGAGGGGCAGCACTTTCGCAGCGAGATGCGGGAGGTGCGAGAGGCTGACGTTGTGGCCTTCTGCGCGCTGAGCGGCGACTGGCATCCCCAACACTGGGACGCGAGCTGGGCGGCGAGCAGCCCTTTCGGCGAGCGGATCGCCCACGGCATGCTGATCCTCTCTCTCGCGGTGGGCCTGATCCCATTCGATCCCGCGCGCGTGAGGGCCCTGCGCAGGGTGTCAGAGACGGTGTTCAAGCGGCCGGTGCGCTTCGGCGAGCAGATCTGCGTGATCGCCGAGGTGCAGGGCCTCAGGCCGGTCGACGAGTCTGCCGGCCTGGTCGACGTGCGTCTCTCGGTCAGAAACGGCCAGGATGCCCTGATTGCCCGCGGTGGGGTCCAGGTGCTCTGGGCCGCCGATCGGCAGCCAGCACAGGACGCCGCCTACTGGCTGAGCGCCCTCCCCGAGTCTGCGCAGGCGCCGGGCCGAGTCTCGGTGCCGATGTGATGCTGAGCGGACGCAGGCTGCTGATAACCGGGGTCATCAACCGCCACTCGATCGCCTTTGCGACCGCGCAGCGTGCGCAGGAGCTGGGCGCCGAGGTGCTGCTCAGCGGCTTTGGACGCACACGCCGGATGACCGAGCGCGCCGCGGCGCAGCTTCCAAGGCCGGCGGATGTGGTTGAGCTCGACGTCAACAGCGCCGAGGATCTGGAGGCGCTGGCCGCAGAGGTGAGCGAGCGCCTGGGCGGCCTGGACGGTGTGCTGCACGCGATTGCCTACGCGCCGCCGGACGCGCTCGGCGGAGGCTTCCTGCAAGCCCCGCGCCAGAGCGCCGTCTCGGCGTATGAGACGAGCGCCTATTCGCTGAAGGCGCTGGTGGCGGCTCTGCTGCCTCTGCTGGAGTCAGCGAGCGACGGCGCGGGGGTGGTCGGCCTGGACTTCGACGCAAGCGTGGCCTGGCCGGCGTACGACTGGATGGGCGTCGCCAAGGCGGCGCTCGAGGCGGTGGCGCGCTACCTCGCGCGTGACCTGGGGAGTCGTGAGATCAGGGTGAACCTCGTCTCCGCGGGGCCGGTGCGCACGCTTGCCGCGGGAGGCATCCCCGGCTTCGACGATCTGGCGAGCGCCTGGTCACAGACCGCGCCGATGGCCTGGGATGCGAACGACCCGGGTCCGGTTGCCGATGCCTGCTGCTTCCTGCTCTCCCCCCTGGCCCGCAGGATCACCGGGGAGCTGCTGCACGTCGACGGGGGCTACCACGCGATGGGTGCTCCGATGACGACGGAGGCAGGAGGGCGGTAGCTCGCCGCGCCGGCCGAGCTCAGCCGGCGATCTTCAGCATGCCGCTGCTGCGGTCTGAGCCGTGCATCTCCGGGGTGGGGGTGCTCATGGGCGCGGCGAGGATCGCGGGACGCTCGCCGTGCAGCAGCCAGCTGCGGTCCCTGCGGCGGGTGAGCGCGCCGCCCGCCTCGAGCGCCTTGAGCGCTGTGGTCACCGACGGCCGTCGGGCGCCGATCACTCCGGCCAGCAGGCGGTGCGTGAGCTCCAGCTCCAGCAGCACTCCGCCGGGTGTGACCCTGCCCCAGCGGTCGGCGTAGGACCACAAGATCGCCAGCAGGCGATCATCGACGCGCCTGATTCCCTGAATCGCCGAGCAGAGCGCCATCCAGCCGACCCGCATGGCGATACGGTCGCTGATGTTGGCGGCGATCTCTGGCCAGGCGCTGACCGACACCGCGAAGGCGCGATCCAACAGCGCAAGGCGTGCACGCCTAGTGACGATCCAGCTCTCGCGAATCTGCTGGGCCATCTCGCAGTCCACTTCGGCCCACGGTCGCAGCACGTCGCCCGGCCCGACGAGCTCGACCGCCTCCATCTCGCCGATCAGCACCTGCCGGGCGATCAGGCCGTCGATCACCATCAGGCCAAGGCTGCCTCGGCGATCGAACATCCAGGGCTCGCTCTGCCACCGTCCCCGCGAGAGCGACCACGTGGTCGCCGCTGCCGAGCGCGCGGCGCCCGGCAGGATGCGCGGATCGAGCCCATCGCAGAGCGCGGGCTCGATCTCGAGCACGCTCACCCTCTGCACGCCGCCGCGGCCGTCCACGCCCGGCTGCGCCCTGGCCAGATCCGCGGCCGATCCGACCACACGCATGCGACGCGCCCCGTTGGACGCGCTGCCTGCCTCTCCGGCGAGCCTCATCGGCAAACCCCTTTCATTGCGTTCCTGAGCACTACCCGCCAGGCGGCTGGCTCAATCCCCTAGCGCGAGCCGACGCCCTCTTCCCTGCCGGGAGGTCGGGGAGAGGTGATCTCATCCAGCGAGCGCTCCCCAGCGCCGCGCGCGCGGCGATAGCGGTTGACAGCCGCGAGCATCTGGTCGACATCGCTGCGCTTCATCCGCGCTTCGGCCTCCGCTGAGCGCGTGGGCTTCCAGTCGATCAGCGTTGCGTTGTCGCCTTCGTGGAAGTGCGAGCCGATCACCGCGATCAGGCAGATCAGAAGCGGAATCCCCAGAACCACCGAAAGGAAGACGACCTCCATCATCCTCCACCCTCTGCTTCTCCCATGCTGTCAGCCTACTCGCATCGCTCGTGAGCGGGCAGAATCTCGGTGGGCCTGGAAACGATAGAAGGAGCGGAGATGTCACGAGAGACGTTGCGTGAGGCGGTCGCCAGGCTGATGCCGCAGGCGAGGGAGGACCTGCGGCGGCTGGTGGCCATCCCGAGCGTGGCCGACCCGCAGCACTTCCCACCGGACCGATGCATTGAGGCGGCGCAATACGTGCGCGACGCGATGGCCGCGGCGGGTATCCAGGAGTGCCGGCTGCTCGACATGCCAGACGGCTATCCGGCGGTCTTCGGTCACACCCCCGCACCGGCCGGCGCCCCGACGGTGCTGCTTTACTGCCACTACGACGTCCAGCCGCCCCTGGGGGAGGCGGAGTGGGTGTCTCCTCCCTTCGAGCTGACCGAGCGCGACGGGCGCTGGTATGGGCGCGGCGCGGCCGACTGCAAGGGCAACGTCGTCGCTCACCTGAGCGCGCTGCGGGCGCTTGGCGGCGGCGACCGGGAGGGCGGGTTTCCAGTCGGAATCAAGCTGATCGCCGAGGGAGCCGAGGAGCAGGGCAGCGGGGCGCTTGAGCAGTTCGTGCCAAGGGCCAGGGAGATGCTCGCCGCCGAGGCGGTGATCGTCTGCGACGCCGGCAACTTCGCCACCGGAGTGCCGACCTTGACGACCTCGCTGCGCGGAATTGCGAACGTGAGCGTGACCGTTCGCACCCTCGGCAGCGCGATGCACTCGGGCATGTTCGGCGGTCCTGCGCCGGATGCCCTGATCGCCTTGACGCGGATGCTCGCGAGCCTGCATGACGATCGCGGCAACACGGCGATCTGGGGGCTTGAAAGCAATCAGAGCTTTGGCGGGATCGAGTACCCCGAGCAGCAGTTTCGCGCCGACGCGCACGTGCTCGACGGTGTGAGCGTGATCGGTGCAGGCCCGATCTCGGAGATGCTGTGGGTGCGGCCGTCGGTGAATGTGCTGGGCATCGACTGCCCGCCGGCGCTCGGCTCCACCGCCTCGCTGCAACCGTGCGCGCGGGCTCGGGTGAGCCTGCGTGTGCCGCCCGGCATGGATCCGGCCAAGGCGCAGGATGCGCTGGTCGCCCACCTGGAATCCGCCGTGCCATGGAACGCCAAGGTCGAGATCGAGCGTGAAGCCGTGGCTGCGCCGTTTCAGGCTCGGGCCGACGGCCCCGCCTACGAGCGGATGGCGCAGGCGATGGAGCTCGCCTTCGGCGCCAGGATGACCACGCAGGGCCAGGGCGGCTCGATCCCGCTTTGCAACGTGCTCCAGGAGACCTTCCCGAAGGCAGAGATCATCCTGATGGGCGTGGAGGAGCCACAGTGCCTGATCCACGCTCCCAACGAGAGCGTCGACCCGGGCGAGATCGAAAAGATCGCGCTGGCCGAGGCGCTGTTCCTGCAGGCATGTGCAGACCTGGGGCGCGCTAGCGCGTGACCTGCGAGACGGCCGCCGACGGCGGGATCCGCAGCAGCCGCGCCAGCGGCGCCGGCATCCACCAGTTCAGCCCTCCGAGCAGCGAGACGAGCGCGGGCAGCAATAGGGCCCGCACGATCGTGGCGTCCAGCAGGATGCCCACGCCGAGCCCGGTCGCCAGCACCTTGATGTCGGTGTTGGGTGCGGACGCGAGCGAGGCGAAGGCGAGGAAGAGGATGAGCGCGGCGCTTGTGACCAGCCTGCCCGTTCGCCCGAGGCCCTGCACCACGGCCTCGTCGGTGGAGCCCGTGCGCTCGTACTCCTCGCGCACGCGGGTGAGGATGAAGACCTCGTAGTCCATCGAGAGGCCGAACAGGAAGGCGAACACCATCAGCGGGATCCAGAACGTGATCGCACCGGTCGCCGGCACTCCGAAGAGCGCGTTTGAGCCATGTCCCTGCTGCCAGAACCAGGTCATGAAGCCAAAGGCGGCTCCCATCGAGACGATGTTGAGCAGCACCGCCTTGACCGCGAGCACGAGGGAGCGGAAGGCGCGCGCGAGCAGAGCGATCGTAAGCAGCGCGATGATCGCAAACATCAGCGGGAAGTTGCCGAAGACCGCGTGCTGGTAGTCGAGCTCGATCGCGCCCTCGCCGGTGATGCCGATTGCGCCGGGGACGCCCTGCAGCGCAGAGCGGGCGGCGCGCACCGGCGTAAGCGAGCTGGCGTTGACGGTCTCCTGGCGCGGAATGCCGAGCAGGATGGTCGTGCCATCGCGCGAGCTGTCCGGTGCGCTCGACTGCATGACGGTCGCTATCCCCGGAACCGATGCCAGGCGTGTACGCACGGTGGCGGCATCGGAGGAGCGTGCGAGCACTTCGATCGGAGTGAGCACGCCGCCCGGCACGCCTCCGGCGGAGAGGCGGGCGTAGGCCTCGTGTGCGCTGCCGCTCTTGGCCAGCGCGCTCGCGCTGGTTTCGCCGGTGGTGAGGCTGAACACGGGGATGATCAACACTCCGAGCACGATCGCAGCGACGCCCGCTGCGATGCCGCGATGGCCAACCACGGCGCGCGCCCAGGCGGTCCAGGCGCGGCTCGCGCGGGACTCGTGGCGGACCCGCGGCCAGTCGACGCGCGGGCCGATGCCCCCGAGCAGGGCGGGAAGCAGCGTCAGGGCCACGGCCGTGGAGAGCAGCGGGATCAGCATGCCGCCATAGCCGACGCTCTGCAGCCCGGGTACCGGCAGCACGATCAGCGAGATCAGGCCGATCGCGACCGTGAGGCCGGAGAGCAGCACGGCGCGGCCGGCAGTGGCCATCGCCGCGACCACGGCATCGCCGTTCTCGCGCCCATGCGCGCGCTCCTCGCGCCAGCGCGTGACGATCAGCAGCGAGTAGTCGATCGCCACGCCGAGCCCGACCAGCGAGACCAGGAACTCGACGATGAAGGACACGTTGGCGATGTAGGTGAGACCGAGCACGACCAGCAGCGTTGTGAGGATCGAGACGGCCGCGATCAGCAGCGGCACGAGCGCGAGCATCGAAGCGAACACGAACGCGAGCACCGCGAGCGCTCCGGCCGCGCCGATCAGCGTCTCGACAAAGACGCCGGGGCCTTTGGTCGAGCCCCCGTTGGCCAGCTGGCTGAGCCCCGTGATCTGCACCTGTGCGCCGGGCAGCTTGGCGGCCACCGTGCTTGCCACACGCGCTGGCACCTTGGGCGCGCCGAAGCTCTTTTCCAGCGCGCTGAAGACGAACGCGTAGGTGGTGCGGTCGTCGTCGGTGATGAAGCGTGGATCGTGGGTCACCGAATAGTCGACGATCCGTGCGTGCGGCACCGTCAGGCGGGCGTCGGCAAACGCGGCCCCGATCTGGCGCTGCTCCGAGGCGATGCTCTGCCCGGCCGGCGCCGTGAGGACGATGAGCGAGGGGGCGGTGTCGCCGCCGTTGCCGTAGATGCGCGCCATCTTCTGCGCGGTCTGGTAGCCGGGCTGACCCGGCAGAGAGAAATCGAAGGAGAGGCGCTTTGAGACCTGGCCAGCACCGATCGCGCCAGCAACGAACACGATCGCCCACAGCGAGATGACCAGCCGGCGATGGGCTAGCACCATTCGCGCGAGCCAGGCGATCGCGCCCTGCGGCGCGCCTGCGCCGTGAGGTTGCGTGGGAGCGGGCCGTGGGGGTTGCAGAGATGCGGTTGAGGTGGGGCTGGCCATCTTCTCTGCCTCCTTGATTTCGTGCGGAATCGTGCCGGAAAAAATTATTTATATCAAAAATCTTTTTAGACGGATATGATCTTCTCATGACGGGTCAAGAGACGAGCGCCTCGCTTTCCGATCAAGACGTCAATGTGTCGCAGAGTTCATCGCTTGTGCACCCCGCGGGCGCCGTCCCCTTCAGAACGGTTGGGTTCAATCTCTCCAGCCTCGGCTACGCGGTCTCGCGCCGGTTTCGCCAGACGCTCGCGCCGCTTGACCTGGAGCCCCGCGAGTTCTCGCTGCTACGCGCGGTCGCTGCGGCCGAGGGTCAGTCTCAGCAGGCGATCGGGGACGCGCTACAGATCCCGGCGAGTCGGATGGTGGCATTCGTGGATGCGCTGGAGGCCAGGCATCTGCTCGAACGTCGCATGAACCCGCAGGACCGCCGCGCGCGGGCACTGCACCTGACCGCTGACGGCTGCCGGCTGCTGAGCAGTGCGATGACCGCCGCGATCGGGCTGGAGCATGAGCTTTGCGTCACCATCAGCGACCAGGAGCGCGAGCTGCTGCTCGATCTCCTAGAGCGTGTCGGCGACCGGCTCGGCTTGCACTCCGATGGTCACACCACCCACGCCCACAGCGCCCTCTTGGAGGAGAGCGTCACCGAGGGCGCCTGCCCGAGTGGGGCCGCGGGCCAGCTGCGCGACTAGAAGAGCGCCCGCTGTCGCTTGGCGTGCGCTTCGAGCGCGGTCACCTGGGCGCCCATCTGCTCGCGCAGCAGCCTCAGCTCGCGACGCCGTCGCAGCACCAGCACCGAGAGCAGCGCGAGCAGTGCGAGGCTGAGGATGGCAAGCGAAGCGGCGATCTTCCTGTTGGTGGAGGACGTGCTCGCGGAGGCCGATGGCAGCCTCAGCGCCGCTTCTGCGGATTTGGCTCGGCGCAGGGGCGCTCGTGTGACTGCCTGGTCGACAGGCTGGGTTTCCTCGGCGATTTCGATCATCTCGCGCGGTGAGACGCTGTTGACGAGCGTGTTCTGCACCCAGTAGACGGCGTTGCCTTCGTGCCAGGCGACTGTCGTGATGTGTTCGCCGTCGTAGTAGAGCGAGTAGTCACGTGGGCCGATCTGCACCGTCTGGCTCGGTTTGTTCAGCAGCGGCGGATTGCGCCAAGTCGTTCCCTGCACGTCGTAGTACTGGCCGAGCAGGCCACGGTCAATCACGATCGCATAGCTTGGATGCGGAGCGCCGTGGGGGCCGTGGAGCTGGTAGAGGCGCAGCATGTCGGGTTCTGCTTCGGCGTAGGTGTTGCGGATGCGCGGATACTCCAGCGGGAAGGGCAGGTCGGGAGCCAGGCTCCGTGCGTGATCGAGCGCCTGCGCACCGGTGGGCATCATCGACGGCTGGGCCGCGGGGGCTTTGTGGGTCCGTCTGGCGTTCGCCCGCGCCTGCTTGGCGCTGCTCAGAGCGTGGTTCAGCCTGCTCGTGGAGATCGGCGCGGTGCCGCCCAGGAACTGGCTCGCGGCTTCGTGGATCTGTTCGGGGCTTGCGGTGTCATATGTCGGCAGCAGGTTGACGTTGAAGTGGACCTGCCGCACCGGCTTGCCCTGTGCCTGGATGAGTAGCTGAAGCAGGTTGAGCACCTGTTCTTCGCCGTGGAGATCGGTTTCCACGTTCTTGCCGAAGATGTGCTCGAACTTGTCGCGTTCTTCGAAGAGGTTTTCGCCGAACTCTTTCTTTACTTCCAGCATGAAGCGCTGGTCGCGTGCGTCGCGCACCAGCGAGGTGCTTTCGTGGCGGTTGGCGACAAATTCGAGCGCTTCTCTGCCGCACATCCGCTGGTAGCCGGGCTTGAGGTTGATTTCGAAGTACTGTTCCCCGCCCGGTTCGTTGTGGTGGTAGTAGCGCTTGTCGACAGGGAAGTAGACGCAGCCGATTTCCTCGATCGCGTGTTCGAATTTTTTGAAGTTGATCACGAACACGTGGTTGACGCCGAGGCCGAGCACTTTTTTGATCGTTTCGACCATCAGCTTGATACCGCCTTTGGTTCCACCGCCCTCTTCGTAGCCGTAGGTGTAGGCGGAGTTGAACCGGTTGGTGATCACTTCGCCGTTTGGCGAGGTGAACGTGACCTGCAGCTCGCGCGGAATCGAGAGCATCGAGATCACCGGCCTGCTGGGATCGATCCGCACCAGCAGCATCTCGTTCGAGTGAGGCACCACGCGGTATTCGGACCCCTCGCCCTTCGGCGGCGGCCGTTCGTCGTTGCCGACCAGCAGCAGTGTCTCCGGTCCGCCGCCGTATGTGGGAGCGAGCACTTTTGGAGCGACTGTCACGCGCCTATGTCCCACGGCTTCGACCAGCTTGCCGACCTCGTTGAGGGCCACGGCGGCGGTGGCGCCTCCTGCCAGCAGCGCGACCAGCAGCGCGCCCGCCAGCATCCGCAGGATGCCGCGACCGACCCGCCTGGGGGGCTCTGGCGCGCTCCAATCCGGCGACGGCGCAAACGCTGTGTCCTTGGACCGACCTGGCACCGCGCCCATTATGGGCCAGTAGCGCCCGCCACGGCGCACTGCGAGGGCGCGCTGTCAGCGTTTGAGGCGGCGAGTCCACCTAGCCAGAACGGGGCGATGCCTTCGGCTCTGCGTCAAGCCGCGAGTGGACCTGGCCGCAGGACGTCCGGGTCGTGGCCGGGAACAACCGTCATGCCGGAGTCTCTGAGCTGACGAAGGCGATCGACCGAGCGAGCCTGCGCGGAGAGGTCATCGGCGAAAGCCGGAAACCGCTTATCGTCAAGAGTGGCGCTGAAGTGGGCGACATCCCCGCCGAGGATGAGGCGCTCGCCCACCATCACGGATTGGTGCCCGGGGGTGTGGCCGGGTGTCAGCAGCAGCATGAGCGAGCCGTCGCCGAGCAGATCGTGGTCGCCTTTCACGAGTACGAGATCGCGGTCTTCGAGCGTCTGGTAATCGCGCGGGTAGAAGAAGTTGCGCCGCACGGTCGCCGCGTCGTGAGCTCCCTCCCACTCGCTTGCCTGGAGAAAGACGGGCACCGACCTTGGCAGCAGCGCGAGCGCGCCCGCATGGTCGAAGTGCAGATGCGTGAGCACCACGCGAGTGAGCGTGCTCGTATCGACCTGCGCGGCGATGTCCACATCCAGCTCCAGCTCGAAGAGCCCGGCTTCGGGCCGTTCGTAGTAGCCCTGAGGGTCCTGCACCGCGGCGGGATGCAGGCCGGTGTCGATGAGGATGCGCTCGCTGTCGGTCTCCACGAGATATGCGGGGACGGGAAAGCGGATCCGCTGATCGGGGTCCTCGCCCTGGCGCCAGACGGCGGCCGAGGAGGAGATCCAGCCGACGTTGAGCATCTCGATCTTCACAGCCCCTCCTTGCCGACCGGGCCGAGCCGAGACGGCCTGCGATGCGTGGAGTGGGCAATATAACAGACCGATGGTCGGTTTATAATCTGGGAATGGTCGATGGTCGCACAGCGCGGGGGCAGGCGACGCGGCAGCGGCTGGTCGCGGTTGCGCGCGAGCTGTTCGGCGAGCGCGGTTACGAGGACACCTCGATCGAGGACGTCCTCGTGGCGTCCGGCGTTGCCCGCGGTGCGCTCTACCACCACTTTCAGAGCAAGGCCGAGCTGTTCGACGCCGTTGCAGAGGTGGTGTTCGCGGAGATCGCCGGTGTGACGAACGCGGCGGCACGTGATGGTGCGACGCCGCTTGCGCGTCTGCGCGCAGGGGCGCAAGCCTGGCTCGAGATGGCCTGCGAGGGCGCCGTGCAACGGATTGTCCTGCTCGACTCGCCCACGGTTCTGGGCTGGGTACGCTGGCGTGCGTTGGACGAGCAGCACTCCCTGGGAGACCTGCGCGCAAGCGTCCGGCGCCTGGCGCGGGAACGTCGACTGCCCGCAGAGCAGGAGGAGATCCTCGCTCGGATGCTGCTGGCCGCGCTGAACGAGGCAGCGCTGTTCATCACCGGCGCGGAGAGTGAAGCGGCGGCACTGGAGATGGCGCGCGCCGCCGTGGACCTCCTGATCGACCGACTCGCCGGTGCGGGTTCACGGATGCCTCGGCCGCGTTAGATGGGTGACCTTGGCACACGTCGGCGGCGCGGAGCGCTGAGCGAGCCGGCGCTGCGCATCTGCCGCGCGCCGCTCGCACTGGCAGCGCTTGCGGCGATCGGCTACGACGTGGCGGCAGGCCCTGGGGTCAGCGATGCTGATTACTTCAGCTATTTCACCGTCCTCAGCAACCTGTTCGCAGCAACGATGCTCCTGCACGGAGCGCTCCACTCAGCGCGCGAGCGCTCTCGCATGGTCGAGCTGCTAAGAGGCGCGGCCGTCGTCTACATCCTGACCACCGGGATCGTGTACCTGTTGCTGCTTTCCGGGCACGCCCCGGCATACCCGTGGGTCAACGCGATCCTGCACTACCTGATGCCGGTGGCGGTGACGCTCGACTGGCTGCTCGACCCGCCGCGGGTGCACCTCGATCCGGCGCGGACGGTCGTGCCATGGATGGTCTTCCCGCTGCTGTATGTCCTCTACACGATGGCACGCGGTGTGATCGTGGGCTGGTATCCGTACTTCTTCGTCAACCCGCATCGCGGCGGCGGATACCTACTCGTGGTTGGTGACTGCTTGGCGGTCGGGATGGGCATCGCCGCCTTGATTGTCGCGACGACCTGGGCGGGCAACTCTCGCCGGGACGCGTTGGGCTAACGAAGGGCTTCTCGTCGCGCAAGGCGCGTGAGGACTGCTGGCCCGAACTTCAGTCCCAAGCACTGGTCACCCCTCGCCACATCCAAAGTATCACTAACCGGGGGGCTTGTTTCAAGCTCCGGGTGTGCTCCATACTCGCTCGCCGTAAGCGACGAAGGGAGCAATGGGATGGGCGCGCAGGAGCATGCGGCGATGATCGCTGGAGGCGATCCGGCGGGGACCTACACCTTCCAGCCCGACTGCTACGTATTGGGTTTCCAAGAGATCGACAAGACGCAGGTCGCGGTCGTTGGCGGCAAGGGCGCGCACCTGGGGGAGCTTTCGCAAATCGAAGGCATCTGCGTGCCGCGTGGCTTTTGCGTGACGACGAACGCCTTCCGGCGGATCGTGTCGGAAGGCCCTTCGATCGACGATCTGCTCGATCGGCTTTCGCGCCTGAACCCGGGCGAGCGGAACGCGATCCGCAAGCTCAGCGCGGAGATCCGCCGGACTCTCGAAGGGATCGCCATCCCCGACGATGTGGCGGCGGCGATCACTTTCGCGCTCGCCCGTCTCGGCGAGCAAGTCCCCTATGCCGTCCGATCGAGTGCGACGGCGGAGGACTTGCCGACAGCCTCCTTCGCAGGTCAGCACGACACGTACCTGAACATCGTGGGGCAGGCCGCGATCCTCCGGCACGTCAGCCGGGGCTGGGCCTCGCTGTTCACCGAGCAAGCCGTGACCTATCGCCTGCGCAACGGCTTCGACCACCGCAAGGTTCACATGGCCGTAGTCGTGCAGCAAATGGTCTTCTCGCATGTGGCCGGCATCCTCTTCACGGCAGACCCCGTCACGTCCAATCGTAAGGTTGCCTCGGTGGAAGCCAGCTTCGGGCTCGGCGAGGCCCTGGTCTCCGGTTTGGTGAACGCGGACATCTACAAGGTGCGGGACGGCGAAGTGCTCGCCAAGGCGCTTGCCACCAAGCGGCTTGCCATCCACGCCTCGCCTGCGGGTGGGACCCAGCAACACACGATCGGGGCGGAGCGGCAGGAGCAGCCAGCACTGACGGATGCGCAGGTCGTTCGGCTCGCGCGGCTGGGCCGGCGCATCGAAGCGCACTTCAGATGCCCTCAGGACATTGAGTGGTGCCTGGTGGACGACGGCTTCGAGATCGTACAGAGCCGTCCGATCACCACGCTGTTCCCCATCCCCGCTGCCGGCGACCGAGAGAACCATGTCTACGTCTCCGTCGGCCATCAGCAGATGATGACCGACCCCATGAAGCCCCTGGGGCTCTCCCTGTTCCAGCTGACGGCCCTCCGGCCGATGTACGAGGCCGGCGGGAGACTGTTCGTCGACGTCACCCAGGCGCTGGGTTCTCCAACGAGCCGCACAGGCATCCTGAACGCCCTGGGGAGATCCGATCCGCTGATCGGGGACGCGCTGCAGACCATCCTCGAATGGGATGGCTTCATCCCGATGCTCGCGGACGAGGGTCCGGGCGGTGCGTTGGCTGTCGAAGCGCCAGCCCCGATCGAGACCGATCCGGCCATCGTCGTCGAGCTGATCGAGCGCAGCGAGGCCTCCATCGCCGCGTTGGAGGACAAGATCCGGACGAAGTCCGGATCGACGCTGCTCGACTTCATCCTGGCGGACGTCCAGGAGCTGAAGCGTCTCTTGCTCGATCCACAAAGCCTCCCGGTGATCATGGCGGCGATGGAGGCCACCCGATGGCTCAACGAGCAAGTGCAGGCGTCGCTGGGCGAGAAGAACGTCGCCGACACGCTCACGCAGTCCGTCCCTCACAACATCACCTCGGAAATGGGGCTGGCGCTCCTGGATGTCGCAGACGTGATCCGCCCGCACCCCGACGTGGTGGCTTTCCTGCAACACGTCGAGGACGAGAGCTTCCTGGACGAGCTGCCCACGCGCGAAGGCGGCCGTGAAGCCCGGGACGCCATCCGGGCCTACCTCGACAAGTACGGCATGCGCTGCGTCGGCGAGATCGACATCACGAGACCACGTTGGAGTGAATGCCCTACCACGCTCGTGCCCATGATCCTCGGCAACATCAAGAACCTCGAGCCGGGCGCCGGTCAGCGGCGCTTCGAGCAAGGGCGGCAGGAGGCGTGGGAAAAGGAGCAGGAGCTCCTGGAGCGCTTGCGGGCTTTGCCGGGTGGCGAGCGGAAGGCCGCAGAGGCCAAGCGGATGATCGACCGCGTCCGGACCTTCATTGGGTACCGGGAGTATCCGAAGTACGGCATCGTCAGCCGTTACTTCGTTTACAAGCAGGCCTTGCTCGAAGAGGCCGAGCGCCTCGCTCAGGCCAACGTGCTTCGTGAGAAGGAGGACGTCTTCTACCTAACATTCGAGGAGTTGCGCGACGTCGTGTGCACGAACGAAGTGGATGACCGGCTCATCTCCCAGCGCAAGCACGCGTTCAGGTCGTATCAAACGCTCACGCCGCCCCGGGTGCTCACGTCAGAGGGCGAGGTCATTGCCGGGGCATACAGACGCGACGACTTGCCGACCAGCGCGCTGATCGGCCTACCGGTTTCCGGCGGGACCATCGAGGGGCGGGCCCGCGTCCTGCTGGACATCGCGGAGGCTGAGGTCGAACCTGGCGACATCCTGGTCACGGTCTACACGGACCCCAGCTGGTCCCCTCTGTTCGTCGCAATCGAGGGTCTGGTGACGGAGGTTGGGGGCTTGATGACCCACGGCGCAGTGATCGCACGGGAGTACGGCTTGCCGGCCGTCGTGGGGGTCGAGCACGCTACCCGGCTGATCCGGGATGGTCAGCGGATCCGCGTGAATGGAACGGAGGGGTTCGTCGAGATCCTGTCCTGACGGCCCCCGGTGGCTTGGAGCTTCCCGTCGGCGCAGGCCACCCCGCAGCTCTTGACTACGGCGCCTGTTCGGTCCGCTGGGCGTTCTCGGCGTCGGAGATTGCCCAGCCCAGCCGCTCAATGAGCTGTGCCGCGCTGTGGTCGTTGTCGAGATGTATCGAGTAGACGCGCTCGTCCAGCAGAACTGGAGCGGCTTGACTGGTAGTTGGATCGGTCGTGACGATGATCCTGGCCATGAAGTCTCCCTGTTGCTCGTAGATGATGTTCGATCCTGCCTCGTTCCCTGAGGGCTAGGAAAGGGGCGGACGGTCCGGCCGCATATGTCTTGCCCTGCCGGTTCTCATAGTCGATTCTTGCCTGGCAGCCCGTGTCCGCACTGTGGGCAGGCCCCATTCATCACGGGATCGTCCAGCAGCGGGTTGCCCAGCTCGAAGTACACCGGTGGTGCCCACCACCGCAGACCCGCAGAACGTGCCGGCATTCGCAGCGGTAGACCGGTCCCTGATCCGCCAACAGACACGCGGATGGCTCGCGCGCGGCAATCAGCGCGTTCGCGACCATCGCGCCACGGCTTCGCTGATCATGTTGCCGCCGTCATCGGACCAGCGATGCGCATCCAGGTGATCCCGCGCTGAGGCGGCCTCGCGGCGAAAGACGAGATCAGCTGGATTCCCGGGCGGGCCCAGCCGATCATGCGGCTCTTGCTCTGAGAGCGCATCCAAGTCGAAGGAGCGGAAACCCATCACGTCCGAGGCGGACGAGACTGGTCTCAGCGTGGCTCCACAGATCGGGCAACGATCCTCCAGCAGAGCGATCTCCGGATCGTTCGCGTGCACGCGGATGCGACACGCCGGACAGCTGAGATGTCGGCGGGACATCACGCGGCCACGGTGTGGCGCTCTTTGGCCACCTGTGACTCAAAGGGCGCCGAGCGGGCGCGCTCGTGCACGTCGCGTGCGGCGCGTTCCGCGTCATCCTGCGAGGCGAAGCTCCCCGACTGAGCGATGATCTCGCCACTGCTATCGACGATCTCCCAGTGGTAGCTGGCGCCGTTGTCTCGATAGGTGCGAAACGCCAGCGACGCTGGATCTGACACGCCATGTGCAGCGTGGGCCTTCTTTGTTGCGGTGGCCATGGCCAACCGCCTCTCTACCCTTCTGAACGAGGATGTTTGCCCGGAGAGCGAGAAGAGCTAGGGCTCACCTGACGCACTAGCAACTGTACCGCGTCCGGCTTGCGGGCTCGAAAATCTTGGCGTCGCTCACCTTGCCCTGGGGGTCGCGGTGCCACGCTGTTCGCTCACGCGCCCGGGGGTGCGACCTGCCGCTGTTACGGTGGAGTGGTCCATCGTGTCCCGCGTGGGTCCGCGATTGTGCGTTCGCTCGGTCCTTCCTGACCTCTCTGCCTCGCGACCGCAGCCCCTGAGAGGCTTCGTGAGGAGCGCCTGTGAGTGTTGTGGCTGCAGTATCCGAGAGCAGGTCGTCTCGCGGGCTGGTGGGGTATCCGTCGCCGCGCCCGGTCGCCGCGGGGCCTTCGCGGCCGGCCGGGGCGCCGCTGCGTGTCGCGATGCTCGCCCCGCCCTGGATCTCTGTTCCCCCGCCGGGGTACGGGGGTGTGGAGTCGGTTGTCGGCGTGCTGAGCGACGCTCTCGTCCGGCGAGGGCATGCGGTGACGCTCTTCTGCGCTCCGGGCTCTCGGTCGAGCGCGCGAGTGGTGCCGCTGCTCGAGGAGGCGCACCCCGAGGAGATCGAGCGTTCGCTGTATGAGGTCGACCACGTCGCGCGGGCGTTCGAGGAGATCGACCTCGCCGTTCATGACCGGCCCTTCGACGTGGTTCACGACCACTGCGGCTTCACGGCACTCGCGATGGCCGACCGCCTCGACACGCCGTTCGTGCATACCCTGCATGGACAGTTCACCGCCAGCACAGCGGCTTTCTATGTCCGTCACGGCCACAAGGCAGCGCTCGTGGGCATCAGTCGCGCGCAGCTGGCCTCGGCACCCGCGGGCCTGGAGCCGGTGGGTGCGATCCCGAACCCCATCGACGTGCGGGCCTGGCCGTTGCGTGAACGCAAGGACGACTACTTGCTGTGGGTCGGGAGGATGACGGCAGAGAAGGGCCCCCACCGGGCGATCTCAGCCGCCCGTGCCGCGGGCGTGCCACTCGTCCTGGCCGGGGTCATCCAGCCCGGCCAGCAGGCCTTCTTCGATCGCGAGGTTGCGCCGCACATCGACGGCGAGCGCGTTCGCTTCGTTGGCGAGATTGGCGGGTCGGTCAAGCTCGATGCCTTCGCGGGCGCTCGCGCGCTGCTGATGCCGATCCGCTGGGAGGAGCCCTTCGGGATGGTGATGGTCGAGGCACTGGCGTGCGGTACCCCGGTGATCGCGTTTCCCGAAGGCGCCGCCCGTGAGCTCGTCTGCGACGGGCAGACCGGCTACCTCGTCCAGGACGAGCAGGCGATGGCCGCGGCCGTCTCTCGCCTACCCCGCATCGTTCCGCGGGACTGCCGCGCCTGGGTCGCCGAGCACTGCGACATCGACGTGGTAGCCGCCGCCTACGAGCAGACCTACCGGTCGGTGGCGCTCGCGCGTGTCGCGGAGGCGCTCGCGCGTGTCTGAGCGCACCCTGAGTGTCCTGGACGGCAGCACGTTCGTCGTCGGGGACCGCCGCGGCGACGTGCGGGCCGACGCGGGTCGCGAGCATGGCTTCTTCTGCGACGACACCCGCTTTCTCTCACGCTGGGTCCTGCGTGTCGGCGAGACTCCGCTGGAACTGCTCGGCCTCGACCAGAGCGCGCATTTCGCCGCGCAGTTCTTCTTGACCCCTCGCGTGGGGCCTGATGAGGAGGCGCCGTGCTCGATCATGCGCCGCCGGCTGATCGACCACGTCTGGGTGGAGGAGGTCACGGTGACCAACCACCGTCATGAGCACAGCGAGGTGCGGGTGGCGCTGGAGGTGGACGCCGACTTCGCCGATCTGTTCGAGGTCAAGGACGGCGTGGTGGATGAGCGCGAGGTGAGCTGCCGCCACGACGACCGGGTCCTCACATTGGCCTACGAGCGCTCGGGCTTCCAGCGCTCGCTCACAATCGCCGCCAGCCGCACGGCGGCGGTCACCCGCAAGGGGTTCGCCTACTCGCTGCGGCTCGCGCCCGGCGAGCAGTGGTCGACCACCTTCACCCTCACGCCGAATGCGGCACAGCCAGGGGTCGCCTTCGCGCAGCGCGAGCAGCGCGGCAGTCTGGCGCAGCTGAGCGCCTCCAAGGCGGCGGAGCTCGAGCAGTGGCTGTCCGGGGCGCCGGTGTTGCAGACCCAGGACACGGCGCTGACGCGCACGTACCGCGCGAGCCTCAGCGATCTCGGTGCGCTACGGCTGCATCCCGATCTCTTGCAGGGCGCGACCCTACCCGCGGCGGGGCTGCCGTGGTTCATGGCACTCTTTGGCCGCGACAGCCTGATCGCGAGCTTCCAGGCGCTGCCCTACCTGCCCGGACTGGCCGCCACCACCCTGCGCGTGCTCGCCGCCCGCCAGGCGCAGGGGCGCGATGACTTCCACGAGCAGGAGCCGGGCAAGATCCTGCACGAGCTGCGCTTCGGCGAGCTCACCGCGCGCGGGGAGCGCCCCCACTCCCCCTACTACGGGACTGCCGACGCCACACCGCTGTTCCTCGTCCTCCTGGACGAGTACCACCGCTGGTCAGGTGACGCGGAGCTTGTCCGCACCCTGGAGCCCCACGCCCGTGACGCCTTGGCGTGGATCGAGAACAGCGGAGACGCCGACGGCGATGGGTACGTCGAGTACGCCTGCCGCAACCGGGTCACCGGACTGGTCAACCAGTGCTGGAAGGACAGCTGGGACGCGATCCAGCACGCCGACGGCACACTCGCCAGGGGGCCGATCGCGACCTGCGAGATCCAGGGCTACGTATACGACGCACGGCGCCGCTGCGCCCGTCTGGCCCGCGAGGTGTGGGGAGATCAGGCGCTCGCGGAGCGCCTCGAGCGCCAGGCGGCCACCCTGCGCGAGCGCTTCCGCCACGATTTCTGGATGCCTGAGCGTGGCTGCCACGCCCTCGCGCTGGACGGGGAGAAGCGCCAGGTCAACAGCCTGACCTCCAACATCGGCCATCTGCTGTGGTCGGGCATGCTGGACGAGGGCGAGGCGGCCGCGACCGCCGAGCGGCTGCTTGACGAGCAGCTCTACTCAGGCTGGGGCGTGCGCACCCTCGGCACCCACGAGGCCGGCTACAACCCGCTCGGCTACCACACCGGGACCGTCTGGCCCCACGAGAATTCGCTGATCGCCGCCGGCCTGGCGCGCTACGGCCACCGCGAGGCGGCGAGCACCATCGCCTCCACGATCCTTCAGGCAGCCCCGTACTTCGAGCACCGCCTGCCCGAGGTCTTCGCCGGCTACCCCGCGTCGGTGACATCGGTCCCGGTGGCGTTCCCGACGGCATCGCGTCCACAGGCATGGGCGGCGGGAACCCCACTGCTGCTGTTGAGCACGCTGCTCGACCTCCACCCCGGGCGCCCCGACGCGGACGTCGAGGCCCCGTGCGGTATTGGCCACCTCACGCTGCGCTGGCAGAGAGACTAGTGTGGGTGCGATGGACGACGATGCGATTCGTGCTCTCCTGACTCGGTTGGCGCGTCCTCACGCTTCGGGCGGAGAGGTCATCGAGCGTGCTGCGATCCTCGCCGAGGGCGCCGATTTCGCGGCGGTCATGGCATGGATCACCGCCCACGCCGGTATAGCTGACACCCAGGTTGCCGCGGCCCCCAGATATGGCCTGCACGGCTCGCGTCTGAGTAGCGGCAGCGAAGCAGAACCCCGAGCACCGCTCCGCTTCGTGCTGCCGGCCGGCGCGCTGGCGTGAGCCCTTTCGACCGGCCTTGTCCGTGCGATCAATCGATGGCGCCGCCACCGCGTTCAGGCGCCTGTCTAGACTTGGTAGCTGCCAGCGCACGGCCAGGGACAGGGAGGCTTCGAGGATGACCGAGCACCAGCAAGACGCCGAGTGGAACGTCGCCGATTGGCACGGCAAGATGCTGGTCGATCGCGACGGCGAGAGGATCGGCAAGCTCCAGGACGTATACGTCGACATCGAGAACGACGAGCCGCAGTTCGCCACCGTCAAGGAGGGTTTCATCAACCGCCATCTGACCTTCGTGCCGCTCGGCGGGATCAAGGTCGGTCCGGATGATCTGCAAGTGGCGGTCACCAAGGAGCAGGTCGAGTCCGCGCCAAACATCGAGCAGCACGGCGATGAGCTCTCCCAGGCCGACGAGTCGGCCCTCTACCACCACTACGAGCTGAACTACACGCCGCCCAGCACCGAGAGCGGACGCCGACTCGCCCGCCGCTGACGCGTCTGACCGCCGGTGCTGCGTGAGTGTCAGGGTTGAGGTGGAGCCTGTGGCTCTCGGGGCAGGAGGCGGTGGCCGTCGACGACTGCCGTGGCCAGGTCGATGAGCTTGCGGTTGTCGATGCGGGATTGCTGGCGCAGCATCTCGAATGCGCTGGCCTCGTCGACGCCGTGGCGCTCCATGAGGATTCCCTTGGCTCGCTCGGTCAGGGCGCGGCGCCCGAATGCACCCTGGAGGTCTTGGTACTCCGCGAAGCGCCTGAGCACGATGTCGATCGCGCTCTGCCAGTCCTCGACGTCGGCGTCGCTGATGTGAGCAAAGACGCCTCGCTTGGATGCCTCGCTGATGAACTCGGGGTCGCGAGCGTGCAGCAGGACGATCACCGGGCAGGCGGCTTCCCGCACGATCTTGTCGATCAGCGCAAGGGCGTGCGCTGAGCTCTCCCCGAGCCCTACGAGCGCCACGTCGGGCCGCTCTCTCGCGGTCGCCGGGCCGACGTCCTCGACGTCGATCTCGCGCGCGATCACCTCATGTCCCAGCCCCACCACGATCGGAGCCACGAGCGCCAGGCGGTCCTTGCGCTCGTTGGCGATCAGGACACGCAGATGCTCGGTCTCGCGGTAGCTCATCACGGTTCAGTCATCTGGCTCGCACGGATGACAGTGGTAGAATATATGTTCGCTCGCCTCAAACCTCGGCGGGCTCTGGTTTTCCGGCTCTGACACTCGGCCGACGTTCCTGTTCGACCTGAACGGTCGAACCTCGCAACGCACGCGTCAGGAGCCCGTCATCGCACGCCTTGTCAAAGCACCCAGTCACACCGTCTCTCAGGTGTCGGGTCTCGGGGGATGAACAGATCGACAGCGAGGCAAACATGATCGTCTATGTGGTTGTTGCCGTCCTATTCGTGGCGCTCGTCGGATTGGCGCTGTCGGTGCGGATACTCAAGCAGTACGAGCGTGCCGTGATGTTCCACCTCGGCAAGGTCCGCGACGGAGCGCGCGGACCAGGGCTGATCCTCTTCGCGCCGCTGATCAACCAGGTTCACCGCGTCTCGCTGCGGATCGTCACGATGCCGATCCAGTCGCAGGGCATCATCACCCGCGACAACGTCAGCGTGGATGTCTCGGCGGTCGCCTACTACCGCGTCGCGGACCCGGTCCGCTCGGTGGTGGCGATCGAGAACGTCGAAGTCGCCATCAACCAGATCGCGCAGACGACGCTGCGTGCCGTCGTGGGACGGCACACGCTCGACGAGACCCTCTCCGAGACCGACAAGATCAACCAGAACATCCGCGAGATCCTCGACGTGCAGACCGAGGAGTGGGGCATCAAGGTCACGACTGTCGAGCTGAAGGACATACAGCTTCCGGAGTCGATGAAGCGCGCGATGGCTCGCCAGGCCGAAGCCGAGCGCGAGAAGCGCGCCAAGATCATCGCCGCCGAGGGCGAGGCGCTCGCCGCCGGCGAGCTTGCACGCGCCTCCGACGTGATGATGGAACACCCGCTCGCGCTGCAGCTGCGAAATCTCCAGACACTCGTGGAGATCGCGGTCGATAAGAACTCCACCGTCGTCTTCCCGGCGCCGCTGATGAGCACGATCCAAGAGCTCGGCGCGTTCCTCAAACGCGAGACCATGGCCGCGAGTGACATTCCTGCGGCACCTGCACTGGCGCCACGACCGGCCAACGGCTCCGCGCCCACCAAATGAGCACCTGTACACAGATTGACTCGAGCGCACATCTGAACTGCCCTCGATGTAGCCTGAGCATTGAAGTGCGTCCATACCGGACGGCGATTCGACACTGTCCGCGGTGTGTCGCGCGCAACCGTGTGATCGTCGTGTTGCTCAGCTCGGCTCTGCCCGCCGATGTGCTGTATGACGAGAACTCGCTGCCGCAAGCGCAGCATCTCGCGCTCGTCATCAAAACGTCCGATGGCCATCTCACTCCCGCCATCGACGAGCGAACCGCGTTTCCCCTGGCGCGGCCGTAACTGGCCACTTGCCCGCCCTGTCTCCCGCAGGGCGGGCAAGGAGCCGGCTCCAACGCTCGGCCAGCGAGCGCGTGAGCACAAAATTGTCATCACGTACATCCCATCGAGAGGAACTGTGTCATGCGTCGCAGAGTATTTGACGTTCTCACCAGCGCCGTTGGGCTGGTCCTCGTAGCAGTGCTGCTCGTGGCAGGGGGACTGTTGATGTGGGGCTACAGCTACGACCACAACAATGTCCACAACCAGCTCGCCCAGCAGCAGATTTTCTTCCCGCCGAAGTCGGCATTCGCTACCGCGAAGGCCGGCACCGAGATCACCCCCGCGATGATCCCCTATCTCGAGAAGTATTCCGGCCAGCAGCTGCTGACCGGTCCGCAGGCCGAGGCGTACGCCGACCACTTCATCGCGATCCACCTCTCCGAGATGCCCTATGGAGGGATCTACTCGAAGATCAGCACCGCCGCGCGCACCGAACCAACAAACACAAAGCTCGTGGCACTCGAGACGACGTCCTTCCAGGGAACGACGCTACGTGGGCTGCTGCTCGAGGCGTACGGTTTCTCGAAGATCGGCACGATCATGCTTTATGGCTCGATCGCCTCGTTCATCCTTGCCCTGATCATGCTCGGGTTCGTCGCCCTTGGGTTCCGCCACGCACAGCGCACCCCGATCGAGGAGGAGCTACTGGTGCCCAAGCGCAGCGAGGTTCTGGCGGGAGCGCCCTCGTGACGGTCTGCCCATGTCGGAGTGAGACCGCGAGATCGTAAACGCGTAGACGCGCTCGCCGGAATCAGGATCCTCGAATCATCGTCGTTGCGAACACCAGTAGGATCCTTCTCAAAGACAGCATCGAAGATGCGCGGTTCGTAACTCTTCCGGACTCGTCAGCCAGCCCTTGCCAAGCTCACCCTCCGACAGCACGGGCGACCGCGACCGGCCAGGCGGTAGGTCAAGCGGTGGCCCGGGGGAGAGCGTGCCGGACGCGTCGGTCACGGCGAGTGCACAGCTGCCCGAGCTCGATGAGCGCGCGCTTGCCGCGCTGAGCGAGGTGGGCCGCAGCTGGGCGGGGTGCATGCCGGCGCGGGCGGTCTGGGAGCGTGCGCTGCCCGTCGATCGCCGCCTCGATTTCGCCGATCCGCAGTCCTCGGGTGCCGGACGCTTCCTACATATCCGCAGCACGCGGCGTGGGGCGGACGACGATGAGCTCGAAGTGACGGCCGAAGCGGGGGAGGGTGACTCGGGGTCGGGCCGCTTGGCCTATGCGCTGCGGCGAGTGCTGATCGGCCCGGCGCTGCGCAGCACGGCGATCGCCGAGCAGCTGATGGGGCGCGTGCTGGCCCTCGCCGTGCTCTCGCCCGATGCGCTGTCCTCGGTCGCCTATGGGCCGGAAGCGATGATGGCGATCCTCGTGCTCGCCGGCTCCGGCGAGCTGAAACTCTCGCTGCCAATCGGGGCGGCCCTCGCGGTGCTGATGCTCTCCGTCGGCCTCGGCTACCGCCAGGTGATCCGGGCCTACCCGCACGGAGGGGGTTCCTACATCGTCGCGAGCGACAGCCTGGGACGCCAGTGGGGTCTGCTCGCGGGCGCAGGGTTGATCGTCGACTACATCCTCACCGTCGCGGTGTCGGTCGCGTCCGGGGTGGAAGCCGTCACCTCGGCGATACCATCGCTCGACTCGGCGAGGGTGGCGATCGGCTTGGTGGTGATCGTGCTGCTGGTGGCCGGCAACCTGCGCGGCGTGCGCGATGCCGGTGCCGCCTTCGCCGCCCCCACCTACCTATTCATGGCTGCGATCGCGTTGGTTGTGATCGCCGGCCTTCTGAAGGCGGGCTCCCACGGCTTTCACCCAACCGCCGCGGCGCCGCATCGGGCCGTCGAGGCGGTCGGCGTGCTGCTCCTGCTGCGCGCGTTCGCCTCCGGGGCGACGGCGATGACCGGGATCGAGGTGATCTCAAACGCCGTCCCGGTTTTCCACCCTCCGCAGGCGCGGCACGCCCGACAGACCCTCACGGTGATGATGGGGCTTTTGATCTCGATGTTCATCGGCGTTGTGCTTGTCGCTCACTTCGACGGCGCCGCGCCGGGTGGGAGTCAGACGGTGCTCTCCCAGATCGCGCATGACAGTGTCGGCGGCGGCATTCCCTACGGCTTCGTGCAGGTGGCGACCACGCTCGTGCTGCTGGTCGCCGCCAACTCGGCGTTCAACGGCTTCCCACGTCTTTTGTACTTCATGGCCCACGACGGTTACGTCCCTCGGCTGTTCCTGCGCATGGGCGATCGCCTCGCATTCAGCAACGGAATCCTCGTGCTCGCCGTACCCGCGGCCGTGATCTACGCGGCCTTCGGCGGTCAGACCGCCCCGCTGATCCCACTGTTTGCGATTGGCGTGTTCCTCGCTTTCACGCTCGCTCAGAGTGGGATGGTCGCGCACTGGTGGCGCCACCGCGAGCGTCGATGGCGCTCAGCGCTTGCCACGAACCTCCTCGGTGCGGTCCTTTCGGCGGCAGTCGTGCTGATCGCCGCGATCACCAAGCTCACCGAGGGCGCCTGGGTCGTGGTACTGCTGGTCCCACTGATCGTTCTGGCGTGCGGACGTGTGCACGCGCACTACGAGCGCGCCCGCGAGGCGCTCGCGCCACACCCCGATGCCGGCGAGCACAGGCGGCCAATTCGCGTGGCGCCACCCCGGCTCCCGTCGGAGGTCTCCGCGCAACTGGCTGAGGCGCAGGACAACCCCGTCAAGGTGCACAGCTTCGCCGTCGTCCCGGTCGCGGTACTCGATCTCGCTGCCCTGCACGCGCTCGCCTACGCCGTCTCGCTTGCACAGCCGGTGCTCGCGCTGCACATAAGCCCCACCGAGGACGAGGCCGCACGCTTCCACCGCGCGTGGCAGGCATGGGGCGACCATTTGCCGCTCGAGATCGTCGTATCTCCCTACCGGGCGACGGTCGCGCCGCTGGCCAACTACATTGCCGCGCTACACCGCCAACGCCCCGATGTGACCCTTACGCTCGTGGTACCCGAGATCGTCGTCGCCAGGCGCTGGCAGCGGATCCTGCACAGCCGCATCGCCGCACGCCTGCGCGCCTCCTTGATCGCCTACGAGGGAATCGTCATCACCACGGTCCCATTCCACCTGCCCCGGTAAGCCGGAGACGCTGCGCATTCACCGGACGCGACGCTTCGAGCGTATGGGTGGACAGTCGACGCCTCGCCCTCGCTGCGTCGCCAATGGCACCAATGTCCCCCCACGTGGGGGGACAGCAAGCCCGTTGTCGTTGCGGACCCGGAAAAGGGATATGATGGATAGTTGAGCTGGCCCTGCGGGCAGGACTTCAGCCTCACAAGCCCGAAAGTCACCGAAGCGCGACCGCGCCGAGGTGCAGAGCTTGAGGCCATGATCGAGACTCCCGGGGCCTAGCTCACTTAACCCACGCGTCGGGTCTCGAACCCTCTTCCTCTCGCGCGTCACCTCCATGAGGGTCAGGAGGTTCTCAGCAATGCAGACTCCACCAACCGGGGACGGGGTGTCCCCGCCGGAGCCGACGCGCCACACGCCAGCAGCAGTCCCGCAACGCTCGGCACGCCGAGCAACCGCACGTCGCGCCAGCGGCCGTCGGGCCACAGCACGTCAGCACAAGGACGACATCGACGGGCGCATCATTGGATACGTCAAGGAGCACCCGCAGAGCACTACCGGCGACATGGCCAAGGGACTAAACGCCGACCGCGACACGATCGCCGCAGAGGTTGCACACATGGTGAGAGCCGGCGAGCTCACCAAGGGACTAGACCCACACTAGTGACGCCCGCAGCGCCCAACGAGATGCCATATGGAATCTAGCTTGCGCGCGTTCGTTTAATTGCCATTATCGGGTCGGGACGGACGTAGCTGTCAAGCTTGTAGCTAGCCGATGCGTTCGAGCACACGTCCGATCGCCGTGGTGCCGAACTCGATGGCATCGGCCGGCAGGCGCTCGTTCTCGGCGTGGATCAGCTGCATGAAGGGCAGCTCTGCCGGCAGTTGCATCGGCAGGAACCCGTACGTCTGGATCCCGAGCCGGGAGAAGAAGCGCCCATCGGTGATGCCGGGGAGCAGCATCGGTATCGCTTTGGCCTGGGGGTCGAGCTCCGCCAGCACCCCGGCGAGCATGTCGAACAGCCCCAGGTCGGGCTCGGCCGCGACGGGGTCGTGGCGCAGGACCTCGAACTCCATCTCCACGCCCGTAAGCGCGCGCAGCTCGGCGAACAGCTGCTCTGGAGCGAACCCCGGCAGCAGACGGCCGTCGAGCGTCAGCGAGATCGCATCCGGGATCACGTTGACCTTCTCCCCACCACCTACGATCGTCGCGCTGACGGTGTTGTGCAGCAGCGGATCGAACACACGCCCGCGCTCGCCCATGACATCGAGCAGGCGATCGGTGAGGCCCGGCACGAGCAGGCCCTTGAGCGGCAGCGCGAGCGCCGGTGGCACATCGGCGGCGGTCGCCTCGATCATCGCGCGCGCGACCGTCGTCACGTGCACGGGCAGCCGGCGACGGTCGAGCCGCTCCAGCAGCCTGCCGAGCCGGCCCATCGCCCCGTCCCGGATCGGCATCGAGCCGTGCCCGGCCGGGCCACGCAGGATCGCGCGCGACCAGCAGACCTGCTTCTCGGCGACCATGATCGGATAGAAGCGACGTCCGGCGACGTCCATCGTGAACCCGCCGAACTCGCCGATCGCATAGCGCACGCCCGCAAACAGCTCCGGGTGCTCACGTACGAGGAATTCGGCGCCGAGGTCGCTGCCGGCCTCCTCGTCGGCCATCAGGCACAGGATCACATCGCCCGGCGGCGGCGTTCCGCTGGCCTTCGCGCGCATGAATGCGGCGAGCATCATCGCCACGCCGCCCTTCATGTCCAGGGCGCCGCGACCCCACACGTAGCCATCGTGCAACTCACCGGCAAACGGCTCGTGCCGCCATTGCCCGCGCGCAGCGACAACATCGACGTGGCCCTGCAGCAGTAGTGGAGCGCACTCGCCACGACCGGCCAGCCGCGCAATCAGGTTCGGGCGCTCGGCCTCACTCGCGACGATGCGCACCTCACAGCCGAGATCCTCCAGCAGTCCTCTGATCCAATCGATGCACTCACGCTCATTGCCCGGAGGATTGCTTGTGTCGAAGCGCAGCAGGCGCTGGAGGAGCTCGGCGGGGCGATTCTGGATGGCGTCCAGATCCACGGCGACACAGTCTCCCCCATTTCAGCGGTCGCTGTCAGCGCAGGCCATCTTCCCCGCGGCAAGGTAGGACCATCTGCGCGTCGTGGGTTCCCTTGTGTGTTATCAGGAGTCGATTATGGCTGCGGCTGCCGCTTGTAGTGCTTGGAGGACGTTGCGGACGATGATGCGTTCGTAACGGTCTGGACGTAGCAGCGCGTCGATTTCGCGGCTGGCTGGCACGTCGTCGATCGGGCGCAGGACGAAGCGTGTGCCGTCGCGGGGGTTCGCAGTGTAGCGGGGTAGGAGCGCGATTCCGTGTCCGGCGGCGACGAGTGTTTCGGTGACGTGGAAGTCGTTGATGCGGTGTGCGACCTGAAGCGGTGCCCCGGATTTGTTAGCGATCGCGTGCACGATGTCGGCGATCGGGAATCCGTCTTGGACGGTGATCCAGCGCTCGCCTGCGAGGTCCGATGGCCTAAGCGTCGCTTTGCCCGCGAGCGGGTGGCCCGCGGGGAGAGCGATGTCCATCGGCTCGCGTAGCAACGGCACGACGCGTAGCTCTGCGGTGACGGCCCAGGCGTAGCTGCGGTCTGGTCTGTGCGCGATCACGATGTCGTATTCGCTGGTGAGTGGCGCGAACTGTGATTGCGCGACGTCTTGTTCACCGCACTCGACGATCACGCCGTCGTCGTCGGCTATCGCGGAGAGCAGGCCGGGGAACAGCATCTGCCCGGCGCTCTGGAACGCAGCAACTCGTACCGTCCCGACCGGCTGCGCGGCGTAGCGTGCGCAGGTAGCTGCCGCCCGTTCAATCGCCACTGCTACATCGACGGCCGCTTTGGCTAGCTCATGGCCGGCGGGTGTGACCCGGATACCGCGCCCAACTCGCTCAATCAGAGGCGTCCCGGCTACGGCTTCCAGCGTTTTGAGTTGCTGGGAGACCGCTGACGGGGTGAGGTGTAGGACGCGGGCGGCTTCGGTCACGCTGCCGTGCTCGGCTACCTCTCGCAACACCGCCAAATGCCTGGCATCCATGTAGCCAGACTACAAGGTTGATTTAGAACGTTTCGCTTGTCCTACCTGATCTGGTATTGGACGATAGGCGGCAAATGACGTTCGGTGACCGCATGAAAGCAATCGCCGTGGCCACGATCTGGGGCGTGAACTTCCCGATGACCCACCTGGCCTTGGAGCACTTTCCACCCATGTTCATGGTGGCGGTGCGGTTCGCTCTGCTCGCGATCCCGACCATGCTCCTGGTCCCGCGTCCGGACGTGCAGCTGCGCTGGCTGCTCGGGTACGGGATCGGGTTCGGCATCCTTCAGTTCGCCTTCCTTAACCTGGGGATGAAGGACGGTGTGCCTGCCGGGCTCGCGTCGCTGGTCTTGCAATCCTCCGCGCCATTCACAGTCCTACTCGGCGCTGCCCTGCTGCGTGAACGGCTCAGTAGATGGCAGATTGTTGGGCTCTTGGTCGCGGTCTGTGGGCTTGTTGGGATCGCGGCACACCGGTCTGCGCATGCAAGCGTGATGCCGCTCCTACTGACCCTCCTCGGTGGTCTCGGCTGGGCGTTCGGGAACCTCGCCAGCCGTCAAGCTCGTCCGAGCAAGCCGCTGCACCTCACGCTCTGGATGTCGGTCGTGCCACCGATCCCGATGCTGGCGCTCTCATTGCTGACCGAAGGACCGCACCGGGACTGGTACGCGATCCAGACCATCGGCACCGGCTTTGGGCGAACAGCTGTGCTCGCGCTGCTCTACGTCGTCGTGATCGCAACCATCGTCGGCTCAGGGCTATGGAACACCCTCCTGTCCCGCCACCCGGCCGGAGCCGTCGCACCCTTCTCGATGCTCGTACCGGTATTCGGGATCGCCAGCTCATGGCTGATCCTGGGCGAAACGACCGACTGGATCGAGCTGACCCTCGGTGCAGTCGTAGTGGCAGGTGTTCTACTCGGCACTCGCACACGCCGTCGAGGAGTTGCTTCGCCGAGCTCGGCCGCTGCCAGACCGCGATGAGATGGTGATCGAGACCTCACCGTCGAGCAGGGCCAGGCCTTTCTCGCGGTGATCGAGGCGCGCATCCATCGTCATGGCTCGCCCGATGGGGACGTGGAGCCCCGTCGCGACGGAGCTCCACATCGGGCTTCACATGGATTTGATTCGACCGGTGGTCGCCATCTTCAGGTCGATGTGAGCGACCAGCGACGCTTCTCCACCAAACAGACCGGACACCACCAAGCGTGATTTTTCCATGAATTCAGTGGGTAATAACAACGTCTGAATGCTCTGTTTCGTGCCTGTCGCATTGAATGTGAGCAGGAATTCGGAGGTTACTTCGTTTGTGTTGCCGATTTCGCCAATAATTTCTCCTTCGACTGTGGTTTTCATGCCTCCGCATTCGACTTCGGCGGTGACGGTACCTTTTTCTGGTTTCAGGAGAACGCCGACAACGCCTTTTCTTCCTTTTTAACATAGCCCAAGGTGCCTAACAATTCTTTGGTTTTGATGGGTTCTGCACACGCCGTTTTGGTGCTCCCTATAGTTTGTAAGCAGTTTTTCTTGAATTCAACGACATTCTGAGTTGTAATGCTGCTTTTGTCGTGAAGCAAGCCGATTGAAACGATTTCACCGCAGGTAATGGTGCCTTCTACTCCAAGCACCGTCGCTTTCACTGTAGGGGTGGTCCCTGATACGCTTTTCCCAGAGTAAGTAGGATTTTCTCCTGGTAAGGTGGCTTCAAATTCCGGGGTTGCGGCGGCAGAGACGCCGGCCGTTACTAAAATGAGGATTGCAGTTGATGCTAGTACGTAGAGCGCCTTCGCCATTTTGAACGCTCCTTAGTCGGTGGTTCATGGATGTCTATGGTCATTGGGTCGAGACCGCGCATTGTCAGGTTGGCTTCGCGCGGCGGGCCGTGGACAGCATCGCAGCGCCGCGCCGACAAGGCAAACTGGCAACCCGCCCCAATGGGGATAATCTCGGCCGTGCCAACGCTGCTCGCAGTCCCAAACATCTCTGAGGGCCGCGACGAGACGGCCATCCACGCGATCGGCGAGGCCTTCGACCCGCGGGCACGAGGCTCGGCTGTTTTTGGGGTTGGCGCGACCGTCGGGTGAGCGCTCGCTTGGACGGCGAGTTGCCAATTTGCAGGGATTTTATGGGCGCGGCGGGTTTCGAACCTGCGACCTCTCGCGTGTGAAGCGAGCGCTCTCCCACTGAGCTACGCGCCCTCGGCGATCGATTCTATTGAGGTTTCGCGGCGACGCTACAGTCGGCGCTCTTTTGGGTGCGCACTCAGGCGGCCGCGCTCGCTTGCGCCCGTCCACCTCTATGACGATCGTCTGGTTGGTCCGATCTGGTGTCGTTGGCGCCGATTGGCGCGTGTGATGTACTTGGCCTGATGTCCGGCTCGAACACGCCACGTCTGCATCGGCGGGTGACGAGGCTGCTGCTCCTCGACGTTGGCTCGGGCGCGACCGGGCCTGGGTGTCAGCTGCCAAGCGAAGCGGAGCTGGCGAAGAGGTTCGGAGTCAGTCGCGGCGTCGTGCGGGAATCGATCCGCGGCCTGGAGGAACGCGGGCTGGTCGAGGTCCGGCAAGGCCGTGGGGTGACGGTCACGGAGAGTTCGAGCTGGGATGTGCTCGACCCGGACGTGATGGCGGCGCTGGTCGCCAGCGGTGGGGCGGCGGCAGCGCTGGCGGAGCTGCTGCACTGCCGGCAGCTGATCGAGATCGACGCAGCTGGCCTGGCGGCCGAACGGGTCACCGGGGAGCAGCTGACGCGCATGTCGGAGGCCTACGCGCGGATGGTGGACGCGGCCGAGCAAGCACCGTTCACGGCAGATGCGGAGCGCACGTTCCATGTCGCCGACATCGAGTTCCATCGCTGCGTCGTCGAAGCCAGTCACAACCGCGTCCTGATGCGTCTGGTGGAGCCGATCCAGCACACCCTGCGCCAGGCGCGCCCGGCGCTCTCGCGGCCGGAGGAGCGAATCGAAGGCTCCTTGCCGGAGCATGCCCGCATCCTCTCCGCGATCGCCGAAGGCGACGCCGCGAAGGCACGTGCGGCGATGACCGAGCATCTCTCCACGGTCGAGCGCCATCTCGCGGAGTACGCCGCCAACCCGCAACATAGAGAGCCGAGCGGGCGCACCGGCTGAGCGCTCGTCTGCCGGCGCGCCGATGCGAGGTGGCGCCAGGCGGCGCGTCACGTCGCAAAGCGCGCGCTGAGCCCGCCGTCGACCGCCAGCGTGGCGCCTGTGATGAAGCTCGCCTGCTCCGACGCCAGGAAGGCAATCGCGCTTGCGACCTCATCGGGCTCTCCGATCCGCCCAAGCGGGTGGTTGGCGCGCACGCGCCGCTCTGCGAGCGCTGGGTCGGGCTCGGCCCGCATCTTCGCGATGACCGGCTCCGTGGCTATATAGCCGGGGCAGACCGCGTTGACACGGATGCCCTGCCCGCCCAACTCGATGGCCATCGTCCTTGTCAGCCCGACGATCCCGGACTTCGCGGCCGCATAGGGGAACATGCCTGCGCGTGTCATGCTCGCGTGGATCGAGGCGACGTTGATGATCGCGCCGCCGCCGTGCACACGCATGTCCGGCACCGCCTCTCTGGCGCACAGCCACGCCGACTTCAGGTCGATCGCAAAGAAGCGATCCCAGTCCTCCTCGGACATCGAGACGAGATCGAAGGCGGCGTTCACGCCGGCGTTGTTGACCAGCACGTCGATTTGGCCGAACCGCGCTCTCACCTCAGCGAATGCGGCCGGAACCTCTGCGGCCGCAGAGACATCACAACGCAAGCAGGCGGTACTTAGGCCGCGGTCGAGCAGCTCACTTGCCGTTTGCTGCGCACGGTCGAGATCGCGGTCGAGGATCGCGACGTGGTCGCCCTCGCTCGCCAGGCGCTCGGCGGCGGCGCGGCCGATGCCCTGGGCTGCGCCGGTCACCACGGCAACTCGGGGGGTGCGGCGGCCGCTCACTTTGCGGCCTCGATTAACGGAGGTGGCCCCATATGGTCGGCAATGGTGAGAATTCGCGTGGGCAACTGAGTAAGACCAAAATGCAGCACCTGCACATCATTGCGGCGCCCGTCGAATATCGTCAATTTTGGACAGCTTTGATACGTTGACTGTCTTGCATGTCGGATGATACCGTCTTACCATACGCAGCGGTCAGTAAAGTGTAGTTGGGCCTAGCTCTGATCATTTCCTGTCGGGGAGGTCGGCAGTCCACTACGGCGGGTCTTTGAGTGCATGGGTCGCACGACGGCCAACGCCGCGATTACCTAGCGGTTGCGGTGACTGCCTTTGCGTCAACCACTTTCTTACGGAGGCTCTACATGCCGGACATAGACGTTGCTGTGACAACCACCGACCGCGCCCAAAACCCAACTCGGGATCACGCCATCGCCAAGGCTGGGGCGGAGATCAAGGCGCTGGTGCCCAAGAGCGAGAGGTTGCTGGAGAATGCTCAGGCTGTCGTGCCGGGTGGCTTTACGCGTGCACGCTTCTTTTGGCCGATACCTCTCTATATAGATCGTGGTGAGGGTCCGTATCTCTGGGACGTCGACGGACGGCGCTATATCGACTGCATTCTCGGCTTTGGAGCGATGGTCCTAGGTCACCGGCCCCCCGCGGTGATTGCGGCTGTGCAGCATCAACTCGAGAAGGGGAGCCATTTCGGGACTGCGGTCGAGACCGAGAGCGAGCTCGCCAAGGTGATCACCGCCAACATTCCGGGAGCGGAGCAGGTCTTCTTCGTGAACTCCGGAACTGAGGCGACTCTTGCGGCACTGCGGATTGCCCGTTCCGCGACCGGACGAACCAAGATCGCAAAGTTCGAGGGCGGGTGGCACGGATGGCACGATCACCTGCTGCACAGCTTTTCCCGATATGCCGGCTCGGAGCAGGAGCCGAGCACCGTCCCGGGGTCGCTCGGCATTCCTAGTGCGGTCCAGGATAATGTTGTCACGCTTCCGTTTAACCATCCCGCGACGTTTGATCTGATACGCAAGCACGCAGACGACCTCGCCTGTGTCATATTCGAGGGCGTGCAAGGCAGTGTGGGATGTCCGGTGGCCGACACCGATTGGGCGCAGCAACTACAGCGCACCTGTCGGGAAGCGGGCGTCCTGCTGGTGTGTGACGAGGTGATCACAGGCTTCAGGCTCGGGCGTCGTGGAGCCGCGGACAAGCTGGGCATAGAGGCCGATCTGACGACACTCGGCAAGATCATCGGAGGCGGCTTTCCCGTCGGTGCCGTCGCCGGAAGTGCGGAGCTCCTCCAGCTCACCCAGCCGGATGCGTCTCGGGACCACGTCCTGCTTGCCGGGACGTTTTCCTCCAATCCTGTGACCATGGTCGCGGGCAAGGCGCAGCTGGACACGCTGCTCGGCGACCAAGGTTCATTTGAGCTTCTAGACGCCTTGGGCGACCGTATGCGAAGTGGCCTGGCTGAGATTCTGCGCGAGACCCGGGCCCCGGGCAGCGTTGCGGGCACCGGCTCGCTCTGGGGCGTGCACCTGGGCGGTATCGGCGGTGGTGAAGCCGGTGCGCCGCGAAACGTCCGTGAGTCGCGCGCGTTTGGTGAGGGGGCAGACGACAGCGGCACGGTGTTGACGGGCTACATGCTCCGCGAGGGGGTGCTGATGGAGGCGCCGGGACACCTATGCTTCCTCAGTACATCCCATACAGAGCATCTTGTGGACGAAGTTCTCGCCGCCTATAGACGTGCATTTGTGAAGATGGTCGAGGATGGCATCTTTTCGTAGGAGCACATTGGAATCGACCAGTATTTCTACAGCTCCAAGCGGTGAAGCTTCTACCTGGTAGTCGCCGAGCGACTACCAGGTGCGCGCCATGACCCGGCTAGTTGTAGTTCCTGGTCAGTTCGGTTCATCCGGATCTCTCCTCGAGAAACTGAGAGCTGACAAAGCAACTCGGTCTCAAGGAGGGACACGGGATGAAGCTTGACGCTTGCGCGGTGCTCAGTCCGAACCGACGAGCGGCACGCATCTACGCTGATGGATGTGCGGCGTCTGCAGGTCGGCCCGGAGTACGTATATCTCGATCTACGACTGCATGCGCCTGGCATACGCCGAGGTGCGTAGCGACGAAAAGGCGATAACGGAGATGTGTTCCTCAGACGAGCCGTCGAGTTCTTCGATTGCTGCGGCATCCGCGTCGAGCGGCTACTGACCGGCAATGACACTGAGACCTCAGCCACGAGACCTCTATCGCCCGCCTAACGAGCGAAATCGGCTGCTCGGGGGGCGAGCAAGTCGACGCGGCGTTGGACATCATCTGCTGATCTCAAGCGATACATCTACAGTGGCTAACGCGCGAATGCTCTTTGGACACGCCGCGACTGACGTGAATGACCTGTGAGGGCCTCGCGACGCTCTGTGCGATGCGAGCCGCGAGTATGGACTTCTAACTGTGCGGAGCGGCTTCTGCGCACAGTGGCAGCACTTGAGGATTGGCAATATAAACTGGGTTGCCTCCCCGCAGGACCTCGACGGCATCGGCGGCGAGCGCCCTGAAAACGCGCTCGTTCCATGCCCGCGTCAAGCCGATCGAGTGGGGCGTGCAGATCACCCGTGGGTCCTTCAGTAGCGCACTGTCAGGCTTCGGCGGCTCGGTGGAGAACACGTCGAGACCGACTGCTGAGAGTTGCCCGGCCTCCAGCGCGTGCAGGAGGACCTCCTCGCTCTCGATCACTCCTCCCCGCGCGGCGTTGATCAAGATCGCCCCCGGCTTCAACCGCGCAAGCAGCGCACGGTCGATCATCCCGTGCGTGGACTCGTTGAGTCCGCAATGGAGCGAGATAATGTCCGCGCGTGCCGCGAGCTCTGGCAGGTCAACCAGCTCGATCTCGGGCATGTCATCGCCGACGTCAGTCTGCGGCGCCGGCTCGTAGGCGAGGATGCGCATTCCCAAGGTGGCCGAGAGACGAGCCACCTCGCCGCCGATGCTGCCCAGCCCGACGATCCCGAGCGTGGAGCCGAAGAGATCGATACCCGCGAAGTCGTAGCGCTCGCTCCAGCGCCCCTCTCGCACCAGCGCCCCCAACTGTCCAAGTTGCTTGGCGGCGGCGAGCATCAGCGTGATCGTCCCCTCGGCGATCGGACGAGCGCCGACGCCTGGAGCGTAGAGGACGGCTATGCCACGACGCGATGCGGCAGCCAGGTCGAGATTGTCGATGCCGGCGCCCGTGCGCGCGATAACCCGCAGGCGGTCGAGTTGGTCGATCAGCTCCGCCGGCACTCGCCCGGAGCGCACGATCAGCACCTCCGCGTCGGCGAGGGCCGGTCCGTCCAAGCCGCTTGCGAGCTCGATCTCGCCGAGCGATGCGAAGGCCTCATGGGCAAGCGCCGGCACGGGGTCGGTGGCCAGGATTCGCATGCCAGCCGCTCAGCCGTAATAGCGCTGCAGCCGCCGGCCGCGGGCGTGCTCGGCAAAGGCCGCGTTGGTCTCCTCGCGCGTGGATGTCTGCGCGACGCCGACATCCCACCAGCATCGCGAGTCAAGCGTGAGGCGGTGCGGCTCGACGCGGACGACGATCACGGCAGTCAGCGGCTGCTCGCGCGCGCTGGACAGCGCGTCCGTCAGCTCATCGATCGAGTCCGCCGTGAACACGGCGCAGCCGTAGCTTGCTGCGTTGGCGGCGAAGTCAATCGGGAGAAAAGGCCCGGTTAGGCGGTTTCCACCTGCCTCGCGGCTGCGAAACTCCAGGCCGAAGCTGCGCCCCGTGCGGTTGCGCTGAAGGGCGTGGATCGACTGGAACCCGTGGTTCTCCAACAGGATCACGGTGATCTTCAACCCCTCCTGTAGGGCGGTGACCAGCTCGCTATGTCCCATCAGGTATGTGCCGTCGCCGATCACCACGAAGATCTCGCCCGCATCCGGCGCGCCGATCCGCGCGCCCAGACCGGCGGGGATCTCGTGCGCCATGCAGGAGAAGCCAACCTCCATGAGTACGCGGGCGCCCTGGCTGGTGTCCCAGATCTTGTGGATGTCCACGTGAGGGGTGCCAGACGCCACGACCAGCATGTCCTCTGGCCGGGCGGCGCGGTTGAGCGTGTGCAGCGCCTGGCCCTGGCTCATGAGCTCGCCGTCATGGGCAGACAAATCCTCCTCAAGGTCGGCGCTCCAGCGCTGTTGCGCCTCTGCGATCTGCTGGCGCCACTGCGGGTCGCTCGACCACTCGAGCTCGTGCAGGTGCTCTCCGAGCGCTTGCAGGGCGAGCTTCGCGTCGGCCACCACGGGCTTGGCGCCGAGCTTGTGCGCATCGGCGGGGGACACGTTGACCGCGACGAACCCCACGTCTGGATCCTGGAAGAGCGAATGCGAGCCGGTCGTCAGGTCGATCAGCCGCGTGCCGACGCACACCACCACGTCGGCGACGGTGGCCAACGCGTTGGCTGCGCGCGTGCCGCTGTGGCCGATGGCGCCTACAGAGAAGCTCCCGTTCGGCATGGCTCCCTTGCCCGCGGAGGTCTCTGCGACAGGAATCCCGAAGCGCTCGGAGAGCTCGGCAAGCGCCTCTCGAGCGCCAGAGTAGTGCACACCGCCACCGGCGATGACGAGCGGTCGCCGCGCGTCGCGCAGCATCCCGACCGCAAGCGCGAGGTCGGCCGTCGCCGGTGGCCGGCGCGCAATCCTCCACGTCCGCTCGGCGAAGAACGAGAGCGGAAAGTCATACGCCTCGGCTTGCACGTCCTGATACAGGGAGATCGTGACCGCGCCCGCTCGCTCAGGATCCAGTAGCGCGCGAATCGCTTCCGGCAGCGTCGTGAGCAGCTGCTCGGGCCGTGCGACGCGGTCGAAGAAGCGGCTGACGGGCCGGAAGCAGTCGTTGACGGTCAGGTCGCCAACGGCGGGATCGTCGAGAGCCTGCATCGGCGGTCCCTGCAGGCGGTTGGCGAAGGTGTCCGACGGCAGCAGCAGCACCGGGATGCGATTCACCGTCGCAGTCGCTGCGCCGGTGATCATGTTCGTCGCGCCCGGGCCGATGGAGGCGCTGCAGGCGAGCGTAGAGAGGCAGTCGTTGACCTTCGCAAAGCCGATCGCCATGTGCACCATCGACTGCTCGTTCTTGGACTGGTAGTAGGGCATCCTCCCATCGTCCTGCTCAAGCGCCTGTCCGATGCCGCAGACGTTGCCATGACCGAAGATGCCGCACATCGCGGGTATGACACGCCGCCGCACGCCGTCGCGCTCGCTCCATTGGGCGGCCAGGTAGCGGATGGTCGCTTGCGCGACCGTGAGACGAACGTGGCTGTCGGTGTGCCCAGCGTACGCCGCGCCATCATTGAAATCGTCACTCAGCATCATCTACATGTGAAGATATGAGTTGTGCCAGGCACCGTCAACACAATGACAGCCTTGATACGTTGACAGTCCCAGAGATCGATGGTGTACTGGACACCATATTCAGAAGTTACTGCCTCTTGAGCGTTGCTCTCTATCGGAAAGCCGTGCTACGGACAGGGAATAGACGTAACGCAGTTGCAGTCTGATCGACGAGTGGGAGGAAGTCAGTGCAAAAGGACCTGTGTGCGGGTATTGTCTCGCTGGCGTTGGTGGTAGCCCTTGCGAGTTGTGGCGGCAGCAACGACCAGTCGAGCAAAGCTGCATCCAACGGGGCCTCTCCTGAACTGCACTGGGGCGTGGTCACGTTCCCTGGTCCGATTGACTGGACCAAGAACGTTTCAACCGGTAGCCAGATCGTCGCAATCGAGTCGTTGTCCGTGCAGAATCTAATGGAATTCGAACCGGACGGAAAAGTAAAGCCAGGTCTCGCTAGCTCAGTCTCGCATCCCAATCCAACTACATACATTTACCGCATCAAGCCCGGCATAAGATTCTCCGACGGCAAACCTCTCACCGCGGCAGACGTGGTCTACTCACTGGATCGAAACGTCACTGGCAAGGAATCATGGACAAAAGAGAGCTGGGAAGACGTCTCCTCGATCTCGTCGCGCGGCAGCGCGACGGTGGTTGTCAAGCTAAAGCGTCCGAGCGCTATCTGGGAGGATATCCTGGCATTCAGCGGTGAGGTGAGCGAGAAGGCGCAGGCCGTGCGGGTTGGGGAAAAAGCGCTGGGAACGCCAAAAGACCTGCTAATCGGCACGGGCCCTTGGATGTTTGACAGCTATAAGCCCGAAGCCAGTGTTGAGCTTTCGCAAAATCCATACTGGACAGGTCCGAAGCGGCCCGCAGGGAACATCACCGTCAATCTCTTTAAATCCGAAGCTGCCGAGGCGCTCGCGTTGCGAGCTGGTGAAATCGCCGGAACGTTCAACTATCTCAATCCGAAGGTGTTCACAAACATTCCTGGCGTGCGCCAACTGGCGGCCCCTGGAAACTCGGTGGACTTCATCGGTGTAAACATGAAGATGGCGCCCTTTAACAACGTTCACGTTCGTCGAGCCCTAGCCTATGCGACCGACGTCAAGGCGATGATCGCCGCACTCTTCCCCGGCGACACCGCCACCCAAGATCCGACGGTTATGCCAGCGAGCTTGTTCGCCGGTGTCGGACCAGCGAGCCAGGCGACAAAGATGCTGTCCTCGCTGCCAAGGTATGACTTCAATCTCGCGGCAGCAAAGCAGGAACTAGCAAGGTCACCTTATCCACACGGTTTTACCACAAAGATCGAGATAGAAGCCACCGCGGGGGCTGAGGTCTCGTGCGCCCAGATCTTTGCCACAGATCTGGCAAAGATCGGCATCACCGCTAACATTGATAGCTTGGCGCCAGATCAAATAACGTCCCTCTTTGGGAAGAAAGTAACGATCAACTTCACCGAATATTATTCGGCTTACCCAGACCCAGAAGGACTCATGTCTTTCCTGTACCCGCCATCCCAGATTGAGCCGCCCGGATCTGGTCTCAACTTTGCACAGTACGATAACGCCGAAGTCAATAGGCTGGAGCCACAGTCCCTCGCAACTGTGAATCCGACGAGACGACTGCAAACGATCGGAAAGCTGCTGAGAATCGTGGGAGCGGAAGTGCCCTATTGGCCGCTCTACTCACGCGAGCAGTTGGGCTCGCTGTCGGAAAAGTACGTGTGGCCGAGGTTCTCGGCGTGGACGATGGCTTGGACCGCTTGGGGAATGGATGTAAAGCCAGCCTCGTGATTCCTGCAGTCAACGTCCGCGCCACGAGAGTTGCGATAGCGTGTATGCCTGCATAGCAAAGATGCTGTCGCGACCACGCCGACATGTGTCTGCACCGTGACAGAGTGATCGCACGAGCTTCCGCCGGCCGGCCGCGTTGCCGGCCGGGGATCCTCGTTTTGGCAACCGCTCAAATTCATGTTGGACGCCATGTCATCAAACGTCAACGCAATGACAGCCTTGATACGTTGACAGCCACAAAGATCGATGATGTACTGACCACGTCACATTGAACTGCCGGCACCAGAGCATGACCTCAAGCAAGTCATGAACGCCGCGCGGGATCGCACATCATCGCGGGTGCGGTTGTATAGACCTAGTGGGAGGAAGTGCAATGAGGAAGCATCTGTGTGCGGCGGCCGCGCTAGTGCTGGCCATCGTGATCGCTGGCTGCGGTGGAAGCAAGGGCCAATCTGGGTCCACGGCGCAATATGGGTCTACGGCTTCGAACGGCGGAAGCGGCTCCTCGAAGTCGTATCCGGAACTGCGATGGGGTGCGGTCACATTTCCGGGGCCGATAGATTGGACCAGGAACGCATGGAACCAATCTACGGAGATAGAGGCACTTTCTGTATCCAATCTCATGGAATTCGAACCCGATGGCAAGATAAAGCCAGGGGTGGCGAGCTCGGTAGAACAGCCCACCCCAACGGCCTATATCTACCATCTTAAGCCTTTGAAGTTTTCTGATGGGAAACCACTCACTGCGGCAGACGTTGTCTATTCACTTGATCGCAACATTCATTCTCCTGAAGCATGGACAAAAACCTATTGGGAAGACGTGGCATCCGTATCCGCCAGAAACAGCTCTACAGTAGTTGTGAGGCTCACGCGGCCGCGTCTGGCATTTCAGGACATAGTGGCGTTCAGCGGAGAGATATTCGAGAAGGCTGCTGCTGAAAAGATGAGTGAAAAAGAATTTGGCCTGCCTGGGCATTTTCTGATTGGCACGGGTCCTTGGAAGATCGACAGCTACAAGCCAGAAGTCAGTGTCACACTTTCACGCAATCCGTATTGGACAGGTGCGCCGCAGCCCGCTGAAAAAATAACGATCACTTTCTTCAAGGAAGAAGCAACGCTGGCTCTTGCCCTGCGGTCTGGTGCGGTGGATGGGAACTTCTACTATCTTACGCCCAGGATCTTCGCGAATATTCCCGGCGTCCGTCGGTTGATCGCGCCCTCGGCATCGGTCGACTTTGTCTCGGCCAACACCGACTCACCGCCGTTCAATGACGTGCACGTACGTCGTGCTCTTGCATACGCAACCAATGCGCAGGGCATAATGACCGCCATTTTCCCAAGTGGTACAGCAACTCAGGACCCCACGATAGTACCGGCCGATATGTTTGCCGGGCTTGGCCCAGCAAACAAGGTCGAAGCGGTGTTGAGAGCGCTGCCCAAATACGCATTCAACCTTGAAGCAGCCAAGCGAGAACTGGCAAAGTCGGCTTATCCGCACGGCTTCACGACGACTATCGAGGTCGAACAGGCGGCGACCAGCCTTGTGTCGGCGGCGCAGACACTTGCATCCGAATTGGCAAAGATCGGCATCAATGCCAGAGTACACGAGCTTTCACCCGCGGACTCAATCGAAGAGGTCAGCGGCAAAACCACGCTGGTGGTAAACGAAACGCCCGCAATCTATCCGGATCCGGAATCGATCACATCACAGATGCTGTTTCCATCAGAGATACACCCTCCAGGGTCTGGGCTCAATTCGGCTAATTACCGAGGCGCTGAATTTGATAAGCTAATCCCAGAATCAATTGAATCGCTGAATCGGCCGAGGCGCCTCGAAGTCATTGGCAAGATGCTGCAGGTCGAGGGTAACGAAGCTCCTTACTGGCCCTTGTACTCGCATGCGACGCTTGGCTCGCTGTCCACCAAGTATGTTTTGCCCACTTTCTCGGCATGGACGTGGCAATTTACTCCGTGGGCACTGAACGTCAAACTCGCTCATTGATAGAGATGTCTTCGTAGCTGGTTTATCGTGTGGTCGATCATGCTATGTCATTGAGGATGACGCTGTGATATTGGAAAGGAGGCCGTAATGGATATTGCATTCATGTCCGCAAGCATGCTCGACCGCCCGTGGGAGGACGCGTTGGATGCGGCCGTGCGATGCGGCATTTCCGTCGTGGAGGCATGCGGCGGAGGGCATATCCCCAAGCGCCACTTCGATCCGGTCGAGCTGAATAACGACAGCGACGCGCTGGCGCGCTTTCACGTAAGCCTGGAGGAGCGCAGTCTGCGTCTGTGTGCGTTCTCCTGCCATGGCAACCCACTGCACCCGGACCCGGCGGAGGCGGCTCAGATCCATGCCGACTTCGTAGCCACCTGTGAGGTTGCAGGCAAGCTCGGCGTTCCCTACGTCAGCCTGCTTGCGGGATGTCCGGGGGGCGGACCGGATGATCGCGTGCCCAACTGGATCATCAAGTCAACGCTGCCTGACCGGCGAGAGGCCTATGAGTGGCAGTGGAATGAGCGCGTCATACCATACTGGCGCGAGGCGGCCAGGGTGGCGGAGGCCAATGGCGTGAAGATCTGCATAGAGCCGCACTCGGCAGATGTTGTTTACAACTTCAAGACCTTCGTGCGTCTCCGCGAAGCCGCGGGCAACGCGATCGGGATGAACTACGACCCCTCCCACATGTGGTGGCAGGGCGTCGATCCGCTCACGTTCATAGCCAACGCCGGAGAGTGGATCTGGACATGTCATGTCAAGGATGCGCTGATGGACGAGCGCGCCGTCGCGCTCCACGGCGTCCTGTCCTCTGAGGACTACGACCACTGGGATCGGCGACCGTGGGCCTTCAGCACGCCGGGCTACGGCCATTCGGAGCTCTTCTGGAGCCAGTTCGTGATCGCGCTGCGGAATGTCGGCTATGCCGGCGCGCTGAGCATCGAGTGCGAGGATCCGTTCATGACTCCTGACGACACGTTGCGGAAGTCGGTTGAGGTTCTGCAGCGTGTGCTGCCCGCCGACGACCCGCCACCGGTCGATTGGGCGGCGGTGGCGATCGACTCTTAGTGCACCTTCGCGGCCAGATGCATGCGTCGGCGAAATTGGAGATGAAGATGACCGCACGCAACACGATAGACAACTGAGGCAACTAGAGGAGCCCCTTAGATGACCCTCGCAATCAAGGGAGGCACGCCTGCCTATTCGCATCGTTTCCCCAAGTATCCAGACTTCGATCAGCGTGTATATGACCGGATACGGCAAGTGCTGACAGACGGTCCTACGCAAGGTCTCAGCAAGGGACACCCCGTCATTCGCGAGCTCGAGGACAGTCTCGCCACATTTCATGGCGTCGAGCACTGCCTCAGTGCGAGCTCGGGCCACGGCGCTCTGCAATCTGCCCTGATCGGTCTCGAAGTCACCGGCGGAGACGAGGTGATCACCTCCCCCTACTCGTGGGGCGCATCGGTCTCTTGCATACTGCACAACAACGCCGTCCCCGTCTTTGCCGACGTCCATCCTGACACCGGCTTGCTGAACCCGGCGACACTCGCCCAAGCGCTCACGTCGCGCAGTCGTGCGGTGCTGGTACCCCACCTCTATGGACAGCCTGCTGACATGAACGCGATCATGGCTTTCGCTGAGAAACACGGTCTGGCAGTGATAGAGGACGGCAGCCAAGCCCACGGGGCACGGCATCGTGGAACGCCGGTGGGAGCATTCGGCGATGCTGCGGGCTTCTCGACCAATGGAGTCAAGCCGCTGGCCACGACCGAGGGCGGATATATGGTGACTCGTAGATCCGACGTGTATTGGAAGGCGACTATCAGCTGTCAGCATGCCGGACGTGGCGAGCTTGTCGGGCGCGCCAGCGAGCCTGGGTTTCCCGACGAGCTACGACCGTTCATTGACTCCCTCGCCTACACCTACCGCCCAAATCTCGTGACTGCGCTCTTGACTCTCGATCGACTCCCAAAGCTCGACTCTGAGAACGCAGCGCGCCGCCGCAACGCTGAGCTTTTCCGTGGGTATATCGACGGGTTGAGTCTCGTCAGCGTTCCAACATATGACCCGGCGGACGAGTGTGTGTATCACATGTTGACCATGAACTTCGACGCTGAGAGAGCAGGAGTAACGCGTGACGCTTATCTGCGTGCGCTGCAGGCGGAGGGAGTGCCTGCGGTGGCCTACGTTGAAAAAGGTCTGCACGCCTCGCCACGTCTGAGTCCGGATTGGGCCGGCCCGCGCGTGATGTGGACCGAGACGATCCGCCGTTCGGGTGCCGACCCGCTCGTCGCAGAGCTTCCCAGATGTGAAGAAAAGGTCGCTCGCTCGATCGAGATTCCTTGGAACATCTTCCGCGTCGAGAAGGAGCTGGTCGAGAGCCTTGCAGGCGCGTTCGTCAAGGTCGAGGAAAGTCTTGACGAGTTGCGCGACCTCGAGCGGAGCGTCCGTTCATGAGCCGTTGCGCCGAAGGCCAGGAGACGAGGAGGCCATGAAGACGCTCGAGGGAAAGACCGCGATTGTCACCGGTGCCGCGCGGGGCATTGGAAGAGCGACGGTCGAACGCTTCGTCGCTGACGGTGCTCGCGTGATAGCCGTCGATTTGAGCGTCGAGGCCGAGCTGTCATCCTCCGCGGACGAATCGGTGCAATGGCTGGCGGGAGACGTCAGCTCGCCGGCAAGCGTGGCCGCGGCCGTGGACGCCGCCACGGCGGCCGGTGGACTCGACGTCTGCGTTGCGAACGCCGGCGTGGGTGGGATCGAGTACTTCCTCGACGGCGACGTGGACTCCTGGCTTGCTGTGCTGCGTGTGAATCTGCTTGGCGTGATGGTGACGCTGAAGGCGGCGGCGGAGGCGATGGTGGCGCAGGGGCACGGTGGACGGCTGCTGGCCACAGGGTCGATCGCGGGGCTGCATGGCGAGCAGGGAGCGCCGGCATACACCGCCAGCAAGGGAGGTGTGATGGCGCTGATGAGGGCGCTGGCGATCGAACTGGCCCCACATGGGATCACCGCGAACTCCGTCGCGCCAGGACAGATCGACACTGAGCTAAACGCTGCCGATCTGAAGGTGTTCAGCGACCGCGAGGGCGTTCCGTTCGATGACTACCGCGCGACCACGATCCGGGCCAGCGTGCCCGCTGGTCGAATGGGCCGTCCCGAGGAGGTCGCCTCGGTGTTTGCCTTCCTCGCGTCCGACACAGCGAACTTCATCACGGGCGCGACGGTCCGGATCGATGGAGGCGAGCTTGCGATCTAGCGTCGCGAGCCGACGATTCGATTCGGCGCCTCTCGCTCCTCGCCGCCCGCCGTGCTGAGTCTGCAAGGCAACTGATCCAGGAGGCAAGACATGCAAGGCCACGAGCGCGCCATGACGGTACAGTCGAGAGCGATCACGCACGTCGGGCTTTCAGTGCCTGACATCCAGGGAGCAGTTGCCTGGTACCGCGATGTACTGGGCTTTCGTCTGCTCGCCGGCCCCAGCGAGGTCGACCGCTCGGATCCAATCGCTGTCGACGTCTTTGGCCCGCGCTTTCGGCACATGTGGATTGCTCACCTGGCCTCCGGCAACGGCTGTGCGCTGGAGCTATTCGAGTTCGTCGATCCGGCGGCACGGGCGCCGGCGGACAACTTCGAATACTGGGTGGGCGGCTTCTTTCACATCTGCATCGTCGACGCCGACGTCCCAGGGCTTGCGCGCCGCATCGCTGACAGCGGCGGCAGGGTGCGCTCCTCCCGGCCGTGGGAGATGTTCGCCGAGCTCCGTGGCAAGCGAGACGATCCATACATGACGATGTACTGCGAGGATCCTTACGGCAACATCCTCGAGCTCTATTCGCACAGTCACGAGCAGGTGTACGCGAACTCGGGCGGTTGACGTTTCGTCAGGTCCGCCGCGCGGGCACGACGGGCAGACGGACGCGCAAGCAGGGAGGGGGGCTTCTGCCTCCTCTGATCGCGCGGCCGCGTTCAGCTTCTCTGCCAAGCAGCCCGTGCGCGTGCAAGAGCCGAAACGGTCGTTTGCTGCGCGACGGTGATCGCCTCCGCGTAGAGGCGTGCGTCGGAGGAGTAGAGGAGCATGCCGAGCGGGCGCTGAAGCATGGGCAGCAGTGCCTCCTCGTCGCCTGAGGCGGCCAGTCCAAAACCGACGCCGGTCTGCATTGCCGCCTCGCGCACCCGCTCCACCGCGGCGCGCATCTCCGGCGAGCGTGTGTCCAGCGGCACGCCCAGCTCGAATGAGAGGTCGGCCAGCCCGACCAGGAGCCAGTCGAGATCTGGCACGGCCGCGATCTCTTTCACGTTCTCCAGTGCCTCGCGAGTCTCGATCTGCACGATGCCGATGACGCGCGGACCTTCACCGCCATCGCCTACGGACGCTCCGAACCCGTTGCCTCGTCGGGGCGCGAAGCCGCGGCGGCCGGCCGGCGGATAGGCGAGGCTCGTCACGAAGCTCTGCGCCTGTGTCGCAGAGCTCACGCGCGGAGCCACAACGCCATCCACGCCGGTGTCGAGCACTGCCGTGATCAGGTCGCTGCCGGCGCTCGGCAGGCGCGCGAATGCGGCGCAGTCGCCCGCGCGGACGGCGATCGCGAGCAACTGCAGATCGCGAATCGACAGCGCGCTGTGCTCGAGGTCGATCCACACGAAATCGAAGCCCCTTGCGATCATCTCAGCCAGGCCGGGATCTGCAGAGCTGAGGACTGTCCCGCGCAGCACTTCTCCCGCTTGGGCGCGATCGATCAGCTGCTGGGCTTGCCCCGATGTCACCGTTTCTCTCCTGTGGGTGTGTTGCGAGATCAGATGCACCGCCAGACCTGGCATCGCGCGAGGCGGGCGAGCGTGTGGCGGCCTGGAGAAGACGCTATGCCGCTGGGCCAGGTTGAGTCAAATATGGACAGGATTGATACGTTGACAGGCAAACCCATCCTCTGATTTCCTTGACTGGAAGGATCGTTGACAAGTCCAGATCGATGGCAGGCAACGAGGATGCGATGCCTGAGTTCGAGCCCTACCACGTCACGCGCACGCTGCGCACGCTGGAGCTCCTTGCCGAGAGGCCGCTGACGCAAGCCGCGCTCGCGGATGCGCTGCAGATCCACCGCCGCACCGCCCGGCGGCTGCTGGCCCCGCTGGTGGAGACGGGCTACGCGGTGCAGGTTGGCGAGCGCCGTCCTCGGTACGCTGCGACGCTCAAGCTTGTCGGGCTGGCCGGTGCGGTCGTCGAGCGCGCGGATCTGGTCCAGCTCGCCTACCCCTACATCGTGCGACTGCGCGATCTCACCGGCGAGGCGGCTCACCTCTGCGTGCCACGCGAGGACGGCGTGATGCATCTCGTGGAGGAGAGTGGCGAGAGCGTGGTCACGGTCAAGCCGGCGGTGGGCGAGATCGTGCCATATCACTGCACCGCCGTCGGCAAGGCGCTGCTCGCATATCGCATGGCCCTGCTCAAGCGCCTGTGTGCCGGCGGCCTGCCTCGCCTCACCGAGCACACCCTCGTGGAGCCGGCCGACCTGCTCTATGACCTCACGATGGTCCGTGAGCGCGGGTATGCGATTGACGACCGCGAGAACGATCTCGAGCTGAGCTGCATCGCCGCTCCGGTGACGGACCGCTCCAACCAGACCGTCTCAGCGATCGGCGTCTCCGCACCGGCGAGTCGTCTGGGTGCCGAGAAGGTGGAGCAAGTCGCAGAGACGGTGATCGCGATCGCGGCGCAGCTCTCGCAGGCGCTTGGTCACGACGGCGACAGCGGCCGGCGCGCGGTGCTGGCCACCTAGATACGGCGTGGATGGCGAGATGAGCGAAGCAGAGAGCGACCGGGTCGCCCAGACGCTGCGGGCCCTCGAGTTCTTTGCGGCCGAGCCGGCCACGCACATCGACCTCGCCACCAAGCTTGGAGTCCATCCACGCACCGCACGGCGCCTGATGAGCCGGCTGCAGGCCGAGGGGTATCTCAGCGCCGCCGATGCCGAGCGCCGCCATACGGTCACGATGAAGCTAGTCTCGCTCGCCGGGCGGATCGTTGTGCGCACCGCCCTGGTCCAGGTGGCGGTCCCCTATGTCGTGCAGCTGCGCAACCTCACCGATGAGGCCTCACACCTCTGCGTTCCGCGCGAGGAGGGCGCAATGCACCTCATCCAGGAGAGTGGCCACAACGCCGTGATGGTGCGCTCTCAGGTTGGCGAGATTGCGCCCTATCCGCGCACCGCGGTGGGCAAGGCGCTGCTCGCCCACATGCCGGAGCAGCTCGAGGTGGAGCTGAAACGTTGCCTCTCGGCCGGCGCCGCGAGCGCTGTGTGCGGAGAGGGTTTGATCGCCGAGTTGGAGAGGATCCGCACCTGCGGGTGGGCCGGCGACGATCGTGAGCACGACCCGGACCTGTGCTGCATCGCCGCGCCGGTCTTCGACCATGCCGGACAGGTCGTCGGCGCGCTCGGCATGTCGGCGCCGGCGACACGTCTGCGCCTCGATCAGTTCAGCGACTGCGGGGAGACGGTCAAGAAGATCGCCGACGCCCTCTCAGTTGCGCTCGGCTACGAGAGGTGAGCGGTCCTGCCGGCAGCTGAAAACATCGGTGCGCCTCCTGCTTGCCCTCCGCGCGTGCGGGGTAAGGGATGCCTCGTCGCGCCGGGTGTTTGGCGGCTCGGGTCCACCGCAGGCAACACGAGGAGGAAGAGATGCAGCACCGTCCCCTGCTGGTCGCGACGCTGCTCGCGGCCGCTGCTGCGCTTGGCCTGACAGCCTCGGCCTCGGCGTCGGAACTGCCCGTCGAATACAACGGCCTGGCGGGCTATGCCCACGTCAGCCAGACCGCCAGCCCACCTGGGACCAACAACTGGTCCTGCAAACCGAGCGCGGCCCATCCGCTGCCGGTCGTGCTGGTCCACGGCACCTTCGCGGACATGTCGGACAGCTGGCAGGCGCTGTCTCCTCTGCTCTACGACAACGGCTATTGCGTGTTCGCGCTCAACTACGGCGCCTATGCCGGCAGCAACCTGATCGGCGTCGACGGGATCGGCGAAATCGCAAAGTCCGCCGAAGAGCTCTCGAGCTTCGTCAATCGCGTGCTCGCGGCGACCGGCGCCAGCCAGGTCGATCTCGTCGGGCACTCCCAGGGCGGCATGATGCCCCGCTACTACTTGAAGTACCTGGGTGGCGCCTCGAAGGTGCATACGCTCGTCGGCCTCGCCCCCTCCAACCACGGCACGACGCTCGACGGTCTGGCGACGCTCGCCGGCTACTTCCCTGGCGCGGACGCCTTCCTCGGCATCCTGTGCCCTGCGTGCAGCCAGCAGTTGAGCAGGTCGACGTTCATCGAAGAACTCAATGCCGGCGGCGAAACGCTGCCGGGCATCGACTACACGGTGATCGAGTCCAAGTACGACGAGGTGGTGACGCCCTACACCTCGGCGTTCCTCACCGGCTCGAACGTCACCAACATCCTGCTCCAGGAACAGTGCAGCCTCGACTACGGCGAGCACCTCTCGATGCCCTACGACCACATCGCCGATGCCGATGTGCTCACCGCGCTGGATCCTGAACATCCTCAGCATCCGGAGTGCACCTACGTCGCTCCGGTCATGGGGGGCTGAGGAGAGCGGCCCGGCGGGGAGAAGTGCCCGGGCCGCCCGCGGCGGCGGCCCGGGCACTCGCTGAGGTAGGGTGCGAGCACCTGTAGGCGAGCCGAGGAGGGATCGTGGAGGTGCGGGACAGGGTGGCGCTGGTGACCGGCGGCGCGAGCGGCATCGGGCGCGCGGTCGCCACGGCGCTTGCCGAGAGGGGTGCGATCGTCGCGATCGTCGACCTCGACCGGGAGGGCGGCGCCGAGGTTGCCGCGCAGCTCGACGCCGAGTTCGTCTGCGCCGACGTGAGCGATCTGCATCAGTGCCTGCGGGCGGTGGAGATCGTTGGCGAGCGCTTCGGGGGCGTGGACCTTGCGCACCTCAACGCCGGCGTCTCGACGGGCTGCGGCCTTGGCGAGGATTTTGACCTGGAGGCCTACAGGCGTGCGATGGGCATCAACCTTGACGGTGTGGTCTTTGGCGTGCATGCCGTTCTGCCGGCGCTGAGAGCGCGCGGAGGCGGTGCGATAGTTGCGACGGCATCGCTTGCGGGGCTGACGGGCATGCCGTTCGACCCCATCTACGGCGCCAATAAGCATGGTGTGGTCGGGCTGGTACGTGCGATGGGCCCCGCACTGATAGGCGAGGGCATCCGCATCAATGCAGTTTGCCCGGGCTTTGCCGAGTCGAAGATCATCGAGCCGATCCGCGAGGCGCTGCTCGCCGAAGGCCTGCCGATCATCCCGGCCGAGCGGGTGGCGCAGACCGTCGTCGGCCTCTTCGAGGGAGATATGTCGGGGGAGTGCTGGTACGTGCAGGCGGGCAGGAGCAGCGAACCGTTCCGGTTTCGGGGCATTCCCGGGCCGCGGCCGGAAGCCTGAGACTCAGCGCTGCGCGAGCAGCCCCCGCCATATATGCGGCGTGAGGCGAGCAGCCTGCGGCGAGAAGGCCGCGAGAATCGACTTCACCTCCGCAGGCGGCAGCGAGGAGCCGAAGAAGCGCTCTTCGCCAAGGCGTTCATAGCTGTGCATGAGGTGTTCGCCGATCAGTGAGGCATCGAAGTGGCCGTCGTAGACACTGTCGATGTAGAGGCCGGAGCTCGCCCGTTCGAAGCGGGCGAGGGCGGCTCGACCGTGTCTGATGGCTCCCACCGCCTGGTCGAGGTGAGCGAAGCCATGCTGGACGAGCAGCTCGAAGCTGTGGAGGAGGGTCGCAATGCGTTCCGCCGGGCCGATCAGTTCATGGCGCACTTCCAGGAATTCCGGCGCCGGGAGCGCCTGTGCGGCGGCGTCGGCGGCGGAGACCTGCGCTTCAAAGCGCCTGTTGAGATGTGCCGGCAGCCCTCTGGCCAGCGATGGCCAGACGGCTTGGGCGGCGGCGGCCTCGCGTTGGAATGGGCGCTCGAGCTGGGATATCTGGCGGCCGACCAGTGCCAGCTGGGATCGCTGCAGGGACAGTTCGGCCGCGGTGTGCGACTCGCCGCGGGTGATCGTGAAGGTGATAGCCGCGGCGAGCACCGCAGTCGTCACGAGCGCCGCAGCGATCGCGAGCCGCCTGCGCCTCCAGCGGGTGCTATCCGAGGTCTGCGACACACGCCGCCCCGCGATTGGGATGTGATCGCCCTCGTGCGGCAGGCGATGGGCGGCCGGTTGACCTGCAGCCGCCCAGGCGCCTAGACCGCGAGCAGGTCGACGACGAATACAAGCGGCGAGCTCGGCGGAATCGCCGGCGGCGATCCATGCGTGCCATAGGCTTCATCTGAGGGAATGATGAGCTCGCGACGCGAGCCCACGCGCATGCCCACGACGCCTTTGTCCCAGCCGGAGATGACCTGGCCCCTGCCAAGCACGAATGTGAACGGCTGTTTGGATTCCCAGGAGGCGTTGAAGATCTTGCCGCCCTTGTAGAGCACCCCGACGTAGTTGACGGTGACCGAATCGCCCGCCTTGGCGACGGCGCCTTTGCCCTGAATCAGTTCCTTCGTGACGAGCTTGCTCGGTGCCGGACCGGAGGGAGGCTTCACGATTGGCTCCTTGGAGAGCGGGCCGCTGGTCGGCGTCTGCACCGCGCCGGATGTCGCGGTGCTCGTCTTCGATTCTGAGGCTTCGATCTTTGCCGCTTCGGCGCTTGCGCTCGCGTTCTCGTTGCCGGGCGCGATTTCGTTCGATTTGCTCGAGGACCCACACCCTGCGATCGCCGTGGCCGCTGCAAGGGCCGCGAGCGCGAGGGCGCCTCTGCGCTTTGAGTTGATGAGCATGGTCTAAGGAAGTCTCTCGCTTGCGGTGGTCAGGGTGTTCACGGCGAGGCAGGGTACCGGACAGGCTGGTCTCGCGCTACGATCGACCCGGACCGTGCTAGGCGGGGAGGTAGCGGTGCCCTGTAACCCGCAATCCGCTGTAGCGGGGCTGAACTCCTCTCTGAGGGGTCCTGCTCCGGTCGCCCCGCCGCCTTGGCGCGTCGATGGCTCGGGTCCCGTGCGGTGTCGGCCCGTGAACCAGGTCAGGTCCGGAAGGAAGCAGCCTTAAGCGGTCACCGGCAGGCGCAACGGGAGCCCCCGATCCGGAGCGCGAGGCGGCGACAGCAGCCGGAGCAGAGATCTCGAGGCGAGGTGCACGGTCCGTTGTCCGCGATGTCTCCAGGTCGCTTGACCGGGAGGCCTCGCGGGCTGCGCCGCTCGCCTTGACCGATCCGGTATTGGCCGGCGCGGGGGTAGACTCAGGTCTCGGTGTCGAGCGCCTCGCAGTCCCCCTCCCAGCCGCGATCGCTTTACCGCAGGCACAGGCCGCGGACCTTCGAGCACGTCGTCGGACAGGAGCCGGTGGTCAGGACGCTGCGCAACGCGGTGCTGCGCGGCAAAGTCCACCATGCCTACCTCTTCGTGGGCTCGCGCGGCACCGGCAAGACCTCGATGGCCAAGATCCTCGCCGCGTGCCTGAACTGCGAGCGCGGAGCGGGCATCGAGCCGTGCGGGGTCTGCGAGTCATGTGTTTCCATCGCGGAGGCGCGCTCGCTCGATGTGATCGAGATGGACGCCGCCTCCAACAACTCCGTCGAGGACATCAGGGACCTGCGCGATAGCGTCGCCTTCGCGCCGCTATCGGGTCGCACCAAGGTCTACATCCTCGACGAGGCGCACATGCTCTCCACCGCGGCCTGGAACGCCTTCCTGAAGACGCTGGAGGAGCCGCCCGCAAACACCGTGTTCGTGCTCGCGACCACCGAGGCGCAGAAGGTGCCGGCGACGGTGGTCGACCGCTGCCACCGCTTCGACTTCCAGATGCCGAGCGTCGAGCAGGTCTCCACCGTGCTGCGCCGTGCCGCGCAGGCGGAGTCGATCGTGATCCCGCCGGAGGCGGTGGCTGCGCTCGCCCGCGCAGCGAGCGGTAGCTTCCGCGACGCGCTCGGGACGCTGGAGCAGCTGGTCACCTACAGCGGCCAGGAGATCGTGCTCGCCGACGTGCTCGCGGTGCTCGGGGTCACCGATGCCGAGCTGATCGCCGCCACGCTCGACGCGGTTGACGCGGGCGACGCGCGGCAGACGCTGCTCTGCGTCGAGAGATGCGTGAGCGCTGGCAGGGAGCCGGGCGCCTTCGCCTCCGATCTGGAGGCTCGCGCGCGGGAGCTGCTCATCGTCCAGGTGCTGGGCGAGGTGCCGGCTGAGCTCTCACTGACGCAGGAGGCAGATGCCCGGCTCGCCGAGCAGGCTTCGCACATCGCCCAGAGCAGCCTCGTAAGGCTGCTCGATCTGATCGCCGCCGCGACCGAGGCGATGAGGGCGGGCGGCGACGCTCGTACCCAGATCGAGCTCGCGCTGCTGAAGGCCGCCAGGCCGGAGGTCGACCTCTCCACGAAGGCGCTGCTGGCCCGGATCGAACGCTTGGAGGCGGGCGACCGACCCACCGTCCAGCCGCCGCCGATCGCCACGCCGCCGCTGCAAGCTCCCGCGGCGGTCGTCCCCGTCGCCGAGCCACCTCCCGCTGCGCCGGCTCTCGCCGAGCCGGCCGTTTCCGAGCAAGCTGCGGGGTCCTCCTCTGCCGCCTCCCCCACCGCCGAGCGGGAAGCTCACACCGAGGTGGATGCGAGCAGCGAGGCGGGAGCTGAGACGCCACCAGGTCTCGAGCCGGCACCGGCAAGTTCGGGGCCGGCGGTCGCGACCGTGACCGCTGCCACCTCTGAGGCGATGCGGGATCTCTGGCCTGCGATTGTCGATTTCGTGCGCTCGAGCCACGCGCTGCTCGGTGCAGTGATCGAGGACGCAACGCCCGTCGCGCTGCAGGACGGCGAGCTGACGCTTGCGTTTGCGCCCAGCTCCTCCTTCAAGAAGAAGAAGGCCGAAGACGCTGCCAACCGTACGGCGGTGAGCGAGGCGATCACGGCGCTCACGGGCCAGCGGCTGCGCGTGCGCTGCGAGCTGCGTGAGGAGTCAGAGCAGGGCGGCGCCAACCCGGTGAAGGAGGGCGCCGAGGATGAGATGCTGCGTAGGCTGATAGCCGAGTTCGACGCCGAGGAGCTGTCTGCGGAGAAGGCGCCGTCAGCGGCGCAAGACGAGCAAGAGGAGTAAGAGACATGGCCAAGCAGCCACGGATGCCGAACATGCAGCAGATGCTCAAGCAGGTCGAGAAGATGCAGCGCGAGATCCAGGAAGCACAGGAAGCGCTGAAGGACGAGCAGGTGTCCGCCAGCGCCGGCGGAGGCATGGTGAAGGTCGTGGTCTCAGGCGACCTGGTTGTCAAGTCGGTCGCGATCGACCCGGAGGCGGTCGATCCCGAAGATGTCGAGATGCTTGGCGATCTCGTCCTTGCAGCCGTCAACGAGGCGCTGCGAGCGGCGCAGGAGCTGCAGACCAGCAAGATGGAGGGCGCGACAGGGGGCCTTGGGGGTCCCGGCGGCCCGCTCGGTGGGCTGGGAGGCTCATCTGGCCTCGGCGGCCTGGGAATGCCTGGCCTGTGAACAGCTTTGCGCCGCCCGTTCAGCGGCTGATCACCGAGCTCAGCAAGCTGCCCGGCGTGGGCAGCAGGACCGCCCAGCGGCTCGCCTTCCACATTCTGCGCACCCCTCCGGAGGAGGCGCTTGTGCTTGCGGATGCGATCAGGGAGGTCAAGGAGCGGATCGGCTTCTGCGAGGTCTGCTTCAACCTGGCCGATGAGCCGCGATGCCGGATCTGCCAGGACCAGCGTCGCGACCAGGCCGTGATCTGCGTCGTCGAGGAGCCCGGCGATGTGATCCCGATCGAGCGCACCCACGAGTACCGCGGCGTCTATCACGTCCTCGGCGGCGCGCTCTCGCCAATCGATGGTGTCGACCCCGAGGACCTGCGGATCGAGGAGCTGTATGCACGCGTCAGCGCAGGCGGCGAGCAGGTCCGCGAGGTCGTGCTCGCGACCAACCCGACGACGACCGGCGAGGCGACGGCGCTGCACATAGCGCAAGGCCTGCGCGAGCGCGTCCGCGACCTGAACGTGACACGCCTTGCCAGCGGCCTGCCGGTCGGGTCCGACCTCGAGTATGCCGACGAGGTGACGCTTGGCAAGGCGCTCGTGGGCCGACGTTCGTTGTAGTGCCGGCAGGCCTGCCTTGCCTGATGCGAGCGCAAAGCTATCCTCACGGCGTGTCTGAGATCGTCGTCATGAAGTTCGGTGGCACCTCCGTCGCCGACGCGCAGCGCATCAAGAACGCGGCCCAGCGGATCGTGGCCAGGCGCGAAGAAGGCAAGCGCGTCGTGGCGGTCCTCTCTGCCCGCGGCAAGACGACCGACGAGCTGATCGCGATGGCCGACGAGGTCTCCAAGGCGCCCGATCCGCGCGAGATGGACATGTTGCTCTCCACCGGCGAGCGGATCTCCTGCGCGTTGTGCGCGATGGCGATCCACGACCTTGGCCATCGCGCGATCTCCTTCACCGGCTCTCAGGCAGGCATCGTGACTGACGCTTCCCACACCAAGGCGCGGATACTCGACGTCAGAGCCGACCGGATCAGGGCTGCGCTGGAGAAGGACCACATCGTGCTGGTGGCCGGCTTCCAGGGCGTCTCCGCCAACAAGGATGTGACGACCCTCGGGCGCGGAGGATCGGATACGACCGCGGTCGCGGTCGCCGCTGCGCTGGATGCGGAGGAATGCGAGATCTACACAGACGTTGAAGGCGTCTTCAGCGCTGACCCGCGGATCGTCGCCGACGCGCGTAAGCTCGACCGCGTCTCCTTCGAGGAGATGCTCGACATGGCGGCCTCGGGCGCAGGCGTCCTGCAGCTGCGCTCGGTCGAGTATGCCCGCAACCACCGCGTGAAGATCCACTGTCGCTCGTCTTTCAGCGACCTGCCCGGTACCGTTGTGGCCGACGAGTCGCAGACCATGGAGCAGCCTCTCATCACAGCCGTCACCCACCTGACCGCAGAAGCGCGGGTCACGCTCGTCGGCGTTCCGGACGAGCCTGGCGCCGCGGCGCGGATCTTCGATGCGCTCTCGGAGGCGAACGTGAACGTCGACATGATCGTCCAGAACGAGCCAAGCTCGGCTGGCGGGCGGGCGGAGATCTCCTTCACGGTCCCAGACGAAGACCTGCGCGTCGCCCGCGAAGCGCTTACGCCTCTGCTTGGAGACGCCTTCACCGAGCTACAGCAGGGCGCTGAGATGGGCAAGGTCTCGATCGTGGGAGCGGGCATGCGCTCGCATCCTGGCGTCGCCGCGAAGGTGTTCAGGGTGCTCGCTGAGGAGCACATCAACATTCAGATGATCTCCACCTCGCCGATCAAGATCTCCTGCGTGATATCGCGAGAGAGGGTGCCCCAGGCGGTGAGGGCGCTGCATCGGGCCTTTGAGCTCTCGGGGCCAGGCGCTGTGAAGACGGAGGAGCCTTCACAGGTCGGGGGCTAGCGACCGCAACTGGGTGGTCGCAGGGAACCAGAATTTCAGCCATTCATCTGGGCGATGCCGCCATTTGTGCATCTGCTTGCCCGGCGGGGCTAACGTTGTCGAGGATGAGCGCAGCCGGGTCACGGCGGGGTAGAGCGCCGAGGGTTCCTTGAAGGCATGAGCCTAAGGGGCAGCCGAGCTCCACAGTGTGGCCTGATCCACGGTGCCTGTCTATCGAACGTCCAGGTGTCGTGCGTCCATGCGTCCAACGAAAGTGGATGACGCGCGAAGAGGCCGCGCCTCCATCCGACAAGCATCGTGTAACTTGCTAGATCAGCTTCCCCGCGGCCAAAGCTGCGGGTCCACACAGAAGGGGTCCTCATTGTCTCACCGAGGTCGCATCGGGGTGATACGGCTTTGCGCGCTCTGGCTAGCCTGCATCGCGTTGCTCACGCTCTCAGCGGCTGCGCCTACCATCCCGGCGCTGGCCGCGGCGAGCGGGCGGGCGGCCAGACATGAGGCAAATGGCGGACGTTCCGGCAAGCAGCACAAATGCCGCATCGCGGCGCGTTCCAGAAAGCACCACAAGGCCGAGCACTGCGCTGCGCACAGGCGCAGGCCGGCACGGCAGCGGACTATGACGAGCACATGGCGGGGATTGACATCCACCTCCGTCTCGACCGCGACGACCAGTCGGCCGACTTCGACGTCCGGGCAGACGACGCCCACCGCCGCGAGGGCATCGACGCCGACATTGACCACGAGCTCAACCACCTCGACGTCGAGCACGATGTCCGCGGCGACGGAATCGACACAGTTCCGCTTTTTTTCTCCGATGAGTTTTTGGAATGAGCTGGTGTCGGTGAATGCGGCGGTGGATCCGAGTTCGGCGCAGGTTGTGCGTGCTTTTGATGCGGAAATAGCTTATGGGTTGAAGACGGGGGGTAGGCCCAAGACGACGATTGAGACGTCTAGTTACAGCATTCCGGTGTATACGGTGCCCGCTGGCGAGCCTACCGTTAGGGTGAGGCTTCGTGAAAGCGCGTCGTTGGGTCCGTCAGCGGCGGCGTTGCGTGAGGCGTGGAGCGCCGTTCCGCTGCCGGTGGGCGCTCAGCCTGCGGTGGGGGGAGACAAACATCTGGTGGTGTGGCAGCCGAGCGCGAACAAGATCTGGGAATTCTGGCGGTTGGCGAAGGGCGCGGAAGGGTGGTATGCGACATGGGGTGGGGCGATGGAAGATGTGTCGTCCAGTCTTGGGGTATACGGTCCGGAAGCGTGGCCTGGGGCGACTCGTCATTGGGCGGGGTGGGCGTCTTCGCTGTCGCTGGTTGGTGGTTTGATCACATTGGAAGATCTCGAAAAGGGTGTGATCAACCACGCGTTGCTGATGGCGATTCCCAAAGTGCGGGCCGGCGCGTATTCGTTGCCTGCTCAGCAGGACGATGGGACCTCGACTGAACCTTATGCTTTGCCTGAGGGCGCTCATTTGAGGCTTGATCCCAAGCTGAATCTCGCGTCTTTGAAACTGCCGCGGTTGACGATGATGATCGCTGAAGCGGCGCAGCGTTATGGGATCTATGTCGGTGCGAAGGGCGTGAATGTCGCGTTCTATGGTCAGGATCCAACGCCGACCGGCACGAATCCCTACACCGCTCCGGGCGGGTACTTCGAAGGCGAGACCCCCGAACAGCTGATCGCAGCCTTCCCCTGGACACACCTCGAACTACTCAAGATGGAATTGCACGACGAACCATAGCTCTCGCAAGGCAAAGGTGTGTTCGTCTAACTGTGTAGACGGGGGTCGATGCCGGAACCAAATGCCCAGCACTTCGGCGCGGCTCAATCCATTCCGGTCGCCACTGCCATGGTGCCATCGCGGATCTTCGGCGCCGGTGTGTTGAGGAACATGACTGGGTAGACGTCATCCGGCGGGCAGGTCTGCCACGCCCGGGCGTCTTGCATGAACGCGTCGGTGACCCTGCTGACCGGGTTGCGGCCGACCTCACGCCGTAGATCTCCTGGAGGTGCGCTTCAGTATCTCGCGCGGACAGTGCGGACGATCCATGGCCCGAAGTGCCATGGCGATCCCTCGGCGCGTCGATCTGCGCCGGCCCATGCTCAGTCGGGAGCGTCTTCGGAGCGCTCTTGCTGCTCGTGCGTCCGGGCGGCTCCTGGTGAGGGGCAAACCCCAAGTGGTCGGTCCGCTCGACCTCCATCGCGCGCTCCACTCAACGCTTCGCGTCCGCTGTCTCGGAAGCCGCCGGGGCCGGCGTACGGCGCCGCGCGCGGCTCGCACCACGGTGGCGTGCCCAGCCGGGCCTATGGCCTCATCCAACCTGCCAGGGATTGCGATCGACATGGTCGAGGCGGCTTGGGTCAGGAGCGGCAATCGACTAATATGGGCGGCTGAACCGTGTCACTCTTCGTTCGTCGATCGGTCCTCTTGGCGATGCTCACGGCCACATGTGCCGTAACGGGCTGTGGTGCCAGCGCTTCGTCGAAGGCGCGCCTGACAGACAGTAGAGCTACGGCTCCTATAAGCGGCGGGGCTTCCTCCGATGGCCCTTTCCGCTTTTTTTCTCCGATGAGTTTTTGGAATGAGCTGGTGTCGGTGAATGCGGCGGTGGATCCGAGTTCGGCGCAGGTTGTGCGTGCTTTTGATGCGGAAATAGCTTATGGGTTGAAGACGGGGGGTAGGCCCAAGACGACGATTGAGACGTCTAGTTACAGCATTCCGGTGTATACGGTGCCCGCTGGCGAGCCTACCGTTAGGGTGAGGCTTCGTGAAAGCGCGTCGTTGGGTCCGTCAGCGGCGGCGTTGCGTGAGGCGTGGAGCGCCGTTCCGCTGCCGGTGGGCGCTCAGCCTGCGGTGGGGGGAGACAAACATCTGGTGGTGTGGCAGCCGAGCGCGAACAAGATCTGGGAATTCTGGCGGTTGGCGAAGGGCGCGGAAGGGTGGTATGCGACATGGGGTGGGGCGATGGAAGATGTGTCGTCCAGTCTTGGGGTATACGGTCCGGAAGCGTGGCCTGGGGCGACTCGTCATTGGGCGGGGTGGGCGTCTTCGCTGTCGCTGGTTGGTGGTTTGATCACATTGGAAGATCTCGAAAAGGGTGTGATCAACCACGCGTTGCTGATGGCGATTCCCAAAGTGCGGGCCGGCGCGTATTCGTTGCCTGCTCAGCAGGACGATGGGACCTCGACTGAACCTTATGCTTTGCCTGAGGGCGCTCATTTGAGGCTTGATCCCAAGCTGAATCTCGCGTCTTTGAAACTGCCGCGGTTGACGATGATGATCGCTGAAGCGGCGCAGCGTTATGGGATCTATGTCGGTGCGAAGGGCGTGAATGTCGCGTTCTATGGTCAGGATCCAACGCCGACCGGCACGAATCCCTACACCGCTCCGGGCGGGTACTTCGAAGGCGAGACCCCCGAACAGCTGATCGCAGCCTTCCCCTGGACACACCTCGAACTACTCAAGATGAAGCTGGAGGGCGTGCGTGGCAGAAAATCTCGTCATCCATCGCGTGGACGCCATCACCAGCGAGGTCACCGACGTCGCCGGCCGACCCATGTCCGGCGGTGAGCCGAGCAACCTCCTCCCGCGCCGAACGTGAGCTCATCCTGCTGAGCTCCGGCATCGCCACCCGCCGTGATGTCGCTCGTGGGCACGCGCAGCGGTTGATGGGCGAAGTCGACTGGACCCATCTCGCCAAGACATTGAGCTGGCGCCGGCTGCTGCCGACGCTCGGCCCCCGCATCGAAGCGTTGGCGCTCAGCGTGCTGCCCGACGACTTCAGAGCGGCGACGCGTGAGGCGGTCGAGGCTAACCGCAGGCATGCGACCTTCTTGCAGCTGGTCTCGATGCGATCGATCGAGGCGCTTGCTGCTGCGGGCATCGGCTGCACTCCGCTGAAGGGCCCGACATTCGCCGAGGCGGTATATGGAGATCCAGGTCGACGCCAGTCTTCTGATGTCGATCTGCTGGTGGCTCCCGACAGGCTCGACGCGGCGGTGAGGGTCATTCGCGGCTTGGGCTACGCGCCGCCAGGCGACTACGTAGATCGCTCTGGCTTGCCAAAGCTGCACTTCCTGCTGGTACACGAGGAGCAAAAGCTTCCGCCCATCGAGCTTCACTGGAGGATTCACTACTACGAGGGCAGGTTTGCGTGCGAGCGGCTGTTGGCACCCTCCGGCCTGGCGCCTGGCGCCTGGCGCCTGGCGCCTGGCGCCTGGCGCCTGGTGCCGGTCGATGAGCTGATCGCTCTGTTGCTGTTCTACGCTCGAGACGGGTTCATCGACCTGCGCTTGGCCGCCGATATCAGCGCCTGGTGGGACGCCTTCGGCTTGGAGCTCCCCCCGGAGGGGCTACATGAGCGGCTCACGGAATACCCGGAGCTGGGGCGGGCGATTGTCGCCGCCGTCAAGGTGGCCGAGAAGGTCGTCGGCCTGCCGGCCCGAGCGCTCCTTGGCTATGCCGATGAGCTCGGTGTGCGCAACAGGATCGCGGTGCGGCTAGCCAATCCCAACCCAAGACGCATCAGCCAAGCGCAGCTGTACGCGGATATCGGCCTGCTTGACGGCCTACTGTCGCCCCCCGGGGGCTTTGGCGCGTTCGTCAAGCGTCAGCTGCTGCTGCCGCGCGAGCTACTGGAAGAGCTGGATCGCCGCTCGCCGAAGCGACGGGCCAGGTCTGCTTTGGGCCGCGCGGTCGGCATGCTCGGCCGGTTCGGGCTCACAGGTGTTCGCTTGGCGTTCGCGCCGCGCGAACGCCTGCCGCGGCCCATCAGGCGCTGATCCGGGTCCGAAGGGGCGTTGCCTTGCGGCTCAGAGCTTGGCGGCCGGCTGCAACGACTCCGGCGTCGAGTAGTTCGCGTTGTCGGCTGCCAGCACGCTGCTTGGGAGCCTTGGGCCGCCGCTCCTCGGGCGGCCATACAGACGGCGGCCGCGGGCCTTGACGCCGTTGGCCACAATCCCGAGCACGGGCGCACCGCTGATCTCGAGCACCTGGTGAAGCCGCTCGGCAGAATCGCGCTGGCTATGCCCAATCCGGCCGACAATCACAACACCGTCCACCTTACGCAGAAGTGGGAACACGTCTGAGACGGAGATCGGCGGCGGCGCGTCGATCACGACGAGGTCGTACACGCGCCTGGTCTGCTGCAGCAGCCTCTCCAGAGCGTCGCCCGCCAGCAGGCCAGCGGGATCCACGATCGTGGTTGTGCCGGCGAGGAGCACGTCGAAGGCACGATCCGCCGCGCCGTCATCAGAGAGGCCGATCCCACTTGTGCCGTTGTGGGACGCGCCGGTCGCCTCGATTGTGTGCGTAGCCTCATCGATCGATACTGCACCGCGCAGCACGTCGGCGATCCCCGTATCGGCCGCGACCGCAAGCTGACGAGCGAGGCTGGGGTGTCGCAAGTCCGCCTCGAGCAGAAGCACTCTGGCACCTAGCCTCGCGGTCGCCTCGGCGAGGCGGCGCGCCACCGTCGTCTTGCCATCGCTTGGATCGGGTGAGGTGATGAGGACCGTGTGCAGGCGGTGGTCGACGTCCAGTACGCGGAGCTGGGCGCTGATCAGTGCAAGCGCCTCGGCCTCGGGCAAGGGCAGTGCTGCACCACGGCCTCGCTTCGAGGACAAGGCTCGACTGTGAGGCACGACGCCAAGCAGCGGCCGCCGATAGATATCTTCGAGCTCTGCGGAGCTCCTCAGGCGCCGGTCGAAGTGCTCGAGCAGGAACGCGAGCCCGAGCCCGAGCAGGAGACCCAGGATCAGCCCGAGGACCGTATTGCGCGATACGTTCGGCGAGGATGGCGAGCCTGGCGGGAAGGCTTCTTGGGCAACCTTGACATCGCCATAGCCGAGTTCGGCGAGCAGACGGAGGGTCTGGGCGCGGTTCTGCAACTCGAGCCCGTCTTGGCCGATCCTCTGGGCCCGGGTCAGGACCTTGAGCTGCTTTTCGACCAAGGCAAGTGCCGATCGCAGATAGGTGCGGTTGGCGCTTTTCTGCTCGCTGACGAACTGTTGCACATAGGTATTGGCGGTCGCGGCTGCCATCGCCGGCGAGGCGGCAGTCGCCGAGATATTGATGACCCCTGATTCTCCCTGCTGGTCGATGCTGAGGCTGCTTGCGACCTTTTCCGGCGTCGAGCCGTGTCCCAAGGCTTGTGCGGTCTTTTGCGCCATGTCGCCTCTGCGCACGAGTTCCAGCTGGTTGGCATGTTGAGCCAGAAGGCCGGCGGTGCTGCTGACATTGGACGACAGCCCGACGATCTGCTGGTTGAGTGAGCTGCTTTCAAAGGCCAGCGACGCAGTAGCGGTGTACTTCTTGGCCTCCCGCGTGGCTATCCCGAACGCCACCGCCCCGATGAGGAGCACGCAAAGGCCGATCACCGGCGCGCGACGGCGGAGGATGTCAAGGACCTGTTCAAGGTTGAGCGTGTCAGGGGCTTGCTGCATATCTGGTGTCCTCCGCTTTGCGGCGCGTCCTCCCCAACACAACCGCGTCCACGCTAAAAAACTTTCGCAGCCCGATTCGGCCACACAAGAACTTCTGGCTGCCCCCCGTTGATCGGGCATGAGCGCCAATGGCGTGTTGCTGAGCCGTCGCCTGGGCGGGCTGGCGAGCGGCCGGCTCGCTGAGTGGCGCTGGAGCGCCGTCCTGGCCGCGTTGGCCACGCTTGACGTCGCGGTCGCCTACATCGTGTTCTCGCGGGGGGTGGCCGAGATCGCCATCGGGGCGGTGATCGGCGTCGAGGTGCTGGCTTTGTGTGTGCTGCGGCCGCGCTGGGCGCTGCTCGGCTTCGTCGGCTTCTGGGGTGCCGCGCATGTGCTCTTGAGCAATGGGGAAGGCGAAAGCATCGGCGGTGCAGGCGCGTCCATCAGCCAGCTGATCGGCATAACGGTGATCCTGGGCTTTGGCATCACGGTCATGCGGTTGCACGGTCGCCGCACCGGTCCTCTGCCGTTCCCGCTCAGGGCGTTCGTGACGTTTGGGCTCCTGTACATGATGGCGGAGGCAATCACCCCCCTGCGCTCTGCCGGGCTCTCGGACTTGGTCAAGCTCGTCGGCGGCCTCGTGCTCGCGCTCATGGGCTACTACGTGATCGACAGCCAAGCGCGCCTGCTCGCACTCGCGCGCGCAGTCAGTGTCGCGGGGGTCTTCGTGGCGGCGATTGCGCTGGTCCAATTCGCCAGCGGGTCGAGCCTTGGCCTGACGTCCTCTTCCTCCGCTCAAGGCGTGTACAGGGCGACGAGCGTGGCCGGCGGGGCCAACGGCACGGCTGATTTCCTGCTCGTCGCGGCCGGCTTTGTGCTCTTGCGCTACACCCTGCGCCGCGAGGGGTGCAGGGCGCTCGACGATCTGGCCACCTTCGCGATCCTGGCCTTGGGGATCGTCGTCACCTTCACCCGTGCCGACATCCTGGCGCTCGTGGTGATGCTTGCAATCTGGGCACTGCTGTGGCAGATAAGGTCGGTCAGCGCCTTGGCCACTCGGATCCGGATCGTATTGGCCTTGGTCGTGGTGGCTTTCGCAGTAGTGCAAGCGGTTGGTGGTGGCACCCTCGTCTCCCGGATAGAAGGCGATTCCAGCCCGTCGAGCGAAAGCAACCTCCTGAACGGACGCGGCGCAATCTGGTCGAATGAGCTGAAGACGTTCGATTCGGGCAGCGTTGGCACAATCTTGATCGGCAGCGGCGCCCACACCTCCTACACGCAGGTCTATATACCGCAGTCCCTTAAATATCGAGAATTCCCGCCCCACGACCTGTTCCTGTGGCTCGTCATCGAGACCGGCATAGTCGGACTGATCGTGTACACGTCTGGACTCGTGGCGTTGAGCGTATGGTTTCTGCGGGCGGCCCGCAGACGGCGCTTTACGGCCACTGGCCGGGTCGCGGCGGTGGCGTTTGCGACGACGATTGCCTTCACCGTCGACAGTCTGTTCCATAACACCCAAGTCTCCACCGGTAGCGACTGGTACTTCATGTTGTTCATCGGGGCGACCTTGCGCATAGCGGGTCCCCGCCGCTGGGTTGCCGAAACCACTGAGACCGCCCAGCCCGGGCCTTCGAACGCGCGAGGCCCGAGGACCAGATTGCCTGCGGCTGCGCAGGCCGGCTGACCATGTGGCGATCGGTCAGTCGCGACTCGCTCATCTTTTTCGCCAGCGCCTGCTCGCTCGTTGTCTTCCAATTCGGATATCGGTACCTGTCGATCGACGCCTTGTCGGTGAACGCCTACGGCCGTGTCGCGCTGCTTCTCAGCATCTTCAACGGCGTGACGGTGATCGGGGTCTACGGCATCCCGGCGACCATCTCGCGCCTTGCCGCTCGGACCAATGGCCATGCCCGAGATGTGGGCTTGCTGCGCGCCGCCTCGATCGCCACGATCGGACCATGCGCCTTGGCGACGATCGTGATGACCGGCGCAACCTATGTGGTTACCCGCTCGTCGCTGGACTCGCTGGTGGCGGCAATCGGCGTCCCGCCGATGATCTGGGCGGTCCTATACAGCGGATTCATCCGGGGTAAGGGCTTGATCTGGCGGGCGGCCGTGATTCAGCCCGCCAACATCGTGTTGCAGGTGGTGGCGCTTCTGGCCATGATGGCCCTTGGCGCCAAGCTCAACGTCGGCTGGGTGCTGGCCAGTTTCTACATCGGCAACTTCGGCGCATACGGCGCCGGCTTGCTCTACCGCCGGCTTGCCCTACGCCGCGCAAACCAGATCGATGACGAGCTCGATCCCGAGGCCACCCCAAGGCGCATCCTCAGCTTCTCGGTGTGGCTGGCCTTGGCCAATCTGGCCGTGCTGATGCTAACCATCGTCCCTCGGATAGCGCTCGCTCGCTCCTCCTATCGCGAGGTAGCCGTGTTCGACCTCGCGTTGCTTGTCTACACGATTCCGCAGCGCCTGCGCTCGTCGTTCCTGATCGCGCTGCTGCCGGTCGCGTCGGTCGAACGCCAGCGCGGCGCCCGCATAACGGTGCCCGGCAACGTTGACCTTGCCATGATCTCCGTGGCTTTCTTGGCGATCGACGGGCTGCTCTGGGTGACCCACGCGCTGCGCTTCATGTTCGTCCACGTTGGTATGAGCTCCTATACGGGCGCCGAACCATTGCTCTTGATCATCCTGCTTGCCGCGCCCGCCGAGCTTTTCTTCGGCTTGAACTCGGGCCTATTGCAGGCGTATGGCCAATCGCGCCGGCTGTGCGCAGTGAGTGTCGGCGTCCTGGGTCTCTCGGTTGCGCTCTCGCCGCTGACCGCCTGGCTCGGTCCCTGGTACCTGGCTTGTGTGCTCGCCGGCGCCTACTGGCTGCTGCACTTCCTCTCACGTCGGATGCTGGCCCACAGTGAGGTCCAGGAGGCCTCGATCCTGCTGCCTGCGCTCGTCGCTCGCTGGCGCGGATGGCGGTATAACGCGCCCGCGAGCGCCGTCACGGGCGCCGAGACGGACTCGGCGTGAACAGGTAGCCGTAGCGGGCCAACAGCGGCCAGCTGATGATTGTTACCTGCCGCCGCACGCGGGCTGGCATGGCGTGAGACCATTCGTCGTCGAGCCGGACCGGCTGCTGGGCGCCGCGAAAGCGCATCGGGTTGCCGCCGATGGTGTGACCGTAGCCAAGCGAGACGTTGCCCGATGCCCAGGCGCTGCGCGCCGACTCGCCGGCGGGCAGGCCCAGCTCGCCCAGCGCCCGGTCGATCTCCTGGGCCGGCGCGGCGACGAGCCGCTCGTAGTGCATCCTCGCCAGCGGGATCCGCCGTATGCCAAAGAGCGAGAACAGCGCGTTGTGATAGCTCCAACGCAGGGCGGTCGCGCCGGTTCTGTAGGTGTCCATTGTGGTCAGCCCGTCCTCGACGTCCAGCTTGACGACGCCGCGCTTGGCCCAGGAGAAGGCCACGGCCCGGCTATCGCGGACCAGCTGGATGGTGCGCAGGTCGATCCGCTCGTCGGAGGCCATCAGCAGTGCATAGGGTGCGACCTTGCTCGAGTCCACGACCACAGAGCAGCCGCTCATCTCGCAAATCGCCTGATATACGCGCGTGGTGTGGTCGCGAAATCGGCTCAGCCGTCCGGACTCCCATCCCGCCAAGAGCCTTGGCACGAGCCGCGTGTCGGTTGCCAATGCGTCGCTTGTGGCGACCATCTCCTGGAGGTCGATTTGCTCCCAGCCTCCGAACGCCCGCTCGCCCACCGCAGTCCAGAACGAGCAGCGGGAGAACCGCTCGCCGCAGCTGCAGAGATTGTCGTGGAGGAGTCCCTTGGTCCACAGTTCGCGCAGCTCGCCGACCGGGCAGAGCTGCTCGACTGCGCCGAGCAGATAGGCAAGCAGCGTGGATCCGCTGCGTGAGAAGCCACCTACAAAGAGGACGCCAGGGGCCGGCCGCTCACTCATCCCGCGTGGGCTTCCCTAAGCGGCAAGCGACGCGCCTTCATATATCTTCTCGTAGGTGAGCGCGATCTCCTCCCAACGAAACTTCGAGGCGACTCGCTCGCGGAGGAGTTGCGGGTCGTGCGCGCCGTCGGCTCTGTCGAGCGCGGCTTGCAGGGCGACGCGCAGGGCGGCACGATCGCCCGAGCGGAAGCTGTAGGGATAGCCTTCCTCGACGACGGCCAAGTTTGCCGGGATGTCCGAGCAGATGACTGTCGCGCCGGCGGCGATCGCCTCGAGCAGCATCATCGACATGCCCTCGACCTCCGAGGGGAACACAAAGACCTTGCATTGCCGCAGGACGCTCAGCAGGGCCTGCTTGTCGAGCAGACGCTGATAGAGGACCACGCGCTCGTCTTCGGCCGCGGCGGCGAGAATGCTCTTCGAGTACTTGGCGTCGTGTGAGAAGTCGCCAACCACGAGCAGAAGCTCCCTACGGGGCATCTCGCGATATGCGGCGAGCAGATGGTGAAGGCCCTTGGTCCGGTCCAAGCGTCCGCAGGCGAACATGAGGAACTCTCGACCTTGCAAGCCCAGCTCATCCAACGGCAAAGCCTCGCCGCCGTCCTCTTCGACTGCGAGCCGCGCCTCGATGCCGTTCGGTATGTGCTGGACGGGCCGCTTCGGCACCTGCGTCTCCACCGAGACCGACGTAAGTGCGTCGCAAAAGTGCACGAACATCGCCTCAGAGACCCTGAGGGCCAGCTTGGCCAGGCGGCCCCACTTGTCGCGCTTGGCGGGATCGCCGTGGAAGGTGCCGATCACATATACGCCCCGCCTGAGTCTGAGCAGCGGGCAGAAGAGGCCGAAGTCGGAGTTGTGGACATGCGCGACGTCGTAACGCCCCTCGAGGAAATAGTGGACGCAGCACAGCAGGAAATAAGACGTCGCCTGCAGGTGCTTGCCTTTGAGCGCTGGGATGTAGACGTAGTGCCGGTCATCCGTGCACCGCAGCTTGGGGTGCACGTCGCGCAGCAGATAGACCGTGTAGTGGTTCTCCGGGGAAAGGTTGTCCAAGAGATGTTCGACCACTCGGTCGGCGCCGGCCGAGGCGGGTAGGCGCTTGATGCCGAGGATCGCTATCCGACGCCGGCGAGGCCTGCCCTCGGGACTATCGATTGAAGAACTCGCCAACTTGGGCATACCTTCGGCTTTGCGACGGCTGCAGCTGCTTCTTGTAGGGCTCAGTCAGATAGGACCTGCGCCTGACCACGCGTTTGTCGTCACGCACGTTGGAATAGTCGATGTAGCGATCGAACTTGATCGGACGGCCAAAGGTGACCAGCAGCTTGTTCCATGCCACCCAGCGCAGGACTGCCAGCTTCGGCAGCCGGGCGATGTGCTTGTTGCGGATCGCGGTCTTGGCCGAGGAGACCATCCAGCAGTTCTGCGGACAGCAGGCGACCTCGGCGCGAACCTTCTTGGCCTGCGCGCCGTCGTAGATGTCCTGCCAGCTCTGAAGCCGTAGGTTGCCCATCAGCAGGTCGTTGCGCACATTGCAGGCGTACACGTCGGCCCAAGGGTCTATGAACACATTGTCGGTACCCTGAGTGCAGGGGTGTAGACGATCTTGACCGAGGATCTTGGCTATCAACCCGAGGTTCATGTAGGCCCTGAACCAGGTCTTCACACTGGGGGACCTCAACATGTCGGTGACGAGCACCTCGACTCGCCTTGCCACCCGTAGACGGTCGTATATTGAGTTGTCGTTCTTGTGGAACTGGAAGGCATTGTGGAGCGCCGAGGTCGCGAACTCCACTTTCATCCCCTCGGCGAGCTGGTACAGGGACACGACCTCGTCGATGTTCTCGTCCTGGAAGGTGGTGGCAAAGCCGAGATCGGTGCCTCCAGCTGCGACCAGGAGCTCCATGGCTTCGAGCTTCCTCTTGAAGCCGTCCTTCTCTCCGCGTATCTCGTCGTTGGTCGCGTCGAAGCCCTCGACGCTGATGCGGATCTTGATGTCTGGGTACTTCCTGACGATCTTCTCCAGCACGTGGCCGCGCAGGCCGTTGGTGCTGATCTCGAGCTTGGCTGCCTTCGGATGCAGCACGTCGCAGATGTCAAGCAGGTCTTTGCGCAGTGTGGGCTCGCCGCCGGTGATGTTGATGTGGTCGAAGCCGGCGGGCAGCTTGGCGAGGGTGTCGAGGCCGATCTCGTAGTCGGGATGGGTTGGGTGCTTCCAGATGTTGCACATCGAGCAGCGCGAGTTGCACCGGTACGTAGTGATTATGGAGAGGTCCATGTCAGCCTTGTGCGGTGGGGTCGAGCTTTGCGTGGTCTCGGTACAGGGCCAACAGCCGGGTGGCTATCACGCTCGACGACAGATCGGCTGCGATGCGCTCGCGTCCGTTCGAGCGTACCGGCGAGCGCAGGAGGTCGACCAGGGCGTCACCGAGCTTCTCGGCGTCGGCCTCGCACTGGTAGGACGGGCTCACCCCATCGAGCAGGTCCGGGATGTCGCCCGAGGGTGTCGCGACGACGGGCAGGTTGCACATCAAGGCCTCCTTGATCACATTGGGCGAGCCCTCGAGCGAGGACGTGTGCAGCAGGCAGTCGGCGGCGCTCATCAGCAGCGGCATCTCGTCGGGGGGCACCAGGCCGGCGACGTGGAGCCTGACGGGGCCGACTCGCCGGGATGCCGCCGCGCAGGCGGCTTCGGCGAGGCGGCGGCGCTTGCGCGGGATGTCGGGCTTGGTCGCCGCGAACAAAGCCACTCGCTCATCCTGATCCCAGCCGAGCAGCTCGCGCGCGCGGGCGCGATCGTGCGGGACGAAGGCCGCGTCGTCCACGCCGTTGGGCAGGACCGTGTTCGTGCGCCTGACCCAGCGCGGCAGGCGCCGGTGCATCTCGGCGGACTTCGTGATCGTGCCCCGGAAGAGGGCGGCGTGCGACCGGATCACGGCTGCGCGAATCCGGCTGGAGCGCGTGATTGCCCCGGCGTCGTCGGGGTCGCCGAGCACATCGTCGCCGCAGTAGGAGACGATCATCGGCGGGCCGACGAAGAAGCGGGCGGCAAGCGCGGTCTCGCCCGCGTGGACGTGGACCAGACGGTAGCGGCGGCGCCAGGCCAACGACGCCGCCAGGAAGCGCAGGACGGCGATCGGATAGGCGCGGCTGGAAAGGTGGCCGCGTATGTAGACGACGTCGCAGCGAATCCCACGGGCGCGCATCGAGTCGACCTGGCGCTTGACGAAGATGCCGTACACCGAACGTTCCTCGTCGGGCCACATGTTGGTCACCACCAGCACCTGTGCGCTGGGCTGACGCTCGATCACGTCGACCAAGCCTCGCATCTGCAACTTGACCACATCCTCGCCCGGACCCGGTCCGGAGGCGCCAGTCCGCAGCGCCGCGGACGCCTCGGGCGCGCCGACGTCAACAGCATCGGGCGCGCCGAGCTGGGCGTCGAGGGCATTGACGCTCATCCCGCTCACAATCCCTGCGAGGCCAGCGCAGGCGCCAGAATCGCCAAGGGGTCTCTGCCCCGGTGCCAGGCCACCTGCTCGGCGAGCCCTTCACGCAGAGATCGCGACGGGGCGAAGCCGAGCTGCTCGCGCGCCCGCCCAGTGTCGGCTGCCGTGTCGCGCGCGTCGCCGGCCTGGGCGGCAACGCGGCGAACGTTCAGCTGCTCGCCCGTCATCTCGGCGATCATGTCCAAGACCTCGTTCATCGAGGTCCTCGAGCCGCCGCCGAGGTTGTATACAGAGCCGGGCCGGCCGTGCAGCGCCGCGTCGATCGTTCCCTGGACGGCGTCGGCGACGAAGGTGAAATCCCGCGTCTGGCCGCCGTCGCCGTAGATGACGATCTCGTCGTTCTCCAAGGCCGCGCGGATCAGCTTGTTGAAAGCCATGTCCGGTCGCTGCCTGGGGCCGTAGACGGTGAAGTAGCGCAGCATCACGGTCGCAAGCGCGTAGTTGCGATGGTAGAGGCGGCACAGGTGCTCCCCCAGTGCCTTGGTGGCTCCGTAAGGCGAGATAGGCTGCAGGGGGGTGTCCTCAGCGGTGGGAAGCTGCGCGGCGTCGCCGTAGACCGAGGAGGAGGACGCAAACACGAAGCGGTCCACCCCTGTCGTGGTGGCGGCCTCGAGCAGGCGCTGCAAGGCGGTCACGTTGCTCGTGACGTAGGCCTCGAACGTCTGGCCCCAGCTTGCCCTGACGCCGGGTTGCGCGGCGAGGTGAAAGACGACCTGCACATCCTCGAGCAGCGAGGTGAGATCCATGCTCGCCAAGTCGTCCTCGACGAACTCCCAGCGGGCAACGTCCTCGATCTGGGCGAGATTCTCGCGCTTCAGCTCCTCCGCGTAATAGGAGGTGAAGCAGTCGACTCCCAGGACGCTGTGGCCCTGTTCCAGGCACCTCTGCGTCAGATGCGAGCCGATGAAGCCTGCGGCGCCCGTTATGAGAACTCTGGCCATCTGCAAACCCTCCTTAGTTGGACGCGAGCTGCACGTCGCCGACCCGCGGGCGCCGGACGCCCGAGATGCGATCCTCGTAATCGGCGCCGCCCAGGTCGATTGGCGCCCCCGACTGCTCCATCGAGCGATGCGCCGCCTCCAGAGCGCGCACGACTTCCAATCCCAATGCCCCGTTGGAGCGAGGCTCCCCACCGGTTCGGATGGCGTTGGCGAAGTCAGCCAGCTCCAGCCCCAAAGGCTCGGCCGCCTCCACGCGCGGCACGACGATGTCCCCGGTGCGGTAGGTGAGCCTGTACTCGCCGAACGTGGCCGGCGTCTCGGCGAGCGAGACGTCGAGCCCTCGGTCGTAGATGCGCACAGCTTCGTCGGATGAGGTGTCGTCGTACTGGACCATCTGCTTGGATCCCACGACCACCATCTGACGCATCTTGCGCGGCGCAAGCCAAGAGATCTGCACGTTGGCCGTCGCCCCTCCCTCGAAGGTCACTGTGAGGAAAGCGGTCTCCGGTATGCCGTCCTGAAAGACGCTCTGGGCGGCCGCCGTGACCTGCGTGACCGGTCGGTCCAGCCAGTAGAGGAGGATTGACAGATCATGGGGCGCGAGGTCGCTTATCACCCCGTTGCGCTGGTACAGGCCGAGGTTCATGCGCGAGGACGTGACGAAGTACACGTCGCCGAGGGCTCCGTGCTTGATCAGCTCGCGCACCTTGTTCACCGGCGGGCTGTAGACGAAGGTATGGCCGGGCATCAGCACCCGCTCGGCCGCGGCGGCCAGCTCGATCAGGTCTTCGGCGTCGGCGGCGGTGGTCGCCAACGGCTTCTCCACCATCACGTGCTTGCCCGCTTCCAAGGCGCGGCGGGCCAGCGCATGGTGGGTGTGAGGCGGCGTGGCGAGAGCCACCGCATGGACGCGGGGGTCGAGCAGCAGATAGTCGAGATGTGGCTCCACTGTGACGCCTGGATAGCGCTTGGAGAAAGCCTCGGCGCGGGCCGGGTCGGGCTCGCAGAGGCCCATCAGACGAAGCTCGGGCTGCTCGACGATGTTTCGCACGACGTTTGGGCCCCAATATCCGTAGCCCACCATCGCGATGCCAATTGGCGTGGTGATCATCTTGCCTTTCGCTCCCAGATGCACATGGATCGGATGCGTTGCAGACTCAAGCCACAAACGATCAAGCCCTCTCTGGGCTTGCTCAGGCGGGTGCAGATCGTCCGAAATCGGCACTTCGGTCCTACGTTTCGAATCGGTCAGGCGACGCCGCGACGACGCAGTAGGACGAAGGGGGTGCGGGTGACGATTGAGAGGTAGAGCGCCAGCGAGCGGCGGTCGACCCACTCGATGTCGAGCGCCACCATCTCGTGGTAGGTGCGTTCGTTGCGGCCGCTCACCTGCCATAGGCCGGTGAGGCCGGGCTTGACGGCGAATCGGCGGTCGTAGCCATCCGGGTAGAGCTCGACCTCATAGGCGATCACTGGGCGGGGACCGACGAGCGACATGTGGCCGCGCAGCACGTCATAGAGCTGGGGCAGCTCGTCGAGGCTCGTCTTGCGCAAGAAGCGCCCGATTCGCGTCACCCGGTCGTCGGCCGTCAGCTTGTAGAGGCAGTCGCCGTCCCCGTCGTCGTGCGGCTGCTCCTTCCCGCGGAGCAGCTGCTGGACATAGCGGCGGTGGATCTCAGGGTCCGCGTCCATGCGCATCGTGCGGAGCTTGTGCAGCGTAAACGGCCGCTTGTCGCGGCCGAGCCGTCGCTGGCGAAAGACCGCCGGACCGCGGCTCTCGATCCGGATCGCCAAGCAGGCGATCAAGAGCACGGGAATCGCAGCGATCAATCCCAAGGCGGCCAGCGCCACGTCTATCGCGCGACATACGCGCATGGACGACGGGGGCTGCTCGGAGGTGCTCGTCTCATCCTTGAAAGCGAGAGTCGACATGGTGAAGACATCAGGTGGCTGTCATCGTCGCGCCGCCGGCTCGGGCCGCGCAGGCTCTCACTGCTCGGCCCACGTGCTCGATCTGCTCGTCGGTCATCGACGGGAAGATCGGCAGCGAGAGAATCTCGCCGGCCAGACGTGTCGCGCAGGGAGCGACGTCGCGCTCCTGCGCCAGAGACGCATACGCCCCCGAGCGGTGGATGGGCACGGGATAGTGGATGCCTGTAGCCACGCCGTGCTCTGCCAGCAGCGCCCTGACCGCATCGCGGTCAGGCGTGCGCACCACGAACTGGTGGTAAACGTGGTCGCCGTCGGTCGACGCCGGCAACGGCGCTGTCACCGGGCCCTGCTCGCCGATCGCCTCGCGCAGCTGTTGGGCGACGAGCCGCCGCGACTGATTCCAGCTCTCCAAGCGAGCGAGCTTGACTCGCAGCACGGCTGCCTGGATCGCGTCCAGGCGTCCGGTCGTGCCGATCATGCGGTGCTCGTAGCGGGGACGCTCACCGTGGGAACGCAGCAGCCGAACGCGGTCGGCCACATCCTCGCGCGAGGTCACCACTGCGCCGGCGTCGCCCCATGCGCCGAGATTCTTGGCGGGGTAAAAGGAGAATGTCCCGGCGTCCCCGATCGTCCCCGCTCGACGACCGCGATGGCGGGCTCCGTGGGCCTGGGCAGTGTCCTCCACTACGAACAGCCCATCGTTTCTTGCGAGGTTCATGACGGAGGTCATGTCGACCGTCCGGCCGTACAGGTGAACTGGAATCAGACATCGCACACGCGGCGTCAGCGCGGCGGTGAGTGTCTCGGCCGTGACCAACTGGGTATCACGGTCCACATCGGCGAAGCGCGGGCGGGCGCCGACCAGGCTGACGGCCTCGGCGGTGGCGATGAATGAGTTGGCCGGCACGACGACCTCGTCTCCGGGGCCGACGCCCAGCGCTCGCAACGCCAATATCAGTGCGTCGGTCCCGGAGGAGACGCCGATCGCGTGTGGCGCCTCACACCAGCTCGCATAGTCCCGCTCGAAGTCTTCAACGGCGGTGCCTCCGGTGAAGGCTCCCTCTGCCGCCACCCGCTCCATGGCAGCCATCAGCTTGCCGAACAGCTCGGGATCGTTGTGATCCATCAGAGTGAGAGGGATCTCCATGGTCGCACTCGGACTCATGACGCCCCAGTGGTGGTGAGCATCTCAAGCGGCTCCCCACCGATCCCGAGAATGCCCATGCCCAGTCCTCGCTCGCGGTCAAGGATCAGCTGCACCGCCTCATTGCGCGAGCGCACGCCCAGCTTGCCGAATGCCGACGATAGGTGGCTCTTGACTGTGCTCTCTGCGAGGAACAGCTGCGCCGCGATTTCGCTGTTCATGTAGCCCATGACCACCAGGCCGAGGATCTGCTTCTCGCGCGTGGACAGAGCAGGCGGCTCGATTTGGCGACTGTGGGCCCGCGGCACACACGTCTGGCCCGAAAGTACCGCTTGCAGACACGGGCCGAACGCTTGATCGAGCTGGTCATAGAGTACGACGCCGCAGGCACCGCTTACAAGCGCGGCGCGGATCCCCCAGCGCTCGATGCCCTTGCACACCACGATCAGCTGCGCACCCTCGAAACGCTGCGTCACCAGCCCGATCGCGGGTGCAAGCGAGGCCGAGGATGAGGGATCCTCCGCCCAGGCGACGACGACCCGAGGGCACTCCTCGCCATCCGGCACCTGGCCTATGTCCGCGAACACCTTCGTCTTCATCCCCTGCGCACGCAGGATGCTTGTGATCGCCTTGGCGGGCGCGCCACCCGCGATCAGGGTCGCCCGCGAAAGCGTCCGCCCGCCGTTTGCCCGGCACCTATCAATCTCAGTGCTCAACACGGCAACTAACGGCGGGCGCCCATTTGAACTTCTGCCGCGTGTAGGGCACCCGGCTGGGAAGCAGGACGGGTGCCGTGAAAGAACGAGGAGGCGTGGAGAGTTGAGTGAGCGGTCTCTTCCATCACATTGCGATCAGAGGTGCGACCGTGATTCGACTGCTACGCCCAAGACGCCGCCTGCCGCTCCTGCTAGGGGTTCTGGCGACCGCGTTGCTCTTCGCTGCGGGTGCAATAGCAAGCACAGCGGGAAGCGCAATCGAAGGGGTCTGGACCTTCAACGGCGGGCAGATCGCCTTGCAGCGCCTCTCGAACGGGACGTATGAGGGCATAGTGGTGTCCGAAACGAAGTTCGCCTCATGCTCACATCCGGTCGGGCAGCACATCTGGACAAACATGACCGAACAGAAAGACGGCTCCTTCTGGGGTCTACATCAGTGGTACCTGTCGGACTGCAAGGAAAACGGGACTCTGGGACCGACGGCCTGGCGAGTCTTGGGAGGTTCTGGCGGCTCGCACTACCTGCGCGTGTGCTTCAGCCACCCAGGGACCTCGCAGCCGACGATCGCCGCCAACGGCGACCCGAAGCAGGAATCGGAATACGCGGCCTACCACGTCACCTATGGCTGTACCAACTCCGGGTTGGTCGCGCCACTGCCGGTGGCTCCCGGATCCGGGAAATCAGGGGGCTCGGACTCCGAGGGCGACGGCACATCTCCATCGGTCGAGAGCCTCAGCCTGCCCAGCGCAAAGCTGTGTCTGAAGAAGGCAGCGCGCTTCAAGATCAGCCTCAGGGATCCGCAGTACGACCCGTTCAAGACGGTCACGATCCTCTACAAAGGCCACAAGGTTGCGACCAGGCGCAGCGGCCACGAGATCCTCGCCACGATCAAGCTGACTCATCTGCGAAAAGGCACTTTCGCGATCACGGTGCATGCCACCACGGTGCTCGGACACAAGCTCTTCTCGCGTCGCACCTACCACATCTGCAGCGGGCACAAGAAGAGGCACAAGCATAAGAAGGGCTGACTTGAGACGCGAAGAGCGGGGCCGGCGGCGGAGCCCGGGCGCCTTCGGGCTCGGTCTGCTGACCGATATGTCCCTCCCTGGGGCATGGGAGGCGCGCAGTCTGGGCGATGAGCCGACCCTGACCCTCACGACGGCGACGCCCGCACAGATAGCCGAGCGCTGGTCCGGCTTCGATGTTCTCGGTTGGGAGGGAACAGTCGACGGCGCCCCGCTCATCGTCCAGTGCGGTCGCGCGGGCGATCACCGCTTCGTCCACGGCGCCCACCCTGACAATCGTGGCGCCTTCCGAGCGGGCACCCGCGCGGTCCATCATCTGAGCGCTGATGCGAGCGAGTTGGCGTGCGCGGCCGTCGACGCGTCGGATCCGTTGTGGTGGCGCTTGGTGCTTGACTCGGCGCTCTTCACGATCGCCCTGATCCACGGCTACGAGGCGCTGCACGCGGCCGCCGTCGTGACGCCACAGGAGGACGGCGCGATCGCGATCACCGCTCCCATGGGCGGCGGCAAGAGCACGCTGCTCTCGGAGCTGCTGCGGTCGGGGCTGCCACTGATGGCTGACGACGTGGTCATGCTGGAGCGATCGGGTGTGGGCACCGCGCCACTGGCGCACCCCGCGCCGCCGCTCGTGACCATTCCCAGCGCCAGGCTGTCGGCGCTGGCAGGCGTGGGCGCAAGAGCTCGCGGTACCGTTGGCGCAGCAGCGGGTGCAGCCAGCGAGGCGAGTGCCGGTGGCTCGCCGGAGTCGATCTGCGTGGTTGGCGAGGAGAGCTGGGTCGCCGTCCCCGCCCATCCGGAGCCGCTGCCGCTCAGATCGTTGGTCGTGCTGGAGCGCAAGTGCGGCGCAGAACTGTCACTGACGCCGATCGAGAGCGCGCTCGCCCCTCTGCTGGGCTCGCTGATGCGCTTTCCGAGCACACGCGCGCGCGAGCGTGCTCGGTTCGAGCTGGCAAGCGAGATGGCGGGGAGCGTCGGCATCTGGCGACTGACGGCCGACCTTGATATCTCCCCGGAGGCGCTTGCGGAGGCGCTCTTGGAGGGTGGCCTGCGTGAGGTGCCGGTCGCATGAGGACCTGCACGAACGTATGCGCCGCAGTCAGCCGTTGTTAGAGGCATGATGGAGCGACCCCTCCCCTCCACTGCTCTGCTCGAGCTCACGCACCTCCACCATCGCTGGAAGGGAGGCAAGCCTCCCGTGCTCGTGGACGTGAGCCTGGCGTTGCACCCGGGACAGGTCACGTGGATCGGTGGCCGAAACGGTGTGGGCAAGACGACGCTGCTGCGCCTGGCAGCCGGCATCCTGCTGCCCCAGTGTGGCGCCGTACAGATGGGTGAGATCACGCCAAGCTCGCCGCACGGACGCTACCAGCGGCAGATCGGCTTCCTCTCGGCGGGCGATCGCGGCCTGCATGCGCGCCTGCGCGTTCGTCAGCAGCTCGACTACTGGGCGAGACTGGCCTACGTCTCTCGTGAGCGACGCGGCGAGCTGGTTGGGTGCGCGCTCGAGCGCTTCGGGCTGCAGGGGCTGGCCGAGCGGCGGGTCGATCGCATGTCGATGGGCCAGCGCCAGCGCATCCGGCTGGCGATGGCGTTCCTGCACGAGCCGTGCGTACTGCTGCTCGACGAGCCGCGCAACTCGCTTGACGACGAGGGCTACGAGCTGCTTGCGGAGCAGATCGAGCTGGCGTGCAGCCGCGGGGCGACCGTGTTGTGGTGCTCGCCGCGAGGGGAGGATCGCGTGCTCGCCTGCGATGTCGCCTACGCACTGGAGCGCGGCTGCCTGACGCCCGTCTCGGCGGGCCGACGCGAGTGGGAGCCAGCCGCGGCGATCGGCGAGCGCGTCGAGTGGGAGCGCTCTGAGCGGGAGCGGATCGCGTGAGGCTGTGGCTCGACGCGATGTGGGCGATCGTGCGCCGCGACGCGATCCTGTTCGCGAGCTACCGCACGCTGCTGGTCTCCCAGATTCTTGGCCCGCTCTTCACGATCGCGCTCTTCTACTACATAAGCAGGCTGCTGACGGCGAGAACGATCCACTCCCCTGGCGGCTACTTCGGCTTCGTGATCGTCGGCCTCGCGATCGTCCAGGTGCTCACGATCTCGCTTGGCATCATGCCGGTCGCCGTACGCCAGGAACTGGTCTCAGGCACGATCGAGCGTTTCCTCGTGAGCGCCCACGGGCCTGTGAACGGGATCGTCGGGACGATGCTCTTCCCGCTGATCAACGCCCTGATCACCGGAGCGCTGATGCTGGGGATGGCGACGATTTTCTTTGGGCTGCCCCTGGCGGGTACTGCCGCGCTCGCGCTGCCGGCCTCGCTGCTCGGCATGCTCGCGTTCATGCCGTTCGCCTTCGTTCTCGTCGCGCTCGTGATGGTGGTCAAGCAGATCTCCAGCGCGACTCAGTTCATCATTGCCGGCCTGTCGATCGTCGGCGGGCTGTACTTCCCGGTCTCGGTCCTGCCTGTGTGGATCCGCTGGGCTTCGGACGTCCAGCCGTTCACGCCGGCGGCAGATCTGCTGCGGCACCTGCTCGTGAACGCTCCGCTTGCGCACTCGGCAGGCGTGGACCTGCTGAAGCTCGCCGGCTTCGTCGTGATTCTGCTGCCGGCGGGCTTCATACTGCTGCGCATCGCGATCCGCCATGGTCAACGCAGTGGCACGGTCGCCGAGTACTGAGAGCGTCTCAGCGCCGCGCGAGTGTGTCGCGTTTGGCCTCTCGCTGCGGATCGACCCGCGTATCTCGATTCCGGGGTTGGGTGAGGGCCTCGTCTCGTTGCCTGACGCGCGCCGATCGCCTTCGGTCATCCTGCTGGCCCAGGAGGAGCTGGAGCGACGCTGGCAGTCGCTCCGCTCCGCGCCGGTCCGCACACGCGAGCTTCGCCTCGGCGAGACGCTGATCCGCTCGGTGGACTTCGCCGAGCCGGCCGGCTACCTGTTGTGGGCGCGAGGCTACGGCCGTGTGCTGATCTCCCCAGACGGCATCGAGTTGCTGTGTGCGCCGGACCCGGCGAACCCGCAATGGGCAGGGATTCTCACCGCCCAGGCGCTACCGCTGGCGGCGACGCTGCGAGGCTTCGAGGTTCTGCATGCCGCAGGCGTCGTGACCGGGGGCGATGCAATCCTCTTCGCCGGCCCTAGCGGCGCCGGCAAGAGCTCGCTGGCGGCGGCGCTGGCTGCCGCCGGCGCGTGCCTGCTCAGCGACGACGCCGTCGCGCTCGAGCTGCTGAGCGGCGGGGTGCTGCTCGCCCACAGCGGTTCGCTGGCGCTACAGCTGCGGGCGGCCGAGCACGAGCGGCTCTCCGCGGCGAAGCTGGAGGCCCTTGGACGCGCGGCTGGCACATTCGAAGGCAAGCATCGCTACGTTGGCCAGGCCGCGACCACATCCGCCTCGCTTGGCTGCCTCTTTCTGCTCGAACGCTCCGAACGAGAGCCGGCTGTGGAAGAGCTCGGCGCGGTCGATCCCTTCGAGCTGCTCGCAAGCACGTTCAACCTCTCCGTGCAAACGCCTGAGCGGATGCGACGCCAGCTCGACGTCGTCGTGGCGCTCGCCGCGACGGGATGCGTGCACCGGCTGCGCGTCCAGCCTGGGGTCGACGCCTCGCGGCTGGCGGAGACCGCGCTAGAGCATCTCGCCCGCCGGCGGACGGCCGCATCCGACCGCCCAAGCGCGCGCCACAGATCGCTGCTGGAGCTCTGAGGGGCCGTGCTGGTGGGAGCGTGGGGCGCGGCGGCCGACGAGCTGCTTGAGCGGGCGGCCGACCGTCTCGGCGGTTCGCTGCACCGGGAGCGCGAGCTTGCGATGAGCGGCCCGCCGACGGTCTGCGACGAGCGCTTCGCCTGCTGGCTGCTCGGCAGGCCGGAGGACCGCGGCGCGCTGCTTGCGCGCTTTGGCAGCCGGCAGACGCCCGCGCTGCCAGAGGCTTTCGCAAACGCGCTGCGCGAGCTTGGCGAGGCGGCTTGCGACCTGCTGTGTGGCCGCTTTGCTGTGGTGACGCTCGACCGCGAGCAAGGATGCTGCACAGTGACGCGCGATCAGCTTGGCGCACAGCCGCTCGTGTACGCACTCGTGGGGGACGGGGTGCTCTTCGCAGAGCACGAGCGCGAGCTGCTGGCACTGCTTCTGCGCGCGCCTGCGCCCGACCGCCTCGCCCTGCACGGATGGATCCAGGGTGGCATCGTTCCCCGGGGGCGCACTCTCTATGAGGGGATCGGCCGCGTTCCCGCCGGCCACCGCCTGCGCCTGCGCGGCACACGCCCACGAATTGAGTGCTGGTGGCGCGCCCGCTACGCGGAGGTCGCCAAGGGCAGCTCCTCCGAGCTGGCCGTCTGGCTGCGCGAGGAGGCCTTTGCCGCGATTGCACGCGCCGCCGCCTGCGCGCAACGGCCGGCGGTGAAGCTCAGCGGAGGGCTCGACTCGGCCTGCGTGGCGGCCGGCCTGGCCGCGGGCGAGCGGGCTGCGGGGCGGGCGCTGCCGCTTGCGCTCGCGGGAACCTTCGCCGAGCATCCGGCCGCAGACGAGCGCGCGCTGATCGAAGCCACCGCCGGCCACGTGGGCCTGCGGTTCGAGCTGATCCCCTTCACGCCGGCGGCGTCGATGCTCGCCCCAGCGCTCGCCCACATCGATCGCTGGCGGCTGCCGCCGGCGAGTCCCAACCTGTTCCTATGGGAGCCCTTGACGCGGCGGGCTGCTGGTCTCGGGATCGATGTGATGCTCGACGGGGAGGGCGGCGACGAGCTGTTCGGGCTTTCGCCCTTCCTGATCGCCGACAGGTTTCGCGCAGGCGACCTGCACAGCGCGTGGTCGCTTGCCGGCCGGGTCCCAAGGATCGGTATCTCCCCGAGTGTGCGCGCCCGGCTGCGGGTGCTCTTGCGCTATGGCGTCCGGCCGGCCGCGCCCCGCTTGGCGCGCCGATGCTGGCACAGATGCGCAGTCGAGACGTACACCGCAGGCTCTCTCATCCCCGCCGCGGATGCGCATGCGCTCGCGGAGATCGAGCGCGCCGATCGCGAGCACCAGGATGGGCCGATCTGGTGGCGCCGGCAGGTCCACAGCGTGATCGAGCTGCGCGACCTGCTTGACATGGGTGCTCACTTCGACCGGGAGGCGCTCGATGCCGGCCTCGAGCTTCGCCATCCGCTGCTGTTCGACCTGTCGCTGATCGAAACAGCGCTGAGGCTTCCGCCAGAGCTGCAGTTCGACCCGGTCCGCGATCGTCCGCTGCTGCGCGACGCGCTCACAGGGCTGATCCCCGAGCAGGTACGCACGCGTCACGCAAAGAGCCACTTCAGCTCGCTGATGGCGGCCGGCCTGCGCGCCGAGGAGGCGGCACTGATCGAGCCGCTTCGGCGGCGCGACGCACCGATTCGCGCATACGTGGCAGAAGCCGGCCTGGAGAGCGAGCTTGCAACCACGCCTGGGGCGCGCCCGCTGCACACTCTTGGTTCGCTTTGGGGCGTCGCGATCGCCAACAGGTGGCTGATGTGCGAGCAAACCGGGGCGAGCGCTGAGAGCTTTCGCTTGCCCCCTACTTTTTCCCGCCTTGCGTGAGGAGCAGTCATCCCTGAGAATGCGAGCATCTCCCCACGGAAAGGAGGAGCGCAATGGAGAAGGGCATGCAGATAAACGAGTACGAGAAGCCCCGCGTCGAGGATCACGGAGATCTCACAGAGCTGACCGCTGCCGGACATCCGAGCGGTTTGTTCGACGCTAACTACAAAGCTGGCGAAAAAATGCCGGCGGGCGGCGCGGGCAGCGGCCCGTAGGGCACGGTGAGCCGGTCACCCGTCGAGGGAGACCGGCTACACGTGCGCTGCCGGTTCGCCAATCGGACCGTAAGAATACGTGCCCCGGCACAGTTCTTATGGCATGTACAGCGACACAGTGTTGGACGCCGAATCTCTTGCTGTTGCGCGCGTGCGCGTGCCGCAGCATGTGGTTTACCGCAGCTTCCCAACCGAGACAGTTGTCCTCAACCTGCAGACTGGGCAATACCATGGCCTGAATACGACAGCCGGTCGCATGCTCGAGCAGCTGGAGCGCGCCGCGAGCGTCGCTGAGGCGGTCGTCGAGCTTGAGCGGGTTTATGGCCAGCCCCGTGAGGTGCTCGAGGCAGACATCCGAGAGCTTTGCCGGGCGTTGCTCCAGCGTGGTTTGATCGAGGTCGACGGTGGCTGCGCCCAATGAGCACAGCACACGCGCGCTCGAGATCCCAGATCCCACAGGCAGGGATAGCAGACCACTTTCTAGGAGCGCTTCGGCGGCATGCTCGGCGCCGCGCGTCGCCATCAGGCGGCCGGTCGCGCGCATGCCGGTCGCGCGCCGCCTGAATCCTGGCGAGCGCGCACGCCTCGTGTGGGAGATCCTCGCCTCATATGGCGACGTCCGCCGCCTGCTGGATGTGATGTCAATCGAGACAGTCGTTGAGACGCTGCGCGGCGAGCGCGAGCGTGGGCTGGATCGCGGCGGAGAGAGAGAGCTGCTCGCCGAAGCGCGGCGGCTTGGGCGCGCGGTGCGGCTCACGCTGAGACTCGTGCCAGGTGACACCCGCTGCCTTACGCGCTCGCTCGTTCTGATACGACTGCTCGCGCGGCGCGGCATCGCCGCCAAGCTCGTGATCGGCGTGTGCGCAAAGCCAAGCTTCTCCGCCCACGCATGGGTCGAGCAGGCTGGGCAGCCCGTCCTCCCAGCAGGCGAGCACTCGCTCGGTCGCCTCGTGGAGCTCTAGCTTTCTAGATCGGCGTCGGCCCGGAATGGCCGCAGCCGGATCGAGGGATGGCAGCGCCATCGAGTCGAGCTAAATGCCGCGCATGACCAGTGCCATTTTCGTACTCTCCCCGTCGGCACCCAAAAGCCATCAGTCGGCAAGGTCGTTATTGCTCTATGGCATTGAGACTGCGCGGCGTCATACCGCCTGAGCCGGAGGCGGCCTTGTACCAGGGTCTGGAGCGCAGCCCGAACGTACGCTGGCATGATGCGACGATCTCGCGCGAGGAACGCTGGGGCTCTCTTGGCCTCAGGGGTGCGACGGTATGGCTCACGGGGTTGCCGGCCGCTGGCAAGTCGACCATCGGTCGCGCTCTGGAGCGGATGCTCGTAACACAGGGGCGTCCTGCGTATCTGCTGGATGGAGACAATCTGCGCTGCGGCCTCAACGGGGATCTCGGGTTCGATGAGGCGGCGCGCATTGAGAATGTGCGGCGCACGTCGCATGTCGCGAGGATGCTTGCAGACAGCGGCGTGATTGCGCTCGTGAGCGTGATCAGTCCGTTCGCAGCCGATCGTGAGCTTGCGGCCGCGCTGCATCGAACGGAGGGACTAGCCTTCGTCGAAGCGTTTGTGTGCACACCGATCGCGCTCTGTGAAGAGCGCGACCCAAAGGGCCTGTATGCCCGGGCGCGGGCTGGCGAGATCTCTGGCATGACCGGGGTCGATGCGCCCTATGAGGTGCCACGGCGGCCAGATCTCGTCCTGCGGACCGACCAGCAGTCGGTGCATGAAGCGGCCATTTGCATTGTTGACGCACTGAAGGCCAGGCGGCTGCTCGACCATTTGAACAGTGACCCATCAGAATTCAGATGAATGGATTAACGATATGCCGCCGTGTCTGCAAAAACAGACACCTACGGAGCAACGGCCGGTCACCTTGCGCTCGGTGCAACTGGGTGCTACTGTCTACTCGCGTATAAGAGGTTGGACGCCAACGGAATCGGGGCCTGGCGTCTACCGTATCGAGGAGATGGACTGGCACGGGGGACGCCGCATGGCTCAGGCCAAGGGAGCTGACGCACACGTTCCTACGCAGAACAAGAACCTGGAATGCATCGCATTCCAAAGGTTCCCCTATGGGCTGCTGCTGCTCGACGGCAACGGCCGCGTCGTTTCGCACAATCTCGCGGCGGTGGATCTGCTGGACATGTTGCAGGCAGGTGCCTCCAAGCATGACTGTTGTTCACTATTTAGGTGCGGTGAGCGCGGCACGGCGCTTGCCGGGAGCTGCCTTGCCGAGCTCGCGCAGAGCAGCCAGGGGGTGCTTCCAGAGATGCGGCTGGATTCGCATACCACTGCAGGCAAAAGGGTCCTTTGGGTACTCGCAGGCCGCCTGAGCGACTCTGAGCACATAGTGGTCCAGCTGAGATCAGGATCCCTCTGGGATCGACGCAGGCGCTCTGACCCAGAATGGATGAGCGGTCCGTGTCTGCGCATACAGGCGCTTGGCAACACCCGCGTCGAACGCGGCGAGAACTTGCTTGGCGGACAGTGGCTCGACCAGCGCGCGGGCCAGCTGTTGAAGTACCTGGTCGTCGAGCGTCACCGCTTCGTCTACGTGGATGAGATAGGCGAGAATCTGTGGCCTGAAGCTGATTATGGGGTCGCCAACAGCGTCCGCTACTACATCCACGCGCTGCGACGGACTCTTGAGCCGAGCCGTGGCAGCCGAAAGCCGTCGAGCTTCATCATCTCCAGCGGAGCCCGCTATCGACTCAACCTTGAGCGCGTGGAGGTGGACGCCGACCAGTTCGAGGAGCACATCGCACACGGGTTGGCGCTTGCGGAGAGCGATCCAGCGGCTGCAGCGAGCCAGCTCGAGCGAGGTGTGGGTCTCTATTGCGGCGAATTCCTCGCTGACGCTCCATATGCAGAGTGGGCGATCGGCGAGCGCCACAGGCTGCATGAGCTCGCCTGCGCGGGGCTGCGCAAGCTCGCCGATCTTCGCTTCCAGCGTGATGCGCTGACCGCGGCGACTCGGTGCGTCGAGCGCCTGGCAATGATGCAGCCCTATGACGAGGACGTGCACAGGCACCTGATCGAGTTGAAGCTCGCTGAAGGCCGCCGCAGTGATGCGATGCGCCAATACTCGATCCTGCGCGCTCGCATAAAGCGTGCCTTTGGCCACGAGCCGAGCTTCAAGCTCACGGATATTGGCCCCAGCACGGACCAGTCGCGCGGATCGCTTCTCGGCGATGGCGCTGATCATGTCTGAGTACTGACCCCAGTCTGGATATTTGGTACTTTTACCCGACCCGCTTCCCTCGGGAAGAGCGTGAGCGCGACCGGGCTCGAAACGTTCGTCTTAGTGTCGCGTTTATCGCAGGAGAGTCGATGCCGATCTAGAGGCGCTTCTAGCGAACACGACCGCGATGTGCAGCAACAAAGATGTCGATCAGAACAATCAAGGACGGCAGCGGATGACGCTCAGCCTTGAAGGCTTTACGCGCGAGCTGCTCGAGGCCGAAGCGAGCAGGCTTGATGTCTCGGTGCAGGAGCTTGTCACGTTCTCAGTGCTCTACTATCTGGCCGACGCGAACAGCGGTCGCGTTGCGCGGGAGATCAAAGTGTGGAGGCCGCCGAGCGCCTGACTGACGAGCTCGAGGGCGCGGCGCCAAGAGCGGTGAGCTCGGCCATCAGCGCACGCCTGCCGCGATGGTGCAGGCCATGGACGGATCCCTCGCTGCGCCCCGTGAGAGTGGCGATCTCCACAGGTGACAGTCCCGCGACGTGGCGCAGTACGAGCACCTCCCGCTGCGCCTGGGGAAGGCGGCCAAGGGCGTCTTGTAGATCCTGGAGCTGACTGCCGTCAGCGGGATCAACACTGTTGCTGCCCGTGCCACGAACCTCCTCGACGGGAGTGCAACGCTGGGTGCGCAGATGATCGAGCGCGACATTGCGGGCGACCCGAAGCAGCCAGGCGAAGAAGGGCACCTCTCGCTCGCGATAGCTGCCGATCACGCGCGCCAGCTTGAGGAAGACCGTGTGGGTGAGGTCTTCGGCCTCGTGCTGGTCATGCACGATGCTTCTTATGTAGCCGCAGACGTTGTCCGCGTAGTTGGCGTAGAGAAAGCCAAGCGCGTCGCGATCACCAGCCTGGGCACGTCGCACGGCAAGCGCGACGGCCCGGGGCGAATTTCCGGCAGCGCTTGTCCGCGCTTGCGCTGAAGGTTGGGTATGGCTGTCTGTGCATGTCTGTCCTGCGCCTGTGGCGGTGGGCATGCTGACTCCCTTCGCTTGACCCCCGAGTCTCCCTGGCGATGCAAGTGAATCGAGTGACAGTTGTGCTGAGGCCGCCCCACGGATTAGAAACCAATTTGGTCACAAGTCTGTGCTGGCGGCGAAGCGCGCGGACCGGCACTTGGACATCTGTCCGAGAGATCTGTGCCCGCTAGGCAGGAGCTGCGTTGGCTCGTGCGTGCGCCTTCGAATCGTCGGCCGATTCGCTCCAGGCCTCGATTGCCTGGACGCAGCGATCAGCGGCTTCGCCGGTGCCATAGAGCTGCGGGCGCTGCGTCGGCCGCTCAGATGCAAGCGCAGCGATCGCCGCACGCTTGTCCAGGCCGACGAGCACGTTCCAGCCTGCGTCAACTGTCTCCGTCCACTCGGTGCTCTCGCGCAGCGTGATGCATGGGATGCCCGCTAGGTATGTCTCCTTCTGGACCCCGCCGGAATCCGTGAGCACAGCCTGTGCATTGCACAGCAAGGCACTGAACTCGATATAGCCAAGCGGCTCTGTGAGCCTGAGTGTAGGTATGGCGGCAAGGCGCTCGTAGAGCCCGCTTTCATGCAGTCGAGCGCGAGTGCGGGGATGGACGGCGAAGAGCGTTGGCAATGGCAGGGCCTCGATCAGCTCGACGAGCGCAAGCAGACGCTGCGGCGCGTCGACGTTGCCAGCCCTGTGGGCGCTGAGCAGCAGATATGCGCCTGGTGAGAGCCCATAGCGGTCGAGCACCACTCGATCTGCGCGCGCAGCGGGCTGCACACGCAACGCGACGTCCACCATCACATCGCCCACGACCTCCACAGCGCCCTGGACGGACTCGGCTGCGAGGTTCTGCGCCGCCATCTTGGAGGAGCAGAGCAGCAGCGCGGAGAGGTGATCTGCCAGGACGCGGTTCAGCTCCTCCGGCATGGTGCGGTCGAACGATCGCATCCCCGCCTCGACGTGGATGACTGGAACGCCCGCCTGGGCACTGGCAAGCGCACCTGCCAGCGTGGAGTTCGTATCGCCATAGACGAGCGTCGCGTCTGGCGTCGTCTCAGCGATGAGCGGCTCGAGCGCGGTGAGCATGCGCGCCGTCTGGGAGGTGTTGCTGGCGCCCGCGATGGCAAGCTGACGCTCCGGCTGCCTGAGCCCAAGCTCGGTAAAGAAGATGCGGGAGAGGTTGTCGTCGTGATGCTGGCCAGTGTGGACGAGAATCTCCTGATGGGAGCGCCGCAGCCGCGCGGATACGGCGGCGGCCTTGATGAACTGGGGCCTGTTGCCGACGACCGTGAGGATCCTCATCGGTTGCAGCCTATGCGAACGTGGCCTCGGGACCAGCGCGCCGCAATGGCCTGCGCCCAAAGGTACGCCTCAAATCAAAGTAGCCAAGACGCCGAGCGCGCCGGATCAGGCAGCCGCGGCGACCACGGAGGTCGACCAGTCGATCACGGAGGTCGGCTTGACGACGTGACGGCCGAGGCCGAGCTCCTTGGGCTCCAAGCCGAGCGCGAGGCCAACGAGTTGGGGCAGATGCAGCACCGGCATCTCCAGTTTGCGCGCCACGACTTTGGCGGCAAGAGGCTGTTGCAGGTCGAGGTTCAAGTGGCAGAGCGGGCAGGGTGTGACCAGGCAGTCTGCGCCTGCGTCCATCGCGTCGCCGAGATGGGTGCCGGCCTGCTTGAGCGAGGCCTCCTTGTTCATCGTGATGATTGGGAAGCCGCAACACTTACGCATCCCGGCGTACTCGATCACGGTGCCGCCAAGCGCCTCGATCAGCCGCTCGAGGTAGCGGTCGCGAGGATGCTCTTCGTCGATCCCCAGCCGTTTGCGGGGCCGGACGATGTAACAGCCGTAGAAGGGGCCCACTTTGAGGTTTCTGAGCGGTCGGCTGACCTTGCCTGCCAGCGTGTCGAGACCGATCTCCTCGACCAGCAGCCAGAGGAAGTTCTTGTTGGTCAGGCCCTTCTCATATGTCAGTCCGTCTGAGGAGAGCGTCTCGTTGACGTGCGCCCTGTACTGCGCATTGGCATCGAGGCGTTCCTGGCACTCGGTCTGCGCGCCCTGACAGGTGGAGCAGATGTTCATCATCAGCTCGGCGCCGTCCACCTGCTGGGCCAGCGCAAAGGTTCGCGCGTTGAGCGTGTCCGCGAGCTCCTGGTTGTGCTCCGCGATCACGCCTGCGCCACAGCAGTTGCCCCTGTCCAGTTCGACGAGCTCGATGTCGAGCAGAGGCGCGACCTTGGCCATCGAACCGTGCAGCTCAGGCGTGAATCCCCGGCTGACGCAGCCGGGCCAGTAGGCGACCTTCATCATTCGTCCTCCCCCACGATGTAGAGGTTGAGCTCGTAGCGCTGCGGCTTGCTCTCGACTCGCTCGTAGATGCGCTTGACGGAGTCGAGGTCACGCTTGCCGAGCTTGTGACCGAAGAGCGCGATCTTGGGGCTCATCTTGCCGCGCAGCAGGCCTCTGATCGCCACGGGCAGCGAGTTGAGCAGCTCTTTGCCGGCAGCGGGATGGAACTTGCCAAACCAGGAGTTGCCGCCATAGGAGCGCGGGATGATCTCGGCCTCATGCAGCAGCCCGTAATCGCGCACGAGTGTGACGAGCGCCTCCTCGTGGCGGTGGCCGTTGTTCTGGTCGACGATGTGCTCATCGGCGCCCGCGATGCGACGCAGGCGCATGATCTGACCCATCGGGTTCACGTCCTTGGGGCAGGCCTCCACGCACTTGAAGCAGTGCGTGCAGTCGTAGATGCCCTGCGGGTCCTGTGAGAGGTCGTTCAGGCGCACGTGGCGTGCGTCATCCCTCGGATCGCCGACGAAGCGATACGCCTTGGCCAGCGCGGCCGGGCCGATGAAGCCGGGATCGACCTCCATCGCCAGGCAGTCCGAGACGCAGGCGCCGCACTGGATGCAGGCCATCGTCTGGGTGACGTCGACCATGCTCTCACGATCGACGATGTACTCGCGCTCGGGCACCGGCTGCTTGGCAATTAGCCATGGCGTGACGCGCTGGACCTTCTTCCAGTGGACGGCATCCATGTCGACGATCAGGTCCTTGATCACGGGCATGTTGCCCATCGGCTCGATCTCGATCACGCCGTCCTTGGCGCTGGCGAGCGCCTCGTCGAGATGCGTGTGGCAGGCCAGGGCCGGTTCGCCGTTGACGCGGACCCCACAGGAGCCGCAGATCGCCTGGCGACAGGAGCAGCGGATTCCGATCGAGCCATCGAAGCGGTTGCGTGCCTGGAGGATGCCCTCCAGCACCGAGCGGTAGCCCTCCAGCTCGATCTCGTGCTCGTCCCAGTAGGGGGCCTGCCCCGACTCTGGGTCGTAGCGGCGCAGCCGCAGCTTGAATGCCTGCTGCTCGCTGGTGCGGGGCGCGGCTTGGGTGCTTGACATCAGATGCTCGTCTCCTGGGATCGGCCGCCTGGCATCAATATTTGCGCTCTTCGGGCTGCCATTGTGTGATCGTCACCGGCGAGTAGGTGATCTGAGGCTCGCCCGCCCCGTCCTGTGCGGCAGTGATGTCGATGTGCTTGAGCCAGCTCTCGTCGTCGCGTTGCGGGTAGTCGGTCCTGAACTGGGCGCCGCGCGACTCCTTGCGCTCGATCGCGCCGAGCACGATCGCCTCGGCGCAGTCGATCATGTAGGAGAGCTCGAGCGCGCCGAGCACGTCCTGGTTGAAGACCGTGCCGCGGTCGTCGATCCAGGCGCTCTCGCACTCCTGCTTCAGACGCGCGACCACCTCGCGGGCGCCCTGGAGTCCCTGCTCGTCGCGGAAGACGGCGGCATAGCGGTTCATCGTCTCGCCGAGCTCGTCCTTGATCTCCGAGACGCGCCTGCCGCCCTTCTCCCGGCGGATGATCGTCTGGAGGCTGTCCTCGTCCGCTTTGATGCGAGGGTGAGCGTCAATGTCTGGCATCGGCATCGAGGCGCTGCGCGCGGCCGCGTGCTCGCCCGCTCGGCGGCCGAATATCAGCGTGTCCAGCAGCGAGTTGGCACCGAGGCGGTTGCCGCCGTGGACCGATACGCAGGCGACCTCGCCGGCGGCGTACAGGCCCTCGATCGGAGTGCGCCCGTCCACGTCGGTCTTCACGCCGCCCATGATGTAGTGCTGACCGGGGCGGATCATGATCGGTTCGCGGGTGATGTCCACGCCGGCGAAGTCACGTCCGAGATTGACGATCTCGCGCAGCGCCTCCAGCGTGCGCTTGCGGGGCACGACCGTGACGTCGAGGTAGATTCCGGAGCCGTTCGGGCCAACGCCCCGCCCCTCGTTGATCTCGATCTGCTCGGCTCTGGAGACCACGTCGCGCGAGGCCAGCTCCATCTTGTTCGGCGCCGTCTTCTCCATGAAGCGTTCGCCGTTTGCGTTGAGCAAGTGCGCGCCCTCGCCGCGGGCGCCCTCGGTGATCAGGATGCCGGTGTCGACCAAACAGGTGGGGTGGTACTGGACCATCTCCATGTCCATCAGCGGTGCTCCCGCCCTGTAGGCGAGAGCAATCCCGTCGCCGGTCACAATCAGTCCGTTGGTCGTGGGCTTGTAAGCCTGGCCAGCTCCGCCGCAGGCGAGGATCACGTTCTTTGCCGTGAAGCCCTCCATCCTGCCACTGCGAACGTCTCGCGCGACAACGCCGGAGCAGCGTCCGGCGTCGTCGAGCAGCAGCGAGGTCGTAAACCACTCCTCGTAGCGCTCCACCTGCTCTTGGTGCTTCATCAGCTGCTCGTAGAGCACGTGCAAGAGCGCCTGCCCGGTGATGTCGGCGACGTAGGCGGTGCGCTTCATCGAGGCGCCGCCGAAGGCGCGCAGGTCCATCTCGCCCTTATCGTTGCGATGGAAGGTGACTCCCATGTGCTCGAGGTGCATCACCTCGCCCGGCGCCTCGCTGCACATGATCTCGATCGCATCCTGGTCCCCGAGGTAGTCGGAGCCCTTGACGGTGTCATAGGCGTGCGAGCGCCAGTCGTCCTCGAGGCTGATCGCGGCGTTGATGCCGCCGGCGGCTGCCACGGAGTGCGAGCGCACAGGGTGAACCTTGCTCATGATCGCCACAGAGGCGCCGGCCTGCGCCGCTGCAAGGGCGGCGCGCTGGCCGGCGAGGCCGGCGCCGATGATGAGGACGTCATGCTCTGGCATGGCCGGGACTCTATAGCTCTGCCGCGGAGCGCTGCGTAGCGGCATGGGCACGGCAGTCAGGCGATTGCGGCCGCGCCCGGCCCGTCGCTCAGAGCAGCGTCCGGATCGGGTAGAGGTGCACGAAGCCGTAGATCAGGGCGATCGCCCAGCCGACGGTCGCCGCCCGCGGCATTCGTCGCGAGGCGAAGAAGCGCATCGTGACGAGGTAGACACCGGGCATCACGGTGACCATGTAGTAAAGGTATGAGATCCGGCCTGAGACGGTGCTGCCGAACAGGTAGGGCAGGTAGGTGCCAAGGCACCAGCAGGCGCCGAGCGCGGCAACCCGCTCTCCTGTCTTCCAGGCTGCGGCGAGCGCGGCGCAGAGGGCTGGGATCGCAAGGAAGATGATGAACGGGTTCATCGCTCCCTCGAAGCGGATCGTGTCGTGGGTGGCGATCACTTTGCCGCCCGCCGAGGTGCTGACGGCCACGCGCGCGTAGTTGATCGGCTTTTCGTTCAGCAGCCAGGCCAGCGGGTCTGAGGCGATCCCGGTTTCGCCGGGCTTGGACTTCAGCAGCTGGGCGTATTCGTACATGTGCGCCAGGTGGCTGAACGGGTTGCCCGCATATAGCGTGTGGGTACCCGGGTCATACGCGGGAACGAGCACGTCCAGCAGCCACAGCAGGCCGAGCGTTCCAAGCGCGCCTGCGATCAAGAAGAGCCCGAGCTGGCGCCCTCGCGTGAGCGCGGAGCGGGCAAGGATCCGCCGGCGGGTGGTGCGAGGATCCACGGCATCCGGGGGAGCCAAATGCTCAGGCGCCTGCGGTGCGGGGCGGCCGACCCCGGCGGTCGCGGTGAGCCCTTCGCCGCCCCTGACCCACACCCGCGCTAGCTGCAGCGCCTCCATCAAGATGAACACCAGCGCGAGCGAGAGCGCGACTTCCTTCATGCAGGCGGCCACGCCCAGCGCCAGCCCGGCAAGCAGCGGCGCTCTTCGCATATAGAAGGTGGCAGAGACGAGCATCATCGCCACCGCGTAGATGTCGAGCGTCCCGATCCTGCCGTGGACGAGCATCAGGTTGTCGAGCGCCATCACGGCGCTGGCGCCGACCGCGAGCCACGGTCCTCCTCCGCACGCACGCACGAGCGCATAGAGCGCGATCAGCGCAATCAGGGCGAACAGGATGCTCCCGGCGCGCCAGCCGGTCGTGTTGTCGCCGAAGATCTCGATCCCGGCCGCGATCGCGAGCTTGGCCAGCTGAGGATGCTCGGCATTCGGGTCATCATCGAGCGGGGTGCCGTGATAAGGCGAGCCGACGGGCGGGTCTGATCCCGGCTATCACCCGGGCGGCGTTCACGTAGTAGGACTCATCGAAGATCAGCGTGTATTTGCTGTGAGCGCTGCAGGGCGACTGACAGGGGCTGGTTGAGGTCGATGGCTTTGCCGGCGAAGGAGAAGATCAGCACCAGGCAGAGCGCGATTCGCGGCGCCCAGCGGTTCTCGATCAGCCGTCCGCCGAGCACAGCCGGCGGTGGCAAGCGTCCCGGGTTTCCGTCCGCGCGTGGCGGCGGCCTGCACAGCCATGCCTGCGCGCCGCTAGGAGGCTGGCCGCAGCGCCTGGCGCACCTGCGCCAGCGTCACGACCCCCTGCAGCGTCCCCTCGCCGTCGACTGCCACCATGCCGCCGAGCCTCCAAGCGCTTCCGAGCGCAGTAGCGACTCCAGCGGCTGGGTCTCCCCAATCCGCACAGGTATGTCGTCCTCCAGCGCTTCGAGCACGCTCAGCGCCGGCCTGCCCGCGGCCAGCTCTGCATCCACCCGCTCCTGGCGCAGCACGCCCATGAAATGCCTTGCCGAGTCGATCACGGCAAACCACGGCCATTTGTAGCGAGCAAAGAACTGCTCCTGTGCATCGAGCAGCGTCGTCTCCATCGGGATGGTGATCGGCTCACGGTCCATCACATCTGCGACCGTGAGCTTCTGGATCCGCTGGCCGAGCGAGCCCTGCACCACCGCCGCTCCGGCACCCTGATAGACAAACAGCGCGATCAGCGAAAGCCAGACGCCGGAGGTGTAGCGCTCGGCCAGCAGGTAGAGGCCGGCGACGCCAAGGACAGCCGCGAATGCCTGGCCCAGGCGGCCGGTGATGCGGACCGCGAGGTTACGGTCTCCGGTCAGCTTCCAGATCGCCGACTGGGCGATCTGGCCGCCGTCGAGCGGGAACGCCGGAATGAGGTTGAGCGCGAGCACGAACAGGTTGAGGATCGCGAGCACCTTCAGCCAGACGCCGAGCGGGCTTGCATGCGGGCCTGCTTCGACGGCGAGGCTGAGCAGCGGCTGATGCGGCGCCGCGACCTTGCTGAGAAGCCCGCAGAGCAGGATCACGCCCACGGTCGCCAGCGGGCCGGCGGCCGCGACGGCGAATTGCGCGCCGGCCGTCTCAGTCGTTCCGTTGGTCCGCGTGATCCCGCCGAGCGCCCACAGCTGGATCTCGGCGACCTCGAGTCCGTTGCGCTTGGCGGTCAGCGCATGCCCGAGCTCGTGGACCACGCAGCGAAAGGAAGAACGAGAGCGCCGTGAGAACCGTGACGGCAAAAGCGTCTGGGATCTGGCCGCCGAGCAGTTCGTGCAGCAGGAAGATGTAGACGAACAGCACGACGAACCAGCTCAGGCCGGCGGTGATCTTGATGCCGAACACGCGGGCCAGCTGGAAGCTCATTCGTCTGGGATTCATACTCTGAATGGTATGCCGCGACGGTGTCACGTGGCGAAGCTCACTGCGAAGCTCACTATTTAGAAGGTCTTTCAAAAAGATCGGCACGCCCGGATACGGGGTGGGACTCGATCCATCTTGGCCCAGGCCCGCCCCGACCGCACCGCCTATTTTGAAGACCTTCTTAGAGCTGTGGCCGGTGGCGCTCGACGATCGCTGCTGTGTCTGTGCCCGCCGGCAGCGTTCCGTACTCGAGCCCGCCATCCGGTGAGAGGCGGGAGCCACAGAATGCGTCGGCGATCTCTGCCGGCGCATGTCGCACGAGCAGCGAGCCCTGAAGCGCGAGCGCCATCGCTTCGACCACGCGCCTGGCCCGAGCCTCCATCTGCTCGAAGTCGCAGAGCTCGCCCTTGAGCCGCTGCACATGGGAGTCCAGCCGTGAATCCCCTCCGGCCGCCAGCTCGACCTCGGCGAGGAAGACCTCCTTCGAGCGCGGCTCGCGCACCAGCGCTCTGAGCACGTCGAGGCTCATCACGTTGCCAGAGCCCTCCCAGATCGATGCAAGCGGCGCCTCCCGATAGAGCCGGGGCATCCCTGACTCCTCGACGTAGCCGTTGCCGCCGAGGCACTCGAGCGACTCGAAGGCGTGGTTGGGCGCGCGCTTGCAGGCCCAGTACTTGCCGACCGCTGTCGCCAGCCGCTTGAACAGCTGCGCGTCAGTGGAGCTCTCCCCGGACCTCACATCGGCGTCGGCCTCGTCGTAGGCGCGGGCGAGGCGCATCGCAAGCGCCGTCGTGGCCTCCGCCTCCACGCACAGATCGGCGAGCACGTTCGCCATCAGCGGCTGCTCGATCAGCAGCTTGCCGAACGCGGAGCGGTGCGCTGCGTGATGGGTGGCGTTCATCACGCCTGACCTCATTCCCGCCGCTGCGCCGATCACGCAGTCAAGGCGGGTGTGCCCGACCATCTCGATGATCGTTCGCACGCCGCGGCCGGGCTCCCCCACCATCCTCGCCCACGCGCCGTGCAGCTCGATCTCGCTCGAGGCGTTGGAGTGGTTACCCAGCTTGTCCTTCAAACGCTGGATGTGAAATGCGTTCCTCGTGCCGTCGGGCAGGATCCGCGGAAGCAGGAAGCAGGAGAGTCCCCCGTTCCGCGCCTGCGCCAGCACCAGGAACAGGTCGCTCATAGGCGCAGAGCAGAACCACTTGTGGCCGGTGATCAGGTACTCCCCACCAGCGCCGCCGGCGCCGATCGGCTCGGCCACGGTGGTGTTCGCTTTGACGTCTGAGCCCCCTTGCTTCTCCGTCATCGCCATTCCGGCGATCGCGCATCCCTTCTGTGCGACTGGGATGGACTGCGGGTTATAGGTGTTGGCCGTGATCGGCGTCTCCCATTCGGCCAGCAGATCAGGCTGGGCACGCAGCGCCGGTATGGCGGCGAAGGTCATCGTTATCGGGCACGCAAAGCCCGCCTCCGCCTGCATCGCCGTCATGTAGAGGGCCGCCCTGGCTACGTGCCCGCCGTCCTGATCGGGATGGCGCCACGGAAGGGCGTGAAGCTCGTGCTCGACGCCGAGCTTCATCAAGCTATGCCAGGCGGGATGGAACTCGACCTCGTCGATCCTGTGCCCATATCGATCGTGAGTCTTCAATCTTGGCCTGTGCTCGTTTGCCAGACGTCCCCACTCCATTGGCTCCCCGCCGACGAGCTGGCCCAGCTGGGCGGCGCGCTGACGCACCCAGGCCGCGCCCTCCCGACTACTTGCCTCCACGAGCGGCAGGTTGCTGGAGAACAGATCTACTCCCTGCAGGGGCGGGACCTGGTTGAGCACGTCGTGCGTCTTCCAGGGGGACCCATCCCCGGCCGGTGCTCGATCCTCGATTCGAGGCACGACAGCCATCTCAGGCAGAGCTTAGTCCCTCGCGATAGCATCCGCGCCTGCGCTCATGCCGGTTTGCGCAGGCGGGGCGAGCGCGACTTCTCGTCCGGTGGGTCCGCCGCAGCAGACGAGCGCCCGAGCACCGCAGCGGCCCGCCCGGGCCAAGAAAGCCTCACGGACCTAAGGACGACACATGGCCAAGATCAAGGTGCAGAAGCCAATCGTCGAGCTCGACGGCGACGAGATGACGCGGATCATCTGGTCGATGATCAGGGAGAGGCTGATCCTGCCTTACCTCGATGTGCGGCTCGACTACTACGACCTTGGTATCGAGAGTCGCGACGCGAGCGGGGATCAGATCACGATCGAAGCGGCGGAGGCGATCAAGCGTCACGGGGTGGGGGTGAAGTGCGCGACTATCACCCCCGATGAGGCACGCGTGGAGGAGTTTGGGCTGACGCAGATGTGGCGTTCGCCGAATGGGACGATCCGCAACATCCTCGGCGGCGTGATCTTCCGCGAGCCGATCGTGATCTCGAACGTCCCGCGACTCGTGCCGAGCTGGACCAAGCCGATCGTGATCGGCCGCCACGCATTTGGCGACCAGTACCGCGCCACCGACCTTGTGGTGCCGGGGCCGGCGCGCTGACGCTCACCTTCACGCCGTCGGATGGCAGTGAGCCGATCGAGCTCGAGGTCTACGACTTCCCCAGTGGTGGGGTGGCGATGGCGATGTACAACCTCGACGATTCGATTCGCGATTTTGCCCGTGCGTCGATGCGTTACGGGCTGGAGCGGGGGTACCCGGTCTATCTGTCCACCAAGAACACGATCCTCAAGCGCTATGACGGGCGTTTCAAGGATCTCTTCGCAGAGATCTATGAGAGCGAGTTCAAGGTCGAGTTCGAGGCAGGCGAGGATCACTCATATGAACATCGTCTGATCGATGACATGGTCGCCTCTGCACTGAAGTGGGAGGGCGGCTACGTGTGGGCCTGCAAGAACTACGACGGCGACGTTCAGTCAGACAGCGTTGCGCAGGGCTTTGGATCGCTTGGCCTGATGACGAGCGTCCTGATGACGCCAGACGGCAAGACCGTGGAGGCCGAGGCGGCGCATGGCACGGTCACTCGTCACTACCGCCAGCATCAGCAGGGCAAGCCAACCTCGACCAACCCGATCGCCTCGATCTTCGCGTGGACGCGGGGCCTTCAGGCGCGGGCTCGCATGGATGGCACACCCGCGGTTGGAGAGTTCGCGCATACGCTCGAGCGCGTCTGTGTGCAGACGGTGGAGAAGGGAAGATGACGAAGGATCTTGCGCTGCTGGTCGGTCCCGAGCAGGCGTGGCAGACCACAGAGGAGTTCCTCGCCTCCATCGATGAGGGGCTGCAGCACGCGATGGCCGCAGCGTAGGCAAGCAGTGGCAAACCAACCCCTACAGCCAGGAGCGCAGAAGAAGTGAGCAACCCAGTGAGAGTCGCCGTCACAGGCGCCGCCGGTCAGATCGGATACAGCATTCTCTTTCGCATCGCCAGCGGGCAGATGCTCGGCCTCGACACCGAGGTGGAGCTGCGCCTGCTGGAGATACCCCAGGCGGTGAAGGCCGCGGAGGGCACCGCGATGGAGCTCGATGACTGCGCCTTTCCGCTGCTGGCGGGGATGCAGATCACCGATGACCCAAATGTGCCTTCGATGGTGTCAACGTGGCGCTGCTGGTCGGCGCGCGGCCCCGCGGCAAGGGCATGGAACGTGGCGATCTGCTGCAGGCCAATGGCGGCATCTTCAAGCCGCAGGGGCAGGCGCTAAACGCTCACGCGGCCTCCGACGTAAAGATCCTCGTTGTGGGCAACCCGGCCAACACGAACTGCTTGATTGCGATGATGAGCGCGCCCGACATCCCCCGCGAGCGCTTCACCTCGATGATGCGCCTCGACCACAATCGCGCGATCGCCCAGGTTGCAGGCAAGGCGGGCGTGAAAGTTGCCGATGTGACAAACATCAGCGTCTGGGGAAACCACTCCGCCACCCAGTATCCGGATATCTTCCACGCCAAGGTGGCAGGCAGCCCCGCCGCTGAGGCGCTGGACGACAGAGTCTGGCTGACCGACGATTTCATCCCGACGGTCCAGAAGCGCGGCGCAGCGATCATCGAGGCACGCGGCGCATCCTCTGCCGCCTCGGCGGCGAATGCCGCGATCGAGCACGTCCACGACTGGGTGCTTGGCACGCCGCCGGGAGACTGGGTCTCGATGGGCGTGCCGTCAGACGGCTCATACGGCGTGCCCGACGGCCTGATCACCGGATTCCCCTGCACCTGCGCCGGTGGTGCCTATGAGATTGTCCAGGGCCTGTCCCTGGACGATTTCTCGAGCGAGCGGGTGCAGGCAAGCGTTGCGGAGTTGGAGGAAGAGCGCAAAGCGGTCGCCGATCTTGGACTGATCTGAGACCACTTTCGCGAACTGCCTGAAAAAGGGGCGCGACCCAAGCGGGTCGCGCCCCTTTTCATTTCAGCTGTGTGCTTGCCGGAAGCCCAACGGCACGCGAGCGACCGAGGGCGCCACCATGTGCTGACTATCAGTCCGACGGATCGTCGTTCCTGGCAAGGACGCAGGGAGCGTGGCGTGCGAACGGCGCGCGAGCGACCGAGGGCGCTGCCAGGAACGAGGAGACTAGGACTAGGACTTGGAGTGCCAGCCGCGGCCCTGCTTGGCTACCTTGCCTTCCTGCTCAAGGGACGGCAGGACTCGGTAGAGGTAGTTCTGCTTTATGCCCATGCGTGCAGCGAGCTCCGGGATCGTGATCCCCGGCTGCTCCTGGACGAATGTGAGCGCTTGTGCCGACCGGGTGCCGCTGCCCTTGCGCCTGCCCGCGCGACGGCGAGGAGCGGCGGCGGCGGGAGCAGAGCTCACGGCGGCGGCGCGACGGGGCCGGCCGGGTCCACGGCGCTTGGCTGGAGCCGACGGCGTCGGGTCAGCCGACGCAGCCGCTGCCTTGGCCGGTGAGGAGGCGGCGTTGCCGCCAACGCCCACCAGCGCAGCAGCGGCAGCCTCGAGTCGATGGAACTCATCTACGAGCGGCTTCAGCTCAGCCAGTCGCTCGTTGATCTCTCGGCGCTTCTCGTCAAGGAAATCAGTCACGTGGAAACCTCATTTGAAGGGTATGTTGGGTGGCATTGTTACACATGTTCAATGGCGTTACACCACTGATGTGGATCCAAGCGATTTGCAATGTCACTCCCAGGCCGCGATCGCGACTACGAGCGCCCTTCAGGATGGGTGCTTCATCAACTCGCTCAGCCGCTCCAGGGTGCGGTGCGCCTCACGTTCGGGCATCCCTCCGACGAGGGCGCGCGAGGCGATCGCGCCGATTGGGCCAAGTGGTGCATGAAACTGGTTGTGATAGCTGAAGCGCGTCCCCGATCCCCGGGGCTCGGGGACGAGCACGTACTCGGTTCGCGCATGGGAGCGCGCCGGACCTCTGCCCTCCCATACGGCGCGGCTGTTGGGCGAGCACTCCACGAGCTCCCAGTGGACGTCGAGGCTGACACCGCGAAGATGCACCTGCTGCTCCATTTGATAGCCGACTCGGGGCCGTCCCTCGTCTGCATGATTGAGGCGACGGTGAATCGTGACCCACTCTGCGAGCCGGTTGGGGTCCATCACGACCTCCCATACCTTCTCAGGGGGCGCGTCGATGTGAACTGAGGCGTTGACCTTGCTCATGCTGTCTGAACCGTAGCTTGCGGTGATCGCCGGTAGTCCGCTCGTGCGCGGCTCACCGAGCAGCGAGCGGCTCGGCTGCCTCCCATTCGCCAAGGGCGTGCTCGACCGCCGCATCGAAGGAGTGCAGGCGCACGCCGAGCATGAGTGGCGCGCGCTCCTCGGCAGCAGGCATCTCGTAAAGGAGGCTCTCCATCAGCGGCAGCACGAGATCCGGGTCCTCCGCGGCGATCGCGGCTGCCAGGCGGGCGACTATTGGGGTGAGCTCGACGCTGAGCTTCACCGCAGGTCTCGAGAGGAGCATGATCTCTGCGATCTGCGAGAGAACCTGCTGGTAGGTGAGTCTCTGCGGGCCGCCGATCTCCAGTGAGAGGCCTCCCGCCTCTCGTACGCTCGCAGCGGCAGCCAGCATCGCGGTCACATCTCTAGCGTCGATCGGTTGCACCAGCTTGGAGTGCCATGCGGGCAGCGCAAGCACCGGCAGGCGCTCGACGAGGCGTACGAGCAGCCTGAAGGAGCGCGAGCCGGCGCCGATCACGATCGATGCGCGCAGCGCGACGGAATCCGGGATCTGCGCCATCAGGGTGCGCTCCACCTGACGCGGCTTGCCAGGTGGCGAGAGGATGCCTCTCCCGCAGGCACCGGTCCACCGAGATAGACGATCCGGCGAACGCCGGCGGTCTTCGCCGCGGCCGCAAAGCGCTGCGCGCCCAGCCGCTCTCGCTCTGGGAACGCGCTCAAAGCCCGGCAGTAATCCCCTGAGCCCGTGCGAGCTGGCTCCATCGAATGGATCAGGTAGTAGGCCACCTCGACGTCGCGCAGCGCCTGGGAGAGGCCGGCGCCGCTCAGCACGTCGCCCTTCACGGGCTCTGCGCCTGGTACCGCGATGCGCGCCGGGTCGCGGCTCAGCGCGCGCAGCTCGTGTCCCTGCTCCACGAGCTTCGGTATCAGCGTCGCACCGACGAACCCGCTTGCGCCTGTTACAAGTATCCGCATGTCAATCCATGATGATGGCCCCACGGGATCTGCAGAGTCAAATCGGCGAGCTTTGTGCCAGCGCCCGCGCGCTGCGACGGCGCGATCGTCGGCGGAGGGATCGTGGGCCTCGCGGTCGCCCGCGAGCTCTCGCTGCGCCATCCACAGGCGTCGGTCTGCGTGCTGGAGCGCGAGCAGAGCTTGGCGAGCCATCAGAGCAGCCACAACTCTGGAGTGATCCATGCGGGCATCTATTACGTGCCGGGGTCGTTGAAGGCGAAGCTGTGCGTCGAGGGCGCGGCCGAGCTTTACCGCCACTGCTCTGAGGAGGAATCGCGTTCAGCGCTGTGGCAAGCTGATCGTCGCGCTCGAGCGCTCGGAGCTGTCAGGGCTGCAGGAGCTGTACCGGCGGGCGAGCGCGAACGGCGTCGGTGGCATGCAGATGCTCCAGGGGCAGGAGATCACCGAGATCGAGCCGCACGCCGTCGGCGTGGCGGCGCTGCACTCGCCTGCGACTGGCATCGTCGACTTTGCCGCCGTGGCGTGCTCTTATGCGCAGGAGTCGGGGATGGCGGGCGGTGATCTGGTCACCGGCTGCGAGGTGCGCAGGGCTGACGGCGGGCGTAGGAGCGTCCTGATCGAGCATTCCGGCGGTGAGACCGAGGCACGTTATGCGATCTTCTGCGCTGGTGCCTGGTCGGACCGTCTCGCGGTCGCATCCGGCGCGGACGCGGACCCGCGGATCGTTCCGTTTCAGAGGGGCTTACCTGCGCCTGCGAGCGCAGCGCAGCGATCTGGTGCGCGGCCTGATCTATCCGGTCCCGGATCCGCGGCTGCCGTTTCTCGGTGTTCACCTGACCCGAACGGTCAGCGGGGACGTGCTGGTCGGCCCCACCGCCCTGCTCGTCGGCGCGCGCGACGCCTATCGGCTGCGCGGGTGCGGGCCCGGGATCTGATCGACACGGCCAGCCTGGCCGGGCTCCTGGCGGATGCTCGCGCGAGGGTGGCGCACGGCCGCAAGTGAGCTTCATCAGGCGCTCGACCGGAACGCGATCGCCCGCGCGGCCGCCCGCTACGTTCCAGGCCTAACCCCTGAGGACGTCGAGCCGGCGTTTGCCGGCGTTCGTGCGCAGGCACTGAGCAGGGACGGGTCGCTGGTCGATGACTTCGTCTTCTCCCACACGCCAAGGGCGCTGCACGTGCGCAATGCGCCATCGCCGGGCGCCACCTCCTCGCTTGCGATCGCACGACACGTCGTGGATGTCGCGGAGCCAAGGATCGAACTCTCGCCGATCGGTGCGGGAGGCGCGCAGGCGGGCGATGCCGGGCGCGCCCGGAAGTTTTTTCCTTGCGATTTGCGAGAACCTCACCGGCTGCGCCTTGAGCCGGCGGCGCGGGGATGATTTGATGCCTCACATCGCCTCATGCCCTCCCGCCGGAGGAGTCGGAGGCGCCTCATCCGGGCTCTCGAGGAGTCCTGGAGTCAGGGATCCGGGGCCTCAGGGTCGGGCCTGTCCATGCCGTCGACATCGACGCGGGGCTCTCACGCGCGGCGATGCGCCATGAGCCAGAAAAGGGGGAAATGACTTTGCAGTCAAGACAGTCGGGAAAACGGAAGCACCGAAGATCAGTTGCGAGGACTGCTTCTTTGCCGCGAACATGCTCTGTGCACTGAGCCTGGAGGAGCCCTGTGCGACATTCCGCCCTGCTGAGGCGAACCTGAAGCCTCCTCCCCAGCTGCGTCTGGTCTTTCGCCAGGAGCGTCGCGCGCGAACCGCGTGGGCGTTCCCGACAGCCCAGGAACAGGCTTCCCTGCACGACTGAGCTCCGCCAGTCAGAAGGCCGCGGGGCGTCGGGTCCGCCTGGCGGCAAGCCCAGCGCCGGTAGCACGACCCTGGCTCGAGGTGAGCGAATGCTGGCCCTGAGATCGGTGCGCCGGCGATCAGAACAACGCCGAGCAGGACGGCAGTTGCCTAGAAGCTTGGCACGGCGCTAGATCTCATGTCTACTATTGGGCTGACCGGGAAAGAGCGAGCAGAGGTGGTGGTCAGATGGCAGGAAGGACGGTATCGGTAAGGCCGTGAGGCGGCAAGGGCTGCGCAACGCAACCGCTACGTGCAGCGGCTGATCGAGGATGACGATCTGCGCCAGAACATCCTGGCGGCGTATGCGGCAGCACGCAGCGCCTACGGCCGGATGCACAACGGCAAGCCAGCAACCAAGGCGCTCTTCGAGGATCGCAAGCTCCAGCGCGAGCTCTCCGAAGCGGCAAAGGCGTTGCGCGAGGCATCCGCGAGCCTGACCGAGAAGCCCAAGAAGAAAAGCAGCGGCGCAAAGGTGAGTGGGCGGACCGGCAATGCTGCTCCTCGTCGCCGGCGTGCTGGCGCTGGTGCTCAGCGAGGGGCTTGCGGTCGAAGGTGCTTGATCTGCTCTTCGGCGCAGAGGAAGAATTCGACTACAGCTCCACGACGCGCCCTCACAGCCGGCGCCGGCGCTGCGCCGGAGAGCGCTTCTGCGCCGGCCTCCTGAGTGATCGGTGAGGTCCGCGATCGCGAGCAAGCGACGCATTGAGGGCACGGCGATGAGTGCGACGGCGCCACGCGGGCGGGCGCCGTCGCGGCCGCTGACCAGCGAGAAGGCGCGACGGATCGTGGCTGCGATGCGGCACAGCGTCGCAAGCTGCGGGGCACCGCGGGCTCGACCTTCGAGCGGGTCTCGCGCGAGGCGGGCGTATCGCGAGGGCCTGCTGCACTACTACTTCGGCACCAAGGAGAAGTTGCTCGTCGAGGCCGTGCGCCACGACTGCGAGCTGCGGCTGGAGCGGCTGGAAGGTCAACTCGCCGGCGCGAGCACCGCCGAGGCATTCGTCGGGCTGATGGCGCAGAGCCTGGAGCAGACCATCCGTGAGGAACCGGACTTCGTCACGCTGGTGTTCGAGCTGTTCACGCTCTCCCGCCGCAACAAGGACATCGCGGTCGAGTTCGCCGGCGCTGCAGCGCCGCATGCGTGAGCACCTCGCGGGGATGCTCGCGTCCGCCCAAGCGCGAGGGCGTGCTCGCGCTGCACGCAGAGCCGGAGGCGGTGGCCGAGATCCTCTTCTCGCTCGCCGACGGGTTCTCGCTGCGGATGCTCGCCGAGCCGGACCGCGACTTCTCACAGACCATGCTTGCGGGCATCGACTGCGCTAAGTCACTGCTGGCCGGCTGAGCCTGGATGCGTCCCAGTCGATCCAAGCTGGGATAGGCCCGGCGTCTGGAGGTTGGCACTCCTATAATGCGAGTGCCAATGCCGATCTACGAGTACAGCGTCCGGACGGCAGCACCTTCGAGCTGATGCAGTCATTCTCAGAGGATCCGCTCACGCACGATCCTGAGACCGGCGTGGAGGTGCAGCGCGTACTGCATGCGCCGGCGGTCCATTTCAAGGGGTCGGGCTTCTACAACACGGACTACGGCACGCGCCGCCGCCAGCGCGAGAACGCGGCATCCGGCGAGGGCTCCTCCAGCGAGAAGAACGGTGCCGCGAGTGGCCAGAAGAGCGACTCCGCGGAGAGCTCGGCACCGGCGAAGTCGGAGTCGGGCTCCGAGAAGGCGGCGGGCAAGCCGGAGTCGAAAGCCGACTCGAAGGCCAAGAGCGCCGTCGCTGCGAGCTAAAGCCCGCCACCAGTGGGCGTTGCGACATCGCCCCGAGCTTCGAGCTCAGCGGCTCATGAATTCAGCAACCTGACGCCGCTTGGCGGCTTCGGTGATGGTCAGGCCTTCTTCGCCGGAGGGGAGCGTGATCGCGCCGGTCGGCCGCAGCACCTTCGTGGGTGCGCTGCCTTCGAGCGCAAGCGAGGCGAACAGCGCGAGCAGGCTCTCGCCGCTCATGTCGGAGATGATCGCGGGCGGAGCGTTCCAACCGATCAGCGGCAGCCGCACGAACGCGGTCAGTGACCTCAGCTGCGACTGCATGTCCTCAAAGAGGGCCTGCTGGTGTTCCTCGCGGTTGAGGTCGTCCTGCCCTGATGCGCACAGGTTCTCGCGTGTGCGGGCGAGGATCAGGGCTTCGCGACCATCGAGATGGTGCGTGCCCGCTGGCAGTTTCAGCGTGTACCCGCCGTTTTGGGCGCCGCCTGAGATTTCGGAGTCGATGCAGCCGCCGGTGTAGGTGACGCCGCCCATCGAGTCGATCAGCGCCGGGAAGTTTTCGAAGTTGACTTCGACGAGGTGGTTGATCGGCACCCCGAGGAAGCGTTTGATCACTTCGATCGACTCCCTTGGGCCGCCGTAGACGTGGGCGGCGTTGATCTTCTGCAGTCCGTGCCCCGGGATTTCGACCACGGTGTCGCGGGGGATCGAGAGGCGCGCGGAGTGCCCGCCTCCGGTGCGGATCAGCATGATCGTGTCCGAGCGTCCGAAGCCGGTGGTTTCCGCGCCCGGTTCTCTGCTGTTCCTTTCCCGCCGGTCGGAGCCGAGCACGAGGATGTTGGTTGGCGAGGTGGGCGGGAAGCCTGCTGGTTCCAGCGCGCTCGCGACATTGGCTGGCGGCGCGACACGCTCGAAGTGCGAGCTGATCAGGAACAGGATCAGCGAGAGTGCCACCCATGCCGAGGATCAGTCCGAGCAGGCCGAGCATCACCCGCTTGGGTGTGAGCCTTGGCAGGCGCCTGGGGCCGCGCGGCTCGTGTGTGCCGGGAGGCGAGGGCGGCGGGATCGTGCCAGCGCCGGAGCCTCCGGGCATGCCGCGGCCCGCGTGATAGCGCTTGTAGCTCTGCTCTGCCGGCGCTCCCGCAGGCGCGGGCGGCTGGGCGGGCATGCGCGGGGTTCGCTGCCGGGATCCTGCGGGACGAGGTGGGTACCGGTCCCGCCCGGCAGACCCCCCGCGGGGGCTTTCAGGGCCTTGATCTGACATCTCTGCTGGCCTGCGGCTCCGCGAAGAGCGGGGCGGCGGCACCTATATTCTGCGAGATGAGCGGCAATGGCGCGAAGGTCGGCCGGCTGACGGTCTGTCCTACGCCGATCGGGAATATGAGGGACATAACGCTTCGCACCCTCGATGTTCTTCGCGAAGCGGACGTGATCGCCTGCGAGGACACCCGTCGCACGGGCCTTCTGCTCGACCACCACGGCCTGCGCCGTGACGGTCACGCGCTGGTCAGCCTGCACGAGCACAACGAGCGCGAGCGGGCCCCCGATCTGCTGCGACGGATGCGGGGCGGGGCGCGCGTGGCGCTTCTCAGCGACGCGGGCATGCCGCTGATCTCCGACCCAGGCTTCCCGCTGGTGCAGGCCGCAATCGCCGACGGCATCGAGGTCGAGGCGCTGCCCGGGCCAAGCGCGCTGCTGAGCGGTCTGGTGGCCTCCGGTCTGCCGGCGAGCAGCTTCCGATTCGAGGGGTTCCTGCCACGCGGACGCGGCGAGCTCACGCGGCTGCTGGCAGGCGCATCGGAGACGATCGTGGCCTTCGAGTCCCCGCGACGGCTCGCGGCGACCCTGGCCACGCTTGTCGAGATCGACCCCGAGCGACCGGTGGCCGTCTGCCGCGAGCTCAGCAAGCTGCACGAGGAGATAGTGCGCGGAGAGGCGGCTGGGCTAGCCGCGCACTACGCCGCTCATCAGGCGCGCGGCGAGATCGTGATCGTGATCGGCGCCGGTGTCCAGGAGGGGGATCGGGGGGCTGCTGAGGAGGCGATGGATGCGCTGGTGGAGGCAGGAGCCAGGCGCCGGCCGGCCGCGCGTGTGGTCGCGAGCCTCACCGGTGTGAGCGCGAACGCGCTATATCGCGGTGGCGCCGATAGCCTTCGGCGCTCGTGAGCTACTACGTCACCACGCCGATCTACTACGTAAACGCGGCTCCGCACCTCGGGCACGCCTATACGACGATCGCCGCCGACGTGATCGCCCGCCACCACCGCCAGCGCGGCGATGAGGTCTTCTTCCTGACCGGCACCGACGAGCACGGCGAGCCCGTGGCCGACGCCGCCCATGCCCTTGGGGTGCAGCCGCAGGAGCTCGCCGACCGCAACTCGCAACGCTTCAAGGACCTCGCGCCGCGGATCGACGCGACCAACGACTTCTTCATCAGGACCACCGACCCCCAGCACATCGCCAAGGTTCAGGAGGTGCTGAGCGCCGTGCGCGAGAACGGCTACGTACACAAGGGCATCTACGAAGGCTGGTATTGCCCGCGGTGCGCGGACTTCAAGGCCGAGAACGAGATCGACGAGGGCAACCGCTGCCCGATCCACCACATAGAGCTCACGCGCGAGCAGGAGGAGAACTATTTCTTCGCGCTCTCCGCCTTCCAGGAGCGCCTCGAAGAGCTCTACGAGCAGCGCGAGGGCTTCGTCGCTCCGCGGACGCGGCGAAACGAGGCGCTCTCATTCATTCGCGGAGGCCTGCGGGACGTGCCGCTCACCCGCAAGCGGCTGCGCTGGGGCGTGCCGGTGCCCTGGGACTCCGAGCACGTCTTCTACGTCTGGTTCGACGCGCTGCTCAACTATGTCACTGCCCTCTCATACGCGAGACCTGGCGAGGATCTGACGGGGCGCTTCTGGCCCGCCGACTGCCACCTGATCGCAAAGGACATCCTGCGCTTCCACACCGTCTACTGGCCGGCGCTGCTGATGGCCGCCGGCATGGAGCTGCCAAAGCGCGTCTTCGTGCACGGCTACCTGCTGATGGAGGGCGAGAAGATGAGCAAGTCGCTTGGGAACGTGCTCGACCCCTTCGCCGTGATCGACCGATTCGGCAGCGATGCGCTGCGCTTCTACCTGATGCGCGACGTCTCCTTCGGCCAGGACGGCTCGGTCTCCACGACGGCCTTCGAGCAGCGCTATGAGAGCGAGCTTGCCAACGAGTACGGCAACCTCGCAAGCCGCGTCGTGGCGATGCTCCATCGATACAGGGAGGGCGTCGTCCCGCGGTGCGCGCTCGACTCCGAGCTCTGTAGTGATCTCGACGGCATGGCCGACGAGGTGCAGGAGTTGATCGACCGGGTGGAGCTCACCCAAGCGCTCGATGCGATCTGGGCTCGCGTACGGCGACTGAACCGATACGTCGAGGAGCGGGCGCCATGGCAGCTGGCCAAGCAGGGCCGGGGCTCCGAGCTCGACGCCGTGCTCGGCTCGCTCATCGCGGGGCTGCACCGCGTGAGCGTCATGCTGTACCCCTATCTGCCTTCGGCGACCGCGCGTCTGCTTGCAGCGCTCGGCGTGAGTGACGTCTCAATCGGGGCCGCGGGCTGGGCCGATCTGGCCGGTCGCAGCATCGGTGCGCTCGAGCCTCTGTTTCCCAAGGCGCAGTGAGCGGCTCCCTGGGATCGTGATCGACAGCCACACCCACCTGCATCTCTGCGAGCAGCCCGACTCGGAGCTCATCGCGGAGGCCGACGCCGCCGGGGTGCGGCGGATGCTGACGGTCGGCACAGACGGCGCCTCCTGCCGGGCGGCGCTCGCGGCCGCAGAGGCCTATCCGCAGGTCTACGCCGCGATCGGGCGCCATCCAAGCGAGTCTCGCGGCTTCGACGAGGCCGACCTGGCCGAGCTGCAGGCGCTCGCGGGCCACGCGCGCTGCGTGGCGATCGGCGAGAGTGGGCTGGACTTCTATACCGGGTCCCACTCGCCCGCGCCGCCAGCCGACCAGGCCAGGGCCTTCGCCGCGCAGATCGAGCTTGCCCGCCAGACGGGCAAGCCGCTCGTGATCCATTGCAGGGCCGCGGAGCAGCAGGTGCTCGACCAGCTAGCTGCCGAAGCGGACGGGGTCCACGTCGTGCTGCACTGCTTCTCGATGCCCGACCGCCTGAGCGAGTGCTTGGAGCGCGGGTACGCGATCTCCTTCGCCGGCAACGTGACATACAAGAGCGCAGTCGACCTGGCGCAGGCCGCCCGGCTGGTGCCGCAGGAGAGCCTTCTCGTGGAGACCGACGCCCCCTACCTCACGCCTCAGGCTGTGCGCAAGCAGCGCAACAGGCCTGCGTTCGTCATGCACACGGCGGAATTCATCGCGCAGCTGCGCGGCGTGAGCGTGGAGCGCATCGGCGAGGTCGTGCAAGCCAACGCGGCGCGGCTGTTCGGGTGGTGAGCGTAGCCGCGGCGATGGCCGATCCCGTGCAACCGAGCCTGATGCGGCTACGGCGCTTTGGCGTGACGCCCGATCGCGATCTTGGCCAGAACTTCCTGATCGACTCGAACATCCTCGACGTGATCGCCAGAGCGGCTGCGCTCGACCCGTCCGACGTCGTGCTGGAGATCGGCGGCGGTCTTGGAGTGCTCTCCGAGCATCTGGCGCGCCGGGTCGGCCACGTACACGTGATCGAGATCGACCGCCGCCTGGAGCCGGCTTTGAGCGACGCGGCAGCACCGCTTGCGAACCTCACCCTGCACTGGGGAGATGCGATGCGGATCGACATCGCCAGCATGAGGCCGAGGCCGACCAAGGTGGTCGCGAATCTTCCCTACGGGATCGCGGCGGGGGTGCTGCTGCGATCGATCGAAGAGCTGCCGGAGGTACGCCTCTGGGTCGCGATGGTGCAGCGCGAGGTCGCAGAACGGCTGGCCGCCTCGCCGGGGAGAGGGCAATACGGAGTCAGCTCCGCGATCGCGCAGCTCGCCTGCGATGTGAGGGTGCTGCGCGGCATACCGAGGACGGTATTTCATCCGGTGCCCAACGTCGACTCGGCACTCGTGGAGATGGTGCGCCGCCGCGAGGCCGCATCGCCGGAGCTCGCGGCGCTCGTACGAGCCGCGTTCGCCCACAGGCGTAAGGCGCTGGCGCGCTCGGTCTCGATCGCGACGGCGCGGGACACGGCTCCGCTGAGCCGCCAGCGCGCCCTCGCGGCGCTGGCCGCGATGGGCCTGCCGCAGGACGTCAGAGCCGAGCGGCTCTCTGCAGAGCAGTTCCGCGAGCTGGGAAGGCTGCTCGAGCTGTGAGCAGCTTCGCGCCACTGAAAGCGCTCGCGCCGGCGAAGATCAACCTCGGCCTCTTCGTCGGGTCTCGGCGCGGCCAGGACGGCAGACACGAGCTGGTCAGCGTGATGCAGTCGGTCTCGCTCGCCGATGAGCTCACGCTCGCGCTGGCGCCCGAGGCGCAGCGCGACGAGCTCGTATGCCCCGGCCTGGCGGTGCCCGCGGAGCACAACCTTGGGATGCGCGCCCTGAGCGCCTTTCGCCGGCGCAGCGGATGGGATGCCGGGCCGGTACGCCTGACAGTGGACAAGCGCGTCCCGATCGCTGCCGGACTTGGCGGCGGCTCGGGCGACGCTGCTGCGGCCCTGCGGCTGGCCGCGGCAGCCTCCGGCCTCCAGGACGAGGAGATGATGCTCGGCCTTGCGGCGGACCTCGGCGCCGACGTGCCCGCTCAGGTACGTCCCGGGCGGTGGCTTGCAGAGGGGGCGGGCGAGCTTCTGAAGGCGCTTCGGAGCCCCAGTCCTCCGTTCGGCGTGCTGGTGCTGCCCGACGCGGAGCCCCTGTCGACCGGGGCTGTCTACCGCGAGCTCGATCGCCGCGGGTCGCTGCGGTCGGCCGACGAGCTCAAACGGCTCTCGCGCGCGCTTGGGGAATCGCTGGCGGTGCGGCGAGTCGCTTCCTGCGGCCGAGCTGATCGCTAACGACCTGGAAGCTCCGGCGCTCTCTCTCTGCCCCTCGATCGCCACCTCGCTTGCGCGTGCCAGGCAGGCAGGAGCTCGGAGGGCGATGCTGAGCGGGTCCGGGCCAACCGTGCTTGGCCTCTACGACGGTCCCGATGGCCCTCTCAGAGCCAAGCGCGCGGCGCACGCGCTCCGAGGGCGGGGGATCGTGGCGCATGCCGCAACGCCGATCGATGCCGCCTTTGGTGCCGCGCGTCCCGCAGTGAGCTGAGCGGCCCTCTGGCGGCATGCGCCGGCCGCCTGCCAGCGCCGGAGCCGATATGCGGTTCGTTACGCAACAATGATGCGGAGCACCGTGAGCAGAACCGCAATCACCGATCTCGTGACGATCTGTGCGGCCGTGTTCGGGCTGGCGCTCTACGCCGGCCTGATCCTCGTCCCCGCCTGGACCTCCTACACCCGCATCTGGGAGCGTCTCGCCGCAGCGTTCATGTCTCTGTACGTGCTCGTCGTGTTCGTGGGCATCGGCGTGCTCGGGGCGCTGGCCGTCGTCTACTTCTGGGGCTGAGTGTCAAACCTCGACGCGCTCGACGCGGTCACAGAGGCTGTAGCAACCGGAGCCGGCCTGCCGGAGGTCGTGCGGGCGGCCGCTCGGGCGCTCGACGCGAGCCTCGCTGTCACCGACGCCTGGGGCGCCGCCCTTGCGGTGGCCGCACGCTCGCAGTCCGAGGAGCGCGCTCTGCTGGCCAAGGCCGAGGGCGTCGAGGGAGTGCCGCTGCGCCTTGCCGATACGGTAGTGGGCACTCTGCACATGCGTGCTCGCAGCGAGCCACCGGTATCGATGCTGCGACTGATCACGACCATGATCGCCTCCGAGGTGGAGCGGGTGAGAGCCCCGGAGCGTGCCTCGGAGTCCGCCGCGGGCGATTTCCTGCGGGCGGTGCTCCTGCGCGAGCTCGTAGACCGCGATCGGCTGATCGCGGCGGCCCGAGACCTCTCGCTCGACGTCGCGGAGGGAGCGAGCATGATCGTCGCCCGCGCTCGACCGCAGGCTCCGACCGAGGACGGCTGGCGCGGCCGGGTGCGCGCGATCGCCGAGCGTGGCGCCCGCGCGGTCTCCAGTCGTTCGATCGCCGCTCTCTCAGAGCGCGAAGGAATGTCTGCCGCGGAGGTGATCGTGCTCGTCCCCGGCGCAGACGAGCAGACCGCCACGCGCGCCGCCGACGCGGTCGCCAGAGAGATGCAGGCTGCGCTCGGCAGCTTCACATTCGCGCTCGGACGCAGCCGCATCGCAGCTGATCCCGCCGATCTTCCCCGCGCCGCCTCCGAGGCGCTCCTGGCCGCGAACGTCGCTGAGGGCTCAGACGGCGAGCAGCCGCTGGCCTTCGAGGAGACCGGTGCCTACAGGCTGCTGCTCTCCACGATGAGCGAGAACCCCGGCGAGCTGCAGCGCTTCTACGCCGAGACCGTCGAGCCGCTGGTCTCATATGACGACCAGTACGAGACCGACCTGCTGCAGACACTCGAGACCTTCCTGGAGCTGGACGGCAACGTCGCAAGGACCGCCCAGCGGTTGTTCACGCACAGACACACGATCTACTACCGCCTCGAGCGCGTCCGCGAGCTCACCGGTCTCGACGTCAGCTCCACCGATGGGCGCGAGAAGCTGAGCCTGGGGCTGAAGGCGATGCGGGTGCTCGGTCTCTCCTCCTCGGCGGGCCCGGCAAGCGAGGCCGGAGCTGCCGCAGGGCGGGTGCCGCGCGGCACCGGATCCTCCGCGCGGTCCTGAGGTCAGTCAGGACGCTCTCGTCGCGAGATCGAGCGTGTAGATGGCTCCCGAGCTGTGAGTCGCCGGCTGCGGCACGCCCAGGCTGATGCCGACTCCTACGTCGCGAAACGCGGGAGAGAGCAGGATTTCCCGGTGAGGGCTCGATTCAAGCCAGGCTGTGACGATCGCTGCCGGCGTCGCGTCCGCCGCTTCGGCCCACGCGATGTTCTGGCCCACGGAGAGGCGGGTGCTGCCGCGGGCATACGCCGAGGATTCCACCCTCTGCATCGGCGTGAGCCCCGAGAGGCTGTCATCGCCGAAGTAGCCGCCCACGAGCATTTCGTGGCTCTGGCCGGACGCGATCGCTCGCAGCACCCGGTTCATCCGCAGCTGCCTCAGGTGATGGGCGCGGCGCACCCCGTTGATGACGCATAGGGTCGCACCCACCGCCGCTGGGACGTCCGATCTGCCCGGGAGCAGAGAGGAGCCACGGACAGGTTTTCGCCGCGATTGCGCCTGTCGCTCCGGTCATCGACGTCAGCATCGCCAGCAGAAGCGCTGCAAGCGCGGCGAGGCTCGTGCGCCTCTTCATCGCATGCTCCCCATCGTCGGATCGAAGTCGCGGATACTTGCATATGAGCCCGTCTGATGCAGTGGCTTTGACGCCCACCGCATGAATGGGGCGCTGGTGGGAGGATGTTGGTCCCGATGGGGGGTCGTCCAATGGCAGGACATCAGGTTTTGGTCCTGAGAATCGGGGTTCGAATCCCTGCCCCCCAGCTCCCAGCAGCGCTGAGCGTCCGCCTGCGGCTACAGTCTGGCCGGTGAGCGGGTTCACGGTCATCGTGCTGGCCGCAGGTCGGGGGACGCGGATGCGTTCGCGGACTCCGAAGGTCTTGCACGAGCTCTGTGGACGACCGATGGCGCTCTGGCCGGTGATCGCCGCGCAGCGGGCGGGCGCGGCGCGGATCGTGGTCGTCGACTCGCCGGGACGGCCACTAGAGGCGGTGCTGCCCGACGGCGTCGAGCTCGCCGTCCAACCTCGGCCGGACGGCACCGGAGGGGCGGTTGCAGCGGCCGCTTCCCACATCGACCGGTCGCAGACGGTCGTGGTGCTGAGCGGTGACGTCCCTCTGGTGAGCCAGGAGGCGATCGCAGGTCTTCTGGACGCACATGCACAGGCCGCCGCCGCGGCGACCCTCCTCAGCACGACTCTCAGCGATCCCGCTGGCTATGGGCGAGTCGTGCGCGACGAGTGCGGGCATGCTGCTGAAGGTCGTCGAGACCAAGGCACGGGGGGATGCCACGCCGCACGAGCTGCAGATCAGGGAGGTCAACACGGGTATCTACGCCTTCGACGGCGGCGCCCTGCTCGATGCGTTGCCGCGGCTGCAAGCGAACAATGCCCAGGGCGAGCTCTACCTGCCGCAGACCCTGAGCATCTTGCGTGAGGAGGGGCGGAGCGTCGCGGTTCATGTCGTGGAGGACGAGCGCCTCGTGCTCGGCGTCAACGATCGCGTTGCGCTGGCCGCCGCCCGCACGATCGCCCAGCGCGCGATCTGCGAGGCTCACATGCGTGCGGGCGTGACAATTGTCGACCCCGCTTCGACGCTGATCGACGTCGACGTGGAGATCGGCCAGGATGCCGTGATCGAGCCCTGTACCCATCTGCGCGGGCGCACCCGCGTCGGCGAGGAGGCGGTCGTGGGGCCGCACACCAACGCGGTCGACTCGCAGATCGGCGCTCGGGCGCGGGTGCGAGTCGCGTGGCTGGAGCAGGCCAAGGTCGGCGAGGGTGCGAGCGTCGGCCCCTTTGCCTATCTGCGACCCGCCGCGGAGCTGGGGCGCGCGGCGAAGGTGGGCGCTTTCGTCGAGGTGAAGAACTCGCAGATCGGCGATGGGGCGAAGGTGCCCCACCTCTCCTACATCGGCGATGCGGACGTCGGAGAGGGCAGCAACCTCGGTGCTGGCACGATCACCGCCAACTACGACGGCCGCGAGAAGCACCGGACAACAATCGGTCGCGGCGTGCGCGGAGGCGTCGACACCGCCTTCGTTGCCCCGGTGAGCGTCGGCGATGGCGCCTACACGGCCGCGGGCTCTGTGATCACCGAGGATGTGCCGGATGGCGCCCTCGCGGTCGCGCGCGCCAGGCAGCGCAATCTCGAGGGCTACGCGGAGCGTAAGCAGAGCGAGCGAGGTGCCTGAGCCAGTCCATTCGGAGTGGAGGCGACGGCGCAAGGCGGGCCCCGCATCGCACCGGGCGGCCCTCAGCTGCGTTCGCCTTTACAATTTCTGGAGATGAGCAGCGTGATCGACACGCCCGCCACGAGCCTGCCGATCGATTACAACAAGCGGCTGATGCTTTTCGCGGGCCGTTCGAGCCGCCAGCTTGCGGTTGATATCGCGGGCAAGCTGAATGTCGATCTCGGCCCGGTGACGCTGAAGACCTTCTCCAATGGCGAGGTCTACTGCCGCTACGAGGAGTCGATCAGGGGCGCCGACGTCTTCATCGTGCAGTCCATCTGCGGCAATCCCGCAGACGGGCGTGACGGCCAACGACTCCCTGATGGAGCTGCTGCTGATGATCGACGCTGCCGTCGGCGCGTCCGCGCACCGCGTGATCGCCGTCACCCCCTGGTTTGGCTACTCGCGCCAGGACAAGAAGTCCGCGCCGCGCGAGCCGATCTCCGCACGCCTGGTGGCGCGGATGCTCGAGTCGGCCGGCGCCGACAGGGTGCTGACGATGGACCTGCACGCCGGCCAGATCCAGGGCTTCTTCTCGAAGCCCGTCGATCACATGACCGCGCTGTTCATGCTCACCCAGTACTTCGCCGACCTCGGGCTCTCCGATCTGGTTGTGGTGGCCCCCGACGCTGGCAGGGTGAAGCTGAACAAGAACTTCGCCTCGAAGATCGGCGCTGAGCTCGCGATCCTCTCCAAGTCGAGGCCCGCCCAGCAGGTCGCCGAGATCGGCTACGTGATCGGCGATGTGAAGGGCAAGACGGCGGTGATCGTGGACGACATGATCGACACCGCGGGCACCCTGAAGGCGGCCGCGCAAACGGTGCTCGAAGAGGGAGCCTCGCGCGTATACGCGGCGGCCACGCACGCGGTGCTCTCCGGCAACGCCTTCGAGAACCTCGCCGATGCCGGCTTCGAGGAGATCGTGGTCACGGACACGATCCCGATCGGCCCGCACCATCCGAGCAATGTCAGGGTGCTGCCCTGCGCCGAGCTGTTGACCGACTCGATCAGGCGCATCTTCATCGACGATTCGGTGAGCGAAGTGTTCGGCGGGGAGAACCAGCTCTTCTGATCGTCGGCGGCAGGGCGGAGGATCTTCCACGCGACGGCTGCTAGAGTCCTCGCCCCGAAATGGCTGCCGATAAATCAACCCTGACTGTCAACAGTCGCGAGTCCGAAGGTTCGCGCGCTGCGCGCCGCCTGCGCCGCGCCGGCCGCGTGCCGGGTGTGCTCTATGGCGGGAACGGCGAGCCACTCAGCTTCGACGTGGACGCGCGCGATCTGAGGATTGCGCTCGCCGCCAGCGGCGCGGTGCTCGACCTCAGCATCGACGGCGCCAAGGCGAGTCCGGTCGTCCTCAAGGAGGCCCAGCGCGACCCCGTGCGTGGAGATACGACTGCATGTGGACCTACTGCGTGTGAACCTCGATACTGCGATCCACGCCGTGGTGAGCCTCGAGCTGCATGGTGCCGAGGAGGCTCCGGGCGCTAAGCGAGGGCGGAGTGCTCGAGCACGTCACCCGCGAGTTGAACATGGAGGCGCTGCCGACCTCGATCCCCGAGTCGATCGTCTACGACGTGAGTGCGATGGAGATCGGCGAGACCGTGACGTTGGAGTCGGTGCAGCCACCGCATGGCGTAAGCCTGCTCGACGATCTTGAGACCGTCGTGGCCATCCTCTCGCCGCCGCGACTGCAGACCGAAGCCGAGCCGGAGATCGAGTCCGAGACCGGCTTGGTGGGCGAGCGGCTGCGGGGGAGCCTGACGAAGGCGACGCCTCCGGGCAGGAGTAGCCGCTGCGCCCTTTTTCGGGGCTCGCCCGCCCCGCAGCCGTCGATTGGCTGATCGTCGGGCTGGGCAACCCGGGCCGCGAGCACGAGGGCACACGCCACAACGTCGGATTCGTGGTGGCGGACGAGCTTGCGCGTCGATGGGAGTTTTCGAAGCCGAAGCAGCGCTTCAGAGGCAGGATCGCCGAGGGCAGGGCGTATGGGGCGCCGGGCGCGCGGATGCCGGGCGAGCCTCGCAGAGCGCTCCTCGCGTCGCCGTGCTCTGGCCGCTTACCTACATGAACGAGGCGGGCCGATCTGCAGGTCCTGCACGAGGCTCCTACAGGCTTCCGATCGAGCGCGTGCTCGTGCTCCACGACGAGATCGACCTGCCATTTGGTGAGATCCGCGCGCGCCAGGGCGGCGGCCTTGCGGGTCACAATGGCCTGAAGTCATTGAGCCGCGAGCTGGGTGGGCCAGGGTTCTGGCGGGTGCGCGTCGGCGTCGGGCGGCCCGACTCGAGCGATCCGGAGATCGTCGCCTCCTACGTGCTCTCGCGGTTTCGCGAGAGCGAGGCCGAGGTGGGCGCGCTCGTACAGCGCGCGAGCGATGCCGCAGAGGCCGTCGTGCTCGGAGGACCGCAGTCATAGCGATGGCTCTGCGACCGACTGCTTGCCCTGATCGAGCAGGACCCGCTGCCAGCAGTTGCTCGCCGACGGCGGGCGCGCTTTCGCCTCCACGGCGCTAGCGCCGTTCACGATCGCCGCGCTCGCGGACGCAAGCAGCGAGGCGAGCCTCGTGGTGGTGGGCGACGATCGCGCCGCCCGCGACCTTGCCGCCGACCTGCGCGAATGGCTTGCGCCGCGGGCGGTGCGCTGGTACCCTCCAGAGGCGTTGCCTACGAGTCGCACCTGCGCCCACCGCCCCACCTGGTCGGGACTGCGGGTGGCGGCGCTCGACGTGCTGATGGAGTCGCAGCGACCGGCGAAGCCGCCGGTGGTGGTGATCAGCGCCGCCGCGCTCTCGGAGAAGGTCCCCGACCCGGAGCTGCGACCGCGTTCGTTCACCCTGCGCGTCGGTGATCTGCTGGATCTGCAGGAGTGCGCCAAGGATCTGGCGGCCGCCGGCTATGAGCGCGTCGATCAGGTGGAGGAGCGCGGACAGTTCGCGCTGCGGGGCGGGCTGCTCGACGTCTTCCCGGCTACAGAGGAACGTGCGGTGCGCGTTGACATGTTCGACATAGAGATCGAATCGCTGCGGTGGTTCTCGACCTTCACGCAGCGTTCGCTCGGTGAGGTCGAGCAGGTGGAGATCGCCCCCGCCGCCGAGCTGGCGCCCGAGCACCGGGAGCTGGCAGAGATCGCCGCGGCATCTGGTGCGCTCGATGCGGATGGCGAGGGGGAGGCGCCGGCTGGACATAGCCGAGCTGCTGCCGGTCGATCGCTTCAGGGCGCTGCTCGACCTCGCCGGGCAGCGCACGCAGGTGATCCTCGCAGCCGAGGAGGAACTTGCGCCTGCTCTCGGCGACCACTGGGGAGACGTGTGCGCCGCCTTTCACGATAAGGATGCCCACCACCTCTACGTCAAGCCCCGAGGAGCTGCAGGCGACCCTCGCCGACGCGCGCGCGGGTGCGACTCTCGACGATCACCGGCGACCAGGAGCTCCAGCTGAGCGCGCAGAGCTCCGACACCGCCGCGCGCTCGCTGTCGGAGGCCGAGCCGGAGCTCGAGCGGCTGCTGCGCTCGGGCTACCGCACGTCGTCGCCTTCCCTCGCCGCGGCGAGGGCGAGCGCGTCGCCTACAACCTCGGTCGCGTAAAAGCGCAATGGATTGGTGAGGGCACGGACACAGCTCGCGCTCCCGCGGAGGCCACGCTGCGGTTCGTCGTCGCATCGCTGCGAGAGGGTTTCATCGCGCCGCAGCTGCAAGCTTGCCGTCTTTCCGGAGCACCGACTGCTGCGACGTGGCCGCGGGGAGCGCGGCGCGCGTCCGGAGGGTGCGCGCGCCGTGGAGTGCTGCGCTCGTTCACCGACCTGCGCACGGGGGACATCGTCGTTCACGAAGACCACGGCGTTGCGCGCTTCGCCGGCTTTGAGACTCGCACTGTGGCAGGCGTGACACGCGACTACCTCTACCTCGAATACCAGGGCGACGACCGGGTCTATGTACCCACCGATCAGCTCGCGAAGATCTCCCGCTATCTCGGCGCCGGGGGCGAGAATCCGGTGCTCTCCAAGCTCGGGGGCTCGCGCTGGGAGACGATGAAGGCGCGCGCACGGCGTGCTGCTCAGGAGCTCGCCGGCGAGCTGCTGAACCTCTATGCGGAGCGCCGCCGCCGCACCGGCCATGCCTTCGATCCGGACTCGGACTGGCAGCGCGAATTCGAGCAGAGCTTCTCGTTCACCGAGACGCCTGACCAGATGGAGGCGATCGAGTTGGTCAAGGCGGACATGGAGTCGACCAGGCCGATGGACAGACTGGTGTGCGGGGACGTCGGCTACGGCAAGACCGAGGTCGCGCTGCGCGCCGCCTTCAAGGCGGCGAGCCAGGGCAAGCAGGTGCTGATGCTCGTGCCCACGACGATTCTCGCCCAGCAGCACTACGGCACCTTCGCCGAGCGGATGGCCGACTATCCGGTTACGATCGAGCACGTCTCGCGTTTTCGCAGCCTCGCCGAGCAGCGCGAGGCGATCGCAGGCTTTGCGGCCGGCAAGGTCGACATCCTGGTCGGCACGCACAGGGTTCTCTCGCGCGATGTGCGCGCTAAGGACCTGGGGCTCGTGATCGTCGACGAGGAGCAGCGCTTCGGGGTCAAGCAGAAGGAGCTGCTGCGACAGTTGAAGCTGAGAGTCGACGTGATGGCGATGTCTGCCACGCCGATCCCGCGCACCCTGCAGATGTCGTTGGCCGGGCTGCGTGACATCTCGGTAATAGAGACACCGCCGGAAGGCAGACGCCCTGTGCGGACCTATGTCGGGGAGTACGACGAGGATCTGGTCAAGCGAGCGATCGAGCGCGAGCACGGCCGCAAAGGCCAGGCCTTCTTCCTGCACAACAGGGTCGAGTCGATCGACGAGACCGCCGAGCGGCTGCGCGCCCTTTGTCCCGGCGTGCGCTTCGCGGTCGCCCACGGCCAGATGGCCGAGGGCGAGTTGGAGACAGTGATGATGGGCTACCTGCGCGGCGAGGCAGATGTCCTGGTCTGCACCTCGATCATCGAGTCGGGCATCGACATCCCGCAGGCCAACACCCTGATCGTTGAGCGCGCGGATGCCTTCGGGCTCGCCCAGCTCTACCAGATCAGGGGCAGGGTGGGGCGCAGCCGCGAGCGCGCGTACGCCTACTTGCTCTACGACTCTGCCCAGGCACTGACTGCCGAGGCTGCGCAGCGTCTGGCGGCGCTCTCCGACCACACTGAGCTGGGGGCCGGCTTTCGGATCGCGATGCGCGATCTGGAGATCAGAGGCGCGGGGAACCTGCTCGGCGACGAGCAGTCGGGGCATGTCGCCGCGCTCGGCTTCGAGCTCTACATGCAGATGCTCGACGAAGCCGTTCGTGAGGCCGACGCGCGCGATGGCTCGGGGGAGATGGAGACACCCGAGCCTGTCCGGCTCGACGTGAACGTCGATGCCTATGTGCCCTCCGACTACATTCCCTATGAGCAGGCGAAGATCGAGGTCCACAGACGGATTGCGAGTGCCGTCGAGGTCGCCGAGGTGGAACGTCTGCGCGCCGAGCTCGAGGATCGGTTCGGGACGATGCCCGAACCCCTTTCGAACCTGCTGGACCTGCAGCGGGCGCGTATCAAGTTTGGCCAGGCAGGCGCACGAACCGTCAGCTTCAGAGGCGAGCGGCTCGCGGTTGCACCGATCGAGCTCGACTCCGTTCGTGCACGGCGCCTCCGTGAGCAGCTTCCAGAGGCGCTATACGAGTCGGGGCGCTCCCAGGTCTCCGTGCGGGTACCCCGCGAGGATTCACGCCGTTTTGCGACGGTGGTCGCGACCGCCGACGCCGTGCTCGCTCTCGCGCGCGAAGACCCAGATTGAGCGCGCCCTCGGAGAACCGCACCACGCTCGCCAGCGTTTCCGCTACTATGCCCCACTCGATGAGGAGTCCAGCAAGGTCCATCTCGGCGCTAGGCGCCGTTTTCTTTGCCGCCGTCGGCATCGCCGCGTGCGGTGGCGGCGGAATTCCGAGTGATGCCGTGGTGCAGGTCAACGGAAACCCGGTGACCAGGAGCACCTTCGATCATTGGATGAAAATCGCCGCGGCTTCGAGCTGCCGGTGCGAGCACCGCCAAACCGGTCATTCCGGATCCGCCCAGCTACTCGGCATGCATCGCGCATCTGCGCGCCAGCCAGCCCAAGCCCGCGAAGGGCCAGTCGGCTCCGAGCAAAGCGCAGCTGAAGACGCAGTGCGAAGAGCAGTACGCGACGCTCAAGAAGGGCGCGCTCAGCTTCTTGATTCAGTCCGAATGGATCATCGGGCAGGCCGAAGAAATGAACATATCGGCGAGCAACCAGGAAGTCGAGAAGGAGTTCGTCAAGCTCAAGAAGCAGCAGTTCCCGAAGGAATCCGAATTCCAGAAGTTCCTGAGAGACACCGGCCAGACGACCTCGGATCTGCTGCTGCGGGTAAAGGTGCAGAGCGTGCTGGGCCGAGGATCGAGAAGAAGATGACACAGGAAGCAAGGAAGAGCGTCACCAAGGCCGAAGCCGAAAAGTACTACGCCGCGCACAAAACGCTCTACGGCACGCCCGAAAGCAGGAACATGCTGCTCGTGCTGACGAAGACCGAAGCCAGGCCAAGAGCGCGAAGGCTGAAATCGAATCCGGCAAGAGCTTCGCGAGCGTCGCCAAGGCCCACTCGATCGAACCGGTCAGCAAGGCCAAAGGCGGGGAACTGGCCAACGTGCAGAAGGGGCAGCAGGAGAAGGCGCTCAGCGAAGCCGTCTTCTCCGCCAAAGCCGGACACGCTGGGCGGACCGGTGAAGACCTCGTTCGGCTACTACATCTTCGAAGTCAAGAAGGTGCTACCCGGCCTCCCAGTGAGTCCTTCTCCAAGGTCGAAGTCGACGATCAAGCAGCAGCTCGGCGCCGAACGCGAGCAGAAGAAGCTCGCCGCCTTCGTCAAGGAATTCAAGAAGCGCTGGACGGCGAAGACCGAATGCAAGGTCGGCCTACATGGTCGAATTCTGCAAGGGCTATGTGGCGCCGAAGGGGCCACCACCGAAGCGCCGGCGACGAGCGACGCCCCTCGACGACGAGCACCAGCAAGACGAAATAGCGTCCGCACTCTCGCGGACGATAGTCTTCACGCGTCGATGAGCAGCATCGAGAAAGTTCACGCGCGCCAGATCCTCGACAGCCGAGGCAATCCGACGGTCGAGGTCGAGGTCGCGCTGCGATCGGGCGCCCAGGGCCACGCCGCGGTGCCATCGGGCGCCTCGACGGGAGAGTTCGAGGCGACGGAGCTGCGGGACGGCGGAGACCGCTGGCAGGGCAAGGGAGTCACGCGCGCGGTCGCGAACGTCAATGGGGAGATCGCGGCGGCCCTCGCCGGTCTTGACGCCTCGGATCAGCAGGCCCTCGACGATGCACTGATCGCGCTCGACGGAACCCCTGGCAAGTCTCGCCTGGGTGCGAACGCGATCCTCGGTGTCTCGCTTGCGGCGGCCCATGCGCAGGCAGCCGAGGAGGGCGCGCCGCTGTGGCGCTATCTCGGAGGCGATGCGGCCAGGGTGCTGCCGGTGCCGATGATGAACGTCTTGAACGGCGGGGCTCACGCGGACAACAAGGTGGACTTCCAGGAGTTCATGATCGTCCCCTGCGGCGCAGAGAGCTTCTCGGAGTGTCTGCGGGTCGGGGTCGAGGTCTTCCACTCGCTCAAGCGAACGCTTCACGAACGTGGGCTGGCGACCTCTGTAGGCGACGAGGGAGGCTTCGCGCCCGACCTCGGTTCCAACGAGGAGGCCCTGCAGGTCCTGATCGCAGGCATCGAAGCGGCCGGCTACACGCCTGGCCAGGATGTCTCGATTGCGCTCGATCCAGCGACCAGCGAGCTCTACCGAGATGGCGCCTACGTGCTCGAGCACGAGAACCGCACGCTCTCCGCGTCTGAGCTCGCCGGCTACTGGGAGCGGATTGCCGCACGCTACCCGGTGCTCTCGATCGAGGATGGCATGGCCGAGGATGACTGGGAGGGATGGGGCGAGCTCACGCAGCGGATCGGCGATCGCGTGCAGCTCGTCGGCGACGATCTGTTCGTCACCAATACCGCCCGGCTGCAGAGAGGCATCGAGCTTGGCGTCGCGAACTCGATCCTGATCAAGGTCAACCAGATCGGGACGCTCTCTGAGACGTTCGCTGCGATCAGGATGGCCCAGGAGGCCGGCTACACGGCGGTGATGAGTCACCGCTCCGGCGAGACCGAGGATGTGACGATCGCAGACCTTGCTGTGGCGACCGGATGCGGGCAGATAAAGACCGGTGCGCCCTCACGCTCCGATCGGGTTGCGAAGTACAACCAGCTGCTTCGCATAGAGGAGCAGCTCGGCGCTGAAGCGCAGTTCCCGGGTCGCTCCGCGTTTCGCGGCTAGCGCATCGCATCTGCGGCTGCTCTTGCAGGTGCGGCCGACCATGAAGGAGCTTCGCGTCTGGGCGCGAATGCGTGAAGATGGCACGAGCCAGGAGAGATCGCCGCGCCACCGGCATTCGCTTGGACAAGGTGGGACGCCTGGCGATGCTCGCGGTCGTCATTGCTCTGCTTGGGCTCTACGTGCGCTCCGGGCTCTCTCTATGGAGCGCCTGGCATGCATCGCGAGTGGACAGCGCGACGGTGCTCTCGCTGGAAGCCCAGAATGTCGCCTTGAAGCGCCAGCGCACGCAGCTGCATGAACGGTGGAGCACCGAAGCTGCCGCCAGGCGCCTTGGTATGGCACACGACGGCGAGAAGGCCTATCGTGATCCGCGGGCTCCCTAGCAACTGAAGCCGGCTGCTAGCCTCGCGCGGCAGTGGATCTCAGGCGCGCGATCGAACAGTGGCGTGAGGGGGAACGCCGCCTGCAGGCGGCTGCTCCGGATCGAAAGCCCACGCTCGAGCGGATATCCGCAACGATCGTGAGCGATCTGCGCAAGCGTCTCGGCGGGCGCTTCACCGCCGCTGAATTGGCCGACCTCTACGATCGCGGCACTGCCTGGTGCCTGCAGAACGCGATGCGGATCGCGCCAGAGGATCCGTGGGCATGGGACTCAGGCGTGGTCGTGGACGCGGCCTTTGGCCGCTACCTCCGCGAGGCCGCCGACTATGCCGGCGGCCGTCACAGGCCGCAGGAATAGCCCTCACGGCGGGGCTTTGAGCTTGCCTAGGAGTCTTCGCGGATCCGGCGGATGACGATCTGGTCCTCTTCCACCTTGACCTCGATCGGCCGATGCCCCGCCCAATGCTCTGCGTAGACCGGGTCGTCCTGGATCGCGGGATCCAGCCACAGGCCGTAGCCCTCTTCGCCGTGGTCGAAGGTGCCTTCCAGTGCTGCGCCCTCGCGGGCGGTGGACTTACGGCCACGGCCTCCACGGCGTCCGCGGCGACGCCTGGCGGGCTCCTCGTCATCCTCATCCTCCTCGGGCCCCTCCTGCTCCTCTTCGGCGGCCTTTGCGCGCTTCTCGGCAGCGGCCTTTGCGCGCTTCTCGGCAGCGGCCTTGGCCTTCGCTTCCTTGGCATCCTTCTCGCGCTCGGCCTCCAACGCCGCCGCCTCCAGCTCTGCGGCGATCAGCGCGTCATCCTCGGCGCGCATGTCGAAGTCATCTGTCGGCTCGGCGTTGCCCTCGCTGGCCTCGCTCTCGTCAAGCGCGTTTTGACGCCTGAACTCGGCGATGTCTTGACCTGAGACTTCGAGCTGGTGAGCGATCCAAGCATCGGTGCGACCTTGGCGGACCCAGCTTCGAATCTGATTTAGGTGCGGGCGCAGCGACTTGCGAGCCATGGACGGCCCGGGAGACTAGCGCATGGGGAGCTTCGCGTGCAGCCGGTCATCTGCGGAGGATCGCGCAAGCCGCGCGATGGCTGTCCCACGCATGGCAAATGGCGGTATGAGTCTGATCCGCAGGCGATCGCCCACGGAGCGTGCATGTGCGCGGACGGACCGTTCGGATTATGCTTGGCTCAGCAGGCATCTCCTCGCCGCCTGCGCGTCGCCGATCTCGAAAGGCAGGGCCCACCCATGCTGGTCCTCACGCGCAAGTCCAACCAGAGCATCATGATCGGCGACGATGTCGAGGTCACCGTGCTCTCGGTGATGGGCGACAAGGTCCGAATCGGCATTCAGGCGCCGGGCGACGTGCCCGTCTTCAGGACCGAGATCTATCTCGAGATCCGGCGTGGGCAGGGCGAGGGCGTCGATCGCGAGCAGAAGGACACACGAGCCGAGGTGGACGATGCGCTGCGCGAGCTGGGCGGAGGCGGACCTGCCCAATAGGGCGCCGAGGCTGGTCTCGTCAGTCGGGCACTAGTCCAGCAGCAGGTAAAGCGAAGCGAACATCGCGACCGTCACGATCACCGCCGTCGCGATCAAGGTGAGCACCAGCAGCACGAAGCGCACCGATCCGCGTTTGTGCACCCGCTCGCGCTCGCGCTTCCGCATCCGCCGCTCGGCGGTGCGAAGGCGTGAGTCACGTAGGTTGCGCTCCCGCGAGATCTCTGCGGCAAACGCCCGCTCGAGCTCGGCCGCACTACGCCGCAGCCTCGAGCTCATCTGCGTCTCCAAGGCATCCCGGTGCCGCCCTGTCCTCTCAGCCTACGCGGGCCTTGCCCTCGGCCCGCTCGTAGACCTCGACGAAGCGCAGGTAGTTCTCGGCTATCTGCCGCGCGCCGGCGATTCGCTCGATCTTGCCGTCCACGTAAGCCTTCAGCGGGTTCCACCAGATGGAGCGGCCGATCGCAAACCCGACAAACCCGTCCACCGGTGCAGCCTGCTGGAGCCAGTGGTCGACCTTCTCGTCGTCTGCGCCGCGTCCGAGCACCACACAGGAGACTCCCTCACGGCCTCCGGTGCGGGCCTGGGCGACCAGCATCTCGCAATCCGAGCGCTCTTCCACGCCCTCGATCTTCCAGATGTCCACCTCGATGCCGGCGTCCTGTATCTCCGCGATCGCCTGGCGCATCAGCTCCGGTCGCAGCTCTGCGTCATAGCGCCTGGCATCGCCGTCGACCTGCGCCAGCTGGGCAGGCTCGGCGGGCACGAGCAGCTCGAAGAGGAACTTGCGTTCGCGCTGGGTGAGCCAGTCGGAGAGCCGCTTGAGCTTGACCAGCTGCTCGTCGTTCTCGGCGCGGTCCCCGGCCGGGTTGTAGCGCACGAGCACCTTGGAGAAGTCGGGATCGTAGCGCTCGATGTGCTCGCCGAAATCATCGCCGTACTCGAAATCGAAGAGATTCTGCCCGGAGCGCTCCACCGGCATCGCCACCTCGAGCCCCTTGGCGCGTGCCTCCTGGGGCACGCTGCCCCCGAACTGCTCGTCCACGAGCACGCCCGTACGCTCGGGCTTGGCCCCGGAGGCGACTGCCTGCATCATGCCCTCGAAGATGAGGTGCTTCGCATCGGCGATCATCGCCGTCTGCTCAGGGTCGGGTGCGCCTTCGATACCGAAGAACTTCTTCTGGAACGAGCCGCGATGGTCGAATGCCAGGATGTAGAGCTTTTGGTCGTAGCCGCGTTGCATCGATCGATATCCTTTGACGGTCGCTGCCGCTGCCTGGAGCCCATGGTCGCCGCCGGCGCGGCGTGTTGACGATGACGGTCCCAAAGACTCTACCGATCGCGCGCACCTGGCAGGCAGATGCCGGGCCTAGAATGGCTGCAGGATGTCCCCAGGCGCCGATCTCTTCATCGTCTGCCGCCAGTGCGGGTCGGAGGTCAGCCCCTACATAACCGAGTGCCCCTACTGCGGGCACAGGCTGCGCCGGAGGGCGCCGAAGCTGCCGAAGGAGCGGCCTTCGCGGCAGCGCTCGGGAGATTCGAGCGTCGCTCACCTGCGTCTGCCCAAGGCGTTCATCGGCGCAGGCATCTACTCGCGGCCCTATGCGACGATCGCTCTAGTCCTTCTCGCCGGTGCAATGTGGATCGTGACCACCGGAGGGTTCGTAGCGCCCCATCAGCTCAGCCTGGAAGGCCCTGTGGAAGGTCAGTGGTGGCGGCTGCTCAGCAGCCAATTCCTCTACGAGAGCGGCGTCTATGCCTTCGTCGCGCTGCTTGCCGTCGGGGTCTTCGGCTGGCTGTTGGAGCGCCGCCACGGCCCGCTCGTCGTGCTCGCGCTGTTCCTAGGGGCCGGGAGTGACCGGCGCGCTGGCGGCAGAGGCTGCCTTCGCATACCCCCTGATCACCGGCGGCAACGCGGGGGCGCTCTGCCTGATAGCCGCCTGGGCCGCTCCCGACCTGCGCGCTGCGCGAGCACGCGAATGGTATGAGGGCGACCTGCTCGGCGCGGCGGCCGTCGCAGCGGCGCTGCTGGCCATGCCCTTTGCTCGCTCTGAGGCCAACTGGCTTGCGGGCGTCGTCGGGGTGGCATTTGGGTCTGGTGCTCGGGCTCGGGCTGACACGCATCCGCTCCAGATCGGAGATATGAGCCCCTCCGGGTTGGACCGGCTCCAGCGCTCCTCGCACGATCCGCCGCCTATCATCAGTGGCCGTCAACCAGCGCGAGAGGAGCAGCCTGCATGAACGTCCGCTTCCTTGGACATGCCGCGTTCGAGCTCACCCACGGCGGCAAGACGGTTCTCATCGATCCTTTCCTCACCGGCAACCCGAAGGCTGCCGTGGCGGCTGAGAATCTCGCCGCCGACGCGATCCTGCTCACGCATGGCCATGGCGACCACATCGGAGACACTGTCCCGATCGCCAAGCGCACCGGCGCGGAGGTGGTCGCGATCGTCGAGATCGCGAACGAGCTCAGGGGCGAAGGCTTGGAGGCGGTCCACGACCCGAATCTCGGCGGCACCGTCGAGTTCGACTGGGGTTGGGCCAAGCTCGTGCCCGCCTGGCATACCTCGACTACGCCGGGCGGCACCTCGAACACCCCCGCTGGATTGCTCGTCAAGTTCGGCGGCAAGGTGATCTACCACCTCGGCGACACAGCCCTGTTCTCCGATCTCGGCGCTGGTTGGCAGGCGGGAGGCGATCGATCTTGCGCTCATGTGCATTGGCGGCCACTACACGATGGACCGCCACGATGCGGTGGAGGCCGCGAAGCTCCTCGGCGCCGGCCAGCTGATCCCCTGCCACTACGACACCTTCCCGCCGATAGAGACCGACGCGCAGGCATTCAAGGCGGACGTCGAGGCCGCGACGAGCACTCAGGTCGTCGTGCTCGCGCCCGGCGAGAGCCATTGCCCATGACCCATGCCGTCGTCCTGATCGAGGCTGAGCGGAATGCGCTCAGCCGCCTGGGCGGTGAGCTGGCCGACCTGGAGGGGGTCGCTGAGGCCTACTCGGTGACCGGCTCCTGGGATTTCGTTGCGCTGGTGCGGGTGCCAGACCATGAGCAGCTCGCAGATGTCGTGACCGCCGGCATCAGCAAGCTGCCGGGGGTCACGCGCACGCAGACGATGGTCGCGTTCGCGGCCTTCTCCAGGCACGACCTCGAGGCACTGTTCTCGGTCGGAGAGTGACGGCGGCGCCCGGCGAACGCTTGGGCGTTCGCGGTGGACGAGGTGCTGGCCAGCTGGCCAGGATTGCTGTAGTCTGCGCGATGTGTCCGATGGCGAGGTCTTTGAGATCACGCAGGAGGAGCGGGTCCCTTCGCTGAATGCGCGTGCGGACTTCCGCGCCACCAGCGACCCTGCGTTGCAGGAGTCCGCTGAGCGCGGCAGCGCCGAACTGCTCGGCTATCGCGAGCTCTACTCCCTGTGGGAGCGCCAGCAGTGGTCGGTGGGTGCGCTGGACTTCAGCCAGGACCGCATCGACTGGCACGAGCGCATCGACTCGGAGGAGCGCTACGCGAGGATGTATGGCCTCAGCTCATTCTTCGTCGGCGAGCAGCGCGTCGCGGCTGAGCTTGGACCGATGATGTGGGCCTGTCCCGAAGAGGACATGCGAATCTTCCTCTGCACCCAGATCGCCGACGAGGCTCGCCACGTCGCGTTCTTCGACCGCTTCTACTCCGAGGTGGGCGTGCTCGCAGCCGACGATCTCCAAGGGCGCCTGAGCGAGACCAGCGAGCATCTCAACCCCGAGTTCGCGGTGCTCTTCGACGAAATGCTGCACCGGCGCGTGGAGCGTCTTGCGCACGAGCCGCAGGACTTGGAGGCGCTCGTCGAGGCGGTCACGATCTACCACATGGTGATCGAGGGCATGCTCGCGCTCACGGGCCAGCACTTCATCATCGAGTACAACGAAAGGGTGGGCACTCTGCCCACGTTCGTGCAGGGATTCACGAACGTCGCCCGCGACGAGCACCGCCACGTCGCCTTCGGCGCACGCTTCCTGAAGGACATGGTCGCTCGCGACGCGCGCTACCGCACGGCAATCCAGCGAACGCTGGCCGAGATTGCCCCGGCTGCACAGGGGGTGCTGCGGCCGAAGTGGATCGCGGAGTCTGAAGAGGACGCCGAGATCTTCGGCGTGCGGATCACAGAAACCCGGGCCTTTGCGGCCAGCGCGCTGCAGCGGCGCCTGAAGGTCATCGGTCTCGGCTAGAAGGTCGGCGCGGTCGGGGGTGCCTGACCAAGCTGGGCGACGCGGGATGGCGTAGCGCGTGTTGGTGCCTGATTGAAAGACTTTTTGGGGCTGACCGGCAGATGTCTATTCGACTTCTGAGGGCGCGCTCGTGCCGCCCGCCTGCTGCGGGACCACGACAGGCGGCGAAACAACAGGGCCCGGTTCGGCGGCGGTCGTGGTCGAGCTCGCCGATGAGCTCGTGGTGCTGCTCGTTGTGCTCGTCGTGCTGCTTGGCAGCTGGGTGGTTTCGGTGACGACCTCGGTTGCCGGCGTTTCGCTGCGCGCTGTCGCGGCTGTTTCGGTCTCCGACGAGGAGTTGTCGCTGGTCGTGGTCGAAGCGGCGGTCGTGGTCGAAGTGGAGGTCGTCAGCTGGGCGGGCGACTTGCCTGTGTTCTGCGGACCCTTGCCGTGGCTGCGCGCCGCTCGTGCACTCGCGAGCGCTGGGGAAAGCGAGCTCTTGGGCTGTGCGAGCGCTCGCACCACGACGGGCGCGGAGGGCGTCAGCGCCGCGGCGGCCGGCGCGCGAGAGGCGACGACGGGAGCGCTGTGGTGGTGGTGCCCAGGACCAGCGTGGCCGGCCGCCACGGCACCGGCGGTGACGAGCGCCGCCGCAGCGAGCCCTGCCACCGCCTTGGTGGCAAGCGTGCCCACACCGGCGGTCGCAAGGCCCCCAGCTGCGCTTGTGCCCCCGGCTGCCGCGCCCGCGCCCGCGCCGCCCGCGACGTGGCTTGCGCCTGCGCCGATCTTGCTCGAGAGCAGTTTCCTCAGGATCAGAGTCGCCCCCACCGGCATTACGGCCGCAAGTGCGGCGTTGTTGCTCTTGAGCTGCTTTCGGAAGCTCCTGCAGCGCTCACAGGAGCGCACGTGACGCCTCACCGGGGCACCGACCTTCAGCAGGCCCTCGGCGGCCTGCCCCAGCTCCAGACGCACCTGCTCGCAGGTCAGCTGCCGTGCCTGCGCCGCCTCGGCGAGTGAGATCCTCGCTCTCACCAGCAGCGACTTCACGGATGGGATCGTCGTCTCCATCGCCTCCGCGATCTGGTCGTAGGAGAGCGCGTCGATCTCGCGCAACAGCAGCGCGGTGCGCTGGGTCTCGGGCAGCTCCTGCACATCTTCGATCAGCTGGCGGAAGCTCTCGCGCCGCAGCACCTTCTCTCCAGTCGAGATCCCGCCCTCGGCGTAGTGGACGTCCATCGAGTCGACCCCGATCGCCGAGGCCTTGCGCAGGTGGTTGAGCGAGCGATTGCGCGCGATCCGATAGAGCCACGGCCGCACGTTGATCTCGCGCTCGTCGGCGAGGATCGCGTTGAAGGCCGCAGTGAAGACTTCCTGCAAGACGTCTTCGGCGTCCTCCTTGGAGCCGAGCATGTGCCTGCAGAAGGCGAGCAGCCGCGCGTGGTAGCGCGAGAAGAGCGCTTCGAAGGCCGCATGCTGGCCCCGGCGGATCATTGCGATCAGGCGCTCGTCTGACTGCAGCCGGAGCAGAGCAGAGGGGCCGCGCAGGGCGGGCAGGGCTGTCGGCTTTAGTGCTGAGACCTCCATATACGCCCTTTCCAGCTGGTGGGCCGTCCCAGCTCTCTAGACACCGTAGCAGTGGCCAAGTTGCGTACGTCGCGGTGCACGGTGCCGCAAATTGCGGCCGGGGAGTGCCCGATCGCGCGTCATGATGTCCGCTCGGATGTTTCTATCTTCGGTTTCGTCATAGCATCCGTTCGCCCAGGTGGACAAACAGGCAAAGTCAGCAGACTTAAAATCTGCCGCCCTGCGAGGGCTTGTGGGTTCGACTCCCACCCTGGGCATGAACACCGACCGCGTCTGTGAGGTGCGGCCCACGTGCCGCTTCGCTAGAGTCGCGGGCCGCGATGTCCTCTACGGGTCCTGAGAGCGTCGCCGCGACGACTGGCTTCCATGGTGGGCGCCTGATCGCACGGCGGCTGAAAGCAAACGGCGTGAGCAGGTTGTTCACGCTCTCCGGAGGCCACCTCTTCTCCATCTACGACGGCTGCAGGTCGGAGGGGATCGACATCGTCGACGTGCGTCACGAGCAGACTGCGGCTTTTGCGGCCGAGGGCTGGGCGAAGGTGACAAGAGAGCTCGGCGTCTGTGCGCTCACCGCCGGTCCGGGCGTCACCAACGGCATGAGCGCGATGGCTGGCGCCCAGGCCAACCACTCCCCTTTGCTCGTGCTCGGCGGGCGTGCCCCTGCGCTTCGCTGGGGGCAGGGCTCGCTGCAGGAGATCGACCACGTGCCCTTCGCAAGGCCGCTGTGCAAGTCGGCGGCCACCGCGCAGAGTGCCGCGGAGATCCCCCGCCTGGTCGAGCAGGCGATCATCACGGCGCTTGCGCCCCACAGCGGAGCGGCCTTCGTCGACTTCCCGCTCGACCATGTCTTCACCGAGGCGCCGGAAGGCGAGCTCGATGTCCCGCGGCCCGCGGTGCGGGAGGCCGACGGGGCTCTGATCGAGCGGGTCGGCGCGCTGCTGGCAAAGGCAAAGCGCCCGGTCGTCATGGCCGGCACCGACCTCTATTGGGGACACGGCGAGCAGGCTCTGCTCGAGCTGGCGCAGACGCTGCGCGTCCCGGTCTTCCTCAACGGCCTCGCACGCGGCTGCGTGCCCGCCGATCACGAGCTGTTCTTCTCCAGGGCGCGTAGCGCCGGGCTGCAGGGCGCCGACGTCGCGCTGGTGATCGGCGTGCCGATGGACTTCAGGCTCGCCTTCGGGGCGGCCTTCGGAGCCGACATCGAGATCGTCTCGATCGAGGCGGCCGAGCCGGAGCGCGCCCATCCAAGGCCGGTCGCGGTCGAGCTCTACGGCGAGATCGAGAAGACCCTGCGCGATCTGGTGGGTGCCGCCGGCGGCGCATCGCTCCCGAGCGAGGAGTGGGTGAGAGGGCTGCGTGAGATCGAGTCAGAGCGCCGGGAGGCCGAGCGCGTCGAGCTGGAGGACGACCGCGCTCCGCTTCATCCGATGCGTCTCTACAAGGAGCTTGGAGAGGTCATCGACAGGAACGCGATCGTGATCGGCGACGGTGGGGACTTCGTCTCCTACGCCGGCAAGGCGATCGACAGCTACGAGCCCGGTTGCTGGCTCGATCCCGGTCCCTTTGGCTGCCTTGGCTCCGGTCCCGGCTACGCGCTCGCCGCGAAGCTCGCGCGCCCCGACCGGCAGGTCGTGCTGCTCGTCGGCGATGGCGCCTTCGGCTTTGCCGGCATGGAGTTCGACACGCTGGCAAGGCACGGCGTGAACGTCGTCGCGGTGATGGGCAACAACGGCATCTGGGCGCTGGAGAAGCACCCGATGGAGTTCCTTTACGGGTATTCCGTGGCCGCCGAGCTGCGTCCCGCCACGCGCTACGACCAGGTGGTGCAGGCGCTCGGCTGTCACGGAGAGCTTGTGGAGCGGCCGGCCGATCTGAAGCCCGCGATCGCAAAGGCGTTCGAATCGGGAAAGCCGGCACTCGTCAACGTGCTCACCGACCCGGATGTCGTCTACCCGCGCAAGTCGAACCTCGCCTGAGCGGAGGTCGGCGCGGGCGGCGAGGCCGGGCGGGGCTTACTCCAAGCCGGCCAGGCGCAGCGCGCCGCCGCGCAGGATGTCGTGCTCTGAGACCTCGACTGCGCCCAGGCCGAAGGCACCCATCGCCTCGGAGAGCAGGATCATGCCCGCGACGATCGTGGGGGCACGGTCGGGATGGAGCCCCCGTACCTGCCTGCGCTGATCTTCGGTCATGCTTGCGAGTCGGGTGAAGGTCTCTTCGACGGTGCTTCGTCGCAGGGGATAGCCGTGGACCTTCGCTGGGTCGTAGCGGTCGAGCTCCTGGTCGATCGCGGCGGCTGAGGTGGCGGTGCCGGCAACCGCGATGCCCCGGCTCACGGAGGCCGTGATCGGCGCCGGCAGGCCGGTGGTGAAGGTCTCCCGGACATCGGCGCGCAGTGCCCGTAGCTCCGGTTCGAGCGGCGGGTCGGCGTGTATGTGCCGCTCGCTCATCCGCACCACACCGGCCTGCAGCGAGGTGTGGAACGTGGGGGTGTGGTCGTGGCCGACGACGAACTCCGTCGAGCCGCCGCCGATGTCGATCACGACGCCGGGCTCCCCGCTCTGCTCGCGGCCGCTCATCGTCCCGAGGAAGGTGAGCTCCGCCTCCTCGTCGCCTGAGAGGACTTTCGCATCCAGCCCGAGAGAGCGCACGCGCTCGCTGAACTGTGGGCCGTTGGCGGCGTCGCGGACGGCCGATGTGAGCACCGCGAGGTTGCGCTCACAAGCAAGCATCCCGATCGCCTCGCAGTAGCCGGCGAGCACCTCAAAGGTTCGGTCTGCTGCGTCCTGCGAGAGGCTGCCCTGCGCGTCGACGCCGTGTCCGAGCCGCGTGACGACTGAGCGGCGCTCCAGCTCGGTGACGTTCCGGGTGCTTTGTACATCGGCGACGAGCAGCCTGGTCGAGTTGCTGCCGATGTCCACGACGGCGACGCGCATGTCGGCATCGTATGGGAGAGCGGGGGCTTTCCCATTGCTACAATGCGATGTCCGCCGCGGGGTGGAGCAGTCTGGTAGCTCGTCGGGCTCATAACCCGAAGGTCGCAGGTTCGAATCCTGCCCCCGCTATTTTTCCCTGCAAATAAGCACTTTTTGGGTGTTTGTTAGTAGCGGGGGTGTGACGCTCAATGCGGATCGAGGAGAGGAGAGCGGTCCGGAGGTCCACCTAGACGATTTGCTGGGCATGTTGAAGAGTAGTTCCGCGACGCAGAAGCAGATTGGCAGCACGCTGCCCGCTCGACGCCTGCTCGCAATGATCCGCGTGGACTCCGGTTCGGCAGAGAGCTCAAGCACCGCTAGGGCTGCTAATGCTCAAGGGGAAGGTCAACATTGGAGGCGAGTATGCCTGGCAGGATCGGCATTCTCTCAGTCTTAACGAGTACCGCAAGGTCACGCTTCTTGAGTTCCTGGACAAGCCCGGTGGCAGGAACGTGCTCGTCCGCGATAAGGACGACGAGTTCGAGACGCATCTGGACCGTCTCATTAAGCCGTGGTCAGAGTTCGGGCCAAAGGACAAGGAGTCGGAATTCAGGACCAATGCTGAGAAGTACGCGTACGAGCGGAGTCTCGTCCAGGAACGTGACCCGGTTGGCTTCGAGATCGAGGAAAGCTGGCGGAGACTTCGGCCCTTCAAGCCGGGTAGGGGAGGCGTCCCGCGCGTGCCCGAGTGGCTTCCTCGCATCTTCAACGACATGGCGAGCGGTGTCCTCAAGCTAGACATGGGCCGGCGCGGGGTCGTGGAAGACGAGCAGATGGCCTGCTACGCGATGCTCCAGAACATGGTGGATGTCTGTGAATGCATTCGCGATGCGGCGCGCGAGATGCTTCCGGCGTGGCAGGCCGAGGACCAAGAGCCACAGCGCCCGCGCTCGATGGCGAAGAGGGTCCGAGGCCGGCTCGATAACGGTGACCTACCGTTCGCGAGTAGCGAGATAATGCCCGTCCACGGCGACTATGGGATGTCCCGCAGCCGGGCCACGGTTGAGTACCACACCGGAAGCGTCGTCGCGGCGGACTTCATGGAGCGCGTCGCCGACGACTATGAAGAGCTCGACCGCTATGCTTCGCTTGCGGTCCAGTGGGGCTGGGGCTTCTACCTCCGCTGGCGCACCATGCACGAAGCCGAGATGCGGTGTGCGGTCCCCCAGACAGGGCGCCGCTCCGGTCGCAGGACTTGACCTGTGTCGCTCCGCGAGCTACCGGTAGCCCGCGGAGCGCAGCGTGGCGAGCGAGACCATCAGCGTCTGTGGTGTACTACTGAGCGCTCGGAAGCCAAATCGCTCGTAGAATGACGCAGCGGTTTCATCGACGGCATGCACGACAGCTGCGCGAACAGCTACCTCCTCAGATGCGCGGACCACGCGCATGAGTGCGTCGTTGAGGAGCGCCGCGCCTATCCCTTGCCCTTGATGGCCGGCGTCAACCGCCAGACGGGCGAGGATCGCGGCCGGGATCGGAAAATGCCGCGATAGCCCCTTGCTGGTCTCGGCCGTGGCTTCGTGATGATCGAGCTGTCCGGCGAGGAGTGTGTAGTAGCCATAGATCCGTTGGCCGGCCGTCACGGCGACGAACGTTCGTGCTGCGTCGCGACGTTGGTTCTGACCTGCGAAGCGCACAAGCCAACGGTCCAGTAGCTCGTTGCCACAGCTCAAGCCCGTGACGTCGTGGCGGTTGGCGTCGAAGCGTTCGGTGCCGGCGAAGCCGGAGGTCACGCCCGCTCGCGCAGTTCGCGCAGGTGCGCCACCGTGTCCTGATCGACCGTCTCCAGCGCGTCGAGGAAGCGGGCAGCCTCATCCTGGTTGAGCGCGATCCGCTGTTGGTCGGCGAGAACCTCTTGCGCACGCGCACTCGCGGCACGGCGGAAAAAGTCGCTCAATGTCTCGCCGACTGCCGTCGCGGCGACGCTATCAAGATGCCGCTCGTCATCCGTCAATCGAAGCTCAAGTCGCTGAGTGCGCATAGGGGGAGTGTACGGATGCTGTACGGCTATATCAAGAGCTGGTGTCGCGTCTCCGCCTGCGGCCTCTTTCACCAGAATCCTTCATAGAGCCAACGTTTGCCGGCCAAATCCCAAACCGCCCAAGCTCGAATCTCGGTCGCAGGATCCCGTATCAATCCCGCCCCCGCTATGGCAAACATCAGCGACCGCCCCTCCGGGCGGTCGTCGTCGTTTGCGATTGAGGAATGAGGTCGGGGCCGACCGTCGCTGCGAGTGTGAGACGTCGATTCGGCAGCAAGGCCACTTCGTCGGGGCCATCTCCGGCGGAGCGGTCGACGCCAAGCCTGTCGATGGCGTCAGTGACCGCGCTTGCAGCCGTCGACTCCCCCTTGCGATTGGGCTTTGGAGCAGGGAAGCGATCAAGGTTGACGGTTAAGCGAGACATCGCTGCCTCGCTCGCGCTGGTAGGGGATCGCGTAACCGCCGACAGGCACTTCTCGCGCAAATGCGTTAGTGCTCACATAAGCCTCCTCGGACGCATCTGCGCGTCCGGTCCAAAGCTAGCTGTCCGTGGCGGCCGCGGACCCCGCGACGACCGAGAACACGATCATAGACCACGGAGCGCACAGATCGCAACCGAAACGCTCACGAGCGATATGGGCTTGCTCAGCGGCTTGCCGAGGTCAAGAGCTGGTTGCGCATCATCACCAGATTGGCCCCCGGCGGGAGATCTGGCATCACGGCTCGGGCAAAACCCGGTCGAGGAGCCGAATCGCCGGTCGTTGCTCGAGCTGGGCTCGAATGTCGGGCCGATAGCAGAGCAAGGCGAGGCTTGTAACGATCATGAAGTCGGCCGCGTACAGCTGCTCGCCGTCCAGCACCTGGGCCTCGATCCACGAATCGATGCGATCGAGCATGCCCGGCAGCGCCGCCAACAGGTCGTCGTCGGACCGAGCATCCACGGCGAAGGCGAAGCGGGCCACGAGACGTGCCACAGCGAACCTCATGGTCTCGTGTCGAGATATCACCGGCCCGAGTCGGCCGTCCTCGCCACGGCTGACGATCCCATCGGGGCCGCGCAGCATGGCCGCGAGGAGGAGTCGTCGGGCCGCCATCTGGAGAACCTCGTCTCCCCATCGCTCTGCCTCTTCGACCGCAAGCCGCCGGTCTGGCTCGGCGGGAAACAGGGGTGGATCGGGCTGGACTTTGTCGAGGAAGCGAGCGATGTCGCGGTTGGTCATCACCCGGTTACCGTCAAGGAGGAGCGCCGGCACTGTGCCCATCCGGTCGGCAAGCGCGAGGACGCGATGGGGTCGGTCATCGATGTTGCGAAACGGGGCCGCGTTACCCGGAAAGCCGTGTAGCCGCAGCGCCAGCGGATGTAGGCCGGCGGGCAGGTCTACCCGTTGGTATGGGATGCCCTTGTGCTCCAGCATCAGCATTCCCATTCGACACGGATGCGTGGGGATGACGTAGAGCTTCGTTTGGATCGTGTCGGCGTGACCCGCCGCGCTTCTCATGCCGAGAGCACGGCGGCGACTATGAAGCACACCGTAGCGGCGCCGGTGATGATCACTACCACGTAGAACCAGTAGCGCAGCGAGATGACGAGGTAGGCGACTGAGACAGCGATCGTGAGCGGCCGGATGGCGTCAATGCGGCCTACCAGCTTGAAGTCGTAGGCGGCAATCAGCAGCGAAAACAGTCCAAAGGTGAAGGTGCCGAGGCCGTGGCTGACGTTGAAGCCGAGCCAGAATCTCCACATCGACGGTCTGGCGCCATCCCCGGGGAACGGCCGCCGGAATCGCATACCTGTGCCTTCCATCGCCGCTTTCACTGAATCTTCGATCGGAGCGAAGAACGTGGGACGGACGGTATCGAGCAGCGCTCCGAGCGCATGCAGGCCGCCGGCGACCATGAACACGATCGCGCCGGCAATGAACCACGTCTGCGCGGCCTCCGAGCTCACGGCCGGCCTTCGGTGTCTCGATCGGCCTCTGCGCGGTGTAGAGATCGTGGGGGCGAGGGCGGGGCTGTGACCATATCCAGGTGCGCGTCAAGTAGATACTGACCTGTCGGTAGGTATACTACATAAGCGAGATGGCGACTGCAACCCAGAACCGCCGACGACGACTCGACCGGCGCACCCAGCCGCCCGCGCGGAAGGGCGGGACGGCCGTGCCGCGCTGCTCGAAGCGGCAATGGATGTCTTTGCGCAGCGTGGATATCGGGATGCGTCGGTGGATGAGATCGCCGACAGCGCCGGCTACTCGAAGGGCGCCATCTACTTTCACTTCACGGGCAAGGACGACCTCTTCTTTGCCCTGCTCGAGGAGCGCATCGACCAGCCGATGCGCGAAGCGATCAAGCTGTTGGAGTCCGCGCCGCCCGAGGACGACATGGCCATCGAGGCGAACCGGCATTTCCTCGCGCTGGTATCCGGACAGCGCGAGCTGCTGCTGCTGGATCACGAGTATCGCTCTCAGGCAATCCGCGATTCCAAGCTCCGCGCCCGCTACGTCAGGCGAGAAGAGAAGTTGCGCTCCGTGCTCGCGAAAGGGCTGCAAGCGCGCCTGAAGCACCTGGGCGCACCTCCTCTCGGCGCGCCGAAGCAGATCGCCACTGCTCTCCTTGGCCTGGCCTTCGGACTAGCTCAGGAGAAGCTGATCGAACCCGATGCCGTCCCCGACGAGCTGCTCGGAGACATGTTCGCTCTCATCTATGCGGGGCATGTTGCTCGGGAGCGCCGCTTGGCCAGCGGGGAGTGATCACGGTGATCGGTGTGCCCCGAATGAGCAGCTCACCGTTCGGTGACAATGCGTTCGATCGCGACACGGAGCTGGTGCCGAGCGCCAGTGGCGGGTTGCAAGGTTCGCTCTCGGAGCGCTGGCGCGTCGGTGGCGGCCCACACGGCGGTTATCTGGCAGGGCTGATCCTGCGGGGCTTGACGATGGCTGTTGGCGATGCCTCGCGCGCGCCGTTGACGCTGACGGTCCACTTTCTCCGCCAGCCCGCCTTCGGGGCGGTGGAGCTGCACGCGACTGTGGAGCGTACGGGCCGGACGCTGACGTCGCTTGCGGCGCAGCTGAGGCAGGGAGACGACACGGTCGCACTCGCGCTTGCCAGCTTCGTGGCACCAATGGCTGGGGTCGAGTACGGCGAGGCGCCGATGCCTGAGGTTGAAGGACCGTGGACCGATCGCCGCTCGCTGCTGTCCGACGAGGCTCCCGTGTTCGCACATCAACTCGTGATGCAACCCCGGTTCGGGCGGCCCTTTGAGGGCCGAGACGATCCGATGGTGGCCGGTGGCTGGACAGCGCTACCGGGGGAAAGGCCGATCGATGCTCCCGCGCTTGCGCTGTTCAGCGACGCGTGGTACTCACCGCCCTACGTGCGACTCAATCGCTTCATACCTCGCCCACGGTTACGCTCAGTGTCTATTTCCGCGCTCGGCTGCCGCAGCCGGGCGCGGGGGGCGAGGATATTTGCCTGGCACGCTTCGAGACGCGACTCGTGCGCGACGGGTGTTTTCACAGCGATGGCGTGATCTGGGCCCAAGATGGAACTGTGCTGGCCGAGTCGCACCAGCTCCAGCTGCTGCTAGCCAGCTGAATGGCAACGATCGCGTTCAACCGTCTTATGCTCCGCGATGGATGTGGGCACCTCGATTCGACAGCCTGCCGCGGCCTGGGCGGTGGATGGCGATTCGTTACTGCCCGGCGCCGTCTGCAACCGCTGTCGTCCGCCGGGCATTGGGCGTATTGGGGACCAGCAGGAACCCGCGAGGTCCGCCGTGGGTCCTGATGGTTCCTCGCGGTCCATTACTTAAGAGACTGGTTGACTCTTATCTGTCGACCTGCTTAGATACATGTTGCCTCTAATAAGAGGTCAAAGAAACCGCCTAGCAAGGAGACCATCATGATTCTGCTGATCAAGGCTCTGGTGCGTGCATTCCAACGTCGTCAGGCACGCAGCTGAGCGGCGTCGTTGCTCACGGCGATGGGTCTGTAGCGCGAGCGTCCAGCTCGTGCTACAGACGGAGCCAACCGTGTATCTGTCTGTCGAAGGTGATTCCAGAACCTGCCCGGCGCAGTTCGAGCTCTCGGCCTGAGCTGCGGCTCCTACCAGCGTCCTGACCGGGAACGACGGTCTCCCGGGCTACGGGTTGCGCAGGACGAGCGGGAGGAAGATCTCGTCGACGATCTCCTCCAGCGTGCGTTGTGACGGGGGCTGGTGGGTGAGGATGAGCTCGTGGCGGAGCAGGTCGGGTGGGAGGCGGGCGATGCGAGGGCTGATGTTCTCGCGGGTTTCGCTTCGGGCCGCCGCTCTATCGAGCACGCTTGACATCACTTCGCCGCCGCTGCGTAGGAGTTGGTCGAGGATCTGGTCGAACGCCTCGTTGTCTGAGAGCAGATCGCTCAGCATCCCGATGACGGTGTCGGGGCCGATCTCGGTGGTCCGCGCCGCTGCGCGGCGCAGGACGGCGAGCGTGTCGCCGCGCAGTGTCCCGGTGTCGGGGATCGCGCCAGAGAGCACAGGCTGGCGGTGGCGCATCGCGGCGATGACGAGCTCGGGGCGGTTGCGCCAGCGGCGGTAGATGACCGCGCGGCTGGTGCCGGCCCGGTCGGCGACGCGCTCCATCGTCAGCTTGGCATAGCCGGACTCCTGAAGCTCCTGCCAGGCAGCGTCCAGCAGCGCGTGCTCGAGCGTTGCGCCGCGACGGCGGGTGGCCACGGCGCCTTTTGGCTCGGTCCCGGGCTGCTTTGGGCGGTCTTGCTTTGGATGCGCCAAAATCTTCTTAGGAGACACCTTGACTCTTATCGTTCTATCTGGTTAGATGCAGATCGTCTCTTACCTTAGTCCCAGGAGTCCTCGCATGTCAACAATCACCGAATCACCAGGGCGCATGAACACGGTCAACGCCGGCGTGCCCCGTCGCGCTGGACAGGCGAAGGTCGGAGGGATCGAGCGATGACGAGTCGACCCATGACCACGGTCACGGCGAGGGAACCAGTCGTCTCGATCCGTGGGCTGCGCAAGCGCTACGGCGATCGCGAGGCAGTTCGCGGGATCGACCTGGACATCCGCCGGGGCGAGATCTTCGCCTTCCTCGGCCCCAACGGCGCCGGCAAGACCACTACGGTCGAGATCCTGGAGGGTTTTCGCCAGGCCAGCGGCGGTACCGTCGAGGTGCTTGGACGGAACCCGTGGCGTGCGCCTACGAGCTGGCGCACGCGGATCGGGATCGTGCTGCAGGAGTCAGAGGCCGAGCCCGGCCTGACCGTGCGCGAGTGTCTGGGCCTGTACGCCGGCTACTACCCAAATCCCCGTGAGGTCGACGAGACCCTGGAGTTGGTGGGCCTGGCTGGCCAGGCCCACCAACGCACAAGCGCCCTGTCCGGTGGGCAGCGTCGCCGGCTGGATGTAGCGCTGGCGCTGATCGGCAACCCAGAGCTGATCTTCCTCGACGAGCCGACAACCGGCTTCGATCCCGCCGCACGCCGTGCTGCCTGGGAGGTGATCGCCGGCCTCAGAAGCCTCGGCAAGACGGTCTTTCTCACCACTCACTACATGGAGGAGGCCGAGTGGCTCGCCGACCGAATCGCGGTCATCGCAGCCGGCGAGATCGTCGCCGAGGGCCCGCCTCAGACACTTGGCGGCCGCCAGCAAGGGGCGGCCCAGATCGTGTTCTCGCTACCCGATGGCACCTCGGGCACCGAGCTCCCCGCCTCGCTGGCCGCACGGGTCGAGCAGCAGGGTGGCGGTCGGCTGCTGCTGGCGAGCACGCGCGTGGCCAGCGACCTGTACACGCTCGCCGGATGGGCGCTCCAGCACGACCTCGAGCTCGACGACCTCGAGGTCAGCCGGCCCACGCTCGAGGACGTCTACCTGCAACTGACCACGGAAGCCAACGATGGCCCCGAAAGGAGTCGAACATGATCTGGCTGCTCGACCTCCTCGCGCACAAATGGCGCGAGCTCATCGCCAACCGCGAGAAGAAGGCGTAGCGCGATGCTGCTGATCTTCGGATATCTGCAGCGGCTGTGGCGGCAATGGAGAGCGCCCGCGAACACTGACGTGTCGTCTGCAGGGGAGCCAGATCCGCTCGCTGCCGCAATCGATACCCGACGCGCTCCTGCCGCACGATCGGTCTCAGCGAGACGGTCTCGCGCGGCGCGATCTGCTGCCTCGTGCGGGCCACTCATGCTGCTCGCACACCAGACCCGCTACGAGCTGCTGACCGCCCGCCGTAACCCTCGCGCACGCTTCTTCATCTTCTTCTTCCCGGTCGTGATGCTCGTGATCTTTGCCGGTGTCTTCCACGGCACCACGACCGTCGGCGGAATCCCCGTCAAGCTCTCGCGCTACTTCGTCTTCGGGATCATGGCGATGTCGATCGTGCTCGCCTCCTACGCCAATCTCGTGATCGCGATTGCGACCCTGCGCGAGACAGGTGTGCTCAAGCGACGCCGCGCCACCCCCGTCGCACCCGCAATCCTGATCGGCGGCCAAGCCATCAGCGCCGTGATCACCGTGGCGATCATGACCGCGATCCTGCTCGTGACCGCCAAGCTGCTCTACGGCATCGGCATCGCGCCCGGGGCGATCGCGGCGACAGCCTGCACTGCCGCGCTCGGAGCGGTCGCGTTCGCGTCCATCGGCTACGCCGTCTCCGGCCTGATCGGATCCCCCGAGGCTGCACAGCCGATCGTCCAGGCAACGACCATGCCACTCTGGTTTCTCTCCGGCGTACTGATCCCCACCCAGAGCCTCAGCGGCGCCCTGCGCGAGATCGGATCGATCTTCCCTGTCGAGCACCTCGCCGCCGGCCTGCACCTCGCATCCATCCACACGACGTTCGCTAACTCAATCTCCGTGACCGATCTGGCCGTGCTCGCCGCCTGGGGCGCTGCCGCAGCCGCCATTGCCGCCCTGCGCTTTAGCTGGCTACCCAGCACAGCAATGACATGAGACCGGGGTGGAATCGCCTCAGCTGCTCTGAGGGCGATTCCTCGAGTGGGCTTGACGTGTCGCGTCGTTCATGGCGACTCCCTCTCAGAACGGCTCGTCTGTCAGCTCAATCCTGCCTCGGGGCCAGTTTGCTGCAGGGGTGAGCGGCTTCCACATGGCGCGCAGCGGCATCTCGACCAAGCCTCCGGGCTGCACCACCCAGACCGGATCCTCGATGAGTTGGAATCCAAACTTGGCGTACAGGCCGATGTTCGCCGGCGAGCAGAAGAGCATCGCCCGCTCGGCACGGAGCTCGTGGGCGATCTGGAGCAGTCGCTCGATCAGCACGCGCGCAAGACCACGGCCGCGGGCGGAGCGAGTGACGATCACACCACCGAGACCGGCTACCTGGAGCGGCGCGTCAGCCACCAGGACGTCCGCAAGGACGAGTCCGGCAAGCGCCGCGAGGTTTCCCGCGTCATCGCGCAGCCCGAGGATGTGGCTCGTCTCTCGCCATTGCAGCGCTTCGGCGACGCTGCCCCACGGCTCGAGCTCTCCCGCGATGACCTGCTGCCAGTCGCCGTCGGTGATCCTGTCCAGCTCGACCAATCGCACTCGCAAACAGTAGTGCTTGGCGCGGCTCATCCGTCAACGGTGGCACTCCCTTCGCCCGAGAGCCGACGGCATGGGGCTGTCGGGGTCGGACCACCGAAGGTCGCCGGCAGCGTATCCAGCTCGGTGCAGCAGATCTAGGTGGGCGCGCTCGCTCATTGGCGCCCCTCTCCGATGACGACAGGACACACGCCCTGCCGGGGAGGCGGACGAGGATAGGCCGCATACGGGAGTGGTCAACGTCAACCGGGCACGCACCAAAGCTACTCCGTGCCCGCCGTGCTCTCGAGGCCGCAGCAAGGACGATCGCGCGGCACACTCCTGGTGTGCTCACGCTCTTTGGTGCCTGCGCTGTCACGCTCATGGTCCTGATGTACGCGTTCGAACGACGCGGCCGGGGCTTCATCCTCGCCTTCGCTTGCGGTTGTGCCGCCTCGAGCGCTTACGGCTTCCTGGCGGGCACCTGGCCCTTCGGTGTGGTCGAGGCGATTTGGGCCGTGATCGCGTTGCGGCGCTACCGATCGAAGTCGACGACGCACGCACGCTCGACGGAGACCTGACCGTGCCCTCCGCCACCTATGAGCTCCTCGAGGGCGATCTGCACCGTCACGGCATCCTGCGTCACGTCCATCCACACACCGGACCGCACGAGCACCACCACCGCCATGCGCACCCCCACGAGCGCGGTCACTCTCACGGCCTCGTGGACGAGAGCATCAAGCGCTCCCGCGAGGGCGTCCGGGCCGTCACGATCGCGCTCGCCATCCTCGCGATGACGGCCGCGGTGCAAGCCGTCGTGTTTGTACTCAGCGGCAGCCTGGCGCTGCTGGCCGACCTGATCCACAACGGCGGGGACGCGCTGACCGCGGTCCCCCTCGGCATCGCGTTCGCGCTGCGCTCCCAGCGCGCCGAGCGCCTGGCTGGCCTGGCGGTCGTGGCGGCCATCTTCATATCCGCGTGCGTCGTTACATATGAGTCGATCCTGCGCCTCCTGCACCCATCCACACCTGGCCACCTGCTCGCCCTCGTGCTCGCCGGAGCGATCGGGTTCGCCGGCAACCGGCTCGCGGCGCTGGTACGCAGTCGTGCCGGGCACCGGCTGAAAAGCCCCGCGCTGATCGCCGACGGCGATCACGCGCGCGCCGACGCCTACGTCTCGCTCGCCGTCATCGCCAGCGCCATCGCAATAGCCGGCGGCGCCACGATCCTCGATCCCATCATCGGCCTCGTCATGACTGCCGTGATCCTGCGCGTCACCCGCGAGAGCTGGCGCACGGTACGCGGGTACCCCCATCGCCACTAGGGCTGGCGGGTCTCTCGCGCACGTCTCGTGGACCGCGCGCGAAGCACGCGCTCGCGCCGCTGCTCCTCGTGGACGTCACGTAGGCGAGCCCTGCAGGAGATTCTCCGCCGTGACGAGGCCGACCAGGCGGTCGGGCGCTCCACGCTCCACGACCGGCGCGCTGCTCAGCGAGTGCTCGGCAAAGCGCTGTGCGACTTCGCGCAAGGTGTCTTGCGGATGAACGGTCAACGGGCTGTGCAGCAGCAGCTCGCCGACCACCGGTGCCGGGTCTGAGCTGATCCTGCGCAAGAGCGCTTCGCGCGGCAGCACGCCGCGGAGTCGCTGGTGCTTGTCGAGCACGGGGTAGAGCGGTTGGCGGGAGTGGATCGCGACCTCGCGCAGCGCGTCGAGCCGCTCGTTGCCGTCGAGGGCGGTGAAGTCCTGGCTCATGACCTCCTCGACGAGCAGCGCCTCGAGTGGGTCCACGGAATACTCGCGGGTGAGGTGAAGGCCGCGCCGGGCGATCTTCTCGGTGAGCACGGAGCGGCGCAGCGTCAGCGCGGAGAGCATGTAGGCGCTCGTCGCTGCGAGCAGGAGGGGCAGCACGAGCGGCCAGGCGTGCGTGAGCTCGAGCGGAAACACGACGCCCGTCAGCGGTGAGCGCATGACTCCGCCGAGCACGCCGGCGAGCCCGACGAGCGCCCAGAACCCCGGCGTGACGCCTGGGAGGATGGTTCCCTCGAGCGCCCCCAGTGCCGCACCGATCATGAACATGGGGGCGAGCACCCCGCCGGAGGTTCCCGAGCCGAGCGAGAGCCCCCAGATCAGGGTCTTGACGACCAGGATGCCGACTATCAGCGACATCGTGGCGTGCCCTGTCAGCAGTTCGCGGATCACGTCATAGCCGACGCCGAGCGCGCGCGGCTCGATCAGACCGCCCACGCCGATGATCAGCCCGCCGATCGCCGGCCACCACATCCAGTGGACCGCAAGGCGCGCGAACGTGTCCTCGGAGAAGTACACGAGCGTCGTCGCGGCGATGGCCAGCAGCCCGCCGCTGAGGCCCGCGAGCACGCACAGCAGCTCGATGCCGGCGCCGATGTGCGGGGTGCTGACGCTCAGCCCGAACACGGGTCCTGTTCCGAGCAGCGACCAGCGCAGCACTGTGCTTGCGCCCACCGCGGTGACGACCGGGATGAAGCTCCGCGGACGCCACTCGAACAGCAGCAGCTCGACCGCGAGCAGCACCGAGGCCAGCGGCGCGTTGAACGTCGCGGCCATCCCGCCCGCGGCGCCCGCGACGAGCAGCGTCTTGCGTTCGTCGGCGCTCGTGTGCAGGAGCTGCGCCAGGATCGACCCGACGGCGCCGCCGGTCATGATGATCGGGCCCTCCGCGCCGAACGGCCCACCCGTGCCGATGCTCACCGCGGCCGAGACCGGCTTCAGCAGCGCGACACGCGGAGCTATGCGACTCTCGCGCGTCAGGATCGCCTCGATCGCCTCCGGCATCCCGTGACCGCGGATGCGCTCTGAGCCATAGCGCGCCATCAGCCCGACCACGAGCCCGCCTGCTACGGGCGCGAGCAGGATCAGCAGTGGAGAATGATGGCCGGCTGCGGGCGCCACGAGCGATGTGTCGAGCCGGGCGTAGAAGACGAGGTTCGTGATCAGGCCGATGAGCCGCAGGAGCGCAAGCGCGCATACCGCGCTCGCCGCGCCGAGCGGCACCGCGAGCATGCACAGCCGCAGCACCCCGGCATCCAGCGTGAAGTCGCCGAGATGCGAGACGCGCTCGCGCCCACTCACCGCTCGTCCACGCTCACGGCGTCGACCCCCCGGTGGGCGGATCACCCGTTTCGGCAATCGCCAGCCAAAGCGCCTGCATCGCAGGGGCAAGCTCAGCGGTCTCGCGCAGGTGGACAAGTGCCAGACCTCGCAGCGCCTTCCTGCCAAGATCGGTGAGCCGAACACGCACGAGCGATTGACGGGCCGGATCGCGCCGGCGCGCCACCAGTCCGGCGCTCTGCGCGCGATCCACAAGGCCGACCACGCTGTGATGACGCAGCACGAGCGCCTGAGAGAGCTCGCCGATGGTAGGCCCGCCGCGTGCGCTGCTGCCGCGCACCGCGAGCAGGAGCTGATGCTGCGCCGGGGTCAGACCGTGCTCCACCGCCTGTTCCTCGCTCCAATGGAGGAAGCGGCGCAGACCGGTGCGCAGCTGCAACAGCTGGGCGTACTGCTCATCGGTCAGGTCGTCATCCACAGCCCTAATATATCGCTATACGATATCTGGGTACGATATCGCGTGGGCGCCGGTCCCCAGACACGCCGAGATCAGAGGATCGCCGGTTGGGCAGGCGCCACTGCTCTCAGGTGTCAATGAATCTGACTTCGACGGCCATTGCACGGTAGGTGACGAGCGCCCGCTGGTCGGCGCTGAGGATCTCTCCTCCGTGTTGGGCGACGGTCGCGGCGATCAGGGCGTCGTAGAGGGCGCCGCCGCGTATCCCTGCCTCGACGGCCTTCCGCAGTGCGTCGCGCAGATCGTTGGCTTGCATTGAGAGCCATGGCTGTGAGAAGCCAAGCTCGAGTGCCTCGAGGACGACAGCCGGCGCTATGCGCCGTCCCTGCGGCATCCGGCTGAGCGCCGAGGTCGTCTCGAAAGCAACGTGTGCGGGAAGCCGGACGTCTGCCTCGACGATCGCCGCGCGTGCGGATCGGTGTGCTTGGTGCCAAGGTGCGAGCGCCGCGATCACGACGCTCGAATCCGGCGCGATCACCGCCGCACGTGCTCGACGGCCTTGCGAGTCTCCTCGGCGCTCATCGATTGCATCGGCTGGTCGGTCACGATCACCGGGAAGCCGTCCTGCTGCTCTACACGGGCGGGCACGTCGGCGATCGTCAATTCGATCCGGCCATCGGTGGCCGTCAGCTCCAGGTCGGTCGGACCATGAACTCCCAGCTCTTCCCGGAGCGTCTTCGGGATCACTACCCGGCCGACTCCATCGATGGCAACACGCATACCATCAGATTACCAATCTCACGGTTGTTGGTCTGCCTTGCGGGCTGCACCTCTCGGCAGGCTCACGTAGGGTTCCGCCCAGTGCCCTGTGGCGGCCCCGCCACGGTGCTCTGACCCCGGGAGGAGATGCGATGAGAGTCTTTGCAAATCTTGACGAGCTGCGAGCCGCCGTCGGCGCTGTGCTCGGGCCAAGTGAGTGGATCACCGTCGACCAAGCCCAGATCGATGCCTTTGCGGGCGCGACCGGCGATCACCAGTGGATACACGTCGATCCGCAGCGCGCTGCGTTGGGCCCATTCGGGATGACCATCGCGCATGGCTTTCTCACGCTGTCGCTGATGCCCGTGCTGCTCGAGAGCCTCTACAAGGTGCAGGGCGTGCGGATGGGCGTCAACTACGGTCTGAACCGCGTGCGTTTCCCGGCGCCCGTGCTCGTCGATTCGCGCTTGCGTGCCAGCGCCGAGATCGCCGAGGTCAGCGACATCGAGGGCGGCGCGCAGCTCGTGCTCAGAGCCACGATCGAGCGCGAGGGGGGCGAGAAGCCCGTCTGCGTGGCCGAGTTCGTGGTTCGCGTCTACGTCTGACCGGCGCGCGCCCCTGCGCGCTCAGGCAAGGCCGCTGAGACGCTCGCACTCGCTCCACAGTTGCGTCCGCTCGGCGGGCGTCTCTCGGGTCCAGCGCACGCGATGGGTCGGGCGTCGGCGCCTGTCGTGCCAGAAGCCGCCGGAGCCAGCTGCGTCCTGCGGTGCGGCGCCGAGCCAGAGGATCGTGTCGGCGCCGGCGGCCGGCGTGCGCAACAGCGGCCTGGCGATCGCGTGGAAGTGCGGCAGCGAGGTGCGAAGGCCCGGGGTGTCGACCCAGCCCGGGTGCATTGCGTAGACCGCGACACTCTTGTCCTGCATCCGCCCAGCCCACATCTCCGAGAGGATCACCTGGGCACGCTTGCTGCGCGCGTAGGCGGTCGGCCCGTCGAAGTCCTCCCGGGTCATCTGCAGATCCTCTGCGTGCAGTCGCTGCAGATACATCCCGCCGGATGACACATTGATCACCCGTGCCGGCGCACTCTGGCCAAGCAACTCAGCCAGGAGCTTGGTCAACAGAAACGGGCTGAGCACGTTGGTCGCAAAGGTCAGCTCGATGCCCTGGCGAGAGAGCATGCGCTCGCGGGTGAGCACGGCCGCACTGTTGACGAGCACGTGGAGCGGCGCCGGCTCGGCCGCGATGCGCTTGGCGAGCGCCCGCACCGCACCGAGGTCGCTGAGATCGCATGTGAGGGCATCGACATCGTGGTTGGCCGTTCGCTCGACCGTCTGAGCGCGGGCGTGCTCGCCGCGCTCTGCGTTGCGCAGGACCATGCGTACACGCGCGCCAAGGCGCGCGAATCCTTCGGCTGCCGCGAGGCCGATCCCGGAGCTCGCGCCGGTTATCAGCACGACCTTGCCGTCCATCCTCGGTAGCCCGCCCGCCGGCCAGCCTGCGCTTCGCAGGCGATAGCCGAGATTCGCATAGCCGAGAAGCACGCTGCGGTCGAGCACCGTGTCGATGAGCCTGCTCCTCATCGGCCGCTCGCCACGCCGGGCGGCGGATGCCGGTGCACCCTTGCGCCAGCGAGCTTCAGGCCGGCCGCATGGGCGTAGATCAGCGCGAGCACGCGGGCCGTGGCCAGCGGGTTGCGCATGCTGAGCTTCCGCGCGGCCGCGGGTGTGAGCTCATGGCGGAGGAGGGAGAGCGTTGCATCGAACGCCACCGCCCCCTCGCGACGGCTCTCGACGTGGACCGACAGGGTCTGGCCGGGAGTGCTCGCGCGCATGCGATAGGTGTGGTCCATCGCCATGAACGGCGATACGTGGAGCTGCTTTGGAAAGCTCGATTCCACAACGCGCCTGTCATTGCTCTGATTGCACAGCACGTATGCGTGACGCTCGCGCCAAGGAGTGTTGGTGACCTCGGCGAGGATCGCCAGCACGCGCGATCGGTCCTCGCTCATGCAGTAATAGAAGCTCACCGGGTTGAAGCAGAGTCCGAAGGAGCGCAGCTGGGTGAGCAGCCTGATCGGGCCACGCGGACGCAGGCCGCTCTGTGCCTGCACGGTGTCTCTGACAGCCTCGGCAAGCGGAGTGTTTGGGTCGCCGTGATAGTCGCGCCGACGAAACCGCAGCGGGCCCGTGCTCCTCCGTGCCAGCCGGCCGTCGAGCAGCCCCGGCAGCTCCTCCAGGTCGAGGTAGGCAAGCGCGATCGAGTGGACAAACTCGCGGCGCGGCACGGTCCGGCGGTGGCGGATCGTGCCCTCGTAGATGCAGCTGGCGCTCACAACCTCCCACCCAGTCGCCTTGCCACCCGCAGCGCGCTTGCGACCCCGTCCTCGTGGAAGCCGAAGCCCCAGTAGGCGCCGCAGTAGCTCGTGCGGTTCATCCCGCTGATCTCCCGGCAGCGCTGCTGGGCCCGTACTCCCTCGCTGGTGAACACCGGGTGTGCGTACTGGATCCTGCGAATCACCTTCTCGGGATCGATCGCCTCACTGCGGTTGAGTGTGACGCACAGCTCCATGTTGGAGCTCAGAGACTGGAGTCGGTTCATGTGGTAGGTGACGGTGCTACGGTCGCTCGGCTGCTCCAGCAGGTGATAGTTCCAACTTGCCCATGCGCGCCTGCGCCTTGGCAACATGCTCGCGTCGGTGTGGAGCACGGCCTCGTTGACCTGATAGGGGATCGCGCCGAGGATCTCCCGCTCGCGCCCGCTCGCGTCGCTCAGCAATTCGAGCGCCTGGTCTGAGTGGGTGGCGAGCACCACCTCGTCGAAGCGCTCGGGTTCGCGCCCGCGCGCTCTCAGGAGCACGTGGTCGGGATGGCGGCTTATCTCCTGCACCGGCGTGCCGAGTTGCACGCGCGGCGCGAGCGTGCGCATCAGCGCGTCGACGTAGCGCGCCGAGCCGCCGCGGATCGTTCGCCAGTGGGGTCGCCCGTGGAAGGACAGCATCCCGTGGTTCTCGAAGAACTCGGCCAGAAAGCGCGCTGGGAAGCTCCAGCGCTGGCTGGGGTCGGCGGACCACACGGCGGAGACCTGCGGCACGATCAGGCGCTCTACGAACTCGCGTGAGAAGCGGTGGCGCTGCAGCCACTCTCCGAGGCTCGTGTCGTGTTCGCGTTCCTCGATCAAGGCACGCGCGCGCCGGTTGAAGCGCGCGAGGTCGGAGACCATGCGGTGAAACCAGGGCGTGACCAGATGCGAGCGCTTGGCGAACAGGCCGTTGGGGGAGGCGCTCGAGTACTCGAAGTCGCCGTGCAGGTCGCTGACGCTGAAGCTCATGCTCGATGGCTGCCAGGCGACGCCAAGGCGCTGCAGCAACCGCTCGAAGTGCGGGTAGTTACGGTCGTTGAAGACGATGAACCCGGTGTCCACGTACAGCGTATCGGTGGCTGTGTCGATCCGCACGGTGTTGGTGTGGCCGCCGGCGTAGTCGTCGGCCTCGAAGACCGTGACCTCGTGATGCTCGTGGAGCAGATGGGCGACGACCAGGCCTGAGACGCCAGCACCGACGATCGCGAGCCTCATCGTGAACGGCGGTGTCGAAGGTGGGCGCTCATGGGTCTGCGGAGGACTCCTCGAAGAGTGATGCGAGCAGAGCTCGCAAACGGATCATCGGCGTTTGGCCTGCCGCCGGTAGGAGAGCATCCGGTGCGCCTGTCTGAGGGGCAGCCTGCATCTCCGCGGACTCGGAAGCGCAAGTACGGGGCTCGCCGGCTCTGGACGCTTGTTCGATGCTGGCCAGGAAGGGCTACGGCTCGGCTCCAAAGCGCCCGAGAGCGATAGGGCATACGCACAGTGCGTGTGTCCCTCGAGAACTGGAGCGATGCTTGGAGGTTGGCCCCTGCAGTGGGGCAAGGCGGCGATGAGCATGACGACTTCCAGAACAGCTCACACATCCGGCGATGTCCCACTTGGCCCAGCTCCGTTCATGATCCTCGCCAGGGAGCATGACGAGGCGACGAGTGTGGTCATGGTCGAGGGTGAGCTAGACCTCTCCTCCGCGCCGCGCCTGAAGTGGATGCTGATGGACGCTCTGGAGGCCGGCCGCAGCCAGCTCGTGGTCGATCTCACAGACGTGAGCTTCATGGACTCCACCGGCCTTGGCGTGTTGATCGGCGTGAACAAGCGGCTCGCGCAGAGTGCGCGGCTTCTGATCGTCTGTCCTCCTGGAGTCGTCCGCCAGGTCTTCGAGTTCTCTGGCACAGACGGAGCGTTCGCGATGTTCTCGACGCTCGAGGCGGCGATCGCCCATCTGGATGGGCGCGCGCCACAGGTTGGCTGAGCGGCACCGCCGATGAGCGGGCAGGCAGCGCAGCCTTCACAGATCGGGCGTCGAGGACTCAGGATCGCGCCCGCCGTCGCGATCTGCTGCGCGATATTGCTCCTGCCTGCAATTGCGACAGCCGCGCCCAGCCAAAGCGATACCGGCGGGCTGCCAGGCCTGTTGGCGGCGCTGCTGGGGCACGGCGGCGGCCACGGCCGCCCGGGTGGCCCTGAAGCGCCGAGTCAGCCCGAAGGCGGTGCTGCTCCGGCGTTCGGCGGCGGGCCACAGGCCCACTCGCAGGGCGAAGCCTCGGGCGGTCCTCAGCCGGGACGCTGGGGCCCGCGCGGCGGTGGCGGGCACGAAGGCGGCGAACAGCCCGGCGTCCCGCCTGAAACCCAGAGTGGGCCCGAAGAACACGGCCGGCATGGGGCGCACAGCGGCGGGCCATGGAAGCCTGGGGGATCGGCCGGCGAGGAAGGCGCTGGGAGTGCAGGCGATCACGGCCATGGTAGCGGTCGCGGAGGCAGCCAGACTGAGGTTAGCGGCCCGCAGCCGTCATTCTCCAAGTCGGCAGGCCAAGCGGCGCAGAGCCAGACGGCTGCGCAAGCGCCAGCCCCCCAGCAGGCCACGAGCGCGAGCGCTTCCTCAGGATCGCCGTCCAGCGCGCCGACATCGGCCATCCCGGCGCTCACGGACACGACAGCATCTGCGACACCGAGCTCGAATGGTGGCGCCGGCGTGCATCCGGCGTCTCACCCAAAGAGGGCCCGCAGCCATCGTCGGTCGGGCAAGGCTCGCACGCGGGCGTCGCGGCTGATCTCCGGCAAGAGACATGAGACAGGGACGAGCGCCTCGGGCTTGCCGGTGAAGGCCGGCGTGGCCCGTTCCTCGGGGTCACACCGGCCGACCACGGCCCATCGTCCCGCTCGGAAGGCAAGGACCGGCTCTGCAAGCCATCTGCCGCCCGTCGTGCAGACGGTCACGCGGATCGTCTCGGTCGTGCCGCTGCCGCTGCGGATCTTGATCGCCGCGCTGGCGGCGGCGGCGCTTGCGTTCGCGGCGCGCTCACGCATCGCCGCCGCTCGAGCCAAGCGGCTGGAGAAGCAGCGCAGCGAGCTGCTCCAGGACGTCGGCTTGCTCCAGGCTGCGCTTCTGCCGGGCTCGCCCGAGCGCCTCGGGCCCATCGGCGCCTCGAGCGCCTATCGGCCGGCCAGCGGTCCCGCGGCGGGCGGGGACTTCTATGACCTGTTCGCGCTGGAAGATGGACGTCTGGCGGCGATCGTAGGCGACATCTCCGGTCACGGCAGGCAGGCGCTGCCACATACCGCGCTCACGCGCTTCACGCTGCGCGCCTACCTGGAGGCCGGCTTCTCGCCGCGCGAGGCGCTGCAGACCGCGGGCGCGGCGCTCGCACGCCAGCTCGGCGACTCCTTCGCCACGGTTGCGGTTGCGATCTATCAGCCCCGCGAGCGGATCCTCACCTACGCCTGCGCCGGTCATCCGCCGCCGCTCGTGCTCGCGTGCGCGCCGTTTGCTCCAGTGAGAGCCGCAGCAGCGCCGCTGATCGGTGCCGGCATGCAGACCGGCACGCGCCAGACGGTCCTCTCCCTGCCCGGCGCCGCCCAGGTATGCCTGTACACGGACGGCGTGACCGAGGCCAGAGTGGGCTCTCAGCTGTACGGCACAGAGCGCCTGGCCCATACTCTGGAGCAGCTCGGGCCGCAGGCAAGCGCGTCGGCGCTGCTCGATCGCGTGGCACGGCAGACGGATGCGCAGCCAGACGACATGGCGGCGTGCTTGCTGGCGATCGCAGGTGGCGCCGAGGCTCCACGCGTCCTCAGCGAGGATCTGGCTCTGCCCGCCGACCAGGTCGGCAGCACTCGCACAGAGCAGTTCCTGCTGGCCTGCGGGGTGGTCCCGGCGCAGGTCCAGGAGATCCTCCTCGTCGCCGGCAGGCAGGCGATGCACAGCGGCGGTGCCATGCTCGAGGTGCGGCCGGCAAGCGGCGACGAGCCAGCGCGCGTGAGCGTGCAGCCAGACAACGTCGCCCCGATTCACAGCTTGAAGGTCAGAAGGGAGATGGCCGGCGCGCGATGATGCGAGCCGCGCAAGCCCTCGCTCCGGATGCCGCGATGGCGCTTGGCATCGCCTCGACCGCGATGCCGTTCGCACGCACGCCGGAGGCGATCCTCGAGCGGTGGCTGCGAATCCTGCGCCTGAACGGAGATGCGGGTGCGGCGCTTCAGGCGCTCGGAGTGGGGGAGGGCCGCGTCGAGGCGCCAAACGCAGATCACGAGCGCCGGGAGTCCTCGGCGCAGGCAAACGCCTCCGTGGGCGCCGCCAAGACCGACGCCGTGCAGCAGGTGGCGGAGCGGGCACGCGAGATCGCCTGCGAGCTGGGCAGCGAGCTGATCACGACCAAGCACCTGCTGCTGGCGCTGATGCGCCTGTACGGCGCCCAGTTCGACCGCGTGCTGCTCGCTCACGGCTGCGACCGCAACGAGCTGATCGACCGGCTCGGCGTCAGCTTCGCGTCCTGCTGAGCAGTGAAAGGCTAGAGGCTCCGACCCGCCGCACAGCGCCCGGAGCCCGCCCTGCGGAGCCGCTCAGCTGGTCTGGACGACCATCAGGCTGTTGCCCTCCGGGTCGCGGAACCAGAACATCGGCGGCACGGGATCGCCCATCCGGCTGACCTCCTCGTCGACGTCGACTCCGCGCTCCTTCAGCTCGGCGTAGGAGGCGTCGACGTCGTCGGTCTGCAGGGCGATGCCCGTCATCATGCCTCCGGTAGACATTCCCGGCCCTGGAGGGGCAAGCGCGATCGTCGTGACGGCATCCGCGGGTGCGACTTCCACCCAGCGATAGCCGTTGCCGAAGGCCATGTCGGTGCGCTTCTCGAAGCCGAGCGTGTCGACGTAGAACTCGATCACGCGGTCCTGGTCTGAGACGGGCACGCAGATCGTGCTGATCTTCTCGATACGGGTGGCGGTCATGCTCACGAGATCCTCCTTGGCTTGGGGGTTGTGTTCCATGAGACTGCCATAGGCACGGAGAGTCATCGGTGAAGATCCCCCTATCGGGGGAGGCAGCGCCGCATGCGGCGCTGCCCGGGGCCGCACATGTGCGGCCCCGCCGGCCGGCGCATGCGCCGGCCGGTACGGAGACGGATCTGTTGTGCTGCGGTCCGGCTAGTGGCCCCACCGGTGGCCGCCGAGGTCCCACGGAGCCCGCGTGCCGGTGCCCGGCGTGAAGGACACGCCGCGCAGGACTTCGCCGAAGCCCGCGGTGCGCAGGGTATGGAAGCCCTCCCACGGTGCCGGCGTGCTCGCGGAGATCGGATCGGTGATCGCCACCAGCTTGTTGGGGTCGGCGCCTTCATCGCCGTCGCCGCTGACGGTCGAGGTCAGTGCCCAGATCGTCACGGTGCCGTTGCGGTTCACGTGACCGGTGATGTTGCGCAGGCCGTCGGTGGCCGGTGCCCACGGCAGTTTGGTCACGGGGTTTTCGCCGCTCGGGTAGCCGGGAACGGTGTAGGGCTTGCCGAGGCCGAGGTCGCCCTGCAGCGTGTAGGCGAGTTTCCATTCGCCTGCCGCTGAGTCGAAGACCCACTTCTGCAGGCCGGCGGTTGGCTGTTCTGCCGCCTTGGCGTACTGGCCGGCGCTGCTTGAATATTCGTCTTCGCCGTTGCCCTCGTCGGCGACGTAGGCGGTGTCGGCGTTTGCGAACCAGATCCCGAAGGGATGCCAGGCTTCCGACTTCGGTTCGGCCGGGAAACCCTTGAGGATGCACATGTTCGTGGGCTTCAGTTCTTCCTTCTTGGCCTTCAGGTCTTCGGCGACCGGGGTGATGCCGCTGGTCGGCAGCTTCGCTCCCGGCTGCGGCAGGCCGATGCCGCCCGTTGGGCACGCCTTGCCGGTGGTGTCCACGAAGTAGACGGTGTCCACGCCGTTGCTGCCGCTGCCCTTCGTGAAGTAGACGACGTTGTTCGAGATCGTCAGGCCGCGGTAGTTGTTGTCCTTGCTGGGCTTGTCGGCCTTGTCGCCGAGCTGGGTGATGTTGAAGCTGCCAAGTGGAACCGGCGCGCTGGGGGTCTGCTTGGACTCGGGCAGCAGGGAGGGCGTCACGAGCTGGGCGCCGCCGCCGGTGATGACGCCTTCTGCAATTGGCTTGGAGCCGTTGCCGGCGTTGCCGGCGGTGTAGAAGAGGTCATTGCCTTCCTCTTCGTTGAGGATCGCGGCCCTGCCATTGTTGCCGCTGTAGGCGTTGGTCTCGGTGAAGTGGAACTGGCCCTGACTGTCCACCTGGGCAACCACACGAGGAGCAACGACTGGGTCAGGATTGGTCGGGTCGATGACGCCCTGGGTGTTGCCGTTGGAAGCGTCGAGCGCATCCACCGGCGAGAGGTAGCCCATGAAGGTGACGTACTTGCCGCCAGTGGAGAGGTTGAGCGCCAGTTCGGACTTCGAGGAGAAGCTCGTGACCATCTGGTCGTCCTTGGCGGAGATGCCGTGCTCAGTGCTGTTGGGCACCTCGAGCGAGTCGATGGTGTGACCCCAGGGCGTGATCTGGTCGAGGAAGATCGGCGAGGTGACCCCGAAGTCCGCATCGACGGAGTCGTTGTCCCACACTTCCGGATAGTTGCCCGAGGCGTCGGCGGTGAAGCATTCGAAGCTGCAGCCTGGCGCGAGCTGCGTGACGCCGGCGATCAGGCTGGTGTCGGGCTCGTAGACGCTGCGGCTGAGCAGCAGGTTCCCAGGCTCAAAGAAGGCGTGGGATCCGTTCTCGTGTCCGCGCGCTGCGTGCCCGAAGCTGTCATGGCCGTCGTGAGCACAGGCCGGCGCTGCGGCAAAGGCCGAGAGCGCGGCGGCTGCGACGGTCGACAACGCGAGCCCATGGGCGCGAGAAACCCTGGCTTGCCAGGTGAATGCCATCGATGTCTCCGTTTCGTTGGGTTGGCGTCCCTGCGAGAGGCGCCGAAAACCTATGACGGATGAGTCGCGTGCTTGTGACGAATGGGTGATCGAAGATCGCCGGGCTGTTGTGCCGACAATCACCCACTAGAAGAGCCATCGGCGGGCTCGCCAGGCCACCGTTGCCGATCTGGCATCGACAGATACGAACAGTACAAGCCATTGCCTGGTCCGGATATGGTTTTGCCCGCTTGTTAGCATCCCCTCGCGATGCCTGAACCACTCAGGCGAAGCCAGCGCTACATGCCGGGATTGGACGGTCTGCGAGCAATCGCGGTGCTGGCCGTCATCGCATACCACCTTGGCTTCTCCTGGGCCTCGGGAGGCCTGCTCGGCGTGGGTGTCTTCTTCACGCTGAGCGGCTATCTGATCACCGATCTGCTGCTCTCCGCCCAACAGCGCAGCGGCATCAGGCTCGGCGACTTCTGGCTTGGCAGGGCTCGGCGGCTGCTGCCCGCACTCTTCTCGATGCTCGCCGTCGTGGTGGCCTGGGTGGTGCTCTTCGGCCCATCGCAGCCGCCGCAGTTTCGCGAAGCCGTCGGCGCGGCGGCGCTCTATGTGGCCAACTGGCAGCTGGTCTTCCAGCACGTCTCGTACTTCGCGCGGTTCGGTCCGCCATCGCCGCTTGGCCATCTCTGGTCGCTGGGCGTCGAGGAGCAGTTCTACATCTTCTGGCCTCTGCTGCTGATGGCGGGCATGCGGCTGGTGCGCGAGCACACCTCGGTCTCGGGAGTGAGGCCGCGCCTGGCTGCCCTGACGCTCCTGCTCGCCGCCGGCTCGGCGCTTGAGATGGCGCTGCTCTACCACCCGAGCCTCGATCCGTCTCGCGTCTACTACGGCACCGACACGCGTGCCTTCGAGCTGCTCGCGGGGGCGGTGCTGGCGATGGTTTGGCCGAGCGCGAAGCTGCGATTCGAGGTGCCGCAGGGCGCCCGGCGGGTCCTCGATGGCGCCGGCGTCGTCGGCCTGGTGGCGATCCTGGCGATGATCTGGCGCACCGGTCAGTACTCCTCATTCCTCTACGAAGGAGGGTTCGTGGTGCTCTCGGCGGCGACCGTGCTGCTGCTTGCGGCACTTGCGCACCCGGCCTGCAGGATCGGCGCGGCGCTCGGCGCCACCCCACTGCGCTGGATCGGGGAACGCTCCTACGGCATCTACCTGTGGCACATGCCGATCATCGCCCTGACCACGCCGGCGGATGCGCACGGCGTGAGCCTCGTGCGCGCCGCGCTGCAGGTGGCGGCGACGTTCTGCGTGGCGGCGGCGTCCTGGCGCTGGCTGGAGCAGCCGATCCGCCACGGCGCGCTCGGTCGGCTGCGGCGGCAGCTGTCATCCGCGGGCTGGCGGCCGCAGGCGCTGCCGCGATGGAGCTGGCCCGTGCTCGGCGGCGCGCTCGCCCTGCTCGTGCTCGTGGTGGCTGGGATGGCGGGTGTGGGGCAGCGCGTCGAAGGCAATGGCAAGCTGCTGGGGAGCGTGAAGACTGCCTCGAACATCGGCGCGGCCACTCAAGGCAACGGCTCGAAGGTGTCCGCGAGGCTCGCCGGGCCGCAGATACCGACCGATCGGGCCGCTGCTCAGCGGACCTCGTGCCGCTCGGTGATCCACATCGGCGACTCGACCTCGGAGGGGCTCACCTCCCCCGACTATCTGCCTGAGCCCTCGCAGCGGATGCAAGCGCAGTACGCGCGCGTCGGCGTCAGGGTCCAGCACTACGAGATCGCTGGGGCGCGCTCGATCGTCGAACGCTACGAGGGTCAGCCGAACGCCTACGAAGCTGCGCAGGCATGGAAGCGCAGGGGCTACCACGGCTGCTGGGTGCTAGCGCTCGGCACAAACGATGCGGCCGACGTGGCGGTGGGCTCGAGCGTCGGGATGCCGGAACGGATTGCCGAGATGATGAAGCTGATCGGCTCAGAACCGGTGATGTGGGTAAACGTCAAGTCGCTGCTCTCCAGCGGTCCATACGCCGAGCAGTACATGCAGCACTGGGACCAAGCGCTCGTGCAGGTCTGCCGCAGATATCCCAACATGCGGGTCTTCGACTGGGCGGGCGCGGTCCAGAATCGCTGGTTCATCAGCGATGGCATTCACTTCAACACTCCTGGATACGCGGCCCGGGCGCGGCTGATCGCACAGGCGCTCGCCTACGCCTTCCCGGCGCTTCCCGAGGAATCCGGCTGCGTGGTGAACTGAGGGTGCCATGGTGCGGGGCAGGCCCGCGCCATGGCACCGATCTTCGGCGACGCTCAGGCCTGGCCGGTCATCTGCGGCGAGATGTTCCCCGGCATGCCCGGGTCCGGCGCGCCGAGCTTGGACATCTCCGGCGCTATATATGCCTTGCCGGGGCATCCGCCGAGCGCGAGCAGGCGCATTCCCTGCTGGCCGGGCCAGACCTTGCGCCGCGTGTCGGCACCCACCCGCACCATCGTCTCGGGATCGATCGCGTGACGCTGACCGTCGATCTCGATCTCGCCTGAGCCGCGAAGCACGACGAATACCTCCTCCTGGCCGTCGTGGCCGTGATCGTGCTCTGGATACTGCTCTGCGCCCGGCGGCATGTCGATCACCTGCATGCCAAAGGACGCAACGCCGAGCTGTGCCCGTGCGCGCTTGAAGGAGCCGAAGAAGATCGCCTCCATGTCGTCGATCCTGCTGATCGTGAAGTCCGGCATCTGGTGCCTCCTCGGCGGACGGGGACGGGACGCGCAGAGTCGCGCGCCGCGGATTAATAGCACGATCGTTCGTTCGATAAAATGCTCATGCGATGGGCAAGGCAGAACGCACGAGGGAGGCGATACTGGAGCGCTCCGTCGACCTCGCCTCCGAAGAGGGCCTCGAGGGCCTTACGATCGGCCGCCTTGCTGGCGAGCTGTCGATGAGCAAGAGCGGCCTCTTCGCGCACTTCGGCTCCAAGCAGGATCTGCAGCTGGCCACCGTCCAAGCCGCGGCCGGGCGTTTCTATGAGGCCGTGGTCGCGCCCGCTGCCCAGGTGCTGGAGGGCGCTCCGCGTCTGCGCGCCTACTGCGAGCGCTACATGCTGACGCTGCAGGAGGGGCTTTTCGCCGGCGGCTGCTTCTGGGCCGCGGCCTCGGCTGAGTTCGACGACAAGCCCGGGCCCGTACGGCAGGCGATCGAGGCCTCCGTGCGCGCATGGCTGCAGGCTTTGGAGCACGAGGCGAGGATCGCCGGCGTGGCCGACCCGGCTGGCCTGGCCTTCGAGATCTACGCGCTTGGGCTGGGCGGCAACACGTTTGCACGGTTGCTCGGCGATGAGCAGGCCGTGTCTCGCGCGCGTCAGGCAGTGCTGCAACGGCTGCCCGAGGCAGCGTCTACTCCCCTCGCCGGCGCGCCTTCCTGACCTCGGCAAGGCGGGCTGCGAGCGCCGCCTCCGCCTCGTCGGGCAGGTAGAAGCGTTCGCCGGTCGCCTCATCGGGCGCGAGCTCCTGCGGAGAGAGATGGCCGGGATGGCTGTGGGGATTGTCGTAGCCCTGGCCGCGGCCGCCGGAGCGCAGCTGGATAGGTGGGGGTGCCGCGCCCCGGTCGCGCACGAACTGCCTGGCGAGGCCGATCGCGCGCTTGGCGGAGTCTGACTTGGGCGCCAGCGAGAGGTAGATCGCGGCCTGGGCGAGCGCGAACTGGCACTCTGGCAGCCCGGCGTGCTCGACCGCTGCGGCCGCCGCCGTTGCGAGGGTGAGCGCCTGCGGGTCCGCGTTGCCGATGTCCTCGCTGGCGAGGATCACCATGCGCCGCGCGATGAAGCGTGGGTCCTCGCCGCCCTCGAGCATCACCGCGAGGTAGTAGAGAGAGGCGTCGGGGTCCGAGCCGCGCGTGGCCTTGATCCAGGCGGAGATCGTGTCGTAGTGGTGGTCTGCCGCTCTGTCGTAATGAAGGATCCGCCGCTGCAGCGCGTCCTCGGCGTGCTGCAGCGTGACGGTGCCCTCGGCGGTACGGCACGCGAGCTCCAGGGCGCCGAGTGCGGTCCTGGCATCGCCGCCGGATCGCGCGGCGAGCAGCTCGATTGCCTCCTGCTCCACCTGCGCCGGGCCGCACTCTTCCCGGTCGAGCGCTCGCTGCAGCAGGGTCCTGACGTGCTCCTCGGTCAGCTGGGAGAGCTCGTAGAGGCGCACACGCGAGAGCAGTGCGCCGTTGACCTCGAAGGAGGGGTTCTCGGTCGTTGCGCCGATCAGCGTGAGCAGGCCTTCCTCCACGGCCGGCAGCAGCGCATCCTGCTGGGCCTTGTTGAAGCGGTGGATCTCGTCGAGGAAGAAGATCGTGCCGCGTCCGCCCCGTTGACGCTCGCGTGCGCGCTCGATGACGGCGCGCACCTCCGCGCGCCCGGCTTCGACTGCGCTCAGCTCCTCAAAGGCGGCGTTTGCGCCGGCGGCGACGATTCGCGCCAGCGTGGTCTTGCCGCTCCCGGGCGGCCCGTGCAGGATCATCGAGTGGGGGTGGCCCTGCTCGATCGCCCGCCGCAGCGCAGATCCCGGCGCGAGCAGGTGCTCCTGGCCGACGAAGTCCGCGAGCGTTCGCGGCCGCAGCCTCGCCGCGAGCGGCGCATCCGCCGCGGGCTCTGGATCCGTATGCGTGCTCTCGGTCGGCGTCGGGTCGAACAGGGAGTCCATCGCAGACAGTGTGCCCGAGGGCGAGGCCGATCACCGCGGCCACCGGCCTGTGGGGCTCAGCCCGAGAGCGCTCCGGCCAGGCCGCCCGTGAGCAGGCTGGTGAGGTTGACCACTTCGCTCGCGGGCGGCGGCTCGACGGCTGGGACGGGGCCGTAGTCGGTGAACCCGACTGTGACGGTGGCAGATCCGATCGCCGTGGCGCCGGTGATGTCGAGCGACATCTGCAGCCGCCGTACCCTGCCTCTGCCGTCTACCCAGACGCCGATCGGGATCGCGCCCACATTGCCGACGTGCTGCAACAGCGAGCGCGCCGCGGCTCGCTCGCGCGTCGGCAGCTTCCGCAGGACTGTGGTCAGCTGGAGCGTGGCTTGGTAGTGAGTCGTCGAGACACCATAGAGCTGTGCGCTGCCGAGGTTCCGCAGATGCCCTGAGCTCGCCTTCAGGTATTGCAGGAGCTGGGCCGGGTCGACCTGTCCGATGCCGAGCGCCTGAGGCACCGCGGCCCCGTGCGTGGCCTGTGCGACCTTCGACATGTCGATCTGCAGCCATGACCTGCCTTCGGGCAGCTTGTCTGCCAGGAAGGGCATGCGCATGTAGACAGTGGGATAGTTGAACACGGCTTCCACCCCACGACCGCCGCTTGGCAGGCCGGTCGCGCCGGGGATGCCGGAGAAGTTCATCCTCATCTTGACGCTGTGTCCTCCCGGGCCTGCGTAGCCGCTGCCGGTGATCGCGAAGCGCTGCGCGAGCTTTGCGTAGGAGAGCTGCAGGTCGAGCGTGAACCTCATGCCTGGTTCCTGGCTGCTGATGAAGGCGGCCCGCGCGACCGCGTTGCTGACCGTCGAGGGAGAAGAGGCGCCACATCCGCCAAGCAGAGTGCTCCCCGCGAGCAGCGAGGCCATCAGGCCGAGTAGGGCGGGAGCTCGATCGCGCCTTGCCCTTATGCGCCGAGGATGCATCTCAATCATCTCGGCCAAGCCCAGCCTGTACTTGAGTCGCGGGTGTCGGGCGACAGGACGCTCAACTCTCCAGCTGCTCGATCCCGCAGTCTTGGGGATCCTTGTCCTCGCGCCAGCGCAGCAGACGGGCCCCGTGGCGGATGCGCCCGGCCGAGACGTGGTCGAAGCTCACCTCCAGGACCAGCTCAGGACGAAGCTCCACCCACTCCAGGTCTCTGCCCGCGCTCCAGCGGCTGGGCTCCGCCGAGCCCCGGTTGCCGGTCTCATACGGCGCGAGTCGGTCGACCAGCTCTCGCTTCTCCTCCGCGCGGAGCCCCGAGCAGTGTCCGACCGTGCGCAGCTCGCCGTGGTCGTAGAGGCCGAGGATCAGCGCGCCGACGGTACGCGCCTCCTTGCCCGGGCGCCAGCCGAGCAGCACCGCGTCGATCGTGCGCACACGCTTGACCTTCACCATCCCCTTGCGCTGCCCCGGCAGGTAGGGCGCCTCGCGCTCCTTGGCGATCGCGCCCTCGGCCTCGCGCAGCCACTGCTGTGCTCGCTGCGGGTCCGTGGTGGAGAGCATCAGCTCGACGGGCGCCTGCTCGAAGCGTGGGTCGGCCAGCAGCTGCTCCAGCGCGGCCCGCCGCTCGAAGAGCGGCCTTTGCAGCAGCGAGTCGTCCTCGAGTGCGAGCAGGTCGAAGGCGACGTAGGTGCTCGGCGTCTCGCCCGCAAGTCGCTGAATGCGCGAGTCGGCGGGATGGATCCGCTGGCCGAGCGCATCGAAGTCCTCGCGCCCGCCTGCGCCCCGCACCACGATCTCGCCGTCGAGCACGTAGCGGCCGCCTGGAAGCAGCAGCTCCGGGAAGTAGCGCGTCAGGGACCTGCCGTTGCGCGACTGCAGCTCGACCTGCTCTGCCTCGACGAAGGCGATGCAGCGAAACCCGTCGAGCTTGACCTCATAGGTCCACTGCGGCCCGGTGGGCAACGTCTTGCGCGAGAGCGCGAGCTGCGGCTGCAGCGGTGGGCTGAGCGGCAGCGTCATGGCTTGCGGGCACGGCTTGGCTGGGCGCGGCGTCCCTCGCCGGGCTGCTTTGCAAAATGCGGCGGCCAGGGCGCATCGCCGAGGCCTTCGCGTTCGTCCCTGGCGGCGAGCTCGAGCAGCGAGGCAAGCGAGCATGGGCGATCGTCGATCTCGGCACTGGGGTCGCCATGCTGCCGTAGGCGGGCGGGCACGGTGTCCAGGCGTAGCTCCCGCGGGTCGACCTCGGCGACCTCCTCCCATCTCAGCGGGCAGGAGACCAGGGCCTCGGGGACTGCGCGCACCGAGTAGGCCGAGGCGACCGTGCGGTCGCGTGCGTTCTGGTTGTAGTCGATGAAGACGCCGGTGCGTTCCTCCTTCCACCACTTGCTCGTGGCGCGTCCCGGCATGCGCCGCTCGACCTCGCGCGCGAGCGCGAGCGCGGCGCGGCGCACCTCGGTGAAGTCGTGCTCGGGCGCGATCCGGATGAAGATGTGAATGCCGCGGCTGCCCGAGGTCTTCGGGAAACCGCGCAGGTCGTGCTCCAGCAGCACCTCCTGAACTCCAAGCGCGACCGCCCTGACCTCAGCGAACGGCACCTCTGGCTGGGGGTCGAGATCCACGCGCAGCTCGTCCGGATGATCGAGGTCGGCGCGGCGCACCGCCCAGGGGTTCCAGTCGATCACGCCGAGGTTGACCCCCCAGAGCAGATGGGCGGCGTCGTTGGGGACGAGCTCGCGCGCGTGGCGGCCGCTGGGGAAGGTGACGGTCGCCGTCTGCAGCCACTCGGGCGCTCCCTGTGGCACCCGCTTCTGGAAGAACGGATCGCCCTGCACCCCGTCCACCCAGCGCTTGAGGACCGTCGGTCGCTCACGCAGGCCGCGCAGCACCGCCTCCTCGCACTCGAGGTAGTAGCGGGCGAGGTCGAGCTTGGTATGGCCCCTGGCGGGGAAGAAGACCTTCTCCGGTTTGGAGATGCGCACGCTGCGGCCGCAGACCTCCAGGACGACGTGCTCTGCCTCTGGCATGGCCCAAAGCATTGCAGCGGACGCTCTCGCGAGAGTGCTGCTCGATGCCAGGCGCCGAGCTTGGCGTGGCTGCACCATGAGCGCGTCGGGTCTACCATGATCGATGTGAGTCTGAGCTTCACGCACACGCTTGCGGTTGCCGGATTGACGATGGCGCTTGCCCTGGGCGCGCCGGCCGCGGCCGATGCGACGCTCGCGTTCGTGCGCGGCGATTCGAGCCCGGCGGTTTGGTCGGCCAAGGACAACGGCCAGGGCCAGCGGCGCCTCGGTCTCGGCTTCGATCCCCATGTCTCCCCGGATGGCACCACGATCGCGTTCATGTCCTTCGGCAGCTCGCCAACCTCTGCGCCGCGTCTGGTGCTCGTGTCTGCCAGCGGCGGCACGCCGCGCGCGCTCGCCAGCGGATGGCGTGATCCCGTGGCCTTCGCTTGGTCTCCGGACTCGGGCACGATCGCGGCTGTCCTTGGCCCCGAAGTGGGCAAGGATCGTCTGGTCCTGATCGACGTCGAAGACGGCGCGCAGCGGACGATCGCGAGCGGCTACTTCAGCGGCGTGAGCTTCTCGCCGAATGGCGAAAGCCTCGTCTACGCGAAGGCGCCGAGCGAAAACTATCCGCCGCGCAGCAACGTCTACCGCGCTGCGGTTGCCGGCGGCGCGCCGGTCGCGATCACGCATGACGGTGACTCGCTGACGCCCCTGTGGGGCCCCACGGGGAAGATCGTGTTCGCCAAGCTGCTGGACGCCAAACACCGCCGCTACGGTCCAAAGAACGAGCTCTTCACGATGAGTCCGAGCGGCGGCCAGGTGCGCCGGCTCACCCACACCGTCGTCGGTCCGCTCGTGCAGGGGCTGACCCCCACGCAGTGGTCTGCCAATGGCCAGCGCCTGTTGAGCGAGTTCGGCGGCGAGGACACGAGCTACCCGGTCACGGTGAACCCGAAGACCGGCGTCCAGCACGTGGTGGGAGCAAGCAACGGCTTCGTCGCCACCGCACTCTCTCCAAGCGGCACCAAGATCCTCGGCTACACCGGCTTTCTGGGATCCGGACCGCACAACATCGCCACCATCCCATACGGCGGTGGGCGGGCGAGGGTGCTGGTTCGCAACGGCCTTGAACCATCCTGGGGCGGCTGAGCGGCCCGTGCCGCCCCTCGTTCGCTAGCTGCTCGGCGCGATCCGCTCGTAGTTGAGGCGCAGCAGCGAGATCACCTCCTCGACGTCCTGCTCGGCGCCCTGGCACTGAGCCTGCGTCCCGGCGGGCCCTACGCCGCCGAGGCGGCTGTGAGATCGTGCCTGCGAGCAGCTCCGAGTCCTCGACAGATGGAGGCAAGCCATGAGCGCAGGCGCCGGTCCCACTCACTCGAGCACCTCCCGCGGCACGGTGGTTGTGCTGCTCGCGTTGACGCTGACCACGGGCGTGGTGGACGCCGTCAGCTATATCGGCCTCGGCCACGTGTTCACTGCCAACATGACCGGCAACATCGTGCTGCTGGGATTCGGCCTGGCCGGCGCCGGGGGACTGCCGGTGCTGGCGCCGCTGGTCTCGCTCGGTTCCTTCCTGCTCGGCGCGCGCATCGGCCGCGCGCTTGTCGCCCGAACGCCGGCGGCCCGCTCCCGCCTGCACCCCGCGCTGCTCTGCGAGGGCACACTGCTGCTTGCGGCGGCGGCGCTCGCGGCGAGCGCGAGCGTCCATCCCGGCACCCTCGCCGGCTATCTGGTGATCGCCGGCCTCGCGCTTGCGATGGGCATCAGGAACGCCACCGTGCGCAAGCTCGGCGTCGCGGACTTCACCACGACAGTGCTCACGATGACCCTGACCGGCCTGGCCTCCGACTCGTTCGGCAAGGGCAACCGCGCGGCCCAGGCGCGCCGCGTGGGCGCGGTGGCGGCGATGCTGAGTGGAGCGCTGGTCGGGGGGCTGCTGGTCAAGAGCCAGCTCGCGGCGCCGCTGTGGCTGGCTGCCGCGGTCGCGCTCGGGTGCCGCGCCGCCGGAGCCGTGCTCGAGCGCAGGGACCCTGCGAGCCGGATCGCCTAAGGCAGGCGGCTAGGACACAAGGCTGGCTGGGTGTAACTTGAGTGCATGTCGAGCAGCTGGCCCGCGCTTGCCTATTCAGACTGGAGTGCGACCTGCGAGACGCTGCACGCTCACACCCAGGTGCTCGGCAAGCTCGCGGCGACGCTCGCGCCGCCGGAGCCGCAGCTGCAGCACGCAGCGCTGCGGCTCACGGCGCGTGGCTGGGAGACGCTGCCGCTGCCTGCGCCCGACGGCTCGGGTGCCGTCGTGGTGGCCCTGGATCTGCACTCCCACGAGGCCGTGGTGGAGCACAGCGATGGCCGGGTGCGGCGGATCGCGCTTGCGCCGGACAGGAGCGTCGGCAAAGTCTGCAGGGGCCTCCTGGAGGCGTTCAGCGCGTTGGCCGGGCCGGTGGAGATCGACCCGACTCCGCAGGAGGTGGCCTGGAGCGTGCCCCTCGATCAGGACGAGGAGCACGCAAGCTACGACCAGGCTGCGATCGCCGGCTATTTCGCCGCCGCGACCAGGGCTGCGCTCGTGCTTGCCGCCTTCCGTGCGCCCTACCGAGGACGCTGCACCCCCGTGAATGCCTGGTGGGGCTCCTTCGATCTGGCGGTCAACCTCTTCTCTGGCGCTCCCGCGGTCCCGCCCGCCAAGGACTTCATCATGCGCAATGCGATGGACGCCGAAGAGGTCGCCCTCGGCTGGTGGCCCGGAGACGGGCGCTACCCCAAAGCGGCCTTCTACGCCTACGCCCACCCGGCCCCTGAAGGCTTCGCCTCGGCGAGCATCGAGCCTGCCGCGGCGCGCTTCGAGGAGGCGCTTGGCGAGTACGTCCTGGACTGGGAGGACGCCTGCGCGGCGGCCGATCCGCATGCGTTTGCGCTGCAGTTCGCGCGCTCGGCCTTCAGGCACGCCTGCGCGGTCTGCGAGTGGGACCCGGCCCTCGCGGGCAGCGCCGAGGGCCATCCGCCGCCAGTCGTCTGAGTCTGGTCGGGTAGACAACGCCGCATGCGGCGTTGTCCGGGACCGTGCATGCACGGTCCCACCGGTCGGCGCATGCGCCGACCGGTCTCAGTCCAATTGAAACTGCCCGTCGCGGTAGATCACGCGCTCGCTGCCGTCCTTCAAGCGTCGCGGTGACCGTCCGCTCGGTGGTCGAGACGATGTCGGTGTGCACGCTCGACTCGTTGAAGCCGAGTCGCTCCCACTCCTTGGCGCAGACGCCGGCCGGATCGCCCGCGTAACAGTCGTGGTAGGACTTGCCGAGGGCAAGGTGCGTGTTGCCGAACGGGCCGCCGACGTTCTCGTCGAAGAGCGTCTCGGCCATGAACTTCGTGATCCGCGAGAAGCGCTTGTCGGTGAGCGAGTACTCGCCGACCTTGTCGGCGTTCTCGGTGGCGATCATCTCCGTGAGCACCTTCTCGTTGGTGTCCGCGCTGGCTTTGACGACCCTCCCGTCGGCGAAGTCGAGGCGAATGCCCGTGATCAGGTTGCCGTAGCGGTAGAGCGGCTGGTTGAAGCGGATCCACCCCTCGGTGCCGCGCCAGTCGGGGCTCGTGAAGATCTCGAAGCTCGGGATGTTCCTGCCGCTGCCGCCGACCCACTGGCGCTTCTCGCCGAGGGTGATCCACAGGTCGGCGTCCTGGCCGAGCACATGCAGACGGTCGATGTCCAGGGCGCCGAGGCGTTGCACGTACTCGTTTATCTGCCCGCTGACCTGCTTCCACCGGCTGATCGGATCGGTCTCGTCGAGGAAGCAGGCGCCGATGATCTGCTCCCAGTACTCCTGCTCTGAGAGCTTTGCCTCGGCGGCCATCGCGGGGGTGCCATACAGCGCGAGCGTCCAGCTGAAGCGACCGCCGTTCTCCTTCTCGGTGCGCCAGTCCATCCACGGCTTCATCGCCTTGCCTACCCGCATGATCCGCGCCGGGTCCACTCCCTCCAGCGCGTGCATGTCGGTGTCGCAAAGGATCGAGACCTGGTGGTCGATCTGATCGACAAGGCCGCGCATGTACTTCTCGGCAAAGAAGTCGATCTGGGCGTCGTCGGCGAGCTCGTAGAAGTCGCGGGAGAGATTGAACTGGGCGTCGTCGCTGGGGAGATAGTGGCCGATCGGGTGCGCGCCCGCCCTCAACACTGCCTTGCGCAGCTCGGCGTAGAGCGGCTTTGCCGCCTCGGGGGCGACCACCCGCACGACCTCCCCCTTGCCGACTCCACTGCCGCCGCCGAGCGCGAAGTTGATCAGCACGTCGGCGTAGGACTCGAGGATCGACTGGGGCGGGTGGTAGGCCATGATGCGAGAAAGATATGAGGTTCGCGGCGTCAGGGGCGCGGCGGAGCCTTTACGGCGGCAGCGAAACCCTCCCGGCCAGCCGGACATGTGCGGCTGGAAAGGAGCTCAGCTTGAATGATCCAGTCGCGCAGAGAGCGCTGCAGCAACGCTTCAGGGACATCTACGAGGCCAACCACGCCTCGCTTGGGGCCTACGCCCTACGTCGCAGTGCAAGCCCCGAGGACGCCGCAGAAGTGGTCGCCGAGACATTCGCGATCGCCTGGCGGCGCATCCAGCAGGTGCCGGCAGGGCGCGATGCCACGCTGTGGCTGTTCGGGACGGCCCGCAGGGTGCTGGCAAACCAGCGGCGTGGCGAGCGTCGGCGGGCGCGGCTCTCGCTGCGCTTGAAGGCCGAGCCTGCGCAAGCACATTCGACAGCGCCGGAGCGTACCGGGGAGCTCGAGCTTGCGAAAGTCGCGCTGCGGGCGCTCTCACCGGCGCAGCGAGATCTGCTGGGGCTTGTGGCCTGGGAGGGACTCTCCACAGCCGAGCTCGCGGCCGTGCTCGGCTGCTCTGAGAACGCGGCGAAGATCCGCGTGCATCGCGCTCGACGGGCGTTCACAGCCGAGCTCGCACGGGTGGGCGCCATCCACCCTTCCGAGCAGCAGAGAAATGACATGCCCACGACCTCACCGATCGCAGGAGAGACACGATGACGCACGAGATCGACACCGACCTGATGGGCTTGCTGCGGCGGCTCGACCCGCTGCGCGAGCAGGACCTCGCGCAGCTGCTGGATGGCGGCGGCGCAGAGCGGATCCTCGCCACGCGGTGGCGCCGGGCGCGCTCTCATCGGGGTGCGCGCGGCCGGCGGCTCGCAGGCATGCAGGCGCTTTCGCTCGCCGCGGCTGCCGCGGTGCTTGGCGCGATCGTGCTGGTCCTCTCGCTCGCCTCCTCCTCGCCGCCTCCCGCGGCGGCGCTCTCCTTCAGCGAACGCGACGGATTCGTGATCGCGAAGATCGTGAACCCGTATGCGAGCGTCAGCGAGATCAGGCGCGAGCTGGCGAGCAACCATCTGCACGTGGCGCTGCGCCTGCTGCCGGTACCTCCCGGCTCGGTGGGCAAGGTGAGCATGATCGACGTCAACGGCAGGCCCGCTGACGGCATCCAGCCGTTGACGCAGGGCACCTGCGCGAACGGGCCCTGCGTGGTGGGCCTGAAGGTGGCGCGCGGCTTCACCGGCTCTGGCTACGTCGAGATCGGTCGCGCCGCGCGCTCCGGCGAACGGTATGCGAGCACGCCGATCGGCGGCGCCTTCGCACCGGGAGAACCGCTGCACTGCAGCGGACTGCAGGGTGCGAGCGTCGAGACGGTCCTCCCGGCGCTCGCGCGCAAGAGCATGAGAGTGGTGGGCTGGCGGATCATCGCAAGTGGCGCCTCGAATGCGGGCAACGATGCGCCGCCCGCAGATCGCGTGGAGGAAGTGCTGCCGATCGCGCCCGGCGAGGTCGAACTGTGGGTGGCCCCCGCTGGGCGCGGAGAGGGCTTCTCGTCTCTACACGCAGCCTCGATGCAGGGCTGCGGCACTTCCTGAGATCGCGGCCGCAACACGGGCGCTGAGCCGGCTCAGCCATACTCAGCGCGATGGCGAGCGACGCCGTCTCAGCCCAGCCCGAACGCACCGCATGGGCGCGCAACCTCGGCGCGCCCGTGCGCGACTTCCTCTCCACCGAGACCGGCGGTGCCGCGGTGCTGGTGGCGGCCATCGCGGCAGCTCTGATCTGGGCGAACCTGCCCTGGTGGCACTCCTACGAGTCCTTCTGGCACACCACGCTGGTGATCCGCCTGGGCAGCCACGTGCTCTCGGCGGATCTGCGCTCCTGGGTCGACGAAGGGCTGATGGCGCTGTTCTTCCTCGTGGTGGGCTTGGAGGCCAAGCGGGAGCTGGCGCTCGGCGATCTGCGGGAGCGCAGTCGAATCGCGATCCCGGTGCTCGCCGCGATCGGAGGGATGGCGATGGCGATCGGCGTGTTCCTTGCGATCAACGCCGGCGGGCGGGGCGCTGGGGGGTGGGGGACCGCGATGTCCACGGACACGGCGCTGGCGCTGGGCGCGCTCTCGCTCGTCGGTCCCCGCGGCAGCACGCGCCTGCGCGTGTTCCTGCTGACCCTCGTGGTGGTAGACGACCTCGGCGGGCTCGCGGTGATCGCCTTTGCCTACTCGCACAGGGTCTCGCTGGCGGCGCTGCTGATCGCGCTCGGCCTCTTCGGCGTGCTGATTCTGCTGCGTTTCCTGCAGCGTGGCCGCGGGCCTGCGTCGGCGCTGGTAGGCGTCGGGATCTGGCTGGCGATGTTCAAGTCGGGTATCGATCCGGTGATCGCGGGATTGGCGATCGGGCTCGTCACGAGCGCCTACCCACCCGCGCGAAACGACCTGGAGCACGCGATCGAGCTGGCGAGGGCCTTTCGGGAGCAGCCCACCCCGGAGCTTGCGCGCAACGCCCAGCGCGGGCTTGGGGAGGCGATCTCGCCCAATGAGCAGCTGCAGCACCGCTTGCACCCGTGGTCCGGCTTCCTGATCGTGCCGCTGTTCGCGCTGGCCAACATGGGGGTCCACATCGACGGGCATCTGCTGAGCGCGGCCGCGGGCTCGGCGGTGAGCATCGGGATCCTGCTCGCCTATCTGCTGGGCAAGCCGCTCGGCATCCTCGGCGCCTCTTGGCTCGGCAGCCGCAGGGCGCTTGGCGCGAGCAAGCTGACGGTGACCTGGCCGGGGCTCGCCGGCACCGGGGCGGTCGCGGGCGTGGGCTTCACCGTCTCGCTGCTGGTGGCCTCAAGGGCATTTGGGCCGGCGCTCTTCGCGCAGGCGCAGCTCGGTCTGCTGGGCGCCGTGGTGCTCTCTCCGCTGCTGGCCCTGCTGATCTTCAGGGCGGCCGCGATGCTGCCCGCCCAGATGCGCATACGCCAGCTGCAGCGCACCGCGCAGCAGCTGATCGACCTCTCAGACGACGTGGATCCGCAGCGCGACCACGTCCGCGGTCGCCAGGACGCGCTCGTGACGCTCGTCGAGTATGCGGACTTCGAATGCCCCTACTGCGGCAGGGCCGAGCCGTCGATCAGGGAGCTACTCGCGGCTGAGGGCGACGAGCTGCGCTACGTCTTTCGTCACCTGCCGCTGAGCGATGTGCACCCGTTGGCCCAGCTCGCAGCCGAGGCCGCGGAGGCGGCCGGCGCACAGGGCCGCTTCTGGGAGATGCACGACCTGCTCTTCGAGCACCAGGGAGACCTGCGGCCCAGGGACCTGCACGCCTATGCTGACGCGCTCGAGCTGGACATGGAGCGCTTCGACGCCGAGCTGCGAGCCAGGGCGCACAAAAAAAGGGTGAGCGCGGACGTGGCGAGCGCCGACTCCAGCGGCGTCTCGGGCACGCCCTCGTTCTTCGTCAACGGCCGCCGCCACCACGGGGCCTATGACCTGCAGACCTTGACCGAGGCCGTCAAGGCGGCTGCGCGCCTGGCCGAGCGTCCCTCGCTGCAGAGCGCCTAGGCTTCCGTTGCCCTGGATGGCGGGGGCGGCGGATCGCCGACGCGATGATCGGCGCGCGCCTCGACCCTGCGGAGCATCGCGGAGTGGTCCTCATGACCGAAGCCTTCGGCAATCAGCTCCTGCAGCAGGCGGTCGGCCGCCTTCGCGCAGGGCGCTGGGACACCGAGCGCCTCGGCGGCGGCAATTGCGTTGCGCAGATCCTTGTGGTGAAGGCTGGTCCTGAAGCCGGCGGTGAAGCGGTGGGAGAGCATCTTCTCGCTCTTCAGATCGAGCACCCTGCTGGACGCGAGCCCACCGCCGAGGGCCTGCACCAGCGCCTGCGGATCCACGCCGGCCTTGGAACCGAGCACGAGCGCCTCGCTGAGCGACTCGATCGTCCCTGCGACCAGCACCTGGTTGCATGCCTTGGCAATCTGGCCTGCGCCTGAGCCGCCGACGTGCACGATCGTGCGGCCCAGGCACTGGAAGATCGGCAGTGCCCGCGCGAAGGCGGCCGGCGGGCCGCCGACCATGATCGAAAGCGTGCCTTCCTGCGCGCCCACGTCAGCGCCGGAGACCGGTGCGTCGAGCGCCTGGACGCCGAGCGCGTGCGCCTTCCCGGCGAGCATGCGCGCAACGCCTGCCTCGATCGAGCTCATGTCGATCAGCAGCTGCCCGGGCCGGGCGCCGGCGAGCAGGCCCTCCGGGTCCAGGTAGACGTGTTCGACGTCAGGCGAGTCGGGCACCATCGTGATCACGACGTCGCTGAGCTGTGCGACCTCGCGCGGGCTGGCGACGGGGTGGGCGCCGTGCTCGGCGAGCGCCTGCGCCTTGGCTTGCGTGCGGTTGTGCACCACAAGTCGATGGCCCGCGCCGAGCAGGTTCAGCGCCATCGGGCGTCCCATGACGCCAAGCCCGACGAAGCCGATGCTGCCCTCAGGCACCGTTCGATCTCGGCGGGAGCTCAGACATCGCCAGACCAGCATGGCCGATCAGGCCGCGCCGTTGCCACGAGGTCATCCCCGCACCACGGCGAGCGTGAAGCCGTCATAGCCCTTGGCCCCGACCGTCTGGATGGTCGTCGCCTGCACGCGTGGCTCGGCGGCCAGCACGTCGTGGAAGCGGCGCATGCCCTGCGCGCCGGCGTCCGCGGTGCTCGGGTCGGCGAGCTCGCCGCCGCGCACCACGTTGTCGGCGATGATCACTGAGCCGGGGCGCGAGAGCCGCAGCGCGTGCTCGAAGTAGTCCGGCGTCGGCGCCTTGTCTGCGTCGATGAAGGTGAGGTCGAAAGGCGCGGCGCCCTCGGCCTGGAGCGCCTGAAGGCCCTCCAGGGCGGGGGTCACTCGCACCTCAACCCGATCAGAGAGCCCGGCGGCGTCGATGCTGGCGCGGGCGCTCTGCGCGCACTCGGATCGCAGCTCGAGGCTTACGAGACGGCCCTCCGGCGGTAGCGCCCGGGCGAGGAAGATCGTGCTGTAGCCGCCGAGCGTGCCGAGCTCGAGGATGCGCCTGGCGCCCAGGATCTGGGCAATCAGCTGCAGCAGCAGTCCCTGCGGCGGCGTGACAGCGATCTCCGGTAGATCCGCCGCCTGGGCGGCCGCGATGGTCGCATCGAGCTGCGGGTCGCTCAGTCGTAGAGTCTGCGTGATGTAGTCGTCGACTTCTGTCCAGCGCTTGTCCATGCTGGTGCCTTTCTGTCTTCATCGCAGGGATAGGGGCAATAGCATCGCGCTTGCGTCAACTGGCCGCCCGTCGCTGCCGCCGATGCGAAGATGTCGCCAGTGCTTCCCGCCTACATCCCAAGCCCGCCGGACAACGGCTTCTACGTCGGGCCTCTGTTCTTCCACGCATACGGCCTGGCCTACGTGGTCGCGGTTACCGCTGCGATCATCATCACCGTACGGCGCTGGGTGGCGATCGGCGGCCACCGCGATCTCGTCTACGACGTCGCGCTGTGGGCCTTTCCGGCCGGCCTGGTCGGCGGACGGCTCTACTTCATCGCCACGAGCTGGAACGAAGTGCCGCCGCACTGGTGGGGCCCGTTCGCGATCTGGAAGGGCGGGCTTGGCATCTGGGGCGGGATCGCGCTCGGCGCGGTCGTTGGGATCTGGCGACTTCGCCGGCACGGGGCCGATGTCGTGCGCTTCATGGATGCCGTCGCGCCGGCGCTGCTCGTGGCCCAGGCGATCGGCAGGGTCGGCAACTACTTCAACCAGGAGCTCTTCGGCCTGCCGAGCAAGCTGCCGTGGGCGCTCGAAATCGCCCCCGCGCACCGGCCGGTCGGGTACGGCGGCTACAGCACCTTCCAGCCGACCTTTCTCTACGAGATCATCTGGAACCTGCTGCTGGCGGTTGCGCTCGTGCAGCTCGGCAAGCGCCGCCAGATAAAGCCTCCGGGCCTGTTCGCGCTCTACGTTGCGGGCTATTCGCTCGCCCGCGTGGGTGAGGAGCTGCTGCGGATCGACCCCTCCCACCACATCCTCGGCTTCCGCGTCAACTTCTTCGTGGCGCTGATCCTCTGCATATCAGGCTTTGCTTGGTTCGTCGCGATCCAGTGCGGATGGTCACGCCGCGGCAAGAAGCCCGGCCGGCCGGGCTCGCGTGCGCCGGCGCTCTCCAGCGCTCAGCCGCCCGACCACTTGCCCTTGCCGTAGGCGGCCAGCTCGAGCCGCGCGACCACGCCGCGATGAACCTCGTCGGGGCCATCGGCGAGTCGCAGGGCCCTGGCCATCGTCCAGGCGGCGCCGAGCGGGAAGTCGTCGCTGAGGCCGCCGCCCCCGTGCAGCTGGATCGCCATGTCCACGACGGACTGCGCCATGTTCGGCGTTGCGACCTTGATTTGGGAGACGGCTCCGATCGCGGCGGGGGAGCCTTGGTCCAGCAGCCAGGCGGCGTGCAGCACGTGCAGGCGCGCCTGCTCGATTGCGATCCGCGCGTCGGCGATTCGCTCGCGGTTGCCGCCCAGGTTTGCGAGCGGCTTGCCGAAGGCCACGCGCTCGGTGGCACGCCGGCAGGCGAGCGAGAGCGCCATCTCGGCCAGGCCGATCAGGCGCATGCAGTGGTGGATGCGTCCGGGACCAAGCCGCGCCTGGGCGATTGAGAAGGCCTGACCGGCGCCGCCGATGATCGCCGACGACCGGCAGGCGCACGTCGGTGAAGGAGACTTCGCCGTGGCCGCCCGGTGCATCGAGGAAGCCCATCGTCGGCAGCATCCGCTCGACCTTCACGCCGGGGGTGTCCCTGGGCACGAGCACCATCGAGTGCTGGTGGTAGCGGTCGGCCTGCGGGTCGGTCAGGCCCATGAAGATCAGCGCCTGGCAGCGGGGATGCCCGATGCCGCTGCTCCACCACTTGCGGCCGTTGATCACCACCTCCTCGCCCTCCAGGATGGCGCTTGCCTGCATGTTGGTGGCATCTGAGGAGGCAACCTCGGGCTCTGTCATGCAGAAGGCGGAGCGGATCTCTCCCGCCAGCAGGGGCGCAAGCCAGCGCTGCTTCTGCTCATCGGATCCGAAGTGCAGGAGCACCTCCATGTTGCCGGTGTCGGGGGCGTTGCAGTTGCATACCTCGCTGGCGATGATCGAGCGACCCATCCGCTCGGCGAGCGGCGCGTACTCCACGTTGCAAAGCCCGGCGCCGTGGCTCTGATCAGGCAGGAACAGGTTCCACAGACCTTGCTCCCTTGCCTTCGCCTTCAGCTCGTCGATCACCGGCAAGACGACCCAGGGGTCGGCGCTGGCCAGCAGCTCACGGTGATAGGGCTGCTCTCGCGGAGCGATCTCCTGCTCTATGAAGGCATCCAGCCGCTCCAGCAGACCCCTGGTGCGCTCCGAGTGCTCGAAGTCCATCGACGGTCCCTCCTCGACGTGGGCGGCGAGCCTATCGCGGCTGGCCCGCGGCCTGTACCACCGCCCGCTCGATGAATGGCGAAAGCAGCCTGACGGCGTCCTGCGTGGCTTGCGAGGGCGGGCCGATCGGCACGGTGAGGTAGCTGATCGCAAGGCGCACGAGCGTCTGGGCCAGAAGCGAGGCATCCTGCTCTGCCACTATCGGCCAGCCCTCCGTGATCGCCTCCGCGATCTGCTGGCCCGCCCAATCGAGCACAGGACGGCTGCGGGTGGTGATCAGCGGCAGCATGCCGCCCGTGCCGTCATCGTCGAGCAGCATGCCGATCAGCGGGTCCCGTCCAGCTGTGTCCAGGAAGAGCTCGAGCGCGGCCGCAAGCGCGGCAGCGGGATCGTCGAGGTGCGCCTCGATCGCCTGGCGCACCGCGCCGATGAAGCGCTGCGCCTCTCTGATCACGAATGCCTGCGCGAACTGCTCCCTGCCACCGAGCTCGTTGTAGAGCGTCTGCCTGCTGACCCCCGCGCGGCTTGCGATGTCGGCCATCGTGATCTGCGCCCACGACCGTTCGGAGAGCAGGCTGCGCGCCGCGTCGAGCAGCGTTTCGCGCAGCAGCTGCCGCGCGGCCTCCCGATAGGGAACGGCGTTCACCGGCGCGTCTGCTCTGCGGGCTCGAAGTCAACCTTGTCCCGCACGCCCGCAGTCGGGGCAGGGCCAGTCGCCGGGAACCTCGCTCCAGGGGGTGCCGGGGGGAAAGCCCTCATGGGAGTCGCCGGCCGCCTCGTCGTAGACGTAGCCGCAGGAGGGGCACTCCCACCGGCTCATCGTGGCTCTCCCGAGGTTGCGAGCGCTGCGCTCGCACCGTACCTGGCAAGCAAGCGGTGGCGCGCCCGGGGCGAGATGTTGGCCTGCGTGATGTCTCCGTCGTAGTGGGCGAGCACACGCCTGTCCATCGTCTTTCGCCACAACGGCGGGATCGCCGCGAGGATGATCATTCCGGCGTACCCGGTGGGCAGCTGCGGTGCCTCCTGCACATGGCGAAGTGCCTGGTAGCGGCGGGTCGGGTTCGCGTGGTGATCGGAGTGGCGCTGCAGGTGGTAAAGCAGAAGGTTGGAGGCGACGTTGTTGGAGTTCCAGCTGTGCTCGGGCCGGGTGCGCTCATAGCGGCCGTCCTCCCGGCGCTGGCGCAGCAGACCGTAGTGCTCCAGGTAGTTGACCACCTCCAGCAGGCTGAAGCCAAGCACCGCCTGGATCAGCAGGTAGGGCAGCACGACCACGCCGAACGCCGCAACGAGCGCGCCGAAGAGCACGACGGTCATCGCCCACGCCTGCAGGATGTCGTTGCGATGGCAGAGCGCGGGGCTCTTGCACCGCGCAAGGCGCTCGCGCTCCAGGTGCCAGGCCGAGCGCAGGCTGCCGCTCACGGTGCGCGGCAGGAACGCGTAGAAGCTCTCGCCCAGGCGCGCGCTGGCCGGGTCCTCGGGCGTTGCGACCCTGACGTGATGGCCGCGGTTGTGCTCGATGAAGAAGTGGCCGTAGCCGCTCTGGGCGAGCGCGACCTTGCTCAGCCAGCGCTCGAGACTCGCGCGCTTGTGCCCGAGCTCGTGGGCGGTGTTGATCGCGATCCCGCTCACCATCGCGACGGTGAGCGCAAGGCCGAGGGCGTCGAGGCTCGAGAGGTTGCCGTGCGCCCACAGCCAGCAGGCGAAGATCAGCCCCGCGTACTGGAGCGGCAGGAATGCGTATGTGCACCAGCGGTAGTAGCGGTCCTGCTCGAGCCACTTGATCACCTCGTCCGGCGGGTTCGTCGGATCGGTGCCCCGCAGCACGTCGATCACCGGAAAGAGGCCGAACACGAGCATCGGCCCGACGAACCAGAACACCGCCAGACCGGTCGCGTGCACCAGCCCCCAGGCGATGAATGGGAGCAGCGGGACGATCAGGCCGAGCAGCCACGCATAGCGCTTGCCGTCGCGCCAGGCGGGCGCGTCCGGCCCCTCTCCATCCAGTCGATGCCGCCCCACAGGAGCCGGGCGGCCGTGTTGCAGATGCCATGTGTGCGTCCTCCTCGGGGTCGCTTTCAGCCATCCGATGACAGCCTCGACCAGATTAGACAATCATGCGCAGTATGTCAAGCATTAAGACATTAATGCGAGATATGTAACTCAGCGGATTTGTCGTGCTTCTTCCTCGGTGTGGGTCGAGTTGAACGGGATCCGCACGTGCATGCGCTGGCAAGAGGTCCAATCGATTGCAAAGGTGTCCAATGAAGGGCCGGAACTGCCGATGCAGAACAGCGATCGCATTCGCGTCGCGCATTCATCATGGGATCAGCGATGAAGACCCGCCTGTTGGGCAGCCAATCCGACGAGACGCTGCTCGAGCTCGCGCAGCTTGGCTCGCGGGCCGCATTCGAGGCGCTCGTCAATCGCCACAGCCGGTCGCTGCTGCGGCACTGCCGCCAGCTGTGTCTCTCGGAGGAGAGTGCGCAGGAGGCGCTACGGCGGACGCTTTCTGAGGCCTGGAGCGGTCTGGGAGGCGAGCCGCGTCTCGACGAGTTGCGGCCTTGGCTGCATCGGATCGCCGAGCGGATGGCCGCCTATGCGATGTGCGCCCCAGGATCCTCCCCGGCGGTTGGCTGCGACTCTCCCGCTGCAGAGGCTGCGCTTGGACTCCAGAGGTCGCGATCGGATGGCGCTCCAAGACCCGATGAGGTGCTCGCGCTGCGTGGAGCGCTGGCTGCGATCTCACCGGCGCGCGGGGACAGCGAGGTCCTCGTCCACAGGACCGATGGAAATAAAACCGAGGTACTGGTCGAGGACGTCTTCGAGATAGCAGACAACGCGGTGCGCGGGCTGATCGGGCGGGTGCGCAAGGGGATCAGCGCGCTCACCCCGCCGCCTCTGCTTGCCTGGGCTCTGGGTAGAGCCGCTCAGGACTCAGGAGGTGGCGGCGAACGGATCGCCGAACTGGGAGCGGGTGGCGCCGCGGGCCTCACCGGTCTTGCGCTCAAGGGTGGGATCGCGGCGCTCAGCGCTGGCGTGCTCATCACCGGAGCGGTGATCGCCCAGTCCAGGCATTCGCATGGCTCCGGTGCGTCCCCTCGCTCCGCCCCAACGATGGAAGGGCGCGCCGTGGCGGATGCCAGGCGGCCCGTGAGCGCCGCAACGGTGAGCCTCCGTGGCGCAGGGGTGGAGTCCGCTGCGGCGCTCCGCCGGCATCGCTCTGACTCGCGGCGCTCGCGGGCCCTCAGCCGACCTTCCGCGGTTCTTGGACCACGCTCGACGCAAGCGACCCCGGCGCCGGCATCCGGCGCCCCGTCCGCAGCAAAGGGAGCGCCGTCGGGCTCGTACATCGCGCCGCCACAGGCTGGGAGCGCGGGCCAGCAGCCCACCGCCGACGCCAGTCAGGCAACCGGCGGCGAAGGGAGCTCCGAAGGCGCTGCCGGCTCCTCTGGCGGCAGCGGGCAGCCATCCGGAGCCGGCGGCGGATCGGCCTCGCGGGGTGGCGGGATCGGGATTCAGGTATCGGTCGAAACGGGCCGAGGCCAGCAGACGCCCGCCGGCGCGAGCAGCAGCGGATCGACGAGTGGCGAATCGCAGACGCAGGGGGCCGGGGTGGGAATATCGGTCTCGCTGGAACCGCTTGGCTCGGTGGGCGTGCACGTCTCCTTGCCCTGATGGCAGGGACGGCCGGGATATCAGCCCTCGGCGGCTTCTGGAGCTGCTTCGAGCAGCCTGATCGCGAACAGCACCGCCGCGACGGAGGTCGCGAGGTTTAGGCTTGAGACCCCGCTGCGCATCGGGATCCTGACTCGAAGCGAAGCGTCTTCGAGCAACGTCTGCGACAGGCCACGACGCTCGCTCCCGAACGCCAGGATCGCGCGCGGGGGCAGCTTGCGGGGGTCGAGCTGCTCGCCCTCCGGGTGCAGCGCGACGAGCGGGCGGTCGCTGGCGGGAATGTCCTTGCACCAGAGCACCGGCAGCGCGTAGTGCAGGCCCGCCGCGCCACGGATCGCGTCCGGATGCCACGGGTCGTGGCGTCCAGTGACCAATACTGCCGCTGCCTGCGCAGCGGCGGCGGCCCGAATGCAGGCGCCTACGTTGCCCAGGTCGCGCGGTTGCTCCAGCAGCACGATCGGGGAGGGCGCCGGGTCCGCCAGGACGGCGCCCGAGTCCGGATGGGGGCGCTTGGCGAGCGCGATCACGCCGGTACGCGCGGCGCGTGGTGCGATCTGTTCGAAGATCGCGGGCTCGATGGGGTGCGCGAGCGCCCGCAGGCGCCCGCCGAGGTCTGGCGCGAGCTCTTCGGCAAGCCGGTCGAGCTGCTCGGGCTCCGTGCAGAGCACCTCCAGCACCTCGGCGTGGAAGCGCAGGGCGTGCTTGAGTGCGTGAAAGCCCTCTATCACCGCCAGATCGGGGTCGCGACGTGCTCTCCTGAAGCGGTCGAGGCGAGCGCTGTGAGCAGTCATCGCACAGTCCCCCGGGTTGCGCCCGCGGCGCGCTTCACGCGAGCTGCTGCACCCGCGCGCCCAGGGCGATCAGCACCGCCTCGGCGGCCTCCTCGACGCACAGGTCCGGGGTGAGCACGAGCTCGGGGGTGGCGGGCCGTTCATACGGATCGTCGAAGCCGGTGAGGCCGGCCAGCTCTCCGGCTTGGGCCTTGGCATAGAGGCCCTTCGGGTCACGGCGCGCACACTCGCCGGGGGGCGTGTCGATGAACACTTCGACGAAGACGAGGCCGTCGCGCTCGTGGAGCTCGCGCACGCGCTCTCGGCAGGAGGCGTAGGGCGAGACCAGCGATACGAGCGCGACAGAGCCGGCGTCGGCGAACAGCCGTGCGACCTGCCCGACCCGCCAAACGTTGCTCTGACGATCCTCGCGCGTGAAGCCGAGGTCGCCGCAGATGCCGTGGCGCAGGTTATCGCCGTCGAGGCGGTAGGCGAAGCGCCCGGAGTCGATCAGACGCTCCTCGACGGCGGCCGCGATTGTGGACTTGCCGGCAGCCGGCAGCCCCGTCAGCCAGATCGTCGCGCCCTGCTGTCCCAGCCGTCGCCAACGGCTGCCGCGATCGAGCGTGCCGTCCTGCCAGGTGACGTTTGCGCTGATCATCTTCGGCGTCACCGTGTGCTCGCCCCGATCGTGCTCTTCATCTCTGGTCTCCTGGATGTCGAGGTGTGCTTCTTGTCGTCCGTAAGGGGCGCGGCTCAAGCCTTGCCTCGTGGTCTTGCTGCCATCCCCGGAGCAGTGTTAGTCGAAGTTAAGATTGTATTGCAGGAAGCGAACGTAAAGGCTCGCAACATCGTTTTCGACCTGGATCGCAACTCCCGTGGGCTTTCGAAGTTGCGCTCTCTGAGCGCTCAATCGTCTGCGAAGGGGGCGATTTGGACTCCGTGGTCATGCTCACGCATCCCCAGCTCGTAGGCGGCTCCATGGGAGCTGAGTAGCGTACGTGAGGCCTCGCCGCGGCGGCGTACCACCACCCTCAGAGCGGAGATCGAGCAGTTGACCACATCGTGCTCGCCGCTGCTGGGGTCGGCGTAGCGCCAGCCGGCGGCAGCGCCGAGAGGCGCCTGGACGTGGGCCTCGAGAGAGAGTCCCCCTCGGCCGGGCACGTGCAGCGAGCAGCGCTCCGGTCGCTCGGCCACGCGCAGGCCCCTGGCGAGCAGGCCGCCGAGGCGCAGGCGCTGTCCGTCCAAGCCGAGGGTGCCGTTGGCGACCCAGGGGGTCAGGCGGCCGCCGATCGCGATTCGGCCGATCGCCAGATCCAGCCACGTCTGCGGTGCCTGGTCGAAGGCGATGCCGTGCAGCCATATCCAGCGCTCGGCGTGCTCGGAGCCCCAGTTGTGGCCGACCATGCCAGGCCAGCCGTCGAGCTCGATCGTGCGGTCGCCGATCTGCAGCGCGCCCGAGAAGACCGCCGCCGGAGCGGGGCTCGTCAGCTTCGTGCGCGGCAGGGGCGCGCGGTAGAGCAGCGAGTGGGGCAGATGAGCGAGCTCCGGCTCCTGGCTCTCGAAGCGAAGAGACCAGCTTGCCTGCCCACATGCGCCCTCCGCAATGCCTGGGCCAAGGCGAGTCTCTCCGACGGCGATCCAACCGCCTGCAGGCACGCTCAGATCCTGGCCGCTGACCTTGTGCATGAACGGCGCATTCGCTTCGGCGTCGAAGACGGTGCACCAGACCGAGCCGCACGCCGGCTTGCCCGGGGGCTTGCGCACGGTGCAGCGGATCCAGACGCCAAGTGGCCGGGCGGGATCGACCGCGCGCAGGTAGAAGGACTCATACATCCCCGCCCGATCGGATCGCGCCGACGCGTTGGGAAAGACCGCGGCCACCGGCATCGGTGAATCCTAGCCGCAGGGACAGCCTCGATGCGAGTGCCTGCAGCCGATTGCGCTGCCTCTCCCCTCGGTCGTGCGAGTATGCATGCGTGTCGGTTGCGCGCACTCCCCTCATCGAGCTGCCATCTGCTCTGCGGCTGGGTGGCGCTCGCGTGGCAGCAGACGCGAGCGCGCGGTGGCTGTTGGGCATCGATGGCGGTGGCACCAAGACGCTCGCTGCGATTCTCGACGCAGAGGAGGGCTGCGTTCATCTTGCGCGCGGCGGTCCGAGCAATCCCGACTCGGCGGGTGTGCGGGCCGCTGGTCAGGCGCTGCTGCAGAGCGCCGCAAGCGCGGCGGGCGCAGGCGGCGGATCGAGGCGATCGACTCGACGCGGCGGTGCTCGCGATCGCGGGCACCGACACCGAGAGCGTCGATCGGCATGTGCACGCAGAGCGCCCCTAGAGCTGGTTCGTGGTCAACGACGTCGTTGGAGCCTGGGCCACTGCGACCGGAGCAGCCCCCGGCCTGGCGGTCATCTCGGGACCGGCAGCAATGTCTTCGGTGTCGGCATCCGACGGGAGCTGCTGGCGTGCGGGCGGATGGGGCCATGTGCTCGGCGACGAGGGCTCGGGCTACTGGATCGGCGTGCGTTCTCGCTGGCCGCGGTCCTGCACGACCGCGATGCGTCCGGGCCGCGTACGGCGCTCAGCGACGCGGCGCTGCGAGTTCTTCGAGGTGGGCGGCGTGCAGGAGCTGATCGCGCTCGTCTACGGCAAGCCGCTGGACAAGAGCGAGATCGCCGCGTTGGGAGCCCAGACGGCGAAGCTTGCCCGTGGCGGCGACGATGTGGCTGTGGCATATACCGCCAGGCCGCCGGAGGAGCTGGCGCGCAGATCTGAGCGGTGATGGAGCACTGGGCCTGCAGGGCGAGTTCCCGGTCGGGCCTGATCGGGAGCGCCTTCAAGGCGGGGGCGGTGTTCGTCGAGCCGCTGGAGCGGCGATCAGGAGTTCGCCCGCAGGCGCAGCTGTCGGTGGTCGAGATCGCGCCCGGTCGCCGGCGCACTGATGCTGGCGGCCCGCGCCAGCGGCATGCAGGAGCGGTTCGACGCAGGCTCGCTCGGCGCCCTGGTCGACAGGCGGTTGCGGACTTCAGCCACAGCGGCGCGAGGATGAAGCGGCGCACTTGCTCAGGCTTGCAGTCGGCGCTCGATTGCGGCAGGTCGCCGATCGCGTCTGCGGCCCCTGGCCGCTGATCCTCACCGCGGCAGCGGCGTTGCCGCATGCGGCGGCCTGCAGCGGCGTGTGCCCGTCGCGGAGAGCGATGAAGAACGCGCCGCAAACACGTCGCCCTGCGCCGAGATCGTCGTGGGCGCCGCTGACCGGTTGCGGCGCCACGCGCAAGTCCGCGGCTCCTGCGAGGTGGATCGTCGTGGGCCCCTCGCCGGCGGTCACCGCGATGACTGGGACGGCGTCGAGCAGCTGCTCGCAGAGGCCGCGCTCGGCTGCGCTGATCACGACCGCGTCAGGCGGGTGGGCAGCCGCGCACGTTCGATCGGCGGCCGCCCGGATCTCGTCCGCCGGCGGCTCCCAGCGTCGCAGCAGGCCCTGGGCGGTCAGGCCGACGAAGTGAGGTCGCACGGCCAGCCGGGCGGAGTCTCGCGCGCGACCGGCGCCAGATGCAGGATCGCTGCGCTCGGCAGCGCGGCCGCCGCCGGAATGCTCGGCGGCCAGATCGGTCCCGCCCAGGCACGCAGGCGCTGCCGTCGCTCGAGCCCCGCTGCCGCGGGTCTGCAAGGTCGTCGTCTGCGCTGCGCGGGAGCGATCTCGACAGTCGAGCTCTCTCGGCGAAAGGGCGCGAGCAGGCTTCGCAAGCTCAGCGCGGCTCGCCGCTGGTGATCACCAGCGCGCGCAGACCGAGACGTGCCGCCTGCAGGCCGCTGTAGAAGGCGCCGCCGCCCGGCTGGCGCCGCTAGCTGCCGTCGTTGCCGATCGAGCACGTCGACCGTCACGTGGCCGACTGCCACGTAGTCGTATTCGGATGCCGGCTCGCCGGACATCTGGCTCAGAGCAGCGCCATGCCGGGCGCGACGCGCGTCTCCAGGAGCCGCGGCGCCATAGAGCCTGGAAGGCCGCGGAGAGCAGGTGCGAGAGCTGCTCACGCCCTGCGCGCGCTGTGCGGCAACGCCGTAGGCCTCTGCGATCGCGACGCAGTCGAGCGCCGGCAGGTCGAGGCCGGGGGCGCCACTGCACGTCCTCCATCATCGCGAACCACTTCAGGATCGAGTACTCGTCGTTGCGCAGCACCAGATAGGTGAGCGGCACTTGGTAGGCGGCTGCGGTCCAGAGGCTCTGGATCGCGTACTGGGCCGATCCCTCGCCGAGCACGCAGACGACCGGGCGCGAAGGCTCGCCATCTGCACGCCGATCGCCGCCGCGATGCCGAAGCCGAGTCCGCCGCCGGCGGAGAAGTAGTAGCTGCCGGGACGGCTCAGGCGCAGCTGGTTTCGCAGCGCGAGGGTCGCCGAGGGCGCCTCGAGCACGACGATCCCGTCCTCGCGGGAAGACCTCCGCGAGCGCTCTGAGCGCAGTCGAGGAACTCATCGGATCGGAGGCGGGCATCGACTCCGGCGCTGGACGGGCAGGCGGGGCCTCTCGATCGCTTTGCTTGCAGAGCTCCAGCAGTGCGGCGAGCGTGAGCGCGACGTCTGCCACGATCGCCTCGCCCATCGGCGCCCTTGCCGCCTCGTCGGGGTCGCAGGTGATGGCCACGAGCCTGCAGCCCTGCGCTAGCAGCGGTCCAGGCACGTTGGGGTAGTAGGGAAAGACCGATGAGCCGGCGACCAGCACGAAGTCGTGTTGGCTGAAGCGCCTGCGCGAGCGGTCCGACCGCCGGCGGCAGGATGCCTTGAAAGAGAGGGTGGCTCTCTGGGAAGCCGAGCCTGCCGCCGCCCGGCGCAGGGGTCGCGTATACGCTCAGGCGCTGGCGCTCGGCGAGCGAGACCGCTGCCTCCCAGCCGCCGGCGGCGTCGATGTCGGGGCCGGCGACCATGGCGGGCGCTCCTTGCACCGTGCAGCAGACGTGCAAGCTCGGCAAGGGTGCACGCGTGTCGGGCGTGCCGCCGTATGAGACCGCTGCGCGTGGTCTGCATTACGAGGTGATCCTCGCGCTCGATCTCCTGGCCCCAGTCGTCCATCGGAACCGAGAGCATCACCGGGCCTCGCGGCGAAAGCGAGGCGGTGTGGATCGCGCGCGCCAGCGCGTGTGGCACGTCCTGCGCGCGTGGCGGCTCGTAGCTCCACTTCACCAGCGGATGAGGCATCCGTGTCGCATCGCGGTTGGTGAGGTTCGCCTGCAGAGTGATCAGTGAGCGGTGCTGCTGCCCGGCGAGGATGACAAGCGGCGAGCGGTTGGCCTGCGCGGCCGCGATCGCACCCATGCCGTTACCAAGGCCGGGCGCCGTGTGCAGATTGACCAGCGCCGGTCTGCCGCTCGCCTGGGCGAAGCCGTCGGCGATGCCCACCGCGGAGGCCTCCTGCAGCGCGAGCACGTAGGAAACCTCGGTGGGTAGCTCTGCCAGCATGGGCAGCTCTGTGGAGCCGGGATTGCCGAAGATCGTGCCCATGCCGCGATCGATGAGCATCTGCAGGCATGCCTCTCTGACCGTTGACATCTCGCCTCCCGCTGAGTCTGGTGGTGGCGCCGCGAGCGGCTAGGGCGCCTGCGCGCGGCCCTTGCCAGTGCCGTGCTCGGCGAGCAAGGCCGTGGCCTGCGGGAGCGTATCGACCACCGTGAGGTAGCGGTCGAGCCCGGTGAGTGCGAGCAGGCCCTTCACCGGCTCGCCCGGGGCGAGCAGCACGAGTGCCGCATGTTCGCCGCCCAGCTCTTGATGGGTCTGCAGGAGCAGGTGCAGGCCGCTGGAGTCGATGAACTCGACGCCGCAGAGATCGAGGATCGTGTCCCGCGGGCCGTAGCGCGCTCGCGCTTGCGCCAGGCAGCGTCTGATCGCAGGGGTCCCCGCGCGGTCGATCTGGCCCGAGATGGTCGCCCGCATCGGTCCTTCGCCGTCGCTCTCGATGTGAATCGCAAGCGGCGCCGGGAGTGGAGCTGAAGTGCTTGCGGGATTGCTCTCCACGTGCAAAGAACGCTAGCAGCGGGGGTCCGCCGGCGCGCGAGCTGCGAAGTAGATAGTTTGGTGGGGCATGAGCGAGGCGAACCTGATCACCGCAGAGGGCCTGGAGGCCCTGAAGGCCGAGCTCGAGCAGCTCGAAGGCGCGGGTCGGCGGGAGATCGCCGAGCGCATCAAGACCGCTCGCGAGTGGGGCGATCTCAAAGAGAACAGCGAGTACCACGACGCCAAGAACGACCAGGCGCATCTGGAGACCAAGATCGCGAAACTGCGCGAACGAATTTCCTCCGCGGAGATCGTCGAGGGGACCCAGGAGCACGGGGTGGTGTCATTCGGCAGCACCGTGACCGTGAAAGACGGATCCGGAGCGCATCGGGTCTGGAAGATCGTAAGCTCGCGCGACGCTGCTCCCGGCGAGGGCAAGATCTCCGCCGAGTCGCCCGTCGCGCGCGCCCTGCTTGGCCTGCGTACAGGGGATGTCGCGCACGTCCTGCTGCCGCGGGGCGAGAGCGAGATGACAGTGCTTGCAGTCGAGGCCGTCTGAGCTCTGGGCATGGCGCTGCGCGCGCGGGTGCCGCGGCGGACGTTTTACATGACCTAAAGCGACGATCTGAGCAGCCTGCTTCAGCGCGACTTGCGCAGACGCCGGCGAAAGCGCTTGGGCTTGGGGCCGTAGAGCGCCTTGCCGGACTTCAAAGCGCGCTTTCGCAGGGTCCTGCGCCTGCGCCGGATCGCCCTCTGAAGCGCCTTTCGTCCGCCTCGATCGACTTGGAAGATCGCCTTTTCAGCGCTCACCCGCCGCGAGAGCAGGGCCAGATCGTGCTCCTCGCCAAGCGCTTCCCCAAGCCGATCGGCTTCTCTGCTCAGGCGCCGCAGCCCAGTCCGGCGGCCGTGATGTTCGGGGCGGCCTCTCTGGCCGAGCGCCTCGGCAGCGTAACGCAGGTCCTTGACCCGCTTGCGCCACCGGTGCATCTCGTCGATCCCCCCGCTCTTACTCGCTTGCCGCATGGCGCGAGCCCCCTGTGCGTAGATGCGTGCTCACCCCCGCCTCGACTGCCTTGGCCCGATCGCGCTTGCCGGCACGGGGGCCTGCCTTGAGGATCTCGGCGCGTGTGGCGCTCAGCAGGCCGATGGCGCGCTGGCGCGCGCCAGACTGCTGTACCGCCCGCTCGGCGGCGTGGTGCTCGCCGAGCAGCGCGGCGTGCAGCTTCTCCACGCCTGGGCTGCCGCCAAGCCGCTTGGGATGCCGGCGCATCAGTCCCTCCAACGTGCAAAGAGAGACATGGGCGTCTCGTGCGCCTGAGAGCTCTCTCGCGGCTTGCCTGAGCAGCGATTCGCGGCGCCGACGGCGCTTGCCGGGCGGTGGCGTCCCGCATCAGCCGCTCCAGGCTGCGCACCCGCTTGATCGCCTTGCGCGCCTCGTGGATCGCCTCTTGGAGGTCCTCGGCGGGAGCATCTCGCAGCATCTCGATCGCAAGGTCTAGTTGCGCGATGATCATCCGCCGCACGCCCGCGCGTGGATGCTCGCCCTTGAGCAGAGCGAGCTTATGGGGTGGCGACGACGCCTTTCCGGGATGGTCGCTGCGGTGTGCTGCGCTCGCACGCCGTTGCCTCCTTGACGGCAAGCAGAGCGGCGGCGCTGAGGCCGACTCCCAGCGCGAACGCTGCCAGCGGCTTTGGGCCAGGCGCAAGAATGGGTCTATGAGCAGGCTTGCGCAAGCGCGATGGTGGACGGTTCGCCCAGCGGGCAATCGCCTTGCCAAGACCTACAGGTGCCCTATATGCGGGCATCTGCTGCCATCCTTGAGTGAGCACCTGCTGATCGTGCCCGAGGGCGATGCCCGCCGGCGCCGCCACGCCCACACCAGGTGCGTGCTGGCGGCACGCAGGCGCGGCGAGCTCGTGCTCGAGGACGAGTGGCGGGCCTCACGCAAGGCTGCTGAGGGCCGGCCGTCATGGCCGCGGCGCCTGATGGCCGCCTTGCTCAGCCGCCGTTGACGTGGACGTGGACGGGATCAACACGGATGATCACGCGCTCTTCCCCGGGCTGTCGGTAGGGATAGGTCTCCTGCCCAAGGTACTTCATTGCCAGCCGGTCGATGTGCTCGTCGGCGCCCTCGTGCTCCAAGGATGAGACCAACCCGCGGATCGTCACGTACTCGTAGGGGTTCTCCATGTTCTGGACCGTGAGCGTTATGTGGGGATCGCGCTGAAGGTTGCGCGGCCAGGCGCGGCCCTCGGCGCTGTTGAGCACCGGCTTGCCGTCTTGGACGTCAACCCACACCGGCACCGCGTGGATGCTGCCGTCGGGTCGCAGCGTGGAGACGTTGCAGAAGTTCGGGGCCTTCAGAAGCTCATCGGCGCGGCCTTCGATCACTGTGCTCATCGGACCTCTTTTCATGGTCGCTTCAGTCGATCCTGGAACATCCAATCTAGCCGCCCGGAGCACCGCCCGCCAGGACATGGCCTGGGTCTCTGGGCCTGAGGCCGCGGTGGAGCCGAGCGCCGGAGGTCGTCGCTACAGGCGTGAGAGCCCGCTGGTCGAGCTTGCCGGCGGAATCGGATCCAGCGCCTGCAGATGGCCATCGTCGAGCTGGAAGCGGACGGTGCTCTGGCCGCCGCCTGGGCAGCAGGGCGAGTCGCCGGAGCGGTAGAGGCTGTAGGCGAGCGTGACGCTGGTTGCCGTCTGGGAGACGACCTTCAGCGAGCCACTTGGCTGCGAGGCGTCGGTGCCGATGTAGCGGCCGTCGACGAAGAAGAACGCATGCTGCTGGTAGCTGCCGCCGGATCCATTCCTGCTCGCGGTGAGGACGCGCAGCGTCTGTGCGGGGTGGTAATCGGCCGTGTCGGTGGGCGTGTATCCCTGGCTCTCCACGGTTGTCACCGCTGCTTGCAGCGCCTGCCCTCCCGATTCCGGCTTCGCGAACGCGGGCGCGCTGGAGGTGCGGGTGCTGGTCGCCGTCACGGTCTTGGTCACGGTGGCGATGCTGGAGCTTGTGCTGGCGCTCGAGCCGGTCTTTGTGGAGCTCGCGCTCGACTGGGTGGAGCCCGTCGGAGAGCGTTCTTTCGCCGAGACAACCCTTGTGCCCGAGCCGCAGCCTGCGATCAGGATGCCCGCGCCGCAGGCCAGCAGCGAGGCGAGTAGCAGTCGGACGCGCATGAGGGGTAAGGATAGGAAGGCGGACGCCGGGGTCTGCAAGGCTAGACTCACAGGAAGATGTCCAGCACCAGCAGGCTATCGTCCGGCGCCTCGAGGAAGCCGCGACGCAGCAGGGGGGATGTTGCGCGCACCGTGGTGTGGGTGTTGCTTGCGGTGCTGATCACCCTGTTCGCGGTTCTGAACCTCAAATCGGTGAAGGTGGACTGGATCTTCGGCAGCAGCTCGGTGCCGCTGATCGTCGTGATCGTGATCTCGCTGCTGGTGGGCGTGGTGCTTACCCACATCGCCGAGCGCCGCGGTCGCAAGAGCTGAAAGGCGGGGCGGCTTCAAAGCCGAGCGTTGCCCGGCGTGCTCGCGTGCCTCAGCCTACTTGGAGCACGGCGGCGATTGGCTGGGAGGCTCCGCCGCTGAGCATCTCCTGCGCCGCCGTCACGCCCAGGAACGGCGTCAGCAGGACCTGCGAGAGCGGCTGGGTGAGCGCTGGCAGCATCCGTGCGCGCTCCGGGGTGCCGTGGGTCTGGATCATCTGCCACATCGCTCCCGCGAGCCACTCGTTCAGAGTCGCGGCTCTGGCGAGGCCTGGTGCGCCCTCGGTCAGGACGCTCGTGAGGTCGAGCGCGAGCTGCAGGCTGCGCTCGACGGCGCTCGGGCCGGCAGCGTACACAGAGCTTGCGATGGTCTGGGCGTAGACTGGGTGCTCTGCGAGGTGCCTGAGCATCGCCGCGATCACGCCGGGCAGCGCACCGGCCCATTCGGGCCCCAGGAGCGCGGGGTCGGCGGCGATGGCCAGGAGCTCGTCACCCAGCATGTCGAAGGCCGCCAAGAAGCAGCTCTCGCGTCCGTCGAAGCTCTCCAGGAAGACATCGAGCGGCACGTCCGCCTCGTCGGCGATGCGCACGGGCCCGAGATCTTCATAAGGCTCGGTGGCCGCGAGCCTCAGCATGCCGTCCAGCAGCCGCACCTTCGCGCCGCGAGGTCTGCGGTCCTCCGGGCGCACTGGACGCAGGTCCTCCTGTGTCTCGCTCTCCAGTGCCTCCTGTAGGCGCAGGACGTGTTCCACGCGCGGATTGCGGGAGGGGTCGAAGAGCATCGTCCAGCGCAGCATCTCGCGTGCGAGGGCCTGTGCTTCGACGGTGCGCGGACCTGCGGCTCGTTCGCGCACGAGATGCTGGTAGGTGGCACGTTGTATGCCACCGACGACTCCGCGCGCGAGCGGCGCGGAGAGCTCGTATTGGCCGCAGCCGGCGAAGCCGGTGCGCAGCAGGCGCTCGAAGGCAACCGCGACGCGACGCATGCGAATCGGGCCCTCGGGGCCGATTGCCAGCGCATCGACGATCACCATGTGGGCGCTCTTTGGAGAGCAGACGATCTCATCGACGAACGTGCGTAGCGCCGAGCGCATCTTGGTGCGCAGGTCGCCTTTGGTTTCGCGGAAGGAGCCGTCCACGCGCTTGAGCCAGCGTGCGGCGATCAGGTCGCATGTTGCTACGAAGCAGCTGCGCTTGTCGGTGAACTGTTCGTAGAAGGCGCGCCTGGAGACGCCTGCCAACCCGATTACACGCTTGACAGTGGCGCCCTCGCAGCCGTTGGCGGCTACGGCCTCGATCATCGCGCCGTGTATGCGCATCCGCTGGTTGCGAGCGACGCCTTCGCGACCAAGGTGGTGTGGCCCTCGCGGCAGCCTGTCGTAGATCGGCTCTATCGAAGCCCCCAACCGCGGATTGCGATCAGCGATCTCAACCGACGACATGTACCCCTCCCCTGTTGCGTCAATCCCCTCTTGCCCTCAGCCTATCATGGATATGAGGGCACGACGGTATTCCCGTTTCGACATTTCCGTGGTAGATATTCCCAATGGACCGAACGGTATGAATCTTGAGGACAAGCCTGCTATTCCTGCAGGCAGAAGCATGCTGTATATGAGGACCGGGTGGGAGGGGGATCTCACTTCTCGGAGTCCTCTGACGGGGCGTGAACGATCACCACCGGGGTCTCGCCCGCTCCCTTCAGGATGGCGTTGGATGTGCTGCCAAGCAACTTTGCGCGCAGGCGGCCGTGACCGCGCGAGCCCGCGACTATGGCCGCGGCTCCGTTCTCTCTGGCTGCTTGGAGTATCGCCTCGGCTGGATGTGAGGTGTCTTCGACGGCGATCTCCTCTGCGTCGAGCCCGCAGCTGCGAGCAAGCTCCGCGCCGTCAGCGGCGATGCCGTGCGCGGTGTGCTCGATCTTGCGGTCGATCTCCTGGGCGAGCATGGGGTCGTAGGGCATCATCGTCGCGCCGAGCCCTGTCGGGTCGGGCACGAGCATCATCTCGCCAAGTCGCGGATCCCATGCCGTCAGCACGATCGCCCTACGGTGCCCGAACAGCGCGCCGGCACGCCGCACTGCGGCTCGCGCTGCATGAGAGCCGTCATAGGCGATGACGATCGGGGCATCGGCCGCCATTGGTTCGAAAGGCTACTCCCAGCCGCGGTGCGGCGTGCGGCGCTAGCTCTGACGGGTTGCCGCCCAGGCCGCCTTGGCGCCGAGGAACGGTGCCAAGGCGATGTAGCAGACGTGCTCTGTGAGGTCGGGCAGATGCTGGGTCCTGCCGTGCAGGATATAGTCGTGCAGAAGCTCGAAGATGCCGCCGACGATCGCCTCGCCGACGACTGGACTCGGCATTCGCGAAGGCGTAGAGGTGTCGAGCTTGAAGTCGAGCAGTTCTGCATAGGAGTGGTTGGCCTCATCTACGCGCCGCGCGACGTGGGGGTAGGCGATCAGGACGTCCACGCAGGCCAGATGCGCATAGGCGGGCTCGGACGCTAGGAACTCGAGCAGCGCTCGCACGCCTATCTTCACGTTCTCGGCCCAGTCGAGGCGCAGGTCAAGTGAGCGGCTGACGGCCGCGACTGCCTTTGCATGCCCGACCTCATAGGTGGCCAGGAAGGCCTCCTCCTTGTTGGCGAAGTGCTGGTAGAAGGTCTGCAGCGAGATGCAGGCCCCGGCCGCGATGTCCTCCAAGCCGAGGTCCGGGTACCCGTTTCGGGCGGTCTCCTTGGCGATCGCATCGAAGATGCGCTCACGCTGGTTGTGGGTGACGAATCCGCGGGGCAGGTTGTGTTCGCCGGGCGGCAGCCCCCGCGTGCTCCAGGCGGGCGCGAGGGTGAGCGATCCCGGCGCCCTGCCGCTCAGCAGCCGGCGGCGGCTTCCGCGAGCCTCGGGCCGTTGCGGCACCCCATCCGGCGATGGGTAGTAGCTGGATACCCAGGACATCAGCTCCGGCAACAGCCTGCTCAGCTCCGATCGCAGCGCTCTGCTGGAGCGCTTGCGACGCACGCGCGAGTAGAGGATCTTGCGCAGCGCGCCGACGATCGCCCGCGCCACCGGCTCCGGGACGCTGCCAGGTCCGTCGGCCTCCGCGAAGACCTCGCCGATGAAGCGCGCGAGCTGCTGGCTGCCCTGAGCCCACCGCTCCACGCCGGGTGGCCCGGCGGCGGCAAGCTCTACGCAGATCAGGCGGGCGGCGTCCGGCCTCTCCACGGCGGCGCCGAAGAGCGCCTTCAGCACGGCTTCCAGCCGTTGCACCCCCTGGCCGGCGGATGCGTCGACCTTCGCCAGCCGTGCGGTCAGCCTCTCGACGAGCATGTCATAGGTGAGCAGCAGGCACTGCTCCTTGTTCTCGAAGTGCTCGTAGAAGGTGCGCCGCGAAACCCCTGCGTTCTCCACCAGGTCCGAGATCGTGGTGGCCACGAAGCCACGCTCGTCGACCGCCTTGATCATCGCTGCGAACAGGCGCTCGCGCTGGTGAGCGGCGACCTCGCCCCTGGGTAGTGCCTGCGGTCCCCGGGGCAGGCCGGGGGCAGATCCGCGCCGTCGCCTGGCGGGGCTCTCTGCGTGATCAGATGCGCGTGCTCTGGCCAACTCGTCTGCCTGTCGTGGGATTTGGGTGGCGGCCCGAGGCCCCGCGCTCGGATGAGAACAGTGTCGTCAGGACTACCTACTTATTGACAGTCTGCGTAAAACATGATTTATATGATGGTCATTGCGGTAGCTGGCCGCACGCTCATCAATCAGTCTACATTGGCAGGTATCCAAGGATCGGACGCAGTTCCAACCGACTTCATATAACGGCTCGAGTTGGGCGGGGACGCTTTGAGGGAAGGGCGCACGCGTTGGTGTGCGTTCGGCTACGGTTTGTTCCAGGTTTCTGTAGAGAAGATGCTATTTGTCGTGGGGAGGGTGCACCTCGCCCCCACGGGTGCGTGCGAGGGAGCGCGCCCGTGGGGAGCGCTAGGCCGGACGGGAGGGTCGGTGGCGTGAGACGCAGCGGATGCCACATGCCGAGGATGGGCAGAGCCCTGCACCCGCGTTGGCCCTACCGCCGCTCGCACATCCGCCACGACCTGCACTGGCTGGTGAGGGTGCGCCCGCGACGCGAGTGGTGTGCACATGGGCGCACGCACTCGGTCGCGACGCTGCGCTCCTGCCGCCGGCTGCGCAGGCACACCAACTGAGCGCTCGCTGGCCTGCCTCAGAGGTCGGGCCAGTGCCGGACGATGTAGCCGGCGTTGTCCACCGGAGTGGGCTGCCAGCGCGAGGCGAAGACGCCGCTGCGTCCCGCGGTGTCGTAGAGCATCCAGGCGCCGCCGACGTTCACGTACATGTAGGTGTGGCCGGCGTTGGCATAGACGGTGATCCACTTGCCCGGGCCGGGAGCGCCCCAGCTCTCCAACTGCCCCGAGGTCTCGGGCGCGCTCAGCAGCCCGCCGGCTGCCAGCGCGTAGCTCACCGACCCCGAGCAGTCGTAGGCGTTGTCCACGAAGGAGGCGTGTCCCCCGCCATATACGTAGGGGAAGTTTGCGATCGCGTTGGCGCCCGCGATCACGCGCTGCACCACTTCGGGCACCCCGCGGGGAATCGGGATCGCGCCGTCATCGCCGACGATCGAGTCGCCGCCCGGCACCGTCGCCATCGTTGCGGGATTGCTGGCGGCGCTTTCCAGCCGTTTCATCTTCGCCAGCTCGGCGCGGATTTCGGCGTCCGACGCGGCTCCGGAGGCTACCTGCAGTTCGCCTGCTGTCTGGGGGGTCTTCGCCGCGCTGTGGTGGACGGAGCCGGGCGCGGGGAAGCTTTTGGCTTCTTCTGGGTCTCTTGCCTCGGCAACCAGCCGGTGCGTCGCCGACGAGGAGCCCGTGGCCGGCGAGACCCCGCCGGAAGCGGCTGCCGCCGTGTGGCTTGCGCCTGCCGCGGCGCCGTGGGCGTGGCTTGTCGTGCCGGCGCTTGCGCTCTTACCGTGCGGCTTTCCCTTATGCGAGCTTGCGGGGGGGGTGGCCATGCGCTTGCGTGTCGCCGAGAGCGCGTGATGGTGAGGCGCTCCGGTCAAGAGCACCACCGCGGCTATGCCTATCGCGAGGATTCCGAAGGCCAGGCCGACGAGCAGCGCTACGCGCGAGGGCAGCCTTCGCCCCGCTCCAGAGGGGATCGCCTCGCCGTCCCTCCACACGCTCACCAGCCAAAGGCTAGCGCCACCGGAGGCATCTGGCGCCTGCTGACGCTACGATCGGGAGGTGCACGACGAGGCGACAGCCGTGGATCTCTCCCGCGCAAAGGTGCCAAACGTATCGGCCGCCGCTTCCCCTGCGCGCCCACACATGCGGTTGTGGCATGGGATGCGCCGGCCGGCGAACTGGGTGCAGCTGATCCAGTTCGGGCTCGTCGGCGGGCTCGGCTTCCTCCTCAACCTCGCGGTCTTCGCACTATGTGAGCGCGGCGTCGGCATGCCCTATCTGCTCGCATATGGGGTCGCCTGGCTCGTGGCCGTCACCAACAACTTCCTGCTCAACCGGCGCTGGACCTTCAACGAGCACGCGAGTTCCAGCCAGATCCACTTCCAGGCGCTGCGCTTCGTCCTCGTCAGCGCGGTTGCGGCCGCTGCCGGCGCTGGCCTGCTTGCACTGATGGTCGAGGTCGGAGGCTTCGCCAAGCTTCCCGCGGAGGCGGTCGCGGTAGCTGCCTCGACGCCGCTCAACTTCCTCGGCAACAAGCTCTGGAGCTTCCGGCCCAAGGGCTGAGCCCTGAGCCAGGTCGGCCTGCGCGCCGCGGCCCGTGAGCGCGCGTGCGACGGCGGCACAGGCTCTCGAAGCAGCGCTTGGCGGCACCTATACTCTGGACTCGATCTCCCTTCGGAGGACTCTCGTGCAGGAGATGGTCATCTATGGCGTCAGTTTCGACATGGTCGGCAAGCAGCCGATTGTGTTGCTGAAGACCGTCGACGGGAACCGCTTCCTGCCGATCTGGATCGGGCATCCCGAGGCCGCATCGATCCTGATGAAGCTGCAAGGCGCCTCGACGCCCCGGCCGATGACCCACGACCTGCTCTGCGAGATGCTCGGCGAGCTCGACGTCAAGTGCACACAGGTCGCTGTGACCGAGCTGCGTGACAACACCTTCTTTGCCTCGATCACGCTCTCGGTGGGCGGACGCGAGATGGAAATCGACTCTCGTCCTTCCGACGCGATCGCGCTTGCCGTGCGCGCCGGCGCCCCGATCTTTGCGGCGGAGGAGGTGATCGCCGAGTCGGCGATCGAGTTCGAGCAGAGCGAGCAGGAGAGCGAGGACGTGGTCGAGAAGTTCAAGGCCTTCCTCGACGAGGTCACGCCCGAGGATTTCGCCGCCGGCGATTCCTAGAAGACGACTGTCGTCGTCCAGGCGGCGCATGCGCCGCCTGGCGGGGACGCGCATGCGCGTCCCCGAGGACGGGCCGCATGCGGCCCGTCCCAGTCATCCGCATGCGGATGACTGCCCCGATCAGCGGCTGCGTCGCTGAGCTCCGCGCTGTCCCGGCCGCGGCAACTGGAGCACGTCGGCCATCGGCTCGGACTCCGGCGTTGGGCTCTGCTCGGCCGGTTTGCCCTCGCCGCCCGTGAGGGTGCCGAACAGCCCGACCTGCTCTGAGATCACTCTGCCGATGCGCTTGATGCCCTCGACGATGTCCTGCTCGGCCACGCCCGCGAAGTTCAGGCGCATCGAGGAGCCGCCGCGACCATCGATGTAGGCGGCGCGTCCCGGGACGAATGCGACGGCCTCGCTCTCCAGCGCTCTTGCCAGCAGGTCGGTCGTGTCGATGTAATCGGGCAGCGTCGCCCACACGAACATGCCGCCCTCGGGCTCTGTCCAGCGCGCGTCAGGTCCAAAGTGGGCGCCAAGGGCGGCCAGCATCACGTCGCGGCGGGTTCTGTAGAGCGCCTTGAGCGACTCCAGGTAGGCGCGCCAGTCGTGGTCTTGGAAGTAGGCGGCGACGAACAGTTGCGTGACCGGTGAGGAGCAGAGGTCGGCACCCTGCTTGCCGAGGTTGAGCTTCTCCAGCACCGGCGCGGGCGCGACCGCCCAGCCCAGCCGCACGCCCGGCGAGAGGATCTTCGAGAAGGTGCCGAGGTAGATCACGAAGTCCGAGGCGCCGCCCCTGCCGGCCAGCGCGGCGTCCAGCGAGTAGAGCGTGGGCAGCGGATCGCCCTCGTAGCGCAACAGGCCGTAGGGGTTGTCCTCCAGCACGAGGATCTCCCGCTCGCGTGCGACCTCCACCAGGCGGCGCCTTCGCGGCAGCGACATCGTCACGCCGCCGGGGTTCTGGAAGTTGGGGATCGTGTAGATGAACTTCGGCCGCCTGCCTTCCGCCTGGAGGCGATCGAGGGTCTCCTCCAGCTCGTCGATCGGCATTCCGTCGGAGTCCATCTCGATCTGGACGACATCAGCCTGGTAGGCGCCGAACGTCGGCACAGCGCCGGGGTAGGTGGGGGCCTCGGCGACGATCGCGTCGCCGGGGTCGAGCAGTGCCTTGCAGACCAGGTCGATCACCTGCTGGCCGCCGGTGGTGACGAGCACTTCGTCGGGGTCCACGAGAGTCTGCTCGGCCGCCATCACCTCGACGATGCATCGCACCGTCACCGCAAGCCCCTCCGTGGGCCCGTACTGCAGAGCCTTCGCGGTCTGCTGCACGGCGACATGGCTCATCAGCTTCGCGTAGAGCTCGGGGGCGAAGGTCCTGGTGTCGGGCAGACCGCCCGCGAGCGAGATCACCTCGGGGCGCTCGGTGAGGGACATCATGTCGCGCATCGCCGAGGACCTCATGCCCTTGGTGCGTGCCGCAAAGAGGCTCTCGTAGCGCGCCAGCTCGTGGGTTGCCGCCCGGCCGCGAGGGTGGGCGGGCCCTCGTCTCTTGCCGTCGTCTATCGTCATGGCGCCTGCCACCGTAGCGCACGCCCCAGCCGGCGAGCAAACGCGACCGCGACACTGCAAGCCAAGCATCAGGTCTTCCCACGCGAGCAAGCCCCGCGCCTTGAACGACAACAGCCTCGTATTCATGATCGGCCTCGGCCTCGGTCTTGGCATCGCCGCGGGCCTGCGCCCATTCCTGCCTGCGCTGCTGGCCGGCGGGCTGGCCTCCGGCGCGGCTCTCGGGGTGAAGCTCGCGCCCGGCAACTACAGCTTTCTGCAGGCGAGCTGGTGGCTGATCGCCGCCGCCGCGGCGCTGCTGATCGTCTACCTGCTGCAGCTGCGCCTGGGCTCGCAGCGCTTCGACGCCGGTGCGCCCGGAGCCGCGCTTGCGGGCCTTGGCATCGGGGTGGGTGCGCTGCTGTTCGCCGGCACCCTCTGCTCACACGGCCGGATCGCCTGGCCGGGGTTGATCGGGGGTGCCGTTGCGGCGCTGCTGGCCCAGGCGGCGGTGCGTCCGATCGTCTCCGGCGCGCGTAGTCGGCTCACCGAACGCACCGCCCGCGAAGCGCTCACGCTCTACGTCGACCTCGCAGCGTTGATCATCGCTGCGCTGGTCTGTCTGCTGCATCCGCTCGGCTATCTCGTGGTCCTGCTCTTCGCATGGCTTGCCTTCGCCCGCTGGCGGCGAGGGGATGGCGGGCGCTACGCGGGCCTGCGGATCCTGGGCAGATAGGCGATGACCGCCAAGCTCGGGACGGTCGCCGGGACTCTCAAAGCTGAGCGTGTGGCCAGGGCCGGGGACTAATGATGCCGAGCAAGCTCGTCCTCTGCGTGATCGACGCGATGGCGCCCGCGATGCTGGAGCGCACGGTCGCGGAAGGTGGCGCGCCCGTGCTGGGCGAGCTGATGCAGCGCGGGCTCTACGTGTCCGACTGCGTCTCGGCCTTCCCGTCGGTGACGCCGGTCTGCGCCGCCGCGATCGTGACCGGGGCCGCCCAGGACGAGCATTGCATCCCGGGCATGAACTGGTATCACCGCCAGGAAGGCCGCTACATCGAATACGGCTCCAGCTTCAGGTCCGCCCAGCGCTTTGGCATTGCGCGTCAGCTGACCGACACCGTCTACAACATGAACCGGGCGCATCTGGCGCCCCAGCCGGAGACGATCTTCGAGCGTCTCGACGACGCCGGCGTGAGGACCGCGGGCACCACCTACCTCATGTACCGCGGCCGCTACCGTCACGAGCCCCAGCGAGAGGGCGCCCTGGCGAAGATCGCCTCCAGCACGCTGATGCGTCACCCGGTGATGGGCCCGCGCGAGCTCTTCTACGCCGACATATTCGCCAGCAGGCGCACGCCCTGCCGCTCGAACCTCGGGATGCCAGGGGTGCGCGATCGCCACACCGGCTGCGTGGGGGCCTACATGGTGGAGAACGACCTCTTCGATTTCATGCTCTTCTCGCTGCCCGACAACGATTGGGTCTCCCACAAGTACGGCCCGGAGGCCCAGCTGCGCTCGATAGCCGCCGCCGACCAGCAGCTGGCGCGGATGATGGAGCCCGCCGGCGGCTTGGAGCGCTTCTTGGAGGACCACGCGATGGTCGTGATGGCAGACCACTCCCAGGCACCGATGAGCGGCGCGATCGCGCTGACCTCAGATCTGCCGGAGATCGAGGTGCTGCGGCCCGACGGTCGGGGAGGCGGGGAGGGCCGCCCTCAGGTCGCGATCTGTCCCTCCCAGCGGGCGGCGATGATCTATGTGCTCGAGGAGGAGCAGCGCGACGCGCTGCGCCCGGCGATCGTTCGCGACGCGCTGGCGCTCGAGGGCGTGGAGCTGGCCGCCTGGCTCGAGCGCGACGCGAGCGGGGCGCCTCGGGAGGGCGCGATCAGAGGTCGCGACGGGGGCGAGCTGCGGTTCGCAGCAGGCGGCGATCTGCTCGACAGGCGCGGACGTGGCTGGGGCGTGGAGGGCGATCTGGGTGTGGTCGGCGCCCACGTGCGCGACGGCCTGCTGGTCAGCGATTCGCACCCCGACGCGCTTGGCAGGGTGATGGATGCGCTCGCCTGTCCCACCTCGGGCGATGTCCTGCTCTCAGCGGGGGAGGGCTTCGAGTTCTCCGACTGGGGTGGCCAAGCTCACGTCGGCGGCGGCAGCCACGGATCGCTGCGCGCCGACGATTCGCTGGCACCGCTGATCTTTTACGGGCTGGAGGGAGTGCAGGCCGACCACGCAAGCGCTGCGGGCGAGCCGGCGAGGGCCGGCCAGCGGCCGTGGAGCATCAAGGACGTGACGCCTGAGATCGCGCGGTTCTTCGGGCTTGACGGAGGTGCTCCCCGGGGACGAGACGGATAGCCGACGACGTCGAGGCCCTGCACCGCGCGATCGGCTCTACGTGGGCCGCGGCATCAGGATCTGCTCGATCGAGTCGGCCTTGCGAGGCTGTGAGCATCGAATCAGGACCGCGTTGATCCACGGGTCCTCCTCGGAGGTCTCAAAGCGCGTGGGCATCTGGGTGAGCATCGACTCGATCGCCTGCTCCTTGCGGACGCCGATCACGCCGCCCCGCGGACCGGTCATGCCGACGTCGGTGATGTAGGCGGTGCCGCCCGGCAGCACCCTGCCGTCGGCGGTGGGGATGTGGGTGTGGGTGCCGAGCACCGCGGTCACCCTGCCGTCGAGGTGCCATCCAAGCCCGACCTTCTCGCTCGTTGCCTCCGCGTGCATGTCCACGAGGATGTGGTCCGCCTCCCGCAGCTCGCCGAGCGCGGTCTCAATCTCGCTGAACGCGGGCCTGCCCGCCTGCACATAGATGTTGCCCGAGAGGTTGACCACGCCAAGCTTGACGCCCGAGGCGCTCGTAACCACGCAGGTGCCGTGCCCGGGCTGGCAACGCAGATAGTTCGCCGGGCGCAGGATGCGCGGCTCCTCGTCCAGATACGGGTAGACCTCGCGGCGATGGTAGGCGTGGTTGCCGAGCGTGATGACGTCGACGCCAGCCTCGAAGATGCTGCGCGCGATCTTCGGCGTGATCCCAAGTCCTCCCGCCGCGTTCTCGCCGTTAACGACCACGAAGGTGAAGTCGTGGCGCTCACGCAGCTCCCGCAGGCAGTCGATCAGCGTGCGCCGTCCGATGCTGCCCACGACGTCCCCGACGAACAGGATGCTGACCTGCTCCTCAGGCATGGCCGCCTGCGGCTCAGCCATACTCTGCCGAGCATGGGAGGCGTTTGGAGAAGGTGAGCGAGGACGCTTCAGGCGCAAGGCCGCCGACGGGCCAAGAGAGGGTGCTGGCCGATGACTCCGGACAGCCGAGCGCCGATCGTCGGCCGCCGCGCACCGTCGTGCCGCGGTGGGTCCAGCTCGTCATGCTGCCGCTTGCGCTCGTCGCTGCCTTCCTGCTGGTGCGCGCCGCTGGCAAGGTGCTGCTGATTTTCATCATCGCGGCGCTTATCGGCCTGATCCTCAATCCCGCCGTGGAGACGCTGCAGCGACGCGGTCGGCTGCCGCGCGGGCTGGCGGTTCTGACGGTGTACATGGGCTTCTTCCTGGCGTTGGCGGGCATAGGTCTCCTGCTGGCCAATCCGGTATCAAACCAGGTCCAGGCCTTCGCCCACAACGTGCCCCATCTGATTAGGGAAGGCGAACACGCGCTGGCGGGCCTGCAGAGCACTCTCGACAAAGCCGGACTGCACGTGAAGCTGATCGGCCACGGCAAGACTGCGCTGCAGACGCTGAAGGGCACGGTGGAGAAAAGCGCGAGCTCACTCGTGTCCACCGCGGGCAGCGTGCTGAGCGACGCGGCGGGCGCGATCGTCGACGTCGTGCTGGTGTTCGTGCTCTCGGTCTACGTGCTCCTATATGGCAGGAACATCGGCACGCTCGTGCGGCAGGTGATGCCGCCCGGGGACGGCAGCAGAGCCGACGACTACCCGCATCTGGTCCAGCGCGCGGTATCTCGCTACGTGGGCGGACAGCTGCTCTTCAGCGTGACCATGGGCACGACAGCCGGCGTCGCGCTCTACGTCTACGGCGTGCTGGGGATCTTCCCCGACGGCCGCACCTACGCGGTGGCATTCGGCGCCTTCCTTGGCTTCATGGAGCTGATCCCCTATCTGGGCCCGGTGCTCGGAGCCGTGCCGCCGGTGCTGGTCGCCTTCTTCACCGATCCGATAACCGCGGTCTGGGTGATATTGCTGTTCATCGGCATCCAGCAGCTGGAGGGCCATGTGGTCGCGCCCCAGATCTTCGGGCACACTCTGCGCATCAACCCGCTGATAGTGATCTTCGGTCTGCTGATCGGAGATCAGATATGGGGGGTGATCGGCGCGCTGGTGGCGTTGCCGATCCTCTCGGTCCTGCGCGAGACGGTGATTTACCTCGGCCGCCATCTGGAGCTCGAGCCTTGGGGGGACTCCCGCGGCGGGATGCTGTGAGCGGGACCGCGATGCCCGCGAGCGAGCCGGCTCTGGAGGTGTGCGGACTCAGCAAGCGCTATGGAGCGCACGAGGCGTTGCGGGGTGTCGATTTCGAGGCCAAGCCCGGCGAGATGGTCGCCGTGATCGGTCCAAACGGGGCGGGCAAGACCACGCTGCTCTCGATCGTGGCGGGCGTCCAGGCACCGAGCGAGGGCACCGTCAGCCGCCAGGCGAGCGAGGTCGGATGGGCGCCGCAGCAGCCGGCCGTCTACTCCAAGCTATCGGTGAGGGAGAACCTGCGGCTCTTCGCTCGCCTGGAGGGTGTTGCCGACGTCGACGGCGCGGTGGAAGGGATGCTCTCTCAGACTGGCCTCACCGAGCGCGCGGAGGATCTGCTGCAGCACCTCTCGGCCGGCAACCGCCAGCGCGTGAACATGGCGGTGGGGCTGCTCTCCGACCCACCGGTGCTCGCGCTGGATGAGCCCTCGACCGCGCTCGACCCCACGCAGCGCGCGCGGCTCTTTGCGTTCATCGAGCAGATCGCCGCGCGCGGCAGCGCCGTCGTCTTCTCCACCCACATCGTCGAGGAGGCGCAGCGCTACGCCGATCGGGTGCTCGTGCTGGACGGCGGCCGCAGGCGTTTCTTCGGGCCGCCCGCAGAGCTGGCCGCAAGCCAGCCGGGATGCGAGGACTTCGAAGCCGCCTTCGTCTGCTTCCTGGCGCAAGACCCAGATCGAGCGCCTGGCGCCGAGAGGGCATGCGGGGAGGAGGCGAGATGAGGTGGCTGCTCGCCAAGGACCTCCGGATCCTCAGCCGCTCGCGCCTGTTGCTCGCCGTGCTCGTCGTCTACCCGGTAGCGATCGCACTGCTGATCGGGCTCGCGATCTCGCGCAGCCCGGCCAAGCCGAAGGTCGCGGTCGTGAACCTCACTCCGGCTGGCCAGTCGGTCGAACTGGCTGGCAGGACGCTCAGCATCCAGCAGTACGCAAACGAGCTCTTCAGCCAGGTCGACGCGATCAAGGCGCCGACCCGAGCGGCCGCCACGGCGGAGGTCTCCTCCGGCAAAGCTCTCGCGGCGGTCGTGATCCCCTCCGACGTCGTCTCGAAGATCTCCTCCGGCGTGAGCCAGGCCCAGGTCGAAGTGATCTACAACGGCAACGCCCTGCAGCAGTCGATCGCCAAGGCGAGCATCGGCTCCGCGCTGGCTGAAGCGAACCTCGCGCTCTCCAAGCAGATCAGGGACGTCGCTGTGCGCGACATCGACGTGTTGCTGGACGGGGGCGAACTGGGGATCCTCGCCGCTCCGCAGGATCTGATCGGTCTCGACCACATCCCCGGTGCGCTGCGCAGGATCGCCGCGAGGCAGAGCTTGCCGGCCGACCGCCGTGAACTGGAGCGGATCGCGAGCTTCGCCGGCTTCGCGGCCAGCAACCTCGGCATCAGCAAGGACGTCCTTGCGACAGTGAGCCAGCCGATCGCGGTCAAGGAAACGCTGCTGCACGGCAAACGCACTCCGCTCGACAGCTTCGCGATCGTGGTCGCTGTCGCGATCTCGCTGATGTTCGTGTGCGTCCTCCTGGCATCCGGTGGGTTGGCGTTGGAGCAGGAGGAGCACGTGCTCGGGCGCCTGACGCGAGGCTCGGGGCGCCGGCCGGCGCTCGTCTCGCTGGAGCAGCTGATCGCGGAGAAGGTGGGGCTGGCCGCGTGCTGTGCGTTCGTGCTCGCAGCCGCGATGCTCTGCGCGATAGCGGCATTCGTGACCCTGGACTGGAGTCGCCTGCCGTTGTGGCTGATCGCGCTGGCGGCGGGCGCTCTGTCCTTCGGCGCGCTCGGAGTGGCGATCGGCGCGCTGGCGCGGGAGGTGCGCGCTGCGAGCCTGCTGGCCTTTCTGCTCTCGCTGCCACTCGCCCTCCTGGCACTCGTTCCCTCCGGGGCGGTGGCGGGCGGCCTCTACGACGTGATCGTGGCAATCTCGTTCGTGTTCCCCTACAAGGCTGCCCTGCAGGCGCTCGACGCCGCGGTCAACGGCTCCTCGCCGGGAATCGCGATCTCCGTCGTGCACGTGCTGGCGCTGGGCCTGGCCTTCTCGGCGCTGGCGCGCGTCGGCCTGCGCCGAGCGAGGTAGCGGGACTGGCGCATCCTGCGCGCGTGAGGCGCGGCGATGCTGGAGTAACCTGCAAGCGATGGCCTTTCCACAGACGCGCATGCGCCGACTGCGCGCCTCCGCCGCCGTGCGCGGCCTGGTACGCGAGAGCACGCTCAGCGCCGAGCAGCTGGTGCTGCCGCTGTTCATCACCGAGTCCGGCCCCGCGCGAGCCCCGATCGAGGCGATGCCGGGCGTGGATCGGCTCTCGATCTCAGAGGCGGCGGTGCAGGCGGAGCAGGTGGCTGCGCTTGGCATCGCCGGCGTGCTGCTGTTCGGAATACCTACCGAGAAGGACGCGGAGGGCTCGGGCGCCTTCGATCAGGACGGGGTCGTGCAGCTGGCGATCGGTGCGATCAAGCGGGCCGCGCCGCATCTGCTCGTGATCACGGACGTGTGCATGTGCGAGTACACAGAGCACGGCCACTGCGGGGTGCTGTGCGACGGACCCGACGGCCCGACGGTCGACAACGACGCCACCCTGGAGCTGCTCTGCCGCATCGCGGTGAGCCATGCCCGCGCAGGCGCCGACATCCTCGCGCCGAGCGACATGATGGATGGCCGCGTGGGGGCGATCCGGGCGCGCCTGGACGAGGAGGGCTTCACCGAGGTGCCGATCCTCGCCTACTCGGCGAAGTTCGCCTCCGCTTTCTACGGTCCCTTCCGCGACGCCGCCGGCTCAGCCCCCGCATTCGGCGACCGCCGCGGCTACCAGATGGACCCCGCCAACCGCCGCGAGGCGCTGCGCGAGGCGCTGCTCGACGAGCAGGAGGGAGCGGACATGCTCATGGTCAAGCCTGCCCTGGCATATGGCGACCTGATTCGCGAGATCAAGGATGCGAGCCGGCTGCCGCTGGCGGCCTACAACGTCTCTGGCGAGTATGCGATGGTGAAGGCCGCCGCCGTCGCCGGGCACATCGACGAGCGCGCGATCGTTCTGGAGATCCTCACCTCCCTGCGTCGCAGCGGCGCCGATGTGATCATCACCTACCACGCCAAGGAGGCCGCGAAGTGGCTCTCGGAGAACCGGTAGCGGCTGACCCCGCGACACCCTCGACGACGAGCAGGACCGCCACGCCGAAGCTGCGCAGCCGCGCCCACGGCGCCGCGATCCCGCTCGAGGATGCCGACCGCAAGCTGCTCAACCTGATGCAGGGCAGCTTCCCGATCGAGCCGCGCCCCTACCTGCGCGTCTCCCAGGCGGCCGGGATGAGCGAGCAGGAGGCAATGGCGCGCGTGAGCGAGCTGCTCGCCAAGCGGATCATCCGCCAGGTGACCCCGATCTTCGACACGCGGGCGCTCGGCTATTCCTCGATGCTCGTGGCGGCGACGGTGGACCCGGACTTCCCCCATCGAGCGGCGAGCGTCATCAACGCCCACCCGGGTGTCTCGCACAACTACCTGCGAAACCACGACTTCAACCTGTGGTTCACGATTGCGGTGGAGCCCGACTCGCCGCTCGGCCTCCAGGGCACGCTGGAGGTGCTGGCGCGGGAGTCGGGCGCGACCTCCGTGCGCCAGCTGCCGACGCTGAAGCTCTTCAAGATCAGGATGGACCTGGAGATGGAGGGCGACACCGATGCCTTGGCCGCTGCGGCGCAGGCCAGCGAGCCGGTGGAGCTCGAACGCCAGCCCTACGACGATCTCGACATCGCGGTGATCCGTGCGCTTCAAGGTGACATGCCGGTGATCTCAGAGCCCTACGCGCCGGCCGCAAAGGAGCTGGGGATGAGCCAGGACGCCTTCCTGTCACACCTTCAAGGCATGCAGGAGCGCAAGCTGCTGCGGCGCGTTGCGGCGATCCTCTTTCATCGCCGCGCAGGTTTCTCGGCCAACGGCATGGGGGTCTGGAAGGTGCCCAAGGAGGAAATCCTTGCGACCGGCAAGAAGATGGCGGCCGTGCGCGGCATCTCGCACTGCTACGAGCGCCCCACCTACCCGGACTGGCCCTACTCGGTCTTCACGATGGCCCACGGACGCAGCAAGGAGGAGTGCGACGCGATCCTCGACTCGATCGCGCAGAGCACGGGCATTGAAGGGCGCGCGACGCTCTACTCCTCGACCGAGTTCAAGAAGATCCGGTTGCTCTACTTCACCGACGAATTCAAGCGGTGGGAGTCCGAGCACGCGGGCGTGGGCGGGTGAGCGACGCTCGTTCGCGCGAGCTCTACGCTCGCGCTCTGAAGCGAATCCCAGGGGGTGTGAGCTCGCCGGTGCGCGCAATGCGCTCGATTGGACGGGACCCGATCTTCGTGCAGCGCGGAGAGGGCGCCGAGATCCTCGACGTTGACGGCAACCGCTACATCGACTACGTCTGCTCCTGGGGACCGCTGATCCACGGCCACGCCCACCCGACGGTGCTGGCGGCGATCGCCGATGCAGCCGCGGCAGGCTCCACCTTCGGCGCGCCGACCGAGGGCGAGGTCGCGCTCGCAGAGGAGATCGCGGAGCGCATGCCCACGGTCGAGATGGTGCGCATGACGAGCTCGGGCACCGAGGCGAGCATGACGGCGATCCGCCTGGCGAGGGCGGCGACCGGGCGCCAGCAGATCGTCAAGTTCGCCGGCGCCTACCACGGCCACGCCGACGGCCTGCTCGCGGAAGCCGGCTCGGGCGTCGCCACCGGCGCTGCAGGAGGCGCGAGGCCATCGAGCCCCGGCGTAAGCGCTGCCGCGGCCGCCGAGACGACGGTGGTGCCGTGGAACGATCCCGAGGCGCTGAGCGCAGTGGTGGACGCCCGCCTGCCGGCGGCGATCATCGCCGAGCCACTTCCGGCGAACATGGGGCTCGTGCCGCCGCGCGAGGGGATGCTGGAGCTCACACGCGAGCTGGCCGATCGCAGCGGGGCGCTGCTGGTGCTCGATGAGGTAATAAGCGGTTTTCGGGTCGCGCGGGGGGGCGCCCAGGAGCTGATTGGTGTAGGAGGCGACCTGACGATCATGGGTAAGGTGATGGGCGGCGGGCTGCCGGCCGGCGCGCTCGGGGGCAGAGCCGACCTGATGGAAATGCTCGCCCCGGCGGGCGAGGTCTACCAGGCTGGGACGCTTTCGGGCAATCCCCTGGCCGTGGCTGCCGGCCTTGCGAGCCTGAAGATGCTGGACGTGGAGGCGTATCTGCGGCTCGCCGAGATCACCGACCGGCTGGCGAGGTCGCTGCAGCAGGCAGCGCAGGACGCCGGGATGGGAGGTCGGGTGCAGCTCGCAAGTCGGCCCGGGCTGCTCACCGTGTTCTTCAGCGACTCCCCCGTTGAGAGCTTCGCGGAGGCGGCCAGCTGCGATCTGGCTGCACACGCGGCCTGGTGCCGTGGGTTGCTGGCAAGGGGCGTCTATCCGCCGCCTTCGCAGTTCGAGGCGTGGTTCCCGTCGCTTGCTCACACCGAGGAGCAACTCGATCGCACCGCGGCGGCTGCCGCAGAAGCCTTTGGCGAGCTGCAATGAGCGCCTCGGGGCCGGCTGACGCCGGTCAACCGCGGGCCGAGGCATCGTTGCACAACGGCAATGGAGCCGCTGGCGGCTCCGAAACTGCCCTGCAGCGCCTGGCTGGCGTGCTGCGCGGCCGAGGTGGAGTAATCGCGACGCTGCTGGTAGAGGGCGTGCAGGAGCGCCCCTCCAGCCAGGGTGGGCCCGCACAGCTTGCGGCCTCAGGTCCACGGGCCAGCGTCGATCCCGCGGAGTACGAGCTGCTGATCGAGGCTATCTACGAGGGCTACCTGCTCCACTATGCGACCCCCCGGCTGCTGGAGGTGCCAGAAGCCGATCTCGCGCTGCTGGCAGGTGACCAGCTCTATGCGCTTGGCCTGGCGCGGCTCGTGAGCCTCGGCGACGTGGCGGCTGTCGCCGAGCTTGCCGACGTGATCACGCTCTGCGCTCTGGCGCATGGCGCGCAGCGTCCCGAGCTGGCGGCCGCCGTGTGGCAGGCGGGCGCCTACGCGATCGGCTGGGGTCAGAGCAGCGCCCACCAGCATGCCAAGGAGCTTGCGCGTGCAGGGTCCGCCGAGGCTCTGAGTGCCATGCGGAATGCTGTCGGGCCGGCGCTCTGATCTGCTGCTAGCGGCCCCAGATCCCGGGCGCGGCAGGCGCTTGGTGCTCGCGGCTGGTGCCCCGCCGCCAACTTCGCGACCCAGGCGATATTGTTCGGGCTCATGGCCAGCCAGCGCAAGATGCCACAGTCTCGTTACACCGCCGACCGCTTGATACCGGGAGCCTTCGAGGACGAGACCGTGACTCGACGGCGGTTCATGACGGGCACAGCCCACGCCGCAGGAGCGATCGCCGCGGCGTCATTTGCGCTGCCAACGCTCGCGTTCGCGATCGGCCCGATCTTCAAAGAACAGCCCCACCATTGGTCGGTGGTCGGTCCGCAGGACATGTTCAATGAAGACAACTACGTGCCAGTCGACGTGACCATCACACCGGGCATTGGCGAGATCGGCAGGACCACGATCTACATCCGCAAGCACAACGACAAGATCGACACCGACCCCTACGACAAGAGCACGCCATTCATCGCGATCACCAGCCGCTGCGCTCACCTCGGCTGCTCGGTGCGCTGGGTCGGCGCCGCCAAGCGCTTCATCTGCCCCTGCCACGGTGGCGTCTACAACCTGCTCGGCGAGCGAGTCGCCGGCCCTCCCGTGCGACCGCTCGACCGCTTCTTCACGCGCGTCAACAAAGAGGGCCTGGTGGAAGTCGGCCCGCGGTTCAGCGTCAACAGCGAACTTCGCCGCTTCTCGCCGCGCGACCCGGGCGAGCCCATAGACGGCATCGGTCAGTTTCTCTATCCCTCCCGGCCTTCGATTCGGATCTAGCGGGGAGCCAGCGAGAGGATGCCAAAGCTGCCAGCTCCACCGATCCCGCCGGCCCTGAAGCCGCCGCCCATGCGGCCCGGCGAAAGCAACGGGCAGGTCACCCCCCTCGATCATGCGGCTGAGGCGGGCTCCAGCGTCGTTGGCTGGGTCGACGAACGGACCTCGCTCTCCGGCGCAGCACGCTGGATGCTCTTCCGCAAGGTGCCAAGGGGCACCAACTGGTTCTACACGCTGGGCTCGGCGACGATGTTCGCCTTCCTCAACCAGGCAGTCACAGGAGTCTTCCTGGCGATGTTCTATCGGCCGGATGTGAGCGGCGGCGCCTACGAATCGATCCGCTACGTGACCAACGACGTCTTCCTCGGCGCGTTCGTGAGGGGAATGCACAAGTGGGGCGCGAGCGTGATGGTCGTGCTCGTCTTCCTGCACATGGGCAGGACCTTCTTCTTCGGCGCCTACAAGTACCCGCGCGAGCTGAACTGGGTGATCGGCGTGGTGCTGCTGATCCTCACGATGGTCATGTCCTTCACCGGCTACCTGCTGCCCTTCGACGAGCGGTCCTACTGGGCCACGATCGTGGGCGTGAACATCAATGGCACCGGCCCGCTGCTTGGCCCGTACCTCAGCGACTTCCTGCGCGGTGGGCCGGAATTCGGCGCCACCACGCTCTCGCGCTTCTACGCGATCCACATGCTGCTCATCCCCGGACTGCTAGCCGCGCTGATCGGCGCGCACCTCTACCTGGTCGCGAAGCTCGGCACGACCGCGCCACCCTGGCTGAAAGCCAAGCAGGACCCCGAGCTTCGCAAGACGGAGGCATAGGCCAGTGGTCCGTCCTGCAAATAGTGCTCTACTGTCCCCTCCCTGCGTCCGCGGCAGGCTTGGTCATCGAACGCCCAACCGCCAACGAATTCACAGGACGGACCATTAGATGAACCAGCGTCAGAAGGAGGAGTACCTCCGCGAGTACGGCATGCTGAAGTCCGAAGGCAAGCCGTTCTTCCCATACGCGGTGGCCAAGGACTCGCTGATGGCCTGCATCGTGATGCTGGTGATCATCCTTGCCTCGCTCGTGCTGGGAGTGGAGCTCGGCGCCAAGGCCAACCCCACGACGACCAGCTACGAGCCGCGACCTGAGTGGTACTTCTTCTTCCTCTTCGAGCTTCTGCGCGTGATCAAGCCGCCGAGCATCGTGCCGCTGGCGACGATCGGCATCCCCACGCTCGGCATGATCCTGCTGTTCCTGCTGCCGTTCTACGATCGCGGCCCCGAGCGCCGTCCCGAGCGTCGTCCGATCGCCACGCTCACCGGCGTCTTCGTGATCGGCGCGATGTTCTACTTGACTTGGAGCGGAGCGCACGCCGGGTCTCCCTACGCGCTTGAATGGAAGACCCCGAGCACGATCATCAAACGAGGTCCGCAGGCGGTCGCGAAGTTCGAAGCGGGTCGCATGGCGATCGCCGCCACCGGCTGCGAGGCGTGCCACAAGATCGGCGAAAACGGCAACTCCGGCCCCGGCCCGCCGCTGACCACGATCGGCTCGCGCATCCCCGCAGAAGGGATCGCGAGGACCCTTGTCAACCCGACCGCGCCGATGCCGTCGTTCAAGGGCCTGCCGGTGAAGAAGCGCGAAGACATCGTCTACTTCCTCTCCAACCTGAAGTAGCCGGTCTTCGCCGGGCGCCCGGAGTCGCCGGGCGCCCGAGGCTCGCGCGGGATAGGCTGCACAGATGCCCACCAACCATGGAGTCGCGGCGGCGGGCCGCATGGAGGCGGGCCAGGTGCAGGCGATGTTCGACCGCATCGCTGGCGTCTACGACCTGCTCAACGGCGTGATGACCGCGGGCTTGCACCACCGCTGGCGTGCCCGCGCAGCCGACCTCGCCCACGTCGGTCCGGGCAGCAGAGTGCTTGACGTCGCGACCGGTACCGGCGACCTGGCGCTCGAGCTTGCTCGCCGCGTTGGAACAACCGGTGAGGTGATCGGCAGCGACTTCTCCGAGGCGATGATGCTGCGGGCCAGGACAAAGGCCAGCCGGGCGGGCGCTGACTCGCTGCGCTTCGAATGGGCGGATGCGACCGCGCTGCCATATCCGGACGCCAGCTTCGATGCAGTGACGGTCGGCTTCGGCGCTCGCAACTTCAGCGATCTGCGCCTCGGTCTGGCCGAGATGTCCCGGGTGGTGCGGCCGGGCGGCAGGGTGGTGGTGCTGGAGATCACAACTCCGACGCGGCCACCGCTGTCGATCTTCTACCGGCTGTGGTTCGATCGCCTGGTCCCTGGGCTCGGCCATCTCGCTGGAGCGCTCGCCAAGCTTGCGGGCGTGAGCCCCCCACAGGCGGCGCAGGACTTGGCTGGCGGGGACGCGCATGCGACTATCGCAGCCGCCTACACATACCTGCCCAACTCGGTGAAGCGGTTTCCCGCGCCGCCTGCCCTGGCTGCCGATATGCAAAGTGCCGGCCTGGAGAACGTGGGCTGGATACTGACGGCCGGTGGGATCATCGCGATCCACTCTGGCACGGTGAAGGGGTAGGGATCGACCCCGTGCGCACCCTCGGCGCCAGAACGAGCTCCCCGTCCACCGCAGGCACGCTGTCCGATCCCGATCGGATAGCGGCAGAAGGCCTCAACGCGATCGTCGCTCGCGGCGGCGAGCTGCTGGCCAGGAGGATGGCCAGCATCGAGCAGCACCTGCAGCGCGTGAGCGCGGAGGCGGGCGCGCCGTTGGGAGGGCACGCACGCGCGACGATCGCAGCGGGAGGCAAGCGGCTGCGGCCGCTGCTTGTCGTGCTGGCCGCCGAATCGGCCGGCGGGCCGCCGCTCACGCCGGAGGGAGAGGGCGCGCTGGTCAGGGCTGCTGCCGCAGTCGAGCTCGTCCACTCGGCGACGCTCGTCCATGACGATGTGATCGACGCGGCGCAGCTGCGACGCGGGCGCCCCACGGTTGTGGAGGCTGCCGGACGCGATGCAGCGATCGCGACAGGCGATCTGCTCTTCTCCCGCGCCTTCGCGGAGCTCTCGCACAACGGCGAGGTCCTGCAGCTGCGTGCGCTCTCAGATGCAAGCTCCTCGCTTGCGACTGGCGAGCTTCTGCAACGCGAGGATGCTTATGCCGCCGAGGTTCCCGTGAAGCGCTACATGCTGCGCTGCGAGCTCAAGACCGCGGCTCTCTTCGAGGCGGCGTGCCGGCTCGGGGCACTGCTCGCAGTCGAGGGCTCGGCTGCGCTTGCGGACGCGCTTGGCGCATTCGCCCGCCGCATCGGCCTCGCCTTCCAGCTGCTTGACGACGTGCTCGACGTATCCGGCCCGGTCGAGCGCACCGGCAAGCCGCGAGGCACCGATCTGCTGGACGGCACCGTCACGCTGCCGCTCATCCTCGCCCGCGAACGCGATGAGCGGCTGGCGATGGAAGACCTCTCGCGGCTGCGCGGCGGCCGGGAGGCGGAGGCGCTTTGCGACCGGATCGCGGCCACCGGCGCCCTGGAGGATGCTCGCAAGCACGCATTTGCGATCGTCTCCCAAGCCAAGCGGGCGCTGCCGGAGTGCCTGCCAGGCGGGCGCTCGGTGCTGCTGGATCTCGTCGCGGACGCCGTCGTCGAGCGCTTCAGCTAGCTGCCAGCTGCTTCGACGTGCCGCAGGCGCCTGCGCGATCAGAAGTCTGAGGGCGTGATCACGTCTGCCTGCAGGGCGCGGATGAAGAATTCGATCTCCTCGGACATGTTCGTGTGCGTCATTCGCCGCAGATCGCTGAGCAACGAGCCTATGCCGCGGTCCAGCTCGTCCTCGAGCAGATCGATCTCCTCCTTGGTGAAGACGCCCTCTCGCGTGGCCTCACATTCGGGGCAACGCAGCAGCAGCCTCCAGCTGTGGGGGCCTTCCTCGGTCCAATCGAGCGGATGTACGAGCTCGCTGCCGCAATGGAAGCAGATGTGCAGCGCGAGGCCGCTGGCCTGCTGGAGGCGGTCACCGTCTCGCAGCCCATGCTCGAGGTAGACAACCTCGATGTCCCTGCCGTCGGGCAGCTTGACGTGGTGGCGGATCCTGTGGCTTTCGTCCGGTCGCATCATAAATGCCTCGCCACCGTCATCGACCAGTTGCACGGGGCCGCTTTAGTCAAAGCCAACGAGCTCTGCATGCCCGGCGTCGAGGCCGATGGGACTTGGGTAACCTGGACTTGGCCCGATTTGCCGCCACAGAGCGCAGGATGGAGTCGCAGCGACCATGGCTACTGCAATCCGCATGATCAGGCACGAGGACCGGATGAGCCTTGTGGATCACCTCGACGAGCTGCGCACCCGTCTGATCGTCGGCGGGCTCGCCTTCGTCGTCGCCTTCGGGCTGTGCTTCTGGCAGAACAGCGCGCTGCTGCATGTCATCAACACGCCGCTGGAGCAGCCAGACGCGGGGGCAGGTGCAGAGAGGGGAAGGCCCGGCGGGCAAGACCTGGAAGCTCGAGCAGGGAGTGCGCAGGGTCGCCCGCGAAACCGAAGTGATACTCAGGTATCTGAGCGCACCCGGCAGCGGCCTTTCGAGCTCCACGCGCGCAACCTGGTCTCCCAGCTACCGCGCCTGAAAGCCAGCGTCGCCGGCATCCCGAGCAAACCCGAAGGCTACAACCCGACCACGATCGGCTTCGGCGAACCGTTCACCGCCACGATCACGGTCACGCTCTACTTCGCGCTGCTGCTTTCCCTGCCGGTGCTGCTGTTCGAGCTCTACGGGTTCATCATGCCCGCCTTCAGCCCCTCCGAGCGGCGCGTGGCGATGCCGCTGCTGGCGGCCGTGCCCTTCCTGTTCATCGCGGGCGTGGTGTTCGGCTACTTCGTCGTGTTGCCGGCGGCCGTCCACTTCTTCCAGAACTTCAACAGCGGCGAGTTCAACGTCCTGGTCCAGGGCAGCTCCTACTACAAATTCGCAGCGATGATGCTGATCGCGATGGGCCTGATCTTCCAGGTGCCGGTCGCCGTGCTCGGCGTCACTCAGGCGGGCATCGTCACGCCCAAGCAGCTGCGCAAAGCCAGGCGCTACGCGCTGGTCTTCTGCGCGCTGGTCGCGGCGATCCTGCCGGGCGATGTGTTGACGATGGTGCTGGAGACACTGCCGCTCTACCTGCTCTATGAGCTCAGCGTGCTGCTGGCGGCGATGCTGGCCAAGCGACGTGCCGCCAGGGAGCGCCGCGCGGCGCAGAGCGCGCCCGCGTTCGCTGTGGCGGGCGACGCCTCTGCCGCTGGAGCGCGCTCCGGAGCCTCCCCAGCCGCCGAGAATGCCACGGCCGAGCAGATGGATCCGCAGGTGCGCGAGATGCTCGACCACATAGATCCAGACCTCCACAGCTGAGGCGATGAGGCTCTGCGCGCTTTCTACGGCGCCGCAGCCATAGAATCAAGCTGGATGCTCTTCGATCTGCGAGCCCGTGGCAGACGCCGCACCGTAAAGGTGGTCTACAGCGGCCTGGCTGGCCTGCTCTTCATCGGCCTGGTGTTCCTCGGCGTGGGCGGGCTCGGCGGCGGCAGCGTCCTTGAAGGCGTCAGCAAAGAAGGCCACGGCGGCAGCAGCTATGCCGCCAAGGTTGCGGCCGCCAAGAAGCAGATCAAGAAGAACCCGAGCGATGCCTCCGCATGGGTGGCGCTCACCGAAGCGCAGCTCCACGAAGCAACCGGCGGCGAATTCTACGATTCCGAAACCGAAACCTACACGGCGAAGGGCAGGGAACAGCTGGGCAAGGCCGCTAGCTCCTGGAACCACTATCTGGCACTCAATCCAAAGCCAGCGAGCGCCAAACTGGCCAAGGAGATCGCCAACATCTTCAGCGCCGGCGCGCTCAATGAGCCGGCGAGCGCGGTCCAGGCGCTGCAGATCGTGGTCGCCGCCGAACCGGAAAGCGCAGCTCTCTATTCGGAGCTGGCCGAGTACTCCTATCTCGCGCACAATGAAAGCGAGGGCGATCTGGCCACCAAGAAGGCGGTTGCGTTGGCGCCGAAGGCCCGACGAGCGCTGCTGGAATCCGAACTGGAACGCGTGAAGCGAAGCGTCAAGGAAGCTGAAGCGAAGACGAAGGCGGCGACCAAGACCGGGGGCACCGCGGCCGGCACGTCGACGAGCACGACCGCGATCATCGGGTCCTCCTCGGCGACGAGCAAGAAGAAATAGCGACGGGCCGAGATGGCAGGATCGGGGGAGGTCAACTACCCGCTGGGCGCGATGCCCGCCCATACTGCAGATCCGGCGCCCTATTCCGCCCGGCTGCTGATCGGCTGCCCCGATCGGCCGGGGATCGTCGCCGCTGTCTCGGGCTTCCTCTTCGAGGAGGGTGCGAACATCGTCTCCTCCCACCAGTACTCATCCGACCCGACCGGCGGCCGCTTCTTCCTGCGCACCGAGTTCGTGATGGAGGGCATGCCGCAGCGAGCCGCAGAGCTCGAGCGGCGCTTCGCCGAGCAGGTGGGCGACCGATTCGAGATGGACTTCGAGATTCGCCGCTTCGGCGAGCGTCAGCGGATGGCGATCCTCGTCTCCCGTTACGACCACTGTCTCGTCGACCTGCTCTGGCGCTGGCGGCGGGGCGAGCTCGAGGCCGAGGTCGTCGCCGTGCTCTCAAATCACGGCGACCTGCGGGCCGAGGTCGAGCAGGCGGGCGTGCCATACCACCATGTCCCGGTCGAGAAGGAGCGCAAGCATCTTGCCGAGCGCGCGATGCTCGATCTGCTTTCAGGTCACGTCGACGTGGTCGTGCTGGCGCGCTACATGCAGATCCTGAGCGGCGAGTTTCTGCAAGCGCTCGCGGTGCCAGTCATCAACATCCATCACTCCTTCCTGCCCGCGTTCGCCGGCGCCGATCCCTACGGGCGCGCGCGTGAGCGGGGCGTGAAGCTGATCGGCGCGACCGCTCATTACGTCACCGCGGAGCTCGACGGCGGCCCGATCATCGAGCAGGGCGTCGAGCGGGTCCAGCACAGCCAGAGCGCCAGGGAGCTCGAACGCGTAGGGCGCGACATTGAGCGCGTGGTCCTTGCCAGGGCCCTGGCGCTGCATCTCGACGATCGCGTGATCGTCGACGGCGCGCGCACGGTCGTCTTCTAGGTGCGTCCCAGTGGGCCGTCACGTCTGGATCCAGGCCGATAGAATGAGCGTCTGAGCCGGCCTGTAGCAGGCCACACCACGTCGGGCCGTTAGCTCAACTGGCAGAGCAGGGGCCTCTTAAGCCCAAGGTTGCAGGTTCGATTCCTGCACGGCCCATTCGCGCGAATTGCCCTGCAAGCGGGTTGTTTCTGGATTGCGTGATCTGGGGCAGTGGGGTCGGCCGACGCCTCGTTTGAGTGGAGGCGCTCGACCTTGCAGAGGCCGCGGCGTGCGGTGGTCGTGGTGGGGAGCTCGTCGATGCGCCGCCCGGCCGTCCCAAATCGAGCCATGCCTGCCTCGCTCTGGCCACAGATCTTGACTTCGCGGGTCCGCAGGGAGTGAGAGACACAGGTCTGAGATTTCATATTTGCGCCGCGGCGCAGGTACCAGCTCACGGCGGAGGCCGCCACCGGCGGCATCAATCGGAGGAGGCCCGCGCAAAATTGCCCCATTGGACTGCGGGTGGCGGTCCCGCGGCGCATCGCCGGAATGCTCCTGCTGGTCGCTGCGCCGGTTTGGAGTACAAGCTTCGCTGCGCTAGCTTGCCAGGCCTCGTGAGGCGGCGCATGCTCGAATATCGCAAAGACACGAACGTTGGCCGTCGGGTGTACCGGCGTCATGTGCGCATGGTGAGCCAAGCGAGTCACGTGGAGGCCTCGCCATGAGCGGCTGCGATGCGCTGCTGCCGCCGCCCGGCGCTGAGCAGGTCCCATCCTTCGATGGAGGTTGGATTTCTGCTGGGTCGGGCACGGACGCCTTCCTGCGCTACGTGGACAGCTCGTCTGTCAACTGGTCTGAAGATCTCGAGGAGCTTCACGAGACGAGCAGCCGCTCTCACTTCCTCGACGAATGGACCAGGCGTGCGATGATCGCTCAGCTCGGGAGCCTGCCGCACGGTCCGGTGCTTGCGGACCTTGGCTGCTCTTCGGGCTATCTGCTCGAAGACCTGAACGCCAGGTATCCCGACGCGACGTTGATCGGGGTCGATCTGATCGCCTCGGGGCTGCGCAGGGCGCATACGCGGACTCCGCAGGCCCGCTTGGTCCAGGCGGATGCGTGTGCGTTGCCGCTCAGGGACGGCAGCGTGGATGCGGCGCTCAGCGCCAACCTGCTCGAGCATGTCCCCGATGACTCGGGCGTGCTGGCCGAGCTGCGTCGCGCGCTGCGGCCGGGGGCGCGCGCGGTCGTGGTGGTGCCGCATGGTCCGAGTCTTTACGACTACTACGATCGTCTCCTCGGTCACGAGCGGCGCTACGCTCGTGGGGAGCTGGCCAAGAAGGCCCGCGCGGTTGGCCTGGAAGTTCTGCTCGACACGCATCTCGGCGTGCTCTGCTACCCGGCGTTCTGGCTGGTCAAGAAGCGCAATCGTCGCGTGAGTTCGCTCACGGAGGAGCAGCTGCGCGAGCGGGTCGCGCGAGACATCGCGGGCACCCAGGACTCTCGTGTGGGCAGGCTCACGGTCGTGCTCGAGGAGCGGCTCGGGTGGGCTGGCGTGCATCCGCCCTTTGGCATCAGAGGGCTCACGCTGCTTCGGCGCCCGCAGGCCGGTTGATCGGGAATCTCCACAAGACGAGGCACCTAGCGCGGTAGGCCATCCACCTTCGTAGGCCTGGGGTGGGTGCGGCGATACGGCGGTCGGCCCCTATCCAGTCGGGAACCACCCTACGCGCGAGATTTCTGCTGCCTGAGAGCGAGGGCCGCCGTATGGTCGGTGGCCAGTGTGCCTAGGCAATCCGACGCTCGCGCATTCTCAGACGGGCGGCAAGCCGACGCGGGGACTCGAACCCCGGACCCCCTCCTTACCATGGAGGTGCTCTACCAACTGAGCTACGTCGGCGCCGCATACATGGTACTTCCTCGCCCACGCCCGCTCACCGCTGGCGCCCGCTTGACCCGCGGCGATCCAGATCGCTGACGTCCACTCGGCGAGTAGAGCAGGCTCTCTATTGTCCAGCCGATGCGATCCAGCTGCCTTGTGAGCAGGCAATTGCCCGGGGACGCTCTCGACCAGCTACGCGAGCAGCACCAGGTCGAGGTATGGCCGGGAGAGCTGCCGCCGTCGCGTGACTGGCTGCTGGCACGGATCGGGAGCGTCGAGGGACTGTTGTGCATGCTCTCCGACCAAGTCGATGCGGAGCTGATCGCGGCCGCGCCGCATCTGAGGGTGATCTCCAACTACGCCGTCGGCACCGACAACATCGACCTCGCTGCGGCTGCGGCGAGAGGCATTCCCGTCGGTCGCACGCCCGATGTGCTCACCGATGCTACGGCGGACCTGACGATGGCGCTAATGCTCGCGGTCGCGCGGCATCTGCCGCAGGCGCAGTGCGCTGCGCGCGAGGGTCGCTGGCACACGTGGGAGCCGCAGGGGTGGCTTGGCCTCGAGCTGCGCGGCGCGGTGCTTGCGGTGATCGGTGCCGGCCGCATCGGTCGCGCCGTAGGCGAGCGGGCGCGGGCGTTTGGGATGCAGGTGCGCCTGCTCGGCCGCGGTGTGGACCTGCACGCCGAGCTGGCACAGGCCGACGTCATCTCGCTGCATGTCCCCCAGACGCCGGAGACCTACCACCTGATCGACGAGGCTACGCTGAAGACAATGAAGCAGAGCGCGATCCTGGTCAACACGGGCCGCGGCGGCCTTGTGGACCAGGATGCTCTGCGGGCTGCGTTGGAGGGCGGCTGGATCGCGGGCGCCGGGATCGACGTCACCGATCCAGAGCCGCTGCCCGTCGAGGATCCGCTCTTTCAGGCGCCGAACCTGATCGTGCTGCCTCACATCGGCAGCGCCACCAACACCGCGCGGGAGGCGATGGCGCAGCGCGCGGTGGCCAACCTGCTCGCGGGGTTGGACGGTCGGGCGCTGCCGTTTGCGCAGTCCTCGTCAGGCTCCTGCGGTCATCGCGGCGGCGGGCCGCGGTCTCGCAGCGGCGCCTGACCCAGAGTCCAGCCAAGAAGCCGCTGGCTCAAACAGATTGCGCTGGTGGTCGATGAGTACCTATCGATCTCGACCGAGCACGCCGCGCCCTGCGCGCAACCACGATCGCCTGCTTGACGCTTGCCCTCCTGGCGGCGCTGCCGGGGAGCGCTGCCGCACGCACTCCTCACAACGCCGGCAACTGGGACCTCGCCGAACAGCGCACGGTGATGCGCGCGGGCCTGATGGAGGCTCTGGGCTCCGAAGGCTTCGCTGGCGCGAAGCCCCTCGCTGTCGGCGCCGAGAACGCAGCGCTGGATGCGCTGGCCACCCGCGAGGGGGTGGCACCGATCGCCTTTGCCAAGACAGGCTCGTTGACGCTCGTGCGTTTCGATGCCCTGTTGGTCGACCAGCTTGGCCTATCGAGTGTGGCTCAGACCGTTCAGAAGGTTGCCCAGGTAGCCGGTCTCTCGCCGCCTGGCTACTTTGGCAGCGAGGTAGTCGCGCGCTACCTGGGGCTGCGCTACGACCATCCGGCAGGCGAAGACCGCCTCGAGCTCTATCCGTGGAACATCATCACCCGCGCCGAAGCCGCACACTCCTTCGCGGTCGCGCTCGGGCTCTCCAGCTGGCAAATTGAAGCGGCGCGCGAAGAGCTTGCGAGCTTCTCGCTGCCGCACTACAGCGCGGACCAGCTGGAGGTGTTGCGGATCGCGGTCTCCAAGATCGGCATGCCCTACGTCTGGGGCGGCACGACCGACGGCACCGAAGACGGTCTCGAACATGGCGGGTATGACTGCTCCGGGTTCGTCTGGCGTGTGTACAAGGTCTCAGGGCTGCCGTGGGGTGCCCAGATCCTCGGTCGCACAGCCGCCGAACAGGCAGGCGAAATTCCGCGCTCGCAGCGCATCAGGATCAACAAGGTCCAGCCTGGCGACCTGCTGTTCTTCGGCAGCGCCCACTTCAACTCCAAGGCGACCGAGTCCAACGTGATCCACGAGGGCCTCGCTCTTGGCAACGGCTGGGTGATCCACTCCTCCGCACAGGGCGTCTATGTGCTCCCCCTCACCGAGGGCTGGTTGCACGAAAGCTTTGTCTGGGCTCGCCGCGTGCTCTGAGCGTTGGGGCTCGCTGCTACGCGCCCGCGTCCTCGGAGCGGTTCGCCGGGTTGCCGATGAGCCCGATGTCCTCGGAGGCGATCACAACAGTCAGTGCCTCCTCCTCGCTGCGGTTCAAGCGCGCGACCTGCGCGGTCTCATGATCGCCGGCGCGGGCGGCAATCGCCTCCAGCAGCTCGTAGGCGGCGATCTTCAAACGGGCGAGCAGAAAGCCACTTCGAGCGTTCCTGCGCCCGGCAGAGTCAGGCATGGCGCGATCGGACTTCTTTGCAATGCCGACGCTCTCCCCGTGGGCTTGCAGGCGCTCGGTCAGCCGCTGTCCACGGTGCCACGTCTCCAGCTGGTGGCGCTGGAGTCGCTGTCTGCCCTTCGCCTCGTTGGATGTCGCGATCATTCGCTCGAGCAGGCGCTGGATGCGCGACTCGATCGCATGAGCGTCCTTCAGATGTTCGATCAGCTGCTCTTCGAGCTCTGGCGTCATTGACTCATCTGCTCCCGTGGCTTGCGTACCCCGTTGAGCGCCCGACCAAGCGTCGATCTCTGCGGAGAGCCGAACTGAGAGACGATGCCTCAGGGCGATTGGTGGTCAATCAAAGCGCATGGGAATGCGTGCTCCACGATTCCGATGCCACCACGCGCGCAGGCGCGGCGGTGCTCTGGCCTGTCATTCAACGCACGCGGGGAAGGTGGCGCTGGATCTACCTGATCGTGCTAGCAGGATCGCTCACGGTGCTGATGGCGACGGCGTGCGTGGCTTCTACCGGCGCGCGATCGACTGAGGAAGGGGGCGGCTGCGGCTGCCGCTCAGCGTCCGAAGGTGCGCAGCATCTCGCGCGCGGCGGGAGCGACGGTCCCGAGCAGCTCCCTCACCGAGCTGAGGCCGCCGCGCAGCTGCGGGTCACCCACCTCAACTGGCAGCATCGAGTCCTGCAGCTCGGCGAGCGTAACGTCCGCGCGCTCGACGGCGTCTCTGGCGTCTTCGACGAAGCCCTTCGCCCCGCGTGAGGGAGCGCCGCGCGCCTGCGATTCCAGCTCGCCGAGGGTCAGCCCGCTGCGGCCGCCGAAGTCGGTGCCGGTGCGGCGGGCGAGCGCATAGGCCCGCTGGACGGGGCGAAACAGATCTCCCTCCAGGCGCTCGGCCGACTGCTCGTCGAGCTGCTCGTGCGCCTCGCCGAGCGCCGTGAGCGCGGTGCCAATCTCCTGCACCGCCTCGGCGATCTGGTCAAGCACCTGTTGCTGCCCCTCCTGCGTCGTATAGGCCATGACGGGCAGGGTAGTGGCTTTGGCCGAGCTGCTACGCCGGATCTTGCAATCTGACCGGATCACAGGCCACTGATCGTGCCTGACCTCTAGGCGGAGCCTCGCTCGCTGTCGAGATGGGCCATCTGCGGCTTCGGATAGCGCTCGCCGGCGGCGGCTTGCGCCGGAATCGCCGCCTCGATCTGCGCAAGTAGATCCGGATCGAGCTCGAGAGACAGTGTGCCCAGCGCCTCCTGCACCTGCACTGGATTGCGGGCGCCGATCAGCGGCACCACGTCATCGCCGCGAGAGAGTACCCATCCGCAGGCCAGCTGGGCGACGCTCACGCCGGCCTGATCGGCAACCTTCCGCAGCCGCTCGACGAGCGCTAGGTTGCGCTGCAGATTCTCGCCGCAGAAGCGCGGCGCGTGAGCGCGGAAGTCGTTCTCAGTCAGCGTGCGCTCAGGGCGCCAGTGTCCGCTGAGTAGCCCACGTGAGAGGATGCCGTATGCGGTGATGCCGATGCCGAGCTCACGGCAGGTGGGCAGGATCTCGGCCTCGAGCGAGCGCGAGATCAGCGAGTACTCGATCTGCAGATCGCAGATCGGATGGACCGCCTGGGCGCGGCGGATCGTCTCGGCGCCGGCCTCCGAAAGCCCGATGAAGCGCACGTAGCCGGCCTGTACCATCTCTGCGATCGCACCGACCGTCTCCTCGACCGGGACCTCCGGATCGACCCGCGCCGGGCGGTATACATCCACGTAATCGGTTTTTAGTCGCTGGAGGGTGTAGGCGAGGAAGTTGCGCATGGCTGCCGGGCGTGTGTCGATGCCACCCCATCCGCCGCGCGGGTCGCGCATCCCGCCGAACTTCACGCTGAGCACGATCCGCTCGCGCCCGATCGCATGACTTGCAAGCGCCCGCGAGATCAGCATCTCGTTGTGGCCCATACCGTAGAAGTCGCCGGTGTCAAGCAGCGTGACACCGGCATCGATTGCGGAGTGGATGCTTGCGATGCCCTCCCGCTCATCGGAGGGTCCGTACCCGCCCGACATCCCCATGCAGCCGAGGCCGATCTCAGAGACCACGAGGCCTCGCCCTCCGAGTTGGCGCACATTCGCCACCCCAGGATGCTAGCGGCGTTGTGCCGCGCCCCGGCGATCACTGGCGCCCGTCACCTGCGAGGTGGAGCGCCTGGGTTCCCAGCTAGGCGGCTTCTTCAGCCATCTCGCCCGCCTGTCGCGCCGCACCGGCCTCCTGTAGGTTGGCACGCCTGCCTGGGACCAGGGCGCTCGCCAGCAGGCACACGAGCAGGAACCCGGTCGCCATCGCATAGGTGTCAGTGAACCCGGTCACCGTCGGCAGACCGTTGGCGGTGTTCGCAGCGATGAAGGTCGCTGAGAGCTGGCCGCCAAGCGCGCCGCCGAGCGTCCGCATCACCGTGTTCATGCCGCTTGCCACTCCGGTCTGGTGAGCCGGGACGGCCTGCACGATCAGGTTCCCCAGTGCCGCGAACGCCAGGCCGACGCCGATGCCCAGCAGAGCGGCGGCGATCAGCAGCTCGTAGGGATGGGCGTGCGCGACTGTGAGCATCGCAAAGGAGGCGGCGGTGAACGCGGTGCCGACGATCAGCGCGAGCTTGGAGCCGTAGCGCTCCGAGATCCTGCCGGTCACCAGCCCGAGCAGGAACATCCCGATCGTGGTCGGCAGCAGGTAGAGGCCGGAGACTGTGACCGAGGCGCCGAAGCCGAAGCCGGTGCTCCGCGGCAGCTGGGCAAACTGGGGAAAGACGATGAATGAGGCGTACATGCCCGCGCCGAGCAGGAACGCGGCCGTGTTGGTGGTCCAGACCCCGCGGATGCGCATCATCTTCATGTCCACGAGCGGTGAGGCGCTACGTGCCTCGACCGTCACCCAAAGCCAGCAGACCACCAGTCCGGCCGCCAGCAGCCCGAGCGTCTTGGCCGACCCCCAGCCCCAGACGGTCGTCTCGCTGACGGCCAGCAGCGCCAATGTGATGCCGATGCTCATCAGCGCGGCGGCCAGCCAGTTCACGCGCCCTGGGGATCTGACTGGGGATTCGGGCACGAACAGCCACGTGAAGAGGGCCGCGACGGCGATCACGACCAGTGGGATCCAGAAGAGCCAGTGGTAGTCGAGGTGCTCGATGATCACGCCGGAGGCGACGATCCCGACGCCGCCGCCGACGCCGAGGATCGCTGAGAGCAGGCCGATGCTGCCAGGCACCTTCTCGCGCGGGAACTCGTCGCGGACGATGCCGAAAGCGAGCGGGAAGATCCCGCCGGCCACTCCCTGGATCGTGCGCGCGACGATCAGCAGCGCCAGCGAGTTGGCCAGGGCGCCGATCAGCGTCCCGATGCAGAGCATCAGCAGCGTATAGAGCAGCAGCCGCTCCTTGCCGTAGATGTCCCCGAGTCGGCCGAGGATCGAGGTGCCGACAGAGGCGGCCAGCAGGTAGGCGGTCAGCAGCCAGGTCACGCCCGTCTCTGTCGTGTGCAGCTCGTGCTGGATCGTCGGCAGCGCCGGAATCACAGCCGAGCTGAGGACTGCGTATGCCAGGCCACCGAGGCTCAGCGCCAGCAGCGTCAAACGTGGACGTGAGCGCTTGACGTTGTCCATCGCCCCAAAATAGCGGACTGACGGGTCCGCTCGCTGGTGGACTGGGACCGACCTCGTCCCTCGGAGCCAGCCTCTCAGAAGCTCAACCGCGGCTGGCGTGCCGCGCGCTCGAGATCGAGCAGGTACTGCTTTCGCGGAAGGCCGCCGCCATATCCGGTCAGGGTCCCATCAGCACCGATCACCCTGTGGCAAGGCACGATGATCGAGACCGGGTTGCGGGCATTGGCGATGCCGACCGCCCTCGCGGCGCCGGGCTGGCCGACACGGGCGGCGATCTCGCCGTAGCTCGCGGTCTCTCCGTAGCCAATCTCACGCAGGGCGGACCACACGCTGCGTTGGAACTGAGTGCCCGTCATGCTCAGTGGCAGCTCGAAGGCCCTGCGCTGCCCGGAGAAATACTCATCGAGCTGTCGCTGGGTCTCCGCGAACGCCTGCGGCTCATGCCGCCAGCCGGCATCGATGCTCGCGGGCCGTGGCGCCTGAAGCATGTGCAGGCGGTGCAGCGTGCTGCCGTCGCCCACCAGCAGCAGCTCGCCGATCGGGCTGGGGATGCGGGTATAGAGAAGTGTCGTGCCGTTGTTGGTCATATGAGTGCTGGCACCCTCCTCGGTGCTCGTCGACGTTCGGGATTGGTGTGCGCTGCGCCAGCGATGGGTGCCAGCTGCGCCCACAGGTGCTGCACCGCGTAGGCCCTGTAGGGGCGCCAACGCTCGGCCAGCCGCCGTGCGGCGGCGGGCCGGCCGTCCTGGCCAAGGCCCTCGAGCGCGCGGCGCACCCCGAGATCCCCGGCCAGGAACGCATCGGGGTCGCGCAGGGCGCGCAGCGCAATGTAGTCGGCGGTCCAACTGCCGATGCCTGCGAGGCCGAGCAACGCGCTGCGCGCACGCGCTCGCTCCGTGCCCGCATCGAGCTCGATCTTGCCGGTCGCGAGCGCTCCTGCCAGACCGATCAGAGCCCGCTTGCGGTTCGCCGGCATCGCCAGCCGATCGGGGTCTGTGTCGGCAAGCGAGGCCGCACAGGGAAAGGTGTGCGTCACCTGGCCGATCGGCTGCGTCAGTGGCAGGCCGTGAGCTGCGACGAGCCGCCCTGCCAGCGTGCGAGCACCGGCCACGGAGACCTGCTGGCCAAGGACCGCACGCACCGCGAGCTCATGGGAGTCGACGTGGCCAGGCACGCGCCGCCCCGGTGCCGCCTTGACCAGCGCGCCAATCAGATCGTCTGTCCCAAGGCACTCGAGCACCGACCAGGGGTCGGCGTCGAGGTCGAGCAGCGCCCGGGAGCGCTGCGTCGCGGGGCCGAGATCGCGCAGGTCGGACAGCCAGAAGCTCGCCTGGACGTGACTCTGCATAGGCCGCAGCTCCACGACGCCCTCTCCGCGCGGCAGCCGCAGGCTGCGCCTGTAGGCACCGTCCAGCGCCTCCTCGATGCCTGGCACCGCGCGCACGCCGAGGAAGGCGATTAGCTCCGCCGCCTCCAGTGGGGCGCGGAAGGGCAGCCGCAGCACGATCGCGCTCGACCTGCTCGCTCTCCTGCTCACCCTCGTTCTCGCTCTCAGCTGCGTGGGGGCGGCGGCGAATACGGCTCTGATCGTGTCGTTGAACTGGCGCACACTTTGAAAGCCCGCCGCGAATGCGACCTCGGTCACCGATAGCGACGTGGTCTCCAACAGGATGCGTGCCGTCTGGGCTCGCGCGGCGCGCGCGATCGCAAGCGGACCGGCGCCGGCGACGGCGACTAGCTCGCGGTGCACGTGTCGCTCGCTGTAGCCGAGCCTGCGTGCAAGGCCCGCGACGCCCTCGCGATCCACGACACCGTCGGCGACCAGCCTCATCGCCGCTCCCGCCAGGTCCGCGCGGCGGTCCCACTCCGGCGAGCCGGGCGTCGCGTCGGGCCGGCATCGCTTGCATGCCCGGAATCCCGCCGCCTGTGCGGCTGCGGCCGTGGCGAAGAAGCACACATGCTCTCGCTTGGGCGTGCGCGCTGGGCAGCTCGGGCGACAGTAGATGCCGGTCGAGGTGACGCCGCAGAAGACCCATCCGTCGAAGCGAGGGTCCTCCATCTCGATCGCGCGCCAGAGGCGGTCTGAGTCGATCTGCATGGGCTCACCATGTCACAGGGGCATCGCAATGTCTGGCGGAAATCGGACGTGAATGGCCAAGCGTCATTAGACTGGGCCAAAGTGGCCGAACGGCCTTCAGCTCGCGGGCGGATTCCCACCCAGGTGCTCGCCCAGCTCTCGGTCCGCGACGGCCGCGCCGCGGTCGAGTTCTACAGGCGCGCTCTGGGAGCCAGGGAGATCTACCGGGTGGGCGGCACCGACGAGCATCCGCCGGTGGTCTGCCAGCTCGAGCTCGACGGCGCGAGCTTCTGGGTCTCAGACGAGTCCCCGGAGCACGCGAGCTTCAGCCCGCCGGCGCTCGGGGGCGGGACCGTCCGGCTGCTGCTCGTGGTGGAGGATCCCGAGGCGGCGCAGGAGCGGGCGGTGGCGGCGGGCGCGAGCGCGGTGCGCCCGGTCGCGGTCGAACACGGCTGGCTGCTCGGGCGAATCGAGGATCCCTTCGGCCACCACTGGGAGATCGGCAAACCGCTGGGGCCCTGGCCGCCGCCGGGTGGCAGTCCCGGCGGTTGACGTCTCAGCTTCCTGCCGGAACCGTCGCCTTGCCCGCTCGTGAGGTGCGCCGCGTCTCGGCGGCTTCTGCGAGGGCGATCAGGTCCGCGGTGCTCAGTTGCAGCGCAGCGGCGAGACGGCGCAGGCTTGCATAGCTTGGGTTGCGCTTGCCGGTCTCGACGTTTGAGATCCAGCGCTGATGCAGGTCCGAGCGCAGCGACACCTGCTCCTGTGTGAGCCCGAGGTGCTGCCTTCGTGCTTTGACGGCATCGCCGAGGGCTGCCTGGAAGACCGGCGCGGCTGGCATGGGTCGCAGCGTCGCTGCATGAGCCGCAAGCCTCAATGACATTCAGGTAGAGCAACCTGCTATGGTCTGTGGGCGTATGACATCGCAGTAGTGGGGTTCGGCGGGTGCGGAGGCCTCCTCAATCCCGACCGCGCTCGTCGGCCCCGCTGCGCGAGATTCCTTCCTCTCGATGCCCTGGCGCTTGCCGGATCCAGCTGCGCAAGTGGCTGGCGTCGTCCATCGACGCACGCGGCGTGTGGCGCGTGTACACGGCTTGTCGCGCAAGCCTGTGCCCCCGTGCCTCGCGGGCGGGGCCGCGGTCTCCGCCCACATGACTTGACATCTTATGAGCTAAGCGTTTACGGCGGCGCTGTGCGGTCGTTCGCAACGCTGCCTCGCACCAACTTCGCCCGAGGCGATCGCGCCTGTGCCTCAAAGGCTCATGCAGGCGCGATCGCGCCCGGCGGCCTTGGCTTCGTAGAGCGCCGCATCGGCGCGCGCGAGCACTTCGTCCGCGGACTCTCCCTCACGATGCTCCGCGAACCCCGCCGAGCAGGTTTGACCCTCACGGACCAGCTGGCGCAGGCGTTCGATCACCTCGACAGCGGCGCTGCGGTCGCAGCCCGGCAGCAGCAGCCCGAACTCCTCGCCTCCCAGTCGGGCAAGCATGTCGCCGGCGCGCAGCTGCTCACGCCACGCCGCCGCGGTCTCCTTCAGCAGTCGGTCCCCGGCTGGATGCCCGCGGGCATCGTTGAACACCTTGAAGTGGTCGAGGTCGAGCATCGCGATTGTCACAGGTCGGCCCAGGTGCAGGGCACTGTCCAGATGTGTGTCCCATGCGCGACGGTTCGGCAGCCCGGTCAGCGGGTCGGTGGTCGCCATGTCCCTCAGCTTGCGCATCGTGTCGGCACGGTCGATCACGGCGGCCGCCTCGTGCGCCAGCAGCGCCACCACGCTGGCCCGCGTTCCCTCGGGCCTGATGCGCGCCGGCCAGCCGACGACGAGCACGCCGAGTGTCTCGGCTCCGATCATCAGCGGCTCGTATAGGAGCGATTGCGGTCGCCCGGCCGCCTGCCACAGAGCGATGCTGCCAACCTGGCGCTCGGCGCCGTCGTTGACCAGCTTCGCCCTGCCCGACAGGAAGGATTCGGTCACCGCGTTTCGCTCTCGCAGCGAGATCTCGATTTGATCCACGTCTGGCCCGACAATCGCCGTCGAGCGCATCGTGCCTGCTCCTCGCATGGGCTCGTAGAGGACCGCTATGCACGCTTCACCGATCGTCCGCGCAGCCTCGCAGATGTCGATGCGAGCCTCGGTGCTCCTGGAGAGACGGCGCACGAGGTCGTTCACCTGAACCAGCATCTGCTCTCTGCTGAGCGCCTCGGTCGCGTCGTGGCGCTCCCTCTTCACCAGCCGTTGGGTGGCCAACCCGATGATCGCGCTCACCACGACCGTCAACGCTGCCGCACGATATTGAGTGTGGGGATAGGCGGGCGGCCCTACTGCCACGATCGGCGCGAGGTAGAAGACCGCCAGTGCGGTGAGCACGAAGTAGAGCTGGCGGCGACCTTGCCCAAGCAGGGCGATGTAGAAGACGGGGATCAGCGCGATAACGGCCGTGCCTGAGTTGCTGCCGCCGGCCGAGTTGCGCAGCAGCCCCACGGCCGCCATGAACACCACTGAGGAGATGACGCCTCCGAGCCGAGCTTTCCAGAGACCGCGGGCCTGCAGCGCCGCAAGCCCGCCCGCGAGCAGCAGCAAGACGGTTGCGATCGTGTAGAGCCCCCACTCGATCCTGGTGCCGATCACGGCGGTCGCCCACGCCAGCGTGGCCGCCGCGGCGAAGGGCGCCAGGCTCATCGCCAGCGGTATCCGCCTTTTGCTCTCGATTTCCATCGCTATCTATTCGGCAGCAAGTCTGGCTGACTCAAGATTGTGTACCAACGCATGCATTGCGCCTCATGCGGCAGGCATCGAAGTTGACGTAGGCTGACCTGCGCATGGCAGTCACCTGGAACCCCGATCAGTACCTGCGCTACGCCGGTGAGCGGGAGCGGCCGTTCTGGGAGCTGCTCGGCCGAGTCGCCGGTGACCCGCCCCGTCGGCTCGTCGATTTGGGCTGCGGGCCGGGCACCGCCACGGCAGCGCTGCTCGATCGCTGGCCCCAGGCAAGCATCCTCGGGATCGACAGCTCGGCGGCGATGATCGAGCAGGCAGCGTTGCGCGCGCTGCCCCCGAGGCTCACCTTCGAGCTCCGGGACATCCGCGACTGGCAGGCGCCCGCGGGCAGCGTCGATCTGATCCTCTCGGGGGCCACCCTGCACTGGGTTCCAGGTCACACGGGCCTGTTCAGCGACTGGCTTCAGGCGCTCTCCGAGCACGGCACGCTGGCCTTCCAGGTGCCGCGCAATTTCGAGGAGCCAAGCCACACGCTGCTGCGGGAGCTCGCTGCCTCGCCGCGGTTCTCCGAACAGCTCGCGGGCGTGGGCGAGATGCTGGACCTGCCGAGCTCACAGGAGTACTACGAGCGCCTGCGAGCGCTCGGTGCCCGCGTCGATATGTGGGAGACGACCTACCACCACGTTCTCACCGGCCCTGACCCTGTGCTCGAATGGATTCGGGGAACTGCGCTGCGGCCCTACCTCGCGGCGCTGGAGAGGGACGATGCGATCGCGTTCACCAGCAGCTATGCGGCGTCTGTGCGCGAGGTCTACCCCGTGCGTGCAAATGGCGAGACGCTGCTGCCGTTCCGACGGCTGTTCGTGGTGGCGGGCAAGCGCGGCTAGGCGGCGTCTTCGCCAAACGGTCCTAGCATGGCCAGGACCCTCGCCCTCGCTCAAGGAGCTCAGCATGGACCACCGCGGACTTGGCAGCACCGGAATGCAGGTCAGCCCTCTCTGTCTCGGCGCGATGATGTTCGGCGCCTGGGGCGAGCCCGACCACGGCAAGAGCGTGCAGATCATCCATCGTGCGCTCGATGCCGGGATCAACTTCGTCGACACTGCCGACGTCTACTCGCTCGGGGAGTCCGAGCAGATCGTCGGCAAGGCACTGGCCGGCGGCAGGCGCGATGACGTGATCCTCGCGACCAAGTTCCACGCGCCGATGGACGTCGGCTTCGGCGTGCCCGGCGGGGACCCGAACAAGCGCGGCAACTCGCGCCGCTGGATCGTGAAGGAGGTCGAGGCGAGCCTCGCGCGCCTGCAGACCGACTGGATCGACCTCTACCAGGTACATCGCCCCGAACCCGGGACTGACATCGAGGAGACGCTCTCCGCGCTCACCGACCTGCGCGCCCAGGGCAAGATCAGGAGCTTCGGTTGCTCCACCTTCCCGGCCGAGGAGCTCGTCGAGGCGCACTGGACCGCCGAGCGTCGCGGGCTTGGCCACTTTGCCACCGAGCAGCCGCCGTACTCGATCCTCGTCCGGGGCATCGAGGCCGGCGTGCTTCCAGTCGCCAGCCGCTATGGCATGGGCGTGTTGCCCTGGAGCCCGCTTGCCGGCGGGTGGCTCACCGGTCGCTGGCGCAAGGGACAGCCGGCGCCGGAGAGCCAGCGCGCGCAACGCATGCCCGCTCGATACGACCTCTCATTGCCCGGCAACCAGAGGAAGCTCGACGCGGTCGAGGAGCTCGTCCGGCTCGCGCAGGAGTCGGGCATCAGCCTGATCCACATGGCGCTCGCGTTCACCCTGGCCCACCCGGCGGTCACCGCACCGATCATCGGGCCGCGCACGATGGAGCAGCTCGAGAGCCAGCTGGGAGCGGTCGAGGTGACGCTGTCCAAGGACGTGCTGGACCGCATCGACGAGATCGTCCCACCGGGCACGACGCTCTCCGAGGGCGACCGCGGCTATATGCCCGTGGCGCTCAGCAGGCCGGAACTGCGGCGCCTGCCGAGCGGCCTGGTCTGAGCGCGGTGCTCACGCTGGTGGCTCACGAGCCCACCAGCTGCTTTGTGTAGCGTTTCACCCATTCCAAGAGCGACCGCGACACGTGTGCTCGCGCTGGTCGGCGAGGTGATGGGGCTGCTTGGCCTGGAGGAGCTGATCGACCAGCTGCCGCGGGCGCTGCGTGAAGCAGTGCCCGCGGATTGGTGCGCGATCAACGAGTTGCCTGCCGATCTGCCACGAACCGTCTCGGTCACCGATCCGCCGGTGCCGCAGGGGCTCCATCAGGCGTTTGCCCGCTACGGCCACCAGAACCCGCTCGTCCAGCACTTCCGGCAGGCCCATCGTGGCGGGGCGATGCGGTTCTCCGACCTCATCACGCGCCGCGAGCTGCACGAGCTCGACCTCTACAGAGAGGTCTACAAGCCACTCCGTGTCGAGTATCAGATCGCCGTGACGCTGCCCTCGACCTCGGAGCGGCTGCTCGGGATCGCGCTCAGCCGCGGCGGGAAGGACTTCACCGTGACTGAGCGAGACCTGCTCAACATCGCACGCCCCTACCTGATCCAGGCATACCGCAACGCAATCGCCTATTCGACGCTCGCGGGCGGTGCCGGCCGCCGGATCCTCGCTGCGGACCTGCGTGCACTCGGCCTCACGGCGCGGCAGGCGGAGGTCATGCGGCTGGTTGCGATGGGACGCTCGGCTCAGGATGCGGCCACCGAGCTCGGGATCGGGGTGCGCACCGCCCAGAAGCATCTGGAGCGCTGCTATCGGACGCTCCATGTCGAGAACCGTTCGCAAGCGGCACAGATCGCCTGGCAGGCGGCTGGGGCTTAGGTTCGGAGGGGGTGATCCAGGTGGAGGGCACAGAGATCGCGGGGACCTGCGATCCGCGCTTTGCCGCCGTCGCAGAGGCGATGCGCGAGAACCTCTCCCAGAGGAATGAGCTCGGCGCCGCGGTTGCGGTGATCGTCGAGGGTGAGCCTGTGATTGACCTGTGGTGCGGGTGGGCCGATCAGGCGCGCTCCCGAGCCTGGGGGCCCGGCACCGTCGTCAACGTGTTCTCTGTCGGCAAGGCGCTTGCCGGCCTGTGCGCTCTGATGCTGGTCTCCCGCGGAGCGCTTGACCTCGATGAGCCGGTGGCGCGGCGTTGGCCGCAGTTCGCGAGCGCCGGCAAGGAGAGCGTCACCGTACGCGAGGTACTCAGCCACCGCTCGGGGCTCGCAGCGATCGAGCGGGATCTGCCGGAGGGCGCGCTCTATGACTGGAGGCAGGTGACCGACGCGCTCGCGGAGCAGCGTCCGTGGTGGGTACCCGGCAGCGGGCACGGCTACCACGTGCACACCTTCGGTTTCCTGGTGGGTGAGATCGTGCGGCGCGCGGCCGGCGAAACGATCGGGGCCTTCCTGGAGCGCGAGGTCGCGCGAGCGATCGAGGTCGAGGTGAGCTTCGGCTTGCCTGACGGCGCGAGGCATCGCAGGGCACAGTACGTCTTCGATTTCGAGCGAGGTGCGCTCGCGCAGGGCACGGGGCGGAGCCCCGTCGATGAGCGCCTGCGCGAGCGCGCCTATCTCAACCCGCCCGGGGCGACGGGGATTGGCACCGTCAACACGCTGGCATGGCAGCAGGCGCAGCTGCCCGCGGCCAATTTGCATGCCGGCGCCCGCGCAATCGCGGGCCTCTACGCCGCGCTGCTTGACGACGCGGCGCCGCTGCTGGATGAGGATGTGCTGCGTCAGGCGACCACAGAGGCCTCGGCGGGCGAGGATCTCGTGCTCGGCCGGCCATCGCGGTTCGGGCTCGGCTTCCAGCTCACACAGCCAGAGCGCCCCCTGGGCCCTAACCCTGCCAGCTTCGGGCACTTCGGCACCGGCGGCTCGGTCGGCTTTGCCGACCCCGAAGCTCAGGTCGCGTTCGCCTACGTGATGAACCGCGGCGGTCCGCAGTGGAAGGACCCGCGCAACCGCGCGCTGATCGACGCGGTCTACGAGTCACTCGACTAGTCGGGCAGCGGGCATAGCCCGAGGGCGTCTTGAGATCCTGCTCTGAGTCGCCCACGCCGAGGGAATCGAAGCTGCAGAGAGAGGGCAGGACATCAAGTCTTGACATGCAGCCGAGAAGCTGCATATAGTGTTAGGCAGCCTTTGGGCTGCATATACGGCTAGAGAGGATGGCGATGGATGAGGTGTTCAAGGCGCTGGCCGATCCCGGTCGCCGGCGGCTGCTCGACAGCCTGAAGGCTCGCAACGGGCAGACGTTGCGGGAGCTCTGCGGCGAGCTGGAGATGGCCAGGCAGTCGGTCAGCAAGCACCTCGCGGTGTTGGCTCACGCAAATCTCATCACGACGGTGTGGCGCGGCCGCGAGAAGCTGCACTACCTCAATTCGGAGCCGATCAATGCCATCGTCGAGCGCTGGATCAACCGTTACGACTGCGCGCGCATGGAAGCGCTCAGTGACCTAAAGAGAGCCCTGGAGGAGACCCAGATGCAAAAGCCCGAGTTCGTCTACACGACCTACATCAAGACCACTCCGGAGCAGCTCTGGGAGGCGCTCACCGAGCCCGCCTTCACCAGCCGCTACTGGGGCGCGACCCTGATCTCCGACTGGAAGGTCGGCTCGCCCGTGGTCTGGAAGTACGGCGGAGTCACGATCGCCGATCCAGAGCAGGTCGTGCTCGAGTCGGATCCTTACTGCAGGCTCTCCTACACCTGGCAGACCATCACGCCGGAGTTCGCGCAGGTCGTCGGCTTCAGCGATGAGTATCTGGCCAAGGTGGCCGCGGAGCCGCGCTCGAGGGTCAGCTTCGAGATCGAGGCGCTCGGAGGCGGAGTCAAGCTCACCGTGCTCCACGACGGCTTCCAGAAGGAGAGCGCGGTGCTTGAGAGCGTCAGCGGCGGCTGGCCGATGATCCTCGCGAGCTTGAAGACGTTGCTGGAGACCGGCGAGCCGCTCTCGGAGAGGCCGGAGGTGCCGCGCCGTGGACGGATTGGGCTGGACTGATCGTGCAGGCCGCGCTCATAACGGGCGAGCCTGCATATGATCCAAAACGCAATGGGCGAGATGCGATCGCAGGCGGTCGGCGTGTCTCTGTGGCGACGCCTCGCCTTCGTGCTCATCGCGCTTGCCGCCGTCTCTTGGGCGTTGGCCACAGGCGCCGGATTTGCCAGCGCGAGCGGGCGCCTCCGCGGGATTGCTGCACGCAGGCACAAAACCTCGACGACCAACGAATACTTCGAGTATCAGACGCTCTACGAAGGTACGTACACCTTCGACACGCATTTCCAGGAATCGGAACTCTACGGAGGCATCCCGCCCAACTTTATGACGCATGCCTCCTACAGGTGGCAATGGCTATATGAGGACAGATTCGAACCGACCACCTCGGGAGAGTTCACGGAGACGCTTCAGGAAACAGTGCTGGCCAACGGCAAAGTCCTCACAACAGGCACGCAAGGCGGCACTCCGCCAGCCAATCCGGCCGAAGAGGACTGCACGATCAAGAGTGTGCCGGGCACAAGAACGCTTGCCACCCGCAAAGGGTTCTACAGCGAGGCGGTGCCACTGAAGAAGAACCCGCTGATCGAGGTCACCTGGGAGCTGCCGATCGTAGTGCCAGAACAGGTGACCGTGAGTGGTCCATACAACTTCGGCCCGACCACGCTCAATTCCGGAGAAGGCGCCATCACGAGCTGCGCGCAGCTGCAGGCGGATGTCCTTCCCTACCAGGCGGACGGCGGCGACTTCGTGTTCCTCGATATGCCTTCTTCCCCGGAATGGCAGGAAGCGTGGCGCGGCAACAAGGGCGTACACGTGAAGAAGCTGCTCAAGAAGGAGATCACCGTCAGGAAATTCAAAGCCATGTTGGGCCCCAAGACCCAGACCAGCGGCTTTGCGACCGAGACCGGCGGCGGGTCGGTCGACGGCACCGTCACGTTCAACCGGCTGCAGCTGTTTGCTCCGCGCAAACACGAACCCGCGTCGTACAACCCGTGGGATGGGCCCACCGAGCTTCACAAGATCGGCGCTCTATTCGAGGACGACGCCATACGGGTCCTCTCCGGGGCTCACAACGTCAAAGGCGTGCCCTCGCTTGGCTTCGGCGATCCGAGCGGCGTTCTGCTGCCCGGCATGCCGGGCCCGGGATCGGCCAGCACAAGCGTCTCCGGCCAGGTGATCCCGAGCGCGAGCTCCCAGAGCTACCGGGCCAGAGTCGCGACGGCAGGCCACTCCTACACTCTGATCGCGACCGCCAAGGCCCAGGTGCCTGGCGGCGGAGAGCCGTTCACGCTCGCTCTGCAGCCAAGCGCCGCCGCCACGACGCTGCTTGCCGCAAATCACCCCACGATCGAGCTGAAGGCCACGTTCAACTTCCGCCCAGACGGCTACGACCACACCTTCACAACGACGGTCACCGAAAAGCTGCCCGCGGGCGCTTGATCGCCTCAGCAGTGGATCTGGTGTGGCGTGGCTATTCCTGCAGGCTGCCGAGCCGCGGATTCCACAGAACCTCCCACAGGTGTCCATCGGGATCGCGGAAGTAGCCGGAGTAGATTCCCCATGGGCGATCGTGTGGTTGGTCGGTGAGCGTGGCTCCGGCGGCTCGGGCTTGGGCGAGCAGAGCGTCAACCTCGGCTCTACTTGCCACCGCGTGTCCGATGCTGAACTCGCCGGTCTTGGGTGGGTCGAACGGGACTACGGCGTCCTTTGCGAGCTCGGTGCGGGGGTAGAGCGACAGGATCAGCCCACCCCGCAGGTCGAACAACGCGACAGCCCCGGCCGGGTCGACATCGTTGCCGAGGAACTCGCTGCCTAGCACCCCGCGCGACTGCAATCCCAGGCCATCTCGGTAGAAGGCCAGCGCTCGCTCCAGATCGGCGACGGCGAGCGTGATCACGTCTATTCGAGCATCCATCTCCACCTCTCTTGTTCGCTCCGTGGCGTGGGTCTAGTCGTATCCTCTGAGCAGGCCGAGGTGCCCGATGAGCATGATCGCATCCGGTCTAAGGTGTCGTGATGCGACTGGTCGAGCTGGGCAGTCTCTCCGAGCGATGCTGGGACGAGCTGATCGCTGGCGAGCATGAGCCCGTTGGCAGCGTCGACGCGAACCTGCTCTGGCGTGAGAAGACACGAAATGTCGGCGAGTTCGGCTTCGTCGGGATCGACGCGCCCGGTATGGGCAGATCAGCCCGGGGCCGGATCGAGATGCCTCTGCCGGCGATGTGGAGTGCACTCGACAGCGACGCCAACTGGCCCGGCGGACGCATAGAGCTCATGGGAGAGCCCTTCTAGCGTGGTTGGCGCTCGTTGTAGGACGGCACCAACTCGAGATGCGTTGCGGGTGGCACCTACCAAGCAGGGTCCCCAGGGGTGGCCTGACCTATTCGTGTGGGACGGAGATGACCACGGTCCTGGCCAACTTGTCGTGCCAGCACTGCTTTCTGGCGTCATTGATCATCGCCAGATAGCCAGCGCCGAGGGCGATCCCCGACAGGCACCGTCCGAAGGTTCGTACGAGCGAGCGCCCGTAGCCGATCGGCTTGCCGAGCTTTGCGTCGACCACCTTCAATCGAAGCATCCGCTTGCCGAGCGTCCGTCCCCAACGGCCTTCCGAGTAGATGTAGTAGGACAAGGCGACGATCAGCGCGGCGGTGGTTGCGAGGGGCTCGTTGGATTTGTTGCCGGCTTCCACACTCGCGCCAACGATCGCGAAGATGACGAGCGCGATGAGCCCATCGATCATCGACGCCCAGAAGCGCGGCGAGAATCCCGCGTACGCCGTGCGCGCCTCGCGCCTCGCAGAGGAGTCATCGACAAGATCCTGCGGCGGCGCGGCATCGAACGCGCCGCGCGCGGGTTGCCCTGGATGGCTCGTCGACGGCCCGGGTGCGGGCTCTGCGGTCACGCGCTTCGTTGCCTCGGCCCGGCCCTCGCGCGGTGCGGCCGCTGGCGTCTTCGCGCCTGCCCCGGCCGCAGCTGGCATGGTTTGAAGCTTGAACAGCTGCCCGTCGTCAACGCTCGTGAGCATCACTGGCGTCGCCCACTCCAACGCGTGGTTCTCGGCGAACATGCCGAGACGGGCGTCGGCGAGCGCGGTGTCAACTGCGTTGCCACGGGCGAGCGACCCGTAGAGGCAGCGGGCAAAGCAGATCGCCGCCACGTCGCTGATCTCGAACTGCATCGCGATCACCGCCGGCAGGCCGTATTCCATCAAGCTCGAGGCGACTCCGCTCGAATCGTTGGCCGTGCGGGCTCCCTCGCAGGCATTGATGACCGCGAGACGCAGCGTGTGGTGGTCGCGGATGATTGTCCCGAGCTTCGCGCCCGGCACGCGCTGGCTACGGCCAGCATGTCCCTCGAACAGCAGCACCCCGTCTTCGGCCTGCTCGTCGAAGTCTCCATGCCCCATGAAGTGGAAGACGTGGTACCTGGTGCCGCTCTTGAGGCAATCGAGCAACCCGCTCAGGCTGGCCTCGTGCACCCACTCGATCTCCAGGAGGCCGCTTGCTCTGAGACGCTCGCACGCACTCTCCAGCTGTTCCTTCTCATTTTCGACGTCCAGCGACGCAACGTCTCCAGGGCTGCTGACCATTCCGAGAATGCGCAGTGGCTGGGGTACCTCCACTGGCAACCGGCGCAAGGATGGGTCCACATAGCGCAACACTGGCGTGTAGGCAGAGATGGAGATGAAGTCCGGTCTGTCCCACAAAAGCTCCCAGGGGACGTTGCGCAGCGCGGGTGCCCCGTCAAGTTGGAGCATCACGCGCAGGCCGCGGTCCTCGACGCTCTGGGCATGCGCGAGCGAGGAGATCAGCGCGTCGCGAGCCCCGCCCTGGAAGATGAGATCGAACAGCCCCTTGCCGAACTCGCGCGCCTGCGCCGATTGCTCGGTCTCCATCCGTCGCCGACTCGAGCGTGGGCGACTGACCACCGCTGTGATGGCCTGGAGGTCATCCTTGCCGAACGGCAGCTCGAACTGTGCGCGCCCATCCCCTCCAGGCCCTCGCACGGCCGCCTCGTAGCGGGCGCCGCCGTCAAGCGCCTGGAGAGTCACGCTGAGAGTCAGGTAGTCCATCAGCTCCCCACTGGTCTGGCACTCCAGGTGGGCCGCGCTGCATTGTCTCCATCGTGTGCGCGCATCCATGTGAGGTGCACCTGGAAGTTCGCCTCGGCACCCGCACGGGCGAGGACCATGCCCGCCTCGCCCGTCAACTTCAGTCCTACTTCGAGCTCGATCTGGGTGAGATCGCCAGAGATGCTGCGCAGCTCAGCAAGCACGGCGCGCAGCGCCGGCACGACCTTGGCAACGCTTGCCTCGAGCGTGTGCGTAGCGCTCTCGATCAGAGGCTCGCGCGTGCCGGGACCGCGCATCGCCCCCTGCCCACCGCGGAGGACAGGTCCGCTGTCGGCCTGCCCCGAGCTCGCGCCATCTGCATCGGACACTTCGACAGCCACCGACCCACCATCCGCCAGCGGCATCTCAATCAGCCTGCTCATCCCCGCGGTCCCCCTGGGTCTGTTCTGATACGTGAACAGAGTTTACAGATCACACCAACACTCAGTCACGGGGACGCGAACCGCGTGGAGCCGCTTTCGCGCTTTGTGCTGTACGCGCGCTGGGTACATCTCTCCACTCGTTCGTCCTTGAGCCTCTTCACCTTCATGGTGTTCTGCACCGTGAAGAGTGACTCAGGAGCGGGGTCAGCAGCGACGCCTTCGGGCCGACGAGCACACGCAGCTCATGCTCGAGGGCATGCGCCCGGAGCGCCGCGCTCGTCGGCGGTCGCGACAGAGCCGCCCGATCGGGCTCGCGCCATCTCGCCGGTCACGCCTCCGGCTCCGATCCGGCCGTCCCGATCGTCATGAACATGTGGGCGCTGCGAAGGAATCAACTGTGCACCGGGGTCGTGCGTGACGGTCTCGGCGGCTGCAACCCGTCGGGCCCACCGATGTTCGGGATGCCGCGGCCCCAGCTCGACTCGCATTACCGCGGATCAGCGGCGACCAAAGCTCGGTCCAACGCAGCCAAACCGGCCATCTGCAGGCATTTCCTATTCATGGACCTTGCCAGACAGCTCTCCAACCCAACCGGACCCTTGAAAGTGCTGCTCGAAGGGTTGCCAACGCCGCCCCGGTCGCGCGCACGAGGCGCAAAGCGGCCGATCGCAGCCCAGCATCGTCGGCAAGGCTGGATCGTGGAGGCAATCGTCCGTGTGCTGGCTGACCGGCAGGAGTCGATGCAGGCCAAGGCGATCCATGCTGACGTAGAGGCGCTACTTGGGGAGTCGGTGCGTTGGGCCTCGGTCAAGGCTGCGCTAGCTGGCAACATCGCGGGTCCAGCGCCGCGATTCGTCAAGGTGGCGAGAGGATGCTATCGGCTGCGTTGAGTGCTTAGCGCTATGAGCCGCTGTGTAGCTGCTCCCATGCACTGAACATATCGGCGCGGACTATCTCGGGGTCGGACTTGGATGTGATTGTGACGGGCACGTCGCTAAAGCTGAATATAATCGGCCGCCTCTCGCGCTTAGACCGCTCGATGGCTTCCGCAACGACAGAAGTTATTCCCGCGCCCGGAATCACATCAAAGATGCCGTCGTGTTCTTGCATCAAGTTCTTGGTCTGTTCGGCCATGTTCCTACAGTACGACGAGACGGCGGCGTAAGGCAAGTGCGACACGAAACCACGTCGCACAAGTGCCAGTGCGCGACGCCGCGGAGCGTCAGCCCTCGCCGTCGGTGGGGAGGTGCCCGAAGTGCTGCTCGAACTCGTCGGGGGTCAGCCTGCGCTCCCCGAGGGTGTCCAGTAGCGCGCCAGGTTGCACGCCCAAGCCATCTGCGAGACGGAGGATGCTTTTCAGCAGAGGCTCACGATCCCCGCGCTCGAAGCGCCTGATTGCTGTCGGGTGGATGCCCGTTTTTCGGGCGAGGTGGTCTTTGGAGACGCCGCGTTCGGTTCGGAGTTGGCGGAGTCGCTGGCCAAAGGCGATGCTCTCGTTCGTCGTCATCCTGGCCTCCTATATGCAGATCATGTGCAGGGCGTCGATGCGTCGAGCCGAGGACGACGCTTGGATGGTCTCTCCAGCAGCGATCACGACGCCAACGGCCTCCAGCTCCGTTAGGGCGTCCGTGATCGCCTCGGAAGGTATGTCGTATAGATCGCGCTTCAATTCGGTACGAGACCATTGCGCGGGGTGGTTGCGTCGGAGCAGTGACAGCAGGATCAGACGTTCGGTGCCACGCCGGTGATGCCTCGCTGTATCTATGACGTCCATATCTGCTCGATCGTTTCGCGCCGTCGTCGTGCGCCAACGGCTGGCGGCTGGATGCGCAGGCCGTAGTGCGCTCGTAGTACCTGGCGCACCCGCTCTTTGCTGAGTCCGACTCGCTGCCCGATTTGATCGAACGTCAGACCGTCGATCATCCGCAGGCGGACGAGTTCGTGTCTCGGTGTCGAGGGGAGCCACATCCTGCCGCCTGGGAAAGTCGGCAGCGTCAGGTCGTGCTTATTGAGCTCCTGAATGATTTCGTAGAGTTCCAGCGCCCCAAAGTCGGGGCGACTCAGCAGCTCGTCGCACGGGTATTGGCCGAACTGCTCGATGCTTGTGATGCCAACCGCTTGCAAGCAGGCGTAAGCGGCGGCGCTGATGTCCAGCTCTGTAAGGCGCATGATGCCCGCGCCTCAGACGCCGAGAAGCCCGGACGAATCCGGGCCGTGGATTGGACGGATGATGGCTCGCTGGGCCACCTGCGGGTCGTCGCTCTGACTACGATAGGGCTGCATGGGAGCGCATACCTCCTGTGCCACGGCCCCGGCAGCTACAACTGCGCGGGGCCACTTTTCGTATTTGTGGTGTTTGCGCTTGCCCGGCAGATAGCCCGGCGAGCGGGAATCAGGCTATCAGGTCTTGCGGCTGCTCGTGAGCGCTTTCTTGACCTCGCGCACGTCGCGGCCGATGGCGTCCAAACGAGCCAAGACCGTCTCCTCGAAGGTCTTGCCGGTGGCGTAGCGTCCAGCGGCTCGCAGTAGCTCGGCGGGATCGGTTTGCAGGGCGTGGCCGATGCGCTCGATGATCTCGTCGGCTGGCGGGCCTTGGGAGCCAAGCTCGATGCGGGAGAGGTTGGAGGCGGACATCGGCACGCGCTCGGCGAGCTGGTTGAGGGTCAGGTGGCGATCACGACGGAGCTTGCGCACCAGGGCACCGAGGGCCAGGGCGCGGCTGGCCTCGGTATTGCCTCGCGGACTGGTCATGCAGCGAAGCTACAAGCCGACTGTCCGGGCTCCTTGCCGTTTCCCGTAAGATAGGAGATAGCCCGCTAGTCCGGGACAAGCAGCTTGCGTACTACACCCGCCGACAAGGAGACCGCACCAGCCATGCCGACACTCGCTTCCCCGTTCTCGTCCGGCCGGTCGTGGAGCTGGGCTACCGGCACGCTCTTGGTCCTGCTGGCGGTCTTGCTTGGTAGCTGGCTGCTGCCCTCGATAGCCAGTGCTCGCACCGTGAGCTTCGCCTCAACGTTCTCGCCGGTCAGTCGGCTGGGCGAAGGCACCAGCTACACCACGCGAACTGACGTTCAGTGGCAGCGAATACTACGGCCACGTCGAACCGCTGACCGGGCTGACCGTGCATCTGCCGGCGGGCGTCGGGTTGTCAAGCGCTGGCTTCCCGACATGCAGCAAGTTCACCATCGAACAGTTTGGACCCTATGGCTGTCCGGGCGGTTCGTTGGCCGGGCCGGTTGGCTCGCTGAAACTGGTGCTGTACTTCGGGACCGAAGCCATCGAAGAGGAAGCCACGGTGCAGGCGGTGTTTGGACCGGGTGGGGTGCTGTATTTCTTTATGGAAGGTCGACGCGCCAGTCGACTATGGAAGTCATCATGGAAGGGCACTACCAGTCAGCGATAGCTCGCCCTATGGCCAAGACCTCGTACTGACGGTGCCGACCATAGAAACGGTGCCCGGTGCACCCGATGCCAGCATTACGGCCTTGACGCTCAATGTCGGAGCAACTCGTGAAGAAAGCGGGGTGGTATTCAACAGCGTCAGCGTGCCGAGCACCTGTCCCTCGGGGAAATTTGCCTGGGCGGGCGATGCCGCTTTCAATGGTGGAGCCAGTGAACCTATCGGGGCGACGGAAACGGCCTGTCCGGCGTCAGGCAGTCGGCAGGCGACCACCACCACGCTCACCGTCTCCAACGCCACACCGCTGCGCGGTGAAACCGTCACCTACACCGCCACGGTGACACCCAACAGTGCCGGTGGTCCCGCATTGAGTGGTGGGGTGACGTTCTTTGATGGCAGCACCGCCATCGCCGGTTGCTCCGCTCGACCCCTGACTCAAACTGGCGTCTCAGCCACAGCCACCTGTCAGGCCAGCTATGCGGCCTACGGGGCGCATACCATCGGCGCCACTTACGGCGGTGATGCCAACTATCTTGGTTCAGACTCCGGCACAGAAAACGTCGTGCTCAGTGCCGGCACCGAAGAAGCCCACAAACACCAGGAAGAAGAAGCGGCGAACAAACCGCCCGCCACCAGCGGCACGACTGGCAGCTCGACTCCATCAGGTTCAGGCAATGGTACACCAGTGGCGACGATAAGCAGTGCGCAGATCGCGGCGTTGCTGGGGAAACAGCTTGTGCCCACGGGCAAGGCGGCGAAGATCGGAGCGCTGCTCAGGGCTGGCGGACTGACCATGAGCTTCACGGCCCTGGAGGCCGGGAGACTGAGCGTGCAGTGGTACGAGCTGCCGAGTGGAGCAAAAGTCGCCAAGAAGGTCAAGGCTAAGCCAGTGTTGGTGGCGAGTGGTCAGGCTAGCTTCGCGGGAGCTGGAACAAGCAAGGTCAACATTAGGCTGACGGCGGCAGGACGCAAGTTGCTCAAGAGCGCCAAGCGGGTGAAGTTGGAGGCAAAGGGAGTGTTTACGCCGAGGGGTGCGGCTCCGATAGTCGCTACAACAAAGTTTTTACTCAGGCCGTAGGCCGCATCGGTTACAGCTACGCGATTTATACGCCCATGAGCTGCGGAAGGACGTCGCAGAGACGCATACACGCCTCAGCTAGTATCGCACTCGATCCAAGTGCCTCAGTACTGTTCTGCGGCACTCCCTGATCGTCCATCCACAGCCACCCATGCCAACGCTGGACTAGGTCAGACGCAAGGATAACGTCATCATTTTCAAAGCGAGGGTTCCCTTTTTCGACCTCGTACTCCAACAACTCACGTTCTCTAGGTGAGAAAGGGAATGTGTCATGTACTGTGCGTATCCCCGCTTGTAGCTCGTAGCGGATTTCTTGGTCAGTCGATGGAGGCAGTAACAGCTTGTTTTGCGCGGGATGGAGCGCCCTTTGGCACCCCTGATCGAGGCTGACTGTATACCACAGTGCCGCCCGCTCAATACGTCGATTGTGACGTTTTGGGCGATTCCAGCTCTCACGGAGAAATTCCGCCGTACCGAGAGCACGAACGTACATCCCAGAGTAATAGCTATATACATCTGGTTCGAGCCGGAGGGGACCACCTTCCAAGGGTCCTGGAGGCTCAGCCATTGATTGCTGCATACTTCATATAACGCTATTATGACATTCTAGCTCGGTATTTGTCAATGCGTCACTCTCCGTGTCGAAGTAGCTATCGGTGCGGCCTTTCAGAGACTGTCCGCCCATAATAGGTGCACGCTCGTCAAACGTGTAGCTATTAGCTAGCGCCTTGTGGGTTAGTAGCCGTGCCTGATCGTATACGGGTACTTCCACTTGGTAGTGCCGGGTAAGGACACTCACAAAAGCACCGCTGATGGCCACAATCGGAGTTACTGCCTCGAAAAAATGGCTCCGAGTGCGGGCAATAAACTCTGGGTTTGGGTAGTTTTTGTTAGCTACCCCACGACTTACTACGCACCAGGGCAGCCACGTTTTTCTGTAGACCTCCTTCATAGTGTCATCCGCGAGGCCAAACTGACGATTTGCGCCAAGCTGACGCCCTTGATCCTTGGTGACGTGGTGTGGCCCAACGGGACTAGCGTCCGCCACCTTCTGCCACAGCAAGAGTAGTTGCTTGGCCACACCGGGTGGCAAATATTTGTGGGTTAGAGGAGCATCAAGCATGTGCAGCGCGAGGGAATCGTAGACAAACTTGATGTAGGTCTCGAAGAAATAGTCAACCAGCGTCGTGCGTGGTAGAACAACATCGAGATACCAAGGAGGAATGTCATTTGCCCGCAGTTCGTCGTCGAAGTCATAGGCAAAGAGCGCTCCAAGGCCAGCGTAGTGTAGTGCGGCGGAGTTTTCGGCGAGTATCCTGAAATATTCTTCGTATCCGTTTTCGTCCTTCGATCGTCTTGTCGAAATTATGGGTAGCTGTTGCTCCTCTGCTGCAACGGTATCTGCTGCGGTGGGATCGAGAAATCGCACAATGTCTTCAAAGGCAAGCCGACGGTGATATCTGAACATATCCCAAGAGATTTTCGCGTCACCGTCAAGCAACATATTCTTTCGCCGCTCTACGCCAAGACCTTCGTATATCTCGTCAGTACACAGGGCGGCCTGTGCAACGAGCCGACGGGTAGAGTCAGTGATCCCCTCGACAAAGACTCGGAGTAGATCACTGGCGTACTGAGCAAGTTCGTCGGGGTCCGTAGCTAATCCGGCTCGTCGGCGAACCTCTGGGCAGCTCAAGAGCGCCTCATACTTCCTGAGCCCCAATGGCTTGATCGACTTCTCCCTACTGCCGATCTTCAAGAGCGATTGGTAGAGCGCGTGGGTTGGCAGGCTGTCCGCTCGCCTCGGCTTCGACGCGGGATTTCCCCTCTTTTCCCCCTCTTTTCGCCCCGATGTCTCCCTTCCGACAGGCGACGACTTGACGGATGCTGAGCTGGCTGTACGTGATGCTGGCTCCAAAGGCGGCTTGCGTGTCGGCATACAAGAAAGCGTAGAGACCCTGCATCTGGACAGGAAGGAGCACCTACCATGAAGCTCGATCCAAGACCCTATGAGGCCCCGGCCGACATCATCGCTGCACCGTTGGAGGGGGCGGCTCTATGACCCCGCCTCCCAACCATCGCCATCCCTGCGAGGGCTGCGCCTTGGAGGAAGCGCGAGACGGCCGTGTCTGTCCGGCTGCTCGTGACGTCTACGAGCTGCCGAACGTGGAGGCTCAGCGCCACGCCGAGGCTCTGCACGCCGCCATCTTGGCGGACGCCGAATGTCTCCCCGGCTTCGCCGAGCTGGTGCGGTGGGATGCCGCCAGTCGCCACACCGGAGCCTTGCCCGCCTCGATGCGGCTCGGCCTACTTGCTGCTCCGTCGTCCGATCCAGCAATCCACGACTCTGCAAAGGAGGCTGTCCATGTCCTTCCTTCCCGTACCAACTGATGACGACAGTGGTCTGAATCGCCGCCAAGTCGTCCAAGCTCGGAAGGCCGAAGCCTCGACGGCATTGGAGCTACACCGCTATGGGCTCGGTGCTCGCTTCCGTGCCCAGGTGGACGTCTACGACAGTCAGGCGCTTGCCGACGCCAACCGAGCAGCCGTCTCCGAGGAAATGGATTTGGTCGAGTACGGGCTGAGCCGGGCTGGCACGTCGGCCGCCAAGATCGAGATGACGGCACGGGCCGCGCAGCGCATGGCGACCATCAACGACCGGCGCATCATGCGCCGCTTTGGAGGCTAGCGATGCGGCGTGATCGCTCGACGGTCCAGCGGGACGAACTGCCCTGCAACGTGCTTATGGAGCTGCACCGGCTCCGTTGCCAGATGCAGCTTGCCACGTTCAAGGAAGAACTACGCCGAGATGCCGCCACCATGCGGCGAGAACTGGATGAGGGATTTTGGAAGATGGAGCGACGAGAAGGCGGGCGACCGTGACCACACCGCCCTCTCGCTGGCGGGACTCGGCCATGAGTATGGCGTGGACCGTTTTTGTCATCGCCGTACTGCTCTACGTTTCGGCTCGCCTCATTCTGGCGGTATTGCCAGTGCTATTCATTGCTGGCGGTCTGGTGCTCGTGGGCTTTGTTGGTTGGTCTATTTACCAATTTCGCCGGTCGCGCTGGTGACATATCTACCGCTGATACGGGACGTCGTATCGGTGTCGTCAAATAGACAAAGGGTATTGACACATTCGCTGATTGTGTCGTTAACTAGAAGGTTCCCGTTACTCCAGTAAGCAGTACACGGCCCGGTTATCAGAGACCTTTGGACGCACCTATGAAGTAATACAACTCCTTGCGAGCAAGGAGGTGGTGCTCGCTATGTCTTTTTCCGGCCCGGAGTGGAACGGAAAGGAGGCATATTTATGTCAAGAACTTATCATCATGGGAAGGATCGACGCATTCGTGTTCGGGGTGAACGCCGACCGACTGACGTGCGCCGCTTGGCCCGCGCGCTTATCGAGCTGGAGTATCAGGCGGCGCAAAAGGAAGCGGAAGCCGAACGGCAAGCCAAACGGTCCAAGTCCAAGAAAGCACAGAAACGCCGCAGCGAGCCGGAGGCGTCGGAGTGACGGCTACCGCAATGACGTGGTATCGGCTGCGCTGGCCGCGCGAAGTGACGCCCGAACAGATTACGCAAGTCTTTCGCCTGCTGGCCTCGGCCGGTGGTCAACCAATCGTTATTGAGACGGTCGGCTCTGCTGGCACGGTCGAGCATCGGCTCGCGTTGCCTGAGAGCCGGGGCGGGAGCGTTGTCGATCAACTCAGGGCGGCGATCTCCGGCGTAGCGATCGAGGAAGTCCCGATGCGCCCACCACTAGGCGCGAGTCATGCTGTCGGGCTGCGGTTGACGACGCGGCGACGAGCGCTCCGAACTGACGACATGGCCGGGCTCAGTCGTGCCCTGCTGACGGCGCTGGCGCATCTGCATAAGGGCGAGCACCTGAGCGTGCAGTGGGTACTCGGCCGCACGCTCGCGGCGACGACCGTCCCGCATGATCCCCAGGCCATTGGTCGTGAGTCATGGGTTGGCGCGCTACTGCTCGCGCCGTTCGGTCCACCGCCACCGGCAGATGCCGAACTGCGCAGCGCCCTGCGTACCAAGCAAGGTGAACCGGGCTGGCGGGCGGTTGGTCGGGTGGCGGTCATCGCCAAGACTCCCGTGCGCGAACGTCAGTTGATTCGACAGGTACTCGGCGCAATCCGAGCCGCCGAAGCGCCGGGCGTTCGCTTTTGGGTGCGCTCGTGCAGGGTCAAGCCGGTCATCACCGCTACGGCTGGCTGGCGATTGCCGCTGCGACTCAACGTCAGTGAACTGGCGACGATCTCAGGCTGGCCGGTCGGGCCAGTCAACGAGTTGCCGGTGAGCATGATCGGCAGTCGATTGGTCGCACCATCCCCGGCCATTCAACGAGCGGGCCGCGTCATCGGGCGGGCGAGCTTCCCTGGCCGGGAGCGTCCGCTGGCACTCTCACCTGCCGATTCTCTGCGCCATCTACATCTCGTCGGGCCAACCGGCGTCGGCAAGTCCACGCTGCTGCTCAACCTCATCGTCCAAGACATGCAGGCCGGGCGAGCCGTTGTCGTCATCGAGCCGAAGTCCGATCTCATTGCCGGTGTCCTTGAGCGCGTGCCACCCAAACGGGTGAACGACGTCGTACTACTCGATCCGACCGACACCGAGCGGCCGGTCGGTCTGAATCCGCTGGCGCTCGGTGGTCGTTCCCCGGAGCTGGTGGCCGATCAGTTGCTCGGTTTGTTTCACTCGATGCACGCCGCCAATTGGGGACCACGGACCCATGACATTCTCGGTGCCTCGCTGCTGACGTTGGCGCGCACGCCGGGCATGAGCTTGGCGGCGCTGCCGTTGCTGTTGACCGATGCTGGGTTTCGGCGGCGTGTCGTGCCAAAGGTCGTTGACCCGATCGGGTTGGGGCCATTCTGGAGCGGTTATGAAGCCTGGAGCGAACAGGAGCGCGCAGCGGCTATCGGGCCGGTTATGAACAAGCTACGGCCGCTGCTGCTCAGGCCGGAAATGCGGGCCATCATCGGACAGACGCGCGGCAGCTTCGATCTGCGCCGGGTACTCACGGAGCGAAAGATCCTGCTGGTCAATCTCAGTCGTGGACTGCTTGGCCCGGAGACTTCTAGTCTGCTGGGGAGCCTGGTTGTCTCGCAGCTCTGGCAGGCCGTACTCGGCCGGGTCGCCATCGCCCCGGAGCGTCGCCATCCGGTCTTTGTCTACGTCGATGAGTTCCAGACGTACTTGCACCTGCCGGTTGATCTGGCGGACGCCTTGGCGCAGGCGCGCGGGCTGGGAGTCGGTTTCGCGCTCGCTCATCAGTACATGCACCAACTCGGGTCCGACATGCGCTCGGCAGTGTTGGCGAACGCACAGTCGCGGATCGCCTTCCGACTGCCGGCAGAGGACGCCCGGCTGATCGCCAATGGCAGCACCTTGGCACCGGACGACTTCCAAAGTCTCGGAGCCTTTCAGTGCTATGCCCAACTGGTGGCAGGCGCGGCAGTCCAGCCCTGGTGCAGCGCAAGCACCCTGCCGCCTGGCAAGCCGCTCGGGGATGCCGCAGTGGTACGGGCCGCGTCCCGCGAGCGCTACGGAGTTGATAGAGCCGAGGTTGAAAGCGAGCTGCACGGGCTGTTGTTCGGTCGCCAACAGGCCAGCGGCGACGACCTTGCGCCACGGCGGCGCGACGGCGGAGGCACCAATGAATAGGTGTCGTGTCGCCTGTCGCATCGCGTCGCGGTTGCCGCTCCAAAATGCCTGCCCTGAAGCTGTAAATGCGCCAAGTGTGGAGACGAAAGTCTTGCACTTCCCTGTGCATCCCCTTTCGGCTCTCGGCCAGGCGGCATTGCCGGATATAGGTAGTTGGCGGGCAGTCTGTGACGAACAGCGGTCAATAGCGGAGCGACAAGCAAACGGCGCTCGTCCAGCGGGGGGTGTGCCTCGTGCATATCAGCGACGGCCGTCGCGTCGCGTGGCCGTCAGCGCCCCGTGTAACACCTTTCCTTTCTCCATCTCTGGCTACGAAAGAAAAAAGAACATGGTGCAAGAGTGATGGACGTTTCAGCGCAGATAAATGTTCGCAGGAGGGGGGTGGCCCAACTCAGGGCTCGGCTCAGCGAGCGGGATATGAGCGTCATCCGACAGGTAGCCGACCTGCGGCTGATGAGCGCTCGCCAGATTCAAGCGATCCATTTTCCGAGCAGCGACCATCGCAGCGAATCGGCGGCCACGCGCGCACGTCAGCGTGTGCTCGCGCGCCTCTGCCGCGACCGGCTGCTGACTCCCCTGGAGCGGCGGGTTGGTGGTGTGCGGGCCGGGTCGGCTGGGCTGGTGCTGGCGCTCGGTCCTGTCGGGCAGCGCGTGCTTACGAGCGGCGGTCCCAGGCGACGGGCTTATGAACCGACCATGCGCTTCTTCGACCATACGCTCGCTATTGCACAGCTCGCCGTAGACCTGACCCTGGCAGCTCGCCACGGCTTGGTCGAGCTGCTGGCCTTGCAAGCGGAGCCGCAGAGCTGGCGAGAGTTTGCGGACATGAGCGGGCGGCGCTGGCTACGTCCTGATGCGTTCGTGGTAGCTCGGCAGCGGCGAGTACGAGCTGCGCTGGTTCATTGAGGTTGACCGGGCCAGCGAGAGTCTGCCGGTGATCGTCCGCAAGTGTCGGCTCTATGCCGACTATTACCAATCCGGTACGGAGCAAGCCAAGCATGGAGTCTTTCCCCGCGTGTGCTGGGCGGTGCCGGATGAGCCGCGAGCCGAGCGGCTGCGCGAGGCGATAGCGCGGGAGCGTCGGTTGCCGGAAGGGCTGTTCGTGGTGACGACGAGCGAGCAGGCCGTGACAGTGCTTGGCAGGGCGGAAACGTGACAGTTAATACATTTATGGACAGTAACAATGTGGTAGCGTTAACAACAATAACGGGCTCTGTAGGGAGCGGGAAGGAGGTAGCTGGATGACAGATATAGGTAGTAGTGGTGAAGGGGCGTCGGCAGTTATCTATTTGCGCGTCTCCACCAAGGAGCAAGCCGAGCGCGGCGGCGAAGCCGAGGGCTTCTCGATTCCGGCTCAGCGTGAGGCGTGCCGCCGGAAGGCCGCGAGTCTTGACGCTGTGGTCGTGGAAGAGTTCGCCGACCGTGGCGAGTCAGCCAAGACCGCCGACCGTCCAGACCTCAAGCGGCTGCTGGAGTTCATCGCCGCCAACCCAGTCCGCTACGTCATCGTCCACAAGGTTGATCGCCTGGCGCGCAACCGGGCGGACGACGTAGCCATCAACCTGGCGATCCAACAGGCCGGTGCTGAGCTTGTCTCGGTGTCGGAGAACATCGACCAAACGCCGTCGGGATTGCTGCTGCACGGCATCATGTCCTCGATTGCCGAGTTCTACAGTCGCAATCTGGCGACGGAGATCATCAAGGGCAGTACGCAGAAGGCCAAGAATGGCGGCACACCGGGTCGGGTGCCCTTGGGGTACCGGAACGTTCGGCGTATCGAAAACGGCTACGAGGTCCGCACCGTCGAGGTAGACCCGGAGCGTGCGCCGCTCATGGCGTGGGCATTCCAGGCGTACTCGACCGGCGATTGGACGATCCTTACCTTGTTGGCTGAGCTGACCCGCCGAGGTCTAACAACAAAGCCCGGTCCGAGGACGCCGAGCAAACCGCTCAGCGACAGTCAACTTCATGCGTTGCTGCGCCACCCGTACTACATGGGTCTGGTGCGCTACCGAGGCGCAATGTATCCCGGCAAGCATCCGCGTCTGGTAGAGCCAGAGACCTGGCAGCGGGTCCAGGACTTGCTCTCCGCCAAGTATCTCGTTGGCGAGAAGCAGCGCGAGCACCCGCACTATCTCAAGGGCAGCCTCTATTGCGGCACCTGTGGTGCTCGTCTGATCGTCAACTACGCCAAGGGCCGAAGCGAGGTCTATCCGTATTTCATTTGCATCGGCCGCCAGAAGGACAAGCACAGTTGCAGCCAACGGGCGCTCCGTATCGAGCTGATCGAGGAGGCCGTAGCCGACTACTACGCCACAGTTCAGCTCCCGAACGACGAGCTCGAAGCGCTGCGGGCCTTTCTCGGAGAAGAACTGACCAATCTGCGCCTCAGTGCCGAGCACGAACGAATGGCGCAGGAACGCCGCAAGCGGAAGCTGGAAGCCGAGCGGAAAGCCCTACTCGATGCCCACCTAGCCGAAGCGGTGCCGCTCGATCTACTCAAGAGCAAGCAAGACGCCATCACCGCCAAGCTGACCGCCATCGAAGGGCGCCTGGCCGAGATCGCCGCCGACTTCGAGCGCTCGGAAACCAATCTCAAGCGAGCGCTCGGTCGTGTCGAGGACTGCGAGACGGCCTACCGCGAAGCCAACGATCATGGGCGGCGGCAGTTCAATCTCGCGTTCTTTCGTCGGCTGCTCATTGACGAGGACTACACGGTGCGCGGCGAGTTGGCGCCGCCGTTCGACGTGATCCTCGGAGACGAGCTACGCCGCCGCGCAACCATCGCCGAGGCTGATGAGGCCAAGCGAGCAGCCATAAAGGAAGCTCTGCGGCAGCGCCAAGCGGTTCCCCTCGAAGCCGAAAACGAGCAGAACCCACAAGGAATCCTCGTGGGTGCCGACTCGCCCACGACCCCTTTTGAGGTCGTGGGTTGGAGTCAGAACAATATGGTGGAGCTAGTCGGACTTGAACCGACGACCTCCTGGGTGCGATCCAGGCGCTCTCCCAACTGAGCTATAGCCCCGCGGACCAACAAGTCTAGTGGCGCAGGGCGAGCTCTGCGAAGTCGTTGCCATGTCGTCGCGGCCGCGGCCGCGCGGTTCCGTTCGGTGCTCGGTGTATGGTCATGGCTGTGGGTTCGTTCGACGACGCGATCCGCCAGCATCTCGACCTGAAGCGCAGGAGAGGCGCCGACCCAAATGAGGTCGCGCACATGGAGCGCGAGGCTTTCGGGACGGGCGCAGCAGAGCGACACGCGGGAGCATGCCCGACCCCGCTCGACGGCGCGCCATTTGCGTCGCATGGTCCGACAGCCCGTCGGACCGGCGAGGTCCCCTTCAGTGTCCGTCGCAGCACCCTCAGCCAGGAGACCGTCGAGATGGACATGGACCTCTTCATCGACGCGAGGCGCATCGAAGACGAGGGCGCGCGGCGTGCATACGACTGGAGCGCTGACGGCGGGACCCCCGACATTGGCGATCCGGCCAGCAGCTTCGAGTGGGAGACCCCCTATCACCCTCGGCTTCGCGGCGCCGCCTGAAGGTTCGCCTGGGGGGATTCACCAGTGTCTCGCAGGGCTGTGCCAGTAGACTGACCTCCGCGGGGCCATAGCTCAGCTGGGAGAGCGCCTGCTTTGCAAGCAGGAGGTCACCGGTTCGATCCCGGTTGGCTCCATTACAGGAAGTGCCTGGAAATCAGCTGATGTTCGCTGGCGGGCGGTACTCGATTGGTACTCCGGTTTGGCGGAGAGTACCGCCGGTGAGTACCACATCGGGCCTTATTTTGCCGGGGATCTGAGATTCGGCGGTTTGCAGGCAGGAGGTCACCGGTTCGATCATTCCAACCCTCCGCGACCCTGGAAGCCCTTGCTGAAAGGACGCTCGGATGTCAGCGTCCGCGCCAGATCTCGGCCTACCGCGCGTGCGGACTACGGTACTGTCGGCGTCCCAGGCGAATCCCACGAGTCGTGAGGAGCATGACTGACGTGATACCGCAACCGCTCGCGGGCGTAGGGGGAGTGCTGCGCCGCTCAACGCTGGAGCGCGGAATCAGTGAGGCGCTGCTTGCGAGCTGGGACGCCGCCGCGGCGACGTTCGAGGCCCTGCTTCGCGGCCTCGGCGTCGACGAAGAGAGGCAAACGACAGAGATCCTGCTCCGACAGGTGCCGATTGAGAGCCCGGAGCAGTTCGCCACCGATCTCGCAGCGCGGACGGCGGGCTACAACGAGTACTGGCTCTACTTCACGCTCACCGACGGCACCGCTCAGGCTGGCTTGGCGCTCCCGGTCGCCACACCGCGCCAGCCGTCGTCAGCGTCGTTGGGTCTCTACGTCGAGATCCACTCACGCCTCATCGCCTGGTGGCTCACGTACGCGTGGCGGGCTACCCAACTTCAGCTTGCCGTATCTGCTGCCGCGTCTGCGGGTCAGAGCATCCCTGCTGCGACTTGTGCTCGCGCGCTCCTCGAAACGGCCGCGGCATTCTGGGTGGACGCACGCAAGTTCGCGGACATCTGGTCCGCGGCGAAGACATCGGGGAAGCCGACCTTGGACGCGCCAATGGTCGCGATTCGCCAGAGGTTCATTAGCCATCTCAACGAAGTTCAGTTCGGGGCAAAGTTCAGCGAGAAGGCGCCCGAGGCAGCCGAAGTGTTCGGTCGCCAACCTCGAGGAAATGTGCTGACCGCAATTGACAGGCTCGCAAAGCAGTATCCGGGGAACCTTCAGACCGACTACCAATGGCTCTGTAACACGGCGCATCCGTCGATCGGTACGGCACTTGTGTTCTCGGCGCCCCCGCTACTGCACGAAACCGGAACACATGTACAAAGGTGGTTCGCAGGGATCCCGCTCCGCGCCCAAGGGCTGCGCGACGATGGATTCGATGAGCAGAGGTTCCGCGATCGCTCGGTACCAGCGGCGACAGCGCGTGCATGCATCGCCGGGCTGGAGGTTCTCGCGCTGACGTTGGATGCCGCGCTCCGCCTCATCGACGACGTCGGCTTGACGACCGGCGGCCCAGGACTCGCGGACTTTACGTACTGGCGCGCACTAACTCCGGGTGCTCGCAACGAGCTCTGCCGGTGCCGCTCGGGGCGGAAGACCAAGAATTGCTCGCACGAGTGGAACAGCCCGGCACCTGAGATTCCCGGAACGTTCTTGCATGGCCGCGCATCGAGGGCCTGACCCGATCGTGCCGCGCAAGCGGGGCCGAGATCTCGCACAGGCGCGGTACGGTCTCGAACGGGTGGCCGGGGGGCGCCTGCACTCGATCGCATCGAAGCTCAGGTAGCCTCGACCGATGGCCGCTGTCCCGCCGCTTCCGAAGTCGTTCGACCGGCAAGATCTAGAGGCGTGCGGTTTTGCGGGATGGCGAACCTGGGATCAGCTTCGCGCTAACGACTTCCGACCCGTGGCGGGCAGACCGGCCGTCTATGTGGTGTACCGGGCGTCCTCGGCCGCGCCAAGCTGTCTAGAGTCGAGTCGAGGTGGCCACTTCAAGGGCAAAGACCCGTCGGTCGCGATCGAGACGCTCCGTACTAGCTGGGTACCGGGCTGCTCTGCCATCTACATCGGCAAGGCAGACGTGGCTGATCGGCGGCTCAAGTAGTTCGCGCGCTTTGGAGCGGGGGAGCCAGTCGGTCACTGGGGCGGCCGGTACATCTGGCAGCTTGCCGACTCGGCCGAGCTCTTGGTCGCGTGGCACGCGATCTCCTGGGGCGAACTCGCCCGAGACTATGAGAAGCGCCTGCTGGCGCACTTCGCTGACCTTCACGGCGGTACGCGGCCGTTTGCGAACTTGACGGGATAGCCGGCGCAGGCTAACGGGGCCGCGCCGTAGCTTTGAGGTGCCTTGCGACGGCTGCGGCGAGTGGCGGCGGCACTGCGTTGGCTACCTGAAGGGGCTGCTCTGCGCGCGGTCCACAGAAGAAGTAGTCGAGCGGGAATCCCTGCACGATGGCTGCCTCGCGAACGGAGATCGTGCGGTGCTCGAACGGGTGGACAGGTAGGGCGCGGTGCCCGGCCACGACCGTTCGTGCTTCGACGGGCCCCAGCCGGCGGTACGAGATGGGTTCGTCCCCTGGTTGGAAGCTTTCGATGCGGCGGATAACTCGCGCCGAGTGCGCCATGGTCGACATGTTGAGAAGCGTTCGGCCATCGGCGCACACGAGCCTCTCTGCGTCCACACCTGCTGGCAGTACCGGAAGCGCGCGGAAGAGATCCGATAGGGCGGGCGTCTGTGGGAGCGGGCTAGTTGTCTCGTCGGCGTGTCCGTGCCGACGGTGGGTGGGTGCTGGCGCGGAAGGCGGTAGCGAGCGTCGGCCGCGACGGGCGAGGAAGAAGTAGCGAACTCTGCGCTGCGGCACGCCGAAGTCGTTGGCGCGAAGGAGGTGAGCGGCAACCGCGAATCCCGCCCGCTCGAACGAGTCGATGATGGCGTGGAGGAATCCGTGTCCGTTGACACGCCTGACTCCTGGCACGTTCTCAAGCACGACGTTCTCGACCTTTAGCTGCCGGGCAAGCCGGGCTACGTGATCGAACAGCTGGTTTTGCGGATCGTTAGGCCGGCGGGCGCCTGCTGCGGAGTAGCCCTGGCATGGGGGACCCGCGAGCATAACGCCGATCTTTTTTATCCCGGGCATGTAGCGCCGCAGGGACGCTGCCCGGGTCCGCTCGGTGATGGTCGCCTCAATGACCGGGACGCCCGGGTTATTGAGCCGGTATGTCTGAGCGGCGTGGCGGTCGCGCTCAACAGCAAGCGCGACCCGGTAGCCCTGCTCGCGGAATCCTGAGCTCATGCCGCCGACGCCGGCGAACAGGTCAACTGCGACGTCGCTGCCTTTCCGCGCTGAGGCTGAGACCGCCTCCCTCCCCCTTCCGCAGAACGAGACGAGCACGCACTCGCCGCAGAGCTCGTTTCGAGAGCGGCAGACCTCGCGACCATGATGGACGAGATTCATGTGGAGGCGCTTGCGCATTCGCTCGGGGACGGCTCGCTGGAACGGGTCGTGGTCGAGCTTGCGTCCAGCTGACGGCATGACGCCGAGGCGGCGGAAGATCCGGTGGACGTGCGTGTCGACGGCGAACGCCGAGCGGCCGAGCGAGTAAGACAAGACGCATCTTGCGCTCTTCGGTCCTATGCCCGGGAGAGCCAGGAGGAAGCGCTCGGCCTCCGCGTCGTCGAGTTCGGCGAGAAAGTTCAGGGTCAGATCTTCCGATGGTTTGGCGGCAGGTCCCATGCCGCGCTCCCAGTTCGAGTCCTCGACGGCCGTCAGGAGGCCCTTCAGTTGGCGAGCCTTACTGCGCTGAAATCCAGCGGGCTCGAGGAGGGCCTCAAGCGTGGATACCGGCGCCGCGGCAGCATCGACCCATCGAGGAAAGCGCGAGCGAAGATCAGCGAACACCCGCGTATAAATCGTCTCCCGCGTCTGCTGGCTGAGGAGGATAAAGACGGTCTCGTCAAGCGGATCGTCAAGGTTGAACAGGTCGGCTGATCGGTAGCGAGCCTCCAGAAGCTCATCAATCCGTTCGATCAGTCCGCGCCCGTCGATCTCGCTCTCGATCACGGGGGAGTCATATCCGGTTAGGACCTTCCTTGTATGTCGGGGAGAGATCTTCCTCGCTACCTCGGACGCCTTCCGGCGCGCGGCCAGCGCGACGACCGGGCGGGCGGCACGATTATGCTCCGTTGGCGCCCCATGGGCACGCAAGGGGCGACAGGGAGGAGCATAGGGACGCTGGGTGCCACCGGACTCGAGCCCCTTAGGGCCGAGAGGCCGAGGCTGGACGGAGCTCCCAGCGTGAGCGTGCTTCATGCTGAGTGCCGGAGCGGCGGCAGCGATGGCGCGTCCTCAGCGATCAGCCGCTCGGGCTCGACGCCCGCGCCCAGGACGGGGAGGGCTTTGAGCAGATCTGTGAGTGCGGCAGTCTCTGGAAGCGACATGAGGGCACCATCGACGCCGCCGTGCCGACAATGCGTCGCGGGCGGAGCTGGCGGTGGCGCTGAGCGGCGACCGCTGGTGGGCGAGAAAGAAGTAGCGCACGCGCCACCGAGCAGCGCCAAACTCGTTCGCGTGGAGGAGGTGGGGTTCGGCCGCGAACCCAGCATCCGCAGAGAATCCAGAATAAGGTCGAGGGATCGGTCGGTGTCCGTGCCGCTGGGCCGATGGGCGTGCCCCGTAGGGACGGCAGGCAGGGCAGACGTCGCCGCTCGGGTCGGGTGTGTGAGCATGGCCGCGATGAATCAGCGCATTGATTCGTTCGGGGAGTTGAGATACCGCGGGCCGGACGGCTGGGCGCCTCTGCCTGCGTGGGCTCAGTTCATGCTGGAGGCGGGCGCGGCTGTGGTGACTCATCGCGCGGGAGACGGGAGGCTTGTGGTTGCCGTCTCGGTCCCGACGCGGGCTTTCGCCGCCGCGCTCGCTGGCGCATCTGCGGTAGTGAGCGCGTTCCTGGCTGACCCCGCGCTCCTGGCCGGGGCGGAGCACTTCGAACACCTGTCCTCGCTTCCGCCAGGGACGGCGGTCACCCTCCGCACCGGCAACTCGATCGAGCAGGGGACGTTGCTCGGCGTCAACTACGACGCTGCGCCGGGGGATCCTCGACCGCGATTGAAGATCCAGCTTGCCAAGATGGTCAGCTACCTCGACGAAAGGGGATGCGCGAGGATCCAGGTGATCAACGATCCAGGCGAGCTCGCGACGCGGAAGCGCAGGCTCGTAAGGGCGCCCGGGTTCCTTTCGCGTGCCGTGGCGGGAGTCGATGTCCAGGTTCTGTCTGCAACGACTCGCCTCGACTGCGTCATCGTCGGCGTGCTGACGGCCCTGCAGCACGAGCTCAAGGACGAGCTCTTTGCTGCCGGAGACGGGCGCCAGCCGTACACGGGCAACCTCCAGAGCATCTTCAGGGCACGGCGGCTGGGCGGCGCGAACGACCCGTACCGCTCGGCCGTCGTCCCGGCGAGCGCGGAAGCCGGCGAGGCAAGGCCCGATGGAAGCCCAGCCGCGGTCGTATTCGACGGGTCGGCGGCGTTCAGCAACTGGCGGTCGTCCTGGCCGGACTCCAACTGGCTCGTGATTCTCGACAGATCGTCTCCGTCCGCGGAGGACGGTGCTGCCGCGATTGCCACGTCGTTCGCGCGGCGCTTGCGTGAGTCCGACCTGCTCTCGACGTCCGATGTTCCCGCAGGCATCGAGATGATCGCGTACGTGGAGCGCCAATGACGGTCACGATGCGGGAGGCATCGACGCTATACGAGACCGCCGCGAGTCTTCGCGTCGCTCGTATGTGCCTCGAGGATACGGACCTGCGGCGCTTCTCGCTCGAGGTGCAGCGCTTTCTTGGACGGCTCGGAGCCGACGCTGAGGACCAGTACTGGAGGGGGATCCTCCCGAGCGTAAGACGGATTCGGCGCGAGCTGGCGACAGTGCCCCTGCCACCTTCGCATCCGGCGTTGCGGCTGCGCGAGTCGGTCGAGCTCGTGGCGAGGCGCCTAGCCACATGCGACAAGGTATTCCCTGCGCACGCCGCAGCCGCTGCGGAGCTCGTTGGCGCCCTAGAGGAGATCGCGCAGCGCGAGGCGAACCCGCTAGGGATCGCGGCGCGGACGCTGTGCGACGGTGCGGCGGAAACGGTCGTGATCCTCCGAGAGGGACGGCACGCGGAGGCTGTCGAGCGGGAGCTGGGATGCGCCGCGACGGTCGTGCGAGTGGCCGCCGAACTCGACACGTCGCCCCGGGTCTACGATCGCGCCGTCGCAATCGGGCCGAGCTCCTGGTTTCCGCGCCAGGTATTTGCCGCGCCGAGGGCGGCAGAGATCAACGTCGTGCAGTTCGACTGGCTGCGGGACCCGCCCCTGGACGTCGCCGTTCTTCCCCTTCCCGACGGGCCAGAGCCGCCTGCTTGGCGTGGCTTGCCGGGGTACAGCGGACCGGCCTCTGGCGGAGAAACCCTCGCTCCGGTAGAGCTTCTTCCCATCACCGACTGGGCCGCCATCGCGGCCCGCACAGGGGGCCGCGATGATCGGGAGGCGGAGCGCCCTGACACGGTGAACGCCTTCCTATTCCTCCTTGCGTCGGAGCAGGCGGTGTACATCGAGGCAGACGACTCTCGCGCATACGTGGTCGAGCTTGGCACGACCAAGGAGCTCCACCTCATCGCAACGAAGTCGATCGTCCCGGGGACTTATGTCGTGACGCGGGTGGGGGGCGACGGTGACTACATCCCCGCGATTGCTGATGCTCTCCTCGGCGGAGAGGCGCGCCGGCTGCGAGGCGAGCAGAAGCGCTGGACCGATGGTCTGCAGCAGCTCATCGCCCATGCCGGTATGCAGGCCGCTTGCTCCCGCCTCGCGGCCGCTGGCTCGCCGCGCGCAACCAGTGGCAACGTACGCCGCTGGGCGTCGGCCGCGTCGATTCGGACAGAGAATTTCGAGGATTTCCGCGCGATCGCGACGGTGATCGGGATGGGCGGTGAGGCTGACCGGCTGTGGCAGGACATGGACCGCATCGATCAAGCACACCGACGGGCAGGCTTGCGAGTGCGAAAGCTCCTTCATCGCGAGATCCAGAAGGGCGATACCCGCGACCTCGAGCGGCGCGGGTGGCAGGACTACGACGTTGAGGAGATCGAAGGTGAGGGATCGCTGCGGGTAGCGCGAGTCGAAGCGCGCGCCCCCGACGTAGTGCGTGTGAGCGCGCGCCAGACACGCCAGCTTCTTACTTTGGAGCGTGATCTATGGCAAGGATGATTCCCGCAGTCATTGATCCGGGGACTCCGAGCCTCGGCGAGCGAGACACATTCCAGCGTCTGGAGTCCGATCCGATTGCGGACGGATGGACTGTGATCCACTCTCTCTACCTGCCTAACCACGTGCGGCAGATCTCGGGCGAGCTCGACTTCGTCGTTCTGGTTCCGGGTGAGGGGATCCTCTGCCTCGAGATCAAGGCGGCGGCGAGTATTGCCCGCCGCAACGGGGTCTGGTTCTACGGCAGGGAGCAGAAGGGGGATCCGCGAGGACCCTTTCGCCAGGTATCCGAGGGGATGCACAGCCTTCGCGAACGCCTGGCAAAGAGGTACCCGCCTGCTGCAAAGGCTGTCTTCTGGACTGCAGTCGTCCTCCCGTACGCGTCTCTTGACTTCGAGCCGGAGGAGTGGCACTCCTGGCAGCTGATCGATAGTGCGCGATACCGGTCGGCACCGCTTGCCGCGAGCTGCGCACATGTTCTCGATCGTGCGCGGCGCTTCCTTGAAGAGAGGGAGTCAGCGCGATGGTTCGATCCGGCGACAAACCTACCCACCGAGAAGGACTGCGACGAAATCGCGCGCGTGCTGCGGCCGGACTTCGAGGCGTTCCAGAGCCCGCGCGCCCGCCGAAAGGAGACCAGCGCGGAGCTGAAGCGCTACACCGAGGAGCAGTTCGCCGCCCTGGATGCGATGAGCCGCAACCCGCGGGTGGTGTTCGAGGGACCTGCTGGGACTGGCAAGTCGGTGCTCGCGATCGAGTCTGTGCAGCGCGCTGCTGCAACTGGGAAGCGGACGCTCTTCGTCTGCTTTAACCGGCTCCTGGGTGCCTGGCTGCGCGAGGAAACAAGCAGTCTTGGCGACGGTGTCGTCGCGGGGACGCTTCATTCCCACATGCTTGCGGTGGCGGGACTGCAGCGGCCACCCCGAGATGATCCGTCGTTCTGGCGTGAGGAGTTGCCATCGCTGGCGCTCGAGCGCCTCCTCGGGGCCGAGGGACGCGAGCCATTCGATGTGCTCGTGGTCGACGAGGCGCAGGATCTCCTCGACGACCCGTATCTCGATATCTTCGACATGAGCCTCGCCGGCGGTCTCGCAAGTGGAGAGTGGCGCATGTTCGGCGACTTTGAGCGCCAATCAATCTACGGTCAGGGAGGCGCGTTGCTACCCGGCTTTCTCGCACAGCGCAGTGGTGCCGCCCCGGTCTTCTCGCTTCGAACGAATTGCCGGAACAAGCCGCGCGTCGCTGCGCTTGTCCGAGTTCTGAGCCATCTCGACCCGGACTACAAGCGAATCCTGCGACCGGACGATGGCGTCGAGCCGGAACTCCGATTCTGTTCCGGCCGCAACGGCGCCGACGCCCTCGTCGACGTCCTGAATGAGTTGCGAAGCAGCGGATACAAGGGTGCAGACGTGGTCATCCTCTCGCCCTCGAGTTCGGGCTGTTCAGCGGATCGCGTGACCGCGAAACCGTGGAGCGACCACCTCCGTACCCTGAGCGACCCGGGCGACGGGGGCCACGTCCGGTACGGCACTATCCACGCATTCAAGGGAATGGAGGCGCCCGTAGTGATCGTGACTGATGTAGCCGATGTCTCCGGGGCAGCCGCCGAGGCGCTGTTCTATGTCGCCGTGACACGGCCGACCGAGCGACTCATCCTGTTGCTGCCGGAGTCCGCTCGAGCGTCGATGGCCCGGCTGCTGGCGAGCCCCCCAGCGGGCGAGGGCGGAAATGCCTGACTTCATCGCAGGCAGGAAGACCGTCGCTACCGCGCTTAGAGAGGAGCTCGTTGGGCCGTGCCCCCGGGGAGCCCTGATCGACTGCACCGGAACCATCGCATTTCCGGACCGCGAGTCGGCGTACGGACCTTGGCGCCAGGCAGGATCGGAGGACGAGATCCTTCAACGAGACCGCCCGATCAAGCGGTACGGGATCGGGGTGCTCTACCCGCCAATGACATCGGCGGAGTCAGACCCAGGTGCTGAGAGCGAGGCAGAGGAGGAGCCAGACGCGATCGAAGAGGTCGCCGAAACTGACGGGCAGGAGATCCTCGCAGAGCGTGCGGCAGAGGCGATCGAGCGCATCGCCGAGCGGCAGCGTGCAGGAGATCCGGATGAGGGCGACTTTGATCTGTCGACCGCGAACTCGTACCGGCCGAGCGCGATGGGACTGAGCTTCCTATGCAACCTGCCAGAGGGATCGCGCCTTGCCGTAGCCGTTCAGGGTGGCCGCTACCGCGAGAAGGAGATCACGATCAGGTCCGGCAAGCCCGGAACGGAAGGCTCCGAGCCGACCGGCGAGACCGAGACACGCAGGTGGTGGCTGCGGAGCGCACTGAGCATCGAAGCGCACTTCGCAGGAGTGGATCTGGCAACGGGGGAGGAGCGCACCGTTGCGCCGGCAGAGCAGACGGCGAGCAACGTCGACGGGCTTGATGTGAAAGTCACGGCGTTTGCGCGGCCGCGGGGCGACGGCAGGTCGCTGGTGACTGTCTCACTCGTGAACCGAACAAAAGCGGCGCAGCCAGTGGATGTCAGCTGCATGTTCCAGGTTCGATTTACGGCAACGGTTGAGGGTGACGGGGGCTACATCCTTCCGTACGACGAGGGGCGCAGCGGCAGCGGGGATGCGGAGGAAGCGTCGCTGGCGCTGCTCTACCGGAGCCTGCGCACCTTCGCGGTTGGTCACGGATGCGCGGCGGGGTGGTCAGGGGAGAGCACCGACCGCGCAGCCGAGGTCGCCGCCGAATGCCTCCCCTCCTACGAAGCCCCCAGCACAACGCCGGACATCGTCGACGATGAGGGTAAACCCATCACCGTCCCGATTGCTCCGCTCGCAGGCATCGTGGACGGCGACGACGGTCTCGCGAGCATCGATTCTCTACTCGTGCACTACGCCAGTTGGATCGAGCGCGAGCGCGCGCGGGCAGCCGAGCTGGACACTGAGTTCCAGGCCGCTGCAGGATGCCACCTCGTCCTCGTCGAGCGGGTGCTGTCGCGTATGCGATCCGGTCTCGAGCTCGTGCGAACCGATGTAAAGATCCGCCGCGCCTTCGAGCTCGCGAACCGCGCGATGCTTCTTCAGCAGCTCCGGACGCTCCGGAGGAACCCGCGAGAGACGCGCTACAACGGCGACTCGCGGCGCATCGAGATCGTGGAGCCGCTCGTCGTGCCGGACTGGCGGGACGTCAAGGACCGGGGCGACTGGCGACCGTTTCAGATCGCCTTTGTCCTCATGGCGCTCGCATCGACCGCATCGGCGGAGTCGCCCGAGCGAGATACGGTCGAGCTCATCTTCTTCCCGACCGGCGGCGGCAAGACGGAAGCGTACCTGTGCCTTGCCGCGTTCTCGATGTTCTACCGGCGTCTCACTGACCCCGGTGACGCAGGAGTGGATGTCCTGATGCGCTACACACTGCGGCTACTTACGGCGCAGCAGTTCCAACGGGCCGGTGCGCTTGTCTGCGCTATGGAGCAGCTGCGTCTGGAGGCAGACGATCTCGGCGATGTCCGCTTCACAATCGGAATCTGGGTCGGCGGTGCGGTGACGCCGAACGATCGGGTCGATGCGCGCGCGTCGCTGCGCAAGCTGCAGCGCGGAGAGAGCTATGCGGAGAACAAGTTCGTCGTCTTGCGGTGCCCTTGGTGTGCTGCGCAGATGGGAGAGATCAAGAGCGTCGGAAAGAAGCAACGCAACGCCCCTCGCATCGCGGGCTACGAAGAACGGGACCGGACCGTCGTCCTCTACTGCCCGGATGATGACTGCGAGTTTCGCGATGGCCTTCCGATCCTCATCGTTGATGAGGACATCTACGAGGACCCGCCGACGCTGGTCATCGGGACGATCGACAAGTTCGCGATGCTCGCGTGGCGACCCCAGGCGCGTGCCTTGTTCGGGATCGGGTCCGATGGGAGCAGGCGAGCGTCCCCGCCGAACCTTGTTATCCAAGACGAGCTCCATCTGATCTCCGGACCGCTCGGGTCGATGGCGGGACTGTACGAGCCCGTGATCGAGGAGCTCTGTACGGACCGGCGCAACGGACGTGACTGCCGCCCGAAGGTGGTGACCTCCACGGCAACGATCCGCCGTTCAGAGCAGCAGATCCGCGGCCTGTACGCCAGGACCGACGCGGCCCTGTTCCCTCCGCACGGGCTGGATGCTGAGGACTCGTTTTTTGCCCGCTACGCGCGGGAACCAGATGGCAGCCTGACGCCTGGGCGTCTCTACATTGGTGTCCACGGGCCGGGACTAGGATCACTGCAGACCGCCCAGGTGCGAACGTTCGCTGCGCTACTCCAAGCGCCGGTTTCGTTTGCAAGGGACGAGCAGGATCCCTGGTGGACGCTCGCCGTGTTCTTTAACAGCCTGCGCGAGCTAGGAACATCGCTGTCGTTGCTCCAGTCGGACATCCCTGACTACCTCAAGGTGCTGAGGAACCGGCTCGGCCTCAGGCCGCAGGATGTTCGCCGCCTCTGGAATGTTCTTGAGCTGACTGGCCGGCTCAGAAATGACGAGATTCCGAAGGCCATGGAAGAGCTCGAGATCCGGACGGAGGGCACGGGTCGCGCGGTCGACATTTGCCTTGCATCGAACATCGTCGAGGTGGGCATCGACATCGACCGGCTATCCCTGATGTGTGTTGTCGGGCAGCCAAAGACGACCTCGCAGTACATCCAGGTTACCGGCCGTATCGGGCGCAAATGGCGCGAGCGCCCTGGCCTGGTCGCGACGATCTACAGCGCGTCGAAGCCGCGCGACCGCTCGCATTTCGAGAAGTTCCGCACGTATCACGAGCGCCTCTACGCTCAGGTCGAGCCCACGAGCGTGACGCCGTTCTCGCCGCCGGCACTCGACCGTGCGCTGCATGCGGTCCTGGTCGCATACGTCCGCCAGTTTGGCGAGGAAGACGCCGCCCCGATGCCGGTGCCGGAGGATCTCATCAACGCGGCCGAGGAGCTGCTTAGCGCTCGCGTGCGCATAGTCGATCCGGCCGAGCTGGAGAACCTTGAAGACGTGTTCTCATCTCGTCACCGGCAGTGGCAGCGGTGGCGGAGGATCGAGTGGAGCCGCGCGGGAGATGGAGAGGTGCCGCTTATAAGGCCGGCAGGCAGCTACGTCACCCGGGCCGCCGCGCGCCTCTCGTGGCCGGTTCCGCAATCCCTCCGCAACGTCGACGCCGACTGCGTCGCGGAAATCACAACGAGCTACCTCCACGAGGATGATGATGTCTAAGGGTCCGGTGAAGAGGGGCCACCTCATCGCGCCGTTCGGCGTGGGGTCCATGGTGACGGTGCCGAACGGAACTTCGATGCTCGCTGCAGGACTCGATCACTGGTACGAGCGCGAGGACGGTGACGGCGACTCGCGCGACCTCGATATCAGCGAGTTTCGTGTTGAGGAGTGGCGCCTGGAGAGGCTGCTCCACGTCAACCACTTCCGGGAACCGCCGGACTTCCGCATCCCTCAGAAAGGCCAGCAGGTGCCGAACACGGGTCTGACGGTTCCGTTTCTGCGGTTCCCGCTGTGGCATTTCTGCTGGCGATGCAACCGGCTGGACGACTTGCAGCTGGTCACAAAGGGGCGCGTTCGCTGCAAATACTGCGAAGCCGAAGGGAAGCGTGCATACCTCGCACAGGTGCCTTTCGTGGCGATGTGCGAAGACGGCCACCTTCAGGACTTCCCCTGGCGCGAGTGGATTCACCGCAGCGCCACGCCGACATGCACTCAGCCGATGACTCTCAAGTCGACTGGCGGGGCGACGCTTTCAAATCAGGTTGTGGAATGTGCGTGCGGTGTAAAGCCGCGCACGCTCGGCGGCATCGTTGAAGCAAACCCCGATGGATCGACCTATCTCACCAGCGCGCTAGAGCCCGGCAACGAATACCTCTGCCGCGGGGTATCTCCCCAGCACGGAACCGAGGAGCCAACGTCCTGCGCGAGGGCGCTGCGCGGATCGCTGAGGTCAGCGTCGAACGTCTACTTCGGGCGTGTCGCGAGCGCGATCTACCTTCCGCGTACCACCGAGACCGTCCCAGAGGAGCTGCGGTCGGCTCTGGAGGTTCCTCCGGTGTCAACGATCGTCTCGATGTCGGCCCAGATCGGGCAGCCGCCGAGCGCGGCGACTCTTCGCGAGGCAAGCCGGGAGCTTCTTGCGCCGTATACCGACGACCAGCTCGAGGAAGCCGTCCGCGCGATGGCGGAGGAGCTCCCAGAGGAGGCGGACCCTGAGCTACTCCCCGGCGAATCGGCTGAGGTAGCGTTCCGCCGGCAGGAGCATGAGGCACTCCAGATGCCCCGTTCCGAGGAGCAGCTTTCGGTCAACGCGGGCCGTCTGAGTGATTACGCCGAGGCCATCTGCCCGTACGTTGCGCGCATCATGCTCGTACAGCGGCTGCGCGAGACGCGCGTCCTGACCGGTTTCAACCGGATCTTTCCCGAACGGCCCGTCACCGAGGAGGGGCGGCTAGAGCAGCTGTGGCGCCGAGTTCCGGAGTGGCGCGAGCGATGGCTCCCCGCATACAAGGTGTTCGGGGAGGGGATCTTTATTGAGCTCAACGGCGACTTGCTCGCGGAGTGGGAGGCGAGGCCCGCTGTCCTGGAACGGGCCGCGCGAGTCGAGCAGCTATACGGTTCGACTCGCGATGGACGGCAGCTGCGCGAACGGAACATCACGCCGAGGTTCCTGCTGCTTCACACGCTCTCTCATCTGCTGATCAATCAGCTCACCTTCGAGTGCGGATACAGCACAGCTGCGCTTCGTGAGCGGCTGTACGTGTCGGCCGCGGACGCTGCTCCGATGGCGGGAGTCCTCGTATACACTGCGGCCGGCGATGCGGAGGGAACCATGGGCGGCCTTGTCCGCATGGGCAAGCACGGCTACCTGGAGCCGGCGATGCTGACAGCCCTTCGAGGCGCCCTGTGGTGCTCGGCCGATCCAGTCTGCATGGAGGCGTCGCAATGGGGGCAAGGTCCGGACTCTTGCAATCTCGCGGCGTGCCACAACTGCTCGCTCGTGCCAGAGACGGCCTGCGAGGAGTTCAACCGCTTCCTGGATCGAGGCCTAGTGGTCGGCACGTTCGAGGACCGTAGCCTCGGCTTTTTCGACGGCGTGAGCTAAGACTCGCTCGACCGCGGCATGATCCGCGCTCTGCGTACAGCGTCGGCGGGGTTGCGTACCCGCGGGCCCTTAGGCGATACTCGTCGGCGCGTGCCAGAGATCATCGCGTTCGATAAGCTCGCCGTCGCGGACCTTCGGGTCGAAGCGATCTACGAGGGAGGGACGGCTGGCACTGTCGCCGACGACCCGCTGGGCAAGCTCGTGCCGGTCGGCAATCAGGGCGGCTTCCGCTATGCCGGGTCGATCAAAGACGGGGACCTGCGCGTGGTGGTCCTATACACGAGCGGCGCGGACCGGGACTGGCCGGACACCCTCGACCGCGAGACAGGACGGTTCACCTACTACGGGGACAACCGTGAACCTGGCAAGGAGCTGCACGACACAAGTCGGGGCGGCAACTCGATTCTCCGTAGCTGCTTTCATCGCCTACACGGAGTTCCCTCCGCACGCGACAAGATCCCGCCCTTTCTGCTGTTCAACAAGGCGAACCCAGCGCTGGGACGCGATGTGCGGTTCCTTGGGCTCGCGGTGCCGGGTGCGCCGGACCTCCAGCCGGCCGATGACCTCGTGGCGGTCTGGCGGACGTCTCGAGGAGAGCGCTTCCAGAACTACCGAGCGAGGTTCACGATCCTCGACGTTGGGACCGTGCCGCGCGCGTGGCTTGAAGAACTCGCCGTCGGAGAGCTGATAGGGCCCGAGTGCCCCGACCCCTATCGCAAGTGGGTGCAGACCGGTAACTACACCCCGCTTGAGTCCCCGCGTACCATCCAGCACAGGAGTAAGGTGCAGCAGCAGCCCGAGAGCCAGGCCGACGCGGCACTGGTGGCGGCCATCTACGAGTACTTCGTCGATGATCCGTATGCTTTTGAGGCTTGCGCAATCGAGCTGTGGAGCATGCAAGCAAAGGAGTCGGTCTCCTTCATCGCCACGCGCCGATCGGCAGACGGCGGCCGCGACGCGTACGGGTGGTACCACCTAGGGCCAACGGCGGACCGCATCCGCCTTGAGTGGTCGCTCGAGGCAAAGCTCTACGCACCTGATAACCCGGCAGGAGTCAAGGAGACCAGCCGGCTCATCTCAAGACTGCGACATCGCGAGTTTGGCGTTTTCGTTACCACCGGATACCTCGGCAAGCAGGCGTACGAGGAGATCCGCGGTGACCTGCAGCCGATTGTCGTCATCTGTGGTCGTGATATCGCAGACATCCTGAAGCATCACGGATATGCCACGCCGGCCGCAGTCGTCTCGTGGCTCAAGGCCAGTTTCCCGAAGGGCTCTGCGGCGGTTTCATCGACTCCGGCCCGCTGAGCCGCATGGTCGCCTCAGATTTCAAGGTACGTCATCGTGAGAAGGTCTAAGCGTCCTTCGGCCCACCGGCGATATACCGTTCTCATGGCGAGATACAGGTTCCAGATCGGTGCGGTGTTCCCAGCTGACGATCCGGTATGACGGTCGGATGACCGACCTCTCCGCGTCCGGCTGCTGTAGGTGGGGCATCGCTTATCGGGGGATCGTTCACCGTCCGCGGTCCGCACTGCGATCGGGCCTATCGCGGCTGGGTGTGCGGGTCAACCAGCGTGTCGGCGATAGAGCGGAGCGGAGTCGTAGAGGGTTGCGGCTCGGCGCCCAGCCGGGGTTGAGGTGCTCCGGGTGCGCGAGCGATGGTGTTTGAGCGCGGCTGTTGGTCATTTTCCGGGAGAGACGCATGATCCGTCCGACGTCTTGTCCTTCGTCGCCGAGGTCGTCGCGTGCGATGAACCAGTCGGTTCTGTGGCGCGCGCGGGTCGCCTCGACATAGGCGGTCTCCTTGCTGGTCTGCCAGCCGCCAGTGAGCACGACGGAGCGCTCGACGGTTGCGCCCTGCTGGCGGTAGACGTGTTGCGCGTAGGCCAACCTCAGCGAGTCGAGGTGCTCGCCGGCGAGTTGGATTTTGCGCTGTGACCCGTCGAGCGTGACCGTCAAGCCTCGCTCGTGGATGGCGCCTACTTGGCCGCGGGTGCCGTTCTCGACCCGCGGCTGCCCGCGGGGGCGGTGCTGCGCGGTGAACGCGATCAGGTCGCCTTCGCGCAGTCCGTAGTGGACGCCGGGCAGCGAGATCTCGTGGTTTCCGAGTTCGCCGCGCTGTGCGCGTAGGTGTTGTGCGCGGGCGTTGAGCCGGTCGATCTCCGTGTTCGCAGCGTCGGCGATAAGCGCAACCTCGCGGATGCCGTGTGCCTCAGTGAGCGTGGCCCATGTTTGTACGGCTTGCTCTGCTGCCTGGTCGCGTGTGTCGGAGAGGTGCAGTTGGCCGCGTGAGGCGTAGTGCGCCATCGCGCGCTCGGGTTCGCACGCGCGTAGTGCTTGCCATGCGCGCTGGTCGGCTGGGTCCTTGGTGCGGTGTATGTCTGTGAGTTCGGCGGTGGGTGCGTGCTCGGCGATCCGGTCGAACATGCCGCCGGGGCCGATCGAGGGGAGCTGCTTGCCGTCGCCGACGGCGATCAGCTTTGCCCCGGAGCGCTCGACGAGCCCGGTCAGCGCGTCGAGGCGCTTGTGGTCGACCATGCCCGCCTCGTCCAGGATGACTGTCGTGTCACTGCCGACGTGGACGGCGCCCGTGTTCGCGCGGGCGACCAGTGAGTCGAGGGTGAGTGTCTGTCCGGCGAGCGCGGGGCTGTCGGCGCCGAGCCGCTCGGCGGTGGAGCCCGACACGGCGACGCCGATCGTCTCTCGCCCGGCGGCCTGCTCTGCACGGGCGGCGGCGTCAATCACGACCCCCTTGCCGGTCCCGGCGGGGCCAACGAGAACGGCGGCGCGCTCTGTACCGGTGAGGACTTCGAGCGCGTGGTGCTGCTCGGGGCTGAGTGATCCGCCGATGCGCTCGGCGACCTCACGGGAGGCGTTCTCGCGTGCAGCGTCGCTGACGTCGCGGCCTGCGGGCTGGGCGAGCTGTGTGGCGCGGCGTTCGATCGCCTGCTCCTGGGCACGCACCGCCAGGGTGGTCATCCGACCGCCCTCCAAGGTCAGCACGCGACGGTCGCGGACCATCTCCCGCGCCACGGCGAGCGCTTCGTCGGGTGCCATCTCGCCGGCTGCCTGCTCCAACACGACCGCGCGCAGGTCACGTCCCTCGAACACGGCGTGCTGTTCGGTCAGCTTCGCCTCGACACGATCCTCGATCGCGCGCTCGGCCTTCGGGCGCTCAGATGCGCCGATCAACCGCACGGCCTCATCGGGACCGAATCCGTGATCGCGAGCGGTCTGCGTCCACACCCGTTGCAGGTCAGAGCGCGTGGTCAGCACCTTCGCCCGGCGGTTCTCGAGCGCGAGGTTACGAAGCTCGCCGCGTTCGGGAGCCCGGCCGTAGCGCGCACGGAAGCGCTCCGCCGCGCGCGCGACCTCACGGGAGCGGCCGGAGAACGTCTCGCACAGCTCGCGGGGGACACCGGCGATCTCGAAGTACCGGCCGTCCTTGCCGGTTCCGTGCTCGATCGCGTAGCCCTCACGCACGAGCTCGTCGGCGAGCGCGGAGCGGTAGAACGCGCCGAGCTCCCGCGCGTTGCGGAAGATCGGCCGCGAGGCGACGGCAACGATCCTCTCGTCGTCGCGGACGGCAGCGGTGATGACGACATGGCTGTGCAGCTGCGGGTCTGGTGCTTGGGCGCCGGAGACGCCGCGGGCGGTGGTGTGCCGGTACTCGGTTGCGATCACGTCTCTGGCGTGCTCTTCCACGACCTGGCCGTTGTACCGTCGGCGCACGACAGGAACCTGTTCTCGCAGATAGAGGATCGTCTGCTCGACTGCGTTGGCGTGGGCTTGCTCGATCTGCGCGCGCTGCCACGGGTCGCCGAGCGCCCACACCGTTGAGACGGACTTCGGGGCGCTGAACGTCACGTCGATTCCGCCGCCCCGTCCGCCGCCGGCGCCCTCCGGGCGTAGCCACCGGCCGGTGCCTGGGTGGCGGCCCTCCATCAGCGCGATGAAGTCCGCGCCGTCGACCGGCTCGCTGGGGTGAACTCCGAGCCTTTCCAGGGTCTCGGCGTCGGCCAGCCAGCGGCCGGGGGCTTGGGTTATCTCGCCGTCGGGGGTCAGGTAATAATCCCCGCGCTCGGGCTCAACGGTCTTGCTCTCCAGGTAGCGTGCGTACCCGCCGCCTCGGGACGCACCTATGCTCGCTGCGGTCATCACATGGGTGATGACCCTCAGCGGGCCAAACCGGCCATGAGATTTCGCACAGCGCTCGCTGTGCCACGGCACAGCCGTGCATGTTGTCTGTGCTAGAGGGGAGCGAGGCGACCAGCGGGTGTGTCGGGAGCGTCGGTGTCGCAGGTTGGGGGCCGTTGCTGGCGGCGATTGCTGCGCGACCGGGAGGCGGATCGGGCGCTGTCGAAGGGTTTTGAAGCAGGAGGAGGGCGGGGCTGTCGCTCGGGCGGGCCGGCGTTCGTGAATTCGTTGGCCGGTCCGCGGGGTTTGGGGTCATTTACCCACAGGCTGCACACCCCTGCCCAGAGTCGATGAGCACGATCCCCACACGCATCTCGACCCGTCCTCGGCTTACCCGCGAGGACGTTCTCGACGGCCGCGATGTCGCCGAGTTGCTGCACCTACCGATCTCGACGGTGCTCGAATACGCGCGGCGCGGGCTGCTCCCCGGACATAAGCTCGGCCGGCGCTGGATCTTCCTACGCGACGAGATCGAGGCGGCGGTGCGAAGCCGGCCGGGGGACAGGTCGGCGGCGTGAGCTGCCGAGAGGGCCATGCCCGTGCGGGGCGAAGCGGCGATGCTATCCGCGACAAACCCAACCGCGAGTCGCCCGACGGCCCCTAACCCCACGCCGGTTATGTCGGCGGCCAGCACCGCGCATGGCGGGGACCTAGGTATTGGGAGGGCGGGCGCGTCGGGCCTCGCTAGAGGTCGATGGTAGCGCCCTCAATCGGCGTCGGAGTCGAGCGCCGCCGCCAGCTCGGCGAGCGTCACGTCGAGCGCGGCGAGGATGCGCATCACGCTGTCCCAATGGGGCGCGGTCTGCGCATGTTCGATCTTCGCCAGCGTCGATACCGAGATGCTTGCGTGCCATGCCACATGCTCCTGAGAGAGTCCGTGATCCTCGCGTAGACGTTTGAGCGCCGCTCCGAGCTTCGGGTCTGGGTTGGCGCTACGCGGCACCGCTCGACCCTCTCACGTCGTGGGCGTCAGCACCATGCTTTAGATACCCACGTATTGAGACGTAGGCATTGAGCGGTAGTCTTTTCGGCGAGCAACCAAAGTGCCCCCGCGCCGCGTCAACGGCCGGGGGCGTGGCAACAGGAGGTTGAGTCCTGATGCAGCCGGAGAATATCCCGCGAGCTTTGCCCCTGGCCCTAGCCATCTACGGCCACGACGTGCGCGTCGTCAGCGACCCCGCCTTGCTCACGGGGGAGCTTGTCGTACACGACCGCATATCCGACGGCGCGGGGTTCGGCCGCCCGCGTCTGGGCGTGCTCGCGGGCTCCGGTGTCCTGCGCTACGACGAGCTGACGATCGATACCCGCTCGCGCGTCGTCATGTACGGGCCGGTGCGCGTCGAGCTGCGCAGGCGCGAGTACGCGCTGTTGGCGTTCCTCGCTGCCGACCCTGAGCGCGTCTGGACACGCCACGAACTCCTGCGCGACGTTTGGGGCTATCGCTCGGACGGCGTGACGCGCACCGTAGATGCGCACGCCTCCCGCGTGCGACGCGCGCTCGCAGCCGCAGGCGCGGTCGGATGGGTCGTGTCCGTGTGGGGCGTCGGCTACAGGCTCGCGCCATGATGCGAGACGCAACCGAGCAACAGAAGCTCGCCAAGTTCGGCGCGGCCCTCCGAACGGTCCGCGAACGGCAGGCATGTCGCAGGTGGACCTCAGCGCCGCGTCCGGCCTGCATCGGACGCATATCTCGCGGATCGAGCGCGGACTATGCGAACCGAGGTTCGAGACGCTGATGAAGCTACGGCACGGGCTCGGATCGCTCGCCGACGTGTTCGCCGTGATCGAAACGCCGTAGCGCTAGACAACAGCGCCGCTAGCGCGACCTCGGGATCACCAGCCGGTCGTCGCCTTTATCCGGGCACTCATCTGTCATGCCCCGGCCGATAGCGGCGCGGTAGGTTCCTCCCGTGACCGCAACTGAAGACCAGAGGCGAAGGAACGATGAAGCTTTTCGGGCAATTGGTCGCTACGTCGTTGAGTTCTCGCAGCTCATCCACCGCATGCGCCGCATCATGGCGGTTCGACTCACGAACTCCAAGGAGATACCGCTCGGCGAAGTGGTGCTTGGCGAGGCAACAGCCAGCTACATTACCGACGCCTTCTTTGGTATGTGCAGGATCACGGGCGACCCGACAGCAAGCGAGCAAAAAATCGCCGCCGCGCTGCGCGCAGAGGTCAAGAGGTCATCGAGAAACGCAACGACATCGCACATGGTGACTGGTGGCATCTCCCAGACAAGGAGGTCGATGCTCACGAACCCGATGCTGTCCTCATACGAATACGGCCAGTACGCCGCGAGGGTCATGAGAAGATTGAAGCTCTAAACGCGAGAGATATCGACAAATTGTCGGATGGCCTGAGGGTGCTGGTCAACATCGTCAACGAGTTCGGGCTTCGATCGCTGGGGCTTTCGGACTCTCCCGTACGTGTCGACGACGTATTTGCTGTCGAGAAGAAGCGAGTAATCCGGCGTGGTTCCCTAGCAGCCGAGACCGCAGCGCTGCTCTACAGGGACGACTAATCAGTCGTCTACCTGTGTGCTCGCTCGTCGGCCAAGCTCGTCAGGCGTCGAGCTCGGTCACCAGGCGGATACGGGGACAGTCACTGAAGACCGCGTCGTGAGCGACGAGCGCGATAGACCAGCGGATCGCGGTGGCCGCGATCCAGAGGTCAGCGTTGTGGTTGCTCTGGTGGAGCGGGTGACCGATCATCCGACACTGATTGCGAAGCTCGGCGACGGTCTCGATGGTGTCGATGTCGATGGGGAGGATGCGAGCTCGTCCGATGAGCCTTGCGAGTTGTTCCGTGCGAGCGGGACCCCACGTTGCCTTCAGCGCCCCATACCGCGCCTCGGCGACGGTCTGCGGGGCGAGGGCGATGCGCTGTCCGAAGAGGTGCTTCGCGTACTGGGTGGCGAGCGGTGAACGCTCGCGCAAACGGGCGGTGAAGACGTTCGTGTCGACCAGGACTGTCCCAGTCACTGCTCCAGCGCCGCGGCGAACGTCTCCCATTCCTCTTCTGTCAGGTCGGGGATGTCGAAGTGCTCGCTGGGGTCAAGCGGCGCGACGTCAGCCATCAACTCCTCAAGCGGCAGCGGATGCCAAAACAGCGAGTTCGCTTGCTCGATCAGGTCGTGGTTGGCGGCAGGCTGTGGCATCGTGTTCATCTCCAGCAACACAGTTTATCCCGGCGTCGGAGATGGCCGACTGGCGGTCGGCTTGGGCGCGAACGCCAGGTTGACCCGTTCGAGATCCTCGGGCCGTGCCTTGGCATGCATGTAGCGCTCGGTGGTCGTGATTCGTGAGTGCCCAAGGAACTCCTGTACGAAGCGCGCGTCGGCGTGCCGGGCGATGAGGCTCCCGGCGGCGTGACGCAGCGCGTGGAAGCGCAGCGGGCGCAGGCCGGCGGCGTCGCGCGCAGCCTTGAAGCGGCGGCGCACGGCGGAGGGGTCGAGGGGTCGGCCGAGGCGCGAGCAGAAGATGTAGTCCTCGCGTGAGGTGTAGTCGCCGCGTGCCTGTAGGCGTTCGAGCGCTTCGGCGGCGGGGTCCGCGAGTGGGAGGAAGCGTGCCTGCCAGCTCTTGGTCGGTCCCTCGACGCCGGCGGAGACGGCGCGGTGGACGACCATGCGCCGCGTGTCGAAGTCGATGTCCTCCCAGCGAAGCGCGATCAGCTCGCCGAGGCGCAGGCCGGTGTAGGCGGCGAGACGGAACAGCTCGCCGTCCTGTGCGTCCTCGCGTGCGCGCCACGTGATCTCCTCGGCGCTCAGGTTGGCCGGCTGTGAGCCACGGTGTGACCCATCGGCGGCTGCGGAGGCGATCATCTCGACCTCCTCCGGCTCGTAGAAATCCAGCACGGCTGCCGGCGGTTCACGGCGCTTGGTAGTGCCGGCCACTGGATTCGACGGCAGGCTGTGGGTATCAACGCGGCAGGCGTAGCCGAAGACCGCAGAGAGCACCTGACGGTTCTTGTTGACCGAGCGGGGCGACACGCCCTCGGTGTCCAGCTTGCGCAGGAACGTCGACACCTCCCGCGTGGTGATCCTCGCTGCGGGGCGGTCGCCGAACGCGGCCATAAGGATGCCGGGGCTCTTGCCTTTGCCGCGGCGGTGTGGCGCTCCGGGCTCGGCGAGCATGTAGCGGTAGTCGCTCAAGGTGGACGGCTTGGCGCCGCGCTCGTGCTGCAGGTGCTCCAGCCACTCCGCCGACAGCTCGCGGAATGTGACGCCACGCTCGCGGCGCTCGCGCTCGCCGACCTCGATCGCGCGCTCCTCGAGGTCGTGCTCGGCGATCAACTCAGCCATGCGCACCGTCGCGCGCTTCTCGTCGAAGTAGCCCTCCGGCACTCGCCCGCGGCGCATGACCCACCCGCTGTCGTCCGCTGCTCGCTCGAGCCACGCAGGTCCTATGCGGCGCTTCACCTGTCGTCCTGCGCGTCGCCACTTGGCCTCGTATGCGGGACTGTCCGCGCGGCCCGCAACTACGAGGGCGCCGGTTGGATCACTGCCATTTTGCTTACCTTCTCCCGTCATTTTCACACAGAGTACCACTGTGAGTACCACACGGCCGCGAGTACCGTTTTGAGTACCGCATGGGCCAGTTTTGCCACTCATAACGCCGTTTCGGGCGACCCAAAACCCCCGTATCTACTGGCTCCAGCATGGCCGCCCCTGCTTTGCAAGCAGGAGGTCGCCGGTTCGATCCCGGCTGGCTCCATGCGATAAGTGCCTGCAAATAAGCGGTTTTCTGCGCGCCCGTGAGCCGCTACACGCGACCGATACTTGAGCGCATGCTCAAGTTTTGCTCAAGTAGCCGACGGGATCGCAGTCTGTTGACATGCCGATAGTGGTTGGGCGGGGAAGGACCACGACCCTGGTCGTCCTTGGCGTCCTGCCGTGAACATGCCCGCGCGTATCAGTGGGACGCTATCGGGGGCGGAGGATGTGGGTTGAGGCCACTATGCCCCACGACCACAAGGCAACCACGGCGGCTTCCACGACTGCTTATCGTCTGCAGCGAGCGTCAGCGAGGAACAGGTTCAGACGCTCGCTCAGCCGCGAGGGCAGGCGCGACGTGCCGGACCGAGACCCGCGTTTGTGCTCGCGCTGCATCGGACGCGGGGACAGGTTCGTGTCCGGTGTGTCCCGGAGCAGCAGCGACGCGAGGGCAGGTTAGCCCCGATCATGGTGGCCGTTTCGCTTGAGGACCTGCGCAGCGGGGAGAGGGTTGGTGAGACGAGTTGTCGGTCACGAGGGGAGGGAGACCGTCGCCGTGAAAACAGCACTGCAGTCGGGAGCGGACAGCGATATCGGTGGCCACGCTGCGTACGCTTCCGAGGGATAGCAGGCGGCGAAACACCTGCGGCACCTGGGCTGCCAACACCCAGCGGAGCCTCGGGTGGTGTATCCGGTAGCGGCGTCGACGGCTAGCGTTGAATGGGTCAGCGGTTCCGGTTTCCGCGTCAAGTGGCGAACACGCTGGCGAGGTCCGTAAAAGCCGCACTCGTTTCCGGAGACGACACCGGATTACGGATCTGGTCGAGCAACTCGTCGGCCCGCACGATCGCGGCTGCGTACCGAGGATCCCATGGATACGCCCGCGAGAGGCTAGCCGTGAACCCATGGAGAAACATCAAAAAGCTGATGAAATCATCAATCTCGACACGGCCAATGCGGGCACTGTGGATTACTTCGGTGGTAGCACACAGACCCTTCGTCCCAACTCGGAGCCTCGACCCACAACTTGCAGGTAATCGGCAATTTTAGTGTCAAAGATGACCTCCGTCAGTGATTGCATGCGAGCGGACTGATCATGCTTCCTGACCGAGGCTAGACTCAATGCGAACTGCACCTGCCAACCGACGCGGAAAGCTCGCGACACTACGTAGTCGACCGAGGCGGTAATGGCATCCTCGATCTTGCTCGCCGCAGTGTGGTTCTGATCCTCGGCCGGCGATCCGTCCGCCTTGAAGAGACAGCGAGGCCAGAGTCCCTCGTTCAACATGCTTTCGAGGACTGTTGGCACGGAACCTCCCAACGCGAGGGCGTATAGCCTCATCTGCTTCGTGTATTCATCCATCTGAGCCTGAGAAACGTTGGGCCCGGATTGCGCGAACATGCTCTTTCCCATGTCTGCGGCATTTACGACCTGCGCCATGCGGGGCGGTTCGACTACAAAATCTAGTAGGACAAGTCGGTCAGCTTGGGCTTGATATTGCGCATCCTGATCGCGTCTTTCATAGGCGGTGTATACAGCCACCGGGACGAGCCCTACTCCCAAACCGATCAGCGCAGAGCCGGCGACATCTGATGTACCCAGCAATAGCAAGATGAGACCAGCGGTGGTTGCGATCAAGCCTACGATCGAACCAGCGAGATCGAGCGAACTCATCGGAAAGTGAGAATCTCGGAACCACAGACGCCGTGGCGCAGTCGCCGTATTGACCATCCGCGACAAGTTACATGCGCTGACTTATGCCGTCAGCCTAAGCTCCGGCGGTCTCGCGATTGGCGAGGAGCGGGTGCGAAGCGCCGCACGAGATGAGACCCGCATTCATGCGCGCGGGCATCGGAAGCTGATGTGGCTTCGTGACCGCTGTGTCCGAGAGTAGCCACGCGCAGTCCTTGACGTGGAGTACCGATCTGGCCGCGTGGACGCGCCCGGTGGCGTGACCGTCTTCCGCGACGAGCAGCCGCCTCGCGGCCGCGTCCTACGTGGCCCCGTCAGCGGCAAAGGGGGCATCTCGCGAGACGGTCGGCCGAGTGCGACAGCGCGATCGAGATGTGTTCGACGCAGGGACGTCGCGATCGGCTACGAGCCGCGCTGCGCGGCACCGCGACGGTCCTCGTCAAACGTCGCTAAGCATCCGATCGGGACCGTAGACTCGGCGTGGTGACGAGTCTCGACGCGCCCGAGCAATCATTTCCCACCGACGAGCAGAAGCTCAGTCTGCTCGCGATTTTCGCCGGCCAGTTCGGCTCGTATGCAACGATGGTTTGGCAGGTGCCGGCGCTCAGCCTGACCGCACAGTCGTTCCTGCTTACGATCGCGCTCACCCAGGGTAACTCCGATGGCGCCAAGTACATCTCCGCGGTTCTGTCGATCGGCATCGCGTTCGCCTCCTTTCAGCTCATGCACGACCAACGCGCGCACCAGATCTGCCATGGCGAGCTGGCGTCCAGGCTGGCACAGGAGCTTCGACTGGCGACGCACATGGGCGGCCCGATCGAGGTCTCGGACTCCCGACCCGAGATGCTGCCGGCCCGGATCGCGTCGGCCGACGCGGGCCTCGAACCATCCCAGCCGCGAGATGCCGACTCTGTCTGGAAGGACGTCGATCACAGCATCTACGGCACCTGGAAGTTCCTGATGGGCCTGTTCGGCGTGGCTGATGTCGTGATCATCTTCAGCACCGCCCTCGGGGCCTCTTGGCTGAAGTAGCCGGGCTAACGCGCGCGCTGGCCGAGGAGGCGACATCGTTGCGTGTCTGATCGCACCCGCCCAGGTCTGTCTTGCCGCTGCAGGGGTCGTCCCGGGCAGGCACGTGAGGTTGCCCCTGTCGGCAGAGAGCAGCCACGAGGCCGAGGGAAGACGATCTCGGTCAGGTGGCCGTCTCCGGCAATCTAGGTCTAGGCGTGACTGCCTGAGGCGTCAAGGAGCAGCCTCCCGACCGCGATCAATGGCCGCGCTCGAGGACTGGACGAGTCGCGGCAGTCCTGCTTTGTGGTCGCGATGAGCGTGTCGCCCGCGCCGAGCCCAGACCTGCTCTGCGCAGAAAGCAGGCGCCCCGCGTAGCTACCGAGACGCCTGAGTTGGACGACAAGCACTAGCGAGCGGCGGGATGAGCGCTTCCGCGTCGTCCGGCTAAGCGGGCGTGTGCCAATCCCTCAGTCCGTGGGCCTGCTGGTCGTCCAATTCAGGCGTCTCGGAGTGGATCACGGATACGCGTGTTTCGGCGGAAGGAAGGGAGCCCGCCTTGGCTGCCCTCCGTCTAAGCCGGGATGGCTCACCGGACAAGGGGGGCTGAAAAGGCAGCAGAAGACGGGCTGCTGCCTTTCAGATGCGCCCTCCTACCGCGACAGGTACTCGTGAACAGGAAATTCGTGAATCTCCGGCTCGGCTGTGACCCCTGCGGCTTGAACCCCGGGGCCAATGCGCCCCGCCGCGAAACTGTCGAACTGCGAGCGCGACTCCCAGAAGTCAAGCCCGTCGATCGGACCGGACGTGTGGAAGATAAGCCCGTCGGGGTGATCGGCGCGCGGATTGATCGCCGCCTCCAGCTTGTCGAACTGCTCGGCGTCCACCCCGGCGAGCTTGATGCGAATCCCTACAGCCATAACCGCTCCTCGTATTCGTTGGGTCATCGGAACCTACCCGATCCGGAGCGCGCCCATTCCACGCTCGGCCGGCGTCGCTCGACGAGCCACACACCTCGAGGTCCGAACGCGGCGCGCTGCTGCTTGGCTCGCGCCGCCTCAACCCCGCTGTTCGTCCATCTCGGGAGCAAGATCGGCTACCGCTTGGGCTGCTCCTCGCAGGGCGAAGCAGGAGCCGCGCCCTAGCGCGCCACCTGGTCGTGAGGGCGCGATGCGCCTCGGCTCGAACGGAGTTACGCTCCGGTCATGTCGCTGAAGGGGGGAGAGCGCAATGCCGGGACTTAGAAACCGAGCTGCGCCCGCGGCTCGAGCGCTGCTCCTCGTGCTCGCGTTTGTGATAGTGGGATCTGGCGTGTTTTTGGTTGCATCGGAATTTCCGACGGCCACGCACCCGCCGAGCGTCGTCGCATTTACACCGCTGACCGTGCGGGACGAGACCGCAACTGCAAGTGGAGGAGAAATCGCGCAGGGGGTCGCCGCGATATCCGTCTGCCCCGACAGTCGTCCGATCGTCAGCGTCGTCGTTCGTTCCTACGACCACAGCGCCGAAACCACGACGCTCAAAGCGAGTATCTGTGTGCCGAAGGCCTTTGTGAGTGAACTCGTCAGCAGCCCCGGTCGTATTCCGCTATATCGCGAAATACGTAGCGGAACCTCCGAAGGCTGCGTAGAAGTCCCGTCGGGCTCCGCTCCGCCTAGCATGGTGCTTGATTGGCAGCCCATTGCGGAAGGAGAAGCACATCGCACGACCGTCACGCTACCGCGTGGCGTTTGTCAAGACGGCGAGCCTGTGGATGTGCCCGGTAACATCGTCCTCCCGGTGCGGTCGACCCCGCAGCGATACCCCTTCGATACCTATAGCGCTGGCGTCATCTTGGAGTTCGCCTCCGGCCCAGGAGTGCGCTCCCGCCACCAGGGTGACTTCGCAGAAGGTAGAGAACTCATTTTTGAGGGGGTTAGTGTCTACACTGCACAAGGGTTGATGCCATTCGCGCTGTCGGCAACCGGCACGGGCTTTATAGGACCGAACCAGACCCAGGCCCCAGGAGTGTTGTTTGAACTCCATAGGCCTGTGCGGGTGAAGCTTTACGTCATGCTGATTGTCGCCATTCCGCTCGTGCTCGAGGCCCTGCTCGTTATCGTGCTTTTTAGGCGCCGCGAGGAAGAAGGACGGCGGCTGGGGCCGGAGGTCCTCGCGGGCGTCGCTGCGGTGCTTCTCGCGATCCTGCCCATCCGACAGGTCCTCGTTCCCTCAAGCATCTCTGTGCTGACGTTCGTGGACTACATGCTGGGCCTCGAGATGGCGATCCTGGCGGCCATCGCATGCGTCGTGGTGTGGCACAGCCTCCGCGAAAGGCCGTCTTGAGCGCATAGTGCTCTGAGCGGCGGCTCTCACGCAGACCGTCGATCACAGCCAGACCTCCTGCGCTGTGATCTCCCGTAGCAGCCTGTCGCCAAAGGTAGGCAGCAGATGGTGCTGCTCAAGCTGGTAGCGATGGTCGTCGAGCCTACGCTCTCGTCGCTCGCCGGCGGCGACCCTCCGCTCATAGCGCTCAAGCCACCAGCCCGCGATCAGACCGAACTGCATCGTCGGCGCGGCCGCCACGGCTCCCCAGCGTGCTGCTTCCATGAAAGCCGTACGCTCCCGGCGGGCTGCGCAAACGTCATAGCCGACGGTGCGAAACGCCGGCTTGCCATTGAGCATGAAACAAACGGCGTACTTGCCGCTCCGTTCGCGGTAGATCCCTGGCTCAACACGAACCCGCCGCTGCTGCGAACCACTGCTGCCTGCAGACATGTCCGCCTCCGATCTCATCGCATCGCCCCGATATGCGGGTGGTGCTCACCGCACCGAGGGCTATCAGAGCTTCAAACCGTAAAGGGGAGGTGTCAGCAAGCAGCTGATTGCACTCACAGAGGCCGCGCCCGCTGGGCGTCTACTCGTTGTGCTCTACAGCCCGAATGGCGTCAAGCGGCTCGCCTGTCGTGAGGACACGCAGCCCAGCGTCGTCCATGTCTTTGTCTTGCGACCAAATGGGCAACTCGAGTTTCAGCGCGAGTGCAACCGTTGGCCAGTCGTCCGGATCGCGATGAGAGATGCGTTGCTGCGCCTCGCCGCGCTGATCCTCGTAGTCCTCTGGCAGCTTCCAGTCGATCGGCATCGCCTGTAGAGCAGCGAATAGGAGCGTCTCGTTGAGCCTGCGCTTGGCGGCGAGCTTCGGCAGATGCTCCGCGATCTCGCCACGACATCGGTTGCTACGCATTGCGGCCCGTGAGAAGAGGCAATCGCGAGGCGAGCGCGGCCGCCGATCAGCGCAGAGAGGACGACATTGGCGTCGGCAGCGAAATCGTCCAAGACCTCTTGCTCGGTCACGTTCTTGGCTGCCAACTCCCCGTCTATCTGCTCGGCGAGGCGCAGAAAGACCTCGGCCTAAACTCCCCGCCGCGAGACGGACCACTGGAGCGCTCAGCGCCCGCTCTCGGGGGGCGACTACGACTACGCCAGTGCTCCGGTGTCGACGTCGCCCAAAGGATGCTGGATGGAGGGCTAGAAGCCGAGTGTCTCGGGTACGAGAATGACGCTGATGCGACCGGAGGGTTCGTAGTGCATGATCAGCGTCTTCGCGAGCAGGCTTCCCGGGTAGCCTGCGTCCTGCATGCGGAGGTACTCTCGCGGCAGGCTGTACTCGCGAACGCGTCGGAGCCCTTCGTCGAGGTCTCGAACGAGCTTCTGGTGGCCGACCACGAGGATCACGTTGCCGCCGGCGTAGGCGTACGCGCCGAGTTGGCTGCCGGAGCCTGAGCCGACGATGATCTCGCCCTCATCTGTAATCGCGTGTGCGCTGCCCACAATGTAGTCGGGTGCAGCTCCGAGCTTCCGCATCTCGCGGCCCTGTGTCTCGCGGTCGAGTGCGCTGAGCCGAGACCGGACCGAGTCGTAGCGGCCCGACTCGTCGATCTCGCTGGTTAGGCCTAGCGTGCGCATCGTCTCCGACAGCGCAATGTGAACCTCTGAACCTTGCGGTATCGCCTTGAGCACGAGCTGCCTGGCTTGCTCTGTTCCGTTCACCAGCTGCGCCTTGAAACCGCGGGCGACAAGCGCGGCGGCGGTTCGCTCCAAGTGGGCACGATCGGCCGGGCGCTCGAACTCGAGATGGGGTGGGCCCGGATCGGGGAGGTTCATGGTCGCCATTGGGGCTCCTTGGGTCGGGACCGGATTCGCGCCACTTAGCAGAGTACCTGCGAAACCAATGCCCGTGACTGCCGCTTGGCGAGCCCGACGTGTTCTACGTCGAGCTGGACTACGCGTACCACAACGGCATGACGGTCACGATGGCGCCAGACCCTGGGCGGGACGAGCCGAGTTGGTGACTGTGCGTGCCGCCCGCATTCTGCCGGAGCCAGCCAACTCGAGATCGGCGGCTGGCTACCAACGTCCGACGCAAAGCCTCTCCCCGGGCTCGACGATTACGTCTTAGCCGGGTAGGCTCCATTGAGCCGGATGGGTTTCGAGCCGCGGGTATGCGGAAGGTCGGTTCGATGTTTGTCGCGTCGACTGCCGGTCTCACGGTCGGCCGCAGGCGCTCGCATAACGTTTGCCGTTCAGCAGCCGCTCGAAGTCACCCAGCATCGCTTGGCTGTAGCGATCGGCGTTCCGCCACGGCGCATCAACGAGATCGTCCACGGCAAGCGGCGCATCAGCACCGACAGCACTGCGACTCGCGCGGTACTTCGGGACCAGCGAGCGCTTCTGGCTGAACCTCCAGGACCGCTACGACATCGAAGTCGAACGGGACCGGCTCGGCCCGGCTCTCGAGGAGATCCAGCCGCTCGTCCACGCCTGAGCTCCGCTGCGAGCACGCGCACCTAACGGGTTTAGGCCATGCTGGCTCGCGGACCTAAACCCCTCCCAATCCGCCCGAATCCCGCCTATCTGAGACGATTGTCGCAGTGCCGGAAACGGCATGGATACTGCGGAAGCGCCGACGACCGCCGCGCCGGCTCCGGCGGGCACCAGCAGGAGGATGCCGAGCACCTCTGCGAACAGACGCCGCCACGCAAGGGCGGTATCCGCGAAGCGCTCTACTCACCATGCGTTGCACGCAAGATGCCCGCCGGTCGTCCGCCCGCGATCGAGCTCGCCGGTGCTGCGGTGCTCGGCTGGGCGCTCAGCTGGACCAGAGCAATCTGCCGGGCACCTGTGCGTCCTCGTCGACCCGGTAGGCGGCCGATGCGCGGTGATACCCGTCGCCGATGACCAAGTAATCCCTGATCCCACCGATCAGGAGGACCGGTGAAATAGGGATCCCGTTCTTGATCTTCTTGAGCTTCTCGGCGACCTCAGCGCTCTGCTTTGGCTTCAGGGGCGGCAGTCCTGCCGCGCGCAGCAAGTCCTTGGCGGCCCAGTGGCCGAGAGGGGCGGTGCGCAGGATAGCGATGGTCTCCGAGAGTGAGGAGGGCGTGAGCACCATGCTGAGAAAGCTGTGGGCGGCCAGGTAGTCCTTCTCTTCGGGCTCCTCGAGCCAGCGGATTCTCGGAGTGCTTGACACCAGCCGAGTCTAAGGGCTTCGCGGGGTTGGAGGTGGGGCTGCTCCTGAACACTGGATCCTTAAGCCATCCGCTACCAAAGCGGACCCCCACTGAGGGACCTTTCGAGCGGGACGGAGCCTCGACAGCAGAGGTAGGGGCAAAGGGCTCATCGCGTGGGGTGGGTAGGTCTGGTGATCTAGCTTTGGGTGGGTCGACGCGTCGCCGATAGCACCAAGCCGTAGAGCAGATGGTCGGCGGCCAGTGCGATGCGATCGACAGGGCGCGCCCGCTTAGCCTGGGAGAGGTCCAGGGCAGGGGCGATCGCCAGCTCGAAGCCCAACCACACCATCAGACCGTATGCTGGTCCTGCCCAAGGATGGCGGCGCATCGTGCGGGGTAGTGCACCGAATGCCGCGCCGCCACCTGCGCCGAAGGCCCAGTGGGCGGCCTCGACGAGTCCGCGGCGCTGCTTGCGTGGCGCCCGTCGCAGTAGGACCCGCGCTCGCTGGGTGCTGAGCGCTTGGGGTGGTGTCTGCTCGACCAGCCCTAGCTCGGTTGTGATCACTCGCATTCCCGTCATGGCCATCGCGCCGACAGTCCCGCACGCCGCGCCACTGAGCACATCCCCGATACGAGAGCCCACGTTCACCTGCGGAGCCGTTGTACTGCTCGCCTCCATGTTCGTCTCCATCTCATTACCCTCTTGATAGTGCAATTTAGGCTGTCCTCAGCGGCGGGCTAGGCGACGGCCGCTCTCTGTGTTTGGGGGTGTGTAGTTGAGCTCATAGTGGTGGTAGAGAGCCGACTCGTCGGCCTGTGAGAGCTCCTCGCCGTGCTGTTCGATGTTGGGTGCGTTCTTGACATGTTCCTTGGTGACGGCTACCTGCAGCTCGTCGGGGCCAACCTTGACTGCGCCGAGCGGCACGAAAGTTAGGTGGCGTCCGATCAGGCCCTCCTTGACGGTCGCGAACTGCGGCTCGTCGGTCTCGATGTCGACGTAGATATCTTGGAGCTTGCCGATATTCTCGCCGTTGCAGTCGACCAGCAGCTTCCCGTGCCATTCCGCGACGTTCCACTCGCCTTGTTGGTGTGGCTGGTTCATCGTCTCTACCTCCTAGATGCGGCTTCGCCGGCCGCGGTAGGGACCCATGAATAGCACCGCTACCACGATCAGAAGCAGGAAAACGAGCGGGCTTATGAAGGCGCCCCCGGCCAGGCTGAGAACGACCAATGAGATGATGAGGAGTAGTAGTAGATCCATGGCGATCCTTTTGTTCGGATTGGCTCCTGGCATTATTTTGCCGCCTCCTAAGCGGCGTCCTTTTCGATATTTGTGCGGAGCTTCTGTAGGCCCAGTCGCATCCGGCCCTTGACGACGCCGGTCGGAAGATCGAGCGCTGTGGCGATCTCGGCGTGGGTGAGCTCTCCGTAGAAGGCAAGTGTGATGACCTCGCACTGAGCGTCGGGGAGCCGGGTCAGTAACGCCCGGAAGCGCTCCGCCTCGTCACGATTCGTGACTTGGTCGGCAAGCGCCCCTGGAGTCCGGTGCACGGCGAAAGTGTGCTCACTGGCTCGCCAGCTGGCGTGCTTGTGGTCGCGGCGGGCGACGTCGATGGCTCGGTAGCGAACCGCCGTCAGCAGCCATGCCGCGACCGTACCGCGCTGGGGCTGGTAAGCCATGCGACTCTTCCAGATGGAGAGAAATACCTCTTGGACGGCATCCTCCGCGTGTCCCTGGTTGTGGCAGACCGACCATGCCACCCGGTAGGCCCGAGCGCTGTAGCGGTCGTAAAGCCCTTCGAACGCGTCGACACTTCCGCCCTTCACCTGCGACATCAGTAGATCGTCGTCGTGCATAGCCACCTCAGCGGTACTACCCGTCGGGCTCAGTCCTCATCCCTCTCGTGAGCCGTGAGCGGCGCGGCGTCGAGGAAGAACAGCTCGCACGCCACTCCGGGCACGGTCTGGTTGGCGCTCAGAAACGCGGTCACACGCCGGTGAGTCAGGCGCTCGATCGTGGCGGTGAACTCATCTTCGCTTTTGGTCTGGAACGCGACACGACCGTCGACGACCTCGCCGCGCGCACCCTCGGCGATCAGCGTGTCCTCATCGGCGGTGAGGATGTTCTCGAGTACGCAGACGACGATGTTGTCGTTGATGTAGGTGGTGGCGGTCGTGCGGTCGTGCTGGTAGAAGGTTGCGTAGAGCTCGATCATCGCGTCGGAGATCGCCCTGTTCAGCGCCGGGTCTGCCCAATGGGTCGCGGCGACACTCATGCCGCGAGTCCCCGTGGGACGACATGCAGCAAGGCTGGCGCGGGCTCGGCAGGCGCGAGGTCGAAGATCACCACCCGCTTGCAGACCTCCGTCAGGGTGAGCACTCGGTCGACTTGGGCAGGCCCGCGCACGATCAGCAGCCGGTCTCCCTTCCGCCGAGCGTCTTGGGCGGCGTCGAGGATGACGTGAGTGCCTGAGCTGTCGATGAAGCACAGCTCACGCAGGTCGAGCACGACCAGGCGCACGGCTCGCTGCGCCTCTCTCAGCGTCCGGCGGAATTGTGGGGAGGTAGCGAGATCCAGTTCCCCCGCGACTTGAACCCAGGCCGCACCCCAATCACCTATCTCCCACGAGCAGACGAACGGCGGCTTAGCGTACTGACGAGCATGAGTCGGACTTCTAACGATTGAGGCTTGGGGCATCGGACCTCCTAGCGGATTGCACGAGCAAACGCCGGAAGTCAGGTAGTGTTGCCACCCCTTAGGAGCGACCGCAGTGATGCCCTCCGTGATTAAATGTAGCGCTGATGCGCCGGGTGGTCAAGGCGCGCGCGTGGCGCTAGATGGGGATGGCGGATGTTCCGGTGCCCGGAATCTCGTGATCGTCAACGAGATCGGTGGGCGCGAGGATGAAGACCTCGCACATCAGGTCCGGGTCCTGCTGGTTGCCGCTCATGAAGCCGATCACGCGCTTGTGTGTGGCGTCTTCGATGACCTCCGCGAACCGCTGGCGCATGACCTCTTGGAACTCCATGCGCTGCTGGATCACCGCCTGTCCGCGGCCGCCGTTGAGCAGCGTCTGCTCGACGCGAGAGAAGCCTCCTCGCAGCACACAGACGACGAGATCGTCCTCGTAGTAGGACTTCGCACGGGTCGGACCACGCCCGTAAAACTCCTTGAGCAATGCGACCATCCCGTCGGAGATCGCCGTGAGTACATTTCCGTGGCTGCTCGGCTTGCTCTGGAGACCGCGTGGTGGATTCATCGCTTGGATCTTAGCTCGCCGGACTGCTCACGGATACGAGTCGCATCGCGCTACGCTGGGGGCTGATCGCTCGTCGGGTTCTCGCCCTTCTGCCTCGCGCGCGGCCCCCATCGGAGGACGAGAGAGACAGGCCGCATGCCGGCACCCCAATCTCCACTCGAGGGAGATGAGCTGTTTGCAGCCGTTACCGAGGCGATGGTCGCACTGCATCGCCGCTACCACCATCGCAAGCCGGTGACCGCCAAGACCCGGATGCTCGGCGACGATCTCCTTGCCTGCGTCCTCGGTGGCGTCTACACGGACGTTGAGAAGACGATGATCGAGCTGCAGCGCGCCCCGACGGTGAGGGACACACGCAACGCCTTCCAGAACGCGATGCAGCAGAAGTTCATCGAGGCGGTAGAGCGGCTCTCCGGCCGCGGTGTCACCGCGTTCGTCTCTGATAGCCACGTCGGCCCCGACATCGAGATCGAGCTGTTCATGCTCGCCTCATAGGCCGAGCATGTTTGACCCTTGCCTCCAGGTGGTACGATGGTGTAGAGCACGCTGGAGACGGGTTTGACGTAAGCAGGTTTCGCGTGCTTCTGCAGCATCACATTGGGAATGCTCCGTCGGCGTAAAACCGCCTTCTGCGAATAGGTCCTCTGCGCGTTCGCGTCACCCATTTCGAGCTTTGCTCGAAATGGATCGAGACCAACAGGAGGTTCCGCTCATGTCCAGAATGAGGCCCGTAGGATCTGCCTCCGAAGTCGACCCGAACCGCAGACCGGTCGACGGGACACGCCGGCAGGGCAGGCGTGAAAGGGCCGGGGCCCGCAAGTTCGCGGTGGACGTGGGTAGCTTCTTGGCGCGCGTCGTTGCGCTCGTCCTCAGCATCGTCGTGTTGATCATCGTCGCGGGGATTCTGCTGGTGGTGCTCAAGGCCAACCCGGCCAACAGCATTGTCTCTGAAGTCCACAGCTGGGCGCACTGGCTCGCCGGCCCGTTTGACGGCATGTTCAGCTTCCACAGCGCCAACGTTGCCATCGCTGTCAACTGGGGCATCGCCGCAATCGTCTACCTGATCGTCGGCGGACTGATCGTACGGCTACTTGGCAGTACCTACCGCGACCGCCCAGGTAGGCGCTCGTCCTATTCAAATGAGGAGATCGCATGACAAACAAGAACATCGACAAAGCAAAAGGTCGCGCGAAGGAGGCAGCCGGCGCGCTGACCGGAGACAAACGCCTGAAGAACGAAGGACGCGTCGATCAAGCCAAGGCCTCCGCGAAGAAAACCGTGGACAAGGTCGCCGACACCCTCACCGGCCGCAAGACAAACGACAAGCGGGCCTAGCAAATGCCCGAATCGCCTCAACTGAGCATTCGGAGGTGACCATGCTCCTGATTATCCTGATCATCCTCGCAATCCTGCTGCTGACCGGCGGCGTCGGCTACAGACGACGCGGCCGCCGCCGCCTCTAGCCAGAGAAGCGCAACGACGCACGACTTACCCCCACACATCCGCAGTCGCGGCGATCGCGGGACTTTTTGCTTTCGCCGACGAGTGCGGGCAGTCAGAGCTTGCGGGGGCGGACTCTCGGCCACTTGCCTGCCAAGTAGCGGCACGGCAAGCGGACTGGAAGTCCTCGCTGGCTCCTATGGGGTGAGGAGGCACTCGCTAAAGACCTCGATAGCGGTTCTTGGGCGACACGCAACGCTAGTCTGATGAAGCTAGAGAGCGCCGACCTCGGCGCGCGGCTACTGATCGCCGCGTGAACCAGCCCGGGTGAGGATCACCGACAGGCCCGAAACTGCCGACAAGCTCTAGCAGCAAAGCGACAGCAAATCGGCCTCGCGCGCTACGGGGCCACGTAGCCTCCTTCAGCCGGCCTTGTCTGCGCGACGCGGCACCCTGGGGAGTATGCGGCGGGTTGCTGTCCGTCGCTTGGTTTGCGCGAACGAGTATCACGTTGCGTGGCGCTCGACCGAATCTTTGCGAGCTTGGGCACCTGAGGGAGGACGTTGCATGCGGAACCTCACGGCGAAGGCAGGTGGAGCGTGTGTGCCCGGATTGCCTGTTGATCTGCCGGAAGACTCCGACATCGACCGAGCCTCAGGGGCTCGCCATCAGCTCGATCGCAATGGCTGGCGACGCCAGCAGGACATGGTTTGCGGTGGAGTGCCTGGGACGGCTCGGCGACGGACGGTATGCGAAAGGTATGCGCGGCGCTCGATGTGGCGCGTCAAATGCCACGGCTAGAAGGCCGGTCAATAGTCGTGACATCGATCACGAAGCGGTAGCGCACATCCGAGCGCTCGACCCGGTCGTAGGCCGAGCCAACCTCCCCGGCCTCGATCAGCTCGATCTCGGGAACTACGGCGTGCGCGGCACAGAAGTCAAGCATCTCCTGCGTCTCCGGCAGTCCGCCGATCGGCGATCCGGCCATGCTGCGCCGTCCACTGATCAGCGAAAAGGCGCGGAAGCTGTCGGACTGCGACGGCGCGCCGACGCTGACGAGCGTGCCGTCGACGCGCAGCAACGACAGGTAGCGATCGAGGTCGAGGTTCGCCGAGACGGTGTTGAGGACCAGGTCGAAGCTGTTCTTGAGCTGCTTGAACGTGTCCCGCTCGGACGTCGCGTAGTAGTGCTTGGCGCCAAAACGACGCCCGTCCTCCTGCTTGCTCAGTGTCTGGCTCAGCACGGTCACCTCGGCGCCCATCGCTGCGGCGATCTTCACCGCGACGTGGCCGAGTCCGCCCATGCCGACGATCGCGACTTTCATGCCCTCGCCGACGCGCCAGCGCTTCAGCGGCGAGTACGTCGTGATGCCGGCGCACAGCAGCGGCGCCGCGTCCTTGAGCTCGAGGTCATCAGGAATCTTGACGACGAAACCGTCCTTGACGACGACCTGCTGGCTGTAGCCGCCAAACGTCGGTTCGCCGTCGTACTCGCGACCGTTGTACGTCGGCACAGCTCCCTTCGTGCAGAACTGCTCCTCACCCGCCTGGCAGTACTCGCACTCGCCGCAAGAGTCGACCAAGCAGCCGATGCCCACGCGGTCGCCGATGGAAATCTTGCTCACGGCGTTGCCCACCGCCGCAACTACACCTGCGATCTCGTGACCGGGGACCATCGGGAAGATCGACCCACCCCACTCGTCCTTGACCTGGTGGATGTCGCTGTGGCAGATACCGCAGAACTTGATGTCGATCAGCACGTCGTGCTCGCCGAGGTCTCGCCGCTCGATTGTGGTGGTATCGAACGGGGCGCCCGCCGAGGGGGCGCTGAGTGCGGGGGTGCTGGACATCAGGAGGCGAGCTCCGACTCGATCGCTGCCGTCAGCTCCTGCGACTCGGGCTCGACTGTCGGACGAAAACGCGCGACCGGGTGCCCGTCTGCAGAGACGAGGAACTTTTCGAAGTTCCACTGCACATCGCCTGCCTCGCCGGCTTCGTCGGTCGTAGCGGCCAGCGTGCTGTAAAGCGGATGGCGCTCGGGGCCGTTCACGTCGAGCTTCTCGGTCATCGGGAAGCTGACTCCGTAGGTGGTCGAACAGAACGTCTGGATCTCCTCGGCGCTCCCGGGCTCCTGTTCGCCAAACTGGTTGCAAGGCACGCCCAGCACCGTGAAACCGCGCTCGCCGTAGCGCTCCTGCAGGCGCTCCAGCCCCGTGTACTGCGGGGTCAGCCCGCAGCGCGAGGCGACGTTGACGACCAACACCGTCCGCCCGTGAAGTGCACTCTCATCCAACGGTGCACCGCCCAGCGCGCTAAGGTTCTCGAAGATCGCCATCGCGCTCATCTTAGGCGAGTGCCAATGCGGGGCTCCGCTTGGCCCATCCTGGCGCAGCAAATCGAGTAGACCTTCCGGTTGCGTGCTGGGCGCGCCGAGCTCGCGAATCGATGACGAAGTCGGCACGGTGTTGATCCCAAGCTCCTCGGCGGTACGCTCGTCGGCGCGAACCTCATTGGTGTAACGCTCGCCGACGAGCAACCTAACGGACCTCCCTCAAGCCGCTTTGAGGGGCCGTCCGCACGGCGCGCTTGGCGGGCCAGCCCCCCTCGAGCGTTATGCGCCGCCCGCGCACCAACGCGACCAGTCGTCGACTGCGGTTAGTTCCATACCATTTGGTTGGACACGATGCGTGCCTATCTGTGTAGTACTATCGTCGGCGTGGAGCGTGCTCACAGGCTCAACGTCACGCTCGACGAGGAGCACGCAGCTCGGCTCGCGCGACTGGCTGAGCGCACGCACGTCCAAGAGGGCACCCTGGCTCGCTCGCTTCTCTCGATGGCGATAGAGGAGGCCGACCCTGACGCGCGGAGCATCGTTGCCGTCCTCGACGGCATCCCCGGAGCTTACGAGCGCGCGCAGCTCGGCCTCAAGCGCGCACGATCCGGCGAGACGATCGCGCTGGACGACCTCTAGAGCCATTGGCGGAAGTTAGGCTCAGTGCGATCGCGGTCGAGGATCTCGACCGCATGATCGTCACTCACAGCCTTCCGGCCGACACGAAGGCTCGCATCAAACGCTCGCTGAGAGTTCTGGAGCGATTTCCCCACATCGGCCGACAACTCGACAGGCGCTGGTACCCAATGCGTTTCATCCTCGGCCCCTGGCGCTGGATGCTGATCATCTACGACGACTATGACGAGGCGAGCGACCTCGTCATAGTCCTCACGATCCAGGACGCTCGGTCCTCAACAACCGCCAGCAACTAATCATCAACGCATCACTGGCCCGCCCACACCCTTTCGAAGTTGTTTGTATGGGCCTGGGCGCTCTCTAGTCGATCCAGTAGCGCCGCATCAGCTTGCCCTCGTCAGTCACATGGATTGAGTCGAAGAGACCGCCGCATCGCTCGATGACGGTTGCCGAGCCGATGTTGTCCTCTTCGCAGGTCACGAGTGCGCGGTCAATACCGAGTGATCGCGCGACTATCAGTCCCTGCTTGAGGATCTCGGTCGCATAACCGTTGCGGCGGTGCTGCGGCCGAACCGCGAAGCCGAGATGACCGCCCTCGCGCGCGAGAAACTCGTTCAGAGTGTGCCGTATTGACAGACGGCCTATGACTTGGCCGGAGACCTCAGCGGCGAGCATCGAAGCCGGCACGCAGTCGGCCGCCAGATCGAGGCCGAGACGCCCATGGTCGAGGAAATCAAGGTAATCCTGCCAGTCCATTCCGTCCTGGTAGTCGAGCGCAAACGTGAAGCCGTCGGCGCTCAGCTCCCACTGAGCTTCGAGAATTGCCTCCTCGTCATCGCGAATGAATGGCCTCAGCCGAAGCGGCACGGCCTCAACCATAGACACGCGACCAGCTCGGTGCTCCTCGTGTGATCTGGCTCGGCAGCCGCGCCCTGAGATCGACTCAACGCGAACCGTGTGTACGCGGGAGACTGGCTCGATCTGATCGAGTCCACTCGCGTTCGGCGTCGCGCATCATCGGCGGATAGACGATCAGATGCCGGAAGGGCCTGATGGCTGCCATATAGACGTGTCCGAGCAGGCCGTTGGGCTTCACCAGGACCGCCATGTGCGCACCAAAGCCGCCGGACTCGTGCGGTACGCGTCCAATGTGCATGACCCCGTGCATCGTGCCGTTGGCAATCTCGGCAGCCCACTCGTCCTCCAGCAGGTACAGCGACGTGAAGGGCAGGGCGTCGAAGCTCGGTCCGACAGGCGCATCGCGCAGGTCGGGTGGCAGACGATCGCGAAGCGTCGGTGTGCGCGCGCCGAGCCCTGCGTCCGGCCGATCCCAGCCGAGCAGGTCACCGAGCTTCCAGCGCAATGCCCACAGAGCGCGCGCGGCGCGGGAGGAGCCCTGCGCGGGGTCCAGCGACGCGGCCAGCGCCACCAGCCGGGGAAAATCGTCGGGGCCGCCGATGCCGGGCAACCGCCAGACGTCCTCGAGCCGAAAGTCGGCGGCGATCTCATGGATGCGCCAGGGACGGGAGGTGTGTGCGCTATTCGGGAGTCTCGCTTGTTCTTTCATGCATGTGATGCTGGGTCTTGACGGTCGAGGCGGCTGCACGCTTGTCGCGACACGGGAGAGGGTCGGAGTGTTGGGGTGAGACCGTGGACGTTAGTCTAATTGCCAAGATGGTAGCATATATACATGCATGCATGTATATATTGATATCGGACGAACATCGCAAGGCCGATGAGTTCCACGAGGGCGTCAGTACTGTCAACGCACGAGCGTCTGACACAGACCGAGCGCCGCCTCCGGTCGCGTGGAGCGTTGCTCGAATCCGCCGCGCGCGGTCTCTCGCGCTACGGCTACAGCAACCTCGTGCTCGAGGATGTGGCACGCGAGGCCGGGTATACGCGGGGCGCTCTATACCACCAGTTCAAGGACAAGGAGGACCTGGCGCTGGCCGTGATCGAGTGGGTCAACGAGAACTGGATGCGCGAGGTGGGTGAGCCCGCAGCGCAACAGCTTGATCCGGTCGCCGAGCTGCTGGCGCTGGCACGCGGACACGCCGTCTTCTGCCGACGGGACATCGCACGCGTCGTGATGGCGCTGCGCATGGAGTTCGCCGGTCGGGACCATCCAGTGGGGCGTGAGACCGAGCGGATCTGGGAGGCCGGCGTCAAGCGCTGCGTCAGGCTCGTCAACGCCGGACGCAAAGCCGGCTCGATCCCACCCGGACCACCCGCCCGGACAGTGGCACCGGCGTTGCTTGGCGCACTCGAGGGAGCCGTGATCGCACTCGCCGGGCATAAGCCTCACGACGAGCTCCTGGCCGTACACGCCGTTGCGGGGGTGTTGGGGATCGACAGGCTCGCGTACCCAGCTATGACTTGACTGAGCCGAGCAACTAATCGCTGGTCTCTTCAGACCAATGGGGTGGCGCGTTCCCACCAGCCGGCCGGCAATCGAGGGATCCTGTAGCTGGAGCGTCGTGTCGCTACAGTCGAGCGTATGGCGATCCAACGCATGGAGCACGTCGGCATCGTCGTAGATGACCTCGCGGCTGCAACGGCGTTCTTCGTTGAGCTCGGACTCGAGCTGCAGGGTGAGCGGCTGGTTGAGGGCGGTTGGGTAGACCGCGTGGTGGGGCTCGAGGGCGTCCGGGTAGAGATCGCGATGTTGGGGACCCCGGAAGGTCACGGACGGCTCGAGCTGACGAAGTTTCATGCCCCGTCGGGCCGGGGCGGCGACCGTTACGCGCCGGCGAACACCCCGGGCATCCGCCATGTCGCATTCGCGGTCGACGATATCGACGCCGTCGTCGCCAGCTTGAGAGCCCGCGGCACGGAGCTCGTTGGCGAGGTGGAGCGCTACGAAGACAGCTATCGGCTCTGCTGCGTTCGCGGCCCGGAGGGAATCATCGTAGAGCTGGCGGAGCAGATCGGCTGAGGCATCGACTGCGTTTGGCTCCATACAGCCTGTCTCAATGCGAATGGTAGGCACCTGAAAGGTCAGCGCGACCCACCACGCAATGGCCGATCAGGAGGGGATTGACCATTTGTTTGGCGGGTATAGTCGGCTCGGGATGCTGAGCGTCAGGCGGCACTGCGGATTCGGAGCCTTGGTGGTGGCGCTGCTGCTGGTGCTGGCCGGCATGACCGGAACGGCCACCGGAAACTCGCTTCAGGACTGTGCGCAGATACCGATCGTCGGCGGGATCCCACCGTGGGGCTTCCACACCGGGCCGCCAATCACCGGCGTGACCGGTAGCTTTGCACGCGGCCACGGGAACATCGATCTGAGTGCCAACGTCGTCTCCGGCATCCTTTGCCAAGTTGACCGCTTTCGAGGCCAGCCAGACCGTTTGATCATCATGATGGTCGAGCACCATCTCGTCTACCACTCCCACCATGCGGTGATGTGGGGAGTGCCCGGGAACGTCATGAAGATCATTGTTCGCGTGCAGAGCAGCACCGATCCGAGATGCCAGGTCGGAACCGTTGGACACGTGACCTTGTTTGCAAGCTACAACGGCGTGCGTAGCGACAGCGTCCAGTTCCGCTTCCCAGCCGCATGCAGTGGCCACGATCACCTCTACCACGGACTCCAGGTCAACAACCAAGTCCCGCCGCTATAGATCAGGCTTTGGGCGCCAGCATCGTCCGCTCGCTGGAAGCCGCAAATCGATCCGCATTGAGTCTGGTCGGCTCCGCCCCCTTTCGGCAGACATACCGACCGCTGCATCGATCATGGCTTGACCTTGGTGCGGCTACCGGTGGGCTGCGACTCGTTCTGGTGCACGCTACCGGGCTGCTTGCAGGCAAGCAACGGCGTGTAGCGCCAGCGGGCTCCGCACATGCCGGTTGGCGGCAGGTCGGTGGAGCTCACGTGCGACTCACTCCGGGCCGAGGAGCGATCTGGAGAGCAGGCTGAGTGCGAAGCCTTCCCTTGCCCTGTTCAGCACCTCCTCGAACTCGCTGTCGGTGAGGCCCATGTTGCTCGGTCCCAGGTGGCTGCAGATCACGCCGTCCCACGCGGCCCACAGGAACCTCGCAGCGCTCTCGGCGTCCACAGGGCGTCCTGTGCCTTCGTCGATCATCTTCTGGATCTCGTCTGCCATGCGTTTGGTCTCGTCCTTGATGCGCTGCCCAACCCTGGCGCTCGCGGCCGGCGTGAGCTCTGCGCCCGGGCGGTCCGGTGGCGGGAAGCGAAACAGCTGGAAGTAACCCGGGTGCTCGCGCGCGAAGCGCAGGTAGCCCTCGGCCAGGCCAAAGAGCCGTTCAGCGGGTAGTTCTCCGGCGTCGAAGCCCTCGTCGCAGTATTGCTTGTCCAGCTCCAATGCCCGCTCGATCAAGGCGCTGTATACGCCCTCCTTGCTGGCGAAGTGAGCGTAGATCGAGCCGACCGCGACATCTGCCTCCTCGGCTAGGTCCTCCATCGTCGTCGCCGAGTATCCGCGGCTGATGAACAGTCGCTCAGCGGCATCCCTGATCGCGGCTGCGGTTCGTGCCTTGCGCCGTTCCGAGCGTGAGCCCTCGCGGTCCTTCGCCTTGTCCGCTCGCTGGTCGGCGTAAGTCATTTGCAATGCCCCTGCATTAGTGTAATCTTATGCTAGTTTTGTATGATTGCTTCAGAAAGATGGGCAAGTGCCAACGCTTCCGAAGGGAAGGCTAGGGATTCTCCGATGACCGACACCTTGAATATCGCTGCCGACACCAAGGCTGTGCTGGTGGCGGACGCCGTGATGTTCCTCTGCGCACTGCTGCTCGGGGTATGGAAGTACAGCCAGATCGCTGGCTCCGAGGACCACACCTCACACGTCTATACCGACATCGCTCACCGGACGGCGCTGTTCTACAGCTTCGCGCTGCTTGTGATCGCTACGTTCGTGGAGCTGAGCGGGTTCAGCTCCATCGTGAACCTGCTGGCTGCCGGCGCGATGATGTTCTACTTCTTTGTGTCTGTCGCAATCTACGCCAGCCATGGCTGGCGCGAAGACACAGACAATCAGTTCCGCGACGCCGTTCGCGGGACCCATGCCTACATGGTCACGCTGATCCTCGCGGAGATCGGCGGATGGCTGGTCCTCGTGGCTGGATTCTTCGACAAGCAGATCTTCTGAGACCTGCCCGGCCTGTCTGGGCAGGCGGCTTGCTTGGGTGCAGCAGCGCAGTTGCCGTACTCCTCACGGCGCCAGACGCGTGGTGTGCCACCCCTGGCCGTCTCGCTCGTACAGCAACCGGTCATGCAGGCGGTCGGGCGACTGCGTCCAGAACTCGACCGCTTCGGGGACCACGCGAATCGCGCCCCAGTCAGGCGGACACTCGGGTGGGCTCTCCATCGCCTCCATCAGATGGGCGTGGCGGTCGCGCAGCGGCGAGATGTCCTCGATCGGCTCGCCCTGGCGAGAGACGAGCGTTTGCACCTGGTGGGAGCGCTCGCGCTGAGCGAACAGCTCGACCGCGAGCTCTCGCTCAGCCATGATTGCCTGGCCCGCGATATGGACCTGCCGTCCGACCGACGGCCAGTAGAAGAGCAGCGCAACACTCGGATTGGCCTCGATCTCGCGCGCCTTGCGCGTCCACATTGCCGAGGTGAACACGAGCGCATCGGCTTCCAATCGCTTGAGCAGCACCGTCCGCGCCGAGGGTCTCCCATCCTGTCCAACGGTCACCAACGCAACCGCGCTGGGCTCGGAGACGCCTACAGCACGCGCCTCCGCCAGCCAGCGATCAAGAAGGGCAAGTGGCTCCTGCTCGTTCGTCTCGCCTGTCACGTTGGATGCAGATTATTCGGGACCGGCGAGTCACAGCTCCGCCCACGACGCGACGCCGAGCCATGAGAAGGATGCAAGTCGCTAGCGTTCAGCACGGTGGACGATCATCCCTTCCGAGCCGCATGGCGCACGCGCGATCTCGACGCGTGGCTGGAGGCGCTCTCGCCAGAGGTCGTGCTGCACTCGCCCGTCGTGCGAATACCGTTTCGCGGACGATCGGCTGCGAGGGAGCTGTACGGCGTCCTGTTCGAGACATTTGGCAATGTGGAGATCACCGACGAGCTCGCCGGCGCTGACGCTCATGTGTTCTTCTGGCGGGCGAACGTCGCGGGCCGAGTCATCGAAGGCGCTGATCTCCTGCGCCATGGCGAGCAGGCCAAGATCACCGAGATCAGGGTCCTGATCCGTCCGCTTGTGAGCATCGCGGTGTTTGCTGCAGCGGTCGGCCCGCCGCTGGCGGCCAGAAAGAGCTCGACACGTGGTGCGCTCGTCCGTCTGCTGACGCTGCCGCTCAAGGGCATCCTGACCGTCGCGGACACTGTTTCATCGCGCCTCATCAAGCTCGACTGAGGTCTGGGCGAGCGTGATGCCGGGCTCGTCCATGAGGGCAGGCAGCAAGAGCGATGCCTGCCGAGCGTGCTTGCGCGGGGCCTCATCGTGGCTGCACTGCCCGATATAGATCGCACGTCGCTTGCGGGCGAGTGCTGCAGGCAGGCCATCGGTGGCCCCAAGCTGCGCCGGATGGACTTGCGCTACGGATAGACGGTCACAAGCAGCGTGGCCTTGGTGGTCTTGCCGGTCGGCGAGGTCACCTCACCGACCAGGGGAACCACGGTCGCGGAGCTGACTGCTGGGAAGGCGAGTTGCGCGCTGCAGTTTCCTTCAATGTCTTTTGTGGTGCACTCGACCTTGCCGTTGAAGATGAGCGTCACCGTCCAGCCGGCCGGCATCGGAGAGTTGCCAGCGTAGGCGCTGAAGAAGCCACTCTCTTCTGAGCTCGCATCGCCCTTGCAGCCGCTTTCGCAGCTTTCGCTTGGTACCCGAAGACTGGTGTAGGCGCTCTCGCTGCCGTCGCTGACGAACACGCCGCCCGGCGGCTGGGCCCAGTAGATCGTGGCTGCTTTGGAGACCGATAGCTGCCGCCGACCCGAGACGACCGCGACCTTGTAGAGGACCGGACCGCCGATGCCCGGTTCGCTCACGTGGACCTTGGCGTGCCCTCCTGAGAGTCGCACGGGCGTCTTGCTCGGCTTGTACGGCGAGATCGAGTTGGCCTTGACCAGCAGCTGGAGCTTTGCGCCACGCGGGAGGCTGCCACTGTAGGCCACGCTCAGCTCAGCGGTGGTCTTGGTTTCCGTATAGGGCATGGATTGCCCCACGATCTTGCCGATGGGCAGGCCAACCACGGAGACAGAGGGACGCGAGGCTGCTGATGCCGACGCGGCCAGAGCCAGATAGGCCAGCACGACAAAGCAGACAGAGAGGCGCCTCATGGACGGCCAGCTTACCGCTTGCAGCCGCAGGCATCGCACCGCAGTCGCTCGCGTCGCCTTCGTTTCGCCTCTGCTCGTAATGAGGCGCAGACTCAGACCAGGGGACCGGCGTGCGCTCAGACGGGTCTGTGGCCTACGGGAGCGAGTGGATGTTCTGGCAGCCGGCGGCCGGCTCCAGGCCGTACGTGTGGGTGCAGTAGTCCAGCTCGCCGGGTGGGCCCCAGCCGTAGCCGCCGCTGGCGGTATGGGTGTCGGTGAACGTGTAGTGGCGCGGCTCACCCGGTGGACGGCTCTTCTTGTAGAAGATCGTCATGCGCGTGAACACAAGCGTGCCGGCCAGCGTCTGGGGGCGCCACATCTCGATCTTGATGGGATAGCCGCGAAACTTTCCGCCTGCGCAGGACGGGCTGCAGTTATCCAGTTGGTTGAAGCCGGTGCCGAGAGCCAGCTCGCTCGTCCACTTCGTCCATGCGATACCCGATTTCCGGTTGCGCACGCTGGCGCCGGCTAGAAAGCCGGTGCCGTCGCCGGTGTAGACGATGGTCACCGGCTCGACCTGCAGTCCGTCGTACATGTGAGTCGCGCCCAGTGATGTGGGGGCAAGTGGAAGCGGACCAGATGCCCTCGCGGCGTCTTGCGCAGCGACAAGAACCTGGCTTGCTGCGATCAGGAGCGCGGCCGTTGTCGCCAGCCAGAGGCCGGTCGCTCGTCCCAATGATTGCCCACGCCTAGGCATGAAGCCAGAAAGGTATCACGCCGTGATGCGCAGGACAGCGAGAGGCTGCCGAGCCAGGCGGCCGGGAGCATTGCTTCTCTGGCATCATCCAAATACGAAGTCACGTATGACAAGCGCGGCGTCGTGCGACTGCTGCGACTCGCGACTGGCAAGGGGGATGAGATGAGTCAAGACACGCGCCGCGGATCTCTGGTGAGAGCGATGACGATCGTGAGCGTGGGCGTATTCGCGAGCGCTGGCGTCGCGCTGGCGGCCCAACCGAAGAAGGGGGCAAGCTACTCCGGAGCCTTCAAGAGCCTGAGCAGCGATACCGTCAGCTTCAAGATATCGGCCAACGGCAAGAAGGTGAGCGGCTTCGCGATCCCGAACCCACCGGTGGGCTGCCAGGGCGGAGCGTTCGGCAGCGCGAGCGGCGGCACGGCGACGGTCTCCAAGCAGGGCACGTTCAAAATCACGCTCAACCTGGTGTTCGCGCCGGAGCATCGGACCAATGGCAAGGTCGTGGTGAGCGGCAGGTTCGGCAAGCACGGGACTGAGAGCGGCAAGATCAGCTCCGTCTTCACCAGCAAGACGTTCTCGACGAGCTGCAACGCGTCGGTCACCTACTCGACCAAAGACTGAATCCAGCCCACGGCGAGGCGGATGCCGCCCAGCTTGGCGCTTTGAGCGACTGCGGCGCGGTTCAGCCAGGCCCGTCGAGAAGCTCGCGAGGAGATCCCATCTCCGGCGGGCGACTTCATCGGGTCAGGTGCGAGCTCGGGTTCACGCGACCTGGCTATGTGCGCCGCGGGTCTTCGAGCAGCGCCTCCAGCCGCTCGAGCGCGGACGGGGTGCCGATGGCGAGGATGACATCGCCTCCCTGCAGGGCCGTCTCAGCCGGTGGCTGCGGCTGGAAGTCGGCGCCCCGGCGCAGCCCGACGATCATCGAGCCGCCGCGGATGTCCCCGACCGTATTGCCAAGCGCCTGGCAGCTGCGGCCGACCTCGATCTCCTCCATTCGGTACTGAACGTCCACGTCGACCACCCCGCTCAGCTGGCGGTGCAGCGCCAATCTGGCCATCTCGGTGCCGCTGGCCTTGTAGGGGGAGATGACGCGGTCGGCGCCCGCTCGCTTGAGCTTCTTCTCCGTGTCCTCCAGCGCAGCTCGCGCGACGATCGCGATGTCGCTCCGCAGCTCGCGCGCGGTGAGCGTGATGAACACGTTGTTGGCATCTGAGTCGGCGCACACGACGATCGAACGTGCCCGCGCGATGCCCGCCTCCGCCAGCACCGCGTCATCGGCAGCATCCCCCTCGATGAAGCTGATGCCGAGCGACTGCGCAAGCTGGCCGTTCTCCGGGTCTTCGTCGATGACGACGAGCTCGGCACGCGCCGCCTGCAGATCTCGCGCGACCTGACGCCCGACGCGGCCAAATCCGCAGACGATGTGGTGTTCTGAGAGCGAGTCAATCATCTTCTGCGTGCGGCGCAGCTGCAGCAGGTCCGCCAGATGCCCCGCGAGGAACAGCTCGGCGACTGTTGCGAGGGCGTAGAAGAGCGTACCGACGCCGAGCACCACCAGTGCGAGCTGGATTATCTGGCCCGTCGTGCTGTGCGGTTGAGGGAATCCGCCCACTGTTGCGGCGCTGTCGAGCGCCCAGCGAAATGCGTACCAGACCCCAACGTTCTCGCTGAATGCAAGGCCAAGCGCGCCCAGCAGCAACAGGACGACCACAAGCGCCAGTAGCACTGTGATCCGCCGCACGAAGAGCATGAGCTGGCGGTGTGTGATCGCGCTTGGGCGCATGCGCTCGCCGTGCGGGTCGCGATCTACCACGCGCGACATGTTGACAGCGCCTGGCATGGCTGCTCGCCGGGCGCATCCGGTGGCAATGCAGGAGTAGTCGCGTGCGGGCCTCTCGCCGCTGGGGATGGGCCCGGTCGTGGGCCACCCGGTAGCAGCGGAGGGCGCTCCGCATGAGTTGAGCGCCGGCGCTCTTCCTGAGGGCTCGCTAGCGTAGGGCTCGTGCGGGTCGCAACCTGGAACGTGAACTCGGTCAAGCAGCGCGTGCCGCGGCTGTTGCCGTGGCTCGATCAGCGTAAGCCGGACGTCGTCTGCCTGCAGGAGACCAAGCTCTCAGACGGGGCATTCGAGCAGCTGCTGGGCGAGGAGCTCGCAAGTCGCGGATACGTTGCTGCGCTGCACGGTGAGGCACAATGGAACGGAGTTGCGATCCTCTCGCGGGTCGGGCTCGACGATGTCAGCGCAGGACTGGACGGCGCCCCTGGATTCCCGCATCAGGAGGCGCGCGCGGTCTCTGCAACCTGTGGCGGCATCCGTGTGCACAGCGTGTATGTCCCCAATGGACGCGAGCCGGGCTCAGATCACTACCGCTACAAGCTCGCCTGGCTCTCCGCGCTGCGCGAGGTGCTTGCTACGGGCCCGCGGGCGGCGATGTTCTGCGGCGACATGAACATTGCGCCCACCGATGCGGACGTCTTCGACCCCGCCGCCTACGTGGGCCACACTCACGTCACGTCGCAGGAGCGGGCGGCGCTGGCGAGCCTGCAGCAGCTCGGCTTCAGGGATGTGGTGCGGGATCGCTGGCCGACCGAGCGCGTTTTCACATACTGGGACTATCGCGCCGGCATGTTCCATCGCGATCTGGGGATGAGGATCGACCTCGTGCTGGCAAGCGCTGACGTTGCGGGCAGGGTAAAGGCGGCATGGGTGGATCGGCAGGCGCGCAAGGGTAGCCGGCCCAGCGACCATGCGCCGGTCGTGGTCGATCTCGATGAGGCTCCAGACGGTGAGATCGGCCCCGTTGTTCCGCCGCCTTCCAACCCGGCGGCAGGGGCAAGCGCCGCGAAGCTGCCGCAGTCGCACTGAGCGGTCCAGCGCTCCGGCTGACTGCAACCAGACATTTCTTGACTCTGAATGTTCTGGGATGGGTATTGATTACCGACCTCGTCCCGGCTATTACGCTGTTTGTCTACATTGCTTTAGCGATCGGCCCCCCGCCAGTTGCGCCTGACGGGGGGCCTGGCACGGAAAGGAAGGTCCCCTTCCCATGCAGGATCAAGGTACCGGCTCGCAGTCCAACGGGCTCGATCTGGAGGCGACCGAACAGGCGATCGTCCAGATACTGATCTCCGGCGACCCCACCGGGGTCTGGTGGCGGCCCGACATCGAGCAGGAGATCGGCGACGCGGCGGACGTCCACGACGCCCTTGCGAACCTGGAACGCAGCGGGCTCATTCATCTCCAGGGTGAGATGGTCGCGGTGACGCGTGCCGCGGTTCGCACGAGCGAGCTGCTGATCTAGGGCGTGGGGCGGTTCTCCGTGCGCGCGGATCGGTTGGCCGCCTTGGAGAGGACGGCAGGGTCGCCCGGCAGCCGGTGTAGTGGCCGGGCGACCCGCCGCAGGGCACATGGTAAGGCGGCTGGGTGGGCTACTCGAGCACGATCGCCCGGATCGCGTGTTCGTCGGGCAGCTTGTCGAGTATCCGTCGAAGGACACGTTGCTCGTCGGCCTGGCCGCGGCGAAGGTCGTCGAGCAGCAGCTTCACCGCTGTGTGGGTGATCTTCATTCCCGGAGGCTTGAGCGCGATCACGAGTGGCTGACCCGCAAGCGGCTCTCGTTCGGTCTCGGCGAGGACCTCACGTGCGATCTTCCTGATCGCCGGCTCATGCGCCTCACCGGAGATCAAGAGTCGCAGTGCGCTGGCTGCGACTGCGGGCTCATCGCCCTCCAGACGCAGGTGGTAGGCCATCTCGGCGGCGGCTGACATCTCGGCGGAGGAGGAATCGGTTGGGTCTGTCAACGCAGCCTCGCTAGTTTGGGTTTCTGAAATGGAGACGACCTCGGCTTGCAAGTCGATGATCGCAGGCGTCGTGGATTCACCCCTGCGGCTTTTCCGAGCTCGCTGGATCGGTAGCCCTGCCGAGGTCGTCCTGTAGGCGCCCAAGACCCTCATCCCACCGCGCACCGGCGGCAGCCATCCAGCGCATCGCGCTGCCGAGCGGCTGCGGAGAGAGACTGTATTGCGTCTCGCGGCCCTCGTACGCCCGCGTGAGCAGCCCGGCCGCGGTGAGGGCGCCGAGATGCTTTGCGATCGCTTGGCGGGAGATCGGCAGCTCATCGGCCAGCCCCGACGCGGTCACTGTCGAGCGCTGCGAGAGCAGTTCGACCACATGGCGGCGGGTGGGGTCGGCAAGCGCCGCAAAGACGGCGCCGATCGCGGGGTTGCCCTGCGCCGGAACGCGCAGCTGGGCGCCCGGCGCAGATCCTGCAAGCTCACTCATGCGAGAACGGCGAGCATCTGCGGGCCGCGATCGCGGTCACTCTCGTGCTCGACGGCCGAGGCGACCGCGCGGAGTACGAGGATCGGCATCTCCACGACGATCAGCCTCGTTCCCTGCTCGACGTCATCGAGCATGAGTTCCACGAGCGAGGGCTCGCCGTCCATCTCTCGCCAAACAAGGCAGACGCGGCGCAACTGCTCGACCTCGTCTACCTCGACCAAGCGTGTGCTGCCGTCGCGCCAGCGGATCGTCCCCCGCGCTCCGCGTCGTATGTCGAGCTCGACCTCGTCGGCGAGCCATGACTGCAGGCCGGTCGCGTCGGCGAGCCGGCTCCATGCCGTCTGACGGTCGACCGGCAGGACGATCTCTCGTCGCACGGCCTGCTCGAGCGTCTCTGGCTCAAGATCCATTGCGGCTCCTCCCGCCACTCGCAACCAAAAGGTTGCATGTTTGCTAGCCTGTATCTGCAACTGATTGGTTGCATGTTAGCGCAGATCGTCGTGCCGGCAAGGCCGTCACGGGAAGGAGATCCTCATGCCGCTCGTGCCCATGGTCGTAGAGCAGAGCCCACTCGGAGAGCGTTCGTTCGACATATACAGCCGTCTGCTCAACGACCGCGTCGTCTTCCTCGGTAGCGAGATCGACGATCAGATCGCAAACCTGGTCGTCGCCCAGTTGCTGCACCTTGAGGCCGTCGACTCCTCGAAGGACATCTCGTTGTACGTCAACTGCCCGGGCGGCCAGGTCTATGCAGGCCTGGCGATCTACGACACGATGCAGTTCATTGCCCCTGACGTCCAGACGATCTGCTGTGGCATCGCAATGTCGATGGGCGCAGTGATCCTCGCCGGGGGCGCAAAGGGCAAGCGGGCGGTGCTGCCGAACGGCCGCGTGCTGATCCATCAGCCGACGGGCGGCTTTCAGGGGCAATCCGCCGACGTGGAGATACATGCCCGTGAGGTCCTTGCACTCAGAGACCGGCTCGAGGAGATACTCACAGAGCACACCGCAAGGGAGCGCGAGCGCGTCCATGTCGACATGGAGCGCGACAAGTTCATGACTGCCGCCGAGGCGGTCTCCTACGGGATCGCCGACCGGATCTTGCAAGAGCGTCGACTGCCCGGCTCCGGCCGTCGCGCGGCCGGTCTGGGATGAGCGTCGAACGGTGACACTGAGTGGCTGGTTGCGCGTGAAGGACTGCAGCCAGCTGGGCGTGGCCCCGAGCGGCCCGGGGTTCAGAGGCGAGGATGCGCCCCCCAGCGCACCCTCGCCGCCACGGCTCCGATTGGCTCAGGGTTCGAGCTCCTCGAAGATACGGGCGGCGCGCGAGGCGCTGACCGCCTCGCCCTCGCGATTGGCGAGCCCCGCGCAGATCAGGTTCTCCACCACATCGTGCGTGGCGATCTCCTGCCCGCCGAGTTCCCGCGCGAGCTCGGCACGGGTCCAGGGCTGCGGCTCGCAGAGCAGCAGCCCGAGAATCGTGCGCGCGGTCTCCCGTTCGCTTATGTGCCTTGGCGTGGTATCGCAGGCGTCCTCGGCGCCCGCCGGGTTCGCTGGCGTCATGCTTCCTCCTTTGCTCCCCGCCTCCTCTCGCCTGGATCGGCGCCGTCGGCGGGGTGTTCGTGTCTACTCCTCCTTGCTACCAACGGCTTGGCAGCTATTCAACTGGCCAGCGATGTTTTGACAGTGCGGACACACTCAGGACACACTGCTGTCACATTCCAGGACTAAGGACACACTCGTGTGTCGGTGATGGCACCCTAGACTTGCGCGTCGATGAGACGGCTGTGCGTATATGCAGGCGCGAGCCCGGGCGCCGATCCAATGTTCGCCCGCGCGGCTCGGGATCTCGGAGGGCTGCTCGCCCAAAGTGGCATCGGCCTCGTCTACGGCGGCGCAAGCATCGGCTTGATGGGGGCGGTGGCGGATGCCGTGCTCGGTGCGGGAGGGGAGGCGATCGGCGTCATCCCTGTCGGCCTGAGGCGACGCGAGGTCGCCCACGATGGGCTGAGCGAGTTGCGGACCGTGGGCTCGATGCACGAGCGCAAGGCGACTATGAGCGAGCTGGCCGACGCCTTCGTCGCTCTTCCCGGTGGGCTTGGCACGCTGGACGAGTTGCTGGAGGCGGCGACATGGACCCAGCTCGGCATCCACGCCAAGCCGTGTGGCCTGCTCAACGTCGGCGGCTATTGGGACAGTCTCCTGGCGCAGCTCGACAGGGCCGGGGAGGATGGTTTCCTGCGAGCAGATCACCGCAGGGTGCTGCTCGTCGACACCGACCCGGTTGCGTTGCTCCGGCGGCTTTCGCAGTGGAGCCCGCCGGCGATCTGGCGCGGGAGCGCGAGCGAAGCAGGCTCGGGCTGAAGGGACACGGCTCGGGCGCTTGGAGCTGGGTCGGCCTCAATCGTCAGTCCGCTTGGCTTTGCGTCCCGCCGCGGTGTCGGCGCGGCTCGCCGCGGCGGCGCGTACGGTGGCGATGACCTCGGCGGGCGCGCTGCGCGGAGATCCGCTGTCGAACGGAGGCTGTGGGTCGTACTCGATCGCGAGCTGGATGGCCATCGCGACCTGCTCGCCGGCGATCAGCGCCACCAGCTGCAGGCCCATGTCGATGCCTGCCGAGACACCTGCGGCGGTGAGCAGCTTGCCGTCGCGCACGACACGCTGCGCCACCGGCTGCGCCCCGAAGCGCTCCAGGGTCTCGAGCTCCAGCCAGTGGCCTGTCGCCTGGCGGCCGCGCAGCAGCCCGGCGGCTGCCAGCAGCAGCGAGCCGGTGCACACGGAGGTTGTCCAGGTGGAGCGCTCATGAGCGGCCCGCAGCCAGTCGAGCAGCGGCTGGCTCTCCAGCAGCGCCCTTGTGCCAGGTCCGCCCGGAACCACGACCACCTCCGGGTGGGGCAGCGCATCGAAGGTGCTCGCCGCGAGGAGAGTCAGCATGCCCGTGTCGGCGCTCTTGGGGCCGGCCTGTGCGGCAACGAAGACGACCTCCGCGCCGGGCAGCCGGGAGAGGACCTCGTAGGGGCCCACGGCGTCCAGCGCGGTGAACCCGTCGAAGAGTGGGATCGCGATCTTCATCGCAGCTCCCTGAATCGCTGGCGGTATTCGCCGGGGCTGACCCCGAGGCGGCGCGAGAAGGATCGGCGCAGTGTCTCTACTGTCCCAAAGCCGCACGTCTGGGCCACGCCCTCGATCGTGCGCTCGCCGCTTTGCAGGAGTGCCCTGGCGCGCTCGATTCGCAGCGACTCGACGTAGCGGCCTGGAGTCTGGCCGGTCTGGCTGGCAAAGACGCGCGCGAAGTTGCGGGTGCTCATGAACGCCCGCTCGGCAAGCGCGGCCACGGACAGGTCCTCGTCCAGGTTGTCGGCGATCCACGCCTGCAGGTCGCGCAGGCTTGCCATCTCCGCGGCCTGGCTTGCGAGTGTGTTGCTGAACTGCGCCTGGCCGCCAGGGCGGCGCATGAATAGCACGAGCATGCGCGCGACCTTCAGCGCCACCGCGGAGCCGAGGTCTTCCTCGACCAGCGCCAGCGCGAGGTCGATGCCGGCGGTGATGCCCGCCGAGGTGAACAGGCTGCCGTCGCGTACGAAGATCGAGTCCATTTCCACCTGAATCGGGGGATATGCCTCCGCGAGCCTGCGACACGCCGACCAGTGGGTGGTCGCGCGTCTTCCGTTCAGAAGGCCCGCCTCGGCAAGCAGGAACGCACCGGTGCAGACCGACGCGACGCGACCCGAGCGTCCGGCTGCCTGACGCAGCCATTCGATTATCTCCTCGTCGCCGATGGCCTCGGCGACGCCCGGCCCGCCGCCGATCAGCAGCGTGTCGATCGGTCCGCTGCAGTCGGCGATGCTGCGGTCGGCCAGCAGCCGCAGCCCGCCTGAGCTCCGCAGCTCGCCGGCATGGGGGGCAGCGAGCTCGATCGTATACGCGGTGCCTGAGCAGATGCGATCGGCGATCGCGAACACCTCGCCCGGCCCCGTGACGTCGAGGATCTGGACATCGGGGAAGGCGAGCATGACGACCCGGCGGGGATCGGACGGCATACGGCGATGTTCCCTGATCCCGCATTTGTCCGCAATGACAAGCAGCGGACGATTGCTGCCAACAGCAACAGCCTCAGCCCAGCCGCAGGCGTGCCCGCAGCTCCCCCAGCGAGTCGATCACCTCGGCGCCCGCTTGGCGCAGTGCGCTCTCGTCGGAGTCCGCCGCGAGCCCCAGCACTCGCATGCCTGCGCGCACGGCCGCCGTGACACCCGACGCCGTGTCCTCGACCACCACGCAGCGACCCGGCTGCGCACCCATCGTGGCGGCTGCGTGCAGAAACAGATCTGGAGCTGGCTTGCCGTGCTCGACCGTGTGGGCGGAAAAGAGCGCATCCGGTGCAAAGAGCGTGTCAAGGCCCGTCAGCTGCAGCGAAAGCATGGTCTTCTCGATCTTGCCCTGAGAGGCCACGCAGACCGCGATGCCGGCGTCGCTGATCGTGCGAACCGCTGCCGCGGCGCCGTCCACCGCCGCCAGCTCTCTGCGAAACGTCTCGCTGCGGCGTCGCTCGTAGCCTTCGAGCCAGCCCGCGGGCAGGCTGCGACCCAGCCGGCGCTCCGCCTCGGCTACCACGCCGTCGAGCCGTAGCCCCTGGAAGGTCGCGCGCGCCTGCTCCAGGGTGATCGCCAGTCCCTCGTCCCCAAGCATCTGCGCCAGCACCGCGTTGGAGATGGGCTCGCTGTCGACGAGCACGCCGTCGCAGTCGAAGATGACCAGGTCGAGGTTGCTCATGAGGCGACATTCTGCCCGCGAAGGCGCAGCGACTGCCTGATGCTGCTCGCGAGCAGGTCCACCGCCGGCGCGACCGCGGCCTCGCTGAGGTTCGCGTAGCCGACGACGACGCCCGGGTCGCGCCCACCGAGCGCATGCGGGGCGAGGCCGTTGGCTCGTGCCGCCGTCAGCACCGCCTCCTCGTCTGCCGCTGGCGGCAGCATCACAACGACGAATAGACCAGCGGCGGCACCGGTCACGGGTAGCTCCGGCAGCTGCTCGCTGAGGGCTTGGAGCAGTGCGTCGCGGCGCGCTCGGTAGAGGCGTCGCTGGCGTCGCAGGTGCCTGTCGAGCTCGCCGCGCTCAATGATTTCCGCAAAGGCGTGCTGCAGCAGGGATGCGGGCATGCCTCCGCGGAGTCGCTGCAGGGCAGCGATCGGCGCGGTGAGGCTTGCGGGCAACGCCAACCACGCCAGTCGCAACGAAGGGGCCATCGACTTGCTGGCCGACCCACCGTAGACGACCAGATCTGGCGCAAGTCCCTGGAGCGCTCCCAGCGGGCGGCGGTCGTAGCGGTACTCGGCGTCGTAGTCGTCCTCGACGATCAGTGCACCTCGCAGCCGGCATAGCTGCACCAGGGCGCTGCGGCGCGTAGCCGACATCACAGCGCCCGTCGGGAACTGGTGCGCGGGCGCGACTGCGACCGCCTGGACATCGAGCGACTCGAGCTCTCCGACCGCAAGCCCGTGCTCGTCCACGCTCACATCGACGCTCATGAGGCCCGCCTCGTGCGCCGTCTCGCGCATGCCCCGCCAGCCTGGGCTCTCGAGGGCCACGCTGCGGGCGCCGCGAGCGGCAAGGACGCTCCAGAGCAGCGAGAGGCTCTGCCGCAGGCTGGAGGTGATGAGGATCTGCTCCGGTGCGGCCTGAACGCCGCGTGCTCTTCCGAGATAAGCGGCCATCGCGGTACGCAGCTCGGCGACCCCGGCGGGATCGGGATAGCCCAGATGCTCGTCGGGCAATGAGCGCGACGCGCGTGCCAGCGCAGCGAGCCAGGAGGTGCGCGGGAAGGAGCCGAGCGCTGGACGAAATGGGCTGAGGTCGTACCGGATCGGCTGGGCAGCGAGTCGACGCGCGTCGCGACTCGGCCCTGGCAATGACGTGGCCGCCACCGTCGTGCCGGCGCCCGCCCGGGCGTGCAGGTAGCCCTCGGCAGCGAGCTGTGCGTATACCTCGGCGATCACTCCGCGCGATATGCCGAGTTGGGCGCAGAGCTCGCGTGTCGAAGGCAGCCGCGTGCCGGGCGCAAGTCGCCCGCAGCGGATCGCCTCGCGCAGCGCCGACTCGACTCGCGCACGAACAGGTTTGCCGACGGGTCGCTCAATGTCGAGATGCAGGTCCATTGGACCGTGATTCTTGCAGCCATATGGCCCTTTTCATGAAGCCAATCTCTGCGTAAGCTGCCGCACCAGATGAGCCGCAAGCCTCCACAGAGCCGAGCCGATCGTCCAACCCCGCCCAGCGAACGCGTTCGGGTCAGGCGCATGCCGGCGCGCGCCCGCTATGAACGCACGGTCGTCGAGTCAATCCTCGACGAGGCTCCGCTGGCGCATCTCGCCTTCGTCCACGACGGCCAGCCATACGCCATACCCACGCTCCAGGCCCGGGTAGGAGACACCGTCTATGTTCACGGCTCCGCCGCCAGCCGCACCGTCCGCGCTCTGACGAGCGGCGTGCCCGCATGCCTGACCGTCACGCTACTCGACGGGCTCGTGCTCGCGCGCTCGGCGGTGCACCAGTCGGTCAACTACCGCTCAGCGATGATCCTCGGCGCCGCGCGTCTTCTGGAGGAGGAGTCCGAGCAGATGCGAGCGCTGGAGCAGTTCACCGAACGGCTCGTGCCGGGCCGCTGGTCGGAGGTGCGCGCTCCGACTGCCAAGGAGCTCAGGCGCGTCAGCGTTCTGGCGATGAGCCTCGCCGAGTGCTCGGCGAAGGTTCGCGAGGGCCCACCGCTCGATGAGCCGCAGGACATGGCGCTGCAGGTGTGGGCGGGCGTGGTACCGCTGCGAGTGGCGGCGGGGACGCCCGAGGCCGACCCCGCGCTGAGCGAGGGCCTTGCTCCCTCGCCCGCCGTGCAGCACTGGGTGCGCCGCCGTTCCTGAGCCCTCGAAGGTTGGGTGCGTCATCATCCCCCGGTGACTCTGCTCGCAGTGAAGGTGCTGCTCGCCCCGGGCTTCGTGGTGGCGGCCTCGCTGGCTGGCCGACGCTTCGGCGCACGGATCGCCGGCATGCTCGGAGGGCTGCCGGTAGTGGCGGCGCCAATCCTGCTCGTCTACGCGCTCGCCCATGGCGATGGCTTCGCCGCCAACGCCTCTGCCGCGACGGTGCTTGGACTCATCTCACTGATGGGCTTCGTGATCGTCTACGCACGGCTGTCGGGCATGCTTGCCTGGTGGCTGAGCCTGCCAGCCAGCTGGGCAGCTTTCGCTCTGCTCACATTTCTGTTCAGCGTGGTCGAGGTCTCCGCGTTGCTGGCGCTCATATTCGTGGGCATGACGCTGCTCGTGGCGCCGGCGCTCTTGCCGCAAGGTGGGCTGGCAGCGACAAGGCAGCGGCTCTCGCCGCTGCCGAGCTGGGACCTGCCGCTGCGGGCGGCCTCGGCGCTTGCGCTGGTGCTTGCGCTGACTGCAGCAGCGGGGTGGCTTGGCCCCAGGGTCAGCGGGCTGCTCGCCACCTTCCCAGTGATCGCGAGCGTGCTTGCGGTCTTCACTCACACGCAGCGGGGCCACAATGAGGTGCTGCGGCTCCTGCGCGGCCTGTTGCTTGGGTATGCCGCCTATGCGTTGTTCTGCTTCACGCTGGCCCTCGCCCTGCGCCCGCTGGAGACAGCGGGGGCGTTTGCGCTGGCCTCCGGGGTTGCGCTGCTCTGCCAGGCCGTCGTGTTCTGGCGGTGGCGCACGCCTGCGGGCTACGCCATCGTGGAGGCGCCTGCGGCTGAGCCGGCCGATGCGACCTCGGCCTCCTGAGCGGGCAGTGGTGGTTGGCAGGCCATTTAGCCGCTCGAAATGCGCGCGGTAGGATCCGGCGATGCCGAGCATCGGCGAGCCACTCTTCGATGAGCCGCGGGATCGGCCTGGCTTCATTGCCAGACGTGCGAGGGTGAGCAGGCAAGCGGGCAGTGAGCGGCTGGGCTTGAGCCTGTGGGAGGTGCCGTCGGGGCAGGCTGCCTATCCCTATCACTGCCACCTCGGCGAGGAGGAGCTGGTGGTGATCATCGAGGGTCGGCCAAGCCTTCGGACTCCAGCGGGCTGGCGTGAGCTTGAGCAAGGCGAGGTCGTTGCCTTCCTGCGCGGGGAGCAGGGCGCCCATCAGCTCGTCAACCACAGCGCCGAGATGGTCAGATTCCTGGCGTTCTCCACCAACGGCGAGCCCGACATCGTGCTCTATCCCGACTCGGGGAAGATATCGGCCGCGCAGCGGCGTCCCCACGGCGGGGGGTTGCGAGAGATATTCCTGCGCGAGCAGGCCGTCGATTACTACGAGGGTGAGCAGCCTCCAAGCTGACCTGACCGCGAGCGGTCGTCCTCCTGGTTTCGGGAGCGGGCAAGACGGGGAACATGAGATAGCCGGCGTTGGCAGCTCGCCCGTGCTGGCGAGCGCGTCTTTTGCAGGAAGTGATGAGCGATGCTTTCCGGAAGTGACTTTGACCGCGCGACCAGGCATTGGGCCGCAGCCCCGCTCGCTGCTGTGCTCTGCATGGTGCTCTACGCGTTGCTGCCCGCGCCGAGCGCGGCCGCCTGGGGTGGGCAGGGGCATAGAGATCACCGGCACGGGTCGCCGAACGTGCACACCTACCTGGCGCTCGGCGACTCGCTCGCATTTGGCTACTCGCAGAAGCGCTTCGAAGAAAACCTGCCTGAAGAGAACCCGGCGGCCTTTGAAACTGGCTACGTCAACGACTTCGCCGACGCGCTGCGGCTGGTGGACCCCAAACTGAAGGTCGTCAATGACGGATGTCCCGGCGAGACGACCGAATCGATGATCAACGGCCCCTGCAGCTATCAGCTCGAGTACCCGTTGCACCACCCCTACACCGGCGGGCCAGACTCCTCGCAGCTATCGGATGCCCTTGCGTATCTGGGCGCTCACCCCGGCCAGGTCAGCCCGATCACGATCGACATCGGGGCCAACGACGCACTTGGCGTCGTGGAGAGCGTCTGTGAGCTGGGCGCTGCCTGCATCGCCGAACACGCACCTGCGCTCTTCGAAGAGGTGGGCAGGAAACTCAGCCTGATCCTAGGCGAAATGCGCGCTGCCGCGCCGCACGCGCAGATCATCGTGCTCGGCCTCTACAACCCATTCGGGTCGAGCATCGACGGCGCGGGCACTCTCACGGCAGACCTCAACGAAGTGATGGCCGCCGACGCCGCCGCGGTGCAGGCCCGCTTTGCCGATCCGCTACCGCTGTTCAACCCGCCCGGAGCGTTCGAAGAGCCCGCGATCTGCCTGCTGACGAACATGTGCACCGAAAAGCCCGACATACATCCGACGGACCTCGGCTACCGCGTGCTTGCCGGCGTGATCCTGCGGCAATATCTGGCGGGCCTGCTCCCTGGGAATCGCGGACTACACGGCATGGCCAGGATGCGGCGCCTGGAGCACGTGCGGGTGCGCGTCCACTGAGCGGGAGATGGGCCATACGAGGCACGCCTGAGGCTGCACCCCGCGGGCACCGGCGTCTGTGTGATGGCGGGGGCAGGATTCGAACCTGCGAAGGCAGAGCCAACGCGTTTACAGCGCGTCCCCTTTGACCGCTCGGGAACCCCGCCGCCGTGGCCAGGAGTCTAGCCTGCGGGACGCTTGCGCGGCGCTCCGCGGATGCTGCACGGGGTGGACATTCAGAAGGGCCAGGCGGGGGCCGGTCATCACTCCTGGACGCCGGCGCGACGCTCCCCAGGCGCCGCGCCCACCGTCCGTGACCCTCGCCTCAGCAGGCTTCGCGCAGAGGCTGCGCCTCGGGCAGCGTCTGCAGCTTCTTCAAAGTCCTGCTCTCGATCTGGCGGACCCTCTCTCTGGTGATGCTGAAGGCACGCCCGACTTCGTCGAGCGTCCTCGCTCTTCCCCCGGTCAGCCCGTAGCGCATCTCGAGCACCTCGCGCTCCCTGGTGGGCAGCGAGGCGAGCACGCGCGCGACGCTCTGACGCCGAAGCGCCTCCGAGGCGATGTCGAATGGGGAGGCCGCCGAGGCGTCCTCGACGAAGTCCTGCAGCTCTCCGTCTTCGTCCTCGCCCGTCGGGCGCTCGAGGGAGACCGGCTGCTGGGCGATGCGCAGGATCTCGCGCACATCCTGGGCGCTGCACTGCAGCTCCGCGGCGATCTCGATCGCGGTCGGCTCGCGCCCGAAGCGCTGTAGCAGCTGGCGCTCGGTGTAGACCACCTTGTTGATGCGCTCGACCATGTGCACCGGGATGCGGATCGTCCTGCCCTTGTCCGCGATCGCCCTGCTGATCGCCTGCCTTATCCACCAGGTGGCATACGTCGAGAACTTGTAACCCCGACGGTGATCGAACTTCTCGACCGCTCTGATGAGCCCGAGCGAGCCCTCCTGGATCAGGTCTAGCAGCGTCAGCCCGCGGCCGATGTACCCCTTCGCGATCGAGACGACCAGCCTCAGATTGGCCTCGACCATGTGCTGCTTGGCCGAGATGTCTCCACGCTCGATCCGCTTGGCCAGCCGCACCTCGTCGGCGGCAGTCAGCAGCGGCACTCGGCCGATCGCGCGCAGATAGAGCCGCAGCGAGTCGAGGCTGGGATCGGCGATCTCTGCCTCCTGGGCTTCCCGGCGCTCCTGCTCGCGCGCTTCGCGCGCGAGCGCCGCGGAATCCGCGGCGGCCTCATCGCTGCCGTCGCGCTCCTGGGAGCCGACGACGTCGATGTCGTGCTCCTCGAGATAACTGTAGAGGTCACGCCCTTGCTCGTTGCTGAGCTCGGCCTCCTCCAGCGCAGATTCAACCCGCTCGGCGCTCAGGGATCCGCGCTCCTGACCCTCGGCGATCAGCGTGCGTATCTCGTCCATCTCCACTACGGCTGTCGCCACCGACAGCACACCCTCAACACGATCAGTCAACTCGCAACCCCCACCTTCCATCCAGCTTCTGCCGGCGAAAGCGACCCCGCCTCGCCGGCTCCTCTACTGCCTTCGGCCCTCTCGCCTATGTCCCCTACCGGCTGCGGCGGCCCCTCGCCACCGTCCAACCCTCCTGACCTCTGCGAACCGGCGTGTGTGCCGGTTGCCTTGTGGGCATGTGCGGAGTGATACCAGAATCTTTGCGCGAGCAGGACGGTTGCTCCTCCGGCGGCGCGGCGTGGGCGGGCGGCGGTCGCTCGAAGGTCGGTACGCTGAGCGCCAGTGCAGACGACGATGCGTCCAGAGAGTGCCTCGCCGCGGGGGCGCGGGGGCGATGTCCAGGCGCAGGCCCCGGTGGTCCGCGTCGGCTTGACGCGGGTCGGCGTGACCGGCGTGGAGAAGGTCGTGCGCATCAGGGACGAGCTCTACTCAGCCCGCCTGGAGTGCTTCGTGGATCTCTCGTCGGCGCAGAAGGGCGCGCACATGTCACGCTTCGAGGAGGTCGTCAACGAGACGATCGGCGAGGTCGTGCTCGGTGAGGCGCCCTTCAGGGCTGAGACGCTTGCCAAGGACATCGCCGAGCTCGTGCGCGAGCGGCAGGGTGCGCTGCGGGCGGAGGTCAGCATCCAGGCGCGCTACCCCGAGCACAAGCCGGCGCCTGTCTCTGGCGTGAGTACGCAGGAGATCTACACGCTGCATGGCAGGGCGCTCGCCTACGAGCACGGCACGCGGCGACTGGTCGGCGTCTCGGCGACGGGCATGACCGCCTGCCCTTGCGCCCAGGAGCTGATCGCGGCACGGGCGCGCGAGCGGCTGCTGGCGGACGAGTTCAGCCAGCAGCAGATCGACCGCATCTTCGAGCATGTGCCCGTCGCGACTCACAACCAACGCGGGCTTGGCACGCTGCACATCGGCTTCCGTGAGGACAGCGACCTCGATCTGGAGGCCGCGAGGCTGCTCACGATCGTCGAGCAGTCGATGTCCTCGGAGATATACGAGCTGATGAAGCGCAGCGACGAGGTGGCGGTGGTCGAGAAGGCGCATCGCCGCCCCCGCTTCGTCGAGGACTGCGTCAGGGAGATGATCGCCGGCGTGGTGCAGGGCCTGCCCGAGCTCGACGGAGCGAGCTTCATCTCGGCGCGCCAGGAGAATCTCGAGACGATCCATCAGCACAACGTCGTGGCCGAGCGCCACGGCTTGCTCAGCGAGCTGCGCGGCGAAATCGAGAGCGGCATGCCCGCCGAGCGCCAGACATCGCTGGAGCACTGGCTCTCGAGTCCGCTGGCTGCCTGAGAAGGCTTCTAAGGACTCTTGGCCTGGGCTTCGACCTCTCCGAGCCGCTTGCGGATGCCGAAGAAGTAGTCGAGCCCTGAGACGACCGTCACGAGCACCGTCACATAGACGAGGAGCATCACCCACAGCGGCCGCCCGTGGACCGCGATCAGCGCGAGGATCGCGGCGATCTGAAGGCAGGTCTTCGCCTTGCCGAGCGTAGAGGCGGCGATCACCACCCCCGCGCCGGTCGCTCCCAGGCGCAGCACCGTCACCGCGAGCTCGCGCGCGATGATCACCATCGCCACCCACGCTGGCAGCCGGTCAAGGGAGACCAGCGAGATGAGTGCGGCGACGACGAGCAGCTTGTCGGCGAGCGGGTCCATCAGCTTGCCGAAGGTCGTGACCGAGTCTCTTGCACGCGCAAGCCATCCGTCGATGAAGTCGGTCAGCGAGGCCAGCGCGAAGACCACCGCGGCCAGCACGTCTCCCGAGGGCGTGTTGCCAAGCAGCGCCACGACGAGCACCGGCACGAGCATGATGCGCAGCACCGTCAGCACGTTGGGTAGGGTGAGTGGGAACATCGCCTCCGGGCATTATGTGCCCTGGGGCCACGGTGGCCAGTGCGCGCGATCGCCAGAGCCGACCGGGCCTGCACGGCATCGCCGCCGGCGGATGAGACCTGAAAGGACGATTGCGATGAACCGACGCACGCTTGGAGAGCAGGGGCCGGAGGTCTCCGAGATCGGCCTCGGCTGCATGGGGATGTCGGCCTTCTACGGCGGCACCGACGAACGGGAGTCGATCGCGACGATCCATCGTGCACTGGATCTCGGCTGCAACTTCCTGGACACCTCGGACATGTACGGACCCCATACCAACGAGGAACTGGTCGGCCGAGCGATCGCGAGTCGCCGCGACGAAGTGTTCCTGGCGACGAAGTTCGGGATCCGCCTCGCGCCGGGAGATCCGCCCAAGCGCTCGATCGACGGCAGCCCCGCCTACGTGCGCAGCGCCTGCGAGGACTCACTGCGGCGCCTTGGCCTCGATCACATCGACCTCTACTACCAGCATCGGGTCGACCCGAGCACGCCGATCGAGGAGACCGTCGGTGCGATGTCGGAGCTGGTCGCGGAGGGCAAGGTCCGCCACCTCGGGCTCTCGGAGGCGAGCGCAGCGACCGTCAGGCGCGCCCATGCCGTGCACCCGATCGCCGCGGTGCAGACCGAGTACTCGCTGTGGACGCGCGATGTCGAGCAGGAGATCCTGCCCACGCTCCAGGAGCTCGGCATCGGCCTGGTCGCCTACTCGCCGCTCGGACGCGGCTTCCTCGCCGGGCGCTTCTCCTCGCCGGATGAGCTGGACGAGGGTGACTTCCGCCGCTACGGCCCCCGCTTCACCGGCGAGAACCTGGAGCGCAACCAGAGGATCGCGGAGGCCCTCGCCAGTCTCGCGGAGCAAAAGGGCGTGACCCCGGGACAGCTCGCGCTGGCGTGGGTGCTGAGCCGCGACCCGCACATCGTCCCGATCCCCGGCACCAAGCGCATCTCCTATCTAGAGGAGAACATCGCCGCAGGCGAGATCACGCTGACCGAGGAGCAGGCGCGCCAGGTCGCCGACGCCCTCCCGGCCGCCGCCGGAGATCGCTACGACGAGCAGGGCATGCGCGGCGTGAACCTGTAGGCTGGCTCGATGGCACTCGTACCGATGGTGATCGAGCGCACCGCCAGGGGTGAGCGCGAATTCGACATCTACTCGCGGCTGCTCAACGAGCGGATCATCTTCCTCGGCAGCCCGGTCGACGACCAGGTCGCAAACCTCGTCGTGGCCCAGCTGCTTCACCTGGAGGCCGAGGACCCCGAGAAGGACGTCTCGATCTACATCAACTCGCCCGGCGGCTCGATCTACGCGGGGCTTGCGATCTTCGACACGATGCGCTTCATAAGGCCTGACATCCAGACGATGTGCGTGGGGATCGCGATGTCGATGGGCTCCCTGCTGCTCGCTGGCGGCACCAAGGGCAAGCGGGCGGCTCTGCCCAACAGCCGGATCCTGATCCACCAGCCCTCCGCCGGCTTCGAAGGCCAGTCGAGCGACATCGAGATCCATGCCCGCGAGATCCTTGCCCAGCGCGAGCGGATCGACGAAATCTACGCCGAAGCCACCGGCAAGACCGTCCAGGAAGTGCACACGGACATGGAGCGTGACCGCTTCTTTACGGCCGCGCAGGCAAAGGACTATGGCCTGATCGACCGCGTGCTGGAGAGCCACTGAGGCTCCGGGCAGGCGGGCTCCTCCTGCCAGCCCGACTTCGATCGCTCAGGCGATCTGGTGCTCGATCGCCCCCAGGCGCTCGATCTCGATCCTGACGACGTCGCCTGAGCTCAGGAAGCGGGGCGGCTGCATGCCCTGGCCGACGCCCGATGGCGTGCCCGTGAGTATCAGGTCGCCTGGCATCAGCGTGCACGTCTGCGAGATGAATTCGATGAGCTCATCGACCTTGAAGATCAGGTTCGCGGTGCTCGAGTCCTGGCGCAGCTCGCCATCCACCCAGGTGCGCAGGCGCAGCGCGTGGGGGTTGCTCACCTCATCTGCGGTGGTGATCCAGGGCCCGTAGGGGCAGAAGCCGTCAGCGCCCTTGGCCCGCGTCCACTGTGGCTCGCGCTTCTGTAGATCGCGCGCGCTGACGTCGTCTGCGACCGCGTAGCCGGCGACCCTGCCACCTGCGCCCATCACCACCGCCAGCTCGCCCTCGTAGTCGAGCCGTCGCACCACCTCAGGGCAGCGGACCGGATCGTTCGGCGGCGCAGCGGAGGAGGGCAGCTTCATGAACACCACCGGTGCCGGCGGCGGTTGGCCGCCCATCTCGGCGACGTGGTCTGCGTAGTTCAAGCCGATGCCGAAGATCGCGCGCGGCGTTGGCACCGGCGCGAGCAGCTTCACCTGGCTGAGCTCGAAGGCCGGTCCGTCGGCGGGTGGGGGCGAGTCCACCGCGAGCAGGTCGATGACGGCGAGGCGCTCGTCCGCGTAGGCAATCACCTGGCCCTCGCGCGCCTCGCCGGCGCGCGGGGCCGAGGAGCCGTCCGCAAGGAAGCTGAGGAGCTTCATCGTGCCGCAGCCTACCGCTGAGGAGCGGGTCGGAAGCCGAGCGTCGGCAGGCGCTGCCCGAAAGAGCGTCTATTCTCGCGGGCGGTCCATGGCCGGCATCAAGGCGCACGAGCGCATCCTCATACTTGCGGTCGCGATCGCACTCGCGCTTGCAGGGCTCGCCGACCAGCAGGCCTGGGCGCCGATTCCGCGCTTCGTCGTGGCCACGCTGGCGCTGATCGGCGTCGCGTGGCTTCTCAGCTTCGCGACCGACCAGGTGGGCGAGCACCTCGGCGCCGGCGTCACCGGCGTGCTTCAGGCGACGCTTGCAAACCTGCCGGAGCTCTTCGTGATCCTCTTCGCGCTGAACGCCGGGGAGCTCGTGGTTGCGCAGACGGCGATCGTCGGCTCGATGCTCGCCAACGCGCTGCTGCTGCTCGGGATCGTGATCGTGGTGGGCGCCTCCCGCTCGGGCGACGGCATCATGCGCTTCTCCAGGAGGCTGCCCAACGACGCCGTCACGCTGCTGATCTTGATGCTCTTCGCCGTCGTCTTCTCCAGCTCGGCGCTCAAGCTCAATGGACACGCCTCCAGCGCGGGCGACGTGCGGACGATCTCGATCGTCAGCGCCGCGCTGCTGCTCGCGGTCTACGGTGTGTGGCTTGCCTCCTATCTGCGTTCCGGCGCTCCGCGCGAGTCGGAGGAGGTCCACGCGCGCCTTGGGCTCGGACCGGCGCTGACCCTGCTCGCGCTCGGCGGCGCGGCGGCGGCGTTCTCCTCGGAGTGGTTCATCGCGGCGCTGAAGCCGACGATCTCCGTGCTGCACGTCTCTCCAGCATTCGCGGGCCTCGTGATCGTCGCGATCGCCGGAAACGCCGTCGAGCACGCTGTCAGCGTCGTGCTCGCCGCCCGCGGTCGCTCGGGGCTCGCGATCTCGGTGGTCAAGAACTCCGTCGCCCAGATCGCCGCGTTTCTCTTCCCGCTGATGGTGATCGTCTCGCTCGCGTTCTCGACCCACCTCACCTTCTCGCTCTCGCCGGTCTACATCGGAGCGCTCGCCTTCATGACCCTCGCCGTATGGCAGGTGAGCGGAGACGGCCAGGCGAGCGCGTTCGAGGGCTTCGCGCTCGCGGCTGCGTACGTGATCGTCGCGGTCGTAGCGGCCTACCAGTGAGGCGATCGCGGTGAATGCGATCGCCTCGCGAGCGATCGCGCTGAGGCTGGCCGCGGCCGCGTCGTACGGGCAGCTCGGCGACCCGCGCCCTGCCGGGCTGCTTGCGGGCCGAACGATCCCGCGGCTGCGCTGAGTGGCGCCGCGGCGCGTGCACGCCGTGCGCCAAGCAGTCCTGCGCGCTAGACTCCGCTTTGACCTCGCCTGGGCGGGGTTTTTCTTTCGTCCAGGCCGCCACCGACAACGCAGGGATCACCTACGCAATGGCTCGTGGAGACGTACGGATCGCTGTAACCCTCGCCTGCGAGGAGTGCAAGCGCCGCAACTATCAGACGAATAAGAGCAAGCGCAACAACCCGGATCGCATCGGCATGCGCAAGTACTGTCGCTGGTGCCGTCGGCACACAAGCCACCGGGAGACTCGCTAGCGCCGGGAGCGCTGCCGTGAGCCGTGATCGCAGGCAACGTTCAAAGCAGCGGCTGCGCCGCAGAGCCGGCGAGGGAGCCGGAGAGCTCGTTCGCGCCGACGTGCCCGGCGCACTCGACCACGCCTCGGGCGAGGTCGATGAGTTCGACGCCGCGCTGGTCAGGGGAGCCGGTGGCGTGCCGGTGCCCGACGCCGACGTCGAGCAGGCCGAGGCTTCTATCGAGCGCCCCGCTCCCGCGTCTCTCACCGAGCCGGCACAGGGCGGCGACTCGGGGGACGCCGGCGGCGGCAACGGTGCAGTCGGAAACGGCGGCGGCGACGAAGGCGGCAGCCGGAGCGTCGCGACCCGTGAGCCGGCGAGGCCGCCCGAGCCCCGCGGATCGATCTTCGTTCGTGCGGCGGCCTTCCTGCGCGCCAGCTGGGCAGAGCTTCAGCGCGTCCAATGGCCCGACCGCCCGGAGGTCTTCCAGGCCACGGCGGTCGTCATGGGCTTCGTCGCGGTCATGGGGGTCTACCTCGGCGTCGCCGACTGGGTTGCCCAAAAGATCATCAACTTCGTCCTTTGACGCCCGATGGCCGGCGCATATCGGCGTCCTCACTCGCTCGTGTGCCGAAGCCGGGAAGACACTCGCTCCGCTCGCATCTCCGTTTCGGCCAGCACACCTCGCTCGCTGCGTCCTTCACCAACCGCTTCGCGGTCGGTGCCGGCTTGGCCCTCGAACGTCAAACCGCCTACGACAGAGCGGTTCTATCCTCTAGGCCTCGAGGGGTCTGAGGTTTAGCTGTCGTCCGCTCATCTCGCTTTGTCCCATCCACACACTGAAGCCAGGAATCTCTGAATGTTTCGTTGGTATGTCGTCAACACCTACTCCGGTCACGAGAACAAGGTGAAGCAGAACCTCGAGCACCGCGTCGTATCGCTCGGCCAGCAGCGCAACGTGCGCCAGGTCGTCGTGCCGACCGAATCGGTCTCCGAGATGAAGGACAACCAGAAGATCACCGTTGAGAAGCGGACGATGCCTGGGTATGTGCTCGTGAATATGGAGCTCAACGAGGACTCCTGGGGAGTCGTGAAGGGCACGCCCGGTGTGACCGGGTTCGTCGGCGCCTCCAACGAGCCGGTGCCGCTGACCCAGGGCGAGGTCGACCGGCTGATGCACAAGGAGGTCGCGACCGCCCCGAGGACGCGCGCCCAGTTCGCGATCGGCGAGACCGTAAAGGTGATCTCCGGCCCGCTTTCAGACTTCTCCGGCGAGATCGCCGAGATCAACGACGACGCGGCGAAGCTCAAGGTCCTGGTCTCGATCTTCGGCCGTGAGACCCCGGTCGAGGTCGGCTTCGACCAGGTCAAGAAGTTGTAGGGACGGGTCGGCGCATGCGCCGACCCGCGGCGGGCGCATGCGCCCGCCGGCCAGCGGCGCATGCGCCGCTGGCTGCAGGAATCAATCTCTCAAGCTAACCTTCCGAAAGCTCATGGCAAAGAAGATCCTCACGACGATCAAGCTGCAGGCCAATGCGGGCCAGGCATCACCGGCTCCGCCGGTCGGCCCCGCCCTCGGTCAGCACGGCATCAACATCATGGAGTTCTGCAAGTCGTTCAACGCTCAAACGCAGAGCGAAACCGGGACCGTGATCCCGGTGCTCATCACCGTCTACGAGGATCGCTCGTTCACGTTCGTGACGAAGACTCCGCCCGCGGCGGTCCTGATCAAGCAGGCGCTGCGGATCGGCAAAGGCTCAGGCGAGCCCAACCGCACCAAGGTCGGCACGATCACCCAGGAGCAGCTGCGGGCGATCGCCGAGCGCAAGCTCCCCGATCTCAACGCCCACGACGTCGAGCAGGGGATGAAGATCATCGCCGGTACCGCGCGCTCGATGGGAGTCGAGGTGGAGGCATGACCACGCATCACGGACGCCGACACAAGGAGTCGGTTGGTCGGGTCGACCGCGAGCGCCAGTACGCGCCGGGCGAAGCCGTCTCGCTCGTGAAGAGCCTGGCCAGCGCCAAGTTCGACGAGTCGGTCGAGGTCCACATACGCACCGGCCTGAACGTCCGCCACGCCGACGAGCAGCTGCGCGGCACGATCGCGCTGCCGCATGGCCTCGGCAAGGAAGTCAAGGTCGTGGTCTTCGCGCAGGGCGAGAAGGCGCGCGAAGCGCAGGAGGCGGGCGCGGACGTCGTCGGCGGCGACGATCTGGCCAAGAAGATCGAGGAGGGCTTCGACGACTTCGACGTCACGATCGCGACGCCGGACATGATGGCGGTCGTGGGGCGCCTGGGGCGCATCCTTGGGCCCTCCGGCAAGATGCCAAACCCGAAGGTGGGGACGGTGACGATGGATGTCAAGACCGCCGTCGAAGCCTCCAAGTCGGGCAAGGTCGAGTACCGGACCGATCGCAACGCGATCGTCCACCTCGTGATCGGCAAGGGCAGCTTCGAGGAGCAGATGCTCCTGGAGAACTATGCCGCCGTGATCGAAGAGCTGATCAGGGCCAAGCCCTCCGCGGCCAAGGGCCGCTACCTGCGCACGATCACGCTGGCCTCCACGATGGGCCCCGGCGTGAAGGTCGATCCGAGTAGGACCCGTGACATCGCCGAGGAGGCGCCTGCAGGCATCGCCGCCTAGGGCGGCATGGAGGCCGCTGCGGTCTCCGGCTATCCTTTGCGAGCAAGCTTCAAGCGCCAGCAACGGCACCCAAGACCTCCGGCAGCGCTGCGTAAGACCGGGACAGGAGCCAGATGAACCGAGAGCAGAAGGGCGCGGTGATCGCTGAGATCGCCGCCGACATCGAGGCAGCAGAGGCGATCTTCGCCGTCGACTACAGAGGCATCAGCGTGCCTCAGGCCGCGGAGCTGCGCGGCAAGCTGCGTGAGGCGGATGCGACCTTCAAGGTCGTCAAGAACTCGCTGACCGAACGCGCCGCCGACCAGGTGGGCCGCGGCGAGCTGAAGACCCTGCTGATCGGCCCGACCGCGCTGACCTTCGTGCGCGGCGACGCGGCGACGGCCGCGAAGGCGATCGCCGACTACGCTCGCGCCACCCAACTGCTGCCCTTCAAGGGCGGCACGATGGGCACGGAATCCCTCGGCGCCGAGCAGATCGTCGCGATCTCGCGCCTGCCCTCCCGCGAAGTCCTCTACGGCCAGTTGGTTGGCGTCGTCGCCTCGCCGGTGAGTGGCCTGGTGCGGACTCTCGGTGCGCTGGTTGGCGGCCTTGCGGTCGCGCTCGGCCAGGTGCGCGAGAAGAAGGAGTCGGGAGAGATCCCCGCCGGCGAGCCGCCCGCGGCCGCGCCGGCAGCGGCCGAGCCGGCCGAGGCCGCGGCTGTGGCGGATTCCGGCCCCGAGAGCACCGCGGATGCCCCCGAGTCGGTCGAGGCGCAGGCCCCGGCTGTGGAGGACGCCGCTGCCGAGAGCGTCCCCGAGGTCCCCGAGGAGGCGGTTGCGCAGGAGTCGGCCGAGCAGGCCGATGCAGATCAAGCTGAGCCGGCGGCCGATGAGCCGGCGGCAGGAGATGAAAATCAGGCGGACGCTTCGGCGCAGGCCGACACCGCCGAAGCGACCAAGGAGAACTGACCAATGGCAACCAGCACACAGGACTGGATCGAGGAGCTCAAGGGCATCTCAGTGCTCGAGCTCGCTGAGCGCATCAAAGCGCTCGAGGAGGAGTTCGGCGTCTCGGCGGCGGCCGTCGCGGCACCGGTGGCGGCGCCCGGCGGCGGGGACGCGGGAGCGGCGGCCGAGGAAGAAAGCTCGACCGTCGACGTGGTCCTCACCGGCGCAGGCGAGAAGAAGATCCAGGTGATCAAGGTCGTGCGCGCCGCGACTGGACTTGGCCTCAAGGAGGCCAAGGCGCTCGTCGACGAGGCACCCAAGCCCGTCAAGGAGGGAATCGAGCGCGAGGAGGCCGACAAGCTGAAGGCCGAGCTCGAGGAGGCCGGCGCAAGCGTCGAGGTCAAGTAGCCTCACTCGCAGTTCTTGCGCCCGCCCACCGGATCGCCGCAGCGGCGGCCCGGTGGGCGGGCGTTTTGCACGTCAGCGCCCGGGGGCCTGCGCCGCTTTGCTCCAGAGCCCAATTTGCTGTAAAGTCGCTTGCGCCGGTCAATAGCCGCAGCCGTCCAAGCACGTGAGCCCGCGCCACATACGCGGTGCTTCAGGGGCGGGGTCCGTGAGCATCGGCTGCCCTCTTGAGGGCGACGGTAGCCTGTGCTATCTTTGCTGGTCGCGCCCTTGGGCGCCTCCTCTGCCCGATCCTCGCCTTCCGAAGGAGTCGTTTCCTTGGCTGTAGCCGATGCTCTCCGGACGCGCCGCTCTTTCGCGCGCCTGCACAAGCCGCTTGACGTCCCCAACCTGATCGACATCCAGCGCCGCTCCTTCGAGTGGCTGACAGACCCCCAGAAGGGTGGTCTGCGCGAGACGATCGACGACATCTCGCCGATCGAGGACTACACAGGCAATCTCGCCGTCCAGTTCGGCGAGTTCACTTTCGATACGCCGGTCGCATCGCTCGAGCAGTGCCGCGAGAAGGACCTCACCTACGCCCGCCCGCTGACCGTCACGGTCGCATTCATCAATCGCGAGACCGGCGAGATCCGCGAGCAGTCGGTCTTCATGGGCGACTTCCCCTGGATGACCGACAGGGGCACCTTCATCATCAACGGCACCGAGCGCGTCGTGGTCACCCAGCTCGTGCGCTCCCCCGGCGCCTACCTGATGGAGCCCAAGGACCGCGAGAAGCAGGTCTTCGTGGCCAACCTGATGCCGGCTCGCGGCTCATGGCTCGAGCTCGAGATCGACAAGAAGGGAAAGGTCCACGTCCGCATCGACCGCAAGCGCAAGCTCCCAGTCAGCGTGCTGCTGCGCGCGATGGGCTACGCCTCCGATGAGGACATCCTGAACCTGTTCGAAAACTCGCTCTACATCCGCAACACCCTTGAAGCGGACACCGAAGCCACGCGCACCGAAGAGGGCGCGCTGATCGAGCTCTTCAAGAAGCAGCGCCCCGGCGAGCCGCCGAGCGTCGAGAACGCGAAGGCGCTGCTGAACCAGCTGTTCTTCGACGCCAAGCGCTACGACCTGACGCGCGTCGGTCGCTACAAGCTCAACGCGCGCCTTGGTCTGGACATTGACATCGATACGCGCACTCTGACCCACGACGACATCGTCGCGCTCGTGCGCGAGCTCGTGCTGCTGCCCAAGCGACTGGGGATGCCCGAGAACCCTGAGGTCGAGATCAAGGACTATGCAGCCGAGGCCGTGAGCATGCCGCGCGAGCCCGTCGCCGAGCACCTCGACGAGTACGAGCACTTCGGCAATCGCCGCCTGCGCACCGTGGGCGAGCTGATCCAGGAGGCCTTCCGGATCGGGCTCTACCGCATGGAGCGCGTCGTGCGCGAGCGCCTGACCACCGAGGACGCCGACACGATCACTCCGCAGACGATCATCAACATCAGGCCGGTCGTCGCGGCGCTGAAGGAGTTCTTTGGCTCCAGCCAGCTCTCCCAGTTCATGGACCAGACGAACTCGCTGGCGGGCCTGACTCACCGCCGCCGCCTCTCGGCGCTCGGCGCCGGCGGGTTGACGCGCGAGCGCGCGCCGATCGAGGTGCGCGACGTGCACCCCACCCACTACGGCCGCATGTGCCCGATCGAGACCCCCGAGGGTCCGAACATCGGCCTGATCGGCTCTCTGTCCTCCTACGCGCAGGTCTCCGAGTACGGCTTCGTGACCACGCCCTACCGCGTGGTCAAGGACGGCGTCGTCTCAGAGGAGATCGTCCACTTCGACGCCACCCAGGAGGAGGAGCTGCTGATCGCCCAGGCCAACACTCCCCTGGACGAGAAGACCGGCAAGCTGCTTGGTCAGGAAATCCTCTGCCGCACCCAGGCCGGCCAGTACGTGACGGTCGGCCCCAAGGACGTGGATCTGATGGACGTCTCGCCCGGCCAGATCTGGTCGGTGGCCACGGCGATGATCCCGTTCCTCGAGCACGATGACGCAAACCGCGCGCTGATGGGCTCAAACATGCAGCGCCAGGCGGTGCCGCTGCTGAAGACCGAGGCGCCGCTGGTCGGCACGGGCATGGAGCATCGCGCGGCGCTGGACACCGGTGACGTGCTGCTGGCGCGTGGCGCGGGCACCGTCATCCACGTCGACGCGAACAAGATCGAGATCGAGACCGCCGGCGAGGGCGCCAAGGACGAGTACGAGCTGCAGAAGTTCATGCGCAGTAACCAGGGCACGCTGATCCACCAGAAGCCGCGCGTGGCAAGCGGGCAGAAGATCAAGGCCGGTGCGGTCCTGGCCGACGGCTCCTCGACCGAGAAGGGCGAGATGGCGCTCGGCAAGAACCTGCTGGTCGCCTTCATGTCCTGGGAGGGCTACAACTTCGAGGACGCGATCATCCTCAGTAAGCGCCTTGTCAAGGACGACGAGCTCACCTCGATCCACATCGAGGAATACGAGATCGACGCCCGCACGACCAAGCTCGGCGACGAGGAGATCACCCGCGACATCCCCAACCGCTCCGAGGAGTCGCTGCGCAACCTCGACGACCGCGGCATCGTCCGCGTCGGCGCCGAGGTGGCCTCCGGCGACCTGCTCGTCGGCAAGGTGACGCCCAAGGGCGAGACCGAGCTGACCGCCGAGGAGAAGCTGATCCGCGCGATCTTCAAGGAGAAGGCACGTGAGGTCCGCGACACCTCGCTGAAGGTGCCCCACGGCGAGGGCGGCGTCGTGATCGACGTGAAGACCTTCCGCCGCGAGGACGGCGACGACCTGCCGCCCGGAGTCAACGACCTGGTGCGCGTGTTCGTGGCCAAGAAGCGCAAGATCTCCGAGGGCGACAAGCTCGCGGGCCGTCACGGCAACAAGGGCGTGATCTCCAAGATCGTCGACGAGCAGGACATGCCGTTCCTGGAGGACGGCACGCCCGTGGACGTGATCCTCAACCCGCTCGGCGTCCCCTCGCGCATGAACGTCGGCCAGATCCTGGAGACCCACCTCGGGTGGGCCGCCGCGCAGGGCTGGTACGACGACGGCTCCGAAGCGTACAAACTGGCTCATGACGGCGGCAACGGCTCCGGGGTCGGCAAGAGCAACGGGAACATGTCCCAGAACAAGGTGTTCATCGCCACGCCCGTCTTCGACGGCGCGACGGTGGCCGACGTCGATGAAGCGCTCGTGCGCTGGCAGGACGAGCACAAGGGCGCGATCAGGATGGACGTCGACAAGAGCCGTCGCAAGGGCGAGCAGGCCTCCGGCAAGATGACCCTCTACAACGGCCGCTCTGGCGAGCCGTTCGAGGAGCAGGTCACCGTCGGCTACATGTACATCCTGAAGCTGTTGCACCTCGTCGACGACAAGATCCACGCCCGCTCGACCGGCCCCTACTCGCTCGTCACCCAGCAGCCGCTGGGCGGAAAGGCGCAGTTCGGCGGCCAGCGCTTCGGTGAGATGGAGGTCTGGGCGCTGGAGGCATACGGCGCCGCCTACACCCTGCAGGAGATGCTGACGATCAAGTCCGACGACACGGTCGGGCGCGTGAAGGCCTACGAGGCGATCGTCAAGGGCGAGAACATCGCCGAACCCTCGATCCCCGAGTCCTTCAAGGTGCTGCTCAAGGAGATGCAGTCCCTGGCGCTCGACGTGAGGGTCGTCTCCGACGAGGGAGTGGGCGCCGACATGCGCGATGAGGAGGACGACCTCCTGCGCGCTGCCGAGGAGCTCGGCATCGACCTCTCCGGCGTGCGCGGCCCGGCGGGCGGCGCGGCCGACGAGGCGGTCGAGGGACAGGACGACACCGACGCCGGAGCCCCCGACGAGCTGGAGGGCGACGCCGAGGAGATGGGCGAGATCCTGCAGGAGGCCGCGATCGAAGTCGACGACCTGCTGCCAGAGGAGATGCCCGCCGCCGCCGAGGAGGGCTCCGAGTGATCGCAAGCCACCGCAACGCCGCCGTCCAGGCACCCGCGAGCCTGGGCGGCACTCCCGCCACCCAAACCGCCAGTGATACCCCGCACACCATCCGCCGGAAGGCTCGCTCGTGATTGACATCAATAATTTCGACGCAATAGAGATCAGCCTCGCGTCCTCCAAGCAGATCAGGAGCTGGAGCTCCGGCGAGGTGACCAAGCCCGAGACGATCAATTACCGCACCCTGAAGCCCGAGAAGGACGGCCTCTTCTGCGAGCGCATCTTCGGTCCCACCAAGGACTGGGAGTGCTACTGCGGCAAGTACAAGCGCGTCCGCTACAAGGGCATAGTCTGCGAGCGCTGCGGCGTGGAGGTCACGCGCAGCAAGGTCAGGCGCGAGCGCATGGGCCACGTCGATCTGGCTGCGCCCGTGAGCCACATCTGGTTCTTCAAGGGCGTGCCGAGCCGGATCGGCTACCTGCTCGACATGGCTCCCAAGGAGCTGGAGAAGGTTCTCTACTTCGCCGCCTCGATCGTCACCTGGGTGGACGATGAGGCCCGCGCGAAGGACCTGGAGACCCTCGAGGTCGAGGTCAACAAGGTGCTCGACGGCTACACCGCCGAGCGTGAGGAGCGCGTCCTGGAGCTGCGCGAGTCGCTGGAGCGCCGCGAGAAGTACCTGACGGGGGGCAAGCAGACCGGCTTCAGCGACGAAGATCACCTCTGGGCCGACTCGCTGGAGCTGAACCTCGCGAAGATCTCAGAGGAAGAGCGCGAGAAGCTGCTCAAGGACCTGCGCAAGGCCTTCGAGGCCGACATCGCTGACACCGAGGCCTACATCGAGGATGCGGCCGAGCGGATGCGCCACGTGTGGGACCTCTTCAAGACGATGGAAAGCAAGCAGATCGAGCACGACGAGACGATCTTCCGCGAGCTCAAGGAACGCTTCGGCTCGCCCTATGGCTTCGGTGAGTACTTCCGCGGCGGCATGGGCGCGGAGGCGATCAGGGATCTGCTGCAGCAGGTGGACCTCGAAGCCGAACGGCTCGATCTGGAGGAGCAGGTCAAGACCTCCAAGGGCCAGAAGCAGGCGCGCGCGGTCAAGCGACTGAAGGTGGTCTCCGCCTTCATCCAGTCGGGCAACCGGCCTGAGCAGATGGTCCTCGACGCCGTTCCGGTGATTCCGCCGGAGCTGCGCCCGATGGTCCAGCTCGACGGCGGCCGCTTTGCGACCTCCGATCTGAACGACCTCTACCGCCGCGTGATCAACCGCAACAACCGGCTGAAGAGGCTGCTCGACCTCGGTGCCCCCGAGATCATCGTCAACAACGAGAAGCGGATGCTGCAGGAGGCCGTGGACGCGCTGTTCGACAACGGCCGTCGCGGGCGCCCGGTCACCGGCCCTGGCAACCGGCCGCTGAAGTCGCTTTCGGACATGCTCAAGGGCAAGCAGGGACGCTTCCGCCAGAACCTGCTCGGCAAGCGCGTGGACTACTCCGGGCGCTCGGTGATCGTCGCCGGCCCGAGCTTGAAATTGCACCAGTGCGGTCTGCCGAAGATCATGGCCCTGGAGCTCTTCAAGCCGTTCATCATGGCTCGGCTGGTCGAGCGTAAGTCCGCGCAGAACATCAAGGCGGCCAAGAAGATGGTCGACTCGATGATCGGCGAGGTCTGGGACGTGCTCGAGGAGGTCATCCACGAGCACCCGGTGCTGCTCAACCGCGCGCCGACCCTGCACCGCCTCGGCATCCAGGCCTTCGAACCGCTGCTGGTCGAGGGCAAGGCGATCCAGGTTCACCCGCTGGTCTGCCACGCCTTCAACGCCGACTTCGACGGCGATCAGATGGCCGTGCACCTGCCGCTCTCGGCGGAGGCCCAGGCGGAGGCGCGCATCCTGATGCTCTCCTCCAACAACATCCTCTCGCCGGCACATGGCGCGCCGCTGGCCACGCCCACCCAGGACATGATCCTCGGCGCCTACTACCTCACATACGGACTCGAAGCGGAGGAGCTTTCCGCCAAGAGCGAGCTGCTGACGGAGGCCAGGTGGCCGGCGGAGGAGCCGCGTCCGCACGTCTTCAGGACCGCCCAGGAGGCCGAGCTCTCCTACGAGGCGGGCGTGGTCAAGCTGCACGATCTGGCGGAGTTCCGACCCTTCCAGCGCGAGGGCGGGCACCTGCTCACCACGGTCGGGCGCATCATCTACAACGACCGCATCGAGCGGGCGCTCGCCGAGGCGCTCGGCGACGAGTTCGATCCGGGCACCTACGTGTTCGTCAACCAGTCGATGAAGAAGCGCGATACGACGAGGCTGATCGACCTGCTCGTCCAGAGCTACGGGGCGACGGCCATCTCGCTCGTGCTCGACGCCTTCAAGGACCTCGGCTTCCAGTACGCGACCAAGGCGGGGATCACGATCTCCAAGAACGACGTGGTGGTGCCACCGAGCAAGTCCGCGATCCTCGACCGCTACGACAAGGTGGTCGCCGAGATCTCAGATCAGTACGACATGGGGCTGATCACTCAGGAAGAGCGACACGAGGCCGTGGTGGAGAAGTGGAACGCCGCGACCGACGAGGTCGCGGAGGCGATGATCGAGAACCTCGAGACGCTGAACCCGATCTTCATGATGGCCAACTCGGGCGCCCGCGGCTCCTTCAAGCAGATCCGTCAGCTCGCGGGAATGCGCGGTCTGATGGCAAACCCGAAGGGCGAGATCATCGAGCGGCCGATCAAGTCCAACTTCATGGAGGGCCTCTCGGTGCTCGAGTACTTCATCTCGACCCACGGGGCCCGAAAGGGACTGGCCGACACCGCCCTGCGCACCGCCGACTCCGGCTACCTCACAAGGCGCCTGGTCGACGTCGCCCAGGACGTGATCATCCGCGAGGTCGACTGTGGCGCCAAGGAGCACATCGACATGGCGGTCTACGGTCCCGACGGCGAGGCTCTGGAAGTGCTCGTCGGCCGGATCGCGGCGCAGCCGATCAAGACCAAGCGCGGGCGCGTGCTCGTCGAACGGGGCTCGGAAATCGGCCGCCCCGAGCTCGCAGAGATCGGCAAGGCTTTCGAGGAGGACCACGCCAAGGGCGCGAAGGTGAGCATTCCGGTGCGCTCGGTCCTGAAGTGCGAGGCCGTCAGCGGAGTCTGCCAGGCCTGCTATGGCCGGTCGCTTGCGACCGGCCAGCTGGCTCAGATCGGCGACGCGGTCGGAATCGTGGCCGCCCAGTCGATCGGCGAGCCGGGCACGCAGCTGACGATGCGGACCTTCCACACCGGCGGCGTCGCGGGCGCGGACATCACGCACGGCCTGCCGCGCGTGGTTGAGCTCTTCGAGGCCCGTCGCCCGAAGGGCCTTGCCAAGATCGCAGAGCAGGACGGCGTCGTCTCGCTCGAGGAGACCGACAAGGCCCTGACGGTCGTGATCACCGACGATGCCGGGGAGGAGCACCGGCACGCCTTCCCGCGTCGCACCCGCCTCCATGTAACAGGAGGCGAGCGGATCGAGGCCGGTAGGCAGCTCAACGAGGGCTCGCTCTACCCGCACGAGCTGCTGGCGATCCGGGGACGCACCGAGACCGAGCAGTACCTGGTCAAGGAGGTGCAGGAGGTCTACAAGTCCCAAGGCGTGGACATCAACGACAAGCACGTAGAGCTGATCGTGCGCCAGATGCTGCGCAAGGTCAGGGTCGACCAGAAGGGCGATACCGACTACCTGCCGGGCCAGTTCGTGGACCGCTTCGAGTTCGCGAAGGTCAACGACGAGATCGTCGCCAAGGGAGGGGAGACCGCCCAGTTCGAGGACATCATCCTCGGGATCACCAAGGCGTCGCTGAACACCGACTCCTTCCTCTCGGCGGCCTCCTTCCAGGAGACGACCAAGGTGCTGACTGACGCTGCGCTGGAAGGCAAGACCGACAGGCTCAACGGTCTCAAGGAGAACGTGATCATCGGCAAGCTGATCCCGGCTGCGACAGGCCTCAAGCGCTACCGTCGGATCGAGATCGAACCGGCCGAACCGCTGCCCCGCGCGATCGACGAGGTCGGCCTGCTCGACCGTGAGGAGATCGAATCCGAACTGGGCATCGGCGACGGCGACGGCGACGGCGGGGACATCAACCGCGCCTTCGACGACGACCTCGCCTCCCTGGAGCAGATGGGCGCAGGCGGTGCCGACCCTGGCTTCGCCGAGGAGCTCGCCGAGCTCGAGGTGCCCGAGGAGGAGACTCCCGGGGAGTGATCCTGCCGCCGCGGTGACCGCCGAGGATCGTGCGGTTGCTGCGGCGCACGCCGTCTGGCCTGCGTTGCAGCGTGCATCCCGGCGGCGGCCTGCCCGCTGTGGTCTCGCCGCCGCTGGAGGTCGAAGCCAGCCTGGGCCTCAGCGCGTGAGCTCTGCGGCCCAGCCGATCAGCTCCTCGGTGCCAGCCTCGGTGAGGCCGACGGCGGGCTCGGTCCACAGCAGCAGCGTCGGAGCCGCTCGCTGCGCCGCCCAGCGTTCGCATGAGGCATCGAAGGCGTCATCGACCCAGGCCACCGGGCGTCCACCGGCATATGAATCGACCGCATCGAGCTTCCAGTGCGCGCGCATCGAGGAGCCGGCGCCCTTGCTGCGCCCAAAGCGCAGGAATGGCAGCGGCCCCGGCAGGCCGAGCAGGTGAGGGAGGTGGTCGTTGGCACGGTCCTCCCAGCCGCTTGCCCACGTCAGCTCGAAGGGGTCTGCAAGCCGGTGCAGCTGGGGGGCGGCGGCAGCCGAGAGGAAGTGGGGAAGGCCTTCGATCGCATGGAAGCTGCCAGCTGGAGGATGCAGCGGCGAAAAGCCGAACAGCGAGATCACCCCGTCGATGTCGAGCAGCAGTAGAGGACGTTCCGGCTCTCCTCCGGCCTCACGCAACTCGCTCCGTTCCTTTATCTCCCGCACATGCACCACCAGCTAAGGTGCCCACTTCGCCTGACGCCGGTCAAGCGATCGGCTTTTGGAGCCGATGCAGGCAGGGCCGCAGACCAGCGGCCGCAGGTGGGCGTTCAAGCGCCCTGCGCGTCGGCCTCGACGGACTGCCGGAAAACCTAATACAGACATGGCACTTGCACCAGGAATATTGCTCGCTCTCGCCTGCGCGGTGGTCGCGAACCTCGCGTTCTTCCTGAAGTACAGGGGGGCCAACGCGGTCGCGCAGGTCAGCCCACGCCACCCGATGCGCTCGGCCAGGCAGCTTTTCGGGTCGAAGTGGTTCACGCTCGGCATGATCCTCGCCACCGTGAGCTGGGGCCTGCACGTCGCTGCGCTTGCGATCGCGCCGATGTCGGTCGTCCAGGTCGCGCTGGCCGCAGGTGTCGTCCTGATTGCTGTGATGGCCGACCGGATCTTCGGCTTCAGGGTCGGCCCGCGGCAGTGGATCGGCCTCTGCCTCACCGCCGCGGCGCTGGTCACGCTCGGGCTGACGCTGCCGGCGATGCACGGCTCCCACTCGCGCTTCTCGGCTGTGGCGATGATCGCGTTCGAGGCGGGTCTGTTCGGTCTTGGCGGCCTGTTGATCGTGGGCCCACGCGTCGGTGGCCGTGCCGAGCACCATGGGGTGATGCTGGCGGCCGCCGCAGGCGTGCTGTTCGGCGTCTCGGACACCGCGATCAAGGCGCTGACTGGGATTGCTGGTGTCCACGGGCCGCTCGCGCTTCTCAGCAGCCCGTGGCTTGCAGTTGCGATTGCGGCTTCGGTGCTGGCCTTCTACGCCTCCGCGCGAGGTCTGCAGGACGGCGAGGCCGTCCCGGTGATCGCCGTCACCGGTACCGCGGCGAACATCGCGGGCATCGCCTCCGGGATCATCGTCTTCGGCGATCCGATGCCGGGCAGCGCGCTCGGGATCGCGATGGAGGGACTGGCGTTCGTGCTCGTGATCGTGGCCGCCGCTCTGATGCCCGCGCCGGTCCGCTCTGCGGGCATCGCGCCGGCTTCGGCATAAGCCGTAGCTGCGGCGCACCCCGCTCACTGCTACCATCTCGCCCCGATGCCGACCACCAGCCAGCTCGTGCGCAAGGGGCGCCTCGCCCCCAAGAAGAAGCTTTCGACTCCGGGACTGAAGTCCGGGAAGGGACGCAAGAAGAAGGTCGCCGCGCCTCAGCGTCGCGGCGTCTGCACGCGCGTCTACACGACCACCCCGAAGAAGCCGAACTCCGCGCTGCGCAAGGTCGCGCGCGTACGCATCTCCGGCTCTGCCGAGGTGACCGCCTACATCCCAGGCGAGGGTCACAACCTCCAGGAGCACTCCGTGGTGCTCGTGCGCGGCGGCCGCGTCAAGGACCTGCCTGGCGTCCGCTACAAGGTCGTCCGCGGCGCGCTCGACGCCGCCGGCGTGAGCGACCGCAAGAAGGCGCGCTCGCAGTACGGCGTGAAGAAGAAGTAGTCATGCCTCGCCGCGCAGCCGCACAGATCCGACCGTTGGACCCAGACCCCGTCTACCACTCCAAGTTGGTCCAGCAGATCATCAACAAGGTGATGCTCGACGGCGAGAAGTCGATCGCCGAGCGGATCGTCTACGACGCGCTGGCGATTCTCGGCGAGCGCGGCGAGAAGGAGCCACTGGAGATGCTGGAGGCCGCGATCAAGGCGCTCACGCCGAGCCTCGAGGTCCGCTCCCGCCGCGTTGGCGGTGCGACCTACCAGGTGCCGGTCGAGGTTCCCTCGCGCAGGGCGCGCACGCTCGCGGTGCGCTGGCTGGTCCAGTTCGCCCGCCAGCGCCGTGAGAAGACGATGGCCCAGCGGCTGGCCAACGAGCTGATGGATGCGGCCTCCCAGCAGGGGGGCGCCTACAAGCGCAAGGACGACATCTACCGCATGGCGCAGGCCAACAAGGCCTTCGCGCACTACCGCTGGTAGCAGGTTGTGTGACCGACCGGCGCATGCGCCGGTCGGCGGAGTCGTGCATGCACGACTCCGTGGGGCCGCACATGTGCGGCCCCAGGCAGCGCCGCATGCGGCGCTGCCCCAAAGAGGGAGACATGTGTGAGCGATGCACACTTGAAGGAAACTCCTTCGGTGCCTAATCTTTTGGCACCGAATGTCTTCCTCTTCTGACAGCGTCCTCTCAGACCGCGGCCCGGCCGTCGGCGACCGGATCGAGCGCCACGTATGGGTGATCGCCGGCGTGGTGATCCTCGGGATGATCATGTCGATCCTCGACACGACGATCGTCAACGTCGCGCTCGAGACGCTCTCCAAGGACCTGCACAGCCCGATCTCCCAGATCCAGTGGGTCATCACCGGCTACCTGCTCTCGCTGGCCGCCGTGATCCCGGTGACCGGATGGGCCGCCCGCCGCTTCGGTGCCAAGCGCGTCTACCTGGTCTCGCTCGTGCTCTTCACCGCCGGATCGGCCGCCTGTGGCTTTGCCAACACGACGGCGACGCTCGTCATCTTCCGCGTACTGCAGGGCGTCGGCGGCGGCATGATCATGCCCGTGGGCCAGATGATCATGGCCCAGGTCGCAGGCCCTCGGCGGATGGGCCGCGTGATGGGCATCATCTCGATGCCCGCGATGATCGCGCCGATCCTTGGGCCCGTGCTCGGCGGCGTGATCCTGCAGAACCTGCACTGGTCCTGGATCTTCTTCGTCAACGTGCCGATCGGCGTGATCGCCTTCACGCTCGGCTGGCGGATGATCCCAGCGACTGAGTCCGGGGAGGCTGGGCGGCTGGACGTGGTCGGCCTGGGCCTGCTCTCGGGCGGCTGCGTGGGCGTGGTCTATGGCCTCAGTGAACTGGGCACCGGCGCGAGCGCCGGCTCGGCGGGGGTGATCGGGCCGGCGATCGCAGGCCTGACCCTGATCGGGCTCTTCATCCTGCACGCTCCCCGCGTGAAGCGGCCGCTGCTGGACCTGAAGCTCTACCGCAACCGCGTCTTCGGCGCGGCTTCGCTTACCACCTTCGGCCTCGGCGCCGCGCTCTTCGGCGCGATGATCCTCGTGCCCCTCTACTACCAGCAGGTGCGGGGCGAGAGCGTGATCGTGACCGGGCTGCTCAACGGGCCGCAGGGCATCGGCGCGCTCGTGGCGATGCCGCTGGCCGCGCGCCTGGCCGAGCGCTTCGGCGGCGGACGCGTGGCGCTCGCGGGAGTGAGCCTGCTGTGCCTGACGACGCTGCCGCTCGCCTTCGTGGGCGTACACACTTCGATCCTGCTGATCTCGGTGGTCCTGCTCGTGCGCGGCATGAGCATCGGGCTCTCCTTCATGCCGGCGATGACCGTCGCCTACGCGTCGCTGCGGCGCGACCAGATCTCCGACGCCACGCCACAGATGAACGTGCTCCAACGCGTGGGCGGCGCGATCGGTACCGCCATCCTCGCGGTGGTGCTGCAGCGTGCGAGCGTCGCCGCCACCGCGACCTCGCAGGCGCTCGCGCACGCCTCCGGCTCCGCGCATGCAGCTGCGCTGCAGGCCACGCTCTCCGAGCAGCTCGCGCACGCGTTCGACACCTCTTATTGGTGGGCGCTCGGGATTGCCGCGCTCTCACTGGTGCCCTGCCTGTTCCTGCTGAGGGCCGAGCAGCCCAGGCGCTCCGAGCAGCCGCTGCCCGCGGCCGCGGAGGCGGTTGGCGCCTAGGGGCGCGTGCCGTGGCAAGCACTGCTCAGAAGCCCTCCGATGACGGTGCTCTCGACGGTCTGCTGAGTGCGTCGGCCGTGGAGCTCGCGGACGCCTTCAGGGCCACGATGCGAGAGGTGATCCGCCTGCGTGGGCGTGACACCCACCTCGGTGACTCAGAGCTCAGCTATGCGCAGCTGGAGCTGCTGGGAGAGCTGTTCAAGCGCGGCGAGCTGCCCGCCGGCGAGCTCGCTGGCGCAGCGGGCCTCAGCCCCGGAACCGTGACCCAGATGCTCGACCATCTCGCGCAGGCAGGTCACGTGGAGCGGGTGCGCTCGCCCAGCGACAGGCGGGTGGTCGTCTCGCGCCTAACGCCGGAGGGGCGCGCGCTCGTGACCGCAAAGCGCGACGCCTGGGAAGACCGCTGGCACCGCGCGCTCGACGGCGTCTCAGAGCAAGACCTGAGCGCCGCGACACAGGTGCTCATGCGACTGCGCACGCTCTTCCAGGACGTGCCCGCTTGCGAGCCGCAGAGCGGGCAACAGGGCTAGGGCGAGCCCTTTTGCCTGCCGCTCGGCCTCTGCTATAGTCGCGACGGTGTCCGCAGCCGGAGGCGTGGAGGTACGCTTTTTCGGCTCGGCAGCGCAAAACGAGATGGAGACCTTGAGCACATAGCGACGCAGATCGGTCCACAACGACCAGCAGCGCGCGTGGGCCCAGGGGGCCCAATTTTTTTGCCCTGCTGAGGCCGCGCCCGGACACCGCCGAACGCCTTTACGACACACCTTTCCCTGCGCCCATACCAGAGCCAAAGAGTCAAGCGATGCCACGCAAGTTCACCCTGGAGAAGACCCGCAACATCGGGATCATGGCCCACATCGATGCGGGCAAGACGACCACGACCGAGCGGATCCTCTACTACACGGGCCGCACCTACAAGATGGGCGAGGTCCACGAGGGCGCCGCGACGATGGACTGGATGGAACAGGAGCAGGAGCGCGGCATCACGATCACATCCGCCGCCACGACCGCAGAGTGGAAGGGCAACCGGATCAACATCATCGACACGCCCGGGCACGTCGACTTCACCGTCGAGGTGGAGCGCTCGTTGCGCGTGCTCGACGGCGCGATCGCGCTCTTCGACTCCGTCGCGGGCGTAGAGCCGCAGTCGGAGACGGTTTGGCGTCAGGCCGACAAGTACCACGTGCCGCGGATCGCCTACATCAACAAGATGGATCGCATCGGTGCCAACTTCGAGGGCGGCGTGCAAACGATGATCGACCGGCTCGCCGCCAACCCGGTGCCGATCCAGCTGCCGATCGGGGCGGAGGCGGACTTCCAGGGCGTGATCGACCTGGTCGCCATGAAGGCGATTATCTACAAGGACGAGCTCGGCAAGGAGCAGGAGGAAGTCGAGATCCCCGCCGAGTATGCAGAAGCTGCCGCGGCCGCCCACGAGCATCTGCTCGAGGAGGTATCCAAGCACGATGACGGTCTGGTCGAGCTGATCCTCGAGGAGGCCGAGATCACCCCTGAGCGTCTCAAGCAGGCCGTGCGCAAGGCGACGCTCGAGATCACGATGACTCCGGTGCTCTGCGGCTCCTCATTCAAGAACAAGGGCGTGCAGCCGCTGCTCGACGCCGTGATCGACTATCTGCCAGGCCCGTTGGACGTGCCGGCGATCAAGGGCACCGAGCTGGTCAGGGGCTCCGAGGAGGAGCGCGAGATCACACGCAAGGCCGACGACTCGGAACCCTTCGCTGCACTGGCCTTCAAGATCATGGCTGACCCCTACGTCGGCAAGCTCACCTATTTCCGCGTCTACTCGGGCAAGTTGGAGAGCGGCGCCCGTGTGCTGAACGTCAACTCGGGCCGCACCGAGCGGATCGGGCGCATCCTGATGATGCACGCCAACGATCGCGAGGAGGTCTCCGAGGTCTACGCGGGCGACATCGCCGCGGCGGTAGGCATCAAGCAGGTCGTGACCGGCGACACGCTGGCCGCGCCCGACGCTCCGATCCGCCTGGAGCGGATCGAGTTCCCCGAGCCGGTGATCAAGGTCGCGGTGGAGCCGAAGACCAAGGCCGACCAGGAGAAGATGTCAGTCGCGCTCGGCCGCCTGGCCGAGGAGGACCCGACCTTCCAGGTGAAAAGCAACGAGGAGACCGGCCAGACCGAGATCTCCGGCATGGGCGAGCTGCACCTCGAAGTGCTGGTGGACCGCATGAAGCGCGAGTTCGGCGTGGAGGCAAACGTCGGGCGCCCGCAGGTCTCCTACCGCGAGACGGTGAGGGGCACCGCCCAGAAGATCGAAGGCCGCTTCGTGCGCCAGACCGGCGGCTCGGGTCAGTTCGGCGTGGTGTTCATCGACATCGAGCCGGCACCAGGTGAGGGCTTCGACTTCGTGAACAAGATCAAGGGTGGCGCGATCCCGACCGAGTACATCCCCTCGGTGGAGAAGGGCGTCGAGGAGGCGCTGGTCAACGGCGTCAAGGCCGGCTACCCGATGGTCGACATCCGCGTCACGCTTGTCGACGGCAAGTACCATGACGTGGACTCCTCGGAGATTGCATTCAAGATCGCCGGCTCGCTCGCATTCACCGAGGCCGCCAAGCGCGCCAAGCCGGTGCTGCTGGAGCCGATCTTTGCGGTCGAGGTGGTCGTTCCGGAAGAGTTCCTCGGCGACGTGATCGGCGACCTCTCGCGCCGTCGCGGCCGCGTGGAAGGTCAGGAGCGTCGCGGCAACGCGCTTGCGGTCACCGGCCGGGTGCCGCTGTCCGAGATGTTCGGGTACGCGACCGATCTACGCTCCAACACCCAGGGACGCGCGACCTACACGATGCAGTTCGAGGGCTACGAGGAGGTCCCGCCGAACATCGCAGAGAAGATCGTCGAGCAGCGCACGGGCGAGCCTGTCCCAGCTTGATGGTTGTGAAGGCTTGACTTACGGCCCATCTCAGCATCCAAGTTTGCAATCAAGAAGCAGCCAGCAGGCAAAGAAGGCTCAAGTCAGATAGATTTTCACGGTTCGTCCCCACGGGGACGGGCGTCCAAGCCGATACAGGAGCGAATTCAAAGTGGCGAAGGAGAAGTTCGAGCGCGACAAGCCCCATGTCAACGTTGGGACCATCGGTCACATCGACCATGGCAAGACGACGCTGACCGCTGCCATCACCACCGTGCTTGCGGAGAAGATGGGCGGCGAGGCACGCAGCTTCGAGGAAATCGACAACGCTCCTGAGGAGAAGGAGCGTGGGATCACCATCGCCACCTCTCACGTCGAGTACCAGACGGAGAAGCGCCACTACGCGCACGTCGACTGCCCTGGGCACGCCGATTACGTCAAGAACATGATCACCGGCGCGGCGCAGATGGACGGCGCGATCCTGGTGGTCTCGGCGGCCGATGGCCCGATGCCCCAGACCCGCGAGCACATCCTGCTCGCCCGTCAGGTTGGCGTCCCCTACATCGTCGTGTTCCTCAACAAGGCCGACATGGTCGACGACGAGGAACTGCTCGAGCTGGTCGAGGTCGAGGTCCGCGAGCTGCTCTCCGAATATGACTTTCCCGGCGACGACATCCCCTTCATCACCGGCTCGGCCCTGAAGGCGCTGGAAGGCGACGAGGGCTACAAGCAGAAGATCGTCGAGCTGGCCGACGCGCTGGATACCTACATCCCCGAGCCGGTGCGCGAGCTCGACCGTCCGTTCCTGATGCCGGTCGAGGACGTCTTCTCGATCACCGGTCGCGGCACGGTGGCCACCGGCCGCATCGAGCAGGGCATCGTCAAAACGGGCGACACCGTGGAAATCGTCGGCGTCCACGATTCCACCTCGACGGTCGTCACCGGCGTCGAGATGTTCCGCAAGATCCTCGACCAGGGTCAGGCCGGCGACAACGTCGGCTGCCTGCTGCGCGGCACCAAGCGCGAGGAGATCGAGCGTGGGCAGGTGCTCTGCAAGCCGGGGTCGATCACTCCTCACACCAAGTTCAAGTCCGAGGTCTACGTGCTCAAGAAGGAGGAGGGCGGTCGCCACACGCCGTTCTTCTCTGGGTACAGGCCACAGTTCTACTTCCGCACCACAGACGTGACCGGCGTCGCCAAGCTCCCTGAGGGCGTGGAGATGGTCATGCCGGGCGACAACGTCACGATGGAGATCGAGTTGATCCAGCCGATCGCCATGGACCAGGGTCTGCGCTTCGCCATCCGAGAGGGTGGGCGCACCGTCGGGTCTGGCGTGGTCGCCGAGATCATCCAGTAGCAGCAAAGGGGCGTCTGGCGGCCTACGCGGGCGCTCCTCTTTTTGCCGGAAGCAGATTTCCGGCCACAAGCAGGCAGATACGACGAATAGGCATCCGCCGGATCGGCGCGGTGAGGGGCGGACTCCCCGAAACGGGATCCGCCCTTTCTCTCGGCCTCCGGGGGCGGGCGCCGGCCCAAGCCGTGGCACACAGGCAGACCGCAAGAAGCACAGCAGACCAACCGGACATCACTCCACCAGCATTCAAGACCACCGAGAGCAGACGAGCTTCCATGGCAGCAGCGACACAAAACAAGATCAGGATCCGCCTGAAGGCGTATGACACCTCGGCGATCGAGTTGGCCGCGAAGGAGATCGTGGAGACTGCGACTCGTACCGGGGCAAGCGTCTCCGGGCCGGTGCCGCTGCCGACCGAGAAGAACGTCTACTGCGTGATCCGCTCGCCGTTCAAGGACAAGGACTCGCGCGAGCACTTCGAGATCCGCACCCACAAGCGGCTGATCGACATCCATCAGCCGACCCCGAAGACGGTGGACTCGCTGCAGCGCCTCGACCACCTTCCCGCCGGCGTCGATATCGAGATCCGCCTCACCACCTAACCGATGCCAGCGATCCTTGCCAAGAAGCTCGGGATGACCCAGGTTTTCCTCGATGACGGGAACGTCGCGCGCGTGACGGTGCTGGAGGCCGGTCCCTGCCCTGTGACAGCGGTTCGCACCCGCGAGCGCGACGGCTACGACGCCGTCCAGCTGGCCTTCGGCGCCACGCGCGAGCGGCGCCTGAGCAAGCCCGAGCTGGGGCACCTCAAGAAGGCCGACGCGCCGCCGATGAAGCACCTCGCCGAGTTCCGCCTCGACGGTCAGCCGACCGAGCTGAAGGTCGGAGAGACCGTGACCGCCGACACCTTCGAGGCCGGTGCCAAGGTGAAGATCTCTGGCACCTCGAAGGGCAAGGGCTTCCAGGGCACGATCAAGCGGCACGGCTTCAAACGCGGGCCGAAGTCCCACGGCTCTCACAACGTGCGTGCGCCGGGATCGATCGGCGCCTCCGCTTACCCGGCCCGGGTCTTCAAGGGCATTCGTGGCGCAGGCCAGATGGGCAACGCGAGGATCACCCAGCGCGGTCTGACGATCGTCTCAGTCGACTCGGCCGAGAACCTGATCCTCGTGCGCGGCGCAGTACCGGGCCCCCGCGGCGGCGTGGTGGAGGTGCGTACCGATGGCTGACGCCCCAATCTTGGGATCCCACCCACCCACCAAGAAGGTCAAGCTCGACGAGGCAGCCTTCTCCCAGCGCTTCCACGAACCGCTCGTGCACCAGAGCGTGCGCGCCGAGCAGGCCGCGCGCCGACGCGGCACGGCTGCCACCAAGACGCGAGGGATGGTCTCCGGCGGCGGCGCCAAGCCCTGGCGGCAGAAGGGAACGGGGCGCGCTCGCGCCGGCTCCAACCGCTCGCCGATCTGGACCGGCGGTGGCATCACCTTCGGTCCCCAGCCGCGCTCCTACACCTTCAAGGTCAACCGCAAGGAGCAGCGCGCGGCTCTGCGCAGTGCGCTCTCGCTGCACGCCCAGCGCGCCTCGATCGCGCTGGTCGATGCGACTGCGTTCACTGTGCCGAAGACCAGGCAGGCGCGCGAGCTGCTCCAAGATTGGGGCCAGCCCGGTCCGACGCTCGTGGTGCTCGATGCGGGCGAGCGTGACGCGGCCCTCTCCTTCCGCAACCTCGACCGCGTCGCGGTGCTCACCCATGAGAGCGTTGGCGTCGCCGACCTGCTGCGGGCGGCATCGCTCGTGATCTCCCAGGCCGCGCTGGACGCGCTGACCGCACGTGCCACCGGCGAGAAGGCGGCCGCACAGGCGCCTGCGGCGCCGGAGCCGGCCGCCAAGGCCAAGAGGGCGCCGGCCAAGAAGGCTGCGCCCAAGGCCGAGCAGAAGACTGTCGCCGAGGTGCCGGCGGAGGCCGACGGCGCAGCAGAGCCGGTCGCCGAGGCTGCGGCGCAGGCGCAGGAGAGTGCCGCCGAGGCGCCCGACGCAGAGGAGGCCTCCTGATGGATCTCGCCCAAGTGGTCATCCGTCCTGTCGTCTCGGAGAAGACCTACGTGCTCTCCGCGGCGGGCAAGTACACGTTCCGCGTGCATCCCGATGCGCACCGCACCCAGATCCGCCAGGCGGTGGAAAAGATGTTCGAGGTGAAGGTCGTCACGGTGCGGACGATGAGCGTCAAGAGCAAGCCAAAGCGGCGCGGCGTCACGCGCGGCTGCACACGCGCCTGGAAGAAGGCGATCGTCGAGGTCGCCGAGGGCCAGAGCATCCCGATCTTCCAGTCCTTCGAGTCGGTGGAGGGCTGAGATGGCGGTGAGCGCTTCGCCATACTGCGTCCTCGCTCCCTCGCGTGCCGACGAGCACGCCACGCTCGCTGCGTCCTTGTCTGGCTCGACTCACGACCATCTCAGGAGCTGATCGTGCCGATACGAAAGCCAAAGCCGACGAGCCCGGGACGACGGTTCGTCTCCTACCCCGACTTCGCCGAGATCACCAAGAGCGAGCCCGAGAAGTCCCTCACCGAAGGCCTGAAGAAGAGCGGCGGGCGCAACGCCCACGGCCGCAAGACCTCGCGCCATCGCGGCGGCGGCGCCAAGCGCCTCTACCGGCGGATCGATTTCAAGCGCCGCAAGGACGAGATGCAGGCGTTGGTCGCCGCGATCGAGTACGACCCGAACCGCTCCGCCTACATTGCGCTGCTGCACTACGCCGACGGCGAGAAGCGCTACATCCTTGCTCCGCAGCGGTTGAGCGTCGGCATGAGCGTGCGCTCGGGCGATGCGGCAGACATCGCGGTCGGCCACTGCCTGCCGCTCTCGCGGATGCCGGTCGGCACGGTCGTACACTGCGTTGAGCTGCAGCCCGGTCGCGGCGCCCAGATGGTGCGCTCCGCGGGCGGCTCCGCGCAGCTGATGGCAAAGGAGGGCGAGATGGCCTCGCTGCGACTGCCCTCCGGGGAGATGCGTCTGGTGCGCGCCGAGTGCCGGGCGACGGTCGGGACCGTCGGCAACGCAGACCACCAGAACGTGAAGGTCGGAAAGGCCGGCCGCAAGCGCCACATGGGCGTGCGCCCGCAGACACGCGGCACCGCGATGAACCCGGTCGACCATCCGCACGGCGGCGGCGAGGGTTCCACCACGCCGGGACGCCACCCGGTCACGCCGTGGGGAAAGCCGACGCTCGGCTACAGGACGCGCAAGAAGAACAAGTCCTCCGACCGCTACATCGTCCGCGGTCGTAGGCGCGGAAAGGGCAAGGGCCGATGAGCGGCGCGTATGCCGGCGCCCCGCGGCGTCCTCACTGGCTTGCGTACGAAGACGTCGCTTCAGTCCTTGCGGGGCTTGGCCTACGCATCGCTCATGGGCGCAGTGCCGTGAAGGGAGAGCTATGAGCCGTTCCAGCAAGAAGGGGCCATGGGTGGAAGAGCGCCTGATGGCCAAGATCAACAAGATGAACGAGGAAAACCGCCGTCAGATGATCAGGACTTGGTCGCGGGCCTCGACGGTCTTCCCGGAGATGGTCGGCCACACGCTCGCCGTGCATGATGGTCGCAAGCACGTGCCCGTTTTCGTGAGCGAGTCGATGGTCGGCCACAAGCTCGGCGAGTTCGCCCCCACCCGCGTCTTCCGCGGCCATGCCGGCTCTGGAAAGGTGCGTTGATGGCGCAGAAGCCAACCGACGCGCAGGAGGAGCCGCAGGAGCCCGCAGCGCAGGCCGAGCCCGAGCAGGAGCCCGCCGCCGAGGAGCAGGCCGCAAAGCCCAAGGCGCGGCGCAGCTCCAAGGCCAAGGAGAAGGCTGCTGCCGAGAGCGCCGGAGAGGGCGAGGAGGCCACGGCAGAGCCCGAAGCCGAGGCCAAGCCCCAGAAGAAGCCGCGCCGCTCGCCTGCCAAGAAGCCTGCCGACGCCGAGGCGACCGCGGAGGCCGAGGAGCAGGAGGAGTCTGACGCGGCCGCAGAGCAGCCCAAGCCGGCAGGGCGCCGTAGTCGCTCGCGTGCCGAGCCCGCGCCGGAGCCCGCGCCTCTCGCCAGCTACGACGGTCCGGTGCGCATCGTCAGGGCGCATGCTCGTCACGTGCGCGTCTCCGCACGCAAGGCGCGTCTGGTCTGCGATCACCTGCGAGGCAAGTCCGTCGAGGAGGCACGCGCTATCCTCGCCTTCAATCCCCGCGGAGTCGCGCTCGACTGGAGCAAGGTGCTGGAGTCGGCGATCGCCAATGCGGAGAACAACCACGAGCTCCTTGCAGAAGACCTCGTAGTGCGCGAGGCATTCGCAGACGAAGGGCCGACGATCAAGCGCTTCCGGCCGCGTGCGAGGGGCAGAGCCTCCGCGATTCGCAAGCGCACCAGCCACCTCACGATCGCGCTCGCTCCAGAGCGCCGCTGAGCAGGCACAAAGACAACAGGACTTACAGAGAGACACAGGCCAAAGCATGGGACAGAAGGTTCATCCAGAGTCGATCCGCGTGGGTTACATCCACGACTGGAAGTCGAACTGGTTCAACGAACGCAACTTCGCCGAGTACCTCGCAGAGGACATCAGGATCCGCAAGCACATCGTGGATCGGCTGGCCCATGCCGGCCTCTCGGACATCACGATTCGCAAGAATGCGAACGAGCTCGAGGTCAATATCCACACCGCGCGCCCCGGCATCGTGATCGGCAAGTCGGGCGCCGAAGTGGACGCGCTGCGCCGTGACCTGCACAAGATGACGGGCAAGCAGATCAAGGTGAACATCCTCGAGATCAAGCGCCCCGAGCTCGACGCCAAGCTCGTGGCCCAGTCGATCGCCGAGCAGCTGCAGAACAGGGTCGCCTTCCGTCGCGCGATGAAGCGCGCGCTCACCAGCGCGATGCGCTCGGGCGCCAAGGGCGTGAAGGTCCAGGTCTCGGGACGCCTCGGCGGCGCCGAGATGGCGCGCACCGAAACCTACGCCGACGGGCGCGTGCCGCTGCACACGATGCGCGCGGACATCGATTACGGCTTCTACGAGGCTCGCACCACCTTCGGCCGCATCGGCGTGAAGTGCTGGATGAACAAGGGCGAGATCATGCCCGAGGGCTACACGGGCGCCGACCTGACCGACATGAGCGCCCCGGCTGCGCCGAGCAACGAGCGCGACGGTCGCGAGGGCCGCGGGCGTCGTCGCGACGGCGGAGGTCCGGGCGGTCCCGGCGGCGGCGGACGCGGCCGCGGGCCCCGCTCCGGTCGCGGCGGACGCGGTGGCGGTGGCGGCGACCGTGGAGGGCCGCGCTGATGCTTTCCCCCAAGCGCGTCAAGCACCGCAAGCAGCACCGTGGCCGCAGAGCTGGGATGTCGCGCGGACAGGTGAAGGTCCAGTTCGGCGAGTACGGCCTGAAGTCGACCGAGTGCGGCTGGCTCACCAACCGACAGATCGAGGCGGCTCGTATCGCGATGACGCGCAAGATCAAGCGTGGCGGCAAGGTGTGGATCAACGTCTTCCCCGACAAGCCTGTGACCAAGAAGCCGGCCGAGACGCGCATGGGCTCCGGCAAGGGCTCGCCCGAGGGCTGGGTTGCGGTCGTCAAGCCCGGTCGCGTGATGTTCGAGCTTGCCGGCGTGCCCGAGCCGCTGGCGCGCGAAGCGATCCAGCTGGCCGCCAGCAAGTTGCCTGTCAAAGCCAAGTTCGTGCTCCGCGAGGACTAGAGGAGAGCTTGCGATGAAGGCAAAGGAGATGCGTGACCTCGCCCAGAGCGAGCTGAAGGAGCAGATCACGACCCTGCGCAAGGATCTGTTCGGGCTGCGGTTCGCCAACGCGACCGGAGAGCTGGAGGACACCGCGAGCCTGGCGCGCACCAAGCGTGTGCTCGCCCGGGCGCTGACGGTGGCACGCGAGAACGGCTTCACTATCAACGACCGCTAGCAGCGGCAACACGGACACTTCGACCACACAGAGACCAAGAGCGAGATGGCAGAGACAGACCAGAACGAGCAGGCCCCGGAGGAGCAGCCCGAGCAGGCTGCCGAGCAGGCCCCCGCCGCGCAGGCAGAGGCGGCGCAGCCCGCCGCGCCCAGCGAGCCGCAGGAGACGCTGAGCTCCAAGGAGCGCCGCCGTCGCTCTCGCTCGACGCGCAGCGGCTCCAGCGGCAAGCCGCGCTCGCCGCAGGAGCGTCATGCGGAGCGCCTGGCCGAGCGTCGCAAGAAGGCGGGCGCTCGCAGTGCCCGTCGCGGACAGGAGCGCGAGAAGGCCACCAAGGCCGACAGGCAGGCGCCCGCCGAGCTGGCCCCGGTGCATGAGCCCAAGCGCGGCGCGCCGAAGGAGCGCCAGGGCGTCGTGGTCTCCAGCAAGGCCGATAAGACGATTACCGTTCGCATCGACGTCGCTCGGCAGCACCGTCGCTACGAGAAGATCGTGCGCAGCTCGAGCACGCTCCACGCCCACGACGAGAGCAACGAGGCCCATGAGGGCGATGTCGTCAGGGTGGTGGAGAGCAGGCCGCTCTCACGCACCAAGCGCTGGCGGCTGCTCGAGGTTTTGGAGCGGGCGCGATGAAGGTCGAAGATCTTCAGGTCAAGGACGGCTGGATGCCGTCCACGGATCGGACACCCACCCACCCCGCCGCCGACCTGATGGAGGCGCGAGCATGATCCAAAACGAGACCAGATTGCGGGTGGCCGACAACACCGGCGCACGCGAGATCCTCTGCATCAGGGTCAAGGGCGGCTCCCGCCGCCGCTACGCGCACGTAGGCGACGTGATTACTGCGACCGTCAAGCAGGCGAGTCCGCAGGGCTCGGTCAAAAAGGGCGATGTCGTCACGGCGGTCGTCGTGCGCACCAAGAAGCCCTTCGGGCGCGACGATGGCACCTACATCGCTTTCGACGACAATGCCGCGGTTCTGATCGACGACCAGAACAACCCGCGCGGCACGCGCGTGTTCGGGCCGGTCGCGCGCGAACTTCGCGACCGCAACTTCATGAAGATCGTCTCGCTGGCGCCAGAGGTGATCTGATGGCCGCTCGCGTGAATCGGAACCTCCCCCGTCGCCCAATGCGCGTGCGCTCCGGCGATGAGGTCCAGATCATCGCCGGCAAGGATCGCGGCAAGCGGGGCAAGATCCTGCGTGTCGAGCCGGCAAAGCAGCGCGTCTACGTCGAGGGTTTGAACATGGTCAAGCGTCACATGAAGCCCCAGACCAGCGGCGGACGGGCCGAACAGACCGCCGGCGGCGTGATCGAACGCGAGGGCCCGGTCCATGTCTCCAACGTGATGCTGATCGACCCCAAGCAGGGCAAGCCCACGCGTGTCGGCGTGGAGCGCCAGGACGGCCGCCGCCAGCGCGTGACCAAGCTCTCCGGAACGAAGCTCGACTGATATGGCAACGCAAGCTGCGACAGCCCGACTGAAGACGCGCTACCTCGAAGAGGTGCGTCCCAAGCTGATATCCCGCTTCGGCTACAGCTCGGTGATGCAGGCTCCGAAGATCGAGAAGATCACACTCAACATGGGCGTCGGCGACGCCAAGCAGGACTCCAAGGCACTGAAGGCCGCTCAGGAGCAGTTGGCGAGCATCGCCGGCCAGCACCCGAGCATTCGCAAGGCTCGCAAGTCGATCGCCGCCTTCAAGCTACGCGAGGGAATGCCCGTGGGCGTCGCGGTGACGCTGCGCGGCGAGCGCGCCTACGAGTTCCTCGATCGCCTGACCTCGATTGCGATTCCCCGGATCAGGGACTTCCGGGGCCTCTACCCGAAGTCGTTCGACGGGCGCGGCAACTTCTCGATGGGTGTACGCGAGCAGATCATCTTCCCGGAGATCGACTACGACGCGATCGACCAGGTTCGCGGCCTGGACATCACGATCACGACCACCGCAAAGACCGATGTCGAGGCGTTTGCGCTGCTTGACGGGCTGGGCATGCCCTTCTCCCGCCAGAACCGCCCCGCCGGCTTCGACGAGCAGTCCGCCGACCAGGAGGAAGACAACTAGATGGCCAAGACTTCTCTGCGCGTCAAGCAGGCGCGCCCACCAAAGTTCAAGACGCGCGCATATACTCGCTGCAATCGCTGCGGGCGCCCGCGCGCGGTCTACCGCAAGTTCGGGCTCTGCCGCATCTGCCTGCGCGAGCTCGCCCACAACGGCTACATCCCAGGGATGACTAAGTCCTCCTGGTGAGGCCTGCCTCGAAGCCCTTCCGACCACAAGCCAAAGCAAGAGTAAGCCATGTCGATGACCGATCCCATAGCGGACTTCCTCACCCAGATCCGCAACGCAATCCACGCCGCCCACGAGACGGTCGAGATCCCTACCTCCAAGCTGAAGGCCGAGCTCGCCCGCATCCTCACCGAGCAGGGCTACATCGACTCGTGGTCGGTTCACGCACGTTCTGACGGCCTCTTCGGCGAAGTGATCCAGATCAACCTGAAGTACACCGACGAGCGTCGTTCGGCGATCTCTGGGCTGCGCCGCGTATCGCGTCCGGGCCGCCGCACCTACGTCGATGCCACGAGCATCCCGAAGGTGCTCGGCGGGATGGGCACCTCAATCCTGTCAACCTCCCACGGGGTGATGACCGGTCACGACGCCAGGCTCGCAGGAGTTGGCGGCGAGGTCATCGCACAGGTCTGGTAGCGGCGATGTCCCGAATCGGAAGAAAGCCGATCCCGGTGCCTTCGGGAGTGACTGTCACGATCGAGCCGGAGACGGTAAGCGTGAAGGGCCCCAAGGGCGAGCTGGCCGAGCGAGTGCCGCGCGATATCGACGTGGTCCAGGAGGGCGAGCAACTGCGCGTCAGCCGCCCGACCGATCGCGGCGAGCACCGTGCGCTGCACGGCCTCGTTCGCTCGCTGGTAGCCAACATGGTCCAGGGCGTCACAGATGGCTACGAGAAGCGGCTGGAGATCCAGGGCGTCGGCTACAGGGCGCAGTTGAAGGGCAAGAACCTCGAGCTCGCCGTTGGCTACTCTCACCCCGTGCCGATCCCGGCGCCGGAGGGGATCGAGTTCGAAGTCCCGCAGCCAACGAGGATCGTCGTGAAGGGCATCTCCAAGCAGCTCGTCGGCGAGACCGCCGCGATCATCCGCAAGCAGCGCCCGCCGGAGCCCTACAAGGGCAAGGGCATCCGCTACGAGGGCGAGTACGTCCAGAGGAAGGTTGGAAAGAGGGCATGAGTCGCCAAGCGTCGGTCAAGGGTGGCTGGATGCTGCCCAACAGTCTCAGCAGCGCTGACCTGAGGTGGGCGCGAGCATGACAGTCATCACCAAGCCCCAGCAGCGTCTGAAAAGGCGCCGTCGCGTGCGTGCGAAGGTGTCCGGCACCGCCGCGCGCCCGCGGGTCTCGGTGTTTCGCTCCAATCACGGCATCAGCGCTCAGGTCGTCAACGATCTCGACGGCAAGACGATCGCTGCCGTGAGCTGGTTCGAGCCGGAGCTGCGCTCGCTTCCCAAGCTGGAGCGCACTCAGCGCGCCGGCGCCCTGCTGGCGCAGCGCGCGAACGCCGCCGGCGTCTCGCAGGCCGTCTTCGATCGCGGCGGCTACCAGTACCACGGCCATGTGCGCGCCTTCGCCGAGGCGCTGCGCGAGGCTGGAATCGGCTTCTAGACCGCTACCCCGCTACTCTCTCTCAGCTCATGCGCCAAGGCCAAGCATCAGATCGTTCAGTCAAGCCCACGGGACTCGACCTTCAAGAGCGGGTCGTGGAGATCAACCGCGTCGCCAAGGTGGTCAAGGGCGGCCGTCGCTTCTCCTTCACCGCCCTGGTCGTCGTCGGCGATGAACGCGAAGTGGTCGGCGTCGGCTACGGCAAGGCCAACGAGGTTCCGCTCGCGATCCAGAAGGGCGTCGAACGAGCAAAGAAAGATCTCTTCCGGGTGCCAAAGCACGGCTCCACGATCACCCATCAGACAACCGGCACCTTCGGTGCAGGTCGCGTCTTCCTGAAGCCTGCGGCTCCCGGCACCGGGGTGATCGCCGGCGGCGGCGTGCGCGCGGTGCTCGAGCTTGCCGGCATCCACGACATCCTCTCCAAGAGCCTTGGCACCCAGAACCCGATCAACCTCGTCAAGGCGACCGTCTCGGGTCTGCGCGAACTGCGCACCCCCGACGAAGTCGGCAAGCTGCGCGGACTCTCCATCAACAAGGTCCTCGGCCTCACCGATCGGCCGACAGACGGCGCCGCGCAGAGCGGCGAGCCGGGCAATGGCCTCGCAGGCGACGGCGAACAGGCTACGGCTGCGGTCTCCGCGGCGCCTTCCGGTGAGTCGGAGACAGGGCCGGCTGCGGAGGCGGGAGCCTGATGGCCAAGCTTCAGATCACCCAGCGCCGCTCGCGCAACGGCGCCAACCAGCGCCAGCTGGACACGCTGCGCTCGCTCGGCCTGCGCCGCATCGGCCAGACCGTCGAGCTGGAGGACTGCGCCCAGGCGCGCGGCATGGCTCACGCCGTGCGGCACCTGGTCGAGGTGGAGGAGAAGAATCAATGACTCCGCCGGCCAAGGCCGCCGAGCAGGAGACAGAGACGGGCCCAGAGCGCGTCGGCCTGCACACGCTCAAACCGGCTCCAGGCAGCCGCAAGGCGCGCAAGCGCGTGGGCCGCGGTGAGGGCTCGGGGACTGGCAAGACGTCCGGTCGCGGGCAGAAGGGCTATGGCTCACGCTCCGGCGCCAAGCGCAGGGAGCGCTTCGAGGGTGGCCAGATGCCGATTCACATGCGGATGCGAAAGCTGCGCGGCCCGCATATGAAGAAGTCGATGCCCTTCGAGCCTTTCCGCACCCACACTCAGCCCGTCAACCTTGCCGATCTGGAGAAGCGTTTCGATTCCGGGGCCGAGGTGACTGTGCAGGCGATGAAGGCCGCCGGCCTTGCCAAGCGCAACGGCATCCCGGTCAAGGTGCTCGCGAAGGGCAGCCTGAGCAAGCCTCTCACCGTCCACGCCCACGCCTTCAGCGCCGCCGCCAAGAGCAGCATCGAGGATGCCGGCGGCGCGTGCGTCGTCGTGCCCGCGGCGGCATCCAGTCAGCCCTCCTGAGACGGCGGTAGGCGACCAGCTCCGCGGCGTGAGCTCGGCGGCTTCGCCAGCTCGCGCACATCGAGCTAGAATCGGCGCTCCGGTCCGTTCGAGACGCGCCCGTGGGGAGCTGATTCCCTGGAGTTGCCTAGCGTGCGGACGGTTCCCGTCAAAGGCCTTCACCCAAGGACCATGCTCTCCACCATCCTCAACGCCTTCCAAGTCAGGGACATCCGCAAGAAGCTGCTGTTCACGGCGGGCATGCTGATCATCTACCGGCTGGGCGCCCATCTGCCCGTGCCTGGCGTGAACCTGAAAGCAGTCGACGCGATCCAGAAGTCTTTCGGCGGCACGAACATCCTCGGGCTGCTGAACCTGTTCTCGGGCGGCGGCCTCTCGCGCATCGCGCTGTTCGCGCTGGGGATCATGCCCTACATCACGTCCTCGATTATCCTCGAACTTCTGAAGGTCGTGGTTCCCTCGTTGGAGAAGCTCTCCAAGGAAGGCGAGGTGGGGCAGGCGCGAATCACCCAGTACACGCGCTATCTGACCGTCGGCCTGGCCTTTGCACAGTCGATCGGCTACGTCTTCCTGTTCCGCTCGCTGCAGGCTCAGGCTGGTGAATCGATCGTCAGCAAATTCGACGTCCCCCATGTCTTCCTGATCGTCGTCTGCCTGACGACCGGCGCCGTGCTCCTGATGTGGGTGGGCGAGCTGATCACTCAGAAGGGAATCGGCAACGGGATCTCGCTGCTGATCTTCGCCTCGATCGTCTCGCGACTGCCCTCCGGCGTGCAGTCGTGGTGGACCAGCCAGGACCAGGTCTTCAAGGTGATGATGCCCTTCATCGTGATCGCGGTGGTGGCCGGCATCGTCTTCGTCCAGGAAGGCCAGCGCAGGATCCCCGTCCAGTACGCACGGCGGGTGATCGGACGGCGCATGAGCGGAGGCGGCCAGACCTACCTGCCTCTGCGCGTGAACATGGCCGGCGTGATCCCGGTGATCTTCGCAGCCAGCATCATGATGATCCCACCGACGGTGGGCCAGCTGGTCAAAGCCCGCTGGGGCCGCGACGTGTCTGACTTCTTCACGCCCAACGGCTGGCAGTTCGTCGTCGGCCAGTCGCTGTTCATCATCGTCTTCACCTACTTCTACACCGCTGTGACCTTCAATCCGGTCGACCAGGCCGACAACCTGAAGAAGTACGGCGGCTTCATACCCGGGGTGAGGCCAGGCAGACCGACGGCAGAATTCCTGGACCGCATCTTGGCCCGGCTGACCTTCCCCGGGGCGCTGTTCCTTGCCGCCGTGGCGGCGCTGCCAACGATTCTGATTGCGAGGACCCACACCAACCTTGCCATCGGCGGCACCTCGATCCTGATCGTGATCGGCGTAGCCCTGGAAACCATGAAGCAGCTCGAGGCGCAGCTGATGATGCGCTCCTACGAGGGGTTCTTGAAGTGATGAACGCCGCCGCGCCCCGAGCGGGCACGGCGGCGGTGGCAGGCGCGACAGGTAATCCGACGCATCCTTGCCTGAGCGGATAGGCTGCTCGCGAGGTGTCCGAGCTCAACCTGATCCTCCTCGGTCCTCCCGGCGCAGGGAAGGGCACGCAGGCAGAGCGGCTGCAGGCCGACTTCAAGCTTGCCCATATCTCTACCGGAGACATGTTGCGCAGGCAGGTCGCCGAGGGCACCGAGCTGGGCGTGCAGGCCAAGGGCTACATGGACAAGGGCGAGCTGGTCCCCGACGAGGTGATCGTGGGCATGATCACCCAGCGCATCCAGGAGCCCGACGCGCGCGACGGCTTTCTGCTCGACGGCTTCCCCCGCAACGAGAGCCAGGCCGATGCGCTGGACGCGGCGCTACGCGAGCACGGCCGCCGGCTGACCGGGGTGCTGATGATCGAGGTCGCAGACGACGAGGTCGTGCGCAGGCTCACAGGCCGCCGGGTGTGCGTGAAGAACCCGAGCCACATCTATCACGTGGATTTCGACCCCCCCAAGCACGAGGGCGTCTGTGACCAGGACGGCTCGCGGCTGATTCAGCGCGACGATGACAGCGAGGACACGATTCGCCGGCGGCTGGAGGTCTACCACGCTCAGACCGCGCCGCTGATCGACTACTACGATGACACCGGCCTGCTGCGCCGCTTCGACGGCACCCGTCCGCCGGATGAGGTTCACCGTCACCTGCGGGCCACAGCTGCGACGCTGCGTCTGGAGGAGCAGCTCTAGGCACGCTCGCGCGTCGTGCGCCGGGGGCGAGCGGTCGGGTTTCTACCGGCCATCCGCGGAGCCGGCGCCGAGGGCGCCAGTGGCTAAGCTCAGGCAGTGATCGTCAGGAAGAGTCCAGAGGAGGTCGAGAAGATGGCCGCCGCCGGCGCGGTCCTCGTGAGCACGCTGCGCATGCTTCAGGGGATGATCAAGCCGGGGGTCAGCACGGCCGAGCTCGACGCTGCGGCCGAGCGCTTCATCCGCTCCCAGGGCGCGGTGCCGACGTTCAAGGGATACCGCGGGTTTCCAGGCTCGATCTGCGCCTCGCCCAACTCGATGGTCGTCCATGGCATTCCTGGTCGCTACAAGCTCGCGGGCGGCGACCTGATCTCCATAGACGTCGGCATCACACTCGATGGCTGGGTGGCGGACGCCGCCCGCACCTTTGCGGTCGCAGCGATCTCCGATGATGCGCAGCGTCTGCTCGCATCCACCAAGCGCTCGCTGCTGGCGGGCGTGGAGCAATGCGAGCCGGGCAATCGCGTCGGCGATATCTCCAATGCGATCCAGCGGGTCGTCGAGCGGGACGGTCTCTCGGTCGTGCGCTCGCTCGTCGGCCACGGGGTCGGACGCGACATGCACGAGGATCCCCAGGTACCCAACTACGGCAAGCCGGGCCGTGGCCCGCTGCTGCGCGAGGGGATGGTGCTCGCGATCGAGCCGATGACCACGCTCGGCGGCCCGAATGTGAGGATGGGCTCCGATGGCTGGGCGATCTATGCCCAGGACGGCTCGCTTGCTGCCCATTTCGAGTTCACGGTCGCGATCACCTCGCAGGGCCCCCGGATACTGACGCCCTGGCACCTCGGAGAGGCGAGCTCGCCGACGCCCGAGCGTGTGGGAGCGCCCGCCGCCGCGCGCCCGTAGTTGCTACTATGCACAGTCTTGCTCGCGTGCGAGGGTTTCGTCCTGCGAGCGTGTTTTGACACGGCAGCGCCGCACCGATCTAGCGGGTGCAGCCGGTCGCAGTGACGAGCCGAAAGGGATCATGAAGGTAAGACCGTCGGTGAAGCCGATGTGCGAGAAGTGCAGGATCATCCGCCGCCACGGAGCGGTGCTCGTCATCTGCCAGAACAAGCGCCACAAGCAGCGACAGGGGTAGGCGCGATGGCACGTATCGCAGGCGTCAACCTGCCTCTGAACAAGCGCGCCGAAATCGGCCTCACCTATATCTACGGCATCGGCCGGTCGACATCCCAGAGCCTGCTCGCCGAGCTCGGGCTGAGCCCCGACACCTACATCAGGGACCTCACCGAGGACGAGGTGACGCGCCTGCGCGACGCGATCGATCGCGAGCTGACGGTCGAGGGCGACCTGCGCCGCGAGCGCTCTCAAGACATCAAGCGGCTGCAGGAGATCAACTGCTATCGCGGCATGCGTCATCGCCGCGGACTGCCGGTGCGGGGGCAGAAGACCAAGACCAACGCGCGCACCCGCAAGGGACCCAAGCGCATGCAGGTCGCGGGCAAGAAGAAGGCGGGCAAGAAGTGATCGACGACGCCCGCCGCGAGGCGATCCACTGATGGCCGCCCCCAAGCGCGCCAGGGGACGGCGCAAGCCCAAGAAGAACATTCCCGTCGGTCAGGCCCACATCAAGACGTCCTTTAACAACACGATCGTCTCACTGACGGATACGACCGGCAACGTGATCGCCTGGGAGTCGGCCGGTGGGGCTGGCTTCAAGGGCTCGCGCAAGTCGACTCCCTTCGCGGCTCAGGTCACGGCCGACGCTGCAGCGCGCAAGGGCTTGGAGCAAGGGCTGCAGAAGGTCGAGGTCTTCGTGAAGGGTCCCGGCTCCGGCCGCGAGACGGCGATTCGCTCGCTGCAGGCCGCGGGCCTCGAAGTCACCGGCGTGAAGGACGTCACGCCCCAGGCACACAACGGATGCCGCCCTCGCAAGCGGCGCAGGGTCTAGGGAGCCGCGCGGCAACCCGCGTTTGCTACCAGCAGACACAGTTCATCTCACAGGCGACAACGAGCGAGCAAGAGCACACGAATGGCACGAGATACCGGCGCACAGTGCAAGCAATGCCGTAGGGAGGGGCAGAAGCTCTTCCTGAAGGGCGAGCGCTGCCTCACAGATAAGTGCGGCGTCGAGCGCCGCTCATACCCGCCGGGCGAGCATGGCCGCGGGCGTCAGAAGCAGAGCGAGTACAGAGTTCAGCTGCGCGAGAAGCAGAAGGCTCGCCGCTACTACGGGGTGCTGGAGAAGCAGTTCCACGGCTACTACGAGAAGGCCTCTTCTCAGCCCGGCATCACCGGCGAGAACCTGCTCACGCTGCTGGAGTGCCGTCTGGACAATGTCCTCGTGCGGCTTGGCTTCGGCGCCTCCAGGCGCCAGGCGCGTCAGCTGGTGCGCCACGGGCATTGGACTGTAAACGGTCGCAGGGTGAACATCCCCAGCTACCAGGTCAAGCCTGGAGACGTGATCGCCATCAAGGCGGGCTCGCCCGCTGCGCAGGTGGTCAAGGACGCGACCGAGCTGACCGGCCAGATCCCAGCGTGGCTGCAGGCCGATCACGAGTCGCTGACGGCGAAGGTGCTGCGCAAGCCGGAGCGTCGGGAGGTTGCCGCGCCGGTGCAGGAGCAGCTCATCGTCGAGCTGTACTCGAAGTAATCAGCTTTCCCGCGTCACCCCCGCTCTGCCGGGCGGCGGCGCGCCCACAGCCGGCGTCCGAAGGCGCCGGTGAGAGACCAAACCACAGAGGACCCTGATGCTCGACTTCCAAATCCCCCGGATCACAAGCGAGTCCGTCGACGACAACCGCGGCAACTTCACGATCGAGCCTCTCGACCGCGGGTTCGGCTACACCTTCGGGAACTCGCTGCGTCGGGTGTTGCTCTCCTCCCTGGCTGGCGCCGCCGTGACGAGCGTCCGCATCGAGGGCGTCGCCCATGAGTTCTCGACGATCTCGGGGGTGACCGAGGACGTCACCGACATCGTCCTGAATCTGAAGGGCATCGTCTGCCGGATGCACTCCGACGCGACCGAGGTCGAGGCGCCGCTCGTCGTCAGCGGGCCCGGCGAGATCACGGCCAAGGACATCGACCTGCCCGCGGGCGTTGAGATCCTCAACCCCGACGTCCACATCGCGACGCTCGAGAAGAAGACAAAGCTCGAGCTCTACATGACGATCGGCCGCGGCCGCGGCTATCGCCCCGCGGAGGAGAACAAGGCTCCCGACCAGCCGATCGGGGTGATCCCGATCGACTCGATCTTCTCGCCGGTGCGCCGCGTGGCCTACGCCGTCGAACAGGCGCGCGTCGGGCAGCGCACCGACTACGACAAGCTCTCGCTCGACATCGAGACCGATGGCTCGATCGACCCCCAGGCGGCGCTGCGCGAGGCGGCTGAGCTCTTGATCTCCCAGCTTGCGATCTTCACCGACGCCGACCGCATCCAGGAGCTGCGCGCCACGCCCGGTGGGCAGATCGCCGGCACCGACGGCCAGGGCCTGCCAGCTGCAGGCGGCGCCGCGCCCGGTGGCATGCAGGGTGAGGAGTGGAACATCCTGATCGAGGAGCTCGAGCTCGGGGTACGCTCCTACAATTGCCTCAAGCGTGCCGGCGTCCAGACGGTCGGCGACCTGATCTCCAAGTCCGAAGCTGAGCTCAGCGCGATCCCCAACTTCGGCAAGAAGTCGATCGACGAGGTCGTGGAGACTCTGCATGCACGCGGCCTCTCATTGCGGCAGGACTAGCGGCTGCGCTGGATCCGGCTACTATCCTTGACCGACTCATGAGGCATCAGAAGACACGCAACAAGCTCAGCCGCGATTCGGCGCACCGCAAGGCGCTGCTGATGAACCTCTGCAAGGAGGTGCTGGAGCACGAGCGCATCCAGACCACCGAGGCGAAGGCCAAGGCGGTCAAGCCTGAGCTGGAGAAGCTGATCACGCTTGCCAAGATTGACAGCCTTCACGCCCGCAGGCAGGCGCTCTCCGCATTGGCGCAGGACAAGTTCGCGGTGCACCGCCTCTTCGTCGAGGTGGCTCCCCGCTACGCGGAGCGTCCCGGCGGCTACACGCGCATCATGAAGCTCGGTCCGCGTCGCTCCGACGCCACCGAGATGGTGCTGCTCGAGCTCGTCTGAGGCACGATAGCCGGCGTCTGGCGACGTCCCAATCCAAACTTTTGCAAGACTTGACTCCCGCGCCTCAGCGGTGCATTTCGAGTCGGCAGCGATGGTCAGCCAGCTCACGATCGAGTACGACGGGACGGACTTCGCGGGCTGGGCCAGGCAGCCGGGGCTGCGCACCGTCCAGGGTGCGCTCGAAGAGGCGCTGCACAAGATTCTCGGGGTGGTGGACGTGGAGGGCGAGCCGCTCTCGCTGACGGTCGCCGGGCGCACCGATCGCGGGGTCCATGCATGGGGCCAGGTCGCAAGCTATCGCCACGAGGCGCTCGATCCGGCACGCTGGAACTTGCTGCTGCCGGAGGATGTGGCGGTCCTCTCCTGCGAGCCGGCGCAGCAGGGCTTCGATGCTCGTCGCGACGCGCTCAGCCGCACCTACTGCTACCGGATCCTGAACCGCCGCTCACGCGGCGTCTTCACCCGCTCGAGCGCCCTCTTCTGGCCACGGCAGCTCGACTGCGAGGCGCTCGCGGCCTGCACGGCCGCGCTCGTGGGCGACCCACGACTTCACGGCATTCACGCCGACCGAGACCGACCATGTCCGCTTCACGCGCGAAGGTGCTTCAGGCGAGCTGGCGCATCGATGGCGATCTGCTCGAGCTCTGGATCGAGGCGGACACGTTCATGCGGCACATGAACCGGGTGCTGGTGGGGACGATGCTGGAGGTCGCCGAAGGGCGACGCGGCCTGGAGGAGTTCACTGCGCTGCTGGAGGGTCGACCACGCGCCGATGCGGGGCCGACCGCGCCGCCGCACGGGCTCGCGCTTGCCTCGGTTCGCTATTCCTCGGCCTGAGCTCGCCCGGCCGCGGCATCAGAGCGGACCGGGGCGGTCCCTATCCTGAGGGGCGCATGCTCGATGTGCTGCTCACAAACGACGACGGAATCGAGGCCGAGGGCCTGCAGACGCTGCGGCGCGCGCTCGTGGCGCTGCCGGATGTACGCCTGGCGGTGGTCGCGCCCGACGGCAACCGCTCGGCGATGGCACGCTCGATCACCACCCGTCGTCCGCTGTGGGTGGCCGAGGTGCCCTTCTCCGACGGCACCGTTGGCTATGCGACCGACGGCACTCCGGTCGACTGCGTGCGGCTTGCGAGCCTCGGCCTGATCGAGGGCTTTGCGGCGGACATCGTCGTCTCCGGGATCAACCACGGTGCCAACCTCGGCGATGACATCACCTACTCGGGCACAGTCGCAGCGGCCCTGGAGGGCATCGTCGTCGGCCTGCCAGCGATCGCGGTCTCTCAACAGTCGCAGGGGCGCAGCATGGGTTACAGCGGCGACGGCGGGTTCTCCTTCGATCTTGCCGCGGGCTTCGTCGCGCGGCTTCTCGAGCGGCTGGAGGACGTGCCTCTGCCGCCACAGACCTTGCTGAACATCAACGTCCCCGCCGGCACTCCCTCGAGCGTCGAGGTGGCCACCCTGGGCAAACGCATCTACAGGGACGAGCTGAAGCTCGAGCAGACCGAGCAGGGGCCGCCCGCGCGCTCGCGCTACTGGATCTACGGCGAGGACCCCGGCTTCAAGGACGAAGAGGGCACCGACCTGGCCGCGGTCGCCGCCGGCCGGGTGGCCGTCACGCCGATCCACTTCGACCTCACCCACCGGCCCGGGATAGAGACGCTGCGCCGCTTCGACCTGCAGGCGCTGCTGCGTCCGCCGGCATCCGCGCCCGTGACGTGAGCGGCTCCGAGTCCACGGAGCAGTCGGCAGAGGCCGCCCCGTCCAGGAAGGCCATCCAGCGCGCCGAGGAGCTGCATCGCGTCATCGAAGGCCACTCCTACCGCTACTACGTTCTCGACGACCCCGAGATCGCCGACGACGCCTACGACGCGCTGATGGACGAGCTGCGCGAGCTCGAGCGGCGCCACCCGCAGCTGCGCAGCCCCGACTCCCCCACCCAGCGGGTGGGGGCCGAGCCGGTCAGCAAGCTGGAGAAGGTGCGCCATCTGGAGCGGATGCTCTCGCTGGCCAACGTGCGCTCCGAGGAGGAGCTCCGGGCCTGGGTGTCGCGCATGCGGGCGCACCTGGCAAGGGAAGGCATCCAGTCGCCGGACTTTCGCTACGTGGTCGAGCCGAAGGTCGACGGGCTGGCGATCAGCCTGATCTACCGGGACGGCATCCTGGAGCGCGGCGCCACGCGCGGCAATGGCGAGGTCGGCGAGGACGTCACCCACAACCTGCGCACGATTGGTGCGATTCCGCTTCACATCGACGGCGCGCCGCCATTGTTGGAGGTGCGAGGCGAGATCTACATGTCGCTGCACGACTTCACGGCGCTGAACGAACGCCAGGCGCAGGCCGGGCTCTCGACGTTCATGAACCCCCGCAACTCCGCGGCGGGCACGATTCGCCAGCTCGATCCCACGCTCACGGCACAGCGGCCGCTCTCGATCTGGTGCTACCAGGTGGGAGTCACCGAGGGGCTGTCCTTCGAGCGCCATTCGCAGGCGCTCGCCTGGCTGCGCGATCATGGCTTCAGGGTCAACAGCGACGTCAAGCTGCTCGATGACGAGCAGGAGGCGATCGCCCAGTGCGAGGAGTGGCAGGCGCGCCGTGGCGAGCTCGACTTCGAGATCGACGGTGCGGTCGTGAAGATCGACGACCTCGAGCTGCAGCGGCGCCTCGGCACGATCGGGCGCGAGCCGCGCTGGGCGGTGGCCTGGAAGTTCCCACCGACGACGGCTGTGACCCAGCTGCACGAGGTGCTCTGGAACGTCGGCAAGTTCGGCGACCTGCGTCCCTACGCGGTGCTCGAGCCCGTCACGGTCGGCGGCGTGAGCATCAAGCTCGCCACCCTGCACAACGAGGAGGACCTCGCGCGCAAGGACATCCGCCCCGGCGAGGAGGTGATCGTGCTGCGCGCAGGCGATGTGATCCCTCAGGTCGTCTCGCCCGCGCCGCACGTGGTCGAGCGCGCCGATCGTCCGCCAAAGCCGATGCCTCCAGGCCGCTGCCCGTTCTGTGATACCAAGACCGTCAAGCCGGCGGAGGGCGTGTTCACCAAGTGCCCAAACGTCGATTGCCGGGAGCGGCGCTGGCAGCTGCTCAAGCATTTCGTCTCGCGCGGGGCGATGGACATCGACGGCCTCGGCGAGAAGCAGGTTGCGCTGCTGCAGCAGAAGGGTCTCCTGAGGACGCCCGCCGACTTCTACAGGCTCACCGCGGAGCAGCTGTTGGAGCTGGAGGGCTTTGGAGAGGTCTCGGTGGGCAACCTGCTGGCCGCGATCGAGTCCTCCAAGGAGCGAGCGTTCTCCAGGGTTCTGTTCGGGCTCGGCATCGAGGAGGTCGGAGAGGTCACCGCTCGCAACCTCGCGCAGCGCTTCAGGCACATCGACGCGCTGCTGGCAGCCGAGCAGGAGGAGGTCGCCCAGACCCCCGGGATCGGCGAGAAGATGGCTGCCTCGATCGTGAGCCAGCTTGCCGAGGAGAAGATGCGGCAGCTGATCGAGGAGCTGCGCGAGATCGGTCTGCGTTTCGCCGAAGCTGGCCCGCCGCCGGGGGAGGGGCCGCTCGCCGGCAAGAGCCTCGTGCTCACCGGCACCCTGCCGCACTTCAGCCGCGAGCACGCGACCGAGCGCATCCTTGCGGCTGGGGGCCGCGTCGTGGGCTCGGTCTCCAAGAAGACCGACTACCTCGTCGCCGGCGAGTCTCCCGGCTCCAAGCTGGAGAAGGCGGAGCGGCTGAACGTCCCTGTGGTCGACGAAGATGGCCTGAAGGCGCTGCTGGATCAGTAGCCCGCGAGCGACTCGGTCATCGCGTCCTGGATCGTGTGCGCCTTGTTGGTTTCGATGCCGTCGTCGAAGAGGGCGAAGGCGATCAGGTGGCCGTTGCGTGCCTGGCAGTAGCCGGCGAGGTTCGAGACGCCTGTGAGCGTCCCGGTCTTGGCCTCGCAGCGGCCTTCGGCATAGGTATGTCGCATGCGTTCCTCCAGCGTGCCGGTGCGGCCGGCCACCGCGAGGTCGCCGCGCAGGATTTCGCCGCTGCTCGTGCCGGAGAGCTGACGCAGCAGGTCGACGACCTGTTCGGGGGAGGTGAGGTCTTCGCGCGAGAGCCCTGAGCCGTCCACGACGTGAGGGTGCAGTCCAAGCTCCCCGATCGTCGCCCTGACCACAGCTGCGCCGTCCGCGGTGGTGCCACCGCCGCCGAAACGGGCGCCGAGGTCCTTGATCAGCATCTCGGCGAAGAAGTTGTCCGAGGGAGGCAGCATCAGGCCGAGCAGCGTGGAGAGCGGGGGCGATTGCACGACCGCGAGTTCCCTGGCGCCGCTCGGCGTAGAGGCGGGTGCCGGGCCGCTGCCCCGCTGGACGCTTACGTGCGAGCGTTGCAGGCCGAGCATCAGCTGCTCCGCGGCATAGGCTGCCGGGGCGTGCGGGCCGTGGAAGGAGCCTGTTTCGCCGCGGTCGAAGGCAAGCCCCGAGAGAACGCCTTCCAACCACGGGTCGAAGGCGTAGCCGCTGGAGGGCTCGCCTCGTAGCGAGTCGAAGTAGGTCTCATCGCCGAGCACACGGCCCGTGATGCGTCTGATGCCGTCGCGATAGATGAGCTGCTGGACGAGCGTGGAGACACTCGCGCCCTGCCCGCCGTAGTGCTCACCGATGAACCCGCCGGAGCCGAACGTCGGATCTCCCCCTCCGCGCAGGTAGATGTTGCCCTCCCAGACGCCGCCGGCTGCCAGCTTGCCGGCGCCATATACGGTGGTGGAGAGGCGGGCCGTGGGGCCCATCTCGATCAGCGCCGCGGTGGAGGTGTAGAGCTTCTCCACCGAGGCAGGCGGGTGCATCGCGGCGGCGTGATCGGAATAGAGCGGCATGCCCGCCGTGATGTCATAGACATAGGCGCCGGTGTTGGGGCCCGCGATTGCCATCTGATGCCCGAGAGTCTTGGTCAGCGCTGCGGTGGGACCGACGCTCTCGGCCGCGGCGTGCGAATCCCGGATTCCTGCGGCGCTCGTGCTTGTGTGCGCGCTCGCACCGCCGAAGGCTGTGCTGCGCGGCATCGCCTGCGTCACGCTCTGAGCCGCACGGCGAGGGGAGGCGCCGCCGCGATAGTGCGGTGACTGGGCCAGGGCCGCGACGCTCAGCAGCAGCGTAAGTGTCCCCGCCAGTCCGAGGAGCAGAGGGCCGCGCATCCCCGTTGCTCGCGGCTGCGCCTCCGCACCGTGGCGGATAGCCCGGCGAAGACGCAGGATCACGCTTGTCCGAGCTGACGGCAACCGTCCGTACAATGAAGCCATATGGGCAAGGTTGTCAAGCTGGAGCCGTCAGGACAGGACAAAAGGTCTGATCGGCCCGGCTCGGCCACACGCGCCCGGCGCGCTGCACGTGCGACGGGCAGCCAGACCAAGCCGACCAAGCGCCCGACCCCCGGCAAGCCGGACAAGACTGCGCTCGTGCTCGGCGGCGGCGGCTTCACGGGCGGTGTCTATGAGATCGGTGCTCTCCGTGCGCTCGATCTGCTGACGGAGGGCATCTCGGTCAACGACTTCGATGTCTACGTCGGCACATCCGCCGGCTCGTTCATAGCGGCGTTGTGCGCCAATGAGGTGACCCCCGAGGAGATGATGCACGCTCTCACTCGTGAGCGCGACCAGCCCTTCCGAGAGATCGGCTTGCAGGACCTGCTGCGCCTGAATCTCTTCGATCTCGCCCGCCGCGGGGTGCTGTTGCCGGCGCACCTGGTCTCCCTTGGGCGCCGGATCTTCCTGCAGCGAGGCCAGGCTTCCCTGATGGACGTGATGATCGGGCTCGCCGAGGCGCTGCCCCCGGGCCTCTATAACGGAGCTGGGCTGGAGCGCTACCTGCAGCGTGTGCTCGCCGACCGTGATGTGCCGGACGATTTCAGGAGCTGCAAGCACGAGCTCTACATCACCGCGACCGATCTCGACACCTGCGAGCGGGTGATCTTCGGCCAGCCGGGCTGCGATGAGGTGCCGATCTCCACCGCTGTTCGCGCCTCCACGGCGCTGCCCATGGTCTACGCGCCGGTCAGGGTCGGGGACCGGGAGCTCGTGGACGGGGGCATCGTCTCCACCACCAACCTTGACATCGCCGTCGAAGCCGGGGCCAAGCTTGTGATCGTGATCAACCCGATCGTCCCGTACCGCAACGACTTCGAGGAGAAGGTGCGGACGATCAGGGGCGTAAGAGCCCGGCGGATCTCCGACATGGGCTTTCCCAAGGTCGGCTACCAGGCCTTCAAGCTGCTCGCGCACCGACGCCTGCACGGCATGGCCGAGCAATGGCAGGAGCGCTATCCAGGCATTGACATCGTCCTGATTGAGCCGCGCGAGAGCGATCGCCTGATGTTCGAGACCTCGATCATGAACTTCACCTCGCGCGTGGAGATCGCAAAGCACGGGTTCGAATCTGTCGCCAGGCACCTCTCAGGTGAGTACGAGACCTACCGCGAGATATTCGAACGCCACGGCATCGCGAGCTCGCCCGAGCGCGTTCGCCGCGTTGTCGGCCGCTTCGAGGAGGAGACCGGAGGAGAGGGCCTCTGGCGCGGCATCCTCGGCGTGGCCAGCGGGATGCTGTCGGGTTAGGCTCGCCGAGCCTCGGCTGAGGGCTCTGCCAGCGCTGCGTCCATCGCGCTCAGCAGTCGCTCCGAGGCGGCCTGGTCGCGGACGGTGATGCGCACGTGCCCTGGCGCTCCGAGCGGAGCGCCAGCTGCCACTAGCACGCCCGACTCCGCCAGGCGTGCCGCAAGCTCTCCTCCCGGCATCTGCGGGTGGGCGATCCAGATGAAGTTCGCGGCGCTCTGGGCCACCTCGATGCCATGCTCACGCAGCGCCGCACTCAGCGCCGCGCGCTGCTCGGCAACGACCCTGCCGCGACGCTCCACCTGCCGCGAGCACGCTCGCAGCGTCTCCAGCGCGGCTGTCTGGGTGACCTCGCTCACGCCATGCTCGGGCGTGAGCTCGGCGAGCAGGCTCTCTGCTCCCGGACCACCGATCACGTACCCGCAGCGCAGGCCAGCGAGCCCCCACGCCTTGGAGAAGCTGCGGAACACGAGCAGTCGCGGGTAGCGCTCCAGCAGCTCCAGCGAGGCGCCCTGCAGCGACGGGTCGGCGTACTCGATCAGCGACTCGTCGAGCAGCACGGCGACGGTCTCGGGCAGGCCTGCCAGCAGGGTGTCGAGGTCGGAGGCGCTCACCAGCTCGCCGGTCGGATCGTTCGGGCTGGCGAGCACGATCACGCGCGTGTCGTGCTCGGCGGCGGCGGCCAGCAGCGCGGCGGGGTCGCTCTCGTTCACGGGGACCGCGACGCCGTGGGCCTTTCTTGCCATCTTCGGGAAGAGAGGGTGCGAGGGCCAGCGCGTCAGCAGCGCCTGTCCCGGCCTGATCAGGGTGGAGGTCGCCGCCTGCAGCAGCTCGGATGCTCCGTTGCCGATCGCGATCCGCTTCACCGGCACTCCGAGACGGTGCGAGAGCTCGCTGGCGAGCTCCGAGTCGCGCGGATAGCGGTGCATGCCGCGGCGCGCGACGAAGGTGACCGCGCTCACGACGTCTGCGTGCGGGGGGTATGGCCAGGTCGTCTGGGAGAGGTCGAGCGTCTCCACGCGCGTCAGCTCGAGCGCCCGCCTTTCAGCGGCCTGCTCCCGCAGCTCGCTGTTGATCTCCTCGATGGAGAGCGCGTCAAACTGCTTGTAGTAGTCGAGCAGGCCCATCGCGGCTCACGGGTACTGGTTGTCGGGCGCGACGGTCGAGCCCGGGCCGTGGATCAGCAGCAGCCAGGCCATGAACGCCGAGGCGCAGATCACCGCCGCGACCGCGAATATGCGGCTGAGGGCTCCCGAGCGCTGGTCGTGGCCGGCGGCGCGGCGGACGAGGATCCAGGCGTAGTCGAGGCGGCGCAGCAGCGCGAGGTCGCCGAAGAGCAGGACGCCGAGCGCAGCGAACGCGGCGAGGATGCCAAGGCTGATGCTGCCTGAGGCGGAGCTGACATGGGCGCCCACCCACAGGCATGCCAGAGGGATTGGGCCCCAGCAAAGCAGGCTCAGCAGTACCATGGCGACCCACATCGCGCCAGCCAGGCTCGCGTCCCCGCGCTGCCTGCCCGCGCTTCCGCGCTCGGGAGCTTTGCGAAAGCGCAGCGGTCCCGTTCCCGGCCGCCGTCCGACGAACAGCCCGCCGGTGTCGCTTGGATCGCTTCGCATTTCTCTGCTCCCTTTCGTGGCTGCCGCTGCGCCCCTGCGTGGCAGGTGACGTTGCGGCTTCTCGCTATACGCTAGCGCGGCGTCTGGCGCCGGCCAAGCAAACCGCGCTCATCACTCATACAGAGACTCAAGCACCTCGGCGTACTTGTCCGCGACCACGTTTCGCTTCACCTTCAAGGTCGGTGTCAGCTCACCGGTCTCCTGGGAGAGGTCCTGGGGCAGGATCGCAAAGCGCTTGACCTGCTCGACCTGGGCATAGCGCCCGTTGACCCTGTCCAGCTCGGACTGGATCATCGCCACTACCCTCGGCTCGCATGCAAGCGTGGCTAGCTCCGCGGTCAGGCCCTCGGACTGCGCCCATGGCAGGATCTCTTCCTCGTCGAGGGTGATCAGCAGCACCGGATAGGGCCGCCGGTCGCCGTGCATCACGGCCTGGGAGACCCAGCGAGACTGCTTCATCTCGTTCTCGATGTTCGCCGGCGTGAGGTTCTTGCCGCCAGCGGTGATGATGATGTCCTTCTTGCGGCCGACGATGTAGACGAAGCCATCCTCGTCGATGTGCCCGAGGTCGCCGGTGTGCAGCCAGCCCTCCAGGACGGCGCCGAACCCGCTGTCCAGCTGGCCGTAGTAGCCGGAGAAGATGTTCGGGCCCTTGATCAGCAGCTCGCCGTCCTCGGCGATCTTGACCTCCACGCCCGGCAGCGGCTTGCCCACGCTGCCGAAGCGATGCTCCTCCGGGCGCGAGACTGTCGCCGCGGTCGCCGTCTCGGTCATGCCGTAGCCCTCCATCACCGGCACGCCACAGGCGAAGAAGAATTCGAGGATCTCCTTGGCGATCGGCGCGGCGCCGCTCACAGCCTCGCGCACGCGGCCTCCGAAGGCCGCCCTGACGTTCTTGAACAGGCGCTCGTCGGCGTCTGCGAACGGAGCTGCCAGCTCCTCGGGGATCGGCTTGCCTTCCAGTTCGAGCTCGCGCACCTTCATGCCGACGGCGGTCGCCTTGGCCAGTGTCTCGGGATCGACGTTCGCGGATACGAGCGTGTAGATCTTCTCGAAGATCCTCGGCACCGAGGGCAGGTAGGTCGGCTGGACCTCGGAGAGCTCCACGATGATCTGCTTGGTGTCGCCGCCGAAATAGGCGAGCGTCACACCGAGGTCGAAGACCACGAGCTGCAGCAGCAGCGCGAAGGAGTGCGCGAGCGGCAAGTACAGGTAGACAACGTCATTCGGCGTTGCTGTCCAGCGACCCGCGCTCCTCGATCATGTCCACGATTGCGCGGTAATTGCCGTGGGTGAGTACGCAACCCTTCGGCGGGCCGGTGGTGCCGGAGGTGTAGATGATCGTGAAGTGGTCCTCGGGCTTTACAGCGTCGCGACGCGCCTCCAGCTCTGCGGGGGCGTGGCTCTTGCCCCGGGCGCGGAGCTGATCCAGTGTGATTGCCGGCAGCGGCGAGTCTCCGCTTGGCGGATCGAACACGATCACGTGAGCGAGGCTTGGGACGCGCTCGCGGATCTCAGCGATCTTCGCCAGCTGGCTCTCGTCCTCGCAGAAGATCGCGCAGGCGCCGGAGTCAGAGATCACCCACTCGCACTCCTCTGGCGAGTTGGTCTGGTAGATCGGCACGACCACCGTGCCCGCCTCGGTCGCGCCCATGTCCGCGTAGGACCACTCGGGGCGGGTGTTGGAGAGGATGCAGACGCGCTCGCCTGGCGCGACTCCGAGATCGATCAGCCCGAGCCCGATCTCCTCTGCGATGCTTGCGAACTCGCTGTAGGTGACGTCATGCCACGCGCCTTCGCGCTTGTAGCGGATTGCGACGCGCTCGCCGTGGGTGGCGGCCGCTCGGGGGATCAACCCCGCGATCGTCTGAGTTGCGCTCGTAGGCGCGGTGCTGGCCTCCATGACTCTCCTCCTCGACAGGCGAGTTGAATGGGCTTGCTGGCAACGATGATGTTATGCCCTCAGCCTTCTTCAGGCTGCGCGCAGGCCATAAGGATCGCACGCCCACGAGGCGCAGTCCAGCAAGCTCGCTCCGCAATGCAGAGGCTGAACGCCCCTGGGCTATGTCGAGACGAGGCTTCGGGGCTTGATGTGCGAGTCAGCCGCTCAGCGCGACCGGGCGCTGAGAGCTTGGCTGCTCGCGGATGCTCGCGAGGAACAGGCTCTTATCGATGCGGCCCTGGAAGACGGGCACACCGAGCTCAAGGCACTTCGAGAGGACTTCTTTGCGCTCCAAGCCGGCTTCGCGGGCCAGCTCTGTCGGCGTCAGATGGTTTGCCATCAGCATCTCCTCCGGCTGTCGAGATCGTGGCTGCTTGCATCCATCTATAGCGCGGCGACCGGACGCATGCAATGCCTCCCGCGACGAAATGTCAGCCGCCGACCTTTTACAGATCCCTAAATGGGGTTTCTGACGTCGATGAAGAGATGGCGGAGATCGAAGCGCTGGGCAAGATGCTCGCCGAGGGCCCTGATCCCGAAGGTCTCGGTCGCGTGATGGCCGGCCGCGAGGAAATGGATGGCCCCCTCGACCGCCTCCGCCATGGCTCGCTCCGCGGGCTCGCCGGTGATGAAGGCGTCGGCGCCGGCGGCGATCGCCTCGGGTAGGTAGTCGGTGCCGGCGCCGGTCACGATCGCGATGCTCCTCACCGTGTCCGGGCCGCCGTCGAAGACAAGCGGCTCTCGGTCCATCAGATCCTCGACCAGAGAGAAGAGGCCGCCCGGACCGCGGGCCGGGATCCCCTCCCCGGGCAGCGTCGCCAGGCAGCCGATCGGCTGGCCTCGGTGGACCGCGAAGGGGCGCAGGCTGGACGCTCCAAGCGCTTTTGCGATCAGGGCGTTGTTGCCGATCTCGGGATGGGCGTCGAGGGGAAGATGGTAGGCCGCAAGGGCGATATCCGCGTCGAAGAGCAGCTTCAGGCGACGCTTCATCGCGCGGTCGATCAGCCCTGCTTCCGAGCCCCAGAAGAGGCCGTGGTGGACGAGGATCAGGTTGGCGTCCTGCTCGGTCGCGCGCTCGAAGAGCTCGACGTGGGCACTCACGCCGGTGACCAGGGTGGCAACCTCCTCGGCGCCTGGGACCTGGAGGCCGTTGTGGCCGTAGTCCTGGAAGCGGCTTGGCTCGAGGAGGCGGTCGGCCTCGGCGATGATGGCGGCGGTGGCGGCGGGCATGACGTTCGGCCGGGCACCATAGCGGGCGGCTCAGGGCGGGGCGGTATGGGATACTGAGAGGGCGTCGGGGCGTGGCGCAGCCTGGTAGCGCGCACCGTTCGGGTCGGTGAGGTCCCCGGTTCGAATCCGGGCGCCCCGATTGGCTAGTGACCCCCCGAGCAGTCGGCGAATAGGGCGAGACCCCTGAAAACGCTAGGCCTCGCGGGACTGTATTCGCCTTGTGTTCGCGGCTGTTCGTTGGTCTGGTGACCGCAAACGGACCGCAGGGAGAGCAAAAACGGACCGCAAAAGGACCGCAGCCTCCCGCGAGTGGAGGCGCGACAATCAGGGCTATGGCCGAGAGTCCCGAGATTGAGCTGGTGCGCCGGGCGTGGATGCCTTGCTCCAGGGTGGCCCGGAGGTCTTGGGCGAAGTGCTGGCGCCCATGCACAGTGGTACGGAGTGGAGGACGGGCAGCTCTGCGACGGTCGCAAGGCAATCACGAGTTATGAGTCGCAACCTCGCTGGTCGCTTGCGAGGTCGGATCGAGGAGACGACCAAGCTGGGCCGCGTCGTCGTTGTGTTCCTTCCCGAGCAGTCGGCGCAGCTTGACCGCGATGGATGAAGGGATCCTACATGGTCGGACAACGCGACGCGCAGATATTGTGATGAAGGGTGCGCATCGCGCGATAGCGCCCTCCTAGTTCAGGCCGAGGGCATCGTAAGTCGTTGCAGGTGACCAGGGCGTGCGCATGAAGACCAGTTGCGGCGTTGCGGCGGGTCCTGTGTTCGTGAGCGTGTTCACGGCGCTTGGAGTCAAGAAGGCAGGCTATGACTGGCGACGTTGCGCGGTGAGTTCGCTGGCGGACGGCCTCGAGGGCTGGCCTCAGCGTGCGAACTTCGTGCTGTAGGCGGGCTTTACTGCATCGCGGCCCGCGGTCTTGCACAGAGCTCGAAGCAAGCCATTGGACCTGCCGTCGTTCCGGCGCTGATCTTGGGGGCGGGCGTGGGGTTGATCGGCTCTGGGCTGTTCGTAACCGATCCTGTGGCTGGCCTCCCGCCATCCGAGCATGCTCCGGACGGCGCCTCGGCGCCGCGCCTGAAGTCGGGCTAACTCGCGGTGGGCAACTGCACAACCTGTGCGCGATCCCGATCTTCATCGGTATTCCGGCGGCGGCTTTGGTCTGTGCGGGTTCTGCCGCCCGCCGGTGGGAGTACGGCTGGGCTGCATACTGTACAGGATCAGCCGTCGGCATGGCTGGTACCTGGGTGCTGTTCGGCGCGGCATTCGGTGGTGCGCCGCAACTCGTTCGACGTGGAGGCCTCTTCCAACGCATCTCGATCGCGACCGGATTCGGATGGCTGAGCGCCCTCTCGTTCCGCTCGTTGCGCTTAGCTACTCAGGTCTGAATCCCTCACCAGCCCCGAGCCTGTCCTGCCTATGGGCACGTTCAGCTCCGAAGGTATGAGCTTATGTCTCCTCTCGTTTGCGCGGTTAGCGGGTGGCTGCGATTGAAGCGGCTTGGCCGCCGCGGCTTCTTTTTGGAAAGCGACCCCGACGAACCGGGCTCGTCATGCGAGCACGCCAATTCAGACGCGGCGCCTGCCTGACTGTGGCTCCGTGACCGTGTTCGAAATAAAGCTATGGTTCTGAATTGTGGGGCCGGTTGCGGATTGGGCGGCCGTGTGTCGCGAGGTTCGTTGACCGGGACCGCCGGACGGCTTATCATCCTCGTTACGGGCCCTGTAGATTGAGGAGGAATACCTCATGGCATCTCATGCTCAGTCACGGTCTGACGCGCAGGCTGGCGACTCGTTGTGGAAGCCGGTCGAGTTTGCGCCCATCCAATGCAACGTGTTCCCGCAGGCGCTGTATCTGGCTCCCGGTTCACCGGGAGCCAATGAGTCCCAGCTGGTGGTTTCCACGCCCGTTGGCAAGGACCAGATGCTCGCTGCCGGACAACTGTGGGGCTTCGTGAGTGCAGGCACCGCTCGCAGCTACCGGATCTTCAACGGATATAGCGGACGGTGCATCGATGCAGCGGGCGACCACGATCATCCCAGTGATGGGACCAATACCAACAGTACGACTGGCAACCCGCTCCGCGCAACCAAATCTGGCTCTTTTCCGGAACGAGTTTTATGAGTGGCTATACGACTGCTTATGCATGCCATGCGCTCGGCACGACATCCGGGCAAAGGGTCGTCCTGGGCAGATACGACTCCGGGATGACCGACTCAACGTTCCTGTGGACCGCGATCAATCTAGAAGCGGTCCAGTTCTAGGTTCTGGAACCGATCCATAGTGGTCTGCTCCTGACGGCTGACCCGGGAGGCGGCGGTCAGCTGTATATGACTCCAAACGCGGGCGATCCAGGCTTCGCCCTCCCGACTCAGATGTGGGCGTTCATCGGGACCGCGGATGGCGCTCGACTGTTCAACGCTTACAATGGAAAGTGCGGGGACGCGGATGGCGACAACTCGAAACCTGGTGACGGGACGAAGATCATCCAGTACGACTGGCGTCCGACGCAGCGCAACCGACTCTGGAAGATCACGGAGCGGAGATCCGGGGTCATCCCAGGGATCTCGATAGCGAGCGTCTACGACGACACGAAGTACTGGACGGTGCCGTACAACCAGATCGTCGGTGAGCTAGTGACACTCGAGAGCCATAGCTTCTTGCCGTCCGACCAGGCGATCTGGTCCGTAACGCCGGTCAACTGAGCTGTCCCGTCTGTAGCCACCAAGAGCATCGGGCGCAATACCGAGCCCGGTCGTCGAGTCAATCGCCCCCAGGAACATCACAAGCATCAGGCCGGTGAAGATCACGCCCACGCGTCTGGGCCGCTGGGTGCGCGGGGCCGCCGCGACGGCGCTCAAGTTGCCGGCGTCCAGCCGGCCGGGAAGGCGCCGCCGGTGCCTCCCCGTGGTACTCCGGGAAGAACTCAAGCGCGATTCGCTCGCCGGCGCTGCCCGTCAGCAGCGGGCGTAGATCGCCGAGCGTCAGCAGCACACGCAACGTCGCGCCGATCTGCAAGTCCGCCGCGTTGGGCTGCGCGCCGCCGATCACGCCGTCGGCGGCGAGCGTCTCGACGTGCGCGAGCTTCTCCGGAAGGCCCGCGAGATCCTCTTGCAGCCGCGCCGCCGAGATGCTGTGGTACTTCCACGTTCCGCGGATCAGGCGGATCGCGAAATCGGTGCCCGCGCCGTCAAGCGGGCCGACGCCACCGAAGGTGCCCACCGCCTCCGGGCGGAAGTGCAGTGCCCCCCACGGCAGCCGCCGGCCGAGATCCTGCAGCTCCTCGTCGCCCCAGCGCTCCGCCTCGTAGACCGCATCGCTGGGTTAGAGCCGGGCTCGGGCACCAATTCCTCCAGCCGCGCCAGAATCGCCCGCGAGCCGTGCACCGGCTCGCCGTCAACCAGCATGCCTGGGACCGTGTGGCGCTCCTCGCCGTAGATCGCGCGCATCTGCTCGACATGCGGGCCGGGCGCGAACTCGACGCGCTCGTACTCAAGGCCCTTCAGGCGCAGCGCAGCGGTCGCCGTCATGCAGGGGTGCGACGGCGGCAGAACGTGCAGGACGAGTTCGGGCGCCATCTTGAAGCCTACCGACCATTCGCATCCGCATGCGGGTTAGAACGCGGACAGCTCCCGTACCTGGGTGAGCCGGATCGAGTTGCCAGAGGGATCGCGGAAGCCCGGAGTTGATCCCGTAGGGACGCTCGGAGGGCGCTTCGGTGAACTCGACACCGCGCGCCTTGAGTTGCTCGTAGTCCGCGCGCCAGTCCTCAGTCGTGAGGAAGACGGTGCCCCGCGAAGTCTTCGTCATCGGCCCACGCACCTGCTCGGCGGTGTCGGGGTCCACATCATCGGCGAGCCGGGAATCGCCATCAGCACGATCGCGACGTCTGGCTGACCGACGACGATTGATCGCATAGGGGCGGCTGGGAGCTGTGCGTCGGGACCGAACCTAGGCGTGGGTCTTCGTGGCGAACCAAAGATAGACGATAATACGAATAATCGTCTATACTAAGGATCGTGATCTTCGCCACTCCTCAGCCCAACGCCGCATTGCAGCGGCGGCTCGCCGAATTCGACCAGCTCTGCGATGAACTGGATGCCCGTGCCGGTCAGCGCCGGGCGGTGGCTGGGAAGCCTGCGCAGGCGATGGCGAGCGTCCTCCGCTGAGAGCTCGATCGAGATTGAGGGTTTCAGCGTGCCAAGTGGGGAGAGGCTTGCGATCGCTAGCGGTGCGGAGCCGGCGGATCCAACCGACGAAAACCGCATGGCTCTGGCTTGCTATGCCCGGGCGATGGACCACGTCGGCGTCATGGCGGCAGACGAGGACTTCGAGTGGGTCGAGCGCGTCGTTCTCGACCTTCACTTCGATGCCTGCTACTTCCAGAAGGACAGGGACCCAGGCCAGTACCGCAGGTCGGGGATCGAGGTCACGAGCCCTGATGGCGGACTGCCGGCTTATGTGGGTCCGCCTGCCGACGCGGTCCGCCCGCTGATGGCCGAGGTGATCCATTGGTGTGGAGTTGGAGATCCGGACGCGCACCTCGTCGTCCGTGCTGCGATGGCGCATCTGCATGTCGTCTCGGTGCATCCCTTTCGCGATGGCAACGGGCGCATCTCGCGAATCGTGCAGTCTCTTGTGCTTGCGTTGAGCGGCCTGCTCGCGCCCGAGTTCGTTTCGATCGAGGAGTACCTCGGAGAGCACACTGCCGCGTACTACGCAGCGCTGCGAGAAGTCCAGGATGGCTCTCACCAGCCGCAGCGCGACGCGACCCCGATTCGTACGCTTGTGCGTGGAGGCGCACCTGGCCCAGGCGCGGCGTCGCCTGCTCCAGCTCGAGCAGGCGGCCGGGAGGTGGAGCTATCTCGAGCGCCTCGTCCAGGACCGGAGCTGGCCGGATCGACTGGTAATCGCGCTGGAGCAGAGTCTTTTCGGCGGCACCGACCGCGCGAGCTATTCAGCCGAGGCGGACGTATCCGCTCCTACGGCCAGCAACGATCTGCGCCGCCTGCTCGACGCTGGACTGATCACACAGCAGGGGAGAGGGCCGACGACCAAATACAACGCAAGCGAGCGCCTTGCTCGACGATGTCAGCAGACCACACGAGACCCGCGCGAACGACCGATAGCGGCCGAGGCCAGGTTGCGACCGGTCTCGAAGATCGCAAACTGACCGCATACCACCGGAAACCGCATCAGAAAGCAACTCGAACCGTTCGCCCCGATAGGCCCGATAACAAAAAGCCTGTGTTTGCAGGGGTTTTGTTGGCCTAAGTTGTTGACGGCGTCGATGGGTCGGCGGCATTAGGCGTAAATGCCGGTTTTTGGACCGAAATAAAACGACGAACGCGCGTACGTGCGCTCCTCAAGCGACCGAGGCTGCCAGACGGATCTGTCGCCCGTGTGATCACTTTGCGATAACGCCCTGCAGAGGTATCGACCCGTGGTATTCTCCATTTGAGCCGGTCAATGTACATCCTGTGTTGGTTATTTTGTACGGCATCTGTACAAGGTCGAACGATAGTTCACTTTCGTATGAGCCAGAAACGGTGTCCTTATTTTCCCACCGGAATTCGGCGAGCGGGGAATGCTGTAGGATTTCTACCTGACATTTGGACGTAGTGAAGTTGAGTGTGCAGCCAAGGTTGACGCCGCCTTCCCGGAAATCAGCTAAAGATTCTTCCTGAAGTCCTGAAGGACTTCAGTGCCCATTCACAGTTGCTGGTTTAACAGCGTCGCTCTTTCGCTGACAAAGGGGTGATTGAAAATACATTCCCCGTAGCTCTTGACTGTCAGCGCCAGGTTTGTCGCAAGGCTCGACGGAGGTGAGTACCTGAGTGTGAGTTTGCCGCATTCTACTGAGTCGCTGGATCCAAGCTGAAAGGTTTGGGTAGTGCTGGACGTAGCTTCCAGCGCAAATGGTGAATCGCCTAAAAATGCGTGCTCGGGGAACGCTTTCCAGGTGGCTTGCGCCACGAGCGCCTGACCTTCTACGCTTGGGTGGAAATAGTCCCGGGTTGAAACGTCATTGGTGTTGAAGACGGTTTTGAAGCCGGCTCCGCTGTCGTACATGCACTGCGTGTATTTCGCGCACACGCTTTGCAGCGTCGAGTCGAATTCTTCCTCGCGCGTCCTAACTTCCACCCGCCGTTGTTCGTCTGCGGTCGCTAGCGATGTGGGATTGGCCAGCAGCGATTGGCAGATTTTGAATGTGTTCCAAGTGCTCACGGCGCTTAGGTTCGTGTGGAAGATTTCCCATAGCCTGTAGACGTTCGGCAGTGAGCTTACGTTGATCTGAGCACTCGGGATGCCGCTCGTCAGTAATTTCATCGCCGATTCAAACTGCGATTCGTAGCTGGCGACAGACGTCATCGTCGAGATGCTCGAAGTGCAGGCGTCGTTGGCGCCCATCAGGATCCCGACCAGTTCGACTTTGCGCGAAACCGCTAACGCGGCTTGTCCATACAGTTCGGCCATCTTTGCCCCGCTGACAGCGTCGTTGTAGTTGTGCCCGCTGATGCTGGGGTTTACCGTAAGCAGGCGTAAGTAGTAGCTGTCGACGGCTGTGTTCGTCCCCGTCGCCCATGAGTTTTCCGGGCAAAGTCTAAAAACGCTACGCTGCAGGTGTTGAACGCCCGGGTGATCGAGTCGCCAAGCGCGTCCATCGAGTTGGGGTACGCACTTGCCTGCGCCGAAGCGATGCCGAGCGACACGGCCACGAGCGCGATGCCCAGTAGCGCAAGACTCGTACGGCTCCTGGTCGTCCTGGCTAGAATGGTCATCTGGATCCTCGATTCATCCCGGTTCTCGGTCCGAGATATCGGACAGGGTAGGATTAGCAGTCACCGCTGCCGGCATTCAGTCGCTGCTTGGAGGTTCAGCGGCGACGGGCCATCTGTCCCATCTCTTTGTTTCTCTTCACTGGCTGGATCCCGAGCACGCCGGTGCGGCACGCAAGCCTGGAGAGCAAGCGCTCTACCTCTGCAGAGTAGGGCGTGATCGCTCAGGTCGGGATCGGAGCGAGCGTCCCGATGAGCGTGAGCATGAACGCGCCCGTGAGGAAGCCGCCGGCGAGCATCCCGGCCCGACCAGGGTGATCGCGCCTGCGATCGCGAAGCCCGCACCCACGAGAAAGGCCCGGTCAAACCCTTTCGCCAGGGCCACCGAGGGGCTGGACACCCGCGCTCACAGTCGGCGGCTTTCCTGGGCAGACGAGAGGCCATCATCGCTGCATCGTGCCTTCGACTTGGGCGTGCCGATCTGCGCGGGCTGATCGGCACGATCAGGAGTGTCGAGCCAGCTTAGGCGCCGTAGCCTCGGTCGGAGACACCGAGAATGGCGAAACACACTGCCAGCTCATGTGTGACTGGCAGGCCTGGTGTTTGCCGGTCGACTCACGATAACGTCCGCTTCGTGCGGACTACTACGGAATGCCGCATCTGCCGTGGGGAGCTCGAACTCGCATTGCGTGGCGAGAGCTCCATGCGCTCTCCGGCTGCCTTCAAGCCCAGCTGTCACGTGGTGGGAGTGCATGGTGACCTCTATCGCTGCAGCGAGTGGGGGACAGTCCACCAGCCATCCCTCCCTCAAGGGAATGAACTGCACGACCTCTACCGGGAGATGAGCGATGACTCCTATCTGGTCGAGGAGGCAGGGCGCCGGCGCACGGCGCGCAGACTGCTGGATCTGCTGGCGGCGCATGTCGCGAGCGGACGCCTGCTGGAGGTCGGCTGCGGACACGGCTTGCTGCTCGACGAGGCCCGGCGACGCGGGTACGAGAGGTCGAGGGACTCGAGCTCTCGGCAGGTGCCCTGTCGTATGCGCGCGAGACACTCGGCCTGGCAGTTCGTGAAGCAACCCTCGAAGGTCTCTCCACTCGCGCCGAATGCTACGACGCGGTGGTGCTGGTCGACGTCCTGGAGCACGTTGACGATCCGGTGGAAGATCTCAGCCGTGCCTGCGCACTGCTCGCACCTGGCGGTGTGCTCATGATTGCGACTCCAGACCCGTCTTCGCGAGTGGCTGCCGTCGCCGGGAGACGCTGGTGGTCTTACATTCCTGCCCACCACTGCTTGATCCCACGCCGAACGCTGCATGGGCTGCTATCGGCTCGCGGGCTCGTGATACTGGCTGGCGGGATTGTCCGAGCGCGGTGGCGTAGTGGCGCACGCTGTTAGAACGGTGTCGAGGATGCTACCTCCCGATGTGCGACTCACGGCCTCCCTACGAGACGAGCACGTGCTGCTTGTGCGTCGCAAGGCACCCATCGGCGGTGCTCCGAGGATGCCGTGACTCAGCCGACTGGCTCGCGCGGAGTCTGTGCCGTGACAGGCGCCACCGGTTACGTGGGATCGCGGATAGCGGCATACCTGGCGAGACAGGGGTGGGAGGTGAAGTCGCTGTCTCGTCATCCACCACGCCACCCAGAAGACGGCCCATTTCATGTGACTTTCGAGCTTGCCAGTAATTTCGACCCCGCAAAGCTCGAAGGCGTTGACGCACTCGTCCATGCTGCGTATGACTTTGCCCCCACGCGCTGGCGTGATATCTCCGATGTGAACATCGACGGATCGCGTCGTCTTCTTGCCGCCGCCCAGAGGGCGGGAGTCGCGCGCATCATCTGCGTCAGCACTGTCGCGGCCTACGCGGGCACCCGCTCGAAGTACGGTCGCAGCAAGCTCGAGATTGAGAGGATGGCGATCGACATGGGTGCTGCAGTCGTTCGGCCCGGTCTCGTATGGGGCCGGGAGGAGGGCGCGATGCTCGGGTCGCTTCGACGTGCCGTAACCACTCTACCGATCGTTCCGATGGCCGTTCCCGGCGATACTCCTATCACGATGGTCAACGAGGACGATCTCGCTTCGCTCCTCGATTGCGTGCTCTCTGATTGGCCGAATGGCTCGGGGCAGCTGTTCGTGGCTGCCTCGGAGCAAACGCTTGGATTTAGAGAGCTGGTGCTGTCGTTGGCACGGCAAGCGGGCGTCCGTCCTCGCTTGGTAGCGGTCTCGTGGAAGATGGTGTGGATTGTTCTGCGAGCATTCGAGACAATCGGCGCAAGGCCACCGTTCTCCAGCGACAGCCTCCTCAGCCTCGTCAATATCGACCGCGATCCTCTCAGCCACGCGACGGACTGTGCCAAGCGGTATGGCGTCGAGTTCCGGCCGTACAACCTCGCGTGCGCTGGGTAGTCATAGGTTCGGGGCCGGCTGGCGTCGCCGCCGCGCAAGCACTCGCGGATGCCGGTCGCATTGTGACGGTTCTGGACGCCGGGGACGAGATCGAGCCGGGACAGATGGATGTCTTCAAGACCCTCGCGAGAACTGAGCCCGACGCTTGGCCAGCCAAGTGCGTTCGAAGTGCGCGTTCGGCGTTCCCCGTGGATCTCAAGCGCGTCCCGCTCAAGCCGGCCTATGGCTCGTTGTTTCCTTACGCGCTGGAGGACGCCGACCTTACGGTTTCCCGCGAGAACGCCGATACGCTCCCGTCACTTGCGCTCGGTGGCTTGAGCAACTCCTGGGGCGCCTCGATGGCGCCGTTTCGCCAGTGTGATATCGAGGACTGGCCCATCACGCTTGCGGACCTCGCCCCGCACTACCGTGCAGTGCTCCGCTTCATCCCGATGGCGGCCGTGGATGACGCCCTAACGGAGATACTGCCTCTGTATACGGACAACCCTGGCGCGTTGCGCCGGGGCGCTCAAGCAAACGTATTGCTGAATCACATGTGGCGACACGACGCGGCGCTGCGGCACGCGGGCTTCCGCTTCGGGCGTCGCGACTGGCGGTCACCACCGCACCACAGCGTACAGACCGTTGCCGCCATTGTGGCCTGTGCCTGTACGGCTGTCCGTATGGATCCATATACAACTCGGCGCACACCCTGCGTCAGCTCGCGCGCGAAAAAAGGGTCGAATATCGAGGGAAGGTGTACGTCGATCGCCTGACACAGGCCGGTAGCGCGGTGACCGTTCATCTGCACGACCGCGCAAGTCCAGATACGAGGAGTCAGCTCGATGCGTCACGCGTGTTCGTCGCCTGTGGCGCCGTCTCCTCGACCCGCCTGATGCTCGCGTCGATCGACCGCCCTCCGCGCTTGCGCCGGTTGCGCGACAGCCAGTACTTTGTGATGCCTGTTATCACCTTTCGCGCGGTGCCCGTGAGCGTCGCAACACAAGGCAACACGCTCGCCCAAGCGTTCCTCGAGCTCGATGACCTGATTGGCTCACGACGCAGCGTCCACATGCAGCTCTATGGATACAACGACCTCATGCTGTCCGCACTGACGAGGCATTTGGGATCAGATCCAGGTCGACTGGAGCGTGTGTCGCGGTCGATACTCGGGCGCCTTATGGTGATCCAGGGTTACCTACATTCAGATGATTCTCCTGCGCTGACTCTCACGACCGATAACGGCGTTGTGCGACTCGTCGGTGAGCGCGACGATATTGGCACGGACAACGTGCGGAGAGTGAAACGTCAGCTCATGGCGGCGGCCCGAGAGCTTGGCATGATGCCCGTACCTGGCCTCGCTCAGCTGGGCCATCCAGGCAAGGGCAACCATCTCGGTGGATCGTTTCCCATGCGCCGTGACCCAGGGCCCTTCGAGACAGACACCCTGGGACGGGTTCCTGGCTGGGATCGAGTCCATCTGGTGGACGCTTCCGTGCTGCCGTCGATACCCGCGACCACGATCACACTCTCTGTCATGGCCAACGCGCACAGGATCGCCAGTGCGGCCGCAGTAATTGCCGCTTGAGATCTCACGATGGGCGGATTCACATTCAGGTGCCATCGGGCGCCTACTCTGAGCCAAATGAAGTGGTTGTGGACCTTCCTGCCTCAATCGATAAGCGATAGGTGCGAAATAATCAGGACCAACTCACCCGGTTGAGCACTGGCCGCGCGCGCGGTCAGTTGCGGGTTGAGCGTAAGTCTGTTGACCCCGCGGCCGAGCCTGATCGCGAATACCGCCTTGCCTCCCTGCGGTGGTAGATCATAAGCGCGGGCTTTGTTCCCAGGACCGACGATAATGACGGCGAGCGGCGGAAAGGCCGATTCGATCTGGTGTCTTTGCTCGATGTTTGCCGCCAACGTGACCGTTCTGTCGTCAGGCGAGACGACGGTGACCTTGGCGGATTCGCCCAACCCCAGCGCGGCGGTCATTTCGCTTGGGCTGCTACCCACTGGCGACGACGGCATCTGAAGCGCGGTCACTTCACCGAGCACCGGACGATCGATCACCGTTGCGATTGCTGTCGAAAGTGGCGAGCTGAGATTCTCCAACGTGCTCCAAGTACCTGGATGGGTGGCAGTGAGCTGGGGCCCGTAGCCGACGAAGCTGATTGCCAGACCGGCGATACAACCCCATGCCGCGAAAAGACCGCCAACGGCTCGCAGCAATCTGCGGCGATATCCAGAGGCCTCTGCAGACAAGGCAAGCCAGGTCGCAACGCCGCCGAGTGTAAACAGCGTGGCGAATTCAACCTCGTAGCGCTCGGTGGTGGCAAAGGTCTGATAAACGGAGGCCGCGGCCAGAATTACCCCGACGCAAGCAAGGATCATCAACGGAACGGCGAGTGGCCCCAAACGTTTAGGGCGTCGAAGCCATAGCCATGGGAGTGCCACCAGGAAGGCCACGATTGGCGCCATCGGCAACAACCCTCCAGTTATCTCCGGCCCCGACAGTTCGGGTGGAGGCGAGACATGCGGAATGGTCAGCAGGATGAACGGGAAAAGAGCGGTGAGCCGAGGCAATGACAGCGCATAAGGCCAAGTATCGGTAAGCAAATAGCTGAGATGCTCTATTGGCCCTGTATGCTGGTTGTCGCGTGTCAGCTGGTAATGGATGCCAAATTCCAGCGGTGAGTTGAAGCGCGCCTGGTTGTATGCGAGCAACAGCAGGCAGCAGATCCCGAACGGGCCGGCCAGCGCAAGCAGCAGTCGACGAGGGGAGCAACGTGAGCGAAGCTTCAGAAAGACGGGCACGAGCACAAGCGCGGACAGAGCGAGTCCCGGTCTCGAGCCTGCAGCAAGCCCGAAGCAGAGGCTCGCGAGCGCCAGGCGGGGCAGCGAAGCGCGTCCCCGCTCGATCGCCGACAGCGCCAACCAGATACCGGCCATCGCAAAGCAGTAGCCCCCGGCGAGAGTGTCCTCAGTGGCGCCAGGAGTTCTCAACAGAAACGGTATCGAGGATGAGAACGCGATGGCGAGACCGGCGAGAACGCACATCCATAGCGGGCTAGCGCCGATCTGCCTGATCAGCACGCGCAGAGCGGCCAAAGCAAATCCAAGACCTGCTATTGCGAAGACCGAGTCCGTGACGCTGGCAGACGGTTCTATGCCGAGCAGGTGTAGGGGAACCAGCAGGACCAGGGCCGGCGCGGGGCCCCAGACGAAGTACAGATATCCGTGGTAGAGAATGTCGTCCGCGATGCTGGTCGCATCGGTGGGGCCGTGGATAAAGGCTTCGTTGGCTGCCGGGTTGTAGGGTTCTGGGAGCTTCAGCAATCCAGCTGGTGCATGGCCGATCCAGAGATGGAGATGGAGAAACGCGCTCGCCAGCAGGTTGTACCGGTCGACCGAGCCTTCGTGGAGCGACAGTGGCTCCGTGGTAGCGGCGGTCCACACCAAAAATACTGAGGTCAATACAAGTATCCCGGCGAACGTCAGATCAATCCGGTCGCGGCCCGCGAGCCGCGACACAAGGGCTGGGAAGCCACCTCGTCTAGAGCTGGAAGGGCGGGTAACGACGTTCATTCCAGTTCCCTTGCTTTGTCTTCGACTACATGGATTGGGTTCGGGCGACAGTGCTGGCGTAAAGGCTGCTCCACGGACCGAAACCCGAGCAGAAGTTGCAAGCTCACCCGATCCCAGCCCTTTCGATGTTGCCAGGTGCTGGTCGAAGGATGTCCTTGGACCGTCTCAAGTAGGAGCAGTCTCGGCTGAAGAACAGGAACGGCTGTTTGTCTTGTTTGGGCACCTTGCTCGTACTCGGAAACATTCTGCCAATGGTCCTGTGCTTCAAGGTGCCCCCATGGTCGCTAGCGATGACCCGACGTGCGTCGTTGCCGCTTCAGCAGTGTAGGCGTGAAAGCGCCGCGGGTCGACTCGGCCGACAGCGCGAACGCTGGCAGTAGTACTCGCCATCGCCTGGCGAATCCTCGACTGGGGCGTATGCTCGCTTGCCATGTCGACCCGATCTTTTGTTGCTGGTGGCGCTGGGTTCATCGGCAGCCACCTCGTGCGCGAGCTGCTGAGTCGCCGTGACCAACAGGTCGTCGTTTTCGACAGTCTCACATCTGGCAGCTTGTCTCGGCTCGACGGACTCCTGGACGACCCTCGCCTGCATCTGTGCCAGGCCGACCTACGTGAGCCGGAGGCCGTGAATGACGCAATGCAAGACGTCGACCATGTCTACCTGTTCGCGGCAAACCCCGACATAGCTGCGGCCGTAAAGACTCCCGCGATCGACTTCTGGCAGGGCACCTACTTGACCTTCAACACCATCGAGGCCGCACGGATCAGCGGCGTTCGTCGGATTACCTACTCATCTGGCTCAGGCATGTATGGCGATCTCGGAGAGCTCGAGGTAGATGAGTCACATGGCCCTCTCATCCCCGTCTCGACCTACGGCGCCAGCAAGCTCGCCTCGGAGGCCATGCTTGCTGCTTACGCCCACATGTTCGGCATACATACGGTGGTATTTCGCTTCGCGAACGTCGTTGGTGCCGGCCAGACCCATGGCATCACCTACGACTTCGTTCGTCGCCTGCTTGAGGATCCCGACACGCTGCGCATCCTCGGCGATGGGAAACAGAGCAAGTCATACATCCACGTCAACGATGCGGTCTCGGCGATGCTCCATCTGACAGACCTCGGTTGGGAGGGGTTCGAGGTGTTCAATGCGGGTACAGGCGACTACGTGACCGTCACCGAGATAGCCGATTTGGTGACAGCGCGCATGGGGCTCGATGATGTCCGTTACGAGTACGCCGGAGGATCGCGCGGTTGGAAGGGTGACGTACCGACCGTACGTCTATGCAGCGACAAGCTCCGTTCGCTTGGGTGGCGCTGCACTCGCAACTCGACCGAGGCGCTGCTCGATTCGATCGATGCGAACCTCGTGGAGGCCACCCAGGAGGTGCGTCGTTGACAGCTCGCACGGCTGGGCGGACTCTCGCGCCCGCGCCGCCAATGGATTCATCGAGCAGAAGCAGTCGGCACTCGCGCGTCGTAAGCCGCCGCCGGCTCCAACGGCGCGAGTTGAGAGTGGCCGTCATCGGACTGGGACTGATCGGCCGTCAGCGCGCTGAGGCGTTGATAAGCATCGAGGGAGCCACGCTGGCTGCGACCGTCGATCCTGTCTCCACTGGCCGCGACGCCTTGGCCAGCCGGGATGCCTTGGCCGACACGCCGCACTATGCGACGCTCGCCGAGCTCCCTCACGACGCCTACGATACCGCCATCGTCTCTGTTCCACATGACGTCGCGCCCGCGCTCGCGACTCAGGTGCTGAAGGCGGGCAAGGCCATCTTGGTCGAGAAGCCGCTGGGGGTGCGCAGCACCGGGGCCTGCGAGATCGAGGCGCTGGCCGCGAGTCTCTCGATCCCCAGCTTCGTCGGCTACAACTATCGCTACCTGCCGGCGGTGAGTGAGCTTCTTGCCCGAGTCGACGCTGGCGAGCTTGGTGAGCTGCGCGGCCTGGACATGGTTCTGGGCCACGGCGGCCACCCGGATTCAGACAAGGGCTGGAAGCTCGACCCGGCGCGAGCGGGCGGCGGCGTGCTGCTCGATCCCGGAGTTCACCTACTCGACTTGCTATTGCGGCTCGAGCCATCGCTCGACTGCGCAGCGATCGAGGCGACTCGTGGTTTTTGGCGGACTGGGATCGAGGAGGACGTCGTCGCGGTCCTCCGCCACAAGCGTCTGATCGCCACCCACCGCATCTCTCACATTCGCTGGGTCAACACCTTCCGCGTCGAAGCGTTCGGCGATCATGGCTACGCGATTGCCGAGGGTCGTGGCGGCAACTATGGGCCAATGACCCTGCGTGTTGGGCGACGGTGGGCGTGGGCCGATGTCGGTGCCGGCAGCCAGCGAGACTCAGAGGAGGTGCAGAATTACGGTGTGCGCGATGAAAGCCTACGTGACGAGCTCGCCGATGTAGTGGCTCGCTGGCGTGGCGAGCAGCCGTCAGCCGCTGGCGCACAACCTTCGACGATGAGTGAAGCGCGGCGCGTGACCGAGCTGTGTGAGCGCCTCTACCTCAAACTCTCGCAGGGCAACTCGGACTCACCCTGAACCAGGCAGTCAGATCCGCCCCTCGCAGTTCCCTCTCCCAGGCCCGCGTCTGCTCCTGCCCAACGAATCCGGCGAGTAGATGGGATGTCGTCCCCACATGGACCGGCTCGAACCCGGCTGTCACGGCGGCCGCCGTTAGCGAGTCGGCTGAAAAGAAAGCCAGATGCTCGCGCTTGAGTGAGTGGTAGTGGGCGCCGAAGACGTCCGCCTCGGGACAATAGAGGTTTGGTGTCTTCACACCAAGCACCCCACCTGGCCGCAGGATGGCTGCGACCTGTTCCAGGAACCCATCCGGGTCGGCCAAGTGCTCGATCAGATCAAAGAGCGTCACGACGTCGTAACGCGACCGCCACTGCACCCAGCGTTCGTCCAGTGTTCCGCCATAGCTCGTCAGTCCATATGCACGCGACGCAACTGCACGGGCGAACTTCGACACCTCCAGTCCATCGTGCTCGTAGCCGGCCCGCTCGAGGGCAACTCGAAAGAAGCCATATCCCGAGCCGATGTCGAGCACCCGTCCTTGCTCGAGACCGGTGTGCTCGCGCATCTCTTGCACCTGCCGCGCCGCCTTCTCCAGGCGCCAGCCAGCTTGCGCGGTGTAGTCGCCATAGCCACCCGCTTGCAGCTTGTCGCCCTCGAAGTACTCCTCCTCGTAGGGTGGCGGCTCAACCTCACGCACGAAATGCTCGCCATCCCAGCGCACCAGCCAGCCGTGGTGCGTGACATCGGAGACGGCTACTCCATGGGACGCGGTCTCGGCGATCGAGCCGTGGAGTAGATGGCCTACTAGGCCTTTTGGGCCGAGGTCGACGGGGCCCGGCGCCGGAGAGGGCGGCGGCGGGCGCAGCAGAGCCCAACCGTCGCGCAGTCGGTCAAGCGTTCCCAACTCGGGGCTGCGCTGGGCCAGCTCAAGCCAAAGCCCGAACTCGTCCTGGTTGATATTCATCAAGCGCAGCAGGCCGTTCTCGAAATGGTCGCTCGTATCGTCATAACGCAGCGTTCCATCAGGAGAGCAGATGGATACACTCATCTCGAACGAGCCACCACGCCGCGGCCTCCAAGCATGTGCAATAGCAGTGTGAATCCGAATGTCTGGAAGCCAAGGATCGCCAGGCACAGCCCGAACACAGGCTGGGATTGGATCGTTCGCAGATGGAAGTCGGCGTTCAACCAATCGACGATTAGCACCACGTTGGGGACGGCGCCGGCGACGATCAAAAACCCGCTTGCGAGCACGCCACGGTTGTAGGTCCACCTTGTGAGCAGACGATCTGTCAGTTCCTGGTCGAAAGCGTAGAAGACGCGCGCGAGCCACGCCAGTTGCACCGCGCTGTATCCCACTGACGCGCACACGATCCCCAGCATCATCCAATGTAGGTTGAAGCCGATGCCAAAGAGCGTAAATGGGCCCAAGGCTGCAAGCGCCCCCGAGAGCAGCAGGCCGAATATCATCAGGGCAGCTCCCGGCCGCAGGAGGAAGAAGTCGGGCGCGTATAGGAACATCACTCGCAGACTGTTCCAACCCGCGACCCAAGGCGTCGTCCAACCCCCGCGCCTGAGATGGCTTTCCCTTCCCTCACGGTCTTTCCAGAAACGCACGGGCACCTCGGTCGTGCGCATTCTCAACTTCTGTGCCTTGAGGATCATCTCCGATGCGTACTCCCAACCACGCGACTCGAGCGCCATCCGCTCGAGTGCATCGCGCGTGATCGCTCTCATGCCACAGTGGATGTCGCTGAAGCGAGTGCCGTAGATGAGATTGAAGATAAATGTCGTCGCCGGCGAGCCGAAGTAGCGATGCAGCGCCGGCATCGCGCCCGGCTCGATCTCTCCCTTGGTGCGCGTGCCCATCACAAAGTCATGGCCATGTTGGATGGCCGCGATGAAGCCGTCGATCATGCGAAAGTCATACGTGAGGTCGCAGTCCCCCAAGATTGCTATGTCGCCGCGGATGTATGGGATCGCATCGATATATGCTTGACCTACGCCAAGCCGCGGCACGCTGATCACCTGTGCGCCATGTTCGGCTGCGATCATCGGAGAGCGATCGCTCGAGGAGTCCACGATCAGCACCTCGCCACTGACCCCTGCCGCTGCTAGTCCCTCTGAACACCAATCGACGAACTCGCCGATGGTTATTTCCTCGTTCAGGCAAGGGACCACGATCGAGACATCGACCGGCGCGAGTGTGGCCTCGCGGGTCTCCATGCGTGGGATTGCTGTGCTCGCGGAGACGTCCTCGACGCCCGCATCTGAGATGCCACGCGGAAATAAATCACGTTTATATGCGTGCACCACGCGAGCATACAGCCGCGAGCATCGTCATGTGGCTCGATCACCGGTGTGCCGCTGTGTCTCTTCGCGGCGTGTCTGAATTGAAGAGATCTTCCTTGTCCGGGGTCACGCGGTTTGTTTCTATCGCAGGTGGCTTCGTCCCAGCCCAGCGAGGTCGTCGCTTCTATCGGTTTGTTTTGAAGCGCACTGCCAGCGGCTCGCTATTGAGGTTGCGAGCTTGTGGCGCTAGCGGCTGCAATGTTCAAGAATGTCCTGTGCGAATGGGAAACAAATGTTGTAGACGGCATGTCCAGACATCGCCAAAATGAGTGGCGTGGCACGTGGATACCATCCTGGCGGCGGGGCAGATGGGCTAGCCTCACGTGAGTGGCCATCCATGGTAGGTCCACATACAAGCACGGCCTACGCGCTCTTCGCGATTCGAAGATCACCGGCCAGGGTCTTCGCTACATGCTCGCGGGCGTGGTGGTCTATCTCGTATACGTCCTCGTGACGACGGCGCTTAGCAGCATCCTGGACATTCCCATCCAGATCTCGTTGATCGGCGGCTATGCGGCTTGCGTACTCACACATTTCACCTTGCAGAGGTTGTTTGTATGGGTGGATACGGCGCCGTTCGAGCTTCGTATTCGCGAGCAGATAGGTCGCTATGCGTTGGTTGTGGCGGTCCAGTACGCTGCAACCGCTGTCGCGACGTCCTTGCTTCCGGGGGCCCTGAATGTGCCGGCGTTGGCTGTCTCTCTCGCGGTTCCTCTCGCCTCGGCCGTCGTCAACTTCCTTATTTTCCGTAACGGTGTCTTCCATACTTCCGATGGAGCGCATGACGCCGAGGGAGCGCCTGAAGTAGGCGCCAAGACGCCCATGGATCCTCTTGGCGCCGCTGCGCCTGGCGATAGTTGAGGCGCTCCGGCGCAAGCACTTGCCGGTTGTTATCGGTGTGCCTCTCGCAGGCGCAGCGGCGCACGCTGCTCGCTGGTGATGGTCTCGAAGCCGGACTGTGGGCGAAGGTGCCTGCTGCGGACGCGATCCGCACCTGCCACCCGACCGCCGCGTAGCGGCGTGCTCCGCCCGACTATGCGGCGGCGCGTCGCGAGCTTCTCCACGCGCGTCCCCCGGCGACGATCAGCACCGGCAGGCCGAAGCAGAACAGGCCCCAGAGCACGTTGCTGAGCGCGCCTGGGTGGCTTGCGCTTTTGGCGGTGACGTTGGCGAGGACGAACAGCACTACCTCAATGACGATGTAGACGATTATGTTGCGGCGGGTGAATGTCGCGCGGCTGCCGGCTTGCATGTGTCGCTTCCTCCTGGAGATCGGATACCGGACGGCCGTCGCTCGGCGCGATCGGCCTCGCGGTCCACCCTGGCAGCGGCCGGTTCGCGTGTCGTGGCCCGCGAGGACGATCTGACGTCGCCCTGGTCATCCTCGCGGAGGACCGCCGAATCGTCAGCCACGTGGGCAACAAAAGCGCACCGCGAAGTCGTCGTCGAGCAGAGCCGTCGTCCGCTCCGATTGGCTAGCCAAGCTCCATCTTGACCAGGCGCAGCCCGATGTCGAGTGCCGCCTGCGTTCGCAGGTGTCCGTGGCGGCGGTCCCATTCGCCACTGCCGAGGTCGTGGCGGAGTCGGTCCAAGCCCCTCTTGACGATTGCAGGGGGGAGGCAGTGCCAGATCGAGGAGGCGCGACGCACGTCTGGGTCCAAGTGTGCCTCTGGTCGGCTCCACAAAGCGACACAGAAGCCGTCCTTGCAGTCGGTTGGAACCGACACCGTTTCGACCTGCACGGTGGGAAGGAGAGCTTGGAGGTATGCGAGGGTTGGGAATGTCTTGCGGTCATGCTCGATGATCTCTGGTAGGTAGTCGCGGCAGAGCCACAGTTGCTCGGTCACGTCGAGGTCCAAGGTGAGGAAGACGATTCGCCTGCGGGTGACGCGGAGCACTTCGGCGAGGCCCCGGTCGATGTCATCCCAGTGGTGCATCGTGAAGATGCCCATTGTCGCGTCCACGCTCTTGTCCTCCAATGGAAGCGCCTCAGCAACGCCCTGAATTGCCGGAGCGGCCTCTGCTCGCCGCTGAGCGATCATCACGGGGGACGGCTCGACTGCGATCACCTCGCGGTCCCTGGGCTCATAGGAGCCTGCGCCAGCTCCCACGTTGAGGACGCTCTGGGCGTCACCCAGCGCTTGCCAGATGACCGCCTCGATGCGGGGATCGGCGCGACGGATATCGCTGTAGCTGACTCCCATGCGGTCGTAGGCGGGCGCGCTCACAGCTTCCCGCCCCTGCGCGTGCGCGACGATGGCGCAGAGGCACCGTCTTGCGAGAGCGAGACCAGCAGCTCGACAAGGTCGCCGTAGAGGTCGTGGCGTCGCGCAGGCAACAGTTGCGTCCGTCTCAGGCGAGGTTTGTCAAGCCGATGATGACGTGGACCGGAAGCTCGTCGGGCGTCTCACCCGCGCCGATGATCTCGCCGATCCTCATGAGGGTCGCCTCGCGTTGGCCTGCCGGCATCGCCGCCATCCAGCTCATCGACGCCACGTAGTCGAGGACTCGCTCCGGGTTGGCCGGCTGTGCCATCGTCATCTGGATCTCCCACGGTGAGGTCCAGCAGCCCGCCGCTTGGGCAGCCTGCTGCCAACCCGAGCCTTCGAATTGCGGATGATCTGGGCGAAGCTCGGCAATCAGGGTCCCGACCTCGTGTGCCCAGGAGGCTCCGCTCCAGTCGGGCACGATCCTGAGCACTGCCAGTCCTCCGCCAGCGATCAGCACGCGCTGGATCTCCCGCAGCGCCGCCACATGGTCGAACCAGTGAAAGGCATCGGCCACGGTGACTGCGGCGACCGCTGCATCTGGAAGCGGAATCTCCTCGGCGACTCCCTCGAGCACGCGCTCGGCGCCAACGCTTGCGGCAAGGATCTCGCGTAGCTGAGCCTGCGGCTCGACTGCGATGACATCGAGACCGACGCCGAGCAGCGCGCGAGTGAGCTTGCCGGTGCCGGCGGCCAGATCGAGCACGCGGACTCCAGGAGCGATATGCAGCTCCGCCGCGATGGCTTCGGCGGCTGCAGGCGTGTACTCCGGGCGTCCGCGCTCGTATGAGTCGGCGACATCGACAAAGCGCGCGGCGAGCGGGTGCAGGTCCACGACCGAAACCATATACGGCAGAGCCGAACATGCCAGCATTCCCCACGCGCGCCCTTCAAGGGTTTGGTGACCTGGAGCTCTGTCCTCGGTGCTCGAGTGTCCATAGCCTCTTGATTGGGAGCGCAAACCACAAGAGGACGAACGGAAGCGCCCCGATGCTTGCTGTCAGCACGCCCGCGGTGAGCCCGAACAGCTTGGTTGTGACAAGCAGCAGACAGCCGCACATCGCCAGCGCCAGAAATGCGAGGCCGACGATCACCACCCGGTTTGAGTGGAACACGAGATGCTGCTTGTCGTCGTGGCGGAATAGGAAGCGATGCTCCGCCGAGGGCGCGATCGTGCACACCGCCGCCAGCGCCGCGAGGATGAGCGTGATGAAGTACACGGTGCGCTCGAAATTCCCGACGTGCACGAAGCCGACGTTGAACGGGACGATCAGGAGGAACGCAAAGAGAACCTGAACGCCGGTGACGACGACGCGCAGCTCGCCGGTCATCTCCTCGAGGTTGCGGTCGAGGCGCTCCCGGTGCGTCTCGTGGCGGTCCTCGCCATTGACGCGCTGCGAGTCGGCCATAACGATCAGCCGCGGCTAGGTCTTGCCAGTCGAATCAGTGCCGGTCTCGCCGCTGTGGTGGCGACGGGCATCCTTGGCGTGGCGGCGCGCGGCCTCGCGAGCGGCGCCTTCGGGCGCCTCGGGTACGTCGTCTGGAACCTGCTCGGCTGGTGCCTCCTCGGGCATCTGATCAGAGGACTTCAAGTTGTGGGGCAGACCGCGGCGCATCGCCTCTTTGGCTACCCGGTGGGCAGAGCGCGAAACGACATCCAGGCCAGGCGAGTCCCGCCGCGAGCGGAGATCGCGGTCTCCCATTGGCCTCGCCACTCCGATTGATCCTGGCGAGTCAGGGTATGAAAACCCCAGTGTGGCGTTCAGCCCAGTGAGCCGCAGGAATAAGTCCAATGAATCGGCCATCTATGAGAGGCCAACAGGCGCACCGGGTTCGCTCGACCATGAAGGACCAGTAGATCGGAGGTAGATGAGATGCCGCCTCGAGGCGTGAAGAAAGGCAGCAAGCGCGAGCGCCAGTACGAGCACATCAAGGACAGCGAGCGCCAACAGGGCGCATCGCTCAAACGTGCCGAGGAGATCGCCGCGCGTACCGTCAACAAGGAGCGCGCCCGCAGCGGCGAATCGAAGACCAGCTCGGGCGCGTCCACCAGCGACATCTCATCCAGCCGGCGCGGCGGTCTACGCTCTGGCAAACCGGGGCCGCGTGGACGCACTCGCGAGCAGCTCTACCAGGAGGCCCGTAGCCTCGGCGTCAAAGGCCGCTCCAGCATGAGCAAGGCCCAGCTGCGAGCCGCCGTCGATAACAAGAAGCGCTAGCACTCAACCGGAAAACCGCCCCTACGCGAGTCGCTCGAACCTCAGCGCCACGCCCACCGACCGTTCCGCGGAAGTTCGAGGAAGGAGGTTGCGCGCCGGGTTTCCCGGTGCTCGTCGATGAGCCATCGCTTCGCTGCCGCGGTGCAGAAGAGGGAAGCGCCGCTTCAGCGCCGCGCCACGATTACGCGGCGGGTGGTTGGTCGATGCGGACCAGGTTGCCGGACGGATCCCGCACGGCACAGTCTCTCGTGCCCCATGGCTGGTCGGCCGGCTCCTGCACGATCTCGGCGCCTGCGGCACTCAGCTTCTCGAAGGTGGTGTCGAGGTCGTCGGTGTGGAAGTGAACGCCGTTCAGCGCGCCCTTGGCCAGGAGGGCGGCCAGTGCGTCGCTGTCGGCGGGGCTGCCGTTCAGGTAGTTCGTGAGGACGATCGCGACGTCGGGCTGGGAGGCGCCGCCGACGGTGATCCAGCGGAAGTCTCCGCGGGCGACGTCGTTGCGCAGCTCGAGGCCAAGCGTGTCGCGGTAGAAGGCCGACGCGAGGTCGGGGTCATGGACCAGGACGAAGCAGGTGGAAAGAGTGAGGTTCATGCCCGCAAGGCTAGAGAGCCAGCGTCATGCGCGCTTCTTCGATCCTGCTCGGCTTGCGGCTCGGGCGGGTGAGGTCCTTGGCGATGCACCCTGGCACGCTCGCGAGCGCGCTGTGGTCACGGCTCCGGTAGGCCGTCGGCGTCTGCCCCACCAGCTCCGTGAAGCGCGCGCTGAAGGAGCCGAGCGAGGTGCAGCCGACCGCCATGCACACCTCGGTGACCGACAGGTCCCCCAGGCGCAGCAGCGCCTTCGCCCGCTCGATTCGCCGCGTCATCAGGTAGGTGTAGGGCGTCTCCCCATACGTCGCGCGGAACTGCCGCGAGAAGTGTCCGGTCGACATCAACGCGGCACGGGCGAGTGCGGTGACGTCGAGCGGGCGCGCGTATTCGCGGTCCATCAGATCGCGGGCACGGCGCAGATGCGCGAGGTTGGCGAGCTCCTCTGGCGTCACGATGCGAGCGTAGCGGCGTGCTGGCGTTGGCGCCGCCTAGATGACGACGGAGCCGCCCGCGTTGGCAGACACCGCCAACTCTTCGTCCTGCACCCTCACCACGTCACCGTCGTGCAGCTGGCGCCCGCGACGTGTCTCGAGCTCCCCGTTCACCGTCAGCGGCACGCTCGCCAGGAGTGCCTTGACCTCGCTACCGCTGCTCACGACGCCAGCGAGCTTCAGCAGCTGCCCGAGGCGAATCGCCTGCTCGCGGATCTGGATCTGTCTGGCCACGATCTGAATCTAATACGTTCATCGACGTGGGCGAGGGCAGCGAGTACGCGGACGGCGCCTTCTGCTGGGCAGAATTCACCAGCACCGACCAGGAGGCTGCCGAGGCTTTTTGCTGGGATGACAGCTCGATGACCTCCGGCGGGAGGGCGACTCAGGACGCCGTCGATGTGGAACTGGGTGGTCGTGAGCGGGATTATGACCATGACGCCAGCGTTACCGTCGTTCTGCATGTCAGCGAGACGACTACGGCAGGTCGTATGCCGGTTTGCTCGCGCCCGACGGGGTCGCCGAAGTCCAGGAGCCATATCTCCGCCCGGCGAGGCTCACGAACGGTCACGCAGCGCGCTGCTCTCGATGCGGCGCTCGGCCTCGATCTCGCTCCATGTGTCCTTGTCGACGCGCAACAGCTCGTAGCGGGCGGAGAGCTCGTCGAAGAACACGCGTCGCTCCAGGGCATCGGCGGCCTCATCGACCAGTTGGCCCATGGGACGGCCGGTCTCCCGTGCCAGCCGGGCGAAGCGATCTCGGGTCGGCCCACTCACCCTGATAGTAGTGCTCATGCCACGAATCTATTATTTAGGCGCTGGATCTGTCTACACCGAGCGGTTGAGGTTGACCAGGGTCATCTTCGGTAGACACGGCCGGCGACCGTACGGCACGGCACGCATCACGGGGCGGTTGGCTCGAAGGGGAACACTTCGTCCTTGCCGGAGGCGATGACGGCAAAGCTCGCCGCCGGCATCTCGCGCCAGGCCCCCGGCAGATCGCCGATCGGCTCTGAGACGATTAGGCGCGCGTTGGCGGAGAGCTCTTGCAGGATGTGCTGCTTTGGGTAGAGGCGGCGGAGCGTGGGCACATCGGCGGTGTAGAAGAGCGAGCGTGCTTCGCCTTCGCTTGCGTATCTGAAGACCCACATCCGCTCGCCGTCGGTCGTGGCGATGGTGCCCTGAAAGGGGCCGGCCACGCCATGCGAGTGGCCGATCGCCTCCACCAGCCCGACCGCCCGAGAGACTGCGAGCGGGGGATCCTCGGTCAGTCCGAACGTGAGCGCGAGGTGGAACATGATCTCCGAGTCGGTGCCGCCTTCGATCAGCGGATAAAGAGACGGATCGATCGCAAAGGCAAGGTCGCGCTTCATGGATGAGAAGCCGGCGATGAAGCCGTTGTGCATCCACAGCCATTGCTCGTGGCGGAATGGATGGCAGTTGGTCTGCTGCACCGGGGAGCCGATCGCGGCCCGCACGTGGGCGAAGAAATGGCCTGAGCTGATGTGATCGGCGAGCTCGTGCAGGTTGCGGTCGTTCCAGGCTGGCTCGATGCTGCGAAAGGTGCCGGGGCGTGGAGTGGCGTCATACCAGCCGATCCCGAAGCCGTCTCCGTTGGTGGCCTCCGCTCCAAGGCGCGCGTGCAGGCTCTGGTCGATCAGGGAGTGCGCGGGTGCGTACAGAGCCTTCGAAAGGAGGATCGGCGAGCCCGTGTATGCGAGCCAGCGGCACATCAGCGCGCCAGAGCGCTCATTGGCGGATCGCGGCGATGACGAACCTCATGGTCTGCGGTGGTATCACCACCACTTGTTCTCTTTCGCGTGCTCGGTGCCGCCGGTCGTGTCGAGGGCATCGAGCATGTCGAGGTCCTGCTCTGAGAGCACGAAGTCGAAGATCTGCATGTTCTCCTCGATGCGCTCACGATGGGTGGACTTGGGGATCACCGGAATGCCACGCTGGACGCACCAGCGCAGCAGAACCTGCGCGGGCGTGCGGCCGAGTCGCTCGGCGATCTGCTCGACGTGCTGCTCGGTGAGATGCTGGCCGGTTCCCAGGGAGCTGTATGCCTCGAGCGCCACGTCGTGTTGCTCGCATGCCTCGAGCAGCGCACGCCGGTAGACGAACGGGCTGAACTGAATCTGATTGACCACGGGCGGTGCGCTGGCGATCCTCATCACCTCGCCCAGCTCGCCGACATCGAAATTGGAGACCCCGATCGAGCGCGCATGGCCGAGCTCTCGCGCGCGCTCCATGCCGGCCCAGGCCCATGTCGGGCCGCCCTGTGGCCAGTGGATGATGTAGAGGTCGACCTGGTCGACGCCGAGGCGCGCAAGGCTCTTCTGCGCCTCGGCAGCCGGGTCGGTGTGGCCTGGGAAGAACTTGGTCGTGATGAAGAGCTGATCGCGTGGCACGCCGCTCTCGCGGATCGCCTTGCCGACGCTCTCCTCGTTGCCATATGCCTGGGCGGTGTCGATGTGCCGGTAGCCGAGCTCAAGCGCCGTGCGGACGGCGTCCACGCACTCGGGGCCATCGGGCACCTGCCATACGCCGAGGCCGAGCATCGGCATCTCGCCGCCGTCGGCGAGCACCCGGGTGCGTCCGTCTGCTGAGACTGCATCGGTGGCCATCGCATCTCCTTGTCTTGGGTGGAGCGCTATCTCCGTGGACTCCAGACCGGAGCTTAGGAGCTCGCGCCTGCACGCCGGAGCCAAGGCCGCCTCTTCTCGCTCGAGCGTGAGCTGCAGGGGCCAGTGTAGGAGCGTTCGGGGCGGCGAAGCCATGCGCATCTGACACGTACCCATGGATGCGCTAGGTTGCTCGAGAGTCCTGTGTCCACCTCGCCCTCTGACTTCAACGCCAAGGTGATCGACGCGTTTCGCGCCGGCGGCGGACGAGTGGACATGCTCGTCGGCATGCCGCTTCTGTTGCTGCACCACAGGGGCGCGCGATCGGGCACCAGCTACGTAAGCCCGCTTGCTTACCTGAAGGATGGAGAGCGTTACGTGATCTTCGCCTCCGCCGCAGGCGCTCCGAGGAATCCCGGTTGGTATCACAACGTCAAGGCCCACCCCGACGTCTCGATCGAGGTTGGAGCAGACACTCTCCAGGTGACCGCGACGCAGGCCAGCGGCCCAGAGCGCGACCAGCTCTTCGCTGCTCAGTGCGAGCACGTCCCTCAGTTCGCCGAGTACGTGCAGAAGACGGACCGCGTGATCCCGGTGATCCTCCTCACGCCCGCCCGCTGAAGCCGCGCTTGGCAGAGCAGGCAACGCGGCTCGGTCTCACACGCGGGTTGGCGTGCAAGACCGAGCCTGGAGAGGTGCCGATATGCGTAGCGGTGCTTTCGCACCGCGTCAGGCTCAGACGCCCGCGCCAACCAGCGTCTGATCTTCCTGGTGGCTCGCCTGCGCACCCAGCCTGGGACCTGCGCCTGCCGGATCCTCCTCGTATCCCCAGCTGAGGATGTCGAACAGGCCGATGCCGGCGAAGGAGACCTGCGCCCAGAGGAAGCAGAACAGCCCGAAGATCACCGCGGGATAGTCGGCGGCGGTGAATGAGGAGGTCAGCACCGCATAGATCGCCATGCTGATACCGAATGTGCCGAGCGTAGAGAAGATGCCCTTCCAGGGCTGCGCGAGCTTGCCCACCGGCCACATGTTGAACAGCCAGGCGAACACGAGGCCAACGTCCGTCCAGGTTGCGACCAGGATGTTGCCCTTCAGCCCACCGACCGTCGCGGCGAAGAAGTCGATCCCCGACTTCGTGAGGATGCCCGCGAATATGACCGTGCCGATGAACGTGACGCCCATGTAGGCCAGTCCGGCGTAGGGCTGGCCGAGACGGGCGAACGGTTCGCCGCCGAAGTAGGTGAGCGGGATCAGCGCGATCGGGAACCAGATGTAGGGGACCCCGATCGGCACAAGGCCCGCGAGCTTCGGCAGGAACAGGAAGACCATGGGCAGCAGGCCAAGGGCCCATGCGAGGTTCGTGAAGCCGGCGAGCGGCTGTTTGGTGCCCTCCGCTTCAGGCAGCAGCAGGCGGTTGCCGAAGAAGAACAGGCTGAGCACGCCGCCGAAGAGCGCGGTCAGGCCCCAGACGCCGATGTCGGTGCCGACGAACGGCTTGTGAAACCACCATTCGAAGCACTTGATCGTCAGCCACGCGGCCAGCATCAGCAGCACCCAGTTGAATGTGCCCCGCACCCAGCGGCTGTTGGTGAACAGCGAGGCCGGCCAGCCGCCGAAGGACCAGGCCAGCTGCCAGAACCAGACGATGCAGACCGTGAAGACGAGCGTCGCGCTCGGGTATTCCAGCGAGAAGGCGCCGCGCAGCAGCCACCACAGCGCCGCGCCGAAGACGCCGGAGAAGAGCGTGAAGGCGATGCCCTTGAGGGGCTGCCTGCTGAGAGCAGGCCGAGCTTCGATACGGTTCCTTGCGGATTCCATGCTTGGGGTCCTTTGTTCGAGAGTGGTTGTTCTTTTTGGACCGCGCTCGGCGCCCGTGGACGTCCTCCCCCGCCAGGGAGGACGTCCACATCGCGCGGGCGCCGATGCGACCCGCTATGCCGAAGCAGCGGCTGGCGCCGTGCTCGCGGTCGTGGGCCAGAGCTCCTGCGAGGCGATCTTGGCTCCCTCGCTGAGCGTGCGCAGCTTTGCCCACGCAATTTCTGGGTTCAGCGGCGTGAAGTTCGCGAAGGTGGCAAAGCCGCAGTCCGTGCCGGCGATCACGTTCTCGCGTCCCACCGTCTGCGCGTAGCGGACGATCCGCTGTGCGACGACCTCGGGATGCTCGATATAGGAGCTGAGCGTGTCGATCACGCCGGGTATCAGCACCTTGCCTTCGGGCAGTGCGACCTCCTCGAAGACGCGCCACTCGTGCTCATGTCGGGGGTTGGCCGCCTCCACCAGCAGGCCGGCGGGGTGAGCGCCGAGGATGATGTCGACGATCTCCGCCAGCGGCACGTCGTGGTGGTGGGGGGATTCGTAGTTGCCCCAGCAGATGTGCATCCGGATGCGCTCCGCGGGAAGGTCACGCAGTGCGTGGTTGATCGCATCCACCCGCAGCGAGATGTTGCGGCGAAACTCGCCGATCTCCAGCGGCTTGGGGGCGAAGTGGCGCCCCATCGCCAGATCGGGGCAGTCGAGCTGCAGCACGAAGCCGGCGTCCACGATCGCCCTGTACTCGTGTCGCATTGCCTCAGCGACCGCGTAGAGGTAGCTCTCCTCGTCGGCGTAGTTGCGGTTGACGAGGTAATCCACGATGATCCCCGGCGAGGCCGCGTTCATGAATCCCTCGACGGCGGGGCTTATGTCCATCGCGGCGCGCAGGTTGGCGATGTCGGCAGCGACCGCCTCGGCTCCATGGAAGGTGACCGGCCCGGTGCAGGCGGGGTTCGTCACTTCCAGGGCGGTCTTCATCGTGAAGCTGGGGAAGTCCGCGAACTCCGAGAGCGCGAGCGGTTCGTTCTCCCCCTCGAAGCCGCTGAGGCGCTGCTTCACATACGTGGCGTATCCGAACTTGCTCATCTCACCATCGTCGATAACGTCGATTCCGGCCTCCACCTGCCGCGCCACCGTTGCGGAGACGGCCGCGCGAATCTGCTCCGGCAGCGCCTGGGAGTCGGCCTCGCTCAGCGTGCCGCGATCCAGCGCTGTCAGCTGCTCGGCAAGGCCATCCGGTCGAGGAAGGCTGCCGGTGTGCGTCGTGAGGATTCTGTCTGTGCTCTGCTCCATGGATGCTCCTTCATGCAGGGCCGGCGTCGCGCCGGTCCACGGTTGTCAGGGATGGCATGGGGGAAAGGTCTCAGCGGTGTACTGCGATGCTCAGCCGGCTGGCCGGCGGCGCGGGGGTGCTCCAACGCGCTCCGTCGAACGTCCAGTGCTCGCGGGCGGGCGAGAAGACCGGCTCGCGGCATGGCGGTCCCTCGTGCAGGCGCGTGCTCGTGCGCTGGATGACGATCTCGCCACAGGCAAGCTCCTGCACCTCGATCACCGAGCACTCATATGGCGGCTCGACCATCGCCGCGCAGGTGAGCTGCAGCACCGGGCCCTCCGAGCACGCGGCCCGCGCGTGGACGTGGCCTCCAACCACTACCGTTGGCGCGGCCCGGGCGATCAGGTGTGTCGCGAGCTCTCCACGATCCAACAGGTCGCCGGGGTAGGGGAACCCGTTCGCGGAGACGATCTCCGCCAGCGAGAGCAACGGGTAGTGGCTGATCAGGACCACCGGCTCCGCGGCCCAGGCGGCGGTGTCGGGCAGCTCCCGCAGACGGGCGCCAAACCAGCCGTCGGTTGAGCCCACCTGTACCCCGGCGACCCGCATGCCGCCATGCACATCGCCGGCGAGGCTGGCGAGGCTGACATTGTCGAGCCCGGCGCGCTCTACCGCTCGCGGGACGCGGTCGGCATCGTCGGCAAGGTCGTGGTTCCCGGAGACCACGAGCACCGGCGCGCTTGCGCCTGCGCATGCCGCAAGCACCTCCGCAAGCGCATCGTCCTCGCCATGGTGAGCGAGATCGCCTGCCGCCACCACCAGGTCGACCTCCTGCTCGGCGAAGCGCTGGAGCGCGATTTGAAGACGATCGAGCACGGCTGTGAGCTCCGCGGAGCTGCCGTGCCACGCCGCCGCCGAGGGCGGAGGCTCGAGCATCCAGTGCAGGTCGCTGATGAGTCCGATGCGCATGGTGCTCAGGTCAGGGGCGGTGTGCGCCGAGCATGTCGGTGAAGTGGGTGAGGGCGGCCTGGGCGCGCGTCTGATCGCGCGCGGCGACCGCGACCAGCAGCGCGTCGAGCAGCGCCAGATGCGCGAGCCGGCTGGCCATCGCCTCCAGCTGGAAGGCGACCTCGCGCGTACCCGCGACGATCACCTCGTCGACCAGCTCTGTCAGGGGCGAGTTGGCGAAGCTCGTGATCGCGACCGTGACCGCGCCGCTGCTGCGTGCCGCATCTGCGACCTCGATCGTCTCCCGCGTCGATCCGGTGTGGCTGATCGCCACGCAGACGTCACCTGCCTGAAGGCCAAGCGCCTGGAAGTGCTGGATGTGCGCGTCCGCGTATGCGTCAGCACGTAGGCCGATTGCCGAGAAACGGTATGCCGCGTCCTGGGTCAGCGGCGCCGAGGTGCCGACCCCGGCGAAGAGGACACGGCGTGCCTCGGCCAGCGCGGAGACCGTGGCCTCGAATGCGGCGGGGTCCACCAGCGCAGCCGCGTCTCGCACCGCCTGCGCGCCGGTGGCGGTCACCTGCGCCAGGACCGCTAGGCGCTCGTCCACCTCTCCCTGTGCCTGCGGCTGGACCGCCTGGAAGGTCGCTCGCTCCCTGGCGAGCGCGAGCTTCAGATCGTGAAAGCCGCGAAAGCCGAGCTTCTGCGCGCAGCGAACGACCGTCGCGGCGGAGGTCTCGGCGGCGGCGGCGACCTCGCTGACGGAGCGATAGATGACAGCGTCCGGCTCCTCGAGGATCACCTTCGCCACGCGCGCATCACTTGCCTGCAGTGAGGGAAGTAGCGAGCGCGTCCGGGCCAGGACAGCCTGGCCGGGGCTCGCCTCGCGCGCCTCGGTGGTCCCGGCGGCGTCCGCCTCTGAGGTTCGGTCTTCCATATCGACGCGGCGCAGTGTAACTTCCTTCCACAGTCATGGAAAGATGCGTAACTGAATTTTCACGGGATTCGAAGCGCCCTCTGAGAACGACAGGTCGCTGGCCCTCGGCGGCGGTCTTCGACTGTGACGGACTGCTGCTGGACACCACCGCCTGCTGGCATGTGGCCTATCGGTCCGTGGCCATCGAGATGGGGGCCTCCCTCGATGGGGTCGACCTCGACCGGCTCAACGGCGCGTCGGTCGCGCTGGCCGCGGACCGGCTCGGGCGGGCGTTGCGCAAACCCGTTGCGCAGGCCTCGATCCGGCGCATGCTGCGGGAGTCCGTTGAGACCCTGCCGATCGCCACGATGCCTGGGGCACATCGGCTGCTGGCTTCATTGGCGGCAGAGATGCCCCTCGCGGTCGCGACGAACGCTCCGCTTGCGGTCGTGGCCACGGCCCTGCGTCGTGCCGGGCTTGGCGACTTCTTCTCGACCATCGTGAGCGCAGAGCAGATGCCCAGCCCGAAGCCGCAGCCGGACGTCTACCTGGAGGCTTGCCGGCGGCTGAACGTCGATCCCTCCGATGCGGTCGCCTTCGAGGACTCCGCCCTTGGCGCGGCCGCGGCAAGGGCCGCGGCGTTGCTGGTGGTGGCAGTCCCCTCGGTGAGAGGAGCGCAGATGGACGCCGATCTCACGGTCGGGCGGCTCGACGACCTGCGCGTGCTGGAGCTGTTCGGCCTCGCCGAGCCGGTTGACCGCCGCTCTGAGTCTGAGATGCGCGCGAGGCGCTAGCTCGAGCGTCATGCGCACCCCAAGCGGTGCGTGGCTTCTTTGAGGAGGTGTGCTGATCGCAGGCGAGCTGAGGAGGCTCTCCGCTACGGCTCTGTGTCGCTAGGAAGACCGGCAGACGCGGTGAGAGCCACGCGCTGACGTGCATGTGCCCAGACAAAAGAAATTTGGGCAGGCATTTTAAAAGCAATCTCAATATACTCCCGTCGGTAGTATGTGCTACGTTAGCCGCACAAAAGGCTGTCAGCTGCCAGCGGGTGCCCATGGCCAGACGTTCAGAGGTCAATCCGCGGCCGCTGGAGCAGCCCAGGAGGTCGATCTCGATGACCGAACCCCAATGATCGCGTCGCCGCGCCAGACATGGCCAGCGCGTCTGAGGCGCGTGCGTGCCAACTCGAGTTGCTGGACGTGGGGTTTGCGCTTCGTGGTGGCGGCCACCGCCGGTCGAGTACCTCGGTGGATGCTGTCCATGCCCAGTTCTGATGATGACGATGGTCAGTGGGTGGAAGCAGTGAAGACGTTAATGACCATAGGAAGGAAGCATATGTTTTGGGATGAGGGGATCGGTGTGATGCAGCGGTGGATGTTCGTGGTTGTGTGTTTGCTGATGGTGTTTGTGGTTGCTGGGTGTGGGGCGTCTTCTCCTAGTGACTCCATTGGGCAGGCTGGTTTTTATACGCATGGCACTGCTGGTGGCACGCCGGTGCGTGGTGGGACGGTGATCATCGACAGCCCTGGGCCGGCTGCCACTTTGGATCCTGCCGATGCCGAAGGCAATCCCAATGAGGATCGTGCGTATGAGGCTTTGTACGACACGCTGGTGGAGACGATGCCTGGCAGCAATGGACCGCAGCCGGCTTTGGCAACGTCGTGGTCGGTGAGCTCCGACAAGCTGGTTTACACTTTTAATATTCGTCATGGCGTGCGGTTCTCCAACGGAGAACCGTTGACTGGTGAAGACGTCGTATACACGTTGCGACGGATGGCCGGCTTGTCTGGGTATGCGGGTGTGGTGGCAAAGCAGTTCTTCAAGAAGGTTTCGCTGGCTGGGCCGATGAGAGTGCAGCTGCAGTTGAGCAAGCCCTATCCGGTGCTGGTCGAAGTGCTTTCTGTGCCGGTGTTCAGCGTGGTGCCGAAGAATGTCGCTGGACGTGAGTCAGAGCAGCAGTTTGCGCAGCATCCTGTGGGGACGGGGCCTTTTATGCTCAAGAGCGCCTCAGCTGGGAACACGACGGTCACGATGGTGCGAAATCCTCATTACTGGCGTGCTGGCCAGCCCTATCTGGATGGTCTCGTGATGAACTCGGTCGAAAACAGCAGCGCGCGTATCCTTGCGGTGCGATCAGGTGCCGCGACGATAGCGGTCGGCGTGCCCTATGCGCTGGCACCGGGGCTGCAGAAAGTGTCTGGCGCCAAGATGCTGATCGAACCATTGTGGGGAGCAGGGCTCAACGCGATCAACAACACTGCGGCTCCGTTGAACGAGGCCAACGTACGCCGGGCGTTGATGTATGCCACGCCATTCTCGGCGATCATCAAATCCGTGTATAAAGGGCTGGCGACGCAGGCTACGGATGCGTGGGGCAAGATGAAGTACTGGGATCCTAGGGTCCCGGCTTACACGTACGATCCGGCCAAGGCCAAGGAACTGTTGAAGAGCACCTCGGTGCCGCACGGCTTCTCGGTCACGATTGACTGTCAGGGCGGTGAAACCACGGGCGAATTGACGGCTTCGATCCTGCAGAGTGCGTGGGCGCACATCGGCGTGCAAGTGACGGTGCATACATCGGACTATGCCACGCTTGGAGCTGACCTTGGGGATGGAAAGTACCAGGTGATGCTGCTGCCGCCCGAAGGCGGGGTCAACGAAGAGTTCGACCCGAGCGGCGCCATAGAAGCCTACTTCGGCGGCGCATCTATTCCCTCCATCGCGCCCTCGGCCAGGCTCAAGGCGCTGATCGCGAAGATGAGCACCGTCACTGAAGAACCGGCGAGGCAGAAGCTGTTCAACGAGATCCAAGAAGTCACCTATCTGACGGAACCAAGCTGGATGGCGATCGTCGATCTGGGGTCCTTCAACCTGGTCAGCGACTCCCTCCGTGGCTATCAGGTGCTGCCAAGTGGCCACAGCCGCATGGAGCAGATGTGGCTGGCAGCCGGCTGAGAGCCTGAGAGCGATCTCGCGCAACATGGGGTCCCGGCGTATCTCCCGCGCCGGGACCCCACGTGGCGATCTCCGGTGCTGGGTTGGAGCGTGCTCAGCGTGGCGGCATCCGCAGGGCGCCGTCGAGGCGGATGACCTCGCCGTTGAGCATCTCGTTCTCGACGATGTGGCACGCCAGCTGTGCATACTCTGAGGTGCGCCCGAGCCGCGATGGAAAGGGGACCTGGCTGCCGAGGGCCTCACGCGCATCTGCGGGCAGGGTTGCGAGCAGCGGGGTATCGAACAGCCCTGGAGCGATCGTGCAGACGCGCACGCCGGAGCTGGCAAGGTCGCGGGCGGCCGGAAGGGTCATTCCGGCGATGGCGCCCTTGGAGGCCGAGTAGGCGATCTGCCCGATTTGGCCGTCGGCGTAGGCGATCGAGGCGGTGTTGATCGCGACGCCGCGCTCGCCCGTCGGCGCGGGGGCAGCCGACAGCATCGCCGCCGCCGCGAGGCGCAGGGCGTTGAATGTGCCGATGAGGTTGACAGCGATCACGCGTTCAAACGGCTCCAGCGCATGTGCGCCCCGCTTGCCTGCGACGCGCTCGGCCCAGCCGATACCGGCGCAGTGGACGCTGATCCGCAACGGGCCTGCCGCCTCTACGGCACGGGTCACCTCATCGGCGTTGGTCACATCGGTCGCCACGAAGCGTGCGCCGACCTCCTCCGCGAGTGCCTCGCCGCGCTCGACGTCGAGGTCGGCGATCACCACGTCGGCTCCGCGCGCGCGGAGCTCCCTCACCGTCGCCTCACCAAGTCCGGATGCGCCCCCTGTGACAAGCGCTGAGCTGCCTTCGATCCTCATTGACCGTACCTGCCTTTCTGGTTGATGAGAGGACGCACAGCCGACGAGAGGATGTGAAACTCGCCTCGAGGGTCGAGGCGCTCGTCACTGCCGTGACGCAAGATGCCGGCCGATGACCATGCGCTGGATCTGGTTGGTTCCCTCGAAGATTTGCATCACCTTGGCCTCGCGCATGTACCGCTCCACGGGGAAGTCCTTCGTGTACCCGTAGCCTCCGAGTATCTGAACGGCGTCGGTCGTGACACGCATCGCCGCGTCGGTCGCGACGAGCTTGGCGATCGAGGCATGGCGAGAGAATGGGAGCCCGCGGTCACGTCGGCGTGCGGCTTCGAGCGTCGTGGCGCGCGCTGAGACGATTGCGGCCTCCATGTCGGCGAGCATGAATGCCACCCCCTGGTGCTCGGCGATCGGCTTGCCGAACGTCTCGCGCTCGCCGGCATAGCGGACGGCGTGATCGAGCGCCGCCTGGGCGAGGCCGACCGCGACAGCGGCAATGCCGAGCCGTCCACTGTCGAGCGCATGTAGCGCGATCGTCAGCCCCTCTCCCTCCTCGCCGATGAGACGTTCGGCTGCGACCTCGACGCCATCACAGTCGATCGCTGCGGTGATCGAGCCGGTGAGGCCCATCTTGCGCTCGGGCGCCCGCGCGCTGAGGCCTGTGGTCTCGCCTGGGATGAGGAAGCAGGAGATGCCGCGCGTGCGGTGCTCTGCGGTGCGCGCGAAGAGTGTGTAGAAGTCGGCCCGCCCGCCATGGGTGACCCATGCCTTGTTGCCGTCGATGCGGTAGCGGTCTTCGGTGCGGGCAGCGCGTGTGCGCAGCGCCGCCGCGTCCGAGCCGGCGTGTGGCTCTGAGAGGCAGTAGCCGCCGAGCTGCTCGCCGGCGAGCATTTCGGGCAGCCACCGCTCACGCTGGGCGTCGGTGCCGTGATAGGCCAGCGGGAAGCAGCAGACCGTGTGGACGCTGACGCCGAGCGCCACGCTTGCCCACGCGCTTGCGAGCTCTTCGAGCACCTGCAGGTAGACCTCGTAGCTCTGCCCGCCGCCGCCGAAAGTCTCCGGATAGGGCATGCCAAGGATGCCCAGCGACCCCAGCATGCAGAACACCTCGCGCGGGAAGCGCTCGTCTGCCTCGGCCTCCGCGGCGCGTGGCGCCAGCTCCGCTCGTGCGACGTCACGCGCGAGGGCGACGATGTCACGCGCCTCCGGCGAGTCGATCATGCGCTCTGCGGGCATGGCACGGAAGAGTACTATCTTTCGTACCACAGTATCCATGACAGAACTAACGAGCTCCCTACCGTCGTCTTCTGCGTGACTGCGGCCCCCGTCACACGCCGGCCGGAGCTGCTGGCCGAGCTGGTCGAGCTGTTCCTCGCAGAAGGGTTCCGGCACCTCACACTCGAGGAGATGGCGAGGAGGCTGCATTGCTCGAAGTCCACGCTCTACGACGTCGGTCACAGCAAGGAGCAGCTGACCGTCAACGTCGTGCGGCACTTCTTTGACGTATCGGCCGTTGAGGTCGAGCGACGCACGGCTGCGGAGGAGCACCCAGCAGAGCGGATCGGGACCTATCTGCAAGCTGTCGCCGACGCCCTGCGAGGAGCCTCCCAACGCTTCTTCGAGGATCTCGCCGCTCATCCGGCGGCGCGCATCGTCTACCAGCGAAATACGACCGCGGCGGCGAGACGCGTGCGCGAGTTGATCGCCGAAGGGGTCGCCGGTGGCCACTTTCGCGGGGTCCATGCGGCCTTCGTGGGAAACGTCGTCGCGGACACGATGGCGCGCATCCAGGGCGGGGAGGTCTTGCGCAGCGTCGGTCTGCGTGACGCAGAGGCCTACCAGGAGCTCGCCGCGCTCGTCCTCAACGGAATCCGCAGCTGAGTCCACGGGGCTCCACCTGACTGAAGAGGGGCCTGACCTGGGCCTTGACTCGTCGGCGATCTGGAGGGAGCGCCGAGCCGAGCCGGGCCGTCCGCAGCCGCGAGCTTCGCGAGCCGACCCACGCAGATGTGTGTAGTGGGCTGACACTCGGCGCCTGCGCTCCGGATAGCTTTGAGCTGTCGCACCAGCCACGCTGACGATTGGACGCGACGGCGGCGCTGGCTCGAATATCGTCCACCTGGATGTCTGCATCGACATCCAGCTCGCATGTCCGGCGAACGAGAGAAGGCTCAAATCATGGCCAATGTCCTGTGTGTCCTCTACGACGATCCCATCGACGGCTATCCGTCGACCTATCCGCGTCAGAGCGTCCCAACGATCGAGCGCTACCCCGACGGCCAGAGCGCGCCCACTCCGAAGGCGATCGATTTCGAGCCGGGGCAGCTGCTGGGAAGCGTCTCCGGCGAGCTCGGCCTGCGCAAGTTCCTGGAGGGACTCGGGCACACGCTCGTGGTCACGTCCGACAAGGACGGTCCGGGTTCCGTGTTCGAGCGCTCGCTGCCAGCCGCAGACGTGGTGATCTCGCAGCCGTTCTGGCCTGCCTACCTCACCGCCGAGCGGATCGCGAAGGCTCCCAACCTGAAGCTCGCAATCACCGCCGGGATCGGCTCAGACCACGTCGATCTCCAGGCCGCCTCGGAGCGCGGGATCACAGTCGCGGAGGTGACCTACAGCAACAGCATCAGCGTCGCTGAGCACGTCGTGATGATGATCCTTGCGCTGGTCCGCAACTACATCCCCTCCTATCAGTGGGTGGTCAAGGGCGGCTGGAACGTCGCCGACTGCGCCGCGCGGTCATATGACCTGGAGGGGATGCAGGTGGGCACGGTCGCCGCCGGGCGCATCGGCCTCGCGGTGCTCAGAAGGTTGCAGCCGTTCGACGTCGGCCTGCACTACACCGACCGCCACAGGCTTCCGAGCGATGTCGAGGGCGACCTTGGCGCCACCTTCCACGAGAGCGTCGAGTCGCTCGTGGAGGCATGTGACGTCGTGACGATCAATGCCCCGCTGCATCCGGAGACCGAACATCTCTTCGACGAGAGGATGCTCTCCCGCATGAAGCGTGGCGCCTATCTGATCAACACCGCTCGCGGCAAGATCTGCGACCGCGATGCGGTGGTGCGAGCGTGCGAGAGCGGGCAGCTGGCCGGCTACGCCGGCGATGTCTGGTTTCCCCAGCCTGCGCCCGAGGATCATCCGTGGCGCACCATGCCTCACCATGGCATGACGCCTCACATCTCCGGCACGAGCCTCTCCGCGCAGGCTCGCTATGCCGCGGGCACGCGCGAGATCCTCGAGTGCTGGCTGGAGGGACGCCCGATCAGGGACGAATACCTGATCGTCGACGCCGGCAGGCTTGCCGGCGCGGGGGCTCATTCCTACAGCGCCGGCGATGCGACCGGTGGCTCGGAGGACGCTGCACGCTACGGCAGCAGCTGAGCCAAGAGATCTCGGCAATCGAGGTCGCTACCGCGAGTCCGAGCTGCTGCCTGCAAAGAGCTTGGCGCCCTCGACCTCGCTCGTCGTGATCGGCGTCGGCCTGCTCGCGCTGGCCAGAATCAGCTGGAAGCCGTGCAGCTGCACGGTTCGCAGCGTCGTGAAGCCCGGCAGGCCGGGGACTGGCTGCGGGCCGAAGGCGCGGTGCCCGGCGGCGCGCACGGGTTCCACCACGACCCATGCGCGCGTGGCGAGCACGGTCGTGGGCGCCGGGGCTCGCGCCAGATATGTTTCGATCACCGGCACATTGAGGTGGTTCACCGCCACGACCGCCGCGCCCGGGTCGATTGCCTGCGTGCGTGCGAGCGCTGCCCTCCAGTCGACCTGCTCGTAGCGCCAGTTCGTGGCCACCCAGAGCGATGTGAGGATGGCCAGCGCGAGGTAGATCGCAAGCGGGGCCGCTCGCAGGCGCACCATCGCCGGAGCTGCGAGCGCGACCGCCAGCGGCAGGGTGGCGATCATGTTGCGCGCGTAGAAGCGATCCTCGATGTGCAGCACCGACAGCAGCAGCGGCGCGGTGAACGCGATCGCGGCAAGCGCGAGCAGCGCGCGCGATCGGCCGCGCGATCGTGCAGCCATCCATATGCCCGCCGCAAGGGAGAGGCAGAAAACGGCCAGGCCGGCCGCCTCCAGCCAGGTTCTCGGCACGTTGGCTCCCATTGCGAACTGCCGCACCGTTTCGGTGAACCGCGTGTTCAGTGGCATTGCGGCGATGAAGCCGGCACGTTCGTTGCCGGTCTGGCCGAGCAGAAGCGGAATCAGCGGGATTAGGCACACGCCGAGAAGCGCGGTGAAGCCGACTGTTCTCCATCGTGCCCTGGGGCGGATGGCCAGCAGCACCACGACCTCTGCGCCGACGATGAAGACACCGAAGTAGTGGGTCCATATGCACGCCACGCAAGCCACCAGCCATGGTGCGAACCGGCGCAACGAGCCGTGCTCCAGCACCGCCGAGAAGCCCCATACCGAGAGCAGCGCACTCAGCACGAACAGGCCATAGCCGCGCGCGTCGGTTGAATAGGTCACGAGCATCGGGTTGACAGCCAGGGTCGCGGCCGCCGCCAGTGCGGCCGGCGAGCCGATCAGCCGGCGAAAGGCGAGATATCCGGCCGGCACCGTCGCGGTGAGCGCGAGCGCCGGTATGAGGCGCATCGCCATTGCGCTGCGCGCCTGAAGGAGCCATCCGAGCAAGTAGTAGAGCGGAGGCGTGGACTCGGTCGCTTCGATGTGGCGCCAGAGCCCCGCCAGACTCGATTCTCCGAGGATCGACCGGGTGTAGATCTCGTCGAGCCACAGGCTCTGGTGATCGAGAAACGGGAGGCGCAGTCCGGCGGCAAGGACCGTGGCGGCCGCCAGCACAAGCCATGTCCTTGGCCGCCGCGCTCCGGCTTCTCGATGCGCGGATCGGCTCGAGCGCCCGGCGATCGCTTCTCCTGCGCTCACCACGGCGCGGCAAACGACGACGTCGAGGTCTTCGCCATCTCTGTCTTCCTCTCAGGCGAGGAGGATCCGCAAGAGCCTGCTGCCCTCCCCAGTTGGACGAGGCTCCGCGGGAGCCTACTGCTGAGATGGGACGCGGGCCGCGCGCTCGCGCAGCTCGATGCGGCGGATCTTGCCGGTGAGCGTCTTTGGCAGGTCGGGCACGAACTCGACCAGGCGCGGGTAGGCGTAGGCGGAGAGGCGGTCACGAACGAAGGTCTTGATCTCCGCGGCCAGCTCGTCGCGAGGGCTCATGGTCGGCGGCCAGCACGACGAAGGCCTTGACCACCGAGCCGCGGCGCTCATCGGGCGCGGCGACTGCCGCGGCCTCGGCGACGGCGGGATGCTCCAGGCAGACCGACTCGACCTCGAAGGGGCCGATGCGATAGCCGGCGGCGATGATCACGTCGTCGGCTCTGCCCTCGTACCAGACATAGCCGTCCTCATCCATGCGTGCGGCGTCCTTGGTGTGAAACCAATCGCCGCCGAAGGTCTCCGCACTGGCCTCTGGCTGGCGCCAGTAGCCGAGCGGATAGTGAGGGTTCGCCCGGGCGCGCAGGCAGATCTCGCCTCGCTCTCCCTGTGCCACCGGCTGCTCGTCCTCGTCGAGGATCGCGACCTCCCAGCCCGGCATCGGCTTGCCCATCGAGCCCTCTCTGACCTCCATCCAGGGAAAGTTGCCGCAGAGCGGATAGGACTCGGTGAGGCCGTAATAGTCGAGCACCGTGAGCCCATACTGGCTGCGAAACCAGCGGATGGCCTCCGGGTTGAGTGGCTCACCGGCGGAGCAGACGACCCGGAAACGCTGCGGGTAGCGCTCGCGCGCGTTCTCGATTCCCATCATCGAGCGGATCGCGGTTGGGGTGGCGAACACGTTGGTGACGTGGTGGCGGGAGAGGAAGTCGAGCTGCTTGTGCGGGTCGAAGCCACCCTCGCGCTGATAGACCATCTGCACCGCGCCCAGCCGCCATGGCCCGAGCAGCGGGCAGATGCCCGCCGCCCACGCCCACTCACCCATGCCGTGGAACCGCTCGCCGGGCTGAATGTCGTGGCAGTGCTGAAACTCGTTGTGGGCGAGTATGTAACGGTGGGCATGGACGATGCCCTTCGCCAGGCCGGTCGTGCCAGAGGTGTAGTAGAGCTGCGCGGGATCCTCGGCGGCGGTGTCGAGCGTCTCGAAGTCTTCGCTCTCGGCTGCGAGCATCGCCTGGTCGAGCACCAGCACGCGTTGCACCGGGGCGCCGTCGAATCGTTTGGCGTTGGCGGCGTCGGTCACGAGCACCTTGGGCTGCGAGTCGCTGAGGCGGTGCGCGATCCCCTCGTCGCCGTATAGGACCGACATCGAGAGCAGGATCGCGCCGAGCTTCCACGTCGCAAAGAAGATCGCGGCGGTCTCCGGCGTCGGAGGCAGCACCACGGCGACGCGATCGCCAGGTTCCACGCCGTGGCCCGCGAGCAGGTTGGCGGCACGATTGGCGAGCGCCTGTATATCGCCCCAGTGGAGGGCTCGCACGATTCCGTCGTGGCGCTCGTGCACCATTGCGAGCGCGTCGGGATGGTGCCGATCGCAGACCTCGGCTGCGATGTTGTAGCGCTCCGGCACCACCCAGCGGTGCTCCCGACGCAGCCGCTCGTAGCGCTCTTCTCCGCCGAAGCTCATGGAGCTGCGACGCCCCTGGCGGCGCGGGCCATCAACGAAACCGTCTGCCCATTTCGGGCTGGGGCGGGGACCAAACCATTTGGTGATCCAATCACATCCTGCAGTCAATTGTCAACATTCCGGTTGCGGGCGATGACGCGGTCCTTGCTGTACCCAATTTCAGGCGATGCGAGACATTTCCGGGGCGGTGCCGATCGTCTCGACCTGGGCGCTGACCAACGCGACGATGCCCATGTGGTCAGGCTTGCGTACGGCCGATGCTGGCCGCGATCGCGGGCGTCACTGGCTTCAGGGCGACGCTGAACGTGCGTGATCACCCGCCGGAAGCGCCGCCTTCGCCAGCCGACGGCGACCACGTCGTACAGCACGCACTCGACGTCCAGACTGGCGATGGTCTCGCGAACGTCAGGGCGTCATCCCTGCGCCAGTCGCCGGCCGCCCGCCGACGGGTTGGCGCATGGGTGAGTCGTCGAAGCCTGCGGCGGAGGCGGCGTCCTGGTCATAGGACGCCGAATCATCGTCTTTGGAAGCGCGCGGGAGTCGCACGGCCGCGGATTTACGCCCGACGATGGTCGGTTGAGCCAGTCATCTCTCTTGCGGTCGCTCGATATGTGGACAGATCCTACGCCGCATCTTACAATCATGCCTGCACGAACTTAAATTCATAACAGAATGTTTATGCTAGGCTCCCGTGATGGTCAAGAACGCCATCTCCAAAGCACGCGGACCTCGCCTCACGCAACAGCAGCGATCGGCGGCCACGCGCGAGGCGCTGATCGACGCGACGATCGAATGCCTGATGGAGGTCGGCTACGACCGTGCGACGACGGGTGAGATCTCAGAGCGCGCCGGTCTCTCGCGCGGCGCCCATCTGCACCACTTCCAGACACGCGCGACGCTGGTCGCAGCAGCTGTGGAGGTTCTCGCGCAGCGTGCGCTGGACGATCTCGCTCGCGCAATCAGGCGGTTGCCGCATGATGAGCGGCGGCCCGGTGCCGCGCTCGACATGCTCTGGCGGCTGTTCAACCGCCGGCTCTTCCAGGTCATAGTCGAGCTCTCGGTTCATGGCCGCACCGATCCTGAGTTGAAAGCGGAGCTCGAGCCGATCAAGCGGATGCTCGGTCACGAATCGATGCCACGCTGGCTGCGCGTTACGTTCGCGCAGGGCGCCGACGACCACAGTCTCGACGATGTGATCTCGCTGATCGTTGCCTCCACGCGGGGACTGGCCGTGATGAAGCTGCTGGAGCCCAGCCGGCAGATCAACGAGCGCTGGGATGCCTGTCGTGCCCAACTCCTGACTCTCCTGCAACAGCAGGCAACGGCTGACGGCGGCCGATCGCAGATGCAACCAGCCGCCCAAGCGCTGTGTACGGCCGGTGCCCAGTAGGCAGCAGGCGACGCATCCAATGCCGATGACCTTGCAAGGAGGGTCATGTTCGAAGGGAAGGTAGCGGTGATCACCGGGGCGGCTCGTGGCATCGGCCGCGCCGCGGCAGAGAAGCTGCTGGCTGGAGGCGCTCGTGTCGTGATCGCCGACATCGACCCCGACGCCGCTGCTCAGGCTGCCGCGCAGCTCGGCGGTGAGACCGCCGTGTGGGTGGGCGATCTGACTGCGGACGGCGCCGCCGAGGCGTTGGTGGGCGCCGCAATCGAGTCGTGGGGCCGCCTCGACATAGTCGTCAACAACGCCGGCTACACGCTTGACGCTCCGATTCACAAGATGAGCGACGCTGACTTCCTTGCAATGCTCGACGTTCACACGATCGTGCCGTTTCGCGTGCTGCGGGCCGCGGCGCCCCATCTGCGTGAGCCTGCCAAGCGCGAGCGTGAAGCAGGCCGTGAGGTGTTTCGCAAGGTGGTGAACGTCACATCGGTTGCGGCATACGGCAATGCGGGCCAGGCCAACTATTCCTCGGCCAAGGCCGGCCTGATCGGGCTTACGAAGACCCTTGCACGCGAGTGGGGGCCCTTCAAGGTCAGCGTCAACGCGGTGGCCTTCGGTCTGATCGACACGCGTCTGACGCAGGTGAGCGAGGCGGACTGCACCGTCGAGGTGGCAGGCCACGCCGTGCGCGGCCTGCCGGCGAAGGCGCGGGAGGCATTCATGGGTCTCGTGCCGCTTGGGCGTGCCGGCACACCCGAGGAGGCGGCTGGTGGCATCGCGTTTCTGTGCTCGCCCTGGAGCGATTACGTGACGGGTCAGGTTCTGAACGTGAGTGGCGGCATCGCGATGGGCATGACCGCATGAGATCGAAAGGCAACGCAATGACAGCGCGCAACCGCACCTTCGTGATCGGCGTCGGCATGACGGCGTTCTCCAAGCCTGGCACCAAGGAGGGGGACTACCCTGACTGGGCGCGCGAGGCCGGCACGATGGCACTCGCCGACGCCCACATCGGCTACGAGCTGATCGAGCACGCATTCGCCGGCTATGTCTATGGAGACTCGACTGCTGGCCAGCGGGCCATCTACGAGCTTGGCGTGACCGGCATCCCCGTGGTCAACGTCAACAACAACTGCTCGACGGGATCGAGCGCGCTGTACCTCGCACGGCAGGCGGTGCGTCACGGCATCGCCGACTGCGTGCTGGCCATCGGCTTCGAGAAGATGGAGCGCGGATCACTGGGAGTGAAGTTCCCCGATCGCACCAACCCCCTCGGGCGCCACATCGCGCGGATGGCACAACTGCACGCGCCCGAGGGCGCGCCCTTCGCGCCGGAGATGTTCGGGAACGCCGCGCGCGACCACATGGAGCGCTATGGATCGACGCCGGAGCACTACGCCTGGATCGGCTGGAAGAACCACAAGCATTCGGTCAACAACCCGTATGCCCAGTTCCAGCGCGAGTACAGCATGCAGGAGATCAAGGACTCGCCGGTGATCCACGATCCGCTCACCAAGCTGCAGTGCTCACCCACCTCGGACGGCGCGGCCTGCGCGATCGTCGCCTCCGAGCGCTTCATAGAGGAGCACGACCTGTGGAATCAAGCGATCGAGATAGTCGGGCAGGCGCTCGTCACAGATTTCTCGAGCTCGTTCGACGAGCACGCCGATTGCGCCAAGATCGTCGGCTTCGACATGTCAAGGGAGGCGGCTCGGCGCGTTTACGAGGAAGCGCAGATCGCGCCGGAGGAAGTGGATGTATGCGAGCTGCACGACTGCTTCTCGCCTAACGAGCTGATCACCTACGAGGCGCTCGGCTTCGCCGCCGAGGGCGAGGGACACAAGCTCGTCGAGGCCAAGGCGACCACCTATGGTGGTTCAGGGCCGGTCGTCAACCCCTCCGGAGGGTTGATCTCCAAGGGACACCCGCTCGGCGCCACCGGCCTGGCTCAGTGCTCCGAGCTGACCTGGCAACTGCGCGGGCAGGCGAGCAAGCGGCAGGTCAACGGCGCAAAGGTCGCGCTGCAGCACAACGTCGGCCTCGGTGGCGCCGCCGTCGTCACAGCCTACAAGCCGGCCGCGTAGCCATGGCGCTCCCGCTCGATGGCGTCAGGATCCTCGATCTTTCGCGCCTGCTCCCCGGGGCGTTCTGCTCGCAGCTGCTCGCCGATCTCGGCGCCGATGTCGTAAAGGTGGAGGACACCGGCGCCGGCGACTACATGCGGCTGGTCGGTCCCTATTACGAGAGCTCCGAGGAGAGTGCGCGCTCTGCGCTGTTCCTCTCTGTCAACCGCAACAAGCGCTCGATCCGCCTGGACCTGAAGACCGAGGGTGGACGCGACGCGCTGCTCGCGCTCGTGCGCGACGCGGACGTGCTGCTCGAGTCCTTCCGCCCAGGTGTGTTGGAGCGGCTTGGCCTCGGCTATGAGGTCCTTTCGACAGTGAACGAGAGGATCATCTACTGCGCGATCACGGGTTACGGTCTTGACGGGCCAAACGTCGCGCGAGCGGGTCATGACATCAACTACCTCGCGCTGTCGGGCCTGCTTGCCCTCACAGGTGAGCGTGACGGTCCGCCGATCTCCTCCGCCGGCCAGATCGCCGATGTCGGGGGTGGCGCTCTGATGGCGCTCGCCGGGATCCTGGCGGCGCTGCGCGAGCGGGACGGCACCTCTACGGCAGCAGGCTCGGGCTTGGGTCAGATCGTTGACATCTCGATGTTCGACGGTGCGCTGTCATGGACGGCGCTGTCGGCCGCCCAGAGCCTGTGCGAGGGACGCTCACCGCGGCGCGGGGAGTTCGTGCTCGGCGGCGCGGCGGTCTGCTACCGGCCGTATCGCTGCGTCGACGGCTGGGTCGCGATCGGCGCGTTCGAGTCGAAGTTCTGGTCGGCATGGTGTGAGGGCGTCGAGCGTCCAGAGCTGGCCTCGGCGCAGTTCGCAGAACCGGGCAGCGCCGAGCATCGCGAGATCGAGGCGGTCTTTGCGCTGCGCACCAGGGCGCAATGGCGGCAGTTCGCGGATGAGGTGGATTGCTGCCTGGAGCCGGTGCTGGAGCTGGATGAGGCGCTCGAATCGGAGCTCGTCGCATCGCGGGGAATGGTGATCGAGCTCGAGCAGCCCGGTATCGAGGCGCCGGTCCGCGTCATCGGGTCACCACTCAGGTTCTCACGCACCCCCGCCGCTCCGCACCGACGCCCGGTGCCCGCTCTCGGCGCGCATACACGCGAAGTTCTCGCCGGTGCTGGCTATGAGGACGACGCGATCGAAGATCTGCTCGCCAGCGGTGCAATTGCGGGAGCGCCTGTGAAGCCGGCAGTTTGAAAGGAGATCCAAGTGGCAATCGCGACTGCAGTGACGCCATCGCCGTGCCGAGCGATCTTCAACCACGAGCACGAGGACTATTGCAAGAGATGAACTTCGGAATGTTGATGCGCAAGTGCGTGGGTATGTACCGCGAGAACGCGGCGGTGATCTGCGAGGGTCGTGTTGGAACCTATGGGGAGCTCTATGAGCGTGCCTGCCGCCTTGCGCAGGCGCTCGCGGGCCGTGGGATCGTGCCGGGTGATCGTGTGGCGCTGCTGGCTGACAATTGCTTCGAGATGGCGGAGATAAAGGTCGCTTTGGCGCTGGGCGGCTTCGTCTCCGCGCCGCTGTATGTGCAGAACACCGCAGACGCGAACCGATATCTGCTCGAGCTGATCGGCGCGCGGGCGTTGATCGTCCAGTCCCATCATCTCGAGGTGCTGGCGCCCGCGCTCGACGGCCTCGACGGCCTCGACGAGGTGATCGTCATGGGTGGTGGCGATGGAGGCCACGACTACGAGCAGCTGCTCGCGGCGGCTTCTGATGCGGACCTGCTCGTACCGGTCGCGGCGGAGGACGTTCACCAGATCCGTTTCTCCGCCGGCACGACCGGCAAGTCGAAGGGGATCGCTCACACCACCGCAGGGTGGTTGGCGATGGGCAACGAGATCGCGCTGGCGATACCGCGGCTCGGGGAGGACGATCGTTATCTCGGCGCCGGCCCGTTGACGCATGCCGCAGGGTTGCCGTTCTGGCCGGTGCTCGCCGCGGGCGGCGCACTGGTCGTCGTGCCTGCCTTCGACCCGGCGAAAGTGCTGGAGCTGATCGAGCGGGAGCGTTGCACGGTCACGGTGCTGGTGCCGACCATGATCCAGATGCTGCTCGACCATCCCGATGCCAAGACGCGAGACTGCTCGAGCATGCGTGCAGTGCTCTATGGAGCCGCGCCGATCACCGAGCGGACGCTCAGAGAGGCGCTGGCCATGTGGGGGAACGTGATGTACCAGCTCTACGGTCAGAGCGAGGCGCTTCCGGCGACGGTCCTGACACCGCATCATCACCGTCCCGACGGCGATGAGCGCGAACGGCGGTGGCTGCGCTCCGCTGGCCGGGCGACGCCGAACGTCGTGGTCTCGATCCTCGACGAAGACGGTAAGGAGTTGCCCACGGGGCAGGTTGGCGAGGTCGCGGTCCTCTCGCCGGGCAGCATGAGCGAGATCTGGGCCGACCCACAGGCCACAGACGAGCGAGTGCTTGCAGACGGGCGCGTCCTCTCGCGTGACCTTGGCTACCTCGACGAGGATGGCTTTCTCTATCTGACAGACCGCAAGGAGGACATGATCATCTCCGGCGGCTTCAACATCTGGCCCATCGAGCTGGAGAATGCGCTCGTCGAGCACCCCGCCGTTCACTCGGCGGCGGTTGTTGGCATCCCGCACCCCAAGTGGGGAGAGACCGCCGTCGCCGCGGTGATCCTGCGCCCCGGAGAGCAGGCGAGCGAGGAGGATCTGATCGCCTGGACGCGTGAGCGGCTCGGTTCTGTAAGAAAGGTCACCGGCGTGCGCTTCGTCGAGACGCTGCCCACCAGCGGCGTCGGCAAGGTGCTGCGTCGCGAGGTCAGACAGCTCTGGAGCCCCGGAGATTCGGCGATCTCCGGGGCATGAATCCCGGCAGCGGCTGGCCGTCAACCGGGGAGCGGAGTTGACAACGCCGAGGAGCTGAACGAGTAATGACAGCGTGGCTGGTCACCGCGCAGGGAAAGGGAGATGGAGCTGATGGATGAGCCTGAGGCAGGCGCTGCGCGCAGTGTGACGGTGGAGCTCGATGTGCCGGCGCGGATGCGCGATGGGGTGACGTTGCGCGCAAATGTTTACCGTCCTGCTGGCGAGGGACCGTGGCCGACGCTGCTTCTGCGCACGCCCTACGACAAGCACGCAGAGGAGTGGCTGGATCCGGTGCAGACAGCGGCGCAGGGTTTCATGGTCGTGATCCAGGACACGCGCGGGCGCTTCGCTTCTGAGGGCGAATGGATGCCCCTGCGCTTCGAGCGTGAGGATGGCTATGACACCGTCGAGTGGGCCGCTCGGCTGCCCGGCTCCAACGGTCGCGTTGGGATGTACGGAGCCAGCTATTTCGGCAACACGCAGTGGATGGCGGCGATCGAGCGGCCGCCGTCGCTGGCGGCGATCGCGCCCGCGTTGACGTGGTCGGACCCCCTCGATGGAATATTCGCGCGTGGCGGTGCGCTCGAGCTCGGGGCCGACGTCTATTGGACGCTGCTGATGGGCGCTGCGCATCTGGAGCGGCTGCCGCTCTCTGAGCAGGAGCGCGGCGAGCGCCTGACGGCGCTGCTCGACGATCTCGACCAACTGCCAAGCGATGGCTTCTGGGACCTGCCCGTTCATGACCTGCCGGTGCTGCGCCGCCACGAGTCTCCAGGGATTGGCTTGGGGACACTCGATGACCAGGATGCCGTGGCGCGCTGTCGCGTCGCGGGCGAATACGAGCATGTGACCGTGCCCTCGTTCCACATCGCGGGCTGGCACGACGTCCTCACGCAGGGTGTGCTCGACAACTACATGGCGATGGCCTCGCTTGGGCGCCCGGCGCGTCTGGTGGTCGGGCCCTGGACGCACATTGTGTATACCGACCCGATCGGTGAGCTGTGCTTCGGTGCACGTGCGAGCTGGGGGGGCGCGCCGGTGCATGCGCATGGCGATCTGAATGACGAGCAGCTTGCATGGTTTCGCCGTTATCTGGTTCCCGGCGACGCTGCGGACGACATGGCCGAGTCGGAGGCGCCGGTGCGGATCTTCGTGATGGGCGCAAACGTTTGGCGAGACGAGAAGACCTGGCCGCTTACGCGTGCGCGCACCGAGCAGTGGTTCCTCGGCGCGGGCGGCGCGCTGCGGCCGGAGGGCCCGGTCGCGGACGATGAGGTGACGGAGTTCCTCTACGACCCTGCTGACCCTGTTCCGACGCTTGGCGGACAGACGGTGCTGCCGCCGGCGTTCCCGGCTGGTCCTTGCGATCAGGCGCGGGTCGAGGCGAGACCGAGACGTGTGCGTGTTCACTTCTGAGCCGTTGCAGCATGACCTGGAGGTCACTGGCCGGGTGCGTGTGGTGCTGCACGTGCAGAGCTCGGCGCCTTCGACGGATTGGGTCGCGCGGCTGTGCGACGTGCATCCGGACGGCCGCTCGTTCAACCTCTGCGACGGCATTCTCCGTGTTGCTCAGGGTGCGGATGCCTGCCAGCGGATCGAGATCGATCTGTGGTCCACAAGCAACGTGTTTCTTGCCGGCCACTGCCTGCGCGTGCACGTCACGAGCAGCAACTTTCCGCGCTGGGATCGCAATCTCAACACCGGCAATCAGCGCGAGGCAGGCTTCCAGACCGCCCACCAGCGGGTTCACCATGACGCGCAGCGACCCTCATGGATCGAGCTGCCAGTCGTTGCCTCCAATCGGTGACATCTGAAAGGAGACTCGAGTGACAATTGCGACTGCAGTGGCGCCATCGCCGCGCCGGGCGATCTTCGACGACGAGCACGAGGACTACCGCGAGAGCTTCCGCAGGTTCATTGCGGCCGAGATGGCTCCGCACCTCGCCGAGTGGAGCCGTGCCGGTGCAGTGCCGCGCGAGCTCTTCGAGAAGGCGGCCGCGCATGGGTTTCTTGCGATCTCGGTGCCGGAGCGGTATGGAGGCACCGGTGTCGAGGACTGGCGCTTCAACGTCGTGCTGGCGGAGGAGGCGGCGCGCGCGGGGGTGGGCGCCGCCTTCAACGGGCTGATGGTGATGAGCGACATCTGCGTGCCCTACCTCCTCTCGACCGGAACTGAAGAGCAGAAGCAGCGCTGGCTTCCCGGCGTGGCAGCCGGCGAGGCCGTGCTCGCGATCGCGATGACCGAGCCTGGTACAGGCTCGGATCTCGCCGGTGTGCGGACCCGCGCGACACGAGAGGGCAATGTGTATGTGCTCAACGGGCAGAAGACGTTCATCACCAACGGGCGCAACGCCGACCGCGTGATCGTCGTCGCGAAGACCGACCTGGAGGCGGGCCGCAATGGCATCTCGCTGCTGGTCGTGGATGTGCAGACGCCAGGCTTCTCGCGCGGCAAGCAGATCGAGAAGCTCGGACAGCACGCCTCGGACACGGTGGAGCTGTTCTTCGAGGACGTGCGAGTCCCAGCCGAGAACCTGCTTGGCAGCGAGGGCGGCGGCTTTAAGCAGCTGATGAAAGGGCTCGTGCCCGAGCGCATGATCATCGCCGTCGGGGCGCTTGCGAGCGCGGAAGCCGCCTTCGAGCAGACGCTCGCCTACGTGAAGGAGCGAGAGGCGTTCGGCCAAGCGATCGGCAGCTTCCAGCACTCACGTTTCGCAATGGCGGAGATCAAGACTGAGCTCACGATCACGCGCGCGTTCATCGATCGGTGCATCGCCAAGCACTGCGCCGGTGAGCTTGCGAGCGAGGAGGCCGCGATGGCGAAGTGGTGGACGACAGAGCTGGTCGGGCGGGTCACAGATCGCTGCCTGCAGCTGCACGGAGGTTACGGATACACGACGGAGTACCCGATCGCAACCGCTTGGGCGGACGCCCGAGTCACCCGAATCTATGGCGGCACCACCGAGATCATGAAGGAGCTGATCGGCCGCAGGCTCGGTCTGTGACGCCAAGAGGAGGGGAGCCGAGAGCGTGCCACAGCACGGCTACATGGCTGTGCGGAGCGGACGAAGAAAGAGCTGAATATGGATGCGAGGGAGAACGACGCCATGCGGAGGGTCACGGTGGAGCTCGACGTTGCGGCGCTCATGCGTGATGGAGTGACGTTGCGTGCGAATGTCTACCGTCCTGCTGGCAGGGGGCCGTGGCCGACGCTGCTGACGAGGACGCCTTACGGCAAGGATGCTCTCGAAGAGTGGCTCGATCCGGTGCGGGCGGCGCGGCAGGGTTTCATGGTCGTGATCCAGGACACGCGTGGGCGTTTCGCCTCTGAGGGGCAGTGGATCCCGCTGCATTTCGAGCGCGAGGACGGCTATGACACAGTCGAGTGGGCCGCTCGGCTGCCTGGCTCCAACGGCCGCGTTGGGATGTCTGGCGCTAGCTATTTCGGCAACACGCAGTGGATGGCGGCGATCGAGCGGCCGCCGTCGCTGGCGGCGATCGCGCCCGCGTTGACGTGGTCGAACCCGCGCGATGGCATGTTCGCCCGCAGTGGTGCACTGGAGCTCGGGAAGACCGTCTACGTGACACTGCTGACAGGCGCCGCGCATCTCCAGCGCCTGGCTCTGTCCGAGCAGGAGCGCGAGCGACGACTCACGGTGCTGCTCGACGACCTCGACCGGCTCCCCACGGACGGTTACTGGGGCCTGCCTGTCCATGACCTGCCGGTGCCGGAACGAGGCGCCAGAGTACGGAACCGCCAGGATGCTGGAGGGCTCGGATGTCGTGGCACGGTGCCGCGTATCGGGTGAGTACGAGCGGGTGACCGTGCCCTCCTTCCACACCGCTGCCTGGCACGACTGCCACATCCAGGGGATGTTGGACGGCTACATGGCGATGGCGACGCTTGGGCGTCCTGCTCGTCTGGTCGTGGGGCCGTGGACGCACGGCACGGAGTGTGCCGATCCGGTCGGTGAGCTGTGCTTTGGTGTGCGTGCGAGCCGTTTGGGTGCGCCTGCGCATGCGCACGGTGATCTGGGCGACGAGCAGCTGGCGTGGTTTCGCCGCCATCTCCTTCTCGACGCGCCGTCGGAGGCCGAGGAGGCCCAGGCGCCGGTACGGATCTTCGTGATGGGCGCAAACGTTTGGCGAGACGAGAAGACCTGGCCGCTTGCGCGTGCTCGCATCGAGCGCTGGTTCCTCGGCGCCGAAGGCACGCTGACACCGGGCGCCCCCGATGCCGATGCGAAGCCGAGCGAGTTCGCCTACGACCCTGCTGACCCTGTTCCGACGCTTGGCGGACAGACGGTGCTGCCGCCGGCGTTCCCGGCTGGTCCTTGCGATCAGGCGCGGGTCGAGGCGAGACCAGACGTGTGCGTGTTCACTTCTGAGCCGTTGCAGCATGACCTGGAGGTCACGGGCCGGGTGCGTGTGGTGCTGCACGTGCAGAGCTCGGCGCCTTCGACGGATTGGGTCGCGCGGCTGTGCGACGTGCATCCGGACGGCCGCTCCTTCAACATCTGCGACGGCATCCTCCGCATCGCTCAGAGCGCGGACACCTGCCAGCAGATCGAAATAGACCTGTGGTCCACGAGCAACGTGTTCCTCGCGGGCCACCGCCTGCGGGTGCACGTCACCAGCAGCAGCTTCCCGCGCTGGGACCGCAACCTCAACACCGGCGATCAGCGCGACCCGCGCATGCAGACAGCGCGCCAACGAGTACACCACGACACGCAACGACCCTCATGGATCGAGCTGCCCGTCATAGACGCGGCGAAGGGATGCTTGCCGCGGCGCTGAGAGGCAGTAGCCGCCAAGCTGCTCGCCTGCGAGCAGTGCCTCGGGTATGGACATCTGCTCACAGCTGAGGACTCCTCAGCGCGGCGTCATCCTCAACGCGCCGTCGAGGCGGATGACCTCGCCGTTGAGCATCCCGTTCTCGACGATGTGGCAGGCCAGCTGCGCGTACTCTGATGGCCGCCCAAGCCGCGATGGAAACTGGAGCTGGGCGCAGAGCGCATCGCGCGTCTGTGCCGGGAGCCCTGCGAGCGCGGGAGTGTCGAACAGGCCTGGGGCGATGGCGCAGACGCGCACGCCCATGCCCGCGAGATCTCGAGCGGCAGGAAGGGTCATCGCCACGACCGCGCCCTTCGATGCCGAGTATGCGGCTTGACCGATCTGGCCGTCGACGTAGGCGGTCGATGCCGTATTGATGACCACGCCTCGTTCACCCGACTCGCTCAGGTCGTTGGCGAGCATCGCCGCAGCGGCAAATCGCATGGCGTTGAACGTGCCGGTGAGGTTGACCGCGATCATGTGCTCGAACGGCTCCAGTGCATGTGGCCCTCGCTTCGAAGCGACGCGTTCGCCCCACCCGATGGCCGCGCAGTGAACGCTGATGCGCAGCGCTCCAGTTGCGGCGACCGCGCTCTCCATCTCCTCGGCGTTGCTCACATCGGTTGCCAGGAAGCGCGCGCCGGTTTCAGCCGCCAGCCTCTCGCCGCGCTCCACGTTGACATCAGCGATCATGACCTCGGCGCCGCGTGCGCAGAGCTCTCTCACGGTCGCCTCCCCAAGTCCGGAGGCGCCGCCTGTCACCAGCGCCGAGCTGCCCTCGATCCTCATCGCGTGCTCCCGTCCTCTAGCCAGTGGTCTCGTAGGCCATAGCGACGACAGCGCTGCTTGCGGCACGGCGTCGTGCCGCCCATCACGCGTGCGCGGTTGTTCATCGTCCGGCGCCTTTCGATCTCATGCGCTCATGGCCGTTGCAATGGTGCGCTATCATGGTATTAATCATGGGTCGATAATCCGACCGTCGGTCAAGCATACCAACCAATCTTGAACCAAATGCCTTTTGCGCCCGACTCACCAGGATTCTCGATCTTGCGCGTCTGCCTCCGGGCGGGTTCTGCTAGGTGATGAATGGAGGATGGCTTGGCTGTAAAGAACGGTGAGGATGTGTACGTGCTGGGGATCGCGGCGACGCGCGTCGCTCGACAACCGGAGCGGTCTTTCAGCGATTTGGTGAGAGAGGCTTATCTCGGCGCGCTCGCAGATGCAGGGATGCAAGATGGCGAGGGCTTCAAACAGGTGTGGTTCTCGAACCTGCTGATGGACTATTGGGGGCAGGTGGCGTGCAAGGGGCACTCGGCCCTCATGCCTTTGATGCGCGAGGGCCTGCTGCCCGCTGGTGTGCCGATCGTCGATGTCGAGGCCGGCTGTGCGAGTGCGTCAGTGGCATTCAACGGGGCGCTGAAGGACATACTCGCCAAAGATGCGGAGGTCGGCGTGGCGATCGGGGTCGAGAAGATGAACGACCCGGAGCATCCCGGGGCCTATCTGGCCCACATGAATCGCGCCACCGACCAGTTCAACCAGCGGGCATGGCACGACCTCTACTCGCGTGTCGCGGCCGAATCAGGCTGTACGTTCGACCCAATTCCCGATCGTTCGATTGCAATCGACGTCTACGCAGTGTGGGCGCGCTCGCACATGGCAAGGTATGGGACCACAGTCGAGCAGATCGCCGCGGCGGCGGCGAAGAACCACAACAATGCGGTGGACAATCCCCGCGCGCAATATCGCTTCCCGCTCACCGTGGCCCAAGTGCTCGAGGACCGGAAGCTCGTCGATCCGCTCACGCGCGCGATGTGCGCGCCGACGGGCGACGCAGCCGCGGCGGCGGTCGTGTGCTCGGCGGCGCACCTGAAGACGCTTCCACCCGAGGTCCGCGCGCGCACATTGCGCGTGCGCGGCCACGCGCTCGCGGGAGGGATCTTCGATGTGAGCTGGGAGGATGCCCGCGCGCCGGTGATCGCCGCGCAGCGCGCATACCGCCAGGCAGGAATGACGCCGTCGGACATCGATCTCGTCGAGTTGCACGATGCGACCTCCTTTGCCGAGATCCATCTCGTCGAGGACCTCGGCCTCTGTCCGCGCGGTGAGGGAGGCGCCTTCACTGCCTCCGGCGCAAGCGCTCGCGACGGAGAGGTGCCTGTCAACGCCTCTGGTGGGCTTGTCTCGCGTGGTCATCCGATCGGCGCCACCGGCATTGCAATGCTGAACGAGCTGGCGCTGCAGCTTCGCGGTGAGGCGGGCGAGATCCAGCTCCCTGAGGTCGGCGTTGGACTTGCCGAGAACGGTGGGGGCGTCATCGGCAACGACGTTGCTGTGTGCTCGATCACGATCCTCGAGCGGGTGACATGAAGTCCGGTCGAGTTGCCAGCCACCGTGGCCGTCGATCGGCAGAGGTTGTATCTCCCGATCCCAGCGTGCTACGATCATCGATCATAGGTCGGTAATTCGACCATTGGTCGATGAAGGGAGCGAGGATGCAGTTGAGCATTGCGACCAAGCAGGTGGGTGACGGGCCGAGCCAGACGCTGGCGCGGGCTGCCCTGCTGTTTGGCGATCGCCCGGCGGTGATCGACGGCGAACGCAGGATCGAGCTCGCCGCCCGGGCGGAGGGTGCCATGACCGGCGGAATGATTTCCCTTCTGCTCGCCCAGCGCTCGCGTGGGCTGTGGTCGATCTGATGGCGGACGCAGCCCCCTCAGATCGTCGTGCACGGCGAATGGAGTCTCGCCGCAGTCTCATCCTCGATGCCGCGGCTGCCGAGTTCGCCGAGGTCGGCTACGAGCGCGCCACGCTGGAGCGGATCGGCGATCGCGTAGGGCTCTCGAAGGCAAGCGTCTACTACTACGTGCAGGATGGCAAGCCGCAGCTGCTCGCCGACCTCGTCGTGCGGGTGCTGGAGCAGGCTGAATCGCGTGTGGCAGAGCTCACGACGGACGACGCAGGGCCACTCGCGCGGCTGCGTGCGTTCCTGACTGCCCACATCGAGGTGGCGAACAACACACCCGAGGGACGGCTGCTGTCCGAGAACCTCGAGGCGTTGATGACCAGCGACTCAGCCGCGGAGTTCCGTCATCGCCACGAGCAGTCGTTGACGGCGATCATCGACGATGGCGTGGCCGCCGGGCTGTTCCGCGATCTCCCACGTCGCCCGGTCGTCAAGCTCATCATCAGCGCCCTCAACACGGTGCACATGTGGCACGACCCTGCTGGCACGCTCTCACTGGAGAACGTGATCGACGTCGCCCTGGCCTTGGTCTTGACCGGACTGGAGGAGGACAGGTGAGCACCGGCACGCCCACTGCCGACCTGATCCTAAGCCGCCGCGACGGTCAGATCGGGTACATAACGCTGAACCGTCAAGCGGCGTTCAACGCGATCAGTCTCGATCTGATGGCACAGTTGGAGGCTGCGCTGAGCGAGCTTGCAAAGGACAGCGACGCGATCATCATCCGTGGCGCTGGCGGGAACTTCTGCGCCGGCGCAGATCTCAGGTTCGTGAACGAAAGCCGATCAGACAGGGAGGCGATGCAGTCCTTCGTGGCGAGAGTCGGCCAAACCTTCGAGCTGATCGAAAAGCTGGCACCCCCTGTGGTGGCCGCTGTCGAGGGGTTCTGCCTTGCGGGCGGCTTCGAGCTTCTGCAGGCTTGCGACTTCGCAGTTGCCGCCCATGATGCCGTGATCGGGGATGGGCATGTCGAGTTCGGCCAGGTCCCGGGTGGCGGCTCGACGGTCAGGCTGGCGCGTATGGTCGGACGCCAAGCAGCCCTTGGAATTCTCTTGACAGGCGACCGCTTCAGTGGAGCCGAAGCCGCTGCGCGAGGGCTCGTCCATCGTGCGTTCCCGGCTGGCGGCTTCGAGCAGGGTCTCGCCGAGCTGGCTGCACTGCTGGCCAGCCGCGGGGGCGAACCTCTTCGTGCGATCAAGCAGACAGTGATCGGCGTGGAGCGACTGCCGCTCGCGGGCGCGCTGGCACAAGAGCGTGAGATGTTCTTGACGCATGTGGGCGGCGCAGCCGCTGGCGCGGGCCTCGATCGCTTTCTCGAGCGCCGCAAGCCAAGCGGCTGACGAATGTTGATGTGACTGCGCCGATGAGAAAGGAAGAAGGAGCCGTGGATGAGGTGGATGCAGTCCGCAGCGTGACGGTGGAGTTTGACCTGCCGGCTCGCATGCGCGACGGGGTGACACTGCGCGCCGACGTATACCGCCCTGGGGGCGATGGCCCGTGGCCGACGCTGCTTTCGCGCACGCCATACGACAAGCGGGCTGTGGAGTGGCGGGACCCAGTGCAGACGGCTGCAAAGGGCTTCCTTGTCGTGGTCCAGGACACGCGTGGCCGTTTCGCCTCCGATGGTGAATGGATTCCTCTGCGCTTCGAACGCGAGGATGGTCATGACACGGTTGAGTGGGCTGCGAGGCTGCCAGGGTCGAACGGCCACGTTGGCATGTACGGACCCAGCTACGTCGGCCATACGCAGTGGCTGGCGGCGATCGAGCAGCCGCCGTCGCTGGCGGCGATCGCACCGGCGGTAACGCATTCGGAGCCGGCCGAGACGGCATTCGTGCGTGGCGGGGCACTCGAGATCGGAATCACCCGCCTGTGGAGATTGCAGATGGCGGCCGCGCATCTGGAGCGGCTGGGTCTATCCGAGCGGGAGTGCCGCGAGCGCCTCGAGGTGCTGCTCGACGACCTTGACCTGTTGTCAGGAGAGGGCTACTGGGCGCTGCCCGCCGACATGCCGATCTTCCACGCCGAGCAGCCGGTGGCGCCCGGGACCCCGCTGGTGTTCGACGACCCGGAGGTACTGGCGTGGTGCCGCGTAGCGGGCGAATACGAGCGTGTGACCGTGCCGTCGTTCAACGTCTCCGGCTGGTACGACGGTCTGATCCAGGGTGTGCTGGACAACTACATGGGGATGGCGGCGCTCGGTCGCCCGGCGCGCCTTCTCATCGGACCATGGACGCACGATGGGTCCCCCGATCCGATCGGGGAACTGTGCTTTGGCATGCGAGCGAGCCGGGTCGGTGCACCGGTGCACACGCATGGCGACCTGAATGACGAGGAGCTTGCGTGGTTTCGTCGCTACCTCGTCCCTGATGCCGCTGCAGAAGACGCCGATGAGGCGCCTGTGCGGATCTTTGTGATGGGTCGCAACGAGTGGCGCGACGAGCAGGAGTGGCCGCTTGCGCGTGCACGCAGCGAGCGGTGGTTCCTTCGCGGTGGCGGCGCGCTTGGGCCTGACGGCCCGACCTCGGACGATACGGCGACTGAGTTCCTCTACGACCCTGGCGATCCTGTCCCAGCGCACGGCGGCAATACGATCTTGACGCCGGATTTCCCTGCCGGACCGCTGGACCAGGCGCGTGTCGAGGCGCGACCGGACGTGTGTGTCTTCACCTCCGAGCCGTTGCAGCAGGATCTCGAGGTGACGGGCCGGGTGCGTGTCGTGTTGCATGCGGAGAGCTCGGCGCCTTCGACGGACTGGGTTGCGCGTCTGTGCGACGTGCATCCAGACGGCCGTTCGTTCAACATCTGCGATGGGGTCGTGCGCGTGAATGATGGGGCGGATGCTTGCAAGCGGATCGAGATCGATCTGTGGTCGACGAGCAACGTGTTCCTCGCGGGTCACAGGCTGCGTGTGCATGTGACCAGCAGCAGCTTCCCGCGCTGGGATCGCAACCTCAACACAGGCAACCAGTGCGAACCACGCTGGCAGACAGCACGTCAGCGAGTGCATCACGATGCGGAGCGACCGTCATGGATCGAACTGCCAGTCGTCGATGAGGTTGTCAAGTGAAACGAGGAGTGACAGATGACTAGCAGCCGACGGTCTGCCGGACGGTGCTCGCATCTCGGGTTTTGAGCTTGGGGGAAGTGAAATAGGAAGGGATTGCAATGGGAAAGGGTGTGCAATGAGAAAGTATCTGTGTGCGTGTCTGGTGCTGGTGCTGGCCCTGGCGAGCGCGGGCTGCGGCAGCAGCAAAAACGAATCGACGTCAACGGCGTCAAGGGCGACTGGGTCTTCCAAGCAGTACGCTGAACTGCACTGGGGCGAGACGGACTTTGCCGGCCCAATCGAACTTCTCAAGACCATCGAACCTTCGATGGCCTCGGCAGAGAGTCTCGCGGTCCAGAACCTGATGGAATATGAACAGAACGGGAAAGTGAAGACGGGCGTTGCGAGCTCGGTTGAACAACCGACCTCAACGACATACGTATATAACCTGAAGTCGATGAAGTTCTCCGATGGCAATCCGCTCACCTCGGCGGATGTCGTCTTCTCGTTGAAGCGGAATCTCGGCCCGGAAGCGTGGACGAAAGGGTATTGGCAAGACGTAGCGTCGATCTCGGCGCGTGGTGCCTCGACGGTCGTCATCAGGCTCAAGCGACCCAGCGCGATCTGGGAGGACGTCTTGGCGGCCAGCGGGCAGGTCCTGGAGAAGGCCCAGGTCGAAAAGGCTGGGAAGGCGCTCGGCACGCCGGGACATCTGCCGATCGGCACCGGGCCGTGGAAGCTCGACAGCTACCAGCCGGAAGCTGGCATCCAGCTTTCGCGCAATCCGTACTGGACCGGTCAGCCGCAGCCTGCGGCAAAGATCAACATAAGTCTCTTCAAGAGCGAAGCATCGCTGGCGCTGGCGCTGCGCTCGGGCGCTATCGATGGGACGTTCAGATACAATTCGCCGAAGGTATTCGCGAACATTCCCGGCACTCGCCAGTTGACGGCGCCGGGTGACATCATCCTTCTGGCCGAGATCAACACCAGCCGGCCGCCGTTCAATGACGTTCACGTGCGTCGCGCGCTGGCATATGCAGCCGATGTCAATGGCATGATCAGATCGGGCTTTCCGGGCGGCACGGCGGCCGAAAGCGCGTCGATGGTGCCCGTCGGCCTGTTCGGTGGCCTGGGTTCGACGAGCCAGGTGAACGCAATGCTCGGGGCGCTGCCGAAATACCACTTCGATCTGGTCGCGGCGAAGCGGGAACTCGCGAAGTCGGCCTATCCACACGGCTTCACGATGAAGATTCAGGCTGCCGCCGTGCTATCGAATGAGGTGCAGGCCGCCGAGATCCTCTCCTCCGACCTGGCGAAGATCGGTATCACGGCAAAGCTCCAGGAGATACAGCCCGATGAAGAATCACGACTCACCGCTGACTCCAGCAAGCTGGTGACGGTGGATGTGGTCGAGGACGGCAGCGTGTACTCTGATCCGGAGGGAATGTTTGCGTCCTTCCTTCCTGCCTCTCAGATCGGTCCTCCTGGCTCTGGCCTCAACGGTGCCGTATACAGGAACGCCGAAGTCGAAAAGCTGGAAGCGGAGGAGCTCGAAACGCTGAACCCGGCGAAGCGTCTGCAGTTGATCGGGAAGATGCTCGACGCCGTGGGAAGCGAAGTGCCCTACCTGCCGCTGTATGCGCTCAACGGCCTGGCTACTGTGTCAGAAAAGTACGTATACCCGACATTCTCGGTGTTGCCGAGCATTATCACTCCGTGGGCGCTGGATGTGAAACTCGCGTCCTAGCTCGGCACGCAGCACAACTGGGGTGCCCCTGCCGCGGCTGGGGCACCCCAGCTGCCCAAGAGGCCGTGGCTTTCTCTCGGGCACGCGGCCTACGCTTCAGGCTCCTGTGAGGCGCCCATCACCTCGACCACGTCGAGGAGGTTGAAGGCCAGCCGCAACTGAAAACGCAGATCGGGGTCGCTTGGTGAGCAACCAAGCAGCTGGTGCAGCTTGCGCAGGCGGTACTTCAGGGTGCTGACGGCAATGTAGAGCTGCTGAGCCGTCCGCGCGTAGTGGCCGTCGCACTCCACGAACATGTGCAGAGTGGGCAGCAGCGGACTGCGGCTGGCGAAGTCGTGCGCACGCACGGGCTCGAGCGCCTCCGTGATCATCGCGGCGGCATGCCGCATGTCCGGAGCGTCGAGCAGGAAGCGCAGAGGGCCAAGCCGATCGAACTCGACGACCGCGCTTTGCGCATCGCTGCTGCCCGCCAGCGCAAGGCACGCGACCGCGCTGCGGAAGCTCTCTCGCAGGTCGTGGCGCAGTGGGCCGATGCCGACCTTCACGGTCTGCTGCCGCATGCGCGCCGACACTTGCACCTCGCGGGCAATCGCGGTCGCTTCTCCCTCGAGCGCGGGGCCAAGCGCGAGCAGGACCTGGTCTCCGCGTTTGACGCTCAGCGAACGGCCTGCGCTCTGCGGCGTGCGGCTCCTGATCGTCTCGCGCGCCATCGCGAGCAGGTTGTCGTGCCCGACTGCGTGATCGCCGTCGATCGCAAGCGCGAGCATCCTGTGTGGTGCAGCAATGTCGGCGCCAAGGCGCTTCGCCCGTTGGGTGAGAGCTTCGGATGTGGGTCCCGAGCGCTCCAGCAGCTCGTCGAGCAGCTCGCCGCTGAGACGCCACTCGACCTCCAGCTCGACGCGCCGCTTGACAAGCTCGAGCGCAAGCACCGTGATGCCGTGCTCGAATGCCTTCAGCTGCAGTGGCGAAAGCTCGCGCGCTCCCAGCACCTCCACCGAGCCGAGATGGCGTCCATCCGCGACGATCGCGCGGGTGATGCTCGGCGCTGACGCGTCGCCCGTGGACCTCCCGGATGGGCACCGCACGATCGACGGGGCACAGACGGTCTGCTCGATGACGATCTGGTGGCCGATCAGGCGCGCCAACACCTCGCCGATACCGCTCAGCCCGACGCCCTCCAGGCTGGCCTGCGTCAGCTCGCGATGGATCAGGAAGGCGTGCTCGAGCAGGTCATTCTGATCGCTCAGCCGGTCGTAGAGGCGCCGGTTCTGGATCGCCACCGACGCCTGTGCGGCCAGAGCGGAGAGCAACGACGCGTCGAGGTCCGTGAAATCGGTCTTCTCGCGGTTGGCCACGTAGAGCGCGCCGACCATCACATCGTCCTTGAACATGGGCGCGCAGATCAGCGAGACGATGCCCTCGGCTTCCGCGGTCTGGCGCACCCTCACGGGTGAGTCGTGGGCGTCTGAGCGGTAATCGCCGATCACGATCGCACGGTGCTCGCTGACCGCGACGCCGCCCACGCCCTTGCCGAGAGCAAGGTGCAGGTCGAGGAACGCGAGATCGCGAAACCCGTGGATCACAGCGGTGGCGAGCCTTGAGCGATCCTGCTCCACCAGAGCGAGCCAGGCGAGATCGGTGCCGAGCAGCTCGGCGGCCTGGTCCACGATCAAGTCCAGGACGGTGTCGAGGTCTCCATCCTCGCCGTGCAGCCGCGTGGCGATCCGGAAGAGCGCCTCATATGCCTCTCGCGGCGGCGTTGCGGGACGCGCTTCGCGGCCCGTGGCGTCGGTCTGCACGAAGTCGTGTTGGTCGAGCACCTTCGTTCCTCTTCACACATGGTTTAGCAGAGGTTGGATCTCCTCATCTCTGCCGCGTGCCAAGTCAAGGGGAGGGCGTTGGGTCGTCAGTCGCCACGACAGGGCTGAAATACGCCCCGATCTTCGCCCTGTTCAGGTCAGCACGGCGAACGACCGCCTCTCTACGGTCTCTGAGGTGGGACACGTGCCATGCGGGTGATCGACTACTTCGACAAGGGCGTTGCGCTCGACCCTGGGCGCGCCGCGATCGTCGCCGATGATGCGTCGTGGACATACGCCGAAGCTCAGGAGCAGTCCTGGCGCATCGCCTGCGGGCTGCACGCACGTGGACTACTGGCCGGCGAGCGAGTCGGGGTGCTCTCGCCCAACGCGCCGGAAGCGTTGATTGCGATGCTGGGAATATGGCGCGCAGGTGGCGCCTGGGCACCGCTGAACCCGCTCAATGCACTCGAGGCAACACTCGAGTTCATGAACGAGGTGGATTGCCGTTATCTGTTCCTCCACTCGCGCTTTCAGTCCGAGATAGAGCGCATCCGGGACTCCGTTCCGGGTCTGCGACACGTCGTGTGCCTCGATGAGCCGTTTGACCAAGCCGAGCCGATGGAGGCGTTCATCGCCGCCGGCACCGGTGTGGAGCTGCCAGATTGGGGCGACCCGTTCGGCCGTCCCGAGCTCATCTGTGCGACGTTCCCCACCGGCGGGACGACGGGGCGGTCCAAGGCAGTGGTGTTGACCAATCAGGTATGGGCCACGCTCGTGGAGCTCAGCACGCGCACCTGGCCGCAGATGGAGGGCGCCGTGAACCTGGTGGCCGCGCCGATCACCCATGCCGCCGGCGTGATGGCGGTGATCTTCGCCACGGCTGGGGCGACGATCGTGATCCGCCCCAAGTTCGACGCCGACGACGTCCTGCACAGCATCGAGCGTCACCGCGTGAGCCACCTGTTTCTGCCGCCGACCGCCTACTACCGGCTGCTGGAGCGCCAACAGTCTCACCCGCGCGACGTGTGCAGCCTGAAGATGATGCTGATCGCGGCGGCCCCGGTGGCGCCAGAGAAGCTCGGTCAGGGCGTCGAGGTCTTCGGTCCGTGCATAGCACAGTGCTGGGGGCAGGCTGAGGCGCCGTTCCTGCTCACCTATCTCTCCGCCGAGGACGTTGCGGCCGCCGCGCGCGGAGAGCACAGCGAGCGACTCGCCAGCGCTGGAAAGCCGACGTTCTCGGTCCAGGTCGGCGTGATCGACGACGAGGGCCGGCTGTTGGGCGCAGGCGTTAGAGGGGAGCTCGTGACGCGTGGGCGCCTCGTGACCCCCGGTTACCTGAACCGACCCGAGGCGACTGAGGAGGTACGCCGTTTTGGCTGGCACCTCACTGGCGATGTCGGCTATCTCGACGAGCACGGGTACGTCTACATCGTCGATCGCAAGAAGGACATGATCATCACGGGCGGGTTCAACGTCTACCCAGCCGAGGTCGAGGCGGCGATCCTCGGGCTGCGGGAGATCCGCGAATGCGCCGTGATCGGCGTGCCTGACCCGAAGTGGGGCGAGGCGGTCAGGGCGCTGGTGGTCTCGGCGCAGGACGGGTGGGCGGACGCCGATCAGGTGATCGCTCACGCCAAGCGCGCCCTCGGCTCGGTGAAGGCACCCAAGCAGGTGGACTTCGTGGAGCAGCTTCCACGTACGCCGGTGGGCAAGACGGACAAGAGGGCGCTGCGCGCCGAGTTCTGGGGCGGCCTGGAGCGAGCCGTCAACTGAGGTGGCGAGAGTTGGCTGAAAACGAGGGAGCGCAACGGGATTCTGGTGGGCTGACTGTATGACCGCGGTGAGAAAGGGGAGCGAAGGTGGGCAATGAGACAGACGCTGAGCACGGCGTGAGAGTGCAGTTCGACGTGCCGGCGCAGATGCGCGACGGGGTGACTTTGCGCGCGGACGTCTACCGTCCGGGCGACGGGGGCCCCTGGCCGACTTTGCTGGCCCGCACGCCCTACGACAAGGGCAGCTGGGAGATGTTGGCTTGGCTTGATCCTGTGAAGGCGGCCGCGAGAGGCTTCATGGTCGTGATCCAGGACACGCGCGGGCGCTTCGCTTCCGAGGGGGAGTGGATCCCCCTGCACTTCGAACGTGAGGATGGCCATGACACGGTCGAGTGGGCGGCGAAGCTGCCCGGATCGAACGGTCGCGTTGGCATGTACGGCCAAAGCTACGTCGGCAACACCCCGTGGATGGCTGCAATCGAGCAGCCGCCTTCACTGGCGGCGATCGCTCCCGCGATGACGCCAGCCGACCCGCTCGAAGGGACGTTTGCGCGTGGCGGGGCGATCGAGCTCGGGATCACCGCTCCGTGGACGCTGATGATGGGCTGCGCGCATCTGCAGCGCCTGCCGCTCACAGAGGAACAGCGCGGCGAACGCCTGCAGGCGCTGCTCGACGATCTCGACCGGCTGCCCACCGATGGGTACTGGGGCCTGCCTGTTCAGGATCTGCCGGTGCTGGCCCGGCACGAGTCGCCGGAGCTCGGGACTCTGCGGATGTTCGACGATCCAGACGTGGTGGCGCGCTGCCGCGTCGCAGGCGAATACGAGCGCGTGAACATCCCCTCGTTTCACATCGCCGGCTGGCACGACCTTCATGTGCAGGGCATGCTGGACAGCTACATGGCGATGGCCTCGCTCGGTCGCCCGGCACGCCTGATCGTGGGCCCGTGGACGCACAACGAGCCGTTCGCCGACCCGATCGGCGAACTGTGCTTCGGCATCCGTGGAAGCCGCATGGGCGCCCCTGCGCACGCGCATGGCGATCTGGGGGATGAGCAGCTTGCGTGGTTTCGTGGCTACCTCGGACCCAGCGCGGAGGCTGATGCAAGCGCCTTCGGGCCGCCGGTGCGGATCTTCGTGATGGGCCGAAACGTTTGGCGCGACGAGACCTCGTGGCCGCTTGCGCGGGCAAGCACAGAGCGGTGGTTTCTCGGTGCTGGCGGGGCGCTGCGGGCGGGTGGTCCGGTCGCTGAGGATCAGGCGACCGAGTTTCTCTACGACCCGGGCGACCCTGTTCCGACGCATGGCGGCAACACGGTCATGGTGCCGGCTTTCCCGCCCGGCCCGCTGGACCAGGCGCGGATCGAGGCGCGTGCCGATGTGTGCGTGTTCACCTCGGAGCCGTTGGAGCGGGATCTGGAGGTCACCGGCCGTGTGCGTGTGGTGCTGCACGCTGAGAGCTCGGCGCCTTCGACGGATTGGGTCGCGCGCCTTTGTGACGTGCATCCCGATGGACGCTCGTTCAACCTTTGCGATGGCATCGTCCGCATTGCAAATGACGCTGACGCTTGCCAGCAGGTCGAGATCGATCTGTGGTCGACGAGCAATGTGTTCCTTGCCGGGCACAGGCTGCGGGTGCACGTGACCAGCAGCAACTTCCCGCGTTGGGATCGCAACCTCAACACCGGCAATCAGCGCGAGCCACGCTGGCAGACCGCGCGCCAACGGGTGCATCACGACACGGAGCGACCCTCGTGGATCGAGCTGCCCGTGATCGACGCGGTGGGCAAATGACAGATATGTCGGACTGATGGATGGAAAGAGCCGACGATGACGCTGATCGTGTCTAGAGTCGGCTTTGGGGGGAGTGCAAATGAGAAAGGGAGTAGGATGAGAAGATATATATGTGTGTGCGTTGGGCTCTTGACGGCGCTAGCGATCGCCGGGTGCGGCAGCGGCAAGGGTCAGGCCGGCAACACCGCGTCGAAGGGTGAGACAGGGTCTTCCAAGCAGTACGCCGAGTTGCGCTGGGGCCTGCTCACCTGGCCAGGTGGGATCGACGATCTCAAAGTCATCTGGCCGCAGTCATATGAGATAGAGGGGCTCGTGGCCCAGAACCTGGTCGAAGCTGAACCGGACGGGAAGCCGAAGCCCGGTCTCGCGAGCTCCTTCGAACAGCCAAGTCCGATGACATACATCTACCATCTGCGGTCCGGCGTGCGGTTCTCGGACGGGCACCCGCTCACCTCGGCCGATGTGGTCTACTCGCTCGAGCGCAACATCACGGGCAAGGAAGTCTGGACGCACGGGTACTGGGTCAATGTGGCCTCCGTCTCGGCGCGGGGGCCCGATACCGTGGTGATCAAGTTGAAGCGCCCCGACGCTGTCTGGCAGGACGTCATGGTCTTCACCAGCCCGATCACCGAGAAGGCGCAGCTTGCGAGGGTCGGAGAAAAAGCGCTGGGAACGCCCGGAAATCTGCCGATCGGCAGCGGGCCTTGGAAGCTGGATGGATTCACGCCCGAAGCGAGCGCGGAGCTTTCGCCCAATCCGTACTGGACCGGTGCGAGGCAGCCCGCGAAGAAGATCAGCATCACCGTCTTCAAGGATGAAGCGTCGCTTGCGCTCGCGCTGCGGTCGGGGGCGATCGACGGGACGTTCGGCTATGCGGCACCAAAGACCTTCGCCAACATCTCAGGCGTACCTCAGCTGAAGGCACCGGGTACGAGTGAGACGCAGGTCGTCATAAACACGGCAAGGCCGCCGTTCAACGACGTTCATGTGCGCCGGGCAATTGCATATGCGACCGACGCAAAGGGCATCATCAATGCGCTCTATCCTGGTGCCGCGACCGAAGAGGCGTCGATCGTGCCCTCCAGCCTGTTCGCCGGTCTTGGCAGCACCAGTCAGGCGAACGAACTCATCGGTGGGCTGCCAAAATATGAATTCAACCTGGCGGCTGCGAAGCGAGAACTCGCGAAGTCGGCATATCCACATGGATTCACGACGACCGTGTATGCCCCGGCGCCCGAAGCGTCTCTCGTGTCGGCCGCCCAGATCGTCGCGTCTGATCTTGCGAAGATCGGGATCACGGCGAAACTTCACGAGGTGCCGCGTGATGAAGAAGAAACCGTCGTCAACAAGGTGACGCTGTACGTGAGTACCACCTTCTCTGTATACCCCGATCCGGAAGGGATGATGTCGTCCCTGCTCCCTCCGACGCAGATACCGGAGCCCAACGTCGCTCATTTCAACAACGCCGAAGTGAACAAGCTGCAGGCGGAGGAGGGCGAAACGCTGAACACGACCAAGCGTCTGCAGCTGATCGGAAAGCTGCTTGGCATCGTCGGCACCGAAGTGCCATACGTGCCGGTGTTCACACCCGACGCGCTTGCTTCCCTGTCAACGCAATACGTGTTTCCGACGTTCTCGAACTGGACGATCCTGTTCCGTCCGTGGGCGCTGGATGTAAAACTCGCCTCGTAATGCCGCGGGATGTGGTTGAGCGTCCGGCGACGGCCGGCGCTCAGCCCGTCCGTCGTCAGCGAGGTTGATGTGAGTGGGGTATCGTCAGACGGACGTTTGCTGCGTGATGCTGTTGATGCGATAGAGGACGTGGGCTCGCAGGGAATCGCCCACGGGCAGTCGGGGATGCTCGAAGTCTCCACCAGGATCGCGCCGCATGCCCAGCCGCTCCATCACTCTCTGCGAGCGCAGGTTGCGGCATGCCGTGAACGACACGATCTCGTCCAGGTGGAGTCGGTCGAATCCGAAGGCGATCGCGGCCGACGCCGCCTCGGTCGTATAGCCATGACCCCAGTACGCGCGCGCCAATCGCCAACCGACCTCGACCGCCGGTGCGCAGGGGAGATCGGGCTCGACTGGTAAGAGGCCGATGCAGCCAATCAATGGCCGGTCCCGCTCGGTTATCTCGACCGCCCAGAGACCGTAGCCGTGCTGCTCGAAGGATGCCTCGATTCGCTCGATGAGCGCCGCGCTCTCCTTGGTGGACAGGGTGTCAGGAAAGTACTCCATCACGACGGGGTCGGCGTTCATCGCTGCGAACGGATCGAGATCGGTCTCTCGCCAGCGTCGCAAGCCAAGCCGGCGGGTCTGCAGTCGTGGCTCGGTGTTCATGAGACGATCGTATGCGCTGCCGCGTCCCCATCTCTTCGTGGAGAAGCCGATCGTACTCGGCAACGGGGGCGTGGCTCTCAACTGTGCCCGATCGATGGTACCGCTACATAGGTACGTTTGTGTACCGCATAGGAGGTCCGATGGACCGGATGGGCGGCGGATCGATGGGCGAGTATGCGCTGACGCGGGTGCGTCGGCAGGCGCCGGTCATGCCACCATGGCGTCGGCGGCCTTGCTGCGCCGAGCGTGGCATGACCGAACCGTGCGTGTCGTGAGCCTAATCGGGGCGGTCAGCGAGTGGAGACGCGCGCCGCAGCCACTCGCTGAACAATGGATCGACGATGTACCAGATGCCATCCCGCTGATCGACGAGTCCACGGCCCTGCAGCCGCACGAGTGCGGGACGCACACGTGAATGGCTGGAGAACCCGTAGCGCCTGGCGGTTGGCCGGCTGGTGATGTGCCGACCGCCGCGATCGGCCAACAGCTGCAACGCTCTGACCTCGTTGGCCTCCGCCTCGTCGCCGCTCATCAGCACATTCAGGATCGACGCGAACTCGGATCGCTCGATGGTCTGCACGAGCCGGTCGTGAGCGTCGATTGCGGTCTGAAGCGTCACGTGTTGGCCCGCGAGGGTCGCTGCCCAACACTCCCAGGCAAATTGTTGGGTGCTGCGTGGGTGCACGCCGGTCGCGCTGAGCAGGTAATTGAGCGCATCCTCGTCCGCGGGCTTGCCGGTCTCCTGGAACTGAAAGTCGAGGTACTCCAGGAAGTCGACGCGGTCGATCGCCGGCAGTTGCATCTGCGCCGCCTCGCCGAAGATCGGCTGCTTGGAGTCCTCGAGCATCATCTTCATCGCATTGCGGATCGAACCCGTGAATAGCAGCGAGACGTGATTGGAGCCGGAGCTCATCAGGGCCGATCGGATGATCGCAAGCGGATCTCCTGGGCAGTGTCGCAGCCGCTGGAACTCGTCGAAGACCACGACGAGGCGATCGGAGAGGGACCGCAGCGCGAGTAGTTGCGCGTGCAGCGTCTCGGCATCCTGCGCCGGGCTGACTGCGGGACTCCTCACCGAGCCCTTTATCACTCTGATGTCAAAGCCGATTTCCTTCTCCAGTGCGCCGATCTGCCGCTGAGCGGCACGCCGCAGGCTCTTGACCGGGTGGCTGGTCATCGCGTCGTGCACGCACCCGATGAACCCTGGGATGCTCACCACGCGCTGGAGGTTGACCTTGACGACGTCGAACGGCGGTGCGTCGCCCCCATGGCTCGTTGCGAGCTCGAGCGCAAGCTGATTGGTGAACGTTGTCTTGCCGGTGTCCCGGGGGCCGAACAAGGCGACGTTCGTCTGGCCCTTGAGCGTCAGCGCGACCTGGTTGGCGAACGCCTCCATGCCGACGATCTTCGCCGGATCGTCCAGTGGGCGATCCCAGATGAAGGGATTGAGCAAGGCTGGCACGACGTCATTGTACCGTATAGTAGGTACCGATCTGTTCCAACCCAAAGGTACAAATTGGCTCTGGCGGCACGGCATGATATTGAAGCCTGGCAACGGCAATCGGGAAGGCAGGTAGAACAGTGAGCGAGGCGGCGATCGAGGTGCAGGGACTCGTGAAGCACTTCGGGAAGGTTTGTGCCCTCGAAGGCGTCGATCTTGCGGCAGAGCAGGGCAAGGTATTGGGCTTGCTGGGACCCAACGGCGCAGGCAAGACCACGCTGGTGAGGGTGCTTGCGACGCTGCTCAGGCCGGACTCCGGCTCGGCCAGCGTGCTTGGCTTCGACGTGCGCCATGACGCAGCGGCGTTGCGCAAGCGGATTGGCCTTGCGGGCCAGTATGCGGCGGTGGATGAAAACCTCACCGGCCTGGAGAACCTCACCATGGTCGGTCGTCTCTACGGTGAGCGCCGCGGGTCGGCAAAGGCTCGCGGCAGAGAGCTATTGGAGCGCTTCGACCTCGTGGAGGCCTCGGGGCGCCCGACGAAGACCTACTCAGGTGGGATGCGCCGGCGACTGGACCTCGCTGCGGCTCTGGTCGCAAGGCCGCCGGTGATCTTCCTGGATGAGCCGACGACGGGTCTTGATCCGCGTAGCCGCCTCAGCCTGTGGGCGGTGATCGAGGGACTCGTGGCCGAAGGCACGACGGTGCTGCTCACCACCCAGTACCTGGACGAGGCCGACCGGCTGGCCGATACGATCGCCGTCATCGACCATGGCCGCCTGATCGCGGATGGCACCCCCGACCAACTCAAGGACCGCCTCGGTGGCGAGCGCCTGGAGGTGCATCTCGACGGAGACGCCGATCCGCAGCAAGCGGTGCAGGCGCTCTCCTCGATGGCCGACGGACATCCGATCGCCGAGGATGGCCTTGTGCGGCTGAGCGTCCGCGAGCGCAACGGCGCGATCATGGAGGCCGTGCGGCGGCTGGGCGAGGCGGGCCTTGGTGTCGATGACCTTGCGCTGCGGCGCCCGACGCTGGACGACGTGTTCCTGGCGCTGACGGGTCGCGTTGCAGAAGAGCACGAGGAGACCGACGAGCAGGAGGAGGCCGTATGAGGAGGCTCGTCACAGACACGCTGATAATTGCCGAGCGCAACCTACTGCGGCTGCCACGCGCACCCGAAATGCTGATCGGGTTCACGATCCAGCCGATTATGTTCGTGCTGTTGTTCCGCTACGTCTTCGGCGGCGCGATCAGCACCCCTGGCTATAGCTACGTCGACTACCTCATCCCGGGCATCATCGTCCAGAACATCGCTTTCGGCGGCTTCGCCACTGCGCTTGGGCTCAACGAAGATGTTCGCAAGGGACTGATCGACCGCTTCCGGTCGCTACCGATGTCCCGCGCTGCGGTGTTGGGGGGCCGCACGCTCTCGGATGTGCTCACCAACCTGCTCTCGGTCACGATTCTTCTGATCACGGGCGTGATCATCGGCTTCACCTTCCATACGAGCGTCCCCGAGGCGATCGCAGGCGTCGGCCTGCTGCTGCTCTTTGGCTACGCCTTCTCGTGGTTTCTCGCGTTCATCGGGCTGCTGGTGAAATCATCTGAAACGGTCAACTCGGTCGGCTTCATCGCGGTCTTCCCGCTCACCTTCGTCTCCTCTGCCTTCGTTCCCGTCGCATCAATGCCGGCCGGCCTGAAGACATTCGCGGAAGTCAACCCCTTCACGATTGTCGTTGACGCGATGCGCCAGCTGTGGCTTGGCGCCGAAGGCAACGATGTCTGGGCCGCCGTCGGCTGGTCGCTGGCGATCGTGGCCGTGTTCGCGCCCTTGGCGGTCTGGCGCTACCGCCGGGCAGCGGGGGGCTGAACCTCTGGCGAGTCCGGCCGCGCACACGGGTCCCCTCGCGCAGCGATCCTCAAGCGAGCGGCAGCTCTACATCTCTAGGTGAGGAGCATGCCGCCGTCGACGCAGATCGTTTCACCGGTGAGGTAGGAAGCGGCGTCGGAGGCGAGGAACAGGAAGGTCGCGGCGATCTCCTCGGGACGAGCCATCCGTCGCAGCGGAGCCTCGGCGTCCGACTCCGCGCGAAGGTCCTTCTCCTCACGTTGCTGTGCCCTGGCCAGGGCTCGTATCGCCTCCGTTTGCATCTCGGTGTCCACATTCCCTGGCGCCACCGCATTGACCGTGATCTCGTTGCCCGCAAACGCGAGCGCCGCGGACTTGACCAGCGAGATGACGCCTGCCTTGCTCGCGCAGTATGCCCCCGCGTCAAGGAATGAGCGCAGCCCCGCGACCGATGCCGTGGCGAGCAGCCGGCCCTTTCGCTCGTGGCTGATCATGTTTGCCGCGGCAGCCTGGAAGCAGCGCATCACGCCGATCAGGTTGACGTCGATCACGCGCGCCCAGGCGTCCGGGTCCGCCGTCAGCCATGTGTCTGAGAGATGGATCCCCGCATTTGCGACCAGGATGTCAAGCCCAGCATCGCCGGCGGCCTGCTCGACGGCGCGCGCCACGTCGGCGCTGCTCGAGACGTCGCCCTCGAGGCGCTCCACCCCCTCGGGAGAGGCGCTCCAGCGCCGGTCGAGGCCGAAGACGGTGGCGCCATGCTCCGCAAACAGATTGGCCGTCGCGAGCCCGATCCCTGACGATGCGCCAGTGACCAGCGCGCGCTTGCCTGACAACGTTCCGCTCATGTGATCCTTTCGTGGTTGTTTCGCTGGCATCTCCTCGGATCGAGGCGTTCTCCGGCAACCGTCGCTCACCCCGTTTCAAGCGCGAGTCGGTGGAGATTGCCGCCCGCGTCTGGGCCGGCTACGACGGCGCGAGCAGCTTCAGCGCCGCCGCATAGCTATCGCGCTGTAGGGCGGCGTAGGTCTGTTCCCAGTCGTCTGTCTGCAGCCATTGGACGAAGCCGCCCTCGACGATTGCGCGGACCTGCCGCGCGGCCAGGGCAACGTCTTGCGTCTCGAACACGCCCGCATCCACGCCCTGGCGGATCACCGTCGCATACGAGTCGTCGATGTGCTCGCGCAGCAGCGCGGCGAGCTTCGTGAAGGACTCGTGGCGCACGGCGTATTGCACGAGATCGAGATAGATGAGGTAGAAGTCGCGATTCGCGTGGGCGTCGAGGAATATCGCGTCGATGCTCGTGCGCAGCGCCTCCTCTGGCTCCTCGACGCCCGCGATCTGTCGCCGCAGTCGCCGCACGCTTCCCGCCAGCGCCCAGTGCATCGTCTCGATCAGCAGGTTGTCCTTGGAGCCGAAGTGATAGACGAGCAGCGCGGGACTGACGCCGAGCTCCTTTGCGATACGGCGCAGCGAGAGTTGCTGCGTGCCCACTCGAGCCATCACCTTGTAGGTGCCGCGCACGAGCTTCAGCTCGTACTCAGAGAAGAACTTGGTCTCCAGTGGTGTCAGAGGCGTGGTCATCGAGGTGCCGCACGTGCGTGGACGCGGCCACTGCAGGGCCGCTGTGCGAGTGTTTAGCCTACACCCGCCCAAGGCGGCGCGCTCAGAACGTGTGGTGCCCACGCGCCGTGGCCCGATCGCGGGACCTCGAGCAGGCTCATTCGATCTCCGAGCTGCCCGTGGCCCGCAGGCCCCGTGCAATCGGATGATGCGTCCGTGGCCTCCATGAAGTGAATTTGACATTGACCTTTACCACCGCCGCAAGCGGCTACTCCCAGCGCAACGCGACGCCCGTCTCACTCCCCAGCGGTGGCGATGACCGGCAGCTCGATCCAAGAAGGACGTTGCGTGTCGTGATGCACCCGCTGGCGGGCCTTCTCGAAGCGCGGCTCACGCTGGTCGCCGGTGTTGAGATTGCGATCCCAGCGCGGGAAGCTGCTGCTCGTGACATGCACCCGCACCCTGTGGCCGGCGAGAAACACGTTGCTGGTGGACCACAGGTCGATCGCGATCTCCCCACAGGCATCGGCGCCTCGCTCGACGCGCACGATCCCATCGCATATGTTGAAGGAGCGCCCATCCGGGTGAACGTCGCACAACCGCGCCACCCAGTCGGTCGATGGCGCCGAGCTCTCTGCGTGCAGCACCACATGCACCGGCCCAGTCACCTCGAGGTCGCTCTGCAGCGGCTGCGAGGTGTACACGCACACATCGGGCCGCGCCTCGATCTGGCTCTGGTCGCGGGGCCCAGCCGGATAGGCGGCCACCATCACCGTGTTGCCGCCAACCGTGGGAACCGGATCGGCCGGGTCGTAGGTGAACTCGGTCGGCGCTGCGTCGGCGGCCGGGCTCTGCCGGCTCAGATCGCCGCTGGCGCCGAGGTACCAGCGCTCGGTGCGTGCGCGCGTCAGCGGCCATGAGCTCTCTTCGCGCCAGACGTTGCGGCCCATCACGAAGATCTGCACAGGCGCCTGCTCTGCCTCTGCTTGCGCACCAGGCACGAGCTGCCGCCGCAGCCAGGCCAGCTGCGCATCTTTCAGGTCGCCCTCTCCGTACACGGGCGCGGACCGATCACAGCGCAGGCCAAAGCACAGATCGCCGATTGGGTCGGCGAATGGGGAGAAGTGGGTCCACGGCCCGACGATGAGCCGCGCCGGTCTGCCGAGTGCGGTCATCGCCATGTAGCTGTCAAGCACGCTCTGGGTGAGGACGTCATACCAGCCGCCGATGTGAAGGCTGGCGACGCTCACGCGCTCATAGTGCCCGGCGACGGTCGCGCCTGCCGCCACGGATGGGTCCTCGAGCGTCCGCAGCGTCCCAAGCTCAGGCGACTCGTGCCGCTGCAGCACGGCAAGGTCGTGGACCGGAAGGCTCCAGTAGCCCTCGTTTGGCAGGGCGTCGATATCGGCGATCAATCTCTCGAGACGCTCGCTGCGCTCCTGCTCGGCGAGTGGCAGGCGCAACAGGTGCGCGGCGCCCATCATCAGCGTCCAGGGCGGCGTGAGGCCGAGCTCGACCGCCCCGCCGCGCGCGAACAGGCCGTCGAGCGGATCCGACCAGGTCATCGCCGGGGCGATCGCCGCAAGCGACGGGGGCTGCTCGATCGCTGCCATCCACTGCGTGTGGCCGAAATAGCTGACGCCATACATGCCGACGCGACCGTTGGAGCCGGACAGCTTGGCCGCCCACTCGACGGTGTCATAGCCGTCCTCCCGTTCATGTCGCAATGGCATCCACTCTCCCTCGGAGGCGAAGCGGCCGCGCGTGTCCTGGACGACGACCATGAATCCACGGTGCGCGGCCTGCAGGGGATCGAGCCACTCTTCGACACCATCCTTGCCATAGGGAGTGCGGTTGAGCAGGGTCGGCCAGGGTCCCTTGCCTTCGGGACGGTAGACGTTGGCGCGCAATGTCACGCCATCGCGCATCTCTGCGGGGACGTCGAATTCCACCTTGACGCCTTGCGCAAGGCGCGTCTCTTGCTCGTCCATCTGCTCCACCCTCCCTTTTGGGGTACAGTCATGCGTATTGTCACTAAACGCTTGTTCAGCCTAACCTCCTACTGAACAGGTGTCAAGGGGGCTGCATGGGCCTCGCCTGGGTTGACATCTGGCGTCCTGGTTCGATAGGCTAAACGACTGTTCAGCAAACTGGGAGGGAGGAGCTGGCTTGACGTTGCAGCTCGATGGACGTGTTGCGCTGGTGACGGGTGCCGCACGCGGCCTCGGTCGCGCAGAGGCGCTCGCGCTCGCTCGACGTGGCGCGCGCGTGGTCGCGATCGACGTGCTCGACGCCTCGGACGTCGTGCGGGCGATCGATGACGCCGGCGGCTCCGCAGTGCACGCACAAATCGATCTCGCGCAAGGCGAGGTGGCCGCGCACGAGGCACTGGATGTGGCGATCTCGGCCTACGGAGACCTGCACGTCCTCGTCAACAACGCCGGCGTGCTGCGCGATCGGATGAGCTTCAACCTTTCATCCGAGGAGTGGGATCTCGTGCTCGCCGTCAACCTGTCCGCCTCGTTCTACCTGGCGCAGGCAGCGGCGCGTCACTGGCGCGAGCGCCACTCAGTCGGCGATCGCCAACCGCGCGTGATCGTGAGCACATCGAGCGAGTCCGGCCTCTACGGCAACGCTGGGCAGGCGAACTACGCCGCCGCGAAGTCTGGCGTCGCCGCGCTCACGATCACGCTTGCGACGGAGCTCGAGCGCTATGGCGTGCGGGTGAACGCGATTGCGCCACGCGCCCGCACGCAGATGGCCTCGGAGAGCCTTGGCGAGCTTCCTGCTACCGGCGCGTATGACCCGCTTGGGCCCGCGCACGTGGCGCAGGTCGTCGCCTGGCTGGCATCCGATGCCGCGCGTGATGTCACCGGACAGGTGCTCGTGGTCCACGGCGGGGGTGTCGCCTCGATGCGCCCGTGGTCGATCCGGCGCAGCATTGCCCGCCACGGCGACTGGACGGATTCCGAGTTGCTCGGCCTGCGCACCGTGCTCTTTCCAGAGGAGGGCGAGGCGCGTCAGGTGGCCGCGCCCGTGAGAGATCTCTTCGCAGTGAAGACCGAAACGAAGGAGGCAATCAGGTGAGTACTGTCGATTCGACGCTTGCCGGCTGGCTGCAGCTCTACGGTGGGGAGCGCGTCAACGTTGCGCGCCTGCTCTGCGATGCCCATCCGGCGGACGCGCTCGCGCTGTCGTTCGACGGCCCCGACGGCCTGCGGCGACTCACCTACGGCGAGCTCCGCGAGCAGTCGCGACGCCTCGCGGGCGCACTGCGGGAGGCGGGAATCGGAGAGGGAGATCGCGTTGCCGTGATGATGCCGAAGTCGCCCGAGCTGGTTGTTGCGCTGCTTGCGATCTGGCGTGCGGGCGCAGTCCACGTGCCGCTCTTCACGGCCTTTGGTCCCGACGCCGCCGGTTACCGGATCGCCCACAGCGGCGCACGTCTGGCGATCACCGACACCGGCAACCGCGAGAAGGTCGGCGACTCGGTGCCGGTCATGTGCCTGGCGGCCGATCCTGCGCAGCGGCAGCAGGGCGATCTCGACTTCACCGAGGCACTCGCCACGGAGCCGGCGCTCGACGGCGTGGAGCGCGCCGGCGACGCGCTCATGTTCCTGCTCTACACCTCGGGCACGACGGGGCAGCCGAAGGGGGTTGAGGTGCCCGTGTCCGCGCTTGCCTCGATGCACTCCTACATGCACTACGGCCTTGACGTGCGAGCGCAGGACGTTTACTGGAACATGGGTGATCCCGGGTGGGCGTATGGGCTGTGGATGGCGATCGTCGGCCCCCTGCTGCTCGGCCAGACCATCCTGATGCGAGGGCGGCCGTTCGATGCGCAGGACGTGTTCGCGGCGATCCTAGAGCAGGGCGTGACCAACCTCACAGGCGCGCCGACCGTCTACCGCGCGCTGCGTGCGGCCGGCGTGCCGCAGGGCTTTCGGGAGCGCAGCCGCCTGCGTGCCATCTCCAGTGGAGGGGAGCCGCTGAATGCCGAGCTGCTCACGTGGTCGGCGCGGGAGCTGGGCGTGGAGATACACGACCACTACGGCCAGAGCGAGCTCGGCATGGTGGCCTCCTTCGCCCATCATCCCGAGCTGCACAGGGAACCGATCCCCGGGTCGATGGGCTTCGCGCTGCCCGGCTTCCGGATCGTCATTCTCGACGATGATGGGCAGGAGTTGGGTTTCGAGGAGGAGGGGGAGCTGGCGATCGACGTGGAGAGCTCGTCGCTGTTCTGGTTCCGCGGCTACTACGAGGATCCGGCGCGGAGCGCCGAGCGCTTCCGTCATGGGCCCCGCTACTACCTCACCGGAGACGACGCCCGCCTGGATGAGGACGGCCTACTCCACTTCGCCAGCCGCGCCGACGACGTGATCACGAGCTCCGGCTACCGGATCGGGCCATTCGAGGTGGAGAGCGCCCTGATCGCCCACGACGCCGTCGCTGAAGTCGCTGTGATCGGCACCCCCGACGAGCTGCGCGGGGAAGCGGTGAGCGCCTTCGTCGTGGCCGCTCCCGGCGTGGATGGCAGCGACGAGCTTGGCAAGGAGCTGCAGGAGTTCGTCAGGGCGCACCTCGCCAAGCACCTGTACCCGCGCCACGTATGCTTCCTCGAGGAGCTTCCGCGCACGCCGTCGGGCAAGGTCCAGCGCACCGTGCTGCGCGAGCAGTGGCGCGCGCGGGAGGCGCAGGCGTGAGCGATAGGCCAGCCGTGTCCCTGCAGGTGGATGGCGATGTGCTGCGGGCGAGCATCGACCGCCCAGCAACCCGCAACGCGATCGACCTCGACGTGCTCGCCGGCCTGGAGAGGATGCTCGAAATCGCTCAGCAGGAGGGCGTCAAGGTGCTCGCGCTGCGGGGTGCGGGCGGGACGTTCTGCTCAGGTGCGAATCTGAGTGCGCTGCCTGACCTGATTGACGATTCGAGCGAGATGCGCGCGTTCGTGGAGCGCCTTGGGAGCGTGCTCACGCGGCTCGAATGCGCTCCATGGGTGAATCTCGCCGTGATCGAGGGATATGCCGTCGCGGGCGGATGCGAGCTGCTGCTCGCGTGCGACATCGTGCTGGCCTCCACCGACGCTCGCATCGGAGATCGCCACGTTCAGTACGGGCTCGTGCCGGGCGCAGGGAGCTCGGTGAGGCTTCCGCAGACGGCCAGCCCGCTCTTCGCCCGCTACCTGCTCTTCACCGGCGAGCTGGTCTCGGGAGCGCAAGCCGCCGAATCGGGCCTGGCGACGCTGGCGGTGCCGCCGGAGCGTCTGGAGCAGGAGCTCGACAGGATCCTCGCGCGTCTTTGCAGCCGCGGACTCGAAACGCTGCGCACGGTGAAGGCGATGCTCGCCGACGAGCACGGCGTGGATATGGAATCCCGGCTGCGGCGGGAGCTCGACCTGTTCCTGAAGCATGTCTCCGGGCCCGATGCCCAGGCCGGGCTCGCGGCCTTCCGTGCACGCGCCACGCCGCTATTTGGCGACTCTCACGCAGCGGCGGCCGGATGAGGAGGTTGGACAGATGAACGTCGCGTCCTGGTTGAAGAGGGCCGCACTCACGCGCGGCGAGCTGCCGGCGGTGGCGCTGGGCGAGTCAGTTCTCGCCAGCTACGAGCAGCTGGCGCGTCGGTCCGCAGGGCTGGCGAGCGCCTTGCGGAGCGAGCATGGGCTGGAGCCCGGCGATCGCGTGGCGATCGCGGCCAAGAATCACCCCTCCTACATCGAGGCGCTGTTCGCGATCTGGTGGGCCGGACTGGTCGCGGTTCCCATCAACGCGAAGCTGCATGAGACGGAGATCGGATGGATCGTGGAGCATGCGGGCGCGCGCGCGGTGTTCTGCTCCCCGGAGCTCCAGGCCGCGCTCGGCGGCCTGGAGCTGCCGGGCGTGCGGGCGCTCATCTGCTTCGAGAGCTCCGAGCACGATCGCCTGGCTGCGTTCGAGCCCCTGGCATTGCATGCGCGTGAGGGTGCGGACGTCGCATGGCTCTTCTACACCTCGGGCACGACGGGCCAGCCCAAGGGGGCGATGCTCACGCACAGCAACCTGATCGCTTCGAGTCTCGCCCACCTCGTCGACGTGGATCCGACCGCGGCCGGCGACGCGTTCCTGCATTGCGCGCCGCTCAGCCATGGATCCGGGTTGCTGTGCCTTCCACACGTCTGTCAGATGGGCGTGAACGTGATTCCCGAGTCGGGCGGCTTCGATGTCATCGAGACGATCGGCCTGCTGCGAGTGTGGGACCGAGTCTCGTTCTTCGCGGCGCCGACGATGGTGCGACGGCTGCTCGACGCGCCGCAGGAGATCGAGACGGCGGCGATCCGGTCGATCGTGTGGGGCGGCGCGCCGATGCACGCCGCGGACACGGTGCGGGCGCTGGAGCGGTTGGGGCCGTGCCTCGCGCAGGTCTACGGCCAGGGTGAGTCGCCGATGACGATCACCGCGCTCTCGCGTCAGGACCTCGCAAACCGGGAGCACCCGCGCTGGCGGGAGCGGCTGGCCTCCGCCGGTACCGCGCGCTCCGTGGTCGAGGTCATCGTCGCCGGCGAGCACGAGGTGCGCCTACCTGTGGGAGAGCCTGGCGAGGTGCTCGTGCGCGGCGAGACGGTGATGCCCGGCTACTGGCGCGATCCGGACGCAAGCGCCGCAACGTTGCGTGGCGGCTGGCTGCACACCGGCGATGTCGGCGTCTTCGACGAGGAGGGCTATCTGACGTTGATGGACCGCTCGAAGGATCTGATCATCTCGGGCGGTACGAACATCTACCCGCGCGAAGTCGAGGAGGTGCTGATGACCCATCCGGACGTGGTGGAGGTCTCGGTGATCGGCCGGCCCGACCCGGATTGGGGAGAGGTCGTCGTCGCTTACGTTGCCGGCGAGGCGAGCCAGGAGGACCTCGATCGCCTCTGTCTGGAGCGGATCGCGCGCTTCAAGCGCCCGAAGGACTACGTGTTCGTGTCCTCGCTGCCCAAGAGCAACTACGGCAAGGTGCTCAAGAGGCAACTGCGCGAGCAGGACGCTCGACGCGAGCAGGGGACAGCGCAGTGAGCGCGCGGCTCGATGGCAAGGCGGCCGTGGTGATCGGCGCCGGTTCGATCGGCCCGGGTTGGGGCAACGGCAAGGCCGCGGCGGTGCTGTTCGCGCGCGAGGGCGCGCGCGTGCTCTGCGTCGACATCAACGAGAGCGCCGCACAGGAGACCGCCGAGATCATCCGCGGCGAGGGCGGCCAGGCGGAGGCAGTGCAGGCGGATGCTTCCAAGGCTGCCGAGGTGGAGCTCGTGATGGCGGACTGCGTCGAGCGCTTCGGCCGCCTCGACGTGCTCGACAACAACGTCGGGATAGTCGAGGTGGGCGACGTGGTGGAGCTCTCCGAGCAGCGCTGGGACCGGATCTTTCAGGTCAACCTCAAGAGTTGCTTCCTGGCGATGAAGTACGCGATCCCGATCATGGAGCGCCAGGGCGGCGGCGCGATCGTGAACATCAGCTCGATCGCCTCCATCCGCCACTCTGGCGTTGCCTATGCCGGCTACTACACCACCAAGGCGGCGATGAACCACCTCACCGCGACGACCGCGGTCGACTACGCCTCCAAGCGCATCCGCGTGAACGCGATCCTGCCCGGGCTGATGAAGACGCCAATGGTCGCCGCCGCCGTCGACGCGCTTGCCGATAGCTATGACGCAGGCGACGTGGAGGCGCTGTGGAAGGCCCGCGACGCACAGGTCCCGATGGGGCACATGGGCGACGCCTGGGACGTCGCGCACGCTGCTCTGTTCCTTGCTTCCGACGAGGCGCGCTACGTCACCGGCGTGGCGCTCGCGGTCGACGGCGGCATCACTCTGAAGTGCAACTGAGCCTGCCGTGCGCAACGTAGTGGTCGCAGGCGTCGGGATGACGCCGTTTCGAAAGTTCGCGGAGCGCTCCTTGCGCTCGCTGGCCGAGGAGGCCGTCGCCGCGGCGCTCACCGATGCAGGCGCGCCCGTCGCGGACGTCGGGATGGCCTTCTTCGGCAACGCCATCGCTGGGTTGATCACCGGCCAGGAGATGATCCGCGCGCAGGCGAGCCTGCGCGAGAGCGGGCTGCTGGGCTTGCCGCTGGTAAGCGTGGAGAATGCGTGCGCGTCGTCTTCGAGCGCATTGCACCTGGCCTGGCTGGCCGTCGCCGCGGGGCAGGTCGACGTTGCGCTCGCGGTGGGGGCGGAGAAGCTCACGCATCCGGACAAGCTGCGCTCCTTCGAGGCGATCGGCACAGCGGTCGATCTGGAGCTGCGGGAGGAGCTGGCGCGCCGAGTGGTGCCGCCAGGCGCCGATCCAGGCCGGCCGCGCTCGTTCTTCATGGACATCTACGCATACCTCGCGCGCGAGTACATGGAACGCAGCGACGCCGCCCCAGAGGACTTCGCGCGCGTGGCCGTGAAGAACCACCGCCACGGCTCGCTCAACCCGAAGGCGCAGTACCGTGATCTCGTCACCGTGGAGCAGGTGCTCGACTCGCGCGAGATCGCCACGCCGCTCACGCTGCTGATGTGCTCGCCGCTCGGTGACGGCGCCGCCGCCGTCCTGCTCTGCTCGGAGGACTATGCGCGCAGCTGCGGTGCCGATACGGTGCGGGTACTCGCGTCGGTGCTGATGAGCGGCCGGTTCGAGTCCTCTGAGCCGGCGGCCGCGCGTGCCGCGGCTCGTGCCTATGAGCTTGCCGGCGTCGGACCGGGGGACTTGGATGTCGTGGAGGTGCACGATGCCGCCGCGCCCGCCGAGCTGATCGTCTATGAGGAGATCGGGCTTGCGGCTCCGGGTGAGGGGGCGGCGCTGTTGCGCACCGGCGCCACCGAGCTTGGAGGGCGCGTGCCGGTGAACGTCAGCGGTGGGCTGCTGAGCAAGGGCCATCCGGTTGGGGCGACCGGGTGCGCGCAGGTCGTTGAGTTGGTCGAGCAGTTGCGCGGCCACGCGGGGCAGCGCCAGGTGCAGGGCGCACGGATTGCGCTGGCGGAGAACGCCGGCGGGTTTCTGGGCACGGAGCCGGCGGCAGTCGCCGTCCACGTGCTGGCGCGCTGAGCGCCGGCACGCAGTCGCCCAGACAGTCGGCGCGCTGACGAGCGCACGAACTCGCCGAGGATTGGCGCCCGGCCGCTTGTAATGGCCTCGGGAAAGCGGCGCAGTCATGCGCGCGGGCGGATCCTGGGTGGGTCCTGCACGCTCCAAGTGGCGGGGGCTTGACAAGCTAGGCATCTAGTGATTAGATAACTAGATTGGGAGTAGGGTAGCTTTCGAGCAAGGCAAAGGGGAAAAAGTGCTCAAGGTCATTGCTGTGGGTATGCGACGCCGGATCGGCGTTTTGGCGGTCGCAGGTATCGTCATCGCGCTGCTCTGTGCGGGCTGCGGAAGTTCGACTGTGACGCGCACGGGCAGCGGCGCCAAAGCAAGCTTCTACACCGGTGGGACGCCTGGTGGCACGCCGGTGCGAGGGGGCAAAGCGGTCATTGATATGACCGAAGCTCCGTCTTCGCTGGATCCTGTGGCGCTGGCCTCGACCATCAGCGCGGACGTCTCGCTTCAGATCTCCGAAGGGCTGGTCGAAACCGTGCCGGGCAGCACAGAGGTGCATCCCGATCTGGCGACGTCATGGACGATTAGCCCGAGCGGGCTGACATACACCTTCCATATCCGCGAAGGGGTCAAGTTCTCCAACGGCGAACCGCTGACAGGCGAAGACGTCGTCTATTCGATCGAACGCCAGAAGCTGCCGATCGCGAGCTTCAGCGTGTTCTTCTTGCCCGTGGTCAAGAAGGTCTCGCTGATCGGGCCGATGACGGTGCAGATACAGCTGAAGCACGTCGAAGCACCGTTCCTGAGCGACTTCGGCTTTGCGCAGTTGGCCATCGTGCCGAAGAATGTGGTGGAGCATGAGAACGAGAAAGTGTTCGCGCTGCACCCGGTGGGCACCGGGCCGTTCATGCTGACGAGCGCCGCGCCGGGCTTCACCAACATGGTGATGACTCGCAACCCACACTACTGGCGCAGCGGCCAGCCCTACCTGAACGAACTGACGTGGAATCAGGTGATCGAAAGCAATGCGCGCATCCTCGCGGTGCAGTCTGGCTCGGCCACCATCGATCTGAGCGTTCCGTTCTCGCAGGCCGGCTCGCTGCAGAAATCGGCGAACGGGAACAGGCTGCTGATCGAGCCGATCCTGAGCGAGTCCCTGGCGGAGTTCAACAGCCTGAAGGCCCCCTTCACGAACTTGAACGTCCGCAAGGCTCTCAACTACGCCACGCCTCGCGAAGCGATCATCAAGAACGTCTTCAAGGGCCTTGGCACTCCGGCCAACAATGTCACAAACGACCTATTCAAATACTACGACCCCAGCGTTCCATCGTTCCCGTATGACATCGCGAAGGCAAAGGAATTGATGAAGGGCTCGCCTGTGCCACACGGCTTCAACATGTCTTTGATGATCTACAGCGGGGATCCGACCTCGGCGCTGATAGCCTCGATTCTGCAGAGTTCGTGGGCGCAGATCGGCGTGCACGTGAGCATCAGGGCGCTGCCGCCCACGACGTTTGGGGCAGAAGAGACCAAGCATTCATATGACATGTTCCTATGGACGCCTGAATTCCTGGTCTCAGAACAGTACGAACCGGACCTGACGGCGGCTGAGTTTGCCGGCGGCAAGGTCCCGACCTTCAAGATCAACTCGCCCCGAGGTGCCAAGCTGATCGAAGAAGCGAGCGCAACGCTGGACAACGCGCGCAGGGCGAAGCTCTTCCCCGAGCTCCAGCGCCTGGTCTACTGGGAAGAAGCGCAGTATCTGCCGATTGCCTTCGTGCCTCAGATCAATCTGGTAAGCGGCTCCTTGCGCGGCTACACATACCCGCCAAACTCCTATTTCCACATGAGGGAAGCGTGGCTGGCACAGTGACAAGGGCGGTGCGGAAGGAATCGGCGGATATGTCCCTGCCGTGGTGCGGGGGATGCGTGTAGCACGATGCTGAAGTATGTCGGCATACGACTGTTGCAAGCGATACCTGTGCTGTTCTTCATCACGCTGGCAAGCTTCCTGCTGATCCATCTGGTCCCTGGGGACCCGGCTCGTATTCAGCTGGGTCCCAAGGCGCCGGTGGCGCAGGTGGACGCTTTGCGGCGCCAGCTCGGTCTGGACAGGCCATTGGTGGGACAGTTCTGGACGTTCTTGACTGGCGCCGTGAGGCTCAATTTCGGGGAATCGCTGGCTCTGCATCAGTCGGTGGGTGGCGTGATCCGATCGAAGGCCGGTGTCACGGTCCTGCTGATGCTCTACAGCCTCGTGGTGAGCCTCATCCTCACGATTCCGCTGGGGATCCTTGCGGCGGTGAAGCGGGATCGCCCCGTCGACCATACGATCCGGGTCGTTGGCATGGCGTTCTTTGTGATGCCGAGCTTCTGGCTTGGGTTGCTGCTGGCTCTGATCTTCGGGTTGGTGCTCGGCGTACTGCCGACCGGCGGCTATGAAGGAGGGTTTGTGGGCGCGATCCGCAGTCTCACGTTGCCGGCGCTTGCACTCGGCTTGGTGATGGCACCATTGTTCCTGCGCTCGCTGCGTGCGAGCGTGATCCAGACGCTGGAGAAGGGGTTCGTGGAGGCCGCGCGTGCGCGTGGGTTCACGGAGCGTCGCGTGCTGTTCCGTCACGTCCTGCGCAATGCGTCGATCTCGACGGTGACCCTCGTGGGATTGACGGTTGGCGCTCTGCTGAGTTGGACGATCGTGGTCGAAAACGTCTTTGCGATTCCTGGCCTTGGTCCGCTGCTGGTGTCATCGGTGTCGGCACGTGATTTCCCGATGATTCAGGGGCTGGCAGTGGTCATGGCGTTTGGAGTCGTCGTGATCAACCTCCTGACAGACCTGGCCTACGCAGCGATCGATCCGCGAGTGCGACTATGAGCACGGCGGTCGGCAGCTTGCCGGAGATAGACCTTGGGAGCACGCTAGTCGCCGGGGCCGCGAAGAAGCGACGCAAGGGGCTTGGCTTGTGGATCGGTGTCACGATCGTCGCCTTGGTCGTTCTGGCGACGGTGGTCGTGAGGGTCGGTCATCTTGGACACCCTGACACGGTAAATCTTCTGAGCCCGCAGGAATCGCCGTCTCTCTCGCATCTGTTCGGCACTGACGCGCTGGGACGCGATGTGTTCATGCGAACGGTCTATGCGAGCGGGCTCGATCTGGAGGTGGGCTTGGTGACCACCCTGGCGCCGCTGGTGATCGGGATGCTGGTTGGTCTGATCGCGGGCTTCTTCGGTGGCTGGGTCGATGCGGTCATCATGCGGGTGATCGACGCGCTGCTGGCCTTTCCATTCATCGTCTTGATAGTTGCCTTCGTGACGATCTTCGGCGTCGGCTTGACGGGCGCGTTTCTGGGCTTGACGATTGCCAGCGTGCCTTTCTTTGCGAGGCTGACGCGCGGCGAGCTGCTGGTGCTGCGCGAGCAGCAGTTCATGATGGCTGCGCGTACGCTGGGTTTTTCCAGCCGGAGGGCGCTGTTCAAGCATGCGTTGCCACATTTGATCCGGCCGAATCTGGTGTATGTGCCCTCATGCATGCTCGGCAACATCTTGACGTTGGCGGCGCTCTCCTATCTTGGGCTGGGTGTTCAGCCGCCCACGCCGGAGTGGGGGGCGATCATCGCCGACGGCCAGTCCTATCTGCTGACGTCGTGGTGGATCTCGACGCTGCCTGGTCTATTCATCGTGATCGTCGGCATCGGCTTGAGCCTCACAGGCGAGGGCTTGGCCGAGCGGCTGCGGGTGCGCACCGGATGAGCGGGCTCAGCGGACTCGAGGTGCAGGCCACCACGGAGCCGACCGTTGATCCGGTGCTTGCGGTCGATGGTCTGCGTGTCGAGTTTCCAAGTGAAGAGGGCACCGTGCACGCAGCCACCAACGTTCGCTTCAGCGTGCCCGCTGGGGGCACGCTCGGGATCGTCGGTGAATCTGGCTGCGGCAAGAGCATCACGTTGCGTGCACTCTGTGGGCTGGTGCCGCCGCCTGGCAGGGTGGTGGCGGGCTCTGTGCAGTTGGAAGGGATCGCCTATCGGTCCGAGCAGGAGCTGGCAGCGCTGCGTGGCGACAAGCTCTCGATGATCTTCCAGGACCCGGCTACGAGCCTGAACCCGGTCAAGACCATCGGGGCCCAGATGAGCGAGGTGCTGCGCGTGAAGCTCGATTACACGCGCAAGGCAGCGCACGCCGAGGCAATCGAGTTGCTCGATCGTGTCGGGATAACGGACCCTGCGCGGAGGATAGCTTCCTATCCGCACGAGCTCAGCGGCGGCATGCGTCAGCGTGTGATGATTGCGATGGCGATCGCGTGCCGTCCACGGGTGCTGCTCGCAGATGAGCCCACGACGGCGTTGGATGTGACCACCCAGGAGCAGATCCTGCAGCTGCTCTTGCGCTTGCAGGACGAGTCGGGAATGGCGATCGTCCTCGTGACGCACGACCTTGGCGTGATCGAAGAGGTCTGCGATGAGGTGGTGGTGATGTATGCGGGCTATGTGATGGAGCGCGGGACGGTCGACGAGATCGCGGGCTCGCCGCGCCATCCCTACACGCGCGGCCTGATCGCGGCGATGCCACAGATCGATGCCCGTTCGCTGCCGGCTGTGATCGTCGGTCAGCCTCCCGATCTGGCGACGCTCGAGCCTGGATGTCCCTTCGCGCCGCGTTGTCCGGAGGCGAGAAGCGCATGTGCCACCGTCGAGATGGAGATCGAGACTCTGACCGCCTGCGCATGCCCGTTCTCGAAGCTGCGTACGCCGGCGCTCACAGCCCAGCAGCCGACGCCGGGGGGCTCTGAGCGATGAGCGAGGTCACGCCTACCGCCGCTCTTGGGACAGCGGCCGGAGCGTCGGCTGGGGCTGGCGCGGAGACCGAGCCGGTGATCGAGATAGATGGGCTTCGCAAGGAGTTCGGGCGGCGATCGACCATTGATCGTGTGCTGCGGCGCCCTGGGGTTCGCACGCTTGCGCTTGACGATGTGTCTCTCTCGGTCCTGCCTCGCGAAGCGTTGGCGATCGTGGGAGAGTCGGGTAGCGGCAAGACGACGCTCGCGCATAGCCTGGTGCGGCTGGTCGAGCCCGACGCCGGCAGCATCAGGTTTCGCGGCCAGGACATTCTGCGGGTCTCACGCAAAGAGCTGCCCTCGATCAGGCGTCGGATCCAGCTGATCTACCAGGATCCCTACAGCTCGCTGAACAGCGCGCTGCGGATCGGCGATGCGATCATCGAACCGGCGCTTGTGCATGGCCTGGTTGAGAAGGGCCAAGCCGCCGCACGTCTGGAGGAGCTGATGGGCCAGGTCGGCCTCACCCCCGCGCTTGCCGAACGGCGTCCCCAGGCGCTCTCCGGTGGACAGCGGCAGCGCGTGGCGATCGCACGCTCGCTGGCGGCGCAGCCGGAGATCCTGATTGCCGATGAGGCCGTCAGCGCGCTCGACGTCTCTGTGCAGGCGCAGGTGATCAGACTATTCGCAAGACTGCAAGCCGAGCTTGGGCTGACGCTGATCTTCGTCTCACACCAGCTCGCGACCGTCGCGCAGCTCTGCGAGCGCGTCGCGATCATGTACAGGGGCCGGCTGGTGGAGATCGGTCCGACGACAGAGGTGTTCGCAAGGCCACGTCACGGGTACACCTCGACTCTGATCCGCGCGCACCCAGGCGGACGACGCATGCGGGACCGCGCCAACGGTGTCGTACCGCCGGCGCCGCCCTCCATCGAGATGCCAGGCTGCCCATTCAGGCATCGCTGCGCATTCGCCACCGACATCTGCACAAGCGAGACACCACCGCCCGTTCAAATCGCACCAGGACACATGGCACGCTGCCACGTCCTGCCACACGACACCACACTTGCCGCCAGCGCCGGCATCGGAGGGCTATCCAAGCCTCGCCGTGGCGCACAGGCACTTACCTGAGGCCTGTGGCGAGCCCCAGCGGAGCAACCGAGTAATGCCGAAATCAGCATTTACCATCCGGCAAGGACTCAGCCAGTGTAGCTCATCCTCCCAAATAAATGTGTGTGATAATGTCATTATATCTCTGGATCTTCAAAGCAAAGGAATGGTGAGCGTATGAGTCGAAAGCGAGCGAGGCTGGGCGTGGTGGGGCTTGGTGTGGCGGGCCGTCGCCATGCCGAGACCGTCGCCAGCTGCCTTGCCAATGCGGAGCTGGCTGCGCTCGTGGACGCCAACGACACGGTTGCCAGCGAGTTCAGCGAGCGCTTTGGCGCGCCGCGGACGGGCTACGCTGAGCTGCTGGCTGACGACACGATCGACGGCCTGGTGTTGGCGACGCCGACGCCTCTGCATCCGGAGATGATCGAGCAAGCTGCTCGTGCTGGCAAGCACGTGTTCTGTGAGAAGCCATTGGGGCTTGACATGCAGAGCAGCGCACGCGCGGTCGAGGTCGCCGAGCAGAGCGGGATTCACCTGCAGGTCGGTTTCGTGCGCCGCTTCGACCCCGACTGGCGCGAGGCTCGCGATCGGATCAAGGCCGGTGAGATCGGCGATGTCTACTTCTTCAGGGCCGGTCAACGCGAGAAAATCCTCTACACCGATCTCGCTTACATCGATCAGGTCGGCAACTTCTTCCAGGACGTGATGGTGCACGAGTTCGATGTCGCGCGCTGGATGGTGGGAGAGGTCGTCGAGGTGAACGCGTGGGGTGCAACTCCGACGCAGCCTGAGCTGCGAGAGGTTGGCGATGCTCAGGTTCTCTGTGTGCAGCTGCGGTTCGCGGGTGGCGCGATCGGGTCACTTGACGGGACCATGCTCTCGAGCCACGGGTATGACTGTTACACCGAGGTGCTGGGGCAGGGCGGCGCGATCCGGATCGGATACGGCGCTCGCTCGACCGACGTGATCTCGGTCGCCGACGGGCAGCAGCGCGTCGGGTACCCGGTGGATTTCCGCAAGCGCTTCAGCGCCGGCTTCATAGGCGAGATCGAGCATTTCGCAAGCTCGATCCTGGCTGAAACGCCCCCCGAGGCTCAGGGACGTGACGCGCTTGCGTCATACGCACTTGCGGAAGCGGCGACGGAGTCTCTGCGCACGAATCGCGCGGTCACTGTCCCGGCTGTACCGGGGGCTGGCGCATGAGCAGCATCAAGTGGTCGTTCTCGGGACAGACAGCGGTCGTGACCGGCGCGAGTCGCGGCATAGGGCTGGCAACGGCAAACCTCTTCGCCGCTGCCGGCGCGGAGGTGTTCGCGCTGTCCAGATCCAAGCCGGAGGATGGCCTGAGCCCCAAGGTGCGCGCGCTGAGCTGCGATGTGAGCGCGCCGGGCGAGCTGGCTGACGCGATCGCGCAGGCGGCGGCCACGAGTGGGGGAATCGACATCTGCGTTGCCAACGCCGGCGTTGGCTTGGTCGAAGCCTACGAGGAGGTCGATCCGGAGCAGTGGAGCCGCGTCGTCGATGTGAACCTGCTGGGTGTGATGCGCACATGGCAGATGGCACTGCGCCACATGGGCAGGGAGGGCAGAGGCGGACGCCTTATCGCCAACTCCTCGGCCGCGGGTGTGCGTGGCGAGCCGGGGACGGCCGCCTACAGCGCAAGCAAGGCGGCAATCTCGGGTCTGGTGCAGGCGCTTGCGATCGAGTACGCCCCCCGGGGCATATCGGTCAACGCCGTTGCGCCGGGCGAGATCGACACCAGGATGAACCGGGAGGGCCGCGAGGGCGTGGCGGCACGCGAGGGGCGAGCAAGCGCAGACCTCCTGCACGAGCTGATCTCCGATCACATTCCGATCGGGCGGCTCGGGCAGCCCGAGGAGATTGCGGCTGTGATCGCGTTCCTGGCCTCGGAGGAGGCCTCCTACATCACCGGTCAGACGATCGTGATCGACGGAGGTCAACTGCTGGTCTGACTCTTGCGCTGGGGGTGTGATGGTCAGCGCCTGCCGCGCGGCAGATGCGAGAGCCAGCGTCCACCGCGCACAAACAACCGCCACTGGAGTGAAATCAATGTCAAGTAAGCTTGCAGTGCTGGGCGGTTCACCGGCCCATACGCTGAGCGCGCCGAAGTACCCCGAGCTGGATCCTGCTGTGTTCGATCGCATCGCGCAGACGCTCGATCGCGGTCCGATGCAGGGGCTCAGCAAGGATCATCCGGTGATTCGCGAGCTGGAGGAGCGGCTTGCCGCGTTCCATGGGGTCGAGCACGCGCTGGGTGCGAACTCTGGCCACGGTGCGCTGCAGTCGGCGCTGGTCGGGCTCGAGTTGACTGGCGGGGATGAGGTCATCACCTCGCCCTACTCATGGGGCGCATCAGTCTCCTGCATCCTGCACAACAATGCGGTGCCCACATTTGCCGATGTGTTGCCTGACACCGGGCTGCTGGACCCCGAGCAGCTCGGCCAAGCGCTCACGCCACGAACCCGCGCCATCCTGGTTCCTCACATATACGGCCAGCCCGCGAACATGACGGCGATCATGGCCTTTGCGGAGCGACACGGACTGAAGGTGATAGAGGACGGCAGCCAGGCCCATGGAGCTCGTCACCGCGGAGTGCGCGTGGGCGGCTTTGGGCATGCGAGTGGCTTCTCCATCAACGGCGTCAAGCCTCTGGCCACCACCGAAGGCGGGTACATGGTGACTCGAGAGGCCGACGTCTACTGGAACGCGGTCGTGAGCTGCCAGCATGCGGGTCGCAGCGAGATGGCCGGTCGCGCGACCGAGCCGGGCTTTCCGGAGCGACTACGGCCGGCAATCGACTCCCTCATCTACACCTATCGGCCCAATCTGGTGAGCGCGTTGCTCGCGCTCGAGGGCCTGTCGAAGCTCGATGCCGAGAATGCGGCGCGTCGTCGCAACGTGGAACTGTTCAAGCGTCGGTTTGCTGGAGTGCAATCAGTGCACACGCCGGAGAGCCCTCCAGAGGACGAGTGCGTCTTCCACATGCTCACGCTCAATTTCGACGAGGACCACGCCGGCGTCTCACGCGAGGCATACGTCAAGGCGTTGCAAGCCGAGGGGGTGCCGGCAGTCACCTATGTCGAGAAGTCCCTGCACAAGTCGCCGCGGCTGAGCCCCAACTGGGATGGGCCGCGCGTGATGTGGACCGAGACGATCCGCAGGGCGGGATACGACCCGACGACCGTCGAGCTGCCGGCGTGCGAGCTGAAGGTCGCGCGCTCCATCGAGATCCCGTGGAATTACTTCCGCGAGGATGAGGCGCTGATGGCGAGCATGGCTGGCGCCTTCGTGAAGGTCGAGGAAGGTCTCGACGAGTTGAGGCACTCGGTCGGTGCCGTGACTGGAGCTCGAGGAGAAGGCTGATGATCACAGATGTGGTGTACGACCCGCTGGACTTCGAATCACTGCGCGACCCCTATCCGCTATATCGCGTGCTGCGGGACGAGTTTCCCGTCTATCACAACCCCGCACGCGAGATCTGGGCGTTGACGCGATTCGAGGACGTCCAGGCTGCCTCGCGCGACTGGGAGACCTTTGCCACGGTTCCAGGCGTGGATCTTGACGACTTCGTCGACGTCCTCGGGCCCGGCAGCATCATCGACCTCGATCCCCCGAGGCATGACGAGCTGCGTGATGTGGTGCGCAAGCACTTCGCTCCCAGCGCGATCCTGCGTCGGGAGGCCGAGATGACGGCTCTCGCCGATACGCTGCTCGATGAGCTGCTAGAGCACGAGACCGCCGATCTGGCGGCTGACTTCGCCTGGCAACTTCCCGTAGCCGTGATCTCGATGCTGCTGGGCTTCCCATCCGAGGATCGGCGAGATCTCTCGACCCTTGCGCTGGAGTTCGCCTACCGCGAATCCGGCGAGCTGCGCGTCCCCGAGCGCACCCGCGCCGCCGCGCGGGAGCTGCGCGGGTACTTCGGCGATCTGATGTCCGATCGGCTGCGAAGGCCTCGAAACGACGTGCTCAGCGAGATCGCGGCGGCGGACCACAGCGCGACCGTGTCCTTCGAGGAGGCGATCAGCATCTGCAACCTGCTCTTCCTGGCGGGCATCGAGACGACAGCGAGCCTCCTCTCCAACTCGTTCCACATCCTCTCTCATCAGCCTGAGAAGGCCGAGCTCCTGCGCGACCGCCCGCAGCTGATGCCGCGGGCGGTCGAGGAGCTCCTGCGCTATGAATCGCCGGTGCAGCATCTCGCGCGCTCGACGACGCGGGCGGTGAGGCTGCATGACACCGAGATCCCTGCTGGAGCTCGGATCGTGCTCGTGCATGGATCGGCGAATCGTGACGAGCGACGATTCCCGGATCCTGACGTGCTCGATTTCGAACGCGAGGTCAAGCGTACGCTTGCGTTTGGCGAGGGCATCCACTTCTGCCTCGGAGCGCCGCTTGCGCGGCCAGAGGCGAGGATCGCGCTCTCACGCTTCCTGGCCAGGGTGGAGGCATTCGAGTTGTGTGGTGAGCCGGAGCGGACACAGGCAGGCAACACTCGGGGGTTTGCGCGGCTTCCGTGTGCGATCAGGCTCAGTGCGCGCGGCAGCGAAGACGCCTGATTCGGTCGCCTCAGAGAGAGGTGCCCACCGAAAGGGCGCTCATGAGCGACGCTGCCGCAGCGGAGCGACCTGTACGACGCGACCGTCATCGGGATCCTGCTGGCAGGTGATCAGGCTGGCCAGCCCGAGGGGCTAGAGCAGTTTCGTCAGCCCGCCTGAAATGAGCAGAACCTCGCGCCTGAGTGCCGAAGGGCTGGGGGCGCATGGAGTCCGCCGCGGCGCAGGGCGGAGAGCACGTCGAATTCACGATTGTTGAGCCCGTATGCGGATGGGCCGCGTGTGTTTCGTGTTCGAGGTGCTGGGCAGCGCGCAGGATGCAAGCGATCACGCTGGCTTCTCTGTGCGCCAGCGCTCGATCATGTGGGCGAGGTGGCCTGAGGCGGCTTCCATGCGCGCGAGCTCCTGGCCGAACAAGATTCAAAGGCTCCTTGGGCGCCGATCCAGATAGCTGCTCAAAAAGCTATCCCTTGACAGTCGTTCAGCTTGAAGCTAGGCTGAACATGCGTTTAGCTTTTGTCGTGCGTGCAGCCTGGAGGGAGGATCTGAGGATGGAGGAAGAAGGGACGGGCCCTGCCAGGGGCGTCTCGGTGGCATTCGACGTTCCGGCGCAGATGCGTGATGGTGTGACGCTGCGGGCGAACGTGTACCGCCCCGAGGGCGCAGGGCCGTGGCCAACCCTGCTCAACCGCACCCCATATGGCAAGGGCGCCGCCGAGGAGTGGCTGGACCCCGTGCGGGCGGCGCGGCGCGGATTCGTGGTGGTCGCGGGGGAACCGTACCTACGAGCTCATGGCCACTGCACATGAGCCATCCATTGGGAGGCGTGCAATGAAAGGGAGTGCAATGAGAAAGTATTTGTATGCGGTCGTCGCGCTTGTGCTTGCGGTGGTCGTAGCAGCATGTGGTGGGGGCAAAGGCGCATCGAGCACCGCGTCCAACGCAGGCTTGTCGAAGCCTTACCACGAACTACGGTGGGGGGTGACGGACTTCCCCGGCGTGCTCGACTGGAACAGGAACGTCCAGGGCGAGATGCTCATCGTCGAGTCGCTGGCCGTGAATAATTTGATGGAATTCGAAGCAGATGGAAAAGTGAAGCCAGGGCTCGCCAGCTCTGTTGAAAATCCGAACCCGACCACCTACGTCTACCACTTGAAGTCCGTCAAGTTCTCCGATGGAAAGCCGATGACGTCTGCTGATGTGGCCTTTTCGCTCAACCGCAACCTCTACGCCAAGGAAGCGTGGGACAAAACGTACTGGTCTGACGTGTCTTCGATCACGACGCGAGGGCCCTCGACGGTCATTGTCAAGCTCAAGCAGCCAAGCGCGGTGATCCAAGATGTCATAGCGTTCAGCGGCGAGGTAATCGAGAAGGCGGCGGCCGAAAAGATCGGTGAAAAAGCGCTCGGTACGCCAGGGCACATGCTGATTGGCACCGGACCATGGAAGCTCGACAGCTACAAGCCGGAAGCCAGCGTCGAACTGTCGCGCAATCCATACTGGACAGGGGCGCGGCCACCTGCGGAAAAGGTCACTTTCACTCTCTTCAAGAGCGAAGCCGCCATGGCGTTGGCGTTGCGTTCAGGAGCGATCGATGGGGTCGGCTTCTATGAGGCGCCACAGGTATTTGCGAACATTCCCGGCGTGCGCCAGCTGAAGACACCCGGCACATCAATCAAATTCATATCCGCGAATACAACGCTGCCGCCATTCAACGATGAGCATGTACGCCGTGCGCTCGCATATGCGACAAACGTCAAAGGTATGATTCACGCGCTTTTCCCGCACGGCGAAGCGGTTGAAAGCTCGTCGATCATACCCTCCAGCCTCTTTGTCAATTTTGGCGCACAAAGCCAGGTCGATGAAGCGCTGAATGCGTTGCCCAAATATGAATTCAACCTCGCCAAGGCGAAGCAGGAACTTGCCAAGTCTGGCTACCCGCATGGATTTTCGACCGAAATCGACGTCGAACAAGTCGAATCCGCTTCCGTGTCGTGTGCGGAAGTCTTTTCCGCAGACCTGGCAAAGATTGGAATTGTGGCAAAGGTCCACGAGGTGCCAGCTGCCGAACAGGCGGCGGTATTGTCCAGCGGCAAATCGAAGCTGGCTGTGAACACCATTGGTGCCGTGTATGCTGATCCAGAAGGCATCATGTCGACGATGCTTGCCCCGTCGCAGATAAGTCCGCCCGGATCGGGACTCAATTCGGCGAACTACAGGAATGCCGAAGTCGATAGGCTGATGTCTGAATCGATCAAGGTCAACAATCCGTCGCAGCGGCTGCAGATGATCAGCAAGCTGCTGGGGACCGTGGGCCGCGAAGCTCCATACTGGCCGCTGTACGTGCAATTGGGTCTCGGATCGTTGTCCGAAAAGTACGCATGGCACAACTATTCCTGGTGGACGCTCCTGTGGAGCCCGTGGGCCCTGGAAGTAAAACTGACGTCATAGCATCACACAGACTGATCCATCGTGGATCGGGCGCCCGGCTGAGGAGGCTGGGCGCCCGATATCGCGTCTGCCCACGCCGCGGTCGATGTCGCTCAACGCGGCGGCGCCGTCGTCCTGCGCACGATCAGCTGCGGCTCTATCAGCGCCGATTGCAGACGCGCGGCCGGGTCGTCCACCAGTGCAATCGCGATGTCGATGGCACGACGAGCGAGCTCGGCCGCGGGCTGTGCAATGGTGCTCAGCGCGATCATCGGCGTTCGCGCGAGCATGATGTCGTCGTAGCCGACGATCGAGAGGTCTCTTGGGATCCACAACCTCAGATCGTGGGCACAGGACATCACCTCGATCGCGGTGATGTCCGAGGCGGCGAAGACGGCGGTTGGCCTCTGAGGCTGGCTGAGCAGTCGGCGCATCAGCTCCTGCCGTTGCTCTTCGGAGGTGGGCCCGACTCGTAGAACGAGCTCCTTGGCTGAGCTCATCCCGGCACGCCTCAGCGCACGGCGATAGCCGTGGAGGCGGTCGCGATCTACGTGACGCGGCAGTAGAGCGGCGCTCACGTATGCGATCCGTTGGTGACCCAGATCGATCAGGTGCGCTGTGGCGAGATCGCCGCCCAGCTTCTCGTCCATCCCGATCGATGCGCCAGATCGGCTCTGATAACCCAGGTACACGACCGGCATGTGCGCGCCAATGGTGTCCAGCACCCGCTGATCGCCGGTGAATCCGACGAGAATGACCGCCGCGACGCGATGCTCGAGCAGGCTCACCACCGCGGGCTCCTCCTCGCGTAGGTCAGGTCCGGCGGTGGAGAGCAGCACGCGGAAGCCGCGTGCCGCGGCATGTTGCTCCAGCCGGCCGGTCAGCTCTCCGATGAAGGGGTCGAAGAAGTCACCGACCATGATTCCGATCACCTCTGTCTGCTGACGGGTGAGACTGCGCGCTCCCAGATGTGTGTGGTAGCCGAGCTGCTTGGCCACCAGCAGTACCCGCTGCCGTGTCGCCGGCGCGACTTCGCCACGACCGCGGAGCGCGTCAGAGACGGTCGTCTTGCCGACCCCGGCGACGCGTGCGACGTCACGGATGGTGGGCAGCCGCGTCAGCCCCGACCTCGACTGTGTTGTGGTCTCCGGCTCGCTCATGGGTCTTTCGCCGCGTGACTATATCTGCATCGACTTGCTGCTCCGCACCCTGTGCCGCGCACGCATCACTTGACACCGACGCGCCGGGCGGGCTATAGTACCCGGACCGGTCCGGGTAGTGATATATGGCTCAGAAGAAGGGGAATCCTGATTTAGTCCGGATCGATCCGGGGAAATCTGCTCAGGCAAGGGAAGGCGTTGGAATGCGGGACACAGAACGAGAGAGTCGCGGTGATCGGCTCGACAGACCCGGATCGGTCCGGGTCAATCCGTCCGCGGCGAATCTTCTGGTCACCACCATCACCACGATCTGAGAGGACGTCGATGTCGGCAGTTGACAAGAGCCTTGCTTCGAGCACGCTGGCATTGCTGGGCGGCGTGCCTGCCGGAGCTCCCGCGGAGCCCCGCTACCCGCACTTCACGGCCAGGGCGCGCAGGCGCGTGGACCAGCTGCTGAGGAGCGAGCCGATCGTCGGCCTCGGCAGAGACCATCCGCTGGTGGAGGAGGCGGAGAGGACGATCGCGGACTGGCATGGCGTGGGACGTTGCCTTGCGACCGCCTCTGGACACGCAGCGCTGCATGCTGCGCTGATCGGGCTGGAGATAACCGGTGGCGCTGAGGTTGTGACCACGCCCTATACATGGGGTGCGTCTGTCTCCCCGATCTTGCATAACGACGCGGTGCCCGTGTTCGCCGACGTCGATCCTGAGCGCGGGCTGCTGGCCCCTGCTTCCGTGGAGGCGGCGATCGGCCCTAGGACCGAGGCGATTCTGGCTGTGCATCTGTATGGACAGCCTGCCGACATGACGGCGCTACGGGCGATTGCCGACCGCCACGGCCTCGCATTGATCGAGGACGGCAGCCAGGCGCACGGCGCGCGCCACCGCGGTCTCCGTGTCGGCGGTTTTGGCGATGCCGCGGGGTTTTCCTGCATGGGCGGCAAGCTGCTCGCCACCACGGAGGCCGGCTACTTGCTCACCCGCCGCGAGGACGCCTACTGGAAGGCGATCATCAGCACTCAGCACGCCGGCAACACGATGCATCCAGGACGTGCCAGCGAGCCCGACTTCCCTGCTCAGCTGCGGCCCCACATCGACTCGCTCACCTACACGCATCGCGTGAGCACGGTCAGCGCGCTGCTGATGGTGGAGCAGTTGCCAAAGCTCGACCAGGAGAACGCCGCGCGAGCTCGCAATCGCGCACGGCTGCTGGAGGCCATCGCCGGGGTGGCAAGCGTGATCGCACCTGTCTACTCCGACGAGGACTCTCCTGTCTTCCACATGGTCTCGCTGAACTTCGCGCCAGAGCATGCGGGCATCTCCAAGCAGACATACCTCGCGGCGCTGCAGGCCGAGGGCGTTCCGATCTTCAACTATGTCGCAACGCCGCTGCACAAGGTCGGGCGCCTACGCACCGACACGGCTGCGCCGAAGGTGATGTGGAGCGAGCGGATCCGCCGCGCCGGGATCGACTACGCCGCGTTGGATCTGCCTGGTTGCGAGCGCAAGGTCGAGCGCTCGGTCGAGATCCTCTGGAACTGGATCGAAGACGACCCAGCCGCGATGGAAAAGCTCGCCGACTGCTTCATCAAGGTCGAGGAGAACCTCGACAGGCTGCGGGCCTACGAGCACCGCAGTGAGGGGGTACTGTAACCGATGGGAGGAATGGCAATGAGGAAGGCTGTGTTTGCGAGCCTGGCGCTGCTGCTGGCGGCGCTTGCAATCGCGGGGTGTGGCTCGAGCAAAAGCAAGGAAAACACAACGGCCGGCGGCAAGGCGGGCTCCACGAGAACCTACGCGGAGCTGCGGTGGGGCATGACCCCGTTCCCTGGTGCGCTGGACTACAACAAGGTTGATTATGGTGCGACAGGTCTGACGGAGTTCCTGGCCGTACAGGGCCTGATGGAATTTGCACCGGATGGAAAGGTCAAGCCCGGGCTTGCAAGCTCGGTGGAAGAGCCCAGCCCCACCACCTACATCTACCATCTGAAGTCTGTCAGATTCTCTGACGGTAAACCGCTGACTTCAGCCGACGTGGTCTTCTCGCTAGAGAGCAGCATGTCTGGCAAGGAATCCATCCTGAAAAACTTCTGGACTGACGTGGCCTCGGTCGCGGCGCGCAACAGCTCGACCGTCGTAGTAAAGCTGAAGCAGCCAAGCGCAGTCTTCCCCGACATCGTTGCGTTCGCTGGACGGGTGATCGAGAAGGCCGCCGCCGAAAAGTCGGGCGAAAAGGCACTTGGCACTCCTGGCCACATGGTGATCGGCACCGGCCCTTGGAAGATCGATAGCTTCACGCCACAGGCCAGTGCTCGCCTCTCGCGCAACCCATACTGGACTGGGCCAAAGCAGCCTGCCGAAAGGATAGACATCGAATACTTCAAGAGCGAAGCCTCGATGGCGCTCGCGCTGGGCGCGGGCGCGCTCGACGGCGCCTATGACTTCTCGCCGAGGCCCTTCGCCCACATCTCAGGTGTCCGCCCGCTGACCGCGCCGAGCGCATTGATGGTGATGGCGCAGGTGAACACGAAAATCGCACCTTTCAACGACGTGCATGTGCGTCGAGCGATGGCTTATGCGACCGACAGCAAAGGCATGATCGACGCGGTTTTCCATGGGCTATCAGGAAGCTATGCGACTGAATCGCGGTCGATCGCCCCTGAAAGTCTCTTTGCCAACCTTGGTTCGCAAAGCGAAATCGCGCAGACCATCTCAGAACTGCCAAGTTACGAGTTCAATCTCATCAAGGCAAAGGAAGAACTTTCCAAGTCCGCTTATCCTCATGGCTTCAGTACGGAGATCGAAGTCGCACAGGCCGGTCAAGCGGAAATTGCGGACGCGCAGATTCTCGCCGCAGACCTCGCAAAGATCGGTATCAAGGCAACCGTGCATGAAACGACTCCCGCCGAAGAAACCGCTTGGCTGACCGGGAAAGGACGATTCTCGTTGACCGAGCCAGGCGCCGCGTATCCAGATCCGAGCGGCCTCATCGCCGAACGGCTTGGTCCTGAAGAAATATACCCGCAGGGTGGCGGTGTGAATGTTGCCGAGTTCCGCAACGCTGAATTTGACAAACTGCTTTCAGAATCGCGAGAAACACTGAACCCGCACAAGCGACTGCAGATGATCGGCAAGATGCTCAAGATCGCTGCCAATGAAGCGCCTGTCTGGCCGCTGTACAGCCCCGAGCTCACTGCGGCACTATCCGAAAAATACGTGATGCCATTGTCGTATTGGGGGACTCTGTTCGGTCCCTGGGCGCTGGACGTAAAGCTCGCCTCCTAGGGCCAGATGCACGGCCGGCAGCAACAGGTGGGCGCCTGCTTTGAAAGCAGGCGCCTGCCTGCGCAGGCTCAGCATTGAACTTCGAACTCAACCATCAAGAACAAGATCAAGATCTAATGGACAGGTGAACGGATGCGCAATGAGCCAGGCAGCCGCGACGCCACGCACCGTTGAATAGGACCACAAGGAGGCCGAAATGAGGAACCGCGTCGCTTCGTCTGAGATCCCATTCGATTCACGGATCGCGCCCCAAGCGGGGTCTGATCTTTCGCTGTGGCCGGCGGCCGAGCTCGCGACGCTGATCCGGCGCCGCGCGGTCTCGCCGGTGGAGCTGGTCGAGATCTATCTGGATCGCATCGAGCGAGAGAATCCGGCGCTCAATGCGTATGTGCACATCGCCGCTGAGGCGGCGCGCGATTCCGCAAGGGCGGCGGAGGCGGCGATTATGCAGGGCGACGCGCTGGGCGCACTGCACGGGCTGCCGATCGCGGTCAAGGACGACAGCGACGTGGCAGGGCTGCCGACCACGTGCGGCTCGCGCCCGCTCGCCGGGAACATCGCAAAGGCCGACAATCCAGTGATTGCGCGCCTGAAGCAGGCTGGCGCGATCGTGCTCGGCAAGACCAATCTGCCCGAGTTTGGACAGAGCGCCGTCACCGACAACAAGCTGTTCGGGCCGACGAGATCCCCGGTCGCTCCACAGATGAACTCGCTGGGCTCCTCTGGTGGCAGCGCCGCCGCCGTGGCGGGAGGGTTGGCGGCGCTCGCGCATGGTTCCGATGGCGGCGGGTCGATCAGGATCCCGGCCTCCGCGTGTGGCGTGTTCGGGATCAAGGCGTCCTGGGGACGCGTGCCCACCGGCATTCGCCCAAACGCCTTCCTGCACGCCCCGATGGTGGGCCTTGGCCCGCTGAGCCGCTGCGTCGCAGACGCCGCGCTGGCGATGGGCGTGATCGACGGCGCCTGCACTGGCGATCCATTCACCTTTGCGCTGCCAAAGCTCGACTATCTCGCGGCATGCCGGCGCGGGGTCGGCAATCTGAGAGTCGCGTTCAGCCCGACGATCGGCGGCCACCCTGTCAGCGCCGAGGTCAGGCAGGTGATCGAGGCCGCCGTGGGCGCGCTGGAGGGCATCGTTGCCGGCGTGGAGGAGGTCGAGCCGGGTCTGAGCAGGCCGATGAGCGAGGTGGCCGAGGCGTGGATGGCCTGCGCCTCGGTGTCAAGCGCCGCGATAGACCGGCGGCTTGCCAGCGAGGGCATTGCCCTCTACGACCAGCATCGCGACGAACTCACCCCCTACTTCGCGGAGTCGATCGCACAGGGCCGGACCATCAACGCGGTCGACTACTTCGAGGTTGGTTTGCTGCGCACCGAGCTCTTCGACGCCGTGGAAGCGATATTCGCGGATTTCGACCTGATCGTCGGCCCCACTCTTGCGATCGCGGGCGTGGAGAATGCGACAGACGGATCGCTGACAGAGGGACCTGCGACCGTCGAAGGCAGGCCGGTTCCCGCACGCGCAGGATGGGCGCTCACCTACCCGTTCAACTTCACAGGGCATCCAGCCGCCTCCGTGCCGGCCGGGGTCACCGCTGATGGCGTGCCTGTGGGGCTACAGGTCATAGGCCGCCGTTTCCACGACGACGACGTGTTCGCGCTCAGCGCCGCGGTGGAGCGCATGAGCCCTTGGCAGCACCGCTATCCCTCGCCAAGCGGGGGCGCATGAGCCTCGGTGATCATGAGATTCTGGGTCACGACATCAGAAGTGCGCGATGACCGCAGGAAAAGGAGAAATTGGATCTATGCAAGCTACCCCTCCGAGTCAGACCGCGTCGGTTCAGACCGTGAATGGCCCTGTGAACGCTGCCGACTTGGGCTTTACGTTGCCGCATGAGCACGTGTTTACTGACGTCTCCGGCGCGCGACTCCGCGCGCCGGAGACGGAGCGCGCTCGCTTCATCCGAGATCATCCTGTATCGCCTGAGATCTACGGCGATCTGCGCTATGACCCGTATGGATGTTTGGACAATCTCAAGCTGGAGGACGAGGCTCTGGCGATCTGTGAGCTGCAGAAGTTCGCTGCCGCCGGGGGCAGAACCATCATGGATCAGACAACGAGCGCAAGCTGGGGTCGGGATCCCATCGCCCTTCAGCGAGTTAGCGACGCAACGGGTCTGAACATCCTTGCGGGATCCGGTTCGTATTTGTCGTATACGCGGGCGCCTGATTTCGACGAGTTGACGATTGACGAGATCGCACAGCAGATCACTGACGAGTTGTGTGTCGGTATCGACGGGACTGGGGTGCGAGCTGGCTTTATCGGCGAGATTGCGGTAGCCGATCCTGATTCAGGCATTACGCCGGCCGACGAGCGAGCGTTGCGGGGCGCGGCTCGAGCTCAGGCGACAAACCATGTGCCGATGTCCGTCCACCTGGTCAAGCCGCTCGCAGACGAAGTTCTGGACATCATCGCCGAGGAAGGCGGCAACCTCGATGCGGTGGTTCTATGTCACATCGCTCAACAGGCCGTCGATGATTTGGACTATCAGCTGCGAGTCGCCGAGCGTGGCGCTTGGCTGGCCTTCGACAACATCGGTTTGGACTGGTACCACCCTGACTGGAGAGAGTCGGTCGGATGCGAGCCTCGGAGCGACCGAGAGTTTGCCCAGGCGATTCTGCGCTTGCTTTCCGCGGGGGCAGAGCATCGAATCCTGCTATCCACGGACGTCTTCGTCAAGATGCAACTTACGCACTACGGCGGCTTTGGCTATGCTCATCTACCTAACAATTTTCTTCCGCGGTTGCGGAACGAAGGGGTGGAAGACGCGATGTTGGAGCGTCTGACAATTACGAATCCCGCCGAACTCTTTGTGACGGCTGCCGCACGATCTGAGCCCGAGTGACCTTGCTGGCCAGATTCACATGCCCGAATCCTGCCCCGGCTGTTGCGGCAGTCAAGCTTTTTGCAGTGCACTGGTGATGAGCCGTGCCGCGTCTCAGATATCGACGAGGCTAGAGAGCATGCCCTCCACGCCCGGATCGACTGCGAGCACCGATCCAGCCAGCGGGAAATCTGCCAGCTGTTGCGCCGCAAGCTTGTGGCGGGTTGTCGTGATGAACAATGTGGAGAGATCTTCGCCGCCGAAGGTGGGGCAGGTGGCGTGGGGCACGGGCAAGGAGATGTGCTCCTCCAGTGCTCCCTGCGGGTCGTAGCGGCGGATCGCGCCGCCGCCGAACAGGCACACCCATATCCCGCCCTCGGCATCGACCGCAAGGCCGTCCGGCAGTCCGTCGGCGGGATCGATTTCCACGAACGCGCGCCGGTTCGAGATCGAGCCGTCGCGACCGTCGAAGTCGAAGACGTCGATCTGCTGAGTCGTGCTGTCGATGAAGTACATGAGCTGCCCGTCGGGGCTCCAGCCGATGCCGTTGGAGATTGTCGTTCCCTCGACCATGACCTCCAGGCCGCGCTCCGGATCGAGGCGATAAAGGGCAGCCGTGCCCGGCTCGCGCGTCTTGGACATCGTGCCAGCCCAAAGGCGTCCCTGCGGGTCGCTGCGGCAGTCGTTGAAGCGGTTGCCAGGGCGGTCGTGCTCGGCGCCGGCCAGCAGGCGGGGCTCCCGGTCGGCCTCCACCAGGTAGAGGTCGTGATCGACCGCGACGATCAGCGCGCCGCTGCGGCACAGAACGGCTGCGGCCGCTTCGCCGTCCATGCGCCGCGTGCTGACACGACCGCTCTGCGGATGCCATGCGTGCACGAGTCCCTGGGCGATGTCCACGCGCAGCAGCTCCTGCGTCTGCGCGCGCCAGACGGGTCCCTCGCCCAGCAGATCCTCGCTGGACAGCGCAACCTCGACCTCAGAGGGCATCGACTGCGGTCCATTGGCGGCTCGCGGCGGACTGCAGTGCGGCGCCCGCGATCTGAACGGCGCGCAGGCCGTCCTCGAAGGAGGGGCTGACGGTGTCGGCCTGCGTGCAGATCGCCGCCAGCGCGTGTCCGAGGCCGATCGTGAACGAGTCTCTGTATCCAAGCCCCTGGCCCGGCACGCCGGCGAATCGCGCCCCCTCGGGCTGGGCACCGCCGATCAGCACGCGCCTGAAGCCGTTGGCGGGATCGTCCACGTCGCCGAGCAGCACCTCGATCTCGTTGCTGCGCTCCCAGGAGAAGCGCGCGGCGCCGCGCTCGCCGATCAGGTCGAAACCGAGGTCACACTTGTGGCCCCGCATCGCCCAGCTGGCCTCCAGCACGCCGGAGGCGCCGCTTTGGAACTCCACGAGCATCGTGACCGCGTCATCCAGGTCGCCGGCGTCGTGCTCGCGGGCGACCAGCTTGCGGGTCACCGCGTTGACCTCGCTGATCTCGCCGCACAGCGAGCGCGCGATGTCGATGATGTGCGAGCCGAGATCGCCAAGCGCTCCGGCGCCGGCGGCAGCCTTCGTGGTGCGCCAGCCCATGGACTGTCGTGGGTCGGCTGCATAGTCCTGGAGCATCCAGCCCCTGAAGTGCTGCACGGTGCCCAGCTGCCCGCTTGCCACCAGCTGTTGCGCCCACGCGATGGCGGGCCAGAGCCGATAGTAGAAGCAGACTTGCGCGAGCTGCGAGGAGCCCGCTGCCGCCGCGCACATCTCTTGCGCGCTGTGTAGATCGTGCGCCAGCGGCTTCTCGCAGATCACGTGCTTGCCATGGGCGAGCGCGTCGATCACGATCTCGGCGTGCAGCGAGTTGGGCACGCAGACGTCCACGACGTCTATGTCATCAGCACGGGTGATCGCTTGCCATTCGTGCTCCAGCCGCTGCCACCCCCATCTGCTCTGCAGGGCTGCGCTGCGCTCCGTCTCAGAGTCGCCGACCGCCGCCAGCTCCACCTGCCTTGGGCCCTCGGGGAATGTGCCTGACACACAACGGTATGCGGCGCTGTGAACGCCCGCTATGTAGCCGGCGCCCACGATCCCGACGCGCATCGAATCGACGCTCAACTGATTCCACCTCCTGTCCCGCCGGTGAGTGCCGGCGGGATGCTTTGACGTGTTCGGGATGTGGCGGCGGCGAGCACCGCGTCGCATATCTGAGCGCATCTGAGGCCATCCTCGAAGGTGGCGCCATGCGGGCCGACCGGCCACCGTCCGGCGGCGGCGCCGAGAAAGTGGCGCAGCTCGTGCACGAAGCTGTCGCCCCAGCCGATCCCATGTCCACGCGGCCACCACATCTCCAGGAACGGGTGGTGGGGCGCGGTCACCTCGATCGTGCTGCTCCTGCCGTTGCGGGAGACGATCAACTCGTTGACGCGCTGGACCTCGAAGCGCAGCGAGGAGTGCGAGCCGTCGACCTCGATCACGCTGTCGAGCACGTGTCCGGGGGTTGCGCGCGTGGCCTCCATCGTGCCGATCGCGCCGTTCTGGAACTCCAGCGTGCACACGACCGCGTCGTCTACATCCACCTCCACGCCGTGGCGCTCAGGAGTCCATGTTCGCGTGAGCGCGTCGACGCTGGTCGGCTCGCCCACGAGGTAGCGGGCGAGGTCCAGGTGGTGGGCGAGCACATCGCCCACCACCCCGCTGCCTGCGCTCTCACCGCGCAGCCGCCAGGCGGTCTCAGGCGTGTCGGGATCTGCCGCCGATGCGAGCAGGAAGCGCGAGCGGAAGTGCAGCACATCGCCGATCTCGCCGGTTTCGATCATCTGACGGGCCATCCTGATGGCGGGAAAGAAGCGGTAGTTGAAGGCGCACATGTGAACGATGCGCGCCTGCTCGGCGGCGGCGAGCATCGTGCTCGCCTCTGCGGCGGTCCTCGCCAGCGGCTTCTCGCAGAGCACGTGCTTGCCTTGCCTTGCTGCCATGATGGTGGGCTCGGCGTGCAGCGAGTTGGTCGCGGCGTTGACGAACAGCTGGATCGCCGGGTCCTCGACCAGATCCCGCCAGTCGGTGGTTCGGTGCCGCCAGCCATAGCGATGCTGCATGGCCTGCAAACGGGCAGGATCGCGGCCGCAGATCGTGTGCAGGTCCGCAAGCGCAGCAGGATCGTCCTCGAGCGTGCGCAGGAGGTAGAGCGCCCGCGAATGTGCACGGCCCATGAATGAGCTTCCGAGCAGTCCGACGGCGAGCGTCGGGCTGGGGCTGGGGCTGGGGCTGGCGAATCTATCCGACATCTGCACCGACTCTTCAGCGCTCAGAGGCGACGCTGCTGGCCACAAGTGCCGCCGAGGCGTGCTCGAAGCCGGCTTCCGCGAGCACCTGCAGGCTGGAGGCGATGTCCGCCAGCGGGCTGCCGGTGCCAGGCGTGCGGTCCTGCTCGATCGTTGCAAAACCTTCGTAGCCGGCGTCGTCGAGCTCCTCCGCGACGCGCGCGAAGTCCACGACGCCGTCTCCAATCGGGCAGAACAGACTCTCGGCGAGCGCTTCCCAGAAGGTCATCTTCTGGCTCTGCGCCTGTCTCAGCACGGCGCCGTCGATGTCCTTGAGGTGGATATGGAGCAGCCGGTCGCCGTACTTGGAGAGCGCGGCCGGCACATCGATGCCCGCGATGGCGGCGTGTCCGGTGTCGAGGCAGAGCCCGAGCTCGGTGTCGCTCAGCAGCCTGTCGATCTCGTCCTCGAACTCCACGTAGCCGCCAGCGTGGGGATGGAAGGCCGGTCTCAGCCCATGGGAGGCGGCGATCACGGCGATGCGAGAGGCGCAGTCGAGCATGCGCCTCCATTCAGGCTCATCCAGGCGCCGAGCTTCGTCCGTACGACCGAAAGTCGCGCCGCGCTCCTCGCTGACGCGGTCGATGATGACGAGGATCTTCCCGTCTGCCGCGGCGATCGTGCGGCAGGCCCGCTCACTCACCGCGAGGATCTCATCGTGGGCATCGGGATCGTGCAGGTCCTCGAACACGAAGGACCCGACCGCGGCCAGCTGCCGATCGGCCAGCTGCGCTCGCAACGTGACCTCGTCCTCGGGCAGGTATCCGACCGGGCCGAGCTCGAGCGCACCGAGGCCGGTCCGCGCGATGTCGTCGAGGACCGTCGACCACGGTGGGTTGGTCGGCGCGTCGGCGAAGTCCACTCCCCAGGAGACGGGGCCGGTCGCCAATCTGACTTGGGTCGATCTCATCGCAGGGCTCCCTTGCTCAGTAGCGTCGTTGTGCTCTTGCGGCCTGCAGGTGCGCCTCGGCCACCTCGCGCGTGGCGGAGTCGGTCGTGACGCGGGCCACCCCGATATCCCAGAACGCGCCGCTGTCCAGAAGGCTGCGGCCAGGCTCGGTCGGGCAGACGAGCACCGTCGTGCCGCTGCGCTCGCGCGCGTCGGCAAGGGCGTCGGAGAGCTGCTCCAAGCTCTCCACCAGGAGGCTCTCGCAGCCAAGGCTCCGCGCGTTGGCGACGTAGTCGACGCCGATCGGATCTCCGATCGGCAGCCGCTCGCCGTCCCTGCGGCTGCGGAACTCGTTGCCCGCGGTGGAGCCGGCCTTCCCGAGCGCCAAGCGGCTGATCGACTGGTAGCCACCGTTGTCGAGCAGCACCACGGTGAGCTTCAGCCGCTCCTGCACGGAGGTGAAGAGCTCGGTCGGGTTCATCAGGTATGTGCCGTCGCCGATCACCACGATCACCTCTGGCTCGCCGCCGACGCACATGCGTACGCCCAGTCCCGCTGGGATCTCGTGGCCCATGCAGGAGAACCCGAACTCGATGTGCGTGAACGAGCCTGGCGGCGTCTCCCACAGCTTCAGCAGATCCCCAGGCTGCCATCCGGCGGCGGCGATCACCCAGTCGCCGGACTGCACCGACTCGTTGAGGGTGCGGAGGATCTCGCCCTGGCCGAGCCGCTCGCCGGCGTGGGGGGCGATGCTCTGCTCCAGATCGTCCCGCCAGGATGCGACGCGCCGATCGATGCTCTGGCGGTACTCGGCGCGAGTGCCATCGCGAGCGCCGTCCAGCCCTGCGGTCAGCGCTGTGAGCGCCTCGCGCGCGTCGGCAACCAGAGGCGCTCCTGAGAGCTTGTGGGCGTCGGCCGCGTTGACGTTCACGCCGAGGAAGGTCACATCAGGGTTCTGGAAGAGCGAGTGCGATCCCGTCGTGAAGTCGCTCAGCCGTGTCCCGACGCAGATCACCACATCCGCCTCGGCTGCGATTTCGTTGGCTGCGCGGGTGCCGTTGACGCCGATGCCACCAACAAGCCAGTCGCAGCCCGTCAGCGCGCCCTTGCCCGCCGAGGTCTCGGCGACCGGTACCTCGAAGCTCTCGGCGAACAGGCGCAGCGCCTCCTCGGCGGCGGAGTAGCGCACGCCGCCGCCGGCGATCAGCAGCGGACGCCGCGCCCCGCGCAGGATCTCGACCGCCACGTCGAGCTCTGACTGCGCCGGCGGGCGGCGCGCGAGCGACCAGATCCGTGGTGCGAAGAAGCGTGCTGGGAAGTCGAATGCCTCGCCCTGGACATCCTGGTGCAGTGCGATCGTGACCGCGCCGGCCTCAGCCGGGTCGAACAGAACGCGCATTGCTTCTGGCAGTGCGGTCAGCAACTGCTCGGGACGCGATATGCGGTCGAAGAAGCGACTGAGGGGGCGAAATGCGTCGTTGACGGTGAGGTCACCTTCGGTGGGGTGCTCGAGCTGCTGCAGCACGGGTCCCTGAAAGCGGTTGGCGAACGTGTCGGCGGGCAGCAGCAGCACCGGCAGGCGGTTGGCGCTTGCGGTGCCGGCGCCGGTCAGCATGTTCGTGGCCCCAGGTCCGATCGAGGCGGTGCAGGCGAAGGTCTGCGTGCGCCGGCTTGCCTTCGCCAGGCCGAGTGCCGCGTGGACCATTGCCTGCTCGTTCTTGGGCTGGTAGAGGGGCAACTCATGCCCCTCCTGCGCGATCGCCTGGCCGAGGCCCGCGACGTTGCCGTGGCCGAAGATGCCGAAGATCGCGGGAATCGCGCGCTGGGCCTCGCCGTCGCGCTCGGTGAACTGCTGCGCCAGGAAACGGACGATCGCCTGGGCGGCGGTGAGCCTCACCGTCTCTGAGGGATCTGCTCCTCTGGCTGGGGGGACGGTTGTGCTGGTCGGGTCAGGGGCAGTCATTGCGCAGTCCATCCTCCATCGATGATCAGGCTTGTTCCAGTCATGAGCGAGGCCGCCGGCGAGCCCGCGAAGACGATGGCCTCCGCGACGTCCTCGACGGTCGCGAAGCGGCCCGCGGGAATCCGCGCAAGCAACTCCGGTCCCAGCACCGGGTCGTCCAGCTGTGCGGCAGTCATCGCCGTGCGGACGAAGGTGGGGGCGACCGAGACGACTCTGATGCCGCGCTCGGCGAGCTCGACGCCAAGCGCCTTGGTGAGGCCCTCGATGGCGTGCTTGGTTGCGCAGTAGACCGAGCGCAGACGCGCTCCCACGTGGCCCATCTGCGAGGAGACGATCACGATGGCGCCGCCGTCATGCATCTGCCGCGCGGCTGCCTGCGCGGCGAAGAAGGTCGCGCGAACGTTGAGATCGAAGAGCCAATCGTAGGTCTCCTCCTCGACGTCGAGGAACGGCTGCGGCCTGTTCGCGCCCGCGCTTGCGATCAGCACGTCGATCTGGCCGACCGTTTTGATCGCCTTGCGTAGCTTCGTGGTCTGGGTCACGTCGCACTGCAGAGGCTCGCTCTGCACGCCCGTCTCCCGAATCTGCTCGGCGACCCGCTCCAACTCCGGCAGCGATCGACCGAGTACCACCACGCGCCTGGCCCCGGCGGCAGCGCAGCGCAGCGCGCAGGACGCGCCAATGCCGCGGCTTGCGCCGGTCACGAGCACCGTCTTGTCGGTCAGCAAAGCCCGCGAGCGGTCGTTCGAGGAGGTCTGTGGGTGGGCCGTCAGGGTCATGGCGTGGGCGTGCGCGCTGCCTGGCTCTCCAGTCGGTAAGTGGCCGTGAGGGCATGGCCCTCGAGCATCTCGGCCTGTGAGATCGCCGCGACGGCGGGCGCGACCTGGGCGGTGCCCTGCGGCGTCAGCCGCTGCCATGTGCAGGTCTTCAGGAACTTGCCGACCCACAGCCCGCCGGTGTAGCGCGCGGCGCGCTGAGTTGGCAGCACGTGGTTGGTTCCCACAGCCTTGTCACCATAGGCGACCGTGGCCTCGCGTCCGAGGAACAGCGAGCCGTAGTTGCGCAGGCGCTGGCGGTAGGTGTCGAGCAGCGACTCCTCCACCTGCACCTCCAGGTGCTCGGAGGCGATCTCGTCTGAGAGCGCGATCGCCTCGTCGATCCCGCCGACGATCGCGATCGAGCCGTGTGCCTCCCATGCGGCGCCGGCCACCTCACGCGTGGGATATGTGGGCAGCAGCCGCTCGATCTCGGCCAGGACCGCTTCGCCAAGCGCGCGGTCGGTGCTGATCAGCACGGCTGGCGAGGTGGGGCCGTGCTCGGCCTGGCCGAGCAGGTCGATCGCCAGCAGCTCGGGCTCGGCGCTCTGATCGGCGATGATCGCCACCTCCGTGGGGCCCGCGAGCAGGTCGATGCCCGCCTGCCCGAAGAGCTGGCGCTTGGCCTCGGCGACATAGGCGTTGCCGGCGCCGACGATGATGTCCGCGGGTGGGATGTCCTCGATGCCGTAGACCATCGCCGCCAGGGCCTGGACGCCGCCGAGCGCGAGGATGTCATCGGCGCCCGAGGTGGACATCGCATAGAGCATCTCCGGGTGGATGCCCGCGCCTGCGCGCGGGGGCGCGCAGGCGACCACGCGATCCACGCCGGCGACCTTTGGGACGATCACCGTCATGAACGAGGACGCGAGCATCGGATAGCGCCCGCCGGGCACATAAGAGCCCACGGTCTGGACCGGGATGTGGCGGTGGCCGAGGGTGACGCCAGGCAGCGTTTCGATCTCCAGATCCTGCAGGGTGGCCCGCTGGGCCTGCGCGAAGCCTCGCACCTGCGCCTGTGCGAAGGCGATGTGCTCCTTCAGCTCGTCGGAGACCTCCTCGCCGGCACGTGCGACGGCGGCCTCATCGACGCGGAAGCTGGGCGGATCGAAGTGGTCGAGCTCGCGCGAGTAGTGGCGGATCGCCTGCTCGCGATCGCGCTCGATGCGGCTCAGCATCTCCGAGACGGTGTCGCGGACCTGGGCGGTGACCTGCTCGCTGTAGAGCGGCGCCTGCTTGAGATATTCGATCACGAGAGCTGAATCTCCTGAGTGTCGTCTTTGAGGATGTTGCGCATCTGCACGGCGGTGGCATCGACCGCGCCTGCAAGTAGCCGCGCATCGGTGCCCAGCACCACGATGCTGGCCCCGCGCGCAAGCTCGGCTGCGTTGCCGTCGAGGGCGCCGGCGAGCCCAAAGGCGGTGCCGGCGGCGGTGGCGGCGTGGCGGACCTGCAGGACGGCGTCGCGTACCTGCTGGGAGTTGGTGTCAAGCGGCGTGCCCACCGAGAAGGAGAGATCGGCCGTGCCGACCACCAGGGCGTCCACGCCGGGCAGGGCGGCGATCTCGCCGGCTGCCTGCACGCCGCGCGCACTCTCGATCTGCGCCCACACGGTTGGCGGCGGGGCGGCGCCCGAATGGCGCCCGCGCAGCGAAAGGCGGCGCGGCCCAAAGCCCCGGATCCCGGCCGGCGGATGCAGGGTGCGCGTCAGCGCCGCCTGCGCCGTCGCGGGATCCTCGACGCCGGCGAGCACGACTCCGTCGGCGCCCGCGTCGAGCATCATGGTCATCAGCTGGTGGGCCTCGGCGGGCAGTCGCACCAGCGCATATGCACCCGCGGCCTGCGTGCCGATGATCATCTCCTGGGCGTCGAGCGGACCGATCGCCGCGTGCTCGAGGTCGATCCAGACGAGATCGAACGGCTCTGCGACGAGCTCTGCGACGCTCGCCCCTGGCAGGGTCATGGTCGTGCCGAAAAGAGGCTCGCGCGCGAGCACTGCGTCCTTGATGGAGCGTCTCATGCCCGCTCCGTCGCCTCTGCCAAGTTCTCCACAGGCGCCGTGCAGTTGCTCAGGAAGCGCTCTTGGCGCATCGCATCAGGGTTGGCGACGTCGCTCGGAATCCGTCCTTCGAGCACGTCGAGCACCGAAGCGGTCGCGCGGCGCGTCATCTCGAAGATGGAGCGGTCGCTGATGCCGCCGACGTGTGGTGAGAGAACCACGTTGCGCAGCGTCAGCAGGCGCGAGGACTGCGGCGGTTCACGGTCGAAGACGTCGAGGGCGGCGGCGCGCAGCCTGCCCGCCTCCAACGCCCCGATCAGCGCCTGCTCGTCCACGACTCCGCCCCGTGCCGTGTTGACCAGCACCGCGTCCTTGCGCATCAGGCCCAGCTCGCGCGTGCCGAGAAGCCCGCGTGTGGAGGGCAGCAGCGGCGTATGGATCGACACGACGTCGCTCTCTTCCAGCAAGGTATCGAGCGGCACGCGAGTGGCTCCGTCTGCTCTCTGCTGCTCGATCGGATCGCTGAAGAGCAGGCGCACGCCGAAACCCGATAGGCGCTCGCCGACGAGCCGCCCGATCTGGCCGTAGCCGATCAGCCCGACCGTCGCTCCCGCGAGCTCCCAGGGCGTATGGCTTCCGGTGCGGTTCCATTCCCCGCGGCGGATCGCATCGTCGTGCTCGGAGATGCGTCGAATCGCGGCGAGCATCAGCGCGATCGCGTGGTCAGCCACGGCGCTTTCGTTGGCTCCAGGGGTGATCGTCACGACGACGCCAAGACGGCTCGCGGTCTCGAGATCTATCGAGTCGACTCCGACGCCCACACGCGCGATCACGCGCAGACTCGGACACGACTCCAGCACCTCGGCATCGAAGGGATCGATGCTGACGATTGCGCCTGCCGAGCCGTGGGCGATCGCGCGCACCTGCGCAGCGCTGCGGTCGCCGCGCTTGGGCTCCAGCTTCAGCACGCAGCCGGCGTCGGTCAGCGCGCGGCCAAGTTCTGGGTCATCGGCGTCGTAGTCCGGCCAGGTGACCAGGACCTCGGGATGTTCGTCCATCACTGCAGCCGGAGCCGTTCGCGCAAAGACACGTAGACATTCAATCACTAGATGTCCATGCTGTCAAGGCGTCGCGGCGTCATGCGAACGATGGGATTGCCGTCCCAAGGCGATGTGGGTATAAGAGATATTGTGATCCAATGTTCATGAGGATGCCGATGCCGACGCTGAGCTGCCTGCTCGTTGCGCGAGGTCGCTCGAAGCGCTGTGCCCGGGCGCAAGCGGGGTGGCGATGACGCGCGGTCGCATTCGCATCGGGGTCGTCGGCCAGGGGTTCATATCGCGTGCGCACACGCATGCGCTGATGCAGCTGCGCCAGCTGGATGTGGCGGCCGACGTGCAGCCGGTGGTGCTTTGCGGCCATGACGCCCGCCGTGCGGAGGCCAACGCGCGGAGCTGGGGTTACGAGCGCGCGACCGGAGACTGGCGCGCTGTCGTCGCTGCGGACGATGTGGATCTCGTGTGCGTGTTTGCGACCAACGATCTGCACCACCCTGTGACGCTCGCGGCGCTGGAGGCGGGCAAGGCGGTGCTGTGTGAGAAGCCGCTCGCTCTCACGCTGCCCCAGTCGCGCGAGATGGCCGCCGCGGCGCAGCGCTCAGGTGTGCTGCACGCGTGCAGCTTCAACTACCGTTTCATGCCTGCGGTCGCGCTTGCACGTGAGCTGATCGAGCAGGGGCAGCTGGGACGCATCTCGCACTACCGCGCCCGCTACATGCAGGACTGGGGCTGGGGGGCGCCGCATGACTGGCACCACGATCGCGCTCGCGCGGGCACCGGCGCGATCGGCGACTACAGCCACATCGTCGATCTGGCTCACCATCTCGTGGGGAAGATCGAGCGCGTGAGCGCGGAAGCGCTGGCGGTGCGCGCCGAGCGTGAGGACCGCGCCGGCACGATGCGATCCGTTAGCGTCGAGGACGCCTATGTTGCTGCCGGCCGCTTCCAGGAGGGCGGGCTATTGTCGCTCGAGGCGTCGCGTGTTGCGACTGGGCACAAGGCGCAGCAGTGGATCGAGGTCAACGGAGAGCAGGGCTCGCTGTGGTGGGACATGGAGGATCTCAACCACCTGTGGCTCTATCGCACGGCCGACGGGCGGAGCGCTGGATTTCGCCGCATCATGGTGACCGAGGCTTCGCATCCGTTCATGTCGCACTGGTGGCCGAGCGGCCACGGCCTCGGCTGGGAGCACTCGCTCGTGCACCAGTGGATAGGGTTGGCCAAGGCGATGGCCGAAGGCGCGCCGCCGCAGGCGCCGCAGGCCACCTTCCACGATGGCCTGAAGGCCGACGCGGTCGTGCAGGCGCTTGCCTGCGCGGCAAGCAGCGATCGTGCGGTTGCCGTCGAATACGAGGGCTGACGTGGGCGCGCGGCTGCGCGCGGGAGTGGCGGGGCCAGGGACGATCGGAGAGCTCCACATCCGGACGCTGCGCTCGCTGGACATTCCGGTGAGAGCGCTTGTCGCCTCCTCGCCGGAGTCTGCCGAGCGTCACGCCGAGCGTCTGGGGATCGAGCGCGTCTACGACAGCGTCGGCGCGATGGCTGGCTCTGGCGAGGTGGATGTCGTGCACGTGTGCACGCCGAACGTGCTGCACGCCTCCGTGGCGGCACAGGCGATCGAAGGTGGATGCGATCTGGTGTGCGAGAAGCCGCTGACCTTCGACCTGGCGGCCGCGGATGATCTGCTGCACAGGGTGGAGCAGGCAAGCACAAAGGGAGGAGTCTGCTACCACTACCGCTGCTTCGATGGCATCGCGGCTGCACGCAGCCTCGTGCAGAGGGGAGCGCTTGGCAGCGTGAGGATGCTCGCGGGGCGCTACCTCTCCCAGGAGCTGCGCGATCTGCCGCCCGGCCACTGGCTCGCTGACGCTGCGGTCGTCGGTCCGTCGAGATCGCTTGCCGACGTCGGCGTCCATTGGTTCGATCTCGCCGAGCACGTCTCTGGGCTGCCGATCGAGGCGGTGCTGGCGCAGCCCGCGGGCAATGGCGAGCCGTTCCTCCATGGCGCCGCAGTGTTGCTGCGGCTGGAGCAGGGTGCGACCGCGGCGGTGGTGGTCTCACAGAACTGCTTCGGCATGAGCCAGGACGAGATCGCGCTGGAGGTGCATGGCTCGGCCGGAACTCTGCGCTGGTCGCTCGATGGGGATGGCGAGCAGCTGAGCGTCTGGTGCGAGGACGGCTTACAGCTCGAGCGGGCGAGGTACGCGGAGAGCTTCCAGGCGGGCACCGAGCGAGCCTTCCACGAGCTGATTGGGGGGCTCTACGACCGCATTCGGGGAGGTCAGAGCTCCGCGCCCAGCTTCGCCGACGGCCACCATGGCGTCGCTATCCTGTACGCGGCAGTGCAGAGCGCGGCGGAGGGCTGCTGGGTGGAGGTGCCGCCGACGGCGGCTCTCAGACCATGACAGTGCCACCGTCGACGCTGAGCGCCTGCCCGGTGATCTCACCCGCCCGCGTCGAGGCGAGGAACGCGATCGCCTCGGCGATGTCGTCAGGCTGCTGAAATCTGGCGAGCGGGATGTCTGAGCGCCACTGCGACAGCGTCTGCTCGATGTCCTCGCCAAGGGTCTGCTCACGCCATTTGAACTCACCTTCGATCATCTCGGTCCTAATCACGCCCGGGCACACGACGTTGACGCGGATGATCGGCGCCAGTTCGAGCGCCATAGCGCGGCTGAGGTTGACAACGGCTCCCTTCGCGGCGCAGTAGTGGGCGATCAGCTTCTCGCCCCGGCGCCCTGCCTGGGAGGCGACGTTGACGATCGCGCCGGAGCCTTTGGTCCTCATGTGCGGCACGACCGCCTGGCAGCACAGGAAGGTGCCCTTCGCGTTCACATCGACGACGAGGTCCCAAACCTCCTCGGTGAGATCCTCGAAGGCGGCGAAGGTGCAGATGCCGGCGCCGTTGACGAGCGTGTCGATCGAGCCCCACCGATCGGCAGCCGCGGCAACCGCGGCGTCGATCGAAGCCCGGCTCGTCACGTCGCAGGCGAGCGTAAGGAGTCGATCGTCTTGGCCCAGCTCCATGCGCGCTCTGTCCAGGGCGCTCGTGCTGCGGTCGAGCACTGCCACACGTGCGCCGTCGGCGAGGAACCGCCTCGCGGTAGCAAGGCCGATGCCTCCTGCGCCGCCGGTGACCACTGCAACTGCGCCGTTTTCTGACATTTCAGCTCCTATTCGATCAGCCCGTGGCTGTCGCAGGCGTGGGTTTTGCGCCCAGACAGGCGTGCAGCACGTCGAGCAGCGCACCGACGCGCTCATCCCCAGCCAGGTCGTCGCGCAGCTCGTTCATCGCGTAGGAGAACCCAACGCGCTCCTGCGGCCAGGCGCTATGCGTGCCGCCGCCGGTCCCAGTGAAGCCGAAGGCGTTCTTCGCCGGGCCGAATTGCCTGGCCGTTGTCTGCAGCTCGAATCCCGCGCTATATGCCATCGGCGTGCCGCTGAACGGGTCCGGCCCGGCCGCCACCGGCGCCGATACCAGCGCAATCGTCTGGGGGGAGAGGATTCGCACGCCGTCGATCTCGCCGCCGCAGGCGAGCGCGCCATAGAGGCGCGCGATCGAGCGCGCCGTGCCGATCGCGTTCGAGGAGGGGATCTCCGCAGCGTGGAGGGCAGGCAGGTTCCAAGGCAGCTCTCCGGCCGGGTAGAGCATTGGGTTCTCGCTGATCGACGCCCACAGATCGTCGTATGGAAAAGGGCTGGAGTCGGCCTGTCCGTACGCGCTCTGACCCCAGCTGGGGCTGTATTGCAGGACTGCCACGCGCGGCTCCTGCTCAGCCGGCAGTCCGATCCACAGATCCAGTCCAAGCGGCCCAGAAATCTCCTCGGCAAGGAATTGTCCCGTCGAGCGGCCGTCCACCCGTCGGATCAGCGCGTCGCAGATCCATCCCAGTGTGCGCGCGTGGTAGATGAAGTCGGCGCGCGGATCGCTCTCCTGCGCCTGGCCAGCTATCAGGGCCTCGACCGCCTGCGGGTCGAGCACGTCCTCGAAGCTCAAAGGCGTGCGCACTCCTGGCAGCCGGGCGCGGTGGCTCAGGACCTCGGCGACCGTGATCGCCTCCTTGCCGTGGGCGGCGAACTCCGGCCAGTGCGAGCAGACCGGGTCCTCCAGCTTCAGCAGGCCGCGATCGATCAGCATCGCCACACACAGCGACGTGAGACCCTTCGTCCCGGAGAAGATCAGTTGCATCGTGTCCTGCTGCCATGGCCGGTCCGAGGCGCTGTCAGCCACACCCCCCCAAAGGTCCACCACCGTCTGGCCGTCGAGCGTCGCTGCGAATGCTGCGCCAATATCCCTGCGGAGGGCGAAGTTCTCGGCGAACGCGTCCGCCACCCGCTCGAACCCCGGCTTCACATACCCGCTGAGGTGGGCTGCCGCCACGCTCAGCCAAGCCCGACTTCGCGCAGGAACTCGAGGCTCTTCACAGCGCCTCGGAACGCCTTCTCCGACTTGTCGGGATCGCTCGGCTCGTGGTCCTGCTCCACTGTCGCCCAGCCGTCGTAGCCGGCCTCCTCGAGCGCGGTCTTGAAGACCTTGAAGTCCACGACGCCATTGCCGACCGGGCAGAAGATGCCCTCGAGCATCGCAGTGTCGAAGTCGATCCCGTCGGCGAGTACCTGAGCGTGCTTGGCTCCATCGACGTCCTTCAGGTGCAGGTGCGCCACGCGCCCCGCGTAGTCGCGGAACAGCTGCGCGGGGTCGATCCCTGCGTAGGCGCTGTGCCCGGTGTCGATGCAGAGCTTGACGAGGTCGGGATCCAGCGTCTCGAGCGCGCGGTCTATCTCGTCGCGGAACTCGACATAGCCGGCGACGTGCGGGTGCAGCACCGCGGTCAGCTCGTGCTCGGCGGCGATCTGAGCAACGCTGGATATGCCTGCCATGAGGCGTCGGAATCCCTCGTCGTCTGCGCGTGATGCCACGTCGCTGCGTCCCGCGGTGGGAATTCGCTCGCTGTTGCGCTCGTCGATGATGACCAGCCGCGACCCGCCAACGCCGGCCAGCAGCTCACACGTCTGCCTTGCCTTTTCGAGGACCGTCTGCTGCCCGCGCTCGTCGGTGAGCGGCTGGAAGATGTACATGGCCGTGGCCCTCAGCCCGCGGCGCTCCAGCTCTTCCTTGACCAGCGCCGGATCTTGTGGCAGGTAGCCGAGCGCGCCGAGCTCGATCGATCGGTAGCCGGCACGAGCTATACCGTCGAGCACGGTCTGCCAGGGCTCGTTGCGCACATCTTCGGGATAGTGCACGCCCCACGATACTGGTGTGTTTGCAAGCTCTAGCGCCATCTCGCCTCAGGCCGATACCCAAGTACCAACCTACAGAGAACCTATCACAGCATCACAAGCTCTTTGGCTCAGCGAGTGGACACCGGCCCCGTGGAGTCGCGAACGACGAGCGCTCCCGCGAGTCGACGGGAGATCGGGCCGCTCTCACCGGCGCGGCCGCGCAGCAGCAGATCGAGCGCAAGCTCGCCGAGCTCCCGCATTGGATTGCGCAGCGTGGTCAGCGGCGGATCGACGTATGCGGCGAGCTCGATGTCGTCGTAGCCGACGATTGAGACCTCTGCGGGCACGTCAATGCCCAGTTCGTGAGCGGCCTTGACAGCGCCAACCGCCACGGCGTCGCTTCCGCAGACGAGCGCAGTGGGGGGCGCAGTGCCGTCGAGCAGCCCGTTGGCGACGACGCGGCCGCCCTCGAATGTGTCCGGGGTGGGGATCACCGCACCGAGCTTGAGGCCGGCCTCCTCGAGGGCAATCCGCATGCCCAGCAGACGCAGCAGATATGAGCGCACAGGCGGGCACACCAAGAACGCAAGTCGCCTGTGGCCCAGCTCCAGTAGATGGCGGACTATCAGCGCGCCGCCGGCGACATCATCGGTTGAGAGGTGGGCGAACCAGTCGCCTGCGACCTTCTCCTCTGGCAGGCGCCGCAACCGACGGCTGAGCGGGCCATCGCTCAGCTCCTCGAGCAGCTCCCACTGCGGAGTCGAGTCCCATTCGAGCACCACCACCGGCGTGTGCTTGCTCCTGCTCGGCCACTGATGGGGGTCGCCTGTGACGGCTCCGACGATCACGCCGTCCACGCGCTTGCCGAAGAGCGTCTCGAGCATCTCTCGCTCGCGCTCCGGGCGGCCTTGAGAGCTTGCCAGCAGCACGGAGTAGCCGTGCTCGCTGGCGCGCTGCTCGATCGTGTCGGCGATCTCGGCCCAGTAGGGCTCGACGAGTGAGCGAATGAGGACACCGATCGTGTTCGAGGTGCCGGTCACGAGGGCACGAGCGATCGAGTCGGGCCGGTAGCCGAGCCGCTCGGCGCTTGCGAGCACGCGCGCGCTTGTCTCCGGGCGAACCTGTGCGGATCCTTGGAAGGTGCGTGTCACGGTTGCGATTGAGACACCGCTGAGCGCGGCCACCTCGCGGATCGTCACAGGACGGGAGCCACTCGGGGCCATACCAGCGCCATGCCCGGTCACGCCTTCGTTCGTCGGCGCTCCATCTCGCTTGGCCGAACGACGGCCATTCTTGCCTCCCACATGGCGATGATACCGCTTACAGAGAAGTATGGCCAGGCCACATTGTCGGTATGCAGCGATGGAAGGCGGGACATTTCGGTGGCTTGACAGCAGCAGATAGAGAGTTGTACGCTGAACATAATGGAAACGTTTACATCAGGTCGCCCGCCCGCATCTGACAACCGGTCCGACCATTGCTCAGAGCTGCTGGCCCGGGCTCAGCGGGTCGTGCCGGGAGGCATCCACTCATGCCGTCGCGAGACCGATCCGGTCATCTGCGTCAGGCGCGGGGATGGGGCCTACGTGGAAGATCTCGATGGCCGTCGCCTGATCGACTACCACGGCGCTTATGGCTGCATCGTCCTCGGCCACTGCTTCCCGGCTGTGGCTGAGCGTGTCGTCGCCGCGATCCGCGAGGCTGATGTGTTCGGCGTCGGCACGACCGCGAGCGAGGTTGCGCTGGCAGAGAAGCTCGTCGAGCACGTACCGAGCATCGAGCAGGTGCTGCTGTGCAACAGCGGAGGCGAGGCGACCTACAACGCGATCCGCCTCGCACGTGGGGTCACGGGACGCGAGAAGATCGTCAAGTTCCAGGGCTGCTACCACGGTTCGCACGACTACGTGCTGCCAAACGCGCTGACGATCCAAGGCGCGACCGGGTTCAACCCCGACACCTCAGCCGGGGTCCTGGGCGCGGCCGCGGACAGCGTGCTCGTCTGTCGCTACAACGATCTGGACAGCATCCACTCGGCGTTTGCTGCCCACCCTGAGCAGATCGCCGGCGTCATCGCGGAGCCAATTCTGCACAACGCCGCCACGATCGAGCCCGCGCAGGGCTTCCTCGAGGGTCTGCGGTCGCTCTGTGACGAGCAGGGCACGGTGCTGATCTTCGACGAGGTGATCAGCGGCTTTCGCCACGGACTCGGTGGCTACCAGGCGCACGTGGGCGTCACACCTGACCTGACCACGCTCGCGAAGGCCATGGGCAACGGCTTCCCGATCGGCGCGGTCGGGGGACGAAGGGAGCTGATGGAGCACTTCAATACCTCGCAGGCCGGCACGGTGTTCTACGGCGGCACCTATAACGGCGGCGCGGCTGCGGTCGAGGCCGCCCGCGCGGTGATCCACGTGCTCGAGTCCGAGCCGGTCCACGAGCACACATTCGCGCTTGGGGACCGCATGCGCACGGGACTGTGGGACATCGTCGCCGACGCCGGGATCGACGCGAGCGTCGTGGGATTCGGTTCGATCTATGGGCTGATCTTCGCGGCTGGACCGCTGGTCAGCTACGAGGACGTGCTGCGCAACGACGCCGAGTTGTTTTTGCGCTTCAAGCGTGGCTTGATCGAGCGTGGCGTGCTCGAGATGCCGGCGGTCAACGCGATGCGCAGCCACATTGGTTACAGCCACTCGGTCGAGGACATCGATCGCACACTGGAAGCCTCGGAGGAGTCGTTGCGCGAGGCGCTGGGTATCTAACACATGGGAGGAATGGCAATGAAGAAGTGTCTGTTTGCGGGCGTTGCGCTCGTGTTGGCGGTGCTAGCCGCGGGGTGCGGCGGCAGCAAAGGTCAGTCCGGCAGCACTGCGTCGGATGGGGGAACTGGATCGTCAAAGCAGTACGCCGAACTGCGCTGGGCCGCGGCGCCGTGGGAAGGTCCGCTCAATTTTACCTACACGGACTGGCCTGAAGTGGGCACGATAGAGTCGCTCGCGGTGCAAAGCCTCGTGGAATTCGAACCAAGCGGGAAAGTGAAGCCAGGCCTCGCGAGCTCCATCGAACATCCGAACCCAACCACTTACATCTACCACATCAGGTCGGGGGTCAAGTTCTCGGATGGCAAGCCTCTGACGATCGCGGACGTGGTCTTCTCACTCGGACGCAACCACGGAAAGGATGCTCTCGTGGCGAAAGGTCTGTGGGAAGGCGTGTCGTCAATCTCAGCGCAGGGCGACTCGGCGGTGGTCGTCAAGCTCAAGAAACCGGAGGCGGCATGGCCGGACATCATGGGCGTGAGCAGCGAGATAATCGAGAAGGCACAGGCTGAAAGGGTTGGAGAAAAGGCGCTGGGAACGCCCGGCAAGCTGCCGATCGGCACCGGGCCGTGGAAGTTCGACAGCTACCAGCCTGAAGTCAGCGTCCACCTCTCGCGCAATCCCTACTGGACTGGGGCACCTCAGCCGGCGGCGAAGATCGATGTCAGCATCTTCAAGCAGGACGCCAGCATCGCCTTGGCCCTCCGATCTGGCTCCATCGACGGAACATTCGCCGCCGAAGGGGCACCAAAGACATTCAACGATATCCCTGGTACTCGCTTGCTGAGCACGCCCGGTTACGGTGTCGTGTATGTGGGTCTCAAAACATCGTCGCCACCCTTCACCGATATGCATGTACGGCGTGCGATTGCTTATGCAACGGACTTCGAGGGGATGATAAAAGCAACCTATCCTCCTGGTCTGGCGAGCGAAAGCAGGACGATATTTCCTAATAGCTTGCTTGCGGACCTTGGTTCGTCGAGTCAAGTGAGCGCCATGGTCAACTCATTGCCGCGGTACGACTTCAACCCGGCCAAGGCCAAGGAAGAACTCGCGAAGTCGCCCTACCCTCATGGCTTCACCACCAAGGTTTACGCCGAGTCATGGGTGGCAAATGCGGTGTCTGCTGCCCAGATCCTCAGCTCGGACCTGGCGCAGATCGGCATCAAGGCCAAGGTGGATTTGATACAGCCCGATGAAATCTCGAACGCGATCGAAAAAGGGACGATGATTCCGTCCACGCAGCCGCCTGAGTACCCAGACCCGAGTGGCCTGGCGGCGCTGCTCAGTGCCTCGGAAAGGCTCCCGCACGGCTCTGGCTATAACTTCGCCGGATATAGTAATACTGAAGCCGAAAAGCTGATGTCAGAGCAAGCCGAAGCCACGAATTCGGCGACGCGAATAGAACTGATCGGGAAGGCGCTAAGGATCGTGGAAGCCGAATTGCCCTACCGGCCGCTGTATTCACCAGACTTTCTTGTCGCGTTGTCGGACAAGTATGTCTTTCCGCCATTCTCGTTTTGGACTACGGTGGATACGCCGTGGGCATTGAACGTGAAGTTGGCCAAATAGGCTGTCGATTCATCGACGGCGAGCTTGGCGCTCCAGCCATCGTGGCTGGAGCGCCAGCTGCTCGGCGAAATAGGCGGTTGCCGTAGTGTTGTGATGGGCTAGACAAGAGGTGAATCAGTGCTGACTGGATACTCAGATCAGCTCGGCTATCGACCGGGCGATCTTGCGACGTTCATGGTGGCCGCCGAGGACGGTCCGACCGATGTGGACGTGCAGCTTGTGCGGGTTCGGCGAGGCTACACGGGGCCGTCTGCGTCGCGTGTGGTCGACGAGGTCATTGAGGGGGTCGGTTGCACGATCGAAGCCGCTCCACAGCGGAGCTCCTGTGGCTCTTGTGCGGTCGCGGCTCATGAGTCTGCTGGTGCGCTTGGGGCGGTGACGCTGATCGCGTGGATCTGGCCTACCACGCCCGTTGGCCACGGTCGGCAGGGCATCCTCGTCCATCGCGGAGCGGGGGGTGCGGAGGATTTCGGGCTTTTTGTCGAGGACTCCGGCGAGCTTTCGCTGCGGGTGCGGGATGGAGAGCGCACGAAAGCAGTGCGGATCGGCCAGCCCCTGCGTGAGCGCGCGTGGCACGTCGTGTACGCATCGCTCGACACGGACAGTGGCGCAGCGATCGTCGGTCAGCGATGCCTGGACTTTTGGTCGCGTCCGGAGCAGCCGGTCGAGGCGTCGGCGACCTTCTCGCGGTTTGCAGCTGTGGCAAGTGAGGGGTGCTGGCTCATGGGCGCCGCCGACATCGGCGAGCGCGAGCGCCCTCGACCGTCAGGCTGCTTCAACGGCAGGATCGAAGCGCCGGCGATCTGGCCTGTCGCGGTTGCGAGCCTCGCAGAAGTCGATCTGGAGGAGGGCGTCCTCGATGACGCCGTGGCCCCGATTGCGGCCTGGGATTTCGGTCGCGACTTCGACGGCGAGCACGTGCATGATCGCGGTCGCAGCGGCATGCACGGCGTGGCGATAAACATGCCGACGCGCGCGGTGGAAGGGCGGCGCTGGGATGCTTCGACGGACGACTTCACGCGTGCGCCGGATCAGTACGCGGCGATTCACTTCCATGCCGACGACGTGGCGGATTGCCGCTGGCAGCCGAGTTTCAGCTGGGCTCTGCCCTCAGACCTGCGAAGCGGCGTCTATGCGGCCCGTCTCACTGCTGGCCGCGAGGTCGATCACATCCCGTTCGTCGTGCGGCCGCCGGCCTCCGGCACCGACCGCCGCGTCGTGGTGGTACTGCCCACCTTCACCTACCTCGCCTACGCCAACGCGCAGTCCATCGGCCCTGAGGTCAGCTACCGGCCGTTGGGCTGGGAGGTGGAGGAAGAGCCGCTGGATCGTGCGCTCGGTCTGCATCCTGAGTATGGCCTCTCGCTCTATGACACCCACTGCGATGGCTCCGAAGTCGTCTACTCGACTTCGCTGCGGCCGGTGTTGACGCTGCGACCGGGCTACTGCTATCGCACCTTCGGCTCAGCCCGCCATCTCGGGGCCGATCTGTTCCTGCTGGAGTGGCTCGATCGCGAAGCGGTGCAGTACGACGTGATCACCGACGCCGATCTCCATGCTTGCGGCGCGGAGGCGTTGCGCCAATACGACGTCGTGCTCACCGGCAGTCATCCCGAGTACTGCTCGAGCCAGATGCTCGACGGACTGCGCGACCACGTCGAGGAAGGCGGCCACGTCATGTACCTTGGCGGCAACGGCTTCTGGGTGGTGACAGCTCCTGCAGGGCCGGGCGGCCAGGGGATCGAGATCCGGCGCTGCCAGGAGGGGGGTGCCGCCGATACGAGCTGGGTCGCCGCGGGCGATCATTGTCTCAGTGCCACAGGCGAGCTCGGAGGGAAATGGGCAACACGGGGACGCTCACCCAACTCGCTGTTCGGCATTGGGTGCGGCGCGGTCGGCGTCGATTACGGTCGGCCCTACACTCGTACGCCGCTCAGCTACGAGCCAGAGCACAGGTTCGTGTTCGAGGACGTCGAGAGTGCGATGTTCGGGGACTTCGGGCTGAGCCTTGGCGGCGCGGCGGGCGACGAGCTCGATCGCGTCGATTCGCGTCGCGGGACGCCGCCAGAGGCTCGCGTCCTGGCTACGGCCTCCGGCTTCAGTGACTACTATCGCGTGCTGCCCCAGGATCAAGCAGGCATCGCTCCGGAGACCGGCGGCACGACCAATCACGGCGTTCGTGCTGACATGGTCTACCTGCCCCACCCAGGCGGCGGGAGCGTCTTCTCGGTCGGGTCGATCACCTGGATCTCGGCACTTCCAATCAACGATTACCACAACGACGTCGCGCGCATCACGCGCAATGTGCTGGCTCGCTTCCGTTCCCAAACGAAGGCGTGAGTGCTCCATACTGCTCACCCCTCACGCTTGTCCGTCGCACCGCCTGCACAGCCGATCCATGTACGCCGCTCAAGTATGTGCGTGGCTCTCTCCAAGGGTCGCAAAGACTGGTCTTGGACTTGACAGCAGCGCCGAGTGATTGTATCTTAGACTCAATGAAAACGTTTACATGCGACGGGACGCCGGAGCACGGGGTGGATTGGGTCGCCGCTCGCTCGTGCGTGGCAATCTCGGCTTGACACAGCAGAGCCGCGCGCTGGGCACTGGCGGAGGCGGTGCTGCAGCGAGTGCATCGTCTGTACGTTGAACCGACCCACGGGAGGAAGTGCGATGAGGAAGTATCTGTGTGCAGGCCTGGCGCTCGTGCTGGTGGTATCCGTCGCGGCGTGCGGCGGTGGGAGCAAGGATCAATCGAGCAACTCGGCGTCCAGCGGTGCGGCTGGGTCTTCCAAGCAGTACGCAGAACTGCGGTGGGGCACGGAGCCCTTCCCAGGCCCGATCAACCTGGACGACAACCTGTGGGGCCAGGTGTTCCAGATCTCGGGGCTCGCGATCCAGAGCCTTGTGGAATTTGAACCGAGCGGACACGTGAAACCGAGTCTCGCGAGCTCGGTCGAACACCCAAATCTGACGACGTACGTCTATCATCTGAAGCCGGGAGTCAAGTTCTCGAATGGCAAACCGCTCACGGTTGCAGATGTGATCTTCTCCCTTGAGCGCAATGTTATTGGGCGGGAATCACAGACAAAAACGTATTGGGCAGACGTATCCTCGATTTCCGGCGGTGGCGACTCGACGGTGGTGGTCAAGCTCAAGCGCCCGAATCCGTTCTGGGAATCGATCCTTGCCTTCAGCGGGCAGATCATCGAAAAGGCGGACGCTGAAAGGGTCGGGGAAAAGGCGCTGGGGACGGCTGGCAACCTGCCGATCGGCACGGGCCCGTGGAAGTTCGACAGCTATAAGCCTGAAGTCAGCGTCCAGCTTTCACGCAACCCGTACTGGAGTGGCCCGCCGCAGCCGGCGGCCAGGATCGCCATCAATCTCTTCAAGGAAGAATCTCAGATCGCTCTGGCGCTGCGGTCTGGCGCGATTGACGGGACGTTCCAGATCCTGTCGATAAAGCCCTATGCCAACATCCCCGGCACGCGCCTGCTGACGGCGCCGGGGGCGAACGAGATCTACGCTGGTATGAACACGACGACGCCGCCCTTCAACGACGTTCATGTGCGTCGGGCGATTGCCTACGCGACGGACGTCAAGGGCATGATCAATACGCTCTTCCCCGGGACGGGGAGCGAAGACGTGACCATGGCACCGCCAAGCGTGTTCTCCGATCTCGGAAGCAAGACCCAGGTTGCTGAAATGCTGGCCTCGCTTCCGCACTATGAATTCAATCTGGCGGCAGCGAAGCGCGAACTTGCGAAGTCGGCTTATCCGCATGGCTTTACCACAAAGGTGCAGGCTGTGGCCGGCGAAGAGAGCCCGATCATCGCTGCTCAGATTCTTGCTCACGATCTGGGAAAGATCGGCATCAAGGCGGGCGTCGATGAGGTGCCGCTTGACGCATACTCGGGTCTTTACGGCAACAAGGTGACGATATGGCCGAACGAATTCCTCGCTGAGTACCCTGATCCAGAAGCATTGATGTCGTGCCTGCTGCCACCGTCGCAGATCGGGACAAGCTCCGCTGGCTGCAACTTTGCGAATTACAACAGCGCAAAGGTGAACAAGCTGGAGGCGGAGGAGGGCGAAACCGTCAACAGGACGAAGCGGTTGGCCCTGGTGAAGGAACTGTTGCAGGTCGTGGGTACCGAAGAGCCCTACAAGCCGCTGTATACGCACGACGCATACGTTCAGCTTTCGGAAAAGTATGTGTTCCCAGGGTTCTCGAATTGGACCCTGTACTCCCGTCCGTGGGCATTGGATGTGAAGTTGGCCCAGTAGTGACGGAGGATCGAATGACGGTGGCCGAGCGCCAGTGGCAGTTGGGGCTGGGCGTCCGCACGGGCGCGAGAAGCATGATTCGTCGACTTGATCTACATGTTAGTACCCCGGTGGCCGCGCATGGTCCTACAACCGACCCTGGAGGCGAAATGCCGACTGCAGAGCTCTACGATCCGCTATTCCATACGCCGCAGGATGACCTCTACGACATCTACCGGCGACTGCGCGACGATCACCCCGTTTACCACAGCACGCGCCGCGACGTGTGGTGCCTCACGCGTTTCGAAGATGTGCAGACGACGGCTCGGGATTGGAAGACGTTTTCCAATGCAAACGGAGTCGTCCTTGACGTACCGGCGCAGTTCTTCGGTGCTGGGGACTTTCTTGAGTCCGACCCGCCACGGCACGATGTGCTGCGCAAGGTCGTACGCCCGTTCTTGGTGCCCAAGGAGATCGCCAGGCTCGAGCAGCGCGTCGCTGGGCGCGTGGAGGATCTGACTGCGCGGCTGGCGGGTGCCGGGCGGATCGACATTGCGCAGGACTTCGCCTGGTCGCTGCCAATCTGGGTAATCTGCCGCCTGCTCGGTGTGCCTGCGGTCGACGATGATCTCGTTCATCGTCTCGTTACGGAGCTTGAAACGCGTTACCCCGGCGACGAGGCGCCCCGAGAGCCTGCTCTCACAGCGCTGCGCGAACTTCAGTCCTATGCAGAGGACCTCGCCGAGCAGAAGCGTCGGACACCCGGCGAGGACCTGATGTCGCATCTCGTCGCGGGCGAGGTCGATGGCGCGCCGCGGCGCGATGAGATCCCTGGGATGATGGTGTTGCTCTTCACTGCTGGAGTGGTGACGACCGCGTCGTTGATCGGCAACACTCTCTCTCTGTTGGCTGAACACCCTGAGGCCCAGGACGCGCTGCGGCGCGAGCCGGCGGAGCTTATCGACGCCGTGATCGAGGAGTCGCTGCGCATCGAGTCGCCGGTTCAATATCTGGCGCGTCGTACGACTACCTCTGCGCGCGTGCATGACGTCGAGATTCCCGCGGGCGCCGATGTGATACTGATCTATGGTGCCGCCAATCGCGACGAGCGCCGCTTCGAGTGTGCGGACATATTCGACGTCTGGCGGCCGAAGCAGCGGCATCTCACCTTCGGTGAGGGCATCCACTTCTGCCTCGGCGCTCCGCTCACCCGTCTGGAGGCGCGCATCGCGGTGCCGGCGTTCCTGCGCGCATTCAACTCATACGAGATCGAGCCGTCGATCGAGCGGTTCTTCAACCACACCGTACGTGGCTTTGCACGGCTCCCAGCCGTCGTCCGCTGATCGGATCCTTCCGCCGATGGGCAAGACTGAACCTTGCTGAACCGGGGGCGATATGTCTAACTGCTCGGTCGCCGTTGAGCATGGCAACGGCGTACCGTGACTGCCCTATCCGCCTGCGTTGACGCCACGGCGCAGCTGCACCCTGTAGGTGTAGCGATCAGGATCGAAGTGGCTGACGGCGAGCTGAACTGGCCGTCCATGCAGGTCGAAGTAGAGCCGGTCGATTCGCAGGGCCGGCGTGCCGGCTGGACGCTCCAGCAGCGCCGCGAACGTCGCTGGGAGCCCCACGGCAGTGATGCTCTGATGCGCCCCGGCGATGCCCTCGGGGACGAGCTCGTCAACGAGGCTGATGATTGCGCGTCTTGCGGTCTCACCGGCCTTGCTGAGCACCTTGCGGGCCTGCAGCGTGCGTCCCAGCGCTGGTGGCAGGAAGATCTCGATCACTCCGAATGGGATGCCGTCCTCGAAGCGGCGGAAGCTCGCAACGGCCACCTGGTCGGAGTCGAGCTGCAGGCGGCTGGCGACGCCGACGTCGGCGCGCATCTGCAGCGGCTGGATCGTCTCGCGCGTGGTCTCGAGCGAGAGTGCCACAAGCTCGTCGATCGAGCCTACGGAGCGGAAGTGATGGGTGTTCGGGGAGAGAGTCGTGGTGAACGTACCGCGACCGCGAACGCGGAACACGAGCCCCTCGCTGACGAGCTCCTGCAGCGCCCGGCGCACGGTCTGCCGGCTCACGCCGTGCTCTGCGCCCAGCTCGGCTTCGGTGGGAAGCTGGCGGCCGCCTGCGTAGTCTCCGCGCGCGATCGCCTCTCGCAGCTGCGCGGCGAGCTCTCCATATGCGGTGGGCTTGAGCATGCGCGGACACTCAAGCACATGCCGCGCCGTCTTACACTGTCCAGCCGCTGTTCGGCTCGGGGAAGAGCGGCGCTGCCTCGGGCGCATCGCGGCGGTAGGCCATGAATGTGCGCCGGAACTCGATCACGACCTCACCGCGCTGATTGATCCCACGCGAGCGAATCGAGATGATGCCGACCGTTGGCTGTGAGGCGGAGTCGCGTGTCCCGAGCACCTCGCTCTCGGCCCACAGCGTGTCGCCGACGAAGACTGGGGCAGGCAGCTTGATGTCCGTCCAGGCGAGGTTCGCGGTCGCATTCTCGCTCGTGTCCGGGACGCTCATGCCCGTGATCAGCGCGAGCGTGAGCGTGCTGTTGACCAGCTGTCGCCCAAAGCGTGTGCGCGCGGCGTAGGGCTCGTTGAAGTGCATCTGGTTCGTGTTCAGCGTCAGCATCGTGAACCAGGCGTTGTCGGTCTCGGTGATGGTCCGCCCAAGCCGGCTGCGGAACAGGTCGCCGACCTCGAAGTCCTCGAAGAAGCGCCCGCGCCAACACTTCGGCGCGGGTACGTTGGCCTCGCTCATGGGGCGACCGCCTCGCCCAGCAGCCGGCGCGCTCGCTCCACGACCGCAAGATCGACGAGCTCGCCGTCCATCGAAACCGCGCCCTCTCGGTTCGAGAGGGCGCGGTCATATGCCTGAAGCACGCGCTGCGCCCAAGCCTGCTCCTGCTCGTCTGGGGCAAAGGCTGCATGCACCGCGTCGAGCTGCCGTGGGTGGATGCAGAGCTTGCCGCGCAGTCCGAGCGCGCGCGCAAGCGTCGCCTCGCGCGTGAGACCGGCCGGGTCATCGAGCTGTGTCCAGACTCCATCTACCGGTGGGAGCGCGCCTGCCGCGCGGCTGTCACGCACGAGCTGCGAGCGCGCGAACAGAAGCTCGATGCCGTCTGGCCGGCGACCGAGGCCCATATCTGCCGCCAGATCCACCGCGCCCAACATCAGGCCGGCCACGCATGGGGATGACGCCAGCGCAAACGCCTCCCGCAGCCCGGCCGCCGACTCGATCAACGCGTACACGGGCGGCGTGGGATCTGGCAGCCGCTCCAGAGCCTCGACGCTGGCCTTTGGCAGCACGAGCGCATCGATGTTGACGCGCTCGAGCAGTGCGAGATCGTCGGCGAAGAAGGGCGTGTCGGCCGCATTGATGCGCAGAAGTCGCGCAGGCCCCGCGGCCTCCTGGGAGCCTCGCCTTGGCGAGAGCAGCGATTCCGCGATCTCGCGTGCGTGCGGCTTCTCGCGGCCTGCGACCGCGTCCTCCAGATCGAGGATCGCGGCATGCGCGGTCGAGGAGATGGCGCGCTCAGCTCGACCACGATGGCTGGCGGGCGCAAACAGGAACGAGCGCAGAGACGCAAGGCGGGCCGGTATTGCTGATGGGGGCATCGGTTTCGGGATAGTTGTCCTATCAAAAGGCGATTTAGGCTTGATTCCGGCTGACAGCATTGACATCCTAGCGGTCTGCTAATCATTATATGTCATGTCTTTTTAAGAATCTGGACGATGCAGCCTCGGCTCGGAGCGCCGTGACCGAAGGCCCGCTGGCCGACGTGTGCGTCCTGGCGATAGAGCAGTACGGGGCTGGACCCTGGGGCAGCATGCAGCTCGCCGATCTCGGCGCGGACGTGATCAAGATCGAGGATCCAGCTGCCAAGGGCGATGTCGGGCGCTACGTGCCGCCCTTCCAAGAGGGGGAGGACTCCCTCTTCTTCGAGAGCTTCAACCGCAACAAGCGAAGCATCTCCCTCGATCTACGGGCGCCGGAGGGGATGGAGGTGCTGCGGCGACTGGTGCGTCGCGCTGACGCCGTCTACAGCAACCTGCGCGGCGACGTGCCAAAGCGCCTAGGGATCACCTATGCGCAATTGCGGGAGGTGAACCCGCAGATCGTGTGCTGCTCGCTCTCTGGCTACGGGATGACCGGCCCCCGCGCGGCCTCCGGCGCCTACGACTACGTGATCCAGGGGCTGGCCGGCTGGATGGCGCTGACCGGCGAGCCGGACGGGCCGCCCGCTCGCTCCGGAGTCCCACTGGTCGATCTCGCGGGTGGCTATGTGGCGGCGCTGTCGTTGCTCGCCGGAGTTTGGCGCGCGAGGCGAGACGGCACGGGCTGCGACTGTGACCTGTCGTTGCACGAGACCGCGCTTGCCCTACTGAGCTACCTTGGCACCTGGGCGGCGACGGAGGGGTTCCGGCCGCGGCGCCTGGCCGAGTCGGCACACCCGTCGGTCGTGCCGTTTCAAGCGTTTGCGACCGCTGACGGCTGGATCGTCGTCGCCTGTCCAAAGGAGAAGTTCTGGCGCGCCCTGGCGGGGGCGCTCGGGTGTCCTGAGCTGGGTGAGGACCCGCGCTTTGCCACCATGGCGGCTCGCTTGGAGCACCGCGCCGAGCTGCTCGCGCTGCTGCGCCCGCGCTTCGCCGCGGAGCCGACCGCTGAGTTGATAGGCCTGCTGGATGCCGCCGGTGTGCCCTGTGGGCCCGTCAACGATGTCGCCGAGGCGCTGGCCGATCCGCAGGTGAGCGCGCGGGGGACGGTGGTCGAGATCGAGCATCCGCGTCTTGGTGTCCTGCGTGAGCTCGCAAGCCCGTTGCGCCTCGATGAGCGTTGGCGCGCGCCCAATCCGGGCCCGGCTCGTGGAGAGCACACGATCGAGGTGCTGCGCGAGCTCGGCGGCTATGACGAGTCGGAGATCGCCGCGCTGGCAGCTGGCGGCGTGCTCGGGTCGTCCTCCTGCGCATGATCAGCCGGTAGGTCTCTGACCACGCGACCGTTCGCGTTCGGCTGCTTGCGGTGGCCGCAATGCCGCGTGTTGGCTTCTCGTTCGTGTGCCTCGTCGCGCGCTTGGGGAAGCGGTGCCAGATAATGGCCGGCCAAATCGAAATACATATCTTGACATTTGGTCTTGAGTCGTGGAATACTGGTGCGGTATGGACGCCAAATGGCATGCCTTTTGCGATACATCATCCGTACTTGAGTCTGGTAAGAAGCCGGCGACGGATTGTCTGCGCGAGTGGCTGGCGTGTCGTGGCTTGGCCCGGCTGGCCCACCGGCTGGCTGGCAGGGGGACGGACGGGTGGGGGCTCGACGCCCGCGCTCGTCGCGTGGACATGTCATATATGGAGATGGGAGGAACACCGTGAGGAAGTACCGGAAGCATCTGTTTGGGGCCTTGGCGCTGGTGCTGGCGGCGGCAGTGGCGGGATGCGGCGCCAGCAAGGGCGGGTCGAGCACATCGGCGTCGGCGACCGCGACCGGGTCCGCGAAGCATTACGCCGAACTTCGCTGGGGCCTCGGTGCCTTTGCGGGCCCGATCTACTTCCGCAACAATCTGATCGAGGAAGACGGATACGTCAGCGGACTGACCCTGCAGGGCCTAGTCGAATTCGAACCGAGCGGAAAGCTCAAGCTTGGTCTGGCAAGCTCGGTCGAACACCCGAATCCCAGAACCTACATCTACAACATCAGGTCTGGCGTGAGGTTCTCGGATGGCAAGCCGCTCACGGTGGCGGACGTGCTCTACTCGCTGCGTCGCAACCTCGTCGGCAAGCTGGCGGAGACGAAGCTTGGGTGGGAAGAAGCGGTCTCCTCGATATCGGCACGGGGTGACTCCGCGGTGATCGTGAAGCTCAAGCGGATCGACTCGGCTTGGCCGGCGCTGTTCGGATACAGCGACCAGATCATCGAGAAGGCCGACGCGGAACGGGTCGGTGAAAAGGCGCTGGGAACGGCGGGAGCGCCGGTGATCGGCACGGGGCCGTGGAAGATCGAAAGCTACAAGCCGGAAGCAAGCGTGCAGCTTTCGCGCAACCCATACTGGAGCGGCCCACCCCAGCCCGCAGAAAAGATCACCATAGAGGAGTTCAAGAGCGAAGCCGCGATTGCGCTGGCACTGCGATCAGGCGCGATTGATGGGACCTTTGGCTACAGCTCGCCAAAGAACTTCGAGGCCATACCCGGCACCCGCCAGCTGACCTCGCCGGGTGCGTCTCTCTTCCTCTTCAGCATGAATACCCAATCGCCGCCGCTGAGCGACGTTCACGTACGTCGGGCGATCGCCTATGCGAGCAATGTCGAGGGCATGATCAAGGCGCTCTACCCGTCTGTCGGCGGCATCAGCGAAATCTCAGCGCCGTTGCCTCCCGACGTTTTCGCGAACCTCGGCTCGCCGGCTCAGGTGAAGGCAATGCTTGCCACATTGCCGAAATACACATTCAACTTGGCCGCGGCAAAGCGTGAACTTGCGAAATCGACCGCCTGTCCGCATGGCTGCACTGTCAGGTTCCAAACGGCGGGCATCGGGAACACCAATGAAGATCTCATTGCTCAGATACTCTCGTCGGATCTGGCAAAGATCGGGATCACTGCCAAGGTCGAAGAACTCCCGCCGAGCGGGTTCTCGGGCCTCGTGGCGGGCAAAGTAACATCTTTCATAACTGGGTATTATCCAGTGTATGATGACCCTCAGTCGATATTGGCAGAGGTGTTGCCCTCCAAAGAAATTGCGCCGGGTGGCAGCGGCTACAACTTTGCCAAGTACAAGAACCCTGAAGTGGACAAGCTGCTTTCGGCGGAGACCGAAACTGTCAGCGCTACTGAACGGCTGCACATCCTTGGCAAGCTGCTGAGAATCGTGGGAACCGAAGAGCCCTACCGTTCGCTGTTCACGTATCCGTTGTTCGCGGCGCTATCGGAGAAGTACGTGTTCCCGACGTTCTCGCCGTGGACAGCTATTTTCACGCCCTGGGCGCTCGACGTAAAGCTGGCCCAATAGGACCAGCAACCAGCAATGTGGCGATGTGCCGAGCGCCCCGACGATCGTCGTGGTGCTCGGCGCAGAGCTGCGCCATCGATTACGAACGCTCCTCGTCCCGGGAGGTGCGGAGCGTGATGCAATCTTCTCAGCAAGGATTTGAACGAAAGGCGTGGCGTGACACAACCAGTTCATGAGTCGGTAGGCGTCGAGAGCGATGCTGTGTCAATGCGCGACGGAGTCTTGCTTGCCGCCGATGTCTACCGACCATCCGCGGGCCGGGTTCCCACCATTCTGCTGCGCACCCCCTACGATCGTCAGGCCCTGGGAGAGCGGGTCATGGAGGTCGATCCGCTGCTGGCGACGCGCCGCGGCTATGCGGTGGTGATCCAGGATCTGCGCGGTCGCTTCGCCTCGGGCGGCCAGTTCCAGGCACTCATGCCAGATGTCGAGGATGGAGCAGACTCCGTGGCCTGGATCAGGCAGCAGCCGTGGAGCGACGGGCGCGTGATGATGGTCGGTGGCTCCTATGACGGTTGCGTGCAGTTTCAGGCGGCGCGTGCACGGCCGGAGGGGCTCCTCGCGATTGCGCCGACGGCGAGCGGCACGCTGCGCACGATCTGGTACCCGGGCGGTGCGCTCAAACTCTCCGGGATCGTTGGGTGGATGACGATGCTGCTGGCCGATGCGCTTGTTGGCGATTGCGAAGCGGTCGAGCGCAGGCAGCTGGAGGATCTCCTGGATGCGACGCCGCTGGAGCGCTTTCATGCTTGTATCGAGCCTGGCAGTGCTGCCTGGCGGATCGCCGAGCCGCTGCGCCATTGGGTGTCGACGCCGCCGACGGACCGTTACTGGACCGAGACGACGGCGGTTCCGCGGGATCCACTGCCAGCGGTGCACACCACGGGCTTCTACGATGGGTGCCTTGCCGCGGCTGTGGATGCGTACGCGGCCTGGAGCGCGATCGCAGATCCGGACTCGCCGCAGATGCTTACTCTGGGCCCGTGGGATCACATGCTCGAGGCCGTTTATCCGAATCTCGGTCTGGATGGCCCGCATGTGCCGCCAGGAATCTTGGCGCTGAAGCGAGCGCTTGCGTTCTTCGATGTGGTGCTTGGCCGCGCTTCGCGGGAGGAGCTTCCGCCAGTGATGAGCTTCGTGCTCGGTCGCAACCGCTGGCATGAGGACACACGCTGGCCGCCCGCCGACGTGCAGGAGCTCGACCTTGCGTTGGTAGCCGAGGCAGATGGAGGTCGACTCGCCCGCAACGCCGGTACGGCAGAGCAGCACGCGGTGCGCTATCGCTACGACCCGCGCGATCCGGTGCCGACGCTCGGAGGTGCACATTCGGTTTGGGGTCTGACAGGTCCGCTGGAGCAGGCCCCGGTCGAGTCGCGTCCCGATGTGCTGACGTTCACCTCTTCGTCTTTTGACGCAGAGCTCGAGATCGCGGGCGGTCCGTCGGCGCGCTTGGCGGTCGCCTCGAGCGCACCGGCCACCGACTTCATTGCTCGTCTCACGCTCGTGCGCGCCGATGGCCGCTCGCTTCCACTTGCCCACGGCATCTGGAGCGGCAGGCTCGCCGACCTTACAGCCGCCGCGGGGGAGCACCGCAGCTGCGAGATCCGGCTCGGACCGATCCATGTCGCGCTCGCCCCTGGTGAGCGGATCCGCCTGCAGGTCACCTCGAGCTGCTACCCGGATATCTACCCCAACCCGAACACCGGCCACGACCTCAGCGAGGGTCCACCGACTCGCTTTCAGGTCGCGGAGCAGTCGTTGCTCACAGGCGGCCCCATGTGCTCGTCGTTGAGCCTTCCGGTCCGCGGTGCGCTGCCCCGTGAGGTGGCGGCATGAGACAGCGCTCAGAGATAGCGGCGGTTGCTCGTGATCTGCATGAGCGCCTTGCTGCACGACGCGAGGAGATCCTCGCCGACATCGCGACGCTCGTGCAGCTGGAGTCGCCGTCCAAGGACATCGAGGCGCTGGGAGCGGCTGCCGATTGGCTCGAGGATTGGCTCGAGCCAATCGGCACGGTGAGCGTGAGCGCCGCCGAGGATGGGCGCCGTCTGCTGCTGCTGGAGACGCCTGGCACCTCGGAGCGGTCGCCGCTCATCCTCTGCCACTACGACACTGTTTGGCCTGTTGGCACGCTCGCCAGCTGGCCCTTCGAGATCAGAGGGGACATTGCGACCGGGCCAGGCGTCTTCGACATGAAGGCGAGTGTCGTATGTGCCCGTCATGTGCTGCTTGCGCTGCAGGAACGGGGTGAGGCGTGCGACGCTCGCCTGCTCATCACTCCCGACGAGGAGGTCGGCAGTGAAGCAAGCCATGCGCTTATCACCGAGCTGGCATCCAAGAGCAGCACGGTGCTAGTACTCGAGCCGCCGCTCGATGACGGACGTTTGAAGACCAAGCGCAAGGGACACGGCAGCGCAGAGATCGCGGTCACCGGTCGCGCCGCCCATGCAGGCGTCGCACCCCACGACGGAATCAGTGCGATCGAGGAGGTCGCACGCCTGGTTGGCCAACTGCGCGAGATCGCCGCCTCGATCCCCGGCAGCAGTGTGAACGTCGGCAGGATCGACGGCGGGAGCGCGCTGAACGTGGTTGCGGAGCATGCCAAGATCGGCATCGACATTCGCGCCTGGTCGACCGCGGACATGGCGGCTCTGACCGCGGCCATCGATGCGATGCGCGCAGAGCATCCCGAGGCACAGATCGAGACGGTCTGCACCGTCGATCGCTCGCCGTTCGAACGGCAGACCTCGACCGTGCGGCTGCTGCACCGTTGCGCTCAGGCGTCGGCCGCGGTCGGGTTGAGCGTGAGCGAGGGCAGCACCGGCGGCGGTAGCGATGGCAGCATCGCGCAGGCGGCGGGCGCCGCGGTGCTCGATGGGCTTGGCATGCGTGGGGCGGGACCGCACACGCGCCAGGAGCGCATCGAGCTGCCCCCGCTGATTCCTCACGCCGCGGTGATCGGCGCGCTGGTGGCGGATCTGGGAATGGATCCTGATGTCTGAGCGGCAGGTGGATTCCGCGCGGCTGTGGCGGGATGCGAAGGCAATCTCACGGTGGCCGCGGGAGGCCGGGAGCCAGGGAGAGACGGCCGCGTTCGACCACATCGCCGCTCAGCTCGAAGGGCATGGCATTGCCTTCACACGCCGCCATACGCCTGCACTGATCAGCCTTCCGGTGCGGGCGGAGCTGATCGTCGGCGGACGCGCGGTCAAAGCGATCACGCACTCGATGGCGACGAGCACGAGCGCGGATGGCCTGGAGGCATCGCTCGTCCCAGCGCGCGTCGCGGAGAACCAGTGGCGGGGCCGGGTCGTCGCCTTTGACGGGCTGGCGCAGCCCGCGAGCGTTCGGCGCGCCCAGCAGGCGGGAGCGCTTGCAGCGCTCTTCCTCAGCTTCGACCGAATCGCCCACGAGATGATCGTCTCCAGCGTCTGGGGCTCGCCGCACGCCGAGGAGCACAAGCGCCTACCGGGCATTCCCGCCGCAACGATCGGCGGCGTCGAGGCGGGAGAGCTTCGCGACACGCTGGCTGCGCCCGGCGCGATGCCGACCGTACGACTGAGCACCGAGGTGAGCAGCGGGTGGCGGGAGATCCCGCTGCTCATCGCCGACGTGAGAGCTCCTTGCATGGATGAGCAGTTCGTCCTCTTCTCCGGGCACGTCGACTCGTGGCACCTCGGTGCGATGGACAACGCGGGCGCGAACGCGGTGATGCTCGAGGTGGCGCGTCTTGCCCAGGATCGTCGCGAGCGGTTGCGCCGCCATCTGCGCATCGCATTCTGGTCCGGGCACTCCCACGGTCGCTACGCCGGCTCGGCCTGGTATGTAGACGAGCATTGGGAGGACCTCGAGCGCAACTGCGTCGCACACGTGAACATCGACTCGGTGGGCGCGCGCGGCGCAACGGTGCTCGGGCATGCCCAGTCGATGGCCGACACCCACCGCGTTGGGGCGCAGGCGATCCGCGCCGTGACCGGCGAAGAGTTGCTCCACGCACGCTTCCCCCGTGCCGGCGATCAGTCGCTGATGAATCTCGGCGTCTCCTCCCTGTTTCTCACCCTCTCAGAGCAGCCGCCCGGTGGAGAGAGCCAGCTGTGCGATGGCAGCGCTCTGCTGAAGGGCCAAGGCGTGTACGCCACCGGCGGGCTTGGCTGGTGGTGGCATACGCCCGAAGACACACTTGACAAGCTCGATTCCGCTGTGCTCTCACGCGATGCCGAGATCTACTGGCAGGCGATCGACGCCTTCACCGGTGAGAGGATCACCCCGCTCGACGTTTCGGCCTCCGCAACCGAGCTCGACGAGCAGCTCAACGCAATCGCGGCGCGCTGCCGGGGTCGCTTCGACCTCGGCCGGGTGCTGGAGCAGAGCGCACGAGCTCGGCGCCTGGCGCGAGAAGCGATGCGGATCGTGGCGGACCTCGACGGGCGCCCGGATGACCCGGCGATAGAGCGCGTCAACCGCGCGCTTCTCGCAGCCAGCCGGCCGCTCACACGCGTTGGCCATGCGGCTGCCGATCGCTTCGGCCACGACAGCGCCGATGCGCTGCCGCCTGTTCCATTGCTTGCTCCCCTGGACGCGTTGTGCGACGCTCCACCTGGCAGTGCCGCAGAGCACATGCTGCGCATCCTCGCTGTCCGCGGGCGCAACGAGGTGCTGCACGAACTGAACCTCGCGGAGGCTACTCTCAGGCAGGCGCTGCCTGAGCTCGATCAGGAGTCATCGATATGAGCTCTGCACGGGTTCGACTGGCAGCAACAGGCGACGTAGCCCTTGTGCGCGACGTCAGCCATGGCGATGGTGGTGCTGGGGATCCTTGGCGGGTGCTGGCAGAGGCCGATCTGGCCACGATCAACCTGGAGCTTCCTCTCACCCGCTCGGTCGTCGCCGCGGAGAAGCCGTTCGTTCTGCGGGGCGAGCCTGAGCTGGCGCGCACGCTGCGGGAGCAGTCGATCACCGTGGCCAACGTGGCCAACAACCATGCGCTTGACTACGGGATCGCAGGCTTGGAGGAAACGCTGGAGGCTCTACGCGCAGCTGGCATCGCCAGCGTCGGAGCGGGCAAAGATCTCGCTGAGGCGATGCAGCCGGCGATCGTGGAGGCGAAAGGAGTTCGGGTCGGCTTTCTCGGCTTCGCCAGCACTCTTCCACCCGGTTTCGCGGCGGCCGAGGATCGCTCAGGCATCGCTCCGATCCGGGCGTACTCGAGTTTCCGGATCGATCCCGTAAGCCTTGCCGAGCAGCCTGGCATCGCGCCCTGGGTGCAGACGGTCAGCGTGCCTGAGGACGTTGATCGTGCAGTTGCGCAGGTGCAACGCGTGCGCAGCGAAGTCGACTGTCTCGTGCTGCATCTGCACTGGGGAATCCCCAACGGCTGGTGTGCCACCTTCCAAGGCCCGCTGGCCGACTATCAGCGTCCGCTTGCCCATGCTCTGATCACGGCCGGCGCCGATCTGATCGTGGGGCATCACCCCCACGCCATCCACGGCGTCGAGCGATACGGGCGGGGCCTTGTCGTATACAGCCTCGGCCACTTTCTCTTCCACGCAATGGACGACGAGGCGGGCCTGCACTCAGCCCTTCAGTCAACGCAGGCAGTGCCTCCGTATTCGCTCGATAGCCTCCAGAGCGGCGAGGCGCGAGACGCGCTGATCCTCGATGTCGAGCTGGATGGTTACGGCGCTGGGGACGCTCGCTTCTTGCCGGTCAGGTTGGATCAGTCGGGCGAGCCACGCCTCCTGCACGACGCAGAGGCGCAGCAGGCGCTCGCACGCCTGGCGGCACATTCCGCGGCCCTGGGCACCGAGTTGGTCGTGGACGGGGAGGAGGCCGTCTCCAAGCGCGGTGACAGCCCTCCGCCGCGGCCGTAGGAGCGGGAGCTGGCATCGAGGCGGATGGCAGGGCTGACTCTGAGCCGCTGGCGATGCCGACGTGAGCCGATGGAGGGGGCCTTTCCAATCACATGATGCAAGGCGACTGCGCCGCCACGCTGAGGCGATCTGGCGCAGGCCGGTGGTCGATCTACCTCATGAGGACAGGCGATCGCCAAATGCGCGCTCGAGATGGGCGACGCTCGCACGAAGCTGGGCCAGCGCGGGGCCGGCATCGCGGGGCGCGCGATCCTGCTCGATAGTCGCGGTGCCGTCATAGCCGATCTCCTCGAGCGCGTCGGCAACAGACTCGAAGCTCACGCAGCCGGCTCCGATCGGGCAGAAGACGCCCGCCGCGATCGCATCCCAGAAGTCGAGCTTCTGCTCCTGCGCAGCTGAGACGCGGGCGCGATCGAGATCCTTCAGGTGCACGTGGCCGAGCACACTGGCGTAGGCGCGCAGCGAGGCGGCTGGGTCCATGCCTGCCCAGGTCAGGTGGGCGGTGTCGAGGCAGAGGCGCAGGTTCTCGCCAGCGGTCGCCTTCAGAAGCCATTCGACCTCGTCCTCGAACTCGACGTAGGTCGCGGTGTGGGGATGGAACGTCACATCCAATCCCTGCTCGCGAGCCAGCGCCGCGATCTCCAGCACGTTTCGCGCGAGCCCTTCGCGCTCTGCCGTCGTGAGCCTGCGTGCGGCGGAGGGGCGACCGGCGGTGCTCGCGCGCTCGCCGCCGGGTCGGTCGATGAGGATGACGTGGCTGCCGCCGGCGGCAGCGATCAGCTCGAGGGTCGGTTGCACGGAGCCGATCGCGTCGATCTCCCCGCGCGAGGCCGAGAGCGGCAGCACCAGCCACGTGCCGAGTGCGCGCAACCCTCGCTGCTCGAGCTCCGTGCGCACGACCGGCGTGGGGATGTACCCGACCGGCCCCAGCTCCAGCTCACGCAGGCCGGACTGGGCGATCTCGTCGAGCACCGCCCGCCAAGGGACATTGTCCGGATGGTCTGCGAAGTCGATGCCCCACGAGACAGGCGATGCCGCAAGCCGTGTCATGGGCGCTGGCCGCGGATCGCTGGACGGGCGTGCTTGACGGCACCCAGGGTCTCGGTGGTCGGCGAGGGGAGAGCGACAGCTGTCAAGGTGATGGAGATCTGATCACAATATGACATCTCGCTCGAATGCGGCGACCAATTTCGCCTCGGCCCAGCGGACGATGCTGCTCAGGCACGGCGACTCAAACCGCACGGTGTGGCAGCCGCCCTCGGCCCACGCGCGGGGACCCTCACGAAGACAGCAGCACCACGCCCAGCAGCACGACGGCGACGCCGAGCTGCTGGGTACGTTGCAGGCGCTCGCCCAGCAGGTGGTAGGCGAGCAGCGCCGTCACCGCCGGGTACAGCGAGGCGAGCACGGACACGATCGCGAGCTGCCCATGAAGCGTGGCGAACGCGTAGAGCGTGAAGGCGAGGAATCCCAGCAGCACGGAGGCGAGCGCGCGCCAGGCGATCTGCAACGTGAAGGCGGGACGTATCGACGTGCGCCGGATGCAGAGGGCCGTGGCCAGCACAGAGATCATGATCGTGCGGACGACCAGCAGCGTCCAGGCAACGCCGTCGTGGCTCGCGGGGGCGGTCAGCCACAGACACACCCCGCCGCCAAGGGCGGCGAGCAGAGCCAGACCGAGGCCGGATCTGGCACGCTCGGACTCGCGTTCCTGCGAATGGCGGGCGGCAAGCACGACGCCGGCAACGGCGACGAGGATTCCCAGTGCCTGCGCTACACCCAGGCGCTCCCCTCCCGCAATGCCCGCGGCGACGGGCACAGCCACGCCAATCGCGCTGACGGGAGCCACGATGCTGACGGTCCCCACGACCATCGCTTGAAAGAACGCGGTCAGACCGACGATCAGACCCACGCCCGCGCCGACAGCAGCTGCAAGCGCCGCTAGGTCTGGGACCGGCTCACCGCTGATCGCCACCCAGCCGCCGGCGAGCACCAGGCCTCCGGCCTGGGTACAGAACATGAACTGCATCGTGCCGATGCGCCGCGAGGTCGTACCGCCGAGGAAGTCGGCCGTCCCGCCGAACAGCGAGGCCCCAAGCGCAAGAACTGGCCCCAGCATCTGCTGCACCTCTGCTGTCGCCTCTGCGTATGCATCGTGCGGCCGATCGCAGGCCGCACGACATCCTATGACCGTATCTCATAGCACATTCGAAAGGGCTCAGAGGTGACGCGCCCCCTCAGAGGTGACGCGCCCACTTGACAGGGCGGCATTCCCATGGTATGAATTCACACATGGAGAAGGCCTCCCCATCCAAGGGTCCGGCGGCGCGGGATCGCGCCCGCCGTGTGAGGCTTCGCGAGGAGCCGGTGCGCTGTCAGATGTCATCCGCGCGCAGCGTCCGGTTCTTCCACGAGTACTGATCTACTCGCGCAACTCGAGCTCCCCGACTTGACGTCGAGCTGGCGTCGCAGTGGCGTTGACGCCGCGGCGGCAACCGCGCTCGAGTGACTGCCTACAGACGATGACTCGTGGCCCCTCGGCCACAGGCTGGTCGCCGGTCTGCTGGACGGACTGGCCTCAACCATCATCTGAAAGGTGAGGTTCACCTTTTCAGATCTCACTTGCACGGCAAAGTGCCGGCGCGATCCCCTGCTCCTCATGACGAAGGATGAAAGATGACGTTTCTCCAAGGAAGATCTGCAATCGTCACCGGCGCCGCCGGCGGCATCGGGTCGGCGATCCTCGCGCGGCTTGCGGCGGAGGAGGCTGTCGTCGTCGGGGTGGACCGCCATGTCTCCGAGGGTGCCGACGACCTGAGCGGGCAACTGCGATGGGTCCAAGCCGACGTGACGGATTCCCACGCAATGGAGCGAGCCACAGATCTCGCCAGCGAGGCTGCTCCGCTGGCCGTGTGCGTCGCCAACGCCGGAGTGCTGCTGATTGAGGACCTGCTCGATGGTGCCTGCGATCGCTGGGAGCAGGTGCTGCGGGTCAACGTACTCGGAGTGATGGCGACCTTCCAGGCGGCGGCAAGGGCGATGGTCGCGGCTGGAGTCGGCGGGCGCCTGATCGCCACGGCCTCGGTGGCGGGGCTGCGCGGAGAGGCTGGCTCGTGCGCCTACAGCGCGAGCAAGGCGGCCGTCGTCAATCTCGTGCAATCGCTTGCCCTGGAGCTCGCAAGCTATGGCATCACCGTCAACGCAGTCGCGCCAGGCGAGGTTGACACCCCCATGCACCGGGACGCAATGGAGCGGCTAAGCGCGGCGCAGGGTGTCTCCGCGCAGGACCTGCGCGGGGGCATCATCGAGCAGATCCCATTGCACCGTATGGCTACACCGGAGGATGTTGCCGAAGTGGTCGGGTTCCTGGCCTCGCCGGCGGCGGACTACCTGACCGGCTTGACGGTCAGGGTCGATGGCGGGCAACTGCTGGTGTGAGGGATGTTCCAAGCCGAGCTTCAGAGACCACGAGCCCACTTTGCAGCGCGCCCGAGCACGCACGTGCGATACGAGCAGCCCCGACTCATCTGATTCACATTCACTATCCGACCGATATTCACCCACTGGAGAGAACATGCGATTGGCTGCACACACGACGGGAATCCTGGACTTCGAGTTCGAGGATGGATTGGCGTTCCTCGAGCGTTTGGGAGTGAGCGCCGTCGAGGTGGCGTGTGCGGGTGTCTTCAAGGATCTCCGCTATGGCGATCCCGCCGAGCTTGCGCACGACGACGGCGCTCTGCAGCGCTGGCAGGACGCCTACGCGCGCCACGGGCTGGAGATCTGCGCGCTTTCGATCCACGGCGAGCCGCTCTCGCCAGATCCGGCGGTCGCAGAGGAGTACCGGCGCCAGTTCCGTGACGCATGCGTACTGGCCGAGAAGATAGGGGTCAGTCGCCTCTCGCTCGTCGCCGGCGTCTGCGAGGGCGCTCCGGGCGATAGTCACCCCGCCTGGATCGTTGGCCTGCCCGCCGAGTGGCCCACGCCGAACACCGAGGTGCTGAACTGGCAGTGGGAGGAGCGCCTGCTGCCCTACTGGCGTGAGCAGGCGCAGGTCGCGATCGACCACGGCTGTGAGCTTTGCTTCGAGATGACCGTGTGGGATCTCGCGTACAACCCGAGTGCCCTGCTGCGTCTGCGGGAGGCAATCGGCGAGGTCGTCTGCTGCAATTTCGACCCCTCACATCTCTTCTACCAGGGCATCGACGTGTTCGAGGCGGTGGCCGAGCTCGGCGAGGTCATCCGGCTGGTGCACATGAAGGACACGCGCATCAACGAGGCGGCGATGCGCCGCAACGGCTGGTTCCACAATGATCCGCTCACGCCGTTGGCACAGCGTCCCTGGAGCTTCGCGGCAGTCGGCTATGGGCATGATGCGGTGTGGTGGGGGGAGTTCATCACCACTCTTCGACTCAATGGCTATGACGACGTCCTCTCGATCGAGCACGAGGATCCCTTCATGTCATTTCCGGAGGGCGTGGAGAAGGCCGTCGAGTTCCTGAGGCCTTTGATGATCGAGTCACAGCCTGGGGGAAGTGTCGTGGGGGGAGTCTGCAATGAGCAGCAAGTGCAATGACAAAGAGAGGGTGCAAATGAGGAAGTATCTGTGTGCGTGCACGGCGCTGGTGCTGATGCTGGCCATCGGCGGCTGCGGCGCAAGCAAAGGCCAGTCAAATGAGACCGCATCGAACAGTGGGGCGGGCTCTGCGAAGTCATACCCGGAACTGCATTGGGGCCTGACCACATTTCCGGGCAAGCTAGACTTCAACAAGACGCCTTACGGCCAAACGGTCACGATCGAGTCGCTGGCCGTCAACACTTTGATGGAATACGAATCGGATGGGAAAGTCAAGCCAGGACTGGCAAGCTCGGTCGAACGGCCCAACCCGACGACCTACGTCTATCACCTGAAGTCGGTGAAGTTCTCCGACGGCAAGCCGATGACCGCAGCCGACGTGGTCTTCTCGCTCGATCGCAACCTCACCGACAAGGAATCCTGGACGAAGAGCTACTGGGAAGGTGTGGCGTCGATCACTGCCCCCAACAGCACCACGGTGGTGGTGAAGCTCAAGCGGCCGAGCGCGGTCTTCGAAGACGTGGTCGCGTTCAGCGGGCAGGTGGTCGAGAAGACGGCCACCGAAGAGATGGGCGAAAAAGCAACTGGGACACCTGGCCACCTGCTGATCGGCACGGGCCCGTGGAAGTTCGACAGCTACACGCCCGAAGCTGGCGTTCAGCTTTCGCGCAACCCATACTGGACCGGCCCGCGACAGCCCGCGGAAAAGATCACCGTCACTCTCTTCAAGACCGAAGCGGCGATGGCTCTCGCGCTGCGCTCGGGCGCCATCGACGGCGTCAACGAATACGCGTCACCGAAGACCTTTGCGAACATCCCCGGTACAGCCGAGTTGAGAGCGCCGGGAACAGAGGTGGTCTTTGTCGCCGCCAACACATTGCGTGCGCCGTTCAGTGACGTGCACGTTCGTCGTGCGATGGCATACGCGAGCGACGCCAAGGGCATGATTCAAGCGCTATACCCGCACGGCGAGGCAACGGAAGACCCGACCATGATGCCGGCCAACCTCTTCGCCGGACTTGGCTCGCAAAGCGAAGTCAATCAAACCCTTGCGGCACTGCCAAAGTACGAATTCGACCTCGCCAAGGCGAAGCAGGAACTCGCCAGATCCGCTTACCCTCATGGCTTCATAATGTCGATCGAAGTCGCACAGGACGCCGCTGCTTGCGTGTCCTCGGCTGAGATCCTTGCCTCGGATCTGGCAAAGATCGGGATCACCGCTCACGTGGACGAGCTGTCTCCCTCTGAGGAAGTCCAGTTCAACAGCGGCAAGACGGGATTGTCGATCATCGAAAGCGGCACGGCATATCCCGATCCGGAAGGACTGATGTCCTTGCGACTCTCGCCGGGGCAGATCAATCCGCCTGGCGCAGGTCTCAATCAGGCCAACTATCGCAACGCGGTCGTCGATAAATTGTTGGCCGAATCGGTCGAAACACTGAACCGACCAACGCGACTGCGGATGATCGGCAAGCTGCTGGAAATCGAGGGACGCGAAGCGCCATACTGGCCTCTGTATACCCACGACTACTTGGGCACGCTATCAAGCAAGTATGTGTTCCCGAGCTTTTCCTACTGGTCGACCTACTTCACCCCGTGGGGGCTCGCTGTGAAACTCTCCTCGTAGGTCGAGGTGTGCACGACCTGGTGCACCCAGCTCCTCGAGCGCCCGCCGTTGGCCGGGCGCTCGAGGGCTACCGGTGCGGGCGTGACGTCTGGTCGATCGGCGTCCCAGATGGTTTGTACGCATGATCGATCCCACCACTATCGAACGGGCACTGATATGGCAATTTCCACCGCACATCGCTTTGTAGAGCGTCGAACATGAGGACTTCGCGTACTCCGTTGGCCGTCGTCGGCCTTGGCCATCTCGGGCAGCTCCATGCCCGCAATCTCGCGGCCCACGTGCCCGGCGCAGAGCTTATGCACATCGCCGACGCGCGCGAGCAGGTCGCACGTGCGCTTGGGGAGGAGCTGGGCGTGGACTGGTCCACCGACTACGCCGACCTGCTTGCCGATGCGCGCGTGGCTGGCGTGGTGATCGCGACGCCGACGTCGCTGCACGTCGAGATGATCGATCAGGCCGCCGCCGTCGGGAAGCATGTCTTCACCGAGAAGCCACTCTCGCTGGACATCCCGTCGGGCGAGCGCGCGATCGGGGTCGCCCGGCAAGCCGGCATCCACTTGCAGGTGGGCTTCCAGCGCCGCTTTGATCCCGACTACGTGGCGGCCGCGCGGCGCGTCCATGCTGGGGAGCTGGGCAAGGTCCACTTCCTGCGCAGCACCCAGCGCGACGTGCGTGCCCCCGCTGACACGCGCTACCTTGCCTCCGACGGGGACTTCTTCGTGGATGCGCTGATCCACGACTTCGATTGCGCGCGCTGGCTCGCCGGCGACATCGTCGAGGTGACGAGCTGTGGCGCCTCGGTCGGCTCACCGATCTTCGGCGACGCTGGCGACGTTGACAATGTGGTCGTCGCGCTGCGCTTTGCCAGCGGAGCCGTCGGTGTCGTCGATGGCAGCCGCGAGGCCGGCTACGGCTACGAGGCAGGCGCCGAGATCATGGGTTCTGCGGCCACGTTGCGTATCGCCGCGAACCGGGTCTCGAATGTGGAGCAACTTGCCGGCGGCGGTTCGCACCGCGACTACGTCCAGGACTTCCGGGTCCGCTTCGCCGCTGCCTACGTCAATGAGCTGGCCGGCTTCGCTCGTCTCGTGCGTGAGGGAGGAGAGCCGGCGAGCAGCGGCGTGGACGCGCTGGCGGCCTTTGCGGTCGCTCAGGCGGCCAGCCGCTCGCACGCGCGGCGGGGGCCGGTCTCAGTTGAGCTGAAGTGTCCTACACAACTTTGAGGAGGCAGGTCAGATGAATGGACAGCATCCTGTTCGGCCCGAGATTCCAGCCGATCCCCGCATTGCTCCCGCTCTGGGGTCCGATCTGTCGCTGTGGCCGGCGGCGGAGCTCGTGGGCCTGATACGCAGGCGGGCGATCTCCCCGGTTGAGCTGGTGGAGGTGTACTTGAATCGCATCGAGGCGGAGAACCCAGGGATCAATGCATACGTGCTGGTGTGTGCGGATACCGCGCGCGAGGCGGCCAGACGGGCGGAGGCCGCGGTGATGAGCGGTCAGGCGCTGGGGCCGTTGCACGGGCTGCCAATGGCGGTGAAGGACAGCGATGATCTGGCTGGGGCCCCGACGACATGCGGCTCGCGCCTGCTGGCGGGACGGGTGGTCGAGAGGGATGGCCCGGTGATCGCACGTTTGAAGAACGCGGGCGCGATCGTATTGGGCAAGACGAATCTGCCGGAGTTCGGGCACAACGCGGTCACCGACAACAAGCTGTTCGGGCCAACCAGCTCGCCGATCGCGCCGCACATGAACTCGCTGGGCTCCTCCGGTGGCAGCGCCGCGGCCGTGGCGGGTGGACTGGCTGCATTGGCGCAGGGGTCCGATGGAGGTGGCTCGATCAGAATCCCAGCCTCGGCCTGCGGCGTATTTGGCATCAAGGGATCATGGGGCCGGGTCCCAAACGGCATCCGGCCCAACGCCTTCCTGCACTCGCCCATGGTCGGCGTGGGGCCGCTTGCACGAACGGTCGCGGACGCCGCGCTCATGATGGAGGTGATCGATGGGGCTGACGCCAGCGATCCGTTCAGCTATCAGCTGCCAAGGCTCGATTACGCCACGGCATGCCGGCGGGATGTCAGCGATATGCGCATCGCTTTCAGCCCGACCATTGGCGGGCACCCCGTCAGCAAAGAGGTCAGCGAGCTGATCAGAGGCGCCGTGGGAGCGCTCGAGGGATCGGTAGCCGGGGTGGAGGAGGTTGAGCTGCGCCTGAGCAGGCCGGTCAGCGAGTACGCCGACGCCTGGTTGACTTCGGCTGCGGTCGCCAACGCGGCGACAGATCGGAGGTTGGCGGCCGAGGGCGTCGCTCCTTATGATGAGCACCGTGACGAACTGACCCCCTACTTCGCGGACTCGATCGCTCTCGGCCGCACCATCGATGCGGTCGCCTATTTCGAGCTTGGCCTGTTGCGCACCGAGCTCTTCGATGCCGTGGAACGCATGTTTGAGGACTACGACCTGATAGTTGGTCCCACCCTGGCAATCCCTGGTGTGCCCAACAAAATCGATGGCACACTGACACAGGGGCCCTCGGAGATCGAAGGCAAGGCTGTTGACCAGCTCAGCGGATGGGTGCTCACATACCCCTTCAACTTCACCGGCCACCCCGCCGCATCGGTTCCCGCGGGAGTCACGCCGGACGGCGTCCCAATAGGCCTGCAGGTGATTGGGCGACGCTTCCAAGACGATGACGTGCTGGCACTCGGCGCTGCACTCGAGCGGCTGCGGCCGTGGCAATGGAGATACCCGTCGTCACAATGAGACGTACGCTCGCCATGCAGGTCATGAACTGCAGTTGGTGTGATAGCTCGATGCTCAGTCCCCTGGACGCTGGGCGCGTGGATGAGAGGATTTTCCTGTGACGCACCGGCATTCTTGGCTGTTGCTGCCTTGACAAGCCAGCAATGCCTTGCTACCTTTGCGGCATGTCAGTCGTCTGTATTGTCAGTCACCGTCTCGACGCGATGGATGATATCCCAAGCGCCCTCGGGCGCTTGACACGTGAGCGTTACGCGTCGTGTCCTCGTGGCTGTGGCAAGGTGCCGACCGACTTTGGCCTGCGTGATGTCTCAGGGCCCGCGCAGCAGCTGAACGGCCGACGCTTTGCAATTCGCATTCTCGCTCCGCCAGTCGCCTGACACGGCGCCGGCTCTCGCTTGCCGGTAGTCCAAGCGTTGTGGCGAGGCTGCGGCAAGCTGCGCCCTGGAACGTTGGGCTGCCAGGATTGATTTTGGCAAGCCGACCTGCTCGCGCCAATCAGATGTGATTTGGCAGGCAGTCGTCCACGCGATTCGTATTGCGATTTGCCGCGTACGCATCGACGACTGCCATGCGCATATACGGCAAATCTTCACCGAAACGAGACTTCCACCATGGCACACCATCACACCAATATCAATTCCGGGGACGGCGCTCTTGCGTTCCTTGGCGGCAAGCCGGCTTGTCGCTTCGAGGCTCCTCGCTATCCGGTCTTCACCGATCGTGCACGTGAGCGTGTTGACGAGCTGCTGCGCCTGGGCGATGTGGTCGGCTTGAGCAAGCAGCATCCATTGATCGATGAAGCCGAGGCCGTGCTGGCGGACTGGCATGGCGTCAGGCAGTGCTTGGGCACCTCGACCGGTCATGCGGCGCTGCATTCGGCGATCATGGGCCTCGAGCTGGGTGAGGGCGACGAGGTGATCACGACTCCGTACACATGGGGAGTGCCATGTGCCGCCATCTTGCACAGCAATGCGACTCCAGTGTTCGCGGACATCGACCCGGTGACCGGAAACCTGGATCCAGGAGATGTGGAGAGGCGGGTGACCGAGCGTACTCGGGCGATCCTGGTGGTTCACATATACGGGCAGCCGGCCGATCTCACGCGCTTGCGGCAGATCGCTGATCGCCACAAGATCGCGCTGATCGAGGACGGCAGTCAGGCCCACGGCGCACGTCATCAGGGTAGGCTTGTGGGAACGGTCGGGGATGCAAGCGGCTTCTCCTGCATGGGCGCAAAGCTGCTTGCGACCACCGAGGCCGGGTTCATGCTGACACCGCATGACAATGTCTACTACAACGCTGTGATCTCCTCACAGCACGCTGGCAACAACCACAAGCCCGGACGTGCGAGCGAGCCCGGCTTCCCAGCGCAGTTGCGCCCATACACCGACTCGCTGCTCTACACGTACCGGTTGAGCACGATCAACGCTGTACTGCTGGTTGAGCAGCTGAAGAAGCTCGACTCTGAGAATGCGACACGCGCGGAAAATCGCGACCGCCTGGTGGAGCTTCTTGCCGGCGTGGCGAGCGTGTCAACGCCACAGGCGCAAGCAGGCGACCACACGACCTATTGGATGCTGCCGTTCAACCTCGACATGGATGCCGCTGGCGTCAGCAAGAGCACCTACGTGAAGGCGTTGCAGGCCGAGGGCCTGCCCGTGCTGGACTACATCCCCACGCCGCTGCACAAGCTGGACCGGCTCTCGCCACACACCCAGGCGCCTCGCCTCATGTGGACCGAGAATCTTCAGCGCGCGCTTGCGAGAGGCAGCCAGATCGGTGGCGAGCTTCCCGGTTGCGAGACGAAGGTGCGTGGCGGCTTCGAGATGCTGTGGTGGGATCGCAGCGCGCCTGACGAGGAGGGCATGCAGGATCTGGCCAATGCGTTCTGCAAGGTTGAGGAGCAGCTGCCGGCGTTGCAAGCATTCGAGCGCAGCGAGCACCTCGCGGCTGCGGGCCAGCAGCGTTGACGGCGAAGAGAGGTTTGGGCTAGGAAGCCGACGGGAGATGCCGACATCACTCGAGCAGCTGACCTTGGCGCCCGCCAGGTCGGCTGCTCGAGTTGCTGGGGGCATCGCAGCAAGGACGCTGTGGTGGGCGCAGGTCGGTGACCCGCTGCTGACGCGATGGCTCATGGAGATCCCCGTGACCAACGTCGCGGGGATCTCATGCTCGCGCCAGACCAATGCCAGCCTGATCCGCCGTGACCGCTGGCAGCTTGTAAAGCCTCATTGCGTTGCGCGCATATAGCGCCCGGAGCACCTCATCGGGAAGATCGATGCCGCTCACCCTCCACGGGACCTGGTCGGGGATCGGGTGCGGCAGATCGCGCTCGGCTGTCTCAAAGAAGCGCCAGTGCTGGGCGAAATACTCCTCGAGGTTCCAGCGATTTGGGCCAAGGTCTGGATACTCGAAGTCGGGCACGCGACCGAGATCGGTGCCAAACAGGGCCCGGTCGGGCCAGTCGAGGAAGATCTGCCGGGCCGCAGCGACATCGCCATGCCCGATCTTCGAGATGGCTGCCGCGGTGTCGAAATGGAAGTTCGGATACGACCCAAGCCAACGGTCAAGCTCAGCCGTGCTCAGGAAGCAGCCGAAGTGCGCTCCTATGAAGGTGGTGGCCGGATGTCGTGAGACGACGCGCTCGAACTCCTCCTGTATCTGCGGGAGCGGGGGATGCTCCCCGTCGCTGTACCACCATCCAGAGCACCAGCCCGATGCCGGGAACGCGTCTTTCGCCCAGGGATTCTCAGGCGTGCGAGGCTCCCACATCTCCGGCGGGTCGCCGACGTGGATCAGGACTGGCAGCTCCAGTTTGGCGCTCTCCACCCATAGGGCATCGAGACGCGGATCATCGACAGCCACGCGGCGCCCATGAACATCACGCAGCTTCAGCCCCAGGTTCTTCCACACCTTCACGCCCACGCATCCGAGCGATGCTGCCTCTTGGAGCTCTGAGGCGACACGCCGCTCGAACTCCAGGTCGCCGACCGTCGAGAGGTCGGGCACATGGCAGCGCATCAGCTCAGGCTCCAGCGCGCGCCAGGCGACGAGTTCGTCGTCATAGCGGTGGGGCGGCCAGGTCACGTCCCACAGCTGGATCGCCGACGCAAGACCGCCGGTGCGGTTGACGGCGCGGGCATGTTTGCGACTCTCAGCGCTGTAATGGACGTGGACGTCGATCACCGGTCCGCGATAGCGGGGATGGGCATGAGTGTCCATATGGGCATCCCTCCAGTCGTCATTGCCAAGCCCGGTCTGGCACGACGGCCTTGGCGGAGAAGTCTATTGATAAGAAAGCTTTTCGACAGCTGTTTCCAAGGCGATTTGCAGTTATGGGACGGCCGCCCTGCTGCAAGGGGTGGAGGGCAGCGGGGGCAAAGGTGGAAAGATAGATTGCTTTCGCAATAGCTACTTGACAAGCTATCACGTAAGGCTTATCTTTGGGAGCAACGAGTGGGGGCTTGCCTTGGACCGACAACGACAGAGGAAGTGCGCTCGATGGACGACCACGACTACGACCATCGCCGGCAGTGCGGGCCGGTGGTCGATGCGGATCCGAGGAGATCCGAGGTGCATGACTGCCTGCGGGCAGCCTGATACCGGCGATCGCCGGAGTCTGGCCACCGACGTTGGACTGGCAGTGGGGGACAGCAGCATCCGACGGCCTGTCGTCGCGCTGCGATTTGGAACTATCCTGTTTTCATAGGGAGGAAGCGCAATGAGGAAATACCTTCGCATGGGCATTGTGCTCGTGCTCGCGACGCTCGTCGCAGGCTGCGGCAGTGGCAGCAAAGGCCCGGTCAACAACACCGCGTCCAATGGCGACGCGGGGTCGTCAAAGCAGTATCCCGAACTTCGTTGGGGACAGCTGACCTTTGCAGGGAAGATAAACTGGACGACGAACGAGCCCGCCCAGGTCGCACTGGTCGAGTCGCTCGCGGTCCAGAGCCTCGTGGAAGTCGAAGAGGACGGGAAGCTGAAACCGTGTCTTGCCACCTCGATCGAACATCCGAACCCGACGACCTACATCTACCACATCAAGTCTGGGGTAAAGTTTTCGGACGGCAAACCACTCACGGTCGCGGACGTCGTCTACTCGCTTGATCAAGACATGGGCAAGGAATCGCAGACGGCGCCACGCTGGGAAGGCGTCGCGTCGGTTGCCTCGCTCGGCACCTCAGCGGTGGTCGTAAAGCTCAAGCGCCCCAACGGCAAGTGGCCGGAAGCCCTGGCTTACTCCAGTCAGATAGTCGAGAAGGCACAGGCTGAAAGAGTGGGGGAGAAAGCGCTGGGATCGCCGGGTGCGCTGCCGATCGGCACAGGGCCGTGGAAGTTCGACAGCTATAAGCCACAGGTCAGTGTCCAGCTCTCCCTCAATCCATACTGGAATGGGCCACCGCGACCTGCGCAGAAGATAACCATCAGTATCTTCAAGGAAGAAGCGGCCATGGCTTTGGCGCTAAGATCTGGTGCCATAGATGGTGCCTCGGACTATGCTTCGCAGAGAATCTTTGCCAATATACCTCTCACCCATCATGGAAATAATCCGGACAACTTTCTTGCATGGATGGCGATGAACACGAAGCACGCGCCGTTCAACGACGTTCACGTGCGCCGAGCCATCTGGTATGCGACCGACGTCCAGGGCATACTCAAGGCACTGTTTTCTGGAGGCGGCGCAAGTGAAACGGTGACGATTGCGCCGCCTGGCGGGTTTGGCGCCTTCAACCAGAGTCAAGTAAAGAAGATGCTCAACGGGCTGCCCCGGTACACCTTTGACCTGGCTGCGGCGAAGCGGGAACTCGCTAAGTCTGCCTATCCACACGGCTTCACGACGGAAATAGCAGCCTATGAATCCGAACCGTATCTGCTGGACGTTGCCCAGGTCATTTCATATGATCTTGCGAAGATTGGCATCACGACCAAGATACACGAGATCCCAGGTACCGAATTTGGAAGCTATCTGGGCGCCAAGATAAAGCTGCTTTTGGCCGAATACGCGACTGTCACCCCCAACCCTGATGGAGTGGTGGAACCGTTGATCAATCCAGCTGTCATCGGGGAGTCCAATCTCGCTTATTACGATAATCCCGACATTGCAAAACTGCTGGTCGAAGAGCGTGAAAGTCAGAGCCTGGAAGGCCGGCTGGCTTTGCTGGGTAAGATGCTGAAGATCGTGGCAGAAGAAGCTCCCTACGTGCCTGTGTTCTCTCACTCTGTGTTCGTCACTCTGTCGAACAAGTACGTCGCGCCTACGTTTTCGTGGTACACATCGGCTTACACGCCGTGGGCGCTGGATGTGAAGCTCGCCTCGTAAGGGTTGGCGCAGGTCAGCTGGGATCGCGTCGAGCGTCTGGCCTCCGATGGGCCAGACGCTCGACGGTCGTTGGCGGAAGGCTGATGGCCGGGCCGCATGTGCGGCTCGAGCTCGATGATCGCAGCGATTGCTTGCGGCGGCGCCGGCGTTACTCGAGGTGCGCCTCTGCCGACAGAATGAGCGGGCATTCGCGTATAAAGCAGAGCTCATATGACCATGTCACAGAGCCTGCCAGGGAGGGAAAATGAGCCAGCAGACCCGTGAGTTGGCACGAGTCGAGTGCCAGACGGTGCCCATGCGCGATGGTGTGCCGCTCGCCGTCGACGTCTACCGCGCCTCGTCGGCACGCGTGCCGACGATCCTCTTGCGCACGCCATACGATCGTCGCGATCTGCGCATACGGGTCGCCGAGATCGATCCGCTGCTGGCGATTCGCCGCGGTTTTGCCGTTGTGATCCAAGATCTGCGTGGTCGCTTTGGCTCGGCCGGTGAGTTCGAGGCCGCCATGCCCGATGCGAATGACGGAGCGGACACCGTCGGGTGGATCCGCCGTCAACCGTGGAGCGACGGCCGCGTGACGATGGTGGGCGGCTCCTACAGCGGATGCGTGCAGTTTCAGGCGGCCAGGGCGAAGCCGGAGGGGCTCGTAGCGATCGCCCCATCGGTGAGCGGCGCCCTGCGGCCGATCTGGTACCCGGGCGGCGCACTGAGACTTGCAGCGATCGAGGGATGGATGTGCTCACTGGTGCTAGATGCGCTTGCCGGGGATCTGGAGATGGACGCCCGCAGAGAGCTGGAGGCACTGCTCGAGGGCACGCCGCTCGAGCGTTTTCACGCATTCATCGAGCGGGACACCGCCGCCTGGCGAATCGTGACGCCGCTGCACAACTGGGTGTTCACGTCGTCTACCGACCGCTACTGGACCGAGACGACAACCATTCCGCCGCACCCCCTGCCCGCGATCCACACGACCGGCTACTACGATTTGTGCCTCGATGCGGCGATCGACGCCTATGCGGCCTGGCACGCGGCCAGCGATTCGCGGGCGCCGCAAGCGTTGACGCTTGGACCGTGGGATCACGAGCTCAGCGGCGTCTATCCCGACCTTGGCCTCGACCAGATGCGCAGTCCGGCGGGGATGGTCGCGATGAAGCGCCAGCTCGCGTTCTTCGATGCGATGCTTGGACGCGCGTCACTCGATGATCTGCCGCCGGTGATGAGCTTCGTGCTCGGCCGCAACCGCTGGCATGAGGACACGCGATGGCCGCCCGCCGACGTGAGAGGGCTGGATCTCGCGCTGGCCGTGGACGCAGAGGGAGGCGGTCGGCTCGCCATCAGCAGGAGCGAGGACAGCCGCCCCGTCGGCTACCGCTATGACCCGCATAATCCAGTTCCCACGCTTGGCGGCGCCCATGGAGTTTGGGGCCTGACAGGCCCGCTCGAGCAGGCGCCGATCGAGTCTCGCGTCGACGTTCTGAAGTTCACCTCCGCGCGCTTCGACGGCGAGATGGAGATTGCCGGCGCCGCGGTGGCGCGGCTTGTCGTCTCTTCGAGCGCGCCTGCCACCGACTTCCTGGCTCGTCTGACCCTGGTGTGCCCCGACGGCCGCTCGCTGCCAATCGCGCACGGCCTCTGGAGCGGCCGGCTGGTCGATCTCCCGCTTACGCCTGGCGCCGAGACGTACCGCTGCTGCGATATCCGGCTCGGATCGATCCACATCGTGCTGGCGCCTGGAGAGCGCTTGCGATTGCAGGTGACGTCGAGCTGCTATCCAGACATATATCCCAACCCAAACACGGGACACGACCTTGCCGATGGTCCGCCGCCATACGTCCAGACGGCCGAGCAATCGCTGCTGATCGGGGGCGCGCGCGGCTCATCGCTGCGTCTGCCAGTCCGTGGCGCGCCGCCCCGTGAGTTGGGCGCCTGAGAAGACGTGCGCGGACAGCGACTGTTGTCAGGGATGGGTACGGTCGGCGATGGACGGCGGCACGCTCGACGTTTGCGCGAAAGGCTGAAGACATCTGTGCTGTGTATCGCCAAGCGTCTGCTTGCTCGGCATACAGTGCGACTTGTGAGGAGTGCTGTACATCGACAAGGGCGTGAGTAATGACCACAACCGGCGCCAACGCCTCAAGCACGCCTGCGAAAGTGGACCCTTCCGCGGCGGTGTCGTCGCTGCGCAAGCACATGCAGGAGGCGGGGGTTGCGGCCTATCTTTCGTTCGACCCTGACAATCAGACCTATCTGACCGGATTTCGCGCCCTGATCTACTCGCGCCCGATCGTGCTGCTCGTGAGTGAATCCGTCGCCGCCCTGATCGTGCCCGAGTTGGAGGAGGCGCATGCGAAGTCGCATGCGCACGTCGATGAGGTGCTCGTCTACAGCGAGCGACCCGACGTGGCGATGGCTGACTCGCACGCCCCGCTGCTCACCTCTCTGCTGCGTCGGCTGCCAAGCGGCGCAAAGGTTGCCGCGGACGCGGAGCGACTGCCGCTCGCATATGGCGAAACCGTCAGGGCGCATGGCCACGAGGTGTGCGCATTTGACGAGGTGCTGAGGCGGTTGCGCGCGATCAAGCGAGCCGACGAGCTTGCTGCGATGCGAGTCGCGGGCCAGCTGGCGAAGGCCGGCGTGAGCACGTCGATCGAAGCGGCTGCGGCCGGCGTAAGCGAGCTGGAGATCGACGCGGCCGGTGCCGCCGCCATCTACCGGCGGGCAGCGGACCTTGGTACCGATGCGACGGTCGAGCTCATCGTGATGACCCCCTCAGGCGCTGAACGCTCGGTGCTGCCGCACGTGTTCTCGACGCCGCGAGCGCTCTCACGGGGGGATGTGCTGATCCACACCCGCCAGGTTGCACTCGACGGTTACCGCGCCGAGCTCGAGCGCACGCTGATCGTGGGCGATCCCACCGACGAGCAGGCGCGCGCCTTCGCAGTGATGCAGGAGGCTCAGCAGGCGGCGATGGGGGTTGTGCGGCCTGGCGTGGCGATGTCCGATGTGGATGCCGCGGCCCGCTCGATCATCGCGGCGGCGGGATTCGGTGCTCATGCGATCCACCGCACTGGCCATGGGATCGGGATAGGCGCACACGAGCCGCCCTTCCTGCGCTTCGACAACGCCGAGCCTCTGCAGGAGGGGATGGTCGTGACGGTCGAGCCAGGCTTCTATGTCCCTGGCCTGGGCGGCTTTCGCCACTCCGACACGCTGCTCGTCACGGCGACCGGCAGCGAGCCGATCACCGAGCATCCGCGCTCGCTGGACGCGCTCACGCTGCCCGCCTGTCCATAGGTCCAAGCGCTATGCGGGCTCTCGCGACAGTCAACCTTCGCTAGGCTCTGCCCGCAATGCTGGCGGAGCCGGACCACGTGTCCCACATGATCGAGCTTTGGCATGCCGAGGCGCCGGAGGCGCCGATCATGCCGATCGGCGTGATCGCTCGCATCTTGCGAGCCGCCGAGCACCTGGAGTACGAGATCACGCGAGGTCTCTCCGCCTACGGGATCGGCAACCGCGAGTTCGACGTGCTCTCGGCGCTGCGCCGCAGCGGCCCGCCCTACGCCCTCACCGCATCCCAGCTCAGACATGAGGTTCTGCTCACGTCAGGCGGACTGACGAAACTACTGGAGCGGCTCGAGCGCGCAGACCTCATCGTACGCCGGCCGGACCCAGATGACCGCCGCGTTGTGCGCGTCGTGCTGACGGACGCCGGCCACAAGCTGCAGCAGGCAGCAATGGACTTCGACCTTCCGCGCGAGGAGCGACTGCTCGCGACGCTCGGCAGCGAGCAGCGCGAGACGCTGGAACAGCTCTTGGGGACTCTCCTCCACGGCCTGGAACTCGCCGACACGCGCTGGCCGCTGAAGCAGCGTCGATCCTGAGCCGGCAACGGCCGGCTGGGTGACCAATTCGAACCGGCGTCTCGTGCGGGCCGAGCGCTCTGCGCGCAGTAGCAACGAGCGTCCAGCCATAAGGCACCGCACGCATCGCCAGATCTCACGGCACATCACCACAGGCCCAGTCGCGACGTTCTGATCGCTTGCATGGCAGGACTCCGGCCCCGTCGCCTTACCGGCGCGGCAAGGCACGTTCCCCTTTCAAAGGTGCACGCGCCTCGCCGCTGCCCAACCAACTGCAACCATTCTGCTCACCGCGAGAAGGTTGGGCGGCCCATTTACTGAGCCAGCTTGACTCCAAGCGCCCAAGGCGTGTATAGGCGCCACTCCGAGAATGTCGGGAATACATATTTGTTCGACAAGGTGCCGAACGTTCCGTGTGTGAACAGCGGGATGTAGGCCACATCCTGTCCCTCGATCCCCAGGAGCTCGCCGAACAGGCGAAGCCGCTTGGCGGGATTCAGGGTTTCGCTCTCCTCGGCAAGCAGCTTGTCAACCGTGGCGTTGCTGTAATTGGCGTTGTTGAGGCCGGAGCCAGGCGGGTTGATTTGAGAGGAAGAGAGGGCGTATGTGATGCCTTCAGGGTCGGGGTATGCGGGATAGGATTCATTGAGGGCTATGTTGATTTTGCCGCTCAGAAGCTGTGTTGTTTCGTCGGTCTGCAGCTCGTCCAGCTTTGCGGTGATCCCGATCTTTGCCAGATCGGCAGCCAGAGCCTGCGCGATGAGCACGAGGTTCGACGCGCTTGCTTCAACTTCGATCTTGGTGGTGAAGCCGTGCGGGTAAGGCGACTTGGCCAGTTCTCGTCTTGCGGCAGCCAGGTTGAAATGGTAACTCGGCAATGATGCCAGCATCGTATGAACCTGTTGTGTCGAGCCAAGGTTGGAGAACAGGCTGGCAGGCGCCAACGTAACATCGTCAACTCCCAGTTGGCCGGGATATACGGCATTGCGCATACCTTCGACGTCGGTCGCATATGCGATCGCATGTCGCACATGGACATCGTTGAAGGGGGGCTTCTGAGTGTTTACAGAGATCGAGGTCTCGCCGAAGCCGGAGGTTATCATCTGACGTGTACCTGGGATGCTTGTGAAGAGCTTGGGTGCCTGGTAGAGAAAAGTTCCGTCGAGCGCACCGGAGCGCACTGCGAGAGCCAAAGGCGCTTCTTCCTTGAAGAGGCTGATGTCGATCTTTTCAGCCGGCTGCCGTTCGCCTGTCCAGTAGGGATTGCGTGAGAGACGGACGCTGGCATTCGGTTCGTAGCTATCGATCTTCCACGGCCCGGTTCCGATCAAAGGGTGACCAGGGGTACCAAGGGCTTTTTCACCAACGCGGTCGGCCTCGGCCTTCTCGATCACCTCTCCGCTGAATCCCAGCACATCTTGCCATACCGCACTGGGTCGCTTGAGCTTCACAACGACGGTGGAGCTGCCGCGCCCGGATATGTGGGCGACGTCTTCCCAAAAGGCCTTGGTCCACTCTTCCTTGCCAACGATGTTGCGATCGAGCGAATAGACCACGTCAGCCGACGTCACTGGTTTGCCGTCGGAGAACTTCAGTCCTGGCCGGATGTGATAGACCCATCTGGTGGGGCTCGTTCGTTCGAACGTTGCTACACCCGGCTTGATCCGGCCACTCGGTTCGAATTCCACCAGATTCTGGACCGCAAGCTGCTCGATGATGACCACCGAAGGCGACGAGACGTTCCGGTTCCAGTCTATTGGACCGGAGGGCGTTGCCAACCCCCAGCGCAGCACGCCATAGTGCTTGGAGGACGCCAAGCTCGAGGCGGCATTGCCAGATCGGCTTTGGCTGCCGCCACAGGCCGCCGCCAGCAGCGCAACCGCCACCGCCAAGGCCGCGCCCCAGATACTCCTCATCATGTGCTCCCTCCCGTGCTTTGCGCCAGGCGCATGGTGTTTCGTTGCATGTCTTACGTTCAATAATCTAACCATTCGTTGAGAATGCAGTCAACCTCGCCTCGGACCGGCTATGATGGGCGCCCAATGGTCCAACCATATGTACGGCTTCCTGGCTTCCCCGAGCCGCGGTTCAAAGTCGGGTTCGAGCCAAACCACCTCGTGTCCATGCGCGATGGGGTGCGCCTCGCGACCGACCTCTACGTCCCAGAGGGCGCCTCAGGCAAGTTGCCCGCGATCCTGATCCGCACCCAATACGACAGGTCGCAGTTCTCGCCGGAAGCCGGTGCAGGCCAAGACCGGGAACTGAGCGCAGGGGTCCCGGCCGCCCTCGCCAGCCAGGGATTCGTGGTCGCAGCCCAAGACCTCCGTGGCTTGTTCGGCTCGGAGGGCAGCTATTCGCTTGCACGCTCCGACGGCCCAGACGGCTACGACACGATCACGTGGCTCGCGCAGCAGTCATGGAGCAACGGGGCGGTCGGCACCTTCGGCGGCTCCTCCCTTGGCATCACTCAGATGTTCCTCGCCCAGCATCGGCACCCAAACCACCGATGCGCGATTGCCATAGCCAGTGGCGGAGCGCTTGGCGGCGCTGGCGAACGCCATCGCTACTGGGAGGCATGGGAGGGTGGGACCGTGAAGATCGGATGGCTGCTCAAGTGGTTCGATCAGAGCGGCATGACCGACCGCTCCGCCGCGATTCCGCGGGCCGAGGAGCATTTGCGGGCCGCGCTGTGGTCGCTGCCGGTCGCCGACATGGCCGACCGCCTCGGCAGCCCGCCCACCGATTGGCGTCAGTGGGTGACGCGGACGCCAGACGATCCCGCGTGGCGTGACTTCGAGTTCCTGACCGAGTACGCCCTGATCGACCTGCCGACGCTGTTCGTGAACACATGGCACGACACCTGCCCGGGCGACACGATTCACGAGTTCGAGCTGTTCCGCCGCCGTGCTGCGAGCTCACTGGCCCGCGAGAGCCAGTTTCTCATCCTTGGCCCCGGTTTGCATTGCCTCGGCGAGTACCTCGACGAGGCGGGTCAGGTCGGCGAGCTCACCTACCCGGGCGTCACCGAGTTCGACTACTGGGGCACCTACCTCGCCTGGTTTGAGCATTGGCTTGGCGAGAAGCCCACCGCGCCGCCGGCAATGCCGCGGGCACAGTACTACCTCATGGGCCGCGGCTGCTGGCAAAGCGCCCCCGAGTGGCCCGTACCGGGCACGCGCGTGGCTCGCTTGTACCTCCGTGGTGAGCGGCCTGCCAACACTCGCCTTGGGGCCGGGCATCTCAGCCGGCAGGCACCCGTGATTGACGAGCCTGCTGATCACATCGTTTACGACCCCGGCGAGCCAGTCCCCGCGGTCGGCGGAGCGTACCTCGAAGGCCCGGCTGACCAGTCCGCGGTCGAGCTGCGGGACGACGTGCTCTGCTACACGAGCAATGAGCTGGAGGAGGATGTCGAAGCCGCTGGGATCGTGAGGGCCGTGCTGTTCGTATCCTCCGACGCCGCCGACACCGACTTCACCGCGAAGCTCGTCGACGTCTGGCCGGACGGCCGCGCATTCGACCTCTGTCGAGGGATCATTCGCACGCGCTACCGCGAAGGGTTCGACCAGCAGGCGTTCTTGCGAGAGGGGGAGATCGCACGCGTCGAGATCGATATGCAAGCGACGGCGCACGTGTGGCTGGCCGGCCATCGGATCCGTCTCGAGGTCTCGAGCTCCGAGTTCCCGACCTATGACCGCAACCTCAACACGGGTGGGAACAACGAGCTGGACTCTGGGTGGCAGATCGCGCGCAACGCGGTGCACCACGCCCCGGCGAATGCGTCCTACCTCGAGCTGCCGTTGATCGAGCGAACCGAGGCCAATCGCACATCCGGCGCATAGCTGGTCCACAGCCGATCGGCCGGCATGTTCTGACAGCCAGGGGGCGTGCGGCTCAAGTTCGAGCAGCGGTGCGGGCGGTCGCCTCCTCGAGCGGCAGCGCGTAGAGCCGCATCGCGTTCTCTGCATAGAGGGCTCGCAGCACGTCATTCGGCAAATCGATTCCCGTCACCTTCCAGGGCACCTGCTCAGGGATTGGATGCTGCAGGTCGCGTTCGGCTGTCTCGAAGAAGCGCCAATGCAGCGCGAAATACTCCTCCAGGTCCCATCGATTCGCACCGAAGTCTGGATACTCGAAACCAGGCACACGACCCAGGTCGGTGCCAAACAGGGCCCGATCGGGCCAGTCGAGGAAGATCTGCCGAGCAGCGCTGACATCGTTGCGCCCGATCTCCGACACCGCGGCTGCGGTGTCGAAGTGGAAGTTGGGATAGGCACGCAGCCAGCGATCGAGCTCGGATGTGCTGAGGAAGCAGCCGAAGTGGGCCCCAACGAAGGTGGTCGCGGGATGCCGCGAGACGAGACTCTCGAACTCGGCATGGATCTGCGCCAGTGGGGGATAGGAGCCGTCGCTGTACCACCATCCCGACGCGGTCGAGCTGTCGCCGGCGCGTGGGTTCTCGGGCGTTGGCGGGTCCCACGCCTCCGCCGGGTCGCCGACGTGAATCAGCACGGGCAGCCTCAATTCGGCGATCGTGTCCCAGAGCACGTCAAGGCGTCGGTCATCGACCGCGAGCCGGCGCCCGTCCACGTCGCACAGCCGCAGGCCGAGGTTCTTCCAGACCTTGACCCCGACGCAGCCGAGCGAGGCCGCCTCTCGCACATCGGCGATGAGGCGCTGCTGGAAGCCTGCGGCGCCGATCGAGGAAAGATCCGGCACATGGCAGCGCATCAGCTCCGGCTCCAGCGCTCTCCAGGCATCCAGGTCCTCGGCATAGCGAGCGGGCGGCCAGGAGGCGTCCCAAACCTGGATCGCAGCCGTCAAGCCGCCAATGCGATTCACGGCGGCCGCGTGCTCGCGGCTCTCCGCCCAATAATGAACGTGCATATCGACCACCGGCCCCTGATAGCGGGGATGTTCAGAGCCGCTGCACATGCCAAGCACCTCCATTGTCATTGTCAAGCCAAGACGGTCCGCGGCTCGGGCAAACTATAAGTCTTTCCATAATGCTTGTCAAGAAGCTACTATGAAAGATATCTTGCCCGATGTCTGCGTTAGACTGCGCGGCGATGACCGAGGCCGATCGCGTAGCGCACATGATCCAGCAATGGCAAGTCGAGGAACCAGGTTTGCCGCTGTCAGTGATGGCCGTCAACGCGCGCATTCTGCGCACGGCCCAGCACCTTGATCACGAGATCACGCGAGGCTTGACCGCGTTTGGCCTCAGCAATCGCGAATTCGATGTGCTCTCGGCGCTGCGACGCACTGGCCCTCCCTACTCGCTCACGGCATCCGAGCTCAGGCGGGAGATCCTGTTCTCCTCAGGAGGGCTCACCAAGCTGCTGGAACGGATGGAGCGCGCAGATCTCGTCGCTCGTCAGCAGGACGAGGTTGACCGGCGGGTGGTCCATGTCGTGATGACCGACGCCGGACGAGAGCTGCAGCAAGCGGCGATGGACTTCGACCGTCAACACGAGGAACGACTGCTCGCCTCCCTCGACGAGCAGCAACGCGAGGCGCTTGCACAGTTGTTGCAGACGCTTCTGCTGAACCTCGAACTTGGCGACAGTCGATGGCCGATCGTTCAGCGCCGATGAGCAACGGCAAACCTGGCCAGGCAGACTCGACGTTAGGTAGCTTTCTTCCAGACCTGCTCGTAGACGCGCAGGCAGTTCTCGCCGAGGACGCCGCGTACCTCCTGTTCGGAGAACCCGCGCTCCAGCAGGCGCTCGGTCAGCCGTGGCAGTCCGCTCGCGTCCTCGATGCCCGCGGGATAGTGCCAGGGCGGCGGCGGGTAGGTCTCTGGTGACCACAGGCCGGCGCCCACGAACCGGTCGTATTCGCGGCGTGGCACGTCGAAGTAGTCGATGCCAAGCGAGACATGCTCCACGCCGACCATCTCGGCCACGTATGCCATGTGGTCGATGAAGTGGTCGAGCGTCGGCTTCGCCTCCTTCGTTACGAAGGACGGGAAGCCGTTGGCGCCGATCACGCCGCCTGACTGCGCAACCGCGCGGATCAGCTCGTCGGAGATGTTGCGTTGGCTTTGGTGAACCGCGAACGCATTGCAGTGCGAGGCCACGCAAGGGGCGCTGGACGCTTCGATCGCCTCGATCGCAGATCGTTGCCCGGTGTGGGAGACGTCGATCAACAAGCCCAAGCGATTCATCTCTTCGATCGCCTGCTTGCCGAGAATGCTGAGGCCGGCGTCGGCGGGCTCCTCGCAGCCGTCGCACAGCGGGTTCCTGCGGTTGTAGGCGATCTGGATGACCCGTACGCCGAGGCGCCAGAAGACCTCCAGCAACCCAAGCTCGTACTCGATCGGGCCGGTGCCTTGGAAATGGAAGACGACAGCGAGCTTCCCAGTCCGCTTCGCCTGCGCGATGTCGGCGACGTCGGTCGCCAGCAGCAGGCTGTCATGATCGCGGATCAGCCGATAGGTGCGGACGAGCTCGGAGAGCGTGGTCCTTGCAGAGTCGCTGGCGACGGCAACGGTGACGGCGGTGCAGGTCGCTCCACCGTCGATCCAATCCTGGAAGCGGCCAGCCCAGTGCTGCATCGGACAGGTGGCATCGATGATGATGGCCTCGCGGTGGAGCCGCGCCACCACATCCCCTCCTGACTGCGACCCACTCAGGGGCTCTCCCATCAGGACTCCTTTCTGGTTGTGTGTGGAAAGGCCCAATGCCGTGAAAGCGAGCGGGCAGCCACAGAGGCGGCAGAGCTCCAGTCAAGGTCGGGGCTCTGCCGCCATTAGAGGGTCTCTTCCTAAGAGCTAATGTGCCAGCTTGACGTCCATCGCCCACGGCGTATACCAGTTCGTAAACGCCGAGTAATGTGGAAAGACATATTTGTCCGACATGCTCGCAAACTCGCTGACCGAGTACAGGGGCCGATACGGGACTTCGCTTCCTACGAGCCTAAGCAGCTTGCCAATCAACCCCAGCCGCGTTGTCGAGTTCAGAGCGCCTGCCTCCGACGCCAGCAGCTTATTGACTTCGGCGTTCCTGTAGGCGGCGTCATTACCGCCAGAGCCAGGAGGCCTTATTTCTGATTCTGGGAGCATAAACGACAAATTTCCGTTAGGGTCCGCATCCCAAGGGAAGAGTTCTTGGACATACAACTTTACTTTGCCCCCGAACATGTTCGCCGTTTCGGTGGACTGGAGTTCGTGGATTTTGACCGTGATGCCGACTTTTTCCAGGTCGTGCACGAGAACTTGGGCAATCTCCAGCGGAACGGTCACGCCGGCCGGGACCTGAATTTCCGTCGAGAAGCCATTCGGATAAGCCGACTTCGCTAGTTCCCGCTTTGCCGCCGCCGGATTGTATTCGTACTTCGGCAGCGTCGCGAACACTTTGCTGACCTGGCTGGAATCGAAATCGGCGAACAAGGCGGGAGGCGTGATCGCCACTTCTTCGTGGGCAGCGCCAGCGGGGAATGCCGCGTTTATGATGCCGTTGACGTTTGTCGCATAGGCGATGGCTCGGCGTACGTGAGGGTCGTTGAACGGCGGAACCGCAGTATTGATAGCGAGATACTCAATATTGACTCGCGGTTCCTGCGACAGCGCGTGGACGCCCGGAATGTTGGCGAAGAGCTTTGGCGAAGAGTAAATCGAGGCTCCGTCGATCGCTCCAGATCGTAGCGCCAGGGCCTCCGTGGCTTCTGACTTGAACACCGTGATATTCACCTTGGCCGCCGGCTGTGGTGGCCCACTCCAGTACGGGTTGCGTGAGAGCTGCACGCTCGCTTCAGGCGTGAAGCTGTCGATCTTCCACGGGCCGGTGCCGATCAGCATGTGGCCGGGCGTGCCCAGTGCCTTTCCTGCCTTTTCGGCGGCGGTCTTCTGGTAGATCTGGCCGGTGGCGGCCAGGGTTTGTGGCCAGACCGCGTTGGGTTGCTTGAGCTTGACGATCACTGCTGAGCTGCCGTGCGCGGCGACCGACGCAACATCCTCCCACAACGTTTTTGTCGTAGCTTCTTCGGTCAGGTTTTGATCGAGCGAGTAGACGACATCAGCAACCGTGAGCGGACGGCCATCCGAGAACTTCACCCCAGTCCTGATGTTGTAGACATACGTCGTCGGGTTGGGCTGTTCTATCGAGCTCGCAAGTCCCGGTTTCAGCCTGCCGTTCGGTTCGAATTCGACCAGATCCTGCACCGCGAGCGACTCGACCTGGACCGCTTGGTTCCAAGCCTGCTTTTGCCAATCGATGATGCCCGGAAACGGTTGGTCCCCCCAGCGCAGTTCGGCGTAGGGCTTCGACGATCCGACTTGGTTACCCGACTGGCGGCCAGTGCTGGCCCCACACCCAGCAACTGCAGCTGCGAGCGCGAGCATCGCCAGGCTCGCACACAGACACTTCTTCATTGAATCCTCCCATAGGGTAGGCCCGGCGCCAGCTTCTCGCCGATCGGGCTGGCTTCGAGACCAGTCGATGACGCCCCCAGACGCGGTGAATGGTCTAATCATTGTAGCTCTGCCGCCGGCTCGCGTCAAGCGTGCTGCGCTCTGGCGGGCATCCCTGTATGCCTGGTCCAGCTATGCGGCTGATGGATGCCCGCTGTGTGTGCGGGCAACCGGCAGCAGCAGCCGCGATCCCTGCCGTTCGCCGCCACAGAAAATCGTGTTCCTCGCTACTCGCGGGCCGGTCTGCTTGGCGATCGAGCCGAAGTGGTTGAGGCAGCGCGCAAACCACGGGAAGTCGCTGCTGGTCACCGCCAGCCTCAGTCGATGTCCGGCACGCAACTCGTGTGTGCACGCGTCCAGCTCGATCTCGTAGCGGCGAACCTCACCCGGCGTCACTGGCGTTGGAGCAGCCAGATCCTCGGCGTGCGAGGCGCGCAGGCAGCCGCTGGCGAACCGTATTGAGCGACCGTGCTCGTCGACCTCGGTGAGCTTCACGTGCCACTCAGTGTCGTCGCCGTCGGTTGCAGCGAAGAGCTCCAGACGTGGAATGCCGCAGATCAGCAGCGGCTCATAGAGCGGCGCGGAGGTGAACGTCACAACATCGGCACGCTGCTCGGCAATCGTTTGGTCGAGCGGCGGCTCGAGCTCATCGACTGCGAAATCAACGACGGTCGTGACGGGATCATCCGGGTCATAGACATATGCGACTGTCGAGGATGCCTCGTGTGGCCTGGCCAGGAGCGCGCCCTCTCCGGCGGTCGCATCCAGGTGCCATGAATGGCATGTGCCAGGAAGCGGCCAGCGTCCTGCGCCACGCCACACATTGGCGCCCGTGACGAAGAACAGCGCGTCCGGTTCCGCCTCCTCGGTCTCATCGCCACCGCGCAAGTGGTGGTCGAAGAAGCGCAGATGGATTGCGTCCATGTCGAGCGCGGCATCTGGCCCGAAGACGACTCCTTCGTAACGGTCGTCAGGAAAGCGGGCACCAACATGGCTCCAGGGACCGACGATCAGCCGCTGCCGCGCAGGCGCGTCCTGCACGGCCTGCAGGTAGTGGTGGAAAGCGCCGCGCGCGTCCTCATAGTCCCACCAGCCGGCGACGTGAAGCACCGGCACCTCCACCTCGCCATAGCGTCCATCGAACCGCAGCGCGCGCCAAAACTCATCCAGCCGATCGTGTTGGAGGATGTCCTGCCAGGTGCGCCCGCCGATCCCCAGGCCTTCGACCATGGACGCTACCGGCAGCCGCCACAGCACCTCCCAATCCACTGAGGTGAGGTCGGCCATGATCCGTTTGCGCAGCAAATAGCACCACCACGGGTAGTAGAGCTGGAAGCAGCCTCCGATCGACGGCAGCTCCTCCATGAACCGTCCCGCCGCAGCGGAGCTGACCATGCAGCGCAGGCTTGGTGGATGCTCGAAGACGGTCGCCCACTGCGCCCAACCGCAATAGCTGAGCCCGGTCGTGCCGACCGCGCCGTTGCACCAAGGCTGCGAGGCGACCCACTCGACCGTGTCATGGCCATCCTCCCCGTCGTGCACCCAAGCGCAGAACTGGCCCTCAGACTTCCCCCGCCCACGGCAGTCGACGGCCACGAATGCGTAGCCCTCCCGCTGGTAACGGCGACCCTCCGGCGCCACCTGGATCGGATCGCCCTTGTCATATGGCGTCCACAGGACGATCGCAGGCGCCGGGCCTCCACCCGCCGGCGCATACAGATCAGCCGCGAGTACGACGCCGTCGCGCATCGGGATCTCGATCTCCCGCACGCGCCACGGATCCTCAATCCGCTCGCGCATATCTCGGCGCAGTGCCTCGCGCGGCGTCTGCACCGTGTCGGTTGAAGCATGCTCAGATGAGGGCATGGGGATCCTTTGTGTTTGCAGGAGACATGCGCCGTAGGGCGCGGAAGCGGCCGGGGTCGAGCTCGGCCGGCAGGGGATGCCCGTCGATTGCGTCGGCGATCAGCCGACCTGTGACGGGGGCAAGTGTGATGCCAAGCATCGCGTGAGCGCCGGCGATCAACACCCCTGGCACGCGGGGCAGCGCGCCCACGATCGGCAGGCCATCAGGGGCGAGCGGTCGCAAGCCCACCCACGGCGCAACGGCGCGCCAGCTTCCCTGTGCGACGAGCGCCCCGTGCGCGGCCGCGAGCACGCCCTGGACACGACGCGTGTCCAGCTTGGCGTCCGGCGGTGCCAGCTCCAGCATGCCGGCAAGGCGCGTGCGCCCAGCGAGCGGCGTCACAACGACACGGGTGTCATGCAGGTAGATCGGCCTGGACGGGCGTGCGAGCCCCTCGTGGAAGTCGACGCTGCAGCCAAGCCCGGCCACCACTGGCATCGCCGGGAGCAGCCGCCCTGTCGCAGCTCCTGCAGCAACCACGACGTGATCGGCTCGGATCGTCTCGGTCGCGGTCCTCACGCCTCCGGGTTGCACGCTGCGCACCTCTACGCCTGTGCGCAGACGCGCACCCTGTGCGCACGCGGCTGCTCCGAGCGCTGCGACGAGCTCCTTCGGATCGCCGTGAGCCTCGTCGGGGTGCAGGATCGCCCCGCTCAGCGGTCCTTGCAGCGCAGGCTCGAGCTCGAGCGCTGCACGGGCGTCCAGCGTCTCGCAACGCAGGCCCGCGGCCGCGTGGGTTGCCGCCTCTTTGCAGGCATTTGCAAATGCGTGCTCGCCCACATACACGCTCAGCACGCCGTCGCGGCGCAGCTGCTCCGGGACAAGCGCCGCCCAGCGCTCCAGGCTCTCGACGGCCAGCGTGCGCAGCAACGTGCTCGCGTCGTGGGCGTGAAAGCGCGCACAGGCGAGGATGAAGCGCGCAAGCCAGGGTGCCAGCTGCGGGCGCGGGTGCAACGCGAACGGGGACTGCCTGCGTCCCAGCCAGCGCAGCCCATCGCGCAGCGCCGCCGGCGTCGCGAGCGGAGTGGCGTGGCTTGGCACGATCAAGCCTGCATTGCCAGCTGAGCATCCGTGTGCCCATCCCGCTCCCCGCTCGAGTACCTCCACCCTCGCGCCGCGCTGTGCGAGCTCGAGCGCACAGGCGGCGCCGATCGCGCCTGCGCCCACCACCACCACATCTGGCGCGCGCGTCACTGGGCTGCCGGCGCAGTCGATCGCGAGGCGCCCGCGGCAGCGGCCGCGGAGGCGATCACGAGATCCTCCCAGGCGATGCCAACGGACTTGAAGACCGTCACCTCCTGGTCGTTCGTACGCACCATCGCGCCGCCCACCAGCGCCGCCAGATCGGCGAGGATCGCGGATCGATCGAGCACGCCGGAGCGCAGCGGAATCAGCAGATCGCCGGCCTCGGTCAACGCAGCCTGCTCGCTCTCGACCACTATCTTCGCTCTGCTCATCAGGTCGTCGTCGAGCTCGCGAATGTCAGGCCGGTAGGCGCCGATCGCGTTCACGTGCGCGCCCTCCCGCAGGAGCGCGCCCGCAAAGACCGGAGTCGCGCTCGTGGTGCAGGTGCAGACGATGTCTGCTTCCCGCACGTCATCGGGGCTGCCGACGCGCGCATCGAGCCCTCTGGCCTGCGCCTCCACGACAAGCGCTTCCGCGGCCGCAAGATGGGCATCGACGATCACCACCTGTTCGATCGGGCGCACAGCAGACATCGCCTCCAGATGCGCATGTGCCTGTCTGCCTGCTCCAAAGAGCATCAGACGATGCGCATCGGGCACCGCGAGGTATCTCGTCGCCAGCGCCGAGACGGCAGCCGTGCGCAGCGCCGTCAGCGCAGCGCCGTCGAGTGTCAACGTTGGCGCCAGGATGTCTCGATCGAAGAGCACATAGAGACCGGCGATCAGAGGCAGTCCGCGCTCGGGGTTGCCATGGCCGATCGTGACGAGCTTGACGCCGACCCCCTGTGGGCTGGCCGCCGGCATCAGTAGCAGCTCGCCCCCTGGCACGCTCAGATGCGCGCGCGGCGGGGCCTGGAGATCACCGGCGTTCAGGGCAGATTCGAGAGCGAGGATCGCATCGGTGATCGAGACTCGATCTCGCAGCTCTGAGGAGGTGAGGTGAAGAGGGGCTGACATGAGTCGCAGGGAGAGGGCGGCCAATGGTTGGACCGCCATATAGCTTACCGATCAAACAGCCGCGCGCCAAGCTTCCGCTCAGCCGGCCGATCTGCTCGGCGAGTGACGGCTGCGCCAAGCACATCGCCTTGGCGCCGCGGTGAAGGAGCGTGGCGAGACGCCGCATCGAAGCAGCGCAGCTGCTGAAGCGTCGCGCCTCAGCGCTCTGCAAGCGGCAAGGTCCGCTCGTTCCAGATCTGCACGTGGCGCTGCATGACCGCCGCTGCCCGCTCCGGCTCGCCTGCCTCGACCGCGCGCACGAGCTTCTGCATGTCCTTGTGTATCTCCACTCGATGCCGTATCAGCGGATCGGCGAGGATCGCAAACGCGCGCCGCAATGCGGTGTGTATGCCAATCATGATCCCGATCCGGATCGGATTGTGGGTCGCGCGTGCCACCGCCTCATGCCAGCGCATGTCGATGCCGCCTATCACGCGCCAGTCAGGCCGCTCAGAGGCGATTGCCGCTGCACACTCGTCCACGAGCTCCTTGAAGACAAGACGATCTGCATCGGTCGCCTGCCGCACCGCCCAGCGCGCATTGTCGGTCTCGAACGCGAGGCGGAACTCGGCGAGATCGCGCGCCGTCGCCCCGCGAAATGCCATCAGCGTCGCAAGCGCATCACCAATCAGCCGCTCGTCGGGTGCGCTTGCGAACGCACCACCTGTGGCCCCCAGCCGGATCTCGACCACTCCGAGCGCCTCCAGAGAGCGCAGCGCCTCGCGCAGCGTCGCGCGGCTGACGCCGAAGCTCTCCGCGAGTGCACGCTCGCTTGGCAGGCGCTCTCCCGGCCGCAGCCGCCCCTCCGCCACGGCGTCGCGGACCTGGGCGATGATGTCCTCGAAGGAGCGAACGCGTTGGGCGACCGTGAAAGCCGTCGCATCTGTCGCGTCCGACTTCGTCATCTCTCGGTGAACCCTAGCGCTACCGTCGCACGACGGCGCTCGAGCGGCGTAGGCAGAGCGATCTCGGGATCTCCGCCTGACGCTCTCGACTACGCCTTCGCGCTGCCGGGGGCTGGGAATGAGCTGCCCAAACCTTCCGCGCGGCCGCTCAGCGCGCCGATGGGTACCTCCAATGCCAGGGCCGGACGCGCTCGAGAGCAGCACTGAGCGCGAAGACGTCGTCGTCGCGGAAGCGACGCCCGATCACCTGCAGGCCGACGGGTGTTCCATCCGCGGTCACGCCAGCCGGCACCGATGCGGCAGGGTGGCCCGTGAAGTTGAATGGATAGGTGAGCACCCACCCGATCACCGGATCGACAGGGTGCCCGTCGATCGCCGTGGGCCCCTGCGTGATCGAACCGTCAGTCGCGTTCTCCACGCCCGCTATCGCCAGTGTCGGTGCGACGATCAGGTCATGGTCCTCGAACAGCCTTTCCACGGCGTCGAAGACCTCGGTGCGCAGCACACCGATCTCGTGGTAGCGCACGGCGTCGATCGTGCGACCAAGCGCCACCGACTCCGCGAAGTAAGGGGTCAACTCATCGCGATGCTCGTCGTAGAGGTGGATGCCCTGCTCCGCGAATGCCTTCTCGTTGGCCGCGTTGAAGACGGAGGCCGCGGTCATCCACGCCTCAGCCACCTCGCCCACCGGTCTGCCGAAGGAGGGCTCGCACTCCTCGATCCCGGCCACCAGCCCCTCGAGCGCTCCCACGGCGGCGCTGACGACCTCGCTCACCTCGCGACTCACGGGGTGGCCGCCGACCGTCGGACTGAAGGCGACGCGCAGATCGCTGACGTCGCGCTGACACGCCGCAGCGTAATCGAGTTGTGGCAGAGCGTAAGTGAACGGATCGCTGGCAAGGCCGTCGATCACCTGCATCATCAGCGCCCCATCCCCGATCGTGCGAGCCAGTGGACCGATGCCCGCCATCGGCATCGAGAAGAAGGCATTCGGTCGAATTCCGTTTGGCACGCGGCCCCACGATCCCTTAATTCCAAACACACCGCAGGCAGAGGCTGGAATCCTGATCGATCCACCACCGTCCGATCCCTGCGCGATCGCGGCCAGCCCGCCCGCCGCGGCTGCCGCGCTGCCGCCCGAGGAGCCAAGCGAGTTGAGGTGTGGAGCAATCGGGCTGCGCGTGGGGCCAAACAGCCGGTTGTCAGTGACCGCGTTGTGACCGAACTCGGGCAGATTCGTCTTCCCGAGCACGATCGCCCCGGCCTTGCGCAGCCGGGCGATCACCGGCGCATCTGCCGTGGCGATGCGCTTCTCGAGCAGGCGCGAGCCGCATGTCGAGGGCGCCCCCGCAAGATCATCGCTGTCCTTCACCGCGATCGGCAGCCCGTGCAGCGGTCCGAGCGTTCTGCCGCTCATCACCGCCGCCTCCGCCTGCTTGGCCTCCGCGCGGGCAAGCTCGGCCCTCAAGAACACGTAGGCGTTGAGCGCCGGGTTTTCCGCCTCGATCCGATCCAGGTACAGCTCGACCAGCTCTACCGGTGAGATCGCACGACGGCGGATCAGGCTTGCGAGCTCCGTCGCCGGCCACAGCGACAGGGCTGCGTCGGAGCCCGGTCCGGTGCGCCGGTCCACCGTGACCTCAGGGGAGGTGGTCTGCTGTTGCTCGCTCATGTGAGTTCTCCTGTGTGTATGTGTGCTGAGCTGGGCGCCTCTCCTGACCACGCGAGCGGTGCTGGCGCGGCTTTGCGGCAGCACCGCCAGCGACGCAGCGCCACAGGCTTGGCGTTTGCGAGCAGCTGCCGACCGTTTCAGCATGCCTGCGCCCAGCCACATGCAGGCCGCAACGCCCAGCCTCGCCTTTCCTGTCGCCCCACCGCCCACGCGCCTTTCTATACTGCTTTCCATCTAGCTTCCTGGCTAGATATCTAATGATAGTATCAAGGTCACAGAAGGCTCGCTGCCGCGCGGGTAGCGGGCAAAGGTCTGATGGTATGATCGATCCGCTTTGGAGGACGTGAGCTGTGAGCAATTGGAGATCTGACCCATGCCACTGACGATGTCGAGGGAAGGAGCCTCGCCGGCGACCTTCGACCCGCTTCATCTGCCGGACGATCCTTATCCGGCGTATCGATGGCTGCGAGACGAGGAGCCCGTGTACCGCTGCGAGGAGCGAGACTGCTGGGTGCTTTCGCGCTACGAAGACATCCAGGTGGCAGCGCGTGACTGGGAGACGTTCTGCAACGGAGAGGGCAACGACCTTGACGACACCGCGCTGCTCTTCGGCCTCTCCGGGGAGCTGACTCACGCCGATCCCCCGCTACACACGCGCCTGCGTGACGCCGTTCGCAAGGAATTCGGCGTGGCGATGGTGCGCGAGAATCTCGAGCCGATGATCCGTGAGAAGGTCAGGCGATTGATTTGTCAGATGCGGGGCAGCGAACAGGTCGACTTCGCGAAGGAGCTCGCGATGCCCCTGCCGGCGGGAATGGTGTGTGGATGGCTGGGCTTTCCCGAAGAGGAGCATGCTCAGCTGATCGAGTGGTTTGGGCAGATGGTCCGGCGCGAGCCAGGGAAGATCGGGCTTTCGGAGCATGCGCTCGAGGCCCGAGACCAAATGCGAGCTCACATCATGCAGGCGCTCGCCGTTCGTCGCGACCATCCGCGTGCGGATCTCCTGAGCGCCATCGCCCGGGCGATGGCGCAGGAGAAGCTCGACGAGGACGAGGCGCTAGGCGTGGCCACGTTGTTGTTCCTCGCCGGTATCAGCACGACGAATGCTCTGATTGCGGGATCGCTGCTGCACCTCAGCAGGTTCGAGCCGCAGTTCCGACAGTTGCAGAGGTCTCCGGAGGCGATCCCTGCCGCGGTGGAGGAGCTGCTGCGCTTCGACGCGCCGTTGCAATGGCTTACGCGGGTGACCGTCCAGGAGGCATGCCTGCAGGAAACGGCGATTCCGGCAGGAGAGCGCGTGGTGCTGCTATGGGGCTCGGCCAACCGCGACGAGCGCCGTTGGGAGCGCCCGGACGAGCTCGACCTGGCGCGTGAGCCCCGGCGTCACATCTCCTTCGGCGAGGGCATTCACCACTGTCTGGGCGCCCCGCTGGCGCGGCTGGAGGCGAAGGTGCTCCTGGAGGAGTTGCTGCCCTGCATCTCCAGCTATGCCATCAGCGGTCCGGTCGAGCGTCCTCGCCACTATCCAAGCGAGCGAGCCATCACGAGCCTACCCGCGACCGTGGCCTGGGTCTGAGGTCGCCCAAAGATCCACCATGCTGCGCCCAGTCACCTGCCTGTGGCTGGCACGCCCAAACGGATGCAAGCGACCTGAGGTGTGGACCTCCTGCGCGCTCATCGTCGTGAAGGCCACGATCTCAACGAGAGGACGAACATGCGTGTGACAGTTGGAGACACAAAACTGTTCTTTGATGCCGAGGGGGCATCTCTGGTGCCCGATGGTCCGCGCATGCGCGAGCGGCCGACGGTCGTGCTCATCCACGGCGGTCCGGGTGGAGATCATTCCGAGTACAAGCCGGCGCTGAGCGCGCTCGCCGACTGCGCGCAGCTGGTGTACCTAGACCTGCGTGGCCAGGGCCGCAGCGACCCGAGCCTGCCCGATACCTGGAACCTGAGCACGTGGGCTGCAGACATACGAAGCTTCTGCGACGTGTTGGAGATAGAACGACCGGTGGTCATCGGCGGGTCATTCGGCGGCTTCGTAGCGCTCCAGTACGCGATCGACCACCCCGACCACCCCAGCAAGCTGATCCTGCTCTCCACTGCCGCCCGCATGAACTTGCAGTACATCTGTGATGCGATGGCGCGCTTTGGCGGCGAGGAGCAGCGCGCCGTCGCCGAGCGGTTCCTCACGGACCCGACCGAGGAGAACGAAATCGCTTATGACGAGGTTTGCGGTCCGCTGCACTCGGTGCCGCCTCCGGACCCAGATTTCATGACGCGGATGGTCTGGCGACCGGAGATCGGCCGCCAGTTCATGGCTACTGAGGAGTTGACGTTCGATCACCGAGAGGGCGCGGCTCGCGTGAAATGCCCAGTGCTCGTCGTAACTGGCGCAAGGGATCCGATCACTCCGGTCGAGTCCGGCGCTGAGCTCGCGCAGTCGCTGCCGGCGGATCTGGTGGAGTTCGTCGTGATCGAGAACGCGTCCCACAACTTGGCGACCGACGCGCCTGACACGCACGGAGAGGTCGTGCAGCTGCTGCGTCGTTTCATCACTGGCCGGTCTACGTCGGGCAACCCGCGCACCGGCTGATGGCAGGAGCCTGTGAGAAGGTCTGTGCCTGCACTGTCATGGGCCGATCTTGTGATCAGGCTGGACTGTCGCGTAACCGCCACGCGAGATGACTGCCTCTCATCCGGCCGGTCGCGCGTGCAAACTCAATGACGACGCATCTGCCGAGCTTCAGAGTGTCGCCTCGAGCGACGGTTGGTCTCGTGCGCAAGGCAATGGTCGCGCCGCGCTGAGCTCGGAGTGCGGCCGGCGGGCCGCGGGCGCCGCTCAGTTTGTGATGAAGCGTCGTAGAAGTTGCACGATCTGCTCAGGCGCGTCTGTCCCTAGTTCGTGAGAGGCGTTCTCGATTACGACGAACTCGGCGAGGTTCGCTGGCAGCGATTGCGCGAGCTCGGCGCCTGCCTCGGCGGTTGTCTCTGGGTCCTTGGCGCCGCTGACGAGGAGCACTGGGCACTTCACGCCGGCTGCTGATGCGCGTAGATCGAACGTGCGGTTCTCGCCCGCCGCGAAATGACGGAAGACCTCCGGTCGCCAGGTCGTTCGTGTTGCTTTGTCCGGGTCGCCTGGCATGACCGAGGCTAGTGGAGCGCATGCCTCGAAGTAGGCTTTTTCGTTCTCTTCGGTTGGATCTAGGTAGAACCGTTCGATGGTGGCGCGCTGCTCCTTGGTGCCAAAGCGCGCGAGGCCTTCCCCGATGCGCTTCAGGTCCATGCGTGCAGCTGTCACCAGCAGCGCCAGCTTGGAAGGGTGATCGGGATAGTCGATCGCGTATTGCAGTGCGACGAAGCCGCCGAATGATCCTCCTACGACGACCGGCCGCTCGATCTCGAGCGCGTCGCAGAAGCGCTTGACGTCCGCGGCCCATGTCTTCAGGTTCCAGTGCTCAGGGCTGCTCGGGTCGCTGCGGCCCTGCCCGCGATGGTCGAGATATACGAGCTGGGCGCAGTCGGCAAGAGGGCTGACCGTCGGCTTGAAGACAGAATGATCCGCGCCCGGTCCGCCATGCAGGAACACGACCGTCGGCCGCTCTCGCATGACCGGACCGTCAGGCACCAGCGAAGCGCCCTCCACGTCGAAGAACAACCGTGTATCGCCAATATTCACACGCATCTCGATCCTCTTTCAACAGCCAAGTCTGCGCCCGGATCACCGCAATTTCCGCGTGCCGGAGATTTTCATTTCCAACCGATCGCCGCTCGGCACGCCTCGCCACCGCGACTGCACGGTAGCCTCAATGCCGTCAAGTGCGGACAATGCGCGACGAATGCCTAGCGTATTAGAGGCAAATGGCGAAGCGCCGGCAGTTCGTGTTTTGGTCCCGAGAGCAAAACATGACGGTCGTCGCGGCACCGCTGGGTGATGTGCACATCAAGTGGCATCGAGGTCGCGGTCTCCCGCAGGCCGGGGACCGTCCTGCGGCGAGAGAGGCCCTGCCGTTGAACAAGTCATGGCGGCGGTGTTGGCTGCCACCCGGGCGAAGTCGCCGCTCTCCCGGCGGCGGAGCCGAAGAACGCGAGCCCGTCGAAGGGCCGGCCCCTATGGGGGGTGCGCTTGACATGTAGGTGAGTGGGCGCTACAGTAAATACCTGTCAAGCAAGGTTGCTAGAAAGGGAGATGTAAAGGTGTGGGGATGCACTCTGGCCGGGTACCCACGGTTGTGGGGCTCCGAGTCCTGGTGCGGATGCATGACGGCGTGAGGTCACGCACAAATGTCTAATCCAGCCCTGAGGGCAGATCTCTTGACGCTGGGCCTACTGTGCGCCCCGCTCGACCAAGCGCCACTCGAGGCACGCAAGGACGTATGTGCGTCTTTACTTCCCGTCATTGCAGCGTGGTCTGGTCATGGGCATATCCGCGGGGGGTGCTGGTGCGGTTGTCGAAGAAGTGCAGTCGAGGCATAAACCGACCTGGGAGCGAGCGATGAGGAAGTGGATGTGTGCGTGCGCTGCGGCCGCGCTGATGCTGGTAGCAGCGGGCTGCGGCGGCAGCGGTAAAAGCAATTCGAGTACCACGCCAACAAGCGATGTGGGGTCTTCGAAGTCATACGCAGAACTGCGCTGGGGCATGGTGCCCTTCAGCGGCGCAATCGATTGGGACAGGTATCCCCTAAGTGAAGTGATCTCGATCGAGTCGCTGACGGTGGAAAGCTTGATGACCTACGAACCGGATGGAAAAGTCAAGCTGGGCCTCGCCAGCTCAGTGGAAGAGCCAAACCCGACCACTTACGTCTACCACTTGAAGTCGGTGAAGTTCTCCGATGGCAAACCGCTGACCGCCGCCGATGCGGTCTTCTCGCTGGATCGTGCCATCAACGGCAAGGAAAGCTGGCTCAAAAGCTTCTGGGAAGACGTCGCGTCGGTAACCGCGGCCAACAGCGCCACGGTGACGGTGAAGCTCAAGCGACCGAGCGCGATCTTCCAAAACATCGTGGCGCTCAGTGGCCAGGTATATGAGAAGGCGCCAACCGAAGGAATGAGCGAAAAAGAATTCGGCACGCCTGGTCATATGTTGATCGGCACCGGTCCTTGGAAGATCGACAGCTACCAGCCAGAAGCAAGCGTTCATCTGTCGCGCAATCCCTATTGGACTGGGCCGCGACCGCCGGCCGAAAAGATCAATATCAACATATTCAAAACCGAAGCCGCGGACGTTCTCGCAATGCGCTCCGGCGCGATCGATGGTACTGCCTCGTATGCGGGACCAAAGAACTTTGTGGGTATTTCCGGCACTCGGCAGTTGAGATCGTCAGGGACGAATTCTGGCTTGATCGTCATGAACACCACGGTCCCGCCGTTCAACGACTTGCATGTCCGCCGCGCGATCGCGTACGCAACTGATCCAAAAGGTGTGATCGACGCGCTCTATCCCGGTGGCGACGCCGTGGAAGAGACCACGGTGATACCCACCGGTCTATTTGCCGATCTTGGCTCTCAAGACGAAGTCAATCAAATGCTTGGAACGCTGCCTAGATATGAATTCAATCTGACGAAGGCGAAGGAAGAACTCGCGAAGTCTGGTTATCCACATGGCTTCAGCACCACGCTCGAAGTGCTCGCGGGCTCTCAGGTATATGATCCGGCGGCGCAGATCGTGGCTGCGGATCTGAGCAAGATCGGCATCAATGCCAAGGTTGACGAATTGACAACGGCAGAGGCGGCCGCATGGAACATCGGCAAGGAGCATTTCGTAGTTACGGAATTTGGCGCTATATACCCAGACCCCGAAGCATATATCTCGCTGATACTTTCGCCAGGGCAGATCGGAGCCCTCAACCAGGCTCACTATCGCAACGCTGAAGTCGATAAGTTGATCACCGAAGCATCCGAAACATTGAATAAGCCCAAGCGACTGCAGTTGATCGGCAGGATGCTTCACACAATAAACAGTGAAGTGCCTTATCGACCGCTCTACACGCCCCTGAACTATGGGACGATCTCGGAAAAGTACGTGTACCCCGGGTTCTCTTCGTGGACCCAGTTCTTGACGCCGTGGGGGCTACGCGTCAAACTAGCCTCATAAGTCAAGAGTTGGAGCTGATTACGTAACGAAATGAAGCGCCCGGCGGATTGCTGGGCGCTTCATTGCGACGGGATCGATGACACGTCGCACGGCGGCTGGCGCACCCTTGGGCATGGCGCTCGTGCATAGGGCGGCACGAAATCGCAGCGCGGCAGCCGCCGATGCAAGGATGGCGCGGGCGCTGGTGGAGCAGATCGCGCGTTGGCGCTGCAGAGGCATTCCCTTCGCCGGGTACAGGCGGTTGTGGCTGGCGAGCGAGACCGACCCTCAATATGGTTGGGGACATCGTGGCGCGCATATCGGCAATCGACCTCTTCTCCTACGAGCTCACCTATGTGGGAGGGGAATACGTCATGTCGGGTGGCCGCGTCGTGACATCGCTTGCCAGCACTGTCGTGCGAATCACGACCGCCGAGGGCCTGATCGGCTATGGAGAGACCTGCCCGCTCGGGTCGAACTACCTTCCCGCGCATGCCGCCGGGGCGCGCGCGGCGCTGGCGGAGATCGCTCCGCAGGTCCTCGGCCAGGACGCATGCAATCCAGCCGCGATCGCACGCGAGATGGACAGGTGCCTGGCAGGGCATGGCTATGCCAAGAGCGCGCTTGACGTCGCCTGCTGGGACATCTTCGGACAGGCTGCCGGCAGGCCGGTATGCGACCTGATCGGTGGTCGCCAGCAGGAGGCCTTTGCGCTCTACGTCGCGATCCCGCTCGGATCGGTCAGCGAGATGCGCGAGCGGGTGCTGCGGCTTCGTGAGCAGGGCATCCACCGATTCCAGCTGAAGCTGGGCGACGATCCGGTCGAAGACGCGGCGAGGGCGAAGGCGGTCGTGGAGGCGACCGGCGCCGAGGATCTGATCTTCGGCGATGCGAATTGCGGCTGGACGCTGCAAGAGGCGCTGCTCGCCACGCGCCTCATGGATGACCTTCCCCGATTCTTCCTCGAGCAGCCCTGCCCCACATTCGAGGAATGCCTGCAGGTGCGCGAGCGCTCCTCCCTGCCGCTGATCCTGGACGAGATCATCATCGATCTGCAGACGCTGCTGCGCGCCTGGCAGGCACGCGCACTGGAGGGCTTCAACCTCAAGATCAGTCGTGTGGGAGGTCTCACCAACGCCCGTTTGATGCGCGATGTCGGGCAGCGTCTGGGATTGATCGTCAACGTCGAGGACTCCTGGGGGGGCGATCTGACGACCGCGGCCGTCAGCCATCTTGCCGCCAGCACTCAACGGGAGACACTTGGGATGGCCAGCTTCATGAACGACTGGACCAATGAGCATGTCGCCGGCCATCGGCCGCGTTCGGAAAACGGATTCGGACGCGCTCCGAGCGATCCGGGGCTCGGCATAGCCGTCGACCTCGACGCGCTGGGCGAGCCCTTCTCGTCATTTGGCTAGTGCTCCGACGGGCGCAGCGGGCGCTCGAAGAACCTGCGCGGGTCGATCGCCGTGGGGTCGTAGATCGGCCTCTCGCCTCTGATCAGCTGAGCGAGCAGCAGACCGCAGAGCGGGCCGATGCCGACCCCCGATCCCTCCTGGCCGGTCGTAACCCAGCAGCCGTCGGGCAGCGTGCCGACGGCGGGCAGGCCATCAGGCAGCCATGCGCGGAAGCCGCACCATTCGCGCCGGATCGGGAGGTCCCGCAGCGCCGGCACAAACCGGGCTGCCCTGTCGATGATCGCGCGCGAGACCGCCGGGTCGACCCGGTGCTCGAAGCCGGCCCGCTCGCGGGTGGAGCCCACGAGGATCTCATCGCCGTCGATGGACTGCTCTATGACCGAGGCGATCAGCCTGCCTTTCTCGGCGCTGGCGACGGCATCGACATAGATGGCCTCGATGAGCTTGTGAGCGATGAGCGTGCCTGGAGCCGCGAGCGCGACGAGCTGCCCCTTGCGCGGCTCGACCGGCAGCCCGGTCAGAGCGCCGGTCCAGGGGCCGGTGGCGATCACCACCTCCCCGCAGGTCAGTCGCTGGCCATCGGCGAGTGTGACGCACCCCTTCTCGACGGCGAGGACCTCCGCACCCGTGCGGACGCTCAGCGGCTCGAGCATCGCTCGTGCGAGTCCCGCGGGGTCAACCTGCAACTCGTCGGGGTCGAGGAGGCAGCGTATGCCAGGCGCGAGCGCCGGCTCCAGATCGCCGGCGTCGATGCCCTCTGGATGGTCGAGCACCAGCGCGCCCTTGCGCGTTACCCGCGCCTCCGGGAACCGCTCGCCAAGCTCAACCCAGAGCTGGCGGCCGAGAGTCGCGAGCTCCAGCTCGATTCCAGGTCGCCTGTCCGACACGAGCACGTTGCCCTCCCCGAGGCCGGTCGTGCCTTCGGAGATGCCTGCCCGGTCGAGCACCAACACCTCGAGCCCGCGCTGCGCAAGGAAGTGGGCCGCCGAGGCTCCGCAGATCCCTGTTCCGACGACGATCGCGTCAACCGACACAGAAGCCGCTTGGGAAGGGGTCGTCTGGATCCAGCAGGTAGTGCCCAACAGCTGTGATCCACGCCCGTCCGGTTATCTCGGCGACCACCGCTTGCCGGTCGGCGACCGTAACTCGCTCGACGAGGCGCCCTTCGAAGCGAGTGCCGATGATCGACTCGTGGATGAACGGCGAATGCAGACCAAGCGCGCCGCGCTCGTAGAGCTGCGCCATCCTCGCGCTGGTGCCGGTTCCGCACGGCGAGCGGTCCACCCATCCGGGATGGATGGTGGTGGCGGCGCGCGCATCGCCTCCGCTTCTCCCAGGCGCCGTCCAGATCACGTGGCGGCAGCCGCGGATCGCCTCGTCCTCGGGATGGACTGGGACCTTGACCGCCTCCATCAGCGCCAGGCCCGCGTCGATCAGCTGGGCGGCGTTCTCGGGAACGACCTCGACTCCGATTGAGCTGGCCTGCGCAATTGCGTAGAAGTTGCCGCCGAAGGCCATGTCGTAGCGGATGCCCATCGCCTCGGCGTCGAGCTGGTGAACGAACGAGGGCACGTTGCGGATGGTCACCTGCGTCGCTCTGCCGTCCTGCACGCGCACCCGCGCCTGCACCAGCCCGGCGGGGACGTCGAGGCGGATGATCGTCTCCGGTTCGACGACCTCGACCATGCCCGTCTCGACCAGCACGGTCGCGACACCGATCGTCCCGTGGCCGCACATCGGCAGGTATCCGCTGACCTCGACGAACACAATGCCCCAGTCGGCGTCTCTACGACACGGCGGCTGCAGGATCGCTCCCGACATGGAGCTGTGCCCGCGCGGCTCGTGCATCAGCAGCGTGCGGATCTCGTCCTGCTCGCGCTCGAGTCGCAGCTTGCACTCGAGCATCGAATCCCCGGGCAGTAGGGCCCACGCCACCTGTGATCACGCGTGTGGGCATTCCCTCGGTGTGAGTGTCGACGGCATCGAAGACGCGAGCTGCGCGCATGACTCGAGCCTAGGCATCGGGATGGTGGGTTGCTAGGTTTCTTTGGCTTCTGCTGGCAAAGGTGCCGCCTGTTCGCCCTGGCGATGCACCGGTCGCCCGTAGCAGGCGATCTGCTGCCTGACCAGGCGGATCAGCTCCGTGGAGGCCGGCGAGAGCACGTGATCGTGGCGGCACACGAAGGCATAGGTGTCATACAGCGGCCGCTGAAAGGAGACGGCGTCGAGCTCGGGGTGGGCGGACGTCGACTCTGCGATTGCTCGCAGCACATAGGTGCCGCCCAGACCCATCGCAGCCAGCTCGAGCGCGAAGTCCATGTGCTCGACCTCTACGGCAGCTTCGATCTCGACGCCCTCCTCCAGAGCCCAGGCCTTGAGCTGGCGCCGAATCGAATCTCTCCAACCAGCCACCGCCGACCAGGTGATCAGTCGCACCTGCACCAGGCGCTCGATCGACATCGGTTGCCGCGTGTCAGGGCCGGGCAGCGCCGTGTAGAGGATCTCGTCTGAGATCACCGGCTCCACGACCAGGGCCGGCTCCTCGACAGGCAGCGTCACCAGACCAGCCTCGAGAGTGCCGGCGCGCACCTGCTCGAGGACTTCGGCGCTGTGCTGTCCGACAACTCGCACCGTCACGTCCGGATGACGCGCGAGGAACGTGGCGATCACCTCGTTGACGAGGTACTTCTCAGCCACGCCGAAGGTGCCAAGCGAGGCGGTTCCTCCCGCCAGGCTGCGGGTGCTCTTCATCGAGGCTACGGTGGCGTCCATGGCGCTCATCACCCGTTCGGAGTGCATCTTCAGGATGGTGCCAGCCTCGGTGAGCTGCAATTGCCGCCCGGTGCGGACGAACAGACGCACGCCGACCTCATGCTCGAGTCGGCGGATCTGCTCGGCGACGGATGGCTGTGCGATGTGCAACGCGTCTGCCGCGGCCGTGAAGGACCCATGGCGGCATGCCGCGAGGAAGTAGCGCAACTGCTGCAGCGTCATGCGTGAGGCTAACCGACGCCCGCGCCGGGACTTGGAGCGGGGCGCATGTGGATAGTGACTCCGCTGCATGGCCTGATGCTCTAAGTCAGGGTCGAGGCCATGCGCGTCCGTTGACGCGCCTGCCGCGATCCCGCGCGGATTCCCGTCGCGAAGCTCAGGCGGCAGCAACTCGGCGGGCGTGTTCTGCCATGCGACGGGCCGGGAGGAATCGCGCGATCGCGGTCGTCCCAACGGATGTGTGAGCCGGATCGGTGGTCGCGGGATAGGGGCCGCCGTGGTGCATCGCATGTGCTCCACCGACACGCCGGTTGGATAGCCGTTGAAGATCAGCCTGCCCGCGATGCCCTGCAGGACGCGAGCGATCGCCGATGATATCTTCGATCTTGTCCCGCTCGGCGTGAAGAGTCGCCGCTCAGCTGACCGTCGAGGGCGCAGAGGCGTTGACAGCAGCTGGTCGAGATCCCCGTATTCGACGAACAGGGCGACAGGTCCAAAGCACTCCCGCGCAGCCCAGCGTTCGAGCGCAGACGCTCTGCGGTCGTGCGAAAGACACAGGGCCGAGCGCGGAAGCCCGGCTCGTCCTGGTGCACCGGCGCCGCCGTATCGCCTCCCAAGGGCTCCGCCAGATCGTCGAGCTGCCGACTCTGGCCAGCAGCGCGTCTGCGATGCGCTCTGTCAGCAGCACCTGGGGACCGATCTGCGTCAGCCGTCGTGCCACGTTGACCTGCAGCTGCGAGCTCCGTGCGCCGACCGGCACGAAGATCAACCCTGGCTTCGTGCAAGAAGTGGCCCGCGGATCCAGATATCGAGCCGGCCAAGCCCTCCGCGATCTCAGGACTACGGGGCGTGCAGCGCGCCGGCCGTAATCACGAGCGGATTCACCTGCTCGACTTCGAGTATCCGAACCTGGGACCGCGACGCCGCGATCGGCCAGGGTGACGCCCCGCGAACGATCCCGTGAACGCCACCGCGCGAATCTCAGGGCGCTCGACGAGCAGCTTGCCGACGGCAGGGCCAGCCGAGGTGAGCAGACTGAAGGTGCCCTCGGGCATTCTCATCTGGCGACATGCCGTCGCGAGCACCTCAGCGACGATCTCGCCGGTGCCAGGATGTGCCGGGTGGCCCTTGACGATCACCGGACAGCCGGCAGCCAGCGCCGAGGCGGTGTCGCCGCCGGCGGTCGAGAAGGCGAGTGGAAAGTTGCTTGCACCGAACACCGCCACCGGTCCGATCGGCACGAGCATTCGCCTCACGTCAGGCCGCGGGATCGGCCTTGCATTCGCGTCGAGCGGGTCGATGCAGGCGTCGAGGTAGTCGCCCCCCGCGACGAGGCTCGCGAATGCCTCCAGCTGCCACGCGGTGCGCTCGAGGCCGCCATCCAGCCGGGTGTGAGGGAGGCCGCTCTCCAAGGAGGCGCATGTAACGATCTGCGTGTTGCGTGCGCGCAGTCCAGCGGAGCCGCTCTGAGGAAGGTCGCGCGGCGCTCGTCGTCCAGCAGGCGCCGATCCAGGCTCGCTCGCTGCGCAGCCTGTGCTGCTGTGGCGACCTCCCGCGGGTTGGCGTCGCGATAGGTGCGGATCGGCTCGCCGTTGCTCGGATCTACGGCCATGAACTCCCCGCCAAGATTGGTCTGGTATATGGTCCTCATTGGTCTGACAACCTAACAGATACCAGCCAATATTCCTTACTAATGAGAGCAAACTTGCGGACGTGCGTTCCCAAGTGCGCGCATCAGATGGTATATTTACCATACCAAAATGGACCAGCTTGCCGCCACACCAGAGAACCTGCCCGTTTCGGACTCGGACGTGGAACTCCGTCCGCTCTCCGCAGCTCTATGAGCTGATCGGCCAGCGGCTGATCGATTGGATTCAGAACGGTCGCCTGCGGCCTGGAGAGCGCCTTCCGTCCGAGCGCGAGCTCGCGTCCGCCTGGGTGTTTCGCGATCCTCGGTACGGGAGGCGATCGCGGCGCTGCAGGTCGAAGGCGTTGTCCAGACACGGCCTGGCGCCGGCTCCTTCGTGGTGGCTGGGGTACCGTCCAGCGCCGGGGTGCAAGGTGCCGGAGACCTCGCGATCTCGTCAGCCGATTCTCGATGCTGCAGGCGCGTGAGACCTCGAGCCGGAATCGCTCGGGCGGCAGCCGAACGCGCGCAGCCGAGTGAGCACGCTGCCAGTCTGCTCGAACAGATGGAGCGTTCGACCGATGCCGGAGATCCTACGGCGCGCGCTGCCTGGAGTGACGCCGACCTGGTCTTTCACCGAGAGATCGCCGTGATGAGCGCCAACCAGTGCTGCTCGCGGTCGCCGATCACATCGCCACGCTGATGGACCAGCCACTGTGGCGGCGGCTACGAGACGACCTGTACCGCCGTGCCTGGCAGGACCATCACGCACGTCGCAGAGCACCGGCTCATCTACCAGAGCGTCGTCGAGGGGCAGCCGACGCTGCCGGCCTCCAGGCTCTGCACCACGTTCAACGCGTCCATCGCCTCATGCGCGATTGACATCCACGAGAGAAAAGGCCACCAATGAGCTTCAAAGGCATCATTCCAGCGATCACGACGCCCTTCGCTGCGGACGGCAACCTCGACGAGGCGGCACTGAGCCGCAACGTCGAGCACCTGCTCGCGGCCGAGGTCGGCGCGATCGTCGGCACTGGCACGATGGGTGAGTCAGGCAGCCTCAGCCGTGAGGAGCGTGGGCGGGTGCTGAGCAGGATCTGCGAGGTCGTCGCAGGTCGCACGCCCGTGATCGCGGGCATTGCCGCGCAGACGCCGGCCATTGCGGCGGACTACATCGTGGATGCGAAGGAGGCTGGAGTCGCGGGCTTCATGGTGCTGCCGCCGCTGCTCTACGAGGCGGACCACCGCGAGCTTGCCCGGTACTTCAAGGCGGTATGCGCTGTGGGCAGCGCTGCTGGGTCATCGTCTACAACAATCCGCAGGCGGCTGGCTACGACCTCTCCGCGCAGACGCTCGTTCGCCTGGCAGAAGACCTCGACCTCGTCGTGCAGGTGAAGGAGTGCTCCGGAGACGTGCGGCGCATACCGGAGATCATCGAGGCATCAGGCGGGCGGCTGGATGTGCTGGTCGGCGGCGACGACTGGGCATTCGAGGGCCTATGCGTCGGCGCTGTGGGCTGGATCTCTGGCGTGGCCAATGTCTTTCCGGCAGCCTGCGTGGAGCTGTTCGAAATGATCCAGGGGCGAGAGCTTTCGCCCGCCCGCGAGCTCTACGGTCGCTTGCTGCCGATGGCGCGGTTCGACATGACCCCGAAGCTCGTTCAGTACTACAAGGCGGGCATGGACGAGGTCGGACTGACAGGCGGGCCCGTGCGGCCGCCGCGACTTGCGCTGACTGGGGACGAGCGTGAGCGGCTGATAGCGGCGCTGGCGCTGGTGCTTGCGGACTGAACATTTGCACGGGGGATGCGCGGCGTTCGTCTTCGCTGAGCGCGCGCGCACGGTCATAGGATCGAGGCATGGTGAATGCCACCGCCAGGCGCCGTCGCCGTCGCTCGAGGCCTTCGACGCCGAGGTGCTCGAGCTTGCTCGTCGCCTCGCCGATGGTGGCGACAGCTTCCTGCGCCATCCGCTGCGCGTTGCCCATGCACGTGGCATGGAGCTCGTCTCGCGCGATTTGCCTTTGCGCGCCGCCCTCTTCCGGATGGTGGACGTTGCGCCGGCATGTGAGGGGCCATCGGAGCTCTCCGAGCACCTTGCGGCGCTGCTCGCAGACGTCGAGCCGCGTTCAGCGGCAGTCGCGATGGCCGACCGTGTGTCCGCTGCTCCTGGCCTGCGGAGACTGACTGGTGGCGTGACGGCGAGAGCCATCCGTCGCATGGCAGGACGCTTCATCGTCGGTGAGACGCCTGCGGAGGCTGTGCCGGTGCTGAGAGGGCTGTGGAGGAGGGGGGTGGCGGCCTCGGTCGATCTGCTGGGCGAGGCGACCGTCACGCATGCCGAGGCGCAGGCATATGTCAGCCGTTGCGAGCAGACTTTGGATGCGCTCACGGCGGCGATGGTCTCCTGGCCGCCGCGCCGGCTGCTGGAGGCCGACGCGGCCGGGCCGCTGCCGCGCGTGAACCTGTCGGTGAAGGTGACGGCTCTGACGCCGCTGGTCTGCCCGGAGGCGCCCGAGCGCGGCCAGCTCGACGCCGCCGATCATCTGCGCAGGCTGCTGCGCCGGGCGCGTGACCTGGGCGCGCACCTGCACATCGACATGGAGTCGATGGACGCGCGCGAGCTGGTGCTCGAACTGGTGCTCGAACTGCTCTCCGAAGCGGAGTTTCGAGTTGGGCCATCGGCGGGGATCGTGCTGCAGGCTTATCTGCGCGATGCCGAGCAGACGCTGGAGCGCGTGCTCAGCTGGACGGCGTCGGCCGGGCGTGAGGTGCCGCTCACGGTCCGTCTGGTGAAGGGCGCTTATTGGGACCATGAGGTGATCGAGGCTGCGCAGCATGGTTGGACGCCGCCGGTGTGGACCGAGAAGGCCGAGAGCGATCGCTGCTTCGAGCGCGCCACCAAGCGCCTGATCGATGCCTTCCCGCTTGTGCGCCCGGCGATCGCCTCGCACAATCTGCGCTCGGTCGCCCACGCCGTGGTATGCGCCCGCCGTGCCGGCCTTGGCGTTGCGGATCTCGAGCTGCAGGTGCTGCGGGGTCTTGGAGACGAGCTCCAGGACGCGATCGCCGCCAAGGGGATGCGAGTGCGCACCTACTGCCCCGTCGGCGACATGGTGGCCGGCATGGCCTATCTCGTGCGGCGGCTGCTGGAGAACTCCTCCAACGACTCGTTTCTCGCCCGCCGGGCGAGTGGGGTCGATCTCGACGAACTGCTGAGGGCGCCATGAGCTTTCGCAACGAGCCGCTGCTGGAGCTGCGACGCGCGGATGAGCGTACGCGCCTGACCGACGCGCTGGGCTTGCTCGATCGCACGCTGCCGATCGATGTGCCCGTGATCGTCGATGGCTCGCCTCGTCAGCAGCCGAGCCTGCACTCCTGCGATCCTGGTACGCCAGAGCGAGTCGTGGCGCATGCCACGGTCGCAACGGAGCAGGAGGTCGATGCGGCGGTCCGCGCGGCACAGGACTGCGCTCTGCGCTGGGGACGCCTGCCGGCGCGCGAGCGCGCAGCGGTGCTCACGCGTGCCGCCGGCGAGCTGCGTTCACGTCGTTACGAGCTCGCCGCGCTCGCGGTGCGAGAGTGCGCCAAGCCCTGGATCGAGGCTGACGCGGATGTGTGCGAGGCGATCGACTTCTTCGAGTACTACGCCCGCGAGGCGGTTCGCCTGGAGAGCGCGACCGAGCTCGAGCAGCTTCCTGGCGAGCGCAACGAGCTGCGCTACCGGCCGCGCGGCGTGGTGGCGGTGATCGCGCCATGGAACTTCCCGCTTGCGATCGCGGCTGGCATGACCTCTGCCGCACTGGCGAGCGGCAACGCCGTGTGCCTGAAGCCGGCCGAGCAGTCGCCGGCATGTGCGCTGGCACTGGTGCAGGCGCTCCACCGTGCCGGTGTGCCGTCCGCCGCGCTTGCGCTGCTTCCCGGTGAGGGCGAGGTGGGCGCGGCGCTTGTGGCCCATCCAGGCGTGCACACGATCGCGTTCACGGGCTCAGGAGCGGTCGGCCTTCAGATTCTGCGCCAGGCAGCGGAGGTCCCGGCAGGCCAGCGCCATCTCAAGCGCGTGGTGGCCGAGATGGGCGGCAAGAACTGCATGATCGTGGACGCCGATGCCGACCTCGATGAGGTGGTGCCCGCGTTGCTGGCCTCCGCGTTCGCCTTCGCGGGGCAGAAGTGCTCAGCTGCCTCGCGCGCGCTGGTGCACGAGCGCGCAGCCGAGATGCTCGTCAAGCGCATGGAGGGAGCGCTGCAGACGCTGCTCGTCGATCAGGCGGAGATCTTCGGCGTAGACGTGCCGCCGCTGATCGATGCCGCCGCCCAGGAACGCGTGGAGCGCTACGCGCAAAGCGCCGCCGTGGAAGGCGCGAGCGTTCACCGCGTGGCGCGGGTGCCTTCAGACGGGTTCTTCGCGGCTCCCACCATCATCACCGGCGCGCGGCCGGAGATGCCGGTCGTCCAGGAGGAGGTCTTCGGTCCGCTCCTGACGATCGAGAGGGTGCGCGACGTGGAGCAGGCATGTGAGATCGTCGAGGCGCAGGCCCACGCGCTCACCGGCGGGCTCTTCACCCGCAACCCACGCACCGTCGAGGCGGTCGTGCGACGCACCCCCGTCGGCAACCTCTACGTAAACCGCGGCACGACGGGCGCCATGGTTGCTCGCCAGCCCTTCGGCGGCAACCGCCTCTCAGGCACCGGCACCAAGGCGGGAGGCCCTGATTATCTGCTGCACTTCGTGGAGCCGGTGGTCGTGACCGAGAACACGGTCAGACACGGCCTCGCCTTGTGAGACGCCCTCGCCGGCGACCACCTCACGCGGCTGGCAGGCGTGAAGGTGGACGTCCTCTGCTTGTGCGAAGCGCAGCCGCGGTCTATGATCGTGAGTAGATCACCTGATCAAAGCGGGAAGATGAGAGATCGTGCCGAGTCTCCACAGGCGCTCGTCGATCGATTGAGCGCATCCCTCGAGCGTCCGGTTTTGCTGGACGACCCGATGCTCAGGCCGGTCGCCTACTCTCGCCAGTGGGGCGAGATCGACAGGGTGCGCAGCGAGAGCATCCTCAGTCGCGGAGCCTCATCGGCCGTGAGAAGGGCGCTCGTGACGCAGGGCATCGCCAACGCCGCAGGCGTGATCCGCACGCAGGCCGTGCCCGAGATCGGCATGGCTGAGCGTGTCTGCGCGCCGGTGCGCAACGGCCAGCGCCTGCTTGGCTACATATGGTTGCTCGATCCGCATCGCGAGATCGACGCGGCTGCGCTGGCGCGCGTCAGCGCGACGGTGCGCAAGGTCGCCGAGGTGCTGGAGGAGCGCTCGCCCGATCCGGTCGCCGACCAGAGCGCGGTCCTCGAACGACTGTGCTCGCCACTGGCCGAGGACCGCGACGCTGCGATCGAGGAGATCACGGAGCGCGAGTTGCTGCCCGACCGGCCGCTGATCGTCTGCGCGGTTGCCACCACCGCGCCAGAGCTCGACCTGCGGAGCGCTGCCGGCGCAATGGCGAGACGGCTCTCGACCGGCCATGCGCTGGCAGCGTTCCTGCCACGCTTCACGGCGTTGGTGGTCTCCCGGGGCGACCCTGTGCTGACCGGCCTCGGGGACGAGCAGATCGCAGCTTGGTTGCAGGGAAGCGGCATGGCGGTGGGCCAGTCTGCGCTGCTTGCACGCCTGCGTGACGTGGCTGAAGGAGCACATCAGGCGACGGTCGCACTGCGCGTCGCGCTTGCCAGGCCGGCTGGTGAGGCGCACGCTGCCTGGTCGGCGCTGGGGTCGGAGCGCCTGATCGCGCAGCTGCCTACGCGCGTGCGGTCCGACCTGCCGCCCAAGCTCGCCCAGCTGCTGGAGGAGGAGCCCGAGCTTGCCACCACGCTTGCGATGTTCCTGGAGAACGGCGGTGATGTGAAGGAGACCGCCGAGGCGCTGTTCCTGCACCGCAGCGGGCTCTACTACCGGCTGCACCGGATCGAAGAGCAGACGGGCCTGCAGCTGAAGCGCGGGGAGGACCGTCTGCTTGCGCACATCGCGGTCCGGCTGGTGGGGTTGGAGGGCAAGCAGAGAAGCTGAGCGGCGGGGAGGGATCCCACCAGAGATCCCTCCCGCCGCTCTGGTCGGCTTGCTACTGAGCCAGTTTCACGCTCAATGCCCAGGGCGTGAGGATGCTCGTCCAGTACGAGAAACTGGGGTACACGTACTTGTCCGACAGCGTGGCCAGCGTGGTGCGTGAGTAGATCGGCAGGTCGGGCTCTTCGGATCCCACTGTGCGCAGAATCTCGCCAATCAGCCTCCGGCGTGTGGTCACGCTTCCGCTTTCCGAGGTTTCCTTCATCAGGCGCAACACTGTGGCATTGCTGTAGTAAGAAGCGTTGATCGGTATTTCTGGGGATGGGTCGGGCAGCAGCAGGAACTGCATGGTTCCTTCTGGGTCCAGATAGCCAGGGATGACTTCGGTTACCAACAGGGTGATCCTCTTGCCAAAGATATCTGCTTCTTCGCTGGGTGGGAAATCATCGATTTTGACGTGAATCCCGACCTTTGCCAGGTCAGATGCGGCTATTTGGGCGATGAGGGTCTGGTCGTAGATGGTCTGATTGACCTCTATCGTCGTGCTGAAGCCGTGCGGATAAGCCGACTTCTGCAGTTCCTTTCTCGCGGCGGAGAGGTTGAGCCCGTATTTCGGCAAGGAGTCCACGATTTCATTTTGCTGCTGTTCGGAGCCGAGATCCCCAAACAACGACCGTGGAACGACCGAGGTGGTTTCGACCGCTTGACCTTCGGGGAAGAGGGCTTTGATGATCCCCTTCACATTGACGGCGTATGCGATTGCGCGCCGAACGTGAACATCCTTGAATGGCGCTTGGGTCGTGTTCATCGCAATGTACGTCTCGCCGGTTCCTGGCGTGGCGAGATGTTTTGTGCCGGGGATGTTCAGAAATACTTTGGGTGTCACGTAGTTGGACGCTCCGTCGATCGCCCCTGACCTCAGAGCCAGCGCCTCGGCGGATTCTTCCTTGAACAAAGTGAATGTGATCTTTTGGGCCGGCTGAGATGGGCCGGTCCAGTGGGGATTGGGCGACAGCGTGATGCTCGTGTTTGGTATGTAGCTGTCGAACTTCCACGGGCCGGCGCCGATCAGCAGATGCCCGGGCGTGCCGAGCGTCTTTTCGCCGACGCGTTCGGCTTGGGCCTTCTCGATGATCTGGCTGTTGAAGGCAAGCACGTCCTGCCACACCGCCTCTGGCCGCTTGAGCTTGACGACGACGGTCGACTTGCCCTGTGCGGTGACCGATGCCATGTCCTTCCAGAAGATCCCCCATGGGGATTCCTTGCCATACAGGTGCTGCCGCATCGAGAAGACGACGTCGGCTGACGTGAGCGGTGTGCCGTCGGAGAACTTGCGCGGCTTGAGATGGTAGACATACGTCGTTGGATTCACCTGTTCATTGGTCGCCAGATAGCCGGATTTCTTGATGATCCCGTTCGGTGCAAATTCGACCAGGGTCAATGTCACCAGCGACTCAGGTGTCAGATCGCTCGGGGGCTGGATGTTGTCGTAGTAGTTGAGCCGGCCGGGGAATGCCAACTCCCCCCATCGAAGTTCAGCGTATTTCTTGGAGGATCCGGTTCCGCTATTTGATGCTGCGGTGCCGGATCGACCACTCCCACCCCCGCACGCCGCGACAAGCAGCGTGAGCACGAGCACGATGCCCGCAATCGTGTGCTTCCTCATTACATTCCTCCCATTAGTGCGTCTAGCTAGTCAGCGCCGGCCAGGATTTTGCGAGACGTCATTGGCGCTGAGGATCAGTGTCTGATTGGCGATCGCAGAATCGCGCAGGCCGTCCCACCCGTGATCGTGACTCGACGGTAAAAACTATACCTCCTGATAGGAGTATTGTCAAGCTGTTCGTTTTCGCTGTGCTACGAACGGTGCCCATGCTCTTGCGGGCCGTGTCTGGTCCGCTCGATGGCTGGCCTGGCGCCGTCCTGCGTCATGGCAGGCCTCGCCCCAATGGGAGGCGGGGACGATCAGACGGTGCGCTGCCGAGGCATTGGAGCGGCAGGGCGCATCGGTGGTGGTGGGCGAGGCGGGTGGCTCTGGGCGGCAGGTATTGGCCGGCGACGCCTGAAGGGTGTGTAGTTCGGCTCCTACCAGGAGGAGTCTCCGCCTCAGGAGGGTTGCCGGCTCCAGCTTGCCAGCGTGTGACCCGCTGCGACCTCGGACTGGCGAGGGTCAGGAGGAGAGCAGCACCACGCCCAGCAGCATCGTCGCGACACCGATCTGCTGTGGGCGGTGCAGACGCTCGCCGAGCACTCGGTGGGCGAGCAGCACCGTCACGGCGGGATACAGGGAGGCGAGCACAGACACGACCGCAAGCTGTCCATGGAGGGTGGCCAGCGCATAGAGCGCCAAGCCGAGGAACCCCGTCACCACGAATGCGAGCACCCGCACGGCGATTCGCATCTCGAACACTGGACGCAGCGAGGTCCGGCGGACGCAGAGGATCCCAGCAAGGGTGCAGAGGGTGATCGCTCGGATGACGAGCAGCGTCCAGGCGATCCCGCCGTCGTGGCTGGCCTGCGCGACCAGCCACAGGAACAGGCCGCCGCCAAGGGCGGCCAGCAGAGAGAGCCCAAGCCCCGATACGGCGAGCGTGCGCCCAGCCTGGCGAGGTTGGCGCGCCGCGAGGGCGATGCCTGCCAGTACCGCGAAGATTCCGAGCACCTGCGCCGCGCCAAGGCGCTCTCCCTGGGCGATCCCGGCGGCGATCGGCACGACCACGCCGATCGCGCTTATGGGAGCAACGACGCTGAGCGTCCCGACGACTATGGCCTGGAAGAAGGCGCCGATGCCGACGAGCAGCCCGACGCCGGCGGCCGCGGCCGTGGCGAGCGCGGCAAGGTCTGGCACCGGCTCGCCGCCGATCGCCACCCAGCCCACTGCGAGCACCATCCCTCCCAGCTGGGCGCAGAACATGAACTGCGTCGTGCCGATCAGCCGGGAGGTCGTGCCGCCGAGGAAATCGGCCGTCCCGCCGAACAGCGAGGACCCCAGCGCTAGAACTGGCCCCAGCACGCCGCGCTTACACCGCGGCTGGCTTCAGACGCTCTTCAAGGAGGTGTCCGGCGCGGATCCTGCCGAGAGCTCGGCCGGTGTGGCCGGCCCGGGCACGATCTCGACGCCGGGGATCGAGGCGACGAGCTTGCGGGTGTACTCGTGCTGCGGCTGATCGAGAATCACGTCGCTGGCGCCGGACTCCACGACCTTGCCGTTGAGCAGCACATAGAGGCGCTCGGCGACCTGGCGTACCACGGCGAGGTCGTGCGTGATGAACAGGTAGCTGATCTCGTAGTCCTCGCGCAGCGTGCCGAAGAGGTTGAGGATCTGCGCCTGTACGGAGACGTCAAGCGCTGAGACGGGCTCGTCGCAGACGATCAGCCGCGGGCGCATCGCCAGCGCTCGCGCGACCGCCACGCGCTGGCGCTCGCCACCGGAGAGCGCCGAGGGCTTGCGGGGCGCGTATTCGGCGGGCAGCCCCACCCGGTGGAGGATCTCCTTGACTTCGTCTGAGACCTTTCGTGCGCGCGAGTCCCGCGCGAGGATCGCCTCCTGCAGGGTCGAGCCGATCGAGCGCACCGGGTTCAGAGAGGAGTAGGGGTCCTGGAAGACCATCTGCACCGTGCGGCGCAGCTTTGCGCGATCCTGGGCGCTCAGCGCGCGCCACGAGTGCGCGTCTATCCCCTCGACCTCAATCGCTCCAGAACTCGGATGCTCGAGGCCCATCAGGCAGCGACCGAGCGTCGTCTTGCCCGACCCGGACTCGCCGACCAGCCCCACGCTTTCGCAATTGCCGATCTCCAGCGACACGCCGTCCAGCGCGCACGTTTCGCCGCCGGAGTGCTTGAACACCTTTCTGAGATCCTCTATGCGGACCAGTGGGTCGGCGATGACACCGGTCGCCTGCACCGGTACGTGCTCCTGGAGCACACGTCCACGAACGGCCTGCATCTCCGTGCGGATCTCCTGGATTCGCACGCAGGCCGAGAGGCGCTGCCCGCCGTCGACGCTCTGCAGGGCAGGGGCTCCCTGCAGGCACTGCGGCTGCACCCATTGACAGCGTGCGGCGAAGGGGCATTCCTTGGCGACATCGTCAGGACGTGGCACGGAGCCGTCGATCGCGGGCAGCTTGGCCAGCCGTCGGTCTGCCGGCGGGTCAGAGCACAGCAGGCCGAGGGTGTAGGGATGCCTGGGCTCCGCGTCCAGATGCTCGGCGGGAGCGACCTCGAGCACCGATCCCGCGTACATCACGTAGATCCGCTCGCAAGTGGACATCGCGACGCGCAGATCGTGGGTTATGAGGATCAGTCCCATGCCGCGCGACTCCTGCAGCGACTTCAGCAGGGTGAGGATCTCCTTCTGGGTGGTGACGTCCAGCGCGGTGGAGGGCTCGTCCGCGATCAGCATCTCCGGATCGCGCGAGAGCGCCGCGGCGATGCCGACGCGCTGGCGCATTCCTCCGGAGAGCTGGAAGGGGAACTTGTCGGCGACCGCTGAGTCCTTGATACCGACCTCAGCCAGGCGCCGCACCGCCTCTGCGTGGCGCCGTTGGCCGCGCAGGCGGTGCCCGGACTCGTCGCACAGGCCCTCAGTGATCTGCTTGCCGCAGCGCAGCAGCGGGTTGAGCGTCGTGAAGGGGTCCTGCATCACCAGACCCACCTCGCGGCCGCGGATGCGGCGCAGCTCGCGCTCGCGCAGACCGATCAGGTTTCGCTGTTCCCATCGCACCTCTCCGCTGATGAGAATGCCGGCAGGCGGCAGCCCGATCAGCGCACGAGCGGTCATGGACTTACCGGAGCCGGACTCGCCGACGATGCCGATCGTCTCGCCTCTGGCCACCGCGAGATCGATCTCGCGCACGATCGTGCGTCCGTCCTTGGTGGCGACGCGCAGGCCGGAGATGGTCAGCCCAGTGGGCCGCTCCTTCTTCTCATCTGCCGCCGGCTGCGTAGCGACCACCATTACCTTGCCCTGCCTCGGTCGGAGAGCCGCTCGAACATCCAGTCGCCGAGCAGGTTGACGCTCAACGCCGTCAGCGCGATTGCCAACGCCGGCGCGATCGCCGTCCACGGGTTCTGGAAGAAGGTCGAGATCGCGGCGAACAGCATCCGGCCCCAATCCGGCGTGGCCGGTTCAGAGCCGATGCCAACGAACGCCAGCCCCGCAAGGCTGATCAGCGCGAACGCGAAGGTGAGGAAGCCGTTGGCGATGATGATGGGCATCACGTTGGGACCGATGTGCCGGAACATCACTCGCCGTCGCGAGAGCCCGAGCGTCTCAGCGGCCTCGACGTAGGGTCGCGGCCGCTGCTCCAGCGCAGCGGCTCGGATCACGCGTGTCGCCGCCGGCGCTTCCAGCACCGTGAGCATCGCGACCGCGATCAGGTAGCCCGAACCCAGCACACCGGCGACCACGATCACCACGAGCAGTCCCGGCAGCGACCAGGTCAGGTCCACCCAGCGCATGATCAGCGAGTCGATCCTGCCGCCGCGGTAGCCGGCGAGCAGGCCGAGCATGGTGCCGATCAGCGTCACCCCGATCGCGATCAGGAACGGTCCCTCGATGGCGTGGCGCGACCCTGCGATCACGCGAGAGAGTACGTCGCGGCCGAGTTCGTCGGTGCCGAGCGGATGCCCGGAGACCGGGCCGCTGAGCGCGAGCCCAAGGTTCTGCTGGAGCGGATTGTTCGGTGCGATCTGCGAGCCGAAGATCGCGCACAGGAGCACCGCTCCGAAGAACACCATCGCAAAGACGATGACCACCGATGGACGCGTGCGCCGCCGGCTGCGCGCAGCGCCCTCGAGCTCCACATCCAGCCGCAGCGTCGGATCGATCGCGCTCATGAGTTCTGATTTCCCATCCGAATGCGCGGGTCGACGACCAGGTAGAGGACGTCTGTGAGGAGGTTGACGAAGATGATCAAAGCGGCAAAGATCAGCGCGACCGCCTGGATGACGGTGACATCCTTGGAGTCGACGGCGGAGACGAGCATGCTGCCCAGGCCAGGAATGTTGAATGTGACTTCCACGAGCACCGCTCCAGTCAGCACATAAGCAAGGATCACTCCACCGCTGCTGATCACCGGCACAAGCGCGTTGCGCAACGCGTACCCGAACAGCACTCTTCTGCGTGTCAGGCCGCGCGCGCGGGCGAAGGTAACGTAGTCCTGATCGAGTGCGTTGATCATACCCGCACGAGTCAGCTTCACGACCAGGGCGCTGCCGCTGATCGCAAGCGCAACCGCTGGCAGCACGAAATGCCAGAACCGGTCACTGAACCCGCTGCCTGCGCCGAAGATCGGAAACCACCCCAGCTTTACAGAGAATATGTAGAGCAGCAGGAAGCCGGTTGCAAAGGCGGGTGCGCTGACGCCGAATACCGAGAGGCCCACGATCCCGCGATCGATCGTCGTGCGCTGCTTGACTGCCGCGATCATCCCGATCCCCACGCCTGCGACCAGCGTCAAGACGAATGCGAAGATTCCGAGGAACAGCGTGATGGGCGCCGCGCTGCTGATCATTTCGCTCACCGGCTGGGAGGTCGCGATCGAGGTGCCGAAATTGAGTTTCAGCACGCCCTTGACGTAGTAGAGGTACTGAACGAAGAAGGGCTTGTCGAGGTGATACTCCGCTTCCAGATAATGGATCAGCGAAGGCGTCACCGGCCGCGGTCCGATCAAAATTCGGATCGCGCTCCCTGGCGCGATGTAGATCAGCGAGAAGACCCCGAAGGAGACGACGATCAGCAGCACCACGGCAACCAGCAGGCGCTTTGCGATCAGCTCTGCGTATACGCGGCCACCCACTGCTTCATGCACCCCGACGAACAGTGAGATAGCGCATGAATTGTAGGCGCGCCCCCGCGCCCACAACGCGATCTCTGACCACTCCAAACCTCATGACGCAGAAGTCTAATCACTAGAGGTCAGGCTGTCAAGACGCACCCTGCAGGAAATCCCAACCCGCCGCCGACGGGCCTGGATCCGGCTTGCGAGCAGACGCGCCGAACTTGCCTGCTTCAGCTTGGCGGCGCCGTGGTGTTGCGGACGATCAGCTGGGGCTCCACGCGCTGTGCGGGTGGCAGCGTGCGCGGGTCGTCCACCAGCTCGATCGCGGTGTCCACGCCGCGGCGCGCGAGCTCTTCCATCGGTTGTGCGACGGTTGTCAGGGAGATCATCGGCATCCGTGAGAGCATGATGTCGTCGAAGCCGACGACCGACAGGTCCGCTGGCACACGTAGCCCCATCTGACCTGCGCAGGACATCAGCTCGATGGCGGTGATGTCCGAGACGCCGAACACCGCGCTCGGGCGATCGGGGCCATCCAACAACTCGCGCATCTGCGCGTATCGCTCTTCCTCGGCCCCCGCGGGCAGCCGCAGGACCAGCCGCTTGTCAGGCACGATGCCAGCGCGTCGCAACGTGCGTCTGTAGGCGTCGCGGCGGTCGCGGTCGGTCTTCTGCGGCATGCCGCTGTTGCTCACGTAGGCGATGCGGCGGTGGCCAAGCTCCACTAGATGCGAGGTCCCGAGACGGCCACCGAGCCGGTCGTCGATCCCGATCGAGACCCCATAGGGGCCCTCGTAGCCGATGCAGATGACAGGCATGTGCGCGCCCGCGGCGTCGAGCACGTTTTGCTGCCCAGTGAACGAGATCACGATGATCGCCGCCACGCGATGCTCCACGAGGCTCGTGATCGCGCTGGCCTCCGCGGTGAGATCGGGTCCAGCTGTGGCGAGCAGCACGCGAAAGCCACGCTCGGCGGCCAGCAGCTCGATGTGCGCGGTCAGCTCGGCGCAGAACGGGTCGAACAAGTCGCCTGCGACGACGCCGATCACCTCTGTGCGCTGCTGAATCAGGTTGCGTGCGCCGGCGTGCACGCGATAGCCGAGCTGCTTCGCTGCGGCGAGCACACGCTCGCGGGTTTCGGGCGCCATTCGACCGCGGCCCTGGATCGCGTCGGAAGCCGTCGTCTTACCGACCCCCGCCAGCCGCGCGACGTCGAAGATCGTGGGCAGCCGCGATCCTGTCGCGCGAGCAGCTGCAGATGTGGCCGGGCGGCCTGCTGTCGAGCGCTGATTGACGCTGCCATCGTCGCGACTATAGCTCTTGGGTTGACAGCAGGCGAGGCTATCGCGTACAGTGGCCGGGAAGTGCCGGATCGATCCGGCATCTGGAAGCTGGAACGATCCGGCATCAAAGGGAGGAATCGTGGTGAAGAAGCGTCTGTACGTAGCGGCTGCGCTTGTGCTCGCGGTCATCGTCGCGGGCTGCGGGGGCGGCGGCGGTCAGTCGACCAAAGTCGCATCGAGCAGCGAAGAAGGCTCCTCGCAGTCGTACGCCGTCCTGCGTTGGGGCGGAGCACCGTTTCCAGGGCCGCTTGATTGGCTAAGAAGATCACATGGGTGCAAAACGTGCAGATTGAGTCCCTCGTAGTCCAGGGTCTGGTCGAACCCGAACCGAGTGGAAAACTGAAGCTGGGACTCGCGAGCTCGGTAGAACACCCCAACCCAACGACCTATATATACAACATAAGAAAGAACGTCAAGTTCTCTGACGGACGGCTGCTTACGGCGGCCGATGTCGTGTATTCGCTTGACCAGAACATAGCCAACAAAGAATCTGGGATGAAATCGTTCTGGGTCGACGTCGCGTCGATCTCTTCGCGTGGCAACTCTACGGTGGTCATGAAGCTCAAGCAGCCGAACCCCGTCTGGCCTGACATCATTGCTTCCAGTGGCCAGGTATATGAGAAGGAGCTGCCCAAAAGGTCGGCGAAAAGGCCCAGGGCACGCCGGGCGATCTGCTGATCGGCACCGGACCATGGAAGTTCGACAGTTACAGCCGGAAGCCAGCATCCAGCTCTCGCGCAACCCATACTGGACCGGACCGCGCAGCCGGCGGAAAAGATCGTCTTCAGCCTCTTCAAGACGGAAGCCTCGATGGCGCTCGCGCTGCGCTCGGGCGCGATCGACGGCGACTGTTGGTACAACACTCCGAAGATTTTCCAGAACTTCCAGGCGTCCACGCGCTGTCGGCGTCCCGCGGGGGTCCACGATCATCTCGCGATGAACACGGCCAGCGCCCCGTTCAATGATGTTCATGTGCGCGCGCGATCGCATATGCGACGAATGTCAAGCGGCATGATCAAAGCGCTGTTCCCACGGCGGCGAGGCGATAGAAAACACGACGATGGTCGGCTCAGCCTGTTCACCGGCCTTTTCCCAGAGCCAGGTGAGTGCTGGTCAGGGCTGCCGAAGTACGACTTCGACTTGGCAAGGCCAAGCGGAACTCGCAAAGTCGGCTTATCCACACGGCTTCACGCACGGAACTGCAGGTCGAAGCGACGGAATCCGCCTCGGTTCGAGCAGCTGAAATTCTCTCTTCGGACCTGGCTAAGATAGGGATCATCGCCAAGGTCCGTGAGCTGCAGCCGAGCGAAGCCGGTGATTCGGCGCGGCAAGTCAAGCTGTGCGTGCGTAACGCATACGGTGGCTTCTACCCGGATCCAGAAGCATATGGCGAGCATGCTCGCTCCCACCTCAATCGCTCCGCCGCGGCTCTGGGCTCAACACCGCGAACTACAGGAACGCCGAAGTCGAACAGGCTGCAATCGAGGAGATCGGAAAAGGCTCGATCCAACGAAGCGACTGCAGATGATCGGCAGGTGCTCAAGCATCGTGGGCGAGAGAAGTACCCTACTGGCCGTATACTCCACATGGCAAGTTCGGGGCGTTGTCAGGACAAGTACGTCTGTCCAATTCTTCCGCGTGGTGGTCTATGTATCTTCACTCCGTGGGCGTTGCATGTAAAGTTGGCGTGCGATAGCATCCTGCCCACCGGACGAGCGCGTGGCGCGCGTGACAACCTGAGATTGCGTGTGCCATGCCTCGTACTGATGTGGCTCGTGCGGCGCAGGGCACAGTCATGCGCCGCAGTGAGAAATCCCAACCTGTATACCGAGGATCTATCGGATATCTGATGCCTTCTTCGATTGCATCTTCGTCGTTCGACACCGCCGAGCTGCCCTCGGGATCCGAGCGTCTGCTCGAGGCCGCCCGTGAGGTGATTCCCGGCGGAGTCAACTCAGGCCGGCGCAACACCGCCTCGAAGCTCTGCGTGCGCAGCGCCCACGGCGCATACTTCGAGGACATCGATGGGCGCCGCTACACCGACTATCACGCGGCCTACGGGCCGATCGTGCTCGGGCACAGCCATCCCGCGGTGATCGAGCGGGTGGCCGAGACGATCCGCGAGACCGTGCTGTTCGGGCTGGGCGTCACCGAGGCGGAGCTCGAACTGGCACGCAAGATCGTGCACCACGTCCCCTCGGTCGAGCAGGTGCTGATCTGCAACAGCGGCTCGGAGGCGACCTACCACGCGCTGCGCGCGGCACGTGCGGAGACGTGGCCGCCAGATGACACTGAGGTTCTCCTCGCTCTATCACGGCTACCACGACGCGGTGCTCACCAGTGCGGGTGGCCTGGCCTGCGCGCAGGCCGAGACTCTCGTCTGCCGCTACAACGACCTGGAGTCGGTGCGGGAGGCCGTCGCTCACCATCCTGAGCAGATCGCCGCCCTGATCGTCGAGCCGGTCGTGCACAACGCGCCCGGCGGCTCGATCTTGCCCGCGCCCGGATTCCTGGAGGGCCTGCGTGAGATATGTGACCGTGAGGGGATCATCCTGATCTTCGACGAAGTGATCACCGGCTTTCGTCACGGCCTCGGCGGCTATCAGGCAATCTGCGGTGTGAACCCCGATCTGACGACGCTGGGCAAGGCGATCGCCAACGGCTTCTCGCTGGCGGCGGTGGGCGGCAAGCGATCGGTGATGGAGCGCTTCAACACACATCCAGACGGCGATGTCTTCTACGGCGGCACCTACAACGGCAACGCGCCTGTCGTCGCCGCTGCGCTCGCGACGATCGAGGTGATGGAGCGCGAGCCGGTTCACCAGCACATCTTCGCGCTCGGTGATCGGATGCGGACGGGCCTGACCAAGATCGCCGAGGCGGCCGGGGTGCCTGCGTGCGCAGGGGGGTTCGGATCGCTGTTCGTGCTCTCCTTCCTCGACGGCGAGATTCGTAACCATGAAGACGTTGCTCGCAACGACACCGCGCTGTTCCTCGCCTATCGCCGCCAGCTCGTGCGGCGCGGGTCCTTCGAGGTCCCTGAGAACGTCGGTCGCAGCCACATCGGCTACAGCCACACCGAGCAGGACATCGACCGCAGCCTGTCGATCGCCGAGGAGGCGCTCGCAGCTGCGCTGCAGGAGCGAGCACAGGCCTCGTAGGTCTGCTGGCGAGTCCCTCCATCAGCGAAAACGAAAGGAACTGATAGTGAGTCGATTCTCCAAGGCAACCGACCTCTCTGGCCGCGTGGCGATAGTCACCGGCGGAGCACGCGGCATGGGACTCGCAACCGCATTGCTGATCGTCGAGGCCGGCGGGCGCGTGGTGATCGGCGATCTCGACCGCGAGGCGACCGAGACGGCGGTCGCCGAGCTGGGAGATCAGGCGGCGGGCCACGTCGGGGACATCACTGCCGCCGGAGAGCCTGCGGCGCTCGTGCGAATGGCGATCGAGCGCTTCGGCCAGCTCGACATCCTCGTCAACAACGCCGGCTACAACTGGGACAACCCGCTCGTGGAGATGACTGACGAGCAATGGGAGGCGATGATCGCGATCCATGCCACGGCGCCGTTTCGGCTGTTGCGCGCCGCCGGCCCGCACCTGATCGGCGACCCACAGGGCACTGCCCCTTATAACCGCAAGGTGGTGAACATGTCGTCCGTCTCCGGCACGATGGGGGAGCCATGGCAGCAGAACTACAACGCCGGCAAGGCGGCGATCCTGGGGGTGACGAAGGGGCTGGCGCGTGAGTGGGCCCCGTTCCAGATAAACGTCAACGCAGTTGCGCCGGGGATCGTCGACACGCGCCTGACGCAGCTGGACGATGCGGGGCAGAGCATCGACGTCGGCGAGCACCACATTCCACTTGGCCTCTCCGCCGATCGTCGTAGTGACCTGACGGACATCGTGCCGCTCGGGCGGGCGGGCACGCCTGAGGAGGTTGCGAACCTGGTGTTCTTCCTCTGCACGCCCGCTACCGACTACATACACGGCCAGGTGATCAGCATCACAGGTGGCCTGGTGATGGGGATGAGCAGTTGAGCGCGACAACGAATGCGGAGCGGCGTGGCGTGTCGTAGTCACCGGCGCGAGCGCCGGCATCGGCAAGGCGACGGCGAAGCTACTCGCACAGCGTGGTCATGACGTCGGGATCACATACCGCTCGGGCGCGGATGCTGCGGCCGCGCTCGTGAGCGAGATCCAGTCGCTCGGCCGGCACGCCCACGCGGTGCAGCTCGACCTCGACGACCCGCGCTCGGCGCAGAGCGCCGTCCAGCAGTGCGACGAGCACCTCGGCGGGCTGACCGGGCTCGTCAACAATGCGGCGATCGACCATCGCTGCGCCTTCCTGCAGGACGATCTCGCCGACTGGGAGCGCGTGCTGCGCGTTGACCTGCTGGGGCCGATCGTGGCGGCGCGCACCGCCGCGCAGCTGATGGTCGCCCGCGGCACGCGCGGCGCGATCGTAAACGTCACCTCGGTGCTCGACCGGCTGCCGGTCGTGGGAGGGGGCGCCTACTGCGCTGCGAAGGCTGCGCTCGCGCTTGCCTCCGAGGTGATGGCACTCGAGCTCTGCGCGCATGGCATTCGGGTGAATACGCTCGCCCCCGGTCATACCTCCACGCCGCAGAACTTCGGCCCGCAGGAGATCGATCCGCGTGGCGGCGACTACCCCGAGATCCCTGCCGGGCGCCCGGCACAGGCGCGCGAGACCGCGGAGGCGATTGCCTACCTGCTATCCGACGCCGCCTCCTATGTGACTGGCAGCCGCCTGCTCGTGGACGGCGGCCTCACCCTCGTGAGCGGGCCACAGACGCTCGAGACAGCGATCTCCTACACGCCGACCGAAGAGCAGGCCGCCAGGCCATCGGAGGGCGGGGGCCGATGAGCCATGCCGTGCGCTGGGCGTTCATCGGCGCGAGCACGATCGCGCGCGAGTTCATGGTGCGCGCGGTGGCCGAGCAGCCAGACGGCGTGCTGCAGGGGATCTTCAGCAGCTCCGCCGAGCGAGCGCAGGCGTTCGTCGAGGAGTACGGCTTCGCCACGTCCTATGTATCGCTGGAGGACTGCCTGGCCGACGATGCCGTCGACGCCTTCTACATCAGCACGACCAACGAGCTCCACGCTTCGCAGGCGATTGCCGCTGCGCGAGCCGGCAAGCACGTCCTCTGCGAGAAGCCGCTTGCCACGAACATCGAGGACGCCGAGGCGATCGGCTGCGCCTGCGAGGAGGCGGGCGTGGTGTTCGGGGTCAATCACCACCTTCCCAACGCCGCGACTCACCGCGTCGTGCGGGGGCTGATCGAGCGCGGCGAGCTTGGCGAGCTGCGCGCGGTGCGCGTCTTCCATGCACGCTGGTTGCCGCCCGATCTGCAGACCTGGCGCACGAACGATGTCGGTGCAGGCGCCGGAGTGATCCTCGACGTGACCGTGCACGACGCCGCGCTGCTGCGGTTCCTGCTGGCAGAGCCGATTGCGACCGTGATCGCGGAGTCATCGCGGCAGGGACTTGGCGCGCGGGGCATCGAGGACGCCGTGATGGGCGTGATGGTCAGCGCCTCCGGCGTGCCGATCGGCTTTCACGACGCCTGGACGGTGGCGCATGCCGGCACTGGCCTGGAGGTCCACGGCAGCGAGGCCTCTGTCTTTGCGCGCGAGTCGATGACCTCCGAGCCGCTGGGCGAGGTGGTCTTGCGACGTGGCGATCGGGTGAGCCACGTCGAGCTTCCCGATCGCGAGGATCTCTACGTGCGCGCGGTGCGGCGGTTCCACGAGGCGGTGCGCGGCGAGGGGACGCTCGCCGTCTGCGGCGCGGAGGGGATCGAGGCGCTGCGCATCGCGCTTGCGACCGTGGAGGCGGCGCGAACCGGACGACGGGTCACGGTCGCGGCGAACCGATAGCGCACAGCCGTGGCCTGCCAGACCGGGCGGGCGTCGCGCGCACCGCCGAGGTGCGCTGTTCCCAGCGGTGGGATCGCTGCCGAGGCGATCAGCTCGCCGCGATCACAGCCACGCCGACGCCGAGAATCAGCAGGCCGGCGACCTGCGGGGTTGACAGCGACTCCTTCCAATGCCAGATGCCGCCGATTGCGGTGAGAGTTCCGAATTGCGCTGCGAGCACCGCTGTGATCGACAGCGATCCGGCTCTGGTGCCCAGCAGGAAGAGCACGTTGGCGACCACATCGAGTGCGGCGATCACAAGCAGCCAGCGCATGCTGGGCGGGAAGCGCCATTTCGACACCGTCGGGGCGAGCGCGATAGTGCCAAAGCAGCGCGTGAGCATCAATGCGAGCAGTGGCGCCAGTGGCTGGCGAGTGAATGCCCACAGCGCGACGCCAGCGCAAACCGCTGCTGGAAGCGCGTATGAGGAGCCGGCCAGGTGTCCCCGACGGACGGCTCCGAAGGCGATCGTGACGGCTCCGACGACGGACAGGAAAAGCCCTCCGAGCTCTATGCCCGGGGCCGTCCCAGCGAACGCGATCCCGATCACGGCCGCCACCGCACCCTCCAGGGACATGAGCGGTCCCACCACGCCGAGCTTGCCGTGCCTGAGCGCTGAGGTGAGCAGGAGCGCGCAGGCGGCTGCGCTCACGCCTGTGAGCGCAAGCCACAGGATGTCCTGCAGCGAGACGCTCTGCGAGCTGAGCAGCAGAAGCCCGGCCGGCACGCAGAGCAGGCACCCGAGCAGGTCGAGCCAGAAGGCGAATTCGCGTGAGTCAGGTCCCCGCACCACCCGCGTCGCGAGGACGTTTATGCTCGCCCAGCAGCACGCGGCTGCCAGGCCACAGAGTATGGACGTCATCGGAGTTGGGGGTGATGTGCGGGCGGGTGATAATCATGTGAACGATTCGCGTGCGGCACCGAGGCGACACGCGGGGTGGACGGTTGTCCATCGAAGCGCCTTGCGAGCCTGTTCCGGCAGATGCGTCTCGGCCGGATCGGTCTCTTCGCAAAGCTCGCCGCTCATGCGGCAGTACAGTGACTATACAACAAGAGCGCCAGTGAAGCGGTGTGGTCGCCGGGCGGTTTCACATGCTTCCCGAGCCTTGGGGCAGAACGGCCCACGCCACGTCTTTGGCACCTTGACGCCGCCAAACCTATGTGATTAGATCATTGAACTAGTGCGCCGTTCGGCGCAGTTTCTGCTTGCCTCCGTAGTACGGATAGGGAGAGTCTGTGTCGCGCGATCCAAGATACGACGTCCTCTTCGAGCCCATCCAGATCGGGCCGAAGGCCATGAAGAACCGCTTCTATCAGACGCCGCACGCAAGCGGCCTCGGCGCGCAGTATCCGGGCGCGGAGGCTTACTTCCGAGGCATGAAGGCGGAGGGCGGCTGGGCCGTGGTCAACACGGGGATGACCAGCATCTGTCCCGAGTACGACCACACTGGGCATGAGGTCGTCTCGCGCATCTGGGACGAGGCGGACGTCCGCAACTGGAGCCTGATGTGCGAGCGCATACACGAGCACGGGGCGCTGGCGGGAATCGAGCTGATGGCCACCGGGACACATGTGACCGGGTTTGAGACGCGTCTGCCGGCGCGCGCGGTCTCGCACATCGGTGACGACTGCTTCTGGGTCGGCGCCTCCTACGAGATGGACAAGGATGACATCAGGCGGCTGCAGGCCGACTATGTGGCGGCGGCGAGGCGTGCTCTCTCGGCTGGCTTTGACATCGTCAACGTGATGGGGGCGGAGGTGCTCGTGTTGCCGACTGCGTTTCTGATGAAGCGCTACAACGATCGTACCGACGAGTACGGGGGCAGCTTCGAGAACAGGGCGCGCTTCTGGCTCGAGACGCTGGAGCAGGTGCGCGAGGCGGTCGGCGAGCAGTGCGCGATCACGGCGCGCTTCTCGATCGACACGCTCGATGGCACCGCGGAGGGCATTCGCGTCGATCATGAGGGTGTTCAGTTCATCGAGTTGGCGGATCATCTCGTGGATTTCTGGGATCTGCAGGTCGGTGGCGAAGACCCGAATACATGGGCCAAGGACGTCGGCCCTTCGCGGTTCTACAACGAGAACTTCCAGGGCGAGTGGCTGGAGAAGGTGAGGGCCCACACCAAGAAGCCGATCGTCGGTGTGGGGCGTTTCACGAGCCCGGACACGATGGTGAACGTGATTCGCAGTGGGCAGCTCGACATCATCGGTGCCGCGCGTGCGTCGATCTCAGACCCCTTCCTGCCGAGAAAGATCGAGCAGGGCAGGATCGAGGAGATCCGCGAGTGCATCGGCTGCAACGTCTGCGTCTCACGCGTGAATACCGTGAGCCGCATCATCTGCACCCAGAACCCGACGACGGGTGAGGAGTACCGGCGCGGATGGCATCCAGAGCGGGTGGCGCCGGTCGCCGACCCGACCGCGAACGTGCTGGTCGTGGGTGCCGGTCCCGCCGGCCTGGAGTGCGCGATCACACTTGCCCGCCGCGGCGTGGAACACGTGCATCTCGTCGATGCTGGCCCAAGGCCAGGCGGTCACTTTGATTGGGTCCCGAAGCTGCCGGGGCTCGCGGAGTGGTCACGGGTGGTGCACTACCGCCTGACGATGGCGGAGAGGTGCCGCAACCTCACGGTCATCCCCAAGAAGCGGATGAGCGCCAGCGACGTGCTGGAGTACGGCGCCCAGCTGGTCGTGATCGCAACTGGCGCCAGGTGGTCAGGCGATGGGCGAAGTGCTGTGACCCGCACCCCGATCATCGGAGCCGATCCAGAGCTGCCGCACGTCCTCACCCCCGAGCAGATCATGGTGCAGGGAAAGCAGGCGACGGGAGACCGGGTGCTCGTCTACGACACAGAGGGCTACTTCATGGGCGTGAGCCTGGCTGAGCGACTGGCGCGCGAAGGCAGGAAGGTGATCTACGTCACGCCACTGGAGAAGGCCGGCGCCTACATGCAGTTCACCGGCGAGGACCAGATGATGATCCCGGCGCTGCACGAGCTTGGGGTCGAGATGTGGAGCGGTCACGTGGTGAGCGAGATCGCGCCGGGCGGCGTACGCGGCGCGCTGCGCGCGCTTCCCTCACAGTCGCGCGAGTGGGAGGCCGACTCCGTCGTGCTGAGCACGATGCGCATACCGTGCGCCGAGCTGTATCGCGAGTTGAGGGAGCGACGCTCAGAGTGGGCCGACGCCGACGTCAGAGGCGTCTATCGCGTCGGCGACTGCCTGACGCCGAGGCAACAGGTGGCCGACGCGATCTTCGACGCGCACAGGCTCGCACGCGAGATCGAGAGCCCCGACCCGATGATCGCAAGGCCCTGGATCCGCGAGGAGCGCTTCCTTTCCACGAGCGATGCCGATTACGACGCGATGCTGAGCACAGCGGAGCGCGACCTGCCTCGCTCGGTGCTGCGCGAGCCGGTTTGACGGGCGGCCAGGTACCGGCCGACCAAGCGGGCCGGTACCTGGAGGAGATCAATCAGTTGGTCCGACCAAGAGGGAGGATGCGATGGGCAGCGAAGGTTTCACGGCACCTGGCTTCGAGTCTGTGCAGGAGGAGTTCGAGCGCAACTTCACCGAGCGCGGAGACACCGGCGCCGCCTTCGCGGCCTTCCGAGACGGCGAGCTGGTGGTGGACCTGTGGGGAGGAGCGGCAGATCGCGAGAGCGGCGCGCCGTGGCGCAAGGACAGCCTGCAGGTCATATTCTCAGGAACCAAGGCACTGGTGGGCATCTGCCTGCTGATGCTGATCGACAGGGGCAAGCTCTCAGCCGATGCGCCGGTCAGCGACTACTGGCCCGAGTTCGCCTCACATGGCAAGGAGGCGGTCAAGGTCAGTGATCTCGCCTCTCATCAGGCTCGCCTGCCGGCGGTGAGGAAGCCTCTGAGCGTGAGTGACATGTGCGACGACGTGGCGCTCGCGGCGGCGCTTGCCGCGCAACCTCAGGAGCAGGATCCACGCGCTGCGAGCATGTACCACGCGCTCACCTACGGCTGGCTGTGCGGTGAGCTCGTGCGTCGAGTCGATGGTCGCAGCGTTGGGAGCTTCTTTGCGCAGGAGATCGCCAAGCCGCTGGGACTCGAGCTCTGGATCGGGCTGCCGCAGGAGCAGGAGGATCGGGTTGCCACCCTCCACTACGCCGACTCGTGGAAAGGCATGCCCGAAGGAGAGGAGCTTGAGAAGGATGAGCTGATGAAGCTCGTCTGGGCCAATCCTCCGCTGTTCCCGGAGACGCACATACCCTGGAACACGCGGGAGTACCACGAGGCCGAGATTCCGGGCGCCGGCGGCATCGGTGCGGCGCGTGCGGTCGCACGCCTGTACGCCTGCCTGGCTCGCGAAGGCGAGCTCGACGGTGTGCGCCTGCTGGAGCCGGCCACGATCCTGCAGGCCAGGCAGTGCCTGATGCGGGGTCGGGATCCGCTGCTCGACATGGCCGAGGCGTACGGCTTTGGCTTCGAGCTGCAGACCGAGTTGAGCTACTTCGGCCCGCCTGGGGACGCTTACGGTTATGGCGGCGCCGGCGGGTCGCTGCACGGAGCATGGCCCAAGGAGCGAGTGGGCTTCTCCTATGCCATGAACCAGATGCGCGACGACCTCGAGGATCCGCGCGGGCGAGCGCTGCTGAAGGCACTCCATCGCTGTCTCTGAGATGGCTGTGCAGGTGGGATCGATTCACTGCTCAGATCGATGCGCGGCGTTCAATATCAAGAGGCTGCGCGGACCTAGAATCGATTCACTGTCTCAAATCGGCGCGCGGCTTCACGCCGGACCTGGCTTGACAATGCGATGCCGTGGTGCTACCGTCCAGGTATGGTTGAAGTCATTGCGGCAGATCGCGATCTAAACGCGATGAACGACCTTCCCAACACTGCCGGGAAGCTGACGCGAGCTCGCTACGATTCTTGCCCCCGCAGCTGTGGCAAGGTGCCGTTCGAGGCCGGCCTGCTCGATGTACCTGGGCCTGCGCAGCAGCTGCGCGGCCGTATCCTCATTCGCTTGCTCGCTCCACCAAGCGCCTGACGCGCAGCGAGCTTCGCCGGGCTTTCGCCTGAAATTGCCCTGCGTGGCGCGTTCCCCGCGTCATCGCGAGCGCTCGTGGAGCACCGTCATACGGCACTCCACGTGGTGAATCTCGCTCCAAGCCGGGTGCTGGCCTGCGTTGCTGATACCTGACCATTCTGGTATGCGATGCGACGCGTTGGCCGGTCGGAAGGTCATGTACATCACTTGATCACATTGCAGTGATCCACTGGGAGGCAGCAATGAGGAAATGGCTATATGCGATCGTTGTGCTCGTGGTCGCGCTGCTCGCGGCAGGATGCGGCAGCAGTGGCGGGCAAAACGGCGCTGCGGCCCGTGCCGAAGGGTCATCGAAGTCGTACCCCGAACTTCGCTGGGCGCTCAACAACACGGGAGAGCAACTCGAATACAGGAAGCTACCGAGCAATAATTCGGCCACGATAGAGCACCTGGTGGTGCAGAGCTTGGTGGAATTCGAACCAGACGGCAAAGTTGGGCTGGGACTGGCTCGCTCCGTCGAACATCCGAGCCCCACGACCTACATCTATCACCTCAAGCCTGGGGTGAGGTTCTCGGACGGCAAACCTCTCACTGTCGCGGACGTGGTCTATTCCCTGGACCTCAACAACGCAAAGGAATCGGCGACAAAGGCATACTGGGAAGATGTGTCTTCGGTCTCCGCGCGCGGCAACTCCACGGTGATCGTCCAGCTGAAGCGGCCCAACGCGCTGTGGCCGGAGTTCATGGCCCAGGTTGGCGAGGTCGTGGAGAAGGCGGCCGCGGAACGGGCTGGGGAAAAAGCGCAGGGGACTTCTCAGGGCTTGCCGATCGGCACCGGTCCGTGGAAGTTCGACAGCTTCACGCCTGAAGCGGACGTCACGTATTCACGCAACCCGTATTGGAGCGGACCACCTCAGCCCGCGAAGCGGATCACGATCACGACTCACAGCACCGAAGCCTCGATGGCTCTAGCGCTGCGATCGGGTGCCGTCGACGGCACGTATGTGTTCTTCGACCCAAGGCCCTTTGAAAACATCCCTGGCGCACGTCTGTTGAAAGGACCCTCGGCGGAAGTCGAGTTCCTGGCGATGAATACTCAGGCCCCGCCGTTCAACGACGTGCACGTGCGGCGAGCGGTGGCATATGCCACGAACGTCTCGGGCATGGTCAAGGCTCTCATCCCGCCTGGCAACGCAGAAGAAGCTTCTACGCTCGCGCCTGCAGCCGCGTTTACCGACGTTGGACCTGCAAGTGAAGTGAGTGCAACGTTGAAAGCCATACCCAAATATCCCTTCGATCTGGAAGCGGCGAAGCGGGAACTGGCGAAGTCCTCCTACCCGCACGGCTTCACCACGACCGTGCAGGTGTTCGGCGGTCAGCAGGTTCCGCTCGGCGCCTGTGAGATCATCGCGGCCGACCTGGCCAAGATCGGCATCACGGTCAAGATCCACGAATTCAAATCAGCTGAATTCCCGATGATATTTGAAGGAAAGTACGCGATGATGGTCGAAGGGGTCCCTGGGTTCTACCCGGACCCGGACGCGCAGTTCTCGCTGCTGCTGCCCTCTTCGCAGATCGACCCGCCCGGCTCGGGCTACAACATGGCGAGGTTCAAGAACGCCGAAGTGGACAAGCTGCTTCCCGAAGAGCGCGAAACGACGGATCCGGCACGACGGCTGCAGATCTTTGGGAAGGTGGCAAAGGTCATTGCCAGTGAAGTTCCCTACAGGCCCATGTATTCACTCGATGCGATCGCGGGATTGTCGGACAAATATGCATTTCCGGCCTTCTCGCAGTGGAGCATACTGTTCACACCGTGGGCGATGGACGTAAAGCTCGCCTCCTGACGGTGGTCACGACGAGCGCTGGCCTCGGCCCAGCGCTCGTCCGTGACCGATTACGATCAAGAAAGGACGATTTGCCTTGTCGGCGGAACTGGATGCGATCATCATTGGCGGTGGCCACAACGGCCTCGTGGCGGCCTTCTATCTTGCAAGAGCAGGTCTGCGCGTGCAGGTGCTGGAGGCGCGGCCATCGCTCGGTGGCGCTTGCAGGACCGAGGAGCTGATTCCGGGCTACCGGTTCTCGACCTGCGCCAACTACCTCTGGCTGTTCCGTCCAAAGGTCCTCTCCGACATGAGGCTGTTGGAGCGTGGGCTTGCGATCGATGCCGGCGGCGTTGACACCAAGGTGGTCGACGGCGTGCATCCGATGGTGTGGTGGCATGACGATGAGAAGCTCGCCGAGGAGATCGCGCGGGTGGCGCCGGGAGACGCTGCGAGCTGGCCGCGATGGCAGGCGCTCTGGCGAGACGCGGCAGAGCTCTTCGGTCCGCTGCTCCTGCGCTGCCCACCGTCGCAAGCGCAGCTGGAAGAGCATGCTGCTCGGCTCGGTCACGGCGAGCTGCTGAAAACGCTGATGACCACCTCTCTTGGTGGATTGGCCGACAGTCACTTCGAGACCGATTTGATGCGCGCCGCCATCAACGAAGTGCGCGCGGATCTCGGTAGCCTCTATGCGACAGGCTCGAGCATGGTGAGTGCTGTCGGAGTGGCGGCGCGGGACTACGCTGAAGCGGGAGTGGTCGCTCCGAAGGGCTTTGTGCGCGGCGGCATGGGAAGCGTTGTCTCGGCGATGGTCGCTGCGCTCGAGGAGCTCGGTGTCTCGATGCGGACCAGCGTGCCCGTCGAACGTATCCTCGTCGAGAACGGCCGCGCGACAGGCGCTCGTCTGGTCGGGGGCGAGGAGATCTCAGCGGGAGTGGTGCTGTCAAACACGACCCCCGACCGGACTTTCCTGTCTCTTCTGGAGGCAGACGCTCTGGACGCCGGGTTCGTCGCACGTGTGAGGGCGATCCGTCGTGAGGTGGCGCCGTTGAAGCTGCACTGCGCGATGTCCGGGCTCCCCGAGTACACGGCGCTGCCCGAGAGCGACCTGCCGCATCGGGGACCTCTGATGCTGCTGCCCTCACGCGAGGGGCAGCAGCACGCGTGGCAGCAGGCGGGCCGCGGTGAATTGCCCGATGACCCGCTGATGGTCGCAATGACGCCGTCGGTCTTTGACGCTGCGCTGGCCCCAGCGGGCTGTCATACCGTCTCGTTCTGGATACTCTACGCGCCTGCCCGCCCGGCGGAGGGCGCCTGGCCGCAGCGGCGCGAGGAGATGGCGCAGCGGCTGCTCTCGAAGGTAGCCCGCCACGCGCCGGAGTTCTGCGATCTGCTGGAGGACTACGTGCTGCTCACGCCAGCCGATCTGCAGGAGCGTGTCCTGCTCACCGATGGCAACATCCATCACCTGGACCTCTCACCCTCGCAGGTGCTCTGGCAGCGGCCCATCCCCGAGCTCGCGGATTACCGCGCACCGATCGCTGGCCTCTACTGCTGCGGCGCAGGTCAGCACCCCGGCGGCGAGGTCACCGGTGCGCCTGGTCACAACGCTGCGCACGTTGTGCTCGAAGATCTGGGGCACGTTGGGCCAGGGACCATGCAGCCGGTGTAAGACCTGCGAAGTTCACGCGCGTGCTCTGTCGTATGTCCAATATGTGCTGTTGGCCGTCAGGGGTTCGGTACCAGCGCCTTTCTGACCTGCTTGTGGGCCGCGGCGTCCCCGTTTGGCTTGACAACTGGTGCGGGGGCCGCTAGCCTTCGAACATGCTCGGAGCGACTTTGGCAAGGCGCGACCTCGATGTGATGAATGACGTTGTCGGCACGGCTGGCAAACTCACACGGGCACGCTACAACGCCTGTCCTCGCAGCTGCGGCAAGGTGCCAGCGGCATCCGATGGCCTGATCGACATGTCAGGCCCGGCTCAGCATCTGCGCAGCCGCGTCCTGATTCGCCTGCTCGCTCCTCCTCCGCTCGCCTGACGCGCTGACCGGCTGACGCCGGTTTGGTGTATCTGGCTTGCTCTCTGCAATGAGAGCTGTGGCCCAGCACGTTCACGGGGTGCTTCGCCCGATGGTTGGCGGGTTGTTGTGGGGTGATTGGCATGCGATTTGCACGCTCTCTCCAGCTTCCCACCGGGCGAGGCAAGATGCTATCTGAATATTTATTCTGATGATTGACATTGGGAGGCGGAAGGTGGAGCTAGGAGCGGATCAGGGAAGTATCCTCGGTCGAACGGGGGCACGGCGGTCGCGTCGGCTGTATATCGGCAGTTTGGCGGTGATCTGCGCCGCCGCGGCGCTGGTCGTCACGGGGTGCGGTGGCTCTTCCTCGAGCAATTCAAACCTTGCATCTGGCAAGGCCGGCTTCTACACGGGCTGGACACCAGGGGGCACACCGGTACGCGGGGGAACGGTGACCATCGACTCGGCCGAAGCTGTGAGCACCTTCGATCCGTATGACGGAGCCAGCCCAGCGGAGCCGCTGATCTATCAGGTGCTCGACCAGCTCTTCGAGTTGATGCCCGGGCCTACGAGCAGCTCTGAACCTGTGCTCGAGCCAGCACTGGTGAGCTCATGGTCGGTCAGTCCCGACCATCTCACCTACACCTTCCACATCAGGGAAGACGTGAAGTTCTCCAACGGAGAACCACTGACAGGTGAAGATGTCGTCTTCTCCCTGAAAAAAATCGGGTCTCCGCTCGACTCCGCGGCTACCTATACAAAGCAGTGGAAGAAGGTCTCGCTCCTCAATCCGATGACGGTTCAGCTGCAGTTGCGAAAGCCGCAGCCCACGCTGACGGAAGTCTTGGACTGCTACCAGATGTCGATCGTGCCGAAGAAAGTCTATGAACGAGAGGGGGGCAAGGCATTCGGCTTGCATCCGATAGGCACCGGCGCCTTCGTGTTCAAGAATGCAACGCCAGGATTCACAAAAGTGACGCTCGTGCGCAATCCGCACTACTGGCGCGCCGGGCAACCCTACCTGAACGAACTCGTTTGGAATCAGGTGGAAAGCGACAACGCTCGCATCTTGGCTGTGCGGTCGGGCGCTGCCACCATCGCCGAGGGTATCCCGTATGCCCAGGTGGCCGCGCTCAAGAGCACGCCTGGCGTGAGAATGCTCGTAGGCCCGGAGTGGGGTGCCGCGGACAATGTCTTCAACCGGGCAAAGGCGCCCTTCAACGAGATAAATGTGGTCAAGGCTTTGCTGTACGCCACGCCGCGCGAACAGATCATCAAGTCCGTATATGACGGCCTCGGCACGCCCTCCAACAGTCTGTGGGGCAAGCTGCGGTACTGGGACCCCAAAGTCTCGCTGTATCCGTATGACACGGCGAAGGCAAAGGAATTGCTCAAGCATTCTTCGGTCCCGCACGGGTTCAGCATGACGATCAACGTGTCTGGCGGCGAAACCGAGGGAGAATTGCTTGCCTCGATTCTGCAAAGCTCCTGGGCCAAGATCGGTGTGCACGCGACCGTGCAGACGTTGGCGCCAACCACGCTCGACGCCAACTTCTTCAGTGGCAAGTTCGATTTCGTGGTCTTCCCGCCAGAAGTGGGCTTCTCCGACTTCGTTGGACCGAACGAAGCATTCTCCTTCTATATAGACAACCACGAACCAGGTTGGGCACCGCCCGCCAATGCCAAGATTCTGGCGACGTTCGAGAAGGCGTCTTTCTCCACCGACGAAGAAGAAAAAGCAAAGCTGTGGAGGAAGGTCCAGTACGCGACGTATTGGGAAGAACCATTGGCGATGCCGATCGTCAACCTCGTATCGCTGAACCTGGCAAGCGACTCTCTGCACGGCTTCCAAGTGCTGCCAAGCACGTACCTTCGCATGGAGCGGGCTTGGGTGCAGAAATGACGGATCGACGTGATTCGTAAGCAAACCACAGCTGCAGGCCGAAAGAGGAAGGCATGTTGAAGTACGTCGGCTTGCGCGTGTTGCAAGCGATCCCGGTGCTGATCGGGATCACGATCGCGAGCTTTGTGCTCATCCATCTCGTCCCCGGGGACCCAGCTCGCATTCAGCTGGGTCCCCGGGCGGCGGCGGGGGCGGTGCGCCAGCTCGATCATCAGCTCGGGCTCGACAAGCCCCTCTTCAGCCAATATCTCGCGTTCCTGAGCAGTGCGATGAAATTCAGCTTCGGCGAATCGCTGGCACTGCACCAATCCGTGGGTGGTCTGATCGACGCTCGCATCGGCGTGACGGCGCTGCTGATGGCCTACAGCCTGGCGATCAGCCTGGTGTTGGCCATCCCCTTCGCGCTGATTGGGGCGGTCAAGCAGGACACAGCGATCGACCATGCGATCAGGGTCGTGGGCATGACGCTGTTCGTGATGCCGGCGTTCTGGCTGGGCCTGCTGCTGATCCTGGTGTTCGGGTTGGAGCTGGGCGCGTTTCCGACGGGTGGCTACGCGCAAGGCCTCACGGGGGCATTGCGCAGCCTCACGCTGCCGGCGTTGACGCTGGGGTTGGTGGTGGCGCCGCTGTTCTTGCGGTCGTTGCGCGCGAGCGTGTTGCAGACACTGGATGCGGGATTCGTCGAGGCGGCGCGGGCGCGCGGCTTCTCGGAGCGGCGCGTGCTCTACGGTCACTGTCTGCGCAACGCCTCGATCTCGACGGTGACTGTCGTAGGGCTGACGATGGGCGGCCTGGTGAGCGGCACCGTGGTGATCGAAAACGTGTTCGCGATCCCTGGCTTGGGGACATTGCTCGTGTCCTCGGTCTCGGCGCGTGACTTTCCGACGATCCAGGGCCTTGTCGTGGTGCTCGCGCTCGCGGTGGTGCTCATCAACCTGCTGACGGACCTAGCCTATGCGGCGATCGACCCGAGGGTTCGGCTGTGAGCGCTGCCGTCGCGCCGGTCGAGGTCGAGCTTGTCATCCCGGCAGCGACCGCGGGCGGACGAGCGCGCAGAAGGCTCGGATTCGGGATGTGGCTCGGCATCGCGATCATTGCGCTCGCGGTGCTGGGCTATGCGGTCGTGGATCTGGCCAGCATCGGCAGTCCTGACCGGATCCAGTTGGTCAATACGCTGGAAGCGCCCTCACTTGCGCATCCGTTCGGCACCGACGCGCTGGGCCGGGATGTCTTCATACGCACGGTCTATGCCACGGGTCTCGACTTGAAGGTCGGTCTGCTGACGACGTTGATGCCGCTCGGCGTCGGAATGGGGCTCGGTCTGGTCGCCGGCTTCTTCGGCGGCTGGATCGACGCGGTGATCATGCGCTTGATGGATGCGCTGCTCGCGTTCCCGTTCATCGTGCTGATCATCGGCTTCATCGCGGTGTTCGGCGTCGGCCTCACCGGCGCCTATGTGGGGCTCACCGTGGCGAGCATCCCAGCCTTTGCGCGCCTGACACGTGGGGAGATGCTGGTCCTGCGCGAGCAGCAGTTCATGATGGCGGCACGCACGCTGGGCTACTCCAATCGCCGGATCGTCTTCAAGCACGCGCTGCCGCATCTGATCCGGCCAAACCTGATCTACAGCCCATCAAACATGCTCGGCAACGTGCTCACGCTGGCCGCGCTCTCCTATCTCGGGCTTGGCGTGCAGCCGCCGGCGCCGGAGTGGGGTGCGATCATCGCGGCCGGCCAGTCCTACCTGCTGACCTCGTGGTGGATCTCCACGTTGCCCGGCCTGTTCGTGGTGATCGTCGGCATCGGGTTCAGCCTCACAGGCGAGGGCCTTGCCGAGCTGCTGCGGGAGCGCACGGGATGAGGGAGACGCTGAGAGAACAAGGCTCCAGCGGCAGGCTTGCGCTTGCAGTTGACGGCTTGCGGGTCGAGTTTCCTGGTGAGCACGGTGTCGTGCGCGCCGCGAGCAACGTGCGTTTGAGTGTGATCGCTGGTCGCACGCTTGGGATTGTCGGTGAATCTGGATGTGGGAAGAGCGTGACGTTGCGCGCGCTGTGCGGGCTCGTGCCCGAGCCGGGGCGTATGGTCGCCGGGACGGTTGAGGTGGAGGGTGTGCGGTACCGGTCCGCGGCGGAGCTTGCTTCATTGCGTGGTGAGAAGCTTTCAATGATCTTTCAGGACCCGGCGAGCAGCCTCAACCCGGTGCACACGATCGGCTCGCAGGTCAGCGAGGTGCTGCGCGTGAAGCTCAGCTATTCGCGCAAGGCCGCGAGGGCCGAGGCGGTCGAGCTGCTGGATCGTGTGGGGATTCCCGAGCCATCGCGCCGGATGAGCTCCTATCCGCATGAGCTGTCTGGGGGCATGCGGCAGCGTGTGATGATCGCGATGGCGATCGCGTGCCGGCCGAAGGTGCTTTTGGCGGATGAGCCCACGACTGCATTGGATGTCACGACGCAGGAGCAGATTTTGAAGCTGCTCCTGCGGTTGCAGGACGAGTCGGGGATGGCGATCGTGCTGGTCACGCATGATCTCGGGGTGATCGAGGAGGTCTGCGACGAGGTCGCGGTGATGTATGCCGGCTATGTGGTCGAGCGCGGCAGCGTGCAGGAGATCGCGCGCTCCCCAAGGCACCCGTATACCCGTGGCTTGATCGCGGCGATGCCGCAAATCGACGCGCGCACCCTGCCGGCCGTGATCGCTGGCCAGCCCCCGGATCTAGGGACCATGCCATCGGGATGCCCGTTCGCTCCCCGCTGCCCGCAGGCCAGGGAGGAGTGCGCCGCGGTCGAGATGGAGCAGGAGACCCTCACCACGTGCGCCTGCCCGTTTGCCGAGATCGAGATACCCGTGCCGAGCGTCGCACAACCTGAGGGGCAGGCCACCAAATGAGCAGAGCCATACACACGCCATCTCTCCAGGACTGGCCATGGGCACGTTGACCGCCCACGGAACCCTGGCATCCACTGACGCCGAGACCGACTCGATCCTGAAGATCGAAGGTCTGCGGCTGGAGTTCGTGCGGCGCTCGCTCTCAGACCGTCTGGCTCGACGTCCGGGTGCACGCACCCTCGCGCTCGACGATGTCTCACTGTCCATCGCGCCTCAGCAGGCATTGGCGATCGTGGGGGAGTCTGGCAGCGGAAAGACGACGCTTGCGCGCAGCCTGGTGCGTTTGGTCGACCCAGATGCCGGCAGGATCGAGTTTCACGGTACGGACATCCTGAAAGCGTCTCGAGGCGCGCTGCCGTCGATCCGGCGTCGCATTCAGTTGGTCTATCAGGATCCCTACAGCTCGCTGAACAGCGCGATGCGAGTCGGCGAGGCGATCATCGAACCTGCGCTCGTGCATGGCCTCATCGGCAAGGAGCAAGCACCCGCACGGTTGGAGGAGCTGATGAGCCAGGTTGGTCTGAGCCCGAACCTCGCCACACGTCGCCCGCGCGCGCTCTCCGGCGGCCAGCGACAGCGCGTCGCGATCGCGCGTGCACTTGCCGCCGAGCCGGAGATCCTGATCGCCGACGAGGCGGTCAGCGCTCTGGACGTCTCGGTGCAGGCGCAGGTGATCAGGCTGTTCGCAAGGCTGCAGGCCGAGCTTGGGCTGACGCTGATCTTCGTCTCACACCAGCTCGCCACCGTTGCGCAGATCTGCGAGCGCGTCGCGATCATGTACCGCGGCAGCCTCGTCGAGATCGGGCCCACCGCAGAGGTCTTCTCCAAGCCCTGCCACGGGTACACCGCGGCGTTGATCCAAGCGCACCCGGGGGGCCGTCGCCTGCGGGATCGTGCGGGGGTGGCGATCGCGGCCACACCGCCTCCGTCCCTGGACCAACCAGGCTGCTCATTTCGCCACCGCTGCGTCTACGCGGCCGACATTTGCACAAGCCAGACGCCACCACCTGTTCACGTCACGCCCGACCACGCCGCCAGCTGCCACATCCTTCCCCACGATAGCGTTCTCGCTGCCAGCGCGGGCACCGAGTCACTGCAGGCGCCCGGCAATCAAGCGCTCTGATGAACACATGTGGCTGAACCCCATGCGGGACCATGTACGTTGACACTCAAGGACGACAACATTCACCACGCCGACGTGGCATAGTCGCAGATGCTCTGGCAGCGGCCAATTGCCGAGCTCGCAGGTCATACCTCCCCTTTTTGGCTTGACAGATCAGAACGGCGCTGCTATTGTCGAACCATGGGTAGAATGGCTGTGGCCAGTCATCATTTTGATGCGATGGATCACCTTGCGAGCGCCATCGGGCGCCTTACGCGTGAGCGTTACGATTCCTGTCCTCGCGGCAGCGGCAAGGTCCCATCCGGTGCCAGCCTCCTTGATGTGTCCGGCCCGGCGCAGCAGTTGCGCGGCGGCCGCATCTTGATTCGCATTCTTGCACCCCCGCTCGCCTGACGCAGAGCCGGCTTTCGGCCGGCTGCACCCTTGATCGTTTGTGGTGAAGCAGCCGCGAGCTGCGCCGATGAGTGACAAGACTCGCTGAGGGCCTGTGCCCGCGGTGAGTGCGCTCGTCATGCGTCGCTCGTGACTTCAGATATCACAAGGGACGCTGCTCGCACATGTCTTCTATGTGCATGCGTCCGAGCCGTCACTCGATGGCGATTGTCGTCGCTGTGCGCATAGCCCGACTACGAGCACGACGAGCCAATCGGCGTGAGTTAGGGCTGCTGCGGCAGGTCATCGGCGAGAAGAAGAGCCTTGCGGGTAATCTATGGGAGGAACAATGAGGCGGTATCTGTATGTGGTCGTGCTCGTGATGGCGGTTTTCGTTGCGGGTTGCAGCTCTGGTCAAAATCACTCAAATAGCGCTGGATCAAAGGAGGATGCGGGGTCAACCAAGCCCTATGCGGAACTGCGTTGGGGAACAAATGCGACGGGAACCCAGCTCGAATATCGCAAGTATCTGAACGAGAACACGGCCATGTTCGAGCACCTCGTCGTCCAAGGGCTAATGGAATTCAAGCCCAACGGGCAAGTAAGGCCGGGCCTCGCCAAGTCGGTTGAACATCCGAACCCGACGACCTATGTCTACCACCTCAGACCCGGGCTCAAGTTCTCAGACGGCAAGCCGGTCACCGTGGCAGATGTTGTCTATTCGCTGGATCTAAACAACGCAAAGGAATCCGCAACCAGAGCGTACTGGGAAGACGTGTCGTCAGTCACCTCTCGGGGCGGCTCGACCGTAGTCGTCAAGCTCAAGCGGGCAAACGTGCTCTGGCCCGAGTACATGGCCGAGATCGGCGATGTCATCGAGAAGGCCGCTGCGGAAAGGGTGGGCGAAAAGGCGGAGGGAACGTCGAACGGCCTTCCGATTGGCACGGGGCCATGGAAGTTCGACAGCTTCACTCCGGAAGTCGAAGTCAAGTATTCGCGCAATCCATACTGGAGCGGTCCACCGCAGCCCGCCGCAAGGATAACCATCAGCGACTTCAAGACCGAAGCGGCGCAGACGCTGGCACTTCGCTCGGGAGCCATTGATGGCACGTTCCCATTCTTCGACCCCAAACTGTTCTCGAACATTCCGGGTGCGCGCTTGATCAAGGCTCCGTCGGCTGAAGTCGAGTTCTTGGCCATGAACACGAAGGTGGCGCCATTTGATGATATTCACGTGCGTCGCGCGATCGCTTATGCCACTGACGTCAAGGGCATTGTCAAAGCGCTGATCCCGACCGGCTACGCGGCGGAAGCTGAGACCGTTGCGCCGACTTCCATGTTTGCCGATTTGGGCTCGTCGAGCCAGATCGAAGGAGTGCTCAACGGCCTCCCGAAATACCAGTTTGACCTGAGCGCGGCCAAGCGAGAACTTGCGAAGTCATCCGTTCCGCATGGGTTTACTACGACCGTGCAAGTATTCGCTGGACAGCCGGTCACGTTGGGCGCGGCTGAGATCCTGGCTGCCGACCTGGCAAAGATCGGTATAACGGTCAAAATCCATGAATTCAAGTCGGGGGAATACGCGGCGATTTTCGCGGGCAATGTGGGGATGATGATCGAAGGCTATCCGGGGCTGTATCCTGATCCTGAAGCGATGTTTTCGCTCATGTTGCCATCGGCGCAGATAAGCCCGCCAGGCTCCGGCACGAACATTGCCAGGTTCAAGAACGCAGAGGTCGACAAGCTGCTGACAGAACAACGTGAAACGCTGAACATGAAGGAAAGGCTGAACATGATTGGGCGCGTGGCCGAAATCGTGGCCTCGGAAGTGCCCTATCGGCCGCTGTACGCACTCAGCTCGTTGATCGCACTGTCGAACGGGTACGTGTTTCCAACGTTTTCGCAGTGGAGCATGTTGTTCACGCCCTGGGCCATGGGTGTGAGGTTGGCGTCGTAGCCCTCCGATATGCAGGTCCTGCGCGCTTGGCGTTGGCCGGGCGAACAGGGCCTGCATGAGCAGCTCCTGTTCGATGCGCTGGCCAGCCGGAGCGGTATGTGGCGGGGTTCTCCGGCGCGGCGATTGGCACGGCCCGGGCCTGCCGCGCTCTTCTGAACAATCGCCGCGTATGGGATCAGAAATGGCTGAGGGGCGACGATTGAGGTCATTCGCGCGGTGCGAACTGGGTGTGGCGCGTCTGGGTCTGGGCAGCAAGCGCGGGTGCCTGACTGCATAGACCTTGCATGGACTTCTCGAGGCGGCTGATCGCCGGTCGTCTTCCATCGACTGCTCGCATGAGATAGAATGAGCGGATGGCCCGTCTGCACCGCGACGTGATGAGGATTCTCGTCACCGATATCGTCACCGGCGCTCGCTCGCCTGGGGACAAGCTCCCCAAGGAGGTTGACATCGCCGAGCAGTTCGGTGTCAGCCGTGGGGTGGCGCGCGAGACGGTGCGAGCGATGGAGGAGCGCGGCCTGATCTCCGTCAAGCACGGCAAGGGCGCGACTGTCAACGAGTCCAAGCGCTGGGATGTCTTCGATGCGGATGTGCTGGGCGCGCTGCTGGAGAGCCAGCGCAGCACGGAGATCCTCTCGCAGTATCTGGAGTGTCGCAGGGTGCTCGAGGTCGAGGCCGCAGGGCTGGCCGCCGAACGCGCCAGCAAGGACGACCTAGAGCGTGCCTCCAATGCGCTGAGACGCATGGAAGAGAGCATCAGCCGGCCGACGAGCCGCGCAGCGGAGGACATGTTCCACGAGGCCGACATCTCGTTCCACCAGGCCCTGATCGCGGCTACGGGCAACCGCCCGCTCGGCGGCTTGGTCGAGAGGATTCACACGGCGCTGCTGCTTGCGCGCTATCCGCTCGCCCGTCCGCAATATCGCTTCGAGCGTGCGCTGCCCGAGCACCGTCGCATCCTTGCGGCCGTGGCCGCGGGCGATGCAGACGAGGCGCGCGCGTCGATGAGCGCTCACCTGGACACGATCGCCAGCTACCTGCGCGAGCGCGCCGGCTCGTCGAAGCGGCGCGAGGGCGGAGCGCCCAGCGCGTCGCGCACCAGCCGGTCGAGCAGACTGACCGCCGACGCGAGCTGAAGCGCCGGCAAACCTACAGCGGTCACGGACGAAGACCTCAGTCGAGTGCTCCCTTGAGCAGTGCATCTTCATCCCTTGCCGGCGAGGTGGCGATAGTCACCGGAGGATCGCGCGGGATCGGCCGCGCGATCGTCGAGCTGTTCGCGCGCGAGGGGGCCGCCGTCGTCTTCTGCGGCCGCGACGAGGACACCGGTCGCGCGGTCGAGGAGGAGCTCGGCGCACAGCTCCCAGTCGCCTTCCAGCTGGCTGACGTCGCCTCCGAGCAGGATCTTTCGAGCCTCGTGGAGATGTGCTGCGATCGCTTCGACCCGCCAACGCTGCTGATCAACAACGCGGGCGTTAACGCGAACTTCGACGCGACCGAGATGACCGAGCAGGAGTGGGACCGCTTCTTTGCGATCGACCTGAAGGCGGCGTGGCTTGCGGCCAAGCACGTGCTGCCGCACATGAAGCGCGCAGGGCGCGGCTCGATCGTCAACATCTCCTCGCTGCACGGGTTCGCGACGCTGGAGGGATTCTTCCCGTACGCGGCCGCCAAGTCCGGCCTGCTCGGGCTCACCCGCAGCCTCGCGCTTGACTACGGCCCGCACGGGATCCGCGTCAACTGCGTCGCCCCAGGCTTCATCCGCACGCGCCTCGTGCAGGAGAGCATCGACCGCAACGAGGATCGCGCGGCGGCCGAGAAAGCGATGACTGCCGGAGTCGCGCTCGGGCGCATCGGCGATCCCGACGAGGTCGCACAGGTCGTACGCTTCCTCGCCTCTGGGGAGTCGAGCTACGTGACGGGCGCCTCGCTGCTGGTGGACGGCGGGCTGACGGCTCGGCGCGCGGGCTGAGCAGGCGCCCGCCCTGCGTCGCGGGCGGGATCGCAGCCGGCCCAATGAGATAAAATGACTTGATGGCTCTCGCCCAGCGGCGGGAGTCGGGCGAAGGAAGGAGCGGGCGTGAGACGTTCGTATGCACAGGGGACCGCGACCGCGCCGCTCTTGGGCGAGACGATCGGGGAGCGCTTCGAGCGCACGGCCGCCCGGTTCGGTGAGCGCGAGGCGCTGGTCGTGCGCCATCAGGACGTGCGCTGGACATATTCCCAGCTGAACGCCGAGGTCGACCGGCTTGCACGTGGCCTGCTCGCAGCCGGGATGCAGGTCGGCGACCGGGTCGGGATCTGGGCGCCGAACTGTGCAGAGTGGGTGCTTGCGCAGTTCGCGACGGCAAAGGTGGGCGCGATCCTCGTCAACGTCAATCCGGCATACCGGACGAGCGAGCTCGAGTACGCACTGCGGCAGTCGGGCGCGCGGATGCTGCTCAGTGCCGCGGCGTTCAAGTCCTCCGACTATGCGGCGATGATCGAAGAGGTGCGACTGGCGCTGCCCGCGCTCGAGCGGGTCGTGCTGTTGGGCTCGCCTGCATGGGACGAGCTGCTCGCGGGCGGCGAGTCGATCGCCGCAGCCGATCTGCGCGATCGAATGGCGAGCTTGGACTTCGACGATCCGATCAACATCCAGTACACCAGCGGTACGACCGGCTTCCCGAAGGGCGCGACGCTCTCTCACCACAACATCCTCAACAACGCGTTCTTCGTTGGTGAGGCGTGCGGGTACACGGAGGCCGACCGTGTGTGTATCCCGGTGCCGTTCTACCACTGCTTCGGGATGGTGATGGGCAACCTCGGATCCGTCGCGCACGGTGCGAGCATGGTGGTGCCGGCCCCGTCCTTCGAGCCGCAGGCCGTGCTGGAGACCGTCGCGGCGGAGCGCTGCACGAGCCTTTACGGCGTGCCGACGATGTTCATCGCCGAGCTCGAGCACCCCGACTTCTCGCAGTACGACCTCAGCTCGCTGCGGACCGGGATCATGGCCGGCTCGCCGTGCCCGATCGAGGTGATGAAGCGCGTGATCGCCGAGATGCACATGGAGCAGGTCACCATCTGCTACGGGATGACCGAGACCTCGCCCGTCTCGACTCAGACGAGCGCGAAGGACCCGCTCCAGAAGCGCGTGCACACGGTCGGGCGTGTGCATCCTCATCTGGAGGTCAAGATCGTCGATCCGCTCACCGGCCGCACCGTTTCTCGTGGAGAGCCCGGCGAGCTGCTGACGCGTGGCTACTCGGTGATGCTCGGCTATTGGGAGGACCCGGAACGCACTGCGGAGGCGATCGACAGGGCTCGCTGGATGCATACGGGCGACCTGGCGAGGATGGACGAGGACGGCTATCTCAACATCGTCGGGCGCAGCAAGGAGATGGTCATTCGCGGCGGCGAGAACGTCTACCCGCGCGAGATCGAGGAGTTCTTGCACACCCACCCCGACGTCGCCGAGGTCGCCGTGATCGGCGTCCCCGATGCCAGGTATGGCGAGGAGATCATGGCTTGGGTCAGGCTGCGCGCGGGTGTGGCGTGCAGCGAGGAGCAGGTGCGCGAGTTCTGCCGCGGCAAGATCGCGCACTTCAAGGTCCCGCGGTACGTGCGCTTCACCGACGAGCTGCCGATGACAGTCACCGGCAAGGTCCAGAAGTTCAAGCTGCGTGAGGCGGCGATCGTCGAGCTCGACCTCGAGCGTCAGATCCAGGCCACGGCGTGAGTGCGCAGTGCACGTCGCGACCGAGATGCGCTCGTGCTGAGAGGCCAGGCTGCGAAACGGGAGAACAGGGCTATCCCATCAGTGGCCTATGTGATTAGATCATCATAGGCCTGCGTGGATGGCATCGATAGAGATGAGGTTTTGGATGGGTGAGAGCGTGAGCGGTCGTGTGGATGTGGGCGGTCGGGTGGAGCCCGGGTTCGAGCGGGTGGCGGAGGCGTTCGCCGAGAACTTCGCCGAGCGGGGCGATCTCGGCGCCGCGTTTGCGGCGACGCTCGATGGCCGCCCGGTGCTTGACCTGTGGGGTGGCATTGCAGACGGCGCCTCTGGGCGGGCGTGGCAGCAGGACACGACGCAGCTGATCTTCTCGGGCACCAAGGGCCTCACCGCGCTCTGCGTGGCAATGCTGATCGACCGCGGCCAGCTGAAGCTCGATGATCCCGTCTGCCTGCACTGGCCCGAGTTCGCCGCCGAGGGCAAGGAGGCGATCACGGTTGCGGAGATCGTCTCCCATCGTGGGCGGCTGCCCGGTCTGCGCACGCCGGTCAACGAGCAGGACATCCTCGATCCGCAGAAGATGGCGGCGCTGCTGGCCGGCCAGGCGCCCGAGAGCGACCCGCGCGCCGAGTTCATCTACCACGCGATCACATATGGCTGGCTCTGCGGCGAGCTGGTCCGACGTGTGGATGGCCGCTCGATCGGGCGGTTCTTCGCCGAGGAGGTCGCACAGCCGCTCGAGCTGGATCTGTGGATCGGTTTGCCGGCCGAGCTGGAGCCGCGCGTTGCGGTGCTGCAGTACGGCCGGCAATGGGGCCAGAGCCCGACCGGTCTTCCCGACCCCTTCTCGGGCGACGAGCTGTGGGCATCGATCTGGCTGAACCCGCCGCTGTTCTCCTCAGCGCCGACGATGTTGTGGAACCTGCCCGCGCTGCACGCGACGGAGATGCCAGGTGCAAACGCGATCGGCACGGCCCGCTCGCTTGCACGGCTCTACGGCGCACTGGCCTGCGGAGGGGAGATCGATGGTGTGCGCATCGTCTCCCAGGAGGCTCTGGCGCTAGCGAGCACGCAGCTCTCAGGTGGGAAGGACTCGTTCACCGAGGAGCTGATGGCCTTCGGCGTCGGTTTCATGCTCCAGACCGCGGACGCTCCATTCGGTCCGGCCAAGGTCGCGTTCGGGCACAACGGTGCGGGCGGCTCGGTCCACGGTGCCTGGCCAACAGAGCGCGTCGGGTTCTCCTACGCGATGAACGAGATGCGCGATGACCCCGCCGGGGATGAGCGCGTCAGCGCACTGCTCTCCGCGCTGCATGAATGCGTCAGTTGAGGTCTGCGTGGAGATGGAGAGCGTCTATCTGAGGAGCGTTGGATGAAGCTTGGTGTTGTGTCGAGTGCGCTTGTGCAGTTGGAGTTGCCGGAGGCGTTGGATCGTGTTAGGGGGATGGGTCTCTCGGCGGTTGAGATTGCGTGTGCGGGTTGGCAGTCGAATCTTCGTCATGGTGATCCGGCGGTGCTTGCTCATGATGCGGATGCTCGTGCTCGTTGGTTTGAGGAGTTCGTTGCGCGTGGGCTGCAGATCAGTGCGTTGAGCATTCACGGTCGTCCGCTTTCGCCTGATCGGGAGGTGGCGCAGACTTATCGTCAGCAGTTTCGTGATGCGTGTCTGCTTGCGCAGCAGATCGGTGTTACGCGGTTGACGCTGCTTGGTGGGTTGCCTGAGGGGGCCGAGGGGGAGAGCGCGCCGTTGTGGGTGGTCAACGCGTTTCCGTTTGACCAGGCTGATGTGTTGGAGTGGCAGTGGGAGCAGCGCGTGATCCCTTACTGGACCGAGCAGGCGAGGATTGCCGATGACCATGGCTGCCGGTTGTGTTTTGAGATGCACCCGATGGATGTGCTCTATAACCCGCGGTCGCTTTTGCGATTGCGTGAGGCGGTTGGTCCGGTGGTGGGCGCGAACTTCGATCCTTCGCATCTGTGGTGGCAGGGGATCGATCCGTTGGAGGCGTTGCGGGCGCTCTCTGACTGCATCTACCACGTGCATGCCAAGGACACGCAGGTCAATGAGCATGTGGTGCGGGTCAATGGTGTTCTGGACGCGACACCGTTTGGGCGGCTGGCCGAGCGCGCGTGGAGTTTCAGGACCGTTGGCTATGGCCACGATGCTTTGTTTTGGCGGCAGTTCATCAGCGCTCTGCGTGAGATCGGCTATGACGATGTGCTCAGCATCGAGCACGAGGACGAGTACATGGACCTGCTCGAGGGGCTGCAGAAGGGCGCCGAATTCCTGCACCCCCTGATCCTCACCGAGCCGCAGACCGTGGCTTGGTACGAACTCGCCGACACGAAGGGGGAGGCCCAATGACCCAGAGCGTCGAAACCGGAGCGATCGGCACGAGCGGCTCGGGAGAGACGAGCTTGGGAAATCTGATCGATCGCACACCGTGGATCGACACCCACGAGCACCTGGTGGAGGAGCATGCCCGTCTTGGTTGCGACGGCTATGAGTTTCATGTCGCAGGCGAGCGGGTGGTGATCCCGGCCGACTGGTCGGCGCTCGTGCTGCACTACTCGATCAATGACCTCATCGGTGGCGGTCTCTCTCCCGCTGGAGTGCAGAGCCTGCGGAGCTCCGAGCTCTCGGCGCTCGAGAAGTGGGATGCCGTCGAGGGGGCTTTCGAGGCGGCCAGGAGCACCGGCTACCTGCACGCGGTCGATCTCTCGACGGAGCGGCTGTGCGGAATGAGGCTCTCGCGGGAGACCTGCGAGGAGATCGACTTGCGGCTGCGGGCGCTGCGCGTGGAGGGCTGGTATGCGCATGTGCTGCGCGATGTCGCCAACGTCTCGCACTGTCATGTCAATACACTGGAGCACGATCCGTTCTGCGAAACGCGTTCGCCCGACCTGCTGTTGCAGGATCTCGCCATCGCCCCGCTTGCCTGTGGCCGCCACGACGCCGCTGAGGCGGCCAGCGGCATAGAGGTGGGCTCGCTCGAGGATTACCTGCGCGTGATCGAATGGTGCTTCCAGAGATACGGCGCCCAGGCGGTCGCGGTGAAGTGCGTATGGGCATACGTGCGGCCGCTCGCGGTGCAAACGGTCGATACGCCGCCGCGGCGTGAGTTCGAGCGCCTGCGCGCCGGTGTGGCGGATCTCGGCGAGCGGCGGCGGGTGGAGGACTTCCTCTTTCAGCGCTGCGTCGACTTGGCGACCGAGGCCAAGCTGCCTGTGAAGATCCATCTTGGCTATCTCGACGGAAGTCATAACCCCCAGTTTCCTCACGTCTTCGACCACGTACGCGACGTGACGCCCATCGTGCAGGCCAACCCGAGCACGACCTTCGTGCTGATGCACACCGCCTGGCCCCAGCAGGAGCAATTGCTGGCGCTTGCCAAGCACCATCCGAACGTGATGCTCGACCTGTGCTGGGCCTGGATCCTCGCGCCGCTTGCCACGCGCGAGTTCCTGGAGCGCGCGCTGACGACGGTTGCGGCGACGAAGCTGCTCTGCTTCGGCGGTGACCACATAGTCGTGGAGAACGTCGTCGGTCACGCCGAGATTGCCAGGCGTGGGCTGCAGGCGGCGCTGCAAAGGCTGATCGCAGACGGCTGGCTGACGGAGGCTGACGCGCATCGACTCGTGCCGCTGCTCATGCACGGCAACGCCGAGCGCATCTTCCCGAGCGGGTCGAGGACGACTGTCGCGGCGGGCCGCGGCTGAAGGCCGGGGAGCTGAGGCAGCCATCACTCGCCCGCTCGGGGCCTGACCACTCTGTGGCTCCTGCAACAGCGCGGCGTCAGCCCCGCACGTGCCGAAAGCCGGCGACGATGAACGCGACGATCTTCTCATCGTCGTTTCGATCGAGCGTGAGCATCTCGCCGGCGAAGCGGCCTGCGCCCACGAGGTAGCGGTCGTCTGCCTGCGGCTGCAGGCACGCGCCCACCGGCTCGTCCAGCATCTCTCCTGCGAGCCAAAGCTCGCCATCCGCCCGTCGCTCGATGCATGAGGCGGAGTCCAGCGGACCGAGATAGTCGCCGACCGGATCGAGCGAAGACGGGGTGACCGGCGGGGAGGATGCGGGCTGGAGACAGCTCCGGGCAGAGCACTTGACCCCAAGCAGGCCAAGGCAGGCGATCTCAGGTTGCGCATGGCCGTTGGTCAGCACGACCGCTGCGGTGTGCTGGGATGGCTCAAAGGCGAGGTGACAGGTGTACCCGGTCGTTCCGCCACCGTGTTCGCAGAGCAGACGGCCTTCGGGTCGCCGCAACTGCCAGCCAAGGGCATGTGCAGAAGCAGCGTCGACGTCCGGGCGGGCGTCGGGGTCCAGCAGCAGCGCAGCGGTTGCGGGGGACAGGACCTCGGGGACTTCGCCCATCGCGACCTGTGCCCAGCGCAGCAGATCCCCGACCGTCGACCACAGACCGCCTCCGGGCCGCTCACCGCCGAACTCCATCGTCTGCTGGCGCACCCAGCCCGCCGCTGAGGAGCCGCCATATCCCAACGCCGCAGTTGCAGGCGTCTCGAAGGTCGTGCTCGCAAGCCCAGCGGGATCGAGAAGCTGCTTCTGCACAAAGCGCTCATAGGAGTCGTTCGATGCGCGCGAAACGATCTCACCCAGCAGTGCAAAGCCAAGATTGGAGTACTTGAACGCGCTGCCTGGAGCAATCGCGATCTGGGCAAGGTCGATCTGCTGCAGGATCTGGGAGATCGCGGGAAACGGCGCGCGAAGCCAATTCCGGGTGGGGGGCTCACCGACCAGTCCGGATCGGTGCAGGAGCAGTCGGCGGACTGTCACCGCTTCCAGCGAGTGCCCGTTGGTGCTCAGCCTCTGGAGCTCTGGCAGGTGAGAGACGGCGGGGTCGTCGAGATCCAGCGCGCCACGCTCTGCGAGCAGCACAATCGCCGTCGCCGTGAACGTCTTGGTGATCGAGCCGATTCGCATCGGCGTTGCCGCTGTGGCCGCTGTCCCTGCTTCGACGTCAGCCAGGCCGTCGGCGGCGGTCCAGCGCCGGCCTCCTGGCAGCAGTACGCCAGCGCTCATGCCTGGGCTGCGAAGCGCAGGACGCAGAGCGCGAAAGCGCCCATCCAAGTCGACATCGTGCTGTTCGTGGCCTTGGCTGCCCATATGCCCTCCAAGAGGCTGAATAGATCTCGATACTCCTTATCGGAGCATAGGCTATCCTGCGAGCGAACGCCATCGAGCCGAGCGCCTGCGGCGATCGAATCGGGGCGGCGCCACGCTTAGCTCGGTCTGTGCTCGCCAGGACAATGCAAGGAAGAGGGAGTTCTCGATGCCTGATGCTGAGAGCCACACGATTTCACCGAAGATGTCTGCAGGCACAAGCCCGGAGGCATGCGCATATTGGTTGCAGTCATTGGCTGAGGGCGCGCGTTTCATGGCGGCGGCAAGTGAGCATCCGCTGGCCGAGTGCCTCGAGCCGCTCGTGTCAATAGAGGAGGCGGTGGCAAGGACAGGCGCGCCGATCGTGTGCCTGGACTCGCCACATCCGGTCGGGCGTGCGCGAGACCATCGCATCAGACGCGGCAACCTCGAACCTCTGCTTGCCGTCGCACGTAGCCTCCACGCCCAGGGCTTCGTGCTCGTGATCGAGGATGCGCTGCGCTCACCGCAGACTCAGCGGGACTCGGCCATAAGCCAATTGCTCGCGCGCAGGGTGGGCGAGATGCTCGCATGGGCCGATCCGAACGCGGGCGATCAAGAGATCGTCGAGCATCTCGGCGTGATATGTGCGGCGACACCAATCACCGCCGGTCATGTCGCCGGCGCCGCCGTCGACGTGTCGGTGCAACGAGCGGATGGCAGCGAGCTCGATCGCGGGGCTCCCTATCTCGATCTCTCTGAGCGGATGCCAATGTCCTCGCCGTTCGTTGACGTGGAGCAGGCCAGGGCGCGTGAGCTCGTCACCGCGGCCATGGCAGGGCAGGGCTTCATCGCCTATCCGTTCGAGTTCTGGCACTACAGCCGTGGCGACGTGCTGGCAGCGGTCGCCAGCAACTCATCCGATCCGGCGATCTATGGCCCCATTCACGCTGCTGCCGACGGTAGCCTTGCGCCCGTGGAAGATCTTCAGGCACCGCTTGGCGAGCCGGCTGGGTTGGTGAGTGCGGTGCGCGCGGCAATTCGCGAGGCGCGGGCCTCTTCGGCCCGCCAGGCAGGCAATGGATGAGTGCGTGCAGGAGGCGTTGAGCTTCGCGCCCACGCGCTATCAGCGCGCCAAGCTCGATGCGCTGATCGACGCCGTGCCACCACATTGGAAGGGAGCGCCCCTGGGCGCCGCCTGCTCACTGCGGTGCTTCGCCACCAGTGGCATCGATGCGCTTGGCGGAGCACTGCCGCTGCCGCTGCTGCTGCTGCGCGAGAGCTCGCTCGGCCACAACATCGCGCGGATGGCTCGCTTCACGTCCGACCAGGACGTTCTGTTCGCGCCACATTCAAAGACGACGATGTCGCCAGAGCTGATCGCGAGCCAGATCGAGGCGGGCTGCTGGGCGATCACCTCGGCAACGCCGTCGCACGTCCAGACCCTGCGCCTGATGGGCGTGCAGCGGATCCTGATCGCAAACGAGATCGCAGAGCCAACGCAGGTCGAGTGGCTTGCGGATGAGATGAAGCGCGACCCTGAGCTCGAGATCTTCTGCCTGATCGACTCGACCACAGGCGTCGCGCTGCTCGACCGCGCGCTGCGGGCTGCCAATGCGCCCCGCCCCCTCTGCGCACTGCTGGAGGTCGGGCCCCGTGGTGGGCGCGCGGGCGTGCGCACGCCCGCGCAGGCCCGAGACGTCGCGCAGGCCGCAGGCGAGGCGCCGTTCGTCGAGCTCGCAGGGATCGAGTGCTTCGAGGGCCTGGCGATGGACCCCGCGCGCGTGCCCGAGATCGTCGCGGAAGTCGATGCGCAGCTCGATTGCGTCCATGCGATCGCAGAGGGTCTGCGAGGGGAAGGGCTGCTGGGGCATGGGCTGATAAGTGCCGGCGGCAGCGCTTTCTTCGATCGCGTGCTCGCACGCTTTCCGCGACCTGATTGGCGAGTCGTGCTGCGCAGCGGTTGCTACGTCTCTCAGGATGGCGGCTTCTACGCGCAGGCCTCTCCGCTCGCCGGCCGTGGCGTGGATGCTTCTCCGTTGCAAGACGCGCTCGAGCTGTGGGGCATCGTGCTCTCATGTCCAGAGACCGGCATGGCGGTGGTGGGCGCCGGCAGGCGTGACGCCCCTTTTGACGTCACATCGCCTCAGCCGGTTGCATGGCGCTCGGTTGACGGCAGGCGCGGCGGCAAGCTGCGCGACGCGCACGTGCTGCGCCTCAACGACCAACACATGACGATCAGGCTCACGGCCGGCAATCACGCGGTTAACGAAGGCGCGAGAGCCAGCGACCGCGACGATGGCCCGCGCGTCGGTGACCTCGTCTGCTTCACGATGTCCCATCCCTGTGGGGCATTCGACCGCTGGCGGGTGATCCCGGTGGTCGATGAGGAGCATCGCATCGTCGATGCGGTGCACACGCTGTTCTAGCGCGGCTACCGCGGGTCTTGGCTGCCTAGTCGTCGGCGTCTGCGGAGAGGGGCGCGACGGCGGCGATCCGCTCGATTTTCTCTGCGATCAGGTCCAGCGCGCGATGCACGATCTCGTCTTCGCTGCTGTCCTCGCAGGCTTCGAGCGCACGCTCCGTGCGCTGCGCCCACTCCTCCAGCATCAGCGCGTAGCTGGTGAGGAAGTCATGCGTGTGGGTCCGCCATCTGACGCGGTCCTGAAACGGGGCGCGTTCCTCGAGGTACTCCTGGCCGACGGAGACGGCCTTTGGCAGCATCTCCGCTGCCTGTGCGCGGATCGCCTCGACCCCGGCACGCACGTGCTGGGGAGAGGTGGCCTCGAGGACGCGCAGCAGGCCCTCCGATTCGAGGATGATCCCGCTCAGCGGGTCCTCCTCCAACCAGGTTGCCAGTGCATGGCGGCCCGCGACGGTGATCTCATAGGTCATGCGTCTACGACGGCCGGTGAACGACGGCGTGGACATTGCAAGACCGGCGCTTTGGAGCCGCTTGATCTCGTCGTAGATGCGACTCTCGGCGCGCGGCCAGAAGTAGTGCAGGTTGCGCTTCATCTCCTTGGTCAGCTCGTAGGCCGACCAAGGACGGAGCGCGAGCTGTCCAAGAATCGCGTAGGAGGTCGTGGTCAGATCACGCTGCAAGCGAAGGCGCTCCCAGCGGGAGTATGCCAGGACCGCGAGCAGGACACGCACACCGCCGTGTCTGGAACGTCGCGCCAGGCGCCATCCAGACCCCCGGCACCGTGACGGCCCAGGGGTCTGGTTGGGGCCGCTTTCAGGTTGCCGGCATGCCCCGTCGCTCGAGCGTCGCCTTCAGTGCTTCGCGGCTGATCTGCAGCGTGCGATCGATGTCATCGCTCGTGTGGCTGTAGGAGATGTGGTTGCGGCCGATGTTCTCCGGCATCTCCAGTACGCCTCGGCGCACGAGCTCCTTGCGGTAGGCGACGAAGAACTCCTGGTCGTTGCGGATGACGTCGTCGTAGCTGCGCAGCGGGCCCTCCATGAAGAGCATCGCGTAGAGGGAGCCATAGCCGGAGACGACGACCGGCACGCCGAGCTCGCCTGCGATCTGGCGCAGCCCCTCGCGCATCCGCTCGCCGAGCGCGAAGATGTGCTCGTGGACGGGCTCGCGCTCGAGCGTCTCGATCGTGGCCAGCGCTGCCGCCATCGCCGGCGCGCCGCCGTTGTAGGTGCCGGCGAACGTGACGTTGCCGGTCGCCGTGGTGTTGTACTGCTCGAGCAGGTCGCGGCGCCCGGCGACCGCTGCGATCGGATAGCCGTTGGCGATCGCCTTCGCGAAGGTCGCGAGGTCGGGGGTGACCCCGCAGATCGCCTGGTAGCCGCCGAGGTGGTGGCGGTAGCCGGTGATGATCTCGTCGAAGATCAGCAGCGAGCCATGCTGCTCGCAGATCGCGCGCAGGTCGGCCAGGAAGCCGTCGAGGGGCATGATGCTCGGCGAATTGTGGGCGATCGGCTCGACGATGATCGCCGCGATCTGATCTCCCTGCTCGGCGAACGCGTCTCGCACCGACTCGCTGTCGTTGTAGCGGCAGACGAGCGTCGCGTCCACCGCAGCGTCGAGCATGCCAGCGGAGACGGGATCGCGCCTGCCGATCCTCTCCGGCGCGCTGATCACGTTGCGCAGCACATAGTCGTGGAAGCCGTGGTAGAGGCCCTGGAACTTGACGATCTTCTGGCGGCCGGTCGCGGCGCGTGGCGAGCCGGATCGCGTGGAAGGTGGCCTCCGAGCCGCTGCCGCACATCACCGCCTGCTCAGCGCAGGGCACGTGCTGCACGATCTTCTCGGCGACCTGAACCTCGAGCTCGGTCGTGCCGACGCCGAAGAGCACCTGGTCCTCGATCGTCGCTGCGGACGCGGTCGTTGACCGCGGGATGGCAGTGGCCGAGCAGGATCGCGCCGTACGCGGCGTGGTAGTCGATGTAGCGATTGCCGTCGAGGTCCTCGAGATAGGCGCCGTGCGCACGCCGCAGGCACAGCGGCGGGTCGATCTTGCGGCGCGCGGTGTTGACGCCGCCGGGAGTGACCGCCATCGCGCGATCAAGCAGCTCACGCGACTTGGCAACCTCGCTGACGTCCGCCGTCGGCGCGAGCAGAGCAGGAAGGCTCATACCGGTTCCTTTCCTCGACGCGCGTTTTTCTGCGGGCCGCCCGCGTGCTGGGCTGTTTATTGACGCCGCCCGCGTCGAAGATCAGATGATGGTATCACTTATTATGATCAGGAAGGCAACCAGAAAGCGAACACGCCGAGCAATTCGCTGGCGGTGAGAGGGAGCGAGGCGGAAGGTGAACTCTGAAAGCGGGCGGTCGGCGATCGTCACGGGTGCAAGCTCAGGCATAGGCGCGGCGAGCGCCCTGCTGCTTGCCGAGCAGGGATGCGACGTTGGCCTCACATACCGGAGCAATGAGGAGGGCGCTCGCCGCACGGCCGCTGCGATCGAGGCGATGGGCCGCCGTGCGGCGATTGCCCAGCTCGATCTCGCCTCGCCGCAGAGCGCCGAGGCAGTGATCGGCCAGCTCGCCGACGAGCTCGGGCGCCTCGATGCGCTCGTCAACAATGCGGGCGTCAACCGGCGCGCGGAGATGTTGGAGGAGACCGTCGAGGGGTGGAACTGGACGCTCGCGGTGGATCTAGTGGCCCCGTGGGCCTGCGCGAAGGCCGCGGCCACGCGGATGGTCGCAGCCGGTGCGGGCGGGCGGATCGTGAACATCTCCTCGATCCTCGCGTTCGTGCCGCTGGCGGGCGGCGGCGCCTACTGCGCGGCGAAGGCCGGGCTCGAGCTGCTGACCAAGGTGCTCGCGCTCGAATGGGCGCCGCACGGGATCACCGTCAATGCTGTCGCGCCCGGTCACACGGCTACGCCCATGAACTTCGACCCGGCAGATCTCGACGGCTCGGTGATAGAGCGGCCCGTGGTCCCGCTGGGACGCGCCGCTGCAAGCGAGGAGGTCGCGGCGGCGATCGCCTTCCTGGTATCCGAGCAGGCGAGCTACGTAACGGGCGCCTCGCTGCTCGTGGACGGTGGGCTGGCCCTGGCATCCGGACCGCAGCAGCTGCAGCAGCTCACCGGCCTTCCGCCCGAGGGCGAGGTGCAGGCGTGAGCGCGCGCGTGCGCGTCGGCGTGCTCGGTGGTGGCCTGATCGCGCAGGTCGTCCACCTGCCGACGCTTCGTCGGCTGCAGGACCGGTTCGAGCTCGTCGCGCTTGCCGACCCCAGCGAGACGGTGCGCGAGGCGCTGAGCGCGCGACACGGCGGCCTGCCGACGCACGCGGACTGGCGCGATCTGCTCGAGAAGGAGAAGCTCGACGCCGTGGTCGTCGGTACGCCCAACGGCACCCATATCGACATCGTGCTCGGCGCCCTGGAAAGTGGCCTGCACGTGCTGGTGGAGAAGCCGCTCTGCCTCAGCGTGCAGGACGTCGAGGCGGTCTGTGCGTGCCGCGATCAGGCCGGCCGCGTCGTACAGATCGGATACCAGAAGCGCTACGACGCCGGCTACGAGTCGCTGCTGGCGGCGCTACCGGGCAGCGCCGAGGATCTCCGCTTCGTTGACGTACTCACCTACGACCCGTGGCTGGGGCGCGCACCGTTCGTGCCAGCGGACCTCGTGGTCGGGCGCGACGTCCCAGAGCAGGTGCTGCGTGCGGGGGCGCAGCGCGAACGCGATCAGGTCGAGGCGGCGGTCGGCGCCGGCGACCCGACCAGCGTGCGCGTCTTCAGCGACCTCTATGCCGGCGCGCTCGTGCACGACGTCAACCTCGTGCACGGCGTGCTGGAGCACCTCGGCGTGCAACTGCCCGCGCGGCCGGTCAGCTCCAGCCATTGGAGCGATGGCAAGGCCGCTGGGAGCTGGGCGGCGGGCAAGGGGGCGAACGTCGCATTTCGCCTCGGCTCAGGCGTCGGCTGGCAGACCGCGTGGCTGCTGCTGGAGGGCCTGGAGGAGTTCTCCTCTGCGGCGAGCTTCTATTTCAGGGACGAGATCCATCGCTTGCGCTTCTCCGCGCCGTATCTGCGCGAGCACGCGACGGCTCACGAGATCGTGGGCGCGGTGGAGGGCGCCGAGCGCTGGAGCCGCCAGGCGCGCATATCGGATGCCTATCTCGCGGAGTTCGAGCACTTCCACGCCTGCATCGTCGAGGGGGTGCAGTGCCGCACGCCTCCGGAGCAGGCGCGCCTCGACCTTGCCGTGCTGCGAGACGCATTCCTGGCAAGCGGCGCCAAAATAGTTATCTAGTGATATGATCTCCTGAATGAGCATAGGCAGTGGCTCGAGCGTCGCCCCGCGTGGGTCAGCGAACGCTCTCGTCAAGGACGGTGAGGCAGGGGCCGTTTCGGCCGTGGAGGCAACCAACGGCGAACCCGCGCTGCTGCCAGGCCAGGAGTGGCGCTCGGGGCTCTACGACATGGCCTGCCAGCAGTTCGTGCGCGCCGCGGGCGTGCTCGGGCTCGACGACGAGTCGCACACGCGGCTGCTGGAGCCCCGTCGCTCGCTGATCGTCAACTTCCCAGTGCGGCTCGACGAGGGCGACATCGTGAACATGACCGGCTACCGCGTCCAGCACACGCTGACGATGGGTCCCACGAAGGGCGGCTTCCGATTCGCGCCGGACGTCTCGCTTGGCGAGTGCGCGGCGCTGGCGATGTGGATGACGTGGAAGTGCGCGCTGCTGGAGCTGCCCTACGGCGGCGCGAAGGGTGGTGTGCGCTGTGATCCGCATGAGCTCTCCGTGGGGGAGATCGAGCGCGTGACCCGTCGCTATGCGGCGGAGCTGATCCCGGTCGTCGGTCCCAACCAAGACATCCCCGCGCCTGACATGGGCACCGGGGAGCGCGAGATGGCGTGGTTCTATGACACCTACTCGCAGGCGGCGGGCTATTCGGTGCCGGAGGTGGTGACCGGCAAGCCGCCGGTGCTCGGCGGCACCGAGGGGCGCAAGCCGGCGACCGGCCTGGGCGTGGTGTACGCGCTGGAGGCGATGCTCGAGCGCCAGGGACATTCGCTCAGCGATCGGCGGGTCGTGATCCAGGGGTTCGGGAACGTCGGATCGGTCGTGGCGCGCGAACTGCACGCGCGTGGCGCCCGCGTGCTGGCGGTCAGCGATCTGTACGGGGGAATCGTGAGCCCCGATGGGCTTGACATCCCGGCCGTCGTGCGTTGGAACGATGAGCACGGCCGGCTCGAAGGCTTCCCCGACGCCGACTCGGCTGGGGCCAGGGAGATCCTGGAGCTCGACTGCGACATCCTCGTGCCAGCCGCGCTGGAGCGCCAGATAACCGGCGAGAACGCGCCGCGGTTGCAGTGCGGGCTCGTGGTCGAGGCCGCGAACGGGCCGACGACCCCCGAGGCCGAGCAGGTGCTCAAGGACCGCGGGATAGCTGTGCTGCCAGACGTGCTCGTGAACGCCGGCGGCGTGACCGTCAGCTACTACGAGTGGGTCCAGAGCCATCAGAAGTACGCGTGGGACCTGATCGAGATCAAGGACCGTCTGCGGATGCAGATGCGAACCGCGCTCGGACGCGTGCTCGACGCCGCCGACCGGTTCCAGACCGACTATCGCACCGCCGCGCTCTCGGTCGCGATCGGTCGCGTCAGCGAGGCGGCCAAGCTGCGCGCCGTCTATCCCTGAGGGTGACGGCGGGCCGCTTCTCGCATCGTCGTCCGCGTTTCGAGATCGACGAGGGCACATGCGCACTCGTCGTCGTAGCTGCCGGACAGGCTGGTTGTGGCGAGTCGGTGTGCCCAGGCGCTTATAGGCAGAAAATGCCTCATTCGACAGCTGGCGGCTGTGCAGGTGAGGGTGTCCTCGCCTTGAAGATCTGCGCGAGAAGCTCGAGATCGCGAGCCGCTTGGTCGGGAGGCGTCCGGCAGGCGTGGCCGAGCCGCACGCAGTCATGGAAGTGCACCAGCTCGGTGACGAAGCTCTCAGCCCACGACTCCCAGCGCTCAACGTGAGAGCGGCCGTCCCGTTCACTCGTGCGCTCGTAGAGCGTCGGGCAGTGGCGTAGGTAGGGAGCCGGGAAGCGCAGCCTGTGCACAGCGTCGTCGAAGTGGATGCGCAGCTCCTCGCGGAAGTCTTGCAAGCCTGGGAGATCAAGGAGGCTGAGCACGCAACGCGCGCCGTCGCTGAGCTCGAGCGTGGTCTGCATGCCGCGACCGTCAGCCCACCATGCTGTATCCATGACGCGTGGCTGCGGCTCCTCGATCGCCGAGAAGATGCCGCCCAGGACGTTCACGTCGTGCACGAGCGTGTCGCAGAGAACCTGCACGTAGACGCGGATCTCCGCGGCTGTGCTTGCGCCCACCGCCCGTTGTGCCTGCTCGGCTTCGCGCTCACGAGCATGCGCCATGAAGGCGGGCGGGATGTCATCGCCACGGGCCATCGCCGCCGGCGCAAAGAAGCGCTCGAGGCCCGGATCGTAGGTCACGCAATCGATCAGGCGTATGTCCCCGCTTCGCCGTTCCGCAAGGGTTGCGAGCATCTGCTCGTAGGCGGGGTCGTAGCGCTTCATGTAGCCGATCTGGACCAGGCGGCCGGTGCGCTCAGATGCGCGAGCTATCTCCCAGGCGTCTTCCGCAACGAGGCACAGAGGCTTCTCAGTGAAAACATGCACGTCCGCCTCGAGAGCGGCCATGATCACCTCGGCGTGAGTAGAGCCGGGAGAGAGCACGAGCAGCGCGTCCGGGCTCGTGTTTTCAAGCAGCTCCTGGTACCCCGCGAATGTCGCTGCCATGCCGTAGCGCGACGCGAGCAGCTCGCGAGTGGTGCGACTTGGATCGGCGAGGCCGACCACCTCGAAGCGATCGGCAAGTCCCACCAGTGACGGCAGGTGCATGACCTGCGTGATGAAGCCTCCGCCAACGACACCAACGCGCAGCCGCTCGTCCTGCATGCGAATCCTCCTTCAGTGCAAAGTCACATGCGTCTGAGCGATGATCGTTCAGATGCAGACGACGGTTTCGATGGCCTGGCGAGGACAGTCCCATCGCCCAGCGTGATTGGATCAGACTATGACAACTCCAGCTCACGCGGCCGCGTCCGCGGTGGTCGGGTGGGCGGGGCGGCCAAGCCGCGCGCAGCGCATCCCGGCCGATCGTGTGGCCGTGGATGCGCTGAGCGCGGCTTGACATCTATGGCATCAGGTGATTAGCTCACAGATCGTGCCCAGTCCCTCGTCCTCAGTCGTAAGCGCGCTTGAGAGCATCCGCGCGCGCTATGGAATCGACGCTGAGGCGATAGCGGCCGCCCACCGTGCATCGGCGAGCACCGTGCGCCAGACGCCGGTCCTAAGGCCAGCGGGCCGCTCAGTGGACCCTGGCATGCAGCTGCTGCTCAAGGCCGAGAATCTTCAGCTGACCGGCTCCTACAAGCTGCGCGGCGCGCTGAACAAGGTGCGCGTGCTGGGATCTGACTGTCCGGGAGTCGTCGCGGCAAGCGCTGGCAACCATGCACAGGGCCTTGCCTATGCGGCTCGTGCATGTGGCATCAGATGCTCCATCTACCTTCCGACAGGAGCACCCCTGTCGAAGGTCGAGGCGATCCGCGACCTCGGTGCCGAGATCCACCAGGAAGGCGCCACCGTGGATGACTGCTTTGCACTCGCCAGCGCCGCGGCGCAGCGCAGCGGGTGGAGTCTCGTACACCCTTTCGATGACCCGGACATCATCACCGGCCAGGGTGGCGTGGGCGTCGAGATATTGCGCGATGTCCCAGATCTCGCCCAGGTCGTGGTGCCGATCGGAGGTGGCGGGCTGGCCGCTGGGATCGCGGTGGCGATCAAGTCGGCGATTCCCGAGGTGAAGATCGTCGGCGTGCTTGCGCGGGCCTGCGCCCCGTTCGTTCAGACGGCTTTCCCGGAGGACGATCCGAGCGCGCTCGCCACCTCGACGATCGCCGACGGCGTGGCGGTCAAGCGCCCGGGCGCCATCACCGGAGCCATCATCGAGCTCCTGGTCGACGAGGTTCTCGTGGTCGAGGATCAGCAGATCGCCGATGGCATGGTCTGGGCGATGGAGAAGGCAAAGCTGGTCGTAGAGGGGGCCGGAGCAGTGTCGATCGCCGCCCTGATCCACGGTCAGGTGGCGCCCATGCCGCAGGGCTCCACCGTCGCAGTGCTCTCGGGCGGGAACATCGATGTGGGATTGATCGGCGCGGTCGTACGTCAGCACGAGAGTCGCGTGGGCCGGCGGACGCGCCTTGGCGCTCGCATCGACGACCGTCCTGGCAGCCTGGCGGCGCTGTTGCAAACTGCCGCCGACGCGGGCGCAAACCTGATCGACGTTCACCACGTCCGCGACGGTCTGCCCATGGATGTGCGCGAGGCGGTCGTCGAGCTCACGGTGGAGACCAGAGGCGAGCGGGAGGCGCAGGAGCTGCGGATCGCGCTGAGAGAAGCCGGTTACGCGACCATCGAGGTGTAGCGCCGTTGTGGATCCAGTCGAGACTGCCGCTCTGGGCAGGCGACTGCGGTGAGTGACTAACAGATCACTGCCAAACAGAGAATCGCTTGGTCAGCGGATCGATCTGATCGCGCTCGCCGAAGGTGGCGATCGCGAGGATCTCGAGCTCTGCCGTGGGCGTCTCCCTCGTCTTTGCCTGTTGGACCTCTGAGCCGCCGCTGATCATCGTGTCCAGATATGCGACGGCGGGCAGAGCGGCTGACTGGAGCCGCTCCCGAAGCGTTGCGATCTGGCCGCCGCCGCCTCGCAGCACTATGAACGGCCAGTCGCTGACCTTTGGATACGTTGCACCATCCGCGTCCTTGTACTCGACGAAGCTCATCTGAGCGATGTCTGGGTGGGCGCCGACCAGCCCGGCCGTGACGTGCCCAATCGCAGACAGCAGCTGGCTGGCCTGGTAGCGCTTGTTGAGAACGACCACGAACTTTGCGCTGTTCACGACGCTCGCGATCCTTGCTACGGATTGAGGATGGGAGCCAGCGCGGAGAGCACCACGTCCAGATCGTCCTCGGTGTTGTAGAGGTGCCAGGAGAGCCGCAGCCGGCCTCCGCGCAGTGAGGCGCTGACGCCTGCGGCCAGCAGGAGGTCATGCGCCCCGGGAAGGTCGAGGCTCACGATCGCCGAGTTGCCAGGAGGCAGCCCGGCGGCCTCGCGGAAGCGGTTGGCAAGCGCGAGGTCATGGACGTGAATCGCCTCGACGCCGATCCGGTCGATCAGCTCCAGTGCCGGGCATGCGCCCACCCAGGAGAACCATGCCGGCGAGGTGTCCAGACGCCGCGCGTTCTCTGCGAGACGCATCGGCAGCCCGAAATAGCTCTTGTGCACCTCCGCTCCCGCATACCAGCCGGCAGCGGCCGGAATGACCGACTCGATGCGCTGGGGTCGCAGCGCGAGAAACGCGACGCCCCGTGGGCACATCAGCCACTTGTACGCGGCGCAGACGAGAAAGTCGAACTGGCTCGCGAGCAACGGCAGCCAGCCGCACGCCTGCGTCGCATCGCATATCGTCAGTGCGTCGTGTCGCTTGGCGGCCGCAAGGATCGACTCGAAGTCCACGACCTCGCCGGTCGCCATCTGGACGGCACTGAAGGCGACCACGTCAGTCGTCTCGTCGATCGCCTCCGCGAGCTCTGGCGCGGGAACCGTTCTCAGCGTTACGCCGCGATGTGCCTGGGCGGCGTAGGGGAAGAGGTTGGATGCGAACTCCACCTCCGGTGCGAGTACTCGCGCGCCTTCGGGAAGCGATGCGGCGATCAGGCCGATCAGCCCGGAGACGGTGGCGCCGATGGCAATGCAGCCCGGATCGACCTTGACGATGCGGGCGAATGCCCGACGGGCGCCGTCGGTGGTGGCGTCCCAATGCTCCCAGCTCGTACGGCCCGCGCGCCACTCCGCGAGCGCGGACTGCAGGGCATCCCAGCCGGACGCTGGTGGAAGGCCATAGCTGGCCGTGTCGAGGTATGTGCCCTCTGGCGCCCACAGAGTCCGGTCGGCGATCTCAAGCGGATGCTTGGCGGGGGTCAATCGCAATCCCTCACGAGATGCAGTCATATCATCATCACGGTGGAGGGCTGCTGCCCAGGACGATCAGGGTCTTTGTGCCCGTCACCTTGCCGCTGCGGCGGATGCGGTCGATCACACGCTTGAGATGGGCGAGGTCGGCGACGCGGATGCGGACGAGCGCATCGGGATCGCCGGCGGTCGTGAACGCTTCGACCACCTCGGAGAGGCCGCTGACGGCAGCCTCGATGTCATCGACCTGGGTGGTGCCCGCGAATCGCAGCTCCGTGAATGCCTCGATCTGGCTGCCAAGCTTGGCGTGGTCGAGCACGGCGCGGTAGCCGAGGATCACGCCGACCTGCTCGAGCCGGTCGATGCGGCGCTTTGCCGCCGCTGGGGAGAGACCGACCTGGCGCCCGACCTCGCTCGCCGAGTGGCGTCCATCCTGCACCAGCAGCTCAATGATCTGTGCATCGACATCGTCGAGATCTGCGCGTCGCATGGCGAGAGCATAACGTCAAGTGACGATTAGGCGCAAAGATTAGGCTTATTTACGCTGGTCAATGGGCAAACTCTGGACAATCGCGCATCCAAGACGGAGACTGCTCGCATGCTGGCTGCCGCCGCTCCTCCGGTCGCGCTCGACGTCCTTGACGCCGTGCAGCAGCGCGTGCTCTGGCTTGCGACATCGATCGTCCATCACGCCAACAAGGTCCGCAAGACGCCCTCCGGTGTGAAGGTCGGTGGCCACCAAGCGTCCTCCGCCTCGATCGTCTCGATCATGAGCGCACTCTGGTTTCACCATCTGCGCGCAGAGGATCGGGTCTCGGTCAAGCCGCACGCCTCGCCCGTCCTGCATGCAATCGAGTACCTCCTGGGAACCCTTGACGCCCGGCAGCTGACGACGCTGCGCGAGTTCGGCGGTCTGCAGTCCTATCCCAGTCGCCTGAAGGATCCGGTGCCGGCGGACTTCTCGACCGGCTCGGTTGGGATCGGCGCGACCGCGCCGATCTGGAGCGCGATCGCCCATCGCTATGTCGTGGATCACTTCGACGCTCCTGCCGATGGCCGGCAGATCGCGTTGCTCGGCGACGCCGAGCTGGACGAGGGCGCCTGTTGGGAGGCGCTGGTCGACCCGGTCGTCTCACGTCTGGGGGAGGTGTTGTGGATCGTGGACCTCAACCGCCAGTCGCTGGATCGAGTGGTGCCTGACATCGCTGCCACCCGCTTGGCTGGCATGTTCGAGGCGCTCGGCTGGCACACGATCACGCTCAAGTACGGGCGGCGCCTGGAGGAGCTGTTCACGCGCGCCGGCGGTGGCGCGCTGCGACGCCGGCTCGACCAGATGAGCAACGAGGAGTATCAACGTCTGCTGCGTCTCACCTCGGTGGAGGTGAGAGAGCGCCTGCCGGGCTCCGGACGGGGACGACGCGAGATCGAGCGCCTGATCGCCGGCGTGGACGACGGCGATCTGGCAGCGGCGATCAGAGATCTCGGCGGTCACGATTTGGCGACGCTGATCGACGCCTACGAGCAGGCCGACGCCGTGACCGATCGGCCATCGGCGATCATCGCCTACACGATCAAGGCGTGGCGGCTGCCGACTGCGGGCCATCCCGCCAATCACTCGGCACTGTTGTCCGTGGAGCAGTGGGAATCCCTCGCCGCCGATCTTGGAGTGGACCCCGCCGACCCATGGGCGCCGTTCGAGACCGACACGCCTGAGGCGCAACTCTGCCTTGCAGCCGCGCAGCGGCTGGAGCGCCCGACGCTGACTCCCACGCCGCCGCCGGCCGTGCCCCCGGAGGTGGGGCGCACGCACAGCGGCGTCGCATCGACCCAGCAGGCGTTTGGCCGCTTCTTCGTCGACCTCGCGCACGCAGCGCCAGAGGTCGCGCGGAGGGTGGTGACCGTCAGCCCCGACGTCGCCTCCTCGACCAACCTCGGCGGATGGCTGAACCGTGTCGGCATCTGGCATCCAACGGACCGGACCGACTGGTTTGCCGACGACACGGACACGTTGGTGCGCTGGCACGAGAGCGCCAACGGCCAGCACGTCGAGCTCGGCATCGCCGAGTGCAACCTCGTCGGGCTGCTGGCCGAGCTCGGTCTTGCGTGGGCCCGGGACGGGCAGCCGCTGCTGCCGATCGGAACGCTCTACGACCCCTTCGTGGGTCGCGCGCTGGAGCCCTGGTCCTTCGGGATCTACTCAGGGGCCCAATCGATCCTCGTCGGCACTCCCTCCGGCGTGACGCTCGCACCGGAGGGGGGTGCCCACCAGTCGATCATCACGCCGTCAATTGGCCTCGAGCAGCCGGGCTGCGTGGCCTTTGAGCCCGCGTTTGGACAAGACCTCGAGTGGGCGCTATTGCACGCACTGGCAAACCTTGGCCAACCTGGCGGATGCTCGACCTACCTCCGGCTGACGACGCGTCCGATCGACCAGTCGCTCGCAGCGCTGCCAGGCGACCATGATGGTCGTAAGCGACGGCGCGAGCAGACCCTTGCCGGCGGCTATCCGCTGCGCCGATCGGAAGGACCGCCGGCCGCCACGCTGGTCGGGGTCGGCGCGGTGATTCCGGAGGTGCTCGCCGCCGCGGAGGAGCTTGACGCCGCTGGCTATCCCTGCGACGTGCTTTGCCTCACCTCTGCCGACCTGATCTTCCGTGCGCTACAGGCGAGCCGTGGGCTTGGCGACGGGGAGGAGGGGATCCTCGAGCAACTGTTCCCTGCCGAGCGGGCGGCCCCGATCGTCAGCGTCCTCGACGGACATCCACACACGCTCAGCTTCCTCTCCGCAATCAGGTGCACGCCGATCGCCTGTCTGGGCGTGAGCGACTTCGGCCAGTCCGGCGATGTCGCCGACCTCTACCGCTATTTCGGCATCGACGCCGAGACGATCGTCGGCGCGACACTGGATCTTCAGCCATGACCGAGATCGCGATGCCCCGCCTCTCCGACTCGATGGAGCAGGGAACGATCCTTGTCTGGCTGAAGGCAGACGGAGACCTGGTCGCCGAGGGCGATGATCTCCTGGAGATCGAGACCGACAAGGCAACGATGACCTATCCATCGCCTGGACAGGGCGTGCTGTCGATCATTGCTGAGACTGGCAGCACGCTTGCCGTCGGCGAACCGATCGCAAGCCTTGCCGCAGAGGTCTTGGACGATCGGCCGTCCAGGGTCGAGCAGTCAGCAGTCTCGTTGCCTGTGGAGCAGCACGATGGCGCGGTCGATGCGCAGCCGACACATGAGGATCTGCAAGTTGCTGAGGTGAGGGCCACGCCGCTCGCAAGACGCTTCGCCCGCATACACGGGGTCAAAATCGGCTCGCTGACTGGAAGTGGACCGCGCGGGCGCGTTGTGCGTCGTGATGTCGCCACCGCAGCGGGAGTGGAGCTCGTTGAGCCCATTGCGGCAGGCATCGCACAGCGCCGCACGACGACAGCAGCTGCAGCGCCAGGCATTGACGCGACAGCGAGCATCGCTGCGCTGCCGGCTGGCCTGTCCGGATCGGGCTCCCCCGTCGCTCCATCGGCGCTCGGTGCGATCGAGTCGACCGGCCGCAACAGTGTGACGCTCCGCGAGCCCACGCGTCTGCAGCAGGTCGTCGCCCGCCGTATGGCTGAGGCTCAGGCCACCGTGCCCGACTTCCAGGTTGAGACGGAGGTCGCGATGGACGCGGTGCTGGATTTGCGCGCTCAGCTCAAGCACACCGCCGCCGAGAATCAGCTCGTACCGTCGATCAACGACATCATCGTGAAGGCCTGCGCCGTTGCGTTGCGCTTCCATCCGCTTGCCAACGCGTCCTACCGCGAGCAGGGCTTCGAGCTGCACGACCAGATCAACGTCGGCATCGCCGTGGCCGCCGAGCAGGCCCTGCTGGTGCCCACCATCACAGCCGCAGACAGCCGCTCGCTTGGCAGCATCGCAAGCGAGTCGAAGCGCCTCTCAGAGCGCGTGCGCAATGGGACGGTCACGCCCGCTGAGCTCTCCGATGGGACCTTCACCGTTTCGAATCTCGGCATGTTCGGCATGACAGCCATCAAGCCTGTCGTGAATATGCCACAGGCCGCGATCCTCGGGGTTGGAGCACTGCGGAGCGTGCTCGCCCGCGACGTCGCGGGCGAGATCGTCGACCGTTCGCTGCTCACAATCACGCTCAGCTGCGACCACCGCATCCTCTACGGCGCCGACGCCGCCCTGTTCCTCGCGGAGGTGAAGGCGTTGCTGGAGGCGCCGATGCGACTCGTGTTGTAAACCCCCTGCACACAGGACGCGCGGGCGTCCGTCGTCCGTGCGGATTTGGCCAACGTGATTAGATCAGTCTATGACAACTGAACCCCACACGACTTCCACCACCGAAGAGCAGCCTGTCACATGGGCGCTGATCGGCGCCAGCACAATTGCAGCGCTCTACATGATCGATGCCTTTCGCCGCGCACCTGGCGGTCGCCTCGCCGGGGTGCTCAGCAGCGATCCAGAGCGTGGCGCGCGCTACGCCGAGCAGCACGCCCTTCCCCGCGCCTATCGCAGCCTCGAGGAGCTGTGTGAAGACGGGTCGGTGGACGCGGTCTATGTGAGCACGGCGAACGATCGCCATGCGCCGGAGGCGCTTGCGGCGATCGGGTCCGGCAAGCACGTTCTCTGCGAGAAGCCGCTTGCAGTCACGGTCGCGGACGCACGCGCGATGGTCGCCGCCGCAGCGCAGGCGGGTGTCACGCTTGGTGTGAACCACCACCTGCGCAGCGCTCCGGCCAACCTGATGGCCAGAGAGCTGATCGAGACCGGGCGGATCGGGCGAGTGCTGGGTGCGCGGGTCTTCCACGGCACGGAGTTGCCTCTCGGTCTGCGCACGTGGCGCACCGGCCAACCGGGCGCTGGCGCTGGAGCTGCCCTGGACCTGACTGTGCACGGAGCGGACCTGCTCCGCTTCCTGCTCGAGGACGAGATCGATCAGGTGGTGGCCCTGAGCGCGCGGCAGGGCATGAGCACGCATGCGGACATCGAGGATGCGATCGCCGGTGCCATGCGCTTGCAAGGAGGGGCGCTGGCGACTTTTCACGACGCCTTCACGATGCCCTGCGTACATACCCGCGTCGAGATCCACGGCAGCGCCGGCGCGATCACGATCGAGGACGCGATGCTCGACGACCCGGTCGCCACCGTCACGCTCTGCGATGAGAGCGGCACCCACGAAGTTCCGCTCGACCAGAGCGAGGGTCTCTACGAGCGCACGGTGCGGCTGTTCAACGCGGCCGTTCGTGGTCGCGGTACGCCGACGGCGAGCGGCGAGGATGGCCTGCGCTCGCTGATGGTCGCGACCGCCGCGCTTCGAGCCGCGCGCGAAGAGCGTGTGGTGCGGATCGCCGACCTGTCCTGAGCTGTGCTGCTACGGAGAAGAGCGTAAGAGAGGCGGAGCCGATGGATGCTGCACGCGGTGTGAGAGTGGAGTTCGATGTCCCTGCGCCGATGCGTGATGGGGTGAAGTTGCGTGCGAATGTCTACCGTCCTGAGGGCGGTGGTCCGTGGCCGACACTGCTGATGCGGACGCCTTACGGCAAGGATGCTGTCGAGGACTGGCTCGATCCGGTGCAGGCGGCGCGGCAGGGCTTCTTGGTCGTCGTCCAGGACACGCGCGGGCGCTTCGCCTCCGAGGGGGAGTGGATTCCGTTGCACTTCGAGCGCGAGGATGGCTATGACACCGTTGAGTGGGCCGCTCGGCTGCCTGGCTCCAACGGTCGCGTCGGGATGTATGGCGTGAGCTATTTCGGCAACACGCAGTGGATGGCGGCGATCGAGCAGCCGCCGTCGCTCGCGGCGATCGCGCCTGGGTTGACATGGTCTGAGCCTCTCGATGGGGTATTCGCCCGTGGCGGGGCGATCGAGCTCGGGTTCGACACCTATTGGGGGATGGCGATGGGCGGTGCGCACCTGGAGCGCCTGCCACTCTCGATTCAGGAGCGCGAGCGGCGCGGCGCGGCGCTGATCGACGACCTCGACCTGCTGCTGGGCGACGGCTACTGGGACCTTCCCGCCGACGATCTGCCGGTATCGCGCCGGCACGACTTTCCAGCGTTTCCGACCATCCATACGCTGGCGGAGCCGGACGTCGCGGCGCGGTGCAGCGTTGCTGGTGAGCACGATCGTGTCGCGGTGCCGAGCTTCCACATCGGCGGGTGGCACGATGGCTTTCTCCAGGGCACGCTGGAGAACTACATGGCGATGGCCGCGCTCGGGCGTCCCGCTCGTCTAGTGGTGGGGCCGTGGACGCACGGCAGCCATGCGGATCCGATCGGCGAGTTGTGCTTTGGTGCGCGTGCGAGCCGTCTGGGCGTGCGGGCGCATGCGCATGGCGATCTGGGTGATGAGCAGCTGGCGTGGTTTCGCCGTCTGCTCGATCCAGACGCGGCCGGCGCAGATGAGTCGTCGGGGCCGGCGGTGCGAATCTTCGTGATGGGCCGCAACCAGTGGCGTGAGGAGGCGCAGTGGCCGCTGGCGCGCGCTCGCGCCGAGCGCTGGTTCCTCGGCGCCGGAGGCACCCTGCAGCCAGATGGCCCCGACGCCGGCGCTACCCCGACAGAGTTCGCCTACGACCCGGTTGACCCGGTCCCCACGCTTGGCGGGCAGACGATAATGGCCGCCTCATTTCCCTCTGGCCCGCGGGACCAGGCGCGGGTCGAGGCGCGTCCCGATGTGTGCGTGTTCACTTCTGAGCCGTTGCTGGCGGATCTCGAGGTCACGGGACGGGTGCGTGTGGTGCTGCACGCGCAGTCCTCCGCGCCTTCGACGGATTGGGTCGCGCGGCTGTGCGACGTGCATCCTGACGGCCGCTCCTTCAATATCTGCGACGGCATCCTCCGCGTCGAGCGGGACGCCGACACCAGCGCAGAGATCACGATCGATCTGTGGTCCACCAGCAACGTGTTCCTCGCCGGCCACAGGCTGCGGGTCCAGGTCACGAGCAGCAGCTTCCCGCGCTGGGACCGCAACCTCAACACCGGCAACCAGCGCGAGCCGCGCTTCCAGACCGCGCACCAGCGCGTCCACCACGACGCGCAGCGCCCGTCCTGGATCGAGTTGCCCATCATCGACTGAGCAACGCCTGATCCGCACCAAGGATCACTCCCCAGGCGCTCGCCCCGCGGGGCGGCCACAGTCGAATGACAGCGGTTGCAAAATATGATTAGATCAGAGGACAGCGACTGGCGAACACGCTGCCCGGCGGTCTATCTGCGTCGCTTTGGCGCCGTGTCCAGACGGTCATCGACGCCTCAAGGAGGTCCCAATGTCAAGCGTTCAAAGTCATGAGCAATCGGCGGTGCTGTTGTCGCAGGCGGCGGACGTGATCCCCGGTGGCGTCAACTCCGGGCGACGTAACATGCGCAGCAACGTCTGCATGCGCCGCGCGGAGGGCGCCTACTTCGAGGATGTGGACGGCAACCGCTACATCGATTACCACGCCGCCTTTGGTCCCGTCGTGCTGGGGCATTCCCATCGAGCCCTGACCGAGCGCGTCTCCGAGGCGATCCGCGAGCGTGTCTGCTTTGGCGTGGCGAGCACCGAGCCGGAGGTGGAACTCGCTGGCAAGATCGTCAAGCACGTGCCGTCGGTGGAGCAGGTGCTCGTGTGCAACAGCGGCAACGAGGCCACCCATCACGCGATCCGACTTGCTCGTGGCGTCACTGGCCGCGATCTGATCGTGCGCTTCACCGGCGCCTATCACGGCTTCCACGACTTCGTGATGCCCTCGGCGGGCGCGATCTGCAACGAGCGCACGATCGAATGCGCCTACAACGAGCTGGCGAGCGTCGAGAATGCCTTTGCCAAGCACCCCGAACGGATCGCCGCGGTGATCGTCGAACCGATCATGCACAACAGCCCAGGCGCCGGAATCGTGCCGTCGCAGGCGTTCCTGGACGGTCTGCGTCGGATCTGCAGCGAGCAGGGCGCGATCCTTGTCTTCGACGAGATAATCACCGGGTTTCGGCATGCGCTTGGCGGCTATCAGTCGATCGTTGGCGTCACTCCCGACCTGACGACGATGGGCAAGGCGATCGCGAACGGGTTCCCGATCGCGGCGATCGGCGGCCGGCGCGAGCTGATGGAGCGGTTCGACACGCACCCGGAGGGGATCGTCGCCTATGCGGGTACGTATAACGGCAACGCATGCAGCGTTGAGGCCGCGCTCGCGACGATCGAGACGATGGAGAGCGAGCCTGTTCACGAGCGTCTGTTCGCACTCGGCGACCGCATGCGCGCCGGGCTGCGCGAGATCGCGCGGCGGGCCGGCATCCCAGCACATGTAAGCGGCTTCGGCTCGCTGTTCGTGCTGTCCTTCATGGAGGGCCCGATCAAGACGATGGCGGACCTCGAACGCAACAACACCGAGATGTTTCTGGCCTACCGCTGCGCGCTCGTCGAGCGCGGCGTCTTCGAGGTGCCTGAGAACGTCGGCCGCAGCCACATCAGCTACAGCCACACAGAGGCCGACATCGACCGCAGCCTCGAGATTGCCGAGGCGGCGCTCAGCGCCGCCCTCGAGACCTGTTCTCCTGGAGCGTGATCACGGGCGGGACGTTTGCGTTGCTTGATGCAAGCGCTTCTGTTGGGCATGCCCTATGCCCTTGACTACGCCGAGGTCTTATGATTCAATCATGCTGCAAGCGCTGTCATTCTTCTTTTAGGAGCAAGCACCATGTCGACACATACGTCTGAGCAGTTGGCGATCGCCGGCGGCCCCCCAACCGTTTCGGGCGTCGAGCGGCGCCTGTGGCCGGAGATCCTGCAAGCCGATCGTGACGCGGTGCTGCGCGTGCTCGACAGCGGCATCCTCGCCGGTGCCGGCGCCCCTGAGATCACCGAGCTGGAGCGGGAATACGCCGAATATGTCGGCGTCGAATACTGCCTTGCGACCAAGAGCGGCACCAGCGCGCTGCATTGTGCCGCCGCGGCCGTCGGCGTGCGGCCTGGAGACGAGGTGATCGTGCCGGCCTACACGTTCGTCGCCAGCGCGATGGCGATGGCCCACCAGGGCGCTCAGGTCGTCTTCGCGGATGTCGATCCGCGCACGTACAACCTCGATCCCGATCGGCTCTCAGAGCGCATCACCGACCGCACTACCGCGGTCGTCGCGGTGGCCATCCACGGCCAGCCCGCAAGTCTGGACGAGATCAGAGCCGTTGCCGCACGCCATGGCCTCGCAGTAATCGAGGACAACGCCCAGGCGCACGGGATCAAGTACAAGGGCCGCACTGCCGGCAGCATCGGCGACGTCGCGGGCTCCAGCCTCAACGCCTCGAAGAACCTCGCCTCAGGCGAGGGCGGCCTGTTCACCACAAACGACGAGGATGCCTTCATCGCGGCGCGCCGGCTCACCGTCGTCGGCGAGGACCTCGTGCCGCTCGAGAGGCGCTCCTTCTGGGCGCAGGGCATCGGCTGGAACTACCGTCAGTCGGAGTTGCCCTGTGCGCTCGCCCGCGCACAGCTCGCACGCCTGGATCAGTACAACGCACGCGCGGAAGCCAACGGAAAGCGCCTCACCGAGCTGTTGTCAGATATACCTGGCCTCACGCCGCCCTTCCAGGAGACCGATCGTGGCTGCTCATATTGGAAGTACGCGGTCCAGATCGATCCCAAGGAGCTGGGCTTCGACGGCGATCCGCGCGACTTGCGCGATCGCCTCCTGGCAGCGCTGCAGGCCGAGGGTGTCGAGGGAATGACCTGGCAGCCGCATCCGGTCCCCGCCCAGCCCGCCTTCCGCCGCCACCAGCAGACCTGGCACCGTCGCAGCGAGCAGGAGCCGCTGCGCGACTGGGATCCGGCCGAGTATCCGGTCGCCTCACGGCTGTGCGACATCACTCTCAGCCTGGGCTCCGAGGCGCATCCGCTCTACCTGCAGGCGCCAGAGCTGATGGACCAGTACGGCGCGGCGGTGCGCAAGGTGATGGGCGACCTCGACACCGTGCTATCGGTGCCGTTTGAGCCGAAGCCGAGGCGGCTGCCCTAAAGCTGGATGCGGTTCAGTCTGCAACCAAGGCGTCCCAGGTGATCTGCTCAATGGGCATCTGGGCTCTCGGAATCTGGCGGGGGGCCAGGGCAGGCGACACAACTTCGCGTCGTCTGCATCGTTGGGATCAACAATGGGAGGATGGAAATGAGGAAGTATTTGTGCGTGTGCTTGACGATCCTGCTCGGCGCGATAATCGCCGGCTGCGGCGGCAGTAAATCCCAGGCAGGTAACGCGTCTTCGTCCAGCGGCGAAGCCGGGTCGTCCAAGACCTATGCCGAATTCAGGCTTGGGGAGCCGACTTTCCCGAGCGCGTTGCTGTGGACTGACGATACCTATTACCAACCGGCTGAGATCGAGTCGCTGATGGCACAAAACCTGGTTGAATTCGAATCAAACGGAAACGTGAAGCCAGGTCCACTCACGAGCAGCATGGAACAGTCGAACCCGACGACCTATGTTTATAAGCTGAAGTCTGGCGTGAAGTTCTCCGATGGCAAGCCTGTGACGGCTGCGGACGCGGCCTATTCGCTGAAGCTCAACCTTGGCGCGGAGTCTCAGGTTGCGATCTTCTGGTCGGACGTGGCCTCGGTCTCCGCGCGGGGCGACTCGACGGTGGTCGTGAAGCTCAAGCGACCGAAGTTCGAGTGGCAGCAGGTCATGGGGATGACAAGCCAGGTGCTCGAGAAGGAAGCGGCTGAACAGGGCGGCGGGCAGAAGACGCTTGGCACTCCCTCCAACCTCCCGATTGGCTCGGGTCCATGGAAGATCACGAGCTATACGCCCGAAACGAGCGTGGTGCTCGAACCGAACACTTACTGGACAGGTCAGCAGCGACCTGCACGCAAGATCGTCATGACCGAGTTTAAGCAGGAAGCCACGATAGCGCTGGCGCTGCGCTCGGGATCCATCGATGGCTCGGAGTGGTTCGTGGATCCGAAGCTGTTTGAAAACATTCCCGGGGTGCGCCGCATCACTGCACCGGGAGTAGGCATGTCGTTCATATCGATGGACGTCGATGTGCCGCCGTTGAACGACGTTCATGTAAGACGGGCGATCGCATACGCGACGAACGTCGCCGGCATAATCAAATCTCAATATGGAGAGGGCCTAGCCAGTGAAGTGTTGGCCGAGGGCGCCACGAACCAGTTCTACCTCGGACTGGGCTCGAAGGGCGAAGTGAACAAGATGCTGGCCTCGCTTCCCAGCTACAAATACGATCTCGCCGCGGCCAAGCGCGAACTCGCGAAGTCATCCTGTGCCCACGGCTGCAGCACCACAGTGCAGGTCCAATCCTCTGGGGGCGAGGTCGCCGAGGGTGAAATCCTGGTGAATGAACTCAACAAGATCGGCATCGAAGCGAAACTCAAGGAGATGAGCGCCGCCGAATCATCGGCTGTGTATGGCACGACGAAGGGTCAGATAGAGATCGGAGAACTGACCAACCCATACCCTGGCCCCGACGTGCTGGCTGACTTCAATCTGTTGTCGTCAGGGATTGCTTCGCACATCAATGGCGCTCGCTTCAGCAACAAAGAAGTTGATGCGGCGCTGGAAAAGCTGTCAGAAACCTCTAACACCCACACTCGCCTTCGGCTCGTGGGCAAGGTCATGAGGATCGCCAACGAAGAAGAGCCTTATCGACCGATGTACTCACATGTGGAGTGGATGGAGTTGTCGGACAAATATGTTTACCCGACATACTCGCAGTGGACGTCCAACTTTACTCCGTGGGCGTTGGACGTAAAACTGGCCAAGTAAGCGGCACTGTATATGGGGTTGGTGGCGCCAGGAGCATGCTGGCGCCACCAACCGGCGATCGGGTGGCGTTGACGGAAGAAATGGTATGAGGATCACGGGAGGTTGCGATGAATGACATGGGCGTTTCTTCTGAATGGCAGGTGCGCGACACGGAAGGCGTTCCCATCGGATGGCTGTCCTCGACGGAGTGGCCCTCTGAACGACCTTGCGGAGACGGCTCCAAGCTCGAGGCCTGGTGCTATACGGACCGTTTTTCATATGAGTCGGGCGATCGTGTGGAGGTGCATGTACACACGACCGCACGGGAGTACTCGCTCGAAGTCGTTCGTGACGGCGCGAGACCGGAGGTCGTCTATCGTCGAGACGGCCTTGCAGGCAGTGCTCACGCGACGCCCCCCGACGCCTATCGCGTTGGTTGCGGCTGGCCCGTGGCGCATTCCTTCGAGATCGCCGAGCAATGGCGCTCGGGCTTCTACCTGCTGATCGTCAGGACGACAGACGAGCGAGGGGCCGCCGTCGAGCGTGAGCACTTCTTCGTCGTGCGGGCTCAGCGCCCCGTCCACGAGGATGCCATCGCCTTCATTCTCACCACCAGCACGCTGATCTCCTACAACGACTGGGGCGGTGCCAACCGCTATCGCGGTCCAGAGGAGAGCCCGACTGACAGCGGTTCCCCGATCGGCTCCACCCAGCGCCCAGTCGCCAGAGGCCTTCTGCGCAAGCCCGCGAGTGCTCCCCGGCACCCGAACGTGCTCACTCCGCCGCCGTTCTGGCAGCCGCGCTACGACGCCTATTCGTGGGCGAGGATGAACGGCTACACGCGTCATCACGACGACGCGTTCTGGCCCACCTACGAGCGGCTGTTCGCGGTCTGGGCGGAGGAGGCCGGCTACCAGCTGGATTATCTCACCCAGCACGACCTGCACTATGACCCGTCTTGCCTGGACGGCTACCGATGCGCGGTCGTCGTCGGCCACGATGAGTATTGGAGCTGGGAGATGCGCGACGCGATCGATAGCTTCGTGGACAACGGGGGTGGGTTGGCGCGGTTCGCGGGCAATTTTGCATGGCAAGTGCGGCTGGAGGACGAGGGTAAGACCCAGGTCTGCTACGCGGTTCCGCCGGAGGCGGACCCAATGTCTGCGATTTCGCCGCACCTGACCACGACTTTGTGGGACGCCAAGCTCGTAGGTCGTCCGGGTGCCGCCACCATGGGGCTCACCGTGACCGGTGCGGGGTACGCGCGCTTTGGCACCGCTGTCCCACGCGGCAGCGGCGGCTTCACCGTCTACCGACCTGAGCATTGGGCTCTGGAGAATACCGACCTCTACTACGGCGACGTCTTTGGCGCAGCTCCGGTCAACATCGCGGCGTTTGAGGTCGACGGCGTGCAGTACACAATGCGGCACGGCTTGCCCTATCCCACCCACGAGGACGGTGCCCCGGACACCCTGGAGATCATCGCGCTCACCCCTGCCGTTCACAGCGAGACCGACCGCTGGCAGGGCAAGGTCGCGCTCGCCTCTCCGCCATCCGAGTGGCCGCGCTACGTCAAAGGGCTAGGTGAGCATGCACCCGACTACCTGCGGGGAAGCAAATACGGCGCCGCGATGATTGCTGCTTTCACCCGCGGTCATGGCACCGTCGTCAACACCGGCACCACCGAGTGGGTCAACGGTCTCGGCTCACCGTGACCCATTCACAGAGCAGATCACCCACAACGTGCTCGGGCGCTTTGGCGCGCGGCGCCGCGAGGCACGAGCCGGCTAGCAAGCGTCGCTTCCTGCAAGCGCTCCTAGGGTCGGCTCATCGCCTTGGCATACGGCGTGTTGACAGAGCTAGGGTTTTATGGTTCAATCCTGTATGCAAGCGCTTGCATACATGAGGCAATTCGGGGTTCGGCTACCCGCGAACGGCGTGGACCCCGAATCCCACCAGCGCCCGCCCAGTCGGTTGGTGGCGCTGTTGAAAGAAGGCGCTCCATGGCCGATCCAATGAACAGCAGGGCACCCGAATCAGACCATGACGGCCGCTGATCGTCTGCGCCGACAAGGGTCCGTCCCACCTGGACGTGGCGTGCACACGACAACAAACGATTTCCACATACGCAAAGGGAGATGACCTCTGTATGACTGACGTAAGCAACGACTTTGCGCCCGCATCGGCCGCGCTGATAGAGCGTGCAAGCGAGGTCGTGCCGGGGGGAGTCAACAGCGGACGCAGGCGCATCGACCCGCCGCTGTGCTTCAAGGAGGGAAGTGGCGCCTACCTGACCGATCTGGACGACAAGCGCTTCATCGACTATCACGCGGCGTGGGGGCCGATCATCCTCGGCCATGCCCACGATCGGGTGACAGAGGCGGTGAGCAGTCAGGCGGCGCAGTTGGTCCTCACCGGGATTGGCACCACAGAGCGCGAGGTGCTGCTCGCCGAGAAGATCGCCGAGCACGTGCCTTCGGTCGAGCAGTCGGTCCTCTGCGCCAGCGGCAATGAGGCGACCTATTACGCGACGCGTCTGGCGCGCGCCGTCACTGGCCGCGAGAAGCTGATCAAGTTCCAGGGCTGCTACCACGGTTGCCACGACTATCTGCTTGGCGGCTCTGCCGAGAACGCGGGGGCCGGCGGAGAGCAGGGCATCGTCGAGCGACGGCGCGACCCGCGCGGACGCTCATCTGGCGTGCTCGAGGTGGGCGCCGCCGAAACGCTCGTATGCGGCTACAACGACCTCGACAGTGTGGAGGCGATGTTCCGCGCCTGGCCCGAAGCGATCGCCGCCGTTGTAGTCGAGCCCTTCGCCCACAACTGCTCGACGATTCTGCCCGCAGATGGCTTCTTGGAGGGCCTGCGGGCGATCTGCGATCGCGAGGGTGCGCTGCTGGTCTTCGACGAGGTGATCAGCGGCTTTCGCCACGGGCTTGGCGGCGTCCAGGCGATCGTCGATGTGATGCCCGACCTCACCACGCTTGGCAAGGCGATCGGCAACGGGTATCCGGTTGCCGCGATCGGCGGAGCCAGGAAGTTCATGGAGCGCTTCAGCACGCAGCCCGGAGGAGACGTCTTCGTAGGCGGTACCAACAACGGCAACGCGGTCGCTTGCACGGCGGCGCTGGCGACGATCGAGGTGCTGGAGAGCGAGCCGGTATATGAGCACGTCTATGCGCTCGGCGAGCGCATGCGCAAGGGCCTGGCGGAGGTCGGCAAGCGCGCTGAAATCCCCGTGACCGTTGCCGGATACGGCTCATTGTTCGTAATGATGTTCATGGAGCCGCCGATCGCAAGCTATGAGGACTTCCTGCGCAACGACATCGACCTGTTCGTGCGCTACCGTCGCAACCTGATCAAGCGCGGTGTGCTGAAGATGCCAGACCACCTCGGCTGCCGCAGCCACATCAGCTACGCACACACGGCAGAGGACATCGACCTCACCCTCGAAGCCGCCGAGGCGGCGCTAGCCGAGGCACTTGGCGCTTGAACGTCAAACCATGAGCAGCAGCCTCCACCCCGCATTCGACCCGCACCTCTCGGTGGGCGCCCCCAGTACCGAGCTCTCCGGAGCGCCCTACTTTGCCGGCTACGTGGGAGCGATCAGCCTCGCCCCCGGCGACCCGCTCGATGTGCATGTCGCCAGCCGGGAGGCGGGCGAGTGCTTCGTTGACGTCTACCGCGTGACCGGATGTGTGGACCCCGGATTTCGCCCGGCGATCGAGTTCGTCGCACGCGCCGAGGCGCCAGCCGTGCCGCTGCGCTACTCCGCTTTGCCCAATCATCCGCCGCTCGCGCCTGGCGAGTGCGACACCCACGGGTGCGACTGGCCCGCCTCACGTGTGCTCGACTCGATCCCGACGAGCTGGCAAAGCGGCGTCTATCTCGTGCAGTTCACCGCGAGCCAGGAGCCGACCGGTCAGCTCGCGCAGCGACTCGGCCAGGACGCCCTGTTCGTCCTGAGACCCGCAGCTCCGAAATCGCCACGGCTGCTGCAGGTGGGGGTGGCGACCTGGAGTGCCTACCACCTGTGGGGCAACCGCAACCTCTACGGCGGCTATGCCCTTGATGGCCAGTTCCTGCACGAGTTGCGTTCCTATCGCGTTTCGTTCTCGCGGCCGGGTATCGGCCTTGGCATCTTCAATCAGTCGTTCTGGGGCCCGTCGAAGAGCTCCTACCTGTTCAAGTTCCTGCAGTGGTGCAAGGACGAGGGCATCGAGCTCGACTACTGCACAGGGCTCGACCTCGACGCGGCCACGGTCGATCTCGATCCTTACAAGCTCGTGCTCACGATCGGGCACGACGAGTACTGGACTGGGCCTCAGCGCGACGCCATCGAGGGCTTCGTGGCTCGCGGCGGCAACGCGGCCTTCTTCGGGGGCAATCTGGCCTACTGGCAGATTCGCTCGTGTGAGGACGGTCAGACGGTCGAGTGCTACAGGCGCGGCGGCGGGCGGTGGCTCGCGCCGCCTCACAACGAGGCGCTTCCGGGCGACGGCGAGCCGCTCGACCCCTGCTATCGCGATCCAGCCGAGCATCCAGACCATGACAACAGCACGGTGACGGTCGAGTTCCACGCAGATCCGGTGAATCGCCCCACGACCTCGCTCATGGGAGTCACGATGCGCAACGACGAGGCGCGCCGCCGCGACGGGGAGGACCCTGCCGAGCTCGTGTTTGCGGGCGCCTGCTGGTGGTGGGAGGACATAGACGGGCCTGAGCGACCTGCGACCGGGTTCACCGTGAGCGACGAGTCGCACTGGGCGCTTGCGGGCACCAACCTGGGCTCAGGGGACCTCTTCGGCGTGGAGCAGAAGGTGGTCGGCTTCGAGTGCGATGGGCTCGACGTCGAGTTTCGCGACGGCCGACCGCAACCCACAGGTCGCGACGACCCGCCGCCCGGCATCGAGATCGTCGCGGTCGCAGATTGCCGCGACTGGGCGGAGATCGACTACTCCCAGCAGCCGCCGAGGCGGGTGCCAGGCGCCCGCTTCAGCGCCGGCGCCGTCGGTGGCGTCGTGACGGTGGTGAGCTGGCGCAGCGAGGGCGGCGGAGAGGTCTTCACGGGGCCGACCACCGACTGGGTCTTTGCGCTGCGGCCGACGATCGACTACACGCGCTACCGCAACACCGAGCCATCTGTCAATCCGGCGTCAAAGCAGGTGGCCCAGATCACGCGCAACGTGATCGCGCGTCTCAGCGCGAGCACTGAGGAGAGGATATGAGCTCCGCGCCCCCGTGGCATGGTGAGATCGTGCGCTGATCTCGATCAAGCTTCTGCTGATCGGTCGTCGTGACCGCAGCCGCAGGAGCGGCGTACAATCAGCTCGACGGGCAGCCGGATCTCGACGGGCGCTGTGGGGTCGCGCAGTTGCCGCAGGATCAGCTCTGCGCCGCGAGCGCCGATATCGGCCGCGTCGAAAGCGATCACCGTGAGTGGCGGATCGATCAGATCGCTCAGCGGCGGGTCATCGAAGCCGACGATGGCGATGTCCTGCGGCACGCGCTTGCCCGCGGCCCGCAGGGCGCGCAACGCGCCAATCAAGAAGAGGTCGCTGCTGGCGATGATGGCGGTTGGGGGCGGGTCCAGTGCGAGCAGCTCGCGGGTGGCGCTTTCGCCGGCCTCCGTCGTCCAGGCCGGATCGTCGCGGCGGACGTAGTCGGAGGGCACCGCCAGCCACTCGCGCGCAAGCGCCGAGCGGAATCCCTCGTATCGCTCGTCGGCCACCGTGCGTCCAGCCTCCCCGCCGATGTAGCCGATGCGGGTGTGCCCATGCCAGCGCAGGTGCTCGACGAGCAGTTCCATGCCGTGGACGTTGGCGCTCGCCACCATTCCCGCCCCGGGGATCTCCGACCCGCGGGGCATGTCCGGGAAGAAGACGACCGGTACCGGGCACGGCTCATAGCCGCCCGCGGTCGCGAGCAGGATGCCCGCGACGCGGTGCCCGATCAATGTGCGCAGCGCGGCTCGCTCCTGCTCCGGGTCGTGATCGGTCTCCATCAGCAGCACGTGATAGCCGGCCCGCTCCAGCTCGCGCCGGGCGCCGCGGAGCACGTACGCGTAGAAGGCGTCGCCGGCGTCTGGCACGACCATCCCCATGAACGCGGAGGAGCCCTTGCTGAGCGCGCTGGCGATCCGGTCAGGCTCGAATCCCAGTGCTCGTGCGGCATCGAGGATGCGCACGCGCGTCTGCTCGCGCACCAGCGGGCTGCCGCTCATCGCACGCGAGACCGTGGAGGCCGACATGCCAACGGCCACGGCAATGTCGTCGAGCGTCGGATAGACGGGCGCCGACTGGGTCGCCGGTGCGGAGGAATCTGAGCTGGCGGATGGCTTCCTCGGCATGACCACAGGCGATCGGTGTCTTTCAGGATCCTACTGCAAGCGCTGCAAGCAAGGGCCTGATCTTCGGCAATCAAAGAGGCGGACGCATTGACAGCGCTTGTCTGGAGCCGCGAATGGGGACCCGTAGAGAGGCAACGCTGTTGTATAGTGACTGTACCGCCGTGTCTGACGGCGAGCTCTGCGAAGAGCAGTCAGCCTGCAATCAGGTTGGGCCCGCAGAGCGTTTGTTGCCGTGTTCGGCCTGCGTCGTATGCGGCGCCTTCAGGTGACTCTTCCCCGACAAAAAATGATCTGCGTTTCCGATGACTTCAATACTCTGTGGCCTGGCAGCTGCGTGCTGCTGGGCGAGCACAAACGTCGTCGCGACGCGGATGGTGCGGGGTCCTGAGCCGCGTGCGTTCGCCTTCTGGTTCAGCCTGCTAGAGCTTGCTCTGTGCGCGCCCCTGGGGCTCGTGCTGCTTGGCTCGCAGAGCATCTCGCCTGACGACATCCTGTGGCTTGCGCTGGCGGGCGTGGGCATAGCCGCCGCCGCGCGCCTGGGTGCGCTCGCGTTCAGGCATGGACAGCTCGGCGTGGTGGGACCGCTCCTGTCCTTGGAGGGAGTGGTGGCCGCCCTGCTCAGTTTCGTGTTCCTCGGACGGATCTCGGGCATCGTGCTAGGCGGCATTGTGGTGTCGGCGATCGGAAGCGTCACGGTCGCGTTCGGTGCCACGCGCCGCGGGCATCTTGCCGGCTCCTCCTATGCGCTGCCGGCGGCGGCCTGTGCGGGCGTGGCGCTGTGGGCGTTCACGCGCCAGCCGCTGACGCCGCTGCTCACGTTGACGATCACGCGCATCTTCAGCACGCTCGTGCTGATCCCGACGGTGCCCAAGTGGCGCCTCCCGCCAAGCATGCGCTGGCTGCTTGCGATCGTGGTGATCGACGTGACCGCCGACACGCTCTTCCTCGTGGGCGCAAGAGCCGGGTCGCTGCCGGCCACGGCGGTGCTCGCGGCGCAGTTCGGCACGCTCACCGCCTTCGGCGGCATCTGGCGCTGGAAAGAGTCGTTGACCGTCCTGCAGATCGCCGGCCTGCTGCTCCTCGGAGCCGGCGTCACCGCGATCGCGGTGAGCTGATGCTCGCCGTGCTCACAACCAAGTCATATGCGGCCGGGTCAGTGGGACCCTCGGTCGCGAGCAGCAGGACTCGTGTCGTGCCTCCGAAGGAGACCGCCTCGCGCAGGGCGGCACACGCCGGACTGCTAGCGAGCGCTCGCAACGCCGCCAGCGTCGCGGCTCCACAGTCGCCGATCGCAAGGCCTGCTGCTGCGAGCTCACGCATGCTGGCGTGAACCTCGAGGTCGGTGACCGTGATCGTGCCATGGAGGCCGGCGCGCAACGAGTCCCACGCGGCGAGCGACACCGATGCGCAGTCCAGGCACGCCATCGTGGTGCCCGGTGTGGCGACGCTGATGGGTGTGCCCGCTGCCAGCGACGCGGTCAGGCAGGCCGCGTTGGCAGGCTCGACGCCGATGACCTTCGCGCTCGTGCCAATCGCGAAGCGCGCTGCCGCGGCTGCGAGGGCGCCCACGCCGACTGGAACGAGGATCAGGTCAAAGGCCTGCTGGGATCCGATCTCACTGAACAAGGTCGAATAGCCGTCGATGACCCAATGAGCCGCAGGGGAGGTGCCGACATCGGCAATCTCGATCTGCCCTGGATCCTGCGCTTCAGCCGCGGCGAGGGCGATGGCGTGATCGAAGCCGCCGGCCACCACGATGACCTCCGCGCCCTCGCCGGCGATCGCATCGCGGCGTGCAGGTGAGGCGCTCGATGGAAGGAAGATGCGGCAGTTGAGGCCACGCTGCGCTGCGAGGTGAGCGATTGCGCGGCCGTGGTTGCCCGCGCTGCCCGCGAGGAGCGTGTGTCCCTGAGGATGCTGCCGCAGCGAACGCTCGACGGCCCAGGATGCGCCAAGTATCTTGAACGCAGGCAGCCCCAAACGGCGTGACTCGTCCTTCAGGGCGATGGCGCCTGCGCCCAGTTCGTCGGCCACCCTCGACAGATCGTGGAGCGGTGTCGGGTGGTAGCCGGGAAGACCGGCGTGGAATGGCGCCGGCTCGGTGGCCGGTGGCGCGACCGCGTCTTGGCGGAGGTTGCGATTGACGACTGCTCTCATGCGCAAAAGCGGGCGGCGCCGGCGACCACGCTGCGAGCGACGGCCTCGGTGTCGGAGAGGCTCACCCACTCCTCGACTGCGTGGGCGCCGGCACCGCCGGGCCCCAACATGACCGTGGGAATTCCGCCGGCGGCGATGAAGGCTGCGTCGGCCCAGTAGCTTGCACCGACGATCTCCGGAGGCGCGCCAAGGACCTGGGCGGCGGCGGATCGCAGGAGCGTCACGATCTCCGCGTCTTTGCCGATCTCGAACGGCTCGCGAGCCAGCAGAGTCCGTGTCTCGACGACGAGGTCCGGATCGAGCGCTTTGCAGCCGTCGATCATGGACCGCAGCTCTGCCTGCACCTGCGAGGCGGTTTCGCCCGGAAGCGTTCGACGCTCCATGCCCACCGTGCAGCTGGCCGGGTAGCTCGACATCTCAGCACCGCCCTCGATGAGGGAGGCGTGGAGGGAGCCATGCCCCAGCAGGGGATGAGAGCGCTGGCAAAGCGTCTCGTCAAGACGTCCGATTGAGGTGAGGATCGGACCCGCCTTGACGATCGCGTCGACCCCAAGGTGCTGCCTGGACCCGTGGGCGGCACGACCGCTGACCTCGATCTGCGACCAGACGAAGCCCTTGTGGGCGACCGCGACCCCGAGATCGGTCGGCTCGGTGACGATCGCCGCGTCGGCGCGCACGCAGGCCAACGCCTCCTGGACCCCGATGCTCGCATGCTCCTCGTCGGCCACGGCAGCAAGGACGACATCGCCTGCCAAATCCAGTGCGCTCGCCTCGCGGCATGCCAGCATGGCCGCGGCCAGGCCCGCCTTCATGTCGTAGGCTCCGCGTCCGTGAAGCCGGTCGCCGTCGAGCCGCGGCGTGTGCGGTGAGGGCATGCCCTCGACCCCCACGGTGTCGAGATGACCACAGAGCAGAAGCGTGCGGCCGCCACCGCTGCCACACGCGCGGGCGATCACGCTCGGACGGCCCGCGGTCTCTGTCAGCACCTGGGTCTCGAGGCCCGCCGCACGCGTCCAGCCGGCGACCATCGAGGCGATCCGCTCCTCGCCGGCGCCACCGCGAACGAGGGACGGGTTGACCGAGTCGGTGGCGACCAGTCTGGAGGTGAGCTCGATGAGTTCCTCGATCACGAGACTCAGCCTTCTTGAACTGAGTGTTTAGGTCAAGCAATGATTGGGTCACCTAGGTTAAGCTGACCTTATGTTGGATCCGCGACGGCTGGCAACGCTGCAAGCCGCCATCCGCTCGGGCTCCTTCGCCGCGGCGGCGGATGAGCTCGGATACACGCCGGCAGCGGTCTCGCAGCACATCACCGAGCTCGAGCGAGCTGTCGGCCTCAAGCTGCTCGAGCGTCGTCCGGTGCGAGCGACCGAGGCGGGGCTCGTGGCGCTCAAAGCAGCCGATGCGACTCAGGAAGCGATTGGCGCCGCGAGCACCCAGTTGAGGGCTCTGCGCAACGGCGACGCTGGCACGATGGGGCTCGGCGCCTTCGATTCCGCGGCTCGCTTCATCGCCGCTCCGGCTCTTGCCCGCTTGGCGCGCACGCATCCGGGGATCCGGGCCACGCTGGTTCAGATGGAGCCAGCTGAGGCCCACGCGGCCCTCGTCGCAGGCGCAGTCGACATCGCGCTGACGTTTGACTACGACCTGGCTCCAGAACCGCTGCCGGCCACGCTGGAGCGGACGCACCTCGCCGAGGACCCGATGCTCGTCGCGCTTCCCGCGACACATCCGCTCGCCGGCGAGGAGGCGATCGAGTGGCGACGCCTAGCAGATGCTCCCTGGATCGAAGCGCCGTATGCCGGACTTGCCCTGCCAATCCTCAGAGAGCTCACCGGCCAGCCGGCGCTGGAGCCAGCCATTCGCTTCGAGGGCGAGGACTTCAGCACGATTCTTGCGCTTGTGGCCAGCGGGGTCGGGGTCGCTCTGTTGCCGCGACTCGTTCTCCATTCGGCACCTCATACGGTGGCTGTCCGGCCACTGGCGCCTGAGCCCTTCAGCCGGCGACTCTATCTCGACCGGCTGCGCGGACGAGATAGCCGGCCCTCGTTGGCGGTGCTCGAACAGGCGCTGCGCGAGGCCTGCGTCGGCCAGGATTCGTGATCGTCCATCAGGTTGGGCTGGCCTCGCGCTTCAAGTTCGTGCTCGAGGCCAGACAGAACCGTCTCAGCAGCCGTGTCGGTTGAGTGAGAGCCGGCGTGGCCCATAGGCGCCAGGCCGCTCTGGATGCTGGTACTGATCGTATGCGCCCTGCGCTTGGAAGGCCTCGTGGCAGCGTCGCATCGCCTCGGAGTCGAGCGCAATTCCGAGACCTGGCGCGCGTGATGCCTCGATCACACCGTTGCGTGGCGCGATTGGACCTGCGTCCACGACGTCGTCTGCATGCCAGCGGATCAGCGTCTGGCTCGGCTCGCTGATCCATTCCACCGCGGCCGCGACCTGCCGGTAGGCGGCGTTCGCGACGCCGGTGTCCGGGCTGTAGAACCACAGCTCGACCCCAAGGTGCTGGCAGGCGTGCGCGAACGCAACGGTCCGGGAGATCCCGCCGAGCGCGCCGATGCCCGCAACGATCGCGTCGGGCACGCCGAGCTGTGAGACCAGGCCAAGCTCGGGGATGTGAGTGGAGAACGAGATGTCGGTGCTCAGACGCAGACGCGCCATCTCCTGGAGGGTGGCGACCGGGTCCTCGATCGAGCGTATGTTGAATGGCGCCAAGCGGCGAAGCGCTTCGCGGGCGGTGATCAGCGACCAGCCCATGTTCGCGTCCAGGCGCAGCGGCGCCTCCTCGCCGATCGCGCAGCGAATCTCGCGCACCATCGCGACCTCGAAGCCGAGGTCCCCGATGCCGACCTTGCCCTCGAATGCGCGTGCGCCGTGCTCCTCCTGCATCCTGGCGCAGTAGCGTGCGACGTCGGCCGGGCTCGACTCGCCGCCGGCGGAGCCCGAGGCCATTCGTGGCGCGAAGTACTCGGTATAGGGGATCTCGCTGCGCACGAAGCCTCCGAGCAGCGCTGCGACGGGGCGGCCCTGCAGCTTGCCGTTGAGATCCCACAACGCCATCTCGACACCGCCGTAGGCGCGCAGCAGCGATTCGTCCTCGGTGTTGCGCATCACCTCGAAGGGAGGCAGCGCACGCCGCTCGCAGGCCGCGAAGTCGCGCGGGTCGCCGCCGATCAGGCGCGGCGCGAGTGCGTGCTCGATGATCTGCGCCGACCACGAGTTCGGGGCCTCGCCCACCCCGAGGAGGCCCGACTCGGTCTCGACCTCCACGATCGTCTTCGTGAATCCGGGGAAGTAGCCGGCGCTCCACTCATACGGCGCCTTCAGGGCGATGTTGACGGGCGTGGCCCGGATCTGCGCGATGCGGAGATCGCCGGGATGGTCCTGGAGCGCGCCTGGAGCCTCGGAAGCGGTCGATGATGGCGATGCGGCATCGTGATAGGTCATCTGTATTACCCTCTTATCGTTGTGCAAAGAGCATTGAGCAGTGCGCTGGGTCGTTGGTCACCCGCTGGGTCGTCGCGCATCTCGTTCATCGCGTAGGAGAAGCCGACCCGCTCCTGAGGCCAGGCGCCGTGCACCGAGCCGCCCATGCCGGCGTGGCCGAACGCCGCCGGTGGTGGGCCGAAGACGTGGTTCTCGCCCTGCAGCGCAAAGCCCGCAGCGAATGCCATCGGCTCCTTGGTGTACGGATGCGATCCGGACGCCAGCGGCGTACGTGCAAGCGCAAGCGCCTGCGGGGAGATGATTCGCACACCGTCGATCTCGCCTCCGCAGGCCAGCGCCCCGTAGAGCCGGGCGATCGAGCGGGCTGTGCCGATCGCGTTGCTCGCGGCGACCTCCGCGGCGTGCAGCGCCGGCAGGTTCCACAATGTCGCGAGATCTGGCGGGCAAAGCGGCGGGTTTTCGCCGATCGATGCCCACAGCTGATCGCCTGGGAACGGTTCGGGCCGCGCATAGACGCTCTTGCCCCAGTCCTGGGCGTACTGCAGCACCGCCACGCGCGACTCCAACTCAGCGGGCAGACCGATCCACAGCTCCAGTCCGAGCGGCTCGGCCACCTCCTGGGCGAAGAACTGGCCGATCGAACGGCCATCGACATGGCGCAGCAGCGCGTCGCAGAGCCATCCATAGGTCATCCCGTGGTAGATGCACCCCGCACCTCGCGGATCGGTCTCAGGCGCCTGGTCGGCCAGCAGTGCCGCCATCGTCTCCGGATCCAGCATGTCCTGGATGCTGAGAGGCGTTCGCACGCCCGGCAGCCTTGCCCGATGCGAAAGCACCTCGGCGACGGTGATCTGCTGCTTGCCGTGCGCGGCGAACTCCGGCCAGCAGGCGCAGACCGGGTCGTCGAGCTTCAGCTGGCCTCGGTCGATCAGCATGGCGATGCACAGCGCGGTCAACCCCTTCGTGCCTGAGAAGATCAGCTGCAGCGTGTCCGGTCGCCAGGGCAGGGCGGAGGCGGTGTCGGCCATGCCACCCCACAAGTCCACCACCACGCGACCATCGTGTACCGCCGCGAAGGCGGCGCCCACGTCTTTGCGCATCGTGAAGTTGGCGGAGAACGCCTCCGCCACCTGCTCGAAGCCAGGCGCAACACGCCCGCCAATCACATCGTTCATACGTCTCTCCCTTGACATGGGCTCGACATCACGAGTAGGGACAACGGCGCCAGCAGATGGCGCGCGCTGCTCCCACTCTTGCCGCTCGATGGCGCATCGCCCCGATTGGAACGGGGGTGCATCGACCAGCTGGAGCGTACAATATCGGATGCTGTCCGAAATTGTTGTTCGACCAGCGACCATTCCGATTCCCCATAGCTGGTCACGTAGGCGGTTCAACAGGCGATAATCACAGCCATGCCGATCTCCAGCGCCCAGCCAGGTCGGCGACCGGGCGAGGGCATCCATGGTCTGCCGAACGTCGGCGAGATCGTCAAGCGGCTGCGTCTACAGCGTGGCCTCAGCCTGCGCGATCTGGCTGAGAGGAGCGGGCTCTCGACCTCGTTCCTGAGCTCTGTCGAGCGCGGCGAGAGCGATATCGCGGTTGGCCGGCTGGCACGCGTCGCGGAGTGCTTGGACCATGACATCGGTTCGCTGCTTGGCTACAGCAGCCGCCGGTCGCGCCCGCATTTCATCGGCTCGGGCGAGAACGTCGCGATCGAGCGCGGCAAGGGGATCGACTACAAAGTGGTGCGGCTGGCGACGATGGGACTGGAGCTGATCACGGTGTCGTTCGCACCGCATAGCGCGTTCTCGGAAGATATCTCGCACGAGGGCGTGGACGCGGTCCACGTGGTCGAAGGGCAGATTGTTCTCACGCTCGACCAGATCGACTACACGCTTGCCGAGGGGGAGTGCGTTGTCTTCTCCGCCGCTTATCGGCACGGCATGCGCAACGACCGTGCCGAGCGGGCCTTCGTCGTCTCGATCACCGACGCGGAGGTTTACTGAGGTACTACAAGCTCCGACTGGGGCTGGTGGCTGACGATCACAGAGAACGTCGGCGCCGTGCTCCGGCATCTTCCGAGCTTGGGACTCCGACGCCGACGGCATCGGAGTCGTCGAGCGGCGCGCCGACATTGCGCTGGCGCGCACGCGCATGGCTCCGCGAGCGGGTGCCGTTGCGCGATGAGCCCGAGGAGATCGAGTGGGGCTACTGCGACAGGCTCAAGACAGTCGCATTGCTACCGTCGAGCCTGCATTCCGCTGGAGGAGCGCCGCAGTCTCACCAGGCTATCGGAGCGCTGAGGACCCCCCAGTCGCACCACTTCACCGTTCGCGTCACCGGGCCATCCATTGCATACTCGGGCACCTCGGTCAGCAGAGTCTCTACGACGACCCTGGTCTCCAGGCGCGCCAGCATCGCGCCGAGGCAGAAGTGCAGACCCTCACCAAACGCAAGGTTTCGCTGGTGTGGTCGTGTGAGGTCGAGCGTGTCAGGGGCATCCCAGCGACGCTCGTCACGGTTTGCCGCGCCATAGACCAGGAGCACAGTTGCGCCCGCCGGCAGATTCACCCCATGTAGCTGGATGGGCGCCACGGTAGTGCGCGCCAGCGCCTGGACCGTGGACTGGAAGCGGATCAGCTCCTCGACCGCGGCCTCCGTCGCAACCTCGCCAGCACGGATCTTCTCACGTTGGTCCGGGTGCTCAGACAGCATTACCACTGCGTTCGCCGCAAAGATGGCCGGCGCCTCGATCCCTGCGAACATGAGCAATATGCCGATGCCGGGAGCCTCGGCATCGCTCAGAAGCCCCTCAGCGCGAGCAGAGGCCAGCTGCTGCAGGATGCCAGGCGCCAGGTCAGCGCTGCCACACACGAGATCGGTCGTGTAATCACGCAGCTCCGCAGCCGCGGCCCTCACGGCCGCTGGAAGCTCGGCGCTTCCTGCCGAGCGGGCTGATGCGCTCAGCAGCAGGCGATCGACATGGGGACGATCCGCTACAGGCACTCCGAGAAGCTGCATGACGAGATCGAATGCGAGCGGCCAGCAGAGGTCGGCGCCGATGTCCCCGCCGCGAGCAGCGCGCAACGAAGCAAAGAGGGAGGCTGCTCGAGCTCTTGCACTCGCTTCCAGTTGGGTGATCTCCTTCGCGGAGAATGTTCTGCGCACGATGTCACGCAGCAGATCGTGTCGTGGCGGATCGATCTCGAGGAAATTCCCATCTCCGTACACCTCCGATCCGGTGCCATCCAGGTCCACGCCTCGGGGCCCGGCACTCGAGAAGGACTGCCAATCGCGCGAGACGGTCTGAACATCGGAGAAGCGGGAGAGTGCCCAGAAGTCGTGCTCGTCATTCCGGTAAAGCGGACGCTCGTTGCGCATCCACCGATAGAGCTCTGCGGGGTATTCGCCTTCGTGCATCGAGGCGTCAAATGGATCATAAGCAGGCGAATCTGCCATGGCGAAGCTCACCCTTTCACCAGTTTTGCGAGATCGAGCACGGCTCGGTCACATAGTCAGACATGTGATCGTATCACTATGTCTCTAAATGGATGAGCATGCTGGTGAGCCGTGGCCCTTTCTCTGCCAGGCTCCCGCGTGCAGCGATCAGCGCGTCGGTGCCGAGCTCGTATGCCGCCGGCCTCGCTTGGCCGAGGTCGGCTGCGCTGCTGTGAAATCCACTACTCGTGGGCGTGCGGGCGCCGGACCCGTCGATCCTCGCACGACCAGCTCCGGCTGCAGCAGGATGCGCGTGCGCTTCGGAGAGCCCTCCAGCGCATCGATGGCGGCCTCGACGCTGAGGCGGGCGAGCTCGTGGATGGGGTAGGCGACGGTCGTCAGCGATATGCGCCGCAGGGCCGATGAGGTCGTGTTGTCGAACCCGGCGACCGAGAGCTGCTGGGGGACATCCAGCCCGAGGTCGTCGGCACAGTCCATCACCTGCAGAGCGGTGTAGTCGGAGGTCGCGAATACCGCAGTGGGGCGGGCGGGGCCGCTGAGCAGTGTGCGCAGAGACCGCTCACGCTCGGCCTCCGGCGTCTCTATGCCCGATCCGAGACGCACGGTCAGCGCATCGTCGAGCACGATCCCGGCCTTGGACAGCGCCCGGCGGTAGCCGGCGAAGCGCACCTTGTCGGAGTCGGGGTGCGAACTGACGATGGTGTTGACATACCCGATCCTGCGGTGTCCCAGCGAGAGCAGGAACGAGGTGGCCTGCTCCGCGCTCTTGCGCTCGTCGACGCCGATGAACACGCCATGGGAGGTGGGCAGCCCGGCGACGAACACGCAGGGGATGTGGTCGATCGTCGGTCGCTGGCTGGAGTAGGCGAGGAAGATGATCGCGGCGACGCGGTGCTCGAGCAGGCTTTCCACTCGTCGCTGTTCTGTCTCGCGTTCGCCGCCGGTGCTGGCGAGCAGCATCGTGTAGCCCCGCCGTTCGGCGTAGTACTCGATGTGCCTGGCGGCCTCGCTGTAGAAGGGGTTTCCAAGGTCGCCGACGAGCACCCCGAGCACCGTGGTGCGCTGACGCTTGAGGTAACGGGCGGCGGCGTTGGGCCGGTATTCGAGCTCCGCGATCGCCGCGAGCACCCGCTTTCGAGTCTGCTCGCGCACGTGCGTCTTGCCATGGATCACGTTCGAGACCGTCTGCCGCGAGGTGCCGGCGAGATTGGCCACGTCGATGACCGTGGGTGGACGGTTCCCTGTTCCGCTGCGGTCCATGGCGCGACGATATCGCCACGCGCTGCGGCCCGCTTGCCGTGATGGCCTTGACAGACGCACGGAGGAGCGCATATCTTATTTGAACGTTCAAAAAAAGCGCCTGGCATCACGTAGGGAGCGCTGAGATGCAAACAGGGAGGCGATCACGCTGCAAGAGAAGGTGCCTGAGCTTCACAACGGGAGATCGCGCGAGTTGCTCGAGAGGGCCTGTCGCGTGGTGCCGGGAGGTGTCAACACCGGACGCCGCAACGTCGATCCGCCGATCTGCATAAGGCGCGCGCAGGGCTCCAAGCTGGTTGATCTCGACGGCAACACGCTGATCGACTACCACGCCGCGTGGGGCGCAATCTTGCTCGGTCATGCCCACGCCGAGGTCAACCACCGGGTGGCGCACGACATCGATGAGCTCGTGCTGATCGGATTCGGCACGACCGAGCGTGAGGTGGAGCTGGCCGAGGCGATCGTCAGGCACGTGCCCTCGGCAGAGCAAGTGCTGCTCACCAACAGTGGCACCGAGGCGACGTTTCACGCCGTGCGTCTGGCGCGGGCGGTGAGTGGCCGCGAGCACGTGCTGAAGTTCCAGGGCCTCTACCACGGCTTCCACGACTACCTGCTCTCAGGCAGCGCGGAGAGCAGTCTTGCCACCGGAGGAAGCTCGCGCGATCGCCGATCGGCGGGCGTGCTCGCCGCTGCTCAGGAACGGACGATCGCCTGCCGCTACAACGATCTCGAGTCGGTCGAAGCGGCCTTTCGGGCGCATCCGGGCCAGGTCGCTGCCGTCGTGATCGAGCCCTACGCTCACAACGCCGGCAGCATCGAGCCGCTGCCGGGCTTCCTGCAGGGGCTGCGCGAGATCTGCGACCGGGAGGGAGCGCTGCTGGTCTTCGACGAGGTGATCACCGGCTTCAGGCACGCGCTCGGCGGCTACCAGAGCATTGCCGGGGTCACGCCTGATCTCACCACTGTGGGCAAGGCGATCGCGAACGGCTTTCCGATCGCCGCCATCGCAGGCAAGAAGCAGTACATGCAACGCTTCAGCACCGCCAAGGACGGCGACGTGTTCGTAGGCGGCACCTTCGCCGGCAACACCGCAGGCACGAGTGCGGCACTGGCGACGCTCGAGATCTTGGAGCGGGGCGGAGTGTACGAGCACACCTATCGCCTGGGCGAGCGGATGCGCGCAGGGCTGCGCCTGATCGCAGAACAGCGCGGGATCGCTGCGACCGTGGTCGGCCACGGGTCGCTCTACGTGATGCTCTTCATGGAGGGCCCGCTGCGTAATTACGAGGACTTTCTGCGCAACGACGCCGAGCTGTTCGTGGCATACCGGCGCGAGCTGCTGCGCCGCGGCGTCTTCGAAATGCCTGACTTCATTGGCTGCCGCAGCCACATCAGCGCCGCCCACACCGACGAGGACGTGGATCTCACCCTCGCGGCTGCGGAGGAGGCGCTCGGCGCGGCGCTGGAGGCGACTGCCGGAAGGGGGATCAGAGCAAGTCACGTTTGAGGAGCAGGCAGAAAGGGATGGATTTCCGCTGGTGCGTTGGATCGATCATGGGAGGGACTCGAGATGAGGAAGTTGTTGTGTGCGTGTGCGGTGCTTCTGGTGGCCGTGCTAGCCGCGGGCTGCGGCAGCTCCGGTGGCAAAGGTCAATCGGCTGGTCTGACCTCGGCTGGCGAATCGGGAGGATCTGGGTCTTCGACGACCTACGCCGAACTGCGCTGGGGCATGCCCATTTTTCCGAATCCCATCTATGAGGCCGACAACGGCTACTACGTAGGGCCGGTCGAGCAGCTGGCGGTGCAGAACATTGTCGAATTCGAACCCGACGGCAGCACGAAGCTCGGTCTCGCCGAAAGCGTGGATCAGCCAACGCCTGCGACCTACGTCTATCACCTGAAGCAGGGCGTGAAGTTCTCGGACGGGACGCCAATGACCGCCGCGGACGCTGTCTTCTCGCTCAACCACAACATCCACGGCAAGGAATCGTTCTGGGGCACCTACTGGGAAGACGTCGCATCGGTGACCGAACAAGGTGCATCGACGGTGGTCATCAAGCTCAAGAAACCCAGTCCGATATGGCCAGAGATCATGGCATTCAGCAGCCAGGTGATCGAGAAGGCGGCCGCTGAAAAGGTTGGCGAAAAACGCGTGGGGACCCCCGGCGCTCTTCCGATCGGCACAGGACCGTGGCAGCTCGATAACTACAAGCCTGAAGTCGAAGTGAACCTGTCGCCGAACCCATATTGGAAAGGACAGCAGCGACCTGCGAAGAAGATCAAGATCAGCATCTTCAAGGAAGAATCGACGATGGCCCTTGCGCTGCGTTCGGGCGCCATCGACGGGGCGTTCTGGTATGTGGCCGAGAAGCTGTTCAAGGACATACCGGGAACTCGCCAGCTGACCTCCGCTGCTGCGGCCAACATGACGTTCTTCGGCATGAACGTCCACACGCCGCCGCTCAGCGACGTGCACGTGCGCCGTGCGATCGCATATGCGGCGAACGTGAACGGCATGGAGCAGGCTCTGCAGGAGTCTGGTCTGGCAAGCGAAGATCGCACCCTCGGGCCGACGGACCTCCTCTACTCCGGTCTTGGCTCGACCGGCGCGGTCAACGAAATGCTCGCATCGCTGCCAAGCTATGCCTACAACCTGGCTGCGGCAAAGCGGGAACTTGCCAAGTCGGCCTATCCCCACGGCTTCTCCACCACGGTGCAGGCCACGGCGGCGGAATCCAGCTCGGTACTGGATGCTGAGATCCTTGCCTCCAACCTGGCAAAGATCGGCATCAATGCCAAAGTCGAAGAGCTCTCGACCGACCAGGCGGTCTCCATGGGGGGCAGCAAGGTCAAGATCTTCGTGCAGGAATACTCCTCCGCATATCCAGATGCGGCCATGCTTCCTGGCTTCATGCTCTCGCCCACGCAGATCAAAACCGGTGGCGCCAACTTCGCTGGCTATGACAATCCGACTGTCAATAGGCTGCTTTCCGAACAGGCCGAAGCGACCAATCCGGACAAGCGCCGGCAGATCCTCGGCAAGGTGTACGCCATCGTCGGCTCTGAAGTTCCCTATCGCCCGTTGTATACGCACAAGACGTGGATGTCCATATCGAACAAGTACGTCTACCCGACGTTCTCTCAATGGACATTCAACTTCACACCATGGGCATTGGACGTGAAACTCGCGGGTTAGCCTCCGTTGCGAGATGACGCCTGCGACGGTGCGGCCTGCTGGATGCAGGCAGTCCGTCGCAGGCCGTCGAGCTGTGACTGCAACGGACATGCCTACGGTAAAGACAACCAAGCGAGAAGCGCTGGATCATAGGAGAACCATGATGAGGAAGTATCTGTACACATGCATAGTGCTCGCACTGGCGGCGCTTCTTGCGGGTTGCGGCAGTTCTGGCGGAAGGGGTCGCTCGGTGGCGGCCTCGACGCAAGAAGCGTCTTCGAAGACCTACTCCGAACTCCATTGGGGCACAGAGACGTTCCCGGGGGTGCTGGATTGGAATCGAAACGTCTGGTGGCAGATGGTCACCGTCGAGTCGCTGGCGATCAACAATTTGATGGAATTCGAACCCGATGGAACAGTCAAGCCAGGGCTTGCAAGCTCGGTGCAGCAGCCCAACCCGACCACCTACATCTACCATCTCAGGTCGGTCAAGTTCTCCGACGGAAACCCGATGACCTCTGCGGATGTCGTCTACTCGCTTGACCGCAACAGATATGCCAAGGAATCATGGGCCAAGAGCTATTGGGAAGGCGTCTCGTCGATCAGCGCCCGCAGCAGCTCGATCGTGGTGGTCAAGCTCAAGAAACCCAATGCGGTCTTCCAGGACATCGTCGCGTTCACCGGAGAGATCATCGAGAAGGCGGCGGCTGAGAAGGTCAGCGAAAAAGAACTGGGCACGCCTGGTCATCTGCTGATCGGCACCGGCCCATGGAAGTTCGACAGCTATCAGCCCGAAGTGAGCGTGCACCTTTCGCGCAACCCCTACTGGAGCGGTCCGCGTCAACCTGCCGAAAGGATCACCGTCAACCTCTTCAAGACTGAAGCGTCAATGGCGCTCGCGCTGCGCTCTGGTGCAGTCGACGGGATATCGTTCATCATCGGGCCCAAGACCTTCGAGGGCATACCCGGGGTGCGCATGATGACCGCGCCGGCGGCGACGATGAACGTCGCTTCGGCCAACACGGCGACTGCTCCGTTCAACGACGTGCACGTTCGACGCGCGATCGCATACGCCACGAACGTCAAAGGCATCATAGATGCGCTCTACCCGCCAGGCACGGGCTCCGAAGAGCCCACGATCATTCCAAGCGATTTCTTTGCCGGCCTGGGCTCTTCGAGCGAAGTCGAAAAAACGCTGGGCGCGCTGCCCAAATACGAATTCAACATAGCCAAGGCCAAGCAGGAACTCGCGAAGTCCGCTTACCCACATGGCTTCACGACCGAAATAGACGTCGAACAAGTCGAAGCGCCGTCTGTGGCCACTGCACAGATCCTCGCGTTGGATTTGGCGAAGATCGGGATCACGGCAAATGTGCGTGAGGTCCCGGTTGCCGACGTGCCCTCGGTGATGTTCAGCGGGAAATCGAAGCTGGTGGTCGATACCTACGGCGGGGTCTATCCCGACCCCGAAGACATATTGTCAAGCGCGGTCAGCCCTTCGCAGATCGCTCCGCCAGGCTCTGGCTTGAACATCGCCAACTACAGGAACCCAGAGGCGGCCCGACTGCAGCGGGAATCGGTGGAAACCCTCAACCCGAAGCGACGGCTGCAGCTGATCGGCAGACTGATGCGCATCGTCAACGAAGAAGCGCCGTACTGGCAGTTGGGTACGCACGAGGCGTTCGCGATCCTCTCAGAAAAATACGTGATGGTGCCCAAGTACTCGTGGTGGACCACGTTGTTCACTCCGTGGGGGCTGAACGTGAAGCTCGCTGGCTAGGCCGCCGCGGTGGGTGTGGCGATCGCCTGCTTCTGGACAGGTGATCGCCATCCCGCCGTCGGCGAGGCGCTCGGTCGCATGCCCCTCAGTCTTGATGAGGAGCCTGCAGCTGGTGCTTGAGCACCTTGCCGAGCGCGTTGCGCGGCAGCTCCTGGACGACCTGGACTACCCGCGGCCGCTTGTAGCCGGCAAGCCTGGCGGCCGCGAACTCCTGCAGCTCCTCCAGGTCGAGCTCGCCGTCGGCGACGATCCAGGCGCCCACCGTCTCGCCCCACTCGGCTGAGGGCAGTCCTGCGACGGCCACGTCCGCGACGTGCGGGTGCGTTCGCAGGACCTCCTCGACCTCGCGCGGATAGACGTTGTAGCCGCCGCTGATGATGAGCTCCTTGCTGCGGCCGACGATGCGCAGATACCCGTCGTCATCCAGTGCTCCAAGGTCGCCTGTTCGAAACCAGCCATCGCTCGTGAACGCATCTGCCGTGGCCTGCGGCTGGCGCCAGTAGCCGCTGAAGACGTTGGGGCCGCGCAGGTGGATCTCACCATCGGGGATGCGCAATTCGACGCCTGGAAGCGGGAGGCCGACCGTTCCCGGGCGCCGTTCCCCGTCGTAGGGATTGGAGACGTTCATCACGGTCTCGGTCATGCCATAGCGCTCGAGGATGCGTTGACCTGCGCGTTCGAGGAAGACACGATGCAGGTCGGCTGGCAGCGGCGCTGAGCCACTGACGCACAGACGCAGGGAGGCGAGCTCCTGTACGCGAGGCGAGGCGGCGAGTCGACCGTACATCGTTGGCACCCCGAAGAAGAGCGTCGCATCGTGTTCGGCGGCTGCGTCGAGCACCGCATCGACCTCGAACTTCGGCAGCAGCACCGCGTAGGCGCCGGAGACGAGCGTGCCGTGCAGCCCCACGCCAAGGCCGTGCATGTGGAACAGCGGCAGTGCGAGGACCAACCGATCGTCCGCGCTCCAGTGCCAGGCGAGCCGCACCGCTTCGGCGCTGGCCAGCAGGTTGCCAGAGGAGAGCATCGCGCCCTTGGGCGCGCCTGTCGTGCCAGAGGTGTAGGCGATGAGCGCCAGGTCATCGCGCGTGCTGCGGTCCAGCGGCGGCTCAGGGCCTGTGGGCAGGTCCACCTCGGGCCCGCATACCACGCCGGCCTCGCGCATCAACGCCCCACGCTCCGGATCGTCCACGATCGCGCCTGACGGCTGCGCGTCGGCGATGATGTGGTCGAGCTCGCGCTTGGTGTAGGCGGAGTTCACAGGCACCACGACGAGGCCGAGGCGCTGCGCCGCGACGTATGCGACCACCAGCTCGATCGACGCCGCGGCGCTCAGCAGCACGCGATCGCCAGCTCGCAGGCCGGCCTGCGCCAGTCGCGCCGCGACCGCTCTGGAGCATGCGTCGAGTTGCCCATATGTGATCCGCTCGCCGGTGGGCATGGCGCAGAAGGCCGGCCGGCCGGGCGTATGCGCAAAGCGTCGCGCCCAGGCTCGCGGCAGCGACTCCAGAGCAAGCAGGTCCAGGGCGCCCGCTCGAGGTCCGGGTGGCAAATGCGCCGCGCTGCTCGGCGAGGGGGTCGATGGCCGTGTCATCAGTTGGTCCGATATACGGTACGATATACTGGCATGTGGTACAGTCTAAGGTCAGATGGGACGGTCGTCAAGAGATGAGCAGCGTGCAGACGGCTTTGCGCGTGCTCGAGGCCGTGTCCGAGCGCCAGCCGGTGGGCGTCAGCGACATCGCGCGGCAACTCGACATCCCCAAGACCTCTGCTCAGCGCGCGCTCACCGCGCTGAGGTCAGCTGGCTGGATCAGGCCGGCGAGCGAGCAGCAGCCGAAGCGATGGGTGCTGACTCCGCGCGCGTTGATCGTCGGCAGCAGGGCCGGCGGCGACATGCGCCTGACGGCGCTCGTGCGTCCGTTGATGGAGCGGCTGCATGCGGATACGCGCGAGACGATCCACCTACTCGTCCGCGAAAGCGACGATATGGTGATCGTCGAGCACCTGGAGAGCCCGCATGTCGTGCGCAGCTCCTACCCGCTCGGCACGCGAGTGCCGATGTGCGCGACATCGAGCGGCAAGGCGCTCCTCGCCGAGCTGCCGCCCGATCAGGCCGAGCCCGTCCTGGCACGCGGGCTTGTGGCGGTGACGGATCTGACGATCACCGATCCAGGGAAGATGCGCGCTGAGTTGGGGCAGACGCGGCGCCGCGGGTACGCCACCAACCGCGGTGAGCTCGACCAGGACATCAGGGCTGTCGCCGCGGCGATACTCGACGCGGCCGGCCGGCCGGTGGCATCGATCAGCATCTCGGTGCCGGCTCAGCGCATGCCCGGTGAGCTCTGGGAGCGTTACGGCACGATGGTCGCCGACGCCGCGCGCTTGGCCAGCGAAGCGCTCGGTCACGATGCTGCCGGCGCGTCCGGCTGGGCTGTAGGAGGCGCCGGAGCAAGAGATGGATAGGACGCTCATTGAATGCGCTGAGGGCAGCATGCGAGGGCAGTGGCGAGACGGGATCCGGGTGTTCAAGGGCATCCCGTTCGCGGCGCCGCCCGTGGGCGAGCGCAGGTTCGCGGCTCCGCAGCCGCCACGGCCGTGGGCCGGCGTGCGGGACGCAAGCCGGCCCACGACGCCTGCGCCGCAGATGTGCTCCACGGTCGGCGGCGCAGGCGCGGACGCCGCCGTCCCGATCGGTGCGGAGGACTGCCTCTACCTGAACGTCCATGCGCCCTCCGAGCCTGGCCCTCACCCTGTGTTCGTGTGGATCCACGGCGGCGGGGCCGTCGAGGGCTCGCCCAACGAATGCGATGGCACGAGGTTTGCGCAGCAGGGCGTGGTCGTCGTGACGATCGCCTACCGGCTCGGCGCACTCGGCCTACTGTACCTACCGGGCGTGTTCGAGGATCAGGCCGATGGCAACTTCGCGCTGCTAGACCAGATCGCCGCGCTTGGCTGGGTCCAGAAGAACATCGCCGCCTTCGACGGCGACCCTGGCCGGGTCACCGTCGCCGGCATCTCCAACGGGGGTCGCACCGTCGGCAACCTCCTGGCGGCGCCCTCTGCACGCGGCCTGTTCGGCCAGGCGGTCTCGATGAGCGGCACCGGCGTCGGACACCTGGTTGCCGATCCGGATGAAGCGCATCGTCTGACCGCCGCGGTGCTGAGCGAGATGGGGCTCGGCCTGTCCGCCGCTCGCCGGTTGCGCGAGACCCCGGTCGAGCGCATCCTCGCTGCCCAGGCCCGTGTATCGAGGTCGTGGCCCACGTTGATTCCCTTCCAGGTCGTAGTAGATGGTGAGGTGATGCCGGAGCGGCCGATCGACACGATCGCATCCGGAGCGGCCCGCGAGGTCGCGATCGTCGTCGGCAACACACATGACGAGTACGACTACTGGCGGATGGTGAGCGCCAACGACGGCGGGACCAGCGACTGCTCCACAGTGGTGGACTCTGGGCAGCTCGAGCAGGTGATGGCTGCCTACCGCCGTCTGTTACCAGCCGATTGGAGCCAGCAGGAAGTGCGCCGCCACGCCATCACATCGGCGGACTGGTGGATCCCGGCGATCCGGCTTGCCGAGGCGAGCATTCAGGCGGGCGGCCGCGCCTGGGTATACCGGCTGGACTGGCGCCTTGCGCCAAGGGGACTTGGCTTTGGTGCCCCACACGGCCTGGATGGCCCGTTGATGAGTCCGCATGACCCTGATTACGAGAGCGTGATGCTCTCCGCCGCCCGGCGGCGGGACACCGCCTGCCTTGCAACCGTGATCGATGCCATGCGCGATGCGCTCATACGGTTCATCAGCAGTGGCGATCCGGGTGGCGGGGAGTGGCCTTCATATGACATCGCAACTCGGCCCACGTTTCTGTTCGATGAGGTCTCGGGTGCCGTCGAGGATCCGGAGCGAGAGCTGCGACTCGTGTGGGAGCAGATCATCTGAGGATCTTGCGGCATTTGGGAGGCTGACCATCAACCACTCTGGCTATCGGTGGCCTGACTCCAGCGTTCCCGTCTGACATCCGTCGGAGGACGGCCGGTTTGAGTCTTGACCCGGCGGGAGAAGTGGTAGACGGAAGAGAAGCCTGAGCGGGTTGCAATCTCGCCCACCGGCAGGCCGGTGCTTCTCAGCAGGTCGATCCCGATCGCGACGCGTCGCTGCCAGAGATAGGCCATCGGTGTGATGCCGAGCTCGCGGCGAAAGCGACGTACGAGATAGGGCGCACTGACGTGTGCGGCCTGGGCCACCTGCCGCAGGTCGATGCTCGGGTCGCTCACGCGGGTATGCATGAAGCGTCGTGCGCGCTGCACTACGTCGTCGTCGCCCTGCACGCTCGACTCAGCCTCTCCCACATAGCGCCACATGGCGGCGGCCGCCAGGGAGACGAGCAGCGGATGTGCCGCCGAGAGCGGGGTGCGGGTCGCAGCTATGGCCTCGGAGAGGAGAGCGGCCAGTGCGCTGGAGATCGGTAGCAGTGACGGCAGTGCCGCGAAGCGGTCCAACAGCGAGGTCGGCCATCGCTCGATGTGCAGCTCCACCCAAGACTCGTGGGTTGAGAGGTCGTCGTCAAATGCGTAGTACTCATTGTGATGCGGGAGGCTCAGGGCAAGCCACCCCGCGGGGATGACGAACGGGGGCCGCTCGTCAACCGAGACGCGGACACTGCCGGTGTGGATGACGATGAGCTCGAGGCTGCGCTGCCAGCGTGGGCCAAAGCGTCCGCCCGGGGGATACACGATCTCCCCGATGTCCACCGGCGTCCGTTGTAGAATGGTCAAAAGATCAATCTCAGACAACAACTGGTCCATCGTAGCCATCGTATCGCGGGATGCCTGGAACTACAGTCGTGACATGGCCCGCATCTCGAAAGTCGAGCGAACCAGTCGCGACTACAGCCTGATCGGGCCCTCCGCGCGACTCGCTGCTGAGCAAGGTCTGACGGCGGCGGAGTGGTACCACGGCGATATCCCGCGCAAGCGCATGAAGGAACTGATGCAGCGAACCGATCGACCCGCGTTGCGGGACACGGCGATCTGGTTCGGCCTGCTTGTCGCCTTCGGGTTGGCTGCCTGCCGGTCCTGGGGCACGTGGGTGTGCGTGCCCATCCTCGCCTGCTATGGCGTGCTGTACGCGTCGGCGTCCGATGCCCGCTGGCACGAGAGTGGTCACGGCACTGCCTTCAAGACACCGTGGCTCAACGATGCGTTGTATCAAGTCGCATCGTTCATGAACTTGAAGGAGCCCACGTTCTGGCGGTGGAGTCACGCGCGGCACCACACTGACACGATCATCGTCGGACGGGACCGGGAGATCATGGCCACGCGGCCCCCCAATGTCCTGCGTCTGGTCGTGAACCTGACCGGCGTTCACGATCTGGCCGGCACGTTCGTGAGCGTCGGTCGGCATGCGGCAGGTCGCCTCACGGCGGAGGAGGTCACATTCATTCCTGAGTCCGAGCGGTGGCGTGTGCGCCGTGAGGCGCGGGTGTGGGTGACCATCTACCTGGCTGTGGTAATACTCGCGATCGCGACGGGCTCATGGCTGCCGGTGTTCCTTGTGGTCCTGCCGATCGTCTATGGCAGTTGGCTGAGCTACCTGTTCGCTGTAACGCAGCACTCAGGACTAGCGGAGAACGTGCTCGACCATCGCCTCAACTCGCGGACCATCCAGATGAACCCGGTGTTTCGCTTCATTTACTGGAACATGAACTACCACGTGGAGCACCACATGTTCCCGATGGTGCCCTACCACGCGCTGCGCGAGCTGCACGCCGAGCTTCGGCACGACATGCCCACGCCCTATCCGAGCATTGCCGCGGCCTACCGCGAGATCCTCCCGACGCTGTGGCGTCAACTCGAGCACCCCGATCATTACGTCAAGCGGAAGCTTCCCTCCTCGGCGAGACCGTTTCGCCCTGAGTTGCACCAGGTGGTCTTCGAGTCATGACCGATGGGTGGATCGACGCGTGTGGCGTCGACGACGTCGATGAGGGGGACGTGCTGGGCTTCGAACACGAAGGTCGGGCGATCGCAATCTACCGCAGCCCTGAGGGCACGTTTCATGCCACAGACGGGATCTGCACGCACGAGCACGCTCATCTGGCCGACGGCCTGGTGGTGGGTGAGATGATCGAGTGCCCGAAGCACAACGGGCGCTTCGACTACAGGACCGGCGCAGCAAAGCGCGCGCCGGCCTGCATTGACCTGCGCATCTATCCCGTAACGGTTGAGGCCGGACGAGTTCTCATCTTGTTAGATCGATGATCGTGATCGTCGGCGCAGGTGTCGCCGGCCTCTCGGCTGCGGAGGCCCTGCGAGACCAGGGATATGAGGGCACGGTCACGGTGCTTGGAGCCGAGGCGGCGAGCCCGTATGAGCGCCCTGCGCTATCGAAGCGCTTTCTGGACAAACACGATCTCGCGAGCCCGCCAGCGCTCCGGCCTCCTTCGGCACTCGTCAAGATGAACATCGCGCTCGATCTGGGGGTCGCGGTCAGCGCCATCGACACATACCGGCAAACGCTTCTCACGGCCGAAGGCAGGCAGGTGGGATATGACCAGCTGCTGCTCGCCACGGGCGCGGCGCCTCGACGCTTGCGCCTCCCCGGAGCAGAGCTTGGCGGCATACATCATCTGCGCGAGCTCGAGGACGCCAGGGCGCTGCGTTCAGACTTGCGGCCTGGACGCCGCGTCGTTCTGCTCGGAGGCGGCGTCATCGGCCTTGAGGTTGCGGCCAGCGCTGCCGCGCTCGGGCTGAGCGCGACCGTGCTCGAGGCCGCGCCAGAGCTCATGGGGCGGATGGTGCCCGCGAGCTTCGCGGCGCTGCTTCGGGAGCTCCACGAAGCGCGAGGCGTGAGGATAAGAACAGACGTGCATCCGGTGGGCTTTGAAGGCTCCTCTGGGCGTGTTCGGCAGGTGGTGCTCGAAGACGACGAGCACATCCCCGCGGATGTCGTGGTCGTCGGCGTGGGCGCGATCCCACGGACCGAGCTGGCTCAGAGCGCGGGCTTGGCTGTCGAGGACGGCATCGTGGTCGACGAGCGCCTGCGCACGAGCGACGAGCAGATCTTCGCCGCCGGCGACGTCGCTCGTGTCTGGCATACGGGAGTGGGCCGCCACGTGCGGATCGAGCAGTGGGGGCCGGCTCAGCAGCAGGGCCGTCACGCGGCGGCGAGCATGCTGGGGCGGGATGAGCCATATCGAGAGATCCCCTGGATGTGGTCCGACCAGCACGAGTTGCACCTGCAGGCGACGGGGTTCGGCTTCGCTGGCCTGGAGGTCGTTCGCCGCGGCAGCCCCGATGCGGGTGCCGGCGTCGTGTTCCTTGGGGTCCGCGGCGGCCGCCTGCAGGCGGCTTGTGGGCTCTCGATCGGCACAGGCGTGGCGCGAACCATCCGCGCAGCCCAACTACTCATCGGGCGCGGTGTGCGACTCGACGCCGATCTGGCCGATGCCGACGTCGATCTGCATCGTCTGGCCCGCGCGCACGCGAGGTAGTGGAGAGCGGGCGCTCCGGCTGCAGCTGCAGGGTGGCCGGCTCGCTGCGTGGCGTCAGGAAGCGACGCCGAGGTCGCACCCGCGTCGATTTGCGCGCCGCAGCGCTGGCAACGGTGCGAGCGTCACCCGCCGTTACGGGCCAACGTTGCGAACGGGTCGTCTGTCACGCCTCGCCCTCTACCGTCACGAGCGCCTCGAGGATCTGCCCGAATGGGCGTCCATCGGCGTGCAGCTCGACGGTGACGGGTTGGCGTCGGCAAGGGCCGCTCGGGGTGATGCTCATGCGCGTGCTGATCTCCTGGCGACCCTTCGCCTGCAGCTCGGCGATCGAGCCCTGCCAGGCGGATGGGCCGGACATGCGCAGGTGCAGGACGGCGTCGGTCGGCAGCGGATTGCGAACGGTGACCTCGAACTCGATCGCCTGCGGAGCGGGCAGCTGGACGCGGTAGGGCCAGATCCAGCCGGTCATGCTGTCGAGCCCGAAGTGCGGCTCTGCGTCTCCGAGCGCCATCACGCGCCGGTGGCGCTCTTCGAACTCGCGTCCGTAGTCGGCGAGTCGCTCGAAGTAGCGCTCGTCGGTCTGCATGGAGGCCCAATGGCCGCCGAGCACGACATCAGGACGAAAGGCGGTGATCCACTCCGCGCTCTCGCGATAGGAATGCAGGAAGGCGCCGTTGCGGTAGACGTAATTGGAGTCGAACGAAGTCTCTCGCGGTGTGGGCGACGAACGATCGCCTTCGATTGGGGCGTACTGATCCCCGGCGTGGAGATAGCGGATGCCGTCCACCTCCCATCCGATCAGAGCCGAGAAGCGCGTGTGGCCGCTCATCGGCGCGAGGTGAAAGCGAATTCCGTCCCAGTCGAGTGGCTCCTCGAGCGCAAGCGTGCGGTCCACCCGGATCGGCTGCGGCCACGTGCAGGGCAACCGGTGCGCTGCTGGCTCGGCGAGCAGACGGGCGAAGTTGGCGGGCGCCCAGCACGGCGTCCCTTGCAGGCGCTGCAACAGTGGGATGCCGCACACGTGGTCGTCGTGATAGTGGGTGGTGATGATTGCGGCGATCTCCTCCACGCCGGCCTGCTCGCGCAGCGGCTGGAGGCTGTGCAGCAGCGGGCGCCGTCGCTCTGGGAAGGAGTAGCCCGGCATCAGGATCGGGTATGGGTCGAGCTCGGCGTTCAAGGCGCCTGAGCCCGAGGCATACCAATAGCCATAGTCGATCGCCAGCGCCTGTCCGCTGTTGCCGATGATGAAGTGGCTCGCAGCATTGGCTTGCGTCGAGCGCCATACCGACGCTGAGAGCTGCTCGACTCGATCGTTGCCGGCGATCTCAAGAACCGCACGCTCCAGGGCGTGATCCCAGCTATATGCGATCAGGTTCTCATGCAGCGCCTGTAGCGCCTCGTTCGGCGCTTCCTCGATCGGGTCGCCGAGGCTCGGAAGCAGCACATCGACATGGAGCTGGCGTAGCACGTCAGCGGAGAACGCCACGTTCACCGCGCCGATGATGTCGTTGTAGTTGTATTGCAGCGGCGCCAAGCGTGGCAGGCGTCCCGGCGAGTGAATCGTCTCTGCGCAGAAGGCGACAGTGCGCCCGCTCTTTGGTGTGTGCAGCACGAACCCCACCTGCGTGGGCGTTGCGCCTGGCAAGGGCAGCACCCGTAGCTCGATTCCCGCCAGCGTGAGCTGCTCGTAGTCGCGCAGCACCCCGGCGACCGCAGTCGGCTCCACTGGCGCGAACAGGTCCCAGATGTTGTCGTAGATCAGATATGTCTCGCGCTTGCGGAAGTGCTCGGCCGGATCGAGGAAGATCTCACGCTCGCCCTCCGGCACGTAGACAGGAATCCCGGCACGCGCCGCCAACGCCGCGCCGGCCGCGTGATCGCGGAAGTAGTGCGTGAGAAGCACTGCTGCCGGCGGCACCGGCAGATGGCGAGCCCCCTCCTCCAGCCACTCGCCCGTGCCGGCATCGATGATCAATGCTGCCTCGTCGCCTAGGACCGCATATACGTTGCAGCTGTCCTGCCAGCGCAACACATCCGGCAGGACCGGCGTCCACCCAGGCGTCACCTCAGCCTCGGAGGACACCGTAAGACCAACCATGAGCGACCCGGCTGCAAAGCGCCATCTCCATTGATCGTATCATTTGATCTCAGCTCCGAATGCGTACGCAAGCCGCGCGCGGAGGACATATGGCGGCATGTCGCCTGAGGCAGATGTCACGTCCGCACAGGCAACTGCTGCAACGCCCAAGCGTTGCCGTCCGGGTCCTCGAAGAACACGAACGAGCCCCATGGGAACTCCTGCACGTCGCTGACCGGCACCCCGCGAGCCGCCAGCTCCGCGCGTGCGGCCGCTGCATCCTGCACCACCATCGTGATCCCGCGCACCGAGCCGGGCTCGGCCTCGGTGATCCCGGTGCCGATCGTGATCGAGCACGCGGAGCCGGGCGGTGTCAGTTGCACGAAGCGCAGGTTCTCATCGACCTGATGGTCGTGTTCGGCGATGAAGCCGGCCTGATCGGCGTAGAACGCCTTCGCGCGGTCAACGTCTGTGACAGGTATCGCTATCAGCTCGATCTTGAAGTCCATGTGTCTCGTCCTTTCAGCTCGTGAGTTGGCATCGCCTGCCCGGGGTGCTTGCTGCAGATGAGCGGCTTGGGTGGCCGGCGCGACGGAGGCTAAGGAGCATTGCGGCCAACTTCTGGCCGCAATCTGCGAGAAGATCCACCGCATGGGCGAGATGGCAACGACAGCGGGCAGACTGCTCTCGCTGCTTTCATTGCTGCAGGCGCGGCGCGAGTGGCCTGGACGAGAGCTCCAGGATCGTCTGGAGGTCTCCTCGCGGACTGTGCGCCGCGACGTGGGGCGCCTGCGTGAGCTCGGCTATCCGATCGAGTCCGTGAGCGGGCCTGCTGGCGGCTACCGGCTGCGCGCAGGCGCCGCGATGCCTCCGCTGCTGCTGAATGACGAGGAGGCGATCGCGGTGGCGATCGGTCTGCGGACCGCCGCTCGTTCCGCGGTGGCCGGCATCGAGGAGACGGCGCTGAGCGCATTGGTGAAGCTGGAGCAGGTGCTGCCGGCGCAGCTGCGCCGGCGCGTGGGGGCACTCAGCGCAGCCACCTCCACCCCTATTGCCGTAGGTGGGGTGACCGTCGACGCGCAGGCGCTCACCCTGCTTGCGATCGCATGCCGCGACTGCGAGCTCGTGCGCTTTGCCTACAGCGCGCGCGAGGGCGCGCGCACACGGCGCGTGGTGGAGCCTCATGCGCTGGTGACGCTCGGCCGGCGCTGGTATCTGGTGGCCTTTGACCCGGACCGTGGCGCCTGGCGGACCTTTCGCGTCGATCGCGTGAGCCAGGCGCGTCCATCCGGTCGCCGCTTCAGCGCACGCACGATCCCCGGCGGCGATCCCGCGGCCTTCGTGCGCACGAGCATCAGGAAGCTGACCTATCGCTACGAGGCGATCATCACCTATCAGGCGCCCGCGGAGCGTCTGCACGAGCGCATGCCACTGGGGTGGGGGAGCATCGAGGCGCTCGACGAGCGCACGTGCATTTATCGCACGAGCGACGACGACCTCGACTGGCTGGCCTTTCGGATCGGGATGGCGGGCGTCGATTTCACCGTCGAGGGCTCCCCGGAGCTGATCTCTGCCCTGGCGCGCATCGCCGGTCGATTCGCAGATGCCGTGGCAGAGTCTCCGCGCGACTCAGCGCGCCCGTGAGGCCGCGAACCGGCTGTGGCTAGAGGATGGCCTCTCCGGGGATGTGCGCATCCTCCATCACGACGCGCGCGCCCACGATGTGCACGTCCTCGGCCAGCAGGCGCGCGCGCTGCTCCTGCCCCTTGGGCAGCGTGCCGTCACTGCGCACCACACGCCACCAGGGGACGTCCTGCGGCGCCTGCGAGAGAACGTGTCCCGCGTGACGCGGGGCGCCGGGGGAGAGGTCTCCATAGGTGGTCACGAAGCCCGGTGGCACACGCCGCACACGGTCGAGAATCGTCTCGCGGCTCAGTGCCATGGGGGTGTGGCTCCGTATGGCTTGGGCGACATGTCGCTGGCCGCTATGCGGTGTGGTAGGGCTCCCGCCCGGCGATGCCAAGCAGCCGGTCCAGCAGCGGCGCGTCCTCGGCGACCGGCACGGCGGATGGGAAGACGCCGATCGCGCGCCACTCCTCGACGTGGGGAGTGAGCTCCTCCCAGATGTCCCGTACGAGCTCGTCGGGAAGGGAGGCGTCCACGCCGATCAGCTTGGCGATTTCGTGTGCGCGCAGCGTGCGGAACTGGTTGATCTGCCAGAAGTAGTGGCGGGCCGGGAAGTCACCGAAGGAGCAGTGCACGGTCCGGTCGAGATCCTCACACGCCTCCGCAGCGGCGCAGGCGCTCTCGACGATCTCCGCGAAGGCGCGAGCCGGCTGCTCGCCCAACAGGTCGCCCTTGAACTGCTCGACGCCGACCTCCGTCATCGTGTGCCCGGCCAGCATGTCAGGGACCCAGGCGTCGTCATAGGCGTGGTAGCCCACGATCTCCCGAAGCGTCGGCGTGTGGTCCAGGCGTCGCACGACGAAACTCTCCGGAAGCGCGATCTCCCACTGGTCCTCGCGGATCTCGCCCACGACCCGGCTCAGCTCGCGGTCGGCAAGGACGAACACCTCTGGCTCCCTCATGGCTTGCATCTCTCCTGTTCGTGGGCTGCTCGGTCGGCGCCGCGCTCAGCGAGGTCTTGCGCATTCGCTCAGGCGACTGTACGCTGCTTGGAAGCAAGGAATGGGTCTGCTGTTGAGGGTGCTGCTCAATATAATCTGGGTGCTCTTCGCGGGCCTATGGATCGCCATCGGCTACACGGTGGCTGCGCTGGTCTGCTTCGTCTTGATCGTCACGATCCCGTTCGGGATTGCCTCGTTGCGCATCGCCGCGTTCTCGCTGTGGCCATTTGGCAGGGCGGTGGTGAGGCGGGAGGACGCGGGGGCTGCCTCAGGCGTCGGCAATGTTCTTTGGTTCCTGCTTTGTGGTTGGTGGCTGGCGCTTGGGCATCTGTTCTCGGGCATCCTGCTGTGCCTGACGATCATCGGCATCCCGCTGGGCTTGGCCAACTTCAAGCTGATCCCGATCTCGCTGCTGCCGATGGGGCGTGAGATCGTAAGCGTCGGGGAGGCTCGCGCGCGTGGAATCGAGCCGATGTTTGCGGAGGATCAGGCGCCTCGGTGAGGCACGTCGGGGACAGCGCCTGAGGGGAGCCGCTACTCCCAAGCGGCGAGATGGACCAGCGTCGCGCCGCTGACGCCGCGGGCTGCCAGGACGCAGGTGTGGCCGGCGCGTCGCCATGTGAGCACGGTCGCGCCGTGAGTGCTCAGCAGGTGAAATGCGATGCCTCTGTCCGTGATTACCGTGCCGCCGCGCGGGAGCGGCAGTGCGGCTCCGGCGACGATCGCGTAGCCGATGCGTCCTGAGCCGGAATGCGCGGTGTCCTGCGGCATGTAGAAGACGGTCGTGACCCTGCGACCGCCGAGGCGGTCCATGCGCGCTCCCGTCGCGCGCCAGCCGAAGCTGTCCTGCCAGTAGGGGTAGGCGATTCCTTCCACCGAGCGCGTGAGCTCCGACTGCCTGCTGGCGCTCTGAGCAGGCGCCGGAAGCGTTGCTCGAGCGAGCGCCACGTCGGCTGCCCTCAGCAGCGTGGGCTCGCCGGAGCCGCCCGCCGTGAGCGCGATCAGGAGCGCCGCCACGGCAGCCGCTGCCAATGTCCCCGGCACGGCGAGGCGCAGGGCAAGCCGGCGACGGGGGCGTCTGCGGCGCGTGGCGCCGGCCACGAGCGTCTGCACCGAGCGATGCAGCTCGGCGGGCGCCCGGACGCTCTCCAGCGAGCTCATGATCGCGACGGCATGCCGCTGAGCCTCGGCGTCCTCGCCGAGCTCGCTGGAGCTGTCGATCTGCGCCAGCAGCTGCTGGCGCTCGCCGGGTTCTAGCGTCCCGTCGGCAAGCGCTGCAAGCTGAGCCTGAATGTCTGGGCTATCGCGATCCATCTCTCACCACCACTGAGTAAGACGCCCGATCGGCGCCTGATCTTCCCTTCGGGCGAAGCTGTTCTTTGGGCTGCGGCACCGGCTCCTCGCGCCTCAGCTCGCGGGCCAGCTGCTCGCGCGCTCGAAAGAGCCTCACGGCGAGCGTCTGCTCCTTCGTGTCCAGCACCTCGGCGGCCTCGCGGTAGGAGAGACCGATGATGTCGACGGCTATGAGCGCGAGCCGGTGGTGTTCGGAGAGCGCCGAGATCGTCGCGAAGACCTCCCGCATCTGAGCGGCCTCCTCAGGGCGCTCGGCACCGCTGTGGTCGATCGTCTGCATATCATCGAGCGCGGTGGCGGCCACCTGCGGACGACGTGAGGCGGTGCGCCGCTGCGTGAAGAAGGTGTTGCGCAGCACTCGCATCAGGTATGCGAGCTCGTCCTGGCCGTGCAGCGAGCGCGGGCGGGCGAGCACGCGAGCGAAGGTTTCCTGCACGAGATCCTCGGCGTCCTCCCGCGACCCGCAGAGAGCCCATGCCGCGCGGTAGAGGCGGTCGGTGTGCCGCGGCAGCGACCGCGGATCCAGCCGAGGCATCAGAGCTCCCGCCGGCGCGCGGACAGCGAGTCCATGGGGGAGGACTCTAGCAATCGCACCTCTGTGCGGGCCGGGGAACCGAGATGAAAAACATTCGCCGGCGCCTGAAATGTATTGCCGAACGGTGGCGTCTCGATGGATGAAGGCGCAAGCGAAGCCAATTTGCAGCGCTGATGCGCAAGCCATCCCGCGGGAAGGAGAGTCCGATGCACCTCAGAGCCGGCCGGCGTTCACCTATCTGGTTCACCAATACCAGCACGATCGCCTGTTCCATTCCACGCATCTGTGGAGATGGCCGGCAAAGTGAGGTCGCCGGGGTCGTGGATGCCGCAGGCGCCGGATGGCGAGGCGCTCAGTGCAGAGCCGTCGGCGTCGGCTGGCGCCGGCTGGAGAGGGATGGAAGTCCGCGGGAGGCGTCTGCCTGGGAGCGGCGACGCCTTCCGCGGGTGATTTTCGGCATTGCGACGACGGCGACTTGAACCTCTTGCGCTGAGATCTTGCCCGTGCCCTGCGGGTGGAGCTGGAGGGCGCGGGTCGAGAGGTGGAAGGTTCTCCCGCCAGGCGACGTCTGGGGTCGTGAGAGCCTCTTTCACTCACACCGAAGGGAGATTCGATGAGCCGTGCCGAGAACGAAATCAAGGAGCCGCGCGGGCGCCGCCGGCGCCCTGCGCTGCCTGCAGCCGCCGCGGTGCTGGCACTCGTGCTGGCCGCCTCGCTTGCGGGGATGGCACTTGCCTCCGGTGGCGCGACGGTGAAGGCCGGGTCGAGCAAACTGGGAAGGATCGGGGTCGATGTGCAGGGGCGTACCCTCTACGCGCTCTCCCCAGAGACGACCCGCCACCTGCTGTGCAAGACCAGCGAATGCCTGAAATTCTGGCCGCCGCTGACCGTGCGCTCGACCAGCACCAAACTGAGCGCCGGCGCGGGCCTGCACGGGCATCTCGGGCTGCTGCATCGCAACGGCACGCTGCAGGTGACGCTGAACGGCTCTCCGCTCTATCACTACTTCGGGGACCACGCAAAAGGCCAGACCAATGGTCAGGGCATCCACAGCTTTGGCGGCACCTGGCATGTTCTCTCAGCAGGCTGAGGCGGCGGCGCTCACTGGGCGGGTGTGCGGTTGAAGCGCCGTAGGGCGAGGGGCACGCAGATCGCCAGGATCAGAATGCACCAGCACCAGAGCACCAGAGCACCAGAGCACCATCGCGATCTCGGGGTGCTCGAGCTGCCATGAGCCGCTGGAGACGGTGCCTTGCGTGAGGTTGCGCAGGGCCGGTTGCAGAAAAGCTCCGCAACCTCACGATCGTCTCGAAGAAGCAGTTGAGCGCAGATGATGTGCTCGACTATGGGGCGCATCTGGTTGTGGTTGCAACCGGTGCCAATTGGGCCAAGGACGGGCTCAACGCTGTGAGTCGCACCCCGATAGCCGGCGCAGATGCCGCTCTGCCGCACGTCCTCACGCCGGAGCAGATCATGGTGCAAGGCAAGCAGCCCCCTGGAGACCGTGTGCTGGTGTATGACGTGGAGGGCTATTTCATCGGCGTCAGCCTCGCCGAGCGCCTCGCGCGCGAAGGTAGGCAGGTCGTCTACGTCACGCCACTGGAGAAGGCCGGCGCTTACATGCAATACACGGGCGAGGACCAGATGATGGTCCCGTTGCTGCACGAGCTTGGAGTGGAGATCTGGACAGGCCACACCATGACCGCGGTGCAGGCGGGCGCGGTACGCGGCGTGTTGCGCCAATTTCCTCGCAAGGAGAGAGAATGGGACGCCGATGCGGTGGTGCTGGCGACGATGCGGCTCCCCAATGCGCAGCTGTATCGTCAGCTGAGAGCTCGCTCAGACGAGTGGGCGGATGCAGACGTGAGGGGCGTCTACCGCGTTGGCGATTGCCTTGCGCCGAGACAGCAGGTCGCGGATGCCATCTTCGACGGGCACAGGCTTGCCCGCGAGATCGAGAGCGACGATCCAATGCTCGCAAGGCCCTGGATTCGCGAGGAGCGCTTCCTTGGCACCAGCGACGCCGCGTACGACGCGATGGCTCAGGCGGACGAAGTGCAACTGCCCCGCTCCGTGCCGCCGCAGCGGTCTGAACCCGCCTCGCACCTCGCGCACACGCTGGAAAGCTAGACCACCAAAGCGAAGATCACGCGAAACGCGATGCACGCCGACCAGCACCGACGGTAGGCGCCGCTCGGCGCCCGAGCACACCGGCGCCGAGTCCTCAGGGCCAGGGCTACTTCACAGTGCCTCCGGCGGCGTTGATCGCGTACCACGTGCCGCCGAACTCCTTTGCGCCGACGTAGGAGGTCTTCCCTGGGCCGCGGTCTCCGCTGTAGGTGTAGAGCGGGTGGCCGGCATAGGTGACCTGATTGCCACTGGTCGTGGACAGAAGCGAGGCCTTGACACCCGAGCCGGCCGTCGGGCGACTGCTTGCCTTCAGTGAAGGCCATACTGGCGAGCAGCCGCGAATCGCCGCGCAGCTGCTCTTGTGGGCGTGATCCCTCGTGAACTCATAAAGCGTGCGACCCGAGCTGCTGACGAGGATGTTGCCGAGGCTGGTGTGGCGTAGCTGCACCGTGGCAGCGCTGCTCGAGCGCGCGGCTGGATGGTTGCTCTGTGCGCTGGCGGCCGTCGCAGCGCTTGCCGCGCTCGCCAAGGCGATGGCCAGGAAAAAGTAGGCTCGCTTCATGGTTCCTCCGAATGTCGAGGTGCTCGGACGCGTGACTGTCATCTCTACCTATAGACGCCGCCGCGCCGGGAACCTTCCAGAGGCCGGCGTACACGGCAAAGCGCGGATGGAAGGATCTCTGCGCGCGGGAGTCCTTAGGGAATGACGAGCCGGGGCGCCGCCGCACCACGCACGGCGCCCTGCGACTGCACAAGGATATCCAGCACGAGAAAGGGTGGGTTCACGATGAGGCCGGTCACGCTTTTGCTTTTCGCCTGCGCCGCGCTGATGGGGGCGGCGGTGGTGGCCGTACTACCCGCCCTGGCTGCCGCGCCGTCCGAAGCGAAGCTCGAAGTCAACGAAAACTGCGTCGAAAATGACTGGCCGTGCTGGGCAACCTCAGGCTCGGGGGGCATGCCGAACCCCGCGAGCAAGGTCACGATCGTCGCCGGCGGCGAGGTCAAGTTCGCCGATAACGCGAACACCCCGGCGGCCGTTGCATGGACGGGCTCGGTGCCAGCTTGCTCCGGCGTGCCTGCGAGCGCCGTGAGCAAATGGGAAGGCACATGCAAGTTCGAACAGCCGGGGACCTACAAGTTCGAAAGCTCGACCCTCTTCAAGGACGCCTACGAGAACTACACCAAATACGACATCGTGGTCGAAGCGGCCAGCACCGGCACAACTTCCACCACGACGACCACGACACAGGCCACCTCCACGACAACGTCCCCCGCGGCGCCGAGCGAAACCAGCCATGGCTCGCCTTTGGACGGGGGATCCAAGGCGCTCGAGCTCGCTGGCAGCCAGCGCGGATCGACGGTGCACGGGTCGATCAAACTGTCGCAGGTCGCCTCCGGAGGGCGGCTGGAAGTCGGCCTGTTTGCCGCCGCCGCCTCGCTTGCCGAGCCGGGGCACTCCATGCGCTCCAAGCGGGTGCGCGTCGGGCGGCTCGTGCGCTCGTCGTTGAAGGCGGGCAGCGTGTCCTTCTCCGTGCCCATCAGCGCCAAGGGAAGGGCTGCGCTGCGCCGGCGCCGGCGCCTGGCATTGACGGTGAAGATCACGCTCATACCGCAACGGGCCGCGGCGGTGACGATCACCCGCGTCGTCGTTGTACGAGCCCTGGGCTGAGTGCGCGGTGGTCGTGTGAATGCCTGAAATCTGGGCTCCGCTCGGGCTGGTGGCCAGCAGGTCCACGACCGCGCCGGTACTGAAGGTGATCTCAGCGCGCTGAGCCGGCGGCGCTCATTGGGCGAGTGTGCGGTTGAAGCGCCGTAGGGCGAGGGGCACGCAGATCGCCAGGATCAGAATGCACCAGAGCACCATCGCGATCTCGGGGTGCTCGAGCTGCCATGAGCCGGTGGAGACGGTGCCCTGCGTGAGGTTGCGCACGGCTGCCACGAGCGCCGAGATCGGGTCCCATTGGGCGATCGCTCGTGGCACCGCGTCCATGCCGGCGATCGGCACGAAGGTGCCCGCCATGAAGCTGAGCGGGAAGATCACGATGAAGCCGACGCCCTGCATCGCATCAGAGGAGCGCACCAACATCCCGAAGAAGACGCCGGCCCAGGTGAAGGTGAACTGCCCGAGCAGCAGCAGCGCCGCCAGCTCGATGCCGTGGCCGACGGTGAGATGCGGTTCCCAGCCGAGGATCAGGCCGAAGCAGACCACGATCACCATCCCGAGCAGCGCCTCGCAGAACTGGCCGAGCACCTGGCTTGTGAGGATTGCCAGCCGGTTGATCGGCAACGAGCGGAAGCGGTCGATCACACCCTCGCGCAAATCGTTGGAGGTCGCCACTCCGGCGCCGATCAAGCTGAAGGCCAGCGACTGGCCGATGATGCCGGGAAAGAGATAGTCCTTGTAGCTGATCCCCGGCACATGGATCGCCGAGCCGAAGACGTAGAGGAACAGCAGGATGAAGACGATCGGCTGGATCGTGACGTCGAGCAGGCGCTCGGGCACGCGCGGGATCGAGCGCAGGCTGCGCGCGGTCAGCAGCAGGCAGTCGCGTACGAAGCGCAGCGGGGCGGGGCGCCGCTGGGAAGCCTGCAGCCCGGTGCTTGCGGCGGATGCGGTGACGCTCATACGGCGATCTCCCTGGCTCTCTGGTCGTCTTGGTCGGGGGCTTGCTCGTCCCGATCGCCATGGGCGACGTGGCCGGTGAGGGCCAGGAAGGCGTCGTCGAGCGTCGGGCGCCGCAGTGCGACCTCGTCCACCGGCAGGCCGCTGTCGCGCACGGCGGCGGCGACGCGCGCGAGGTCGGCGACCTCATCGGGCGCGGCGATTGAGATCATGCGCTGCTCCGCGGAGACGCTGATCTCGAAGCGCTCGCCGAGTGCGTCGGCAAGGCCCGCGAGCGTCGAGTTCTCCGCTGCCACGACGTCGACGCGCTGCTGGCCGACCTGGGCCTTCAGCTGCGCGGGCGTGCCAGCGGCGACCTCGCGGCCGCGGTCTATCAGCACGACCCGGTCGGCGAGCGCGTCGGCCTCCTCCAAGTACTGGGTGGTCAGCAGCAGCGTGATCCCGTCGGCGACCAGCTCCCTGATCGTCGACCAGACGACCTGGCGGCTGCGTGGGTCAAGGCCGGTCGTGGGCTCGTCCAGTACGAGCAGCTGAGGCGGGTCGATCAGGCTCGCGGCCAGATCGACCCGGCGGCGCTGGCCGCCTGAGAGGTTCTTGACGAGCCGGTCGCGGAACTCGCCGATGTCGAAGCGCTCGATCAGCTGCTCGGTCGCGGCGCGGGCGCTGCGCCGGCCGCGTCCTCGCAGTCTGGCCATCAGGATGAGGTTCTCGCGCGCGGTGAGGTACTTGTCGAGCGCGGCGAATTGGCCGGTGAGGGAGATGAGGTTTCTCACCTGCTCGGCTTCGGTGAGCACGTCATGGCCGGCGACCAAGGCCCGCCCGGCGTCCGGTCGCGCGAGCGTTGCGAGCATTCGCACCATCGTGGTCTTGCCCGCACCATTGGGTCCGAGCAGCGAGACCACCGTGCCAGTCTGCACGCGCAGGTCCAGCCCGTCGACGGCCGTGAAGCTGCCGAAGCGCTTGACGAGGCCGGTGGCCTCGATGGCTGGAGGAATGTCGGCTTTCTGGCTCATAGGAAACAACTATACAGTGACTGAAAAATTTCTGCAACTGCAAGACGCGGTATGCTGGATGACATGGCGATCGACGCCTCGATCGACGAGCTGGACGATGGCGCCCGGGACCTGGGCGCGGGAGGGCTTGAGGATCGCCTGCCGCCGGCGCTCGTGAACGAGCTGGGCGGGGAGCTCGTGACGATACTTGCCCGCGCGCGCAACGCCCAGGAGGAGTGGCAGTCTCGGCGCCGTCCAGAGGAGGGACTGCGCGAACGCAAGAAGCGCCTGACGCGCCAGCGCATCTCAGACGTGGCGACGGCGCTCTTCATTGCTCGGGGCTTCGAGCGGGTGCGGGTCGCCGACGTCGCCGAGGTCGTTGGAGTCTCGGAGAAGACGATCTACAACTACTTCCCGACGAAGGAGGCGATGGTCTTCGACACCGCAGACGCGGCGATCGAACGCCTCGCCGCGGCCCTGCGCCGGCGCGTGCCCGGGCAGTCGCCGACGCAGGCGGTCGTGGCCGAGATCAGGCGCGACATCGAGCAGTTCGAGTTCGTGCTTGGAGACGATGCAGACAAGATGCTGCCGGCGTTCGCCGAGATGGTCCGCGCCACGCCTGCGCTGCGAGCCGCATGGCGCGGCATCCAGGAGCGCCTGATCTCAGTCGCCGCCGAGGAGCTTGCACGCGCGGCGCAGGTCGATCCACGCGATCCCGAGCCGCGGGTTGCGGCGCTCGCGCTCGTCGGCCTCCAGGAGATCGCCATGGAGGCGCAGGTGCGCCGCGTCGAGGAAGGGCTGCGCGGCGGGCAGCTGCGCGACGCCGTGCTGGCCGACGTCGATCGCGGGGCGCGCGTACTCGAGGTGGGGATGTGGTCGCTCGACCTGCTGGTGCAGGGCGACCGCAGTCGCCGTCAGCTGCAGGAGGCGGCGAAGGCTGCTGAGCAGGCGCGCGCACAGGTCGCCGAGGCGCTGAGCCACGCCCGCATCGCCTGGCGCGAGCTGCGCACGCAGGAGCAGGCGCGCAAGCGCGGACGAAGGGCAGGCAAGCGCCTGGGCGCGCAGCCAGATCCGGCTGCCGGCCGCGAGGCCGCGCGCGAGGCGGCTCGGGCGGGCCGCGAAGCGCTCCGCTCGGCGCGCAAGGCGCAGAAGTCGCTGCGAGAGGTCAAGCGGCCTCGTGGGCCAGTGCGCCCAGACGGCGATGCGTCCTGATCCGCCTGACCTTCCGCCCCTGCCGGAGGATCCCGATCTGTCGCTCACGCGGATCGTCGAAGCACGCCTTGCGGGGATCTCGCTGGCGGGCGAGTCCCGGCCGGGCCTGCTGTTGCTCGACTGCGCCTTGCATGACTGCGACCTGGCCAACCTCGACGCGCGCGGCGGGACGATGCGTCGAGTTGAGCTCCACGGGGGCCGTCTGACGGGCTGCAACCTCAGCGAGGCGAGGTTGAGCGATCTCAGCCTCGAGGACTGCCGCGCGGATCTGCTCGCGCTTGCTCTGGCCCAGATGGAGCGCGTGCGATTTGTCGGTTGCAACCTCGCTCAGGCGGACTTCCAGGGGGCAAGGTTGCGCGCCGTTGCATTTGAGGACTGCGACCTGACCGGGGCCGACCTCAGCGGCGCGAGGTTCGAGGCGGTCGAGATGCGCGGATGCGCGCTCGGGGACCTTCGTGGCGTCGCGGCTCTGCGAGGGGTCGCGATGCCGTGGCCCGACGTGCTGGCCAACGCCGGCCTGTTCGCGGCCGCCTGCGGCGTGAGCGTGCTCGACCAGAGCTGACGCGCAAGCCATCCCAAGCCGCAGCCATCATCGAGATCGGCTCAAGAAAGCTTGTCCCTGGCTCCCCGGTGGGGCCGCATCGCACATGGCACTTATGTCTGACAAAACTGCTGGAGTGAAGGCTCACGACAGGGCTCGCTTCGCACGCTCGGCGACCCGCCATCGGATTTCCAAGGACCGCATTGCCCATGTCATCGCCAACCACCGCGTTCGCTTCGAACAGCCGCCGCCGGCCGGCGGTGAGGCTGCCCGGTCGACGCGCATCGTCTATCTGAGCGAGGACACGCTGGGTTCTATAGCCAGTATCGGGTGCAGGTCCTGAAGGATGTCCTCGTAGGAGCTACCCCTACGAGCTACACTTAATTATATGCCGAGCAAGTATCGAAGAATTGCTGTGACGGCTGACCCTGATCTGGGGTTGGCTCTGGAGCGCGTGCGCGCGACCACGGGTACGCGTGAGGGCGATGCGACCTTGGTGCGGCGGCTCGCGGTCCTCGGGGCACAGGCCGCGTTGCAGGCCGGTCGTGATCGCCGTGAGGCGATCGAGGCTTTGTTTGCTGCGATGGACCGAGATGGGCCCGGCCTGAGCCTGGAAGAGATCGATCGACTTAATTCGTCTTTGAGCAGCGAGTGAGCGTCGATCTATGGGATGGCGAGACCGCGGTGCTCGCCGACACCTCTGCGTGGATGGCTGCGCGGCGCATTCCCAAGGCACGGACGCTGCTGTTCGCTGCGGTTGAGCGTGGCGACGTCTCGTGGTGTTGGCCGGTGCGCTACGAGCTGACCGTCGACGCACCCAGCCTGGAGAGGATCCTCGCCCTGGATAGGACGCTCGATGGCCTCCGGGAGATCGCGGTTGACCGCGCTGTCCAGCGGGGGGTGCTCTCTACGATGCGGGAGTTGGCGGGCGCTGGCTCTCACGGCGCGCACAGGCTGCCCTTGACCGACCTGACAGTCGCGTTGGCGGCGCAGCGCTCGGGCCTGGATGTGCTGCATTACGACCATCACTTCGAGCGTCTTGGCGAGCTGCTTGGAGTGCGCACGCTGTGGATCGCCGAGCCGTCGCCCTGAGCCACGGCCGCTACGATCCGGCCCATGCTCCACGATGCCCTACGAGAAGGCCGTGTCCTCGCCGAACATGACCTGCACGCGCTTGCGGTCCGCATGGGCCGAGCGGCGCGTAGTGATGCTATAGCCATTGAGAAGCTCGCCGACGATCCAGACGTCCCTGGCGATCTCATCAGGTCCATGCTCAGCAGGCGCTTGGAAAGCTGCTGAAAGCCGCTTTGGCCTGCGCTGGGATTGCTCCACCACGAATCCACGACCTAGGGGACCTTGTGGCGCGGCTGCGCGACGCGGATGTGGCCCTGCCGGTGTCTGGGATGCCGTGCGTGCCTTTGTGCCGTGGGCCGTCGAGTTTCGCTACGACGACTTGCTAGACGAGCGATTGGACCGGGCTGATGCGAAGCAGATCGTTGCAGAAGTCCGCGCATGGGTCGATCGGCTGCTGATAGATACGGCAGCCGAAGTACCGGAAGGCCCCCAGCTCTGGGCGCTGGCTGACCCAACGACGCCCAACCCACGTATACAATTAGGTGACATGCATAAACCGCTACACCGGGCCACCGTCAATGCGCGTTCGATTCTGCTCGCATGCTCTCTTGGTGTTAGCTGGGCGATATGGATAGTGATGATAGATCCCGGTGTATTTTTCGGTGGAGAGGCCGCCTTCTGGCTCTGCGTTGTGGCGCTGGCTTTTCGCTGCTACTGGCTAGATAAGGTGAAAGATGATCGCTCAAAGCCAAGTCGCATTGCATGGATACCTCTATCCTGTGTCATCGTCGCATTGGTTGGCTATGGAGGGGCGCTGGCGGTAGTGCAGTCTCACTATCACTCTGAGCGCGAAGCCATATATGAACGAGCCGAAGTGCGCTGGTGGCGCGCGCTCGCGGCGGCGACTCCGAGAATAAACAGAATCTCGCACCTCATGAATCAGTCCTCGAGTAGAGATCAGAGTGAGGCGAACCTAGACCTGGCGGCTTTGCGCAAGAGTATGCCACCACGCGGGAAGCCGCCATCACCCAGCGAACTGCCTGTTTGGTTCAGTCGTCTGAATGGGTTCTTCACCTTGGCAACCCAGCTACTTGCGGCGCTCGTGATTGTCCTTGCCTTCAGTCGTTGGAGGGCCGGAGTCTCCGAGGCGGTGTATAGAACGGCAATGCCGGTAGCCGTTGTCGCCGTTGCAGCCAGCCTGGTTGGGACTTTGCCGTCTCTTTCCCGCACCCTTGCTGCGGTTCTCTTGACACCCGTTATTGCCGGACTAGCCGGAGCCATCGGCGGTCTCCTGGTGGCGACGATGGAGGCGCGTCCTGATGCGGCCGCGCCCGTGCGAGTCCTCGGAAGCGAGGATCCATAGCCCAAATGCGGCAGACCCGGATGTCTCATGGATTTGGTACCGGACACAGCGTGAGGCCGTTGCATCGCGATCTGGCTCTGATCGCCCGCAGATCTCTTCGCTGAGCGACCTCAAGGTCGCCCGTTGCGCCGCAATCCAGGCAGCCGCAACGGCTTGAGCGGCTCCTCCGGCTCCAGCTTTGCCATCCGCGCCGGGTCCACCGCGAGGAAGGCGAAGATCATGCAGGCGAACAGACAGCCGACGCCGACGCCGTGCGCCCAGGGCGCTTCTGCGACTGTGAGGAAGCCAAGGCCGCCGAGCAGGCCAGCGATCGAGATGCGGGCGCAGAGGGCGTGCGAGGAGCTGCCGATGAGAGCGAGTCCGGGGCGCTGCTGGCTTTCACCTGCCTCGCCGGAGGCATCGAAGCGCCCACGCAGCAGAAGGCTGAAGAGTAGGCCCAGGGAGGGGAAGAGGATCACTGCGCCCATTACGATCGCGACCAGGAGCACGATCAACGATTCGCGGGGGGCGGCGGCCTGCTGGATCGTCAGGTGGGGGAGGAAGATTGGCTGCTGGGCTAGCGCCCAGCCGGCTATCACGCCCACGACCGCCAAAGCGGAGGAGATGCGTGCCGCCGCGAAATGGCTGCGCGCCACCAGCGCGAGCGTCGCGATCCCGCCGAGCACCGAGATCGTGAGGCCAACCAGGCCGGGGCCGTCCACGAGCCGCTCGAAGATGCGGTGCGCGTCGGAATGAAGCACCGGCAGGCCGGCGATCGCGACCACGCCCGCGACTGCGCCGGCGAGCAGGGCGCGAGCTCTGAACTGCCCGACCATCTCTGCCTCGCCGTGGCGGGCGGCGTCCGCGGCCAGGTAGACAGCGGCCATGTAGGCGGAGAAGGCGACGGCGAGCACGCCGATCAGGATCGAGATCGGGTTCAGCCAGCTGGAGAAAAGGTGCCCGCTCGCGTTGCCGACCGGCACCCGTTCCGAGGCGATTGCACCGACCATCGCCCCGAGCGCGAACGGCGTGAGGATCGAGGAGAGTGAGAAGATCGTGTCGATCAGGCCAAGCTCGGAGGTCTTCGAGGTACCCGCTCGCAGTGCGTAGGCGGTGCCACGGAAGACCACTCCGAGTCCGGCGATGAACAGCGGCACCGCCAACGTTGAGGCGATCGATCCGAACGCGGTCGGGTAGGCGGTCCAGGTCACGGTCAGCACGAAGATCAGCCACACGTGGTTGGCCTCCCACACCGGCCCCATCGAGTGGTGGGCGTGCTCTCTGATCTGCTGCGTGCGCTGCCGCGCCCGATCCGAGCGGCCCAGCAGCAGGATCGTGCTCAGCTGCCAGAAGCCGGCGCCGAAGTCGGCGCCGCCCAGTACCCCATAGAGCGCAACGCCGATCAGCACGCAGATCATGGGGATGTCGTAGAGGTGCATCCTCAGTGTGCTCCGAGTGTGGCCTCGCTGGCGATGTGCTCGCCAAGGCTGGGCAGCGGCGCCCTGGCCAGACGGCGCAGGACCCAGATCACCCCACAGCCCACAATCAGGTAAGCGGCGGCCAGCGCTCCGTATCCGACCGGCACGCCGCGTGCGCGGGTGACCGCTTCGGCGGTGGTCATCACCCGGTAGACGACCCACGGCTGGCGGCCGATCTCGGTCACCATCCAGCCGGCGATCAGCGCGACCACCGAGGCCGGCCCGGCGATCGCGACCAGCAGGTAGAACCACGGCGCAGGGGGCATGCGCCGCTGGCGGTAGCGGAAGAACAGGAACAGCGCGCCGAGCGCCGCGAGCCCCGTTCCGATCATGACCATCAGCTGGAAGGAGACTCGCTCGATGTTGACCGGCGGGCGCTGGCTGATCGGCACCGCGTCGAGGCCCTGGACCTTTGCGTTGGGATTGTGGAAGGCAAGCAGCGAGAGCATGTCCGGGATCCCGATTCCGAACCTCACCTGGCCGTTCACATACCAGCCGAGCAGGTGCTCGGACGCGCCCTTCGTGGTCCTGGCAAGGCCCTCCATCGCGGCCAGCTTCGTCGGCTGCTCGGTGGCCACGTCGCGTGCCGCCCAATCTCCGATCAGGATCTGAATCGGGGAAACGACGGCGGCGATCGTGAGCGGTATCGCGCACGCGGTACGCTCGTAGCGTCCCCATCTGCCGCGCAGACGCGCGATTGCGTAGGGGGTTGCGAGGAGGAAGCCGGCGACGATGTAGGCCGCGAGGTACATGTGGATCAGCTCGTTCCACAGAAAGCTGTTGCCGAACAGCGCCGCGAGCGGATGCACGTCGATGGCGTGCCCGTGCGCGAGCCTAAAGCCGGAGGGGTGCTGCATCCAGGCGTTGACCGAGATCACCATCAGCGACCCGGTGAAGCCCGCGATCACGATCGGGATGCCGCTGAGCAGGTGCGCGCGTGGGGAGAGACGCCCCCAGCCGTAGACGTAGATGCCGATGAAGATCGCCTCCAGAAAGAAGGAGAAGCCCTCGATTGCGAAGCCAAGCCCGAAGACACCACCGAAGCTCGACATGAACCCCGGCCAGAGCATCCCCATCTCGAAGCTGAGGATCGTGCCTGTGATCACGCCGATCGCGAACAGGGCCGCCATGATGCGCGTCCAGCGCCTGGCGATCGTGCGGTAGACCTCTTCGCCGGTGCGCAGGTGCAGCCACTCGACGAAGACGATCATGCTGGGCAGCGCGATTCCGAAGCAGACCAGGGGGATGTGGACGGTGAACGAGAGCGCCTGCATCTGGGCGGCGTCGTTGAGATAGGTCTGCTGGGCGCTGGCGAGCAGCGCGCCGCCAGAGAGCGCGCCAATCATCTGACGCGCTCACGGTTCGTCGAGGACATTGCGCGCACCGCGGCCGTGCTGCCACCGTGCCGGGCCACCGTGGGGAGCCTCATTGCGGTCACCCTAACTTCAACCATGAGCGGCTGCTAGTGCTCAGATCACCTCGGGAGTGATAACTCCAGGTTATGGGCTGAGGAGGCGAGATGATCGATCAGGGCTCGTACGTCAGGACCCAGGGCATCCCGGGCGCTCCAGAGCATCACGAAGCGCCGGCGAAAGCGCAGGCCCTGCACCCGCCGCGCGACCATGTGCTCGTCCTCGGGCGGGATCGCGAGGCGCGAGAGCAGCGCCGGGGCCCTGCCGGTGATCGCCGCCGCCACCGCCGCGCCCGTCGATCCAACCTCGGTGAGCGGCGGCGCCAGTCGCAGCCCGCGTTCGCGCAGGACCGCGTCCACGACGCGGCGGGTGTTCGCGCGCGGGTCTCGCATCACCATCGGCGTCGAGAGGAACTCCGCCAGCGGGATGCACTCCTCGGCAGCCCAGGGGTGCGAGGGTGAGATCGCGACCACCACCTCGTCCTCGCAGAGATCGCGCTCATGCAGGAGCGCGTTGCGAGCGGCATCGGGAGCCGCCGCGGCCACGCCGAAGTCGGCGCGGCCCTCGCCGACGAGGTCGTGGACGACGGTCGAGTTGGCGGCCATCAGCTCCAGCGCGAGCGGTCGCCCGCGGCGCATCTGGTATTCGGAGAGCAGCCGCGGCAGCAGGCACTCCGCGACCGTGTGGCCCGCGGCGAGGCGGATCGGCGCGCCCTCGTGGCGCAGCCCCGCGAGTATCTCCTCGACGCGCTCGGCCTGGGTTAGCAGCGGCCGTGCCTCGGCGTACAGGCGCTCGCCGGCGGGCGTCGGTCGCACGCCGCGCGCCGAGCGCGCGAGCAGCGGGGTGCCGGCGAGCAGCTCCAGCTCGCGCATCCGCTTCGAGAGCGCCGGCTGGGTTACTCGCATCAGCCGTGCAGCGCGGCCGAGGCTGCCAAGCTCGACCGCGACGCAGAACGCGCGCAGCTCCGCCAAATCCACCCTGCGCAGCAGGTTGGGCATGAGAGAATCTTAGGGCCAAGGCGTCAGCTCGATCGGCATCGGCTTCTCGCACCAGAGCGCGCTGTCGTTGTCGAACACGGCAACACGCTCGGCGGGCGGGATGCGCTCGCCTGCGCTCAATCTCTGGCGAACGCAAGCCTCGCTTCGGTGGCGAGATCGACGAATGGCTCGCCGCTGACATCGATCGCGGCGCGCTCGATGGTACCGCCGACGAACGCCCACGGCGCCTGCCCCGGATAGTCGTCGGTGACCGGCTCGGCGCCGTCCTTGCCGATGTTGAGCCCCTCGCCGGCGATCGAGAACTTGCCAGGCTGGGTCTTGATCCGGCCCGAGCCAGCCTCGACGTCGCGGATGTGCAGGGTGAGAAGTCCTCCCAGGCGAGCCATGACCTCGGGCATGCCGGCGCCCAGATACCCCGGCGAGTCATCAAGGGCGGCTCGCATCTGTGTGCTGCGAGCTACTGCCTGCGCTTTCGACCGGCGGCCCGCCAGCCGGAGGCGATCGACACCTCGACCAGCCACATCGGCTTTCGCTGCATCCTGCGCTAGCTTGGATCCTCGCTCTTGCCGACCGAAGCCCTGTCGCTGGCACTGGCGGCCTCGATCTACCCGCCAGCGCTGGCGGCTGTGATCGCCCTCGGCAGGGGCACCGAGGTTCGGCTGAGAGTGGTGCTGTTCATGCTCGCCTCCTACTGCACGGCATTTGCGATCGGAGCGCTGATCCTGGTGCTGTTCACCGAAGTGGGGGCCACCAGCGCGCAGGTGCGCACGCCGAGCGCCGGGGTGTACCTTGCCGGCGCTGCCGTGCTGCTGTGGGTCGCCGTGCGGCTCAGGCGCCCGCGCAAGCCCGCGAAGCAGAGCGCGTCCTCCAAGGACGAGCGCGGAGTCTCCCGGACGGATCGCTATCTGCAGAGCCGATGGGGAGTCCTCGCGCTCGCGGTGCTCCTCTACGCGCTGCCCTCACCGATCTTCGTAGGCGGGGTGAAGTCGATCGTCAACACCGATGCATCGAGGAGTCAGGAGCTTGCCGATCTCGCAGCGATGCTGCTGGTGATGCTGTGGCTGATCGAGCTGCCGACGGTGATGCTGATCCTCTTCCAGGAGCGAGGCGTGCAGGTCCTCGAGCGCGTCAACGGATGGTTTGGCCGTCACGGGCGTGCGCTGGCGGCCCTCGCTGCCGCGGCGCTCGGGGCGTATCTGGGCGTGGTGGGGATGGTCGAACTGCTGGGCTGAGCGGTCGTCGGCTTTCATCCCCCTCGGGTGATTGCCGCTCATCCCCATCGGTCCTAGGGTGCGGTTCTGCCGAAGGCCTGGACGGGTCGCCGCGGACCGCTCGCGCGAGCTTTACGGGCCGGCATCGTGGCAACGGCGCAAGCGAAAGCAAGGAGACGGCGATGGCGACTCTGACGGTTTGGAAGTTCTCCGAGGTGAGCGGCGCCGAGGACGCCGTCAAGACGCTGGAGCAGCTCCAGCGCGAGCAGTTGATCAAGGTGCACGACGCGGCGATCGTCAGCTGGCCGGCGGACAAGAACAAGCCGCGCACTCGTCAACTGCACAACCTCGCGGGTGCGGGGGCGCTGGGAGGCGCCTTCTGGGGCCTGCTGTTCGGCCTGATCTTCTTCGTGCCCTTGTTCGGCCTGGCGATTGGCGCCGCAGCCGGCGCGATCGGCGGCGCGTTCACCGACGTGGGGATCGACGACGACTTCATAAAGCGCGTTCGCTCGCAGGTGACGCCCGGCAGCTCGGCGCTGTTCGCGCTGACCTCCGATGCCGTCATCGATAGGGTTCAGCCCGCGTTTGCCGGCAGCAAGGCCGAGCTGCTCGAGACCAACCTCTCCCACGACGAGGAGGCGAAGCTGCGAGAGGTCTTCGCCGAGGACTAGCTCGACGGCCCTCGTGCTGGGAGATGCGGTGGGCTCCAGCGACTACGAGATCCACATCAAGGGACGGGTGAGCGAGCAGGTGCTCACAGCCTTCGAAGGGATGGACGCGAGCGTTCAGTCCGTCGAGACCGTGCTGAGAGGGCCGCTGCTCGACCAGGCGGCGCTGTTCGGGCTGCTCGACCGCATTCAGGCGCTGGGCCTGGAGCTGGTCGAGGTCAGGCGCCTGCCAGAGGGCTGAGCGAGGAGGTCGGTGTCGTGGGCAGATCGGTCAGGCCTACGCACGGCGCACGACGCGCGGCCGTCTGATCCCATTTGGAAGCAGGCCCAGCGCGCGGGCTCTCTGAACCGCGTCGGCGCGATTGCTCGCATCCAGCTTGCGGTAGATGCTGCGCAGGTGTGTCTTGACGGTATTGAGGGACACGAAGCTCTCAGCGCCTATCTCGGTGTTGGAGAGCATCGTCGGAAGGTAGCGCAGGATCTTCAGCTCTCGCTCGGTCAGCGGTTCGGCCAGCGCCGGCTCCACGTCGTGTGCTCCGGGGCTGGCGGCCGCGAGCAGCGTCTCCAGCAGGGCGGGATGCTCGGTACCCGTCCGCGCATGGCTCTCCAGCAGGTTTCGCACCGTCCTTCCCCCGAGGAGGAACGGTCCACACAGCCGCTCTTGCTCGGCGATCTCCAAGGCTCTGTCGAGCGCTTGAGCCGAGGCCGTGCGGTCTCCCTCGGCCTCGTCGGCCTGCGCGCGCAGCAGCCACGCTTCGAGCTCTGTCACGGAGCAGGGCATCATCTTGCGAGAGCTCGTAGGCGACCGGTCGAGCGCTGCGGCAAGGAGACGGCGTGCAAGCACTGGCTCACCGGCGCGCAGCTCAACTTCAGCCTGACGGACCATGAGCGCCGGACAGTCCATGCGCGAGCGTGCCAGGGAGAGCACGCTGCGCGCCGCCTCGACCTGGCCGGCGGCGAGCATCACACGCGCCTCGGCGTCCTCGAGCGCGACGGACAGCATCTCTGCTGCCGCGTCCTGGTCGGCCATCGCGGATCGCGCCGCGCCGAGCTTCACGATCCCCACAGTCGCCGAGCGAGCGCCGCCGGCTGCAAGCGCCAGCGCTTGCAGCAAGCTGACGGCGATCCTCACGGGAGGCTCGGCGGCGTCCGCGGCGCTCGCCGCTCGGCTCGCGAGCCCCTCGGCGCGCTCGAACTCGCCTCGCCAGTAGGCCACGTTGCCGAGCACCAGATAGGCGCAGGCGACCGCCGGTCCTTCCTCCCATCCGTGGCGCTCGCTCAGCCCGGTCGTCGTGGTGGCTTCCACCTCGGCCTCCGAGAGCCGCCCGTCGAGCAGGCTGACCATCGCCAGGTGCGCCTGGCAGTCGAGCGCGACGTGCTCGCATCCGGCTTCGCCGACAAGCGAGAGCGCCTCCTGCAGGTTGGGGACGGCCAGTCGCGGGTCGTTGGTCCAGAGCAGGGTGGCGCCCAGGTTGCAGAGCGCGAAGCTGCGCAGCCGCGCCCAGCCGTCGGCGGGTGAGCGGGAGAGGCTCATGAGCTCGCCGCAGCGGCGCTTCGCCTCGCGAGCATCCAGGCGCAGCCGGGCGCGCAGGAGCGCCACGGCGGCGAGCGCCGCATCCTGCTGCTCGCCTTCGTGCACGCCGTCGCTCGGCCCCTGCGCCAGCGAGAGGTAACGGTCCGCGCTCTCCAGATCTCCATGCTCGAGCTTGCTGCCCGCGAAGGCGATGGCGAGCCGCGGCTTGGCTGCCACCGTCTCGGCTGGCAGCTTGTCCATCGAGTCTCTGATCGACATCGATGCGCCGCTGATGAAGAGCTCGAGCCAGCTCTCTTCGATCATGCTGCCCGCCTCCTGCCAGCTCTCGCCTGCCAGGGCGTGGCGGATTGCGGCCTTGGCTTGTCCCTGCGCCGCATACCATTGCGCCGCCCGACGGTGCAGCAGCGGAATCTCCTCCGGGTAGGCGTGACGAAGATTGGCTCGCAGCAGCTCGCGCAAAAGCGGGTGGTAGCGATATGCGGGCCCATCCGCGTGAATCTGCTGGACAGGTGCGCCCGAGCGCTCCAGCGCCTTCAGGATCAGCGCGCTGCCCTCCATGCCCGTGAGCGCATCGCCGAGCTCCGGGGTCAGCGAGTCGACGATGCAGGTGCGCAGCATGAATGCGCGCCGCTCGGCGGGCGCATGCGTCAGCACCTCGGAGACCAGATAGTCGGCCATGGCGCGGTCTGTGCCTGCCAACTGCGCGACGAATCGCTCGGGCTCGCGATGGGCCTGAACCGAGAGTCCCGCCAGCCGCAGCGCGGCGGCCCAGCCCTCGGTGCGGCGCCAAAGCGTGTCCACGTCGACGTCGCGGAGGCCGAGATCGAGCTGGCGGCAGAGCTTCCCGGTCTCCTCGCGATCGAATGCGAGGTCGGCGCCTCGCAGCTCGGTCAGCGCGCCGCTCACTCGCAGCCGCTCGACTGCGAGTGGCGGGTCGGCCCTGCCGGACAGGATCAGATGGCACTGCTGTGGGGCGTGGCGTGCGAGGAAGTCGAGCATCGCCATCGCCTGTGGGCTTGTCAGCTCGTGCACATCGTCGAGCGCCAACACGAAATGCGTGCGCAGCTTGGCCAGGCCGTTGACGAGCGTCGCAAGGAAGGCGTCGGCACGCGCTCCTCGCGGCGGGCCGAGACGGTGCAAGGCGGTGCCTCTTCGGATCACACCGGCGGCGCGCAGCGCGACGAGCAGGTCTGCGGCCAGGCGCGAGGCGTCGTTGTCGTCGGCGTCCAGCGACAGCCACGCCACCGGCCCGGGCGGGCGCCGCGTCTGGATCCACGTGGCCAGAAGAATCGTCTTGCCCGCTCCGGCCGGTGCCGAGAGCGCCACCAGCGGCCCCCGTGCGCCCGCGTCGAGCACGTCAAGCAGGCGCTTGCGAATGATCAGATAGCTCGGGGTGGCAGGCACGACCAGCTTCGTCGCGACCGTCGGCGTCTCCGCGTCCAGCACGAAGCCCTCCAGCGCCTTTGAGATTCCCAGCTCAGCCGGCGCTCCGAGCGTCATGCGAGGGCCCGTCCACGTGGACTCCGGCAGTGCGGTCTCACCACCATCCGCTGAAAGCTTGATCGGGGTGGGCCTTCGAGGCTTCCGCTCTAACTACTGAAGTCGCATTCGGTCCCGCCGCGCCTCAGCGGCGTCCATGCAGAGATCCGTGGCAGCGATCGGCGCCCAGAGGTCGACGTGGGGCCAGCCCTCTGCGGTGGCCGGGGCCGTGGCATCCAGCGTGTCGCGCACGGAGGAGTACGCGGGCAGCGGCGAGCCCATCCGAGCTGTGCGGCGCAGCACGTCGCGCACCTGGCCCGCATCTCATCCGGCCAGGGCGCTGACGCCGTCCCCGATGAGCTTTGTGGCGATCAGCAGGCAGAGAACGGCCATGATCCTCGAGTTGCTGGCTGCCATTCAGGCCTTCAGGGCGCCCAGCAGCCGCGGCGCGCGATCGCCGAGGAGGAGATAGATGGCCAGCGGCGCGCCGGGGCCGATCGTGCCGATCAGGGCGAACACGGCGAGGGAGCCCGCCTGAGCGCCGGCTGCCATGCCGGTCTGTGCGATCGCTGCGGCGGCGCCCAACGTCAGCATCGCGTTCTTGGGGTTGATGCCGGACAGGGCGAGGCCCATCGCAAGCGATCGCGGTGTGGTGAAGGTGTCGACCGCCTGCATCCATCCCGGCAACGCGCCATCGTGGTCGCGCTGGCTGGGCCGTCCTTGCCATGCGCGGGCGGCGAGCGCAAGCAGCGCTCCGCCCAGGAGGAGCTTGACCACGTCGACCTGCCATATCGCTTCTCCATATTGCTCTGGCGCAGTCTCGGTGTGCGAGGGGTGAGCGCGCACCATTCTTGCCGGGTGAGGGCGATTCATCCTTTCCGGGCGGACACTGGTGGGGTTCAACTACCGTCTGGAGGACCACTGTGAGCACGACGCCAATGGCAGCGCAACGGCACTCGTCGCATGGATGGGCGACCTTTGTGGCTGTCTATCTGATGATCGCCGGAGTGCTGAACGTCATCTGGGGAATCGCGGCACTCGAGAACAAGGCCTATTTCACCAGTGAAGGGCTGTTGTGGTCGACGCTGAACACCTGGGGATGGGTCGCGATAGTGGTCGGCGCCATCCAGCTGGTGGGCGCGGCGCTGGTGGCCGGCCGAAGCGCTGCCGGGGCCGTGATCGCGGTGTTCCTCGCGTTCTGCGGGATCCTCTTCAACTTCCTCTCGATCGGCGCCTATCCGATCTGGTCGGCGGTCCTGCTGCTGATCGACGGCCTGATCATCTGGGGAGTGACCGTTCACAGCGAGCAGTTCGTCAGGGAGTAGAGCCATGACTGAGAATCCCACCTTCCTGTTTGTCGCGGCGTACGGCTCTCAGGAGGATGCCTTCGCCGACTATGAGGACCTCAAGGCGCTGCACGCCGCGGGATTGGTCGGTACCTACGACGCGGCGGTCGTCACCAAGTCCGATGGCAAGGTGCACGTGCACAAGCGCGAGAAGCCGACCCAGCACGGGGCATGGACCGGCCTCGGTGTGGGTGCGCTGCTCGGCATTCTCTTCCCGCCGAGTCTGCTGGCATCGGGGGTGGTGGGCGCCGCGGCCGGCGGGGTGATCGGCCATCTCTGGCACGGCATGTCGCGATCGGACGTGCGCGAGCTCGGCACGCTGCTGGACGATGGACAGGCGGCGCTGGTCGTGATCGGCACCTCCAAGATCGAAGCGGAGGTAGCGAAGGCGCTTGGACGGGCCCAGCAGCGGATCGCCAAGCAGTTGGACGCCGAAGCCGACGATCTGGAGGAGCAGCTCAGGACGGCTGCCGCGGCCTGAGCAGCCTGGCGGCCCGGCTGCCAGGGTGGGCGTCGAGCTGCTCGAGCGCGATCGCTCCAGCCGCGGCGCTGCCCCCGAGCACGAAGCCGCCGCTCACGAGCCAGCCGAGGATCGCGAAGGCGACGCCGATCGTTCCGAAGTTGCGCGCCGAGGCGCTCAGTGAGTGCGGCAGGTAGATCAGCGAGGCGATGCTCAACCCGGTCATGCCGGCTGCCGTGATCAGCGCCGCCGGAGCCAACTGTCGTCCGCTCATGCGCCGGCCAAGCAGAATGTAGGGCGTGAGCAGCCACGCTCCGAGCGCCAGCAGCAGCGATCCGATCGCATGCCAGATGCCTCCGGAGAGGGAGGCGACCACCGGACGCAGCGAGAGGTAGGCAGGGATCAGCGCGATCCACAGCAGATGCCATGGCGTGCCCCTGATGCCGCTGGCGGGCAGCCTGTAGGCAGACTCGTACATCCGCTGCAGGGCGCGAGCAAACGAGAGGGCCGAGACGATCAGGAGCAGGAAGCCCAGCGCCGAGACGCCTTCGGCGACGGTGCCCGAGGGCGCGATCGCCTGGCGCACCGACTCCGCCGCGGCCCCGGTGAGTTTCAGCTTGTCGATCAATCGCTGCGCGAAGCTGCGCGCGTCGGCGATCGGCACCACGGCGCTGTATACGATCAGTAGTGGGATCAGCGCCGCGAAGGCCTGCGCCCCGACGCCGACGCTGCGATCGACGAACTGCATGCCGGCCAGGCGCTCGAGCCAGGCGCCGATCGGCTTGCCCGGGGCGAGCAGCACCCGCATCGGCCCGGAGATCCGCTGGCGGATCCCGGGATGGGGCCTGCCCGCCATCGGCCGGTGGCCTCAGAGCCCTGTCTGGGCGGTGATCCGGCCGGACTTCACGGCCTGCTCGAGGGCTTCGTAGTCGTGCATGTTCTGCTCGGCGTAGGCGTTGGAGAACTCGACGATCGCCCTGTCGAAGACGGAGCTGCGTCCAAGGTAGGCGGCGATCGCGATCCGGTCTCCGGTACGGGCGTGGGCGCGCGCCAGCGTCCAGCCGCACAGGCCGCCGTAGGTCGCCAACCCCTTCGGCGCCATCTGGTCGACTTCGGCCGACCCCTTCCAGTCCCGCAGCTGGCGCACGTAGAAGTCGCGCGTCTGCCCGTCCAGCTTGGAATCGACGCGCAGCCATCCGAGGAAGATGTCGCTGCTCGCCTGCATCAGGCGCTGCCCGACCACGACGCGCTCGCCGTGGTTCTTGAAGCGGCAGCGTGTCAGAAACCCCTCGAGGACCGAGGAGTCGGCCTCCTTGAGCTGCATGAACAGTGGGTCGCCCTCGTCACGGCCGAAGAGCAGCGCGATCCAGGCGCGGGTGCCGACGCTGCCGACGCCCACCACCTTGCGGGCGAAGTCGGCGAGGTGGAACTGCTCCAGCAGCACGCGGAGGTCGTAGGAGAGCGTGGCGTCGTAGGAGCGCATCTGGTCTCGCAGCTCGGCGAAGATCTCATCTCGGCTGCGATCCTGCGCGAGGTCTTCGATCGGCACGATCAGCGGGGGGTCGGACTCGATGCGCGGTTCCCCGTCGACCATGTGGGTCAGCTTCGAGAACGCCTGCATGCTGTCGCGCGTGCGCGCCTTGGCGAGGTTCTTCTCGGTGCGCCTGATGGCCTTGCGCTTGAACTGGCCCGCGAGCTCGGGGAGCAACGCTTCGATGTCGAGGTGGGCATACCAGACTTCGAGGTTGCTCTGGCTCGCGAAGGCGGCAATCGCAGTCCGGTACTGCTCCACGGTCGCCAGCACGATCTGCTCTTGGTCCTTGACCGAGAACCCTCGATCCTGGGCGGCGATCATCATGCTCACCGCCAGGCGCTTGACGTCCCACTCCCACGGGCCGGGGTGGGTCTCGTCGAAGTCGTTGATGTCGAAGACGAGCTTGCGCTCGGGGGAGGCGAAGACACCGAAGTTGGAGAGGTGGGCGTCGCCGCAGCACTGGACGGGCAGGCCGCTATTGGGCGTGTGCGATAGGTCGCTGGCCATGATCAGCGCTGCGCCACGGTAGAAGGTGAAGGGAGAGACGAGCATGCGCCCGTAGCGGATCTGGATGAGCTCCGGCACCCTGGTGAGCGCCTGCTGCTCCAGCAGATCGACGGGGTCAGGCCGCTTGCGCGCCGGCTCATAGGCGCCGTGGCTCGAGCGCGGCGTCTTGCGGCGGGCGTCCTTGCCGATCTGGGTGCGCTGAGCCGGCGTCAGGCGTGCCGCTCTGGTTGCCGTCTGCTGAACGGTGGGCATGGCTCTCTCCTGCTCGCGAGGGGTTGCCCAATGCAACCACCTCCGCAGCGGAGATGCCAGCGCAGTTTGCACCCATGGACTGCGCGGTTTTACACTGAGGCGAGGATGTCCGCCGCGGCGAGCGTCAGCGTGTCTGCTCCGGCCGCCCGCCCGCGGGTGGGGCTGATCTTCTCGGGTCTGATGCTGGTCGTGCTGCTCGCGGCGCTCGACCAGACGATCGTCGCCACCGCGCTGCCGACGATCGTCGGCGACCTCGGCGGCCTGGACAAGCTCTCCTGGGTAACGAGCGCTTTCCTGCTGGCGCAGACGGCGGTCACGCCGCTCTATGGCAAGTTCGGCGACCTCTACGGCCGAAAGCGCGTGCTCCAGAGCGCGGTGCTGCTTTTCCTCGCCGGCTCGGCGCTCTGCGGGCAGGCGGGCAGCATGACCGAGCTGATCGCCTTCCGCGCGGTCCAGGGGCTTGGCGCGGGCGGGCTGATCGTGCTCACCCAAGCGGTGATCGGCGACGTCGTGCCGCCGCGCGAGCGCGGCCGTTACCAGGGCCTCTTCGGAGCCGTCTTCGGCGTAGCGAGCGTCGCGGGGCCGCTGCTCGGCGGTGTGATCGTGCAGGCCGTCTCATGGCGCTGGATCTTCTACGTGAACATCCCTGTCGGTCTGTTCGCGCTGGCCGTGCTTGCCGCGACGCTTCCCTCCACGGCCCCCCGCGGGCGGCCATCGATCGACTATGTGGGTGCGGCGCTGCTGGCGAGCGGGTTGAGCGCGATCGTGCTCGTCACGAGCCTCGGCGGCACGACATGGGCCTGGGCCTCACCGGAGGTGTTCCTGGTCGGCGTGCTCGGAGTCGCTCTGATCGTCTGCTTCCTTTTCGCCGAGAGCCGCGCCCGAGAGCCGGTGCTGCCGATCCCGCTGCTGCGCGATCGCGTCTTCGCCGTGGCGGGCGGGCTCTCGCTGATTGTGGGCTTTGCGCTGTTCGGCGCCGTCACCTTCCTGCCTCTCTACTTCCAGACGGTCGATCTGGCCTCGCCGACGGCTGCTGGCCTCAAGCTCGTGCCGATGATGGTCGGACTGCTGATCATGTCGATCGCCTCCGGGCAGCTAATCTCGCGCTTCGGCCGCTACAAGGTCTTCCCGATCCTTGGCACCCTGCTGATGTCGATCGGCCTGCTGCTGCTCTCGCGCCTGGACGTGAGTACCAGCTCTGCGACCAGCGCTGCGTATCTGTTCGTGTTCGGCCTGGGCCTCGGATCGGTGATGCAAGTGCTCGTGCTCGCGGTCCAGAACGCGGTCGACTACAAGGTCCTCGGCACCGCGACCTCAGGCGTGACGATGCTGCGCGGGATCGGGGGATCGCTCGGCACGGCGGTCTTCGGGACGATGTTCTCCACACGCCTGGCGAGCGAGCTGCGCGGCGCCCTGCCCGGCGCGCTCGGCGTCCAGGTCAGCCACGGCGCGCGGCTGACCGGCGCCGACGTGGCGCGGCTGCCGCCCGCGGCGCGCAGCGCCTACCAGCACGCCTACGTACACTCGCTCAGTCCCGTGTTCCTGATGGCTGCGATCGTTGCCGGGCTTGGGTTCCTGCTCAGCTGGTTTCTGCAGGAGCGCGTGCTGCGCGAGGCTCCCGCGACCAGCACCGGCTTGGAGGACGGGATGGCCGCGCCGCGCGCGCCCGACTCGCTGGCTGAGATCGAGCGCTCGCTGACCCGCCTGACCACGCCCCAGGAGCGAGAGCGCTTCAGGGAGCAGGTCGCGGCGCGAGCCGGGGTGAGACTCAGCTCGGGCGCCACCTGGGCCTTGGTCCACATCCAGGAGTACGGCTTCCCGGGCGCCCAGAGCATCGCCGAACGCGAAGGGGTCAGCGCGGAGCGGGTGGTGGCGGTCGTCTCAGAGCTCGCCGAGCGCGGGCTGGTGAGCGGCGAGGACGGGGCGCGGGCGCTCACGCCGGCCGGGGTGGAGCACACGCGGCGCCTGCTGAGCGCCAGGTGCGACCTGCTCTCCGAGGCGCTCGCGGAGGGGAGCGCGCAGCGCGCCCCCGAGGTCGCCGAGCTGCTTACCCGCCTTTCGCGCGAGCTCTGCGGCGAGCCGCCGGTGGCCGCGGCGGCGCCTCGTGAGGAGGCCGCGGTCGGATGAGCCTGCTCGACCTCGACCAGCTACCTGCGGGGATCCTCGTCGGGCACTGGAGCGATCCCGTCGGCCGCACGGGCTGCACCGTCGTCCTTGCCCCTGAGGGAGCGGTCGGCGGCGTGGACGTCCGCGGCGCCGCGCCGGGGACGCTCGGCACCGACACGCTGCGCCCAAGCATGCTCATCGAGCACGTCCACGGGGTGCTGTTGACCGGAGGCAGCGCGTTCGGCCTCGCGGCCGCAAGCGGAATGATGCGCTATCTGGAGGAGCACGAGGTGGGCTATCAACTTGCTTCTGTGCGGGTCCCGATCGTGACCGGGGCGGTGATCTTCGACCTGCCGACAGGGGACCCGTATGCTCGCCCAGACGCACAGGCGGGCTATGAGGCGTGCGCCGCGGCCGACCGCATGCCTGCGACTGGGGCGGTGGGCGCCGGCACCGGCGCGACCGTCGCCAAGGGCGGCGGCGGATCCCAGATCGCTCCCGGCGGGTTCGGGCTCGCGGTGGGCAGGGCTGCGCAGGCGCGCGTGGCGGCGCTTATGGTGGTCAACAGCGTCGGCGGGATCTGGGATCAGGAGCGCCAGGAGTGGGTGGCCGAGCTCGACGCTTGGGATCGGCATTCGAACCTTCTGCCGGGCGCGAACACGACGATCGGCGTGGTTCTAACCGATGCGAAGCTCAGCAAGGATCAGGCAAACCGCATCGCCACAGTCGCCCACGACGGCATCGCCAGGGCGATCCGCCCTGCGCACACGATGTACGACGGCGACACGATCTTCTGCCTGGCGACCGGCGCCGCCTCCGCGCCCTACGACGCGGTCGAGGCCCTTGCCGCGGATCTCGTGGGTAGCGCGATCGTCGAGGGGGTGCGGGCGGCCAGGCCGTGATCGGGCGTGCGCGGTGGGCCCAGCTCGAGGTTGAAGCGCACGAGCGCGATCACGAGCAGCGCTGCTCCGATGATGTGGACCTCGACGAGATCGATCTGCAGTTTCGTGAAGTACTGGATGTAGCCGACGATCCCCTGGAGGGCCATCATGGCGACTAGGGCGAGGTGCAGCTTGCGCACGCGCTGCGGCGCGCCGGTAGCCCGCAGCACGAAGAAAGACGTGACCACGAGGCCGAACAGGAACATGCCGACCACGGCGTGCAGCTCGACCGTCGAGGAGAACTTGAAGGGGAAGCGCTTGGTGTCCGGGCTGCCTGCGCGCGGGCCGCTGCCCGTGGCGACGGTTCCAAGCACGATCACCGCGGTGATTGCGGCCAGCAGCAGCTGGCCCAGCCGGCGCAGGTCAGGGCCGACGCTCGGTGCGCGCTCCTGCGCCTCCGGAGCCGAGGCCAGCGTCCTGCTGTCGCCCGCGCGCCAGTGCAGGAGCACCCCGTCGACCAGCAGCAGCATCGCGAGCACGAGGTGCGCAGCGACGAGCTCTGGCGCGAGCTTCAGCAGCACCGTGATGCCGCCGAGCACCGCCTCGCCGATGTACCCGATCACCAGGCCGGCCGAGAGCCAGGTCAGATCCCGGCGCGGGTGCTGCCTTCTGATCGCCGCAAGCAGAGTGAGGACGACCAGAACACCGACGGTGGTGATCACGCAGCGGTTCCCGAACTCGACCAGCGCGTGGTAGGTGTCGTGCGCCGCGAGCTGGTTGGAGTAGCACCTCGGCCACGTGGGGCAGCCGAGGCCCGATTCGGAGAGGCGCACCCATCCGCCGCTGCCGATCAGCGCGACCAGCGAGACGACGCTCGCAAGCGTCAGATACCTGAAATGCCGGTCTGGCACGCGGGTGTGCAGGAGATGACTCAGCGGCGCGCGGATCTCGGTGGAGGTGGGCACGACCCTAGCTTGTAGCATCCTCGCGTCTTCTGTGGCGCCAACCGAGCATGCGATGCACGAGCACTCTGACCTTGCCATCCGCGTTGCCCAGGCATCCGATGCCGAGCGCATCGGCCGGCTGCTGCACGACTTCAACAGCGAGTTCGAGGAGCCCACGCCGGGCCCGGAGCGTCTTTCGGAGCGCATCCGACAGCTGCTGGCCGAAGGCGACACCACCGTCCTGCTCGGGGGAGCCGGACCTGACGGCCTAGCGGTCCTGCGCTTCCGTCCCAGCATATGGTCGCAGGCGCTGGAGTGCTATCTCGCAGAGCTCTACGTCGTCCCGCCGGCACGGGGGCGAGGGCTCGGGCGCGCGCTGATGCTGGCGGCGATGGAGCACGCGCGCGAGCGCGGCGCAGACCATATGGACCTCGGCACCGGCGAACAGGACGTCGCCGCTCGTGCGCTCTACGAGAGCCTAGGCTTCAGCAACCGCGAAGGCAGGCGGGATGGGTCGGTCAACTACTTCTACGAGTGCGAGCTCTGATTCAGCGACCGTCGAAGAAGCGGACGCGTTGGGAGACGAGAGCGGTGAGGAAGAGGACCTGGGCCGCCGCATCGCCGCGCGGCCATCCTCCCGGATCGACGCGGCCCGGGCAGGCACGCCGCCACATGACCGCCGGGCATCCCTGAGTCTCCAGTGATCCACCGCTCGCCGGCGCCTTAAGCTATTGGCTGCTTTGCCGCTGCCGCCGTTTCCCGTGCCGCATGCTGCAGTCCGTCTCGGGCTTGGCGTCAGGCGGCGCGTGCAGGGGCTCGCCGACTGGCTGATGCCGGCGGAGGCGGCGCTGTGGGACTACATCGCCGGCATGCAGCGCACGAGGCTCGCCGGCGTGCTGGTCACCTCGGGTTTGGCCGACGCGATCGGGAGAGGCCGACGCGACGCGCGCGAGCTCGCGCGCGAGCTCGGTCTCTCCGAGGAGGTGACGCTGCGCGTGCTGGGAGCCGCTGCCGCCGCGCGCCTGGTCGATCTCGACCGCAACGGCAGGGCTGGCCTGGCCCGTCTGGGTGCCCCTCTGCGCAGCGACCATCCGCGCTCGATGGCAGCTTGGGCCGCCTACCAGGCATCGAACGTCAATGCGGCGGCGTTCGGCGAGCTCGACGGCCAGCTGCGCGGCGGCGAGCAGCCCTCGGGGCATCGCCGCGCGTTCGGCAACTCGATCTGGGACTACTTCGCCGAGCATCCGCAGGAGGGCGCTCGCTTCGGCGAGGCGATGAGGCAGTTGACGACGGTTGACCTCGCGGCGCTCTCGCGTGCCTACCCGTGGCCGCGCGAAGGGGCGATCTGCGACGTGGCCGGAGGCATCGGCACTCTGCTGGCCGCGATCCTCGCGCGCAGGCCGGGCGCGAGCGGCATCCTGCTGGACGCTCCGGAGGTGCTCGGCGAGGCAGAGGGGTTCCTGCAATCGCGCGGGGTGCTCGATCGTGTGCAGCTTCAGGCAGGTGATCTCTTCGGCGCAATCCAGGCGCGTGCCGACGTCTACCTGCTGAAGTGGATCCTCCATGACTGGAGCGACGATGCCTGCGCGCAGATCATGGGCAAAGTCGCAGCCGCAATGCCCGCAGGCGCGAAGGTCGTGGTGATCGACCAGCACCTGGAGCCCGGCAGGCCCAGCCCGATCAGCTCGATGGCCGACCTGCTGATGCTCGTCGCCTGCGAGGGTGGGCGCGAGCGCTCGCCGCGCGAGGTGCAGGAGCTGATGCGCGCGGCAGGGCTCACTCCTGGCAGGGTGCGCCACGCCGGGCTTCACATGCTCGTGGAGGGGATCGCTTAGACGTCGGGCTGCTGGTTGACCCAGGCGCGGATCGCGCGGGAGTGCGCGATCACCGTTCCGTCGGGCAGCTTCAGCACGGGCAGCTTCGTCTCGCCGGTAGCGCTGCGGAGACCCTCGCGCGAGCCCTTGCGCAGGAACGGGATCGGGCTGCCGTGGGCGGCGACCACCTTCTCGTAGGCGATGTCCTTCGCGTTCATCGCCTCCTGGACGCGGCGGCATGGGTGCATCTTCGGGCCGCCGTCGTCTCCGTGGCACACGTACAGCGTCGGGATGTCCGCCATCTTGCTCCTCCTGGTCGATTGGCTGGGCGGAGCCTACAGCCATGCCTGAGCTGTGATTATCTGTCTGTATGCAGCTGGGGAGCCACTGGTCGTGGAGCTGAGGATCTTCACCGAGCCTCAGGAAGGCGCCAGCTACGAGCAGCAGCTGGCGCTGGCCAAGGCCGCCGAGATGCTTGGCTTCGGCGCCTACTTTCGCTCGGATCACTTCGTTCGCATCGGGGATGGATCGCCCCTGCCGGGTCCCACCGACGCGTGGGTGACGCTTGGCGCGCTGGCACGCGAGACGAGCACGATCCGCCTTGGCACGCTCGTGACATCGGCGACCTTCCGGCACCCGGGGCTGCTCGCGGTGGCCGTCGCCCAGGTCGATCAGATGAGCGACGGACGAGTGGAGCTCGGGCTCGGCAGCGGCTGGTTCGAGCGCGAGCACGCCGCCCATGGCGTTCCGTTCCCCACCTTCGGCGAGCGCTTCGAGCGGCTGACCGAGCAGCTGGAGATAGTCACCGGGTTCTGGAGCACGCCGTCCGGGGACCTCTTCTCACACGAGGGCGCTCACTACCGCCTCCAGGAATGCCCCGCGTTGCCAAAGCCGCTACAGAGTCCCGTGCCGATCATCGTCGGTGGCACCGGATCGCGGCGGACGCCCGAGCTGGCAGCACGCTTTGCGGCCGAGTTCAACGTGCCCTTCCCAAACGTCGAGCAGGCCAAGACCCAGTTCGAACGCGTGCGCGTGGCCTGCGATGCGTCCGGCCGCGACGCTGGCGAGCTGACCTACTCGGCGGCGATCACCGTCTGCTGCGCCCAGGAGGAGGCGACGCTTGCCCGGCGCGCGCAGCGCATCGGGCGCGATCTGGAGGATCTGCGCAGCAATGGCGCGGCCGGCAGCCCCGCGGAGGTGGTCGAGCGGCTGCGGGCCTTCGCCGAAGTGGGCGCCGAGCGCGCCTACCTGCAGGTGATCGACTTCGACGACATCGAACACGTCGAGCTGATCGCCGCAGAGGTCATGCCGCATCTCGGCTGAGTCCTCCGAGGGGATCTGGTGGGGGGCGTTCGCGACTGCCGCCGATCCGCACGGCGAGGGAGGTCTGATGGCATCTGCTTGGGCACAGCGGCAGCCGTTTTGCGTCAAGCTGCGACCAAGACCCCGACCGCAGGAGCTCTGAGTCAATGCTCTCGAACCGTTCGATCCCCAAAGCCTCCGTGATCCCTGTGCTCATCTACTCTGACGTGCGCGAGGCGGTCGACTGGCTGTGCGCCGTCTTTGGATTCCGCGAGCGAGTGCAGATCGGCGAGAACCATCGGGCGCAGCTGAGCCTTGGCGACGGCGCGTTGATCGTCGGTGACGTGCGCGGAGATCGGCGTCCGCCCCGTCGGGGCGAGGTGACCCATTCGGTCATGGTCCGCGTGGAGGACGCCGACGCGCATTGCGAGCACGCGCGCCAGGCGGGCGCGAGGATCCTGATGGAGCCGAAGAGCTTCGAGTACGGCGAGCGGCAGTACCACGCCGAAGATTTCGCCGGCCACCAGTGGACCTTCTCCCAGACGCTCGCCGACGTCGCCCCGGAGGAGTGGGGCGGGGTGTCGGTCGGCGGTGAGTAGGGCCTGCGAGCCTGGTCCTTGAACGACATGAGCGTTCCGGCAAGTCAGGGGCCATATCCCCGCCCGATGCTCACGGTCGACGTCGTCGTGCTGACGGGCGGGAGCGCCGCCGAGGTGCTGCTGGTCCAGCGCGGCGGCCCGCCCTTTGCGGGGCGTTGGGCGTTGCCGGGGGGCTTCATCGAGGAGGGCGAGCAGGTTGTCGAGGCAGCGGCGCGCGAGCTTGCCGAGGAGACGGGGCTGAAGGTGGCGAAGATGAGGCTGCTCGGTGTCTATGACACGCCTGGGCGCGATCCTCGCGGCTGGACCGTCTCGGTCGTCTATCTGGTACAGACAGCGAGACCGGAGGCGGTCGCCGGAGGCGACGATGCGAGCGATGCGCGCTGGTTTGCCCTCGACGCTCTGCCGGAGCTCGCGTTCGACCACCCGGCGATCCTCGCGGATGCCGTGGGTCAGACGCAGGCGGCGGCCGGAACAGTCTCATTGCAGACTTTTCACAAGCGCGGATGACGGTCGGGCTTATGGTTTGTGACCGCCGGGTGGTGCTCCCGTGGCGGAAGGCCATTGTGAGGACGCCTGCGAGCACCATTGTTTTGACACGATGCCCTCCATGACCGCAACCTCATCGCCTCAGACGAGTTGCCTGAGGCTGTGAGCCTGAAACCTCGCCACGGGCTCCGTGGGCTTGCTGCATGCCTGGGTGTTGCCCTGGCCGCGGCGGCGCCCGCAGCGATTCCGGCACCCGCCAACGCGGCGGCTCCGCTGTCGTGGGCCGTGCCACAGTCGATCGCCGGCGCTGGCGGAGCCTCGATCACGAGCCTCTCGTGCGCGAGCTCCTCGCTGTGCGTGGCGGTGGACGGCAGCGGCAGCGTCCTTGGCGGCAACCCGCACAGCGGATCCTCGTGGAGCGCGAAGCTCGCGGGCTCCTTCGAGGCGGTCTCCTGCGCTTCGGGGTCACTCTGCGTGGCGGTCGGCTCGGGCAAACCCGACGTCGCGACCGGCAGCCCCTCGGGTGGATGGTCGCCGCTCGGCGGCCACGATCGACTCGCAGCCGATCACCGGCGTCTCATGTCCCACCGCTGGGCTGTGCGTAGCCGTCGATCAGGCGGGTGACGTGCTGACAAGCACCGACCCGAGCAGCGCCGTCTCCTGGGGCAACCACGGCACGATTGACGGAGGCGTGCCGCTGCGATCGGTCTCCTGCTCCAGTGACTCGTTGTGCGTCGCGGTGGACAAAGACGGGGTGCTGCTCGCCAGTTTGGCTCCGGGCTCGGAGAGCTCCTGGCGGCCCGGCTTCGACTCGGTGAGCACGCTCACCGGCGTCTCGTGCGCCGCAGCGCTCTGCGCGGCGGTCAGCGAAGCGGGCGGTGCGATCGCCAGCAGCGATCCGGTCTCGGTCTCGCCGGCGCCGACCTGGAGCTACACGCCGACTGGCGGCGGCAGGTTGGCTGGGGTCTCCTGCGTCTCCTCCGGCCTGTGCGTGGCGGTCGAAGCTGGGGCTCAGGCATACGCAAGCGATGATCCGGACGCGCCCGTGCCGGGCTGGAGCGCCTCCACCATCGAGCACTCGCCGACCTCGACTGCGGTCTCCTGCCTGGCCGAAGGCTTCTGCATCGCAGCCGATGCGGACGGCGAAGTCTCCCTGGGCGAGATGCCCGCCCCAGCGGTCAGCACAGGCGAGTCCTCGGGCCTCACACAGACGACCGCGACCGTGGCGGGCACCGTCGATCCGCAGGATGCGCCGCTTGGCTCCTGCCGCTTCGAATATGGCACCACGAGCAGCTACGCGCAGAGCGCGCCATGCTCGAGCACCCCCGGCCCGGGGAGCGCAGCGGTCGAAGTCTCCGCCTCGATCGCCGGCCTGACGGCGGCCACGACCTACCGTTACAGGCTGACGGCGGCAAGCGCGACGGGGCAGGGGGCCGGTGCCGAAGGCACCTTCACGACCACCGCGCCGTCGACCGCGCAGCTCGTGCATCCCGCTCCCTACATCACCGGGGTGCCCGCCAACGGCGACAGGCTCTCCTGCAATCCGGACACCCACGGCGCCGAAGCCTCGATCGCCTACGCCTGGTGGCGCAATGCCTCGCCAATCGCGGGGGCGACGAACCAGATCTACCACATCGGTCCTGAAGACGCCGGCCAGCATCTGCAGTGCGAAGCGATTGCAACCGACGCCGCCGGCAGTGCGAGCGCCCGCAGCGCATTCGTCGCCGTCCCGGCGGAAGGTGTGCCGATCCCCGCCGGGGAGACAGTGATCGGCACGGCTCGCATCAGCGGCGGCCTGCTCGAGCTGCCGGTGAGATGCTCGCCGCAGGCCGACCCGGCCTGCAAGCTGGAGCTGCGGCTGACCGCTGTGGAGACGCTGCGGGGCAAGAAGCTGCTTGCGGTCACGGCACGCGCTCCAAAGACGCGCTCGCCACGCGAGCGCTCCCAGACGGTGACGCTGCTCTCGCGCAAGGCAACTGTGCCGACCGGCAAGCAGCGCACGATCGCGGTGGCGCTGAACGCCACCGGCAAGCGGCTGATCGCCCAGGCCAAGCGTCTCTCGGCGCAGCTCACCGTCGAAGGCACCGTGATTGGCGTGCTGAGCGCGACCCTCGCAAAAGAGCAGGTGAGCGTCGTCTTGCCGGCCGCGGCGGCCGGTGAGCACCACCACCGGCGTGCGACGGGGCAAGGCGCCGCCTGTGAGGCTGCGCTTCGCCAAGGCCGCGCTGGCGGCTTGCGCGCTCGGGATGCTGGCCGCCCCAGGAGCATCCACTGCGCTTGCGGCGGGCTCGAAGGCGCCTGGGCGGAGATGCTGCCGGCGGCTCTCAGCCCTACGCCATACATGGGCTTCGACACCTATTTGGCGCTCGGGCCTCGCATCGACGAGTCGATCGTGCTCGAACAGGCGAGCAGGATGATCTCCGACGGCCTGGAGAAGGCCGGCTACCGCTATGTCTGGCTGGACGTCGGCTGGTGGCAGGGACAACGAAACGCGAAAGGCGAAATAACCGTCAATCGCACGCAGTGGCCGCACGGGATGGCCTGGCTGGCCAAGACTCTGCACCAAGCGGGCCTCCTCGTCGGTCTCTACACCGACGCCGGCAGAGAAGGCTGCGGAGGAGCCAAAGAGGGCAGCTACGGCCACTACCAGCAGGACGCGAACACGTTCGCCGCGTGGGGGTTCGACGCCGTGAAGGTGGATTTCTGCGGTGGGGGCAAGATGCACCTGAATCCCGCTAAGGCATACGCCTCCTTCCACGCCGCGCTGGAGCACAACTCCAGCCATCGCCCGATGCTGCTCTCGATATGCAACTTCAGAGAACCGGGCCAGGTCGAAGGCGGGCCGGAATACGACGAATCGGCGTTCACCTCCTACAGCTTCGGTCCCAGCGACGGCAACAGCTGGCGCACCGACACCGACGTTGGCTATCCGGGCATCGTCGGCTTCTCGCAGGTGCTCAGGAACCTCGACGCCGACGCTGCCCATCCGGAAGCTGCCGGCCCCGGTCATTGGAACGATCCTGACTATCTGGCTCCCGACCAGGGTCTCACCGCGGCCCAGTTCAAGACTCAGATGAGCATGTGGGCGATCCTCGCCGCGCCGCTGATGGCAAGCGACAACCTCACGACGATCACGCCGGCGAGCCTCAGCGCACTGGAGAACGGCGAAGTGGTCGCGATCGACCAGGACCCCGCTGGCATCCAGGGCAAGCTGCTGAGCACCAGCGGAGAAGGACAGGTCTGGGTCAAGCCGCTATATGGCGGCGATCGTGCTGTCGCGCTCCTGAACGTCGGCTCCAAAGCGCTGCGCATCTCGACGAGCGCCGCGGCGATCGGCATGCCCCACGCCTCCAGCTATCGCCTGCGCAACCTCTGGTCGCACAGCACCTCGAGCACGGGCGGCGCGATCTCTGCCGAAGTGCCAGGCGAATCGACGGTGATGCTGCGCGTGTCGGCGGCGAGCGCAAAATCCGCGAGAGCAACCTCGCGCTCGGCTCTTGCTGCCAGCACCAAGACCAGCGCGACGGTGCGCTCCCATGGCCTCGTGCTCACGCTAAGCGCGGTCCCGGCAAGCGTTCGCCCCGGCGAGGACGTGAAGGTGCAACTACTCGCGCACGCGCACAGCGCGACCGGCGCCTTCGGCGAGCGCGTCCAGTTCGGAGACGGGACCGCTACGCCGCCCGTTGCGCTGCCGCAGTACTGCTTGGCGGCGGGTGCGCCGCCGGCAAGCCGGGCCTGGAGCTTCTCTCACCGCTACCGCAAGGACGGTACCTACAAGCTCTCCGCGAGCGTCTACGTCAACTGCAGCGGCGAGCACGCGACCGTTGCTGTGGACGTGCACGTTGGGTGAGGGTCGCACTACTCCATCTTCTCGGGCGGGTCTGCTGCGGCGCTGCCTCCGCCAGTCTTCCCTGACTCTACGACGCTTTGTGCCCACCCGACTGCATCGGTGGCCCAGCGCAGCGCCTGATCACGATCTAGCCGGCTTGGCCGGCCAGCGCCGTAGCGTAGTTGAACGCCGTAGGGTGGCAGCTCGTCCACGTTGTCATTCACCGGGACCTCAATCCCATTGCGTGCGCAGAGCTCTACAAGACCATCGAGATCATGTGTGTAGGGAAAGTCAATGCCGTGATGTGCGAGGACGGCCTTGAACGACTTCTCTGCGGCTTGCTGAGCATGAAAGCCGACGACGCGTCAGTGACCCATGTATGGACAGCAGTGCTCGCGCGGCCAGCTCGTCATCGCGTGCCAACCCAAGCATGAGGCTTGGCATGTCTTCCGGTGCGACCATCAAGCGGCGAGCCGGCGTCCCTCGGAGAGCGCGACATGGATCACGCTGCCATGAGCTTGGCCCCAGCGCTTGGCTTCATCCTCGCTGACGACGATTACATCGGCAAACAGGCCAAGTCCTCGCAGGGTGCGTCGAAGACGCACCGACTCCCTAGCCGGGTCGTCCACCGAAGGCTCCACGACCAAAAGGTCGAGATCGCTGTCGGGACCAGCCTCGCCTCGCGCATGCGAACCAAACAGCGCCACTTGTGCATCCGGTGCTGTGGCGCGGATCCGGAGAGCGACCTCGACGATGGCGGTCTCGTTGATCACGCAGGACACGGTACCGTGTCCAGAGGATTGGCTCTCGCCTTGGCGAGGCGACGACTTCGGCGTCGTCGCCTGAGATGCGGGCCTCCACGGATGACCGCCTGCCAGGGATTACGTATCGTGGGCCGGTCTGGCTTGGACATCGAGGAAGGAGCGAGCAATGACTGCACAAGAGAACAAGCAAATGGCCCGTGACGCTTATGCAGCCTTTGGGCGTGGGGACGCCGAGGGTGCGATGCGCAACATAGACGACTCGATCGAGTGGACCACGCGTGGCGATAACGCACTGACTGGGACCTATAAAGGCAAGCAGGCCGTAGGCGAGCTGTGGGCCAAGCTCGTGAGCAAGGGCTTTCGCACGGAGCCGCACGACTTCATCGCCGACGGTGAGAAGGTCGTGGTGCTCACCACCGCCTCGTTGGACAGTGACACCGTCGAGAGCGCAGACGTGCTCACCTACAACGACGCGGGCATGCTGATTGCCTTCGACACGCTCGGCGACCCGAAGGCCGCGAACAGGATGTTCCCCAGGTAGGACGCGCTGCGCGGTGGCCTCACCGCGGCGGCGCGGGCGTGGCCTTCTCTGGGGGTATGCCGAATCGCCGCTCGTATTCGGCGTTCAGCTCGCTCCAGCCATCAGGCAGACCCTGCTCGGGCTGTGACGTCGTTGGCGCTTCGCCGTCGAGCGATGCCTGCAGCTTGGCAAGGCAGATGTGCCAGCCCGCTGCGTCTCTTGCCGCCTTGAAGCGGTCGTCGAAGAGGTGGGTGAGCACGAGCAGGCAACCCTCTTCGTGGGGGTGCAGCTCGAAGCGCAGCAGATCCTCGCCCCAGGTGTAGGCGAGCAGGGACGGGGGGTCGTACTCGACCACCTCGCCGTCGGCGAACGTGAGGCCGTGCTCGGCGTACCTGACGGCGCCGTCCACCTTGGGCTCGATCTCGAATGGCATTGGATGCCATGCGTCCAGATCCGGCCGTGCAGTGAGCGCCAACCAGACTCGCTCGGCGGGATGTGCGAGCACGCGCTCGAAGCGAAGGGTCGTGCGTCCCTGCTCCTCTCCGATCGCTGTATCTGCGGCTTTGGGCATCGTCACTCCCTTTTGTTGAGGTGGGCTTGCAGGGCATCGAGGCTGCTCTGCCACAGGCGCGCATAGGGGGCGAGCCACAGCTCCATCTCCGCATATGTTCGTCAAAGCATCTGCCTGCTTGCGGCAGTGCTGTCGATCCGGGCGCCTCCCGTTCGTCGTATGGATGCAAGCCACTACTCTGCGAAGGAGGAACCATGCAGTACATGCTTCTCATCTACACCGGCGAGGCGATGGATGGCTTCGAGCGCCTTTCTGAGGCACAGCAGCACGCGATCACCGAGGAGTACATGGCGATTATGCGGGATCCCGCCGTGACCGGCGGCGCCCAGCTGCAGCCAAGCCAGACCGCGAGCACCGTTCGAGCCGCCGACGGGCAGACACTCATCACCGACGGGCCGTTCATCGAGACCAAGGAGGCCCTTGGCGGCTACTACCTGCTGGAGGCCGAGGACCTCGACGCCGCGCTGGCGCTCGCCGCCCGCATCCCCGCGGCTCGGTTGGGGGGCGCCATCGAGGTGCGCCCGGTGGTGGAACGCTGATCGAAGAGACCTTCCAGGAGCAGTGGGGACGCGTCCTCGCCGCGCTAATCGGCTTCCTCGGCGACTTCGACCTCGCCGAGGAAGCCGCTCAGGAGGCATTTGCGATCGCGGCAGAGCGATGGCCACAGGATGGCGTTCCTGAAAACCCTGGTGGGTGGCTGCTCAGCACCGCGCGCAACCGCGCGATAGACAGGATTCGCCGCTTGCGCAACTTCGCGGAGAAGGCGAAGCTGCTGCAGGCTCCAGAGGCAGGCCACGAGGAGATGGAGGCGACACCCTTCAGCGACGAGCGCCTCGAGTTGGTGTTCACCTGCTGTCACCCCGCACTCTCCGCGGAGGCGCAGGTGGCCCTCACGCTGCGTACGCTCGGCGGTCTGAGCACGGCGGAGATCGCGCACGCCTTTCTGGTCCCAGAGGCGACGATGGCGCAACGGCTCGTGCGGGCCAAGCGCAAGATCAAGACAGCTGGCATCCCGTTTCGGGTGCCGCCGCCGGAGATGCTTCCCGACCGCCTGGCCGTCGTGCTTGCCGTCGTCTACCTGATCTTCAACGCCGGCTATGACGGCCGCGGGCCGCTTGGCGCCGAGGCGATCCATCTTGGGCGCTGCCTCGCGGAGCTGATGCCTGACGAGGCGGAGGCTTGGGGTCTGCTGGCGCTGATGCTTCTCCACGATGCCCGCCGCGAGGCTCGTGTCCGAGAGGGTGAGATCGTGTTGCTGGCCAATCAGGACAGGGCTCTGTGGGATCGGGCAGAGATCCTCGCGGGCAGACGCGCTCTGGATCGCGCGATTGCGCTTCATGGCCGCGGGCTCTACGTGCTCCAGGCGGCGATCGCCGCTCTGCACCTGGAGCGATCGCCTGATTGGCCGCAGATCCTCGCTCTCTACGGCGAGCTGTCGCAGCTCACGCGCTCGCCAGTGGTCGAGCTGAACCGGGCCGTGGCGCTTGCGGAGGCGCACGGCCCGCAGCAAGGTCTCGATGTCATCGACGGCTTGATCGGCCTGGAGCGCTACCACTATCTCCATGCAGCGCGCGCCGACCTGCTGCGGCGTCTTGGGCGGATCGTCCCGGCCCGCGAGGCCTACCTCACAGCTCTCGAGCTCGCGCAGCTGGAGCCAGAGCGCATGTTCCTGCGTCGACGCCTTTCACAACTGCCACCAGCGGGCCGCTGAGGCCGTTGCCAAAGCTCAGTGCAACTGCAGCCAGGCGAGTGCTTGGCGGGCGTCCTGTCCTGGCGTGACGGGGTGAAAGACGCGTTGGATGCGGCCGCTGCATGCGACGAGCGCCAAACGCTCGTAGTAGGTCTCTCCCTGGTGCTGGAAGGTCGGTAGCTCCAGCTCCTCGGCAAGCTGGAGCGCCTCGTCGCTGACGAGGTAGTGCTGGAAAGGGGCGTCTTCGTCCTGATCCCAGGCGAGCTCAGGCGACTGGTGGAACTGCTGCGTAGGGGAGATCGAGCTGACAGCCACGATCGCGCCACTTGGCACGATCTCCGCGAACCGCTTGCGCAAGACGCTGTAGGTCTTGTGCTGCACGGTGTCCGCGTAGTGGCCCTGGGCGTGCTCGCCCGGCGAGTGCTCACATCCCGGGTAGACGTAGAGCACGAGTCCGGCGGCGGCGATCTCTCTGAGATCGAGGAAGCGACGGTCGAAATTGTTGAAGAGGATGCTGGGCATCTCGACGCCCACCAGAGCCTGAGGGGAGGCGGGCCTGCTGTCGGCCTGCTCCGGTTGCTTGCCCCCGGGTCCATCTGAGCCGACTGCGATCGGCTGGCGATCGGCAGCGCGAGGCTGCTGAAACAACGGCGATGCGCGCGGCGACTCGGCCTCCTCGGACTGCGACCGCTCACCGTCTCGTTGACGCTTGGCCCCTCGGCCGGGCAGGAACCGCTTCATCGCGCTCCGCGGCCCGCCGGCGATGAGCTGGCCTGCATCGTCGGCCTTGGTGCCATGGCATCCCTGCGACGATTCCGCCACGCTATCGCGGCCTGGGGTAGCGCAAGCCCTCGAGGACCGCCAGAGCATCGGCGCGTCTCGGGATTGCGCATGTCGCGGCCCGAGTTGACCATCACCTTAAGCGTCGCACATTCGTGAGGTGCAAACTAGTCCGATCTGAAGGTTTTTGGCCCAAAATGCAGGTGGGGGGAGCCATGCGTCTCTTGTGCAGCCAAGTGTCCGTCGGGCGGGTCGCCGATCGTGACGGGAGCCCCTACGGTGGCGCGGGTACAAGCCACGTTCGAGCCGATCGTCGCGCGCTCGGGGCGCGCTGCTCCACTCTGCAAACGCGGGCCGAACACGTTCACATACCATTGGGGCATGCCGCGAAGGGCCAGCGCTGCACCGAACGTCTCCCTCGAGAGCAACGACGCCAGATCCGACCCAGATCGCTGTGCTCTGTCGGCCTCGATCTCGATCGTGCCTGCCGGACGAGGCCAGGCGTGAGCACCGGTGGGCGCCACGCGCCGCGCCGGCCGACGATGCACGACGTCGCGGCGCTCGCGGGTGTGAGCCTCAAGACGGTCTCGCGCGTTGTCAACGGCGAGCCGCGAGTCGCGGCCGCGACGATCGCGAAGGTACAGGATGCGGTCGCCACGCTGCGCTTCGAGCGCAACGACCTTGCGCGCAGCCTGCGGCCGGGACATCGGACGCAAACGCTGGGGGTGATCATCGAGGACTTGTGCAACCCGTTCTTCCCTGTGTTGCTCGAGGGGGTCGATCGGGTGGCCCAGGCGCACGGCTATCTGGTGATCGGCGCCTCCACGCACGCCGATGCGCAGCGTGAGCGAGAACTCGTCGCGGCGTTGCTGCGCCGACGTGTCGACGGCCTGCTGCTCGTGCCGGTCGCATCCGATCAGAGTTACATCTCACAGGCCGACGGCGGCGTAGCGACCGTCTTCATCGATCGTCCTGCGCACAACATGGAGGCGGACGCGGTGGTGGTCGATAACGTGGCGGGTGCGGTGCAGGCGGTCTCGCATCTCGTTGAGCATGGTCACCGGCGCATCGCTTTCATCGGTGACGATGCGGACGTGGAGTCTGCTCGCACACGGCTCTCGAGCTTCAAGAAGGCGATGGTCGCAAGGCTCGGCGGATTCGACGAGGCGCTAATCGTCAACGGGCACGTTCTGATCGCCGACGCCGAAGTCGCGCATGCCAAGATGGCCGTGCAGGATCTGCTGGGGCTGCCCGCGCGCCGGCGCCCGACGGCGATCATCACGAACAGCGGCCGCCTGACTGTCGGTGCGCTCCAGGCGCTTCGCGGGCAGTCCGGCAGCATAGGCCTGGTGGGCTTCGACGATCTGGATCTCGGGGAGTTGCTGGGCATCACGGTCGTGCGCACGAACCCCTCCGAGATGGGGCGCCTCGCGGCTGAGCTCGTGCTCGAGCGCATAGAGGGGCGTACCGATGGCCCGCGGCGCGTCGTTGTGCCTGCCGAGCTGATCCCGCGCGGATCGGGCGAGATCGCGCCGTAGCGCGCTCGAGCTGCGCACTAGGACCTGCGGACCGTCATCTCGTGCTCCGCGCTGCGCGCGGCCCTCTTGACAGTGAGTGAGAGGAGCGATACTGTGACGTGACAACGTTGTCATTGAATGACCAAGTCAGCCTATCTATTGGAGGCGCGGAGGAGCGCCGCCGCGACGAGTCGCAGGGAAGAGCCATTGCTTGCTGCTTGTGCGTTGGATCTGAACCATGGGAGGAATCGCAATGAGGAAGCATCTGTGCGTGTGCGGCCTGTTGGCACTCGCGTTCGCCATCGCGGGGTGTGGCAGCGGCAACAGCCAACCTGGCAGCACTGCGTCGAATCACGAAACGGGGTCCTCCAAGCAGTATGCTGAACTCCGCTGGGGTGCGCTGCCGTGGGCGGGCCCGCTCAACTTCACCTACACCGACTGGCCTCAAGTGGGCGGGATAGAGTCGCTTGCGGTCCAAAGCCTTGTGGAGTTCGGGCCGAAGGGCGAAGTGAAGCCCGGCCTTGCGAGCTCGATCGAACACCCGAACTCGACCACATATATATACCATATAAGGTCTGGGGTGAAGTTTTCCAGTGGCAAGCCCTTGACGATCGCAGATGTGGTCTTTTCGCTCGAGCGCAACCACGGCAAGGAAGCGCTCCTGGCAAAAGGCATGTGGGAAGGTGTGTCGTCCATCGCGCCTTCTGGCGACTCGACGGTGGTGGTCAAGCTCAGGCGACCCAACCCAGCATGGCCTTACATCATGGGGGTGAGCAGCGCGATCATCGAAAAGGCACAGGCTGAAAGGGTTGGGGAAAAGGCGCTGGGAACCTCCTCCAGCGACCTGCCGATCGGCACCGGGCCGTGGAAGTTCGACAGCTATCAGCCCGAAGTCAGCGTCCACCTTTCGCGCAATCCATACTGGAGTGGTCCCGCCCAGCCGGCGGCGAGGATCACAATCGACGTTTTCAAGCAGGAATCCACCATAGCTCTCGCCCTTCGGTCTGGCTCTCTCGATGGAGCATTTGACTATTCAGGGCCGCCGAAGACATTCGCGAGCATCCCAGGCACCCGTCTGATCGGAACGCCAGGATTTGGCATGTTTTATTTGGCCATGAACACATTGGTGGCCCCGTTCACCGATGCTCATGTGCGCCGGGCGATCGCATACGCGACAGACATCAAGGGCATGACCGGGGCGATCTTTCCATCTGGCCTGGCGCAAGAAGGTGGCACGCTTTTCCCCGGTGGCATGCTCAGCCACCTCGGTTCCTCTGAACAGGTGGGAGCGATGGTCGCCTCATTGCCGAAATACCCGTTCAATCTGACCGTGGCGAAGCAAGAACTTGCCAGATCTGCTTATCCGCATGGCTTCACCACGACGATACTCGCCCTGCCTGCGGCCGAACCGGACGGAGTGCCGGTGGCCCAGATCCTCAGCTCCGATCTGGCGAAGATCGGCATCACGGCCAAGGTTCGCTTGGTGCAAAACGACGAAATTGCGGGCTTGGTTGGCAAGAAGGTGACGATTTACGCGGCGGGACAGCCACCTGAGTATCCCGATCCGAGCGGCTTGGCGGCACTGCTTCGAGCATCGGAAATAGCTCCGACTGGCTCTGGCTACAACTTCGCCGAGTACAAGAACGCCGAAGTGGAAAAGCTGCTGTCAGAGCAGGCAGAGACCGTGGATACCAAGGCGCGACTCAAGCTCATCGGGCAGACGTTGGGGGTCGTTGAAGGCGACCTGCCTTACCGGCCGCTGTTCTCCCCTGACTTCATTGTCGCGTTGTCAAACAAGTATGTCTTTCCGCCGTTCTCGTTTTGGAGCACCCTTGACAGTCCCTGGGCGCTGGGCGTGAAGCTGGCATCGTAGATCGGATCGCTGCTGAGGTGGAGGGGCCAGGCTCGAGCCTGGCCCCTCCACCCAACTTGGGCGCATGCGCGGCGGCGCAAACGCTCTCGCCTTGCTGGCCGGCGGGTCTGCGTGGACCGGCCGCCCCAGGCGGAGGGGAGCTGTCGCATCGCTCGGCAACCCAGCGGTAGGATTCCTGCCGGGTCATGAGCGACGAAGACGAAGACACCCGCCTCCAAACGCAGGAAGCCGAGCAGCAGACCTCGCTGGCGCAGCTGGAAGCCGGCGGGATTCCGCTCTCGGCGCAGCGCCGGTTGCGCGAGCTCAGAGGGCGCGAGGGCGCCTTCACCTCGGATCTGTCGGTAGCCGATTTCGCGCTCTGCCATCGGCTTGGCCTGAAGCCGCTCTCCCAGGTGATGGGCAGCTCCGTCTATCAGGTTGGCTATCAGCCGATCGAAGCCTTCGGCATGATGGGCGGCGTCTCGATGACCGAGCTGCGCACGATCTCGCAGGCTTGGAATGAGTCGCGCGACCGTGCGTTCAGGCGACTTGGCGAGGAGGCTGCGTGCGTCGGGGCCGGCGCCGTTGTCGGGGTGGACGTGCGCAGCGGCACCGCCGACTGGGCCGAACTCGGCGGCTACGGTGCCGTGGAGTACATCGTGACCGGCACTGCGGTGAGCCGCAGCGGGCACAGGGAGGGAGCGCTGCCAGTGCTGACCGAGCTCTCCGTCAGCGACTACGCGAAGCTGCTGGACGCTGGCATCGAGCCTGTGGGGATGGTCGCGTGGACCTCGGTCTTCTTCATCAGCTGGGCTTACAACCTGCTGATGGGCTCGCCGCTCTCAGGCGGCGCGATGCAGAATTTCGAGCTGACAGATGCGACTCGGTGCTTCTATACCGCCAGAGAGCAGGTGATGGGCCGGATCGGCGCTCAGGCGCAGTCGCTGCGGGCCACCGGAATCGTTGGCGTGCGCGTGCAACACACGACGCGCGCCCAGACGCTCGGCGGAGCGGGCCGGGAGCGCAGCGGCCTGCTCGTGAGCTTCAGCGCGATCGGCACCGCCGTTGCCGAGCATGCAGTGGGCAGACCGAAGGCGCCGATGGTGGCGATCGAGATGACGAGCTAGAGGGGAACCAGCAGATGAGCGACAGCGAGAGCGAGACGGCCTACGACCCCACCTCGTTGGAGGGCGTCCCGGAGGCGGGCAGGGAGCGACTTGCGCAGAACAAGCAAGGCCTCTTCACCTCCGACCTCTCCGTGAATGAGTTCCTGCTGATTAGGCAAGCAGGCTTCGACCCCGTTGGCCTGGTCGTCGGCAGCTCGATCTACCACATCGGCATTCAGCTCGCGGGCTGGAAGAAGAGCCAGGAGCTGACCGTCCTCTCCCAGGCTATGTACGAGGCCAGGCAGCTGGCGATGACGCGCATGGAGGAGGAGGCCGACCAGCTCGGCGCCGACGGGGTGGTCGGCGTGCGCCTCGACATCGGCCGCTACGAATGGGGCCAGGACATGGCCGAGTTCATCGCGATCGGCACCGCGGTCAAGCACCGCGAGGGTGTGCTGCACAGGGCACCAAACGGCAGGCCGTTCACCAGCGATCTCTCCGGGCAAGACTTCTGGACGCTGCTGCGCACCGGGCACCGGCCGGTCGGGATGGTGATGGGCAGCTGCGTCTACCACGTCGCCCGTCGGGGGATGCTGCAGTCGCTTGGGCAGACCGGGCGAAATGTCGAGCTCTCCAACTTCACGCAGGCCTTCTACGACGCCAGGGAGCTCGCGATGGAGCGGATGCAGAGCGAGGCGCAGGAGCTGCAGGCCAGGGGTATCGTCGGCGTGGACCTGCAGGAGAAGAGCCACGGCTGGGGCTCGCACACGATCGAGTTCTTCGCGATCGGCACAGCGATCGTGGAGATCGAGGACCACGATGGGGAGATCGAGCCTCCCACGCCGGTGCTGGACCTCTCCAATTGAAGCCTGCGGACGCGGCGAGGATGAGGATGGCCGCCGGGCGCCTCCAAGGCTAGAATCCAGTGGTGTCCGCAGAGCAGGATTTCGAGCTTGACGCCGCCGGTCTGCGCCTGGACGACTCCGACCTGGTGATCTCCGTCGAGGTGCTCGCGAGCAAGCTCGAGGGCGCGTTGCCGTCGGCCACGACAGTCCGGCGTCACCGCAAGAGCCCGCTCTCCAAAGACCAGCGGGTGAAGGAGCTCGAAGTGCGCCTGGGCAGCAGCTGCTTCTCGATGCGCGTGCAGGAGGGCGGCGTGGAGGCGTGGCGCGGACGCGAGGTGGGGGGCATCCGGGTCAAGCGAGAGCCGCTCGAGCCACATGCGTGGGTCAGCGCGCTCACGCAGGAGCTGCACGCAGAGGCGCAGCGCAGCGGCGAGGCGCGATCAGCCCTTGCCAGCCTGCTTGCCTGAAGCTTCGGGGCGCCTGTAGGGACGCCAGTGCGCCCATGGCAGCTCGGCGATGAGCGGTGCGAGTCGCCGCGCGGCCTCCCGAAGCTCACCAAGGTGCCCTTCGAGCATCGAGAGGGTCACCTCGGGCGTCTGCCCGATCAGATCAATCGCCGCAATCGCCTCGGTCCGACCGGCGAGAAAGACAGGCACTGCGACCGCCGCCGCGCCGTCCCGGTCTACCTCGATTGCGGCGCCACGGGCCCGCACGTCCTCGAGCGCAGCACGCGCGGAGCGACCTCGGCGCCGCAGCTCCCCAGGCAGAGCGTCCAGATCCAGCTCGGCGAGCAACGCCTGCCGCAGCGCGCTGCCCGCGTCTGCGAGCTGGGTGCCCGGCCGGGTGTCGAGGGCGAGCAATCCCTGGCCCGGTGCAAAGCTCACGGCTTGATCGATGAGCAGCGCGTCGAGTCCGGTCCTGATGGCCAGTCGTGCGGTGCAGGAGCTTGCTTTGCGAAGTGCCGAGAGCTCCTCGTGTGCAGCGGCTCTCAGGCCGGTGGAGGCGATCGCGGCGATGCCGGCCCCGCCCGCGCCGGCCGTCAGCCGATAGCGGCGCCGAGGAGTTCCGCGCTGCTCGACGAGCCCGAGCGCCGCAAGCGTCTGCAGGTAGCGATGGACGCTGGAGCGGGGCAGGTCGACTGACTCCGCGATCTCGGCGATGCTCTCCGATCCGCGCTGCCCGTTGAAGCGTTCGAGGATCGCGAATCCCCTGTCGACGGAGACGCTGTGTCGGTTGTAGCCAGGCTCGCGCTCGACGGCAGGCACGCTGCGTCGCGGCCGTCTCTGTCCTGAAGAGTCGGACACGCAACCTAGCTTGTCAGGTCAACGACTACTTTGATAGTCGGAGATCGGGTTTTTCGGCTCCGACTACTCAAACTGCGAATAGCCGTTATCCGGCCGTGGCGCCGCTCAGCAGCATCCGCGGCGAGCAATGGCTCGGGCGGACGGGCTCAGACGAGCTCTGGCAGCAGCGCCGGGTCCGCAAGCAACTGCTCGGGATCGCTGCTCCTGCGGCTGGTCTCCGCTGCGCTCACCCTGTTGCGACCGCTGCGCTTGGCGGTGTAGAGCGCCTGGTCGGCCGCCTTGAAAAGCATCTCATAGGAGGCATCCCCGCCGCTGGCGGCGCTGACGCCGAGCGAGATCGTCGTCGGTATGCCAGTTGGCTTGGCCTCGGCGACTGCATGTCGCAGACGCTCGGCGAGCTGGCGACCTCCTGCCATGTCCACTCCCGGCAGAACGATCAGAAACTCCTCTCCGCCCAGCCTGTAGACGAGCTCGAACGACCGCAGCCGCTTGCGCAGCTCGTAGGCGATGTCCCGCAGCACCGCGTCGCCGCGGTCGTGCCCGAACTCGTCGTTGATGCGCTTGAAGCCGTCGACGTCGCAGAGCAGCAGGCAGATCGGCTGTCCGGTGAGCCGCGCCTGCTGGGAGAGCTCGTTGAAGCGGGGCGCGAGCGCGTGACGGTTGAGCAGGCCCGTGAGCGGATCGAGGATCGCCTCGTCGCGGTGGTGGAGCTCCGCGGCCTGCAGAGCCCAGACGATCGAGACGATGCTGGCCAGCAGCGCGAGGGTGGCGAGCACCGCCACCGGGTGGTGGATCGCCTGAGTCGGGGCGACGCCGAAGGTTGCGCCGATGATGAGCGCCACGGTGATAGCAAGGCCGGCGATCACGACCTGCGGTCGAAAGCGCGCGGCGACCATCGCCGCCGGCAGCACCATCCACGGAAGCGCTGGGCTGTGGGGCCCGCCGCTGACCGCGACGCCGACCGCGAGCATCGTGACCGTGACCAGGATGCCGAGCGCGCTCACACGCTCGGGCCGCGGGCTGCGAGCGATGCGACGATCGATGTGCCAGAGGTTGAACGCCGCGACGGCGAATGGGATGAGCGTCCACCATCCAACCCAGGGCGCCGCGATCAGCAGCGCGACGCCGACCGAGGCGGCGCCGACGCGACGGATCGTGCGCACGCGAGCGTTTGCGTCCACGACGCGCATGCGGTCGAGCTCGGTCGGGCACAGCCACGATCCGTCCATGTGAGGTCATTCGGCTGACATCGCCGCAGGCTTGAGAATTGGAATCGAAGTACCAGACGCCCGAGGAGGTGTTCGGCATCGGCTCGCGGCGGCGGCCACACAGTTGGCGGAGTGCGACAGAGGTCAGCTCATTTCGACGTAGCCGGTGGGTTCGCTTGGGGTGCGGACGTTGAAGGTAACTTTGTTTTCGTAGTTGCCCTCGATCGTTTCGATGTTGCCGCCTGGCAGGACCCGCTTGACGATGCCCACGTGCTCGCCGCCGAAGACGATCAGATCACCGGGCTTCGGCACCACGCCCGGGCCGTTCGGGATCGCTCTGCCCACGCTCTGCGCCCAAGACCATATCTCCGAGACCGCGCCGAGCCCCTGACCCTGGCTGCCGAGCGGCTCGCCTGCCTGACGGGCGACCCATGAGGCGAAATAGGCGCACCACGGCGCTCCGGGGATCGCGCCTGCGGTCGCGGTGCGGTACTCGGCGATCGCGGGCGATTCGTTGGAGCCCGGCGGCTGCTCGGTCTGGCCGACCTGCGATTCGGCGACCTGAACGATCCGTTCGCCGGGGCTGCCGCCCGCGTAGGAGCCTCCCACCGCAGTCGTCTGGTAGGGACTTGCCGGGGCAAGTGCGGAGATCCCGGCAGCAGTGCTCTGGTAGGCGCCGGGCGTGCTGGCCTGGGTGGCGTAGGGGGCGCCTTCCTGGCCGGGGGTCGCGGCGCCTGCCTGTTCCAGGGCCTGCGCGAAGGAGCCCGAGCCGCTTGGCGCCTGGGTGCCTCCGGTCCGAGAGAGGCTCGTGCTCGCAGCCGAGACCGAGCTCTGGATCAGCAGCGCCGGGTCGGCGAGGGCGTTGCTGATCGCCGCGACGCGCTGGATGGTCGACTCGAGGGACATCGCCCCTGTGATCGGCAGCAGACGCAGCGGATTGAGGGATCGCGTCGTGTGCTGCGTGAGTAGAACGACGAGGCGGGCAGCCAAACGGCTGCCCGCCTCGACCACCGTTCCCTCGATGAATCGGCGGTATGTGGCTGCGCTGGCCGTCCGTGGCCAAGCGAAGCGTTATGTGTCCCGCCACGAGCGTGGAGATCGTCGTGGAGGGCTTCGCTGCAGCGGCGGCGTCGCCTAGGACGCCACCGCTGAGGAAGAGGGGGGCGATCAGCCGCCGACGAGCTTCAGCACCGCCTGGGGCAGCGAGTTCGCCTGCGAGAGGATCGCTGTGCCGGCCTGCTGCAGCACCTGCTCTTGCGTGAAGTTGGTCATTGCTTCGGCCATGTTCACGTCCTTGATGGAGCTGTTCGCCGCGGCGAGGTTCTGGCTGTAGATTTCCAGGTTGCTCTGCGTGTACTGCAGGCGGTCCTGGACCGATCCGAATTCACCGGCTGCCGTCGAGACCGCGTTGATTGCAGAGTCGATTTCGGAGATCGCTTCGGTGCCCGAAAGGGTGATTTTCAGCACCTTTTCGACCGACGCGTTCTTCGCAAGTTCGAAGGTTTTGACGCCGATCGTTTCCTTGTCGTTGGCGCCGACCTGGAACTTGATTTCTTCTTTGCCTTCAAGCAGCTTGATTTCCCCGAACTTGGTCGTTTCACCGACACGTTCGATCTCGGAGTTCAGCTGCGTGACCTCTTCGGTGATCGCTTTCTTGTCTTCTTCTGAGTTGGTGCCGTTGGCGTACTGCACCGCGAGCGTCCGCACACGCTGAAGCATCTGCTGGACCTCGTTCAGCGAGCCCTGAGCGGTCTGGGTCAGCGAGACCGCATCCTGGCTGTTCTGGTAGGCCTGGTTGAGACCGTTGATCTGGCCTTCCAGACGCTGGCTGATTGCGTAACCGGCGACGTCGTTGGCCGCCGTGTTGATGCGCAGGCCCGATGAGAGCTGTTCCATCGACATGGCCAGCTTGTTTTCGGTGCCCTGCAGGTTGCGCTGCGCGTTCAGCGCAGCGATGTTCGTGTTGATCGTCAGGGACATGCGTTCATCTCCTTGATGACGTTGGTTTGCCTAGTCCCGGGCCGACTCCTTGTCAGCCCTGTCCGCCAGTTCATCGGCGGCGGACCGGCGAACTTGAGCCCCGGGCGCAAGCTGTGGCCGCTCATGCCTTCACGTCGATCGTGGGGGGCCCATCCTGGTCCTCGTCTTCTGGCAGCTGCTCGTAGGTGCGCCATTCGCGGCCCTCTCGCTGCTCGTCCTGCTTGCGGCGCCTGTGCTGCGCCTGCTCCCGCTCGGTCGCCTCGCGCTGCGCGGCGCGCCGCTCGCGTTCCTCGCTCACCTTGCGCACACGAGTCGTGTCGATCGGTGGAAGGCTTGGCCGAATCGGTTCGATGCGATCCATGGAGCATCACCGCCTAAGGCCTCGCTGCGCCCTGAGCGGTGCCGCCACGGGGAACGATGTCCGCATGTGCACGTTCCTGGGCCTCCACGCGCGCCTTCGCGGCCGCCATCAGTGCCTGCTCGCGGCCCTTGAGCTCCGCGAGGATGAGGTGGCGAAACAGCGCTACTGCGGCGCCCCAGACCACGACCTGGCAGATGATCCCGGCGAGCAGCGCTCGCAGGAGCGTCTCCGCCAGAGTGCTCGTCGCCATCGAGGTCCAGCCCCCGATCAGGAAGCCGATCAGGCCCGCTGCCTGGCGTGCCTGGCGCACGTATCGCGCCGCGCGGGGGTGCTCGGCGATGCTCGGCTTGTGCGTGCCCAGCATCCCGGACTCGGCCGCGGGCTGCACGTGGGTGGCCTCAGCGTCCACTGGAGCCCTCCAGACGCAGGCCCTTGCGACGTTCCTCGCGCTGGCACTCGAACAGGAACTTGATCAGCCGCCGCCTGTCGCCGTCGCTGATCGAGTCGAAGGCGACGGCTCGCCTGCCACCCGGATCGCTGCGCACCACCGTGCCGGTGCCGACGATCTGGGGCCCGTCGCTCTCGGTGCTCAGGCGAAAGCCGATCCGCTCCCCCACACGCACGTGGTCCAAGCCGCCGAGCAGCATGCCGCCGCCGCTGAGGTCGACCGAGCGGCTCTCGATCGCCGCCGAGGTGCCTTCCAGCATGACCTGCACCGGCCTTGCCGCCTTCACGCGCACGTATTCGCGCCTTTGGATCACGTCTATCGAATGCAGGTCGGCGAAGCGCAGCAGCTCGCCATCCTGCGTAGAGATGGTCCCGCCGAGCCGCATCACGCCCTTGCCGCCGCTCAGCTCGAGCACGATTAGCTGGAGGCGCTCGCTGGTCAGCCCGGGATCGAGCCTTACCATGGTGAGCACCAGCAGGTCGTGGCGCTCGCTGCCGGCGATGCGCGCAGGCAGATGCTCGCCGTCTGGCATCACGAGCGTCACCGGCTCCTGCGGGCGTGGCATCTGGAAACCGGCGGGCAGGCCAGGAGAGGCCTGCTCCTCGTCGCGCTCGCGCCACCGCAGCTTCATCGCAGCAGCCTCTGTGCGAGCGTGGCGGGATCGAGCCTGCTGAGCGCGCGATCGTTGCGGCCGCCGCTCAGCAGGTACTCGGGGGCGATGCCGAACCTGCACGCAGCCTGAACGGCGACACCAAGCTGATCTGTCTCATCGGCATGGGTGATCGCAAGCGCGTTCGGCTTCAGCGGCTGCATAGCTTGCAGCAGCTGGGAGGTTGCGCGTGCGCCAAGGGTGGCGGGCAGTGCGACCACGATCCGGTCTGGTTGCACGGCGCCAAGCAGCTTGCCGAGCGCCTTGATCGCGTTGCGGTCCGCCGGTGAGAGCGACGGCGTGTCGATCAGCGCGATCCCCTCCGCGCGAGCCGCGGTCAGGGCGCGCAGAGCGCGCGGGGAGGAGGCCTCTACCGATGTCGCAATCGTCGGATCAAGGACGATCTTCAGGGCGCCGTCCTGGCCATCGGCAAGCAGCGAGGCGCAGACAGGCTGCGTCGTCTCGCTGCGCTTGTAGATCCGCGCAAGGGAGTCCACGCAGCGGCTCTTGCCGCTGCCACCGGGTCCGGCGAGCACGATCGCGGCGCCCGTGCTCGGTAGCGGCGAGGCGGCCGGGATCCGGCGCTCGAGCTCGATACGGACCGCGTTGCGCAGGCCGATGCGAGGGTTGAAGACGAGCAGGTGGGCGCTCGCCGTATCGATCAGGTCCTCTGCGAAGGGCTGATCCATGCCACTGGCAAGCAGCTCTTTGACTATTGCGAGCCGGGTCCTGGAGCGGGCCGCCCCACCTGTCTGCGACTCCGTGGGGGCAGGCGCGCAGTCTGCCTCCTGGGTCGTGTCCTTGGCCGGGAGCGGCAGGTGTGGCGCCGTGGGCTCCTGCGGCTCGGGCAAGGGCTCGAGCATCGGCGTCGTCTCGGGCAGCGAGGCCAGCTCCTGCAGCGTGGCGGTGTAGGCGCTCAGCATCGGATGGCGAGCAGATGGGGCTGTGGCCGTCTCGCCCGTCCTCGTGTCGGATACCGAGATGCCAGCCGCCGTGAGCGCGTCGGCGAAGGCGCCCAGCTCCGGCTGTGGCGAGGGCTGCGGCGTCGTATCGAGCGCTGAGAGATCCTCCAGTGCCAGCGCGGCGAAGTCCGCGCTGGCTGGAGTCTCGGTGCCACCGTCGTAGAGGTCGACGCTGCCGCTGCCGCCGCGGGCTTCAATCTCGACGAACGGGCGCTGGAAGAAGCCACCGATCCCCCCTGCCAGGCCGCTGCGGCGACGCAGGACGATCGCCTGCGGTCCAAGGTCAGCCTGGATGCGCGGGATCAGCTCAGCGACGGTCCGGCCACGGTAGATGCGCCCGGAGGGGCTCTCCCCGGCGAGCGACTCCTCGACGGCATCGGTCTGGGTCTGGATTGCTGTGCTCATGCGTTTATCACTCCTATGGTCTCGACGTCTATGCCCGGTGAGATCTCGCTGTAGGAGCAGACCGGAAGATGTGGCTGGACCTGGGAGGTCAGCCGGCGCAGATGGCGGCGCACGCGCCCTGAGCAGAGCAGCACCGGACGCACTCCGCGGGCGGTGGCGTGCTCGACCTGGGCGCGCAACGCCCCGATGATCGCGTGTGCCCGGGAGGGCTCCATCGCCAGGTACTCGCCCTCGCCTGTCTGCGTGATGGAGGTGGCGAGTTCCTGCTCGATAGCCGGGTCCAGCGTGATCGCGCGCAGGCGCATGCCTTCCTCCAGGTGTGGGGCGGTGATCGAGCGGCCAAGCGCCTGTCGGGCATGCTCTGTCAGCAGGCTCACATCGCGCGTGACGCGCGCCTTGTCGCCGATCGCCTCGAGGATCACCGAGAGGTCCTTGATCGCCACTCCCTCGGAGAGCAGCCCCTGCAACACGCGCTGGATCTCGCCGAGGCTCAGCACGTCCGGCACGACCTCCTCCACCACGGCGGCGTTGCTCTGCTTGAGCTGGTCGAGCAGGGTCTTCACATCCTGGCGGGTGAGCAGCTCGGCCGAGTGGGCCCTGATCGTCTCGGTCAGGTGCGTGACGATCACCGACTCGGCGTCCACGACGGTGTAGCCGAGCTCCTCGGCTTCGGCGCGCGAGGTCTCGTGCACCCACTTGGCGGGCAGGCCGAACGCCGGCTCGGTCGTCGCGATGCCCTGCAGGCTGGGCTCGGCGTCGCCGGGGTCCATCGCGAGCAGGTGCCCCGGCATGACCCGCCAGCGCGTCACCTCGGAGCCGCGGATCTTCAAGATGTACTCGTGCGAGTCCAGGCCAAGCTCGTCGTGGATGCGAACCGCGGGGATCACGATTCCGAGCTCACCGGCGAGCTGGCGCCTGATCGTGCTCACCCGCCGCACGAGGCTGCCACCGGAGCTGCCGTCGACGTGCGGCACTAGGCCAAAGCCGATTGCCAGCTCCAACGCGTCGACCGCGATCCGCTCGAGCGCCTCCTCGCCGGGCGCCTTGGCGGCCGGCAGGGCCTGCTGATTCTCGTCCTCCTGATCGCTCGGCATGCCGTTTCGAAGGCTCCAGCCGATCACGCCGAAGATCGCGCCGACGATCAGGAAGGGGATCTTCGGCAGGCCGGGGATCATGGCGAAGAGGCAGATCGCGCCGGAGGCCACGAGCGGCGCCTTGCGCTGGCGCAGGATCTGGCTGGCGATGTCCGATCCGAGGTCCTGGTCGGAGGCCGAGCGGGTGACGATGATGCCGGTTGCGACCGAGATCAGCAGGGCCGGGATCTGGGCGGCCAGCCCATCGCCGACCGTCAGCATCGAATACTTGTGGGTGGCTTCGCTGAAGGGAAGGCCGTGCTGGAGCATCCCGACGACGATCCCGCCGAGCAGGTTGATACCGGTGATGATCACAGCCGCCATCGCATCGCCCTTGACGAACTTCGAGGCGCCGTCCATCGCGCCGTAGAAGTCGGCCTCCTCGGCGATCTCCTTGCGGCGCTCCCGTGCCTGGTCTTCGGTTATCAGGCCCGCGTTCAGGTCGGCGTCGATCGCCATCTGCTTGCCTGGCATCGCGTCGAGCGTGAAGCGCGCGGAGACCTCGGCGACCCTGCCGGCGCCGTTTGTCACCACGACGAACTGGATCACGACGAGGATCAGGAAGATCACGAGGCCGACGACGACGTTGCCGCCGACCACGAACTGGCCGAAGTCCTTGACGACGCTGCCCGCTTCCCCCGAGGTGAGGATCAGGCGCGTGACCGAGACGTTGATCGCCAGGCGGAACATCGTCGTCAGCAGCAGCAGGCTGGGGAAGGAGGCGAACTGCAGCGGCTTGTTCACGTACATCGTCGCCACCACGACGGTGAGCGCGCCGGAGATGTTCAGCGTGATCAGGACGTCGAGCAGCGCCGAGGGCAGCGGCACGACGAGCATCGTGATGACGACCACGACGCCGACCGCGGCGAGCATGTCGGTATAGCGCAGCATGCGCTTGACGGCGCCCGCTGCGCCCGCCCCGCCCACGGTGCCTGCCTGGCTGCTCATGACGCGCTCCCTGCGGCCGCCGCGCGCCGGCGGCCGGCGAGGCGATAGACGAAGGCGAGCACGCGGGCGACCGCTATGTAGAGCTCGGCGGGAACCACCTGGCCGATCTCCACGGAGCCGTGCAGGGCGCGGGCGAGCGGCGGGTCGGGCACGACCGGCACGCCGTGCTCCTGCGCGACCTTCCTGATCTGGGCCGCGATCAGATCCTGGCCCTTGGCTACCACCTCGGGCGCGGGGCGGCTGCCGTCGTAGCGCAGCGCGACCGCGTAGTGGGTGGGGTTGGTCACGACCACGTCGGCACTCGGCACCGCGGCCATCATGCGGGCCCTGGCGGCCTGCATCTGGCGCCGGCGCTGGGCGCCCTTCAGCTCGGCTGAGATGTTGTGCTGGCGAGCCTCCTCCTTGACCTCCTGCTTGGTCATCCGCATCGCCCGCTCGTTGCGGCGGCGCTGCCAGGCGTAGTCGATCAGGCCGATCAGGGCGTAGGCGAAGGCGGCGCGCTCAGCGACGCCCAGAGCGCTCGACCCGGCGAGGCCGCCGAGCGCGAGTGGGGGGATGCCGACCTTGGAGGCGAGCCCCGTCATGTCGGGCAGCAGCGACATCGCCGCCACGGCTCCCACGATCAGGACCTTCGTCGTGGCCTTGCCGGTCTCGAAGAGCAGGTTTGGCCCGAAGATGTTCTTGGCGCCCGAGAGCGGCGAGATCCTGTGAGGGTCGAATTTCAAGGCCTGCGGGCGCGGGCGAAACCCGACCTGAGCCACGCCGCTGAGGATCGCGGCCACGATGCAGGCGCCCGCGACGGGCCCGACGGTCAGCGCCAGCGTGCTCAGCGCCGCTTTCATCAGGCCGCTGAGCCCGGCGGCGCTGGTCACGCTACGCGGACGGGCGATCTCGGCGAGCATCGCCCGCATGCAGTCGCCGATCGAGTTGGCGATGTGGGGGCCGAGCGCCGCGATCGTCACGAGGCCCGCGATCAGCACGAGCGCGCCGTTCAGATCGGAGCTGCGCGCGATCTGGCCCTGCTTGCGGGCCTTCTCGCGGTGCTTCGGCGTGGCCTTCTCTGTACGGTCTTCGCCGGCCATGCTCATGCCACGTGCAGCGCGGTCAGGGCGGCGGCCACGCTGGTAGAGAGTTGTTCGGATAGCCAGCCGGCGACGAAGGGCAGCGTCACGCCCACGAGCGCGAGCGCGACCACCACCTTGGTCGGGAAGCCGACGGCGAAGACGTTGAGCTGCGGCACGACCCTGGAGACCACGCCGAAGGCCACATCGGTCACCAGCAGGGCGATCAGCACCGGCGCGACGATCTCCAGCGCCGAGGTGAACACGGTCGAGAAGGCCTGCTCGGCGCCGCCGAAGAGCGAGTCGATCCGCGGGCCTGCGGTCAGCGGAACGAGCTGAAAGGTGCGCGAGATCCCCTTCAGCATCCAGCCATCGCCGCCGATCGAGAGGAAGATCGCGGTGCCGATGATCGCGTAGAGCTCTGAGATCACGCCGCTCTGAGGACCGTCCATCGAGTCCACCAGCGAGCCGAAGGAGAAGCCGGAGATTGCATCGACGAACGCGGCGGCCGATTCGAGCGCGGCGAACAGGACGGCGATCGAGAAGGCGAAGCCGAGCCCCGTCAGCAGTCCCTCCACCGCCAGCTCTGCGATCGTCAGCGGGTTGCTCGGGATGTGCTGACCGCGCAGCGCGATCGGTGCCAGGCCGATCGAGATCCCCACCGCGATGATGCCGCGGACCTGCGGCGGCAGCATCTTCGAGGAGAACAGCGGCGCCACCAGGAACAGCGGGGTCACACGCGCGAGCACGAGTATGAACCCGGCGAGCTCGCCGCCGGCCAGCTGGGTTAGCAGTCTGTTCACGAGCCCACCATCGAGGGGATCGAGCCATAGAGGTTCTGCGTGTAGGTGACCATTTTGTTGACCATCCAGGGCCCGAGCACCACGATCACGAGCACGATCCCGACGATCTTCGGAATCAGCGAGAGCGTCTGCTCCTGGATCTGGGTGACGGCCTGAAAGACGCTGATCACCAGTCCGATCACGAGGCTCGCAAGCAGCAGCGGACCGGCCACGCTGAGTGCGAGCGTGATCGCCTGGGAGGCGAGGTTGACGACTGTGTCCTGGTTCATCTCGGTCCCTTCATCACTGGTGAAAGCTCTGCACCAGAGCCTTGATGACGAGGTCCCAGCCGTCGACCAGGACGAACAGCAGGATCTTCAGCGGCAGCGAGATGAAGGTCGGCGGCAGCATGATCATCCCCATGCTCATCAGCGTCGAGGAGACGATCAGGTCGATGATCAGGAACGGCAGGAAGATCAGCACGCCTATCTCGAAGGCGCTCTTCATCTCCGAGACGATGAAGGCGGGGATCAGGATCTGCGTGGGCAGTTCGGCCTGCGTCTTGGGGCGCTTGATTTTCGCGAGGTTGACGAAGAGCGAGATGTCCTGGACCTCGGTCTGGCGGAACATGAACTGCCGCAGCGGCAGCTCCGCGCGTTCCAGCGCCACCGAGGTGCTCACCGCTTTGTGCTCGAGCGGCTGCAGCGCTTGCTTGTTGATGGCGCTGATCGTCGGCGACATCACGAAGATGGTCAGGAACAGCGCGATTCCGATCAGCACCTGGTTGGGTGGCGCGGTCGTCGTTCCCACGGCGGTCCTGATGAAGCCGAGCACGATCAGGATGCGGCTGAAGCCCGTGACCGTGAAGAGGACCGCGGGGATGAGCGTGAGCCCGCCCGCCAGCAGCAGGATCTGGACCGCGCTGCTGGAGGAGACGCCGAGCGCCGCAATCGTCATGGCCGCACCGTCCAGCTGCGCAGGCGATCGAGCGCGTTCTGGGGCGTCTGTCCCGGGATGCCGGTCGGGCCGCCCGCAGACGGCTGGTCGGCAAGCATCGGGTTGCCGGCGCTCAGTTGCAGCAGGCCGGCCTCGCGCGCCTGCTGCTCGCTGTATCTGTGGACGGGGATCACGCCCTGCTCGCCGACGCCCAGCAGCACGTAGTCGTTGCCGGCGCGCACGAGCTGCAGCGAGCGGCCAGAGCCGAGGGGAAGGGTTGCCATGCTGGCCAGTCCCAGGCCCGCCGCCTTGGCGTCACGCCCCGACTTGACTTGCTTGAGCACCCAGGTCAGCCCCCAGATCACGGCGATCACGATCGCCAGTCCGACGATCGTGCGCACGAGGCTCGCGCCTCCGGTGCCGCTCGAGGAGCCGGTCGAGGTCGTCGAGAAATCGAGCGCTTTCTTTTCGCTGCTCGATTTGGCGATCACGCCGGCAGCGGACGCGCCGGGAGGGGCCAGCAGCGCGCAGAGCGCAAGCGCGCAGGGCAGCGCGAGCATGGCGACCGTCGCGGTCGCGCGGGTAGGCGTGATCGACCTAGGCATCGAGGGAGACTCCGAGGAGAGTCGCCCAGGTCATCGGCCGGGGTCCTGCTTGCTTGAGGGGCCTTGAGATTCCGCGGCCTGGGATGCGCTTTCAGGTCGTTGCTGGTCTCACGCGGGGTTGATGTGGCGAGCGTTCAGGCGGCGAAAGGCCATAGCGCGGATTCCGACCACCAGCCGCCACCTGCACGCCCGTCCAGCCTCAGATCAGGGGCAGGCGCTCACGCGCGAGCCTTCGGTGACAGCTTGCCGCACGCAGCGTAGACCTCGTTTGAGCTCTGCAATAAATCTTGCAGCCCTGCGGGGTTGGCTCAGGCAAGCGAGCTGAAACGTTTTGGCACGTCTTCTCTTCCGTAGGGTCGAATGTCTCTCGTGATTCGCACCACCTCAACGTCGTGCTCATCTGGTACGAATTCTACTTGGAGGACATATTGGGACCGGGTGTTGACTGCCTGGGCGGAGGACCAATCAGACCATAATGCTCGACGAACTTCATGATCGTGGAGCGTCAGCTCGCGGGCCGTCTTTAGCCCAACGCTCAAAGCTCAGAGGGGGGACCTATGCCATCGTCATGGAAGGCGCTGATTGTGAGGCTGGCATGCCTCGGGTTGGTGTTGGCTTGGCTTGCAGCGATTCCCGCGGCCGCTATGGGCCAAGAGCAGGCTTCGGCGCCAGGTGGCTTTGGTGGTGTGCCGGGGACCGGGGGCGCGAGCGGCCTGTTGTTTCCGGGGAATGCGCAGCTTGAAGCGGAAGCGCGTAGGTCTGCGCCGGAAGCGGTTCAGGCGCGGGAAGCCTCTCAGACCAGCTATGAGGGTCTTTCTGCGCAGCAAGCTGAAGGTCTTGCCGCGGAAGCGTTCCCGGCTACGGTCGAGCACACGCTGGGCGGGGTGGGGCTGGCGTTGCCGTCTGGGAGCCAGGTGGCGCGTTATGTCGATGCGCATGTAGCTGACATCTCGTTGCCTGGTGGGGAGCTTGGTTTGGTGGAGTCGGCTTTGCCGCTTGCTGTACAGGGTGCTGATGGGTCGTGGGCGGCTTTGGATCTCTCGCCGAGCGAAGATGGGAACGGCCGGAGCTTTAGCGCGGGTCGTGGTGCTGTGGCGGTGAGCGTGCCCAAGGATCTGGCGGAAGGCGTGAGCTTGCCTGGCGTCGGCGTGAGCGTGACGCCGCTTGCCGGCGGAAGCGACGAAGCGGCGAGTGCGGCTTCGGGCAACGTCGATGGCAGCGTGGTGTTTTGGGCCGGCGCATCGATGGGCACGGACATCTCGGCAATGGCGCAGCTGACTCCAACCGGGGTGGATCTGCAGGCGATGCTTGCCTCGCAGCGGAGCCCGCATGCTTTGCGCTACCGGGTCGGCATGCCTGCCGGTGCGTCGCTTTCTCAGCCGGTGTCGGGCGGGCCGGTGCAGGTGCAGCTCGCGGGTGAAGTGATAGCTGAAATCGTGCCGCCGAGTGCGCGTGATGCTGAAGGTACTCCGGTCCCGGCGAGCATTTCGGTCTCAGGCGATGTCGTGACCGTGTCGGTGGACGCCGTTGATAGTGATTACCGATTTCCCATCATGGTCGACCCGGAAGTAAAAGTTACCTACGCGGAAGCGGAAGTATGGCACTACTTCCAGTCGGAATCGGCAAAAGGTAAGTTTACCCACGGCACCTTCATCATTGATAATGAATCGAAGTCGTATATCAGCGAAGAGTGGGGTGCGTACACCACGGGCGAAACCAAAGGTGACTCAAAAATCAGCGAGGTCAGTATAGAAGGCGATTTGGAGAACTTTGCGTCGGCGCCAGGGATCACAGCATGGGAGGCGCTGGAAGGACCGAAAGGGGAACGCCGGACGGGGACGTTCCCGACTAATTCTTCCGAACGAGTGACTGTGTGCTCCGAAGCGTCGTGCGCAAAGACGGCGGGCGAAGAAAAAAACGCCGCAATTGTGGAGATGGGCACCCACGCGGAAGACTTGACGCCGGAGTCATTTGGGCTTCATATGGAATTCCCGGGCGCGCCGGAATTGTTTATTTCTGAGCCGGCTGGCACGCATGCGACCGCTTTTTATAGGAAAACTGGATGGATTGGTCCCTACGGCGGCTCGATCGAATGGGAATCAAGCGACTTTGGTCTCGGCGTCGGGTCGGCCAAGGTGGAAGTCGAAGAAGCCGGTAAATGGACGACAGCGATTTCGCATGAATTCATTTACAAAGAAAAAAGAGGCAGCGAATTCAAAGGCGGCTGCGAAGGTGTTGAGTGCAGTCCGACGTATAAAGAAATCATCACGTATGCGATGGTCAAAGCCTATGTCAAAGAAGGCCGGAACCATATTCGTGTGGCCGCCAGCGACCCGATGGAACACACCTCTTCGTCTGAACATTACGAAGGTGAAACGACGTTGCAGGTGGATGCTGCGCCACCGCACGGCATCGCAGTATCGGGTCTTGCAAGCAAAGAAAACGAAGCACACGAACAGGAATTCACGTTGGGCGAAGTACCTGAGCGCGTGCACGTGCAGGCGACCGATGGGGAAGGCGCAGTTGAAAGCTCTGGTGTGAAGTCGATGGAAATCGCAGTGGATGGGCATGAGATCGGTACGCCTGCCGGCTCGTGTTCGCCGGGGCCGTGTACCGCAAGTGCGGAATGGACGCTGAACGGCCGCGAACTCGGTGCCGGCATGCATACCCTTACCGTACAGGCAACTGACAACGCCGGCAATGTCTCGAGCCCGCACAGCTATACGCTGGAAGTCGATCCGGCGAGTCCGGTTGGGCTTGGGCCGGGGTCGGTCAACCCGCAGTCCGGTGACTACGCGCTTGAAGCCACGGATGTCAGCGAGAGCGGCGGCAGGGGTGCGCTATCGGTGACCAGGCACTATGACTCCATGAACCCGACAGAGGGTGCTGAAGGACCGCTTGGGCCACAGTGGACACTGAGTCTCGGGAGCCTCGCAAGCCTTGAAGTGCTGCCTGATAAAAGCGTGATGGTGGTGGGTCCAGAAGGCCTCGCGCACTTCACCAACACGGGAGGCAGCTTCAAGGCGCCGCCCGGCGATAGCAACCTGACGCTGACTTACCTCGAACACGGCGGCAAAGGCGAAGCGGAATATCTGCTCGAAGACAAGGGGAAGGGCGAGACTACGCGCTTTACGCTTCCCTCTGGCGCGAACTCATGGATGCCGACCGTTTCAGAAGGGCCTGTTGCGACCGACACGATGACCGACACCTATACGACGGTCGAAATTGAAGGCAAGAAGATCGTCGAGCCGACGCTCGAGCTTGCCCCGCACGCGACGGCCAAATGCGAACCCGCTAAACATGTCGGTGAACACGCGACTCTGGAACGTGGCTGTCGCGCGCTCGAATTCGAATACGACGAAGGCGCGACTACCGCCAAAGGCGAAGCGCCAAGCGAATGGGGCGCATACAAGGGGCATCTGGCAGGGGTGATGTTTGTTGCGTGGAGCGCTGCGGAAGAAAAAATGAAGAGCGTCGAAGTCGCACGCTACCTGTACGACAGCAGGGGACGGTTGCGTGCGGAGTGGAATCCCAGTGTCGAACCGGCTCTGAAGACCACCTACGGGTACGACGAAGAAGGCCACGTCACAGCGATCGCTCCGCCAGGGCAGGAGCCGTGGCTGTTCAATTACGGCGAGCTGGAAAACGACATGACCGGCGGCCGGGTGCTCAGCGTGACGCGACCGAAGGCGTCGGTGGCGCTTGGGTCGGGCAAGGCGCCTGTGATGGTGGCAAAACCAGAACTTTCGCAGCAAGAACCCGCGTTCGGTGCGACCGTCAGCGTTTCGCAGGGCCGCTGGGAAAACTCGCCGTTGACCTACAGCTACCAATGGGAGCTCTGCAACGCAAGCGGCGCGGAATGCAAGCCGATCGAAGGCGCGGTCAATTCGAGCTACCGGCCGACCGAAGCGCAGGTCGGGCACGCTCTGGTAGCTGAGGTATCGGCCACCAACGCTGGCGGCACGACCCGCGGAGCGTCCACCGCGGGCGTCGTCAACACCGTCCTCTACTACGATTCGAAGTTCAGTGTGAGCGAATACGCGTGGCATCTCGCGCTGACTGCCAGCGGGGACATGTGGATGACGAACACCAGCACCAGCAAGCTGGAAGAGTACGGGCCGCTCGGTGAATACATCACAGCGTTCGGTGGCTCTGGCACCAAAGAAGGCGAATTCAAAGAACCAAAAGGCATCGCGATCAACAGCAGCGGGGACATTCTCGTTGTGGATACCGGCAACAATCGCGTGCAGGAGTTCTCCTCAACGGGCACATTCATCAGAATGTGGGGGTACGGCGTCCACGACGGCAAATCAGAATTCGAGGTCTGCACGAGCAGCTGCAGAGCGGGCATCTCCGGATCTGGGAACGGCCAATTCAACGCTCCGGCCGACATCGCTGTCACCAGCAGCGGAAGCTTCTGGGTCAGCGACGGTGCCAACAACCGGCTGGAGCAGTTCAGCGAAACCGGCGCCTACGTCAGCAAGTTCGGTAAAGCCGGCGCGGAAAACGGCGAGTTTGAACATCCAGCTGCGATCGCCTTGAACAGCTCAGGCGATCTTTGGGTGACTGAAACAGGTGGTTATGGTCGCGTGCAGGAGGTCACCAGCAGCGGCGAATACCTGCACAAGTACACCACGCTGACAACCTATGATGTTGCCGTCGATAGCTCCGAGAATGTGTGGATCGCCACAGAGTATGGCATCAAGAAGCTCACCTCCACGGGCACGTTGATAGGAAACTACGGCGAATACGGCAGCGGCAACGACCAGTTCAACTGGCCATCCGGCCTTGCGTGCGGCGCGAACAAAATCCTTTGGATCATCGACAAAGACAACCACGTCATCAAGAAGTTCACGATCCCGACGATCAGCGAAGGCCCCTTCGAAGCGCCGAGCGAACCCAACAACACGACCAGCACGGTCGAGTACAACGTGCCGCTTTCAGGGACCGGCCTGCCGAGCATGACCTCCACCGCGGTCGGTAAATGGGCGCAAAGTGACGTGCCGGCGTATGCCGCGGCGATCTTCTCGCCACAGGAACTGCAGGGCTGGCCCGCCAAGGAATACACGCATGGCACCATCTACTACCTAGACTCCCACGCACGTACAGTCAACGTCGCGACACCAAGCGGAGCGATCAGCACCACCGAATACAACGAATCAAACGACGTGGTGCGTGCACTGAGCCCGGACAACCGCGAAAAGGCACTCAAAGAAGCCAACCCAGCGGAAGCGGCGAAAAAGCTCGACACCGAGAGCAAATACAACACTGAAGGCAGCGAGCTGCTGGAAACAACAGGACCAGAACACAAGGTCAAGCTGGCTTCCGGCGAAGAAGTCAACGCGCGAAACCACGTCCGGTACTTCTATGACGAAGGCGCGCCGCTCAACGGCAAAGGCGAAGTCGAAGAACACGGGTTGGTCACAAAGACCACCGATGGTGCGCTTCTCGCAAGTGGTGAAGAAAGGGATGTTCGTACCACGCTGACCGGCTACTCCGGCCAAGAAGGATTGGGCTGGAAGTTGGGACAGGCGACATCGACAACCGTGGATCCTGCCGGTATGGATCTCATCAGCAGCACCAAGTACAACGAAGGAACAGGCGCCATGGAAGAAACCAGATCCCCTGCTGGTAATGCGGAAACGGTCTCGCCGCCCGTGTTTGCAAGCACTTTTGGGAAAGCCGGTAGCGGCGAAGGCCAGTTCAAAGAAGCCTCCGCGGTAGCGGTCGGGTCGTCTGGCGAAATCTTCGTCGATGATCGTGGTGATGGGCGGGTCGAGAAGTTCTCGAGCTCGGGGACGTTTGAGGGTGCGTTTGAATCGAAACTCGGGAAATTCAGTGGTTCGTGGGGTCTTGCGGTCAGCCCGAAGACGGGAGATGTGTTTGTCGCGGACAGCGGCCACAACATGATCTTCGTCTTTAGCCCAACCGGCGAAGAACTGCGGTCGTTTGGCTCATCGGGGGAAGGCGCGTTGAGTGAGCCAACGGGGATCTCCGTCACGCCAGCAGGCGAAGTCTGGGTAGCGGACTACAATGCGAACAAGGTCGAGGAGTTCTCAGAAGAAGGCAAATACCTGGCTAGTGTCGGCGAAGGCCATCTCAAAGAACCGGGGGATGTAAGCGTCGATGATGGCACGCTGTACGTCACGAGCGAACATTCGGTCGTGATGTTCACGCACAAAGGCGAATACCTGAGCAGTTTCGGCGGTCTGGGTAGTGGTGCGGGGCAGTTCGAGTCGCCTAGCGAAGTCGTTGCGTCCCCGGGTACGGGCGACTTGTTCGTGGTGGATGGTGGCAATGAACGGGTGGAGGAGTTCAATCCGGCCGGGAAGTTCCTTACAGAATGGGGCGTTCCGGGTGGCGGGAATGGGGAGTTCTCGGGTGTCTCTGGGCTTGCGATCAGCAGCTCGGGGACGGTCTATACGAGTGAGACGGGTGGGGATCGGGTGCAGGAGTTCACGCCGGCGCAAGCCGGCGCGGTACGCGAGGTTTACTCGACGCAGTGGGGGACCGATGGCAGTGGCCATGGCGAATTCCTTTATACCGGCGAACCTGCCGTGACGAGCAGTGGGAATGTGCTGGTCACGGACAACGAAGCTGATGACGTGCAGGAATTCACAGACCAAGGCAAGTACGTTGCGACGTATGGCAGCAAAGGCGAAGGCAATGGGCAGATGAGCGGCCCCACCGGCCTGACCGTCAACCAGAGCACAGGCGAAGTTCTGGTGGCTGAATGCGCGAATGACCGGGTGCAGGTCCTCAAAGCGGAAGGCAAATACGTTCGCGAATTCGGCCGTGGCCAGCTCTCATGCCCGGGCGCCGTGGCGTTGGATGGCAGCGGCGATGCGTGGGTCGCGGACACCGATAAAAACCGGATCGTGGAGTACGGCCCCACCGGCACCCTGCTCGCCGCGTATGGCAGCGCGGGCACGGGACATGTCCAGTTCGATGATCCGAGCGACATAAAGGTCTTGGGCAGTGATGTGTATGTCTCAGACACCCGCAACGACCGGGTGGAGATCCTGAACCTGAAAGGCGAATGGGTCGGCCAGATTGGCAGCGAAGGAAACGGTGGCGGCCAGTTCAACCATCCTGAAGGAATCGCGTTCAACTCCGCAAGCGACCTCTTCGTCCTCGACGCCGGCAACAACAGGATCGAGGAGTTCAACCCCGAAGGCCACTTCCTACAAAGCATCGCCACCAAGGGCGTAGCCGAAGGCCAGCTCAACGCGCCCCAAGGCATCGCCGTCACGCCAGCCGGCGACATCTACGTCGCCGACGCCGGCAACCACCGCATCGAGAAGTGGACCCCCAACAGCCAAGCAGTCCACGACACCAAGACCATCTACTACACCGCTGCTGCCAACAGCGAACACAAAGAATGCGGCGAACACCGCGAATGGGAAGGACTGCCCTGCCGAACGGAAGCCGCGGCGCAACCAACGACCGAAACGGGCGGCCCGCCGCCGCTACCCGCGACCGTGATCGAACGCTATAACATGTACGATCAGGCGGAAAAGACGACCGAAACGTTCGGGTCCACCACGCGCACGAAGACAACAACCTTCGACCAGGCAGGCCGGCCGATCACCGCCGCAGTATCCGCGAGCGTCGATACGGCCGTGCCCACCGTGACGGACAAATACAGCACCGAAACCGGCGCGGTGATTGAACAAAGCACCGAAACCGGCGGCAAAACCGAGACGATCTCAAGCGCCTACAACACGCTCGGGCAGCTGACGAAATACACCGACGCGGCTGGCAACACCACCAGCTACAGCTACGACAGCTACGGGCGCCTCAGCTCGATTAACTACGACGCCACCGAACTGGACGGGCTGAAAGCCACCCAGAAATACGTCTATAACGGCACGACGGGGATGCTCAGCGAACTTGAAGACTCTGCCGCTGGCGCCTTCAAAGCTAGCTATGACGTGGAAGGCAACCTCACGAGCGAGACCTACCCCAACGGCATGACCGCCAGCTACACCTACAACCCCGTCGGCGAAGCTACATCGCTCCTCTACACAAAGACAAGCAATTGCACAGAAAACTGCGTCTGGTTCAAAGATGCCTCAATAGCCTCGATTCACGGCGAATTGCTTACACAGGAAAGCAGCCTCGCGACCAACCATTACGGCTACGACACCGTCGGCCGCCTCACACAGGTCCAAGAAACCCCCGCGGGCGAAGGCTGCACCACTCGCATCTACGCCTACAACGAAGAATCAGCCCGCACAAGCCTTACCACCCGCAAACCCGGATCGAAAGGCGAATGCGCCATCGAAGGCGGCGAAGTCCAACGCCACGTCTATGACGAAGCCAACCGCCTCACCGACGAAGGCATCACCTACGACAGCCTGGGCAACATCACGAAGCTCCCCGCGACAGACGCAGGCGGCACCGAAATCACAAGCGGATACTACGCAGACGGCCAGCTCGAACACCAAACCCAAGGCAAACAAACCAACACCTACCAGCTCGACCCCGACGGCCGCACACTAAAGACCATCACCGAAGAAGGAAGCCTGAGCGAAGGCATCAAAACTACCAACACCATCTCCCACTACGCAGCCGGCGGCAGCAGCGCATCCTGGACAGCCAACGAAGCAACTGGCGCCTGGACGCGCCAAATAACCGGCATCGGAGGGCTCGTCGCCACGCAAGAAGATGGCCATGAAGCGGTCCTACAGCTGTCCGACCTCCAAGGCAACATCATCGGTACTGTCTCGCTCAGCGCCACCGCCACCAAACTACTGACCACAGAACGCACAACGGAGTTCGGCGTACCTATAAGCAGCAAACCCGTCGACAAATACAGCTGGCTGGGCACTGCCGGGATCACCACCGCACTGTCAAACGGCACAATCGCACAAGACGGCATCACCTACACACCACAAATCGGACAGCCTCTACAGACACAAGGCGCAGCGCCGCCACTACCCGAAAACAAAGACATGGCGTACATTGGGACAGTCGCCCCCTGGATCGCCGCAGGAGCAGCAGCAGATGCAGCTCACCAAACAGCACTCTGGGAAGAGGCGCAAAACAAAGCTATCGAGGAAGCAGCCATGCCATCAGGCGAAACACCAGAACCAGAAGGAGGTGGCCCGTTCGCGGGCTCGTCGAGTCTAACGGGGAGTTGCATCGGTGGCGGCGCGTGCGCCAGTGCGGGCGCAACATGCAATGTATTCTGGGCGATCGCTGAAGTAGAAGAAGGAGATGCGCTAAGGTACGAGGCGCAGATGAAGTGCGATCAACGCATGGAACTCGTTAAAGTCGACATCTGTTTGTACTACTGGACCGGCAAAGGCGGGTATGCGCCTCTATTGGGCTGGGAAGACCTCGGGTGCGACCCGAAAGAATACCCTAATAAAGTCGCGGCTTCCTCCATTTACGAACTGGATACCTGTAAGCCGGGTGGGTCGTATATAGGATGGTATTGGGGATATGCACGATCAGGTAAACTGTCATACCACGAGAAGAAAGGCCAGTTGACCCCACGCGTTGTATGCAATGGCAGGTCGATAATTTCAGTCAATGAATTCCTAGAATTGCTTTTCGGGGATGGTGGCGATAAAGATAGTGGTGATGACTGATGGTCAATAAGCGTGAAGCGTTGAGAGGAGTGCATGGCGGCAAATCGCATGCGCTCAGGCGATGGGGAAAAGCGATGAAAATGTTCGTCGTTGTGTGCACGCTGGCGCTGGCTGGGGGATCCATCTCTCTTGCCGCCACGGGTGGGGGCGAGAAATTGCTGGCAGGCACGCGAGTGAGCGAGCGTGCGGGTGCTGGAGAGGTAGCGTTGGTTGTTTCCCACAGTGCGGGTGTGGGAGGATGGTGTCTGGCTGAACTTAGCAATAGCAAAGAAAGCGAAGGCGGCGATTGCCAGGCGAACGACTCGTCTATTGAAGGCCCATTTCAGGGACCTATCGTCGCCGAAGCGGGGAATCGGCTTGCATTCTGGAAGGGCGGTAGTTTGTGGGTGAAGAGGGTGGTTGTCCTCACCACGGCGCAGGTCGCGGCGGTCTCATACCAGGGTTATAAGCCCATTGGGACGCACGCGAGTAAGCTGTTGCCGGATCATCTGCGCGGCGCACTCATCGAACTGCGCGGTCGCGCGTCCAAACCACTTGCCGCGGCACACTTTCCTAAGGGCCATCTGATCGCGTGGAGCAGGAGCGGCAAGCCGATCCCGCAGACGTTCACGAAGGGGCGTCCGCTCGCGTTCGGAGTGCCGGTCCGCAGCTGGTCGAATAGCGCCCCAGCACAGCACGGTGTCTGCGGCATCAGCGTGACCGGTGTCCCTGGGCTCGAACTGCAGAGCGGAGGCGTCATCAGCGAGATCGAGCCGCACGCAGACGTGCTCGGCAGGGAATACTTGGACTGCGCGCACTCTTATTACGAACTCAATGGGAAATGGCCGCTTGACGCTTATATGCTGCTCGACGCGGCTCACCCCGGCACCACACCAGCGTCACTGCCGGGGATGCGGCCGTTTGCGCGGCATAGCGGCGTCCTCATCGGACCAGGCCCCGGCAGCGGAGAACTTGCGCGCCGCATCCCCGGCGCCTGGCTTGTCGTTACAGCCGGCGAAGGCATCTCACAGCGCCTGATGCTGCTGGAACATCTGCACGCGACTCTACATCTACACTGAGGCAAAGGAATTGTGGGAAATTGTCGGCGGGTAGATGTGGGTCTTGTTTCTCCCTCGAAAAGGCTGCAGCATACAATAAGACTCCCTTGAGGGAGGGCTGCACCATACAAGCCGACCGGACACGGAACAGCGATAACATGCCCGTCCTCGTAACTGGTCGCTTGAATAAGGCACGGAGTAGTGCCTTTATCTGCGGAACGTGCATCGTTGTGTGCTGTCTGTTTCTTAGTGGATGTGGAACAGCGGCCGGCCAACGTCATCGGTTTGAAACTACGACAGCGATAGAACGCCTCCTAGTCAAGGAAGGCTATAAAAAGAATGTAGAAGACATTAGTACTCCCAGGCATTCGTCGGGAATGGTCGCTCGTGCCACACTGGCGCCAAGTATGGGACGTGTCGTTAACACGTACACTAATGCTAACCTATTGATATCGATAGTGATACCGAGTAAGCAGGCTAATCTGCCAAAAACTGAAGGATATTTTTGGCTAAGACGGCCGCACGTAGCCATACTAGGCGCGGCACGCACTTTCAATTTTCGTGGAGCTGCCCGACAATTCGATCATCTGAAGGAACAGATAGCTAATTAATTGGCGAACTGTCTCGCTCAGCGCCACCGCCACCAAACTACTGACCACAGAACGCACAACAGAGTTCGGCGTACCTACAATGTGGGGCCAGTGGAGGATGGTGTCTTAATGGGTAAGTGGGTTGTGGTGTAAGATTGTGATCGCTGATCTTATGAAGGCAAAGCGAGACGATACGCGGATGGTATTGCACGCTGCAATGCGTGAGGCCCATTTGCAAAGAGATGATGGCGATGCTGCGGATATGTTGCGCACGGTGGTCTCGGGACGGCGACGTAGCGCTGAGGCCGCTCTGGCCTTGCTGGCGTCTAGGCGCCATGAATTTGACCGCGATCGAGCGTGTCGACTCTTGGAGGCGGTGATTTCGGGCACAGTCGTAAAATCGATTGACTTAGAGCTATGGGAATTGTTTGCAAGGGAAGAGCGGTTGGGTCATATGCCGTTGGCTATGGCATTTGAGGAACTGTGTAGCCTACAGCCAGGCTTGAGAGGGCTAAAGCATAATGCGGAAGTTGCGTGGGCCAAACATGCCACGGTGAAGCTAGATCCTCTTGACTTTGCACTGGACACTCGGCTAACGATTCTGGTAGGTCCTAGTGCCCAACACACCGATGAGTTGGTCCGTTCGACGCTGGCGGCGTCGCTCGTGTCACAGTATCTAATGATGATTGTCGGTGATGGGCAGTACGGTGAGCTGCGTACACCATATTTCGAGGCGCCACGCCGGTTTGTTAGGTTGAAAAGCTGATCAGTTGATAGTGTCTGGAACACGCAAGAAGAAGTCGGCGAAGGGTACGACAGTGTCCGGCACACCAGCGCCACTGCCGGGGATGCGGCCGCTAGCGCAGCATCGCGGAGTCTTCATCGGGCCAGACCCCGAGAGCGGAGAACTCGCGCGCCGCGTCCCCGGCGCCTGGCTGGTCGTCGCGGCCGGCGAAGGCGTCTCGCAGCGCCTGGTGCTGCTAAAGCATCTCCACGCGACCCTACATCTACCCTGAGCCTGGACTCGAGCTGCATCGCGTATCCAAGACCACGAGCCAACCCCAAGAGTCAGAGACAGCAAGGCCGCTCACGATCATCTGCATCCCCAGATGCAAGGCTCCGCAAGCACCGGGGGTGGCTCTGTGGTGTATATCGCATGCGGATTCTGCGATTGTGGCACTCACGGATCCCAGTGGGCGACGCAGAGTCGTCGCCGAGCATTGGGCCCCTTGCGTTGCATGCGCACAGAAGCAAGGACGTCGATGGCCGCGACCGCAGGTGGTCCCTGGGATGAGAACCTGATATTGGAGGAGGGACTGGATGAAGGCGATTGGAACGGCGGCGCTTACGGCGGTGCTCGCGTCGATATGTCTGCTTGGGATGTACGTCTCGGTGGCAGCTGCGGAAACCGAGGAATTCAGCGAAGTCGGAAGCAAAGTGACGGTGGCCGGGGGCGAAGCTTTCTTCAGCGCTCCTGGAGGCCGGGTGCATTGCGAACAAAGCTCGGGCTTAGGCTCGGTGACGAGCGCCTCGAAGACGACCGTCGAAGTCAAATATGAAAAATGTTTAGCGTATTACGGCACCGAAGCACAGATGGAAGCGAAAGTGAGTACATGCGATCTGTTACTCAATGCATCGGACACATTCGCGTTGGACGGCGGGTGCAAGATCGAAGCATCGCTGTGTGATCTCGAACCGGCGCACTTCGCGTCCACCGAAGAAGTGCAATATGTGAATGGCGAAAATAAATTAATGTACGCTTCCGCCGAAGCGGAAGGAATCGAATACGGCGTAAATGCCGCGTGCGAATTGGTCGGCGTGAAAAAAGGCAAGGGGTTAGTGGAAACCTCCCTGGAGCTCCAGAACGTCCAGCAGACCGTGGCGAGGGTCATCAGAGTGATAGGCGCGTCGATGACGACGGAAAAGACGATGGTCCTAAAGAACACGGCGAGCACGATCGTAACCTTCAATTTCCCGACGAACACGGGATCGCAACGAAATATCATATGCGATAAATTCGAAGCCAAAGATAAAACAAATCAAGAAAACGCAAGCTTCCGCAACATCGGCGGTTACAGCCTCGAAGGCTGCGAATCGAATATCTTCATGGCGGGAACATATAGAGCCTTGAACAACGCTGGCAAAATGATCACGACCAACTGCAAATTCTATCTAGGGGCGATTGCCTCCGTCAGCACTGCCGAACCGTGGGCGGGCGAGGCCAGCATAGCGGGACCAGGGAATCCGGCATGTGATTTCGAAGGGAGCGTCACGGAAGGGACCTCGACATGCAAAATCAGATTCACCGCCAACCAGAACAGTCGTGGCTTGTGGCTGAGAAATGTCGCAACTCCGCCAGTCGTCTCCTTCAAGTTCAATGAAACAAACAGGCGGCCCTACCGCCTGTTCTACATCTTTGCCGGCTGTCCTAATTCGATCGCCAACGACAGTCGTGCTGAAGTCGGAGGTGAAGGCGTGCTCGAAATCGAAGGAGGTACCCGCGTCGAAATCAAATGAGGCTGGCGTAGTCGGGCGTTTCACGATCATTTCGAGGTCGAGAAGCTCGACACGTTGAAGCGCAGAGGCGAGGCACGCCGAACGACGAGCGTGCCTCGCCCGTTCCTTCAGCGCTGTGAGAGCTGTTGGGTGGTTGGTTCCTGCAGGGTGGGGTGCTGAGACGTCGAACGGGGCCGACGCGTAGCGGCGGCGGAGTTCGGCGTCGGTGGGCGTTTCTCTGGGTCGTCCGCTGCGGTTTCCGCGGTTCCCACGCGGCCATCTGATCGCATGGAGCAGGAACGGCAAGCCGATCCCGCAGACGTTCACGAAGGGGCGTCCGCTCGCGTTCGGAGTGCCGGTCCGCAGCTGATCGGATGGCGCTCCAGCACAGCACGGTGTCTGCGGCATCAGCGTGACCGGTGTCCCTGGGCTCGAACTGCAGAGCGGAGGCGTCGTCAGCGAGATCGAGCCGCACACAGATGCTGCTAAAGCATCTCCACGCGACCCTACATCTACCCTGAGACTGGACTCGCGCCGTCGCATCTCCAAGACCGCCGGCCAACCCCAAGAGTCAGAGACAGCAAGGCCACTCGCGATCGCCTGCATGCCCAGATGCAAGGCTCCGCAAGCACCGGGGGCGGCTCGGTGGCGCATATCGCGTGCGGATTTCTGCGATTGTGGCACTCACGGATCCCAGTGGGCGACGCAGGGTCGTCGCCGGGCAGTGGGCCCGCGTTGCATGGGCACACAAGGACGTCGATGACCGTGATCGCAGGTGGTCCCTGGGATGAGAACCTGATATTGGAGGAGGGACTGGATGAAGGCGATTGGAACGGCGGCGCTTACGGCGGTGCTCGCGTCGATATGTCTGCTTGGGATGAACGTCCCGGTGGCGGCGGCGGAAAGCGAGGAATTCAGCGAAGTGGGAAGCAAAGTGACGGTGGCCGGGGGCGAAGCTTACTTCAGCGCTCCTGGAGGCCAGGTACATTGCGAACAAAGCTCGGGCTTAGGCTCGGTGACGAGCGCCTTAAAGACGACCCTCGAAGTCAAATATGAAAAATGTTTAGCGTATTACAGCACCGAATCAAAGGCCGAAGCGAACGTGAGTACATGCGATCTGTTACTCAATGCATCAGACACATTCGCGTTGGACAGCGGGTGCAAGATCGAAGCATCGCTGTGTGATATCGAACCGGCGCACTTCGCGTCCACCGAAGAAGTGCAGTATGTGAATGGCGAAAATAAATTAATGTACGCTTCCGCCGAAGCGGAAGGAATCGAATTCGGCGTAAATGCCGCGTGCGAATTGATCGGCGTGAAAAAAGGCAAGGGATTAGTGGAAACCTCCCTCGAGCTCCAGAACGTCAAGCAGACTGTGCCGAGAGTCATCAGAGTGGTAGGCGCGTCGATGACGACGGAAAAGACGATGGTCCTAAAGAACACGGCGAGCACGATCGTAACCTTCAACTTGCCGACGAACACGGGATCGCAACGATCTATCATATGCGATAAATTCGAAGCCAAAGATAAAACAAATCAGGAAAACGCAAGCTCCCGCAGCATCGGCGGTTACAGCCTCGAAGGCTGCGAATCGAATATCTTCATGGCGGGAACGTATAGAGCCTTGAACAACGCTGGCAAAATGATCACGACCAACTGCTCGATCTTCCTAGGAGCGGTCGCCTCCGTCAGCACTGCCGAACCGTGGGCGGGCGAGGCTACCATAGCGGGACCAGGGAACCCTAGATGTGACTTCGAAGGGAGCGTCACGGAAGGGACCTCGACATGCAAAATCAGATTCACTGCCAACCAGAACAGTCGTGGCTTGTGGCTGAGAAATGTCGCAACTCCGCCAGTTGTCTCTTTCAAGTTCAATGAAACAAACAGGCGGCCCTACCGCCTGTTCTACGTCTCTGCCGGCTGTCCTAATTCGATCGCCAGCTCGAGTCGTGCTGAAGTCGGAGGTGAAGGCGTGCTCGAAATCGAAGGAGGTACCCGCGTTGAAATCAAATGAGGCTGGCGTAGTCGGGCGTTTCACGATCATTTCGGGATCGAGAACCTCGACACGTTGAAGCGCAGAGGGCGAGGCGCGCTGAACGACGAGCGTGCCTCGCCCGTTCCTTCAGCTGAGAGCGCCGACCTCTATCGCCCAGTCGCCCTCCGGGGTGACTGCGAGCGTTCCGGTGGCGAAGGAGAGCCCGTTGACGAACAGCTCGATGCTGTCCTCCGCCCCCTGGTCGAGGTCGATCACACTGCCCTGCGGAAGTCGCAGGGCGTCGCCGAGGGACATGTGGGTGCGGCCAAGCTCGGCCCACACCCGCACATCGACGCCGCGCAGGCGAGCAAGCCCATCGAGCATCGCGCGCCGCTCGGCCTCGCTGGACGGCTTGGTCGGCGTGGAGGCTCCAGGCGCAGGCCACGCGCCGAGCCCGCTCTCCGGCTCGATCGCAGTCGTCAGCTTGATCGCGCGTCGCACGCCGCTGCGACCGGGTATGCCGTGCGCGAGCGGCACGTTCTCGGCGAGCAGCGTGACGCCCTTCTCGGCGCGGTTCTCAAGTGCCAGCAGGCTGCCCGGCTCGAGCGTCAGCACCTGCTCAACCGGCAACGTCGCCGCGCCGATCTCGGCGCGCAGCAGCACGCTTGCGAAGGCGAGCCCACGGTGAACCGCCCTTGCTTCGCGGGGGTCGGTGTCCTGGGCCAGGCGGCCGCTGCCGAGGATCTCGCCCGCGACCGGCTCGATCGCGGCCCAGGGCACGAGCAGCGTGAAGGTGGAGGCAAGGCCCGCGATCTCCCACTGGAAGGTAACGGCGAAGGTGGGCTCGGCGATCGGCACGATCAGGCCGGCGTCTCCCTCCACGTCCACTTCGCCGACCGCCAGCTCCAGACCGCCAAGGTCGCGCCAGACCAGCGAGAGCTGCAGCACGACCGAGTCGAGCAGGCGGCGCGAGAGGGCCCAGTCGATCTCGCTCATCTTGCGCGTCTGTGGCGCCGCCGCGGCGCTGCCGCCAAGCAGGCAGTCGAGGCAGCGCAGCGCGAGCGGCATCTCCAGTGCGAGCAGCATCTGCCTGCCGATCGGCTTGACCTCCACTGCGGCCAGCAGCGACTCCTCCGGCAGCGATGCCCTGGCGGCAGTCCAGGAGAGCTGGCGCGCGTCGATCTGGCGCAGCTCGATGGGGGCGCGCAGGTCTGCCGCCATCCGCATTGAGAGAGCCTTGCAGAATGGGGTGAGCACGCGGCCGATGCGCCGCCGCAGCTCGGTGGTGAACTTCGTCGGGGCGGAGAAGTCGAGCGCCTGGATGTGGGCACCGGACTGCGGCTCCTCGGCATCTGGGGGCGGGTGCTCGCTTGTGGTGAGGGTCGCGGTGCTCATTGGCGCTCTCTAGCCCTCCGCGGCGGCTGGGGTGGTCTCTGGGATGGTCTGCGAGTCGGTTCCCTGGAGCTCGCCCTCCTCGAGCACCTGCGCGATCCGCAAACCGAACTTGTCATCGACGACGACGACCTCGCCCGTTGCGATCGGGGTGCCGTTGACCAGCAGGTCAACCGGCTCGCCCGCAAACCGATCGAGGGTCACGATCGATCCGGCGCGCAGCGAGAGCGTCTCGCCCACGGTCATATGGGTGCGGCCGATCTCGACGCTCAGCTCCATCGGGATCCCGCTGATGCGCTGCAGGTTCACCTCGCCGTCGGGCTGCCCGAGCGGGCCACTCGCGTCGAACTGCTCGTATTCGATCTCTTGAGCCACGGGCTTCTCCTGTTCTCGCTACTGGACCGTCAGATCTGGGAACAGCACCGATTCGACCTTCACGTCGGTCTGCTGCTTTATGTCCTTCAGGATTTCCTGCTTGATCGCGTTGCGACCGCCTTCGGCCACGAGCGCACTCGAGCTCTTGCCGGTCACGACGTTGGTGATGATGCTGCGCACCACCGCTTCCTCGGGCAGCGTGCCCTGCGCTTCTTCGGAGCCGCCGCCGGAGCTTGCGCCGCCTGCCGCGCTTGCGCCGTCGCTCTGGCCCGGCGCGAGCAGCAGCGCGACGTTCAGCTTGGCGTAGTGGGAACCCTGCAGGTTGAGCAGGAAGCTGGCGGGCAGCTGGTAGATGGTGCCCTTGATCTTCAGCTTTTCCACCGGCTTGGGCTTGGCGAAGGAGTAGCCGGCGCCGAGCAGGACGATCAGGATGACTGGTATTGCGACGAACTTGCGCTTGCCTTTGAGCATCGTGCCTAGCCTTCGGTTTGATGCGTTTCGCCAGCGTCCGAGTACAGGCGCTGAAGGACGATCTCCACACGCCGGTTGCGAGCCCGCCCGGCTTCTGTGAGGTTGCTGGCGATCGGGTGCTGTTCGGCATAGCCGATCGCGCTCAGCCGACTGGCGGTGACCCCTTGGGCGATCAGGAAGTTCACGACGGTGCTCGCCCGTGCGGCCGAGAGCTCCCAGTTGCTGGGGAATTCACCGGTGTGGATGGGGACGTCGTCGGTGTTGCCCTCGACCGCGATCGGGTGCACTCGGTCGATGTTGAGCAGGCTCGCGATCTTTTCCAGCAGCGGGTCGGCGGTGGGCGAGAGCGTCGCCTTGCCCGAGGCGAACAGCAACTTGTCGGTGAGCAATCGGATCACCAGGCCACGCGGTTCGATCACCGCCTGAACGTAGGAGCTCAGGCCGTGATGCTGGGCATAGGTCTGCACTTCGTGCTCCAGGCGCACGAAGCTCGCCTGCTCCTGCGCCGCGGCCGCTTGGGCGCCACCGGGCGTGGTGCGCAGGTTGGTGGCGGATTTCGGTTCCAGCGAGAAGGGCATGATCGTCGTGGCGGCGGTGGGGTTTGGCACGTGGCTCGCGCTTTCGGTCGAGCCCGTGTGCTCCAGTGCTCGGCCGCCTGGCAGGATCTGGCCCGAGAAGGCCTCTTTGAGCGCCTGCTGCAGCGTCTTGAACTTCGAGATGTTGACCGAGGAGATCGAGAAGAGCACCATGAACAGCGCCATCAGCAGCGTGATCATGTCGGCATAGGTCAAAAGCCAACGCTCGGAGCTTTCCTCCTCCTCGCCGCCGTGGCGCCTTCGAGAGCGGACCGACTTCCTGGCCATCGCTACGCCGCCTCCGGTTGCAGGCTGGGCGCTCGTCCTGTGCTTGCCTGTGTCTGCTCCTCGACGCGCTCGACCGGGGGCAGGTAGGACATCAGCTTGTCGGCGACCAGACGCGGGTTATCGCCGGCCTGGATGGAGAGGATGCCCTCCAGGGTCATCATCCGCAGCTCGACCTCTTCGGCGGAGATCGCTTTGAGTCGGTTGCCGACAGGCAGGAAGATCACGTTGGCCGAGCCGACCCCCATCAGCGTCGCAAGGAACGCGGAGGAGATCGAGGGGCCGAGCGTCGATGGTGCGGAGAGGTTCTGCAGCACGTGCACGAGGCCCATCACCGTGCCGATGATCCCCATCGTGGGGGCGAAGCCACCCGCCTTCTCGAAGGGCTTGGCCGCCGCCTCGTGACGCGCGGCCATGCCCTCGACCTCGGCCTCGACGATCGTGTGGACCATCTCGGGATCGGTGCCGTCGACCACGAGCTGCAGCGCGTTGCGGGTGAATGAGTCCTCGATGTCGGGCAGCATCGAATCGAGTGCGAGCAGGCCCTCTCGCCGCGCCTTGTCGGCCAGGGAGACGAGCAGGTCCAAGCGCGCGCGCAGGTCCGGCGGCTCGGCGGAGAAGCTCATCTTGTAGAGGCTCGGGATGCGCTTCATCGAGCGCATCCCGACGCTTGCGAGCACCGCGCCGCCGGTGCCGCCAAGGATCGTGATCAGCGCCGGGATGTTGATGAACGCGGCCGGGCTGGTTCCGTCCATCATCGCGCTCAGCAGCAGCGCGACGATGCCGAGCCCGATCCCGATTGCCGTGGCGGCCTTCATCGATCCTCATCGCTCCTGACGCGCGCGGTCCTCATCAACCTCGTTCATCGACAGGCGGCGGCGATACTTCAGTGGCCGCCGCCGATGGCCGCAAGCGCGGGCCGGCCCGCGAGCGGCCCCCGTGCCGGCTCGACGCCGAGCGCCCTGAGCGGGCCTGCGGGAGTCTGATCTGGCAGTGTGGAGTTGTCGTGGAGCGCCGTGGCGAGCACCTGCGCTCGCCAGCGGCGCACCGCGTCGCTCACCTGCTCGGGCGTGTTTGCGACGACCACCTTCGCGCTGGTTGCCAGTGTTATCACCGTGTCGGGGGTCGACTCCACCGAGACGATCAGGTCCGGGTTGAGCTGGAAGGAGTCCCCGGCGTGGCCGAGCCTTTGCAGCGTGATCATTGCCTTGCCCCTCTCATTTCTTTAGATCAGATGTGCTGGGCGGCCGATCACTGGACCATGCTGACTGCGGCCGAGAGCATTTCGTCAGCGGTGGTGATCACGCGCGAGTTGGCCTGATAGCCGCGCTCGGCGGTGATCATCGAGGTCATCTCGCTGGCGAGATCGACGTTGGACATCTCCAGCTCGCCGCCGATCGTGGCGCCGAAGCCCTTGGTGGCGGGGGTGCCGATGATCGGGGCGCCGGAGTTTGGTGTCTGCGCCCACATCGAGCCGCCGAGGCGCTCAAGGCCTGCTTCGTTGGGGAACTGGGCCAGCGAGAGGTAGCCAGCGGTCACCTGCTGTTGATAGGTGGGTGATTCGGGGTTCTCGTCGAGATAGCTGACCGCGCCGTCTTCGCCGATCGAGACGTTGGCGGAGCCGGGCGGGATCCTGAGGTAGGTGTCTTCCGTGCCGGCGGTGTAGGTCGTCACGCCTTCGGTCGTGGTGGCGGTCGCGCTTCGCCCGATCACGTACTGGCCCGTCTGGGTGGTCAGGAATCCGTTGGCGTTGGTGGTCAGATTGCCTGCCCGCGTGTAGTCGACGGTCCCGGGCAGTCCGGCGGTGTAGGGCGCCGCGGCCGGCGGGGTGCCGGTGCCGACGCGCAGGAACCCGCTGCCCTCGATCGCGACGTCGAGCGGGTTGTTGGTGGACTGGAAGGCGCCCTCTCCCATTTCGTTGACGGTGGCTGAGACCTGTACGCCGAGTCCGACCTGGACCGGGTTGGTGCCGCCGATCGAGCCGTTGGCGCCGGAGGCCCCGCGCAGTATCTGGGTCAGCGAGTTGGCGAACGTCGTGCTCACCGACTTGTAGCCGACGGTGTTGACGTTGGCGAGGTCGTTCGCGGTCGTGTTCAGCATCGTCTGGTTTGCGTCCAGACCGCTGATCGCCGCATACATTCCACTCATCATGGTTGGCTCATCTCCTTCTGCGGCCCCCTCACAGAGGTCCAGCCGCGTCGTTGTGGCAGCGTCATGCGATCACGGCGCTGTCGATGTTCGTGAACACCTGTTCCTTCATGTGCTCCTGCGGAACCGCGGTGAGCACGGTCTTGTTGGTGACCGACACCACGAACGCGGTGCCGTCGACAAGAACTACGGATGCGCGCGAGCCCTTGCCCGCCGCGCGTCCGACTCCCTCGGAGAGGCGCCCGAGCGTGGCGGCGTCGAGCGGTACGCCGCGCCGCTCCACGCGTTGCATGGCGTGACGGGAGAAACGCAGATCGCCGGTGCTGGGAGTCCCCTGCGCGCCCGCGAGCACCTCGGAGAAGGGCTGCTGCGCGGCGCCTTCGGAGGAGGGGGTTGCGCTCGGTGCGCTCGGGCGGAGGGTCCGCGCCGGCGCTGGGCCTGCGCCGGGCGGCAGCAGGGCAGGGTTTGTGATCGCGCGCATCAGTGCCGAGCCCTCATGAGACCTGCGTCACCTTGGAGACTTCGATCCCGGTCTGGCCGCCGATCGTGGCCGTCATGCCGGAGCTCGTGCGCTGCACGCCTTCGACGGTTCCGGTCACGAGCTTGCCGAGCGAGTTGGTGTATGAGACTTCGTGCCCGATCAGCTGGACGGCACCGGAGAGCTCGCTCGAGTTTGCGAGGTTGGTCGTCTGCTCCAGCTCTGTGAAGGTCGCAAGCTCGTTGACGTATTCGTTGCTGTTGCCTGGTTCCATCGGGTTCTGCTCCTGGAGCTGGGCGACCATCAGCTGCAGGAACCCTTCCTGTCCCAGGGTGCCGTTCGGGTTGGTGGGCGTGGCTTCTTTCTGGGCCGGTGGAGTCGCGCTTGCGATCGTTGCTGTCGCTATGTGTGTCATCTGTGCGTTCCTTCCGCTCGGTCAGGCGAGCACGTCGATCAACGCGCTGTTGGAAGAGAGGGAGATCGTGCCGGTCGTGGTCGAGGTCTCCTCGGCGTCCTGCGTCAGGGCGCCAGGAGCGGCCTGTGGCCGGGCCTGTTGAGATTGCTGGGGCGTCTGGCCGCCCGTCTGGGCTTCCTGGTGGGCGAAGGCGCCGATGTCCAGGCGCAGCAGCGAGATTCCAAGCGAGCTGAGCGTGTTGTGCAGCTCACTCTGTCCGGAGGCGATCGCCTGTGCGCCGGCAACGGTCTCGGCGCTCACGCGCGCGGTCAGACCTTCGCTTGTCTGGGCGAGATGGATCCTGACGGCGCCAAGCTCGGCCGGTTCGAGCGAGATCTGAGCCTGCGCCGCGCCCTGGCGGCTTGCCAGTGCGACGGTCGCGTGGATCGTCTCGATCGTCTCCTGCATGTTGTTGGGGAGGTAGGTGGCACTCTGGCCGCTCGGGCTCGGAGCCGGGGCGGTTGAGCCCGCTGGGGTGCCTACACCCGACACCGGAGTTCCGGCCGGCGCTTGGGGGGACTCCGCGGCGGCTTGGGCTGCGGTTAGGTGTCCGGCTGCGGTCGTCGTGGTCGAGACCGAGGGCGTCGGCATGGCGGTAGCTGCCTCGCTGGCGGCGGCCTGCTTGGGAGCGCCGGGCGTTGGTGGCGTGCTCGCGCGGGGTGTGGTGAGGTTCCCTGACGGAGTGGTGGTGCCCTGCTCGCTCCCGGCGAGCCACGGAAGGTGAAGCCGGACGGCGCTCGGTGTGGCTGTGCTCGCGGGGGAGCTTTCGGGTGCGCTCGCGCCCGTCTTGGGCATGGTCGCTGGCTTGGAGTCCGAGGAAGAGGGCGGAGCGGTTGCGGCCGGTGGCGGCGAGAGCCGACCAGCTGGGGCCTGCATCTGCTTGGGGCTGGTGTTCGGCGCTACCTCTGCGCTGGTGGATTGCGACGCGGCGGCGTCAGCCATGTCCGCCGCTGCACCGGGCGCTCCGACATTGCTGCTGGGGATGTCGTCGTTGCTCGCGGTCTGGCTCCCGGTGTCAGCGCCCGCGGAAGTCGTGGCGTCGAGCTGGCGTCCCTCTGTCGAATCTGGGGTCGTCGCGTTGCTGCTTAGCGCCGCCGAATTGATGGCGCCCATCTTCGTTGGCGCGCTCTTGGCTGTATCGCCTGCGGTGGGGACGCTTGCGAGGGGAGCCGTGCTCGTCGTGGCCACGACTGCGCCTACACCCGGAGTTCCGCCCTCTGTCTCCGAGGAGAGGTGCGGCTTGCCGTGGCCGTGAGCGTTCCCGCTCCTCGTCGGAGCGGAGCTTTCGCGGGCTTGCGCGGGAGAGCCTGGGGTGGACTGTGCGGACTGCGTCGGGCGTGCTGGGCCCACGCTCGTAGCGGCTTCGGAACTGGAGGAAACACTGCCGTCGCGACCGCGTGCTTCATCGCGGCGGTCGGCGCGCGAGGTTTCGTCCTGTTCCTCGCCTTGGTGGCCTTCCGCAAGGGCGGTCCGGGCCAATGATTCTTCGAGGGCGCCTTGAAAGCCGGGTCCGTCGGGGGGCTTTGACTGCGGCATTTCTGCCAGGCCCTGCGGCGCCGCTCCAAGCGCCTCCGGAGGAGGTGCCAGTGCTGTCATGCGCCGTTAATCGGACGGCGCAACGGCATCTTGAGGAGCCCTCGGGATTTCCTGTGCTCACCAGCTGGCGTAAAGACGCGACGTCGCCTCAATACTCGGCTTCAGGCGGTTGCTTGCCCGGCGGACTCATCATCGAGGCGACGCAGGTCCTCGAGATCCTGCGGCCGTCCGGCGGCGCGCTTCATCGCACGCAGATGCGCAAGCCCGCATACAGATACGGGCACTCCGTCAACCTCGCCCGTCAAAGCTGCTGAGGAGAGCGTCGAATAGAGATCTTCGCTGTCGATGCCCGCGATCCACTGCATGAGATCGAGCCGTCCCAGCCGCGTATGCAGGCAGAAGTTGCCCCCTGAGCCAGATCGTCAGCCTTGGTCAGTCTGCCGGCAGCTCGTCAGGATCGAAGTCGCCGGTTCCAGGATGACGGCGTCGAGGTCCTCGAGCGCAGTTGCGAGCTTGCGAAGATTCTCCTCGCCGGCCGAGGGCACGGTGTCGAGATCCTTGGTAACCCTGATGAAGCCGTGCGCGTTGACCGCGAACCCACCGATGACAACGTGCTTGATACCCCGCTCGTGGAGGAAACCTCAGGAGGGGAAGCGGATCAAGCGCCTCGGGCACGTTGGAACGCCTCTGCGAAGCGGTTGGCGAAGCGGGCCAGAGCTGCTGCCTCGCTGAGGTTTGCGCCGATGCCGCGCGCGCGATCACGTCTGACCTGCTCCCGATTCGCGCTGTCCTGGCGTGCGATCTCGCGACTCGTCCACTGGCCTCCATAGGCATTCATTTTGACCTCGGTGCTCATGACCAAGCAAGTCTAGAGGCGCCCGCCGGGGGTCGCCGTGCGCAAGCTACCGATACGACTGCGCGTTGGCGAGCACTTTGGAGACGTAGGCTTGCGTTTCGGGATAGGGCGGCACGCCTCCGTACTGCTCGACCGCGCCCGCGCCCGCGTTGTAGGCGGCGAGCGCGTCGCTGACGTTGCCGTGGAACTGGTGCAGGAGCTCGCCGAGCAGGCGCGCCCCGCCTTCGATCGACTGTGTCGCGTTGAGCGGTTCGGTGACGCCGAGCGAGGCGGCGGTCGAGGGCATCAGCTGGGTCAGGCCGAGCGCGCCGGCGCTGCTGTGGGCGCTTGGATCAAAGCCGGACTCCTGCTCGATCAGCCCGTGCAGCAGGGCGGGTTCGACGCCGTTGCGCGTCGCGGCCTGCTGGATCAGGGCTTCATATGGGGCGGCGGCGCCGGAGCCGCTGGAGGTGGTGGCGGGAGTCGTCTCGGTGCTGCTCAAAGGAGCGGCACCGGGCATCATGGCGGCCGCGGGCGCGTAGCTCGCCATGCTCGCGGTGGTCTGCGGCTGTGAGGCGGAGCCGCCGGCTTCCGCATAGCTCGCCGCCGAGATGCTCGCGCCCGTGTAGGAGAGGCTTTCGATCGGTTCTGCTTCAGCGCCCGGCACTTCCGGCGCGGAGCTTGGGATCGGTTCGGGCGCAGGACCCGCTTCGGCGGCTGAGCCCGGCGCCGAGCTTGCGGCTTCGAGCGCCGCGGCGAAGCTCGCTTCGCCGGATGGGGCAGCGCCTTCGGCGGACTTGGTGGCGAGCTGTTCGATCTGGGCCGCGCGCGTGAGCGCGGCCGCTTCGGCCGGCGTTATCAGGATGCTTGCGATCGGGCTGCTCATCGGCGACTCGCTGTACGTGCGCGCCCGTATCTCCGGATGGGGTGGGCCTCAGGCAACGTTTCGGCGAAAGCGGTCGAGAGCGATCTCATCGAGCATCGCGCCTTCGCGGCGGGCGAGCTCGTGCAGGTGGGCGGCGCGGTGGCGCTCCTTCAGCCGCTCGAGCATCTGGTGCTCCTTGGCGGCGTCGCTGAGGGCGGCGCCGCGGTCGGCGACATCGTGCTCGCCACGCCTGACCTCGTGTGCTCCCTGCCTGCGCTGCTGCTCGACGCGCTCGACGAAAGCCTGGCTTGCGATCAGGTCCTCCGCGCTCAGGCGCTCGTGGGAGTCGGCTGCGCCGCGCTGTCCGTCGTGGGCCGCGGCCAGACGGTCCTCTACCTCGCGCAGCCGCTGCTCGCTGTCCATCAGCCTGCCCATCGCATGGGCGAGCTGCTGCTTTGCGACCTCCTCCTTGCGCTCGCGCAGCGCGCGCACGCGCTCCAGGCGGAAGCGGAAATCCGATTCGGACATGACTGGTTAATCGGATCGCGAGGCCATCCCTTGAGTCGGGAATGTGTCCGCTCGCGGCGCTCCGGCGCGGGCTATCTGGCCAGCGGGACGGCGGCGTCCGGTGTGGCCGCCTGGAAGCTGAAGCTCTCCTGTAGGTACAGGCGCACGACCTCGCGATCGTGGGAGTCGTATCCGATCGAGATGTCCTGGCCACATTCGAACAGGAAGTCGCCGCCGCGCTGGCTGAGCAGGACCGCTCCCCGCACGCCCGGCGCCCACACGATCGGACCCTCCAGGATCGTGCGCAGGTGGTCGAGCAGGGGGTAGCCGCCATGCTCGGCGCTCTCGATCACGCGACGGTGCTCCTCGGCGCCAAGCGCGAGCGCATAGGGACCTCCGATCCCGCTGCCCAGCAAGAGCTCGATACCTGCCGCGATCGCGCGTGGATATTGCTCTGCGTCGGCGCCGAGCGGAACGGGGGGATGTGGGGATGTCTCGGCGATGCCGTCGATCGCCTCGCTCCAACCATGAAAGACGGCGACGTTCTCTGCGACGGCGATGCGGTGCGCCGCCCGGTCGAGCGCGTCGAGGTCGGGATCGGCGGCGCCGCGATCGGCGTCCGCGAGCTCCGCGCGCGGAATCTCGAAGTCTGCGCGGGTCTCAACCAACGCCAGCACCCGACGCTGCAGGCCGCTCACGCCCTCTCCGGCGGGCGAGGCAAGCGGGCTCGTACGGCCGAGGTTCGTGGCCGAGTGCGACCAGCCGCGAGGTCCGGAGAAGTCCACGAGCCGTCGCACGGCGAGCGCCGGGGTCAGGCGCTGCCTGGCCTCCTCGTCGAGCAGCTGCCATCCGGCGTCGCTGATCGGAGCGTGCGATCGCAGCAGGTGGCTGGTGGTCGCATTGTCTTGGTCGAGGCTCACAGATCTCTCCTTGTGCGAGGAGTTGCCGGATCGGACTGCGATTTCGGTGTCGCGCAAGGACACTGTATTGCGAGAGGACACCTGGGAGCGATCGTGCGGTTGGTCTCATGGGCTTTTCGGGTGTAGCGTGCTTTGAAGGTGAGCTCTCCAGCCAGCACCGTTGTACGGGAGCCGGCCGAATCGGTCTCGACTCCGATCGCCGAGCCTTCACTTCCTCCGGGCCCGCGCTGGCCGCGTCTGCTGCAGACGGCGCTGTGGGCCACGCAGCCCGGCTGGCTTGCGCGTCACTGCCAGCGCAGGTTCGGCGATGTCTTCACTCTACGTCCACTGGGGATCGGCGACGTCGTCACGATCGCAAGGCCGCAGACGATCAAGGAGATCTTCGGCGGCGATCGCGACGTGTTCCACGCCGGCGAGGCCAACGCGGTAATGGGCCCGATCATCGGCAGGCACTCGCTGCTCACGCTCGATGGTGAGCGCCACCTGCGCCACCGGCGCCTGCTCACCGCGCCGTTTCACGGCGAGGCCGTTCGTGCCTATCGCGAGCGCGTCGAGGCGATAGCCGCCGCTGAGGTCCAGCGTTGGCCGGTGGGAGAGGAGTTTGCGATTCGCCCGCGGATGCAGGCAATCACGCTCGAGGTGATCCTGCAGGCGGTCGTCGGGGTCAGCGACCCGCGCAGGCTGACGCGTCTTCGCGAGCTGCTCGGTCGGCTGACGAAGGTCGGGATCCTCGAGATGTGGCTTGTGTTTGCCTATCCGAGGCTCGCCTCGCGCCCCCGCATTCGCGCGCTCACCACGCTTCGGATCATGCCCGAGATCGATCGGTTGCTCTTCGATGAGATCGCCGCCCACCGCGCCGATCCCGACGGCCGCCAGGACGTGCTCGCACAGATGATCGCCGCCCGCGACGAGCACGGGCAGGCGCTCAGCGACCAGGAGCTGCGCGACCACCTGATCACGCTGCTGGTCGCCGGCCACGAGACGACCACGACCGCGCTGGCGTGGTGCTTCGAGCGGCTGCTGCGTCATCCGGAGGCGCTCGCGCGCCTGGAAGGCGAGATCGCCGAACAGGACGGCGAGGCCTATCTCGATGCGGTGGTGAGCGAGACGCTGCGTGTGCGCCCGGTGATCGACGGGGTCTGGCGCAAGCTGACTGCGCCCGCCGAAGTCGAAGGCAAGCTGCTGCCGGCCGGGGCCGTCGTGATGCCCTCGATCGCGCTCGTGCATGGCTCAGGCGCCTTCGAGGAGCCCGATGAATTTCGGCCCGAGCGCTTCCTGGAAGGCGCCGCGCCGCCGTATACCTTCATTCCCTTCGGCGGCGGTCCGCGGCGTTGCATCGGCGCGAGCTTCGCGGCGATGGAGATGAAGGCAACGCTCTGCACCGTGCTCCAGCAGGTGCAGCTGCGCGCGCCGACTCAGAAGTCAGAACGCATAAAGGTCCACCACATCACGCTCGTGCCGGCGCAGGGCGGCCGCGTGGTCGTCACCGCACGCAGAGATACGTAGGCGGCCTCGAAGGCCTCATCCTCGCGGAGCTCGCAGGCTGCCGATGCGAAGGGACTGCTCGCCCGCCTGCTCCTGGCGTGCGTATTCCTGAGGCTGGGCCTCGGCGAGCGCGGCGGCGTTCGCAAGGTCTGGCAGGCCATCGAGGAAGCCCACCGTCGGCACGAAGAAGAGGCTGCCGGTCATGGCGGTCGAGAAGTCGAGGATGCGATCGGTGTTCCCGGGCGGGCTGCCGATGAACATGTTCCTCAGCATCTGCTCGAGCACGTCTGGGTCGCGCGCGTAGCCGATGAAGTAGGTGCCGAACTCACGCTCGCCCACCCGCCCGAAGGGCATGTTGTAACGGATGATCTGGCGCTGGTTTCCGTCTGCGTCGAGGATCGTGTTCAGCGCGACATGTGAATCGCTGGGCTTCACGTCATCTGCCAACTCGATGTCGCTGAGCTTCGTACGTCCGACGACCTGCTCCTGCTCGGCGACCGAGAGCGCATCCCAGGCGTCGAGGTCGTGGAGATAGCGCTGCACGATCACGTAGCTGCCGCCGGCGAAGTCGGGGTCCTCATCGCCGATCATGATCGCGGCTGGCGCTGCGGCGCCGACCGGATTCTCGGTGCCATCCACGAACCCGAGCAGGTCTCGCTCGTCGAAGGACTTGAAGCCGTGCACCTCATCCACGACGCGTGCGCTGCCTCGCAGGCGTTCGAGGAGCCGCTGAGCAAGCTCGAAGCAGAGGTCGGCGCGGCGAGCGCGGATGTGGAAGAGCAGGTCGCCCGGAGTCGAGGGGGCCTTGTGGCGGGCGCCCTCGACCTCGGCGAACGGGTGAAGACCGGCGGGACGTGGCGCTCCCATCATGCGATCCCACAGCGCTGCCCCGACGCCGACCACGCAGCTGAGGGCTCCGTCTGGGATCCGGAAGCCGACCGACCGGATCAGGCCGCCGACGTCGCCGAGCGCCTCGCGGATCTCTGCCTGCGCGCCATCGCTTGCACACAGCACGAGGAAGATCGCCGCCTCGGTGGGCGCTTGGAGGATTGCCTGTGGCTCTTCAGTGTTTACCAACGCCGTTGCTCCCGCGGCGCTGCCCGCTCAGCGATGAGGTGAGGACCGGACGTCAGCGCTGCTGAATTGCCAGCGTACACCGGGGCCGAACTCGAGCACGAGGCCAGTGGGACTGATCAATTCCCAATTGGGTGGATCGTCTTGCCATCGATGGGAGTCGGCTTGACGTCGAGTGTTGAGCCATCGGAGAGCCAGAGCCGCAGATCGCCGTTCTCCTCGTCTATCTGCGCGTCGTCGATGGAACGTCCGATCAACTGGGCGGGGTCGCCAGGCGACCAGCTCGCGTCCTGGGTGGCAAGGCCCGCTTCCTGCCACGGCCGCCGCGAGTCCAGTCGCCGCTTGGGAAGTCTTCTGCGGTGTTACTACAACCGCAACGCCGGTATCGCCGAAGGCCCGGCGTCGTCGAAGGCAGCGATGGCCTCCTGCTGTGGCACCGCTTCCCCGTCGAGCACCAGTTCCTCGCCGCTTTGCGCAAGCGCGGCGTTCAGCGAGGCCGCGATCTGCAGCAGCGCCGCGTCGGCCTCGGTCGCGTCGCTGCGCTCACTGACGCGCTGGCGCAGAAACACCTCGATTCGCTGCTTGTGGGCCAGGGCCGCGTCCAGCTGTGGGTCGCTGCCGGAGCGGTAGGCGCCGATCGAGATCAGGTCTTCCTTCTCGCGCAGGGCGGCCAGCGCCGAGCGCAGGCTCTGGCCGGCGGCGATCACCTCGGGAGTGGCGATGTCGGAGATCAGTCGCGAGACGCTCTGGAGCACGTCGATCGCGGGGTAGTGGCCGGCATGGGCGAGCGAGCGGGTGAGCACCACGTGGCCGTCGAGGATCGATCGAACAGCATCCGCGATCGGCTCGTTCATGTCGTCGCCGTCAACGAGCACCGTGTAGAGGCCGGTGATCGAGCCTTGCGTGTTCGTCCCCGCGCGCTCGAGCAGGCGCGGCAGCAGCGCGAAGACGCTTGGGGTGTAGCCGCGGGTGGCGGGGGGCTCGCCGATCGCGAGGCCCACCTCGCGCTGGGCCATCGCGAACCTCGTCACGGAGTCCATCATCAGCATCACGTCGTGGCCTTCGTCTCTGAAGTGCTCGGCGATCGTGGTCGCGGTGAAGGCCGCCTTGATGCGCACGAGCGCCGGCTGGTCGGAGGTCGCCACGACCACGACAGAGCGCTCGATCGCCTCGCCGAGGTCGCGCTCGATGAACTCGCGCACCTCGCGGCCGCGCTCGCCGACCAGCGCAATCACGTTCACCGATGCGCTGCTGGAGCGGGCGATCATGCCCATCAGCGAGGACTTGCCAACACCGGAGCCGGCGAAGATGCCAAGACGCTGCCCGCGACCGCAGGGTACAAGGCCATCGAGCGCGCGCACGCCGAGGCCGACCCGTTGCTTGATTCGGGGTCGGCTGAGCGGGTCGGGGGGCGCGGCGATCGTCGAGCGCGGAACCGCGGCCCCGAGCTGCACTGTCACACCGGCGTCTGCCAGCGGGTCCTGGAGCGGGCGGCCAAGCCCGTCGAGCACCTGGCCGAGCAGGTGCCTGCCGACGGCCACTCGAAACGGTGCCCCGGTCCCCTGCACCTTCGTGCCGGGCCCGATCCCCTGCAGCTCGCCGAGTGGCATCAGCAGCGTGCGTCCCTCTCTGAACCCGACGACCTCGGCGCTCACGGGAGGGCTGTCGCGGCCCGCGCTGATCTTGCACACCTCGCCGACCTCGGCGACCAGGCCGGTAGCCTCGATGATCAGGCCGATCAGGTTGCTCACGCGTCCGTGTCGGCCGAATAGCTCGGCTCGGCGCAGCGCGCTCGCCGCCCGGGCCATCAGCTCGCCGGGCGCCTGCGCCTGCGCGATCACGGCGCCGGCCTTGGCCCGAGCTCGGCAACGACGATCTCCCGCGCCTTCTCGAGCTGAGTCTGTATGCAGGCGTCGACCTCTCCCTCGGAGTTGCGGACGATCGCGCCGCCGCGACCAATGCGCCGGTCGGCCTGGACCTCGCAGAGCTCTATCCCACCCACCTGGGCGCGCAGAGCATCGACCGACGCGCTGACCAGCTCCAGGTCGGCGGGGTCGACGAGGATCGCGATCTTGCGCCTGTCTGCGATCGGCCGCAGCGCGTCGCGGACGACGTCGAGCACGCGCTCGGGTTGTAGCTCCAGCACGCCGTGGACGATCTTGCCGGCCAGCTCCAGCGCGAGCTCCACCCCGTCGTGCGCAAGTGCGATGACCATCTGCTCCCGTTGCGCGAGCTCCTGCTCGAGCGCCTTCGTCAGTGCCGAGGCCGCGGCCTCGACTGCGGCCTGGCCCTCCAGCCGGCCCTCGGCGAAGCCTTGCTGATAGCCCTCGCTGCGCGCCTGCTCGCGGATCGCCTCGGCCTCGCCCTGCGCGAGCGCTATCAGCTGCTGCGGCGCGCCGGGGCTGAGCGGTGCGGTGGACTCCAGGTGCTCGAAGGCATAGAGCGTCGCGGTCTGCGCCGAGCTCACGGTCTCTGTGACGTTCTCAGACAACGTCGCTCTCAGGGTCCCCGTCATCGCCCGAGACGACGATCGTGCCGGCTTCCTCGAGCCGCCGCACTACGGCGACGATCCGGCCCTGCGCGGCGTCCACGTCGCGCTTTCGCTGCGGCTGCTGGATCTCCAGCTCCTCCGTCAGCATCGCCGCGCCGCGCTCTGACATATTGGAGAGCACGCCCTGCTTGACCGCCTCGGGCGCGCCGCGCATGGCGAGCACGAGATCCTTCTGGTCGGCCTCGCGCAGCACCTGCTGGATCGCGCGGTCGTCGAGCTTGACGATGTCCTCGAAGACGAAGAGCATGCGTCGCACCTCCTCGGCCAGCTCGCCGTCCTCGCTACCGAGATGGTCGAGCACGACCCGCTCGGTGGAGCGGTCGGTGTGGCCGAGGATGTCCGCGAGCGCTTTGACGCCGCCCGCCGTCGCGTACTCCTGCTGGACCACGGCGGAGAGCTTCTGGCGGACGATGTCCTCGATCTGGTGGATGATCTCCGCGCTTGCCTCGCCCATGCGCGCGATCCGCAGCGCCACCTCTGGGCGCATCGTCTCCGGCAGCCGTGCGAGAACCTGCGCGGCGAGGCCGGAGTGCAGGTTTGCGACCACTAGCGCGACCGTTTGAGGAGACTCGGCCTTCAGGAAGGCCGCGATCTGGTCGGGGGGAGTGCGGCGCAGGAACTCGAACGGCCGCATCTCGGTCACGCTCGAGAGCCGGCCGAGCAGCTCCTCCGCCCGCTCTGCGCCAAGCGCATGTTCAAGCACTTCGCGCGTGAGCTCCAGGCCGCCGGAGACAGCGATCTGCTCCTCGGTTAGCGTCGCCAGCTCGGCCATGATCGACTCGGCGGTGCGCTCTCCGACCGCCTCGAGTTTGGCCATTTCCAGGGAGAGCGCTTCGACCTCGTCCTCGGCCATGTGCTGGATAACGCTGGCGGCGCGCTCTGCGCCGAGCGTGGCGATCAGCACCGCGGCCTTGCGACGTCCGGACATGCGTTCGGGCGTGTGCGCCAGCAGCGCCGGTGCCTCCTGGATAGGCGGCAGCTCGATGCTCACCGGCTCAGTCCTCCTTCATCCAGCTGCGCAGCTGCTTTGCGACGGTGTCGGGGCTGCTCGAGGCGAGCTGCTCGACGCGCTGGCGTGCCGGGCTGCCGCTGGCCACCAGAGTGGGCTCGTGGTCGGCGCCTGCCGCTTCGCGCTCGAGCTCCGAGAGCGGAACCGGCATCTGCAGCTCGCTCAGCCAGATCGGCTCGTGGTCGATGCGCTCGTGCTCGCGCTTGCGCAGGAAGCGCGTGGTGAAGAACAGGAAGACGATCGCGGCGATCCCGAGCAGCGCATCCTTGGCGTAGCCCATGATGCTGCTGGACGAGGAGGCGGCTGCCGCGGCAGTCTTGGCAAAGGCCATCCTGCCGATGTAGATCGTGTCGCCGCGCTTGGGTTCCAGGCCGGCGGCGTTGGTGACCGCCGAGTTGATCCCCGGCACCTCGGAGGCGGGCACGGAATTGTCGAGCAGTACCGAGACGTGCTCGTTGGTGACCGTGCCGGGCGCGTCCGTGGAGTGGGTGACCGTCTTTTCCACGCCAAGCGTCGTGTTGGTCACTTCGTGCTTGTAGTTGGACTTGCCGCCAGAGGTGGCCGCGTAGGTGGGGATGGCGGCCGTCCCGGCGCCACCCGTGCCCGCGCCGCTGCCGGTCAGGGTCTCCAGGTTCTTGCTCTGCTGCAGCGGCACGCCGGTCTTGCCGTACTTGAGCTGTTCTTCGGTCGTCTTGTTGACGTCGAGGTTGGCGTAGACCTGGACCTGTGCCTTGCCAGGGCCAAGCGTCTGGGCGAGCATCGCCTCCAGGGCCGCCGCCGCCTGCTGGTCATAGCGGGTCTGCGCCGCCTGCTTTGAGGCGCCTTCGCCTTCGCCGCCTTCTGAGCCCTGAGTGGGCCAGAGCAGCTGGCCGGAGCCTTCGGTGATCGTGACCTCGTTTAGCTTCAAGCCGGGGACGCTGGAGGCGACCAGGTGAGCGATGCCCCGCACCGAGCTTGGTTCGAGGGCGCCGGAGGTGGTGAGCAGCACCGCCGCGGAGGAGGGTTGCTGGCTTTCGGCGAAGACCTGGCTCTGGGCGCTTGGCAGCACGAGCTCCACCTGCGATCCCGAGACGCCCTGGATCTGGTCGATCGTCTGCTCGAGCTGGCCCTGCAGGGCGCGCTGGTAGGTGACCTGCTGCTGGAAGTTGCTTTCGCCGAGGCTTGTTTTTTCGAACAGAGAGAAGCCAGGCTGGCTGCCGTTGCCCAGCATGCCGCCACTTGCGAGCGCGATTCGCGCCTGCGCGACCTCGTTGGACTGGACTGCCAGCGCCGTGCCGTTGTTCTGCAGTTCGTAGGGGATGCCCTTCGCGCTCAGCGCCGCGGTCATCTTGCCCGTCTGAGCCGGTTCCAGGCCACTCAGAAGCGTCGAGTAGCTCGGCGCCGAGATCATGTGCATGAACAGGTAGATGATGAGGATCCCACCGAGGCTTGCACCGCCGGCGACGAGCCATCCGCGGGTGGATAGACGTGAGGCAAGCTGGGCAAACTTGGGCATCGGCGGCTGTCCTATTGCTAGATCTGGGTCTGGAAGATGCTCTGCAGAGCTTCGGTGGCCTTGCTGCGCATCTGGGAGGCGAGCTGCATCTCCAGCTGGGCGTTCTCGACCGTGACCACGGCGCTCTCAGGGTTTGAGACCGTGCCGGTCGCAACGCCCTGGGCAGCCGCTTCGCTGGCCGTCTGAGAGCTTTCAAGGGAGGAGATCGCTTTGCCGAGCGTGCTCGCAAAGCCACCTTCGCCACCACCCGCGCCGGATGCTTCGGTTGGGCTCGAGGACTGCAGCGGCGCAACGCTGAAGCCGCCGCCCACGCCGCCGACAGGGGGGATCATTTGAGGATGCCGAGGGTCGAGTTGAACATAGCCTTCGAGGTCTGCATCGCGGTGACGTCAGTCTCGTAGGAGCGCGACTCGGAGATCAGGTCGGTCATTTCGGTAACCGTGTCCACGTTTGGCATCTTCACGTAGCCCTGAGTGTTGGCTTCGGGGCTGCTCGGGTTGTAGACGAGCTGATCGGGGGTCGTGTCGTTGACGATCCCCGCCACCTCGACGCCGCCCGCAGGGCCACCTTCGCCGGAGCTAGCCGGCATCAGAGTGCTCGCGCTCTGGGCGGTGGCGCCTTCCGCTTGCCCGTCTTCTGTGCCTTCCTGTTCGATTGCGCCCGCGAGGGCGGAACCGAAGTCAGAGGCACCGATCTGCTGCAGCACGACTTCCTGGCGCTGGTATGGGCCACCCGAGGCTGTGCGCGTGGTCTGCGCGTTGGCAAGGTTCTCGGAGGTGACGTCCATCCGCACCCGTTCGGCGCCAAGCCCACTGCCGGCGATGTCGATCGCTTCGAAGAGCCCCATTACTGCAGCCCCATCGCGGCGAGCAGCGTCGTGTTCTCGGCTCCGAGCATCTGAGTGAGAGTCTGGTAGTCCAGGCCGTTTTCGGCCAGCAGCGCAGATTCCTGGTCGATGCTCACGCCGTTGCCGTTGGGCGAGACCACCTGCGGAGAGACTTCGGTGTTGAATTGCACCGATTCCAGCGGTTCTTCGCCCGATACCGCGTTGCGCAGGGTGGACTGGAAGTCGACGTCCTCGCGTTTGTAGCCGGCCGTGTCGGCGTTGGCGATGTTGTTGGTGAGCAGCGTCTGCCGCTGCCACGCGCCGCGCATCGCGGTTGCGAGGATCGCTTGGGTGCTGTCTAGGGAAGACATGGTTCTCTGGTGTCAGCCCGTCCCTGGGCTGCACGGCGCTCTTCCCTGAGGCCGTAAATCCCCGGCTCCCGCCAGGGCTCATCGAAGGTCTGCCCTGTGATCGACCGCGCTGGCCGGATCTTTAGGGATTCTCTGAGATGCACCTGGCAGGTCGCGAGGGCTAGGCGCAGTGGTCGATGCGGCGCGCGGAGCGCGGGCTCACGGCATAGCCGTGCGCTGCGCGGCTTGCCTTCGCCGCGACCGCAACGTCCTGCATCAGCGCCTGCTGGAGCCCAGCCAGTTGCGTCTGGGTGCGCTGGCTGAGCACCGCGGCTCGCGTAAGCAGAGCGGCTGCTCCCGCCGGCGGGCGGGCGGGCAGCGTTCTGGCCAGCTCTTCAAAGCGCCCGCCGAGGGGCTCCAGGGCCTCCAGGTCGCCACGGTCTGCGAGCTCGGCCTGCTGCTCGGCGAGCCGCAGCATCTCACCGTAGTGCTCCAGCGTCTCAGCGGGAGTCATCGAGCCTCCCAAGCCTGCCGGCGTCTGCTGCGCTCACTCGGCCACCTCTCTCCACGCTTCGCGCAGCTGGCCGAGCATTCTCGACACCTCGCGCACCTTCCCAGGGTCCTGCTTCATGCGGGCCTCGTTGAGGTGAGCCAGATAGAAGGCGTAGACGGCGTGCAGATGGGAGGCGATCTCGCCCTGGTCGTCGTCTATCACGCCGTTCAGGTGGTCGATGATCATTTCGGCCCTGCGCAGCTTGTTGTGGGCGCGCTCGACCTCGCGCTCGCCCATGGCCTCTGCGGCCTGGCGCAGGAAGCGGCGCGCCCCGTCGTAGAGCTCGACCACGAGCTGTGCCGGAGATGCCGAGAGCACGGCGTTCTGGCGGTATGCCTTCGAGGAGGTAAGCGGAGAGGCGACCGGGGTGCTCATCGCGTCCAGGTGATCGGACGCGATGGGCGAAAGTTGAGGATCAGCCGCTGGAGCTGCTGGAGCCCGAGCTGAACCCTGGCAGCGAGGCGAGCTGGCTGGCAAGCCAGCTGCCCTGCGAGCTGATCTTCGACATCGCGGTTTCCAGCGCCACGTAGCGCGCTTCCAGTGACTGCTGGCGCACGGCGAGCGATTCGGTCAGCGCCGTGATTTGCTGGCCGATGTAGCTGGTCTCCGATTCGTCGCCGCTGACTCTGCTGTCAAGTGTCCCGACGCCCGGTTCGGCGTAGGCGCCCACCGCCTTTTCGAAGCTCGCACTCCACTGCCCGAGCATCTTCTGCACGCCGGCGGGGTTGGTCTTGATCGCTGCTTCGAGTGTGGCTTCGTCGATCGTGAGCTTGCCTTCGACCGCCGACTGGGAATAGGGGCTCGAGCCGGACGCCGCGCCGGTGCTCACGCCGATGCTGGCCAGACTCGACATCTGCGCTGGCAGACCCGCGACCGGGGTGTATATGGCCTCGCGCATCGAGGCCATCAGGCTGGTCAGTTCGGTGTCGCCGAAGAGTCGGCCCGCCGTGTCTTCGGCTTGTGCCTGAAGGCCCGCGGCGGGCTTGGTTTCGACTTCGTGCTCGATCGCTTGGAGTGTCGTGTCGTACTGCTGGACGAATGCCTTCACCTGTTCTGTGATCTTCGTCGTTTCGGGGGCCGGCGGCGCGACGTTGATCGTCACGGGCCCAGTGGTCGTGAGCGCGCCCAGCGTGAGCGTGACGCCGGGGATCGCTTCGGTCAGCGTGTTGGAGGAGGAAGTCGCGCCTTCGCCGTCAATCGAGTATTCGGCGTTGTGGCCTTCCTTCGCGGTCCCGGCCTTTTCGGTCAGGGTGCCGCCGGGGGCGCTGACTTCGATAAAGCTCGATCCGGCGTTGCCTGTGGCACGATCGGAGAGCACGATCGTTTCTCCGTTGGTCGCAGCGGCGTAGACGCTCGCTTCGCTGTCCGCGTTGATCGAGTCGACCAGTTCCGAGATGCTCTCGTTCGCGGTCAGCTTGACTTCGTGGCCGTCGATCGTGAGCGACCCCGCCGCTTCGGGGCTCTTGAAGGAGAATGTGCGCTGGGCAGCGCTTGCGAGCTGGGTCACTTCCACCTCATAGCCGCCGATCGCTGCGCCAGTGCCGGTGATCGAGGCGCTCACGCGTGAGGATTCGCTGGAGGTCACGTCCTGGCTGTCCTGGAAGAGGGTCGGTGACTTCAATTCCCCTGCGCTCAGCGCAAGCGACTGAAGGCTGCTCTGAAGGCCGCGCAGGGCGGTCTCCTGTGCCTGCTCCAGCGTCTGTTCCTGCTGCATCCGCGTCAGCGGTTTGCGTTCGATCGACATCAGCTCCGAGATGATTTCTTCGGTTTTCAGCCCCGAACCGAGCCCCTGGATCTTAAGCGGTGGAGCGGAGGTGCTGCCAATCGAGGAGGTGCTCATCTCGCGCCTGCCAGCCCATCTGCGCCACCCATCGTGAGATCCACCGCTTCGGAGGGTGTGAGTGTCTTCAGCACCGTGCCGTCGCCGTCACGCAGCTGGACTGTCGTCTTGCGCGCCTGCTCGTCGTGGGAGTAGTGCACTTCATAGCCTTGGGCGCGCAAGTTCTCGTAGTTGGCTCCCGCCGTCTGGATCTGTGCGAGCACCTCTGGCGGGGGAGCGCTTGGCAGCGTGTCAAGGGACACCGGTGCCTCGCTTTCGCTTGTGGGCGAGGTCTGTGGCGCGCTTGTGCGCGCAGCGATGCTTGGGGCGAGCGGCGTCGTCCTGGGCACGTTTGGGGAGCCCTGTGAAGGCTGAATCAGCGAGCTCATGTCAAATTCCTCCTGGAAGCACTCGTTGCGGTCCCGTCCCTGGGCCGCCTCGCCAGATTGTCTATCAACCGCCTGATCGGCCTGAGGCGCCAGGACTTTAGCCCTGCACCGCGAGTAGTTGCCGGGCGTCCTCGTTGCCTGGCTCACAAGCGAGCGCCGCATTTGCGAAGTCGAGCGCCTGCTCGGGCATGCCCTGGGCCTGCGCGATCTGCGCGAGCCCGAGCAGGGCTCTGGCGTCCGGCGCTTGGCTGCACACGCTCATCCACTCTTCGGCGGCGGAGGCGAGGAAGCCCTGGCGCAGGTACATGCCGGCAAGTAGCTCGCGCAGCTCCCGTGTGGGAAGGTGCGACGCCTCTAGAAGCGGCAGCAGCCTCTCGAAGTGCTCGAACTCATGTAGGAGCAGCAGCGCCTCCAGCAGCGGGCGCAGCGCATCTGCGCGGTCCTCTGTGTCGGGCAGGCTTTCGAGGAGAAGCGTCTCCGCTGCCTGCTCGCCGGCGTACAGCAGTCGCGCGAGCAGTTGAGTCCTCAGCGCGAGCGCCTCGATCGGGTCCTCCGCTCCAGGCAGTGGCCGTCCGGTAGCTGCGCCGGGCTCGGCCTGGCTCACCGCAACGATCGCCTCGGCATGGCGCTGTGCCTCCCCCTCGCCCAACAGCAGCTCGGCTATCAGCATCCGCGGCAGGTGCGTGCCGCAGCCGACGGTGGCGGTGTAGGGCCGTCCCGCGTCGCCCATCGCGATGCAGCGCTCGCAGAGCTCCAGGGCCTGCTCGTGCTCGTCCATCGCTGCCATCGCCCGCGCCTGCTCGAAGACCAGGTCGGTGAAGTCGGGGAAGCTTTCCAGCGCCAGCTGCGCGCGCTCGAATGCCTCTGCGCTGCGGCCGGCGCTGCGCAGCGCTCTGACGTGGTGGTTCGCAAGCGCCGGCACGTAGCGGTGTTGCTCGCGCTCGCCGTCCTGCCCGAGCATCTGCCAGGCGCGCTCGAACTCGGCGATCGCCTGGTCGGTCTCCCCGGCGGCGAGATGCTCGGAGCCGAGGTTGTAGTGCAGAAACGGCGTTTGCGGCGCCTCGCTGGACTGGGCTGCCAGCAGCTGTACGTTGCGGGCGGACTTCTCCCGACTTGCGCGCACCTCGGCGAGGTAGCCGAAGTGCTCGATCCGGATGTCTGTCGCCTCGATCCGCTCAGGCAGATGCGCGGGCAGACTCCACGCGATCTGCTCGTGCAGGCGGCCCTGAAACCGGTAGTGCGGACGGTTGCGCACCACCCGCAGCGCGTCGCTCGTGACCGCGGCGCCCGCATTCCTGCTGCCCGTGTAGTTGATCTCGCGCAGGAAGAACGCCTCACGCCAGGTGCGCTTGCGCAACTCGCGCAGCGCGGGAGCGTCCTGGCCGACAAGCACCTCGTCGGCGTCGAGATAGAGCAGCCAATCTCCAGTCGCGGCATCGAAGGAGACGTTGCGGGCCTCCGCGAAGGAGCCATTCCAGGTGTGCTCGATCACCTTTGCGCCAAATGAGCGGGCGAGGTCGACCGTGCCATCCCGGGACCCGGTGTCGACGATCACGATCTCATCCACGACCGGCGCCACCGCTCTCAGGCAGCGGGGGAGAGCCTCCTGCTCGTCGCGGACGATCATGCAGAGGCTGATCAGCATCCCGTTGGCCGGCTGGGCCTGCGCCGCCAGACGTTGGGCGTGGCGGACCAGGGCCGGCACCTCGGGATGCAGCACAGGAGCCGCGCGGCGGCCAAGCTGCTGCCGGCGGCGCCGTAGCGCCCGCAGATTGCCGGCGAGGTCGGGAAGGTCCGCCTCCAGCCGGCGGGCGGCCTCGAACAGCGCCTTGGCGCCGTCCAGCGCCCACAGCTCGTAGAGGGCGACGCCGGCCCAGTTGAGCAGCAGCGGCTCGCGGGGCTCGGCCTCCAGTGCCCACAGCGCCCCCGCCGCAATCGCGGCGAACAGGCGATGTACATGGCTCTGTGGCAGGTGCGCAGCGGCGTCCAGTCCCTCGCAGACCAGCTGGCTCGATCTCCAGTAGCGCTCATCGGCGTCCTGCAAAGAAGTGGCCCTGGTGAGGAGCCCGCGATAGCTCGCGAGATCGCCGGCGGCCAGCGCTGCACGTGCCAAGGCGGGCAGCTCTTCGCCGCTCGCCACACCGGCGCGCGATGCTGCGCTTGAGATGAGGAGGGTCATGCAACGCAGGTGATCGACCGCAGCACGCGATACATGAGACGGCTTCCTGGTCGCGCGAGTGGACGTTCGCACGATCGGCACGCCGACCGCGCGTCCCCATAAACGAGCGGTTTCAAACGGTCTTCGTCGAGATCTGCAATTCATCGCTCAAGTCGAGCGGGGTTGGCACCGATTAGGGCATCGCTGAGCGAGGCCGGCGGGGACGAACGACCAGCTCTCGGGCAGCCGGCTCCACGGAGAGGGGCCGACTCATTTGCAGGCACGGGCCAATGGAGAGGGCCGGTCTGTTCCCTCGAGAAAGGCCGGAGGACTCGATGCAGAGCACGGAGAAGAGCACCACCAGGATCTCGGCGCCGGAGGTGCTCAAGCTGTGGCAGGAGTACCGCAGGACGGGCGATCGCTCGTTGCGTGACAGGTTGATCTTCACCTTCACGCCGATGGTGCGCTACATCGTCTACCGAAAGGTCAGAGAGGTCCCTGCGCAATGCGACGTCGAGGACTTCCTCTCGTGCGGTCTGGAGGCGCTGATCCGCTCGATCGACAGATTCGACCCGGAGAAGGGCGCGAGCTTGGAGCAGTTTGCCTGGACCCGCATCCAGGGGGCCGTGCTCGACGAGCTGCGTCGTCACGACTGGGCGCCGCGCTCGCTGCGCCGCGCCGAGCGCGCGATCAACGGCGCGCGCCGCACCTTCGCCGCCCAGCACGACCGCCAGCCCACCAAGGACGAGCTTGCCGCCGAGCTTGGCATGAGCCCGGGCGAGCTCTCTGTGCGGCTGGACGAGCTCGCGCTCGCCGACATCGGCTCCCTCAACCAGACGGTGCGCTCGGAGGACGACACGACGATCGAGCGGATCGACACGCTGGAGAGCGGCGAGGCCGAGTGCGACCCGGTCCTGAGCGCCGAACGCCATGAGGCCAAGGAGCGCTTTCGCGTCGCCTTCCGCAATCTCTCGCCGCGTGAGCGGCAGGTCGCGGTGCTGCTCTACGTTGAGGGCTGGACGCTGCGCGACATCGGCGCGCGCCTCGGCGTCTCGGAGAGCAGGGTGTGTCAGATCCACTCCGAGCTGCGGCACAAGCTGCGCGGTCTGCTCGCCGACCAGGAGTCGCTCTTCACCGTCGCCTGCTGAGCAGCGGCTGGCCTTGCGGCGAAGCGCGTGGGGACTCCGGAGGCGATGCTAAAGATCCGCCGGGCCGAGACGATCACCAGACAGAGATGGACCTCGGCCTCTACATCGCCGCCTCTGGGATGGTCGCCGAGCAGGCCCGCCAGGACCAGCTCGCAAACGACCTTGCCAACGCCTCCACGCCGGGGTACAAGGCGGATCAGTCCTCCCAGCACAGCTTCGGGCAGATCCTGCTCAGCAACACAACCAGCGGAGCGCCTGTCGGCTCACTGTCGATCGGCGTGGAAAGCGGCAAGTCCTACACCGATCTGACCCCCGCGCCGGTACACGAAACCGGGGCACCGCTCGACTTCGCGATCGAAGGCGAAGGCTTCTTTGCGGTGAAGACTGCGCAGGGTGTGCGCTATACCCGCGACGGGCAGTTCGCGGTCTCCGCCGGCGGTCTGCTCACCGACAGCTTCGGCAATGATGTACTTGGCCCCGAAGGCGCCCCGATCAAGGTCGGCACGGGCGGCACCGTCTCGGCCTCCGCAGTGGGGACCTTCAACGTCACGGGCGCTGTGAAGCAGGGAGAAAACCTGTTCACGGGCACTCAGACAGGCAAGGCTACCGGCACCGCACGGTCTGGGGCGCTCGAAGAATCGGGCGTCAACCCTGTAAACACGATGGTGGAAATGATGGCCTCACTGCGCACCTTCCAGTCTGGCCAGCAGGCGATCCAGGCGATCAACGAAACGCTCCAGGCGGCCGCCACCCAGGTCGACTCGGTCACCGGCAGCTGAGGCGGAGCGAGAATGCTCGACGGTCTCTACGCAGCGGCGTCCGGCATGTCGGCCCAGCAGCAGCAGCTCGACAACGTCGCCAACAATCTCGCCAACGCCTCCACCACTGGCTACCACGCCGAGCAGACCGCTTTCACCGATCTGCTCTACAACCAGATCGACGAAGCGGGCACCGTCACCACCGATGGAGCCGGCGCGGCGGCGCGCGACATCGGCACGCTCGAAGTACAGGGCTCGCTGCAGCGCACCGAACAGCCGCTCGACCTGGCGATCGAAGGCCAGGGCTTCTTCGAGGTCAAGCGCGCCGACGGCAGTATTGCCCTCACCAGGGACGGCTCCTTCGGACTGGACTCCAAGGGGCAGATCGTTGCAGCGGACGGCAGCATTCTGCAGCCGCCGATCACGCTGCCGGCCGGAGTCACGCCGCAGCAGGTGAGCATTGGGCCCGACGGGACCGTCACGGCGCAGGGACGCTCACTCGGCAAGATCGCCCTAGTTGACGTTCCGGCGCCGAATGCGCTGCTCAGTGCCGGCAACGGCGATTTCACCACCACCGCCGCAAGTGGCGCCGCCGCGCCTGCGTCCGGCGCGAGCATGATCCAGGGCGCGCTGGAGGGCTCCAACGTCGATGTCGGCAGCGAAATGACGGCGATGATCGACACCGAGCGCAGCTACCAGATGGGGAGCAGCGCCGTGAAGGTCGAGGGCGAAATGATGGCAATCGCAAACCAGTTGCGCTCATGAGCGGCCTGCCTTCCACCAGCGGACTTCCGACGGTCGCCGCCACGGCGGAACCGGCATTCGTGCGCAACGGATCCGCGGCTCTCAAGAGCGCCTACAAGGAGGCGCTCGGCTTCGAAGAGATGCTGGTCGAACAGCTTTCGAAGTCGATGGCCCAGACCGGAGGTCTGGGCGAAGAAGGCGGCGAAACCAGTGGTGAAGGCGAAAGCGAAAGGTCGGGCTCGATGGGTCTCGTTTCCTCGATGCTGCCGCAGACGCTAAGCGAAGCGCTTACGCGTGGCGGCGGGCTTGGCCTTGCAACCCAGCTGACAAGAGAGATCGATCCGGCCGCCTCCACGAGCGAAAAGGCGAGCTCGTGAGTGCCCTTGCGCTGCAGTCGCGGTCGCAGGTCGACCGGGGCGCGCACTCCGCCGACGCGCAGCTGGCGGCGGACCTGCTCTCGCACCTTGCGGCGCAGATCGGCTCGGCCGAGCGGCTGTTGGCGATCGTCCTCGAGCAGGGCGCCGCGATCAGGCGGCGCGACGTGCACGAGGTGGTGCGGCTCACGGGGATGCTGCACGGAGAGATGAGTCGCAGGAGCCAGATCGAGCAGGAGCGCTCGGAGCTGCTCTCACGTAGCGGGCTGCGCCTCGGCGTGCCGCCCGAGGCAGTGACCGTCACGCGCCTGTCGGTGCTGCTGGATCCACAGACCGCTGCGCAAGCGAGCGTGCGCAGCGCAAAGCTCACGGGGATGCTGCACGAGCTGCAGCGCGAGCACCTGGTCAATAGGGCGCTGATGAAGGTCGAGCTTTCCTTCCTTGACCATCTGATGCAGACGCTCTCGCTGGACGCGGCCCCCGGATACGACGCCACCGGCGCGGGCGCCTGCGGCGGCCGCACAGACCCGACGGCGGGCATGCGCCTGCTTGACCTGGAGGCATAGGCGATGTCGATCCCGACCCTGCAGGGGCTGCAGACGGCGCTCAGCGGGCTGCTCGCAAACCAGGAGGCGCTCGATGTTGCCGGCAACAACATCGCCAACGCCCAAACGCCGGGCTACACGCGCCAGAGCGCGGTGATGGAGACCGCGCCGCCACTCGTGATCTCGGCGCTCTCTCCCACCACGGGCGAAGGCGCGCGGCTTGGAACGGGCGTCGGCGTCCAGTCGATCGTCAGGATCAGGGATACCTACCTCGATGCCCAATACCGCACCGAGAGCTCCAACCTTGGCGAAGCAAGCACGAGCGCGGAAGTCCTCGGCCAGGCGCAGACCGCGCTCGACGAACCCTCGAGCTCCGGGCTCTCCGCGCAGCTCTCCTCCTTTTGGAGCGCTTGGAACGACCTCGCCAACTCGCCGAGCAACGGAGCGGCTAGGGAAGGCGTTATCACGGCCGGCAAGGATCTGGCTACCACGCTCAACCAGCTGAGCGCCCAGATCGAAGCCGCCTCCGGCGAAGCCAGCGCGCGCTACGAAGCGCTCACCGGGCCCAAGGGCGAAGTCCAAAGCGACGCGCAGCAGATCGCCCAGCTGAACGGCCAGATCAAGCTGGCGCTCGGTGCGGGACAGCAGCCAAACGAATTGCTGGACCGCCGCGACCAACTGATCGACAACCTCTCCAAGCTTGCCCAGGTGTCGGTCACCGAACACGAAGACGGCACCGTCAGCCTCAGTTTCGGCAACGCCGCCGAACCGCTCGTGGAAGGAACGACCGTCCATTGGCCGCAGGCGCTGACCTCGGCCTCCGGCGGGCAGCTCGGCGCGCTGCTGAGTCTCACTTCGCCCACGGGCAAGCTCGCCGGATATGAGGCTGCGTTGAACGAAGTCGCGAGCACCCTGACAACATCGGTCAACGCCGAGCAGCCGGAAGCCCCCTTCTTCAGCGGCAGCACCGCCGCTGGCATCGCCGTCAGCGCGATCGCCGAACAGATCCAGGCAGGCCCGGCAGGCGAACCCGGTGCCAACAACCTCGCTCAGACGATCGCCGACCTCCGCGGTGGCGCCGCCGATCAACGCTGGTCGGCGTTTGTGACCGACGTCGGCAGCGACGTCCAGTCGGCAAAGCAGACCGAAGCCGGCGGCCAGGCGATGGTGACTGCGGTCGAAGAACGCCGCCAGGCCGTCTCAGGCGTCTCGACCGACGAAGAAATGACCCAGCTGGTCACCTTCCAGCGCGGCTACGAAGCCTCGGCGCGTGTGCTGACCGCGATGGACCAGATGCTCGAAACGCTGATCGAGCACACCGGGGTGGTGGGCTTGTGATCCGCATCACCCCGCAGATGGTGACCGGCTCCACGGTCCGCGACATCAACTCCGCATTCGCGGCGCTGGACCGTCGCTCCGACGAACTCTCCAGCGGCAAGTCGATCCTCGAACCGTCAGACAACCCCTATGGCACAGGCAAGGCGATCGACCTGCAGAGCACGCTCGACGGCCTCTTCTCTTACAAGACCAACGTAAACGAAGCGATCGCCTGGGAGCACACCTCATCCAGCGCGCTCAGCTCGATCGGCAACGTGATCCAGAAGGCCCGCGAACTCGTGCTCCAGGCGAGCAGCGGCGTCAACGGCAAGTCCGACCTGGAAAATCTTGCCACCGAGGTCGAACAGCTGACCGAATCGGCCAAGCAGGACACCGATGTCCAGTACGCCGGCCAGTATGTCCTCTCCGGTACGCTCACGGCGACCGCGCCCTACTCCAGTGGCACCGAAGACGCATATCACGGCAACGAAGGCACGATCACGCGCACGATCGCGCCCGGCATGAGCATCCAGATAAACCAGTCCGCCGGCACGTTGCTCGGCAACGGCGAAGGCGCCGAAGATGGCAAGCTGCTCGACACGCTGCGCACGATCGCAAAGCACATGCGCGAAGGCACCCCGGAAGCCCTCGAAGCGCTCGACGGCGGCGACCTCCAGAACATAGACGCCAACTTCGAAACGTTCCTGCAGCTGCAGGCCAAGGCCGGCTCGACGGTGGACCAGCTGCAGATGGCCGAAAGCCGGATCGAAGAACTGACCACGAGCACCACCGAGGCGCTGTCCAACACCCAGGATGCGAACTACGCCCAGGTGGCTACTGAATACACAAGCGACCAGGTCGGCTACGAAGCGGCGCTCAAGGCCGGCGCGAACATCGTCCAGATGTCGCTGCTCGAATTCCTGAAGTAGGGTCAGCCAGGCATGCCGAAGGTAATCGAAAGTGTGAGGTTTGGAGAGCTCGAGCTGGCCGACGAGGCGCTCGTCGAGTTCCCGCTCGGCCTGATCGGCCTTCCGGGCAGCGGATACGCCCTGCTCGACGTGAGCCCGGAGAGCGGTATCCGGTGGCTGCACTCCACCGAGGATCCAGCGCTAGCGCTGCCGGTGGTCGACCCGCGCGCCGTGCTGCCGGGCTTCGCGCTGGCAGTAGGGATGGAGGAACGCCAGCGCATCGGCACCGACGACCTGGCTCAGACCCAGATCTATGTGACCGTCAGAGCGAGCCCGGATCCGGCGCAGACGACTGTCAACATGCGTGCGCCGCTGGTGCTCTGGCAGGGGCGCGGGCACCAGGTGATAAACACCGCTCCGGGTGCCGAGCTGCGCACTCCGCTGTTCGCCCCGGCGACCAGCAAGACCTGAAAAGGCCCGGCCGGGAGGCCTGTCCGATCGCGACGGTCGGGCCGTTCTGGCTCGCTGTCCATCCGGCGCGTACCAGATGCGCGGCACGGGGACACATCCCGATCAGGCATAATGGTCGACGATGCTGATACTTACGCGTCGTCCAGGTGAGCGCGTTGTGATCGGCGAGGAGATAACTGTCACGGTCATGGAGGTCGCTGGCCAGACGGTGCGTCTCGGGATCGCGGCCCCCAAGGATCTGCCCGTCTATCGCGAGGAGATATGGCTCGCCGTGCAAGCCGAGAACATAGCCGCGGCCGAGTCCACCGGCCTCGACGCGCTCCCCGCCGCTCCCTCGGGCCCGCCGCCTACCCAGGACCGCTGAGCTCGCTCGGGAGCGCACGGCCGAAGTGAGCGACGCTCCAGTGCCAGAGTCGGTCTGCGAAGAGCAGGCGCTGCTGCAGCATTACGGCGTCGCGCGGCTGCGTGCGCAGAACCCGGGGCCCCTTTCGCTTTCGGGTACCAACACTTGGATAGTCGGGCGCGATCCCGCGTTCGTGGTTGACCCTGGGCCGGCGCTGCCGGGGCACATCGACACGCTGGTCGAGCTCGTGCGCGAGCGTGGCGGCCTCGGTGGCATTGCCCTCACTCATGACCATCCCGACCACTGCGAAGCAGTCGAGCCGCTGCGCGAGCGGATGCCGGCACCGCTCGCGGCCGCTCGCGCCGGGCAGCTTCGCCGTCCAGGAGACGTAAGGCTGGTGCAGGGCACTCGCTTCGGACCGTTGCGGGCGATCGCAACGCCTGGGCACGCGCCCGATCATTACGCGCTGCTCTACGGCGAGGTGTGCTTCACCGGGGACGCCGTGCTCGGTGAAGGGTCGGTCTTCATCGCGCCCGACCCCGGCGCCCTGGCTGGCTACCTGGCTGCGCTGCAAGCGCTAATGGAGCTACCGCTGCAGCTGCTCTGCCCAGGCCACGGGCCGCTCGTCAGACATCCGCAGGCCAAGCTCCGCGAATACCTGGAGCACCGGCTCGACCGCGAGCGGCGGCTGATCGATGCGCTCGCCGCCGGGAAGCGCGAGGTCTCTGGGATGCTCGACGCCGCCTGGAGCGACGTTCTCGAGCAGGTCAGGCCCTTCGCTGCGATCACCCTTGCCGCGCATCTGGACAAGCTCGCGGAGGAGGGGCGACTGCCAGCGGGCGTGCAGCGACCTGCATGGGACGCGCCGGGAGCGGCGTGAGCGCTACGGTTCCCCGACGATGAGCCCTGCACCAGGAGCATCGCCGGAGGGGAAAGGGGCCGGTATCCAGATCGACCCTGGCACGGCCGGGCGCGATGGTAAGCGGCCGGCCGGCACGAGCCCACTCGCGGCGCAGATGGGGGGAGCGGAGTCTCCCTTTCCTCCGATCGCCGACTACGGCTTCCTATCTGACTGCCACACCTGTGCTCTGCTGGCCTCCGACGGCTCGATCGAGTGGATGTGCCTGCCTCACTTCGACTCGCCGTCGGTGTTCGGTGCGCTGCTCGATCGCGGCGCGGGAAACTTTCGCGTCGGCCCGTACGGCGTCTACGTCCCCGCTGGCCGCAGGTACCTGCCCGGCACCAACGTGATCGAGACGACCTGGATGACGCCGCAGGGATGGCTTCGGGTCCTCGATGCGCTGACGATTGGACAGTGGCGCGACGACAAGCACGGCTTCAGCCACACGAGGCCGCCCACCGACAATGACGCAAACCACACGCTCGTGCGGATGGTCGAATGCATCCAGGGGCGCGCCCAGGTCGAGATCGTCTGCGAGCCGATGCTCGACTATGGTGAGCGGCCAGCGGCGTGGACTCACGTCGAGGTCGAGGCCGACCGGGAGGGGACCTGCGCGCTCGACGCGAGCGATGGCGAGTGGTCGTTTCGGGTCTACTCCGACGTGCGCCTTGGCATCGAGGGCAACAGGGCGCACGGCAGACACACGATGGTCGAGGGCGAGCGCCGCTTCTGCGCGATGTCGTGGGCGATCGACCGCGAGGGTCCGCGCAACGTCGATCAGGCGTGCGAGGAACTCTCGAACACCGAGCACTTCTGGCGCACCTGGATCGCCGAAGGCACCTATCCGGATCACCCCTGGAGATACCACCTGCAGCGCTCCTCGCTCACGCTGAAGGGACTGACCTTCATGCCGACGGGCGCGCTCGTGGCGGCGGCGACCACATCGCTTCCGGAGACCCCAAGGGGCGCACGCAACTGGGACTACAGGTACTGCTGGATGCGCGATGCGACCTTCACGCTGTGGGGCCTGCACGCGCTCGGCCTGGACTGGGAGGCCGACGACTTCGTGCAGTACGTCGCCGACCTGCAGCGAAACGAGGACGGCTCGCTGCAGATCATGTACGGCATCGACGGACGCAAGGACCTGGCCGAGTCGACGCTCGATCATCTCAAGGGCTATGAGGGCGCGCGGCCGGTGCGGATCGGCAACGGCGCCTTCGACCAGCGCCAGAACGACGTCTACGGGGCGGTGCTCGACTCGGTCTACCTGCACTCCAAGAAGCGCGACCACATCCCCGAGCGGCTCTGGCCGGTGCTGATAGACCAGATCGCGTGCGCGCAGCGGGTCTGGTCCGAGCCCGATCAGGGCATCTGGGAGGCGCGCGGAGAGCCGCGGCACTACGTCTCCTCCAAGCTGATGTGCTGGGTGGCGATGGATCGCGGAGCGCGGCTTGCGGAACGCCGCGGGGAGGACGAGCACGCCGAGAGCTGGCAGGACCTCGCCGAGGAGATAAAGGCCGAGATCCTGGAGCGCGGCGTCGACGAGCGCGGCGTCTTTCGCCAGCACTACGACACCGACGCGCTGGATGCCTCCAGCTTGCTCGTGCCGCTCGTGCGCTTCCTGCCGCCAAGCGACGAGCGCGTGCGAGCGACCGTGACGGCGATCAAGGACGAGCTGACCGAGAACGGCCTCGTGCTGCGCTACAGGACTGCCGAGACCGACGACGGCCAGCAGGGCGAGGAGGGCAGCTTCCTGATCTGCTCCTTCTGGCTCGTGGCCGCGCTGTGCGAAATCGGCGAGCTGCGCGACGCAGAACACCTCTGCGAGCGGCTGCTCACGTATGCCTCGCCACTCGGCCTCTACGCCGAGGAGCTCGAACCCTCATCCGGACGCCACCTCGGCAACTACCCTCAGGCATTCACGCATCTCGCGCTGATAAACGCGGTGATGCACGTGATCGAAGCCCAGCAGGGTCAGTAGCCGGGCTCGCCGGGAAGCACGACCCGGGGCGTGCCCGCCTCCACGATCACCTTCGGCTGCACCGGTCCCACCGGCCGGCCGCGCGAGCGTTTCACAAGCTCTCTGACGCTTGCGAAGGGCATGAGCTGCTGCAGGTGCTTGATCGTGGGAAAGACGAGCTCGAGCTCGCCGGCCGCGTGGGCGGCGAGCGCGTCTGAGGGGGAGTACCAGCGGTGCGCCACGCACTCGGCGCCGTCCACACTGACCTGCTGGTCGGGCGGCAGCTCCGCGAGGAAGAAGATCGTGTCGTAGCGGGTCTCGACCATCGCCGGGGTGATCCAACGCGAGAACTGCACGAGCTCGGCGCCGGGATCCAGTTCGATGCCTGCCTCCTCGCGCAGCTCGCGCCGCGCGGCGAGCCGGTGCGCATCCTCAGAGCTCCGCTCGGCGGGCTCCACGGCTCCACCAGGGAACACCCAGACTCCGGCCATGAAGCGCGCCTGCGGGTTTCGCTGGACGAGCAGCACCTCCAGGTCCTCCTCGCCTTCGCGCAGCAGCATCACGGTGGCGGCCTGCCGCGGCACGGTCTCCTTGCCCAAGTTCAGCCGCTGCCCCTGCTCAGGGCCCGGCAGCGAATCCTCCTCGGTCACGAGATGAACATATCGCCCCGCGCGCGCATGTAGGCTTCAGGCGATGAGCAATACCCAGACACTCCAACGTTGGATCTGCGAATCCTGCGGCTTCATCTACGACCCAGACGAAGGCGACCCCGACGGAGGCATCCCGGCGGGCACGGCCTTCGAGGACATTCCGGACACCTGGTTCTGCCCGGTCTGCGGCGCCCGCAAGAGAGACTTCGTCCCCTACGAGGACTGACCGCTGAGCGAGTGGGAGGCGCTGCTCGCCGCTGACAGGGAGCGCGTCTGGCATCCGTACGGGCCGATGCCCGCTGCGCTTGCGCAGCTGCCGGTGGTGGGCGCGCAGGGCGTGCGCCTCGAGCTCGCCAACGGCCGGCGGCTGATCGACGGGATGTCCTCCTGGTGGTGTGCGGTCCACGGCTATCGCCACCGGGCGCTGGATGCCGCCGTCCGCGACCAGCTGGGCCGGATGGCCCACGTGATGTTCGGCGGGCTCACGCACGAGCCCGCGGTGCGACTTGCGCAGCAGCTCTTGGAGATCGCGCCCGCCGGGCTTGCGCACGTCTTCTTCGCCGACTCCGGCTCGGTTGCCGTCGAGGTTGCGATCAAGATGTGCCTGCAGGCCCAGCGCGCCGCGCGCGGGGCCTCGGCGCGAAGGCTGCTCACGATTCGTGGCGGATACCACGGCGACACACTTGGCGCGATGGCCCTCTGCGACCCCGTCGAGGGCATGCACAGCCTATTTGCGGGCACACTCGCGGAGCAGGTCTTCGCCGATCGTCCGCCCGACGGGTTCGATTCCGCGCTGGATGCTGCCTGGGCCGCGCAGGTCGAGAGGCTGATCTCCCTCCATGCCCACGAGCTGGCGGGAGTGATCCTAGAGCCCGTCGTCCAGGGGGCGGGGGGGATGCGCTTCCATTCGCCGGCCTGCGTGGAGCTGATGCGCCGGCTATGCGACCAGCACGGGCTGCTGCTGATACTCGACGAGATCGCAACCGGGTTCGGGCGCACCGGTGCGATGTTCGCCTGTGAGCACGCAGGCGTGAGCCCGGACATCATGTGTCTCGGCAAGGCGCTGACCGGCGGCTACATGACGCTTGCCGCCACACTCTGCACCTCCGCGGTGGCCGAGGCGATCTCCACGGGGGAGGGCGGTGCGCTCATGCACGGGCCCACCTACATGGCAAGCCCGCTGGCGTGCTCGGTGGCGCTCGCCTCGCTCGATCTGCTCTCTGAGGGCTCCTGGAGGCCGCGTGTGGCGGCAATCGAGCGCGGCCTGCGGGAGGGGCTTGCGCCGGCGCGCGATCTGCCGGGCGTGGCCGACGTCAGGGTCCTAGGCGCGATCGGCGTGGTCCAACTTCAGCACGAGGTCGATGTCTCGGCGGCAACCGCAGCGGCGGTCGAGCATGGCGTCTGGCTGCGCCCCTTCAGGGACCTGATCTACACGATGCCGCCCTATGTGATTGGCGAAGAGGACCTTGCGAGCGTGAGCGCCGCCGTCGTTGCTGCCTGCAGGGCGTCCACGCTGCACTGATCAGATTTCCAGCCAGCCTCTCCAGGGCAGTGCATCGCCGGCGCTCGCGAGCAGGTCCGCCGCCGGCCCGGCCACGTAAGGCAGTCCTGCGATTTCCACCTCGCCGAGCCGTTCGATCGTCTCGCGGTTGGAGCGTTCGATCGCCGATGGCTGCGCCGGCCAAGGCGTCATCACGACTGCACGGACGTCGAGGTCCGCGGCGCGAGCAGCCTCGATGCTAAGCAGGGTGTGATTGATCGTGCCAAGGCCAGTACGGGCGGCGATCAGCACCGGCAGCCCGAGCTCGCGGGCAAGCGTGCGCACGCTGAGCGTGTCGGTGAGCGGCGCCAGCAGTCCGCCAAGACCCTCGACGATGAGGATCGCGCCCGATGCAGCGGCTGACGACGCGGTCCGTCGGGCAGCAGCGATCACCGCTGACTCATCCACAGGCGCATTCGCCAGCGCTGCAGCGAGATGAGGGGAGACGGGCGGGCCATAGCGCAGTGGCGCGACCTCCGCTGGGGGCAAGCCGCAGAGGGCTCCGAGCAGAACATGGTCGGCAGGCCACACTCCTGAGGTCTCATCGATACCGCTCACCACCGGCTTGTACGCCCGCACGAGTCCACCCGAGGCGTAGACGGCGGCAGTCAGGGCGGCGCTGAGGATCGTCTTGCCCACGTCGGTGTCGGTGCCGGTGACGAACAGGCCGCAGGGACGCTCATACAGGTCTGGTTTTCGATCTGCGCTTACCATGGCGCTCAGTTGGAGCTTGCGAGCGCCTGCCCTGCGATGGGCTCGCCCACGAGCGCCGGGTCGAGCCCGACCTCCAGAGCGGCCTCGCGCAAGGTGTGGGCGGCAGAGCTCATCTGCTGCGGGGTGTGAGTTGCCATCGCGGCCAGGCGCAGCCGGGAGGTGCCGGGAGGCACCGTGGGCGGGCGGATCGCCTGAGCGAAGACGCCTCGCTCGATCGCCGCCTCACAGAGAGCCATTGCGGCCCGCTCCTCGCGGACCACGAGCGGCACGATGTGCATCTCGCTCTCCTGTACTCCGAACCCCTCCGCCCGCAGGGAGCTGCGCAGCGCCCGTGCGGCGGCATGCAGATCGACAGTCAAGCCGGGCTGGCCATGCAGCAGCTCGAGTGCTGTGGACGCCGCGGCGATCGCCGGGGGCGGCGGAGCGGTGGAGAAGATCAGCGCCCGCGCGACGTTGAGCAGGTAGCGCACCATCTCCGCGCTGGTGCACACGTAGGCGCCGTAGGAGCCGAGCGCCTTGCCGAGCGTGCCGACGATCGCATCGACCTCGCCCTCGAGGCCTGCGGCGGCCACCGCGCCGCGGCCGCCGGGCCCCAGCGCGCCTATGGCATGCGCCTCGTCGACCACGATCCGCGCGTCGTGGCGCCTTGCAAGCTCGACGAGCTCTGCCAGCGGGGCCAGGTCGCCGTCCATCGAGAAGACCGAGTCGGTGACGATCAGCCGGCGGCGGGCAGTGCCGGCATGCGCGCGCAGCGCCGACTCGAGGTGATCAAGGTCAAGGTGCCGGTAGACGGCCACCTCCGCCCTGCTCAGGCGGCAGCCGTCCACGATCGAGGCGTGGTTGAGCTCGTCCGAGAAGACGACGTCGCCTCGCCCGGCGAGCGCGCCGATCACCCCCAGGTTGGCCAGGTAGCCGGAGCCAAACAGCACGCACGCCTGCGTGCCCTCGAACTCGGCGAGCCGCTGCTCCAGCTCCCGATGCACGGCCATCGTGCCTGAGACCAGCCGGGAGGCGCCTGCGCCGACCCCCAGCGTGAGCGCGGCGCCGGCCGCCGCCTGCCGAACCTGCGGATGGGCCGCCAGGCCGAGGTAGTTGTTGGAGCACAGCAGCACGACTGGTCTGCCGTCTAGCAGCACCTCTGGGCCCTGCGGCCCCTCGACCAGCCGTGTGCGGCGGTCGAGCCCGAGCTCGGCCAGCTCAGCCAGGCGTTGCCCGATTTCGCTCATACCGAGCGCGTTGCGCGCGCCGATCCGGGCGCGGCGGGACGGTGCCCTTGGCGCGGAAGCGCAGCTGTGTGGAGGGATCCCAGAGGCGCACCGAAAGCGCGCCGGCGGGCGCCGGCTCGGCGGCTGGGAGCGATCGGGCGCTCCGGCGTGCTGCCTTCCAGCCACCCGGAGCGGTTGTCGGGCCGCGGATGGGAGCCGTTGTCGGGTCTGGCGCGCGACATTGAGGCCCATCTCCTCAAACATCGCCCGATCCTCCTCGGGCGTGTTGCCGAGCGTGGTCAGGAAGTTGCCCATCATCACGCCGTTGATGCCGGCATCGACCGCCAGCTGCTGCAGCTCGCGCAGATTCTGGATGCGCCCACCGCAGAGCCGCAGCAGCGCTTCGGGCAGGATCAGGCGGAAGATCGCGATCCACTTCACTGCCTCCCAGGGGTCCATCGTCTCGCGGTCGCCGAACTTGGTGCCGGGGTTTGGGATCAGCAGGTTGATCGGCACGCTCGTGGGGTTGATCTCGGCGAGCTGGAAGGCCATCTCCACGCGCTGCTCGCGGCTCTCGCCGAGGTTGAGGATGCCGCCGACGCAGGTCTCCAGGCCCGCCTCCTTGACCGCTTCGATCGTGCGCACTCGTCCCTCGTAGCGGACTGTGCTCGACACCTCGGGGTAGTAGCTCTCGGCGGTCTCGACGTTGTGGTGCACACGCTGGATGCCGGCTTCCTTGAGCGCCTTGGCGCGCTCCACGGACATGTGCCCGATCGATGCGCAGCGCTTGAGATTGGTCTGCTCGGCGACCAGCTTCGCGCCCTCCAGGATCTTCTCGAAGTCGCGCTTGGAGAGCCCCTGGCCCTGGGTGACCATGCAGAAGCGGTGCGCGCCCGCCGCCTCGGCCGCCTTGGCGTGCTCGAGGATCTGCAGCGGGTCCATCATCGCGTGCATCGGCGTCTGCGCCTCGGCGAAGCGCGATTGGGCGCAGAAACCGCAATCCTCTGCGCAACCGCCGGACTTCGCGTTGACCAGCGAGCACATATCGGTCGAGTCGCCAAACCGCTCGGTGCGGGCTTCCCAGGCACGCTGCACCAAGACCTCGATCTCGGCGTGATCTTCCAGCTCGCCGAGCCGAAGGGCCTCCTCGCGGGTGATGAGCGGCGGCATTGCGCTGACCTCCGTATGGTCGGGACTTACGTTGGGGCTGCTGCACAGTACACGCCTCGCGCGAGGGTGCTCGCGCGAGGCCGGGGACCTCGCGCGCGATCGCGGACACCGGCGCCACCAGCCGGTGGCGCCGCAAGCATGTCCCAAGCGTGGAGAAGGTCCGGGTGTCGATTGCCGCTCGAACGGGGCTGCGGGCGCTGATCGCGGCCGGGTGGATGGGCAGAGCGGACCGTTATTCGGCACTCCAAGCGCTCGCGCGCAAGCCAAGATCGAGATGTCATGCGGCGCTGAAGCTGAAGCGCTCCAATATGCGGGAAAGCCGCACATGCCACGGTAGCGCCTACCGATGCGACGCCCGCAGATGAACGCAGTCTTGCCGGCTGGGCATCATGGCCAGTCAGATCAGTAGTTTCGCTGAAGGCTGCTGCCATGTGGCACGGATAGAGTGGCTGACACCGTGGCCCGCGACCGTTCCTATAACCAGATGAGCGTGATTGGGACAACGATGAGGGACAACTCGACGTCCAGCTTGCTGGCGGCGGCGGCCGTGTCGGGCCAGAGATGGCCGCAGCGGCGTTCGGTCTTGCTGCTGAGTTCGGGGCTTGATGTTCGTTGCGATCTTCGTGTTGCGCGAGTTCGTCATCGGCAAGGGGGACGCGCTCAGCCTGCTCTATGTCATACCCGTTGCTCTGCTTGCTCTAGAGTTCGGCATCCGCGCCGGCGTACTTGCGGCGGCGTGGCGACGTGGCGACCGGGGTCTGGATGGCCAGCGTCGAGACCGAAATCGGCTGGGTTGGTCTGCTGGTGCGGGCATCATCTTCTTCCGTCGGTGTCATCGCCGGGCGTTTCAGCGACCAATGCGAACTCACAGCATCAGAGAGGAGAGTCTGCTGCGATCGGGCTTGGATCTGGCGCGCCTGGACGAGAACAGAGGATCTGCTGGCGATGCTGAGCGACCACATCGAGCGGGCGGTGGAGGTCTCTTCGGTGCGATCGAGCTCTACGGATCGCCGTGCGGCTCAGCGCGGCAGCACCGGCGGCGAGACGGTGCGGGTGCCGGTCGTCTCGCGGGAGCAGACCAAGGGCTGGATCGAGGTGAGCGCCGGCGTGCAGCGGCGCTTCTCGCCTGAAGATCGCTTGATCCTGGAGGCGATCGCGTTGCAGGCCGCGGTTGCAAGCAGAGAATCGCAGGCTGATGGAGGTGGAGCGTGAGCAGGCGAGAGCTGCAAGAGCGAGATCGAGCGGATGCGCAGGCGGCTCGGGGACCAGCTGCGCAACGCCAGTCAGCTGATCGAGCACCACGAGCAGCAGCGGCGCGGGATCGCGCGGACGGCTGCACGACGAGGCCGCCCAGGCGATGGCGGCCGCGTTGCTGACAGTCGGGCTGCTCGAGCGGGGCGTCGACCAGGAGATGAACCGCCCTCAGCTTGAGGAGGTGCGTCAGCAGGTGAAGGCGTGCATCGTGGACCTGCGGCATATCGCCGGCTCGCTGCGGCCGCCCGCTCTCGACGAGATGGGGCTTGCGAATGCCCTAGAGCGGTTCGCCGAGACCGAGGAGGAGCGGGGGATGCGCTGCATCGACTTCTCGTTCGGGCTGGCTGCCGCGACGACTGCCCGCCGAGGTGGAGACCGCAACCTACCGCGCGATCGAGGAGATGCTGCAGGCTTTGCAGGGCGCGGGATCGGTCTCGGTGACGCTGGCGCAAACCAGGAGCAGGTGCAGGTGATGATCGAGGCGCGCGCCGAGCTGGCCGCCCACGCCGTGATGGGCGCCGCCGCCGGACCTGCCGAAGTGCACGCTGACCTGGTCGCGACACGCGCGCGCGTCGAGCTGATCGGGGGATCGCTGCACATGAGATGCATGTCTGGTGGCGGCAGGCGCATCCTGGTGCAGATACCAATCGCGCCGTCGAGCGACTGAAGGCTTGGCGAGGTCGGGCGGCGAGGACTGCTTAGCTGCAGCGGCCCTGAGCCAGGGCGCGATGCGGCTGCGCTTCTCCGCAAATGCACGGATGCCCTCGCGCATGTCCTCAGACGCGAAGGAGGCCCGGCGCAGCTCGATCAGCTCGCGGCCGTCTCCGGGTGCGAGCGGCCCTCCTGCGCCAGCAGCTCTGCGATAACGCGCTTGTTGCCGCGCTGGGAGAGCGGGGCGTTGCCAGCCATCTCAGTTGCGATCGCTGGAGACCCACGGGCTCCAGCTGATCCTCAGGTCGCAACCCTGTTGACGAGGCCCCAATACAGCGCGGTGCTCGCGTCGATGTGCCGTCCGAGCAGGAAGAGCTCGCTGGTGCGGGCCGCGCCGATCGCGTCGATGAAGCGCCGCAGGCCGGTGTGCGAGTAGACGAGCCCGAGCTTCGCGGGCGGCATCCCAAGCTTTATTTCCTGCTTGGCCACGCGCAGGTCGCATGCGAGCGCGAGCTCTAGGCCGCCGCCGATCGTATGGCCCGGCAGCACCGCGAGCGTTGGGTTCGGGAATGCCTCCAACGCGTCGATCGCTTCGGTGAAGGGATGCGCGACCAGTCGCTCCGCCCGCTCCTCGAACTCCCCGTCCGGGATCTCGCCGATGTCATAGCCGGCCGAGAACATGCCTCCCGAGCCGGTCAGAAGCACGCAGCGGGCGCTCTCGCTCATCGGCGAGGCGACCAAGCGTGACGGAGATGGCGTCGAGGATCGGGTGGTCCAGCGCGTTGCGCTTGGCGGGGTTGGCGATCGTGAGCCGGACCACGTGCTCGGCGGGCCGGTCCAGCAGCAGCTTGCCGTCTGCCAGTTCGGTGGTCTGTGCCGTGGAAGCCATCCGGGCGAAGGCTAACCGACGAGCGGCGGTCGGCTCGATCTCAGCCGCTTGCGGGCTCTCTGCGACGGCTCTTGGCGCGCCGCCGAGCCGACCGCACGACATCAGCGGAGACCGTTTGGTGTACTTCAGACCATTCGGGCCATCGGTGAGTGGAAACGGAGATGCATCCGATGCAACAACCAACTAGAATCAGGAATGCGGGCGCCGGTAGGAGCTGGAGTCCGGAGCGAGCGCTGCAGGCGAGCGTGAATTGGGCCGTGCTGGGGCTGGTGATCGAGAAGCCGAGCTACGGCTACGAGATCGGAAGGCGCTTTCTGACGAGGTTCGCCGATTTCGTTCCGGCAAGCCTGTCGAACATCTATACGACGCTCGACCGGCTCGTCCGCCTCGGCTTGATCGAGCCCACGCATGCCCAGGCAGCAACGGTCAGTGGCCGCCAGCAGAAGCTCCACTATCGTGCCACGAGCGAGGGCGCGCGTGCGTATCGCACCTGGCTTGCGCGCAGGCTGCGCGAGGTCGACCATCGCTCTGAGTTGCTGCTGCGACTGCTCTCGGTTTGCCTGAGGGGCGTTCCTGCACTCGACGAGGTGCTCGGGCGCTATGAGGCCGAATGCGTGGAGGAGGAGCGGCGGCTGCAGGCTCGACCGCCGAGTCAGCGCCCGTCGATCCGGAGCTGATGCCTGCGCTTCTGGCTCGGATGGTCGGCGACGAGCGCAGCAGCATGCTGGCGGCTCAACTGGACTGGGTGCGCCGCACGCGCGCTGAGCTGAGCGATCATCTGGAGCGTCAACGACGCCGGGCGGCGGGCGCGATGCAAGGCAAAGCGGTCGATTCCGGTGCTGCTCGCCCTGCGCCGCCAAAGGGGAGGCGCCACGATGAGGCGTAGGAGGTCTTTCGAAAAGATCGACACGCCCGGATTTGCACCTGGACGCGGCGCTGGATCGCCACGTGCTGGCTTGCATGTGCCACCGGCACGCGCCGCGCCGTCCCGCGTCGCCCAGCTTGGTCCATGCACACTCCGATCCCACCGCCCATCTGAGCCTCTTGGGCTTGCGGCTGCGGCCTGATCGCTACTGCTGAGCGAGGCGGTACTGCCGGGTGACCGGATCCCGCTCGAGCAAGACCGGCCGCCAGCAGCGTGCTCACGTAACGGTGGATCGTGCTCGTGCGCATGTCCAGGCGACGCGCGAGATCGGCGATCCCCATCTCCCCCGCTCGGGGGAAAGCATGTGAGCACCAGCAGTCCGGCGAGCAGCGATCGCGAGAGCCTGCGGTCGTCGAGAAGCGCGCGGTAACGGCGCTCGCGGGCGCCTGCGAGCTGGCCTGCGCTCAGCACGCGGTCGATGTCCATCGGTCTCGGTATCGGCGGTAGCGGAGCGCAGTACCTGTTCGACCTGGGCGGGGGAGAGCGTGAGCACCACGATCTCCTCCTGCGCGGAGGCGCGCTTGCCGCCGGCGACGTTGCGCTTGCCCTTCTCAGCAACCGCGCGGCGTCTGCTGACCATCGTCGGTCCCCCTCTCGGATGCGGTGTACGTGAGGTCGGTCGGACTTGGATCTGCTGCATGGCGCAACAGGCTGCGTTTGAAAAATTGGCAGAGTTCCAAGTCCGGCGTGGATTCTGCTAGATCGTACTCGCCGAGGCGGGCTTCCGCAAGCCCATCCCGTTGTGCTCAGGCGCTGGTGGCCAACAAGAGGTGAGGATCTAGATGCGCGCCTCGGAGACGCTCACTCCAGCTCGACAAGCGCATCTCCCTCGTTCACGGCCTGGCCCTCCTTACACATGATCTTCACGACCGTGCCTGAGTCTTCGGCCTCGACCGGCATCTCCATCTTCATCGACTCGAGGATCGCGACCGTGTCGCCCTCCTGGATCGTGTCGCCGACGGCGCATTCGATCTTCCATATCGTGCCTGTGATGTGGGCATCCACCTGAGCCATCGCCAGCCTCCTGGTCGAGAGCGCAAAGGCGCCCATCTCACGCCTGCGCCTGTTGGTGTGTGCGCGGCCAGCCGCGCGGGCGAAGCTTATGCGACGCGTGCCTCTACTGTTTGAAGGCGCCGCCTGGGTGCGGACAGGACCATGATTCTCGCGATCGATCAGGGAACGACGGCAACCACGTGCATCGTCTTCGACGATCGCGCCGAGCCGATCGGTCGCGCCCAGGCAGAGCTCTCTCAGAGCTTTCCGCGTCCCGGCTGGGTCGAGCACGACCTCCGCGAGATCTGGGAGCTCGTGCAGCGGCTCGCCGGCGAGGCGCTGCGAGGATGCGGAGCGTCGGCCCCGAGGAGGTGATCGCCGTGGGGATCACGAACCAGCGCGAGACGGTGTGCGCGTGGGACGCGCTCACCGGAGAGCCGCTGCACAGCGCGATCGTCTGGCAGGACAGGCGCACCGCCGAGCGCTGCGCCGAGCTCAGCGAGCAGGGTCTGCAGCCGCTGATCCGCAGCCGCACCGGGCTCGTGCTCGACCCCTACTTCTCGGCGACCAAGATGCAGTGGCTGCTGCAGAACGTCGATGGCCTGGCGCAGAAGGCCAGGGAGGGGCGAGCGATGCTCGGCACCGTCGACTCGTGGCTGGCCTTCAAGCTCACTGGCGAGCACGTCACCGATCCCTCCAATGCCGCGCGGACGCTGCTCTATGACCTCGCTTCGGGCGACTGGGATCCGGAGTTGCTCGAGCTCTTCGGAGTGCCACGGCGCGCGCTGCCCGAGATCCGGGGGAGCGCCGGTCCGATCGCGGCTGTGCGCCCGCGGGTGCTTGCGGGGATCGCCGCACCGCTTGCGGGCATGGCCGGAGACCAGCAGTCCGCCCTGTTCGGCCAGGCCTGCGTGGACCCTGGCATGGGCAAGAACACCTATGGGACTGGCTCCTTCGTTCTGCTGAATGCCGGCTTCCGGGCGCCAGAGCCCGTCGAGGGGCTGCTCAGCACCGTCGCTTGGGGCATCGGCGGCTCCTGCTCCTATGCGCTGGAGGGCTCGATCTTCGCCACCGGCGCCGCAGTGCAGTGGCTGCGCGATGGGCTTTCGATTATCGCGGCCGCCGAGGAGACGGAGGCGCTCGCAGCGGGCCTTGCCGGCAACGACGGCGTCTACTTCGTCCCGGCGCTGACCGGCCTCGGCTCCCCGCACTGGGATCCGGAGGCGCGCGGGACGATCGTGGGGCTCACGCGCGGAACCGGCAGGGCGCACTTGGCGCGGGCCACCCTGGAGGCGATCGCCTACCAGACCTGCGACGCGGTACGCACGATGGAGCAGGCCGTCGGCCAGCCCCTGCGGGAGCTGCGTGCCGACGGCGGCGCCACCGCAAACCGCTGGCTGATGCAATTCCAGGCCGACATCCTCGGGGTTCCGGTGCTCGTGCCGGAGATCCCCGAGACGACAGCGCTCGGCGCCGCGCTGCTGGCCGGCGTTGGGATCGGCGCCTGGAGTGTCGATGACGTCCGCGCCGGCTGGCGGGAGCGCGCCAGATATGAGCCGGCCATGAGCGATGAGGAGCGCCTGAGCCTGCTCGCGGGTTGGCAGCAGGCGCTTGCGCGCACACGCTCAGGGCCCGAGGCAAAGCCTTGCGTGCCCGGCGCGTAACCTACTTGCTGCAGAGAGGTACAGCATCGCGTGAGATCTCATTCCCGAACCCATGTAGCGTCGCGGCTGGTTGGCGCGACGTCGGCGCTGCGGAGCCAAGGTGTCTGACCTTGCCCCGATGAAGGCACAGGTCTACACAGACCCACGCCCGAAGGAGCACTTCGACCGCTTCCACGAGCGCGCGCGGACCCGCCAGCCCGACTGGGCCTACGAGCTCACGCGCCTGATCACCTCTCTCTACGCCTATCTGTTCCTGCGGGCGCGCTCGATCTCGTGCGAGAACGTGCCGGGACGCGGCGCAGTCATCCTCGCACCCAATCACTTCTCCTTCATGGATCACTTCCTGATGGGCTGCTACATCCGTCGCAAGGTGCGCTTCATGGCAAAGTCCCAGCTCTTCAAAGCGCCGATGCAGTTCATATACACCCACGGCGGCGTCTTTCCTGTACGGCGCGGAGTGCGCGACGAGGAGACGTTCATCACCGCGGAGACGATCCTCGGCAGGGGCGGCGCGATCACGATGTACTGCGAGGGCGGACGCTCCAGGACGGGCAAACTTCCGAGCAGGCCAAGCCGGGCATCGGGCGCCTGGCGCTGAGGACCGGAGTGCCGGTGGTTCCGATCGCGATTCACGGCTCCTCCCACATCCGCAACTGGAAGCGTCTACGCTTCCCGAAGATCACTATCCAGTACGGGCGAGCGATCCAATGGGACTGCGTGGAGAGCCCGACCAGGGAGCAGCAGCAGGCGGTCGCGGATGCAGATCCTCACAGAGATCAGAGGGCTCTACGACGGCCTGCAGGAGCACGGCCGAAGCGGCGTACTGCAACGCGTGCGCGAGCAGCAGCGCGCGAAGGCTCGTGCAGCCAGCGCTGCCGCGGCTTGAGCGACTGGGCGTCTGCGCCGAGCCGTATCGTGGCGTCCGACAACGATGGCCGGCAAGGATACGAATCAGCTACCCGGAGGGGGAAGACGGTGAGCAGTCCCATCGAATTGGGTGCGGTGATCCGCAAGGTGTTCCGTGTATACGTCGATCAGGCATCGGTGCTGATGCCGGCGGCGGCAGTCGTCTTCGTGATCACCGGGATCCTGACCCAGCTGATCATCTCGTCCAGGTCGGCCGGCCTCTCGCTGCTTGTCGTGATCATCGATCTGGTCGCGACCACGCTGTTCACCGGCATGGTGGTCGAGCTGGTCGCCGACGTCCAAGACGGGCGCCGCGATGCCAGCGCGACACAGTTGCTGCGAGCGGTGACTCCCGTGCTCGGCGAACTGATCCTCGTCGGGATCGTCACGGGCGTGCTCGAGGCGATCGGCTTCGTGCTGATCCTGATCCCAGGTCTGATTCTGATGACGATCTGGTCAGTCGTCGCTCCGGTCGTGGTGGTCGAGCATCCTGGTGGCCTGCGCGCCCTGGGCCGCAGCCGTGCCCTCGTACGCGGCAACGCCTGGCAGGTGTTCGGCGTGATCGTCGTGCTCGTGCTGGGGGTTGTCGTCGTGAGCGGGCTGCTTGACGCCCTTGCCGAAAGCGCGGGCAGCGGTGTCGGCCTCGTGGTGAGGGTGGTCATCGGCGTGCTCGCAGCGCCGATCTCAGCGCTCGCCGCTGCAGTCCTCTACTTCGAGCTGCGGGGTGGTGCGCGGCGCGAGGAGGAGCCTGCCGCGTATGCGCCGATGGAAGTAGTGGGCAAGCCGGCGGAGGGGGCCCAGCCGCCTGTCGATCAGGCGTCTGGCGTGCCGAGCTCCGACGCGGACGCGGAAGCGCAGCACGACGGCTGAGCAGCCCGGGCGGGGCTGCTCAGCCGCGCATGGCTCTCAGCCGGTCATTCCTCCGAACAGCCCGCCGGTGATGTGCAGCGTCTGGCCGTGGACGTAATTGCTCCAAGGCGAGCAGAGGAAGAAGACGCCACCTGCGGCCTCCTCCGGGCTCGCCGGACGGCCGAGCGGGATCAGCATCGAGGCCATCTGGCGTAGCTGCTCGGGGATGCCGAGCTGCACCTTCTCGCCGTGGATCTCCATCTCGTTGCCCTGCACCTTGGCCTGGGTGAGGCGCGTGTCGATGAAGCCGAAGGCGACGGCGTTGACGTTGATCTTGAACTGGCCCCACTCCTTGGCCAGCGTCTTGGTCAGGCCCACCACGCCCGCCTTGGCGGAGGAGTAGTTGGCCTGGCCGGCGTTGCCGAGCGTGCCGGAGGTGGAGGAGACGTTGACGATCTTGCGGAAGACCTCCCGGCCTTCCTCGCGCTCCTTCTTTGCCGGCTCGCGCAGGTGCGGGGCCGCCGCGCGGATCACCTTGAAGGGCACGACGGTGTGGATGTCGAGCATCGCCTGGAACTGCTCGTCGCTCATCTTGTGGATCGGCGCGTCGAGCGTGTAGCCGGCGTTGTTGACGATGATGTCGATCTGCCCGAAGGCATCGACCGCCGCGGCGACGAGCTTGTCGGGGGTGTCGCCTGCGGTCAGGTCGCCGGCGAAGACGGCCGTCTCGCCGTCGATCTCATCCGCCGCCTGCTTGGCGATGTCGGCGTCGAGGTCGTTGATCAGGACCTTCGCGCCCTGCGAGACGAGCAGCTCTGCCGTCGCGCGCCCGATCCCGCGCGCCGACCCGGTCACGATCGCCGCCTTGCCGTCGAGTACTCCCATGGTTATGCGTTCTCCTCGGTCGTTGGGAATGACCGGCGGAGGTTATATGTGCGGCGAGCGCCGAGGGCGCTGTATCGCAAGCAGAAGTCTCAGCTGGAGATGAGCACGCCGAAGTCCTGCGTGTAGATCGCGCCCGGCTGGCCATTGCCGAAGGAGCGGGGCACGGACGCGACCACGCCCATTCCAGTGTCGCGATAGTGGGCATCGAGGATGTTTTCGCGGTGCCCAGGCGAATGCATCCAGGCTTCGACGATCGCTTTCGGAGTCGAGAGCCCAAGCGTGCCACAGGCGATGTTCTCGCCGATTTCGTAGCCGATGTCGGAGCCGTAGATGTAGCCCGCAGCGCGCATCCTGCTCGCCGGCGTGTCTCCTGAAGGGCCGTAGTGGCTGAAGTAGTCCTCGGCCACCATGTTTTCGCTATGGCTCTGGGCCGCACGCGTGAGCTTGCCGTTGCTCTGCAGCGGACGCTCGCCATGTAGCGCTCGTTCCCGGTTTACGAGGCAAAGAGTGGCGTTGCGGATGGCGCCCAGGTCTTCGCTTGTGGGGATCAGGTCGGTGTTCGTGCAGTCGAAGGAGGCGCCTGTCGCGCTGCTGTGCAGGGCATCGGCGCGTCCGTGCCTGCGGGCGTGACGGCGGTGATGCCTGCGATGGCGGCGATGGCGCTTGTGACGGCGGCGGTGGCGGTGCTTGTGCGACTTGGCGCGCGCCCCGTGGTGTTGTGTGGTGACCACACCCGGACGGGTCTGTGGCTGGGCGGATGCCAGCCCAAAGCCCGCCGAGAGCAGCGCCGAGAGAGCAGCTGCGAGCACGAGCAGGGTGGCGAGCGTACGCCTCACATCATTCGCATCGGCCATTGCGCGCTGGCATTTAGCTCTGGGCGGGGCTCTGGACGCCTTGCCGTGGGGCCTCTGCCGTCTCAACGGAGGCGTAGACTCTGGTTTCAGATGGACGACCTGACGACGGGCTCGGGGCCGGTGACGCTGCCGGGCGCAGACGAGGACCTGCAGCAGGCCAGGCTGGGTGTGCTGCCGGCGCAGCGGCTGCGCGAGGCCGTTGCGAAGGAATGGATCACCGCCGGCGACTGGCGGATCCCCTCACAGTCGATCCAGCCCGCGAGCATCGATCTGCGACTGGGGGAGCGAGCCTGGGCGCTTCGCTGCAGCTTCCTGCCAGACAGCCGCTCCACCGTTGAGGAGAAGATCGAGGATCTCGCCTTCGACACGATCGATCTGCGCGACGGAGCCACGCTGGAGCGCGATCGGCCCTACCTCGTGCCCCTGATCGAGAAGCTGCATTTGCCGCCGGCGCTGCGGGCGAAGGCCAACCCGAAGAGCTCCACCGGGCGCCTGGACGTCTTCACGCGCGTCATCACCGATTGCAATCATCGTTTCGACGAGATCGCGCCCGGTTATCATGGCGGACTCTACCTGGAGGTCGTGCCGCGCTCGTTTGCGATCAGGGTGAAGACCGGGCTGGCTCTGAACCAGGTGCGGCTGCTCTCAGGCGAGGCGCGCCTGAGAGACGAGGACCTGCTGCGGGTGCACGAGGAGTTCCCGCTGCTCTACCTCGACTCTCATCCCCTGCGTGGCTCCGAGCTGTCCCTGGGCGGCGGCCTGTTCCTCAGCCTCGACATCAGCGGGCACAGCGAGAGCATCGTCGGCTACAGGGCCAAGCGTAACAGCCTGCCCGTTGACCTCACGCGCACCGGCGGGCTGAGATGGCAGGACTACTGGGACCCGGTCCACCCTGAGCCGGGCGGCAAGATCGTGCTGGAGCCCGAGGTCTTCTACCTGCTGCTCTCCGCCGAGGGCGTGAGCATTCCGCCGCCGTATGCCGCCGAGATGCTGGCCTACGACCCCACCGCGGGTGAGCTTCGGACCCACTACGCCGGCTTCTTCGACCCCGGCTTCGGCTACTCGCGCAGCCGCGAGGCTCACGGCAGCAGGGCTGCGCTCGAGGTACGTGCGCGAGACGTTCCCTTCATGATCGAGCACCGCCAGCCGGTGTGCAAGCTCGCTTTCGAACGTATGGCGGGCGAGCCCGACGTCCTTTACGGCGCGGACCTGGGCTCCAACTACCAGGGCCAGGTCACGATGCTCAGCAAGCACTTTGCCGAGCAGACCGCGGGCATCGCTCAGACGGGGATTCGCGGCGAGTCCGCCTCCGCGCGGCCGGAGGCTTCATCGCGCGAAGCGTCCTGAGGATCGGATCAAACTCGACACTTTGGGTCGAGAATGGCTAGTATGAGGTCGACGGCAAGCGTCCCGCTCAGAGTGCGCCCGAGGTCCGGGCGGCGACTGCCGGGTTCAGAGAGAATGCGGACATGAGGGTTTCGGCTAAGGCTGATTACGCGGTGCGCGCCGCAGTGGAGCTGGCGGCCTCGCCGCGGCTTCCGGTCAAAGCGGAAGAGATTGCCGAGCGTCAGGGGATTCCTCCGGCGTTCCTCGTGAAGATCCTGCACGATATGCGCCTGGCTGGCCTGATCTTCAGCCAGCGCGGGCCGGACGGCGGCCATCAGCTCGCGCGGCCCGCAGATGAGATCTCTATAGCCGACGTGCTGCGTGCGGTCGAGGGGCCGCTCGCCAACGTGCGGGGCAGGCCGCCCGAGACCGTCAGCTACGCCGGCAGCACGGTGCCGCTGCAGCGGGTCTGGGTGGCCCTGCGGACCAACGTTCGCTCGGTGCTGGAGACGGTGACGCTCGCCGACGTGGCAGAGGGGCATCTGCCGGCCGAAATCGATTCGCTGGCCGACAAGCGCGACTCCTGGGTCACGCGCTGAGCGATGCCGCGATCCGGAGCGATCGCGGGTCGAGGCGGCGGGCGTCGTTGCTCGATCGCTTCGACGGCGAGGTCATTGCCATAGCTCACGCGTGCCTAGCGGCCAGCGGCGTGGGTCCGAGCGCCGTCGGCCGATCGCGGCCGAGTGCGGCGGCCAGATGGGCCAGGCCAGCAATCAGCGCGTCGAGCTGGGCGGCTGCGGCGTCGGTGGGCTGCCCATCCAGGAAGTCGGCGCTCGTGAGATAGACGGCGGTCGGCGTCAGCGCGGCGCCGAAGAAGGCGAGCACGTCGCGCAGGTGGCGCTCGGCGCCGAGGAAGTGGTGGGCGCTCGCCCCCATCGCCGCGATCCCGGTCGGCTTCTCGCGCAGCACATCGACGGGGACGTGGTCGAGCAGGTTCTTCAGTGCCCCGGTCAGCGATCCGCGGTAGACCGGCGTGGCAAGCAGCACCGCATCCGCTTCGGTCAGCAGCTCGATCGCGCTCGCGGTGTCATCGCCCAGCTCGCTTGCCGGACGCCCGTCCGCGTAGGCGATCCTCACCTCCGCGAGGTCGAGCAGTTGGGGGACGAGCAGCGACTGCGCCCGCGCGCGCCCCAGCGCCTGCTCCAGCGCGCAGCGCAGCCGCCCTGGCGGCGTGACGCTTCCGAGTACCGCCACGAGCTTCACCGGCGCCATCACGCAGTGCCCACGCCTGCGCCGTCAAGCGGCTCGACCTCGGCGACGTCGAGGCCAAGGACGGCCGGGTCGAGCTCGTTCCCGGCGCCGTCGAAGCGCAGCAGGCGCACCTCTCTGAGTCGCAGGCGATCCAGTGCGCCGCGCAGGGCGTGCGTCGCCTCCGCAGTGGCTGGTCCAGCCGCCACGGTGCTGCCTGCGGTCTCCGCGCAGCAGCCTGCGAACGGGGAGGAGTCGTCGCGGTGATACAGGAGCACCCCACTTCCGTGTGCGCGGATGCGCGCCATCGCCGCACGCAGGGCGGCCCGGCGCCGGCAGTGGAGATGACCGAGGGCGTCGCCGAAGAGGCAGCCCTCATGCAGGTAGACGAGTGCCCCGCGAGAGTCCTGGGGCTGGCCGACCACCGCGATCACGCTTGTGAGCGGGCTGCCCTGGCCGTGCTCGACCGGCTGCAGCCGCAACTCGCCGTCAGGAGTCGGGATGAAGACGTCCGGTGCCTCGCCGGACCCTGCTTCGCTCACGGACGTCTGCGGGGGCTCCTCCGGCCTCCGGTCGCTCGGCGGCCGGTGAGGCTCGCCAAGGCGGGCGAAGGCGCCGCGGTAGAAGACGAGTGGATCGACGTGGGTCGTGGGATGGTCGACCTCGAGCACGCGGCCGATCACGATCTTGTGATCGCCGCCATCCGCGAGGTCGTAGAGCCTGCACTGCAGCGTTGCAAGTGCTCCGTCAAGCAGCGGCAGGTCGTGGCGGCTGCGCCGGTGCTCGACCCTGGCCCAGGTCTCGGGCGACGAGGACCTGGCGAATCCCTGCGCGTGCTCCAGTTGGTCATCGCGGAGGACGTTGACCGCGAAGTGGCCATGCCCGAGCAGGGCGGCGAGCGTCTCGGACTCGTTGCGCAGGCAGACGAGCACGAGCGGCGGGTCGAGTGAGACCGACGATACGGCGTTTGCGGTACTGCCCAGCGGGCGGCCATCGGGAGCGACGGAGCTCACCACCGCCACCCCGGTGGCGAAGTGGCCGACCGCCGCGCGCAGCTCACGGCTGCTGACGCTCCCTGCACGTGGGTGGCGTTGAAGCGCCGAGCCGGCGATCAGCCGCAGCGCAGTTGCGTCCTGCCGCGCCGTCGGGGGCATCCCGATCGCGACCCTGTCATCGGGCTTCTGGGAGATGTCGATAGCGCTCATGGACAAAGCCTACTAACTTGATCTACTAACTCAAGAAATACATCGCCGAGGAGTACCCGAATAGGGGTGCAGGTGTCGTGAATCAGCCGGCGACTCCGAGCAGCGAGACGGCTCGTTGGGCCGCCTGGGTGCGGTTGCGCACGCCGAGCTTGCGATAGAGCGCAGTCGCATGCTTCTTCACGCTCTCGGCGCTGAGGTGCATCTCTACGGCGATCTCGTGGTTAGTGGCGCCGGTGCTCAGCAGCAGCAGCACCTCGCGCTCGCGATCGGTCAGCTCGTGCGGCGCCCGATCGGGCTCGGCGAGAGTGGGGGAGGCTTCTCGCAGCACCGCAGCGCGCACCGTCTCCACGATCGTCTCTCCCGAGGCGCCGGGCGGCAGGAACGCCTGGGCGCCGTGTGCGCTGGCCGCAAGCGACGCGCGCTCGCAGCGAGAGGTGAGCACCACCTGCATGCCCGGATGAGCCTCGCGCAGCGTTCTGGTGAGCGCGCTCGCCAGAGGCACGGCGTCGGAGACGTCGATGATCGCCACTGCCGGCCGACCGCGACGCGCAATCTCGATCGACGCGTTGTGCTTGCTGGCCAGCAGGCAGCGCCGCACCCATGGCTGCCGCTTCAGCAGGACTCCGATGCCTATGCGCGTGGGGGCGTGGGAGCCGCAGACGAGCGCGTCGACCGAGCTCTCAGGCAGCGTGGAATCGCTCTGGAGGGAGTTCACGGGAGGGATTCTATACTAATAAGGTCCAGAATATCCTTCACCTCGTGTAACGGCGTTCGCCGAGCGCTTGCGGATTCCCCATACGGGTAAGGTTGAAGCCAAATCCTGATAAAGAAGGTCCAGATAGGCTAGTTTGCCTCGCGTCGCGGATCGGCCGCTCGCCGGCCGTGGCTCACCATCTCAAACCAAACCCGACCGAGGCATTGTCATCCATGAACCACGAGAGGCCCGAGAGGGCAATCACCGCTCACGCAGACGAGGCTCCGCACTCCCGTCGAGGGCTGGCCGGGAGCGCTTGCGGCCGGATCCGCTCAGGCGTCGCCCTCACGCTGCTGCTCGCCGCTCTGGGCCTCAGCGCCTGCGGGGGCTCCTCCGGCTCTGGCGGCGGCACCTCCGCCAACGCTGACGCCAGCCAGGCGGCCTCGACCGGCACGGGCGGCTCGACTCCCGCACGCGGCGGAACGATCTACTACGCCCACGAGCAGGAACCGCCGTGCCTGACCGGCGGCTGGGTTCAGGAGGCGTTCATCGAGCGCCAGTACGCCGATTCGCTTGTATCCCAGGAACACGGCGGCAAGATAGTGCCCTGGCTGGCGAGCTCCTGGACGGTCTCCAAGAACCGGCTCATCTACACGTTTCATCTGAAGCCGGGGGTGAAGTTCACCGACGGAACGCCGCTGAACGCCCAGGCGGTGGTCGACAACTTCCAGTACTGGACCAACCCGAAGACCGCCAACGGAGACGTCAACGCCTTCATCGTCCCCTATTACAAGTCGGCGACGGCGCTCGGTGAGACGACGGTGCAGGTGACTCTCAACAAGCCCTATGCGCCGCTGCTCTCCACGCTCTCGCAGGGATACGACGGGATCCTCTCGCCGAAGGGACTGGCGCGGGGCGCGGCCGCAACCTGCGATGACCCGATTGGCAGCGGCCCGTTCATCGTTGAGAAATGGAACCACGGGCAGAACATCGAATTCGTCCGCAACCCCAACTACGACTCCGCACCTGCTGATGCACTTCATCAGGGCCCCGCCTACGTGGAAAAGCTGGTGTGGAGCTTCATCGCGAACCCCACGACGCGCTATGGGTCGCTCACCAGTGGTCAGTCCAACGTCATCTATGACATCCCGACAGCCGACTGGGACGCGGCGAAGGAGCAGTACAATGTCGCTCAGTACATAACTCCGGGCCGGCCGGAGACGCTCGACCTCAACACGGTTCACGGCGTCTTCACCGATGAACGCCTCCGCGAGGCGTTCGCATATGCGGCCAACCGCCCGGCGGCCGTGCAGAGCGCCTTCGACGGCGAGGTGCCATTCAACGGAAACGGGGCGCTCAGCCAGACGACGCCCGACTACGATGCGGCGCTGGCAGACGCCTACTCCTATGACCCGGCGAAGGCGAACGCGCTGCTGGATCAAGCGGGCTGGAGCAGGCGCAACGCGGCCGGCTATCGCACGAAGGACGGCAAGGTGCTCGAAGTGAAGCTTGTCTACGGCGCCGGCTCGATCGTGACAGATGAAGGTGCCACGGTGTTGCAGGACCTCCAGCAGCAGTGGAAGTCGGCCGGGTTCGATGTGACGCTCACGCCGGCGACGCTCTCCCAGCTGTTCAGCGGCACCTACGCCAAGCCGAGCTCCTACGACGCCACGATCGGCTACTGGACGAGCCCCACACCGGGGGTGCTGCTGATCGTGTGGCGGCCTTGGGATTCCAAGACAGCGCCCAACTCGAACAACCAGTCCTTCTACGACAACCCCGAAGTCGTCAGCCTGATCGAAGCAGCGAACTCCTCCTCGGATCCGGCTGTGCAGCAGGCCGACTACTACAAGGCACAGCAGATAGTCGTGCAGAAGGCCGCTGTCGTGGGGGTGTACACCCAGACCACCTCGCTGGCGTGGGTGAAGAACCTCCACGACGTGTGGATCGAGGCCTCGCAGGGCGAGCCGGTGTTCTCCGACGCGTACTTCAGCAAATGAGTGCCGGAGCGCCACCCACGCCCCGCCTGGACGTAGCGGCGGCTGCCGTGAGCGCGGAGGCCCCCTCTCCTCCGCGCTCACGAGCCGCCGAGCCTCGCCGCCGCGGGCTGCGCGTCGCGCGGCGCGCCGGTCTGCGGCTGCTCGGCGCTGTCGCGGTACTGTGGGCGGCGGCCACGTTCGTGTTCTTCGTGCAGGCGCTGTTGCCTGGCAACCGAGCGACGCTGCTGCTCAACCAGGCCAGTGGTCAGCAGCAGAGCTACAGCAAGGCGCAGCTTGCGCCGGTGGAACGGCAGTACGGCTTCGACAAGCCGCTGATGGTGCAGTACATCGATTACGTCGGTGGCCTTGCGCACGGAGACTTCGGCACCTCCTACACCCAGCACCAGCCGGTGCTCACGATCATCGCCAGGGAGATCGGCCCCACGCTTGCGCTGACGGGCACGGCGCTGGTGTTCGCCTGGGCGATCGCACTCGTGCTGACGATCGCCACGGCGAAGCGGGGACGCCTACTGTCGGTCCTCGGCTCGGGGTTTGAGATCGTCACCGCGGGCCTGCCCTACTACTGGCTCGGGGTGATCCTGCTCGTCGTATTCGCGATCGACCTGAAGATCTTCCCGGTCCAGGGCGGGACGGGCCTTGCCGGCCTGGTGCTGCCTGCGCTGACGCTCGGCATTCCGCTTGCCGGCTTCATCGGGCAGGTCACGCGCGACGAGTTCGAGAAGGTCCTCGACCAGCCGTTCGTGACCACAGCGCGCGCCCGTGGCATGGGAGATCTCTCCGTGCGGGTGCGGCACGTGCTGCGCCACGCGGTGCTGCCCGCGATCACACTTTCCGGCTGGGCTCTGGGAGCACTGATATCGGGTGCGGTGATCGTCGAGTCCGTCTTCGCCCGACCCGGCATCGGCAACGTGCTCGTGGCTGCCGCCGAATCGCGCGACGTGCCGCTGGTCTCCGGGGTGGTGATGCTGGTCGCGATCGTCTACGTGGTCGCCAACCTGCTCGTAGACCTCGCCTACACGGTGATCGATCCGAGGATGGGCAAGGCATGAGCAGCCTCTCCACCGCAGCGCCTGGCGGTCCCGCGCTCACCCGCCGGCCCTTCTCTCTGCCGAGCTGGCTGCGGGGCCTGCGTCCAGGCATCGTGCTTGCCTGCCTGGCGATCGCCTTCTTCATGGCGGCGGTGATCGCGCCCTCACTGCTGACCAGCCGCGGCCCTCTTGCCGTTGATCTCGCCGCAACACTGCAGGCGCCCTCCATCCATCACATCCTCGGCACCGACGAGTCGGGGCGCGACCTCTACTCGCGCGTGATCTACGGCGCGCGAGAGTCGTTGCTGATTGGACTTGGCGCCACCGGCCTCAGCATCATTATCGCGACTGTGCTCGGCGTCGTCTCGGGGCTCAGCGGGGGACTTGTCGATGGTGCGATCAACCGCGGCATCGAGGTGCTGTTCTCCTTCCCGGTGCTGCTGCTCGCGCTGCTGTTCGTCGCGGTCTTCGGGCCGAGCGTCACCACCGAGATAGTCGCGGTCGGAGTCGGCACTGCGCCTGGCTACGCGCGCATGATCCGCGGCCAGGTGCTCGCGGTACGCGACTCCGGCTACGTCGAATCGGCTCGCGCGCTCGGGCACCCTCACGGCCGCGTCGTACGGCGCCACATCTTCCCCAACGCGATGCGGCCACTGGTTGTGATCGTCACGCTCGGAGTGGGCCAGTCGATCGTCTGGGCCTCGGGCCTCGCCTTCCTTGGCCTTGGCGTGCCGCCGCCCTCGCCGGAGTGGGGGGCGCTGCTCAACGCAGGACGCAACTTCGTCACGCAGGCCTGGTGGCTGGAGGTGATGCCCGGCCTCGCGATCGTCCTGTTCGCGTTGTCGCTCACCACTCTCGGCCGCAGCATCCAGCAAAAGCTAGAAGGAGGACTTGCCAGATGACCCCCGTCTCTCAAATGCCGCGAGGCGCGCAGGACCTGCTCCGCGTCGAGAACCTCAGAGTCAGCTTTGGAGACTCCCGTCACGCGCGCAGCGTGGTCAAGGGCGTCTCCTTCTCGCTGTCGCCTGGCAGGTGCCTGGCGATCGTGGGCGAGTCGGGATCGGGCAAGAGCGTGACCGCGCGCACGCTGGTCGGCCTGACCGGCGGCCGCTCTCATGTCCAGGCCGACCGGCTGGAGCTCGAGGGCCGGAGCCTGATCGGCCTGCGCGATCGTCAGTGGAGAACGATCCGCGGAGCGCAGGTCGGCTTCATCCTGCAGGACGCGCTCGTCTCGCTGGATCAGCTGCGCCCGGTCGGCAGGGAGATCGAGGAGGCGTTGCGCCTGCACCGCTGGGGAACGCGCCAGTCGCGGCGGCAGCGCATGCTCGAGCTGCTGGAGATGGTCGGCGTGCCGGAGCCGCAGGTGCGGGCGCGGCAGCGGCCATATGAGCTCTCCGGCGGGCTGCGCCAGCGAGCGCTGATCGCCTCGGCGCTCGCGCTGGACCCGAAGCTCGTGATCGCTGACGAGCCCACGACTGCGCTGGACGTCACCGTGCAGGCACAGGTGCTCGACCAGCTCGAGGCGACCAAGCGTCGCGGCAAGGCGCTGATCCTGATCAGCCATGACCTCGCCGTGGTCTCTCGTTTGGCGGACACCGTCGCGGTGATGAGCGGCGGCGAGATCCTCGAGTACGGCCTCGCGAGCGAGCTGCTGACTGCGCCCAAGCACCCCTACACGCAGGCGCTGATCGCTGCGATCCCCTCCGCGCAGACACGCGGGGCACGTCTCTCGCCGATCCCGCGCCGGGCGAGGCTTGGCGTCCAGCTGCGGCGGCGCGAGCACGAGACAGGGCCGATCATCGAGGCCGAGGGCCTGATCAAGCGCTTCCGTGGGCCTGACGGCGTGCACCGGACGGTTGTGAACGAGGTCTCCTTCACGCTGGGGCAGGGCGAGACACTCGGGATCGTGGGCGAGTCGGGGTCCGGGAAGACGACCACGGCGCGTCTCGCGCTCGCGCTCGCAGAGCCCGATGCCGGCGAGGTACGCCTCGCCGGCGAGCGCTGGAGCGGCCTCGCCGAGAAGGCCCGCCGGGAGCGCCGTCGTCAGGTCACCGTCGTCTACCAGGATCCGCTGAGCTCCTTCGATCCGCGCTGGAGCGTGGGGCAGGTGCTGCTCGACTCGCTCTCGCCGGGCGAGCATTCATCGACGCAGGCCCGTCGGGCGCGTGTCCATGAGCTGCTCGAGCTCGTCGGCCTGGAGCCCGAGCACCTGCACCGTCGGCCGCTGCAGCTCTCCGGCGGACAGCGGCAGCGCGTGGCGATCGCGCGCGCTCTCGGCCCGAGCCCGCGAGCGATCGTCTGCGACGAGCCGGTCTCGGCGCTGGACGTCTCGATCCAGGCGCAGGTGCTCGACCTGCTCGCCGACCTGCAGTCGGAGCTCGGCGTCAGCTACCTGTTCATCTCCCACGACCTCGGCGTCATCCATCACATCAGCGATCGCGTGCTGGTGATGAGTGAGGGCAGGGTCGTCGAGCATGGCGGCGCCGAGGATGTGCTGACACGTCCGACTCATCCCTACACGCAGCGCCTGGTCGCCTCGCTGCCGGCGATCGAGCGCCCGGCGAGCGCCGGCTTGCATCCGGCGTCCAACCTCGATTCGACGCGCCCAGCGCGGCGGGCGGCGGCTGTCTCTCTCGCCTGAGCCGCTGGATCACCCACTTGACCACCCCACAGGAAGAAGGGCTCTCTCAAATGTCGAACCGTCGCCTTCGCTTCAACGCATTCACGATGAACTGCGTATCCCACATCCACCACGGTCAATGGGTGAGGCCGGACACGCGCCAGATGGAGTACGCGAGCCTCGATCCCTGGGTGGAGCTCGCGCAGCTGCTCGAGCGCGGCAAGTTCGACGCCCTGTTCCTCGCCGACGTGATCGGCACCTACGACAGCTACGGCGCCAGCCGCGACGCCGCGGTGGAGGAGGGGCTGCAGATCCCGCTGAACGATCCCTCGTTGCTGATCCCCGCGATGGCGCACGCGACAGAGAACCTCGGGTTCGCCTTCACTGCCTCGGTGCTGCAGGAGCACCCGTTCAACTTCGCGCGCAGGGTCTCCACGCTCGACCATCTCACCGGCGGCCGGGTGGCGTGGAACATCGTCACCTCCTACCTGGAGAACGCGGCGCGCAACCTTGGCTACGGCCACCTGCCGGTGCACGAGGACCGCTACCGGCGCGCCGAGGAGTACGTCACCGTGCTCTACAAGCTGCTGGAGGGAAGCTGGGAGGAGGACGCGGTCGTGCGGGACGTGCAGCGCGGCATCTACGCCGACCCGGCGAAGGTCCACGACATCGACCACGTGGGCGAGTTCTACGACGTCGTGGGCCCGCACCTCTCCGAGCCCTCCGCTCAGCGCACGCCGGTGCTCTTCCAGGCGGGCTCCTCCGAGCAGGGGCGCGAGTTCGCGGCCCGCAACGCTGAGGCGATCTTCATCGTCGGCCGCTCGCCCGACGGGGTGGCCGCCAACGTCGCCGATGTACGGGCGCGCGCGGCGCGCGCGGGCCGCGATCCACAGGACGTGCTCTTCTTCCAGGGCCTCTCCTTCGTCGTGGGCGGCACCGAGGAGGAGGCGCAGCGCAAGGCGCGCGAGCTCGAGGAGACCGCAAGCGCCCGTGGCTATGCGGCCCACATGGGCGGCGGGATGGGTGTCGACCTCGCCGAGGTCGACCTCGACACCCCGATCGGCGAGCTCGAGCGCTACAACACCCAGGGGATCGTGAAGGGGCTGATCGAGATGAGCCCCGACAAGACGTGGACCTTCGGCGATCTGCTCAAGTACCGCTCGGCGATGCGCATCGTCGGCACGCCCGAGCAGATCGCCGACGAGCTCCAGCGCTGGGCCAACGCCGGCATCGACGGCGTCAACCTCTCCTACTACACGACGCCCGGATCCTTCGAGGACTTCATCGAGGGGGTCACGCCGGTGCTGCAAGAGCGCGGGCTCCAGCAGCGGGAGTACGCACCTGGGACGCTGCGAGAGAAGCTCACCGACGGCGCTTCGGGGCCGCGGCTGAACGACCGCCATCCGGCAGCGGCGATCCGCCGCGAGCGGCTGCAGAGCGTCGGCGCGGGCGATGCGGCAGGCGAGGTGGCCTACCGATGAGCGCGACCACCCTCGTCATCGACTCCGATGCGCAGGCGCTGCAAGTCGCCGCCGAGCTTGTGCCCGAGCTGGCCGCGGAGGCTGCCGCCAGGGACAGCGAGCGGCGCCTGCCGCGCGAGCAGGTCGAGGCGCTCTCGGCCAGTGGGCTGCTCGGCATCACGGTGCCGAGGGCCTACGGCGGCGCGGACGTCTGCACTCCCACGCTCGCCGAGGTCTTCAGGCTGCTCGCCTACGCCGATCCCAACGTCGCCCAGATCCCGCAGAGCCACTTCGTCTACGTCAACCTCCTGCGCGAGCTGGGAACCGAGGAGCAGCGCGTGCGCTTCTTCTCGGAGATCCTCGAGGGACGGCGCCTCGGCAACGCTCAGGCGGAGATGGGAAGGCGCCACGTGCTCGACATCGGCACGCATCTGAGCCCTCTCGAAGATGGCTCGTTCCTGCTCGACGGGACCAAGCACTACTGCACGGGCGCGCTGTTCGCGGATTGGATCCCTGTGCTTGCCAGGGGCGACGACGACCGGCTCTACGCCGCTTTCGTGCACGCCGAAGCGGCCGGTGTGGAGGTGATCGACGACTGGGACGGAATGGGCCAGCGCACCACTGCCAGCGGCCAGGTGCGCCTCGATGGCGTCGCTGTGCCCGCCGACCAGGTCCTGTCCTACCACAGCGTCTTTGAGGCCCCCCAGACATTCGGCGCCACGGCCCAGCTCCTACATGCTGCGATTGACGTCGGGATCGCCCGCGGAGCGTTGGAGGAGGCGGCGACGTTCGTGCGGGAGCGCAGCCGGCCGTGGTGGGAGAGCGGGGTGCAGCGCGCCGAGGAGGACCCGCTCGTGATCCAGCGCTTCGGCGAGCTTGCGATCCAGGTCAGGGCCGCGGAGGCGCTGCTTGCCGATGCGGCGCACCAGATTGACGAGGCGCGCGTTGATCTGAGCGAGCAGAGCGCCGGCGCGGCGTCGATCGCGGTCGCGAGCGCGAAGGCGTTCGCAGACCGGGTCGCGGTGGAGGCGGGCAGCGCGCTCTTCGAGGTCTGCGGCACCCGCTCGGCGCTCGATCGTGACAACCTCAACCGTCACTGGCGAAATGCGCGCACGCACACGCTGCACGACCCGGTGCGCTGGAAGATCCAGCACGTCGGTCGCTACACGCTGAGCGGCACGCTCCCTCCCCGACATGGACAGCTCTAGGGGGTAGCGATGACGCCACTGAGCTTCCACTGGTTCCTTCCCACCTACGGCGACAGCCGCTACATCATCGAGGGCGGCCACGGCCTGGCCGCAGGCATCGCCCGTGGCGGGCGCGCGGCGCACCTGCCATACATGGGCCAGATCGCGCGCTCAGCCGAGCAGCTCGGCTTCGAGGGCGCGCTCACTCCCACCGGGGCCTGGTGCGAGGACGCCTGGATCACCACCGCGATGCTGAGTCAGGCGAGCGAGCGCCTGAAGTTCCTGGTCGCGTTTCGTCCGGGCCTCGTGGCGCCGGCGCTCGCGGCTCAGATGGCAGCGAGCTTCCAGCGGCACTCCCGCGGCCGGCTGCTGCTGAATGTCGTGATCGGCGGGGAGCCGCACGAGCAGCGCGCCTACGGCGACTTCCTGAGTAAGGACGAGCGCTACGCGCGCGCCGATGAGTTCCTGACGATCACGCGGCGCCTGTGGGAGGGGGAGACGGTCGACTTCCAGGGCGAGCACCTCGCGGTGCAGGGCGCCCATCTGGAGCGCGTGCCAGATCCCATTCCCACGATCTACTTCGGCGGCTCCTCGCCCGCGGCGGGCGCCGTCGCCGCCAAGCACGCCGACGTCTACCTCACCTGGGGCGAGCCGCCGCAGCAGGTGGCATCCAAGCTCGACTGGATTCGCGGCCTGGCCGCGGATCAGGGTCGCCGCATGCGCTTTGGAATCCGGCTTCACGTCATCACCCGCGACACTCCCGAGGCCGCGTGGGCCGAGGCGCAGCGGCTGCTCGACGCGCTCGACGAGGAGGCGATCCAGCGAGTGCAGTCAGGGTTCGAGCGCAGCGAGTCGGTCGGGCAGCGGCGGATGATGGAGCTCCACGGCGGCGATCGTGAGCGGCTGGAGATCTACCCCAACCTGTGGGCGGGGGTGGGGCTCGTGCGCGGCGGCGCCGGGACGGCGATCGTTGGCAGCCACGAGCAGGTTGCTGAGCGGATCATCGAGTACCACGAGCTTGGCCTCGACGAGTTCATCCTCTCTGGCTACCCCCATCTGGAGGAGGCCTACTGGTTCGCGGAGGGCGTGCTGCCGCTGCTCGCAGAGCGCGGGCTGTGGAACCATCCGCACGAGATCGAGGCCGGAAGCGCCGCTGCCGTGCCATTCGCGTCCGCGTCGTCGGGAGGCTGAGCGGGCAGCCGAGCCGTGAGGCGCCGTCCTCGCGCCTCACGGCTCGGCCTGAGCGTCCACCGAGCGCTCGAACTTCGCCGTCCGCATCACGATCCGAGTCTCGGTCTGGGCTGCGCCGGCATCGCGGCGGATCGAGCGGACGGTGCGGTCGAGGTCGTCGGCGTCCCGGCAGGCGACACGCACCTGGTAGTCGAAGCGACCGGTGACGAAGACCATTTCTCGCACCGCTTGCAGCGTGGCGAGGTGGCGCTCGAACGCCTCCGGATCGGTGCTCGGCAGCAGTCGGATGTCCACGAAGGCGTCCAGCGATCTGCCGATTCGGCCGGGGTCGATGACCGCCTTGAAGCCCGTGATCACCCGTTCGCGTTCCAGGCGGCGGACGCGGTCCGCCGCTCCGTGAGGGCTGAGACCCACCTCTGCGCCGATTCTGGCAAACGAAGCCCTTCCGTTTGTGCGTAGCAGACTGATGATTTGGTGATCGATCTCGTCCATCGCTGTGGAAATCGAGAAGTTTGCGCCCGAGCTCTTGAGTTTGGCTGGGACAGAGCGATGATCGCAGAAATTTCCACAAGAAGGGATGACACGATGCGCATCGGCGTGCCAAAGGAGATCAAGCCGGACGAGTACCGGGTCGCGCTGACCCCGGCGGGCGCTCGTGAGCTCACCGCCGCCGGTCATGAGGTGCTCATACAGGCTGGAGCCGGGGTGGGCTCGGCGATCTCCGACGAGGACTACCTCGCCCAGGGCGCGCAGATCCTGCCCGACGCCGAGACCGTGTTCGAGCAGGCGCAGACGATCGTCAAGGTCAAGGAGCCGCAGGCGCTGGAGGTCGAGATGCTCCAGGCGCACCACGTCCTCTTCACCTACCTGCACCTGGCCCCAGATCCCGTGCTCACCGCCGGCCTGGTCGAGTCGGGGGCCACGTGCATCGCCTACGAGACGATCACCGACGCCGCTGGCCGGCTGCCGCTGCTGGCCCCGATGAGCGAGGTGGCGGGCAAGCTCGCCGCCCAGGCGGGCGCCTTCGCCCTGGAGAAGCCGGCCGGCGGGCGCGGCCTGCTGCTCGGCGGAGTCGCCGGGGTGCCGGCGGGCAGGACGATGGTGATCGGCGGCGGCGTCGTCGGCTGCAACGCCGCACATGTGGCTCTCGGCCTCGGCTGCGAGGTCTATCTCTACGACCGGTCGATCGATCGTCTGCGCCAGGTCGATGCGCTCTTCGGCGGCCGCGTCCACACCTGCTACGCCTCCACACTGGAGATCGAGCAGCGCCTGCCGGAAGCCGACCTGGTGATCGGCGCGGTCTTGATCCAGGGAGCCAAGGCCCCGCGCGTGATCACCCGCAGCCAGCTCTCAGGGATGAAGCGCGGCGCGGTCCTGGTGGACGTGTCGATCGACCAGGGCGGCTGCTTTGAGACCTCGCGGCCGACGACCCACTCCGAACCGACCTATGAGGTGGACGGGATCACCCACTACTGCGTGGCCAACATGCCGGGTGCCGTCCCGATCACCTCGACCTACGCGCTCACGAACGCGACGCTGCCGTATCTCGTACGCCTGGCCAACCAGGGCGTGGCTGCGGCGCTTGGAGCCGACCCGGGCTTCCAGGCGGGCCTGAACGTGATCGCCGGCAAGGTCACCTTCGAGTCGGTCGCCGCCGACCAGGGGCTCGAGTGGACGCCGGCTTCGGTTGCGCTCGCCGGCGCGGGTTCGGCAGTGAGCTGAGGGGCGGCTCGAGAGGGTCTTTCGGAGTCTTTGAAGGACCCTCTCAGAGTCCCAGCACCCGCCCGAGGATCTCGCGCATGATTTCGTCGGTGCCACCGCCGATCGGACCAAGACGCGCGTCGCGCACCGCGCGCTCTGTCCAGTGCTCTTTCATGTAGCCAAGGCCACCGTGTATCTGCAGGCACGTGTCCATCAGATCGAAGCAGGCGCGCTGGGTGAGCAGCTTGGCCATGCTCACCTGCGCGATCGGCTCCTCGCCCTCGTGGAAGCGGCGCAGCGCGTCGTAGGTGACGGTGCGCGCGGTATAGACGTTGGTGGCCAGGTCTGCGAGCTTGTGGCGGATCGCCTGGTGCTTTGAGAGCGGCCTGTCGAACGCCTGGCGCTGCTTCGCGTACTCCGCTGTGCGGTCGTAGGCCAGCTGCATCGCGCCCACGGCGCCGAGCGACATCGCAAGCCGCTCCCACTGGAAGTTGGCCATGATCAGCTTGAAGCCCTCGTTCTCGCCGCCGAGCAGGGCCTCATCTGGCACGAAGGCATCCTCGAATGAGATCGTCGCCGTGTCCGAGGCGGCCCAGCCGAGCTTCTTCAGCTTGCTCGAGCGCACGCTCTCACCGCGCTCCACGATGAAGAAGGAGGTCCCGTGGTGGCCGCCCTTCGCCGTCGTCTTGGCGGCCGTGACGATGAAGTGCGCCCTGACGCCGTTGGTGATGTAGGTCTTCTCGCCACTGAGGACCCAGCCGCCATCCACGCGCTGCGCGGTGGTGCGCAGTGCGGCCACGTCTGAGCCGGCGTCCGGCTCGGTGATGCCGAGCGCCCCGATCAGCTCGCCCTTGATCGCTGGCACGAGCCAGCGCTGCTTCTGCTCATCGGTGCCGAACTTCCAGATCGGCGGCGTGGCGATGTTCACGTGCGCGCCGATGCCAGCCGCGGTCCCGCCGGAGCCGATTCGCGCGAGCTCCTCGACCAGCACCGCCTCGTGCAGGTAATCGCCGCCCTGGCCGCCGAGCGCCGTGGGGTACTTCAGCCCGAGCAGACCCTGGGCGGCCAGCTTGGGAAAGACCTCGTCGGGAAACCATTCCGCGCGCTCCCAGTCCTGCGCGTGCGGCGTCAGCTCGCGCTCGATGAAGCCACGGATCGATGTCCGCAGCTCCTCGTGCTCGTCGGAGAAAGGGGGTGTGGGAGTCATCGAGACTGAGAGTTATGCATTGATACGACGAATCCGGCTATATTCTTCTCATGCGGAGGACCACATTGGACATAGACGAGGTTATGCTCGAAAAGGCGAGAGAAGCACTCGGCACAACGGGCGTGAAGGACACGGTGAACGAAGCTCTGCGCGAGATCGCCAAGCGCGAGGCGGGCAAGCGCCTGATCGCCTGGTACAAGGAAAACGAGGACCTTGCCAACCCGGAGATCATGAAGCACGCGCACCGGCCGCCGCTCATAGCTCCGTGGCCACCCACCTCGTAGACAACAGCGTCCTTGCCCGGCTCCGCAAGGACGCTGTGGCGGCGGTCGTCGAGCCGCTGCTCCTCAACGGGTCGCTTGCGACCTGCGGGGTGACCGACCTCGAGCAACTGTTCAGCGTCCGGTCGGGAGTCGAGCACCGCGCCAGACGGGCGGATCTCGATCTCGGCTATGACACGGCCCTGGTCGATCAGGGGGTGCTCGATCGCGCGCTTGGGGTGCAAGGGCTCCTTGCGGATCGAGGCCAGCACCGCGCCGCGAAAATAGCCGACCTGATGGTTGCGGCAGCAGCCGAGCATGCCGGCCTCACCGTGCTGCACTACGACTCCGACTTCGACCTGATCGCCAGCGTGACGGGCCAGCCGACGCAATGGGTGGTGCCACGCGGATCGGTGGATTGACCGACCGGCGCATGCGCCGGTCGGCGGGACCGTGCATGCACGGTCCCGTCCACGCCGCATGCGGCGTGGCGTTCCCAAAACATCGATCAAAGCCCGTACGAGCGGCCGATCACGTCGAGCATGATCTCGTCGGTGCCCGCGCCGATCCGGTTCAGGCGCATGTCCCTCCAGACGCGCTCGACGCCGTACTCCCGCATGTAGCCCGCGCCGCCGTGGATCTGGATGCACTCGTCGGCGACTTCCACTGCGATTCGCGAGGCGTGCAGCTTGGCCATCGAGATCTCTCTGACCGGGTACTCGCCGTTGTTGAAGCGCCACGCGGTCACGTAGACCATCTGGCGGGCCGACTCGATCTTGGTCGCCATCTCGGCGAACTTGTGCCGGATCACCTGGAAGTGGCCGATCGAGCGGCCAAACGCCTTGCGCTCGTTGGCGTATTCGAGCGTCCGCTCGAAGCACTTCTGGGCGCCCGCGACGCAGCCGGCGGCGCCGATCAGGCGCTCGCCCTGGAGCTCCCACATGATGTGGTAGAAGCCCTTGCCGACCTGGCCGAGCACTGCGGAGGCAGGGACGCGGACATCTTGGAAGGCGAGTAGCGCCGTGTCTGAGGCGTGCATGCCGAGCTTCTCCAGGCGCTTCTCCTTGATCACGCCGGGGGCGTCCATCGGCACCAGGAACAGCGTGAAGCCGTCATAGCCGGCGTCGGGGTCGGTCTTGGTCACCAGCACGATCACGTCGGCGCGATGCCCGTTGGTGATGTAGGTCTTGGAGCCGTTTATCACGTATTCCTCGCCATCCCTGACCGCGCGGGTCTTGATCCCGGAGACGTCTGAGCCGGCGTCGGGCTCTGTGATGCCGAGGCAGAGGATCTTCTGACCCTTGATCGCGGGCACGACCCACTCCTGCTTCTGCTCCTCGGTGCCGAAGGCGAGGATCGGCGGCATCGCCATGTCGGTGTGGACGGCGAGCCCCATCGCAAGGCCACCCGAGTTGGCGTTCGTGATCTCCTCCGCCAGGACCAGGCTCGTGTAGTAGTCGCCGCCCTGTCCGCCGTACTTCTCCGGCTTGTCGAGGCCGAGGAAGCCGAGTTCACCCATGCGCGGGAAGACCGAGTTGGGGAAGGTGGTCTCCTCCCATTCGGCGGCGTGGGGGGCGAGCTCCTTGATCGCGAAGTTGCGGATCGACTCCCGCAGCGCTTCGTGCTCCTCGGTGAAGATGAAGTGCTTGCGCTTGGCCCCAAAGTCGGGCTTGCGGACGTTGCTCTCGGCGGTGGCCATTGCTGGGCGGCTCCTCTCGTTCTCAGGTGGGATCTGGCGGCGCGGGGTGGACCAGGGCGCGTGGGGGCGCCGCGATTCCGGACCCTCCATGCGCACGGCAAGCTAGCGCAGGCGAGCGAGAAAGTAAATAGTAGGACTGCTTACTTTGTGCTGGGGCGAGCGCCGCGCGCGATCCGCCAGTGGACGGAAATACCAATTGACCCGCAATGGCGTGGGCAAGTAGCATCCACCCGAATTGCGGCCGCCGGGCCGCTCGGCTCGGGGAGCAATGCTTGAGGGATTTGCGTCGTCGCCTTATCTGGTCCTACGTGGTGGCGATCTCCTTGCTCGCGGCGGCATCGACCGCTGCTGCGAGCGCAAAAGCCAACCTGCCCCCCGCCCTTGTCGTGCTCGAGCAGAAGATGCGCGCGCTGCACATAAACAGCGAGCGGGGCTCCGTGGTCGAGGTGTTGACGGGTGTGCCGCTCGGCGGGGAAGGCCTCCTGAAACCCATGTCGAGCAAGCCTTCTCGACATGGAGGCAAGCACACTGTCGTGCACCTCACCACTCATCCGACGCAGAGTTTTCCCTTCCTCACTGCCGACTTTGAAACGAGCGTCGTGCCGAAGCTCACCGTCGTGCGCGGGGATATCTTCGGCACGATCTCCTTCCAGGAGCGGGTGATCGGCGAACAGGCCTACACGCGCTTGTCGCTGTTCGCGCAGCTCGACGGCGGGAGGCCGTGGATTTACGTCAGCCCTGCCGAATTGGCTGAAGAGGAGGCGCAGAAGAGCGCCGAAGGCGGCTCGGCGTCGGTGTCGCCATTCCCTGGGGCGCAAAGCGTGGAATCCGGGTTCGGCAAGCTGATCGAAACGATCGAACACGCGAGGTCGGTGTCCGAGGTGGGACCAAAGGAAGTGGACGGACAGCAGACGACCGAGTTCGAGGCCAAGCTCAACGGCGGCCAGCTCGCCGGCGCGTCGTCGGCATCCAAGATCTCCAAGGCTGCGAAGAAGGCGCTGGGGCGTTCCACGCTCGAGCTGTTCCTCGCAGAAGATGGTCTGCCCGTGCGAACGCGAATCCAGACGTGGGTCGGGAAAGCCGGAGTGTCCATTGTGCAGGACATCCTCGCGACCGAAATCCCGGTCTCCGTCGAGCAGCCGCCCGCAAGCGAAACGATCACCGAGGCGGAACTGAAGGAACACGAGGAAAAGTCGCTGGAAGTGCACCTGACCAAACGCGAGCGCAAGGAACTCAGGCGCTTCGAGGCATGCGTGAGGCGGCATCGGCCGAAGGGGGCGCGGGCGGTGACCAGGCGCGAGGGCAAGAAGATCCTGCGCGAGTGTCCGCCACCTCGTGACTAGGGCGACCAAAGTATGCAGTAGCGCTGCTTACTCCCCGCTGTCCCGCCCGTCCGGTTAGGATGTCGCCGTGGCGCTCGAACACGTTCTATACGAGGTCTCAGACGGCGTCGCGACGATCATCCTCAACGACCCTGACACGCGCAACTCGCTGTCGGTCGAGATGCTCGGTGGCCTGCACCAGGCGTTTGGCAAGGCGAGGGACGATGCGGAGGTCCGGTGCGTGGTCCTCGCCTCCTCTGACGAGAAGGTCTTCTCCTCCGGGGCAAACCTGGGCGGCTTCGCGGCCGAGGTCCCGCTGGTCCACAAGCACTTCGGCTCGGAGGCATTCACGGGGCTCTTCAAGTTGATCAGCTCGCTGGAGAAGCCGACGATCTGCGCCGCCGGCGGGCACGTGCTGGCGGGGGCCTTCGGGATCGCGCTGTGCTGCGATCTGATCGTCGCCTCCGATAACGCGACGTTCGGCACGCCGGAGATCGACGTTGGGGCCTTCCCGTTCATGATCATGGCGCTGATCTACCGCAATGTCGCTCGCAAGAAGGCAAACGAGCTGCTGCTGCTCGGGGAGCGGATCGACGCGCGGCAGGCACTCGAGGTGGGGATTGTGAACAAGGTCGTGCCTCGCGAGCAGCTCGGTGCGGCCGTCGGCGAGTGGGCGGGCAAGCTGGCGGGGAAGTCGCCTGCGATCATGCGCCTGGGCAAGCAGGCGATGCGGCGCCAGATGGACATGCCCCTGGAGGACGCGCTCGACTACCTGCGCGCCCAGCTCACCATCGCTCTCTCCACAGAGGACATCAGAGAGGGAGTCAGGGCGTTCTTCGAGAAGCGCGAGCCGCAGTGGAAGGGCCGATGAGCGCGGAGGCAGAGCGCCCCCCGGTCTCGCTGCTGCGCCCGCTGGTCGAGGATCTGCAGGCCAGGCGCGAGCAGATCAAGCTCGGCGGCGGCCAGGAGAAGATCGAGAGGCAGCACGAGGCGGGAAAGCTGACCGCACGGGAGCGGATCGCGCTGCTTCTCGACGAGGGCACCTTCGTCGAGCTGGGGATGCTCGGCAAGCCCCACACCACCCAGCGTGCGATGGAGGGGGTGGACGCGCCGGCGGACGGCGTGATCACCGGCTATGGCAAGGTGAACGGACGCCTTACAGCCGTCTGCGCCTACGACTTCACCGTGATGGCTGGCTCGATGGGCATGACCGGCGAGCTCAAGGTCACGCGCCTGCGCGAGCTGGCTCTCACCAAGCGGATCCCGTTCGTGTGGCTGCTGGACTCCGCCGGTGCGCGGGTCCAGGAGGCCGCGGGCGCGATGTTCGCCGGCTCTGGTCACCTCTTCCGGGAAGAGGTGATCATGAGCGGCGTGATCCCGCAGGTCGCCGCGCTGATGGGGCCATGCGCGGCCGGCACCGCCTACATCCCGGGGCTCGCCGACTTCGTGCCGATGGTCAAGGGCCGCGGCTCGATGGCGCTGGCGGGTCCGCATCTGGTCAGGGCCGCTGTCGGCGAGGACGTCACCCAGGAGGAGCTCGGCGGTTCGCGGGTGCACTGCCGAAAGTCGGGTGTTGGCGACATGGAAGTCGATAGCGATGAGGAGTGCATCGAGCGGATCAAGGAGTACCTCTCCTACATGCCGCAGAACTGCGAGCAGGCGCCGCCGATCCTGCGAAGCAGCGACCCGGTGGAGCGTCGCGAGGAGTCGCTGCTCGACGTGCTGCCGGAGTCCAACCGCAAGCCGTACGACATGTACGAGGTGATCGAGGCGATCGTCGACGAGGGCTCCTACCTCGACATCAAGAAGCAGTGGGCCAGGACGATCATCACCTGCCTCGCGCGCTTCGACGGCCGGCCCGCCGGCATCGTCGCAAACCAGCCAAAGCAGCTCGGCGGCATCCTCGACAACGACTCCGCCGACAAGGCCGCCCGCTTCGTGAACCTCTGCAACGCCTTCGGCATTCCGCTGATCTTCATCCAGGACGTGCCCGGCTTCATGGTCGGCACAAAGGTCGAGGCGCAGGGGATCATCCGCCACGGCGCGAAGATGCTCTACGCCGTGGCCAACGCGACCGTGCCGAAGATCACGGTGATCACGCGCAAGGCCTACGGCGCCGGCTACTACGTGATGTGCGGCCGCGCCTATGAGCCGGACCTGATCGTGGCCTGGCCAAGCGCGGAGATCAGCGTGATGGGCGCCGAGGGCGTGGTCGAGATCGCCTTCCGCAAGGCCGTAGAGGCGGCGGAGGACCCCGATGCCAAGCGGGCCGAGCTGATCGAGGGCTTCAAGAAGATGTTCGACGTCTACATCGCCGCGGGCAACGACATGATCGATGACGTGATCGATCCGCGGCAGACGCGCGAGACGATCTGCAGGAGCCTGGAGATGGCGCAGAGCAAGAAGATCGAGCGGCCCTGGAAGAGACACGGGGTGGTCCCCGTATGAGGACCACGTCGCATGCGACGTGGTCCGCCGGGCCGCATGCGGCCCGGCGCCGACCGGCGCATGCGCCGGTCGGGACGAAGAGGAGGAACCATGATCGATGACCCCGTCGTCATAACCTGCGCGATCTCAGGAGTGATCGCGAACCGGGACCAGTGTCCCGCGATTCCGTATACGCCCGAGGAGTACGGGGAGGAGGCGCGTCGCGCTGTCGAGGAGGGCGCGGCGATGATCCACATCCATGCCCGCAGGCCGGACGGCACGCCCAGCTACGAGGTCGAGGACTTCGTCGCGATCACCGAGGCGATCAGGCAGGCCGCGGGCGATGTGATCATCAACTACTCGACCGGCACGATCGGCGTGCCCGTCGAGAGGCGGGTTGCCTATCTGAGAGCGGGCAGGCCCGAAGTCGCCGCCCTGAACATGGGCTCGATGAACTACGCCAAGTACTCCAAGTCGCGCAAGGGCTTCGTGTTCGAGATGGTCTTCGCGAACCCGTTCAGCGAGATCGTGGAGCTGCTTACGGCGATGAACGAGCTTGGCATCCGGCCCGAGCACGAGTGCTTCGACCTCGGCCACGTCGGCAGCCTGGATCCGCTGATCGACATGGGCGTGCTGACGCCGCCGCTGCACGTCGACTGCGTCATGGGCGTGGTCGGCGGCATTCCGCCGGGAGCGCGCAACCTCGCGGCGATGGTCGAGAACATCCCCGGCCTGCGCGGCTGGCCGGGTGGCGAGCAGCGCTCCCACTGGGGCGTGATCGGGATCTCTCGCCAGCAGTGGATGCTGCTTGGCGCCGCCCTGAGCCTCGGCGGCTCGGTGCGGGTTGGCCTGGAGGACAATCTCTACCTGCCCGATGGCCAGATGGCCAGAAGCAACGGGGACCTGATCGCCAAGGCGCGTCAGATGGTGCAGGACGTGGGCCGTCGCCCAGCGACGGTGCCGGAGGCGCGCGGCCTGCTCGGCGTGAACGAGGCCGGGCGGAGCCTGGCCGATCAACCTCGCCAGGAGGCCGAGGATCGAAGTCCAAACGCGGGGCTGGATTCCCCGCCGCTCAACCCCATCTCCAAGGAGGAGAACTAGATGAGCCTGCCGCTGCAAGACGTGAAGGTGCTCGACCTCTCCCGGCTGCTGCCGGGCGGCTTCTGCTCGCTGCTGCTTGCCGATCTTGGAGCGGACGTCTTGAAGGTCGAGGACACCGGCGCAGGCGACTACATACGCTGGTCTCCTCCCTATTACGAGGGCGCCCACGAGAGTGCCCGCTCGGCGCTCTACCTCGCGCTGAACCGCAACAAGCGCTCGATCCGCTTGGATCTGAAGAGCGAGCAGGGAAGGGAGCTGCTGCTCCGGCTCGTAAGCGACTGCGACGTCGTGCTGGAGTCCTTCAGGCCCGGGGTGCTCGACCGCCTCGGCGTCGGCTACGAGCGGATGCGCGAGGAGAACCCGAGGATCGTCTACTGCGCGATCAGCGGCTACGGGCAGGATGGCCCCAAGCGCACCGCGCCTGGGCATGACATGAACTACCTGGGCTTGATCGGGATGCTGGGGCTCACCGGCGAGCGCGACGGCGGGGCGGGTGGGGGTCCCATTCAGTCGGCGGTCCAGATCGCCGACATCGGCGGCGGCTCGATGATGGCCGCGCTTGGGATCCTCGCGGCGCTGCACGAGCGCGACGGCTCGCTGGCCAGGCCCGGCTCAGGCGTTGGGCAGCTCGTCGACATATCGATGTCCGACGGCGCGCTCTCCTGGCTTGCGATGGTGGCGGGACGCTACTTCGCCGACGGCGTGACCCCGCACCGTGGCGATCTCGAGCTCGCCGGCGCGCTGATCTGCTACCGCCCATACGAATGCGCCGATGGGTGGGTGAGCCTTGGCGCGCTGGAGCCGAAGTTCTGGCAGGCGTGGTGCAGGGGGGTGGGCAGGGAGGACCTGATCGAGCGCCAGTTCGAGCGTCCGGGCAGCGGCGCCCACGCCGAGGTTCAGAAGGTCTTCAAGAGCAGGACTCGCGCCGAATGGGAGGCGTTTGCCTCCGAGCACGAGTGCTGTCTGGCGCCGGTTCTCGATCTCGAGGAGGCGCTCGCCTCGGAGCTTGTCAGCGCTCGGGGGATGATCGTCGAGATCAGCCAGCCGGGCGTCGAGGGCCCCGTCAGGCAGCTCGGAGTGCCGGTGAAGCTCTCCCGGACTCCGGGCGACCCGGCTCGGATGCCCGCGCCGGCGCTCGGAGAGCACACCGAGTCGGTGCTGCGCCAGGCAGGCGTATCGGAGTCGGACATCTCCGCGCTGCTTGCATCTGGAGCAGCGGCGGGCGCCTCGCCCGGGCCGCTCGCCGAGAGGGGCGCGGGCTCCACCGCATGAGCGAGGCTCCCGCGCTGAGAAGGTCTTTCAAGAAGATCGGCACGTCCGGATGGGGGCGGGCGGGACTTCATCCGAGCGCTGGATCGCCGCGTGCCGGCCTGCACGTGCCACCGGCACGCGCTGCGCCGTCCCGCGTCGCCCAGCTTGGTCCAGGCACCCCCCGACCGCACCGCCTATCTTGAAAGACCTTCTGAAGATGAGCGAGCTCGCCCAGCGCAGCGGGGTGAGCGCTGGCACGATCAGGCACTACCTGCGGGAGGGCCTGCTCGGCGAGGGCTCGGAGATCATGCGCACAAGCCGCAACATGGCCTACTACCCGCCGCACTTCGTGCAGCGCCTCGAGCTGATCAAGCGCCTCCAGGAGGAGCGCTTCATGCCGCTGCGGGTGATCAAGGACCTGCTGCGAGAAGACCCCGAGCGGGTGCAGGCGCTGATCGACCTGGAGGACAAGATCGTCGAGCGCGCGCTGGCGAGCGCCGAGGGCAAGCGGATCTCGGCGAGCGAGGTGCGCGAGCGCTACGAGCTGCCGGCCAACGTCCTTGCGCGGCTGGCGGAGCTCGGGGTGCTGACCCCCACCAGGGCCGGATACGACCGGGACGATGTGAAGATCATCGAGGCGATCTCCCGTTTCAGGGCCGGCGGCTACGAGGAGGCGCTCGGCTTCACGGTCTACGACACCCTGCGCTATCGGGAGGCACTCGAGCCGCTGGTGCGCGAAGAGGTACGGGCGCTGCTCGATCGCCTCGCCGGCGAGGTCGAGGTAGAGCGGGCGCTTGCGATCATCGCCGCGGGCGTGGAGCCGCTGCGGGATCTCGTCGGCGCCGTCCACTCCAAGCTGCTGCTCGCAGAGCTGCGCAGGCAGCATGAGGGGCATAGTCGCGAGGACGGGCGCGGCGGAGCGGGCAGCGGACGCAAGCGGCAGGTATCCCGGGGCACGGGCGCCAGGCGCTATGCTTCACAATGATTGACTGACTTGTCAATCGAACTCTGGCGGGAGGTCGCCAGGAGAGCGGAGTGTACCCATGAAGGTCGCGGCAGTTCAGCTCAACTCCACCGGTGAGACGGCCGAGAACCTCGCCTCCGCCGACCGCCACGTTCGCGCTGCCGTTGCCGACGGCGCGAGCCTCATCGTGATGCCGGAGAAGTGGCTCGTGATGGGTGGGCGGGAGAAGCTGCTTGCGAGCGCACAGACGCTCGACGGTCAGGCGATCTCATGGGCGAAGGCGATTGCGGCAGAGCTCTCCGTCGACCTGGTCGCCGGCTCGATCACAGAGCGCCAGCCAGGCTCGCAGATGCTCGCAAACGCCAGCGTCCACGTAGACCCGGCCGGAGCGGTTCGTGCCGTCTATCGCAAGATCCACATGTTCGACGTGGAGATCGACGGCAAGCTCTACAGAGAGTCCGAGCTGGAGGGCCCCGGCTCGGAGATCGTGACCAGCCAGGCCGCCGATGGCCTGCCGATCGGCCTGGCGATCTGCTACGACCTGCGCTTCCCGGAGCTCTTCCGGATACTCGCCCTGCGCGGCGCGCTGCTGATCGCGCTGCCATCTGCCTTCACACTGCCGACGACCAGAGAGCATTGGGAGATCCTGGTCAGGGCGAGAGCGATCGAGAACCAGGCGTTCATGGTTGCCGCCAACCAGGTCGGTCGCCATCCCGACGGCTATGAGTCGGGAGGGCGCTCGATGATCGTCGATCCTTGGGGCGCGGTGCTCGCAAGCCTTGGCGAGCGGGAGGAGGGCCACATCGTCGCCGAGATCGACCTTCAGGCCCAGGCGAAGGTCAGGAGCAAGCTACCCTCGCTTTCCAACAGACGTCCTGAGGCCTATCGCTGGCCGGAGGTGTCGGCGCCCGAATGAGTGCTCTGCGTACCCGCGCCGCACCTCAGGATCGTCGCCAGGCGATCCTGGATGCGGCCGTGAGGGTGTTCGCAAGCCGGGGCTTCCACGCCTGCCGGGTCTCTGACATCGCAGACGAGGCGGGTGTCGCCTACGGGCTCGTCTACCACTACTTCGGATCCAAGGACAGCGTCCTGGACACGCTCTTCCTCGAGCGTTGGAACGTGATGCTTTCGACGATCGCCGAGGTGGACGCGACGGACTCCTCTGCGCGCGAGAAGCTCTACGCGATCGCCTCGTTCATCGTCGACAGCTACAGGCACGACCCCGACCTGATGAAGGTGATCATCGTGGACGTGACCCGAGCCGCCAACTCCTTCGGCCAGACGCATCTGGCCCGCATCAGGGAGGCATACAGCGGGATCGCCGCGATCGTGACCGAGGCGCAGGAGCAGGGCGCGTTCAGGGCCGACATCGATGCCGAGTTCGCCGCGATGGCCTTCTATGGCGCGATCGAGCAGGTGCTCACGGGCTGGATCTTCCAGCTGCTGCCGATCGGCGAGGAGCACTACGAGCGCGCCAAGCGGCTCGTGGTCGAGACGATCTGCGGCGGCCTCGAGGCAGCTGGCGCCACTCGCGCGCGGCCAGACGCCCGGAGCGGTGATTAGACTGCGAGAGATGGAGAACGAGATGGTCAAGCGCCTGGTCTGGTCAGGGGTGCTCGCGGCCTTCGGGGCCCTGGCGAGCATCGCCTCCCAACGCGCTGCCGCGATGGTCTGGAGGAGGATGTTCGAAGAGGAGCCGCCAGAGTGAGCGCCGAGCAGGCAAACGGCGTCGCTGACCCGCCGGGATCGAGCAACGGCGCTTCGCCCCACGAGGCCTCCGGGCCGCCCTCCTTCGGCGCCGACGTCGCCACGCGGCCCGAGGTCGCGGTCGGCGCAGCGTTCCTTGGCGGCTTCCTGCTGGCGATGCTGCTGCGCCGGGTACGCTCATGAGCGCGGAGGGCGCCTCCGGCAGCGGCGATCAGCGCTCCCCCAACCTCGCCGCCGCGATCACGGAGGTCTCCGAGCGCGCCACGCTGCTCGTGCGCGAGGAGATAGAGCTCGCCAAGGCCGAGATGACCCAGAAGGCCACGCGCCTGGCCAAGGGCGCGGTCGTCGGGGTCGTCGCCGGGGTATTCGTGCTCACCGCGCTGTTCTTCGCGCTCATCGGCTTTGCCTGGCTGCTCTACTTCGAGCTTCCGATCGGCAACCAGTTCACCTACTTCTGGGGCTTCTTCGCGATGGCGGTGATTCTGCTGATCCTCGGCGTGATCGCGGGCATCGTGGCGGCAAAGGCGGTCAAAGCGGGCGCCCCCCCGACGCCGAACATGGCGATCGAGGAGGCGCGCAGGATCCGTGAGACCGTGACCGCCGGGGCCAGCGCAGCGACGACCGAGGCACCACACTAGGGAGGCCACAGCACCGATGCCAAGTCGCTCTCCAGCAGAGATCCGCAGCTCGATCGAGGCCAACCGCGCCGAGCTCGCGGTCTCCCTCCAGCGCCTCCGTGGCGAGGTGGCGATCGCAACCGACTGGCGTGGACAGCTCGAAAGCCACCGCAAAGAAGCGCTGATCGGCGCCGCGGTCGCGGGCTTCGTGATCGGCGGCGGGATAGCCGCGATTCTGGGCGGCGGCAAACGCCGCCGTCGCCGCTAAGAAGGTATTTTTGAAAGACCTTCTAAGCGCTTCAGACCAGCAGCGCGGGGTCTATGCCGCCGACGCCGAGCAGGCCGGGGCCGGTATAGGTACCGATCACGGGCCCGACCTCCGAGACGAACACCGGCTCGCCACCGATCACCTCGCGACAGCGCTCGACGAGCCGCTCCGCCTGATCGGCCGCCTGGATGTGCTGCACCGCCCAGGCGGTTAGCCCTTCCTGGACAAGGCGGTCCCCGTACTGCACCATGCGCTCGAACGCTCGCTTGGAGGTGCGAACGCGCTCGACCGGGGTGATCTCGTGCTGCAGCGTGAGGATCGGCTTGATCTTCAGCGTGCCGCCGAGCCATGCCTGCGCCTTGCCGATTCGCCCGCCACGCCGCAGGTACTCCAGCGTGTCGATGCAGAACCAGATCCGCGCACGCTTGCGGGATTGCTTGACGTGCTCGGCGACCGTATGGATGTCACCGCCGGCGCGCGCCGCAGCCGCGCCGGCGAGCAGCAGGAAGCCGAGGCCGCCGCAGCCCGTTTCGCCGTCGATCACCTCGACACGCTCGCCGAGGCCGCGCTCCTGGAGCATCGTGCGGGCCTGCCTTGCCGCCTCGCACGTTCCCGAGATGCCGCCCGCGAGGTGTACCGAGACGATGTCCCTACCCTCCTCCAGCAATGGCTCCCAGACGGTGAGGAAGTCCCCGATCGAGGGCTGGGAGGTGCTCGGCGTCGCGGGGTCGCTGGCCAGGCGAGCGTAGAAGGCATCGAAGCCGTCCATCTCGAGCTCGCGCGTGGATTCGCCCGCCCAGCCGACATGGAGGCTGACCTGATGGATCTCTTCGCGACGCACCAGCTCAGCGGGCAGGTAGTGCGTGGTGTCGCTGACGATCGCGACCGGCGCCATTGGGCGCTGACCCTACAGCAAGCGCAGGGCCAGCCGCCCGCTCGGCTCAGCCGAGGCGGTTTTCGATGCCAAGCCCCTGCGCCGCCGGCTGCGCGGCCTGCAGCGGCTCCCCGGGGGCAGCGGCATCGGCGACGCCCAGTACCTCCGCGAGCTCGCCCGCCTCATACATCTCGGTCACGATGTCGCAGCCGCCGACCAGCTCGCCTTTTGCGAACAGCTGTGGGATCGTCGGCCAGTTCGAGATCGCGGAGAGCTCCTGGCGGATGCGCGGGTCGGGCAGGACGTCGACCGCGGCGAAGGGCGCGCCCGTCGCCTGCAGGGCCGCGACGGTGCGAGCGGAGAAGCCGCATGCGGGCGCCTCGGGGGTGCCCTTCATGAAGAGGATCACCTCGTGCTCTGCGATCGCCTCGGCGATCGCGTCGCGGATCGGGTTGGTCTCCGGAGTGGACATCGGCGTGCTCCTATCGGCTGGGCGTCTGGGCAGAGGTCTCTGAGCCGGCCTCCGCATGGTCGGGGACTGCTGTCTTCAGCGAGAGCGCATGGATCGGCCCCCCGATCTCGGCGCCGAAGACCTCGTAGACGAGACGGTGCTGCTCGATGCGACCGCGGCCCGCAAACGCCGCAGCGGTCACGCTCGCGCGGAAGTGGTCTCCGCCGCCGGTGTAATCCTCTACCTCGGCCTGCGCTCCTGGTATCGCGGCCTCGATGCGCTGCTTGATCTCATCGGCGGTTGGCATGGCACCCACATTAGCGATCCCCACACCTAGCTATACTTTGGAAAGCATGATCTCCCTGACAGACAAGGGCGCCGAGAAGGTTCGCGAGTTCCTGCAGGCCCAGCAGGCAGACCTGAGTCTTGCCGGGCTGCGCGTGGGAGTGCGGGGCGGAGGCTGCTCAGGCTTCCAATACCAGCTCGCCTTCGACGAGCAGCACGATGGCGACGAGGTGTTCGAGGACCATGGCCTGAAGCTGCTGGTCGACGGTCCGAGCCTGCAGTTCGTGAGTGGCTCGGTGATCGACTACGAGGAGGGCCTCCAGGGCGCCGGCTTCAAAGTCAACAACCCGAACGTCGTCGCCGCCTGCGGCTGCGGCTCATCCTTCAGGGTTGCCGACGAAGAGCAAGTCTCCGCCGTCTGACGGCCGAGGGCCGGCGGATATCTGCGTCCTCGCTCGCTCGCGTGCTTTCAGTACGCCACGTCGCTTGAGCCCTTGATCTCCTTGGCTCTCGGCCCTCAGAGGGGCGGTGGGGGTGGGGCGGACGCGAGCCGATTCCTACCTCAGTCCGGCTCGTTGTCCAGTGAGTGCCACAGATAGCGGCATGCGAGCGTCCTGTGCGGGCGCCACGGCTCAGCGATCCGCTCGATCGTCGTGGGATCGGGCAGCTCGGTGAGGCCGTAGGCGCGTTCGATCGCACGCCTGATGCCGAGGTCCCCGACCGCAAGCACGTCTGGGCGTTCGAGGTGGGACATCAGGAACATGTGGGATGTCCAGACTCCAAGACCCTTCACCGCGACCAGCTCGGCGATTACCGCCTCGTCGGTGAGCTCGTCAAGCCGCGAGAGCTCGAGGCTGCCGTCCAGCACGTGCTCCGCAAGCGAGCGCAGGAAGCCGACCTTCGCACGCGATAGGCCGACCGCGGCTCGCAGCTCTTCGGGCTCCTGCGCGAGCACTTGCTCTGGTGTCGGCGGGTGGCCGTCGAAGCGATCGAGCAGCCGCTGGTAGATCGCTGCGCCGGCTCGCACCGAGAGCTGCTGGTTGACGATGGAGCGCACGAGCGCTCCGTAGTGGTCGTCACGCGCGGGCCGGCCGTCTCGGGCGTCGGACAGTGGGCCGGCGGCGTCGATCAGGCCGGCGAGCACCGGGTCGCTCTCGCGCAGGTGCGATGTTTCTTGGCGCCTGCTGGCGGCGCTGCTGCGGGGATTCTTCTGGGCGCGGCTCCGCTTTCCGGCTCCTGCGCTGCTGCCGCTCGTGCTCTTGGGCATCAGGTGCTCCTCAGATCAACGCCAAGACCACGCCACAGAGGTCAGCTTTGGGTGGCCAGTGCCTCGAGTGCGACAGGCTCGCCGTCGAGCGCGTTCAGCGCCTTCGGCAGCGAGGCCGCGATGCAGGTGAAGCTCGGCGTGTCACGGACCGTGTACCTGGATGCCTCCGTGGTGCGCAGCCGCTGGACCAAGTCCAGGAAGGTGCCGACGTCATCGGTGTCGAAGGCAACGACGAACTCCTGGTCGTCGAGGCCGAAGGAGTAGGTGGTGTGGTTGTCCACGCTCGGGTATTCGCGTCCGACCTCGATGTGGCCCTGCATGATCTGCCAACGCTTCTCGGCCGGCAGCGCGTACCACTCCCGAGACTTCACGAACGGATATACGAAGACGTACTTGCCGCGGAATCTCCTCGCGATCGCGCGTACGTCTTCGGAGTACTCCGAGCTCTTGCGCATCCCAAGGAATGAATACGGAGTGCTGGCCCACTTCATCAGGCCGCTCTGCAACAGCACGACGTGGAACTCGTGGATGCGGTCCAGGTTCTCGGCCTCGGAGATGAGCAGCAGCTCCACATCTGCGCGGGTGCCGATCAGCGTGAAGGACTGCAGCATGTGCCCGTCCGCAAAGTCTTCGCAGGCGGCCAGGAACTCGAGCTTGTCCTGGGCGCGGCGCTCGTCGTCCAGACGACGCCAGGCGGGGTCGACCTTCAGGAAGGTGTACTTGACGAAGTGGCGCTCGCTCAAGGGCCCCGAGTATAGGCGCCGGCGCTCGCGCCCCGCCAGGGTCTAAAGTCCTGCTGTGCGGATCGCCCTGCTCTGCCCCTACTCCTGGACCTACCCGGGAGGAGTGACGAGGCACATCGAGGCGCTTGCGGGCGAGCTGATCGTCTGCGGGCACGACGTCAGGGTGCTTGCTCCCTTCGACCCGGACGACGCGCTCTCGCGGCATCTGCACCGGGGTGCACGCCCGGAGTCGCGCCAGGCCCCGGAGTACCTGGTCTCGCTTGGGCGGACGGTTGGCATCGAGGCGAACGGAGCGGTCTCCAACCTCTCGCTGTTTCCTGACGCGGTGACCCGGTTGCGCAGGGAGATCAGCGACGGCGGCTATGACGTGCTCCACATCCATGAGCCGGTCGTCCCGATCGTCTCCTGGGACGCGCTCTGCTCGAGTCACGGCGTGCCCCTCCTCGGCACCTTCCACACCTACTCCGACAACGCCCTCACCAACAGCGGCGCACGACTCGCCGGCGCCACTCGGCGGATGAACCGGCTGCATGCCCGGATCGCCGTCTCGGAGGCCGCCGCGTGGACGGCGAGGCGGTTCTTCGGCGGGCGGTATCGGATCGTCCCCAACGGCGTGCAGCTGCCGCCGCAGGAGAGCGCCGAAGCCGGCTCGGGCGCTCCGCTGCGGATCCTCTTCATCGGCCAGGCCGTGGAGCGCAAGGGGCTGCCCGTGCTCTTGAAGGCCTTCGAGGCGCTGCGCGAGCACGTGCCGGCGACGCTCACGCTGGTGGGTGCCGGTCCTGAGCAGGTCGCGCCGCTGCTGCTCGATGACCGCGGCGTGACCGCGCTAGGCAAGGTCTCCGAGGCGCAGAAGGCATCGGCACTCGGAGAGGCGGACGTGCTCTGCGCGCCCTCTCTCGGCGGAGAGAGCTTTGGGATGGTGCTGACGGAGGCATTCGCCGCCTCGACGCCCGTGATCGCTTCGAACATCACCGGTTACCGCGACGTCGTGCGGGACGGCATCGACGGCGTGCTAGTGCCCCCGGGCGATCCCGTCGCGCTCGCCGAGGCGCTGCGTGCCATCGCGCTGGAGCCGCGCCGCAGGGCGCAGATGGCCAAAGAGGCTCGCATCCGGGCGCAGCGCTTCGCCTGGCCTCAGGTGGCCGCGGAGGTTCTCGAGAGCTACGAGCAGGCAATCGCCGTCGCGTCACCGGAGGGTCGCGTGCAGAGCCTCGCGCTCCGGCTCGGGATGGCGCCCGCCGACCTGCTGCCGAAGATCCCGCCACGGCGGCTGCCGAGCCTCGAGCCTGTGCCACGCCGCTCACGCGCGCGCAGGGCGATCCGGGTGGGGGGAAGGATTGCACTGCTCGGGACCGGCGCCGCATTGGTGGCATTTGCGCTGCTCGCTCTGCAGCGCGCGGGCGTCGCAAAGGTGATCGCGAGCATCGTCTCCTCGCAGCCGGGGCTGGTGGCGGCGGGCCTTGGGTTGATGTGCGCCTCGATGGTCGTGCGCGGCCTGGCGTGGCATGCGATTCTCTCCGCGGCGCCCACGTGGCGGCGTGTGCGGCGCCGGGATGCGCTGCAGGGGACCTTCGTGGGCGTCCTCATGTCCGCGACCCTGCCGGTGCGTCTCGGCGAGACCTCGCGCGCCCTGATCGTCGCGCGCAGGCTCGGTCGTGCGCGCGAGACGCTGCCGGTCCTGCTTGGGAGCATCGTCTCCCAGACGCTCTTGAACGTCCTCGCGCTGTCGATGCTTGGCGTTGCAAGCATGCTGAGCGTGGACCTGCTGCGCGGCGTCGGGATCCTGCTTGCACTCGCGCTGATCCCAGCGGCCGGGCTGCTCACTCTGCTGCTCGCGCCGGTGTTGCTTCGCCCGCCGTCCGACCAGGATCCGCGCAGCAGCGTTCAGCGCGTGAGCGCCGCGCTGCGCGTTGTGGGGCGCCGCATTCGTGACGGCTTCACGCTGTTTCGGCATCCGCGCGTGGCGGCGCTCGCAAGCGCCGCGCAGCTCTGCGCATGGGGGATCCAGCTGCTCGCGTGCTGGCTGGTCCTGATGGCCCTGGGGCTCGATCGCGAGGTCGACTTCGGCGCCGCCGCCGCGGTGCTCTTCGCGGTCAACGCGACTGCCTTCGTGCCGCTCACGCCGGCGAACATCGGCGTCTTCCAGGCCGCGTGCGTCGCGGTCCTCGCGGGCGTCTACCACGTCTCAGGCCCCGATGCGCTCGCCTACGGCATCGTCCTGCAGGCGGTCGAGCTTGCAGCCGCGGCGGTGATGGGGTTGCCGGCGCTGGTGAGCGAGGGCCTCTCCTGGCGGGAGGTGCGGCTGCGCACGATCCACGCCGCGCCGGTGAGGCTTCGTCCGCTGCCCTCCTCGCCCGGGCGAGGTCAGCTGGAGACGTCGAGCACCGGGACGTCGTAGCGCTGTATCGCCTCGTCGGCTGTGGCGAGCGTCAGCATCTGCAGGCGTGCTTGGGCGATCAGCATGCGGTCGAACGGATCGCCGTGCAGCGCTGGCAGGCGTCCCGCCTCCTGGGAGTGCTCGAAGGTGATCGCGAGGCGTTCGAAGCCCGAGGCGTCCACGAGCGCCGCCGTATCGGCCGGAGCCTTCAACCTGCCAAGCGCTCGCTTGATCTCGATCTCCCAGATGCTCGCCGCGCTGACGATCACCTCCTCCGCGGTCTCTTCGATGGCCTCCCGCGCGCTCGGGCCGAGTTGCCCTGTTGCGGCCCAGAGCAGCGTGTGAGTGTCGAGCAGGAGTCGCAGGAGACTCAGTCGTCGTGACCTTCAAAGCCCCGTTGGAGCTCGGCGGGCAGCGGCGCGTCGAAGTCCTCGCTCATCCAGACCATCCCCCGCCACAGCCCGAGCTTGCGCGGCTTGTGCGATTGCTCCAGTGCGACGAGCCTCGCTAGCGGCTTGCCGCTGCGGGCGATCACGATTTCCTCGCCTCCTGCGGCGCGCTCTGCGAGCCGCGAGAGATGAGTCTTGGCATCGTGCATGTTGTGGACCTCAGGCATAACTTAGTCCAGCTTAGCAGGCCACGCGCCAACGATCCCGATATGTTCTGGCGATGGCGCAGGCGTTCGACGATCACCGGTCGCCCTCGCCCGCGGCGCCCGCCGCTGGTCGTCATGCGCTCTCGTGGAGCGGCGGCAAGGACTCGGCGCTTGCGCTATGGGCGCTGCGGGAGCAGGACATCGAGCCGGAGGCGCTGATCACGACCGTGACGGATGTCTACGACCGCATCAGCATGCACGGGGTGCGGCGTGAGCTGCTGGCGACGCAGGCGCAAGCGGTCGGCATTGCGCTGGTGGAGGTTGCGATCCCGCCGTCCTGCGTCAACGAGGTCTACGAGGCGCGCATGGCGCAGGCGTTCGCGGCGCCGCCTCTGGCCGAGGTCGAGACGGTGGCCTTTGGCGACCTGTTCCTGGCAGACATTCGCAGCTACAGGGAGGCGCGGCTGTCCGCGAGCGGCAGGAGCGGCCTGTTCCCGCTGTGGGGCCGCGATACGGCCATCCTTGCCAAGGAGTTCATCGCTGCGGGCTTCGAGGCGTACATCGTCTGCCTCGATCCCCGCGCGCTGCCTGCGTCTTTTGCCGGTCGCCGCTACGACGAGGGTCTGCTCGCCGACCTTCCCCCTGAGGTCGACCCGTGCGGCGAGAACGGCGAGTTCCACACCTTCGTCTACGCGGGCCCGATCTTCAGCGAGCCGGTCGCGTGCAGGACCGGCGAGGTCGCAGAGCGCGACGGGTTCGTGTTCTGCGACGTGAAGTCCGGGTGAGGACGGGGGCTGTGGGCGATGACGCCGGCCTGGCTGCCGGCGAACGCGTGCTTGTGCGGGCGACGGCGAGGTATGCCTCGGCGCTGGGCGACCGGCTGCTTGCCGCCTACGCGCTTGGGAGCCTGGCTCACGGAGGGTTCAGCGAGGCGGTCAGCGACATAGATCTTGGATTGATCCTGCGCGATCCTGTTCGTCGGGAGGACTCCCAGACGATCGACGCCACGCTCGAGGAGGTACGCCGCGACGGCGCGCTCGATTCGCGGCTGTCGGTGTTCTGGGGTACGCAAGCCACACTTGGGGGAGAGCTGCAGGGCGGTCGCTTTCCGGCCCTGGACCGCCTGGATCTGATCGAGCACGGCCGGCTGATCGCCGGCTGCGACGAGGTTCGCCGTGGCCTCCCTCGTCCTACCGCAGCGGAGCTGCTGGTCGCTGGCGCGCGGTTCGCGCTTGGGCCGGTCGCCGGCTTGGATTACGCCGCGGGCGCTACGTCGCGGATCGTTGGTCAGATGCGACCTTCCATCGCAGATCCGATCGAGGAGATCCGCTCGCCCGATCTGCTGCTTGCAGGTGGCGTCCGTCGTGTGACCAAGGCTGTGCTCTTCCCGGTGCGCTTCCTGTTCACCGCCGTGAGCGGTCGTGTCGCGACGAACGATGAGGCGGTCGAGAGCTATCTCGGAGAAAGCGAGACTCCGAGTCATGCGCTGGTGGCGGCCGCGCTTGCGTGGCGTGCGGGCCCATCGACATGGGAGGCGCAGGCGGCGAGGCTGCTGCCTCTGGAGCTCGTCCCGCTCTACGCGTACTACATCGAGGACCACATCGCGCGGCTGGCAAACCTTGGCGAGGCAGGTCTGGCGCAGGCGTTCCGGGAGTGGCGCGACCGTCTGCTCGCGCCACTATGAGGCTGCCTAGTGGGGTGGTCGCATCCCCTCGCGGCGTGTTGCGAACGCCCGCCGGAAATTGGTGAGGCTTTGCATCCTGCGTCAGGCTGCGATCAAGCCGGCGCGGGAATGGGGCTGGGGGACAGGCTGTCCAGCCTCGCGCATGGCGGCGATGTGCATCGGGAGCGCAGTCTGCATCAGACCTTCGACTTCGGCTTGCGTCTCACCGGTCGCGACACATCCGGGGACATCGGGGGAGTACCCGCCCCAGCCACCATCCTCGGCTGCTTCGTAGATGACCAGATATCGCATCATCGCAACTCCTCGATTCCAGACAAGCGTCGGATGCTTGCCATCTGACCGACAGTCATGGTACTGCTTCGCTTGCCTGAGATGGTAATGACGGCGGCATAGCTGCGCGGATGCCTGAACTGCCGGTGGCTTCCGCGTGTCCGCGTCAGTTCCCAGCCGTGGAGTTCGATGATCGCGATCACCTCGTAAACCTCTTTGCCACATGTCGTAATCCGACCGCGCGGCGGTGGGCGTGACGCGAGTGTGAGTGGGGCGCGCTCGGGCGAACACCTATTCGATGGCTTCGTCGGGGTCCTCGTCGGCGAGGTCGGGCGAGTTGCCGTTGCGACCAAACAGTGAGGGATCGCGATGCGAGCCCTTGATCAGGTCGTCGGGCGAGGCATCGGCGGGAAGACGGCCCTGGCGGGTGCCGAAGTAGATCGCCTGAGGGTGATGGGCGATGAGAGCGAGCGTCGATTGCTCGGGTTCGGGGGCATAGCCGTCGGTGATGCTCATGCCGATCTGCTCCAGGCCGAGCAGCCCGTCCACCTTGAGGTGCTCGCTCTGCTCGGGCACGGCGGGGTAGCCCCATGAGTAGCGGCGGCCCTGAGCGGCGGGGATGCCGAGCATCTCTCGCGCCTTGCTGTGCAGCCACTCGGCGAGCCCCTCGGCCGTCTGGACGCCGAGGCCGTGGACGAAGAGCTGCTCGGCGAAGGAGCCTTCGGACTCCAGGGTGCCCATCAGCTCGGTGACCTGCGAGCCGACGGTGACGGCCTGCATGGCGATCACGTCCAGCTCCTGCGGTGGCTGTCCATCGACGGCGGACCTGAAGAAGTCCGCGAGGCAGATCCGCTCGCCCTTGGGCTGGCGCGGGCAGACCAGGCGGGTGAGCTCGCTGCCGCGGTCATCCGGGTCCAGCACGACGATCTCGTTGCCGAGCGAGTAGCACGGGAAGAAGCCGATCAGCGCCCTCGGATGCAGATAGTCCTGCTTGGCCCACATCCGTTCCAGCCGCGGCCTGAAGTCACCGGCGATGAGATCCCGCCACTCCTGGCCTTTGACGCCCTTGCCGCCCCAGTGCAGCTTGAACAGCACGTGGGTGTCGAGGTGGGCGTAGACCTCGTCGAGGTCGACGGGGATCTCCCGCACGCCCCAGAAGGGAGGCGCAGGGATGGGGGCGTCGGTGCGGGCCGCCGAGCGCACGGAGTCGTCGGTGGTGTCCAGCTGCTCGGGCTCGACGCCGTTTCTCCTGTAGTCCTCGGCGCCGGCCTTGAGCTTGTCGACCAGCGCCTCGCGTGCCTCCTCGTCGATCAGCTGGTCCATCACGGCAAGGCCCTCGAAGGCGTCCTTGCAGTAGAAGACGCCGGGCTCGTAGATCTCCTGCGACTCCTTGCCGCCAGGGTAGAAGGCCCTGTAGCTGAAGGCTCTGTTGATTGCCGCGCCGCCGATCAGGACCGGGTAGGGCAGGCTCTTGGAGTGCAGCTCGGCAATGCAGGCGGGCATCTGCTTGGAGGTGGAGACGAGCAGGGCGGAGAGGCCGATCGCGGTCGCGTCGTGCTCCTGGGCGGCGTCGAGGATCGTCTGGATCGGGACCTGCTTGCCGAGGTCGATCACCGTGTAGCCGTTGTTGGTGAGGATCGTGTTGACGAGCGACTTGCCGATGTCGTGCACGTCGCCGAAGACGGTCGCCAGCACGACCGTTCCCTTGGTGTAACCCTCGATCCGATCGAGGTAATGCTCCAGCTGGGCGACGGCCCGCTTCATCACTTCGGCGGACTGCAGCACGAAGGGCAGGATCAGCTCGCCGGCGCCGAACTTGTCGCCGACCTCCTTCATCGCGGGCAGCAGCACCTCGTTGAGCGTCGGGACCGCGCCGATCTTCTCCACGCAGGCGTCGACCCAGTCCTCGACGCCCTCCTTGCGGCGGCGCAGGATGTGGAAGTGCAGGGCCTCCTCGGGCTCCATCCCCTCGGTGGGGTCTGCGGCGCCCTGGGTCTGCTCCTGCTCGCCCTTGCTCTCGAAGTGGGCGATGAAGCGCTCCAGGGCGTCTGGCCTGCGATCGAAGACGAGGTCGTCGGCGATGTCGCGCTCCAGGTCGGATATCTCGCCGTAGGGCGTGATGTGGTTGGGGTTGACCATCGCAAGGTCGAGCCCCGCATCCACGCAGTGGTGCAAGAAGACGGAGTTGAGCACGGCTCTGGCGGGGGGGAGACGCCGAAGGAGACGTTCGAGACCCCGAGCGAGGTCTTCACGCCGGGGATCTGCTCCTTGATCGCCCTGATGCCGGCGATCGTCTCGACCGCAGATGGTCGCCACTCCTCATCGCCTGTGGTCAAGGTGAAGGTGAGGCAATCGAAGATCAGCGCTTCGCGGGACAGGCCATGCTCCTCGCAGGCGAGCTGCACGATTCGCTCGGCGATCTCGACCTTGCGCTGCGCCGTCTTGGCCATCCCGACCTCGTCGATCGTGAGGGCGATGAGCGCGGCGCCGTGGGCCTTGGCAAGTGGCGCGACGATGTCGAGCTTGTCGCGGCCGGCCTCCAGGTTGACCGAGTTGACGATCGCCCGGCCGGGGATCTGCTCCAGCGCGGCCTCGATCACATCGGGCTCGGTGGAGTCGATCTGGATCGGGGATGGCTGGGTGAGCGAGATCTTCTTCACGAGCAGCCGCATCTGCTCGGCCTCGTCGGTACGCTCGGTGAGCGCGACGCAGACGTCGAGCACGTGGGCGCCGCCGCTCACCTGGTCCTCGGCGATCTGGAGCAGGCCGTCGTAGTCGTCTGTGAGCAGCAGCTCCTTGGCCTTGCGCGAGCCCTGCGCGTTGACGCGCTCGCCGACCATGCTGGGTCGTGGCTCCTGCACCAGCGGCGTGGCCGCGATCATCGAGGAGAGGCGTGGGGCCCCGGCCGTCGGCCGCCGCGGGACAGGGCGCCCGCCGACGCTCTGCGCGATCGCGGCGATGTGCTCAGGCGTCGTGCCACAGCATCCACCCACGATCGACACGCCGTAGCGCTCCACGAACTCGGTGAGGGCAGCGGCCATCGGCTCGGGCCGTTCGGGGAAGATCGTCTCACCGTCAGGCCCCTGCAGGGGCAGGCCGGCGTTGGGGATGCACGCGACCGGAAGCGGGCTGTTCTCGCCCAGGAAGCGGATCGCGTCGCGCATGTCCTGCGGCCCGGTGGAGCAGTTGAGCCCGATCACCTGCACGTCCAGCGCGTAGAGGGTGGTCAGCACCGCGTCGATGTCGGTGCCGAGCAGCATCTTGCCGCCATTTGGCAGCAGCGAGACCGAGGTGTGGATCGGCAGCGTGCGAGACGTGGTCTTGAACGCCTGCCTGGCGCCGAAGATCGCGGCCTTGACCTCGAGGATGTCCTGGGCGGTCTCGATGATCAGCAGATCGGCGCCGCCTGCGATCAGCCCGCCGGCCTGCTCGGCGAAGATCTCGACCAGCTTGCCGAAGCGGATCTGGCCAAGGCTCGGGTCCTCAGAGGCGGGCAGGTGGCCTGTCGGCCCGATCGAGCCCGCGACGAAGCGGTGCTCGCCGGCGGCTTTGCGCGCCAGCTCTGCCGCCCTGCGGTTGATCTCCAGGGTGTGCTCGGCAAGGCCCCACTCCTCGAGCTTCAGCCGCGAGGCCTGGAATGTGTCCGTCTCGACCACGTCGGCGCCGGCGTCGAGCATCGAGGCGTGGACGCCCTCGATCACGTCGGGCCTGTTCAGCACGAGCGCCTCGTGGCACTTGCCCGGCAGGCCGCCGTAGTCCTCCTGGGTGAGGTCGAGCTGCTCCAGAGTGGCACCCATCCCGCCGTCGTAGACGACGACGCGGGTGTTGATCTCGTTCAGGTAGTCGCGCACAGGCCCATGCTAGTAGGGCTGGCCTGGGCATATGCGTGTGCTGCTGATGCAGCATGAGAAAAATAGCCTTCTGGTTTGCGGGTCTGCAGCAACCTGGCTTTTTCTTTGTTTTATGCCTTGAGAGGTTGGAGATAGACGTCGATAGTTTGATGTTGTTATTTTGGGCTCTGGTAGGATCAACATCGCTATGAGGCTCGTTGATCTTCTAAGACGCAGCAAGAATCAAGATCTGCCCCCTCTAGCCGGAGGAGAGCCGCAACCCGGCGATCGTCTCCTTGCAGCAACGCAGTACATGGAGCCGCGCGATGCCGAGGCTGCTTTGCAGATGGTTGAAGTATGGCGCCAGATGCCTCGTGCCGAGTACGAGGCGTTCGCCCGCAAACTCTAGGAAGGGCGCCACAGCAAGTAGCGCTTGCCTGGCCTCAGGCGCCGGCGTTTGGGAATGGCTTCGAACTGAGGGAAGTGCTTGCTGATCTCGGCAACTTGCTTGCTCTCCATCTGCCACAGGAGGCAGCCGTCGCCGACCTCGAGGTCATCGAATAGCCGTATCGCCACGGCCCGGGCGCAAAGCACGAGTTGGCCCAGCACTTCGGGTTGTTCTGTCGCGAGCAAGCCATCGTCGAAGCTGTATCCGGTGATGAGCAGCGGCTTGCGCTCGTCAACATGAAGCGCGAGTCGTCCGACGACGACCTGCTGGAAGTTGCTCCAGCCCTCGATCTCTAGTCCGCGTCCGCGCTGGCCGCTCGAATGGACACGCCACGGTGACTTCGCATCAGGCCAGTCTTTGACGACGATCCCGGTCTCGCCATTACGTGGCTTGAAAACTTCGATCGGCTTCGACACGGCGATGCAGAGTACTCGACAGCAAGGTCGCAGCCTGCACGCCAGCGACCCGATAGTCGCGACTAATCGAGCAGAAGAGATCGTGACGGGCCGGCCCCGAGGGCCGGCCCGCACCGCGCTCGTCCATGAACTGAGCAAAACCGACAGGCCGGCCCTCAAAGGCCGGCCCATCAAAATCAAAGTCGCAGTACTACGCCGATCTGGGAGTCAGAGGGCAAGTCTCGCAAGGACGCAGGGAGCGAAGTGTGCGAACCGCACACGAGCGACCGAGGACGCCGCGAGACGCCGCCATCTGGCTCTCAGATCACTTGATGAAGAGCATCTCTGAATACTTCGGCAGCGGCCAGAGGTCGTCGGCGACGATCTTCTCCAGGCGGTCCGCCACCTCGCGCACGTCGTCCATCGCGGGGATCACACGGTCGTGCATGTAGGCGGCCCACTTGGCGGGGTTGGAGTCGGGCTGGTTGTCCTTGAGGTTGACGTCCTCCAGGGCAACCAGAGCGAAGTGCAGCTCCTTGACGACGGGCTCGACCTCCTCGACAAGCTCGGCCATGCCGGTTGCCTTCAGCTCGTTCAGGTGCCGCACCGCCGCCGGCAGGATCTGCGTGCGCGCGATCGAGGCGGCGGTCTCGGCCTCGATGTTGAGCTTCACCGCGTACTGCTCGGTGAAGACCTCATACCGCGACTCCAGCTCGCGCTTGGAGAGCACCTTGTACTTCTTGAAGACGGCGACCGTGGTCTTGTCCACCAGCCATGGCAGCGCGTCCGGCGTGCTTTTCAGATTCGCCAGACCCCTTGCCTCGGCTTCCTTGTGCCATGCCTCGGAGTAGTTATCGCCACCGAAGACGATCCGCTTGTTGGCGCTCCAGCTCTCCTTGACTACCTTCGTGAGCGCCTTCTCGAGGCTCGTGTTGCCCTTCATGGCAATCGCCAGCTTGTCGGCGAGGTCGTCGATCGCCTCCGCGACGATCGTGTTCAGCACCGTATTTGGCATCGCCAGCGACATGCTGGAGCCAAGCGCCCTGAACTCGAACTTGTTGCCGGTGAAGGCGAAGGGGCTCGTCCTGTTGCGGTCGCCGCCGTGCAGCGGCAGCGGCGGCAGCACCGGCGTGCCGAGGCCGAGGAAGGAGCCGGGCTTGGATGCGCCGACCTTGCCGGCCTCGATCACCTCGAAGACCTGTTCGAGGTCGGTCCCGAGGAAGATCGAGATGATCGCCGGCGGGGCCTCGTTGGCGCCGAGGCGATGGTCCTGACCGGGGCTTGCGATCGAGGCGCGCAGCAGCTCCTGGTACTTGTTGACCGCCTGGATGACAGCCGTGCAGAAGAACAGGAACTGGAGGTTTTCGTGCGGGGTGTCACCCGGTTCGAGCAGGTTCGTGCCGGTGTTGGTGCCCATCGACCAGTTGTTGTGCTTGCCCGAGCCGTTGACGCCCGCGAAGGGCTTCTCGTGCAGCAGGCAGACCAGGCCATAGCGGCGGGCGACGTTCTGCATCACCTGCATCGTGATCTGCTGGTGGTCGGCCCCGACGTTGGAGTTCTCGAAGATCGGCGCGATCTCGTACTGGTTGGGCGCGACCTCGTTATGGCGGGTCTTGACCGGGACGCCGAGCTTTGCGAGCTCACGCTCGGTCTCCATCATGTACGCGAGGATCCGCTCGGGGATCGACCCGAAGTAGTGGTCGTCGAGCTCGTGACCCTTCGGCGGCTTTGCGCCGTAGAGCGTGCGCCCGGTGGTGAGCAGGTCGGGCCTTTCGAAGTAGTACTGCTCGTCGATCAGGAAGTACTCCTGCTCGGGGCCGACCGTCGTGAAGACGCGCTTGGACTGATCGTCGCCGAGCAGCGTGAGCGCCCCGATCGCCGCCTTTGAGAGCGCGTCCATCGAGCGCAGCAGCGGGATCTTGTGATCGAGCGCCTCGCCGGTCCAGGAGGTGAACGCCGTGGGGATGCACAGCAGCGCCCCGTTGGGGTTCTCCAGGATGAAGGCGGGGGAGGTGGGGTCCCAGGCCGTGTAGCCCCGGGCCTCGAAGGTCGCCCTGATGCCGCCGGTGGGGAACGAGGAGGCGTCGGGCTCGCCCTGGATCAGCTCTTTGCCGGAGAACTCGGCGATCGCGGTGCCATCGCCCACGGGCGCGTAGAAGGAGTCGTGCTTCTCGGCGGTGGAGCCGGTCAGCGGCTGGAACCAGTGGGTGAAGTGGGTGGCGCCCTTCTCCATCGCCCAGTCCTTCATTGCCTGGGCGACCGCGTCGGCCAGAGATGTGTCCAGGGTCTCGCCCCGTTCGAGGGTCTTCTGCAGCGCCTTGTAGACGTGCTTTGGCAGCCGCCCGCGCTGAACCGCGGGAGAGAACACGTTGGAGGCGAATATCTGGTTGCCCGGTTGGGTGAGGTCAGGCGATCCGAGTGCGCTGCCGTTTGCGCTCCACTGCGCGGCGGTGACGTTTTGCTGACGAGTCCTTGGCATCGGGGGCTTTCAGTCCTCCTGGAGAAGAATGGGAATGGGCCACCGGCGGGCTGGGCGCGGGGCGCTGCAGCGGCCGCGAAGAGGGCCAGGGTGCATCGTAGACCGAACGGGGGTAGGCGGTGTGACCCGGATGGAGAAATCGGGGGCCCGATCTTTCGACATGGGGCCAAACGGGCGCCTGTGCGCGCCGCTGCCGCTCTAGCTAGGGCGCCACGCCGACCGGGCCCGAGGATGCGGTGTAGGGGCCCTGGAGCACCGCCCCGGTCTCCGGATTGACGTGCACGGCACTCGGGGCGGGCGCGATGTGGACGGTGAAGGTGCCCGAGGCCGCGCGGCCGCCTGAGAGCTCTGCCCTGGAACGTCCGTTCAGCCCCGCCGCGATCTGATAGTGGACCGTCTTCGTGCCTGAGAGCACCGGCAGCAGCTTCCAGGTGAAGGTCTTGGTGGCGCCCGGTGCGAGGCGGCCAAGTGCCCAGGTGTGCGTGGAAGCGGTCTCGCCGCCGCCGGCGCGCGTGACTTCTTCGCTTTCGACGGGTTGCTTGACCGCCGGTCCCGGCCCCGTGTAGATGATCCAGGTCGGGCGTTCGGGGTCGGCGAGCTTCGGCGGCTGCTTGGCCCTGTAGGTCAGCGAGTTGACGGTGACCGCTACATCGGGCAGCGTCTTCGAGCCGTTGTTTTTGACGCTGATCGTCAGGTGCGTGGCCTTGGCGATCGCCTGCCTGGCGGGGAAGCTCGCGTTGGTGACCGCGACCGCGTAGGTGCGGTCTGGTTCCTTGGAATCCTGCTTGGCTGCACCGCAGCCGAGCAGCGCGAGGACACATACGGAGACGCCTGCGGCAAACGCCGCCGGTCGTTGACCTCTCCCCGAGAGGGCTCTGAAGCCTCGGCTCCTACGCGGTTGGACCCTCCTCACAGCGGGGCTGACGATACCAGTGGGTAGGGTTGGAGGTGCGCGACCGCCTCCAGATCGCGTAGTGTTCAGGAGAGCGCGCGGTCTTCCCGATTGCCACCCGAGGAGGGGCAGAGTGGTTCGAAACGTGGCGGAGCGGGCCTTCCTCCCTGCGAGGGGGGTGCTCGAGGAAGTTGGGGACATGATGATCCTGACAGGCAGGACGATCTCCGCTGCCCTGCGCCCGCCCTACCCCTATGGCGGCGAGTTCGTCTCCCAGTTCCTCTTTGCGCTTAGGCTTTGCTGGTTCCCGCTGCTGCTCTCCACGGTCGCGTTGAACTATGCGGCGCCGGGGTTGCAGGCGGCGAACTTCCTGACTTTGTTCGGTGCGCTGGATCGTCTGGGTGGGATCTTCGTGCTCGCGGCGATCAGGGAAATCGGCCCGAACGTGACCGCGATCGTGCTCGCTGGCGTGGCGGGGACGGCGATCACTGCCGATCTCGGGGCGCGCAAGATCAGGGAGGAGCTCGACGCGCTGCAGGTGCTGGGCGTGGACCCGGTGAAGAACCTCGTGGTGCCGCGCTTCCTGGCGTTGATGCTCGTGACGGGCCTCTTCGACATCTACGCGATTCTGTTTGGTCTCTTCGGTGGCTTGCTGGCCGAGCTGGTGGAGGGGCAGCCGGTCGGCCCGTTCTGGAACACGCTGTTCGCGAACGCCTCCACGACGGACCTGTGGGGGTCGGTGTTGAAGTGCACGATCTTCGGCGCGATCATCTCGATCGTGTGCTGCTACAAGGGCATGACCGCCTCCGGTGGCGCCGAGGGAGTCGGCCGCGCCGTCAACCAGGCCGTCGTCGTCGCCTTCCTTGCGATCGGCGCCTTCAACTACACCTTCACGCAGATGCTGCTGGCAACTCACCCCAACCTCCTGGTGATCAAGTGACCAGACGGCCGACAGCCTTCGTCCAGCGGCGCCCTCGCTCGCTCGCTGGCCGGTTCGGGGATGCGAGCGCGAAGCGCAAGCGTCTCCTGGTTCGGCAAGTACGCCACGTCGCTTCAGTCCTTGCTGGACTCGACTCTCGACCGTCTGGCGAGACCGCATGAACGAACTGCTCGCGCTGCCACGGGAATGGCTGGAAGCGACCGGCGAAATCGGCCGCTTCATGGGCCAGGTCTTCGGAGACGTATGGGGCGGGCGCGTCCTTCACTTCTTCGGTGAGACGCTACGCCAGGCCGGCATCCTGATCGTCTCCTCGACGCTCGTGATCTGGGCGCTGATGTTCATCCTCGGCCTGATCTGCGGCACCGAGGGCGCCTATTTCCTGGAGGCCAACGGCGCACCCGCATACGCGGGGGTGTTCGCCGCCTGGTGCGACCTGCGCGAGGTGATTCCCTACGCATTCGGGTACATGATGGCCGCCAAGGTGGGCACCGGGATCGTCGCCGAGCTCGGCGCGATGAGGATCTCCGACGAGATCGATGCCCTGGAGGTGATGGGCATCGACTCGATGACGTTCCTGTGCGCGACACGGCTGCTGGCGGCCTGGATCGTGCTTCCCTTCCTCTACCTGGCGGGAATGGGAGGGGCGTTCCTGGCCTCCTACATCGCGGTCGTCCAGCAGGTCGGCTTCGTCTCCTCCGGAGGCTATCTGCTGATCTTCTGGGAGTTCCAGAACCCGCCCGACTTCCTCTACAGCCTGATAAAGGCGATGGTGATGGCGACCGCGATCGTGCTCGTGGGCTGCTACTACGGGTACAACGCAAGCGGCGGCCCGGTGGGGGTGGGAACCGCGACCGCGAAGTCGATGGTCCTCAATCTCGTGCTCGTCCACCTGATAGGCATGCTCGGCACCCAGATCTTCTGGGGCGGCAATCCGAACGCCCCGATCGGAGGCTGATCGGCTGTGGCCGTCGTCGAGGGCGATTTCGAGCATCACACGGGTCAGAATCGCCCAGCGGGCGTCCCTGACGCGATCGAGTTCATAGACGTCCACAAGGCCTTCGGGTCCAATGAGGTGCTGCGCGGGCTGAACATGGGGCTGCCCGAAGGCAAGGTCTCGATGATCCTCGGACCGTCCGGCACGGGCAAGTCTGTGTGCATCAAGCACATCGTGGGGCTGCTCTACCCGGACAGCGGCGACGTGGTGGTCGCCGGGCACTCGATCCCATCGCTCTCGGACGCTGCGCTCTTCGAGCTGCGCAAGAAGTTCGGCGTGCTCTTCCAGGACGGGGCTCTTTTCGGCTCGCTGAGCCTTTACGACAACGTCGCCTTCCCGTTGCGCCAGCACACCGAGAAGGGCGAGGATGAGATTGCCGAGATCGTCAACCGCAGGCTGCGCGAGGTCGGCCTCGGCGATGCGAACGAGAAGATGCCCAACGAGCTCTCCGGGGGGATGCGGAAGCGAGCCGGGTTCGCACGCTCGCTCGTGCTCGACCCCGAGATCGTGCTCTTCGACGAGCCGGACTCCGGCCTTGACCCGGTGCGGACCGCGCTGCTGTGCGAGCTGATCAAGGAAGTCCATGCCGAGAACGGCGGCACCTACGTTGTGATCACCCACGACATCATGAGCGCCCGTCGCGTCGCGGAGTACATCGCGGTGCTCTGGCGTGGGCGGATCGTTGAAGCCGGCCCCTCCCAGGAGCTCTTCGAGTCCGAGAACGAGTTCGTGCGGCAGTTCCTCTCCGGGGAGTCGACCGGTCCCCTCGGCATGGAGTGACCGCGCTGTGAGTGCGGCGCGAGTCTTCGCAGCGGTTGCTGGCCGAGCCGTGCGCCGGCCGCTGCTTGTGTGCGTGTGTGCGCTCGCGCTTGGCCTCGCCGGCGCCGGGTTGGCGGTGGGGTTGACGCCGAGCACCGCGCTGACCACTTTCGTCGAAGGTTCGAGTCCTAGCTATCGCGCCACGCAGTCCTTCTACCGCAGCTTCGGCGGGGAGCCGATCGAGATCGTGGTGAAGGGCAACCTGCAAAGGCTGCTGCTGAGCGAAGACGTGGAGCGATTGGTGGGCCTGGAGGGGTGTCTTGCGGGACGCGTGAGCGGAGGGAGCCTCTCTGGTGCTGGCGGTGCGAGCGGTCCGTGCGCGCAGCTTGCAAGGACGCGGCCCACGAAGGTGGTGATTGGCCCTGGGACCTTCATCAACGAGGCGGCGCTCCAGATCGAAGAGGGCCTCATCGACCGCGAACACCAGGCGCGCCGCAGAGCCTCCACTGCGCAGCGAGCGGTGCAACAGCGAGCGCTTGCGCGGGGGTTGAGCAGCGCGGAAGCGCAGACGCTCGGCAAGCAGGCGGCGGAAGTCGTGATGAGGACCTTCGAGGCGGAAGTGGCTGCGCTTGCGCTCCGCTTCGGGATCACCAAACCGCCCAGCTTGAGCGAACCGGAATTCGTCTCCAGGGTCGTCTTCGACAGTGCCTCGAAGGTGCCCGGCACGCCCAAGCAGCGTTTCGCCTACCTGTTCCCGAGCCGCGAAGCCGCCCTGATCTCGGTGCGCCTGAAGGCGGGAATGAGCCAGCAGCAGGTCCAGCGGGCGATCTCGAGCATTCGCAAGGCGGTCGCCATGCCGCAATGGCGCCTGCACTACGGGTCCTATCTGATCACGGGCGAGCCGGTGATCCTGAGCGAACTGTCGAGCTCGATCACGCACTCGATCGTGCTGCTGCTGATCGGTGCGATGCTCGTGATGGCGCTGATGCTGGGCCTGGTGTTCCGTGGGCGGCCGCGGCTTGCGCCGCTCGCGATCGCGCTGCTTGCAACGGCAGTGACCTTCGGCGGGCTTGCGGCCAGCGGCGCAACGCTGAGCGTGGGGGAGGTCGCCGTGTTGCCGGTTCTGATCGGGCTGGCCGTCGACTATGCGATCCAGCTCCAGTCCCGAATCCAGGAAGCGTTGGCGCTCGGCGGCGTGGATCTGCGAGGCGCCGTGATCGTCGCGGCGCGCACGGGAGGACCCGCGATCGCCGCCGCGGCCGCCGCGAGCGCTGGCGCGATGCTGGTGCTCGAGCTCTCGCCCGTGCCGATGGTGCGCGACTTCGCGCTGCTGCTGGTGGTGGGGCTCGCGGTGGCACTGCTCTGTGCGGTGAGCGTCGGCTCTGCGGCGATCGTGCTGGTGCGGGGAGGTGGGTCTGCCGGCAAGGCCAGCTCGCGCGGGCGCGGCGTGTGGCAGAGGGCAGGCGCATCGAGGGCGGCGCCAGCCGCGGCGCAGCTGCGTGCCGCTTGGCGCGGCGCCGAGCAGCTCGTGCGCGAGAACTCGCTCACGCGCTGGCTTTCGTGGGTCGCCGTGGAGGCGGTGCCCCGGCGGCCGCGGCTCGTGCTGGCAGTGGCCGCGGTGCTAGCCGCGCTGGGTTGGGGCCTTTCGAGCCTGACGCCCGTGCAGACCGACATCACCAAGCTCGTGCCACAGAGCATGCCGGCTCTTCGCAATCTTGCGACGCTCGAGAAGCTCTCCGGCGTCGGTGGCGAATTGGACCTGATGGTTTCAGGGCGCAACCTGCTCGCCCCGGCGAGCATCGAATGGATGCGCTCCTACCAGAGCCGCATGCTGGCGCGCTTTGGCTACAGGAAGGGACGTGGGTGCGGCGCTGCGCCGCTTTGCCCGGCGCTCTCGCTGCCCGATCTGCTGAGCGGACAGGAAACCGGGGCCTCGGGCAAGGCCGCCAAGCTCACCGCCGCCGAGCTGCGGAGCTTCCTCACGACGGTCCCGCGCTACTTCTCCGAAGAGGTGATCTCCGGCGATCGGCGCGCCGCAACGCTTGCCTTCGGGCTGCGGCTGATGCCTCTGGCACGCCAGCAGCGCATGATCGAAACGATGACGGCCGCGCTGCACCCGCCGGCTGGCGTGCACGCCAGCCTGGTGGGGCTGCCGGTACTGGCGGCGCAGGCCGCCACACAGGTCGCTTCGGCGGGCCGGCGCACATTGCAGATGCTGCTCGGCCTGATCGCGGTCGCGCTCGTGCTGCTGATTGCCTTTCGCGGCAGTGCCCGCCGGGCGCTGGTGCCGCTCGTGCCCGTCGCCCTGGCATCGGGCTGGTCTGCGCTCGTGCTGCTGATCCTCGGCGTGCCCCTGAACCCGATGTCGGTGACGCTCGGTGCGCTCGTGATCGCGATCTCGACGGAGTTCAGCGTCCTGCTCTGCGAGCGCTGTCGCGAAGAGCTCCGGGAGCCGGCGCTGGCAGGAGACTGGCGGCGCGCCATGCGTGCCGCCTACCGTGGCACGGGCGCGGCGGTCGCTGCCTCCGCGGCAACCGCGATTGCGGGCTTCGGGGTGCTCGCGCTCTCGGACATCGCGATGCTGCGCGACTTTGGCTTCGTGACGCTGATCGATCTGACCGTCTCGCTGCTTGGAGTGCTGATCGTGCTGCCCGCCGCGCTGACGCTCGCCTACGGCCGCCAGGACGATCGTCGACTGGCCGGCGTGAGTCCACGGGTCGTATGGCGGACTCTGCTGCGGCGACCTGGAGCGCGCGGTGGGATCTCAGCCTGAGACGCCGATCCAAGGCGTCCCGTATGCGCGCTACATCGCGATCGGCGGCATCGCGATCCTGCTCGTGGTGCTGGTCGTCGTCCTGGTGAGCAAACCGAAGGTGCTGGTCGGCATCAAGCCGGGCACGCGGGTGCCTGCTTTTGCGGTCCCGCTCGCCACCGGCAATGTCAAAGGCGCAGCCGACACCGCGGTCCACGCAAACGAAGGAGCGCGGGGCAAAGTCCCAGCCTGCAAGGAGCGCGGAGCCGGCATCCTGAACATCTGTGAACTCTACGAACACGGTCCGGTCGTGCTTGCGCTCTTCATCGACGAAGGCTCCTGCGCCAACGTGCTGCCGGAGATGCAGGCGGCCTCGCGGAGGTTCCCCGCAGTGAGCTTCGTGGCTGTCGCGATGAAGGCGCAGCGCGCAGAAGTGCGACACCTGGTCGACCACGAGAAGCTCGCGATCCCGGTCGGGTTCGACGAAGAAGGAGCGCTCGCCGTGCTCTACAGGGTCCTCAGCTGCCCTCAGCTGAGCTTCATCTATCCAGGGGGGGGGATGCAGAGCAAGGCGCTGTTGGAAACTCCGTCGCCGGCACAGTTGAACGCGCGTGTGGGCAGGTTGCTGGCCGCCTCCAGGGCGCATGGCTGGAGGCCGCGGTGAGCTCCGAAGCATCGCTTGGCTGGTGCGAGCGAGCGGTCGAGGAGGAGCTGCCGCAGCTGCGGATCGCGCTGGTGCAGGTGCAGCTGTCGCCGCATGCCTCCCCGACGGGGCCGGCGCCGCAAGAGGTCCGGCAGCGGCTTGCGACACTCTCGAACAGCTTCAACGGGGCCAAGGCGGTGAACCTGCGCCGCGAGCCGGTGACAGCCGCATATCGCGTCTTCTTCCGGCACATCGGCCTCGACCCGGACGTGGCGCGCACCCCGATCGAGGCGGCGGTTCTGGAGCGCATGTTCGACGGCGGGTTTCTTTCGAGATGCCTGCTGGCGGACGTGCTGCTGATCGCGATGCTGGACACCGGGGTGCCCGTGTGGGCGCTGGACGCGCAGAGCATCGACGGCGAGGTGGGGGTGCGGACCAGCCGGGCGGGGGAGATCCTGGGCGGTGCGGACGACTCACTGGTGGCGCAGGGCGGCGGCCTGGCTGTCGGCGCCGGGCAGCTGGTGGTGGCCGACGCCCGCAACGCGCTTGCGCTGCTGTTCGCCGAGCCGGCGTCGGCGCACCGGCCGACCGGGCGCTCGCGCCGGCTGCTGCTCTTCGCGCTGCAGGTGGCGGGAGTCCCCTGGCTTGCGGTCGAGGAGTCGCTCTGGATCTGCCGCTCGGCGTTGGAGGCGGTGTGAGGCGGCGGCGCGGGCTCCTCCTAGCGAGGTCGCGTCGATCGTCGCGCCTTGCCGAGGACATGAGGGCTGCTAGGCAGCGGCGGCATCGGGCTGAAGGCAAAGCGCTCGCAGCTCTCGATCACGAAGCCGGCCCTCCGGATTGCGGCGAGCGTGTCGCGGGTCAGATGACAGCCGCCTGCCACGCGAGGCCAGAACGTCGCGTCGGCCAGCCGCTGAAGGCGAGCCGACCACGGGCGCGTGGAGACCACGTGCTCGTAGAAGCGCAGCTCGCCGGCGGGTGCGATCACGCGGAAGAGCTCCGAGAGTGCCTGCACCTGGTCGGGCACGGTGCAGAGCACGAGCGAGGCGACTCCGGCGTCGAATGATTCCTCGGCGCTCAGGAGGCGGTCGGCTTCGCCGCAGAGCACCTCCACTTGTACCGGAGCGTGGCTTGCCGCCCTCTGCGCCATCGCCCGTAGGTGGGGCTCCGGCTCGATGGCGAGGACTTCGCTCACCGTCTCCGGATAGTGGGCGAAGTTCGCGCCGCCACCGGCCCCGACCTCGATCACTCGACCGCTCAGGCCGGCCAGCAGCTTGCGGCGATGTTCGGTCCCGCCGCGAGCTTCCGCGCGTGCGGCGACCCTCGTATAGATGCGGGCGAAGGCCGGGTGGCTGGCTCGCTGGCTGGCCATCCAAGGCAGCATTGCAGCTTCAGGCTCGCTCGCCACGGGGCATCGATTGCCAGGCGGTGCATCTACTCGGTAGAATCGGTGGACTCGATGTGATCGCGGGAGGCAGCCGATGTCTCGATCTGAGCAGCTGAGCTTGACGAACACGATGGTGGCGCTGGAGGGCCGGACCGGGTCGCCCGTGGGCCTGTCCGGCCGCTCGCCGGCCCCGGGCGCCGAGGCGTCCGCGCGGCGCACACTGCGAAGCCAGATCGCGCGCTTGGAGCGCGAGCTCTCCGCGCTGGTGGCCGAGGGCTTCCCTGGCATCGCGGCCACGGGCACCGGCGTCGAGCGCCGTGTCGCGCACGAGCCGCGCCTACTGAGCCTGGCTGAGCTCGAGTGCGATCGCGATGCGCTCGTCGGCTCTCTGAGCCGGGCGCAGTCCGCGACCGCTGCGCGCGCCGAGCACCACCGTGCGGGCCGCGAACTGCTGGCGGCGATGCAGCTCGAACCGGCGCGCTACAAGTTCGTCCGGCTGAGGGCCGTAGACATCGGCGAACGCGGCTGCGGGGTGTGGGAGGTGCGCCCGCGGCTGGGCGTGATCGGGATGCTCGCCGGCTGGTGGCGGGTGAAGCTCAGCTCAGGATGTCCGTTAGGCAGGGGCCGCGCGACAGCGCGGCCCGCCCCGGCGCAGTGTCCTTTGGGTACACGCTCCCGCTCAGGCGGGAGCGGTCTCTTCGGCCAACCACGGACTGCGCACGCGCGTCGCTCTGACCGCTGCGAGCATCCTCACGAGGGCTCGCCGCTGACGCTCGGTCATCGAGCCGAGGGTCTTCTTCTCGGACATCGGTATCTGCGCAAGGAACCTGCGGCAGCGCGTCTGCCCCCATCGCCGCTGACTCATCAGCAGGTCGGCCACGGCCATGGACCGGGCCTCCGCGGGGCAATCGAGGATCACATCCGCAATGTCGATCTCGCCGTCCGCGATCCTTCGCTTCAGCTCGGCGCGTGCCAGTCGGACCTCGTTGGCACGCTGGAGCGCACGCAGGTGCTGTGGGACGGCAGGGACGATCGTCGCTGTCGCGTTCATTGTTGTACTCACTCCCCGTCGCGGCCATGTGGAGCGCATGACCGGCAACATCGGCTGGATTTCAGATGCAAGTCGCCGCTGCGAGATCTCCAGATACCCTCCCCGGCTGTGCTCGCGCCTTGCGACACCCCTCTGCCGGAAGCGCTTGGGTGAGCCCTGGACGTCTCGAAGCGTGCTCAAAGGAAACTACGTGAGCAACGTGGCGATGGTCAACTTGCAGCCGACGCTTCGCTCGCTAGAAGCGGGTTTTTTTTCAAGGAGGGGAACTTGTGAAGAACTGGACAAGATCCCTGTGAAGAATCCGAAGCGCCGTCAGGGCGCCTTGAAGGGCTCCTCGGGGGCAGGCAGAGGGCCGTGCTCGGCCTCGAACTCGCGCTTTACGCGCTCGAAGACCGCCAACGCTCGATCGAGCGTGTCACGATCGTGTGTAGCCATGACGCTGGTGCGCAGCAGCGCCCCGCCGGGTGCGACGGCCGGGTGCAGGGCGCAGTTGGTGAATACGCCGCCCTCGTAGAGCGCGCGCCAGAGCAGGCCCGCCTTCCAGTCGTCACCCACCAGTACGGGTACGATCGGCGTGACGAAGCTGTGCAGCGGGGCGTCCTGACTCGTGCCTGCGCGGACGGGCTCGCCCCGCAGCGTCCTGTAGCCGAGCTCGCGCAGGCCCTCCGCGAGATGCTCGGCGTTCTCCAGCACCGCCGTCAGCAGCGGAGGGCCCTCCGGCGAGCGGATGATCCGCAACGCGGCCAGCGCAGCACCGAGCGCCGCGGGCACCGCCGAGGCCGTGAACAGGAACGCCCTGGAGGAGACGCGCAGGTAGTCGATCACCTCCGCGGGACCTGCGACGAAGCCGCCGCAGGAGGCCAGAGACTTCGAGAAGGTCCCCATCCGCAGGTCGACCTCGCGCTCGACACCGAGCAACTCGCAGGCACCCGCCCCGCGGCCCCCGAGCACGCCGGCGCCGTGGGCCTCGTCGACCATCAGGCGCGCTCCATGGGCGGCGCAGAGCTCGACCACGTCCACCAGCGGCGCGACGTCGCCCTCCATCGAGAAGACGCCGTCGACCACGACCAGGATGCCGCCGCCGTCGGCTTTGGCGCGCTCCAGGGCTCGCTGAAGCTTCTCGATGCGGGAGTGCCTGAAGGCGCGCAGCTTGGCCTTCGAGAGCAGCGCTCCGTCGAGGATCGAGGCATGGTCCGCGGAGTCGACGATCACCGTGTCGCCGGGACCCAGCAGCGTGCCGAGCGTGCCGACGTTGGCCTGATGCCCGGTCGTGAACACGAGCGCGTCCTCGGTGCCCATCCACTCCGCAAGCTCTTGCTCGAGCTCAAGGTGCAGCGGAGTCGTGCCGTTGAGCAGTCGGGAGCCCGTGAGTCCCGTTCCGTAGCGGTGCAGGGCATCCTCTGCTCCCCGCATCACGCGCTCGTCGCCGGTCAGGCCCAGGTAGTTGTTGGAGGCGAGCATGATCCGCGGAGCGCCCTCCATCTCCACGACCGGCATCGCAGGTGACTCGACGGTCCGGAAGTAGGGGAATAGGTCGGCTTCCCGCGCGGCGCGCACCTGCGCCTCGCGCTCATAGCCGCGGACCTTTGCGAAGACGTCTGTCGAGGTTGCCATGTAAGGTGGCCCGCGATGGCTGCCGTGGGCGAGGAGCGGGCTTTGGGTGTAGAAGTAAGGAGGGCGTCCGGCTGGCGCGACATCAGGCGCTTCATCGGCCTGCCGTTCCGGCTGCATGCTAACCGCTCTCAGTGGATTCCACCGCTCAAGCTCGAGCGCTGGCTCTTCCTCAACCGGAAGATGAACGCCTACTTCAGCCATGGAGAGGCCGAGTACTTCCTGGCCTTCCGGGATGGCCGCGTGGTCGGGCGGATCACCGCCCAGATCAACCACGCCTACAACGAGATGCACCAGACGAAATGGGGCTGGTTCGGGTTCCTCGAGCTCGAGGAGGACCTGGAGGTCCTGCAGGCGCTGCTGGCTGCCGCCGAGGCGTGGCTGCGCAAGCGCGGCTGCGATCGCATGGTCGGCCCCGCCGACTTCTCGATGAACGACGAGAGCGGCGTCCTGATCGAGGGCTTCGAGGTGGAGCCGATGATCCGCCAGCCGTGGCATCCCCCCTACTACCAGCGCTTGATGGAGCAGGCGGGGATGAGCAAGGCGATCGACCTCTACATGTGGAGCCTGACGATCACCGGCCGCGACAAAGTGATGCCGGTGATCTGGGAGCTGGCCGACAAGGTTCAGTCAGAGCACGGCATCAAGGTGCGCCCGATCAAACGGCGTCGCCTGCGCAGAGAGCTCGACGGCTTCGCGGAGGTCTACAACTCCGCGTGGGCGAAAAACTGGGACTTCGTGCCCTTCTCCAAGAAGGACCTGGACGCCTACGCGCAGGAGCTGCAGCTCGTCTTCGACAAGCACTGGGCGATGATCGCCGAGCGCGAGGAGGACGGCGAGGTCGTCGGCGTGGCACTCACGTTCCCCGACATCAACCAGGTGCTCGCGAAGATGAAGGGCAAACTGCTGCCGCTGGGTTGGTTGCACTTCCTGCGCAGGGGCAAGATCATGGATCGCGTACGCGTCGGCTACCTCGGCGTCAAGCCCGCTTATCAGCACACGGGCGTGGCGGCGCGCATGTATCAGCTCCACTTCGATGCAGCCGAAGTGCGTCCCCAGACATGGGGGGAGATGGGCTGGATCCTGGAGACCAACACTCCGATGAACAGGGGCATGGAAGCGATGGGCGGGGAGATCGTCAAGCGCTACCGGATCTACGAGCGCGAGCTCGGATGAGGGTGGATCGCGGCGTCTGGAGCGCGGGCTAAACTCGCTGGCGTGGTGGACGGACCCCAGCGTGAGGAGCATCCGGGCCTGCCCGAGGGCGAGACCGAGGAAATCGACGCGATCCCCGTTCCAGCCGGCGAGGGTCCGGCGATCGCACCGCTCGGTAGCGTTCCTGCTCCTCGTCGCGCGGTCTCCCAGTCGCTTGTAAGCCTACGCTCGGTGCCCGCGGTCCAGGCCGCGGCCGTCGCGGCGGGCGGGTTCGTCGCCGGCGCCGCAGTCGTGGGGCTTGCCAGGCGCCGACGCCTCGGTGTGGACAGTGGTCGTCGGCGCGCCTCTCGACTGGCCGTGCGGGAGCGCGGCAGAGGGCATCGCCAGAACGCCGGCGAGCTGCTGCAGATAGTCGGCAGCCGCTCGCTGCTCCTTGACGTCCATCTGCTTGGCTCCGCCGGTCGCCGGCGGTGAGTGGCGCGCAGACCGCGCGGCGTGCCCGCCCGGGCACGCCGCCGGTCGAGTTGCGCGTCGAGCTCAGGCCGATCGCTCCCTACCGGCTGCCGCGCGGCGGCGCCGACGGGTTGATGCGCATGCGCGGTGGGATACTGCACCGGCTTCTGCATCACGAGGAGGAGCCGGTGGTCGTGCGCGCTGCTCAAACAGCGCACGATCGCGTCCTGATCGGCGCTCTTGGCCACACCAAGCAGGCGGCCGCATACGGGATCGAGCGCATGCGCTTCGCGCTTGGCGTGGACATCGACGTGAGGCCTCTCTACCACGCCTTCAGGTGCGATCCCGCGATCGGGGAATCGCTGAGGAGACGCCCCTGGCTCAGGCCCAAGCGTTCCCCCGAGCCATTCGAGGCGCTCGCCTTCGCGATCTGCGAGCAGCTGATCGAGTACGAGCGCGCGGCAGCGATCGAGCGCAGGTTGGTGCACAGATTCGGCCGCGGCTATGAGGCCGCGGCCGGCGGTGCCCTGCGCGACTCGCCGTCTGCTGGCGCCCTGGCGAGCGTCTCTCCGGCACTGCTGCAGTCACTCGACCTCGCGGGCTCCCGTGCGATCGCACTCATCCGCGCCGCCTCAGAGGTCGCCCGCGGAAGGGTGGAGCTGGATGGGGCCGACCACGAGCGCTGCTGGCGGCGGCTGCGAGCGATCCCGGGCATAGGTCCTTGGACGGTGGAGATGCTCGCGCTCCACGGCCAGGGACGCGAGGATCAGGTGCCCGCGGGCGACGTGGGCCTGCTGCGCGGCGTCGGCCGCCTGCTCAGCGATGGCGATCCGAACGCATTTGCCGACGAATCACAGGTTCGGGCCTTCTTCGCGCGTTACGGACAGTGGGCGGGGCTGGCTGCGATGCACCTGCTTGGGCCCTGAGCGGCGTGTCGTGGGCTTGGATCAGCAACGCGAGGGTGGGGCACGCCCCCGCGGCGCGGCGGGCATGTTCGATCAGGTCCGCCGGGAGCGGGCGGCCGTCCACGATCGGATAGCCCCAGTCATCGAGCGCGATCCGCTCCGGCAACAGCTCGGCGCACATGCCGTGTGCCTCGCAGGCGATCGGGTTGACCACGACGCGCTGGCTCATGCGCCGACCGTCCGGCGGGCCACGTGGACCGTAGCGGAGCCGTTCCTCATGCGCGTGCTCCGCTGCGCTGCGCCATGCCGCGGCGGGTATGCCTGGCGCGATCGGCGCGGGCGAGGTCGCTCCAGGCCGGCAGCGGAAGCTCCGCCGGTCGCGCACAGGCGCTGCAGTGGCCATGCCGGGAGTGGTCGGCCAGCTCTTGGCCGAATACCTGAGCGGCGCTCTGCGCCAGTCGCATCGCGCCGTCGGGGTGGTGGCAGGCGCCCCTGCCGCGCGTGAGCGAGATCAGGCGGGCAAGTCTCTGCGCCGCTCCCGCCGGTGCACTGGCGCTTGCCACCTGGGCAAAGGTCTCCGCGATCGCGTGCAGGCCGTTGACGCAGGGCCCGCACTGGCCGGCGCTCTGGTCGGCAAGCCAGCGCATCAGACGCGCCGTCTCGGCGACCGGACACGCGTCGGCGGAGAGCAGAGCGATCACCCCGGCGCCGACCGAGGCTCCAAAGGGCGCCAGATGCTCGTCGCATAGCGCCACCTCGCGCATCGTCCGCGCGTCTATCCAGGTGCCCGCGTAGCCGCCGAGCAGCACGGCTCTGACGGTGGCACTCAGGCCGCCGGCCGACTCGATCAGGGAGGGGAGCGAAACGCCGTGCTCGATCTCATAGACGCCGGGATATGCCACAGGCCCCGAGAGCGTCACCAGCGTCGAGCCGGGCTGGGTCTCGGTTCCGAGCTGGCGATACCACTGCGCGCCGCGGCGGCCGATCGTCGCCACGTGGGCGAGCGTCTCGGCGTTGCTGAGGAGCGTCGGGCGACCACGGACGCCGTGTTCGAAGGGCATCGGGGGCGTGAACGTCGGTAGGGCGGGACCGCCGCTCAGATAGTGAATGAGGGCAGACTCCTGTCCGGTTATGTATCCGTTGGGGACGACGGAGAAGCGCAACTCGGCGCCCTCGTGGAGCGATCGCCGCTCCGCGAGGGCGCGCTCCACGCTGTGCAGATCGGCGTTGGTCTCGCACACGCAGACGATCGCTTCATCTGCGCCCACCGCTCCCGCGGCCATCACGGCGCCGTCCAGCACGAGGTGCGGCAGGCTCTGCAGCAGCAATCTGTCCTTCATGCTCGCCGGCTCGCCCTCGGTCGCGTTTACGACCACGATCGCTCTGCCCTTGGCCGAGGCCACGGCGCGCATCTTCGAGGAGGTGGGAAAGCTCGCTCCACCGCGCCCGCGCAGGCCGGCGCGCTCGAGCTCGTCGATCAGATGAGTGCCCGCCCCCGCTCTCTTGCCAAGTCGCCGGGTGCGGCTCGGCTCCTGCGAGGGCAGCGGACCGTGGAAGGCGAGGTGCTCCTCGAAGCTGAGCATCCCCTCCGGGTCGATCCCCAGCAGCAGCCTTGGCAGCGTCGCTGTCGCGGTGGCGCTCATCGACCGGCCTGCGCGGTCGTGGTCGTGGACCTGGCGGTGGAATGGGGCAGCAGTGAGGTTGGCGTGCCCGACCGGCGAGCCCACTGGTTGCTGAGCGGCCCGGAGGGAAGCCAAAGCGCCAGGAACAGCGCGAAGGCGCCCATGAGGGCCAGCGCGCCGCCGCGAAGCCGCGCGTTCTGCGGCCATCCGCTCAATGCTCTGGCGCACACCACCGCGAGCACGACCAGCACGCAGCCGAGGGTGAGCAGCAGCATCCAGCTGCTTTTGACGTCGCTCCCGGTGCCAAGGCCGTGCAGCAGCGCGATCGGCCAGCAGGCATAGGCCAGCCAGTGCGTCGCGCGCCAAGCGGAGAACCCCAGGCGGCGGCGCAGCAGGCTCGTGATCACGAGCGCGATCAGCATGTCGCAGGCGATCGCGCCAAGGCCAAGCCAGAACGGCCGGTAGCTGCTCGTGAAGGGAATGAAGGCCGCGACGATCGAGATCGAGGTGAAGCTGTCGAGCACGGTCGTGACGATGTGCAGCGCCAGGAAGACCACTGCGAGCAGCGAGACGTTGCGGTGCAGTGCGTCGAGCAGGAAGCGCGGCCAGTGGGGCGTGCTCAGGCGCTTGATCTCGAGCACACCGAGCGTCACGGCCGCGGTCAGCAGCAGCAGTGCGACGATGCCGCTCGCGCGGGTGAGATACCAGGCGATGCTCGGCCCTGTGGAGGCGGCGAGGATCGCGCTCATCGCGCCCTCGTCTCTGCGGCGTGGCCTGCCGGGCAGGGCATGCGCCTGCCCGCGTCCAGTCCTCTCATGCCGTCATCCGCTCCCGATCGGCGGGCCAGCCGGCCACCCTCACCACGGTGCCGTCGAGCGCGACCAGGCGCGCCGGCAGGCCGAGCTCGGCAAGCCAGGCCTCCGCTTGCCGCGAGCGCAGGATCGCCGCGGTGGAGGCGATGTTCGCCTCGGCGGCGCTCGCGGCGGCGACGCTTGCGGTCCTCCAGATCCCACGAGCGGGGGCTCCGCTCCTTGGGTCGATGATGTGGTGCATCTCGGCGGCGTCCCTGAGCCAGCGCCGCACTGTGGTGCTGGAGGTCGCGATGGCCCCGTCGTGGACCACGATCGTCTGGCCCGGCGCCGATGGGCGCGATCGGTGGTCGTCGGTCACCCTGATGCGCCAGCCCGAGGGCGGCGACGGGCCGGCTGTCGCGACGTCTCCGCCGAGCGCAACGAGGGCGCCGACGCCGGTCGCGTGGAAGGCGACGGTGGCGGCGCGGTCTGCGGCCCATGCCTTCGCGGTCGCTCCGAGGTCGAGCTTGACGCCGAGCGGCAACCTCACGACGCCGCTCTCGCGGTCGAGCTGGATGCACTGCCAGCCCGGCGCTCTCCGAGCGCGCAACTGCACTCGTGGCTGGCGCTCCAGCGAGCCGGGCGGGCTCAGCAGGTCCCAATCCCTGTCATATCCGGCGAGCTCCAGCGCCTCGCCGATGCTCGGGTCCACGTCGCCGCCGGTCAGCTCGGCGGCGCTCAGCGCGAGCTCGAGCGCCTCCAGGAGCAGGGGGCCGACCGCGACCGCGCGGCCGCCGGCGGCGTTGAGGCGCGAGAGACCCGAGTCCTCACGAAAGCGGCTGCAGGCGCGGTCGATGGCGTCGATCTCTGCTTCCACGAGCGCCTTGGTCTTGCCCAGTGGTCCGGCGCCTGCGAGTCGCAGGAGCGCGGTGGTTCCAAGGGCCTGCCAGGTCGCGGTTCTCTGCGTGCGCGGTGCGATCGCTGCCATGACAGGCCTTCCGATCAGGAGCCGCCGGAGACCACCGGCGCTTCAGGTGTGGTTTCGGCGGCTTTTTCGACTTCGGCTGGTTTTTCGGCTTCGGTCGATCCTTTGCTGCTCGGTTGCGAGGTCGTTTCCGAAGGAGAGCTTTCGGGTTGGCTTGGCGTAGCGGATTCGCTGTCCTGCGTGCCCGGACTCGCTTCGGTGGAGCCGGCGCCGGATTCTTCGCTTGATTCGGGCGAGTTGGAGGGAGCGCGAAGCCGCGAGGGGTGCGACTGCCTGCCGGTCGAGGAGCCGCGCTTGGTGGAGCGGCCGGCGGCCCTGCTGGCCGGTTTCAGCGCGTGCCCAGGAAAGGCGTTGGCTGCCACCGCGGTGAAGATGCCGGTGAGTGCCGCGCTTCCTGCGAGCAGCCAGCGGTTGATCGACCGCAGCCTGCGTAGAGCGGCGTCACGAGTGCGTGGTGTGTGCGCAGGCATGTGTCTCAGCGTCCAAAGAAGCTGCCTTGGGGCAGCCAGGGGCCAAACCAGGTCAGCGAGATCAGCGCCAGCACGAGGCCCACCACCACCGCGCCGCCGAGTGAGAGCAGGCGTCCCGCGCGACCGGTGCCATGGGCGTCCCACTCGGGTGACTCCTCGACCGGCACAACACGGCGCATGCCAGGTACCGATTCCAGCTCGGCGCTGAGGCCGGAGAGCGCGTCTGCGTGCCTCCTGCTGAGCGCTCCGGGCATCTCGCTGACGTGGCCGATCACGTGTACGGCGGTGAATGCAACCCAGACGAAGAAGCTGAGCTTGTGCAGCTCGGAGAGGGTGCCTCGGGCGCTCGGACCCTGGATCAGCAGTATCACGCCGGTGATGAACACCACGATCGTCGAGAGCACGACCATCGGAGCGACGATGCGCAGCAGCGGTGCTGGCGGACCGGCCCTGCGGTAGGCCCGGTCGAATGTGTAGTAGCGCGCGAAGCGGTAGCCGGTGCTGCCCATCTTCAACAGCACTATCGGGACCAGGACCATACCGATGAACATGTGCACCGACAGGAGCTGGCCGATGCGCAGAATCGTGACCCCGATCACCGCGAGCAGCGCGATCAGCAGCGCGCCGGTCTGCGCGGTGAGCCGATGATTGCCGCCGGTGCCGCCGGCTGTGAAGCTCAGGTTGCCGGTGCCTCGCAGGGCTCGCTGCGGCCGCATCGGGTCTGGATCGTGCCTGTCTGTGCATTCGCTGCCACAGGTGCTCGACTCCGATACGGGTGAAATGCCGTCGCGTGCCATCGCAGTCCAGTCTGCGAGCGGTTGCTAAGCAATCGGTAACCGAACAATGAGAAAACTCATCGAATTCACTGGGTCTCCAGCGGCTTTGTCCCGTCTATCCTGGTCGCATGCCGCAAGGGGCCCAGCAGACGCCGCGGGCCAGCGACTCTGTGAGATCGGCGGCGGTCCTGTTGATCGAGGATGAGCCCGGGATCGTCGACTTCATCGCCCGTGGGTTGGAGGCTGAGGGGTTCACCGTCGCGGTCGAGCTCGATGGGCTCGCAGGCGAACGCACCGCTTTGCGCGAGAGCTTCGACATGGTCGTGCTGGACCTCATGCTCCCGGGCCGCAGCGGCCTGGAGATCCTGCAGGCGCTACGCGTTGCCAAGCCGGGACTGCCGGTCATCGTGCTGACGGCCAGAGGAGAAGTTGAGGATCGCGTCACCGGTCTTGAATCGGGGGCTGCCGACTACCTGGCGAAGCCGTTCTCGCTCGCGGAGCTCGTGGCGCGGATGCGAGCTCAGCTGCGCTTGGCCGCCGAGGCCTCGGCGACGGTGTTGCGCGGCGAGGACATCGAGGTCAACCTGCTCACTCGTCGCGTTCGCCGTGGGGAAGAGGTGGTGCCGCTGTCCACGACCGAGTTCGAGTTGCTCGTATACCTGCTGCGCCACCACGGGCAGGTGCTCTCGCGCGAGCAGATTCTCAGCGTCGTTTGGGGCTACGAGCACGATCCCGCGACCAACATCGTCGATGTGTACGTTGGCTACTTGCGCCGGAAGCTGCGCCGGCCGGACAGTCCCGCGCCGATTCATACGGTGCGCTCCGTCGGCTATCGCCTCGGCCATGGCGGCTGAGCCGGCACGCAGGCTCGCGCTCAGAGGGCTGCGCTGGCGGCTGGCGGCTTGGGTGGCGCTGGTCGTCGTGCTTTCCTCGGGGATCACCTTCATCGTCGTCTATCGAGGTACCGCGAGCGAGCTGCGCAGCCAGATCGACAAAGAGCTCGCCGGCGAGGCGAGCGAGCTCTCCCACGCGATCCTTGAAGCGGGCGGCGGCCGTGGCGCGCTGCGGCACGCGGCCGCTCGTTACATCAAGGGGCAGCCGTTCGTGGCTGGCTCCACCGCTCTGTTCGCGGTGATCCCCGGGCTGCCCGTGCAGACAAACACCCCTGAGCTGGTTAGGCACACTCTTCCTGACGATGGCGAGAGCGTCGCCGTGCAGGACGCAGAGAACCATGCCGCCGACAGGGTGCTGGCGGCGCCGATCGGATACTCGACACTGCATCTGCCGGACGTCGGCGAGCTGAGGCTCATCAAGCGAGCGGTGAAGGTCAAGGGCGGTCTCACGGTCACGGTCGGCGCGGGCGAGTCGCTGGCGTCGGTCGCAAGCGCCCGCCGGGGGGTGGCGCGCGCTTTCATCCTGGCGGGCGCGCTCACTCTCGCGGGCGCCCTGCTCGGCGCGCTGCTGATTGGAAGCCGCTTCTCCCGTCCGTTGCGGCGCATGGCTTTGGTTGCCACGCGCGTGGATGCGGGTGACCTGCATCCCCGAATTCACAAGGTCGGGCGTCCCGGAGATGAGGTGCAGGTGCTCGCTGACGCGTTCGACCACATGCTCGACCGGCTGACCGATGCCTTTGCGGGCCAGCGTGCCTTTGTTGCCGACGCATCGCATGAGTTGCGCACGCCCCTGACCGTGATCCGCGGACAGCTGGAGGTGTTGGCGGCACAGCATGAGCCCTCCGCGGAGGAGGTACGCCGCGTCGAGCGGCTCGTCCAAGCGGAGATCGCACGAATCACGCGGCTGGTCGACGATCTGCTGCTGCTCGCCAAGGCCGAACAGACCGAGTTCCTACGCGCCGAGCCGGTGGACCTGCGCACCTTCGTGGCCGAGCTCTGGGACGGCGTGAGCCTGATCGCCGACCGTCGCTTCGAGCTGGGAGAGGTCCCTGACGGCACGTTGCGGGCCGATCCCGACCGGCTTGCCCAGGCGCTGCGCAACCTGCTCGCCAACGCGATCGACCACACGGAGCCCTCGACGGGCCTGGTGAGGCTCGCCGTGCAGCGCACATCCGGCTTGCCGCTTGGCGGCATCCGCTTCACCGTGCAAGACGATGGTCCTGGGATTCCCGCCGAGCAGTGCGAGCGGGTGTTCGACCGCTTCCACCGCACCGACCCTGCTCGCGACAGGGCCTCCGGAGGCACGGGGCTAGGGCTGGCGATCGTGCGCGCAATCGCCGAGGCACACGGAGGGCTCGTCAGCGCTGGGGATGCGCCGGCCGGCGGGGCGCGATTGCACCTGGAGCTGCCGGCGTTCTCGCCTGCGAGTCCCTCGCGCGGAGCTTGCCAGGACCGGCGAGCGGCGCCGTACGGCCAGGTACCGCTCGGCCAGCGGGTGGGCTCCGGCGCGGCGGTCGACCGGGAGCAGGGATCCGGCCTGGATGGTGAGCACCCTGTCTAAGTCGGCTAGCCGCACGACGCCGGTGTGGGTGAGGACGAGCGTGGCCCGGCGTGGCAGATAGGACCTCTCTGAATCACCGTGGTGGCCAGTCTCAGTGATTTGCCGCGCCCATCTGGTGCATTTGCACGGGTGGACGCACGATTTTGGCGGGCTAGCTTCTGCTCTATGAACAGCCTTGCCACATCGAGGACCGGCAACGGCGCGGGTCAGATGAAGCTCGACGGGCTCAGTGTGCGTGAGACCGAGGTGTTGCGGCTGATCGCGCTCGGCTACACCTCTGCGGAGGTGGCACGCCAACTCCACCTCTCGCCACGTACGGTGGAGACGCACCGCGCCCGGATCAACCACAAGCTCGGTCTCGCGAAAAGAGCCGAGCTCGTGCGTTATGCGCTTCGGCGTGGCCTGCTGGGCGTCTGAGACGCCATCTCATCCTGGCTGCCCTGCGCCGCGCAGAGCGTCGCTGTAGGTCAGCCAGACCGTTGCGTAGTTTGCCGCCGACCATGGCGGATTTACGCGGCTGACCGCAGAGAGACGCCGACTTAACCTCAAATCATGATGGGCAAGCCTTCCCACACGAACGGTGCCAACAGGCCGGGGTCACAGAAGGCTCACGACGGCGCACCCGGAGGGCCTGCTCTGGGGGTCCTGATCGCCGGCGGTGGAGTGGCGGCGCTGGAGCTGGCGCTTGCGCTCGGCGAGATCGCTTCCGCCGAGACTGATGTCACGGTGCTAGCTCCCAACCGCGATTACGTCTACCGGCCCTACGCGGTGCGGGAGCCCTTCGCCTACGCACCGGCGACCCGCTACCCGATGGAGGCGATTCTGCAGCAGGTGGGGGCCACTCATCTGCAAGACGAGCTTGCCTGGGTCGACCCGGCTGTCCAGGTCATCCACACGCGCGCTGGCCGGGAGATGCCCTACGGCGCGCTTGCGATCGCCATCGGGGCGCATGCCAAGCCGCGGTTCGCGCACGCGATCACGATCGACGATGCACACCTTGACGAGCTGTTGCACGGTCTCGTGCTGGACGTCGAGGAAGGGGTCGTACGAAGACTCGCGTTCGTGATCCCGGCGAGGATGGCCTGGCCGATGCCGATCTACGAGCTGGCCCTCATGACCGCGGCGCGCGCCTTCGAGATGAACGTTGAGATCGAGGTGAGCATCGTCACGCCCGAGGAGGCCCCGCTGGCGATATTCGGAAGTAGGGCCAGCGACGCCGTCGCCGCGCTGCTGCAGCAAGCCGGCATAGCCACGTTCACATCCTCCTACGCAGAAGTGCGCGGCGCCGGGGAGATCGTGATGGATCCCGGAGATCGACTCCTGCGGGTGGATCGCATCGTCGCGCTGCCGGAGCTGTACGGACCGGCAATTCGCGGCGTGCCGGCAGCCCAGCACGGTTTCATCAGAGTGGATCGCTTCGGCCAGGTCCCGGATGCCGGGCCGGTATTCGCGGCTGGGGACGCGGTCGATTTTCCGGTCAAGCACGGCGGGATCTCTGCTCAGCAGGCGGAGGTCGCCGCGCTCTCGATCGCGGCGCTGGCCGGGGCCGAGGTCGTGCGCAGGCAGTTCCAGCCGGTGCTGATGGGCATGCTGTTGACGGGTACGCGCCCGCGCTATCTGAGCGCTCGCATCACCGGCGGGCATGGCTTTGCCTCGGAGATCGCCGAGGTGCCGATGTGGGCTCCCGCCGGCAAGATCGTTGCCAAGTATCTGGGTCCCCGTCTGGAGGCGCTCGAGTCTGAGGCCACCGCCAGCAGATGAGCGGCTGCGGGCTCTAAGGAGTGATCACGGCGGCGCCGGTGAAGCGCCCGGCGCGCAGGTCGCCCAGCGCCTCGTTGGCGTGCTCCAGCGGGTAGGTGCTCACGTGGGTCTGCACGGGAACCTGTGGCGCCAGCCGCAGGAACTCCCTCCCGTCACGGCGCGTGAGGTTGGCGACCGAGCGGATCGCGCGCTCGTGCCAGAGCAGCTCGTATGGGAAGGATGGGATGTCGCTCATGTGGATGCCAGCGCAGACGACGGTGCCGCCGCCCCCAAGCGCCCGCAGTGCCTGTGGAACGATCTCGCCGACCGGAGCGAAGATGATCGCCGCATCCAGCGGCGTGGGAGGCTCCTGCTGCGAGGATCCCGACCAGACGGCGCCGAGCTCCAGGGCGAAGCTCTGGGCCTGATCGTCGCCCTGGCGAGTGAATGCGAATACCTGCCTGCCTTCGTGGCGGGCGATCTGGATCACGATGTGCGCTGCGGCCCCGAAGCCGTAGAGCCCGATGCGTCTCGCGTGGCCACACATGCGCAGGGCCCGGTGACCAATCATGCCCGGCGCAGAGCAGCGGCGCCGCCTGCTCGTCGGGATAGCCCTCCGGGATGGGGAAGCAGAAGCGGCGGTCCGCCACCGTCCACTCCGCCATCCCTCCGTCGATGTCGCGGCCGGTGAAGCGCGCCTGCAGGCAGAGGTTCTCACGCCCGGAGCGGCAGAAGCGGCAGTGCCCGCATGTCCAGCCGAGCCATGGAATGCCCACTCTCACCTCGCCCGGCACGGTCCTGCCGACGATCTGATGGCCGAGGATCCGCGGCGGGTCGGCGATCTGCACCTCTCCGTCGATGAGATGCAGGTCGGTCCTGCAGATGCCGCAGGCGCTCACGCGCGACGAGCAGCTGGTCCGGTCCCGGCTTGGCACATCTGCCTCCACCGCTCGTAGCGGAGCGCCCACCTCCTCGAAGACCATCGCCCTCATGCCTCGTAGGTACGCTACGCCGATAGCCCCGGATGAGCCCGCCAGCACTCTATTTCCACCATCCAAGCTCACTCGAGCACGATCCCCAGGCGCACATACCGGGTCACCCCGACACGCCCGAGCGCATCTACGCGATCGAGCAGGAGCTGGAGCGGCTTGACTGGCTTGGCTTCGAGCGCAGGCTTGCACCCGCGGCGAAGGAGTCCGAGCTCGAGCTGGTCCACAGCCCCGCTTTGGTCGCCTCCATCCGCGATCTCTGCCTGGCGGGAGGCGGGGTGATCGATCCTGACACCGCGGTGGGGGAGGCCTCCTATCGCGCCGCTAGGCACGCCGCCGGCGCTGCCTGCGAGATGACCAAGAAGCTGCTGGCCGGCGAGGCGAGGCTTGGCTTCTGCGGCATGCGGCCATCGGGCCATCACGCCGAGCCCGAGCGGGCAATGGGCTTCTGCCTCTTCAACAATGTCGCGATCGCGGCCGAGCTGGCGATCAGGGAGCTCGGCGTCTCCCGCGTCTTCGTGCTCGATTGGGACGTGCACCACGGCAACGGCACCGCAGAGGCGTTCCGCAGTCGCTCCGACGTGCTGTTCGCGAGCATCCACCAGAGCGGCATCTACCCCGGTACGGGCTCGCTCTCAGACGTTGGGTCAGGCGAGGGCGAGGGCTACACGATCAATCTGCCGCTGCCCGCCGGCTCGGAGGAGCATCTGTGGCTCTCGTTGCTGGAGCACGTGATCCTGCCGGCGGCGCATGCCTTCCAGCCGCAGCTCGTGCTGATCTCGGCCGGCTTCGATGCCCATCGCAGCGACCCGCTGGCCGGGTGCAGGCTGCAGAGCCGATCCTTCGCCGAGATGGCCTGTCAGGTCCGCGATCTGGCGGACTCCGTCGGGGCTCCCATTGGCGCCGTGCTGGAGGGTGGGTATGAGCTGCAGGCGACAGCGGAAAGCCTCTGTCTCACGCTCGCGGCGCTGGACGGCGAGGGCGAGGCGGTCTCCGCGGTGCCCGAGCCGATCCTCACCTCCAGGGCCGCCTCCCACATCGGCCACTACTGGCCGCTCTGAGCTCATTGCTGCTGTCTGCGAGTCCGCGTCGCGTGCTCAGAGCGGCTTCGGCAGTTGCTGCCCGCGTGGGCCCAGCAGCTTCTCCACCTTGCGTATGAGCCGGTAGCCGTCGCTGAGCAGGGGTTCTTCGCGGTCTCCGATCTTCACCTCGACGATGCCGCAGCCGGTCGCTTCGGCCTTCACCCATGCGAGCAGCGGCTCGCCTCGGGTGGTACCGAACGCGAAGCTGACGCTGCTGCCGTTGTCAGACGGACACGAGTATGCGCCGGGCTGAAGTCGCGGCAGCTTGTCGATCGCCGTCGCGATCGCGCGTACCGTCTTCTCCCGAGTCACTGCAATGGGTGGTATGGATGTCGGCTGCCCGCTTGTCCTGAGCGCGCCGACGGCCGTGATCCGGAGCGTCTTCACGGCTGAGGGAATCTTCTCTGAGGCTGGGCGTGGCAGAGCGCCGAGCATTGCTGTCGTCTCTTTGTGAGTCAGAGCGCCGCCGGCGCGCGAAGGTGGCTCGCCGGCGGCCACCAGCGTCGCGATCGCAAGGATGGCTCCAAGCGGCACCATGCGAGCTCTTCGGACCATGGCGCGACTCTACTGTCGTTGTGTGCGGTCCGAAAGTGCTTGGCCGGCTGTCATCGCGTGGCCTTGCCGTTGCCGCGGCGTGGGCGCGACATCCGACTCTGGTCTGGGCTGGCTCCTCCTCGGGACACACCACTATTGCTCGGTTGAGCGTCAGACGGGGGCAGTACCTTGGCCGGCAGTCAGGCGGCATGCGACTGCCCGCCTCTGGTGGTGTCCGCGGACGGCGAGACCTATCCGAAGAAGGCCGCGGCTGTCTCGTAGAGGGAGGCATCGACCAGCTTCGGCTCGCGCAGCGCTTCCTGCAGCGGCACCTCGACGATCTGGGGGCCCCGCAACGAGACCATCGTGCCGAATCTCCCAGCCGCGGCTGCATCGAGCGCGGCTACGCCGAAGCGTGTGGCAAGCACGCGGTCGAAGGCTGTTGGCACTCCGCCGCGCTGGACGTGACCGAGAATCGTCATCCTGGTCTCGAAGCCCGTGCGCCGCCCGATCTCTCCTTCGAGCACGACGCCGATACCGCCGAGGCGCTCGTGGCCGAAGGCATCCGTGGAGGCGCCCTCGCGCGTTTGGATCGTGCCCTGCATCGGCTTTGCCCCCTCGGCGACCACGACGATCGAGAAGCTGCGGCCACGTTCGTGCCTGTGGCGCAGATGACTGCAGACCTCCTCGATGTCGAATGGGCGCTCCGGGATCAGGATCGCGTCCCCGCCGCCCGCGATGCCCGCATGGGTGGCGATCCAGCCCGCGTGCCTGCCCATGACCTCGACGACCATCACCCGATTGTGTGACTCCGCCGTGGTGTGGATCCTGTCGATCGCCTCAGTGGCGATCTGTACCGCAGTGTTGAAGCCAATCGTCGCGTCGGTGCCGCCGAGGTCGTTGTCGATCGTCTTTGGCACCCCCACGACCGGAATCCCCTCCTGGTGCAGCCGCAGCGCGACTCCGAGCGTGTCCTCGCCACCGATCGCGATGAGCGCGTCGACCTCGTTGCGCGCGAGCGTGTGCCTGATCGCCTGCAGTCCCCGATCGCCGCTCTGGGCGGAGAAGGGATTCGTGCGAGATGTGCCGAGGATCGTGCCGCCGCGCGGCAGGATCCCGGCGGTGCTCTGGAGCGTGAGCTCCAGGGCGTCGTCATCGATCACCCCCGCCCAGCCGTATCGAAAGCCAAGCAGCCGATGGTCGCCTGAGAGCCCGCGGCGCACGACCGCTCGGATCGCGGCGTTAAGACCGGGGCAGTCACCGCCGCCCGTGAGCACTCCGAATCGCATGTGCACTCGATTGTGCCGGAGTCGCCATCGTGCAGCTATGGCCAGGTGCCGTCTGGACCGAGCACGCCGCGCTGCTCGTGGAGACATGCATCGCACGATCTCGGTCAGCGTCGAGGCAGTGCAGCGCACACGCGCAGGTGGGGGCCCGCCGTCGCCCGGGAGAGAGCGGGCGACGGCGGCGGCCCAGCACAGCGGGTGGGTGTTCTAGGGGAGCAAGAGCACCACGCCGCCTGCGGGTGGCGTCAACGCACGTCCCACTGAAAGAAGGGCGCACCGTCTCGACCACGCCGTCACAGGCATGTTTCCGCTCTCGTCGGTGTATGACATCCCAAGATGACCGACGCGTGCAGTGTGGGTTTTCCGCAGCGCCTTCGGCTCAGTCCTCGGAGTCCTCACTTGTGACCAGCCCACGCCGCAGCGCGTAGCCCACCAGCTCGGCGCGCGAGGAGAGGCTCAGCTTCTGCTGGATGTGCGCGCGGTGTGTCTCCACCGTACGCACCGACAGGTACAGCTTGCCCGCGATCTCGGCGTTGGTGTGGCCCAGCGCGATCAGGCGTAGGACGTCCACCTCGCGCTCGCTGAGGTCGTCGGGCGGCCCTGGCGGCGGCTCCGATGCAAGCCTTGCTCCCAGTCGTGGATTGAGGTAGCTCTCGCCCGCGGCTGCACGGTGCACCGCCTCCACGAGCTCATCGTCGGCTGCCTCCTTGAGCACGTAGCCGATCGCTCCGGCACCCAGCGCCCTCCTAGCGAACGCGGGCTCCTGCTGCATGGTCAGGACGACGATCTGGGTATGCGGCAACTGCTCGCGGATCGAGGGGATCGCCTCGAGGCTCGAGCCGCCGGGCATGTTGAGGTCGAGCACGAGCACGTCCGGGTGGTGTCCTCTCACGTACCGTCGTGCCGATTCCAGGTCACCGGCCTCGGCGACCACCTCGAAGTCCGGCTCGCTGTCCAGCAGCAGACGCAGCCCGCTGCGCACGACGGCGTGGTCGTCGGCCAGCACGATCCTGATGGTCTTCTGAGCGGCGCCCCGGCCATCGCCGCCGGCGAGCCTCTCGGCGTCGCTTGCGCTCATCGCAGAGACGTTACCGCTCGGGGGCCGCGGTCGAATGCGGGAAATCACCGGCTTCTGTGCCACCGGCTTCCGGTGCGGTGCTCGGCGCTGCGCTGCGCGGCAGCACGAGTAGCGAGCAGAGTGCGTGGCGCTGCAGATGGTTGGAGGTGCTGCCCAGCATCAGGCGCTTCACTGGGCCGTAGTTGCGCGAGCCGACGACGAGCAGGTCCACTTCCGCGCCGAAGGCGGCAAGCTCTTCGCCGGGCAGACCATAGACCGCGCGTCCCTGCACGCCCTCCAGGCTCTCGATCTCGCTGCGCGCATCCTCCAGCATGGCGTCCACGCTCTCGCCCACGGCGGGCGGGCCGACGCCCGCGAAGGTATAGGCGGGCAGCACCACTACATGCAGGGCGCGAATGAGCGAGCGGTTGCGGGCCGCAACCTCTCGCGCGGCGTCGAGCGCTCGCTCGCTCTCGGGTGAGCCGTCGTATCCCACCCCGATCGTCGCGATCGGGAGCGGATGCTCGAAGTACCCGCGCACCGCGACCGCGACCGCACAGGGCGCGCCGTTGAGAGCCGCGCGCGTGTCGTCACCGAGCATCGCCCTGCCGATGCCGCTGCGAGAGCAGGAGCCGACGACGATCAGGTCAGCCGCGCGCTGCTCGGCGAGCACATGCAGACCGTGGCCGGGCGAGCTTGCTCGAAAGCTCACCAGCTCCGCCTGCACCTCGGTTGCATCGCGCTCTTGCTGCAGCAGGGCAAGCGAGTCCTGCTCGATGCCACTTGCAGAGGCTGGGATCGAGCCATGCGTGGGGCGGGGGGTGCCTCCGTGTATGTGTGCCAGCGTGAGGCGACCGCCGTCGGCGAGAAGTCGCGTGGCAAGGATGATCGCGTCGCGTCCGCCCGGCCTCGAATCCACTCCGACAAGCACGTCGTTGAACATCGCGCTCTCCTGTGCTTCGCGATTTGCCTGTTGTGCAGCAACCTACGTGATCGCCGGGCGGGGTGCTATCCGGGACGCTCAGCATCTCCACTGCGGCTTTCTACGCGCGCGGCCGAAGCGATTGAAAGCAACTTCTGCGTCGGACCTGCCGAGCGTGAGCTCAGATGCCTTGGCCGGGCAGGTACTCGTTGGTGAACGGTGGCAGGCCCTGCGTGCTTGGATCGTGCTTGATCAAGCCCTTTTCGTACATCCATTGGGAGAAGCGAGCCCAAGCCGTGGGCTTCTGCCAGCCGTAGGGCTTGCCGCCTTCGAGCTGCGCCGCGGGCAGGGTGCGTTCGATGGAGAGGCGCTCGAGCTTGGGTTCCAGGCTCGGATTCGCATCCTCGATCAGCTTCGCGGCGGCTGTGGGGTCGGCGCGAACGTCGTTCTCGCCATGGGTGAGCGCCTGCATGAAGGCCCGCAGTTCGCGGCCGCGGTGGCGCGCCTCGTCTTCGCGGACGACCAGCACGAGCTCGTCGTAGGAGGGAACGCCTGCCTTGTCGATCGGAATCACGAGGGGATGCTTGTGCATCAGTTCGAGCTGGATCGCCTCGTAGTTCCAGAACCCGCCGAGCGTCGCCGCGACTCTGCCGGCGAGCATCGACTGGACGAGGTTGAAGCCGACGTTGACTTCTGTGACCTTGGATGGGCTCACGCCCGCACTCTGCAGCGCGGTGCGGAGCTCGGCCGCCTGGTAGGGGATGCCGGCGGTGCCCACGCGCTTGCCGGAGAGGTCGGCGATCGAGTGTACGTGCGCCGAGGGCAGCGCGATGATCGAGGTCAGCGGCCGCTGCACGAGCGCTCCGATCGAGACGAGTTTCAGCCCCTGATCTCGCGCGATCATCAGCTCCGGCTCATATGAGATCGCCATGTCGACCTTGCCCGCGGCCAGCAGCTTCAGCGGTTCAGCCGATTCTGAGGGCGTCACGGCATGCACTTCCATGCCGGCGGCCTTGAAGTAGCCGTGATCGATTGCGTCGAAGAGCGCGGCGTGATCGGCGTTCGGGAACCAGTCCAGCATCACCGAGAATGGCCGCTCCGTGCTCGCGCTGGTCACGTCCTGCTTCTCGCCGCAGGCGGCAAGACCGACGGCCAAGGCCAGCGCGACCGCGGTGGCGCCGATGCGGCGGGCCAGCGCTGTGCCGAGATGAGGGCGGCAGAGTTGCAGGACGGCTCGTGGGCGCAGGGCGCCCCTGCCAGGTGCGATACGGGTCGATCTCAACGATTATCTCCTTGTTGAGGTTGGGCCCAGCCCGCGACACGGCGCTCGGCTAGGGACAGCAGGTAGAAGAAGGCGATCGAGCAGCAGAACAGGACGGCGGTGCCTGCTGCGGCGCCACTGGCGTTGACGGCGCTGATGTCCGTGGTGATCTGGCGCCCGAGTCCCGCGTACTGGCCCACGGTTGGGCTCGTGGTCTCGGCGATGAAAGCGGCGATCCAAGCGACCACCAGCGCGATCCTCGCACCGCTGATCACCGACGGCAGGGCGGCCGGCAGCTCGGCGAAGCGGAACGCCTGCCAGCGCGAGGCATCCAGGGTGCGCAGCAGCTTGATCTGGTCCCGGTCGACGGTGGCCAGGCCGTCGACGGTGGTCACAGTCACCGGGAAGAAGCAGATCAGCCCGATCACCATGAGCTTGGGCAGGATCCCGAATCCGAGCCAGAACGCGAGCACCGGTGCGAGCACGGCGAACGGGAGCGCCTGTGACCCGACGGCGAGCGGGTAGACCGAGCGCCGCACCGGACGCCAGAAGTGGATCGCGACAGCGAGCGCGAAGCCCGCGGCGACGGCCAGCGCCAGACCGAGTACGACTTCCTTCACGGTCACGAGCGTGTTTGGCCACAGCAGACCGGCTTCGCCCCAGGCATCGCTGGCAACGGAGTGGGGGGCAGGCAGCAGCACCGGGTCCACGCCACCCAGATCGACGTAGAGCTCCCATGCGCCGATCAGGGCGAGCAGCAGCGCAAGGGGGGGTAGCACGATCAGCAGGCGGCGCCTCATCGGTGCGCCTCCATAGAGATGAGCCCACGTTGGCGATCGGCGAGGATCATCGAGCGAGCTCGCTGCCGAGCGCTTCCAGCGCGCTCTCTCGCAGGCCGATTACCACTTGATCGCTGCGCTTGCGTGGCCGCGGCAGCGCGACCTCCAGCTCCTTGACCACGCGCCCTGGCCGAGGGCTCATAACCGCTACCCGATCTCCGAGCAGCACGGCCTCCTCGACGTCATGGGTGACCAGCACGACCGTTCGGGGCTCGCGCTCCAGAGCCTGCGCCAGCCAGCCCTGCATCTGCATGCGCGTGATCGCGTCGAGCGCGCCGAAGGGCTCGTCGAGGCAGAGCACCCGCTTGCCCGAGAGCAGCGTCCGCAGGAAGGCGACGCGCTGGCGCATGCCACCTGAGAGCTCGTGCGGCCGCGCATGCTCGAAGCCGTCCAGCCCGAGCTCGGCGAAAAGGGGCAGCGCTCGCGCGCGAGCCTGACTGCGCGGGAGGCCGGCGATCTGAAGCGGCATGGCGGCGTTGTCGAGTGCGCTGCGCCAGGGCAGCAGCAGGTCGCGCTGGGGCATGAGCGCGGCGGGTGCGGTGGTGATGGCGCCGGTATCGGGGCTCTGCAGGCCACAGACCAGCTCCAGCAGCGTGGTCTTGCCGCAGCCGCTGGGGCCGACCACCGCGAGCACCTCGTCCTGCCCGGCGTGAAGCGAGACGTCCCGCAACGCCTGAACGATCCTGCCGGAGCGGTCGGTGAAGCGGTGGCTGACGTGGCTTACGCGGACCGCGCCTGAATCCGCCTGCTCTGCGCTTGCCCGCGGCTCCGTCGCGGCCGGCGGTCGCATCAGCTGTTGCGCTCTGGTTGGCACTGCGCTCCCTTCGCGGGCATTACCCCACAGGTTCGAAGGGTCGGCGCCAGGCGAGTCGCAGCTCCAGGGCGCCATCTCAGCCGACCTATCCCGTCAGCCCCCCTGTTCTCCAGCCATCCTATCGCCGGCGGCGCGATCTCGTACAGGGGGCTCTGATAGCCCTGAGCCTGAAAGTGGGCAGGATCTGCCATGCGCCGGCCCGGGGACCGTGGCAGGCGAGGGGCCTCATCGATGCCGAAGCCCTGATCGCCGTGCAGGTTCAACGCGCGTCGGTCACGGGCCTGGTCAGCGCTCGCACGAAGTCCTCCAGCTGCGCGGTCGTCCAGCACTCGAACGCCGTGCAGTGACGCTCGTAGGCGGCGATCACCGAGTCGCCATAGTTCCAGTAGAGGCGCGGCTCGGGATTGAGCCAGAAGGTGCGCCCCGCCTTGGCGGCAATCTGGCCGAAGAGGTCGGCGCGCGGATCGCGACCGTTGGTGCGCGCGTCGCCGAGCACGATCAGGGTCGCCTTCGGGTGCAGGTCGTCTTCTACCAGCGCGAGCATCTCGCTGAAGACGCGGCCGTAATCGGTGTACCCGGAGATGTCTGCGACTCCCGCGTCTTTGCCGATCTTCTCGCTGATCGTCCTGAAGTCGCGCTCGTGCTCGAAGACGTCGGTGACCTCCGAGACCCGCTCTATGAAGACGAACGAGCGCATCTTGCGGAAGGCGTCATGGAGCGCGTGGAGCACCGAGAGGAAGAAGACCGAGGCGGAGGTGACGCTCGTGGAGACGTCGCAGAGCACATAGATCTCGGGGCGCCTGGGACGCCGAGGGCGGTACTTCAACTCCACCGGAACCCCGCCGGTCTGCAGCGAGGCCCGCATCGTGCGGCGAACGTCGACGTGGGCGTGGCGGCGGTGGCCGCGGGACTGCATTCCCTGGGTTGCAAGGCGTCTGCGCAGCTGCGTGACGACGCGGTGCACGGCGGCCAGATCGGCCAGCGGGCCGGAGGGCAGCGCACGGTCGAGCTCGCTGAGCGGCCGGGCGGGGGGCAGACGCTGGCTGCGGCGTGCCTGGGCGCGCTCGAGCTCCTCACGCAGCAGCGCCTCGAAGCGGCGCAGCGCCTGCGCGGGAGATGCCGCTCCGGCGCGGGTCGGCTCCCGGCGGGTCGGGCTGTTGCTCGGCGCGCAGGCCAAGCGCCCTGCGGATCCGCTGGACATCGACGCCGATCACGCCTGAGCCCTCCGCCTCACGCGAGAAGGCGGCGATCGCCAGCAGCGCGAGGTCGCGCAGCGCGCCCTCAGAGCCCTGCGCGAGCACCGCGGCGATCTGCTCGCGCAGCCTCTCCAGCTCACTCGCCGAGAGATCCTGCATGCCGTGGGCTTCGCCCTCGCCCAGCTGCTCGGCCATCCGCTGGTCGATTGCCTGCGCCTCCACGGCCCTGAACATGAAGCGCTCGAAGACGCGCTCGAAGGTACGCCGGTCCTCAGGGGACTTTGCCAGGGTGGCCGCAAGCGCCTCCTTGAAGTCCGCCTGCGAGCTCCAGCTCACCTGCGAAAGCGCCGAGAAGCAGTCGAGCAGCTCCGAGGTGCCAAGCGCCACGCCCTCCGCCCGCAGCTGCTCGCCGAAGGAGAGCAGCTGAGCGGGCAGCGTGGGTGGGATGGGCGGGCCTTGCGACCCGCTCTCAGGCGCTGGAGGCATCGGCCGTCGCGGCCTGCGCTTGCTCGAGCTTCAGGCCGACCCGCTCGGCGACTATGTCCATGTCGGTTCGGTGCTTGACGATCACGGCCATCGTCTCCCTGAAGAGGTCCGCGTCGATGTCCTGCGCTCCGAGCAGCAGCAGCGCCCGCGCCCAGTCGATCGACTCGGCGATCGAGGGCGGCTTCTTCAGGTCGAGGTCCCTGACCATGCCGATCAGCTCCACGAGCCGGCGCGCGACCGTCTCTGCGAGGTCGGGCGCGTGCAGGCGCACGATCGCGAGCTCCTGCTCGAGCTCAGGGTAGTCGAGCCAGAGGTAGAGACAGCGGCGCTTGAGCGCCTCGGTCAGCTCACGCGAGTTGTTGGAGGTGAGCACCACGACCGGCCGGGTGCGGGCGCTGACCACGCCGAGCTCCGGGATCGATATCTGGAAGTCGGAGAGCACCTCGAGCAGCATCGCCTCGAACTCCTGGTCTGTCTTGTCGATCTCGTCGATCAGCAGCACCACAGGCTGCTCTGAGGCGATCGCGCGCATCAGCGGCCGCGTGAGCAGGAAGTCCTCGCCGAAGATGTCCTCCTGCAGGCTCTCCCAGGCGGTCTGCTGCTCGCCCTCGCTGGCCTGGATGCGAAGCAGCTGCTTGCGGTAGTTCCACTCGTACAGAGCCTTCGCCTCGTCCAGGCCCTCGTAGCACTGCAGGCGCACGAGCGGCCGCTGCAGCATCGCCGAGAGCGCCTTGGCCAGCTCGGTCTTGCCGACGCCCGCGGGTCCCTCGACGAGCACCGGCTTGCCGAGCGCGACCGCGAGGTGGGATACGAGCGCGGTGGAACGGCTCGGGAGATAGCCGGCGGCGCGCAGGCCCTCCTCCACGTCGGCGATCGTTCTCGGCGCGGGGGACTCCATGTGGCAGGGATGATAGGGAGGCTCGCCGCGGCGGTCGGCTGCGCAGCCAGTCCCGTCAGTTCGGCTCGGCCGGCTGCTCGCGGTCATGCGCCCCTGGCGCCTCGTCGTCGAAGGAGAGCTGGTGAGTGGCTGAGGCGTTCGTGGCTGCTCTGCTCGGCAGATGCTGACGCGCTGACGCCGCGCGGCGTCCACCTGGCGTGGATGGGGCGATCGCGGCCACGTTCTCGCCCGTCTCCTGCCCGGGTGAGGGCCAGCGCTCGGTGGCGTCTCCCCGCTCGGCGGCGCTCCATGCATCGGCCGTGCGCCTGCGGGCGGCCCTGATCAACGGCGGCTGCAGCCGCGCGGCGCGCATCCGCAGGCCGGCATAGCCGAGCAGTCCAGCCGCGCCGAGGGCGAAGAAGATGCCCCACTGGACGCCGACGTCTGCCGCTATCCCGTGGCTTTCCACGCCCGGCTTCTCGAAGAGTCTCAGCACGAGCACCAGCGACGCCCATGCTCCCGCGCCGAGCACCACGCCGCCGTCGCTGCCCGGCAGGCGCAGAGGGCGGCCCTCGGCGCGCACGAAGAGCAGCGCCAGCACGCAGAGCACCGCGATCAGGATGCTCGCCTCCAGGAGCGAGAACACTGCGAAGGCGTTGAGGTCCTGGCTGACGATCCCGGCCCGGTCGACCGCGTTCTGCTGATACCAGGGCAGGAACATCGTCACCAGCAGGGCGAGCGCTGCGCTTGCCGCGAGGCGCTGTTCGGCATCGAGCTTCCGCCACGCGCGCAGAAGGCGGCTCATCCCTGCGCGCCAGCTCTCGACCGTTGCGTGTGCGTGTCCACGCGTCGATTGTAGGTGCGAGGCTGGCGGCTCCTTCGAGCTAGCCGCCCTTGCCGTGAGCGGATGGGGCGTGGTGTGAGCCCGTGGGTGCAGAGATACGTATCTGTCCACTCGTGGAGGAGCGGTTGCCCGCGAGGTCGGTCGCGGTGGCGTTCACCTCGAAGGTGCTGTTCCCTCTTCGGCGTTACCCAGAGCAGGCGCGGCTTGCCGGATTCGACGGTCGCGCTGTTGGTCGCGACCACCCTGCCGCTCTGTGTGGTCACCGTCAGGCTGATCGTCGAGATCTTCGAAAGCGAGAACTGGATTCCCGCGCGCGCGTTCGCGGGCAGGGTCTTGGAGAGCAGGGAGATGACGGGCGGGGTGTGCAGGTAGCTGTAGAAGCGTGTCGCGGTGGAGCAGTAGATCTGGTCACCAGCGATCTGCGCGGGATGGGCGCCGGAGCGTGGCGAGGAGCTGGCTGAGGTGGGGGTGCCGCCGGTCGCGACCGGAGGTCCCTGTCGGGTGCGTCCACAGAGGTCCTGTAGGAATTCGGCCAATAGCTCGTGGTAGCCGAGGTCGGATTCGGAGTGCTGGTCGTAGAGTGACCAGGCGCCCGTGTCGTAGTGCGGGGTTTCGATGCGGGCGTTGGCGTCGCCTTCTTCGAACAGCCTGAGGCCGGTTGCGGACCCCGTGATCTTCGTGAAGTCGTAGAGGCCATTGAGGGATTGGATGAAGCCGTTGAGAATCCGCTCGGTCGGGGCGAAGCTGTACTCCAGGTAGTGAACGTGCGCCGGGATGCCGGCCGAGGCTTTGGCGATCTGGAGCCGGATGCCGGCGGGGGGCGGTGTCTGGAATATCCCGAGCGCATCTTCGGCGGTGGCAGCGAACGCTGGGTCGTTCAGTTGCTGGGAGGCTCGTGCGAGGGCCTGGATCGCGGTTCCCTGGGAGAGCCCGCTGGTCCACGGCGGGCTGCCTCCGTCGAAGTGGAAGAGATAGTCCCAGGCGATTCCGCCTGCGCGGTCCACCGCGAGCGCCGAGGCTTCTTCGAGCACCTGGCGCAGCGCCGCGTCCTGGTTGCCGGAGAGGTAGTAGCCGTTGGCCTCGCCGAAGGTCGCCAGCCATTGCAGCTCTATGCCCTGGCCGTTGTAGTACTCCCACACCAGGCGACTGCCCGGGAAGGAGACGCGCGCGCCATATGAGAGCAGGGAGCCGCCCGACCACCATTCCCTGTTGCGCTGCACGGTGAGGAAGATCTCGGGCAGGCGAGAGGCGGTCATCTCGCCTGCGGCCTGCATCTGCTGCACGTTGGCAAGCACTGCGGCAAGTTCTGTGTGCCTGGTGCCGGAGAGGTGCGAGAGCGTGCGCTGCGCTTCCAGGTAGATGGTGCGGTAGCGAGTCGCAGCGGCTGCCGCGATCGCACCGCTGCGGCGCAGGCGCGTGATCGCCACGAGCACCGGTGGGGCGGCGGCGTGTGCCGAGGCGATCCTTGCCTGTGAGGCATGGCCACCACTGCTGGTGATCGAGGTGGGGCGCGCTCGGCCAGGCAGCGGCGCCAGCTGCGCCGAGAGTTGCTGAAAACGCTGACTCGTAGCTTGCGCGCTGGCCGCGGCGGGGCACGTGGCGGCTGGCAGCCCGAAGCAGAGCGCCATCGGCGCGAGCAGTCCTACCATCAGCCGTCGCGATCTGCGCACCGGGCTCGCCTTGGCCACGAGCGGGATCCTACGCGTGGTCCGCACCGGCAGGCGGCGGTTGAAGATGCTGTACAGGGCGCAGGCTACGAGGCGCACCTGCCCGAAACACGGGGGCAGTCGCTGCTGTTGCGGTCGGCCCGGCGATCGGGGTCGGCTATTCGGTCTCGGCCTCGTCCTCGTCTGGCTCGAGATCGTCCTCTTCCTCCTCGTCCTCCTCATCCTGCTCTTCCTCGGCGAGGTGACCGGCTCCGCTCTGGTAAGCAACCTGGAAGCGCTCGAGCGCTTCTTCACGCAGCGCTTCGTCCAGGGGCGCCTCGTCGGAGATGAGGACCCATTCGGCGCCGTCGAACTCCTCGCGGTTGAATATCTCTCGGTCGAGCTCGGGCGAGTCGTCGACCACGACCAGGACCTCGGTCTGGGTATTGAAGTAGGTGCCTGGGCGGATCAGCAGATCCTCCAGATCGAAGCGCCGTGCATCGGTCACAGCGCGTTTATACCCGAGCGCCGCGACAGGCGCGTGCAGACGTCTGGGTCACGGTCAGACGTCGAGCTCGGCGAGTGCGCGCTCCACCTCGGCGCGCACGTCGAGCGGTGCCTCTCCGCGACGCAGCCTGCGCTGATTGCGCGCCTCGGCGAGCTGACGAAGTTCCTCCACGAGCTCGGGGTCTCGGCGCCGGGTCTCTGCCGTTGCGGTGCCATCGAAATCAGCTGCCTGGTGGGCGCTGGTGCCACCCGCGAGCAGTCGCGAGACCTCGGCGTCGAGGTCGATGGGCGCCTGACCGCGACGCATGCGGCGCTCGCTGCGGGCCTGCAGCATCTGCCTGACCTCCAGATCGCGCTCGGCAATCGCGGCGGCCGAGCCGGGGCGCGGCTCCGGGCGCTGCCCGGAGGCCGAGGAGCCGCCACTCTCGCCAATGCGGTCATAGAGGCTGCCAAGGGCGCCCCCACTGAGCATTCCGACTGCCACGATCGCGCCACAGAGCGCGACGATCGCGACCACGAGGTCGATGAGCCCGTTGCCCATGTACCGATTGTGCCCGATCGGGACGATGCATACGCAGCACCCGTCAGGGTGCGGCAGGGTTCGCATGCTGACCGACGTCCATGAATGTGGCGAGTCGTCCGAGCTGCTGGTGTGTTTTCTCAGCTGGATAACCTGGGAACGTGCAAATCGGCGGTAGGAGGCGTGATGAGCTGCAAAGGTGCGTGGGGCGAGGACTCGTGGAGTCGCGCAGGTCGAACGTGGGGTGGCAAGCGTGTGGGTCGGTTGACGATGGCTTTCGCCGCGCGAGCCTCGCCCTGTGCCTGACCGGTGGTGTGGCGCTCGCCCGCACAGCACCTGAGAAGCCGACGGTGCGGACGGGCTCTGCGCTTGCGGTCGGGTACGGCTCGGCGACCCTCACAGGCCTGGTCGATCCGCGGGGGAGCACCACCTACTACTACTTCCAGTACGGGCCCACGGACGCCTACGGGCTGCAGACCCCGCTATCTGAAGCGGGCGCGGGTGGCTCCTCGGTGTCGGTCAGAGCGGCGCTCACCGGGCTTTCCCCGCTCACGATCTACCACTACCGGCTCGTAGCTGTGAGCGGGGCGGGTACCGCCCTCGGCTCTGACCGTTCCCTGAAGACCACGAAGGTGCCACTCTCGCTGCAGATCGTCGCGTCGCCCGATCCTGTCTCCTTCGGCGGCCCCGTGACCGTCCAGGGCACGCTGTCGGGCACAGGCGATATCGACCGCGAGGTGGTGCTGCAGGTAAGCGCCTTTCCGTTCACGGCGGGCTTCGCTGACGTTGGCAACGCGGAGTTGACGAGCGCGACCGGCGGGTTCTCCTTCGTGGTGCTGGACCTCGGTCTCGCGAGCCAGTATCGGGTGCTGACGACCACCGAGCCAGCGGTGGTCAGCCCGGTCGTCACGGAGACCGTCGCGGTGCTGGTGCAAGCGCACCACGCGCACACCAGACATCGCCACCGCGTGAGGATCTACGGCACCGTCACCCCTGCTGAGAACGGTATGCCAGTGAGCGTGATGCGCCTCGAACACGGTCGCGAAACGCGTGCGGGCGGCGCGGTGTTGCGCGCCGATGGGCCCGATAGATCCTCGTACGAGATCGTGATCCACAGGCGCAAGGGGGCCTATCGGGTGCTTGCCGCGGTCACGGGCGCTCAGAGCTCGGCGTTCAGCGGGCCTTTCCTGGTGCGCTGAAGAGCGACCGCGGGCGCATTCGGCTTGTGCGCAGGCCGCTGCTCCGCTACCCTTGGCACGGTTGACTGACTAGTCAATCTAGATCCCAAGCGCGGCGACGCGCCGGCGTCCCCGGCAGTCGACCGGCCGGTCCTCGGGACCGCACAATCGAGGAGAAAAGACAGGAAATGGTCGATTTCACGCTCACCGACGAGCAGAAGAACCTGCGCGAGATGGCGCACGACTTCGCCGAGAAGGAGATCAGGCCCGTCGCCTGGGAGTACGACAAGGACGGCACCTGGCCGCAGGAAATTCTGCAGAAGGCGTGGGATGTGGGTCTGATGAACACCCACATCCCCGAGGAGTACGGCGGCCCGGGACTTGGCTACCTCGACGGCTGTCTGATCGAGGAGGAGCTCTCGTGGGGCTGCTCAGGCATCCAGACGACGCTTGGCTGCAACGGCCTTGCCACCGCGCCGATCGCCCTCGGCGGCTCCGAGGAGATCAAGCGCAAGTACCTCGGGATGGTCACCGAGGAGCTCAAGCTCGCCTCCTTCTGCCTGACCGAGCCCGACGCCGGCTCAGATGTCTCCGGGATGCGGACCACCGCCGTGAAGATGGGCGAGAAGTACGTCATCAACGGCTCCAAGTGCTTCATCACCAATGGCGGCTACGCCGACTACTACACGGTCTACGCAAAGACCGACAAGGACGCCGGCCACCGCGGCATCTCCGCCTTCGTGGTCGAGCGCGATTGGGGCGTGGTCGTGGACAAGAAGGAGGACAAGCTCGGTCAGCGCGCCTCCAACACCGCCACGATCTCCTTCGACGACGTCGAGGTCCCCGCCGAGAACCTGCTCGGCGAGGAAAACAAGGGCTTCAAGCTCGCGATGATGACCCTCGACCGCACGCGGCCGGGCGTGGCGGCGATGGCCACTGGGATCGCCAGGGCGGCGCTGGAGTTCGCCAGCGAGTACGCCAAGGAACGCGTCCAGTTCGGCGTGCCGATCGCGATGCACGAGGCGATCCAGTTCATGATCGCCGACATGGCGACCGAGATCGAAGCCTCGCGCCTTCTGACCTGGAAGTCGGCTGCGATGCTCGACAACGGCGAACGTAACACGCTGGTCTCCTCGCACGCCAAGCGCTTCGCCGCCGACGCGGCGATGAAGGCGGCCACCGAAGCGGTGCAGATCTATGGCGGCTACGGCTTCATCAAGGAGTACCCGGTGGAGAAGCTCTTCCGCGATGCGAAGATCATGCAGCTCTACGAGGGCACCTCCCAGATCCAGCGGCTGGTGATCGCCCGCGAGACGCTGCTGCCGCGCAGGGCCGCAGAGCCCACCGCAGCCTAGGCAGAGCGACTGCGCTCGCCGCGCGCCCGGTCGGAATCGAGTCCGGCCGGGCAGCGCTAGGCTCCCGCGCGCCCGTCAACCAGACAAGAGAGAGCGAGAAGCATGTTCGTGTTCAAGGCTGCCGTGGTCGGGGCAGGCACGATGGGCGGTCAGATCGCCCAGACGATCGCCGCAGCCGGCATCCCCGTTGTGCTCAAGGACGTAAACGAGGAACTGGTCCAGGCCGGCGTGTTGGAGGCGCGCAAAGTCACCGAGGGCCAGGTCGCGCGCTTGGTCAAGAGAGGCAAGCTGACCGAGGAGCAGGCGCAGGCCCAGGTGCAGGAGGTGATCGATCGGATCGAGGGAACGGTCGTCTATGAGAGCTTCGGCGACGTCGACTTCGTGATCGAGGCGGTACCCGAGCGGATGGAGATCAAGCAGCAGGTCTTCGCTGAGCTGGACGCCGTCACGCCCGGTCATGCGGTCCTCTCCTCCAATACCTCATCGCTCTCGATCTCGGAGATGGGGCAGGCGACTCTTCGCCCGGAGAAGGTCGTTGGCTTCCACTACTTCTACCCGGCGTCGCTGATGCCACTGATCGAGATAGTGGAGGGAGATGACACCTCCTCAGGCACGCTTGGCGAGCGCCGTGGCCTTCGCGCAGGCGATCCGCAAGCAGCCGATCCTATGCGCCGAGGTACCGGGGTTCGTGGTCAACCGCATCCTCACGGCGGGCATGTCCGAGATATGGCGAGAGCAGGAGGACGGCAGCCTCTCGATCAAGGCGATCGACGAGGGCGTCGGCGCGGCCGGTGTGGTCCCGATGGGGCCGTACTTCCTCATCAACCTGCTCGGCCTCGACACTGTCCTGCACGTCGCGGAGCACCTTTCCGAGTCCTACGGAGACGACCGCTTCTACGTGCCCCGGTCGATGCGCCGCTTGGTCTCCGAAGGTCGCCTCGGCGCCAAGAGCGGCGGCGATGGCTTCTACAGCCCGCAGGGGGAGGCAAATGTTCGCGGTGAGGCCGACCCGGACGTGGAGGAGCTCGTCGAGATGCTTTCGCTGAAGACTCTCTCCGAGGCTTGCCTGGTGTTGCAGGAGGGGGTGGCCACCCACCGCGACATCGACTTCGGGATGATGGCCGGCGCCGGCCTGGATCCGCGCCGGGGTCTGATGCCGCCGTTCATGAAGGCCGATGCCGAAGGGCTCGACGTCGTGCTGGAGCGCATGGTGCAGGCGCAGGCGCGCCACGGCGAGCGCTTCGCGCCGCCACGGATCTTGCGTCGGATGGTGGCTCAAGGAAGGCTTGGCGCCAGGAGCGGCCAGGGCTTCTATGCATACGCCAAGCCCGACGGCGACCAGTCGGCGGCGGTCGTGAAGCTCGAGAGTCGGGAGTACGGAGTCGCGATCGCCTGGCTTGCCAACGGGCAGATGAACTCGATCTCGCCGCAGGTGGTGCAGGATCTCCGCGCGGTCTGGGAGCGCGTGCGCGCCTCGGAGGCCAAGGCTTTGATCATTGCCTCCTCCAACCCGTTCCTGTTCTGCGCAGGCGCGGACATCAAGGCCTTCACGCAGATGGACGAGCGGGCCGGAGCCGAGCTGCTGGAGGGCATGCACGGGCTGCTGCGCGAGATGGAGGCAAGCCCGGTGAGCACGATCGCGGCAGTGAACGGGCTTGCCTACGGCGGCGGTTGCGAGATCGCGATGGCCTGCGACTTCAGGATCGCCGCCCGCTCGGCGCTCTTTGGCCAGCCGGAGATCAAGCTCGGCATCATCCCGGGCTTCGGCGGTACCCAGCGGCTGCCGCGGCTGGTGGGAGAGGCGCAGGCGCTGGAGATGAACCTGAGCGGAGAGCCGGTGCTCGCCGACGAGGCATATGAGCTCGGTCTGGTCAATCGCGTAGTGGACGACCACGAGCTGCTGGACACAGCGCTGATGTGGGCGCGCAAGCTGGCCGGACAGGCGCCACTCGCCGTGGAGCAGATCAAGTCGGTCTCGGGCGCAGGCGATCTCGACGAGGGCATCGAGGCCGAGAAGCAGGCGTTCGGGCGCGTGCTGGCAAGCGATGACGCCAAGGAGGGCATCTCCGCCTTCCTGGAGAAGCGGCAGGCGCGGTTCAGCGGGCGCTGAGCCTGAGGACGCCGCCAGATGTGCCGGGGGCACACAGCCCGAAGGGCTGGGTCGAGCAGCATCCTGGTCTGCGGACCTGCTGAGATAGGCCCTCAGGTGAGGTGGGCAAGATCGCGCTCGGGCGCGATCTCCCAGCGAGCCGCGAGATCCCGCAGCCGCTCACTCAATTGCCACCGATCGGGTGCCGGCTCGCCTTCGTAGTCGGCGCTTGCGCCCTTGAGCACCATTGATCCGGCGTTGTCGCCGATCGCAGCCAGCTCTCGCACCTCTGACCCACTCAGGGGGCTGAGGACAGGCACGCCTGCGAGGTCGGCCCGCTTCTCCTCGATCGGTCGCGCGTCCTGCCCCTGCTCCTGGATCAGGGTCGGCGCCACACAGCGGACCGCATGGTGAGCGAGGTTCCAGCTGCAGGCCAGTTGCAGCGTGGTCAGGTCGTGGCGCTCGGCGTAGGGCGCCATCGCATCCAGCTTCTGGCAGCCTCTCTCCACCCAGCCGGCGGGACGGAAGGCGCGGTGGTCACGCTGGGCAAAGGCGTGGCCGGGGCGCACGTCGCCGTGGAAGATGCCGCCATAGTCCACGACCCGCGTGATCAGCGAGACGCCGTGGCGATCGGCGGCCTCGAGCACCAGGCGCCCCGGCCAGGGCTCCATCGGGCTGAGGATGATCATCGCCCAATCGATCAGCATCGCCGAAGCGCTCGAAGCAGTCGATCAGGTCAAGCGTGAAGCCGTTGGCAGGGCCCGGCGCGAGGCCAATCGCGCTTGCCAGGCCCGCCTCGCGGACCGCCTGCATCCCATCCCAGACAGCTTCGCTGGAGTACCCGATGCTGTCGGGGTTGTGCAGAAGCAGCAGGTCCAGGTGATCGGTGCGCAGCCGCTGCAGGCTGCGCTCGGTCGCGCTCCTGATGTATGCGGAGTAGCCGGACGCATCGCGCAGGTGCGGATCTGTGAAGCGCGGAAAACCCTTCGCGCCTTCGCGCTGCCCCTCGTAGAAATCGTGGCCGATCGCGCCGATCAGGCAGAAGGAATCGCGGTCAACGCCTGCCATCGCCTCGCCCAGCAGGCTGTCCGCGGCGCCCTCGCCGTATACGTCGGCGCTGATGAGCGTGTCGATGCCGTCACCGGGGCGCAGAAGGTGGCACAGACGCTGCTCGGAGATCTCCTGCCCAAAGTGCATGAAGCGCCCTCCGCTCCATGTGCCAACTGCGGTTTGCGTGGGCTCCACGCGGCAGATTCTAGGCTGCGGCGCCGCGCGGCGGGCGCACCGGGCGGCGCCCGGCGAGGAACTCCTCCGCCTTGCCTGCATCCAGCGGGCGGGCGAAGAGGAAGCCCTGGCCGCCTGAGCAGTTCTGCTCACGCAGGATCGCGAGCTCCTGCTGGCGCTCGATGCCCTCCGCGTGGGTTTCCAGGCACAGCGCCTTGCCCAACTGGACGAGCGTCCTGATCAGCTGCGCGGCCTCGCGGCCGTCCGCGAGCGCTGCGATGAAGGAGCGGTCGATCTTCAGGGAGTCGACGGGAAAACGCTGGAGGTGAGCCAGCGAGGAGTACCCGGTGCCGAAGTCGTCGATCGCGATGCGGGCGCCGAGCTCCTTGACGGCAGACAAGCGCCGGGCGGTTTCCTGCGCGTTGGTCATGATCGCCGTCTCGGTCACCTCGATCGTCAGGGCCCGTGGGGGCAGGCCACTCTGGGCAAGGGCATCCCGGACGTCCTCGACCAGCTCGTCGCTGTCGAGCTGGCGCGCGGAGACGTTGACCGCGATGTCGACGTCGTGGCCGGCTCTGTGCCATGCCGCGCCCTGGGCGCAGGCCTTCTCCAGCACCCATCTGCCCACCTCGACGATCATCCCCGTCTCCTCGAGCAGCGGGATGAAGTCTCCCGGCTGTACGAGGCCCCTTGTCGGGCTCGCCCAGCGAATCAGAGCCTCGACGCCGGTCGTGGTCATCGTCTCGAGGTCGAAGGTCGGCTGATAGAGCAGGAAGAACTCGTCGTTGGCGAGCGCGGTGCGCAGATCCATCTCGAGGACCATCCGGTTGCGCAGGGCGTCCTGCATCGCCGACTCGAAGATGACGTAGCGGTTCTTGCCGTCCCACTTGGCGCGGTACATCGCGATGTCCGCGTCGCGCAGCAGCTCGCCCGCGGTGCCCTCGCCGCCGGCGGCGGCGACGCCCACGCTCGCGGTCACCGTCAGCGGGGTGTCCTCGTGGCCGGTGAGGTGGAAGGGTTGCTTGAGCGCGTCCAGCAGCCGCTCGGCGATCAGCTCGGGGCCTGCGGCCAGCGAGAGCTCATCGGCGACCACGACGAACTCGTCGCCTCCGAGGCGACCGAGGGCGTCGCTCTCGCGCACGACGCCCTGCAGGCGCGCTGCGACCGCCCTGAGCAGCTCGTCGCCCGCGGCGTGGCCGAGCGAGTCGTTGATGCTCTTGAAGTTGTCCAGGTCGATGAAGAGGGCCGCGACCGGCGTCCTGTGCCGGCGTGAGCGGCCGAGCATGTGCCCGAGCCGGTCGATGATCAGCGCCCTGTTGGGAAGGCCCGTGAGCGAGTCGTGCGTGGCCATGAAGGAGAGCTCCTCCTGCTGGCGGTCGAGCTCCTCGTGAGCGCGCCTGCGCTCGGCCTCGAAGGACTCGCCCATCCGCACGAGCGTGACGTCGAGGCTGCGCTGGAGCATCTGCAGCGCCTGCGCGAGGACTGCCGGGTCGAGCTGCCGCTCCCGGCGATCTCCTGCAGCACCGCCGCCGCGGCATCGCGCCAGCGCAGGCAGCGCTTGATCAGCTCGTTCAGCGGCGCGTCCCGCTGCGCCCCCAACTGCCCGAAGATGCGCGAGGAGTCACGCCCGACCTCGCGCGCGGCCTCTTCGCCGCCGCCCGCCATCCAGCGCGCAACAGCGACCGTCGAGACTTCGCCCACGCGCATGAAGCGGTCCTCGACTCGCGCGTCGAGCACCTTCCCCGAGCTTTCCACCATCGCGATGATCCGGTCCACCACCTCGCCGGTGCGTGCGTTGAGCTCGTCGCCGAGGGCGCGCAGGGCGGCGCTCGGGGCGGGCTGAGTCGCCCGCGATGGTGCGAGTGCCTGGGAACGCGAATGATCGCCATGACCCGACATCAACTTGGTGATCGGTTGGCCGGGCGATTGCTTGAGTTGCTTTCGGCTCTGGCACTGAATGTTTCAATGAGCGAAGCGGCGCCGCGGACTTCCAGGTCGAGCGTGCCGGCCCGCGTGCCGAGCGTTGAGCTCAGTGCCACGCGAGCGCCACGGCGCGTGCCCGCAGGGCCGCCTCCAGGCGCGCGAGGGCGTGAGCGAGGATCTCTGCGTCCTGGTCACTTCGCTCCTTGGAATCTGTGGCGGGATTCGCGAGGAACCTGACAGCGGCCTCGCTCACTCCCGTGCGCAACTCTTGGAGCTCCTCGACGCGCCTGGGAAGCTCTTGCCCGGGCTCCCACCGGAGCTCCACCACCGCCAGCGTGAGCGCGCGCTCCAGCTCGCCAGCCGCATGCGGGAGCCGGCCGAGATCGAGGTCGAGCCGTGCGCGCAGGGCCAGCTCCTCACAGAGCAGCGCTCCGCGCCTGGACGAGAGCAGGCTCGCCAGGCGCTCCTGAGAGCGCAGGATCGCTGCGCGCCGTCCACGTCGCCACCTGGGGGGATGGGCAAGCTGGAGCCCGCGCGCCTGCAGCCAGCGTCCCTGCGCAACCTGCTCGCCGGTCCCGAAGCCGGCCCTCAGGGCGATCGCCTGCGTAGGGGCGACCTCGTGGACGTAGGGGTCGGCGGCCGCGACTCGATGCGCCGCCAGCAGGCGGTTGAGCGCAAGGAAGGCGGCGTCTGTCTCCTGCTCGACCTCGATGCCGGCGAGCCATGACCCGCGGCAGCCTCGTCGTCCAGGGGCTCTGGGGCGACCAGCGTCACCCGGGTCACCGGCACGGTGGGAAGCTCCGGCTCCGTGGGCGGCGCAGATGGCCGACGTCCGCGCTGGCGGTGCTCCGCGCGCTGCCCGCGCACCGTTGCCAGCACGACGACGCGCTGCACCTCTGTGGATCCGCGCGCGCGCACCATCCACCGTCCGTCGGGTACGCCGAGCTCGAAGGGCATCTCTACCTGCACGAAGGGGAAGATGCGCTGCGCCACAGCGGCACCGTATCCTCCCGGCAGCCTCCGCGGGAGCGAGCGTCGCGATCGCGCGGCCTATCCTTCTAGGAGGTCTGTCAGCGAGACGAGGAGCCAGTCGATGAACGAAGATCAACACGGGGCCGGGGGACTGCGCGGGCGCATCGCAAACGGCGCCGAGGACAGGCTCGGCCGCGCGCTCACCGACCTGCTCGACAGCCCCGTGGTCAGCGGCGCGATCGGCCGCGCGTTCGACGCTCGCGAGAAGGCTGCGCAGGCCCAGGAGCTTGCGATGGGCGCGCTGAACCTGCCCTCTGCGACCGATATCGAAAGACTCACGCGGCGGTTGCGCTCGTTCTCCCAGCGTCTGGAGGGTATCGAGGACGGCGTCTCGCGGATCGATCGCAGCACCGCCCAGCGGCTTAGTGGCGATCGAGAGCCAGCTCGGGACGATCGCGGCGAAGGTGGAGGACGCTGGCGGCGCAGCCCGCGACGCGCTCGCGCGGCTCACGCTCGCAGGGCGCGCTCCGGGAATCGCGCGACCTCGAAGACCGCGAGATCGTCCAGCCCGAGTCGGGCGGCCCGCTCCAAGCCGAAGCCCTAAAAGACGAGCTCAGCGCTCGGCGAGCGCCGCGACGGCCGCGGCGCCCATGCGTTCGGCCACACCGAGCAGCTGCTCGTCTGAGATCCGCTCGCGCACGCCGGGCGCCGGGAACACATCGGAGACAGCCAGCAGGCATCCGACCGCGACCTCGTGGATGGCGCCGAGCGCGAACAGGCTCGCCGCCTCCATCTCGACCGCCAGCGCTCCTGCCCTGCGCCAGCGATGCTCGGGCTCAGGCGAGGAAGGGTCGTAGAAGAGGTCGGTGCTGACGATCTGGTCCGCTGCGATGCGGGCTTGCCGCCTCGCGCAGCGCCGCGGTGAGGTCCGGGTCGGCGGTGGGCTGCCCACCGTCGTTGAGCGCCCTGCCTGCGCCGTCGCTCGCGATCGCCTCGCTGGCAAGCACGAGGTCTCCGAGCTGCAGAGCGGGATCGAGCGCGCCGCAGGTGCCGACGCGGACCGCGCCGCGGAGTCCGAGCAGCACGAGCTCCTCGAAGACGATCGCCGCCGAGGGACCGCCCATCCCGGTGCTCTGGATCGTCAGCGGCCGGCCGTCGGCGATCGCCGGCCCCGTGTAGCCCCAGAGGCCGCGATGGTGGTTGAACATGCGCGGCTGCTCGATCAGCGCCTGTGCAAGCGCCAGCGCGCGTCCGGGGTCGCCCGGCAGCAGCGCCCGGCTCGCAAGCGGTGCGGTGGGACGAATGTGGATGGGCTCGCGTCGGTTCATGCTCTTGACTCTCCGGCTCCTCTGTGCACCTGGCAGCGGGACGGCGGAGGGCGAAGACAGGAGCTGTCCTGCGCTTGGCGCGTCTTGCGTGGCGACTCTAGACTGCCAGCCATGGCGACGCCCTCGAGGTCGGCTGTGCGAAATGCTCGGCAGCCGTGGGGCGCGACGTGAGCGAGCTGACCCTCGCTCACGTCGCCGAGCGTGCCGGAGTGTCCCCAGGCACGGTGCGACGCTGGGTCAAGGAGGGTCTCGTGCCCCAGCACGAGGGTGCGTGGACACCCGCCGGAGCCTCCCAGGTCCGAATCGTGGCCAGGCTGCGCGAGCGGGGCTACACGATCGAGCAGATCCGGGATGCGACCCAGAGCGGCCGCCTCGTCTTCGGCTACCTCGACGAACTGCTGCCGAGCTCGCCAGGCACCCATTCGCTGGCAGATGTGGCGCGCTCGAGCGGCCTCGGGACAGAGCTGATCGAACGCCTGTACACGGCGATGGGCACGAGCACGCTCTCGATCGACTCGTTCTCCGATCAGGACCTGCAGATGCTCAAGTACGTGGCGGAGATCCTGGCCGCGGGCCTGCCGCTGCCCGCCCTGCTGCAGCTGGCGCGCGTCTATGCGCAGCAGATCGCCCAGATCGCCGATGCCGAGGTGCGGCTGTTCCATCTCTACGTCCACGAGCCGCTGATGCGCGCAGGGGTGCCCGGCGTCGAGATTGCGGGGGAGATGGAGGCGCTCACGCGCGACCTGCTGCCTTTCGTCGTGCCGCTGATGAACTACTTTCACGCGCGGATGCTCTCCCACTTCGTCGAGCAGGATGTGATCGGCCACATCGAGGCCGACCTCGACGGCGACGCCCAGGAGCAGGGACGCATGCGCGTGGCGATCGCCTTCGCCGATCTGGCCGGCTATACCCGGTTGACCGAGGAACGTGGCGACGAGGAGGCGGTGGGGATCGTCGAGCGCTTCGTGGAGGCGGTCTCCCGCACTCTGCCGGCCGACGCGCGCGTGATCAAGACGCTTGGTGACGAGGTGATGATCGTCGCCGCCGACCCCGTGGCGTTGACCGATTGGTCGGTGCGGTTCGCACGCCGCCCGCAGCGGACACGTCGCGACAGAACCCCGGAGCCCTCGCCGCGGATCGGCGTCCATCACGGCGACGCGCTCTACCGCGACGGGGACTACTACGGGCGAGAGGTCAACCAGGCTGCGCGCGTGGTCGCCCGCGCCGGCGGCGGCGAGGTGCTCGTCACCCGTGCCGTCGTGGACGCCGCGGCAGGCGTCGATGGGCTCGTCTTCGAGCGGATCGGCGAGGTTGGCCTGAAGGGGTTCTCGCAGCCGACAGAGCTCTTCCAGGCGGCCAGACGGCGTGGATGAGGCGTTCGCGGAGCCGATTCTGGAGCGCGTTCGCTGCGGTGGCCTGCTTGCCGGCGGGGGAGCGGTGGTCTCGATGCTCTCGGGAGGCCGGGACTCCGTCTGCCTGCTCGACGTCGCGGTGAGGCTCTGCGGACCCGCCAGCGTCTGTGCCCTGCACGTCAACTACGGCCTGCGCTCGGAGGCTCCCGAGGACGAGCGCCACTGCGCGGAGCTCTGTGAGCGCCTCGGGGTGCGCCTGGAGCTGGTTCGTGCGCGCGAGAGCCAGGAACCGATCCAGGGCAACCTGCAGGCGTGGGCACGCACGCTGCGCTACGAGGCGGCGCAGCGGATCGCGCGGCGCAACGACGCCCTGATCGCGGTCGGCCACACCGCCTCCGACCAGGTGGAGACGATCCTCTACAGGCTCGCGGCCTCGCCGGGGCGGCGTGCGCTGCTCGGGATGAGCGCCCGGGAGGGCCGGGTCGTGCGGCCGCTGCTTGCGATCAGCCGCGAGCAGACCGCCCGCTATTGCCAGGCGCAGGGCCTCTCCTGGCGCGAGGACGAGAGCAATCTCAGCGAGCGCTACGCTCGCAACAGGGTCAGGCATCGCCTGCTGCCGGCGCTGCGCGAGATCCACCCCGCCGCGGAGGCGAACGTGCTGCGCACCGCGCAACTGCTGCGGCAGGAGACCGAGATGCTCGACGGGCTGGTCGAGCAGGAGCTCGCAGGCGCTCAGAGCATTGCGCTGGAGCGGCTGGCCGCGCTGCCGCCGGCGCTGGCGCGCATGGTCGTGGTGCGGCTGGCCGAGCAGGCGGGCGACGCTCTCGTGCCTCAGGCCGGCGAGCGGGTCGACGAGCTCGTGCAGCTCGGGCGCCGCGGCGGCCGAGCGGAGCTGCATGTCGGCGGCCTTGTCGGCGCGGTGATCGACGAGGGCAGGCTCTCGATGGTGAAGCTCCCGCCACGGATCGGGCGAGATGTGTGACCGCGGAGCGCACGGTGCCGTTGCCGGGACGTGTGCGTAGCATGCCGACGCTACCCGCATCCCTGGTGCTGGAGGACGATGAGGTCGTTCTGCGTGACTGGCGCATGGACGATGCTCCGGCACTCCAGGCCGTGTGTGGCGATCCCGACGTGTGCCGGTTCAGTTCGGTGCCGTGGGAATACGAGCGCTCGGCCGCAGAGCGCTGGGTCGCGCGCGTGGCCGCAGGTCGCTCAGCGGGCAGAGCCATCGCTCTCACAATCACCGAGGCGAGCCTGGACGTCGCGCTTGGCAACGTAAACCTCGTCCGCTTCAGCGACGACGGTCGTAGTGCGGCCCTGGGATACTGGCTTGCTCCTGGCGCCCGCGGTAGAGGATTGGCGACGGCCGCCGCGCGCCTGCTGTGCGCCTGGGGATTCCAAGCTCTGCGACTTGTCGACATCGAGCTGGCGATCCTGCCCGAGAACCTCGCCTCCCAGCGCGTCGCCGTGCGCCTCGGCGCAACGCCCTGTGGATTACGCCGAGGCAGCCATCGTGCAGATGGTCGCTGGTGGGACATGGCGATCTATGTGCTCGGCCGTCCGCCCGAACCCTGAAGAGCATCGACCGCTGCCCGACTCCAGTGACGATGGATCCAGAGCAGAGCTATAAACTGCCAGAGGTGGGCAGCCATCAGAGCACCGTGCCGGCCCACGCGAGCGGTCTGGGCGTCGCGGAAGGGGAGCAGCCGGGTGTCGGCGAGGTGATCGTCGCCGAGGACGATCTCCGCAGGCGTGTGGCCGAGCTGGGAGTGCAGATAACCAAGGACTACGCCGGCTGCTCGCCGCTGCTGATCGGCGTGTTGAAGGGCGCGGTCTTCTTCATCTCCGATCTGATGCGCGAGATCGAGGTGCCCGTTCAGGTCGACTTCATGGCCGTGGCCTCCTACGGCTCGGCGACAGACTCCTCCGGCGTGGTGCGAATACTCAAGGATCTCGACGCTGCGATCGAAGACAGAGACGTGTTGATCGTCGAGGACATCGTGGATTCCGGCCTGACCCTCCAATATCTGATGCGCAATCTCGGCTCACGCGCCCCGCGCTCGCTGGAGGTCTGTGCGCTGCTGAACAAGCCCGACCGTCGCAAGGTCCAGCTTCCCATGCGCTATGTCGGCTTCGAGATTCCCGATCGCTTCGTGGTCGGATACGGGCTCGACCACGCCGAGCGCTTCAGGAACCTGCCCTACGTCGCGGCGCTGGAGGGCCACTGACCCTTCGGCGCGTGATCTCGCCCGTGGTACGCTGAACCACTGGCGAGCTCGCCCAGAGGCGGAGCCAGAGCCAATGAGGAGATCACCGATGAGCCGTTTCTTCAAGAGCGCAGCCTTCCCGATCCTGATCGTGGTCGTGCTGGCGTTCTTCGCCTCAAAGCTGATCTCCTCGAGCCATTCGACCGAACCGACGCACACCTATCAGACACTCGTCAGCAAGGAACTTCCAGGAGGCGAAGTCAAGTCTGCGGAGATCAAGCAGAAAGGCAACTCCGTCGAAGTCACGCTGAAGAACAAAGAAAAATACGAAGTCGGCTACGTGCCATCGGTGGCGCCGAAGCTGACCGAAAAGCTTGAAAAGGCCGGCGTCGCCTTCAACGTCGAAACGGACAAAAGCAGCATCTGGATCTCGCTGCTGACCTACATCGTCCCCTTCGCGCTGTTCTTCGGCTTCTGGCTGTTCATCATGAACCAGGTCCAGGGTGGCGGTTCGCGCGTGATGTCCTTCGGCAAGTCGCGTGCCAAGAGGCTCTCGGCCGACTCGCCGAAGATCACCTTCAGGGACGTGGCGGGCGTGGATGAGGCGGTCGAGGAGCTGCACGAGATCAAGGAGTTCCTGGAGAACCCGAAGAAGTTCCAGGCGCTCGGCGCGCGCATCCCCACCGGGGTGCTGCTCTACGGCCCGCCGGGCACCGGCAAGACGCTGCTGGCGCGCGCCGTGGCAGGCGAGGCCGGTGTGCCCTTCTTCTCGATCTCGGGCTCGGACTTCGTGGAGATGTTCGTAGGCGTCGGCGCCTCGCGCGTGCGCGACCTCTTCGAGCAGGCCAAGCAGAACTCACCCTGCATCATCTTCATGGACGAGATCGATGCCGTCGGGCGCCATCGCGGCGCCGGCCTCGGCGGCGGCCACGACGAGCGCGAGCAGACGCTCAACCAGCTGCTGGTCGAGATGGACGGCTTCGAGGCCAAGGACAACATCATCATGATCGCGGCCACCAACCGGCCCGACATCCTCGACCCGGCGCTGCTGCGGCCCGGCCGCTTCGACCGCCAGATCGCCGTCGACCGCCCCGACCGCAAGGGGCGGGCCAAGATCCTCGAGGTCCACACGCGCGGCAAGCCGCTCGCGAAGGACATCGACGTCGACGCACTCGCGGGCCAGACCCCCGGATTCACCGGCGCCGACCTCTCCAACCTGATCAACGAGGCCGCGCTGCTGGCCGCCCGTACCGGGCGCCGCGAGATCGGTCAGGAAGAGCTCGAGGAGGGGATCATGCGCGTGATCGCCGGCCCCGAGAAGAAGACCCGGGTGATGAGCGAGAAGGAGCGGCTGATCACCGCCTACCACGAGATGGGCCACGCGATTGTGGGCCACTATCTCGAGTACGCGGACCCCGTCCACAAGATCTCCGTGATCTCGCGTGGGCAGGCGCTCGGATACACGATCTCCCTGCCGCAGGAAGACCGCTTCCTGACCACCAGGGCGGAGCTCAACGACACGATGGCGATGACGCTCGGCGGCAGGGCCGCGGAGGAGATCATCTTCGGTGAGATCACGACCGGCGCCTCCAACGACATCGAAAAGGTGACCCAGACCGCCAAGCAGATGGTGATGCGCTTCGGCATGAGCGAGAAGCTCGGCCCACGCGTGTTCGGCCACGACCACAGCCAGCCGTTCCTCGGTCGCGAGTTCTCCACCGAGCCCGACTACTCCGACGAGATCGCACGCGAGATCGACGACGAGGTCCTGCGGATCGTGGAATCGGCGCATCAGCGCGCCCGCGACATCCTCACCGAACATCGCGACAAGCTCGACACGATCTCCCAGGTCCTCGTCAAGCGGGAGACGATCGAGAAGGTCGAGTTCGAGGGGCTGCTCGACGGCAAGAGCGAGAGCGAGGTGTTCCCCCCGAGGAGGAGCCTGCGCCCGAGCTGCCCGCACCGCCACCGTCCCCGGCCGGCCGGCCGGGGCGTGAGGTTCCGCGCCCGATCCCGCGTCCGGGCCTTGCGGGCGGCACCGCGGATATCCGCGGCAATGATCCCGAGCTCCCCGAGCTGACCTAGCCTGGCGCGCCTGGCGTGCGTCTCGGCGCGCCTGACGGCGTCCTCGGTCGCTCGCGTACGGGGAGTACGCGACGCTCCCTGCGTCCTTGTCAGGCACGCCGATACGCACGCCAGGGAGGTGTCTCGACATACGTGGCAGGGGTGCCCGTCCTCGCTCGCGTACGGAGACGCCACGCTCCCTGCGTCCTGTCAGGCACGCCGAAACGCGCGTCAGGGAGTCTGGGCGTCCTTGTCAGGCACGCCGATACGCACGCAGGGAGTGTCTTGACATATGTGGGCGGTGCGTATCCTCGGCTGCTCGCGTAGGACGCCACGCTTGGCCAGGCACGGCGATACGCTCGTTCGGATCGTGTCTTTCCCCGCATTTACCCTGATGGGCGTACTCAACGTCACGCCTGACTCGTTCTCCGATGGCGGGCGCTACCTGCGCGCATGGGACGCGATAGAGCACGGCGTGGAGCTGGTGGCGCAGGGGGCAGCGATCATCGACGTCGGTGGCGAGTCGACCAGGCCCGGCGCCGAGCCGGTCCCCGCCGAGGAGCAGCTGCGACGCGTGCTGCCCGTGATCGAGGAGCTCTCCAGACGACAGCCGGCTGTGGAGATATCGATAGACACCTCCAAGACGGCGGTCGCCTCGGCAGCGCTTGCGGCCGGTGCGAGCATGCTCAACGACGTCACCGCGCTGCGGGGCGACCCGAAGATGGCTGCAGTGATCGCGGACGCCGGGGCGAAGTGCTGCCTGATGCACATGCTCGGGGAGCCGCGCACGATGCAGCGGGAGCCCCGCTACGGCGATGTTGTCTGGGAGGTCAAGGCCTTCCTCGAAGAGCGGATGAGCTATGCGATCTCCGAAGGGGTGCCAGAGGAGAAGATCCTGCTCGATCCTGGCATCGGCTTCGGCAAGACGGCCGAGCACAACCTGGAGCTGCTCCGCCGGCTGGGAGAGCTGGCGCAGCTCGGGCGCCCGCTCGTGGTCGGGACCTCTCGCAAGAGCTTCCTGGGTCGCGTGGCCGCCGATGCGGCGGGGCAGGAACAACCGATCGACGTCTCGAGCCGGCTGCCCGGCACGATTGCGACCAACGTGCTTGCGCTGGAGCGTGGCGCCAGTGTGTTTCGGGTCCATGACGTCGCGCCCGTCAGAGATGCGCTTGCGCTTGCGGCTGCTACGTTGGGCCTTGAATGGACGAGCACGAGCGTGAGCAGGCAGAGGACGGCCTGACCGAGCATCGGGCCGAGGATGATCGGCGGGCGCACCCAGGCGCGGGGGAGGGAGATCCGACGCTCAGCGGGCCGCTCGACCGGGAGGAGCCCGCGGCCGATCTGCCCGAGGACGAGGATCTGGACGGCGAGGAGGACGAGGAACGGGACTCGCTCGAATCGGTCACGATCGAGATCAGCGGCCTGTCCATCTACACCCACCACGGCGTGAGCGCAGCCGAGCGCGAGGTCGGGCAGCGCCTGGTCCTGGACCTGCGGTTGGAGCTCGGCGAAACGGATGCGACGGCCACCGACCGGATCGAGGACACGGTCGACTATGCCGAGGTCTGCCAGCTCGTCACGCTGATCGCCCAGCAACGATCCCACCGCACGCTCGAGCGGCTCTGCAGCAGCATCGCCGATCGGCTCATTGGCGATTACGCGCTGGAGGGGGTCTGGGTGAAGGCCGCCAAGCCCGAGCCCCCGATCCCGTTGCCGGTGGACGAGGTCTCTGTCGAGGTTTGGCGCGAGCCCGGCGAGTAAGGGAGATGCTGGCGCGAACGGGGCTGCTCGGCCTGGGCTCGAACGTCGGGCAGCGTCGGGCGCACCTGCAGGCGGCGACGGACGCGCTGTCAAGGGCGGGCGTCGAGGTGCTCGGCTGCTCGAGCCTCTACGACACCGATCCGGTTGGCGAGATCCTCGATCAGCCGAGCTTCCTGAACGCCTGCCTGCTGATCGAGAGCGCCCTCGAGCCGCTCGATCTGCTCGATCTGGCCAAGCGTCTGGAGACAGAGCTCGGCCGTGTCGCGGACGGGTTGCGGCCACGGTCCAAGGCCGATCGACATCGACATTCTGATGCTCGGCGATCTGGAGATGGCTCACGAGCGGATCACATTTCCGCACGAGCAGGTGATGAGCAGGCGTTTTGTGCTGATCCCTGCTCTGGAGCTGGACTTCCAGATGCAGACACCCGCCGGCAAACGCTTGGCGGACGCGCTGGCTCGCCTGCCCATCGAGGAGGGGGTGCGCTTCGCGGAGCCGCCGCTGATGCTGCCCGATCGGGGCGCAGAGCGCCCCGTCGTGTAAGGATCGCCGTGCCGAGGAGGTCTGTTCAGTCAGAGTGCCCCGGAGAGCTGGGCGCATTGAAACGCAAGATCGAGCTGGAGGTCCGATGAGAAGATCAAGCACCGGCGTGCTGGGAGTCCTTGCAATCGCGGTTGCGATAGTGCTTGCCGGCTGTGGAGGAGGCAGCAAACCGAGCGCGAGCACGGGTACCTCCTCGACAAGCTCCAACACTTCCTCGGCGAGCTCCGTCACGTCCTCGACCACCAGCACCGCTGCCGCTGCCGGTCCGACGGTCGTGAGCACCAAGTCGAACGCCGTCCTTGGCACCACGATCCTCGCCGCGGGACAGAAGAAGCTGACGGTCTACATGTTCGCCGCCGACCACGGAGCCAGCTCGGCCTGCTACGGCGCCTGCGCAGGCGCATGGCCGCCCGTGACAACGACGGGCAGTCCGAAGGCGCAAGGAGGGGCAAGTGCCGCCAAGCTCGGCACGATCAATCGCACGGACGGCACCAAGCAGGTCACCTACGCCGGCCATCCGCTCTACTACTACACGCCTGACACCGCCGAAGCCGACATCTCCGGCCAGGGCATCAACTCCTTCGGGGCTCTCTGGTACGTGCTCTCGCCGAGCGGAGCGGTGATAACGAAGTCCTAGCTAGATGGACGTGGCCGGGAGGGCGCACCCGCTCCCTCTCGCCCCTGTAGTCCAATCGCGGTCGTGCCGCTGCGGTGTCTGCTCGGGTGTTTAGATCGCGCTTAGCTGTCGCTGGTTTGCTTGCGCGCGTCGCCCGCTTGCAGGTCGCTGGATGCGGCCGGTATCGGACCGGGGGCGGCTGGTCGGATGTATCCTGCTGACCGTCTTCTATACCCGATAGCGCTGGCACTGCTTTGCGCGGGTCCGGGCTGCTCGTAGATCGCCTCAGCCGAGCTGCCTTGCCGGGTGCGCTCATCCCCGTAGCCGGCATGGCGGTGCTGATCGGGGTGACCCAGCTGACGACCTGGATCGCCTGGATGGCGCCGGCATCGCCCTACGTCGTGGCCGCGGTCGCGCTGGCCGGCCTGCTTGCCGGCAGGGATCGAGTCAGGACACTCGCGCTTGCCCTCCGCGTGCGCGCATCGGCGCGGGCGGCAGCTGGGGCTTGCGGTGGTGGCGTACCTGATCGCCATCGCGCCGGTGCTGCTTGCGGGCAGGCCGTCGTTCTCCTCCTACATGACGCTCACAGACTCGGCGATACATATGGTCGGGGCCAACTACCTGATCTCCCACGGCAGCAGCTTTGGTCACCTGGACCTTCGCAACTCCTACGGGCAGCTCATAAACGGCTACTTCGACAGCGGGTATCCAACCGGCGCCGACACGCTGTTCGGCGCCACCGCGGTCCTGCTGCGCCTGCCGATGATCTGGGCCTTCCAGCCGTTCAACGCGTTCGCGGTGGCGCTTGGCGCAGGTCCCGCGTGGCTGCTCGTCGAAGGTCTTGGGCTCCGGGGACGCTGGGTGGCGCTGGCGGCGCTCAGCGCCACCTGCCGGCGCTCGTATACGCGTACGAGCTGATCGCCTCGGTGAAGGAGATAGCCGCACTGCCGATGCTGCTCGGCATGGGGGCGCTGCTGGTCGCGGCACAGGCGCTGGCTGACGGGCGATCCGCGGGGGGCATCCCGTTCGCGATATTGGCCGCCGCGGGCATATCGGCGCTTGGGGTGGGCTTCGGAGCGTGGGTGCTTATGGGCCTAGCGCTGCTGGCGATCGCGGGTCGCGCGGGGATCCGCCGAGGCGGGTGGACGCCGGCAGGGCCGGGGTGCTGCTCGGCTGGATGGGACTTGTCGTCCTGGTGCTCGCATGGCCCACCTGGGCGCAGCTTCTCAAGCTCGTTCGCGGTCTCCAAGACGATCGCCAGCACCTCCAATCCCGGCAACCTCCAGAGCCGCTCGACCCTTGGCAGATGATCGGCACGTGGCTCGCCGGCAGCTACTGCGCCTCCTCATGGAGTCGGCGGCGCGCTCACCTACGCGCTCCTGATCGTGACCTGCCTGGCGGCCGTGATCGGCGTCGTCCATCTGGCCTGCGCGAGCGTCGCTTCGCGCTGGCGGCTGGCTGGTGGGATCACTGTTGGTGTGGCTGGCGCTGGAGGCATACGGCACGACATGGGTGGACGCCAAGGGGTTGATGTTGACCTCGCCCGTGGTTATTCTTGCGCCTGGGCCGGTGTGGCGGCGGCGCGGGCCAGGGGCATGGGCCTGCTCGCGACGGGGCTTGCGGTGCTGATCGCAGGCGGGGTGCTCGTCTCGGATGCGGTCCAGTACCGGGCATCGGCGCTGGCCCCCACCGCGCGATACGACGAGATGGCTTCGTTGAACGCGCGCTTCGCGGACCGGGGGCCGACGCTCTTCACCGACTTCGACGAATACTCGTTGTACGAGCTGCGCTCGCTCGACGTCGGCGGTCCCGACTTCCTCAATTCCCCCACGGCGCTTGTGCAGAGCACCGACGGCCACGGCTACACGGTCGACCTCGAGCGCGCAAGCCCCACAGCGCTTGCCGACTATCCACTGATTGTCACGCGGGTGAACCCCCTGCCCTATAGGCCTCCGTCCGCCTACCGCCTGCTCTGGCAGGGCACCTACTACCAGGTGTGGGGGCGCATCCGACGGGCGCGTCCCGCGCTCGTCGCGGTCGGGCTCCACGGCGCTCATCCGGCGAGCTGCGAGCTACTCGGACGGCTTGCACGGGTCGCCCGCAACCATCGCGCGGAGCTGATCGCTGACAGCCATCCGGATGTGATCCAGGTCAGCCTTGCTCGGGTGCATCATTCGGCTGGGTGGTCTCACTCGGGCGTCGAGCTGGTGATGAACGGCGAAGGCCGTCTCTGGAGCAGTTTCCGCGTGCCACGCGGCGGCGTCTACGACCTGTGGCTACAGGGTGAGGCGATGCCGACTCTGCAGGTGCGGATCGACGGCCGCCGCATCGCCGCGATCGGTGGCCAGGTGAGCGGCAACGGCGACAGCCCCGACTCGATGACCCCGATACGGGTCCATCTGAGAGCCGGGTCGCACACGCTTGACATCCTCCGCTCTGGCTTCAGCCTCGCGCCTGGCGGCGCCAGCGAAGCGTACCTGGAGGCGATCTTCCTCACCCCGTCCGGCGCCGCCGGGGGCCAGCATCTTTGGGCGGTCTCCGCGGCGCGCTGGCACACGCTGTGCGGGGCGCACATCGACTGGATCGAAGTCGTGCCGAGGGCGCCCGCTGCCTCAGGGGGCAGGCAACCACTGCGGCGGCAGAGTGCCAAGCGGGATCTCGCCCGACTGGGGGCGAGCAAAGTACCGCTTGAGCGCCGCCACGCGCGGATGCGCCTCGATCAGCGGCCGCAGGTCGGCGATCGTCCAAAGCAGCCTGATCGAGGAGCCGATCTGAAGGTCGGCGGCTCCGGGTGGATCGCCGCCGAGGTCACCGCCGTCGATCCACTGCTCGATCCGCTGAAGATGGCGCGGCAGCGCAGCGAGATCTGAGCGGACCGCGGCCTCCCGGGCACTGTTCCTGAGAGCCATCAAGCGTGCGGTCAGCGGCATCAGCGCCCTCATCGATCGGACTGGGATCGGGAGGTGTGCCTCCGCGGCATAGCCCTCCATCGCGCGAGGTGCCCGCACGAAGCCGGCGTCGAGGATCCGACGTACAGCGCTCTGCAGCACCTCGTCGCCCCATTGCTCGGCCTCCAGCGCGCGCGCGCGCTCGGCCTCGCCCGCGGGCAACAATGGGGGCTCTGCCTGCATCTGGTCCAGCCGGCGCATGATCGCGCGCGACCCTACGATCCGCGCTCCATCAACGCGCATCCCGGGGACGGTCGGACCCGCCGTAGAGAGCGGGACCTGCCACCAGTTGAGCCAGCGGCAGCATGTCCACGCGCCGGTAGGGAATGCCCTTCAAGCGCAGCGCGGACTTCGACCGCCGCACACGGATGCGACCCCGGCAGCGCGTAGAGCGTTGCCGTCATGCTGCGCTCTGCAGGCGCGAGCCGGACCCTGAACCCATGCGCAGAGCATAATGCGCCGCTGTGCTGCTCGTCGTAGACGTGGGGAACACCCAGACACACTTCGGCATCTTCGAGGGATCGAAGCTGGTCGAGCACTGGCGCTTTGCGACGGTGCGGCAGTCGACCGCGGACGAGCTCGGCGCGGCACTGCGCAACCTGCTCGACCTGCGCGGCTACGCCTTCGCCGACGTCGACCGCTCGATCGTCTCCTCGACCGTGCCGCAGCTGGAGCCGGAGTGGACCGCGATGGCCACGCGCTACCTCGGCCACGAGATGGTCGCCGTGGGGCCGGGCCTTCGTACCGGCCTTGCGATCCGCTACGACAACCCGCGCGAGGTGGGAGCGGATCGGCTGGTCAACGCCGTCGCGCTGCGCGAGCGCTTCGGCGGCCCGGCGATATGCGTCGATTTCGGGACGGCGACGACTTTCGACGTGCTCTCCGAGCAGGGCGACTACGTCGGGGGATCACTGATGACGGGCATAGAGATCTCGCTGGACGCGCTTTCCGAGCGCGGCGCGCGCCTGCCGAAGGTGGAGTTGGCGCCGCCCCGAACAGTGCTCGCGAAGAACACGATCGACGCCATTCGCTCCGGCGTGGTCTTCGGCTATGCCGGTGCGGTGGATGCGATCCTGCGCCGCCTCTACGACGAGATCGGGGCAAGGGCCTCGGTCGTGGCCACCGGCGGCCTCGCCAGCCTCGTGGTGCCATACACCGAGGAGATTGAGCAGGTCGACGAGCTGCTTACACTCACCGGCCTGAGGCTGTTGCACGAGCGCAACGCGCAGTAGGAGCCTGCGTTGCGGCGGGTGAGCGCCTGCACAAGTCGCGCCCCGCGATCCCGCAACGGCCATGCGGCAACTCGACGCGGCCGGCTCGGTCTCGCATAATTGCCGCATGCCCCCCGCGCTGACCGATAGCTGGAAGCTCGGTGCCCTGGAGGTGCCGAACCGCGTGATGCTCGCCCCGCTGGCGGGCATCGGCAACTGGTTCACGCGTCTGCAGGCAAAGCGCTACGGCGCCGGGATGGCGGTCTCGGAGATGGTCTCCAGCCACGCTATCCATCACCGCAACGCTCGCACCTGCGAGGAGATGCTTCGAATCCATCCGCAGGAGCGGGCCGGCGGTCCGGTCTCGATCCAGCTGTTCGGCGCAGACCCTGAGGTGATGCGATCGGCGGCTGCCTGCGCCGCGCGCAGCGGCGCCGACGCGCTCGACCTGAACATGGGCTGCCCGGTGCCGAAGGTCTGCAAGACAGGGGCGGGCGCCGCGCTGCTGGATCAGCCCGACCTCGCCGTCGAAATCGCCAGGGCGGCTGCTCAGGGCAGCGGCCTGCCGGTCACGGTGAAGCTGCGCAGCGGCCGCCGGCCGGGAGAGACATCCGGCCTGGAGCTGGCAAAGCGCCTGGTCGCAGACGCCGGGGTCGCGGCGATTGCGCTGCATCCCCGCTCTGCCGCCGTCCACCACAAGGGCAGGCCGGACTATGAGCTCGCGGCGCAGCTGGTCAGCGAGCTGGATGCGCCAGTGATCCTCTCGGGCGGTCTGCGCGAGCGCAACCAGATCATCAGCGCCTTCGAGCAGACCGGCGCGAGCGCGGTGATGCTCGCCCGCGGTGCGCTCGGCAACCCCTGGCTGTTCTCGGGCCTGCTGGTGCCGAGCCATTGGCGCCAACGCCTGAGCGCTCATGGGCGAGTTGCGCTGGACGATCGCGGCTGCGGTGGAGCATCTCGGCGCCGAGCGGGCCACGCGGTGGATGCGCAAGGCATACCCGTGGTACGTGTGCGGCTCGGCTTGGCCGCACCGGCGCCAAGGCATTGCAGGAGGAATTGCAGCGCGCGCGCACGCTCGAGGAGGTGGATGCTCTGCTGCATGGCTGCCTCGCGGGCGAGGTCTCCCCGGGCGTCGCGATGCTCGCCTGAGTGTCCCCCTTGAGACCTTGGCGGCCATCGCTATACTCCTGCGCTCGCTGCGGCCTTACGGTGGCGTCGTGGCATTCTCCGGAGGCACTTCCCTGCTGCGTGCGGGGCTTGCTTGAGAGCCGCCGGCTTCAAATTTCCCCGCGATCGAGGGTCACATGCCGAAGGACGTCATCCTCACCCCAGAAGGCCTGGAGAAGCTCAAGGGGGAGCTGCAGACGCTCTCCACCGAGCGGCGCCGCGAGGTCGCCGAGCGGATCAAGGAGGCACGGGAGTTCGGGGACATCTCAGAGAACTCCGAGTACGACGACGCCAAGAACGAACAGGCGATGCTCGAGAGCCGCATCGCGCAGCTGCAGGAGAAGCTGCGGATGGCCACGGTGATCGAGCCCAAAGACCTCTCCACCGACGTCGTGCAGGTGGGCTCGGTCGTGCACGTCAAGGACGAGAAGACCGGCAAGTCGGTCAAGTACACGATCGTGGGCTCCGCGGAGGCCAAGCCGGACGAAAACAAGCTCTCCAACGAGTCGCCCGTCGGCCGGGCTCTGCTCGGTCGCGCTCGTAACGACACGGTCGACGTGCAGGTGCCGCGCGGCCCGGCCCGCAAGCTGAAGATCACGAAGATCGACGTCGGTCTGAAGTAGGTTTCTCCCGTGAGCGGGACTGAGCAGCAAGCTCCTGACGGGGGGTCGCGGCACGGCCTGCCCGAGCTGATCGCAGAGCGCCGGAGCAAGGCGCAGCGGCTGCAGCGCGGCCGGGCACGAGGTCTGCCCCTACGCCTATCCCGGCGTGGAGCCGATCGCAGGTGTGGGGCTCGCCTGCGACAAGCTCCAGGAGGGTCAGGAGACCGACGAGGTGCACCGCATCGCGGGCCGTGTCGCCGCGCGTCGTGGGGCCGGCAAGGCCGCCTTCATCGACCTGGTCGACCGCACCGGCAAGATCCAGCTGCACGCCCGCTACGACGTGCTTGGCGAGCAGGCCTTCGCGCAGCTGGCAGAGGTCGATCTCGGAGACCTGATCGGCGTCGACGGCGCCCTGATGCGTGCGCGCAAGGCGGGCGAGCCCACACTGCGCGTGCAGAGCTTCCAGCTGCTCGGCAAGGCGCTGCGACCGCCGCCGGACAAGCATGCGGGCCTGACCGACGTGGAGACGCGTCACCGCCGCCGCGAGCTGGATCTGATCGCCAACGAGGATGTCCGCGCCGCCTTCATGGATCGCGCAAGGATCGTCGCCGCCATCCGTGGATACCTCGACGCGGAGGGCTTCGTCGAGGTGGAGACGCCGATCCTGCAGCCGCTCTACGGCGGTGCGCTGGCCCGCCCCTTCACCACCCACCACAATGTCCTGGACCGCGATCTCTACCTGCGGATCGCGCCCGAGCTGTATCTCAAGCGCCTGATCGTAGGCGGCTTGGAGCGCGTCTATGAGCTTGGCAAGGACTTCCGTAATGAGGGAATCTCGACCAAGCACAACCCCGAGTTCACGATGGTCGAGTGGTATGAGGCCTACGCGGACTACCTGGTCGAGGCGCAGCGGCTGGAGCAGGCGGTCGCCGCGGCTGCCCGAAGCGTCGGCTACGCGGGCGGGATCGAATTTTCGCCGCCCTGGCGGCGGATCACCTTCGTGGAGGCCGTGCAGCAAGCCACTGGGATCGACCTGCTGGCCCATGAGGACGTGTCCTCGTTGGCGCGCGCGATTGCCGAGCGCGACCTGGGCATCAGGACGGCCGGCCTCTCCTGGCCCCATCTCGCCGACGAGCTGCTCTCAAAGCACGTGGAGCCGACGCTGCTGCAGCCGACCTTCGTGCTCGACTACCCGATCGAGCTCTCGCCGTTCGCGCGCGCTCATCGCTCCAAGGAGCGTCTTGCCGAGCGCTGGGAGGCGTTTGCCGGAGGGATGGAGATAGCCAATGCCTTCAGCGAGCTGACCGACCCCGACGAGCAGCGCGTCCGCTTTGAGGCGCAGCGGCAGCTGGCGGCCGAAGGCGATGAGGAGACCCAGCCGCACGACGAGCTGTTCCTGGAGGCGCTGGAGCACGGAATGCCCCCCACGGGCGGGGTGGGACTCGGCATCGACCGGCTTGTGATGCTTCTCACTGATCGTCTCTCGATTCGCGAGGTCGTGCTGTTCCCGGCGATGCGAACGTGATCTGCGACGCCCACGTGACCTGACCAGCGATCTACCGAGGAAAGCTAACGGAGCTACCCCGGAACTGCCGGGTGGGCTGTTGGTAGACTGGCTTGCAGGCGCCGATGAACCGCAAAAGCGGCTACTGAGGCGTCCCCGGACCAGGGACGCGCCGTCGCAGGAAGGGAAGCCCCATCATGTTCGAGCGATTCACAGAACGGGCGAGGCAGGTCGTCGTTCTCGCGCAGGAGGAGGCGCGAACGCTCAAGCACAACTACATCGGTACAGAGCACATCCTTCTCGGGCTGCTGCGCGAGGAGGAGGGTCTCGCCGCGCGTGTGCTGGAGAGCCTCGACATCACCGTCGAGCGCGTTCGCGCGCAGGTCGTACGGATCGTCGGCTCCGGCGAGGAGGTGACCTCGGGCCAGATCCCATTCACCCCACGTGCGAAGAAGGTGCTCGAGCTCGCGCTGCGCGAGGCGCTGTCCCTCGGCCACAACTACATCGGCACCGAGCACATCTTGCTCGGGCTCGTACGCGAGAACGAGGGCGTCGCGGCCCGCATCCTGCTCGACTTCGACGCCGATTCCGAGAAGATCCGCAACGAGGTGATCCGGATGCTCTCCGGGCCCGGCGGTCGCCGCCAGGGAGGCCCGGCAGGCGCCGCTGCGGGCGCGGCCGGTGGCGAGGGCAAGAAGTCCTCCAAGCTGCTCGACCAGTTCGGGCGCAACCTGACCAAGCTGGCCGCCGAGGGCAAGCTCGACCCGGTCGTCGGTCGCGAGACCGAGATCGAGCGGATCATGCAGATCCTCTCCCGCCGCACGAAGAACAACCCTGTCCTGGTGGGCGAGCCCGGCGTGGGGAAGACCGCCGTGGTGGAGGGCCTGGCCCAGCGCATCACCTCCGGCGAAGTGCCCGAGTTGCTGCGCAACAAGCAGATCTACACGCTCGACCTTGCCGCCCTGGTCGCGGGCTCCAAGTACAGAGGCGAGTTCGAGGAGCGCCTGAAGAAGGTGATGAAGGAGATCACCCAGCGCGGCGACATCATCCTGTTCATCGACGAGCTTCACAACCTCGTCGGCGCCGGCGCCGCCGAGGGCGCGATCGACGCCGCCTCGATCCTCAAGCCCGCCCTGGCGCGTGGCGAACTGCAGACGATCGGCGCCACGACGCTCGACGAGTACCGCAAGTACCTGGAGCGTGACTCCGCGCTGGAGCGGCGCTTCCAGCAGATCCGCGTCGAAGAGCCGACGATCGAGCAGAGCGTGGAGATCCTCAAGGGCCTGCGCGACCGCTACGAGCAGCACCACAAGGTGAGGATCACCGACGAGGCGCTGCAGGCGGCCGGCGAACTGGCCTATCGCTACATCTCCGACCGGTTCCTGCCCGACAAGGCGATCGACGTGATCGACGAGGCCGCCTCGCGGATGCGGATCAAGTCGATGACCTCGCCGCCCGCCAACCGTGAGCTGGAAGAGGAAATAGAGAAGACGCGGCGCGAGAAGGAGGCCGCGATCGAGGCTCAGGAGTTCGAGAAGGCCGCCTCGCTGCGGGACACCGAGCGCAAGCTCACCCACAAGAAGCGCGAGCTCGAGGAAGAGTGGGAGTCCGGCGAGAGCGTCGATCGCCCGGCGATCGGCGAGGAGGAGATCGCCGACATCGTCTCGATGTGGACCGGCATCCCGGTCTTCAAGCTGACCGAGGCCGAAACGCAGAAGCTGATGCGGATGGAGGACGAGCTGCACAAGCGCGTGATCGGCCAGCACCCGGCGATCGAGGTGATCTCCAAGGCGATCAGGCGCTCGCGCGCCGGCCTGAAGGACCCCAAGCGCCCGACCGGCTCGTTCATCTTCCTCGGCCCCTCCGGGGTCGGCAAGACCGAGCTCGCGCGCACGCTGGCCGAGTTCCTCTTCGGCGACGAGGAGGCGATGGTGCGCATCGACATGTCCGAGTACATGGAGAAGCACGCGGTCTCGCGCCTGGTCGGCTCGCCTCCGGGCTACATCGGCTACGACGAGGGCGGCCAGCTCACAGAGGCGGTGCGGCGCAAGCCCTACTGCGTGCTGCTGCTGGACGAGATCGAGAAGGCGCACCCGGACGTCTTCAACATCCTGCTGCAGATCCTCGACGACGGCCGGCTGACCGACGCCCAGGGGCGCACGGTCGACTTCAGGCACGCGATCGTGATCATGACCTCGAACATCGGGGCGCAGGAGATCTCGCGCAACACGCCGCTCGGCTTCGCGGTCTCAGACGATGAGACCGGGATCACCTACGACGAGATGAAGAACCGGATCACGGGCGAGCTGAAGAAGGTCTTCCGGCCCGAGTTCCTGAACCGGATCGACGACGTGATCGTCTTCCACAAGCTGGCCAAGACAGAGATCAGGCAGATAGTGGAGCTGCTGCTGCTGCGCATCCGCGAGTCGATGGCCGAAAGGGAGCTGCAGCTCGAGCTCACCGATCCCGCCAAGGAACTGCTCGTGGAGAAGGGCTGGGACCCGGCGATGGGCGCGCGGCCGCTGCGGCGGGCGATCCAGCGCTACGTAGAGGACCCGCTCGCGGACTTCGTCCTGCGCGAGAAGATCACGCCCGGTAGCACTGTCGTGGTCGAACCTGCGCCGGAGGGCGAGCCGGAGGAGATGCGCTTGCAGGTGGTCGCCGCCAAGAAGCAGAAGACGCCAGTCGGCGTTGGCGCCGAGGAGAGCGGCTCGCTGCCTGCCGGCGAGGAGCTCTCGGCTGGCGAGGAGCAGATCCCAGGCGGCGAGGATCAGCCAGACGGCGACCAGCCCGCCGACGAGGCGTAGCCGGGCAAGGCACGGACGCCTCCGCTGAGCAACGCAGCCCCTGGACAGCTGAGCATCGCCGCGATGTCGGTCGCCGACTGGCCGCAGGTCGCGCGCATCTACATGGCGGGGATTGCTGGCGGCAGCGCGACCTTCGAGCGCGAGGCGCCGAGCTGGGAGCGCTGGTCGCCAGCCCGAGGCGGCATGCCCTGTCTGGTGGCCCGCGATAGCGAGGACCGGGTGCTCGGCTGGGCGGCGCTCACGCCCGTCTCCGCGAGGGAGGTCTACAGAGGAGTCGGATCCGTGAGCATTTACGTCGATCCGGCGCATTTCGGGACGGGAGTGGGCAAAGCGCTGTTGCTGGCACTGATAGACGCGGCGGAGCGATCCGGCATCTGGACCGTCGAGGCGGGCATCTTCCCTGAGAATGGGCCGAGCATCGCGCTACACGAGAGCTGCGGCTTTCGGCTGGTTGGCGTGCGCCTGCGGGTTGGACAGATGCCCGACGGCACCTGGCGCGACGTGCGGCTCTACGAGCGTCGCAGCGAGACCGTCGGGGTGGGCTGAAAAGGGCGTCGGCCGTCATCGGGCGCCGCTGAACCGGTGTCGCCCGTCCCGCAACGCTTCGATCGCCTGTCGGGGGTCGCCGTCCCCAGCGCCACGTATGGTTGGGCGATGGCGCGTGCCCAGACCATCCATGTCTGCTCTGAGTGCGGCCTCTCCAGTGCGAAGTGGCACGGACAGTGCCCTGGGTGTGGCGCTTGGAATGCGATGGTCGAGGAGCGCGCGCCCGCGGCAGAGCCTGCTCGGGGTGCGGCCCGGCGTGCGGTGGGGGACGCCGGCGCAGTGGCGCCGCCGAGGCCGCTTACGGAGGTGGCAGCCGAGCAGGCGCCGCGTTTGTCCACCGGCATTGGCGAGCTCGACAGAGTGCTGGGCGGTGGCCTTGTCCCAGGGTCTCTTGGTGCTGCTGGGCGGCTCGCCCGGCATCGGCAAGTCGACGCTGACCAACATGGTGCTCGGCCACCTGCAGCGATCGGGCCAGCGCACGCTCTACGTCTCAGGCGAGGAGTCCGCGCAGCAGGTCCGGCTGCGGGCGGAGCGGCTCGTGCTGGACTCGACCGGCTCCTCGCCCACCGGTCCCGATGGCGCCTTCGCCAGGCAATCCGGCGCTCGATGTTCCCGTGCTGGCCGAGACCGACCTCGATTGCGTGATCGCCACGCTGGAGCAACACACGCCGGCAGTCTGCGTGCTCGACTCGGTCCAGACGCTCAGGGCGAGGGAGCTCTCCGGCGCCCCGGGCACCGTGGGGCAGGTCAGGGAGGTCGCCGCGCGCGTGATGGAGACGGCGAAGGCGCGCGGGATCGCGGTGCTGCTCGTCGGGCACGTCACCAAGGAGGGCGCGCTTGCGGGACCACGGGTGCTGGAGCACCTGGTCGACTGCGTGCTGCAGTTCGAGGGTGAGCGTGAGCGCCCCTACCGGGAGCTGCGCGCTTTGAAGAACCGCTTCGGCTCCACCAACGAGGTTGGCCTCTTCGAGATGCGCCAGGGCGGCCTGGTCGAGGTGCTCGACGCCTCGGCGCGGTTCGTGGCCGAGGCGACGAGGGCGCCGGGCAGCGTCGTCCTGGCCGCGATGGAGGGCTCGCGGCCGCTGCTCGTCGAGGTCCAGGCGCTCGTCGTCTCCTCCGAGCTGGAGCAACCGCGCAGGGTCGTCTCCGGCCTGGATCGCAACCGCCTGGCGCTCGTGCTGGCGATCCTCGCCCGCCATGGCGGCATCGGAACCGGCGGATGCGATGTCTTCGTCAACGTCGTCGGAGGAGTCCGCATCGACGAGCCCGGAGTGGACCTTGCGCTCGCGCTGGCGGTCGCATCGGCCGCCCGTGGCACGCCGATCCAGAGCTCAGGCTCGCTCGACCATAGCTGCCCGTGCCAAGGGCGTGCTTTGGGGAGCTGGGCCTCACCGGAGAGTTGCGTTGGGTGGGCCATCCCGAGCGCCGTCTCGCCGAGGCCGCCAAGCACGGCTGCCAGGCGGTGATCGCGCCGCGGGGCGCCGGCGAGGGCGCCTGCGAGGCCTCGACGCTACGCGAGGCGCTGGCGCTTGCCCTGCCTCGTCGAGGGGCGCCGAAGATCGATCGCACCGCGGCGCAGGCGCTGGCGGCCCGCAACTGATCGGGGCGCGGGACGGCTCCGTGCGACGTACGGATGCTGACATCGTCGTCCAAGTTGTTGGATCTCCGCTCGATGCGGGAGGCTTGCGCGATAAATCGCGGCTAAATCGCCGTAAAATGACCTGTTGTGGCACCACGTTCAGGGCAAGAGTTCGATAACGACGCTCGCCCTGAGCCCGGCCTCATGCGCGCGCTGGAGATGGTGGCGCCCGGCACGTCGCTGCGCGAGGGCATCGAGGACATCCTCAACGCGGGCACGGGTGGCTTGCTTGCGATCGGCGACCCCGAAGAGCTCAGCTTCCTGTTCTCCGGCGGGATAAAGCTCGACATCGACTACTCGCCCGCAATGCTCTACCAGGTCGCCAAGATGGACGGGGCGATCATCCTCAACGCCAACGCGACGAAGATATCGATGGCAAACGTCCAGCTGATGCCGGACCCCACGATCCTGACCCAGGAGACAGGGACCAGGCATCGCACTGCCGAGCGCGTCTCCAAGCAGACCGAAGCGATCGTGATCGCCATCTCACAGCGGCGCGAGGTGATCTCCGTCTACGTGGACGGCGTGAAGTACATCCTGGAGGACATCCCCGTTGTGCTGGCGAAGGCCAACCAGGCGCTCGCGACGCTGGAGAAGTACCGCAGCCGGCTCGACCAGGTCTCCACCCGCCTGACCGCCCTGGAGTTCGAGGGTGGGGTCACGCTCCACGACGTGCTCACCGTGCTGCAGCGCTCCGAGATGGTGACCAGGATGGCCGTGGAGATCGAGCGCTACATCGTCGAGCTCGGCAGCGAGGGGCGGCTGATCGAGATGCAGCTCGAGGAGACGATCGTGGGCACCGCGACCGAGAAGGCGGCGTTGGTTCACGACTACCTCGCGCACTACTCCGAGGAGGCCTTCGCCGCCGCGATGGAGCAGATCTCCCGCCTGGCGCATCAGGACCTGCTCGACTTCGGCCGGCTAGCGGAGCTGCTCGCATACGACCGCAAGCTGAACACTCTCGACTATCCCGTCTCGCCGCGCGGCTACCGGATCCTGGGTCGGATACCGCGGCTGCCGAAGCTTGTCGTCGCGCAGATCGTGAAGGAGTTCGGAGGGCTTGACGAGCTGCTCGCGGCCACGGACGCCGAGCTGGAGATGATCGAGGGCGTGGGAGAGATTCGGGCGAAGGAGATCAGGGAGGGACTGCGCCGCCTGCAGGAGATCAATCTGGTCGACCGCTACCTGCAGACCTGACCGAGAACGGCTGCCCGCAGCGGCTGGCCCATTACTAAGGAGGACACCATTCCCCAAGCAATCACCGAAGAGGAGCTCGACGACGAGGTCGAGATCGCAGTCCAGATCGAGCACATCGAGTTCGAGCTCGGCGACCACGTCGTCTATCCGCACCATGGCGCCGGCAAGGTCATGTGCAAGGAAGACATGGAGGTCCTGGGAGAGACTCGTGAGTACCTCACGATCAAGATCCTCCACAACGACATGACGGTCAAGGTCCCGACCGAGAACGCCGCCCTTGCGGGGCTGCGTCGCGTAATCGACGAAGAAACCGTCAAGAAGGTGCTCGACGTGCTGACAGACGAAGTCTCCGAGATGCCAAAGAACTGGAACCGGCGCTTCAAGCACAACCGTGACAAGATCAAGACCGGCGACATCTACGAGCTCGCCGAGGTCGTCCGCAATCTCGCTCTCCGTGAGAGCGAAAAGGGTCTCTCGACTGGCGAGAAGCAGATGTTCACGCGGGCGAAGAAGATCCTTGCCTCCGAGCTGATGTACGCGCTCGACAAGGACGAGGACGAGGCCGAAGGCTACCTCGACGAGCTGCTGGCCAACTCGGCCGCCAGCAAGCTCGCGGGCGTGGGCAAGTAGAGGTCCCACCCGCCCCCGCGCACGCAGCAGCTGCCGGCCAGATCCAGCTGCTGCGTGCGCGAGCGCAAGAGAAGATGGCAGTCGCACTGATCGTGGCAGCCGGCAGCGGAGAGCGCCTGCAGGCGGGAATGCCGAAGGCGCTGGTGCAGTTGCACGGCAAGAGCCTGCTGCGCTGGAGCGTGGAGGCGCTTGCGGCCACTGCCTCGGTGCGGCAGATCGTCGTTGCACTGCCCGAGGGGGTCCCCGCTCCCGAGGGCACGGTGGGAGTGAGGGGTGGCGCGGTGCGCTCGGAATCCGTACGCGAAGCGCTCAGGGCTGTCGGCGACGGGATGGGCTCAGACGTGGTGCTGGTCCACGATGCGGCAAGGCCACTGCTGACGCCGTCGCTTGCGGAGGCGGTGATCGCGGCGGTCGGCGACCGGGGCGTCGACGCTGCAGTGGCGGCTGCGCCAGTGACGGACACCGTCAAGCGTGCCGAGGCGGGGATGGTGATCGAGACGCTGCGCCGCTCGGAGCTATGGGCGGTGCAGACACCCCAGGCGTTTCGGCGTGGTGCCCTGGAGAGCGCCCTCACCGCGCCGGCCGAGGTGCTGGCGCAGGCGACCGACGATGCGTGGCTGATCGAGCGCGCCGGCGGCAGCGTCGCGATCGTCCCCTCCAGCCCTGAGAACCTGAAGATCACGACCCCACTGGACCTGGAGCTCGCGGCCGCGATGCTGGCCAGGGCAAAGGCTGATTGAATCGCGAGCATGCTGAGCGACTACCACGTCCATCTGCGTCCCGACGGAGAGGGCACGGCGGCGGAGCGGTACTTCACCTCCCAGAACGCCGAGCGCTACAGAGCCGTCGCATCCGAGCAGGGCATCGACGAGCTCGGCGTCTCCGAGCACATCTACCGCTTCAGCCAGGCGCTCGAGGTCTGGCGCCATCCCTTCTGGGTCGCCAACGCCACCGACGACATGGACGAGTACTGCCGCTTCTTGCGCGAGCAGACCGATCTGAGGCTCGGCATCGAGGCGGACTTCATTCCGGGGACCGAGGACAGGATGGCAAATCTGCTCGCAGCCCGTGACTTCGACTACGTCGTCGGCTCTGTTCACTTCATCGCCGAGAAGGCGCTCGACATGGACGACTACTCGATCTGGGACGGCGCCAGCAGCGCCGAGCAGATCTGGCGGCGCTATTTCGAAATGCTTGGGCAGGCGGCCCGTAGCGGGCTCTTCGACATCCTCGCTCATCCCGATCTCGTGAAGGTGTGGGGTCGTGAGCGGCCTCTGCCCGAAGGAGACCTGCGCCGTTACTACGAGCTCGCGATCGACGGCATCGCCGAGTCCGGGATCGCGATCGAGGTCTCGACCGCCGGACTGCGCAAGCGCGCCCGGGAGATCTATCCAGCACCGGCATTCCTTGCGATGTGCGTTGAAGCGGGAGCCCCGATCACCCTCTCGAGCGATGCCCACGTGCCCGCCGACGTTGGCGCGGGATACGACCAGGCGCTGGAGCTGCTCGAGAGCATGGGGATCACCCAACTCTGTGCGTTCTCTGGCCGTGAGCGCACCCTGCACGAGATCGGCGCGAGCGTAACGTGAGCCTCGTCGGGATCGGCTACGACTCTCACCGGCTCGCCGACGGGCTACGGCTCGTGATCGGCGGCGTGGAGATCCCTTACGACCGCGGGCTGGAGGGCCATTCCGACGCCGATGTGCTCACGCACGCGGTGATCGACGCGCTGCTCGGGGCCGCAGGCCTTGGAGATATCGGCGAGCGCTTTCCCGACACCGACGAGCGCTACCGCGGGGCCGACTCGATCGTGTTGCTGCGCGAGGTCGTCGAGCTGATCTCTGCCAGGGGGCAGGCGCCGGTCAACCTCGACTGCACAGTCGTGATGGAGCGTCCGAAGATCGCGGCTTACAAGCAGCAGATCAGGAGTCGGCTGGCCGAGGCGATTGGCCTGCCCGAGAGCCGTGTGAACGTGAAGGCCACCACGGGGGAGGGGATCGGCTTCGTCGGGCGCCAGGAAGGGATTGCGGCGCTGGCGGTGGCTAGCGTGGCAGAGCCGGACTGAGGTCGGTCATGGCGCGGTGGGCAGCATGGGCGGTCCAGGCCCGAGCGGAGCAGTCTGGTCGCCATGTACGTACTGGCAATTGTGGTCTGATTCAGCTAGGATGGTGTCAATGGACAAGCAGCCTGCGCAGCCACTACCGCCTCCGTCGGGATTCCTCTGGTAATCATTCCGACTGGGCCGTCGCTGCGCGGCATTTCTGCGGTGACCACTGCGGCGCACAGAGCCATCTGCGTCACCTGTCGCGCTGGCACGGCCGTCTGAGCGCTCCTGAAGACGAGCGCTTCGTGCATTGCTGGGCGGCGGCGATAGGGTTGCTGCTCCATGGGTGAGATTCGCCTCCATGACACGCTGCGTGGCGAGGTCGTGCCGTTGCGGCCCCGCGATCCTGAGAAGGTCGGCATATACGCCTGCGGTCCGACTGTCTACAGCCGCATTCACATCGGCAACGCCCGGCCCTTCGTCATCTTCTCGTTGCTGAAGCGCTTCCTCGTCCACGAGGGCTACGACGTCACGCTCGTGATCAACGTCACCGACGTGAACGACAAGATCTACGACGCCGCCAAGCCAGATCCGAGGCGCGAGGATCCCTCGCGGCGCGCAGGGCGGGCCAGCGCCGAGTTGGCCTCGCAGATGACGGAGCTCTACGTGAGCGACACCGACGCGCTCGGCCTCGGGCGCCCGGACCACGAGCCGCTGGCCTCGGCGACGATGGAGCAGATCGTGGCCTACATCGAGACTTTGATCGAGCGCGGCCACGCCTATGAGAGCGGGGGAGACGTGCTCTTCAGTGTGCGCTCGGACCCCTCTTACGGCTCGCTCTCGCATCGTCGCATCGAGGACATGGATCAGGGCGAGGATGGACCGGGCTCCCACCCGACCGCCGACCGCAAGCGCGACCCGCTGGACTTTGCGCTCTGGAAGTCTCACAAGGAGGGTGAGGACACATCTTGGGACTCGCCGTGGGGGCCTGGTCGCCCCGGCTGGCACATCGAGTGCTCTGCGATGGCCGAGAGCCTGCTCGGCACCGGCTTCGAGATCCACGGCGGCGGCTCGGACCTTGTCTTCCCCCACCACGAGAACGAGGCGGCCCAGACCCGGTCGGCAAGAGGCCAGGAGCTCGCCAACATCTGGATGCACAATGGCATGATCCAAGCCACCGGCGAGAAGATGGCCAAGTCGGTGGGAAACATCGCCCTCCTGCACGATGTCGTCGAGCGCTGGGGGCGCGAGGCGGTGGTGATGTACCTGGTCGGCGGCCACTACCGCCAGCCGCTCGCCTTCTCGGAGTCCGAGCTGGACGATGCCGAGCGACGGGTGCTGCGCATCAGGGAGGCGATGCGGCGGCTGGTGCCTGGCGAGCAGAGCCCCGCCGAGATGTCGAGTCATCGCGAGGCGTTCTTCGCCGCGCTGGCCGAGGACTTCAACATGCCGAAGGCGCTTGCGAGCCTGTTCGAGTGGGTGCGCGAGGCAAACCGGCGCGAGCAGGGGGTGGGCGACGGCGATCTGAGGGAGATGCTCGGTGTGCTCGGGCTGGGTGACATGGCGCCACTTGCGGCGGTGGGCGACGTCAGCGCGATCGACGAGGATGCCTACCGGCTTGCGCAGGAGCGCGAGCGGGCGCGAGGGGACAGGGACTTCGTTCAGGCCGACGCGCTGCGCGAGCAGATCAGAGCCCGGGGCTGGGAGGTGCGAGACGGGCCCGAGGGCCCGGAGCTGATCCCCCTCGCTGAGGAGCGGTGAGCGCTGCCCGGCACCCGGGAGAGCGCCCCGGCGAGCCACGGCGGCCTCGCGCAGATGCGCGCGGACCCTCGGCTCGACGGCACGGCGGCGCCTCGCAGGCGGAGGGTGCGAGGGGCTCGCGTGTGCGTGCAGAGCATGCGACGGTCATCTACGGGCGCAACCCGGTGCGCGAGGCGTTGCGCGGAAGGCGTGCTGCGGCTCTCGGAGCAATCTGGGCGACCGGGCATGCCGCAAAGGAGGCCTGGCTTACGGGCGCGCCGGTGGAGGTGCGGGCGGCCGAGGAGATCGCCGCCCGCTGCGGCTCGGAGTCGCATCAGGGCATCTGTGCCGAGGCGGGCCCATACCCGTACGTGGAGCCCGGATCGCTGCTTCAGAGCGCCGATCCGCTGATCGTCGTGCTGGACCAGGTCCAGGACCCCCAGAATCTCGGCTCGATCGCCCGTACCGCCGAGAGTGCGGGAGCGAACGGCCTCGTGATCCACGAGCGCGGCTCTGCGGAGGTCACGCCAGCGGTCTGCAAGGCCTCCGCCGGCGCCGTGGAGCACCTCGCGATCGCGCGTGTGCGCAACATTGCCGACTTCATCGGCGAGGCTCGGAGCGCCGGTTGCTGGTGCTATGGGGCCGCGATGCCGGGAGCGCCTGGGGTGCTCTCCTACGGCGAGCCGGACTACGGCGGTGGCACCGTGCTCGTGCTCGGCAGCGAGGGCAGGGGCATCCGGCCCCGCGTCGCCGCTGCCTGCGATCAGCTGGTCTGCCTGCCGATGCATGGCCGCGTGCAGTCGCTCGGGGTGAGCGCGGCGGCTGCGGCGCTCCTGTACCGGATCTTGCAAGATCGGCCTTCGCGATCTTGACAAAGACCCTCAGGTGTGCGATCGTGACCGCAACATAACGCTGAACCTGAGGTCGATGTTGCCCTCCCGGCTTGTATCGGGGCGGTATGGAAAAGCAGATATCTCGGGCAAAACGTCTGTTGGCGCCAGGGGAGGAGTGCGCCACTGAGCACATGAGGCCGTCCAAGGCCTCCGAAAGGATCTGCTCGTGGCTCGTATCTCCTATAACCCTCAATCTGACGTCAAGGTTGATGATGGCTTTTTGATCGCCCTCGCCAAGCAGGGCGACCCCACCGCCTATGACCGGCTCGTGCGCCGTTACTACGGCTTCGTGCGTCTGAAGGCCTCGTCCTACTTCCTGGCGGGCGGCGATCCCGACGATCTGATCCAGGAGGGGCTAGTCGGCCTCTACAAGGCGATCAGGGACTACCGCTCAGATCGCGAGTCGAGCTTTCGCAACTTCGCCGAGCTCTGCATCACGCGTCAGATCATCACGGCGGTCAAGACCGCAACGCGCAACAAGCACAGCCCCCTGAACCAGTACGTCTCCTTCTCCTCCGCCCCTGCCGCGGGCGGCGAAGACGTCCAGACCCTCGATCAACTGCTGCCGGGGCCAAGCGTCCACGATCCCGTCAACCAGGTGATCTCCTCCGAGGAGCTGCGCTCGCTCGTGGGCTGCCTCTCCACGGCACTCTCAGAGCTGGAGAGCCGGGTACTCACGCTCTACCTCGACGGCTACTCCTACGAGCAGGTCGGCGACCGGCTCGCATGCGACACCAAGACGGTCGACAACGCGCTACAGCGCGTCAAGCGCAAGGTCGGCGTCCACCTGCGCTCGAGGGCCGTCGCAGCCTGAGTCCTCCGCCGGCCAGGGGCCGGCGGACGTCGCTCTGCGCGGCTTGGCAGCCGCAGGCGCTTGACTCGGGAGCGCAGCAACCTTCCTTCTCGGCGGACTCGCAGCAGGTGGCCTGTCGTTCTCTGAGGCAGCACTGGAGGGACTGCATGTGGCTCAGCGCAGCCACGCCGAGAGCTCCTGCAGCGCGTCGGGAACGACGTAGTAATAGGCCCACAGGCCCTGCCGCTCGGAGCTCACGATTCCGGCGTCGCGAAGCCTCTTGAGATGGTGGGAGAGCGTCGGCTGGGAAATCTCGAAAAGTGGCACAAGCTCGCAGACGCAGACCTTGCCGGCGTGCCTGCGCAGCACGTCGACGAGCTGTAGGCGAATCGGATCGCCCAGGGCCTTGGCGACCTCGGCCATGCGCAACGCGTGGTCGCGATCGACGTCGGGGTAGACGACGGGCTCGCAGCAGCGCTCTCCTGCGGGGCGCTTGGTCTTCGGAGCAAGCTCCAGATCGACGCTCATCAATCTACATATATCTATTGAAGTCAGATCTGTCAATGCATATGATCGCGGGATGAACCTCCCACGGCGTCTGCTGGCGGAGATGCTCGGCTCGGCCTTTCTGGCTGCGCTGGTGATCGGCTCGGGCATCGCTGCGCAAACCCTCTCACCGGGCGATCTCGGGCTCCAGCTGCTCGAGAACGCCGCCGCCACCGCGACGGGCCTGTTCGCGATCATCCTGATGTTCGGCCCGGTCTCCGGCGGGCATTTCAACCCCGTGGTCTCGCTGGCTGACGCGAACTTTGGCGGCATGCGCTGGCGTGAGGCGGTGGCCTACGTCCCGGCCCAGGTGGCGGGTTGCGTGCTGGGCGCGGTCGTGGCGAACGGCATGTTCGCCCGTGGGGCGATCAGCATCTCCACGCACCATCGCGCCTCCAGCGCGCATCTGTTCTCGGAGGCGATCGCAACCGGGGGCCTGCTGCTCGTGATCTTCTCGCTTGCGCGCACCAGGCGCACGAGCGTCGCTCCCGCCGCGGTCGGTGCATACATCGGCGCCGCCTACTTCTTCACGAGCTCGGCGAGCTTCGCCAACCCGGCGATCAGCATCGGGCGCATGCTCTCGAACACCTTCGCCGGCATCGCACCTGCATCGGTGCCCGGCTTCATCCTGGCGCAGTCGGTTGGCGGCATCTGCGCGATCCTCCTGCTTAGGGCGCTCTATCCCGACGTGAGCGCCGAAGAGGCCGCGGAGGCGATCGTGCCCCACGAGCAGCAACTGCAGCCGGCCGAAGGCTAGACGGGACCGAGATGGCAACCGTCCTGTTCGTGTGCCTGCACAACGCCGGTCGCTCGCAGATCAGCCGGGCGCTGTTCGAGCGAGCGGCCGAAGGTCGCCACGGAGCTCTATGCGCCGGCACGAGGCCCGCCGAGCGCGTCCATCCCGCGGTCGTGGAGGCGATGGGAGAGCTCGGCATCGACCTCTCGAGCCAGCGCCCGCGGCTGCTGACCGCCGAGCTTGCCCGGCGGGCCGACCTGATCGTGACGATGGGCTGCGGCGACCAGTGCCCCCACATACCTGGCAAGCGCTACCTCGACTGGGATCTGCCAGACCCGAGGGGCCGGCCGCTCGCGGAGGTCCGCGCCACCAGGGATGAGATAGGGCGCCGCGTCGAGCTCCTGCTCGGCGAGCTCGACGCGGCCTGAGTCGATGGTCCTCGTGCTCTAGGACTGCCCTTCCGGCGGTTCGCTGCTGTTGCCCGAGGGTTCGGGCGCAAGGGAGGGCAGCGGGGCGGGCGTCACATCAACGGTGAATGCAGGGCTGGCTGCGCCCTCGTTCTCCGGGCCGCCGGGTATGTAGACCCGCAGCACCCTGTCTCCCATGACATAGAAGCGATGTTCAAGCGTGTACGTGGAGCTTGCGCCCACGAATCCGACCTGGATCACGTGGAACTGGCCAGAGGCGCTCTGCGCCTCCAGGTAGACCACATGGCCGACGTGCTCGGGCGATACAGAGCCTGTGACAGTCAGCGGCTGGCCCTGCTGCACGCTCGGAGCCGCTGGGGCAGCGGTGATCTGATCGTGCACTCCCTCGAAGAGGACCGCGGAGGACTGGCCGCCGCCCTTGACCTCGTAGAAGGTGCTGTGCAGTGGCGACTGCGGGATGAAGGTGTATTCACCCGCGGCGTTGGTGCTTGCTTGCGCCACGGCGCCGAAATGCCCGTAGCGGGTGTGCGCCAGCAGTTGCACAGGCGCACCGGCGGCCGCGCCGGAGATCTTGCCGCTGATCGTGACCGACTGCCCGACGATGATCGGGTCAGCGGAGGCGGCGATGGTGAGCGCGCTGTTCTGGGCCTGTGAGATCTCATACGCGATCACCGGTGAGGCGCTTGGCACGTTCCTGCCCGCGCTGCGCACCAGCGTTCTGATGTTCGCATCGCCGGGCACGATGAAGATGTGAGGCAGTGTGTAGGTGCCTTCGCTCGTGGCGGTCGTGGCGCCGATCCGGTGCCAGCTCTGGCCGTTTTCTGCGTCTTGACGTTGCAGCACGACCACCGCTCCTGCGTCCGCCGGCTTCACGGTACCCGTGAAGGTCACCTCGTTGGCCTTGCCGGTGAGTAGCTGGCTGCCTTCGGCGGGCCCGGAGAGAGTCACCTGCGCTCCGACGTGCACGCGCTGCACCCTGCTGCGGACGCCGTCGGCGAGCACGAAGAAGTCGCGGTTGGTTTCCACCGGTGCATCGGCACCCGATATCTCGTAGTAGCCGTCGGTGCCGGTCGTGACGCTCTGCACATAGCTGAAGCCGGGCTGTGAGCTCAGGTGGGCGAAGAGCTGGACATTCTGACCTTCTTCGCCGCCTCCACGGCAGCGCAGACGTCCAAATACCAATATCGGTTCACCCGCCGTGATGTGGTGGGGTGCGACCTGCATCCCGATCTTGCAAAAATGGTGAAACCGGTGGGGCTGCGCGAGCGCCGCCGAGGGTGCAATCAGGATCAGCGCGCACGCTGTCGAGATCAGCCCAGCCATGATCGCGACGGCTGGGGACCGCCTTCCTCCAAGCATTTTTCTCTCCTTGAAGCCTTGGTTGACTGAGGCGACCGCGAACGTTGGGAGCGGTCTGCTCTCTTCAACCCGTCAGGGAGCGAAAAGATGTCCTCTGTCCGCGAACCGTTAACCGCAGACAAATACGGGGTCGCTCAGGGCTCGAGCTCGCCGGCGTAGAGGGCGAGCACCGCGCCCTGTGGATCCTGGATGACCGCGATCTTCGCCATCTGGATGTCGATCGGCCCGGCGAGCGTGCTGCCTCCAAGCTCGCCGACCTTCGATAGAGCATCCTCGATCGAGGGCACGCCGAAGTAGACCAGCCAGTGGGGCGGGATCCCCGGCGGCGCAAGCTGCCGGATGCCGCCGTTGTTTGCGCCGGCGTTCCTGATCGAGAGGTATGGTTCGCTCGAGCCCTCGAACGGCTCTATCTCCCAGCCGAAGAGGCGGCTGTAGAAGGAGGTCGAGGCGTCGAGATCGGGAGAGGCGAGCTCGTTCCAGACCAGGGCGCCGGGGGCGTTGACGAGCTGTGCGCCGATCGTCTCGTGGGCCTGCCAGACCATCAGGTAGGCGCCCTGGGGGTCCTGGATCACAGCCATCCTGCCCGCGCTCATCACGTCGAACGGCTCGGCGTGCACCGTTGCGCCGAGGTCCTTGGCGTGCTGGGCTGCGGCGTCGGCGCTCTGAACGGAGACGTATGAGCTCCACACCGGCGCAAGGCCGGCATCGCGCTGGGCCTGCGGCTGGGACGCGATCGCAGCAACGCTCAGGCTGTCCACCTGGGCGATCGAGTAGACCGCGCCGTCGCCAAGCGGTATGTCGTTGCTCTGCCACCCAAGCAGTGGGCCGTAGAACGCCTTCGCGGCATCGGGGTCGGGCGTCGAGAGCTCGGCCCAGCAGAACGTGCCCGGTGCGTAGGAGCTGCGCTCACCCATGGCCTGAAGATAGCGAAGCGGCGATCACGCCGATCGGCAGCGCATGAATGGCTTGATGTCCGCGGTGCCTTTGCCGCCGCTGGCAGGGAACGAATAGCGAGCGCGCGCGAAGTAGCGGCGCCCGTCGGCGCACCGGACGACGTCGAAGAGGCGGATCGTGCCGCCGTGCTCATGGAAGCGCCCACCGGCACAGTCGGGCTTGCAGTCATTCAGGTGAAAGACCCCTTTGCCCTTCGCTTCGCTTACGCCATAGGAGCTGTAGCCCAGGCCGGTCACGTAGAGGTTCGCGTCGGCACAGGCGAGGATCACCTTCTTGCTGGGCTTGTACACGTGCCCTCGACATCCTTCCGCGGCTACGTATACATGCGTCCCGGCGGCGCTTGCGCCCATCGGCCGCGTGGCGGCGAACGCAATGCCTACGCTTGTGCCCATGGCGATCGCCAGCGCGAGGGCAGATGGCAGGAGGCGGATCTTTGGGACCATCGTGGCTCCTTCCGTTGCAGGCTTCTCAGAGGCAGCCGCTGGTCCTGCATCTGGCGCGCTCGCCGCGCGTGCAGGTCGCGATCTCACTGATCATCGGCGCCACTGGGCTTGCGGGCGCGCACCTGGTAGACGGCAGTGTAGCCGTCTTCGAATCCCTGCCTGGCGGCGCGGAGGTAGAGCCGCCACACGCGTGTGCGCTGCGGACCGGCCAGTGCCGTGGCCCGGTCGAGATGCTCGTCCAGGCGGGTGCTCCAGTGGTGCAGCGTAGTCGCGTAGTCCTTGACGAAGCCCTCCACGTGCTCAGTCACGAGGCCGGCCCTTTCGAGTGCGAGCTCGACCCTGGAGAGCGGAAGCGGCTCGCCATCCGGGAAGACGTAGCGCATCGTGAACTTGTCCTTCGATGCCTCCTCGTAGTCGCGCGTGGCTGCGATCGCATGGTTGAGCAGTGCCCCGCCCGGCTTCAGTGCTCTCGCAAGCGTTGCGGCGTACGCGTCGATCTGGCTGTCTCCGACGTGCTCGGCCATGCCGATGCTGACGATCGCGTCGAACCGACCATGCTGGATCTCCCGGTAGTCGGCGAGCCTGATATCGACCTTCTCCTGCAGGCCCGCCTCTGCCACCCTTCTGCGCGCGAGCTCGGCCTGGGAGGGCGAAAGCGTGATGCCCGTGACCTGCACTCCATAGCGGCCGGCGGCGTGAATCGCGAAGCTGCCCCAACCACAGCCGACGTCGAGCACTCGCTGCTCCGGCTTCAGGTCGAGCTTGCGCGCGACCAGGTCGAGCTTTGCGATCTGCGCCTGCTCGAGCGTGGTGGCGCCGCGGGAGAAGAGCGCGCAGCTGTAGGTCATCGACTCGTCGAGGAACAGGGCAAAGAACTCGTTGCCGACGTCGTAGTGGTAGCGGACCGCCTCGGCATCGCGCGCGATCGTGTGCCGCTGGCCTCGCAGCAGCAGCTCGATCTGCGGCCGTCTTGGCAGGCCGCCAGGTACGGCGGCCAGCAGCAGCGCGAGCCCCAGGCGCGCGCGCTGCCCGGCGCTCGGCGCCGGCGGGCTCCAGCCGTCGATTACGAGAAAGGCCCTGTCGATGTCGTCGGTCTCGATCGAGCCCTCGACGTAGGCTCGGCCAAGCCCGAGTCGGCCGGGAGCGCGGACGATGTGGCCGAGCGCCGATGGCTCGCGCACGTGAAAGACGGGCGCGTCGGGCTCGCTTGACGGCAGCATCACCCCGTCCCAGAAGCGCAGCGCGAACGGGCGTGAGGGCGCCCACCGCTTGATCTCGCGTGCCAGTGGCGCGCTCATCTTGGCCAGTGCCATTAAGGCGGAACCCTAGTCCACCGACCGCGTTTCGCCTTCGTACGCCAGAACCTGAAAGCCTTTCGCCTGCATGCCAATCGATCGGACCCAGTCCGCCGCAGGAGAGCGCTGATGTCCTGGTCGCCGCTTCAGTTGATCGGCCTCGGCGTCCTCGGGCTGCTGGCCGGCGCGATAAACGCGGTCGCGGGTGGCGGCTCGCTGCTCACGTTCCCTGCCCTGATCGCATTCGGGCTTCCAGCGCTGACCGCCAACCTCTCCAACACGGTCGCCCAGTGTCCCGGGTATCTGGCGATCGTGCACGGCTACCGGCCGGAGCTGGCAGGCCAGCGGCAAAGGATCCGCGGGCTCACTCCAGCTGTGGTGCTGGGTGGCGTCGCCGGGGTGGCGCTGCTGGAGATCGGCTCGCCCTCCACCTTTCGGGTGGTCGCGCCTGCACTGATCCTCCTCGCCTGCGCGCTGCTGGCGCTACAGTCGCGCCTGCGGGATGTGCTTGAGCGCAGACGTGCCGGTGAGCGGCGGCCAGGGTGGGGCCTGTCGCTTGCCGTCGCGGTCGCATGCGCCTACGCCTCCTACTTCGGCGCGGCGGCGGGCGTGCTGCTGCTGGCTGTGCTTGCCATATTCATCGTGGAGGAGCTTCAGCGGCTCAACGCCCTCAACCGCTTCTTCATCCTGCTCGTCAATGTGCTCGCGGCCGTGCTCTTCGTGTTGCTGGGGCCCGTGAACTGGACCGTGATCGCCGTACTAGCCCCGACCACGGTGATCGGCGGGTGGGCGGGCGTCTCGGTGGTGCGCAGGCTTGGCGCGGGCGTCCTTCGCGCAGTCGTCCTGTTCGTCGGGCTGGTCGCGGCTGGTTATCTGATCGTGACCTCGTGGTGATGACGCGCCGCGGCGATGTGCACGAAGACCTGCCGACGCCTTCGTCGCCGCTGCGAAGCCGGAAACGGGACTCGAACCCGTGACCCCCTGTTTACAAGACAGGTGCTCTACCAGCTGAGCTATTCCGGCGGGGGGCGCTGATCCTAGATTGAAATGGACCTTGTGCCAACTGTCCTCGGGATCCTGAGAGCAACGTGTCGGCATTTTAGTGGGTGGCGACATAGCGGCCGCGGACGACCGGTCTTGGCGTCGCTCCTGATCGACACCTGGTCGTTGCTTGACCGCTCAAAGTCTGTGCGAGCCGCACCACATCGTTTTGCGCCGCCGGATGCCAGGCGGGCAAGGCGCAGATATTCGAAATGTACGCTGGTTGAAGTCCATGTGTAGGACAAGTCACTCAGTTTTGGCTGCCGCCGGTATTTGGGCGCTGTTGGTTCCTGCGGCTGCGGCTGCCGGTATACCGACACGCATCGGGTCAAAAACCCGAGAGGTGTTGCTTGGCGATGCGATGCGCCTGGCGGGTCGCCTTGGTGACAGCCGTCCCACTCACATTGAGGCCGTGAGAACTACACGCATGAAGGCCAGCCGCTTGCAAAAAGTGACAGGCGCTGGGGTTCCTGTGGGCACGGCCGTTTATGTGGTGGCGATGCGGGGCAAATTCGTGTGTGCGTTCTGCTCCACACCGCCTGGTGCGGCGGCCCCAAGAGGGTCGGTAGTTACGTTTCAAGTCGTCGTTGACGATATGGAAGAGCGGGGCTGGCAGTTGGATCGTCGGTATCCCGATCTAGCGAGAGTCGGCGAGCCTGTGCATCTGCGTTGACACGACGTCGATTGAAATAGCTGGGATCAGGGGACGGCGGCACATGAAGGCGAGCGAGGTCATCTCGCAGGCGGCCTTCGCTGGAACCTCGGTCGGCTGCTGTAACGCCCCGATCGGGCGCGGGTATCGGATGTATATGGACCTCGATCGACTCCGTGCCTGGATTCCCGCCCGCGTCCAGCATGGGCGCACGCCGGCTGCAGCGGTCGCCCCGCCCGATCTCGGCCGGATCCGCGAAAGGACGCTCGCGCGTGGGGTCAACCGCCCGCTCTACCTGCTCGTGAGGGCTGTGCTGGTGCCCTTCTTCCGGGTCTACCTACGCCTGCAGGGGGTCGGTGGGGAGGAGGTGCCTCGCAGTGGCCCGGTGCTGCTGGCAGCCAACCACCGCAGCTTCCTCGACCCGTTTGTGATCGGCGCGCTGCTCAGGCGGCCCGTCTACTACTTGGCCAAGCGCGAGCTGTTCGAGTGCCGCTGGCAGGCGTGGGTGCTTGGCAGCCTCGGGGCCTTCCCGATAGACCGCGGTCATAGCGACCAGGAGGCGATGGCGACCGCGAAGGAGATTCTCGCTCGGGGCGAGTGCGTGCTCATCTTCCCCGAGGGCACACGCGTTCGCCGGGGGCCGCTTGGCGCTCCCCGCAGAGGCGTGGGCCGGCTCGCGCTGGAAACCGGTGTCCCGGTCGTCCCGGTCGCTGTGATCGGCACCGACCAGGTCCGTCGCGGCTGGCGGGTGCGTCCTCGCAGGGTGAGGGTTCGCTTCGGGCGAATCACGCGCCTTCCGCGCACCGAGGAAGTCTCCCCGTCGCTCGCGGCGGCCGCGACGGGGCGCGTATGGGAATGCGTGTCGCTGCAGTGGGAGTGGCTCGGCGGGCAGATGCCGCCGCGGCGGGCGGTGAGCGCCGGCCGGCACAAGACCGCCGGTGCAAGCAGGCCCGTTCCGAGCGGGAGCTAGGACTGCCGCGGAGTACGCTGCCATGAGTGACAGACGTGCAACAGGGGGACCCGCCGACAAAGGCACAGCTGGACGCGGAGTTCTCCGAGCTGTACAGAACGCACCTTCGCGACGTCTACAGCTACGCCTTCTACAGGGTCGGCGACCATCACGACGCGGAGGACCTCACCGAGCAGACCTTCCTGCAGGCATACAGGCACTTCGAGCGGGCGGTGCGGGAGTCAGATGGCAGGCCCCTGAGGCCATGGCTGATCAGGATCGCCCACAACCTTGCCGCGAATCTCTATCGGGACCGCTCGCGCAAGCCCACCGCGGCGATCGAGGACCCGGATGCGCTCAGCTCGCTGCGCACCACCGAGGAGATAGTCGAAGGGCGCGAGGAGCTTGCGCGAGTGCTCGCGGCGGTCGGCGACCTGCCCGAGGATCGTCGCGAGGCCCTGATCATGCGCTTCGCGCTGGGCATGGACAACCGCGAGATCGCGCGTGCGCTGGGTCGCTCCGACGGCGCCACGAAGGTGCTGATACACAGGGCGATCAGGCAGCTGCAGGGACAGCTCCGCGATGGCGAGGAGCCGGCCGGGTGAGCGCTTGGAGGATCAGATGACGGGGACCGCGGACTTCGAGGGCCTTCTGCGTCAGGCGCTGGCCCCGGTTGATCCACCCGCGCATCTGGCCACGCGCCTGGAGCAGGGGCTGCAGAGCATCACTGAGATGGCGGGGCAGGAGCTCGATGCTCTCGAGCTCTCGGCTATGCGCGATCCTCGCAACTGGGCGCGACCAGCTGCCGCGGTCGTCCTTGGCACAGGCGCCGGCGCGGCGCTCGTGCTGCTCCGGGTACGCCATCGCGCAACGGAGGGACGCGGAGCCCACGCCGTGGGCTCCGCCGTAGGCAGGACGCTGCGAGATGCCGAGCTGCGGACGCGGCGCCTGTTCGGCTCCCGCTGAGCTGACGGGCTCACAGGTCCGCCGTCTCTCCTGACGGCAATCTCAGCCAGGGTGGCATCTCCTGCGCTCGTACGCGAGCGATTCTGGGTGGACAGTCGATCGCGCGACTTGCGAGAGAATGGTTGTAGTTCGGATAATCTGACCGGAATCGGCCAATTATGTTTTAATCCTAACTTCTTGGATATGTCTTAGTCGAATGGGTCCTGTTATTGAATTGAATGCTGAAGTTGCTTGCGCGCGGCGCTCCGGCCTGCCGTCTGCCGCCGGATCGTTGACTCGGATCTCGGACGAGCAGCTGATGGAGCGTCTCGCCGCCGATCGCGACCAGCTGGCATTCGGCGAGCTGTATGACCGTCACGTCGGCGTCGCGTTCGCCTGCGCGCTGCGGATCTGTCGTGAGCGGGCGCTTGCCGAAGACGCCGTCCAGGAGGCGTTTTTGTCTCTCTGGCGCGCTCGCGGACGATTTGACCGCCAGCGTGGCAACGTCCGTAGCTGGGTGCTGACGATTGCTCGCAACAGGGCGATAGACCTGCTGCGGCGCGGCGTTCACGACCGCGGCGCGCTGGTCGAGCAGGCGCTCGAGGATCGTTTGGAGGCTCTGCAGAGAACCGACCAGGAGGCCGACCGGCGCGAGCAGGAAAGGACGCTGCGCTGTGCGCTGGAGAGCCTGCCTGCAGAGCAGAGCTCGGTCATAGAGCTCGCCTACTACGGAGGCTACACCCACTCCGAGATCGCGACGCTGTCCGGCGCCGCGATGGGCACGATCAAGGGCCGGATGCGACTCGGGCTACAGAAGCTCCGCGCCGAGCTGGAGGCCGATCGGGCGATCGCATAGCCGCCTGGCCGGTCAGCGTGAGGCAGAAGCTTCGGCGGCGTTTACCGAGCCGCTATAGGCTGCTGCACCCAGTGACCACCTGCTACAGGCATCCCAACCGCGAGACGGGCGTCTCGTGCTCCTCCTGCGGGCGGCCGATCTGTCCCGACTGCATGACCCCGACGAATGTCGGAATGCGCTGCCCCGAGTGCGCCAAACAGCGAACGAAGGTGGTGAGGATGCGCGAGATGGCCAGGGCGCCGCGCGTCACCTATGGGCTGATCGCGATCAACGTGCTCGTCTTCCTCGCCGAGCGCGGGCAGTTCACGCTCTCGGGCTCAGAACTGCACGGGAAGGTCTACGAAGAAGGCGCGATCAACCGGGCGACGATCGCGGTGGGCCATCAATACTGGCGTCTTCTCACCAATGCGTTCGTGCACGAGAACTTCCTGCACATCTTCTTCAACATGTACCTGCTCTACCTGATCGGCACGATGCTCGAGACCTCGATCGGCTCGGCAAGGTTCGCCGCGATCTACTTTGCGAGCCTGTTCGCCGCATCGTTCGGCGTGCTGATCTGGAGCAACGGGGTGAGCCTCGGCGCATCGGGCGCGGTCTTCGGGGTGATGGGCGCAGCCGCGGTGGAGATGCGCGCGCGCGGGCACCGGTTGAGCGAGACGGGCATCGGCGCCCTCATCGTGATCAACCTAGTCTTCAGCTTCCTGGTCCCTGACATCTCGATCGGCGCGCACATCGGTGGGCTGATCGGCGGCGTTGTGGCCGGATTCGCCGTCAGAGCGGCGGATACTCGCAAGGTGCCGGCGCTCGGCTATCTGGCATGCCTGGCAATCGCCGTGGTCTCGATCGCAGGCTCGCTCGCGGTCGCCGGCGCGACAGGCACCGGCTTCGCCTGAGCAAGGGCCGCCCGCTACCCGGCGCCCTGCAGCTCGATCGCCTGCGCCGGCGCCTGCGGCACGGCCTCGGGATGCAGGATGTGGGCCAACATCTCCAGCCCGTCGACGAGCCGTGGTCCCGGCCGCGAGAAATAGGCAGAGCCGTCGACGGCCACAAGCCGCCCGGCGCCAAGCCCGGCCAGCTGCTCAGCGTGCTGCAGCGCCTCTGCGGATGCCCTCTGGGCATCGAAGCCGCAGGGCATCACGACGACCACCTCCGGCTGGGCGGCCGCCAGCATCTCCCAGGTCATCTGCTGCGACGGCTCGCCGGGCAGGCCGAGGGCGTCCTGTCCGCCGGCCAGCTCGATCAGCTGAGGTGTCCAGTGTCCCGCGACGAAGACGGGGTCAAGCCACTCCACGGCGATCGTTCGCGGCGCTCGCAAACCGCGCACGGCGAGCTTCACGCGATCGACCCGATCGGCGATCGATCGGAGCAGTTCGACCCCCTCGTCCTTGTGGTCGGTCGCGGTTGCGAGGGTGCGGATGTCGCCGAGCGTCTCGCCGAAGGTCTTCGGGTCGAGTGAGAGCACCTGTGGCTGGCCAGGGATCCTGGCAGCCACCTCGGAGACCTCCTCGTAGGAGACAGCGCACACCGGGCATAGCGCCTGGGTGACGATCAGATCGGGCTCGACTTCGGCAAGCGCCCACTCGTCCAGCTCGTAGATCGCCAGCCCCTCGAGCGTGCGCGCCCGGACGGCGCGGTCGATCTCCGCGGCGCTGCCACCCTGGGGCAGCGCGTCGCGAGTCAGCTTCGGCAGCTCCAGCGCCTGCGGCGGGTGGTCGCACTCGTGCGTGACCGCGACGACGTCCTCGCCGAGGCCGAGCGCGAATAGCAGCTCGGTTGCGTGGGGCACGAGGCTTGCGATGCGCATGTCATCCTGACTTTAGGGCCATGCCGAGGTCCTGTCCTTGCCAACCCGATCGCGGAGGTGGGCCTTGCCCAAGCTGAGCGAGCAGGAGATTCAGCAGCGACTGCGCCAGATGCCCTGGAGCAGGGATGGGGACTCGATCGCGCGCGAGTGGACCTTCGCGGACTTCGCGGCGGCGCTGGCCTTCGTCGCCCAGGTGGGCGAGGCCGCCGAGCGCGCAAACCATCATCCCGACATCCTGCTGCACGGCTGGAACAAGGTGAGGCTCACCCTCTCCACGCACTCACAGGGCGGTCTCACCCAGGCAGACTTCGACCTGGCGTGCACCGTCGATGGGTTCGCCTGAGGCGCTGATACGGTGTAGTCGTCGGCACCAGATGAACGACGACGACAAACCTCCTCGAAGTCGCGCCAGGCGTCGCACGCCACCAATCTTGGCGGCGGTGCTGGGCGGCCTGGCGTGAACGGCCTGAAGATCATCCTCGCGGCCGTGCTGATCGCGGTCAACGCGTTCTTCGTGATCGCCGAGTATGCACTCGTGCGCTCGCGGCGGTCGCGCCTTGAAGCCATGCGCGACAAAGGCGAGCGCGGCGCCGAGCTCGCGCTCGTGCAGATCGGCCGTGTCAACGAGTACATATCGGCGGTCCAGATCGGCGTCACGATGACCTCGCTCGGCATCGGAGCGCTCGGCGAGCCGGCGCTGGCGGAGGTGCTCGAGAAAGCGCTTGGCGGCCCGCTCGGACAGGGCGCCGCCGTGATCCTCGCCGTCGTGACCTCCTTCTCGCTGATCACGATCGCTCAGCTCGTGGCGGGCGAGATGGTGCCGAAGTTCTACGCGATCGACCGGGCCGAGCCCTTGGCGCGGCGGATCGCCCGCCCGCTGCAGGCGTTCAGGGCGCTGCTCGGCCCGCTCGTGGTCGGGGTCACGGCTCTCTCGGCTCGGCTGCTGAAGCTACTCGGCGTGGACATGTCGCGCCAGCCTTCGGGGGGCACCCCGGAGGAGCTCAAGCTGCTGATCGCCGAGTCCTTCGCCGGCGGCCAGATCGACCCGGGCGAGGCGGGCATGCTCACCGGCGTCTTTCACCTGCACGAACAGGACGCACGCCAGGTGATGACCCCGATCCCAGCGGTCGTGACGGTCGACATCGCCGAGGACGTGGCAAGCGCGCTGGAGCGCTGCATCTCCTCGGGCCATACGCGGCTGCCCGTGACCGAGGAGGGCAACCGCGACAGGGTGCGCGGCTTCGTCCACGCCAACTCGCTGATGCGTCTCTACCTGCAGCAGGGCCGCTCGGCAGGGCTGCAGGCGGCCGTCAACGACGCGCCGATCGTGCCTGAGACCAAGCCGCTCGACGACCTGCTCGCCGAGCTGCAGCACCAGCGCACGCAGCTTGCGATCGTCGTCGACGAGTACGGGCGCGTGGTCGGCATCGTCACCGTCGAGGACATCATCGAGGAGGTCGTCGGCGAGATCGCCGACGAGACGGACCCAACCGGCGGTGAGGTGCGGCGCCTTGCCAACGGCGACTGGTTCGTGCGCGGACATGTCGCCGTCACCGACCTGGAGGACTATGGCCTGCACCTGCCGATCGATACCGACGCCTACAACTCCATCGGCGGCCTGGTCTTCGCCGAGCTCGGGCGCCTGCCCCGCCGTGGAGATACGATCGCCACGGATGGCTACTCGATCAGGGTGGAGTCGGTGCGCGAAAACCGGATCGAGGCAGTCCGCATCAGGGAGCGTCCCGTGATGCGGGTACGCGAGGCGGCTGAGGAGTAAGCGCCTGCCGGCTGGCGCGGAGGTCGTACCAGCCTCTAAACACGTCCGGCCCGCGGGGGGTGCGGGCCGGACAGTGTGCACTGGGAGGAGGCGGGTGTGCGTTGCGATCTATGTCGCATGGAGAAGTATCGCCATCCCGATGAAGCGCACCTAAAAGGTGCCTTAGGGCAGCCATAAGCTGAGCGCTCAGCCGTAGGCGTGGAATCCCCGCCCGCTCTTGCGTCCGAGCGCCCCTTCGGATATGAGTTGCTCCACCCTTGGCGGGATCTCCTGGCCAATCTCTTCGCCGATTGCCCTGGAGACATCGAGGCCCACCAGGTCGGCAAGCGCGAGCGGACCCATCGGATGTCCTGCGCCGAGCTTCATGCAGGTATCGATGCCGGCTGGATCCATGCCGGTCTCTTCCAGCAGGCGCACCGCGCTGAAGATGTAGGGGAAGAGCAGCCTGTTCACGACGAAGCCCGGGATGTCGGGGACGACCACGGCGGTCTTCTCGAATGTCTCGCACAGTGCGGCCGCACGAGCTTTCGTATCTGGACTTGCCTGGCTTGGATAGACCAGCTCGACGAGCTTCATCCTCGTCACGGGGTTAAAGACGTGCAGGCCGACGAAGCGGTCCGCGCGCCCACACGCATCCGCCAAGCGCTGCACCGACAACGAGGAGGTCGTGGTGGCAAGGACCGCATCGGGTCCGATCAGGGCGGAGAGATCGCAGAGCAGGTCCGCCTTGATGTCGTGGTGCTCAATCACGGCCTCCACGACGAAGCTGGCGTCGGCGATGGCGGCCGAGTCGGTCACGATCTGGATGTGCTGCGGATCGATCTCCGCTTCCAGCTTGCTGAGCGTCTTCTCGACAGTCTTGGCCGCCCGCGCGGCCGACTCCTCTGAGCGCGCAAGCAGAATGACCGGACTCCCACCCCCATGGTGGGCGGCCGTCGAGGCAAGGCCGCACGCAATCGCGCCGCTGCCCACTATCGCGAGTCTCTCCTTCACACCTGTCCTCCTCGAGAGGTTGGCTGACTGACCAGTCAATCGACGGTCTTCGGCGGTAGAGTAGACATATACGGGCGCGAGGGGCGCTTCCACCCAGCTTCGCCAAAGACCGGAGGACTCCAAGATGAGGCAGACAGAGGGCCGCGAGGTCGTGATCGTCGAGGCGGTGCGCACGCCGATCGGCCGTGGCCACAAGGAGAAGGGCTACTACAAGGACACCCATCCAAACGACCTGCTCGGCAAGGTCTACACCGAGGTGATCTCGCGCGCGGGCATCGAGGCGGCCGAGGTCGAGGACGTGATCGCCGGATGTGTCCAGCAGTTCGGTGAGCAGGGCTTCAACATCGCACGCAACGCCTGGCTGCAGGAAGGGCTGCCGATCGAGACGCCGGGCACGACCGTCGATCGCCAGTGCGGATCGGCCCAGCAGGCGGTCAACTTCGCCGCCGCTCTGATCGCCGCAGGGGTGCACGACGCGATGATCGGCTCGGGCGTCGAGCACATGGGCCACATTCCCTTCGCGGCTGGCATGCAGACCCAGCAGGAGTTCGGCTTTGCCTTCACGCCGTCGCTGATGGAGAAGCACAACATCGTCGGCCAGGGCCTCGGCGCGGAGATGATCGCCGACAAGTGGGAGATCCCCCGCTCCGAGCTCGATGAGCTCGCCGTGCGCTCGCACAAGCTGGCCCACCAGGCAACGCAGGAGGGCCGCTTCGAGCGTGAGATCGTGCCGATGCAGGTGAACGGCGACACATTCCTGACCGATCAGGGCATCCGGCCAGATACGAACCTCGAGTCGCTCTCGCAGCTGAAACCCGCGTTCAAGCCGGACGGCAAGATCACCGCTGGAAACAGCTCCCAGATCTCAGATGGGGCGGCGGCGGTGCTCTTGATGTCAGCCGAGAAGGCGGCGGGCCTCGGCCTCACGCCAAGGGCACGGATCGTCGACATGACGACCGTCGGCTGCGACCCGGTGAAGATGCTCGAAGGGCCGATCCCCGCCACCCAGAAGATCCTGCAGCGGAACGGCATGCAGATTGGCGACATCGACCTGATCGAGATCAACGAGGCATTCGCGCCCGTGGTCGCGGCTTGGCAGCGCGAGCTGCGCCCGGACATGGAGCGCGTGAACGTCAACGGCGGCGCGATGGCGCTCGGGCATCCGCTCGGCTCCACCGGTGCGCGCCTGATCACCACGCTGCTGCACGAGCTCGAGCGTTCCGACAAGGAGATCGGCTTCGTGACGATGTGCTGCGGCGGCGGTCTTGGCACCGGCACGCTGATCCAGCGGGTCTGAGAGACCCTTCTGTCTTGATGGGGCGGGCCTTTGGGCCCGCCCTGTTGTTTTTTGCGGCCCGCTTGGGCCTGCGCGTCGTGGGCCGGCCCGGGAGCCGGCCGCCTAGCGCTTGTGAGCGCGCGCCGCTTTCGCGGTGTTTCCAGTCCAGGTGACTGCCACGGGTTGCAGGGCGAGCAGATCGCCCCACGTGCTCGCGTCAGTTTCGCCGCTCGCGGGCAGGCCGTGAGCCGATTGGAAGCTCTTCAGGTTCGCGGCCGTGGTCGCATCGAAGATACCCGTGATTTCCTGGGCGGGGATGGCGGTTGCCAGGTGCTCCTGCATCCAGAGCACCTGATCGCCCTGCGCGCCCTCTTTGAGCAGCGGCGCGGTGTCCTCCGGCGAGGGCACCGTCAGGGCGCTGTTCAGTGGTTCGCTCAGCGCCTTCCAGCCTTCGCTACCTGTTTCCTGCCAGTCCCAGAAGGAGAGCCCGCTCGCTCCGTATGCGCCGGCGAGCGAGCGGAAGGCGACGATTTCCGAGCTCGACGGGCTTTCGAAGGTCTGCCCAAGCGGCTCGATCGGCCGCTCGTAGATCAGGTTCTGTTCGTAGGTGGCGGCGAACACGCCTGCGACGCTCACGCCGATGTCCTTCCAGTACATCTGGGGCGCGTTGAACTGCGCGCCGCCGGGACCGAGGAAGACGGAATAGGGGAAAGACTCGTGGTCGTTGACGTAGGGGAAGGAGGCCAGGCCGATCGGGTAATTGGCCCCGACCTTCGCCCGCAGCGTTTCCATGTACTGCTGCGCGGCCGCGTAGTGGCCTTCGTATTCGGCCTCGGCGTCGATCACGAGGCAGTCGGCGCCCGCCGAGACCGCCTTTGCGCCCATTTCCGCCTCGCCGACCGGGTTGTTGCCGTAGACGTACTGCCAGGCGCAGACCTTCAATCCGGCGTCGTGGACGTCTGCGATCAGTTCCGGGGAGAACTGCGACCAGTAGCTTTCCGGGCCGTCCGAGCTCTTGACGAACAAGGTGCTCACCCCGCTGGCCTTCGCCTGGGCGATGATCGAGGCGAGACTTCCGCCGTCGGACTTGCTCATGTACCAGATCCACATGCCCTGACCGTCGAAGGCGGTGCCGGTGGGGGAGGGGCTGATCGTTGCGGTATGCGGTTTCGGGGGCGGCGGCGGGTGCAGCTTGTGCGTGACGATCTTGATCGGGCCGAGCAGGTTCGTGTGATGGCCGCTGCCGAGCAGGACCGTGATGCGCCCGCTGGTTGCGCCTCGCGGGACGCTCACCACGAGCCCTTCGGAGGTCTTGCGCAGCGACGCCTTGGGTGCAGTGCGGGAGGTGGGACCGACCGCCCGTTTGCGATAGATGCTCGGGAAGGCGACGTTCATCCTCGCGCCGAGGCCTTTGCCCTTGATCAGCAGGGTGCCGCCCATGGAGGAGGAGGAGACTTCCCAGGGGTTCCCGGCACATGTGCCGTGCGGCACGCAGTCTGCGCCGCTGATCGCGACGGCGGATGCCTTGTGGTTGTTGGAGCGCTGCGAGGCGTTGTGCTGGTTCGAGCCGGCTGCGGTGCCGCCCTGGGAGCTCGGGCTCTCAGACCCGCTGGGGGCGACCGCGCCTCCGGAGTCGGAGGCGCCGAGGCTGGGCGGGGCGAGCGTCAGCGAGATCAGCAGAACGCTTGCCAGCGCTGCCAGCCAGGATCGCTTGTTCTCGATCTGCGGTGGCACGGTGAGTCGGCGCGGTGGCGCGGTGAGCGGCCGGCCGCGTCGGTGAGGGACCGTAGCGGCTATGCGGCCCTCAACAGAGTGCTGCAGGAGAAGTTGCGGGGGTTCGGTCTTTGCAGGAACGCCTGCGCGGACCGCGAAGGCGGCGGGCCGCTCGGCTAGCTGCTCCAGCGAAAGCCGAGATCTGCGGGCGCGGGAGCCAGCGGGCTACCCGGCAGGCCGGCGGGCGGCGCCTGGAGATTCCAGGCGGCGGGGGCGACGTCGTTGGAGGTGCCTGGGTGGAAGAGGCTCGCGAGATACTGGATCTGGCCGCGTCCCGGCCCAAGCTCCGACTGGCCGCCGCCGTAGCACGCGATGCCCTGCACCTCGCAGTGCTCATAGACGGCGAGGAGATCCTCCAAGCTTCCGATGCGCGAAGGCTTGACGTTGATGCACCTCGGCTTGTGGGCAAGCGCTTGGATGTCCGCGACCTCGTGGATCGGGGCGTCCCAGGTGACGCGGTCGATGTGAGGCGCGAGCGCCGCTTCTGTCTGCGGCGTGAGCTTCGGGTCCTCGATCCACGCCTCCGGGAAGGCCTCCGCGACTCGCCGGTATAGAGCAGGGTCAGCCGGATTGTCGACGATCGTGCCTTCGTAGAAGCCCTTCAGGTCGACCGAGTCGACGACGTCCAGCTCCACCAGGGACGCGACGAAGGCGTCGTCCCAGGAGAGTGTCGGATCCAGCTTGAAGCGCATCCGCGGCGCGATCGCGAGCCGCTTCTGCAGCGGGTCCAGCGAGGCGGGGTCACCAAGGCGCGTGGAGACCACGAACCGCAGCGGCTGAGGCCGCATGCCAAGGGCGGCGTGCAGCGACGTCCCCGCCTGGCGCAGCGCAAGGTCCAGTGCCGCCGACTCGTATGCCCAGATCCGGTAGCGCCTGTATGCCGGCTGCCCGGGCGCCACGGCGCCGAATAGGTCGAGCTGCGCGAGCCGCTGTGAGAAGGAGGCGAGCGTCATCTCCCCGATCAGCGGATGCCGGCCGCCGGCGCTCTGCCCCGGCGCGGCGATCGGGGCGGCCACGTGCAGCTCCGGATCGTAGATCACGTCCTCGCCGAGGCCCTCCTGGCCGCCTCCGCGCAGGTGCACGACGGTGGTGCGACGCTCGAACTCGGGCGAGAAGCGCCGTGCCAGCGGCTCTAGATCGACTTCCTCGATCACGACCGGCAGATCGCGGATGCACGACCAGAGGCTGCCTGAAACGCTCTGCCCATGCTCGGCGGTGCTCATCGTGCCTTGGCCTCCAAGCGGGCGACCAGGTCCTCGAGCCGCAGCTCCTCGAGCGCGCCCGAGACTGCGTCCAGCTCGGAGGCGCAACGCTCGATCAGCGCCTTACCCTCCTTCACGAGCGCGAGCGTCTCGCTGAGGCTCGCCTCGCCTGAATCCAGGCGCTTGATGATTGCCTCCACGCGCGCGGCGGCGTCCTCGTAGCTGAGCGGTGTAGCAGCTGGCTGAGGGCGCCGCCTCGTCTGTTTCAGGGCTGATCCTGCTTGCCGGGCACGCCTAAGACCTTATTGAGTTTGTTCGGCTAGCTTTGTCGGAGCGGCGCGGCGCTGGCGAGCAGGTTGGACTGACTTCCGCATGGTCTGAGCTCAGGCGCACCGACGGCTGTCAGCAGGCATACACTACACCGTCGAGACAGCGTGGCTTGCGTGGGTGGTGGCGAGGAGATATATACGTAGGATCGACTATTGATCACGACGCTAGTTGGATGATATTTCCGTCTACGCTTGGGTGCACGTCACCCTGTCGTGGACGGGTCACGCGTCGGATTGTTATTGCGGAGTCGCGGAGGTGGGCGATGACCGGGACCAGCGACACTCTGAGCCGCTGGCCGGACTGTCAGCGGGAGGTCAGGTTTCAGCTGAAGCTCTCTCCGATGGGCTTGCGCGCGATACGTCGACGTCACCAGCGCTGCGGCTGTGTGGAGCGATGATCGATCTCGTCGCGATCACGGCTACGAAGTGATCACGATTGGCAGCTCAGCAAGGTCGCGTGCGTCTCGACGCGGGCGTCTATCAGTGCTTGGGCGGCAAGGAACAGTGCTTCTGCATGCCTATGACGTGATTGTGATGCGGCCGAGCGACGCTCAAGCGCTCACAGCGCCGAGCGCGAATGGCAGAGCGCTCTCAGGCAGGCGCTGGTGGTGTTGCTATTGAGATCGCCGAGCGCCAGCTGCCGGCTTGCGCTGGTGGAGTATCAGCGCTGGGCCGTCGTGCTGAGAGCGAGCGGATTGCGTGACCTCTCGCTCGAAGCGCTGCTGGCCACGGTCTTTGAGCATGCGCAGGCTCTCGATGGCATGGAGGTCCACCTCTGATCGTGAAGGCGATCGTCGCTGGATGCTGCGGGTGGCGCGGGCACGGCTCCTCAGGGGAGACGAGTCGCAGATGCCAGCTTGTGGACGTGCTGTGGACGTGGGCGCTTGACTACCGCTGCGCAAATGCTGCTCGCCTGTTCGCTCCCTCCACCGGCAGCGCCGGAACGGCGGCCACCGGCGATGGATTGGTGGATCGAGGTGGCGATCGGGACGCCGATCACCGGATGCAGCTGATGACTGCCGCCGCGCGCCTCGCCGCACAGAACGGCTGCTGCCACCGCTGCGTTCCGTCCTATCGGAGGTATCTGCCGTCCAGGTATTCCACACGCATTTTCAGAGCGTCGAGGAGTGCATTCTGGCAGCGTTGGATAATGCTCGCGGCGCTCGCGCAGGCTGCCAGTGCTGGCCGAGGCAGCAGCTGGGCAGAAAATGTGCAGTGTGCTATCCGGGCGCTTGTTGGTCAGCTCGCCTCGGATCCGGTGCTCGCGCAACTCGCGTTCGTCGAGGTCTCACTCGGTCCGGCGGGCGTGATGATCAAGGAGCGCTTGATGGCAGCGGCAGTCAGGATGCTGTTGCTGGCGCGCCGGCCGGTCTATGCCCGGAGCCAGCTTCATCCGAAGCCTCGGTCGGCGCCGTGTGGGGTTGATGCAGCACTGCATCGTCCTCGATAAGACTTCGTGCCTGCAACAGCTGCCGTATGTGCTCTTCTTGCTTGTGCCGGTGATCGGCGCGCCGGCAGCGCTGAGCTCAATTGGCATTTGAGCGAGCCGAAAGGATTGCTTGGCCCGGGCGTGATCGCCCTACCATGGTATGTTGACGGTTGCGCCTGGACCTGTTTTTGTCGGTCATCGGCAATGGATTCGCCGCCCGATTGCATGACCAGAAAACATCGACTGACGTTGGTTTCATGACTCTTTCATGTCGGGTATCTTGAGCTGCGAGTCTTAGGGGCCAGGAGAGATCACGATGACGTAGGTTCTGTAGAGGCTACGTAGACAATACGGCAGCGCTGCTGCAAGGCGAGGCCTGGCATAGACGGCAGGAGGTAGGTCGTTCAGCAAACAGCCGACCACGAGACTGGCCATGGGCGCCAGCCAGCGGGTGGTCGAGCGTGGATGCTGACTCTTGGTCCACGGCCAGTTGTGGTGATTTACCTGTAGAGAATGCGAGCTTGAGATGGCTCTGTAGCTCTGTCATCTGTGAGCGAAAGGGGTAAAGATGTATAAGAAGTTGATTGTCGCGCTTCTCGCAGTCTTTGCGTTTGGCGCTGTAGCAACCTCAAACGCCTTCGCGGGCTTATTATTCGTCGCGAAAAGCTTAGGCACCAAATTACTGTTAGCGGGTTTAGTCAAAACGCAGAAGTTCGAAGTCACGACCGGCACCGTGTCCTGTACGACCCTCAAAGCGATGGGAACCGTAACTGGCAATGGAATCGTTAACGACAACGGCAGTTGTCGAATACAGCGGCGATTGCGAAGGCTTCGGCACCGACTTCGTAGAACCGATCGTCGCCGAGATGAATTCGATGCAAACGGAAAAGTCAAGTATTCTCACAGCTATTACGATTGAATCGACCAAAGGCGCCACTGTGTGTAAAGTGACAGTGCCGACGCAGGAAGTAGGTACTGTCGAATACAAGATCTCCTTGGTTGGGGCCCTGGAATTGGTGCCCAAAGTGACGGACATCGAATCGGAAGGCTCAGGCTCGGCTTGTGACTATGCCAAAGAAGCCAAAGGCACCTACACCGGTACATCTGAAGTCATGCTGGAAGGCGGAGAAATTGCAGTGAACTAGAACCGCTTGCGGCTGAAGTCTCAGGCGACGTAGAACAGCTCCGGGATGGCCGCGGTTGGTGGCCGTCCCCGGGGGTCTGCAGGCGCCTGTACACGATCGCACGGTCGGACGATGCGCACGCGGCAGGCGAGTGCGCCGGGTCAACGGGTCTGCAGGACGCTGGCAAACGGAGGAGAGGGAGGGCAGGATGGCAGAGGAAACGGCCGCAACCGAAGGCGTGAGGCGCTGTATGCGCTTGCACGCACTCACGGGGTGGAGCGCATTCGTCGTTGTATGCGCAATTGCATTTCTCATGCTGATGCCTGCAGGCGCGTTCGCCTGTCCAACTAAGCGCTTCGCACCGGACCCTCGGCCAACCTGCTCGACTGCCGCGCCTATGACAGTTTCTCCGGCGGACAAGGACGGATATGACGCCGTCGCGCGGCAGGGTCCCGAACCAGCGCAGGCATCGCCGATGGGGAAAGGATCGCGTATCGGCCATGGCGCGTTTCCTGGTCGCCGCAGGCAACACCGACCTATACAGCGCGCACTTGGGCGCAACGCACAGCGGACGGCTGGCGGACGACAGAGCTCACCCTGCCCCAGAGGACGAGCTTTCCAGAACAAGGTTCACCGTAACAACAATACGCTTATTCGGAATCCTTGGGGGAAGTGATATTCAGACTGCCAGGCCCCTGACGCCGGAAGCTACGCCACGGCATTCAACCTGTTCTTGCGCCACGAAGGCGGACCTACACGTGGATCAACTCCGCGACGCCGACTGAAGCGCCGTGCCCACTTTGTCCTTTTCGGCAGGATGGACGGCATCGCTTATGCCGGAGCCTCTGCTTCGCTGCGTCACTCATCTTCGAGACGACGGCGCATATGAGCAACGTCCTACGACGGGCACAGAAGCGCTTTACGAAAGCTATTCCGGCGATGTGCATCTGTGGCTCCTGCCGACGGCAAACCGGCGATCGAAGGCTCGACTGCCGGGCATCAGCCTGAACCGTCGGTGGACAAGCGCGCCGAACATGCGATTCAGAAGACGGCTCGCATTCTCTTCGAGGCCAAGGCTGACGAAGGGGAGCCGTCCGAGTGTCAGGCGGCAATGTAGAGTCTACGACAGGATCGGCGGGAGTGGAACCATTGAGCTCTCACGCTGCGCCAGGTGCGACACCGAAAGTGACGACAGCCGAGCCGGCTCAGTTCTGGGGTGCGTCTGGCGACGGGTCGCGGTCTTCTTCACGAGCAGCGCCGAGCTGACCACGAGCTCCAACACGGGCACGAGCAACGGCGGCGAAGACCTCTATGAATACAGCTTTGCGCGCGCGGCTCGCGGAGAACAGGCCCTGGTTCGACCTCACCGTTGCACACGAATCCGCTCGACGCGTCCGCGGGTGCGCAGGTACGCGGGGTCGTGGTGCGTCCGACGATGGCTCGTATGTGTACTTCGTCGCAAACGGGCAGATTGTCAATGGTGAGGGCATCGACGGAGAGCCGAACCTCTACATGGTCCACAACGGAGGCGCCCCCGTGTTCATCGCGACGCTCAACGAATCGGACGCTTTCGACTGGACGGCCTCGCCAACAGAACTCGAGCATACGTGGCTCCCGATGGCATGCATCTCGCGTTCACATTCGTGGAAAGCCTACCGGTCGCGAACTTTCCAGCAGGGTACGACAATCACGACAGCGTAACGGGACTCGCTGACAGCGAGGTGTACGAGTACACGGCGCCGAAGGCAATAGGGGAAGCTGGACAGTTGGTATGCGGCTCGTGCGATCCGACTGGTGCGCTTCCCCAAGGCGATGCGCTGATTGCCGGCGCGACAGGCAACGCGCTCAGCGCCAATACCCCGTTCCATCATGTGCGTGACCTCAACGAAGACGGCGGCAGGTTGTTCTTCACCGCGCCGCCGCTTCAGGGTACGAGCGCAACGACGACCGCTCAGACGCCATATGCGAAGCTCTATGAGTACGAGCATGATGGGGAAGGCAGTTGTGGCAGTGCCGGCGGCTGCACGTATCCGCTTCGAGCCCCGTGAACAGCTCGCCGGATATCTTCCTCGATGCCGGCGCGAGCGGTGACGATGTCTTCTTCGCCACGCTCAGCCGGCTCACGCCAAGCGATGAAGACACGCTGTTTGACGTCTATGACGCGCGGGTGAACGGAGGCGCGGCAACGGAAGCCGGTGAACCCGGTTGCCAGAGCGACTGCCACCAGGCAGGCGCCAACGAAGCAGGTGGGCCGCCGCTTGCGAGCACGAGCCTTGGACCACCCGGAAACCTGCCGGCGCTGGCGAGCGCACCGCCGAGCAAGAAATCCGAAGTCAAATGCGCCAAGAACAGCAGGCTCAGCCACGGCAAGTGCGTGAAGAAGAAGACCAAGTCGAAGTGCCGCAAGCGGCGTAGGGGCCGGACGTGCAAGAAGGCGAATGCCAGGTCGAAGAAGGCCGCGGCGAGCAAGGGCGGTCGGAAGCGGAGGGGGACGCGATGAGGTGCCTCGAGTCGAGCACTCGGCAAGTACCAGCGGCGAGCGGGAGGCCGGCGGAGGCCGCGGCCAGTAGTCGGCGCCTTCATGTCGTGCTGGCGCTTCTTGCCACCACGATGCTGTGGCTTGCCTGCGGGCCGCTTGCAAGCGCCGGTGCGGCAGCGGGTCCCCACTGGACGGTGGTCACGCAGGCGGCGCCGACCGATTTCCATCCAGGCGATACCGATGACTTCTACGAAGTCGTGGCGATCAACGACGGGGGTGCCCCGACCAACGGCGAAATCACGCTCACGGACACTCACTCGCCCAATCTCACCGTGGCCAAGGCGCTTGCGTGGCAGGAGTACAAAGGCGGCGAATTCGCTTTCCGGGAACCCGAAGAAATGTCGTGCGCGACGCCGAACAGCGAAACCGTCACCTGTACCGGCACCACGGCGATTCCGACGGGTTGTCGAATGGTGGCAAAGATAGTCGTGGAAGTCGCGCCAGACGCCTCGGGAACGCTCACGAACGATGTGACGATCAGCGGCGGTGGCGCGGCAGACGCCACAGACCTCACCGCGACGCCGATCACGCCGTCCAGCCAGGCGGTGCCGTATGGGGTGTCGTTCGCCGGCGACCTGACGACGACCGAAGGAGGCATCGATACGCAGGCAGGATCCCATCCGTTCGAGTTCACGACGATGCTCGCGTTCAACGTGGCCTCGGTGACGACGGGCACCGAGTGCGAACCGGGAGAAATGCACGACTGCGCGCAGCCCGTTGACGATCCGAAGGACATCGAAGTCATGCTGCCGCCCGGCCTCGTCGGGAACCCGACGGCGGTGCCGTACTGCTCTCCGGCGCAGTTCTTCAGGCAGGAGGGCGACTTCACCTGCCCGGCATACACGCAGGTCGGCGGCATGTACCTGCTCTTCCCAGGGCGCACAGAACCGGAATACGTGCCCGTCTACAACATCGAACCGCCACAGGGACAGCCGGCCGAGCTCGGCTTCAGCGTCGGCGGTGCGCATCTGCCGATGTACTTCCACGTGCGCAGCGATGGCGACTACGGATTGACGGCGGACATCTCGGACATCACCGAGCAGGTGCCGGTGCGTGCGGTGCAGCTCTCGATCTGGGGAGTCCCGGCCGAAGAAGTCCACAACGAAATGCGAGCCTCCGAACTTGGCGAAGCTGGTCAGTCCTGCGACGCGCTCGAAGGATGCGCCACCCGACTTGTCCCAAAGCCGTTCCTCACGCTCCCCAGCAGCTGCCCTGGCGGCTCGCTGTCGCTTCCGATCGCGGGCGACTCCTGGCAGGGCTCGCTGCCAGAACCGCTGCCCACACTTGCCAGCGTCGGTCTTGCGGGCATGACCGGCTGTGGTTCGCTGGCGTTCTCCCCATCGGTTGCGGCCGAGCCGAGCAGCGATCAGGCGGGAGCCCCGACTGGCTATGACGTCCAGCTAAGTGTGCCTCAGAACGAAGAACCGCAAGGCCTCGCCACCCCGGACGTGAGTGACGTGGAAGTGGCGCTGCCAGCAGGTACGACGATCTCTCCTTCGGCCGCGAACGGACTGGTCGGATGCAGCGAAGCGGCATTCCAGCCAAAGAGCGGCGAGAGAGGCGCCTGTTCAAGTGCATCGCAGATCGGCACCGTGAAGATCACGACGCCGCTGCTCAGCCAGCCGGTCACTGGCAAAGTCTACGTCGGCGAACCCGAATGCGACCCATGCGGACCCCAGGAAGCCGCAGAAGGGAAGATGGTGCGGCTGCTGATCGAAGCGAGGCTGCCAGAACCGCCTCCCGGGGCGGCTCATCCTGCCGTCCTGATCAAGCTCGCCGGTCACACCGAGGTCAATCAAGCAAATGGCCAGCTGACGACTGTATTCGTCGAAGATCCGCAGCTGCCGTTCAGCGACTTCGAACTGTCGCTTGAAAATGGACCGGACGCGCCACTGAGGAATCCGACCGTCTGCGGTCCGATCATCACGACAGCCAGGCTCACGCCATGGAGCGCGCTCGGCAGCCCCGTGACGGCCTTGGCGCCCGCGGTCAACATAGGCGGCTGCTCCAGCGAAGGCTTTGCCCCGTCCTTCGCGGCCGGTATGACCGGGACCGCCAGGGGTGGCGAGTTCAGCGGGTTTGCCGTGACTCTCGCCCGTCAGGACGGCGAACAGACGCTGGGGAGCGTGAGCGTCACGACGCCGCCCGGCCTGCTCGGCGTGCTGAAGGGCGTCACCCAGTGCTCCGAAGTGGCCGCAAACGCCGGTACCTGTCCAGCCTCCTCTGAACTCGGCTCGAGCACCGTGACGGTCGGGCCTGGGACCGAGCCTTACACCATAAGCGGCGGGAAGGTGTTCCTGACCGAAAAATACGCCGGTGCGCCATTCGGGCTCGCGATCGTCACGCCTGCGCAGGCGGGTCCCTACACGTTGGCTGGGAACACTGGCCATGGCACCGAGGTGGTCCGCGCCTCGATCGCCATCGATCGGCGTACGGCGCAGGTGACGGTGAGGAGCGGTGCGTTGCCGACGACGCTCGACGGGGTGGTGCTGGACATCAGGCAAGTGGTGGTGAACATCGATCGCGCGAGCTTCATGTTCAATCCCACCAACTGCAGTTCCTCCAGCGTCAATGGAGCGATCGCGAGCTCGGCTGGGGCAATTGCGAATGTGTCGGCGCCCTTCCAGGCCGTCGATTGCGCGAGCCTCCACTACAGCCCGAAGATCGCGATGAGCACGCAGGCCAAGACCAGCAAAGCCGACGGGGCGAGCCTGAACGTGAAGATTACTGCCGCCAGCGGCCAGGCAAACACCGCGAAGGTGAAGCTGGTGTTCCCGAAGCAGTTGCCCGTGAGGGACGCGACCTTGCACGAAGCATGCGGTGAACGCCAGTTTGCCGCCAATCCTTCGGGCTGTCCGGCTGGGGCCGTCATCGGGAGCGCGATGGTCGATACGCCGGTGTTGAGCTCGACGCTCAGAGGGCCCATCTATCTGGTCAGCCACGGAGGCGCGGCCTTCCCCGACGCGGTGATCGTCCTGCAGGGAGAAGGCGTCACGCTCGAACTGGTTGGCAATACCAACATCATTGACGGGGTGATAACGAGCACTTTCAACAGCGTGCCAGATGCGCCGTTCACCAGCTTCGAAGCCAATCTGCCAGAGGGTTCGCACTCCATATTCAGTACAGACATCCCATCGAGTGCGAAAAACAGCCTATGCGGCATCGGCCTTTCGGCGCCCACGACCTTCACGGGCCAGAACGGCGCGGTGCTGGATCAGACGACACCGATCACGGTAAGGGGTTGTCCTTACGCGATCGTCGTGAGGTCGAAGCACGTGGCAGGGTCCGACAAGACCTTGAAGGTGGAGGTCGAAGTGCCCAGTGCCGGCAGGCTGATTGCTACGGGCAATGACGTAAAGCGCGTCTCGAAAGTGGCCGCGGGCCGCGGGCTCGTGACCATGAGCATCCCGCTCGAGCGCGGAATGCTGGGCAGCGGCATCACAAGCCAAAAGAAAGCAAAGGGAAAAGTCAAGCTGACATTCGTTCCGAAGGCAGGCAAGAAGTTGACGCTGTCGCTCTCTTTCGCTTTTAGGCAGGAGTAAGGGCTGGAGAGCGCAGCTGACGCAGCCGGCAGGGGCCGCGTACTGAATGCGGCATTGGTATTGATCACTATGATTGAAAGGATGGAGGCCGATGTATTGTAAGGCGATCAGACGAATTGGATGTGTGATCCTCGTGTCTTGTTGTGGATCGCTCGGGCTGGCGGCCTCGGCGCTGGCGGTTCCGACCGGCGAATACTCTGTGTTCGCGCATTGTCCGATGACCACGGCGCAGGGCTGCATCTATGGGCAAACGGAACATGGAGAATTCGTGGTAGGCAAGAAGAAAGTGCCCATCACGAAAACGATCACGCTTCAAGGTGGGTTTACCGAAAACCGAGAAACGGGCGAACAGAAATTCGTGGGTGCAACTGGTGCTGAAACAATGTCGAAAACGCCGCAGAACGTCCCTGGTGGGTTGACTGGCTTGGTGAACTGCCATGAAATCACGGGCTTCGAACTGCTTGACATTCTTGCGCGAGTCACCTGCGAAACGGTGCTTGAAAAAGGGTTGACCGAAGTCAACGCAACGAGCGAACTGGCGGCGTCGCCGAGTGCGATCGGCATCAACGAGACCAATCTATTGACAGAAAAAGGAATAGCGCTGTCGCTGCCGGTCAAGATCCATCTCGAAAACGCCTTGCTTGGCAGCGAATGCTACATCGGCGCGGCGAAACCGGTCGTGATCGAACTGACAACCGGCACAACCGCGCCACCGGCGCCAAATACTCCGATCAAAGGCGCCAAGGGCGCGCAATCCACAAACGAAGAAGGCACGATCCTCACCTTGACGGGGAACCGGCTCGTGAACAACTCGTTCGCGGCACCGGAAGTCGAAGGCTGCGGGGGATTGCTTGCGCCAATACTCGACCCCATCATAGACTCGCAACTGGGGGTGCCGTCCGCCTCTGGTAACAACACCGCGATTCTTGAAAGCACGCTGAAGCAGGCGGGTACGCGAGCGATCAAAGAATACGAAGAAGAACATCCCGAATGAGCAGATGCTAGACGGGGCAAGCACTGAGCCGGCGCGCTGCCGGCTCAGTGCCCCGGCGCGGTTGCTCGACGTAGGTTGCGGGACGGTTCGGCGGCCTCCGCTGCGCAAGCCGCGTTGGCTTGATGAGGTGTTGGCGCTAGTCGTGAGGCGAGGGCGATGTGCGGTCGCCGGGGGCTGTGACGCCCACATCCGCGATCCCATCCGAGAAGCGGAGGGAGGGCCGCGCCCTGCCTGCATCTGCGAGTCCCTGATTGCTCTCGGCCGCCTGGACGAGCGCGTACCCGCGTTGCAAGATGCGCTGCGGGTCATGGGCATCGAGTGCAAGCGCAAGCCGCCGCAGATCCGTCGGTCGGTTATGGCGAGCGTCGTGCAGCGTTCCGTTCATCTTGCTGAGAATGCCGCCCAGCTGCCTCGTTGTGAGGTCATGCTCGGTCGCGAGGCGTCTGCGCGCTGCGGCGCGTGTCTCGCGCATCAGCTGACGATACTCGACGCGGCGGCCCGTCCACCGCTCATGGATCGGCCCTCACCTCTACGTGGAGGGAGCCGTCGGCGAAGCGCAGCCGCAGATCGCGATTGCTCCTCGCCGCCGCGGCGCTCGTGATGGCCTGCCCAGCGCCGCTCTCCACGAGCGCGTAGCCACGCTGCAGGGTCTTCTGCGGGTCGTGGGCATCGAGCGCCAGCGCCAGCCTGCGCAGGTCCGCCGGCCGCTTGTGCGCTGCGTCGTGGAGCGCTCCGTGCGCCTTGCTTGCGATGCCCTGCAGGCGCCTGGCCGTCAGCTCCTGCTCCAGCGCGAGGCGCCTGCGTCCCGCGGCGCGAGCCTCACGCAGCTGTTGGTGCAGGCTGCGCCGCTGACGCGCGAGGTGCTCGTTGGGAGCCCTGCAGAGCGAGACCAGCAGCCGTGCCCTGCCGAGCACCGCCCTGTCGGCGTCTGCTCGCAGCCGCTGCGCCTGCGCCGTGAGCGCCGCGCGAGCCTGGTTGCAGTCGACCGGCACGGCCACCTCGGCAGCGTGCGTGGGCGTCGAGCAGCTGAGCGCCGCGACGTCGTCCAACAGGGTCCTGTCGGTGTGGTGCCCCACCGATGCGATCACCGGGATCGCGAGCAGCGCGACGGTGCGGCAGAGCGTCTCGTCGCAGAAGCAGAGCAGGTCGGCCAGCGATCCGCCGCCGCGGGCGACGATCGCAAGCTCCACCTGCCCCGAGGATGCGAGATCCTGCAGCGCGCTCGTGATCGCCGGTGCCGCGTAGCGGTCCTGGACCGGCGCGAAGGCCCAGACGAGCCTGCCGGACCAGCCTCTCCTTTCGAGCCCGGCCAGGATGTCGTCCCTGGCCTTGCCGCTCTCGCTGCAGATGACCGCGATGCTGCGTGGCATTGCGGGCAGAGGCAGGAGCTTCTGGCGCTCGAGCAGGCCCTCTGCGTCCAGCGTTCTGCGCAGGCGCTCGATCCGGGCGAGCAGGTCACCCTCGCCCGCGATGCGCAGATCGGAGACCGAGAAGGAGAACGACGGTGAGGAGGAGGCGCTGCCGGCGTAGTAGTCGCAGCCTCCCTCGACCACGACCTGCATCCCCTCCGCAAGCGCTCCAGCTCGCTGCAAGATCTGCTCCCAGTCGCTCAACCAAGCCGCGCACGGGATCGCGCCGCCCGCGTCGCGCAGCTCGAAGTAGGCGCGTGCCCTGGAGATCCGCAGATTCACGAGCTCACCGATCAGCTGCACCTTCGCGAAGGCGCGCAGCCGGCGCTGCAGCGCCGCCGCATACTCCCCGGCCGGATAGGGACCGGGCAGCGTGCTGCCCGGTATGCCAAGCGCACTTGCCGCCGGCTGCTCCGACTTTGCCATCTGCGCAGCAGCATAGGAGCCCTTGCGGCTGGCGCCGCGCGCAGCCGACGGTAGGATCCTCATGGGATGGGTCCACGCCACATGCTTTCTCGCCGGTAGCCGTATGGCCAATCGCAGCAAGCGCGGCCGTTCGCGCAAGCGCCGTCCCGCCTCCGGGGGCAGGGGGACGGCCGCTGGGTCCTCGACCGCGTCGGCCGGCGGGGGGATCGCGGTTGCGAGCAGCGAGAGAGAGGCGTCGACCAAGACGGCCAGCGCCCGAGCGTCATCTGCGCAGAAGCGGCAGGCGCGGTCCGCGGTCCAGACGCCCGTCTCGCGCCGCTATGGCGAGCGGCCGCAGCCGCGATGGCATCCGCTGCCTCTGTCCGAGCTTCTGATCCTCGTCGGCGCGATCGGCGTGATCGTCGGCTTCGGGCGGGGCATCTCCCACGGCGGGCCGCCGTTGCTCGCCGGCATCGCCGCCGTCGCGCTCGGCACCTTCGAGGTCACGCTCAGGGAGCACCGCGGCGGCTACCGCTCCCACACGGTGATGCTTGCGGCCCTGCCGGTGGTGATCTTTCACTCGGTGGTCGCGCTCGCCATCTCGACGGTGACGCGCATCCCACCGATCGTGACCGTCGGCCTACTCGCCCTCGACCTCGTGCTCTTCCTTGTGATGTTCAGGCTGCTGCGCAGCGATTTCCTCACCGCGAGGACCAGGGCCGCCGGGCGTCGCTGATCAGACGCCGCTCAGCGAGGGCAGGTGAGGCTCGCCCGTGTCGGCGGCCTCGCCATCATCCTGTCCGGCGCGGCTGAGGTGCTCCAGGCGCGCGATCTCCTGCTGGCCGAGCAGGCGTGCCGGATGATCGGCGGGCAGGCCGGCAATCAGCGCCCTGATTCGGTTGCGGATCTGCAGCGCGAAGTGTGGGGTGGAGGCGCCCATCAGCTGGCGCACGTCTGCGACGGTCGGCTCGTGGGCGAGCCTGCGTGGGTCCTCTGCTTGACTCATGGCCTGCCTTTGGCTGTCCGTGTTTGTGAAGGGGTCCGGTGTGCCGCTCAGGGCACGAGGCTCGGTTGGGTGGTCGCGGTCGAGCGGGGAATGCTGCGCAGGAGCGCGTCGAGCTCTGACTGCGTCCTGAGCGAGATCGCCTGCTGATCGCCGATCAGCCAGCCGCGATTGTAGACCCCGCGGACAGGCAGCGATTCCGGAGCGCTGCCAAAGCCGGGCTGGATGTCGCGAAGGTAGCCGACCAGCGCCGCATCGAGCCCTTCTGCGCCGGAGAGCAGCAGCAGCGGCGCGTAGTCGCCACTCGCTGAGAGTAGCGCCGCCGCAGGGGCGTCCAGCGGCCTGGACGCGCGCGCGAAGAGGAGCCCGTGCCCAGGTTCGTCGACGCCCCATCCGAAGTGGCCGTTGGTGAATGCCGCGACCTTGATCGCGTTCTCCACCGCACCGGCTGCGCCGATCCGGGTCGCTTCGCCGATGCGCTGCAGATCCGCAAGAGTGGCCTGGCCGATCGCGCTTTCAGGGCCGATCGCATAGGCGGCTGGGCCTCCCATGCGCGAGAGCGCGGCGGTGGTGGCGCGCGGAACGCCTCTGGCGTCGACCAGCAGGATCGGGGCCCCGCTCTCGGCGGCAAGGCCCGCGGCCGGCATCGAAAGCGCCGCCGGTGCGGTCGTGCTGGCAACGATCACAGCCGGCGTGCGCCCCCGGTGAAGGCGGCGCAGGAGCGCCGCCACGCGTGCCGCAAGTGCGTAGGGCGTCGCGCCGTGCAGCGTGAGCGCGGCATAGCCCCGCGGGGCGCTCGTGCCGACCGCGATCACCTGTGCGCCGCCAAGCGCCGGCGAGCCCAGCGGGTGCATTGCCGCCAGTGCGGCGGCGCTTGCGGTGGGAAGGCGCCCGCCTTCGGCATAGAGAATCGGCGCCTGCAGCGGAGCGCCGGCCAGCGCCGAGGCAGCCAGCGCCGCCGGCCAGTCGTCCGCTTCCACGATCACGACCGCTCTGGGTCTTGCTGCGGGCGTGAAGCCCGGGTAGACCGCGCGCGCTACGGCGGCGGCGTCCTGCACGGGGCTTGTGCCGCCAAGCCGCGTCGTGTTGGCCGTCGCGATGCCGCCGGCGCCATCGCCGCCGAGCAGTGTGCTGGCTTCGCCGCTCTGACCGGGCCTTGCCAAAGATTCGTTGGAGGAGGAGCCGTTCGTGCTCGCGCTCTTGCCGCATCCCGCGAGCAGCACGAGCGCGAGCCCGCTGAGCAGCAGCGTGCGTGCGGCCGGCGAAGTCGATCCTTCGCTGCTTTGCCTGGGTCCATCGCGGGGCAGATTAGACCGTGGCCGGGACGGCCCTGTGCCGCGTGCGCGATCCCGCAAAATGGGGGATGCGGCCTGTCTGCGTGGGCGACATGGCGCTTGCATGCGCTGCAACCGTCCTTGCAGTCTGGTAGCGTGCCGCCCGCAACGCCGAATCTCTGACCAGATGCCAGAGAACGGGGGACCCAAATTGTTGGGGCGAGTCTCGCGGTGAATCCGTGGGAGGCGCAGGCTCTTTCAGCGCCAGCCCGTCAGCTAACCCCGCAGGCCGACGAAAGAGGTAGCTGTGCGGGCCAAAGCGCTTATCGCGACGCTTTCGACTATCGCAATCGCCGTTGCGGCATCTCCCGCGACTGCCTCCGCGGTGGCCAATGCGTCCGCCTCGGCCACCTCGACGACCGGTGGCACCACGGCCGCCCCCTCCACCGAAGTCGCAGGCGGCACGACCACCACCAAGAAGAGCCCGCACAAGGCCAAGACGGTCTCCGTGACCGTCCATGCGCCGATCACGGCTCCCACGCCGAAGCTCGAATACCACGGCCCCATCTACGAGCTCTCGGACGGCAAGGTGGTTCCCTACCTCGCTCCGCCGCCCGCAAACACCGTGCTTGGCAGCACCGGCGGCGACCCGGTCGCCGCAGCCGCGCAGGGGCGACCCAAGCTGCTCGTGCCGGGCTCGACCGCCGAGCTGATCGAAGGTCTGGCCGCAGCGCCCGAGGACGCCCCGCAGGCCGTCCAGGAGATGATCTGGGCCGCCAACCAGATCATCGGCAAACCCTACGTCTACGGCGGCGGCCACGGGTCCTTCAAGTCCTATGGCTACGACTGCTCGGGCACCGTCTCCTACGCCCTGCACGGCGCGGACTTGATCAAGACGCCGATGGACTCCTCGGAAATGATGGGCTGGGGCGGCAAGGGCGTCGGCCGCTGGGTGACGATCTTCGCCAACGGCGGGCACGCCTACATGACCGTCGCGGGACTTCGCCTGGACACGAGCCCGGTGGACGATCCCTCCGACCAGAACGGTCCCCGCTGGCGTCCGCTGCGACCCGAAAACGCCGGGTTCGTCATGCGGCATCCCGAAGGGCTCTGAGAGCTGGAGTACTCCGCGCGCCTGGCTCGCGACTCGGCTACGCTTGAAGCTCCCGCCGAAGACTCATAGGAGGAACGCATGGCCGGCTTGACCGGGCGCATGTCCACCGTTGTGAAGGCCAAGGTCTCCAAACTGCTCGACAAAGCAGAAGACCCTGGCGAGACGCTCGACTACAGCTATCAGAAGCAGGTCGAACAGCTTCAAAACGTCAAGAAGGGCATCGCCGACGTCGTCACCGCGAAGAAGCGCCTGCAGATGCAGGAGAGCGGCCTCCAGCAGCAGCTGGTCAAGCTCGACACCCAGGCGCGCCAGGCGGTCTGCCGCCGGCCAGGAGGACCTCGCCAAGGCCGCGCTGGAACGCAAGAACGTCGCCCAGACCGAGCTCCAGGGGCTCGACACGCAGGTCTCCGAACTGGAAGATCAGCAGCAGAAGCTCACCGACTCCGAGCAGAAGCTGCGGGCCAAGATCGAAGCCTTCAGGACCAAGAAGGAGGTCATCAAGGCTCAGTACTCCGCCGCGGAGGCCCAGGTCCGGATCTCCGAGGCGGCGACCGGCGTGGGCGAGCAGATGGCAGATGTCGGGCTTGCGATGCAGCGGGCCGTGGACAAGACCGAAAACATGAAGGCGCGAGCCGACGCGGTTCAGGAGCTGGAAGCAGCCGGCGCCTTCGAAGACATCACGCAGCTTGGCCCCGGCGAAGACGACATCGACAGGCAGCTCAAAGCGCTCTCCAGCTCCTCGGCGGTTGACGACGAACTGGCCAAGATGAAGGCGGAGCTCGGTCAGGGCGCGCCGGCCGCCGGCACGGGCCAGCTTGGCGCAGGCGATGGTGAGAGCGGCTCCTCGAGCGCGCAGCAGGCATGATCGTCCGCATCTCCGGCGAGGATCAGTACCGCCTCGCCGATGGCGACGGTGAGGTCGCTGAGCTCGACGACGCGGCCGTGAAGGCTGTCGAAGCGGGGACAGCGACGGGCTACGAGCTTCCTACCGAACGCTGCTGGACTACGTGCGAAGCAACGGACAGCGAATGGGCGAAGACGAGCTCGAGCCCTCCGACCTGATCCTGCCGCCGGCGGACCTGACCTTCGCTGAGGCGAAGGAGGAGTTCACCGGCGAGGGGCTGATACCGGACTAGCGGCGTGAGCCGCTGTCTCTCGTTGTTTTTGCTCAGGAGATGAGCGTCCGGTACGTGATGTGCTCAGGCACATGGTTGGTGGCCGATCGCTGTATGGCGTCGCAGATCTCCGCGCAGCGGTAGCCGTCCTGAAAGTCGGCGCCATGCGGTGTGAGGCTGCGCCGGCCGGCGATCGCGTCGAGCAGGTGGTCGATCTGGTGGGTGAATGTGTCACCCCAGCCGATCTCATGCCCAGGGTGCGGCCACCACAGCTGCATGTACGGATGATCCTCTCCTGTCGCGCGGATCGTCTTGATCGCGTTATCTCTGCTTGTGTGCAGAAGGTCGTTGATGTGCTCTGAGGTGAAGCCAAGCGTCCCTTCGGTGCCGTCGATCTCGAATGCGCATCTGCTGCCGATCCCTCCCGCGATGCGGGAGGCCTCCATTGTCCCGCTTGCGCCAGTCGCGAATTCGATCAGCGCGCCAAACGCGTCGTTGACCTCCACACGGCCTGCCTCGCGCTCGGCAATGAGCGTCCTCGATGAGGCTGTGACGGCGGTGGGCTCGCCGACCAGGAAGCGAGCGAGGTTGACGATGTGCGATCCGAGATCTCCGATGGCGCCACCGGCCTCGACTCCGCGATCGCGCCAGGTGAGGTCACGCTCCTCCAATGCTGAAGATACGAGGAACTGTGCGCGAAAATGGATGATCTGGCCGATCTCCCCAGCTCTGATCATCTCGTAAGCGAGCCGTACAGCAGGGGTGAAGCGGAAGTTGAACCCGCACGTGTGCACCACGCCCGCGCCCTCGGCGGCCTGCCACATCGCAAATGCCTGATCTGCGTTGGCGGCCAGCGGCTTCTCGCACAGGACGTGCTTGCCTGCACGCGCTGCGGCGATCGTCGGCTTCGCGTGCAGCGCGTTTGGCGTGGTGTTGATGAACAGTCCCACGCGCGGGTCGCCAATCTGCTCCCGCCAGTCCAGGGTACGCTCTTGCCATCCGTACAGATCGCAGGCCTGTGCGAGCGCGGTCTCGTTGCGACCGGCGATGGAGACCAGCGCTGGTCGCAACTCCTGCTGCCTGAGCATCGCGGCATCAAGCAGCGCCTTGGCGTGTGCCTTCGCCATGAACCCACTGCCGAGCAGTCCGACTCCCAGCGTCTCGGGCGCGCTCATGCGAGTCCTCGCGCAGCGCAGAGGTACCTGCGAAGAGACCGGCCGCTTCGATGCCGGCTTGCGTGATCCATCTTCGTGTTCACCACTCCTCCGCTGGGATCGGGGGCGTGACCTTCACCGGCTCATATTTGCTCGAGAGCACAACGTCGATGCGCTCGATCACCTTCGCGAAGGCCTGCAGGTAGAGCTCGATCACCTGCGGCTCCTGCACATAGAGCGGCTCGCGGTCAGGGCCAAGCACGAACGAGCGATCCAGCAGACGTGATGCCTGCGGGAAGCTGTCTGGATTCCACGGCCGCAGCGGTTGCTGATCAACCTTTGGGCTCCACGGGCTGTAGCCGTCGCGGCGGAAGGCTGGCTGTGCCGGTAGAGGCCACAATTGCCAAGTCGAGGCCGCGATTCCCTCGGCGCGCAGCGCGTAGAGCAGCCGGTCGCGGAACTCCACATCTGTCCCGTCCCACCCGAACTTGGCCGGATCGAGACGCAGGCGATAGCGGAAGAAGACGCTCTGAAGACCGTCCGGGATGTATGGCGTTTCGATCCCGGCGATCCCTGAGAGCCCCGCGGTGAGGATCGCGGCGTTGCCCTGAGAGCGCCCGTTGTAGGCGTCCAGGCGACGCAGCTGCGAGCGCGCCAGCGCCGCGGTGATCTCATGGATGCGGTAGTTCCAGCCGATTCCCCGCGACCAGAAGGCACGTACCTCCCCGGCCGCAGGCCGGGGAGTGTCCTCGCCGAAGATCGCAAGCCGTCGCGCGGCAGTGAAGATCTCGTCGTCGTCGGTGACGAACAGGCCGCCCTCGCCGGCGCTGAGGTTCTTGGCCCCGTTGAGGCTGAAGCCGGCGCTCGTCCCGAGCGTACCCGTCTTGCGGTCGTGGTAGATGGATCCGTGCGCCTGCGCCGCGTCCTCGACGATCGGCAGGCCATGGCGGGCGGCGATCGCCTTCAGAGCCTCCATGTCGGCTGGCAGGCCATGTATGTGCACCGGCATAATCGCCGCCGTGCGCTCGGTGACCAGCCCCTCGACCAAGGCGGGGTCGATGTTGAACGTGCGCGGATCGATGTCGCAGAAGACGGGAACCGCGCCCGCGTGCAGCACCGCCATCGGCGTTGCGACGAAGCTGAACGCCGGCAGGATGACCTCATCGCCGGGCTCCACACCGCAGGCGACGAGCGCGCAGTGCAACGCGGCCGTACCGCTGTTGACCGCGAGGCAGTGCTTCACGCCGCAGTAGTCCGCAAACTCATCCTGCAGAGCGGTGACCTCGACGCCATAGGCGCCCCACAGCTCACCGCGATCCAAAACCGTCTCGATCGCGTCGCGATCGGCCTGGACGATCTCAGGCCAATGGTGGTGCAAGTCAGCCGACACCACCGGATCGCCACCCTCGATCGCAAGCAGGCTCTTCGTATCACTCGGCACAGTACCTCCAGGCCAAATTGGCGCCGAGGTCATCCGATCTCAGGCGCATTGTCATCGATGCCAAGAGATCTAATCAGTTTTTGGCATCGATGTCAATAGGCCAGAATCGGTACCTGAGCCGCTGGGGCGTCGATCTCCTCGTCATCTCTGCGGGAGCGGCGGCGGCCAGAGCCGGTGTGGCGATTTCCTGATAGCCGCAGGAGTGGCGGCTCGCCGACTCGGCGGAAATCCGCCTTCTGCTCAGCTGCAGCCGCAGGAGCGGCGGACGACCAACTCGGCGGGGATCCGCACCTCGACACGGGGAAGCGGTCCTTGGAGCCGCTGCAGCAGCACCGCGGCTGCACGTCCGCCAGCCTCCCGAGCATGCAGTGCTATTGCGGTCATAGGTGGGTCGAGGACGTCACCGAGGCGAGGGTCGTCGAAGCAGACCAGCGCCATGTCCTGCGGCACATTGATGCCGGCCCTGCGCAGGGTGCGCAGCGCTCCGACGGCGAGGATCTCGCTGCCAGCCACGATCGCTCTCGGCGGCTCCCGAAGGCCCAGCAGCGTCGCGGTGGCCCGTTCGCCGCTGTCCTCCGACCAGTGGTCATCGCCGGACTGGACATAGTCCGCCGGGAGGTCGAGGTCCGCCTCTGAGATCGCGATCTTGAAGGCCTCACGGCGCTCGTCAGCGCTGGTGTGGCCTCTAGGTCCGCCCACATAGGCGATGCGGTCGTGGCCGTGCTCGATCAGATGTCCTACGAGCAGATCCGTTCCCTTGCTGTTGTCGAACAGAACAGCTCCGTCCCCGGCTCCTGGCGGCACGGCGAGCTGGTCGAAGAAAACGACGGGCACGCCACAGGGCTCGTATCCGCCGGAGCTGGCCAGCAGGATGCCGCCCACCCGATGCGAGACCAGCGTGGAGAGGGCAGCGGTCTCCTTGGCGGGGTCGCGCTCGCTGTTCATCAGCAGCACCTGGTAGCCGGCCGGCTCGAGCACGTCCTGGGCGCCCTTCAGGGCGGTGGCGAAGAAGTCGAGTGCGACGTCAGGCACGATTACGCCGACGAATGGAGAGGAGCGCGTGCGCAATGAGCGCGCGACCGCGCTGGGTGCGTAGCCCAGCTCGCGCATCGCCTCGAGCACCTTCACGCGAGTGCGCTCGTTTATGAGCGGACTGTCGCGCAGCGCCCGTGACACCGTGGAGGTCGAGACGCCCGCGGCGGCGGCGACGTCGGAGACGGTCGGATGGCGGAGCGGTCCCGCTGGCTGCTGGTCGTTCATGGCTAATCAGGTCGGAACTAAAGCAGCTTATCGATGAGATCGATCCCAAAGATGGTTGACATCGATGCCAACGACCGGTTACAGTCGTTGGCATCGATGACATCAACCTTGAAGCAGCTACCGAAGGAGCGTTGGATGAAGCTTGGTGTTGTGTCGAGTGCGCTTGTGCAGTTGGAGTTGTCGGAGGCGTTGGATCGTGTACGGGAGATGGGTCTCTCGGCGATCGAGATTGCGTGTGCGGGCTGGCAGTCGAATCTTCGTCATGGCGATCCGGCGGTGCTTGCTCACGACGCCGACGCTCGCGTTCGTTGGTTTGAGGAGTTCGTTTCGCGTGGGCTGGAGATCAGTGCGTTGAGCATTCACGGTCGGCCGCTTTCGCCTGATCCGGAGGTGGCGCAGACTTATCGCCGTCAGTTTCGTGATGCGTGTCTGCTTGCGCAGCAGATCGGTGTTACGCGGTTGACGCTGCTTGGTGGGTTGCCTGAGGGGGCGGAGGGGGAGAGCTCACCGTTGTGGGTGGTCAACGCGTTTCCCTTCGACCAGGCTGATGTGTTGGAGTGGCAGTGGGAGCAGCGCGTGATTCCGTATTGGAGCGAGCAGGCGAGGGTTGCCGATGACCATGGCTGCCGGCTGTGTTTCGAGATGCACCCGATGGATGTGCTCTATAACCCGCGGTCGCTTTCGCGGTTGCGTGAGGCGGTTGGTCCGGTCGTGGGCGCGAACTTCGATCCTTCGCATCTGTGGTGGCAGGGGATCGATCCGTTGGAGGCGTTGCGGGCACTCTCTGACTGCATCTACCACGTGCATGCCAAGGACACGCAGGTCAATGAGCATGTGGTGCGCGTCAACGGTGTGCTGGACGCGACGCCGTTTGGGCGGCTGGCTGAGCGCGCGTGGAGCTTCAGGACCGTTGGCTATGGCCACGATGCTTTGTTTTGGCGGCAGTTCATCAGCGTTCTGCGTGAGATCGGCTATGACGATGTATTGAGCATCGAGCATGAGGACGAATACATGGATCTGCTCGAGGGACTGCAGAAGGGCGCCGAATTCCTGCACCCCCTGATCCTCACCGAGCCGCAGGGCGCGGCGTGGCACGAACTGGCTGACGCGGAGAGCGAGAACCTATGAGCCCCCGCGTTCGGGTGGGGCTGATCGGTGCGGGGATGATCGCCCAGGCGGCGCACCTGCCGAATCTGGCCGCGCTGCCCGATCGTTTCGAGGTCGTGGCGCTCGTCGATCCCAGTGAGACGGTGCGCACGATCGTGGCCGCAAGGCACCACGTCCCGGCTAGCTATGCGGACTGGCGCGAGATGGTCGATCGCCACGAGCTCGACGCTGTCCTGATCTGCGCTCCGCATGCGGTTCACGTCGAAGCGACGCTGGCCGCCCTGGAGGCCGGACTGCACGTGTTCGTCGAGAAGCCGTTGTGCATCGATCCCGCAGACGCAGACCGCATCATCGCCACGCGCGAACGTCACGGGCGTGTGGTCCAGGTCGGCTACATGAAGCGCTTCGACCCCGCCTACGAGCGGATGGCCGCCGAGCTGCCGGCGAGTGCGGATGAGCTGCGCTTCGTTGACGTCGTCGCCCACGATCCGATCCTCAACAAGCCCTCGCTGTTCTGCCCAGATGAGATCGTGGTGGGACATGATGTGCCAGCCAAGGTGCGTCGGGACGGGGAACAGGCGCTGAGGGCCCAGCTGCTGGCGGCCGTCGGCTCAGACGATCTGGGGGAGGTCGCCCCGTTTGCGACGGTCTACCTCGATGCGCTGATCCATGATGTCAACCTCGTCAACGGCCTGCTGGAGCGGATGGGCGAGCCGCTGCCAGCTGCGATCGAGTCCACGAGCTGCTGGGGGAGTGGCGCCGGCGCGACGATTGCGTTCACGCTCGTCAACGGAGCGCGCTGGAACTGCACGTTCCTGTGGCTGCCCGGCCTGCAGTCGTTCCGGGAGCACATCGCGGTCTACTTCCGCGACTCCGTACGTACGCTCACCTTCGCCGCCCCATACTTGCACAAGCACCCGACGATCTATGAGGTGGATGGCGCGGATGGCGAGGCACGGCAGCGCAGTGTCTTCACCTCGCATCGCGGGAGCTATCGGGGCGAGCTCGAGCATTTCTACGACTGCATCGTAAGCGAGGCCAACTGTCGAACGCCGGCAGAGCTCGGGAGGGCCGACGTCAAGCTCTTGCGAGATGCGTTCCTCTCGGGGCTGCCTGATGGCAGCGACTTGAGAGTGCCCATGCCAGAGGTGTCTCATGAACGAGAGGAGGAGTTGCCGAGAGTCAGCAGTTAACGCTGCCGGATGAACAGGGCACAGGCAGTAGGCGAGAGGTCGTTGCCCACGCGACTTGCGTGGTGAATCTGATCATGGGAGGAAGTTCAATGAGGAAGTATGTGTGTGGGGGCGTGGTGCTGATGATGACGCTGGCGATCGCAGGTTGCGGCGCGAGTAACAGCAATCCAAATAAGACCGCATCAAACGGTGGCGCGACGGGATCCTCGAAGTCATATGCAGAACTGCGTTGGGGCATGCCCACGTTTCCGGGCGATATAGATTTCAACAAGACTCCTTACGGTCAGGCAATCCAGGTGGAGTCGTTGGCAGTGCAGGGTCTGATGGAATTCGAACCGGACGGGAAAGTTAGGCCAGGGCTTGCAAGCTCAGTAGAACAGCCAAATCCGACTACGTTCGTCTACCATCTGAAGTCGGCAAAGTTCTCGAACGGCAGGCCCATGACTGCGGCTGATGTGGTGTTCTCGCTGGATCGCAACGTCCGCGACAAGGAATCTTGGACGAAGAGCTATTGGGAAGATGTTGCTTCGATCACTGCGCGCGACAGCTCGACGGTGGTCGTAAAGCTCAAGCGGCCGAGTGCGATCTTCCAGGGAATCGTAGCGTTCAGCGGCGCAGTGATCGAGAAGGCGGCTGCTGAAAAGATGGGCGAAAAGGCGCTTGGCACGCCTGGTCACATGTTGATTGGCACGGGGCCATGGAAGCTTGACAGTTATACGCCGGAATCAAAGGTCCGTCTTTCGCGTAACCCTTATTGGACTGGACCACGCCCGCCAGCGGAAAGCATCAGCGTCGAATTCTTCAAGACCGAAGCGGCGATGGCGCTCGCGCTGCGCTCAGGAGCGATCGATGGCGCCAACGAATACGTATCGCCAAAGATCTTCGCGAACATCCCTGGGACCCGCAAGTTGAGCGCGCCAGGAGCAACGGTCACTCTCATGGTCGCGAACACGAAGCGCCCACCCTTCAATGACGTGCATGTGCGCCGTGCTCTGGCATATGCGACCAACGTCAAAGGTATGATCAACGCGCTTTATCCGGGTGGCGATGCGACGGCAGACCCGACGATCATGCCAGCAAGCCTCTTTGCCAATCTCGGCTCGCAAAGCGAAGTCAAGCGAACGCTGGCGACGCTGCCGAAGTACGAATTCAACCTGGCGAAGGCAAAGCAGGAACTCGCCAAGTCTGCATACCCGCATGGCTTCACCACCCCGATTGAAGTCGCGCAGGTCAATGAATCGGGAATATCCTCGGCCCAAATCTTGGCGTCGGATCTGGCAAAGATTGGCGTGAAAGCCAACGTCGAGGAGCTGACAGCCGGTCAAGAAGTCGCGTGGCTCACAGCGAAAGGGAGGCTGGGGGTCGTGAGCACCGGCACTGTGTATGACGACCCGGAAGGAATCATGTTGACGAGGATCGCTCCGGGCCAGATATATCCGCCTGGAGGTGGTCAGAACATGGCCAGCTACCGCAACGCCAAAGTTGACAAGCTGTTGGCAGCATCGGTCGAAACCTTGGATGCGCCCAAGCGCCTGCAGATGATAGGCAAGCTGCTCGGCATTGTGGGAAGCGAAGCGCCATATTGGCCTCTCAACAGTCCTTTGTACGCTTGGGACGCTGTCTGAAAAATACGTATTGCCCGGGTTCTCGTACTGGACGATGACTTGGACCCCGTGGGCACTGCATGTGAAACTCGCCTCATAGTGACGGAGGTACTCGAGTCGTTCCCCGCAGGTCGAGCGTCCGGCCACGTGGCCGGACCCTCGACCTCGAGCCCAGTCTGATATCAAACTACATCGCGGAAAGGAGCTATGCGGTGGATGTGATCCATGGGAACACGGAGCCGGGGTTTGAGCAGTTGGCGGAGGTGTTCACTGCCAACTTCAATGTGCGCAATGACGTTGGCGCGGCTTTTGCGGTCGTGCTAGATGGCCGCATGGTGGTAGACCTTTGGGGAGGTGTGGCTGACAGTTCCGGGCGCCCCTGGCGAGAGGACACGATGCAGTTGATTTTCTCCGGCACGAAGGGCGTAACAGCGCTGTGCATGGCTATGCTGGTCGATCGTGGTCAGCTGAGGTTGGAGGATCCGGTCTGTGTCTACTGGCCGGATTTCGCCGCGCACGGCAAGCAGGCGATCACGGTCGCGGAGGTGCTTTCGCATCGTGCCCGTTTGCCGGGTGTGCGGACGCCGATTGGCCTGCAGGAGATGCTCGACCCCGAGGGGATGGCGGCATTGCTGGCCGATCAGGCACCCGAGACCGATCCGCGCGGCGCCGGTTTCATATACCACGGCCTGACGTATGGTTGGTTGTGCGACGCGCTGGTCAGGCGTATTGATGGTCGCTCGGTGGGAGGATTCTTCGCGCAGGAGGTCGCGGAGCCGCTGGGATTGGAACTGTGGATCGGGCTGCCAGCCGAGCTCGAGTCGCGGGTTGCGATTCTGCAGTACGCCCCGGCTTGGGGCATGGCCCCCAACACGCGTGCCAAACCATTCCCTGGTGATCAGCTGTGGGCTTCGATGTATGAAAACCCGCTGCTGTGGCCACCGGATCCGGGGGCGCTTTGGAATCTGCCGGCGCTGCATGCGGCAGAGCTGCCGGCTGCCAACGCGATAGGTGCCGCGCGCTCGATAGCGCGGCTCTACGGCGCGCTTGCCCAAGGCGGCGAGATCGACGGCATACGCATCGTCTCTGCGGATACGCTCGCGCTCGTGCGCACGCCGCTGGTTTCCGGACCGCATCCATTTACGGGTGAGGCAATGGCGTTCGGTGCGGGTTTTGCGCTGCAGACTGAGAATCTACCCTTTGGCCCTCCGCCGGCTGCATTTGGTCACATTGGCATGGGTGGCTCCACTCATGGAGCATGGCCTGATGAGAGGGTTGGGTTCTCATACGCGATGAACGAGATGCGCGACGAACTGGAGGGCGACGAGCGCGCCAAGGCGTTGCTTGACGTGCTGTACACAATCATCAGGAAGACAGATAGATGATGGCTGGGCAGAGGAAGCAGGGGCGTCCAGGAATCGCACCAGGAAGCGGCTGATCCATCCACTACTTCGAAGGACGACTTGAGCTACCCACTGCCCATATGGCGGTCGACCGCCTGACTAATGAATCCGCGCTCGTGCAGATATCGAAGGTCAGGTTGGGACGCTCCAGAGCGGGCGCCAATGCTCTATCTCGGATTCGATCAGCTACGCGACAAGCGGGCTGCGCGTCGCGATCACGCCGAGGATGCTCTCGATGCAGGGGTGGTGCCACCCCTCGGCGAGCGCCTGCGCTCGGAGGTCGACCGCCTCGGTTGCGGCCCGCTCCGCAAGCTCGCGTCGCACGCGGACGAACGCGCTCACGTTGAGGCCAAAGTCCTCGGCAAGGTCTGACCAGTGAATCGATGAGATCTCGTCAGGGTCGAGCTCGTCGCCGACGCTGAGCGCGAGCTCTCTGCTGAGCTCCGGGTAGGCGGCTGTGGAGACGACATCGTAGAGGGGGGCGAGACGCACGCCGTGAGCGTGGTGCAGCAGCGAGATGTTCTTGGCGTGTGCGTCTGCGTTGCCGATCAGGAAGTGGAAGACGGCCGCCTGCGCGCCGGCGAGACGATCGACTCCTGGCTGCAGCGAGTGCGCGCTCAGCAGCTCGGCGAGCCCCTGGTAGGAGGGCAGTCGCCAGCCCTCGTGTTGGTACTTGAAGTCAGGCGTGAGGCCAAGCGCCTGGCATAGGTCCTCCTGGTGCAGGCGGCGAGGCGGCCAGCTGGAGAGCTCGCGGTCGAACCGCTCCACGACGAGACAGGGCCGTCCTGCGAGCGTTAGCAACTCGACCGATGCGCTGGAGAGCCCGCATCGCCTCGCAAGGCGCATGCAGAAGCACTCGTTGGCTGCGAGCCCCGGATATCCGTTGTCTGGCAGCTCAGGCTTGAGGATGTGCGTGCTGGGCATGCCGTCAAGCGGCCTGCCAAACCGCCCGCTCTGCTCTCGCACGAGCACGGCCTTGTGCTGCACCCCGGCGAGGCTGAGCCTCAGGTGCTCGTCGTCTCGCTGGATGCCAAGCGGATGCCTGGGGATCTGCTCGATGAGGGCGTCCAGCTCGCGGTCATCGAGCCACTGCACTGACGGCGTCTGGGACATCCTGCTGCTCTCCACGATCTGCAACGCCCCAGCGCAATCCCTGCCAAGCGCGGCGAGCAGGCCGAAGGAGTCGCTTGCCGCGAGCTTCAGCTGGCTGGCGATCTGGTCGCGGATCGCGCCCTCAGGCAGCAGCGCCTCGAAGAACGGGCGGCTTGCGGCGGATTCGAAGCTCTTTCGCTCCAGCGGCAGCGGCAGCGAGAGCGAGATCGGACGCGACGCCTGCGGCGTGTAGGCGAAGACGTACTCGCGCGAGCGCTCTTCGACTCGCTGAAGCTGGCCCACCTCACGGCCTTCCCAGTAAACGCCGAGCTTCATCGCTCACCGCGTCTGCGCAGTTCGATTTCGAGGCCAAGCGCGGCGAGGATGCGCACGAGCACGTCGAACCTGACTTTCGCTTCGCCAGTCTCGATGCGGTGCAGTGAGCGGGTTGCGACGTTCGAGATCATCGCGAGCTGCTCCTGCGTGAGGCCTTGACGGTAGCGCTCGTCGCGGATGCGTCGCCCGATCGACTGCGATGGAGTGAGTTCTTCCCGAGGCATATGCATGATCGCGCAGATCTTAGGCTGCGGATCGGCAGAACCTTACGATATGCGAGATCATGCATATCACCTTGCAGGCGTCTGCTCGGTGGCTTGATCTGCGCGATCGCGCAGATCAGAACATCGGATCTAGATCGGGATGCCCCAGAGCGGGAACCAGCGCTCCAGCTCGGGCTCGATCGGCAGCTCAGAGGAGATCTGGGCCTTGATCTGCAGCTCGCGCTCGGTGGAGCGCTCGCCGGCCTTGAACTGGGCGCCGGAGGCGCTGCCGTAGCTGGCGGTCGAGGAGGAGGAGGTGCTCGACATGGAGGATCCCGCGCCCTTGGGCACGAACGGATACCAGTAGCCGCGCTTGTAGTTGTAGATGAAGTAGACGGGCCGCTTCTGGGCGTCCCTGAAGGCGAACACTGCGCACAGCAGCCGCTCGCCGTGGCCGGCGGCCTCGATCGAGCCGGATACCGCGTTGATGCCCACCGCCAGGTCTTCGATGCTCGCGCTGCCCGAGGGGTTGCTCAGCACCATCCAGCGGTAGCCGTATGAGTCGTCCTGGGTGGCGACCTGGGTGCCGCTCTCGGAGCCGGTTTCCCTGACGACGTCCTCCATTTCCTTGATCGCGGCTTCGAAGTCGGAGCTCGAGAGCGGCTGGAAGACGATTGCGGCACGCCCGTCTGGCTCGATGCCGTGGTCGGCCTGGAGGGTGATGTAGGCGGTGGTGATCGCGAACAGGTGGTCCTTCGCGGGACCCTTGACCTCGTGGCGCCCTGTGAGGATGTCGCGCAGGCCCACCGGGTGGGCCTCAGGCGGAGGTGCCCTGCAGCTGGGACTCCAGCCGGCTGAGCGCCTCCAGGCGCTTCTCCAGCGGCGGGTGGTCGGAGAAGATGTTCATCAGCGACTTCTTCGTCCGCGCGGGCACGATGAAGAAGGCGCTCATGCCTTCGGCTACGCGCATGTCCTGGCTGGGGACGCGTTCGATCGAGCCGCTGATCTTGATCAGCGCGGAGGCCAGCGCCGAGGGACGGCCGGTGAGGACGGCCGAGCCGCGGTCAGCGGCGAACTCGCGATAGCGCGAGAGCGCCTGCAGCAGCAGGAAGGAGATCGCGTAGACGAGGATGGAGACGAGCATGACCAGGATGATCCCCTCCTCCTCATCCCGGCCGCGTCCGTAGCCGCCGCCGAAGCCGCCACCGAAGAAGAGCGCGAACTGGGCGATCATCGCGGCCAGGGTGGCGAAGAAGCTGGCGAGCGTCATCACCATCACGTCGCGGTTGATGACGTGCGTGAGCTCGTGCGCCATCACGCCTTCGAGCTCGCTGGTGTCGAGCATGCGCAGGATGCCCGTCGTGGCGCAGACCGTCGCGGACTTCTGCGAGCGACCCATCGCGAAGGCGTTGGGCATCTGGGTTTGCATCACGCAGACCTTCGGCTTGGGCAGGTCGGCCTGGACGCACAGACGCTCGATGATGCCGTGCAGCTCGGGCGCTTCCTCGGGCGTGACCTCCTTGGCGCCGAGCGCCGCGAGCGCGATCTTGTCCGAGGTGAAGAGCTGGAGCGCCAGCAGCGCTCCGGCGACGATCGCGATCGTCACCGCCGCGGCCCCCACGGCGAAGAGCACGCCGATCAAGATCACGTAGACGAGCCCGAGCAGGAACATCGTCATCAGCATCCTGGCCTGAAGGCCGGTATCTTTGCCGAACTTCGAGCGAGTCGACGCCATGGCGTGATTGTGGCAGAACGGCGGCGCCAGACCCGGCAGGCTCGCTCCTGTGGGAGACAGTCCCGGGCGCAGAACGCTGCGACGTGCGCTCCCGCCCGACGGCGGGGTCCCTGGCACGCGATAATCGGAGGCATGGCGATCGGCAGCTCACTCTCGCGCGTGTTCCCGCTTGGCAGCAGGGTCAACGACCTCGGCCGCCTGGAGGTCGGCGGCTGCGACGCGATCGAGCTGGCCAGGGAGTTCGGCACTCCGGCCTACGTAGTGGCCGAGGACGACCTGCGCGCGCGCGCGCGCGCCTTCAGAGCGGCCGCGGCCGAGGCGAGGCAGGAGGACCTGGGGGTGCTCTTCGCCTCCAAGGCGTTTCCGTGCACAGCCGTGCTCTCGCTCTTCGCGCAGGAGGGCCTGTGGTGCGACGTGGCCTCAGAAGGCGAGCTGCACCTGGCCCTGAACGCGGGATTCGCGGCGGGCCGGATCGTGATGCACGGCAACGCCAAGTCCCTCTCCGAGCTGAGCATGGCCCTGCGGTTGGGGGTTGGGCTGATCGTGGTGGACAACTTCGACGAGATCGACCGCCTCGCCGGTCTGCTGGCGGCGCAGGCGGACAGTGGGGCTGTCCAGGAGGTGCTGATCCGGGTCACGCCCGACGTGAGAGGGGATACCCACGAGAAGATCTCGACCGGCCAGGCAGACTCGAAGTTCGGGTTCTCGATGGTCGATGCGCCCGAGGCGGTGCGGCGGATCGGGGAGCTGGACGGCCTTGCGCTGCGTGGCATCCACGCCCACATCGGCTCCCAGCTGCTGGACCTCGATCCCTTCCGGCGGGAGGTGGCCGAGCTCGCAAAGCTCAGCGCGAGGATCCCCGGCTGCGAGGTCTTCGATCTCGGCGGCGGGCTGGGCGTGCGCTACGTGGACGGGCGCGAGTCTCCGCCGGAGATCGAGGGGTACGTCACCGCGCTCGTGGAGGCGGCGCGCAAGAGCGGTGCTCCCGAGCGCCTGCTGATCGAGCCGGGACGCTCGTTGACCGCCAATGGCTGTGTGACCCTCTACACGGTGGAGAGCGTGAAGCGCAACGTTCGCACCTGGGTGGCCGTGGACGGCGGCATGTCGGACAACCTGCGGCCGATGCTCTACGGGGCGCGCTATGAAGCGCACGTCGCCGATCGGCTGGGCGGGAGCACGAGCTGCGTGCTTGCGGGCAAGCACTGCGAGTCCGGCGATGTGATCGTCGCCGAGGCCCAGCTGGACGATCCGAAGGCGGGCGATGTGATCGTCACGCCCGCGACCGGCGCCTACTGCTACGCGATGGGCAACAACTACAACGGTGTGCTGCGTGCGCCAGTGATCTTCTGCAAGGACGGCGACGCCCGCTTGGTCGTCCGCCGCGACACCTTCCACGACCTGACCGCGCGCGATGTCCGCTGAGGCCGGGGCGGTGGCGGCCGCGCAGCCGCCAGGGCAGGAGCACGGCTCGACGCTGGCCGTGGGGCTGCTCGGACACGGCACGGTTGGCGCCGCGTTCGCGGGCATGCTCAAGGAGCGTTCGCCAGGCGATTGCGAGCCTGACCGGCAGGCGTCCAGAGGTGTGCGGCGTGCTGACCCGCAGTCAGGGCAGCTTCGATGAGATCCTGCGTGAGAGCGAGGTGCTGGTCGAGCTGATCGGCGGGATCGAGCCGGCGCGCGGCCATGTCCTTGCCGCGTTGCGCAGCGGCAGGCACGTGGTGACCGCGAACAAGCAGTTGATCTGCGAGTACGGCGAGGAGCTCTTCGACGCTGCGAGGCAGAGCGGCGCGCAGCTTCGCTTCGAGGCGGCGGTTGCGGGCGTGGTGCCCGTCGTGCGGGTGTTGACCGAGTCGCTTGCAGGCGTGGAGATAAGGCGCATCCACGGGATCGTGAACGGCACGACGAACTTCATCCTCTCCGCGATGGAGGAGGGCGCCGACTATGGGCACGCGCTGAAGAGGGCTCAGGAGAGCGGCTTCGCGGAGGCCGACCCGGGGGCGGACGTCTCCGGCGCCGACGCCGCGGCGAAGATGGCGATCCTTGCGCGCCTGGCGTTCGGCACGCCGGTGCGGCTGGCGGACGTGCGCTACGAGGGCATCGAGCACCTGATCAGCGACGATCTGCAGTACGCGCGCGAGCTCGGACTGAGCTTGAAGCTGATCGGCACCGCCGAGCGCCTGCCCGGCGGCGTCTGCGTGCACGTGCATCCCGCCTTCCTGTACGCGGGCCATCCGCTGGCGTCGATCGGCGGCCAGTTCAACGCGGTGACCGTGGAGGCGGATGCGATCACCGAGATCACGATGTCAGGGCCTGGCGCCGGCGGCCCGCAGACCGCGAGCGCGGTGCTGGGCGACCTGTTGAGCGTGATCTCAGCGGCAGGCTCCCCGGGGCCGCCGCTGCTCCCGGCGGCCTCGACGGCGCTGCTGGCGGACGCAGACAGCGCCTTCTACCTGCACATGGAGGTGGCAGATGAGCCTGGAGTGTTGGTGGCGGTGGCGGGCGTGCTCGATCGCTCCGGCGCATCGGTGAAGTCGGTGCTCCAGCGTGGGCTGGGCGAGAATGCGCGCCTGGTGATGGTGACTCACCCCCTGTCCGAATCCCGCCTGCGCTGCGCCGTGAGAGAGATCGGCGAGCTGGAGTTCGTGCGCTCGGCGCCGCGGGCCATAAGAGTGATCGAAGAGGAGTTCTGAAATGAGGCCTTCACTGATCGAGCCCCCTGGATTGATCGAGCGCTACCGCGACCGTCTGCCCTTCGCCCCGGAGGATAGGCTCGTCAGCATGCTGGAGGGTGGCACTCCGCTGCTGCCGGCGCCAAAGCTCTCCGAGCGAGTGGGCGCGGAAGTGTTCTTGAAGCTCGAGGGCGCAAACCCGACCGGCTCCTTCAAGGACAGGGGCATGACCTGCGCCGTCTCAGCTGCCCTGCGAGAGGGGGCGCAGGCGCTGATCTGCGCCTCGACGGGCAACACCGCCGCGAGCGCTGCCGCCTACGCCGCACGTGCAGGCCTGCGCTGCGCGGTGCTGGTTCCTGACGGGAAGATCGCGATGGGCAAGCTCGCACAGACCCTGATGCACGGCGGCCGCGTGATCGCGCTGCAGGGGAACTTCGACAAGGCGCTGCAGATGGTGCGCGAGCTGGCCGAAACCCAGCCGATCGCGCTTGTGAACTCGGTGAACGAGTTCAGGATCGAAGGCCAGAAGACCGCCGCCTTCGAGGTGATCGAGGACCTTGGCGAGGCGCCCGATGCGCTCTGCATACCCGTCGGCAACGCCGGCAACATCACCGCCTATTGGCGCGGCTTCACGGAGATGGGCACCGCGCCGCGGATGCTCGGCTTCCAGGCGGAGGGCGCGGCGCCGCTGGTGCTGGGCCACACCGTCGAGCATCCCGAAACGGTGGCCTCCGCGATCAGGATCGGCAACCCGGCGCGCGGCGAGCAGGCGCTGGAGGCGGCCCGCGAATCGGGCGGTTCGATCCGTCCGGTGAGCGACGAGGAGATCATCGAGGCGTATCGCCTGATGGCGGCAAGCGAAGGGATGTTCTGCGAGCCGGCCTCCGCGGCCGCGGTTGCGGGCCTGATCAAGCACGGCGCCGAAGGCGCTAAGCGGGTGGTGTGCGTGATGACCGGGCGCGGCCTGAAGGACCAGCAGACCGCGATGGAGCACCACGGCGGCGCGATCATCCCCTGCGAACCGGAAATGAACGCGCTCGTGGAGGCGGTGCTGGGTTGAGAAGGTCTTTCAAGAAGATCGTCACGCCAGGATGCGCACATGGACGCGGCGCTGGATCACCACGCGCCGGCTTGCACATGCCACCAGCACGCGCTGCGCCGTCCCGCGTCGCCCAGCTTGGTCCATGCAGGCCCCGACCGCACCGCCTATCTTGAAAGACCTTCTGAGAGGCGGCCTGCGGGTGCGGGTGCCCGCCTCCTCGGCGAACCTCGGCCCAGGCTTCGACAGCTTCGCGGCGGCGCTGGGGATGCATCTAGAGCTGGAGGTGCACCTCGCAGACGCCTTCGAGCTCACGACCGACCTGCCCGTGGCGCAGGGGCGCAGGAACCTCGCGGTGAGAGCGTTCGAGCGGCTGCATCCAGCGGACGGGGTCTCGTTTGCGATGCGCTCGCAGATCCCGCTGGTGGGTGGCCTGGGCTCCAGCGCGGCGGCGATCGTGGCGGGGATGGTGGCGGCCGACCGCATGTTCGCCCTCGATGCCGACCTGCTCGCGCAGGCCTCCGAGATGGAGGGACATCCGGACAACGTCGCGGCTGCTCTGAAGGGCGGGGTGGTGGTCTGCGCCGATGGGCGATGTGGCGCGGCTTGGAGCCGCCGACCGGGCTCGAGGCGCTGGCCGTCGTACCGCAGGAGCCGGTGCGCACCGCCGCGGCGAGGGCGGCGCTGCCCGATCGGGTTCCGATCGCCGAGGCGACCTTCAACGTCGCCCACGGCGCCCTGCTGATGCTCGGGCTCGCCAAGGGCGACCTCGACCTGATCTCCAAGGGGCTCGACGACCGCATCCACCAGCAGCGGCGCTCCTCGTTGTTCCCGCGCTCATACGAGCTGGTTTGCAAAGCCAGGGAGCTGGGTGCGCTGGGCGCAACCATCTCGGGGGCCGGTCCGACCGTGCTCATCTGGTGCTTCTACGAGCAGACCGGCGCCGTGCTGAGAGCGCTCACCGGCGAGGTCGAGGGATGGGCGAGCGTGATCAGAGCGCCCTTCGAGTCGCAGGGCGCCTACGTGGAGGAGATCTGAGCGATGCTGCGCCTGGCCTGCGCGAATCCGCCGAGGCGCTCCAGCACTTCATCCGCCAGGGCGATGTAGTCGCGGCCAAGATCGGGCCGGTGGTCGACGATCGAGAGCGCTCGCTCGGCCGATTCCGCATAGGCGATCGAGGAGCGGATCACACTGCCGAAGACCTTCTCCCCGAACCGCTCCTGCAGGGAGGCGAGCGCCTCGCGCGAGTGAACCGTGCGCATGTCGGCGAGGTTGAGCAGCACCCCGAGCAGCGCAAGCGGAGGGTTCAGCGAGTCGCGGGCCACATCGACGACCTGCATCGCCTGCTCGACGCCCTGGAGGGCGAAATACTGCGCCTCCGCGGTGATGAGAGCCCAATCGGCGGCGACGAGTGCGTTGACGGTGAGCAGTCCGAGCGAGGGCGGGCAGTCGAGCAGCACGATGTCGTACTCCTGCGGCGTCTGCTGCAGCGCGCGTCGCAGCGTCAGCTCGCGCCCGATCTTGCCGCCAAGGGCAAGCTCGGCCTCGGCGAGGCTCAGGTTGGCTGGCACGACGTTCCCGTGGATGGCCTGCGTGAGCTTCGCGCTTCCGGCAAGCACCTCGGAGACGGTGGGCTGCGCCTCCGGCGGGACGTCGAGGTAGTCGGAGAGATTGCCTTGGGAGTCGAGGTCGACCGCCAGCACTTGAAGTCCGCCGCGGCGCAACACGTCTGCGAGCGTGCGGACAGCCGTGGTCTTTCCGGTGCCCCCCTTCTGCGAGAGGATTGCGATCGTTATCGGCATGGCTGCCGATACTAAGGGCAGGCAGGGCCAGATGCGTGCAGGACTTCATGAGGGCCCCGAACTGGGACCGTCCGCTTGAAACCGGCTCTCAGTCTGCGCCCTGCAACGCCTGCGCTTCGCTGTCGGCTCTCTCGGCGTGTGGCGGCTTCAGGAAGTTGAGTCTGTAGCGCCCGACGACGATCTCGTCGCCATCCTGCAACACGCGCCACTCGACTCGCTCGCCGTTGACGAACACACCGTTGAGGCTGCGGTCGTCCAGCACCCTCACGCCATCCGCGTGGCGCACGATCAGCGCGTGCCTGCGGGACACGGTGGGGTCATCGAAGCGCACGTCAGCGGTGAGGCTGCGCCCGATGCGCGTCCACTCGCGCGTGAGGGGCACATGGACGAGATCTCCATCCTGCTCGTATACAAGGTACTCGCAGGTGGCCTGCTCGCCGCTGGTCTCGATCTGGTCACGGGCTCTGGCCAGCAGGGCCTCGCGGTCCAGATCGGAAGCGGGCGCAAACAGACCGTCCTGCTCCAGCGGCTGTCCAGCCGAGAACAGGGACGCGCGCACGAAGCTGGAGCTGCCGCAGCCAGGACAGTCGCTGAGCGCGTCAGAGGCGGCCAGGTTGAGCACGTAGCCGCAGCGTTGGCAACGGAACGAGCCAGCTCCGGCAAGTGTGCCCGACGTCAGCGACTCCATCTTGCTTGCGTCCATTGCAGGCAACTCCCTTCTGGTCGGCGATGCTCCCAGAGTTTAGGCCCGCAGGCCTTGCCAGATGATAACGGCCTGTGAGCTTTCGGTGATGCGGACGGGGCCGTGCACCCCGACCGTGGTTACCCGCAGCCCATGCGGGCGAAACGATCCGAGGAGGGTCTCGCGCGTGGTTCAAGACGGTCGTCGGGATCTTGGCGACCGTCGAGCCAGACCTCGGCCGCGACCCGCATCGGCCGCCGTAGAGGACCCCGAGGAGGCATGGCGCAGACGAGCAAAATAGACTCTCCGGCGATGGGCGCCCTAACCACATCGGTCACGATCGACGTGTCCCGAGAGCAGGTCTTCGAATACCTCGAGGATCTCGCAAACCATCCGGAGTTCACCGACCACTATCTCGTCGACTGGCGTCTGACCAGGGAGGACTCGGTGGGACGCGGCGCCGGTGCCAGGTTTCGCATCGCAGCGCCCGGCAACAGATTCGGATGGGGCGATGTGACGTTCGTCGAGGTGGAGGCTCCCCGGCGTATAGTCGAGGTCGGCCGCAGCGGCAAGGGCAACCGGATCCGCACGCTCGGCGTGTACGAGCTCTCAGAGGGGGTCCACGGAACGACGCGCCTGCAGTTCACGCTTTCGACCGAGTCCGCGGTGCTCTCAGACAGGATCATGGAGGTTCTGGGCGGCCGCGCTTGGCTCAAGCGTCAGAACGCGAAGGCGCTGCGCCGCCTGCGCGATGTGGTCGAGCGGGGCGTCGGAAGTGGACGGCGCGTCACGGTCGCCGGTCGGTAGACTGCCGCGTCGCATGAGCACCGCAGCCTCAGAGCAGACGCCCGGCCGCACGAGGGAGGCCCTACGCCATCGCCGGTCTCTCGCGGTGATCGCAGCTGCGCTCATCGCGCTCGCGCTTGCGGCATGCGGCGGCAACTCCGAAGCCAAGGTGACGAATGGCAGCTACGCGGGCGAGGGAGGCGTGGGCGCCCCCTACCTGAACGTCGGCCCGCTTGTTTATCAGGTGCAGATATCGCGGGCGCTGAACCCATACGACGTCGAAGACGAGGCCTATCTGGAGGGGCTCACCCCGGCGCAGCGCAAGCTGCAGCCCGGCGAAGAGTTCTTCGCGGTGTTCATGCAGGTCATAAACGAACGCGAAAAGCCCCACCAGGCCGCCAGCGAAATCACGATCTCGGACATAGACGGCAACGTCTATCACCCGATCGAACCCGATCAGACCAACCTCTATGCCTATCGGCCGGGCACGACGGTGCCGCCCAAAAACCAGCTGCCGACGCCCAGCTCGACAGCGGCGTCCGGGCCGATCAATGGGTTGATGGTGCTCTACAAGATCAAGCTGGAATCGCTGGAAAACCGGCCGCTGAAGGTCAAGATCGTCTCGCCCACGTCGCCTTACGAAACGGCGAGCGCCGAACTCGACTCCTAGCGAGGCCAGGCACCCGTCACACGGGGCTCGGTCCCGGTCGGGCTCTGTGCGCCAAGCTCCCAGCCGCAGAAGAGCCCGCCGGCCTAACGCAGTCCCGCTTCCAGGACTTCTTTGGCGACGGGCGCTGCCGTTTCGCCGCCAAACCCGTCTTTGACCAGCAGCACCGCGACCGCGATCCGCGGCCCAAGCGCAGGCGCGAACGCAGCGAACCACGCGTCGGTGTTGGCGTGGCCGACTGCGCCGGTCGACCTGCATGCGCCGCTTTCTTCGGTCGAGCTCGGTTCGGTCGCGGGCGAGCACCCCGCCGGCGCGCCGAGTTCCGCTGTGCCCGTCTTCCCGGCGACGGTCACTCCCGGCACCGCGGCGGAGGTGCCGGTGCCTTCGCGCACCACTGCGATCATCATCCGGCGCACCTCATGGGCGATCGCCGTCGAGCTGACGCGAATGCCCGCAGGCGGCCCGCCCAGCGAGAAGGTGGGCACTGGCCGCAGCCCGCCGTCGCCGATCGTGGCCGCGATCACTCCCATCTCCAAGGGGCTTGCGAGCACCGCCCCTTGGCCGATCGCGGTCGAGCCGAGCGCAAGTTCGCCCTGGATTTCACCGGCGTGGGGGATGGTGCTCTCTGGCACGCCGGGCAGGCCGGCGCTGTGGTTGAAGCCGTAGCCCTCGGCGATCGCGACCAGACGCTGCGCCCCGAGCTTGACGCCGAGCGGTGCGAAGACCGAGTTGCAGGAGACCGCGAAGGAGAGCAGGAGGCTGCCGCCGCAGGACTCCGATTCGGAGTTGTGCAGCTCCACGCCGTCGAGCGTTGCCGAGGTCGCATAGGGGAATACGGTCTGGGGCGTGGCAATTCGTGCCTTCAGCACGCCCGTCACCGTCACCATCTTGAAGGTCGAGCCGGGGGGCTGGAGGTCGTCGAGCCCGATGCCCGCGACACCGAGGATCTGGCCGGTCGAAGGCTGCATCGCCACCACGCCGCCATACTGTCCGCCGAGCGCTCTGACGGCGGCTTCTTGGACGGTGGCCGAGACGGTGGTACGCACGTTCGTGCCCGGATGCGTGGCGGCGCGCGCGATCACGTGGCTGCCGGCGAGCAGCACGCCGCCTGGGCTGCCGCGCAGGGTCGCGTCGAAGGTCCGCTCCAAGCCGGTGTCCCCGACGATCGCGCTCGTGGGCACGCCTTCGGCCCGCATCTGGTTTTCCTCTTGCGCCGGGATTGGTCCCACGGTGCCCACGATCGAGCTGGCCGCCGCTCCGAGCGGGGAGCTGCGTTCGCCGGCTGCCGTGGCCGGTCCGCTGGCGAGGATCGAGCCGGTGCGGGTCAGCAGGGCCGCTCGCTGGGGCAGGAAGGTACGGCGTTTGAGCAGCTGTCCCACGGCTAGGCCGGGGAACTCGAGCGAGCGCGACCAGGCGATCCGTGCCGAGGAGCCGCTGCCGAGGAAGCTGAGCGTGAAGCTCGACCGCAGCGCGCCGAACATGCGCGTCTTCAGAGCCACGGGCACGACCATGTTGCCGTTCGCGAGTTCCCGCGCCTTGCCTGCGGAGCTCGATCGAAGAGTCGCCAGCACCGCCGCTTCGCGATAGAGCGCGGCGAATGCCGTCACGGTGATGCTGCGCCTGGAGGCGGGGGCGATGTCCGCGTACATCGCCGAGTAGTCGGCCTTGGTCCAAGCGGCGACGAAGCCTGAGGCGAGCGTGCGGGTGTAGGAGGCGCCTCCGCTGCCCACGACGGCGCCCACCGCGAAGGCGACGATCGCCGCCACGGCCACGATCGCAAGCGGCCTCGAGGCGCGCCACCCGGGTCGGCGGCTGGCTCCTCGCCGCTGTGGGTGCCGTCGAGCTTGGCGCGGGCGGGTTCGGTAGGTGCTCCTGCTGCCGCTGCCTGCGCCTCCCCGAGGACCAGCTCCCCTGCTGCTCATCGAGACGTCAGTCCTCGCCGCGGCGGGGTGGCTCCCCCATGGTGACAGTGGTGCACAGTCCGGAACGGTAGAACATGTGTCGTGAGTGAGCTCGATTGGATCGTCGTCCTCTTTGCCCTCGCGCTCGCATGGCTTGGCTACAGGCAGGGGCTCATCGTCGGTGTGCTCTCCTTCGCGGGATTCGCCCTCGGCGCGTTCATTGGCACTCGCGTGGGCCCGCTGCTATTGCCGCACGGCGATTCCTCGCCTTATGCGCCCGCGTTCGGGCTGCTCGGCGCGCTGCTGGCCGGCGCGATCCTCGCCAGTGGGCTGGAGGGCCTTGGACGCCGGCTGCGGCGCGTGATCCCGATCCCCGGCCTGCGGATGCTGGACGGCGGACTGGGGGCGTTGCTGAGCGTCGCGATCGCGCTTGGGGTGGTCTGGATCGTGGCGGCTGTCGTCGCCCAGGTGCCGGGCGAGAACGCGCTCCGCAGCGACATCCAGGGGTCTCTGATCCTGCGCACCCTCAATCGGCTGCTGCCGCCCTCAGGCCCTGTCCTGAACGCGCTGGCGCGCCTGGACCCGCTTCCCTCGCTGGCGGGTCCCGCGCCCGACGTCCCCGCGCCCTCGCCCGCGATCGCGCAGGCCGACGGCGTGAGGGCCGCCTCGCGCAGCGTCGTGCGCGTGTTGGGCACAGCCTGCGGGCTTGCGATCGAGGGCTCGGGCTGGGTTGCCGCTCCAGGCGAGGTGATAACCAACGCGCACGTGGTCGCCGGCGAGGGGGACACCACGGTCGAGGTGGAAGGTCGCCCGCCGAGCCTGGCCGCCGTTGCGATCGCATTCGATCCCAAGGACGACGTCGCGGTGCTGCGGGTCACGGGGCTGCAGGAGCCGTCGCTCTCGATGGCCGCCGATCCCCGGGAAGGCGCCTCCGGCGCGATTCTCGGCTATCCCGAAGACGGCCCCTTCGACGTGCAGGCGGGTCGCATCGGCCGCACTCAGCAGGTGATCTCCCAAAACGCCTACGGCGAAGGCCCGGTGCTGCGACTGCTCACGCCGCTGCGTGGGCTGGTGCGGCCGGGCAACTCGGGTGGCCCGGTCATCGCGGCCGATGGCCGGGTGCTGAGCACCGTGTTCGCGAGCACGACCGGCGGCGGCACGCCCGGCGGTTACGGAGTGGGCAACGCCACGGTCGCGAAAGTGCTGCGGGAAGCTCACGAACGGGTCGGCACCGGCCACTGCACCAGCGCGTAGGGCGCGGCCCGTGACCAGTGCCTCCGAGCGGCCGAGCGCCCTCGCGCCGCGAGGGCTGTGATCCCCCCACCCGCTCAACCGCTACCCTGACCGCCGTGTCGAAGACTCTCGTGATCGCGGAGAAGCCATCGGTCGGACGTGACCTCGCGCGCGTCCTGCCCGGGCCGTTCAAGAAGCAGGAGGGCTACCTGGAGGCGGATGAGTGGGTGATCACCTGGGCGGTGGGTCACCTTGTCCAGCTTGCGGAGCCAGAGGAGTACGACGCCAAGTACAAGCGCTGGCGGATGGCGGACCTGCCGATCCTGCCGGCCCACTTCAAGCTAGAGATTCGCGACGAGCGCTCTCGCAAGCAGATGAGCGTGCTCAGCGCCCAGCTGAGGCGCGGCGACGTCGGGAGCGTCATCAACGCCTGCGACGCAGGGCGCGAGGGCGAGCTGATCTTCGCCTACGTCTACCAGATGGCCAAGGCCGAGAAGCCGGTGCAGCGGCTCTGGCTGAACTCGATGACCACCGCAGCGATGAAGGAGGCGTTCGCAACGCTTCGCCCCGCGGAGGAGTTCGCACGTCTCGAGCAGGCTGCGCGCTCGCGCTCGGAGGCCGACTGGATCGTTGGCATGAACGCCACCAGAGCGGCGACGATTCGCCTGAAATCCTCCTTCGACGGCGCTGTCTCGCTGGGCCGTGTGCAGACGCCGACCCTTGCGATCGTCGTGCGCAGGGAGGAGGAGATCAAGGCGTTCGTGCCAGAGCCCTATTGGCTCGTGGACGCCACCTTTGCCGCGGCGCCGCCGGCGGCTTCAGAGGCCGAGCGTCTCTACGACGGGCGCTATCACGCCGGCAGCAAGCCCCGGATCGCCTCAGCGGAGCAGGCGGAGGCGATCGTCTCTGCCTGCCGCGGCGGGACGGGCACGATCAGCAAGCTGGAGCGTAAGCAGCAGAAGGAGCGAGCGCCGATGCTCTATGACCTGACATCGCTGCAGCGGGAGGCCAACACGCGCTTCGGCTTCTCGGCGCGCCGCACGCTCGGCGCCGCCCAGCGCCTCTACGAGGAGCACAAGGCGCTGACCTATCCGCGGACCAGCTCGCGCTGGCTGACCAAAGACATGATCGGCGAGCTCAAGCCCACCGCGCAGCTGCTGGGCGGCCAAGCCGAGTACGCCAAGGCGGCGGCGTACGTCACCGGCCTGGACCTGCTGCCACTTGGCCGGGTGGTCAACGACTCGAAGGTCACCGACCACCACGCGATCATCCCGACCAAGGCCGAGCACCGCATCGATCGGATGGACGATGACGACAAGCGCATCTACGACCTCGTCGCGCGCAGGTTCCTGGCGGTCTTCCATCCCGAGGCGGTCTTCGAGAACACGCGCGTTGAGACAACAGTTACCGTGGAGGCCACCGGCCACGTCTTTCGCACTCGCGGCAAGCTGTTGCTGGAGGCAGGCTGGCGCGGCGTCTATGGCGAGTCGGCGGCTGGCGGCGCACCGCGCCCGCAGGGCGATGGCGATCAGGAGGACGAGGGGGTTGACCAACAGCTGCCGCGGCTGGTCGAGGGGGAGAGCGCAGATGTGCGCGAGATCGCGAGCGTTCGCAAGGAAACCAAGCCGCCGCGCCGTTACAGCGATGCCTCCCTGCTGGGGGCGATGGAGACGGCGGGCAAGCTCGTCGACGACGACGAGCTGCGCGAGGCGATGAAGGACTCGGGGATCGGCACCCCCGCCACTCGGGCGGCGATCATCGAGCGCCTGATCACGGTCGGCTATATCGAGCGCGACGGACGTGCGCTGGTGGCAACCGAGAAGGGCTGCAGCGTCGTGCGGCTGCTCGACTCCCACGCGCTCACCTCGCCAGAGATGACCGGCAGCTGGGAGCATCGGCTCGGCATGATCGAGAACGGTCAGGACTCCCGCGAGCGCTTCATGAAGGACATCGCGGGCTTCGCGCAGGAGACCGTGAGCGAGCTGGACGCCAAGCTCAAAGACGTCCGCATCCCCCGCGCACGGCTCGGGCCGTGCCCGGTCTGCGGGCATGAGATTGTCGAGAACCGCAAGGGCTACTCCTGCTGGGGCCGAGAGGACCCCGGCTGCGGCTTTGTGATCTGGAAGGACAAGGCGGGCAAGCGGCTGCCGGTCGCGGTTGCGAAGGAGCTGATCAAGACCGGCTACACCGAGCGCGCCGTCACCGGCTTCCGTGGTCGCAGCGGCCGCAGCTTCCGGGCCCACCTGGCCCTGCACCAGACTCCGGAAGGACGCTGGCGCCTGGAGTTCAACGAGCAGTGGGCGCGCGAAGGTGAGAAGCCGCCCGAGGCAGAGGCCGACGCGGCGGCGCAGGCGCCCGATCGCGAGGCCGCGCGCAGCGCGGCCTGAGCCGGCTCGGCGGCTTCTGGGCCGCGCCGCCTCGCCGGGCTCAGGCCCGGGCGAGGCGTCGGAGCGGTGCGCAAGGATGAGCACTCATGCCGATCACTCTGATCACCGGGCCGGCAAATGCGGGCAAGGCACGGGCCGTCCTCGACGCAGTGCGGGCTCACGTGGCCCATGGCGAGCAGCCCCTGCTCGTGCTGCCCACGGGGGCCGACGCCGACCGCTACCGGCGCGAGCTGGTGTTGGAGGGGCCGGTGTCCGGTGTGAGCGTCTGCCTCTTCGCCGGTCTGCTGGACAGGGCTGCGCGCTGCGCGGCCGCTGAGGACCAGGATCTCGGACGCCCGCCGCTTTCCGCGGGCGCGCGCGAGCAGATGCTTTGCACGCATGTCAGGAGGTTGCGTGGCTCGCCGGGCACGCCGAGGCGGCTCGCGCGATCCCTCGGCGGCGCGATCGCCGAGCTCCAGGCCGCGCAGGTGAGCCCAGGGGATCTGCGCGCCGGTCTGCGACGAGGCCTGGGCAGCGAGGAGCCCCGCGCGCGCATGCTGCTCGAGCTGCACGAGCGCTACAGCCACAGCCTGGCCAAGCATCGTCTGCTCGACGCCGAGACGCGCGCGCGCAGGGCACTCGACGCCCTGCGTGCTCGCCCCGCACTGTGGCGTGCCGGCGCGCGGCTGGCGCCGGTGCTGCTCTACGGCTTCGACGATCTCACCGACCTGGAGATGGACGCGGTGCAGACTCTCGGCAGGAACGTGGACGCGCCCGTGACGGTCGCTCTGGCCTACGAGCCTGGCCGCGTGGCCTTCGCGGGTCGCGCCTTCGCCTTCCAGGAGCTGCTGCCCTTCTCCGCCCAGCACGTCCAGCTCGGTCCTCGCAGCGAGTACTACGCGCGTCGTTCGCGAGCAGCCTTGCATCACATCGAGCGGAGGTTGTTCGAGGCCAGTGACAGCGGCGATCCGGCGGAGCCGGCGCGGGGGGGCGCAGAGTCGATTCCAGGGCAGGGCGAGCAGCTCTCGCTGATCGAGGGGCCGGACGCCGCGAGCGACCTCCCATCGGCTGACGGTACCGCGCCGGCGCAGGGCATCCGGCTGCTGCGCGGTGGCTCGCCACAGGCCGAGGCGGCGCTGATCGCGGCGCAGGCGCGAGCGCTGATCGATGAGGGCTTCTCTGCGGCGGAGATTGCGATCGTGCACCGTGCGCCGACGAGCGTTGCGGAGGACCTGGCGGCGGCACTGGAGGCGGTGGGGGTGCCGCACACGATCGCAAGCCGCACGCGCTTGGCGGATACGGCTCTAGGCAGGGCTTTGGTGGGGCTGCTCGCCTGCGCCTGTGCTGGGCTCGACGGGGTCGCTGAGGCGAGCCTTGGCGATCTGCTCGCCTGGCTGCGCGCGCCCGGACTGCTGGATCGCCCGCGTCTGGCCGACCGTCTGGAGAAGCGCGCGTTGCGCGCTGGCATTCGCGACGCAAAGGGAGCGCGGCGGCTTTGGGAGCTCGAGCACTGGAAGCTCGAGCGCATCGATCGTGTGCGCGCGAGCGCCGAGCTGGGTGCCGGGGCGCTGCTGGCGAGTGCCCACAGCGAGCTGATGCGCCTCTTCGGCGCGCCGCGGGCAGGCTGTGCGGTGGTGCTCGATCCTCGTCACGAGGAGCCGGCAGCGGCCCTCCAGGCCGCCCTGCGGACGATCGCCGAGCTGCGCGAGCTCGAGACGGTCGAGCCGGCACTTGTCGGTGGCGCTGCGGGCATCCTCGACGCGCTTTGGGCGGCGGAGCTGCCGAGAGCCCACCGTCTGCAGACGTCCGCGGTTGCGCTCCTTGACCCGCTTGCATTGCGCGCCAGGCGCGTGAGGGCGTTGTTCGCATGTGGCTTGCAGGAGGGAGTCTTTCCCATGCCGGCGGGCTCCGATCCCGTCTTCTCGGAGGAGATGAGAGCCCAGGTGGCGGCCGTATCCGGGTCACGACTGGCTCACCGCCAGGATGCTCTCGCCGCCGAGCGCTATCTGCTCTATTCAACCGTCTCGCGCCCGGAGGAGCGGCTGTATCTCAGTTGGCATGAGAGCGGGCGGGACGGCGCGGCTACGCCGCCTTCGCTCTTTCTCGACGAGGTGTGCGAGCTCTTCGGCCAAGATCTGCGCAACGGATGCCTGAGCGATCAGTCGGCGGATCGCTCGTCCAGGCGGGGGGCAAGAAGGGGTGCCGTGCAGTCGAGCGAGCTCGACGCGCGGCTGCTAGGCGAGTTGCGCGCGCGCGAGGTTTGGTCGGCCTCCTCCCTGGAGCGCTGGGCAGCCTGCCCGATGAGCTGGTTCATCGAGCGGATGCTGCGAGCCGGAGATCTGGAGCCAGAGCCAGAGCCACGTGCCAGAGGCTCGCTCGCCCACGCGGTCCTTGGCGATGTGCTTGTGGGCCTACGGGCGCAGGCCGGCTCGGCGCGGATCTCGCCGGCGAGCCTCCTGCATGCGCAGAAGCTGATGCGCGAGGCCCTGCGGCGCCGCGAGCAGGAGCTGCCGCTCTCGGTCGCCGTCGAGCGGCAGGCCACCGCGCGGCGCAGGCTGGAGGCAGACCTCGACCGCTACCTGCGGCACGCTGCGCAGGAGTGCGCTCCGTTCGAGCCGGTCCATCTGGAGCTCTCGTTCGGCTTCCCGCAGGAGCCGGGCGGCCTGCCGCCGCTGAAGCTCGCAGACGGAGTGCTGCTGCGTGGGCGGATCGATCGCGTCGACGTGGGGCCAGAGGGTCAGGCGATCGTCTACGACTACAAGAGCGGCCGCACCGGCAGCGGTCACTCGGGCTCCAGATGGGTGCAGGAAGCGCGCTTCCAGATGGCGCTCTACATGCGAGCGGTGAGCGAGCTGCTTGGGTTGACGGTTCTCGGCGGCCTCTACCAGCCGCTTGCCGGCACCGACCTGCGTGCCCGCGGCGTGCTCGCGGAGGACTCGGGGCTCACGCTCTCGTGCGTGCGAACCGACAGCTTCGATCGCGGCCAGCTCGGCGAGCTGGTGCAGGAGACCTGTGCGGCGGCGCTGCGGGCTGCTCGGGAGGCCCAGGCGGCGCAGATCGAGCAACGGCCCAAGACATGCGCCTATGGAGGCGGCTGCATGCACCCGGCGATCTGTCGATGCGACCGCTGAGCCTCGATGCCGGCGCCGATGCCGGCGGCCCGCAGGCGAGCGGGCGGGTGTTGACCGCCGAGCAGGAGCTGGCCGCCTCGCGGCGGGGCGGGTCGATGCTGCTTGCGGCCGCGGCGGGCAGCGGCAAGACCTCGGTTCTGGTCGAGCGCTACGTCCGAGCGGTGCTCGACGACGGAATCGACCCCGCCCGGATCCTCGCGATCACCTTCACCGAGCGCGCTGCCTGGGAGCTGAAGGAGCGCATCCGTGCTCGTCTGCGAGATCTCGGCCGCCGCGGGCTTGCGCGAGACACCGAGGCCGCGTCGATCGGCACGATCCACGGCTTCTGTGCGCGGCTGCTGCGCGCAGATCCTCTCGCGGCTGGGCTCGCGCCCAGCTTCGTGATCCTCGAGGAGGCGACCGCCACGCGCCTGCGGGCGGCTGCGTTCACCGATGCCCTGGGCGCCGCGATGCTTCACGCCGATCCCGGCGTCCTCGATGCCGCGGCCGCCTACAGCCCAGATCGCCTGCGTCAGATTGTCGCCGCCGCCTACGGCGAGCTTCGCAGCCGCGGGCAGTCGACTCCGGCACTGCCCGCTGCGCCGGACGGCGGTCCTCGCGCCGCCGTGGCTGCGCACGCGCTGCTCGGCGAGCTGCTGAGCAGATACGGGGAGGCATACACGGCGCGCAAGCGCGCGCTCGACGCGGTGGACTTCGACGACCTGGAGCTCCTCACGCTGCAGCTGCTCGAGCAGTCGTCGATGCGGACGCGATGGATGGAGCGGTTCGACATGCTGATGGTCGACGAGTTCCAGGACACCAACCGCCGCCAGATCGCGCTGCTGTCTGCGATCGAGGGCGAGAACCTGTTCACGGTGGGCGACGAGTGGCAGGCGATCTACGGCTTTCGCCATGCCGATGTCGAGATATTCCGCCGGCGCGAGGACGAGCTGGCGGGCAGCGGCGCGAGCCTCGCGCTCACGCGCAACTTCCGCAGCCGCCCCGGAATAATCGAAGCCGTCAATACCGCCTTTGGCAAGCGGTTCGGTGAGCGCTTCAATCCCCTCACAGCCGCGCGCGATCACCTCCTCGCCGGCGAGCCGGCTGTCGAGGTGCTGCTCACCGACACGCGCGGATGGGATGGGAGGCCCCCTGGTCCGGCGGGTCTGCCGCAGGCGCCGGCGTGGCGAGTGGCGGAAGCGTGCTTGATTGCAGGCAGGGTGAGCGCGTTGGTCCGGGATGGCCGTGCGCGGCCCGGAGAGGTCGCCGTGCTGCTGCGCTCGATGAGCGACCTGGCCCTCTATGAGGGGGCACTGCGGACCGTTGGCTTGCCGACCTGCAGCGTGAGCGCCGACCTGTGGGAGGCGCGCGAGACCCAGGACATCCTCTGCGGTCTGCGGGCACTTGCCAACCCGCTGGACGAGCTTGCGCTGCACGGCGTGCTCGCGGGCCCTCGGGTAGGGCTCTCGGCGGCGGCGCTCTGGCAGCTCTCGCTCGCTGGCAAGGACGGCGGACTTGGGCTCTGGGAGGCGATCTGCGAGGGCATCGATCGTGCAGGCGGCCTGCCGCAGCTCCTGCCGGCCGAGCGCCTGCGCCTGCAGGGCTTTCGCGAGCGCTTCGGCGAGGATCGCCGCCGTGCCAGCGAACGGACTCTTGCGAGCCTCGTGCGGCGCGCCTCGCCGAGCTGCCGCGGGATCGAGATGGTGGCCGGCGGCTCCTCTGAGGCTGCGGGCGTGCTCAGCTTGATGCAGCTGGCGAGCGACTTCGAAGCGCTTGAAGGCAGGGACCTGCGCGGCTACCTCGAACATCTCGATCACCTCGCGCAAGCACGCTCGCCGGTCGGTGGGCAAGGATTTCAAGGGGAGCCCGAAGCTGTGCAGCTGATGAGCATCCATGCGGCCAAGGGACTCGAGTTCCCGGTTGTCTGCGTGGCCGATCTGGGCCGCTTGGGCAACGGGCGTGAAGCTCCCTACCTGCTCTTCGATGGCGATCGCGTCGGCCTGCGGGTGGCTCGCCTGGATGGGGGCGCTCCCGAGCCGGCGTTCAATTACCAGGAGCTGGCCAAGGCCAGAGCGCTGGCCGAGGAGCAGGAGGAGGACCGGATCCTCTACGTGGCGATGACCCGTGCGCGTGAGATGCTGCTGCTGAGTGGTGCCGCCAGCTTCGAGCGGTGGCCCAAGGACACGTCCGGGTGCGCGCCTATCGCGTGGATCGCGCCCGCGCTGGTCGAGGACCTGCAGGCGCAGCTCGCGGGGGCGTTGGGGCAGAGAAGCGCTGCTGAGAGCTTGGAGCCCTCGTCGCAGACGCGGCCCGCGTGCGTCCTCAGCACGCCGAGCGCCGGCGGCCTCGCGACGTCTGCGCCACCCGCGGGAGAGGGCCCCATGGCCGACCGGACAGAGGACGCCGCGGAGCACGCCGCGCGCACGCCACTCGGCCGGAGCACCGCAGGCGAGGCGGCACCCGGCCCGGCAACGCCCGCCTACCCGGAGCTGTCGGTGGGGGAGGTGCTCAGCTACACGGCGCTGACCGAGCTGGAGCGCTGCGGGTACAGGTACTACCTGGAGCGGGTGCTGCGCGTTCCGCAGACCCCGCCGTCTGTCGCGGGCTCCAGGCCGACGCGATCGGCGGCCCTGCGTGGCGGAGGAGCCGATCGCGCGCGCACGGTCGGGGAAGTCGCCCACCATCTGATGGAGAAGTTCGACTTCTCTCGAAGTCGGGACCCGGGAATTGAGGAGGTTCTTGGCGCAGCAGGCGAGATGGGCGTTCGGATCGGCGATGCGCCCTCAGCGGAGATCCTCGGGATGCTCCGCGGTCTGCGAGCAACCCCGCTCGGGCGTCGGCTGGCGGCCGCGCGCGCGGTGCACACCGAGCAGCCGTTCAGCTTTGCGCTGCACGGTCAGGAAGGCTCGATCGCGGGGGTCTTCGACGCGATCGCGACCGAGCGGGACGGCTCGTGCCTGGTGATCGACTACAAGACAGGCACGGTCTCTGCGCAGGAGGACCTGAACGCGCTCGTTGCTGCCGACTACGAGCTGCAGCGCCTCACCTATGCGCTGGCCGCCCTGCGGAACGGAGCACCCGCCGTAGAGGTCGTGCACTGGTACCTGCGCAGGCCCGATGCCCCGGTCTCGACGCGCTTTGGCGCATCTGAGCTCGGGGATCTGGAAGCGCGCTTGGCGGGCCGTGTGCGTGCCGCACGCAGGCGAGGCTTCGCCGTGAGCCAAGCCCCAAACCGACGGCTCTGCGGTGCCTGCCCCGGTCGCGGGGGGCTCTGCTCCTGGCCGCAGAGCGCGACGATGGGGCAGCAGCCGTCCCCCGGTCCCTCGCGCAGCTAGCGCATCCTCGATCTGCGACCCTCTTGTCGGTGCTGGCCCACAGACGCGCTACGAGGCAATGGACGGCAGCGGGATGACATCAGATTCACCAGAGGGCCTAAGCCATCAAGCCGGCGTCGATCACGCACGGGCCGGCCAGCAGGGCACCGGGCCATCGGATGCGTCGCTGTTCACCAGGCTGCACAGGAACGGCGATCAAAGGGCGCGCGAGCAGCTGATCGAGCGCTATCTGCCGCTCGCGCGTAGGTTGGCGCGGCGCTACCAGCGCACCGAGGAGCCGATGGACGACCTCATCCAGGTCGCGTCGCTTGGGCTGATCAAGGCAGTCGATCGCTTCGACGTGGAGCGGGAGATCCTGTTCTCCAGCTATGCCGTTCCCACCATCCTCGGCGAGCTCAAGCGGCACTTCCGCGATCGAACCTGGTCGGTGCGCGTGCCGCGCGACCTTCAGGAGCTCGCGCTGCGCATCGACCAGGTTGTGAGCGCGCTCAGCGCCGACAGCGGCCGCGCGCCCGCGGTCGCGGAGATCGCGCGCGCCGTCGGCGCAAGCGAGGAGCGTGTGCTGGACGCCATGGAGGCGGCGAGCGCCTATCACGCCGGGTCGCTGGATGCGCCTCGTCGCTCCCGCCAGGACGAAGATTCAGGTGAGACGGTCGCCGACTCGCTGGGCGCCGACGAGAGTGGCTACGAGCGGGCGGAGGATCGTGCCACGCTCGAGCCCCTGCTTGCGCACGTCTCCGAGCGCGAGCGCCTGGTGCTGCAGCTGCGCTTCGCTGAGGGCATGACGCAGGCCGAGATCGGCACTCGGATAGGCGTCTCCCAGATGCAGGTATCGCGGCTGATCAGGCAGGCGCTAGGTCGTCTGCGCGCCGGCGTGGAAGATCAGTCCGGCGGCACCTGATCAGCAGGGCCGGCGATCTCCGAGGAAGAGGAGGTCGCGCTCCCGTCGCTGCCCGCGACCTCGCCGCCGAAGCCGAGCTCGAGCACCAATTCGTCGGCTCCAGTCGAGGAGGGCTCCACGCGAACCTCGTCGGCTATCGGCGCAAGCAGCTCGCCGATGCCGGGCAGCGAGGTGTCTTGCTCGAGGCGAGCTGCGCCTCCCTGCGCAAGCGCGCCGACGCGCAGCTCCATCCGATCCTCGCCCGTGCGTACGGTGAACTCGACGTGGCCGTCCGCGACGTGGGTGCAGGCATGGGCGCCCAGGGCGTCGCAGATCAGCATGGCGTCGTCGAGTGCGGTCGACCGGGCACTGCGCTCGGGCCAGCATCATCGCGACCACACGGGTTAGCAAAGGCCCCGCAAGGGGCCCGGTTCGCACGCGCAGGACCGCAGAGTTGGTCCCCATCGTGGAGGCGGCCTGGGCCTCGCTCACGCGAGGCCCCCCGACTCCTCTTCTTCGCTCCAGCGAGTCAGGGTGAAGCCCATCCGCACCTCAGTATGCCCCGAGTCGTCGCGGCCGAGCTGCACGGTGTCGGCGAGCGAGGCGATCAGCGGCAGCCCGAGGCCGAGGCCGGGGCTGTCCGGGCGTGGTGAGATGCCTTTGCCCCGATCGCGGACGATCACGGTGAGCTGCTCACCGGAGATGCTCGCCCTCACCTCCAGTGGTCCCTCCTGGCCGTCGGGGTAGGCGTGAACCACCACGTTCGTGCAAGCCTCGGTGACCGCGAGCCTCAGATCGGAGAGCATCTGCTCGCTGATGTCGTAGGCCTCTCCGAGCGCGCCGAAGGCATGCCGGACGATCGCTATGTTCTCGGCCCTCGCGGGCAGGGCCAGCTCGATGTCAGGCGTCTCGGCGTTTGTGGCGGGTGCAATTGGGGACATCGCGTTGCCCTGGTGATGATGGTCCCCCGGATGGGGGGTTTTCACACGTGGGAGCAATCTCGGGACAGCGACCGGGATGGGCTTCCGACGCCTGGCGATGCTCGTCTGGCAGCCCATTGCGGGACCCGACCGTCGTCCCATCCGTCCGCAGGATACGCGAGTATCGAGACTCGCGCCTCGGATATGCGTACGAACGAGCCTCGGATCGCCGTGAGTGGGCCGAGACTCGCTTTCTGGCGGCATCGCACTGCTAGGCTTTCAGGCTCCGCCTGGGGTCGACGCCTGGCCGTGCTGCAGCACGGTCAGGTTGACGTACTAGGCGTACCTCTCAGCCCTCGTGCGCAGCAAGCCGCCAGGGGAGCACCGCAATGACCTCAAAGAACATGCAGCCGCCGACGGCCGTCGGACTCTACGACCCTCGCTTCGAGCACGACGCGTGTGGCATCGGCATGGTTGCGCGCCTGGACAACACGCCCACGCACGAGGTGGTCTCGATGGCGATCGCGGCGCTCGAGAACCTCGAGCACCGTGGGGCCAACGGCGCCGACCCGCGCACCGGCGATGGTGCCGGCATCCTCATGCAGATGCCCGACGAGCTGCTGCGGGCCCTCGTCGACTTCGAGCTGCCCCCGCCCGGTCGCTACGGGGTGCTGATGTGCTTCCTGCCGCGCGAGCAGGAGGCGCGAAGGCGGCTTCAGGGCCTGCTGGAACAGACGGTGCTCGCCGAGGGGCAGCGGGTGCTGGGCTGGCGCGAGGTGCCCGTTGCGCCCGAGCATGCGGGCGAGGTCGCAAACCGCTGCCGCCCGGAGGTCTTCCAGCTCTTCGTCGGCGCGGGCGAGCAGCAGGCGGCAGACCAGGACGCCTTTGAGCGCAAGCTCTATGTGATCAGGCGTGTGTGCGAGCTCTCAGGCGAGCAGGACGGGCTCTACATCAGCTCGAGCTCCTCGCGCACCATCAACTACAAGGGCATGCTGATCAGCTTTCAGCTGGCCAGCTTCTATCCCGACCTGGGCGACGAGCGCGCCAAGAGCGCGGTCGCGCTGGTCCACTCGCGATTCTCGACCAACACGTTCCCGAGCTGGGAGCTCGCCCATCCCTACCGAGTGATCTGCCACAACGGCGAGATCAACACCCTGATGGGCAACATCAACTGGATGCGCGCCCGCGAGAGCGAGCTTCGCAGCGAGCTCTTCGGGGAGGACCTGAAGAAGATCCTGCCGGTCGTGCGGCCCGGCAACTCCGATTCGGCGACCTTCGACAACGTGATCGAGCTGCTGCTGCTCGCTGGCCGCTCGCTCCCGCACGCCGCGATGATGATGATCCCCGAGGCCTACCGTGACCGCGACGACCTGCCCGAGGAGCTGAAGGGCTTCTACGCCTATCACTCCTGCCTGATGGAGCCTTGGGACGGACCGGCGGCGGTGGCCTTCACAGACGGCAGGGTGGTCGGCGCGACACTGGACCGCAATGGCCTGCGCCCGGGCCGGTGGGTGCTCAGGCGGGATGGGCACGTCGTGCTCGGCTCCGAGGCCGGTCTGCTCGACGTCCCTCCGCAGGAGGTCGTCCGCTTCGGCCGCCTACAGCCTGGCAAGCTCTTCTTCGTCGACCTGGAGCAGGGACGGATCATCGAGGACGGCGAGATCAAGCACCAGATCGCCACCCAGAAGCCCTACGGGCAGTGGTACTCCCGCAACGCCGTGCCCTTTGCGGAGCTTTCGCGCTCGGATCAGGTGACCATCTCAGATCAGAAGCTGACCACCCGCCAGCGCGCCTTCGGCTACACCCAGGAGGACCTGCGGGTGCTGCTGGAGCCGATGGCCAGGGACGCGCAGGAGCCGGTCGGCTCGATGGGCAACGACCTCTCGCTGGCGGTCCTCTCAGACCAGGCCCCGCCGCTGTTCTCCTACTTCAAGCAGCTCTTCGCCCAGGTCACCAACCCGCCGATCGATCCGATCCGCGAGGAAATCGTGATGAGCCTCTCCACAACGCTCGGCACCGAGCTCAACCTGTTCGCGGAGACTCCCGAGCACGCGCACCAGCTCGTGCTCGAGCAGCCGATCCTGTTCAATCGCGAGCTCGAGACGCTGAGGCACGTCTCTCACGAGGTGTTCGCGGCGCGCACGATCGACATCACCTGGCGTCCAGGAGACGAGCCGCCGGGGCAGGGCGCGAACGGGATGGAGACGGCGATAGCGAGGATCTGCAGCGAAGCGCACGAGGCGATCGCCGAAGGCGTGAACATCATCGTGCTCTCCGACCGGCTGATCGGGCCAAAGCGCGTGCCGGTTCCCTCGCTGCTCGCGGTCGCCGCCGTCCACCACCATCTCGTGCGCGAGGGCACCCGCCTGCGGGCCGGGATCATCCTCGAGTCGGGCGAGCCGCGCGAGGTGCACCACTTCGCAACCCTGATCGGCTACGGCGCGAGCGCGATCAATCCCTACCTGATGCTGGAGAGCCTCGACGTGTTGGTCTTCGAAGGCAAGGTGAAGAGCGCCGACGGCGGGCAGCTGAGCCCGCAGCAGGCTGCGGCCAACGTCGTCAAGGCGCTCGGCAAGGGGCTGCTCAAGACGATCTCCAAGATGGGCATCTCCACGATCCAGTCCTACTGTGGGGCGCAGATCTTCGAGGCGGTCGGCCTGGAGCGCGCCCTGATCGAGAGGCACTTCACCGGCACTGCCTCGCGCATCGGGGGCGTGGGGGTCGAGGTGCTCGCCAGGGAGGCGCTGGAGCGCCACGCACGCGCCTATCCTGCGCCACACGACGATCTGCTCCCGGTCGGGGGCGTCTACGCCTGGCGGCGCGACGGCGAGCACCACATGTGGAACCCGGAGACGATCGCGCTCGTGCAGCACGCGGTCAGGTCCGCCAACGGCGAGGTGCCGGAAGCGCTGGAGGGCAAGGCGGAGGCGCTGCAAGCGATCCGCGCAAGCGACGCGTTCACCAAGTACAGGGAGTACGCCGACGCGGTCAACGAGGATGCGGCTCGCAAGGCAACGTTGAGGGGACTGCTCACTTTCCAGGAGGGCCTGCAGAGGCCGCTGCCCTTGGAGGATGTCGAGCCGGCGAAGGAGATCGTGCGCCGCTTCTGCACCGGCGCGATGAGCCTTGGCTCGATCTCCAGGGAGGCCCACGAGACGCTTGCGATCGCGATGAACCGCCTCGGCGGGCGCTCAAACACGGGGAGGGCGGCGAGGACCCCTCGCGCTTCGCCCCCGACCCGAACGGGGACCGCCGCCGCTCGGCAATCAAGCAGGTCGCCTCCGGCCGCTTCGGCGTCACGATCCACTACCTGGTCAACGCCGACGAGCTGCAGATCAAGATGGCCCAGGGCGCAAAGCCTGGCGAGGGCGGTCAGCTGCCCGGGCACAAGGTCGACGAATACATCGGCTCGATCAGGCACACCACGCCCGGCGTGGGGCTGATCTCCCCACCGCCGCACCACGACATCTACTCGATCGAGGATCTCAAGCAGCTGATCTACGACCTGCGCTGCTCGAACCCGACCGCTCAGGTATCCGTGAAGCTCGTCTCCGAGGTTGGCGTGGGCACGATCGCCGCCGGGGTCTCCAAGGCCAATGCGGACCGCGTGCTCATCTCCGGGCACGACGGCGGCACGGGCGCCTCACCGCTGTCCTCGATCCAGGCGGCCGGTGTGCCGTGGGAGATCGGGCTCGCCGAGACCCAGCAGACACTGGTGCTCAACGACCTGCGCTCGCGGATAGTCGTGCAGACCGACGGCCAGATCAAGACCGGCCGCGACGTCGTGATCGCCGCGATGCTCGGCGCCGATGAGATGGGCTTCTCCACCGCACCGCTGATCGCGACCGGCTGCATCATGATGCGTGCCTGCCACCTGAACACCTGTCCGGTCGGGATCGCCACCCAGGACCCGGAGCTGCGCAAGCGCTACAAGGGCACCCCCGAGCACGTCATCAACTTCTTCTTCTTCGTGGCCGAGGAAGTGCGCGAGATCCTCGCTTCGCTCGGCCTGCGCACGCTAGACGAGGCTATCGGGCGCGTCGACCTGCTCGTCGCGCGCGAGGCGATCGAGCACTGGAAGGCGCGCGGCGTCGACCTCACCCACATCCTCACCCACGTCGAGCTGCCGGACGATGCTCCCCGGCGGCGCATCGAACCGCCGCCCGCGGTGCTCAAGGACGCACTGGACTGGCAGCTCGTACAGCAGGCCCAGCCCGCGATCGAGCGTGGCGAGCAGGTGCGCATCGAGGCGCCGATCAGAAACCTCAACCGTTGTGTGGGAGGCATCCTCTCGAGCCACGTCGCCCGTGGCCACGGCGCGCAGGGGCTGCCGCCGGAGACGATCGTCGTGGACTTCGAGGGCTCGGCCGGACAGACCTTCGGCGGCTGGCTTGCGCCCGGCGTCACCTTCACGCTCTCGGGCGACGCGAACGACTACGCCGGCAAGGGTCTCTCGGGCGGCGTGCTCGCAGTGCGGCCACGCGCGGGAATGGGCGATGCCTTTGTCGCAGAGGAGAACGTGATCGTCGGCAACACCGTGCTCTACGGTGCGACCGGCGGCCGGGCCTTCTTCCGCGGGCTCGCCGGCGAGCGCTTCGCTGTGCGCAACTCGGGCGCCAGCGCCGTGGTCGAGGGCGTCGGCGACCATTGCTGTGAGTACATGACGGGCGGCCGGGTGGTGGTGCTCGGGCCGACGGGTCGCAACTTCGCGGCCGGCATGAGCGGCGGCGTCGCCTATGTGCTCGACGAGTCTGGGAGCTTCAAGAATCGTTGCAACATGGGGATGGTCGGCTTCGAAGCGCTCTCGCCCGCGGATGTCGTGGAGCTGGCGCAGCTGATCGAGGAGCATCATCGGCGCACCGGCTCGCCGGTGGCGCAGCGGGTGCTGGCCCGGCGGGAGGGTCTGATCGCCGACGGGGCGTTCGTGAAGATCATGCCGCACGATTACAAGCGGGTGCTGGCGCAGCGCGCTCAGCTTGCGATGGCCGACCAGGCTGCCGCCCATGCCGACGGAAACGGCGGCACCTCGGCGCAGTCCCTCGATGGGCACGACAGCGCGAGCGCGGCTCCCCGCGAGCCAGAGCAGGAGCGCGGCTGATGGGCAAGCTCGGTGGCTTCCTGCAGATCGAGCGTCACGGCATCCGCTACCGTGACCCAGCCCAGCGCGTCCACGACTACCACGAGTTCATGCAGACGCGGCCAGAGGGCGAGTTGCGCGACCAGGGCGCCCGCTGCATGGAATGCGGCGTGCCCTTCTGCCACAACGGCTGTCCGCTCGGCAACCTCATACCCGACTGGAACGATCTCGTCTACCGCGGCCGCTGGCAGGAGGCGATCGACCAGCTGCACGCGACCAACAACTTTCCAGACTTCACCGGCAGGCTGTGTCCCGCGCCCTGCGAGGCGGCCTGCGTGCTGGAGATCCGCGAGGGCGATGCGGTCACGATCAAGCAGATAGAGCACGCGATCATCGATCGCGCCTTCCAGGAGGGCTGGGTGAAGCCGCAGCCACCGCGCAAGGAGAGCGGGTGCAGCGTCGCCGTCGTGGGCTCGGGACCTGCCGGCATGGCGGCGGCTCAGCAGCTGCGCAGAGCCGGGCACGGCGTCGTCCTGTTCGAGCGCGACGAGGCCGCGGGAGGGCTCGTGCGCTTCGGCGTGCCCGACTTCAAGATCGAGAAGCAGATCGTGGAGCGGCGGGTGCAGCAGCTGGTAGACGAGGGGGTGGAGCTGCGTTGCGGCGTCGAGGTTGGCAGGGACGTGGACGTGCGCGAGTTGCGCGAGCGCTTCGATGCGATCGTGCTGGCCACCGGCGCGCGCGTGCCGCGCGACCTGCCCGTGTCCGGGCGCGAGCTGCCTGGAGTGCACTTCGCGATGGACTATCTCTACCAGCGCAACCGCTTCGTGGCCGCAGAGCAGGGTCCGCAGCCGACGGTCCCGGCACCAAAGGACGGTCCGCAGATCACTGCCGCCGGCAAGCACGTCATCGTGATCGGGGGAGGAGACACCGGAGCCGACTGCGTCGGCAACGCGTTGCGGGAGGGGGCCTGCTCGATCGTCCAACTGGAGCTTCTGCCGCTGCCTCCGGATCACAGGCCCGACGACCGCACCCCTTGGCCGCAATGGCCGCTGAAGTACAGGCGTAGCTATGCGATGGAGGAGGCGTTTGCGGCCAAGCTGGGGGAGCAGGACTACTCTGCGGCCACGACCAGCTTCCTGCCCGGCCCCGACGGCACTCTGGAGACGCTGCGGATCGCGCGGGCACAGGACGCGCCGCCGTTTGCGCCTGTTCCCGGCACCGAGCGCGAGCTGCCAGCACATCTCGTGCTGCTTGCGATGGGCTTCCTCGGCCCCGACCAGCACCTGCTCGAGCAGCTGGGGGTGGAGCGTGACAAGCGCAGCAACGTCCAGGCTGTGAAGCCCTACACGACCTCGGTGCCGGGTGTCTTTGCGGCTGGCGACGCGCGTCGCGGCCAGTCGCTGATCGTGTGGGCGATAAACGAGGGACGCCAATGTGCACGGATGGTCGATCGCTACCTCTCGGGTCTCGCCGCAGATGGCCCCGAAGACGGTGGGGTTGCCGGCCACGCCGATGCCGACGACGGGCCGGAGGGCCCCCCGCAGCACGTGGGGCCCGGAATCTCCGCCGGCTGAGCTGCCGCTCGCCTTGCATCCAATCGCCTTCGACTACGCTTGATGGCGATGGCGAGCATAGGTAGATACGGCACCGCGGCCTCTCTCTCAGGCATGGCCGCTCGGCTGCCGCGCACATGCGTCATCGGCGCCGGATCCTCCGGGATAACGGCGGTGAAGGCGCTCAGCGACCGCGGCCTGCCATTTGACTGCTTCGAGAAGTCCGACCGTGTCGGCGGCAACTGGGTGCTCGGCAACAGCAACGGGATGTCCTCCTCCTACTCCACTCTGCACATCAACACCTCGCGAGAGCGGATGGAGTACGCGGACCTGCCGATGCCAAGCTCCTACCCGGACTTTCCCCGCCACGACCAGATCGCCCGCTACTTCGACGAATACGTCGACCAGTTCGGCTTGCGGGAGAAGATCGCCTTCGAGCATGGGGTGCAGGGGGCCGTGCGGACCGGCGATGGCACCTGGCAGGTCACTCTCGAGGACGGCGAGCAGCGGCTCTACGACGCGCTGATCGTCGCCAACGGCCACCACTGGGATCCGCGCTGGCCCGAACCGCCGATCCCGGGCGAGTTCGCAGGGCAGATCATGCACTCCCACCACTACACCGATCCCTCCCAGCTGGCCGGACGCCGCGTGGTGGTCGTGGGTATGGGCAACTCTGCAATGGACATCGCCGTCGATGCCTCCTACCATGCTGCTTCCACCCGGCTCGTCGCGCGCAAAGGCGTCCACGTGGTGCCAAAGTACATACTCGGCAAGCCGCTGGACGCGGGCGTGCGGCCGACGCGGATGCCGTTCGCCTGGATGCTGCGCGGGCTGGAGCCGGTGCTCAAGCTCACCGTCGGTCCGATGGATCGCTACGGACTGCCGCTGCCAGACCATCGCCTCGGCCAGACCCATCCCACCGTGTCCTCACGCATCCTGGACCGCCTCGCCCACGGAGCGATCGAGGTGAGACCTGAGATATCGGAGCTGGCGGGCCAGACGATTCGCTACAGCGACGGTGCCGAGGAGCAGGCCGATCTGATCGTCTACTGCACGGGCTACAAGATCAGCTTCCCCTTCCTGGAAGAGGATCTCCTTAGCGCGCCCGACAACGAGCTTGTCCTCTACAAGCGGATATTCCCCGTCGAGCAGCCCGGCCTCTACTTCATTGGCTTCGTGCAACCGTGGGGCGCGATCATGCCGATCGCCGAGGCTCAGAGCCAGATCGTCGCCGATCATCTGCTCGGCTCCTACGCCCTGCCGAGCAGCCGCGAGATGCGGGCAGACATGGAGGCGATGATCGCCCGCCAGCGGCGTCGCTACTTGGCCTCCAAGCGGCACACGATCCAGGTCGACTTCTCGAACCACATGGTGGAGTTGTCCGACGAGGCGCGCGCGGGCGCGCAGCGCGCGCAGCGCGAGGGGTATTCCCTGCCGATCTCGCCGCTGGCTGGAGCAGTCGCCTGATGCCGACCTTCTGTCGTCACAATCGGTTCATCGAGCGCTGCCCGATCTGCAGTAAGACGTTGCCGGGCCAGGCCGAGCCCCGCCGAGCCTCGGGAGCGAGTGCCTCCGGGTCGCAGCGACGTGCCGGCGCCCCATCTGGACGCGGGCCGAGGCGGCCACGCGCGAGCGGGGTGAAGGTCTATGTAGACGGACAGCGACGAGGAGTCGACGATGGGTACGAGTGCGAGCTCGTGCCGGGTCTGCGCTCCTCCCTCGATGCTCGCCGCCTCGCCGAGGAGATCGACTTCGGCGCGGGCAGGCTGCAGGTGCTTGGTCAGCATCCACCGGGTGCCTATGCGCTGGCGGCTGAGCTTGGCGGGCGAGGTGAGCTGGAGCGCGCGAGCTGGCTGTGCTTTCTGATCGCCTATCTCTCGCCGTTGCCTGGAGAGGATGCATTTGCTTCGATCTCCAAGGCGCCGTCGCTGGAGGAGGTCACGACTCTCAGCGACAGCGAGATCGATGCGCTGGAGCTTGGGCCACGGACCTGTCATGAGCCTGGGCGCGGAGCGGCCACGTTGCGCGCCTACCTTGCGTGGGCGAAGCGAGCCGGCTCTCAGCAGCTGGCCCTGACCGGCGAGGATTCCTGGAGTGCCGAGCGCCGATTCGAGCGAGTCTTCGAGCGCCTTGCGATTCCGGGCTTCCCGCGTTGGGGGAGATATGAGCTGCTCGTGATCCTGGGTGGCCTGCGGCTCTACGAGATCAGCGCCGACTCTCTGCACCTTGCTGCCGCCTCGGCGCCGGGAGCGGCAGGCGTGCGCAGGGGCAACGCCGTGGGCAAGGACGGGGCGGGAGATCCAGTTCTCAGCGCCGCAAAGCGCGTGTTCGGTATCGGCGACGTGCTGCTCATCGAGCGGCGTGCGAAGCGGCTGGCGCAGGAGATCTCGGTTCCCGTGGCGGCCGTCGAGCTCGGGCTCTTCAACTGGCAGGCCGCGGAGCGTGCCACGCTCGGCTTTCCCAAGGATCTCATCGACTCGGGCGCGTTTGCGCGGGCGCAGCTCGCGCTTGGGCTCTAGCCGAGGCGCCCGCCGGACAGCCGAGATGCGTCGCTCTGCCGCGACGCCACCGGCTGGAAAAGTGCCGTCCACCGCGCCGCCTACAGTCTGCTCAGATCCAAGGGTCAACGACACAGTCGTGCCAGCAGCCAGGGAGTTGTCATGCCGCTCTGCTTCATCGAGCCTCAGAACGCCATCAGAGTCATAGCCGAGTCGATCGGTCGTGAGGCACGCAGGCAGCTGCTCGGAGAGGTGGTTCGCTCGTGGGTCGACGATATCCCTGAGCAGGAGCTGACCGTCCACTACGCAAAGGCGGTGGCGAACCTCGGCGAGGACGATCTGCACCTGCTCGCGGCCTGGCACGCCTCCCTGGACGTAGGCCATCCGGTGCCCAACACCGAGTTTCTCGTTGGCGTCTTCCCAAACCTTGGCGATAACAGGCGCGAGGCTTTGAAGATCGCCGCCGGCTTCAACGGCGAGGAGGCGATGGACGCTGGCGTCGCTGAGGAGCATGCGCTCGATACCGTGCTGCCTCGGCTCTCGCGCCCCAGGCTGGTCGAGCTTGCCAACGAGTGCATCGAGCTCTACGTCTGGGACAGGCTCGGGAACGACAACTGAGCCCATCGCGCCGCAGCGCCGTTGTCCTGGCGTTCCAGAGCGGGCTTGGGCTCTGAGAGCGACCTTCCCAGCCTCTGCCCCGGTCTCCTCAGCGGACGTCGATCGAGATCATCGAGCCGCTGTTTCCTCCAATGATCAGGGTCTGCGTGGCGAGGATCGTGTGACTTGGAGACCCATCGCGCAGCCGATGCCCTGTATTGGCATTCGGATATATCTCCGGGTAGTCGCTCGAGGTCACCTGCAAGCCGATTCGGTCCTCGGGGCCCAGCCTTACGCAAATGTGGCCCATCGCGATCGAGCAGGAATGCGCCGCGCTGATGCCGGTCGCGGGCGGGAGATCCGTGAGGTAGCCGCTCCAGTAGCCATGGCATAGCGGGATTGCTTCTCCATTCGGCCTGAGCAGCACGAGCCGCGCAACGAAGTCGGTTGATATCGCCGTCGAGTCGAGCGCGAGCGTAGCCGCGACTCTGCCTGCGATTTCGACCTCCTCTCCCAGCACGTTGGTCGCGAAGAGCAGGACATCGGGTCGCGTGTGGAGTCCGGAGACGTCGCGTGGCCCGTATCGGGTGGGGATGCAGGTTGCTCCCCCGACGGTTGGAACGGGGTCCGTCGGGTCGTACCGATACGTGAGGGCAGTGACGTCGCCAGGCGCCGCTCGCGTCAACCCGCCAGAGATGCGCCCGTCCGTTGGACGGCCGGTCAAGAGCCAATCCTGCGGCCGGGTGTCCGGAGGAGGCCAACTGCGGTGGCTGATCCACCTGTTGGCGCCAAGGACGAAGCTGCGCACCATGTGGTCACAGTCGAATGCGTAGTCGTCGACCGCGTGGCCCAAGAACTGGATCACGCGCTGCGCAGCGTCCGCCGGATCGTCGCCTTCGAGCGGATAGGCGCTGTTGCAGTTGTAATCGGCAGCCCCGTCGTGGGTGGGCCAGCTGTGCGCCCAGGGGCCAATGATCAATTCGTGCGGCAGGCCGCTGGCGGCGCGCAATCTCTCGTAGGCATCGATCGTCGTGTCACGGCAGGCGTCGTACCATCCGGTGACGTGAATCGATGGCGCCGCCACCTCCCCTGGTATGTCGACCTCTGTCCAGAAGGGATCGTCAGGATCGCCTGTGAACCACGCGGCGAGCATCTCAGTCGCCGCGCGCGCGTATGAGCCCGGCGTCAGCAAGTCGTGCAGTCGATCGCGCGAAGCGGCGGAGAGATAGGTTTCCAGCCCCGTGCGCTCGGCGATGCTGTCAGCCCGATCGAGCGGTCCTCGGCGAATGTAGTCGGCGACCCACGCCGTCACGCCCCCGAGCCTCAGCGCGCCTCCGGTGATCCACAGATCGCGCTCGGATCCACCCATCATCGGAGCAATCGCCCGAAGCCCTGGCGGATGCCGCTGAGCGGTCAAGAATTGAACCATGCTTCCGAATGAAGCGCCGATCGTCGCCACGTTCCCGTCGTTCCAGCTTTGAGCTCGAATCCATGCGATGCTGCTCTCGCCATCGGCGCCGTCGCTGCGCTTGGCATCGAAAAGGCCGGTCGAGTCTCCGCAGCCGCGAACGTCCTGAACCACGACGGCGAAGCCTTCCTCATGCGCACGCAGGATGTTCACTTCCCGAATGATCTGAGGAAGATCGCGGCGCCCGTATGGGGTACGCAGCAGCAGCGCCGGCAGCCGCGCACCCCGGTCGTGGCGGGGCAGATAGACGTCGGTTGCAAGGCCCGCTCCGGGCACGGGCACGACTTTCTCGTACATCGCGAGGTGCGGCTGCTCTGCTGCCCGCGGCTTTCTCATCAGCGATCTGCGCCGTTCCAGGCATCGACTCGTGCTGGGTATTGCACAGATGCCAGCCTGGATCGATGCCAGATCTCCGCCTCAGCCGCAAAGCTACTTCGCGAGCTTGACGTCGAGCGCCCACTGCAGGAACCACATGGTCCAGTTGGAGAACGTCGGGAATACATATTTTTCAGAGAAGGTCCCAAAGGTCTTGTGTGTATAGGGCGGTCTGTATGGCTCTTCTGCGCCTACGATCTGAAGCGCCTTGCCGATCATCTGCAATCTCGCGGTCGGGCTGTCGCTTTCGACGTTGTCTTTCGTCAACTTCGGGACTTCGCCATTGCCGTAATAGGCGGAATTGGCAAGCACCTGGGCGTTTTCACTCTTCCCCTCCCAGGGCTTGGGAACGCTTCGGCGAGGGACGATCGCAACCGGTGAGGCGTGCTGTGTGCGGCCTCGGCCAGGGTAGCGAGTTATAGGACAACTGTCAAGTACAATGGGATTGCGCCATTGACCGCTGGTATCGGCTTGGAGACCCCTCAAAAGCGAGCCAGGCTCGGCGAAGACGTGGGGTTGCTCTCGTGAGAGACGACCGACGACTCGACAACAGTTGACCGAGGTGCGATCATGCTGCTCATGGCTCGCCAGGCTCCGTCGCCGCCGGCCGGAGCCCGTCGCCACCTGCGACGCGGCCGACTTGCCGACGAGGTTCGAGATGCGATCGTAGAGGACTACATCCGCACCGGTCGCATCGCGCCTGGCGCGCGCCTGCCCTCCGAGAGCGAGCTCTGCGAGCAGTACGGCGTGTCGAGGGTGACGGTGCGCTCGGCCATTCGCAGCCTGCAGGAGACGAGCATCGTGAGTGTGCGGCATGGGTTTGGCTCGACCGTCCTGCCGGGAGACGGCACCATCCATTCGGGTCTTGACGAGCTTTGCTCCTTTGAGACGTTCGCGCGCGTCAGCGATGCGAGCATCGAGACGGCGGACGTCGAAATCACCGAAGCGCCGGTCGACGAGGAGCGCGCGAGGGAGTTCGATGTGCCAGTGGGCACGCCGCTGCTCACGATCGCGCGCAACAAGCTCTGCGCCGGAGAGAAGGTCGGGCGGATCGTCGACGATCTCCCAGAGGGAGTGCTGCCGTTTGAGACGGTGGTGCGCGAATTCAGTGGGTCAGTGCTCGACATCCTGCTCGCCCATGCGGAGGTCGGCGTCGAGTATGCCGATTGCAAGATTCTTCCGGTGGCGCTGGACGCCGCGCTTGCGCGGAAGATAGGCGTTCGGCGAGGTATCCCGGTACTCCACATGGAGGAGCGTACGCGTACGTCCGAGGGGCGCGTCGTGAACCTCAGTCGAGCCTGGCTGCTCCCGGCGCACTTCGAGTTCCACCTGCGTCGCCGCAAGCCGCCTGGCAGCGTGCGCTGAGCCAGCTGACACGGCTCTCTGCCGGCGGTCCTCCGCCCCGAGCAGCGCCCCACGATCCTGAGGGCTTCCCCCCGCGCGGTGGCGCGCCCGCCGATGGTGGGGCGGTGCGATGGCGATAGATATATGACAACTGCTCAGCTATTAACTATTTGCTACTGTGGTCCGGCGCAGCGCTTCGCGGCGCACTTTCCCTGACCTATTCCTACGGAGGCTCCGTGCCAGAGAGCAGCGCTCCCACAGTCGCCATCGAGTCCATGTCAAGCTCTGGATCGGCTCGAGACCGTGTCGTTGCAAGCGTCGAGGCCGATATCCGTGCGTTGCTGCCAGGGAGCGCGAAAGCCTCGGCGAGCTCTGTGGTGCCGGGCGGCTTCACGCGCGCCCGCTTCTTCTGGCCGATGCCCATATACGTAGATCGCGGAGAGGGCGCGTTCGTCTGGGACGTCGATGGGCGCAGATACATCGATTGTCTACTGGGCTTCGGCACGATGGTCCTCGGCCACCGTCCGTCCGCGGTGATGGCCGCCGTGAAGCGCCAGCTGGAGCGGGCTACCCACTTTGGCACTGCGACTCTGGACGAGAGCGAGCTTGCCAAGACGATCGTCGCAAACGTTCCTGGGGCTGAGCGCCTCATGTTCTTGAATTCGGGGACCGAGGCGACGCTCGCGGCGCTGCGGGTCGCTCGCGCCGCGAGCGGCCGCGCGAAGATCGCCAAGTTCGAGGGCGGATGGCATGGCTGGCATGACTATCTGCTGCACAGCTTCTCTGAGTACTCTGGGCCCGAGCAACGACCTGACAGCGTTCCCGGCTCACGTGGGATTCCAAGCGCGATACAGGAGGTGGTCATATCGCTGCCGTTCAATCATCCGGCTGCCTTCGACCTGATTCGTGAGCATGCGGAGGACCTGGCCTGCGTGATCTTCGAGGGCGTGCAGGGCAGCGCGGGGGGCATCGTGGCGGACGCGCAATGGGCGCAGCAGCTTCGGCGTACCTGCGAAGAGGCGGACGTCCTGCTCATCTGCGACGAGGTGATCACCGGCTTCCGGCTTGCGCCCCATGGAGTCGCCGGCGAGCTGGGGATAGAGCCTGACATCACCACTCTCGGCAAGACGATCGGCGGGGGCTTCCCTGTCGGTGCGATGGCCGGGCGTGCCGATCTCTTGGACCTCACACAGCCAAATGCCTCTGGGGAGGCGGTCGTCTTGGCTGGCACTTTCTCGGCGAATCCCGTGACGATGGTCGCTGGCAGAGCCCAGATCGACGCGCTGCTCGGTGACCCCAGGGCATTTGAGCTGCTCGACGCTCTCGGCGAGCGCATGCGAAGCGGGCTGATCGAGGTGATGCGCGACACCGGCGTCGTGGGCAGCGTTGCGGGAGCCGGCTCGCTCTGGGGTTTGCATCTGGGCTCTGATGTCCCGCCACGAAGCGTGCGCGAGGAGCAGCTGCCCGGCGACGACAGCGGCCGGCTGCTGGCCGGCTACCTGCTCCGCGAGGGAGTGCTGATGGCAGCGCCTGTGCACCTTGGCTTCGTCAGCACGAGCCACACAGAGCAGATAGTTGACGACGTTCTCGATGCTCACAGGCGAGCATTCGCGAAGATGAAGGCGGATGGGCTCCTCTCGTGATCTCACCCTTGGCGAGCTCGACGGCGTGCCACGTCGTCGACCGATGGCTTGGCGGTGCCAGTACACTGGGTCCGATGCCAGACGTTCCCACAGTGACGGCGGACGACGTGATGGATGCGCTCTCCAACGTGATCGACCCTGAGCTCGGCCTCGACTTCGTCGAGCTTGGCCTGATCTATGGCGTCGAGGTCGATGGAGGAGACGTCGAGGTCACGTTCACGCTCACGACTCCCGCCTGTCCGATCGGGCCTGCCGTCACCGAACAGATGGAAGAGTTCGTGAGCGAGCTGGAAGGCGTGGAAAACGTCGAATGCAAAATGGTCTTCACGCCGCCCTGGTCGCCTGAGAAGATGACCGAGGACGCGAAGTTCGCGCTTGGCTTCTGAGCGGCTCCGGAGCGCGAACTTCGACCACAGGGCCGCAGAGCGGCCTTGTCTGTTTCTTCTCACAGCAGCCGGGTAGCCCCCTGGCATGCTGCTACTACTGCTTGCCCTCATAGTCATCGCCGTCGCATTCGGCGTCGGCGCGCTCGTTCACTTCCTTTGGCTTGGCCTGATTCTGCTCGTCATCTTGGCGCTGGCTGGGCTGGTGCTCCGAGTCTTGTGAGTGTCAGAGCCTGCGCTGGAGGTCTACCGCGCCCCGGCGGAGGCGCTCGTCGCCTCGCTCGCAAGGGTGAGGAGCGCTGAGAGCTCCATCGAGATGTGCTCGCCGATCGAGTCGATGTCGGGGAGGGCGTCGAAGTCGCCCAGCAGCCCGAAGTTCATCTCGCCGTTGTAGGACATGATCGCGACGGCAAGCGCGTGGTTTTCGGGCAGGAACGCGACCGGATATGCGTGCAGCATCCTGCGGCCGAGGACGTAGAGCGGAAACTGCGGGCCCGGGACGTTGGTCACGATCAGGTTGAACAGGCGCGTCGAGAAGTTCAGGCGCGATGCCTGGGCGAGGATCGTGGGGGGAGCGAAGTTCTGCACGTTGGCGATCATCTCGGCACTGAGCGCCTGCTTGCTTTCCTTCAGGCCGGCCATCGCGTGGCTGACGAAGCGCAGGCGCGCGACCGGATCGGCGATGTAGGCGGGCAGTGGCCCTCGCATCGCCGCGATCCGGTTGCCGAGGTGCCCTCGCTCGTTGGCTGCTCTCACAGAGACGGGCACGAGCGCGCGCAGCTCCAGGCCATCGGTGCGGATGCCGCGCGAGATCAGGAACGTGCGCAGGGCACCCGTCACGACCGAGAGCACGACATCATTGACGGTGCCGCCGAACGCGTTCTTGACGAGCTTGAAATCATCCAGCCTGCTGGTCACGCCGAGGAACCGGCGGTGAGGTCCGATCGGGACGTTGAGCGGAGTGCTGGGCGCCGGGTTCAGCGCCGCCCAGATCAGCTCGCCGATGCCCTCCGCGGCTTCGCGGCTCCGTGAGAGCGCGCGATCGGGATGTGTCAGCGCATCCATGGTCCCTCCGAGCACCTCGGCGGCCGCGCGCACCGCGCCGCGGGCGCCGATGGCCACCAGCTCGGCCGTGCCCGGCTCCGGGTGGGGCTCCCACGGACGCCCGGAGTGCTTGATTGGCGGCGGCTCTGGAGACAGGTCGAACAGGACCGTGGCCAGGTCGATGCCGGATATGCCGTCGATCAGGGCGTGATGGTTCTTGGAGATCAGAGCGAAGCGGCCGTCGCTGAGCCCCTCGATCAGCCACATCTCCCACAGCGGCTTGGAGCGATCGAGCGCCTGCGAGAATATCCTCGCTGTCAGCTCCCGCAGCTGCTGCGGCTCGCCTGGACTCGGCAGCGCGGTGTGGCGAACGTGGTACTCGGGGTTGAAGTCGGGGTCGTCCACCCACACCGGCCGGCCGCTGTCGAGCGCGGTGTGAGCGAGCTTCTGCCGGTAGCGGGGCACCAGATGCAGACGCTGGCGGATCTGCTCGAGCAGATCCTCGACGGGCGGTGGCGGTCCCTCGATGATGGTCAGCCCGCCGACGTGCATGTGCGAGTCGGGGCCCTCCTGATGCAGGAAGGAGGCGTCGATCGCGGTCAACCGGTCGAGATGACGCTGCGGCATGCACTCAAGCGTACCTTGGACCCGTACAATGGGGGGGTGAGAAGCACGATCGAGAAGCTGCTGCTCGCCGCCCCACGCGGCTACTGCGCCGGCGTCGACCGAGCGGTGCAGACCGTTGAACGCGCTCTTGCGCTCTACGGCCCGCCGGTATATGTCCGCAAGGAGATCGTCCACAACAAGCACGTGGTCGAGGAGCTGCGAGGCAAGGGCGCGATCTTCGTCGAGCAGGAGACCGAGATTCCGCATGGCGCGACCGCTGTTTTCTCCGCTCACGGCGTTGCCCCCAGCGTGCGTGAGAACGCCGCTGCGCGCGAGCTGAAGACGATCGATGCGACCTGTCCGCTGGTGACGAAGGTCCACGTCGAGGCGCGCAAGTTCGCGCAGCAGGGCTACACGATCGTGCTGGTCGGCCATGATGGTCACGAGGAGGTCGAAGGCACGATGGGCGAGGCGCCGGAGCAGATCGTGCTCGTCGAGAGCGAGCAGGACGTGGCGGAGCTGCAGGTGCCCGATCCTGACAGGGTCGCGTTCATCACCCAGACCACGCTGTCGGTGGGCGAAACAGCCTCGATCGTGGCGGCATTGAAGGACCGTTTTCCGACGATTGCCGGACCGAAAACGGATGACATCTGCTACGCCACGACCAACCGCCAGGCGGCTGTGCGCCAGATGGCCGGTGAGTGCGACCTGATGCTCGTGGTTGGATCGCGCAACTCGTCGAACTCCGCGCGTCTGGTCGAGGTCGCGCGAGACTGCGGCACGGAGTCCTACCTGATCGACAACGCCGGTCAGGTGCAGGAGGAGTGGCTGGAGGGTAAGCGTGTGGTTGGCATCTCTTCTGGGGCGAGCGCCCCTGAGCATCTGGTACAGCAGCTTGTCCAGCTCTTCCGAGATCGCGGGGTGAGCGACATCTCCGAGGTGGACGTCGTACGTGAGGACGTGCGCTTCATGCTGCCGAAGCAGATCCGCGACGCTCTCGCCGCCGCCTAGTGGCAGTCGAGCCGCAGAGATCAGGCGCCGCTCGCCATCTGCGATGAGAACGCTGATTGTCTCCGATCTGCACTTCGGCAACGCGACGCGCGCCGACGTGCTGCGCACGCCGCATGCGCGGGAGACGCTGCTCTCGGCGCTCTCGGACGTGCAGCGGCTTGTGCTGCTCGGCGACGTGCTCGAGCTGCGCCACGGTCCGCGCCGAAACGCGCTGGCGGCGGCACAGCCGTTCTTCGAAGCGCTCGGGTCCAGGATGGCCGGGGCGGAGATCGTGATCGTCTGCGGAAATCACGACCACGCGCTCATCGAGAGCTGGTCACAGCGCCGCAGCGAAGAGACCGGCCATCCGCCGCTTGGCCTCGAGCAGCGGATCGCGCCTGAGCAGGCCTCGCCGATGGCAAGGCAGCTCGCTGAATGGGCCGCCCCAGCTCACGTCGAGATCGCTCACCCCGGCCTTTGGGTTCGCAGCGACGTGTATGCGATGCACGGGCACTACCTCGACGCCCACATCACAGTTCCCACGCTGGAGCGCATCGTGGTCTCGCTGATGGGCAAGGCGGTGGCTCGCCCGCAACCGGCGCTTCGCAGCGTCGAGGACTACGAGGCGATCACCGCTCCGATCTACGCCTGGATCGACGCGGTGGCGGCACACGGCGCCACCAGGCCCGCGCTCAACGGCACGGCGACGGTGCGGATGTGGCGGACGCTGCACGGGGGCGGCTCGAAGCGATCAGCATCCAAGAACGGCGGTGCAGGCGAGGCGGCGGATGCGCGGATGCGCCTACGGATGCTCTCTTCTGGGCTGGCCAGCAGCCTGCGAGGCGGCGCGGTCAGGCAAGGCTTTCCGCTGGCTGTCGCGGCGCTGAACCGGCTGGGTCTCGGGCCGCTGCGCGCCGACATCTCGAGCGCTGAGCTGCGCTGCTCGGCATTGACAGCGATGGGAGAGGTTGCCGCTCGCCTGCAGGTCGACGATGCGCACGTGGTCTTCGGTCACACCCACAGGGCTGGCCCACTGCCCGGGGATGCTCTGCAGGAGTGGACGGGCCGCCTTGGCGCAAAGCTCATGAACACCGGCTCCTGGACCTACAACGCGGGCTTCCTGGCGCCCGAGGACGGTGAGAATCCCTACTGGCCTGGATCTTGCGTCCTGGTCGAGGAGGATCCCGCGCAGCCACCACGGTTGATGAGGCTGCTCTCTGACAGTTCGCGCTCGCAGCTGGTCGGGAGCCGGGACTTGCCGTAGGCAAGCCACCTTCCGCCGGAGATTACTCGCGCGGCGGCTGTGAAGCCATGTGCATACGGGTCCAAGCGCGCAGTGTGGCTCGTCGCGCATGCCGGTCCACCGCAGATGTCGCGGACGGCGCCCGTGCCGGGCCGTCACGGGCTCGCCTGCAGTTCCAGGTAGACCGGGGCAGTTCGACGGCGTGCGCCATCGGCCAGCACTCGCGGGGAAGTCGGCCGGTCGAGCGCTGTGGGGCTGCCTCGCCTGCAGCCCCACAGAGGCGTCCGATCATTATTTGACGGACCAGTTTTCTTTGGAGAGCAGGCGCACTGTCGCTTCTCCGCACTCCTGCGCGGAGATGTGGCTGCCCTTGTAGAAGAGCGTGATCCTGTTGCCATTGGCCATGATCACGGGGCTCAGCGGGGCGCCTTTCGGTTTGCAGTTCGTGGCTTCCCCAGGTAGCTGGATGGTGTGTTCTACGAGTTCTTCGCCTTCGTTTGAGATCTTTGCCGCCAGGCCGTCGCCGGTTATCGGGACGTTCGTGGGACAGCCAGTGCCCGTCTCGTTGAACGTGCTGAACAAGAGTTCTGTTTCCGATAGCGCCGAGGTGCCTTCTTCCCATTTTTCTGGCAGGAACATGTCGTAGATCTTTTTCGTGGTTTCTTCTTCCACGAGCGTCGTCGACACTTCGCTTGTGTTGTCGGTCGTCAATGGTTCTACGACTTTGCAGCTTGTGATGGTCAGGTTCCTGCATTTGGTCGCGGAGTTGCGGCCTTCGTCCCTCCCCACGGCTTCTGAGCCTTTTGCTTCATTCCAGATCATCGCATGTGATTTTTCGTTTGCGAATTCAAGGGTTTCACACTCAACCTGGACAGCAGGGGTCGTTTTCAGCGTAAAGATGATCGGGGAGTTGGAAACAAGTTCAACTTCCTTGCCGTGCGCTTTGCTGGTGGCAAGCATTTTGCCATTGACCATCCAGTAATGGGCTGTAGCCATGGATGGCACGGTTGCGCTCAATGCGAGTGCCGCGATCACCCACGCGCTTATGCGCCATAATCGTTTCATGACATTTACCGCCTTTATCCGTTGATTTATAGCCATGTGACCCTGGAGGACCGTGGCAAACGTGGGCCGTTATGTCAAACGAGCAGGTAAGGCGACGGCGCTGCTCTCGCGAGGCCGGGCGGGGAGAGGTCTAGGCGACGCCGGGCGTGAAGCAGGTCGCCAGGCAGCGCACGCCCTCGCCCTCCTGGATCGTCACGACCGCGGCGGTGTGGCGCTCGTACTCGATCAGTGGGTAGGCGCCCGGCTGCTCCACGACCAACTCGCTGCCGCCCTTCTGTGGGCCGCCGTTCACGGTCAGTACGCCCTTGCCTGATACGACCGCCCAGACGCCGCCTGCCTCGTAGGGGCCGTTGTAGGGACCGCGCTGGTCCTCGGTCTGGGGGGCCAGGGCCGCTTCGGGAGCATCCTCGGGTCGCACCGGAGCAAGCGGGGCGGGCCGCTCCGCTTCGGGTCCGAGCAGGTCCTGGATCGCTAGCTCGGTTTCCTCGTAGGCGCCCTCGCCGTAGTGGTAGTCGTAGAGCATGCCGTGTGCGTCGAAGAGATAGCGCGCCGGCCAGCCGAGGTTCTCGTACTCCCGCCAGGTCTCCAGGGTGCTGTCGATCAGCACCGGATACTCGATCCCCAGCCGCTGCACCGCCTCGATCACGGCCTCACGCGGGCGCGAAGCTTCGAAGCCGGGGGAATGCACGCCGATCACCTGCAGTCCCTTGCCAGCGTTGGAGTACCGCTCATGCCACTCCTTGATGTACGGCAGGGTGCGCATCGAGTTCGGTCGGCAGAAGTCCCAGAACTCGATCAGCATCGCCCTACCGATCAGCTGCTCCAGACGCAGCCGCTTGCCGGGCACGTTGATCCACCGCAGCTGCGGCGCGAACGGGGGGGCGGCGATCGTGTCGACGGGTGCTCTCATCGCAATTTCAGACTGGACGCTACCTGGACGTCGAGGGCCAAGTCTGGCAAGGACGCAGTGAGGTGGCGTGCTTCAGCACGCGAGCGAGGACGCTGCCAGACGCCGGCTATCGGCGTCCAGGTCAGCCGATGGAGCCGATCATCTCAAGCTGGATCAGCCGGTTCAGCTCGACCGCGTACTCCATCGGAAGCTCCTTGGTCACCGGCTCGATGAAGCCGTTGACGATCATCGCCGCGGCCTCGTCCTCGGTGAAGCCCCGCGAGCCCATGTAGAAGAGCTGGTCGTCGGAGATGCGCCCGACGGTGGCCTCGTGGGCGACGGTCACGTTCGGGTTCTGGATCTGGATGTCGGGCCAGGTGTCTGAGCGCGAGCGGCCGTCCATCATCAGGCCGTCGCACTGCACGCGGGCCTTTGAGCCCTGCGAGTGCGGGCCCATCTTCACGAGGCCTCGGTAGCCCATCACGCCGCCGTCCTTGGAGATCGACTTGGCGAGGATGTTGGAGGTCGTGTTCGGGGCGAGGTGCACGACCTTTGCGCCGGTGTCCTTGTGGACCTCGCCGGACGCGACGCCGACATTGAGGTGATCGGCGCGCGCATGCTCGCCCATCAGGTAGGAGCCGGGGTAGAGCATCACGTACTTGGCGCCCATCGAGCCGCCGACCCACTCCACGGTGCCCTCGGCGTCCACGACCGCGCGCTTGGTGTTCAGGTTGTAGACGTCCTTGCTCCAGTTCTGGACGGTCGTGTAGCGGGCTTTGGCGCCCTCGTGGACGAAGATCTCCACCACCGCGGAGTGCATCGAGTTGACCGAGTAGGTCTGGGCGGTGCAGCCCTCGATGTAGTTGACGTCAGAGCCCTCGTCGGCCACGATCAGCGTGTGCTCGAAGGTGCCCTCGCCGGCGCCCTCCATGCGGAAGTAGGCCTGCAGCGGCAGATCGACCTTCACGCCCTTGGGCACGTACAGGAAGGAGCCGCCCGACCAGACGGCGCCGTGCAGCGCGGAGAACTTGTTGTCCTGGGCGGGGACGCACTTGTTCATGAAGTACTTCTGGACCAGCTCCGGGTACTCGGTGATCGCTGTGTCCATCGAGCAGAAGAGGATCCCCAGCTTGCGGTACTCCTCCTTGAGGCCCTCGTAGACGGGCTCTTGGCGCCATACGCCGACGACGCCTGCGAGATGCTCGCGCTCGGCTTGCGGGATACCGAGGTCCTCGTAGGTCTTCTTCATCTCCTCCGGAACGTCGTCCCAGCTGTTGAAGCGGCCCGCCGTGGGCGGGGAGTAGAGCACGAGGTCGTCGAGGTTCAGGCCCGAGAGGTCGACGCCCCACTGCGGCGTGGGCTTGCGTTCGAAGATCTCCAGGGACTTCAGGCGCTTCTCGGCCATCCAGCTCGGCTCTTTCTTGATCTTCGAGAGCTCCTGGACGACCTCGCGTGAGACGCCCTGCCTTGCGCGCAGCTGACCCTGGTCGTCCTCGACGATGGGGCTTGGCTTTGCGATCTTCGTGCGGTCGACTGTGGCCATGAGGCTCCTTGCTGCGGTTGCCTTGCGAATCCTAGCTGTAGGGTAGGAATTGTATCGCCTCGCCGCGCGTGCTCACGGGCGCGGTGTCTGGGTCCGGACAGTCAGGGCCAAAAGCTACGGGTCGAGGTGGGTCGATCGAGGGCGGTCTTGGCCTGGTCGGGTGCCGCGTCATGCTTTCTTGGGTACGGCGCGGCACCTGGCGATGGTCGAGGTCGATGAGAGCGACAACGCGGCCACCTGGGGCGAGCACGTCACGAGGAGGACTACAGCGCCGCTCCTGTGGAGTAGCCATCTGCGGGCGCTGAGGCTCGGGCACATCCAAGGCGCGACCCCACCAGCCGACCGGCGTCTCACCATTGCTGCTCGGTAACGTTCGCGCTGATGGCCACCGACCTCGGAGATGCCACCCGGATCGAGGGCGAGGATGGGCGCTACTCAGCGACACTTTCCGATCAATGGGAGATCTGGGGTCCAAACGGGGGGTACCTAGCGGCGATCTCCCTCCGTGCCGCAGGTGAGATGGCCAAGATCCGTCATCCACGCAGCTTCTACTGCCACTTCCTGAGCTCGCCGGCCTTCGGCCCGGTGGAGCTGGCGGTCGTCGCGCTCAAGCACGGACGACGGGCGGAGTCACTTTCGGTTTCTATGACGCAAGATGGCCGCCCGGTGCTTCACGCGTTGGTGAAGACCGCCATCGATGCACCTGGTTATGAGCACCAGCATCCAACGATGCCACTCGTGCCCGCGCCGGAGGACATCGAGCCGTACGAGCAGGTGTCCAGGGATGGCCAGCCTGTCTTTCGCTTTTGGGAGAACGTCGAGCGGCGTCCTGTGCAAGCTGCTGAGCAGGAGGCGAGAGCGCCGATGATCCGAGCGTGGACGCGGTTTCGACCGGTTGCCTGCTTCGAGGACCCCTACCTGGACGCCGCACGAGCGCTGATCCTGCTCGACACGTTTGGCTTCCCCGCTGCCTATCAGCGCTACCGTTCTTGGCAGTATCTGGCGCCCAATCTCGATACGAGCGTTTGGCTGCACCGCTTCAAACCTGCCTGCGAATGGCTGCTGATCGAACAGGAATGCACGGTCGCGGCGCACGGGCTGATGGGTGTGAGCGGGCGGGTCTGGGACACCGAGGGAGGGCTGCTCGCAAGCGGTGGGGCGCAGCTCTGCTGCATCCCAGGTCGAGACTGACGAGGCGTTTCGTCACAAAACGTCGATGCATCGCACTCGGCGAGTGTTCGTCGTTATGACAGCTGGAACGGCACGTCAGGATCGGCAGGACTGGCCTCAGGATCGGCACATCGTCAAGCAGTCGCGTCACTCGTCGATGGCTACGCCAACTGCCATGATCCTACGGTGAGCGATGTTGCCGTCACGTCGACGTTCGTCTTTGCCGACCTCGCCGGATACACAGCTCTGACGGAGGCACACGGCGACGAGCGAGCGGCGGATGTCGCCGCCGCGTTCTGCGATGAGCTGCGTGCGTTGTTGGGCGACTACGGCGCCGAGGAGATGAAGGCGGTCGGTGACGCGCTGATCGTCCGCGTGCCCGACGCAGGAGGAGCGCTTTATCTCGCGGCGCGGATCGTGGGCGACTTTGGCGCTCGCGACAGGGCTCTGAGCGTGCGCGTCGGGATGCACACCGGCACGGCTGTGCGCAGGGGCGATGACTGGTTTGGCTCTGCCGTCAACGTCGCCTCTCGGATCGCCGACTTCGCTCGTCCTGGCGAGGTGATCGTGAGCGCGGCGACGCGGGATGCCGCGGCGTCCTGCGTGTTGGCGGGCCAGCTTCGATCACGGGGACGGCGCAGCCTCAAGCACGTCCCCGACCCGGTGGAGGTCTTTGCCCTCTATTCGGAGGGAGTCGATGGCCGGCACGATCTGCCTGTTGACCCGGTGTGCCGGATTGCCGTGGACCCGGCCGCATCCGAGGAGACGACCGTCTGGCGTGGTGTCGAGTACCACTTCTGCTCGAGTGCCTGCGCCACGGCGTTCCGGGAGGCGCCCACGCACTATGTTCACCGGCCGCGCTCGCGCGCGCTCGTGCTGGTCTCCGACGAGGCTCGTGAGGGTGCGGCACGGCGTCTGGCCCGCGCCTATGCCAGGGGACGCATCGACGGCGGCGAGCTCGAGCAGCGCATGGAGGGCGCGTGGTCGGCTCGCACGCGAGCGGACCTCGATGCCCTCACTAACGATCTGCCGCGCCGCCGCCGGCGCGCCGTGCCGGTCTGGCAGCTGCCGGTCTTTCCACTGATCCTGCTGGCGCGCGTCGGTCGCGCTCGCATCAGGAGACTCAGACGTCGACGCCTTGGGCGCTGACGTAGCGACGAGGTCGTGCGCGAGCGTGACACCGGGGCGCCAAACTGGCGATGTCGCAGCGATACTCTCCAATGCGAGCCCTGCCGTCCCGCCCGCACCGCGAGCGGCGAGAGAACTGGAGCCTCGGGATGCCGCCTCGAACAAAGCGCAGCTGCGAAGACGTGAGGCACACGACGTTGCACGGTCACGACGTGGCCTACCGTCAAGCGGGCAGCGGCTCCGTCGTCGTGCTCATCCACGGGATCACGTCCAGCTCGACGACCTGGAAGCGGGTGATCCCCCGCCTCGCCGACCGCTTTACCGTGATAGCCCCCGACCTGGCGGGCCACGGCGAGTCGGCCAAGCCCAGAGGCGATTACTCACTCGGCGCCCACGCGAGCAGCCTGCGCGATCTGCTGCTCGCGCTCGGCCACGAACGAGCAACCTTTGTGGGGCATTCGCTCGGCGGAGGGATCGCGATGCAGTTCTCCTACCAATTCCCCGAGCGCTGCGAGCGACTCGTCCTGGTTGACAGCGGCGGCCTTGGCCGCGACGTCAGCTGGCTGCTTCGAGCCGCGACGCTTCCCGGCTCCGAGCTCGTGCTGCCCTTGCTCGCCGCAACCCGCCTGCTCGACGCCGGCGCGCGCGCTGGCGGCATGCTGGGCCGGCTGGGTCTGGGCCTCGGGACCGATCTGCAGGAGGTCGCCCGCGGGCACTCGACGCTCTCCGACAGCGCCGCCCGTGCCGCCTTCGTCCACACGCTCCGCTCTGTCGTCGAGCCCGGCGGCCAGCGGGTCGACGCCTCAAACCGGCTCTATCTGGCCGAACATCTCCCATTCCTGCTGATCTGGGGCGAGCGCGACTCGATCATCCCCGTCTCCCACGGCCACGCGACCCACGAACGGATGCCCAACAGCCGCCTGGAGGTGTTCCAGCATTCAGGCCACTTTCCCCAACTCGACGAGCCCGAGCGCTTCCTCGACGTGCTCAACGAGTTCATCGACTCGACCGAGCCGGCCGCGCGGGATAGGACGGCTTAGAACCTGTTTCAAAATAGGCGGTGTGGTCGGGGTGTGCCGATCTTTTTGAAACAGGTTCTTAGCCCGTCAGCTCGACCGCTCGGATCTAAAGTCGGCGCTGAGGCTGCCGGCCTGCTCGAGCAGCATGCCCGGTCGAGATGGGTATGTCTCGTTTGTACTGACTGGCGGGTTCGCTTCACCGGAATGCATCAGCTTGCGGCATGTGCTACAACGGTAGTCGCGCAGAGGCGGTGCGGCCTTGGCATCTGAGGCCGGCAATAACCAGGATCGTCGCGCGACACCATGGCGGCGTGCAGAGTACTGCGGCCGCTTGCTCGACTTCCAACTTGGTAGCGCATACTGATGCGAGGGGATATGACGGTAGGCGAAGAGATGCTTCAGATTCAGGCTGACGTTTCCGTCGCAGGCAATTCGCCCGGTCGGGCCGCGACGATCGACCGGGGTGATCCACCTGTCTGGATTGATCCTGGTGTTCCGCCGACGAGTCCACCGATCGACCCTGGTGTTCCACCCACGAGTCCGCCGATCGACCCTGGTGTTCCGCCGAATCCACCTGTCTGGATCGATCCTGGTGTTCCGCCGAATCCACCTGTCTGGATCGATCCTGATGAACCTGAACCTGGTGAGCCGGAGCCTGATCCTGATCCTGAGCCTGATCCTGATCCTGATCCTGAGCCTGATCCCGATCCTGAGCCCGATCCTGAGCCTGAGCCCGATCCTGATCCCGATCCTGAGCCCGGTGACCCGCCGAGTTGGGGCGGTGGCGAGCCGGCCTAGCTTGGCACTGAAACCCGAACGTCAAGCCCGGTGGTGCGCGCCGCCGTCCGCTCCGGTGGGCCACCCCGCATCGCCCGTGATCGCCCGGCGCATCACCTTCAGGTTCAGCAGCGCACACTTGCGGCGGGTGGGAGAGATCGGAATGCCGAGTAGGTCGATCATCCAATCGGCGCTGAGGCAGCCGGCCTGCTCGAGCGGCATGCCCTTGAGCTCCTCGGAGGCGATCGAGGCGGCCGCCTGAGAGATCGCGCAGCCGTGGCCGTGGAAGCGCAGGTCTGCGATCTGCCCGTCGTTGACCTGGATGTGGACGCCCAGCTCGTCGCCGCAGAGTGGGTTCTGCTCGAAGGCCTCGAGGTCGTGGGGGTCGAGCTCGCCGAAGTTGTGCGGGCGCTTGTAGTGCTCGAGGATGTGCTCGCGGTAGAGATCGTCGTCGCTCACAGACCGAAGACCTCCCTGCCCTTCTTCAGGGCGGCGCCAAGCGCCTCTATCTCCCAGGGCTCGCTGTAGATCCCGACGCTGGCCCGGGCGGTCGCGCCGACGCCGAGCCGCCTCATCAGCGGCTGGGCGCAGTGATGGCCGGCTCTGATGCAGACGCCCTCGCGGTTGGCCAGCTCGGCAATGTCATGTGGGTGCAGCCCATCGATCGTGAACGAGACGAGGCCACCGCGGCGATCGGCCTCCGGCGGTCCAACGATCGCTAGTCCCTGCACGCCAGCCAGCACGTCCAGCATGATCTGCGTGAGCTCCAGCTCATGCTCACGCACGCGCTCCATTCCGAGACTTGCGAGGTAGTCGACTGCTACGCCGAGCGCGACCGCCTCGGCGATCGGCGGGGTGCCGGCCTCGAACTTCCATGGCAGCTCGTTCCAGGTGGCGCTCTGGAAGTCCACCGAGGAGATCATGTCCCCGCCGGTCAGGAACGGCTCCATCGACTGCAGGATCTCGCGGCGCCCGTGCAGAACGCCGATGCCGGTCGGCCCGAGCGCCTTGTGCCCCGTCCAGGCATAGAAGTCGGCGCCGAGCGCCTTTGCGTCCACCGGCATGTGCGGGACCGCCTGGGCCCCATCCACGACGCTCAGTGCCCCTGCGTCACGGATCATCGCGGTCATCTGCGCGACCGGGTTGATCGTGCCGAGCACATTGGAGACGTGGGTGAAGGAGACGAGCTTCACGTCGCCCTTGGCGAGCTCCTTCTGCAGCTGTTCCAGCGAGAGCTCACCGCGCTCGTTGACGTTCAGATAGCGCAGCTGTGCCCCGGCGCGCTTGCAGAGCTGCTGCCAGGGCACGACGTTTGCGTGGTGCTCCATCTCTGTGATCAGCACCGCGTCTCCGCGGCCCAGGCTGTCAAGGCCCCAGGCGTAGGCGATCAGGTTGATCGCCTCGGTCACGTTCTTGGCGAAGATCGTCGTCTCCCGATCCCAGCCGACGAACGCCGCGATGCGTGCGCGTGCGCTTTCGTAGGCAGCGTCCGCCTCCTGGGCCAGCGCGTACACGCCGCGATGCACGTTGGCGTTTCGCTCCCGCAGATGCTCGGCGAGCGCGTCGATCACGACCGCGGGCTTCTGCGACGTCGAGGCGGAGTCGAGGTAGATAAGCGGCTTGCCTTGGAAGCTGCGCCGCAGGATCGGGAAGTCCTCGCGCACGCGCAGCGATCCCAGCAGCCTCCTCCGGCGCGCCCGAGGGGGCGACCTCGCCGGCAAGCCGCTTGGTGCTAGCGGCTTGCGGCATAGGTCTCAATGTCCTGCCTGGCGGCCGCGAGCTTCTCCGCGATCTTGCCTCTGATCAGCTCTTCAAGCGGCTCGTCGCCAAGCTCCGCCAGCAGCGGCTCGAAGAAGCCCTCCACGATCACGCGCACGGCGCTTGCGCGATCGAGGCCACGGCTCTGCATGTAGAAGATCGCGTCCTCATCGAGCTCGCCGACGGTGCCGCCGTGGGAGGCGGAGACGTCATCCGCGGAGACGAGCACCGAGGGGATCGCGTCCACACGCGCCTTGGGCGAGAGCATCATCGTGTGGATCTGCAGATAGGTGTGGGTCTGCTGGGCACCCGGGTCGATCTTGATCAGCCCCTCGAAGCTCGCCCTGCTTGCGCCGGTCGCCGCTCCGCGCCAGTGCACGTCGCCGCCAGAGGGCCCGGTCTCGTGCAGATCGACTGCGAAGGCGTCGAGGTGCTCCTCCTTCTCGGTGAAGAAGATGCCCCTGAAGGCCATGTCTCCGCCGGGCTCGGTGATCGCCAGCTCGAGATGCTGGCGCACGAGGTGGCCGCCGAGCAGGGAGGGTAGCCAATGGCAGTAGGCATCCCTGCCGACCTTCACTAGGCGGGTGGAGACGTCGTAGATCTCACCCGATCCCCAGTCCTGGACCTGGGCCAGCCGGCAGCGCGCGCCATCCTCCAGGTAGAGCTCGAAGGCGCCGGCGTGCAGCGCCTGGCCTTCGAAGTCGTCGCCCAGGTCGTACTCGTGAACGCGGAAGTCGCTGCCCTGCTCGCCCACGATCAGCGTGCGCCCGTACTGGGCAACACCCGCCCTGTCGATCGCGTAGACGATCTCGAAGGGGTCCTCGACCACGACGCCCTGCGGCACGTGGAGAAAGGCGCCGCCGGTCCAGAAGGCTGCATTTGCGGCATCGAGCTTGTTGCGGTCGATCGTCAGGCGCTTGGAGAACCACTGCGCGAAGGTCTGCGGGTGCTCGGTGGCCGCCTGCTCCAGCGGGCAGAGCACGACGCCACGCTTGGCGAGCTCCGGGTCAAGCTCCACGTGCACCACGGAGCCGTCGAGCTGCACGATGCGCCCGGCGCGCGGGCGATCCGGCAGCGTCTGGGAGACGATCTCCGGCAGTGGGCCGCGCTCGTGATGGCGCACCTCCAGCGCGTCGAGATCGAGCGAGGTCAGGCTCGTGCTCCAGAAGCCCGAGCGCCGCCAGACCGGCAGCTCAGAGGTCTCGTAGGCGCGCAGCGCCGCCTCGCGCAGCTCGGCGAGGCTGCGGCCATCGCCTGCGCCAGCGCTAGCGAGCGCGCTGTAGCAGGGTCGCCTCGCGGTGGCGGCCCGGCTTCATCGCGGGCTCGGTGGTCGCGGTCTGACCTGGTCGGGATTGGTCTCAGACATGTGCGCCGAACTCCTGGCGGATCGAGTCATAGCCTTCGCGCTCCAGCCGTTCGACCAGCTCCACGCCGCCCTCCAGGACGATGCGGCCCTCCAGCATGATGTGCACGAACTGGGGCTTTATGTAGTGCAGGATGCGCTGGTAGTGGGTGATGATCAGAGCGCCGAGGCCCTGCTCGTCGTGCAGGCGCTGGACGCCCTCGGCGACGGTGCGCAGCGCGTCGATGTCAAGGCCCGAGTCGGTCTCATCGAGGATCGCGATGTCGGGCGCGAGCATCGCCATCTGCAGGATCTCCGCGCGCTTCTTCTCGCCGCCGGAGAAGCCGTCGTTGAGATGGCGGGAGGTGAAGGAGCGGTCCACGTCGAGCAGGTCGATAGCATGCTGGAGCTCGTTGCGGAACTCCTTGACCGGGATCGGCTCATCCCGCTTGGCGTTCATCGCCATCCGCAGGAAGTTGGCGACCGAGACGCCGGGGATCGAGACCGGGTATTGGAAGGCCAGGAACAGGCCGGCCTTCGCGCGATCGTGTGGCTCGGCCTCGGTGATGTCCTGGCCCTTGAAGACGATCTGGCCCTCGGTGATCTCATAGGCGGGATGGCCGAGCAGCGTGTTGGCGAGCGTCGACTTGCCCGAGCCGTTGGGGCCCATCAGCGCGTGAACCTCGCCCCTGTCGATCGCCAGGTTCGACGCCCTTAAGATCTCGCGATCCTCGATGCGCACGTGCAGGTTGGTGATGTGCAGGTCGGCCATGGTCTCCTTCGGCTCTTCGGCTGGTCGTTTCAGACGGTCGTTGGCAGGGTTTGCGCGGCTTGGCGAGGCTGGGGCAGGGGCGCAGGGAGCGTGAGCGATGCCGAGTCGGCGCCCTCACTCAGGGCGCTCGCCGGGTCGGCGGTGGCAAGCGCCGCCAGAGGATCCTGTGAACGACCAGTCCTTGTGGACACGAGCAGGTCCGCAAGCGTCGTCTGCACGAGCGTGCTCACGATCGCCAGCCTCACGCGCGTCCAAAGCATCTTCGTCGGGCACACATGCGCCGGATCGGACTCCCGCGAGCAGACGATGCTGCCGTCAGGGCCCTGTGAGATGCACTCGATCGGCGCGATCGTGCCCTCCAGTGCCTCCACGACCTCCGCCATCGTGATCTGATCGGCCGGCCGGGCGAGCATGTAGCCGCCGCGACTTCCCCGGCGGCTGTCGAGCAGACCGGCCTTGCGCAGGCGGGCGACCAGATGCTCCAGATATGCCAGCGGCATCCCGTCGTGCTCGGCGATCTCCGCGAGCGGGATGACCGGGTCCCACCGCCCGCACCGTCGTCGGCCTGATCGCTGGCCCGACGGGCCAGCTCCACCATCACGCGTACGCCGTACTCGGCCTTTGTCGAGAACATCATCGAAATCCCTACCTGGCGAGCTAGGGTATCAGGGGCGAGCCGCTCCAACCCTGGCGATCCGATGAGGGTCACCGCGAAACACGGCTTCTAGAGCGACATATCGACATCGCCACCGCCGCCTTGAGAGCACGTTTGACGTTGCGATTGGGTCGCTATACTCTGTGAAGTACATGAATCCCGACAGTCGTTCAGGAGATTTCCAGATGAGCACCTCCAGCGCAGAGCTGCTGCGCCAGATCAAGAGCCAGATCGAGGAGATCGACCCCGCAGAGGTCAAGGAGCTTCTCGACGAGGGCGTCGTGATAGTCGACGTGCGCGGAACCGAAGAGGCGGCCGCCGGGCATCTGCCGGGCGCAAAGCTGATTCCGCGCGGCCATCTCGAGTCAGCGGATCGAGGGCGCCGTACCTGACCGCGCGCCAATCTGATCGTCTACTGCGCCTCGGGCGTGCGATCCGCCTATGCCGCGCGCACGCTGCGCGACGACCTCGGCTACGAGAACGTGAAGTCGATGACCGGCGGGATCACGCTCTGGAAGGACCGCGGCTACGAGGTCGAGGTCCCAAGGTCGCTGAGCCCCGAGCAGCGCGACCGCTACTCCCGGCACCTGCTGATCCCGGAGATCGGCGCCGAGGGCCAGCAGAAGCTGCTCGACGCGAAGGTGCTGCTGCTGGGCGCGGGTGGTCTCGGCTCTCCCACGGCGCTCTACCTCGCCGCCGCCGGAGTCGGCACGCTTGGCATCGTCGACGACGATGTCGTGGACCTCTCCAACCTGCAACGCCAGGTGATCCACAACAACCAGCGCATCGGCACGCTGAAGGTCGACTCCGCGGAGGAGTCGATCAGGGCGCTCAACCCTGACGTGAAGGTCGTCAAGTACCCATTCCGCCTCGGCGCGGAGAACATCATGGAGACCATCGAGGGCTACGACGTGATCGTCGACGGCGTGGACAACTTCCCCACGCGGTATCTGCTCAACGACGCCACGGTGCGTCTTGGCATCCCCGTCGTCTCGGCCTCGATCCTCGGCTTCGACGGCCAGCTCTCGGTCTTCAAGCCCTACGACGGCCCCTGCTATCGCTGCCTCTTCAGGGAGCCGCCGCCGGCTGAGCTAGCGCCCTCCTGCGGCGCCAACGGCGTGCTCGGCGTGCTGCCAGGCACGATGGGCCTACTGCAGGCCACCGAGGTCGTCAAGCTGATCGTCGGGATAGGCGAGCCCGCGATCGGGCGGCTGCTGCTCTACGACGCGCTGGGTGCGACGCTGACCGAGGTGAAGGTCAGGCGCGACCCCGAGTGCCCGATCTGCTCGCGCGATCCCTCCGAGATCACCGACGAGGAGATGGGCGTCTTCCCTGACTACGAGGCGTTCTGCGCCGCGGCCGGATAGCCTGTTCGCCTCCGTGCCGGGGCGCGAAGCGTTGCCGGCCAGCGGGCGATTCATCGATCACAACAACCCGAAGGACACATGGCGACGATCAAGATCCCACCAGTGCTGCGCAACTCCGTGGGCGGCGAGAAGGAGCTCACTGCCTCCGGCGGCAACGTCGGCGAGGTGCTGCAGGACCTCGTCGCCAGCCACCCGGCGACCAAGACCCAGCTGTTCTCCGAGGACGGCCAGCTCAACCGCTACGTCAACGTCTACCTCAATGATGAGGACGTGCGAGTGCTCGGCGGACTGGAGACGGCCGTCGGCGACTCTGACACGCTGGTGATCCTGCCGGCGATGGCGGGCGGCTCGCCGCATATCCGATAGTGGTCGGTGGCGCCGGAGGGCTCGGCGTCTGTGAGGGCCAAAACGACCTAGCCGCCGCGCGGGTGGCTCTCGTTGCTGATCTGGGCGAGCCGGCGGTCATAGCTCAACAGCTCGCTGCTCATCTCTTGGGCGGTGGCGAGCACAATCGCGTCCGGCAGGCGCAGTCGCTCATGGCGAGCGCGGAGCTCGGCGGCGCGCTCGGAGATCGCGGCTGTGAGAGGGGTGACGGCGATACCCATCGCGGCGAGCGCATCCCGCGCGTCGCTGAGACGTCCGGCGCGGGCGAAGGCGACAAGCGACTCGCTGTAGGGCTTGCGGGGACCAGCACGGCTCGTCCTGCGCTGTCTGCCGCCTCGACGTCCTGCACCGAGCGGGCATGATGGATGTCCGCGGCGTCAAGCAGCCCGATCAAGACGCTTGCGTCGAGGATCAGTGCGTCCACTCATCACGGAGTCGGTCGAGCTCGCGTCCTCATAGATTCCGCTTGCGATACCGGCTTGGCGAGCGACCCGGGACCCGTGTGTGGCGATGACGATCTCGCCATCGCCGGAGGCGCGAATGGTTATCTCGTCGCCCGCATGCACGCCAGCCCTGCGCATCGCCTCGACCGGAAGCGTGACTTGGTTCTTGGAGGAGACCTTTGGCATGCCTTTATTTTGGTGCAAGATTCGTAAAGGCTGGCGTGGCAGGTCACGCTGCGCTCAAGCCACTGCCCGTGTGCTCTCTTCCGGGGCGGTCTGCTGCACGGTCGGCGGCACGAAGCTCATCGCATGCTCGGCCAGCGCGGTGATCGTCAGACTCGGGTTCACGCCTACGTTCGCGGGGATCACCGAGCCGTCGCAGACCATCAGATTCTCGTAGCCAAACACTTTCTGATGGGCGTCGACCACGCCGCGGCCTGGGTCTGAGCCGATCACCGCGCCTCCTAGGATGTGAGCGGTGGTCGGGACGTTCAGCAGAGCCTCCATCACCGAGCTCTGGGCGATGCCGCCGGTGCGCTTGGCGAACCATTCGGCGGCCTGGTTGGCCACTGGGATGAACGTGGGGTTGGGTCGCTCAGGGTCCTGCTCGGTCTGCAGCCAGAAGGTGCCGAGCGGGCCGTGTTTAGGCCGCAGCGCCATCGCGTTGTCGAGCGTCTGCATCACGAGGATGATGATCGTCCGGCGCGACCAGTTCTTGCTTGCCAGCAGCTTGGCGAAGCGGCCTGGGTGCATCGCGGCATGGGCGAGCAGCTTCAGTGGCCGGGTCATCCTCGTGCCGTCACCGGTCAGCAGCGTGTAAAGGCGTCGCATCGAGTCTCCGTCGTTGCCATAGGTGACGGTCTCGATGTGGGTGTTGGCATCCGGATAGATACTCGAGGTGATTGCCACCCGACGCACGAGCTCCTCGCGGTAGTCCTCGGGGACCGTGACCGCGAGGATCGCCTCGCTGTTGGTGCGCACGAGCTCGCCAAGGCGCGTGGAGACTCGAGCGAGCGAGCCTGAGAGGCGGCAGCGTTGCAGCAGGGTGTTCGTGCCCAGAGGACCGGCTGCGACGACCACCGAGCGGGCGCGGTGAATGCGGCGATCCTTTGCCAGCCACGCCCCGGACCGCACGCTTTCGACCTCGTAGCCGTCGCTGCCATCGCCGCGCCCCAGCGGCCTGATGTCCACGACGGTGCGTTCGGGCGTGATGCGCACACCGCGTTTCTCCGCGAGATAGAGGTAGTTCTTCACGAGGGTGTTCTTCGAGCCATGGGGGCAGCCGACCATGCAGCGCCCGCACAGCTGGCAGCCTGTGCGATCGGGACCTTCGCCCTCGAAGAAGGGGTCGGGCACGGTCTCGCCCGGCTCGCCGAAGTAGACGCCCACGGGTGTCTTTTTGTAGGTCTCGCCGACGCCGAGCTCCTCGCCGAGCTCTCGCAGCAGCTGGTCCGCCGGGTCGTCGTGCTCGTTCATCGTCACGCCGAGCATCCGTTGGGCCTCTGCGTAGTGGGGCGCGAGCGCACTCTCCCAGTCCTGCATATCGCTCCACTGGCGATCCTCGAAGAACTTCTTCGGGGGCACGTAGAGGGTGTTGGCGTAGCCGAGGCTGCCGCCACCCACACCACAGCCGGAGACGACCGCCACGTCCTTGAAGTTGCTGATCCGAAAGATCCCCTTCATGCCCAGCCGGGGGCGCCAGAAATAGCGCCTGAAGTCGCCCGTGGACTTGGGAAACTCGTGGTCGGCGAAGCGCCGACCGCACTCCAGCACGCCGACGCTGTAGCCCTTCTGCGCCAGGCGCAGCGCGGAGACGCTGCCGCCGAAGCCGGAGCCGATCACCAGCCAGTCGTGGTCGAAGCTGCTCTGCGATCGCTGCATCCTGGCGACTCCTCCTCGTGAGGTGCTTGTGGACGCCCCACTAGCGTGGGGCGCCTCGCCATCTTAGAGCTCTACTGGTCAGACGGCCAGTTCGACGCGCCCGCCAGTTCGATGCGAGCTGCAGACCCCTGCCACTAAGCCTTCAACCACGCCAGACCGATGCCTTCAGTCACAAGCCGGCGATTCGTATTGACCGCCAGGACATCGCTTAACGGAGCCGGAGACTCACGTCTCCGGTGATGACAAGCAGGTTCGCGGCACGGGTCATGCCGACATAGCTTCAACGGAGCCGGAGATTTACGTCTCCGGCGACTCGAACGGAATGAACATCAGTTCGGCATCGTGACCGGGGCTTTAACGGAGCCGGAGACCTAGGTCTCCGAGATGGGACGTAGATCCTACTGAAAGCCAGCCTTCAACGAAGCCGGAAACTCATGTCTCCGGTAACAACGAATGGTTCGCCGGGCTCGTCAAGGACGCGCTGCTTCAACGGAGCTGGAGACTCACGTCTCCAGTGACGCCAAGTAACGATCCGCCCTGAACCGACCGGAAACGCGCTTCAACGGAGCCGGAGACTTGCGTCTCCGGTGACTGGATCTGCGCTTGCATCGCGGCGTCCAGCTGCTGCTGCCTTCAACGGAGCCGGAGACTTGCGTCTCCGGTGACTCCCAAGCCGGCCGCGGTACCGGGCATGAGTTGCATCCCTTCAACGGAGCCGGAGACTTGCGTCTCCGGTGACGCCAACCGCACCGAGGAGACCACCATGAGCACACCCGCCTTCAACGGAGCCGGAGACTTGCGTCTCCGGTGACCACAGACTCCTGGGCGGCGTTGGTTCTCATAGAGAACCTTCAACGGAGCCGGAGACTTGCGTCTCCGGTGACGTGGTGACGCGCGTCTCGTCACGCTCTGCAATCTGTCCCTTCAACGGAGCCGGAGACTTGCGTCTCCGGTGACCATCGCCAGAGTCCGAACCGGCGAGCGCCAAGCAGACCTTCAACGGAGCCGGAGACTTGCGTCTCCGGTGACCTGGAAAAGGAACGTCTGAACGCCGAAATGAGCCACCTTCAACGGAGCCGGAGACTTGCGTCTCCGGTGACTGCAGAGTACCGTGCGCTGACTTCGCCGGCCGCCCTCCTTCAACGGAGCCGGAGACTTGCGTCTCCGGTGACCCCCAGGCGGAGAACCGGGTCATTATGATTGCAGGCCTTCAACGGAGCCGGAGACTTGCGTCTCCGGTGACAGGCGCAAGGTCTCAAAGAGGCTCGGGTTACTCCAGCCTTCAACGGAGCCGGAGACTTGCGTCTCCGGTGACCGGGTACTTGATGTCGAAGAACTCGGAGAACTCCCTCACCTTCAACGGAGCCGGAGACTTGCGTCTCCGGTGACCGGCAACCGGCTTGTCCTGTGGCCATGACTCCTCCACCCTTCAACGGAGCCGGAGACTTGCGTCTCCGGTGACGCCCCTGTGCGCAGTAGCGATTCGGTTGCTATCGCGTTCGCCCTTCAACGGAGCCGGAGACTTGCGTCTCCGGTGACTTGCCTTCATGCCAGCCGTTTCGATAGGCGTCTCGATGCCCCTTCAACGGAGCCGGAGACTTGCGTCTCCGGTGACCCCTGCCTTCTCGACGGCGAAAGGCGCCCGCAAGTTCCTCCTTCAACGGAGCCGGAGACTTGCGTCTCCGGTGACCGCGCTCCCCACAAGCGGCACAAGGGCCACAAGGGATGCGCCCCTTCAACGGAGCCGGAGACTTGCGTCTCCGGTGACCGGCATGTCCCCTTGGGTGCGTTCGGGGCTTTGGGATGGGCGAGCCTTCAACGGAGCCGGAGACTTGCGTCTCCGGTGACCTCCGTAAAGGCTGAGCCATGCTCTTGTGGCGTGGTCGGCCCTTCAACGGAGCCGGAGACTTGCGTCTCCGGTGACGGCTCGCGGATTTTATCGCGTATTTCCAGGCGTTTCGTGAGCCGATGCGAGGGGTAGGCCAAGATCCCGGCCAGCGTGGCTTGCGGCGACTGGGCGGGAAGCCATAAATCCGCATGAACACACATGATCGCGGCCATCGAGTGCTTCTCGTGATTTGGGGCGCACCTCAGTGCTCGCGTGATCACCAGATCGCGGGGTCGTCGCTTGGCAGATCGCGCCTTACGCCGAGGAACTCGATGCACTCGACGCCGCGGCCTGTTGGCGCACCGAGGTCGAAGATCCCGATGCTGTCCTCAGTGCTCTTCATCTCTTCGAGGAGCTTCTGTCGCAGCGCGATCAACTCGACCGTCGTCAGATCGCATACGAACACCGAATATTGCAGGGACTCGCCGTAGTCGGTGGCGAGGCGATGGACCCGCCGCAGCCGCCGCGGATGGCGGATGTCGTAGGCGACCAGATAGCGGTTGCGGTCGGCCACGACGGGTCCTGCTATCGAGTTGTCAAGGAGTGGTAGGAAGGCACGTCGCCGACGAGTACAGCAGCGAGCAGCCTTGCCTGGATCTCGAGGCTGCGGCGATAGCTGGCCTTGTAGCGAAAGAGTGGATGGGTGAGCTCGCTCGTCATCCGACGCTCATAGGCCGCGATCGCCTTGCGGCGGCCCTTGTCGGTAAGCGAGACGCCGCCGGCGCGTGAGATGAAGTCGTCCAGCCCGAGCTCGCCGTTGTTGATCGCCATCATCACGGTTGAATCGCCGATCAGCGGTCGGAACTCCTCGGCGAGGTCGAGTGCGAGCGCTGGGCGTCCGAAGCCGGGGCGGTGGTAGACGCCGACGTAGGGGTCAAGGCCGGCGGCGATCGTTGCAGCGGTCACGTCCTTCACCAGCAGGGCGTAGACGAAGGAGAGCAGTGCGTTGACTGGATCACGTGGCGGTCTGCGGTTGCGTTCCTCGAAAGCGAAGCGCTCTGGTGGGCTCTTCAGCAGCGAGCCGAACTTGGAGAAGTAGAGCCTGGCCGCTGTGCCCTCGATGCCAAGCAGCGACTCGATCGAGCGCTCAGACTCAGCGGCCTTCGCAAGCTCGGCGAGCTGGCCGAGTACACGCGCCGATTCTTTGCCTGCATGGCGGCGCAACAGGGTCCTGCAGTTGCGGATCTTACCTGCGACGAAGCAGGCGGCGAGCTCTGGACTGCCAAGCGTGGCGGCGCGATGCTGGCGCATGCGCACGGCGATGTTCTTCGATGGCATGCCAGTTGCAACTCCCTTGAACCAGCCGCCCGCAGTGAACCACAGCACCGGCACGCCTGTCTCAAAGCAGGCCCTGAGCAGGGCGCTGCCCACGTCGACATTGCCAAGCACGGCGATGTGGGAGACGTCGATCAGGCGTCTGGAGGCGGCCTGCTTTCCATCTTCGATGAGGATCGCCCTCCCACCGCGCTTGGTGAGCCGGCTGCCGGGAGTGATCGCATAGAGCGGCGAGGAGGCTGGGTCGCTGGCGACAAGTCGCCGTGGGGGATTGCTTTGATCGGCCTCGCTGAGCGCATGTACCTCGTCAGGTAGGCAGATCCCGACGAGCGAGCACCTTGGGCACTTCGGGCTGTCGATAAGCGGCGGCGGCGCCTGATCGGCGGCCGCGTCGTCTCGCAACTGCTTGATCGCGGCGAGCGTGGTCGAGATCAAAGCCTTCGTAATCTCGATTCTGTGCCGCGTCCTCGTCTGCGCGAAGTAGGTTTCGGCGTGAGGGACCTGATAGCCGCAGTCGCGCAGAATGAGCACCTGGGCGCAGAGTTGGACGAGCTCTGGCTCCCACAGCGGCGCGTCCCGTGCTCGTGGGCGCCCACGCTTGAACTCGACTGGCACGACTGCGGCCGTCTCTCGACTCGAGCAGGTCGACCTTTGCGATCAGGTCAAGGCGGGGCGAGGAGACTGAGACAGCGGTGCTTGCAGGGGGTTCTTCGCCGTCATCATCCGCATCACCGGCGTCGTCTGCGCTCGTGCTGGGCGGCTGCGGTGGCACAGAGCGCTCGCGGTCGACGTTCCTGTGCACGAATGTCCCCTCCGCCGTGTAGGCGTTGTCGGTGAACTGGCTATCCACCCACTCGAGGTAGGCGAGCCTCCTGCAGTAGACGTGCTCGTTGAGGATCCTGGCGGGGATGAGATCTGGGAGGGGGAAGGGCATGAGATTCGCGGATCGTGGAGGTCAGTGCCGTGAAGGTCCGCTCCGCTCTCACAGCTCGATATCGTGTTGTCGTAGCCAGTCGATGTAGCTTTTGGTCAGTGGCGGCAGATGCCGCAGGAGCAGGCGCACCTGCCGGCGCAGTTCATCCGCCTCAACGTCCGGTGAGGCATCTGCAGGCGGTTGCGTGTGTGGTAAAGCTCGGCCAATGTGGCAACCTGCGCCTCGGTGAAGCCACCGTCGAGACGGATGGCCTCGATGATGCCCCACGCGCGTCCCGCGTGCCATCGGCATCGCGGGACAGGAGTCGTCGTCGCTCTTCATCGCTGTTCATGCACAAACTGATCGACGGAGGCACGTGCACGTGCAAGCCTGGCGTCATGGGCACGGACGGCGCGTCGCCATATGTGACGGCGGCGAACGACGAGCTGCGGCCATTGTGTGTCTCTATCCAGCACCACACGGCCCTCTCGGAGTGCTTGCAGGAGCAGCAGCGGCGCGTTGCGCTGGACCCGGTTGAGGCGGGTCACGTCCACCTTTCGGCCCAGCGCGCGCTCCAGCCGCACCGCGAGCTTGACCGCGGCGTCCGGGCGATCCTCGGCGAGGGACACGAGCAGGTCGACATCGGAGGCGTCCGTGTCATCCCCACGAGCTACGGAGCCGTAGAGCGCCGCGAGGCGTACATTTGGCTCCGTGCACAATGCGCGGCGCAGCGCGCTGAGCAGCGGCCAGTGGGCGATCGCATAGCAGCGCTCCTCTGCTGTGATGATGGACCGCGGTCGTCGTCCCGCGGTCTCGCCACCCACCAGTCCGTCGGAGGCGGCACGGCGAAGCGTGCGCTCATCGACGCCCAACTCGAAGGCAAGCTCGTGCAGTGTGGGCATGGTCGTGAGGGTAGAGGTTGGTATGACCGATGCGAGGGCAGATCTCGTAGGAAAAGCCAATCCTCGCAGGTCGACAGGACGGATGGGTAGAACCTCTGGAATCTCTGCTGGTTCGGGATCCCGACGGGACGACATCTGGGAGGGGAGGGATCCTTCGATCTGATCTGCTGTGCCTGAGGCTAGTGCGTCGCACCAGCCTCGACTAGTACTCACCTTGGCATGGCGGGCGTCGTTGGCTTGATCGTTGCCTACTTCGTTAGCGGTGTGAACACTCCGAGGCCAAAGTGGCAGAAGGCGCCGAGGGCGATTGGCCCTGACAGGGGCTTCTCGAAGCGCAGCTCAACCCCGAACACGCTTGCCCTGTCGAGTCGTGATTGTCCGGCCTTAGCGCTGCGAAAGCGATGCCAGGAGCCTCGCTCTAGGATCACCTCGGAAGGCTCCGGCAATCCCCGGCGGGCCAGTTCGCGACGCACTTGGTCGGCGGGGGAGTCCATCAGCTGGCCGCGTCGCAGTTTCGGGTGCCTCACGAGTCCAAACGGCGTTGCGGATCGCCATATGCAGGATGGCCCGAGCAACTCCTCGAACTGCAGTCCCTGCTCGGTCGCCAACGCTGAGAGCGCAATTGGCAGACGGTCGCGTATTCCATGGATCAAGAGGTGGTCAATGCCTGCGAGCGCAGTCACCTCCGCAGGGCCAAAGCCCTCCGGCGCCCAGATGGCGAGATGATCTATCTGGCGACTGTGTGCCTCGGGAAGGGCAATGTAGTGAGCGTGACGGTGCTGGTCGTCGCGGGGCGTGTCGCCGCTGCGGCCGCTGAAGGTCGGCGATGCTGCGTCTCCATTGCGTGCGCCATAGACATGCTGCAACGCGCTGCGGAGTGCTTGCCCTACCGCCACTGCCTCAGTAATAGATGGCCGGGCCGCTCCTCTGAGACGAAACAGTGCGAGCGTCGGGGGCGCATCAGCGGCCTTGAGCCTTGCAGGAGCTTTGGCTGGCTCTACACGTGAGACGGCGTAGGTGAGTCGCGTCGTGCCCACTGGGAGGAGCCGGCGGCTCTTGCGCATCTCGGTCACCGAGATGGCGATCGACTCCAGTGGCTGTCCGCGCTGCGGGCACAGCAGGTCGATGCGATCGCACTCGCCATGCGGTGCATCCGGTGACTCTGCCGGTGCAGCAGATATGCGTAGTGGCCGGGCGCCAGAGACCATATGTGCCGAACAGACCGACTCCGAGCGTCCGAGATATCCGAGCGCCCGGGCAGCCATGGCCAGCGCATCGGAAGCCTCGGCGCTGAGAGCCGTATCCCACCAGACTGTCAGCTCAGCATTTGGGTCGAGGGCCAGGAAGCCATCAAGCACCTTGGTTGTCTCCCGGGTGCGGAGAGCGGAGTAGCTTGCCTGTGGCATGTAGTGCCGTGTGTGCGCAGCTGAGACGATGGGCAGATCGAAGACCGGTGGTGGAGCGTCGAGGAGTGCCTGCAGAGCGCCATCCAGCGCGGCTTGGCGTTCCAGCAGCCTGGTATTGGTGCGCGCAGTCGAGTACAGCGCCCTGATCACTCGCCACGGGCTCGGCGGCCACTCGATCGCCGCATCGTTGACATGCGAGCCCCAAGGCGTGGCGTGATAGCGGCCGAGCTCGAAGCGGATGGCAAGCCCCACCACGATCTACTGAGAAAGCGTTGAGTGGGGGACGGGCGCGTCGAAGTCGACCTTGGCGCTCCTGATTCGATCGGCGAGCGCGGCGGCCGTGGGCAGAGCCCAGTCCTGAGGGCGCCTGACTTCGACCGAGCGGACGACTTCGAGATCGCACGCGGTGCGAAGTCGCAGTGGCCGCTGCAAGAGCGTCTGCACCTCCCATAGCGCGACAGAGACGAGCAGATCCGTCTCTGCCTCCCCAAGCCCGTAGCCGCGTATCTGCTCCAGATCGATCGCGACATCGAGCTCGATCTCCTCAGCGGTGTACTCGGTGCGCCCAAACGGGACGAAGCCATAGCCCTCTCTGGCGGTGCGCCCTTCGCCTACGGTCGGATTGACGTCGTCCCGCTTGACACCTCCAGAGACGACGGGGCGTGCGTCATGGGCCTCCATCACGGCTGTAAGTGCTCTGCGTACCTTCGGATTGCCATAGTCCTTCCACTGTGGATCGGAGAAGAAGACTCCATGGATGAGGCAGAGGGGATCGAGCTGGAAAATGGCCGCGTAGAGGGCTCGCCAGTCCAGGGGCAGGCCCTTCTTCACTCCAACGCGCTCGATCATCCAATCGCCGGCCGTCTTGCCGTCCACCATTGCGTTCTTGACATATGCGCCCGCCAGGCGATGGGGTTCGAGTCGCGATGAGGTGAGGAAGCGTCCATCCGAGTCGCGGACCTCGACGTACTGCAGGCGGCTGAAGACTTCGACAGGGCGATGCTCGGTGGAGTCCCAGCCGACGCTCTCGAGGTGGTTGGCCAGCGACTGCACTGACTCGACGAGCAGTGCCGGCTGAGAGCGGTCCTCTCCGAGGGGGCGCCCGAACTCGGCAGGGCCGAGGTCGGGGAAGCCGGTGGGCTGAAAGGTCGATCCCACCGTTGGCGCAAGCGATGCTTTCAGGATGAGGCGGTGCTCGTCCTGGAGGCCGTCGATCATGAGGTTTCCTTCCTCTCGTCATTGCTCTTGTCAGATTGCTCATGCATCGTGAGCCTGCGCGTGGCTCGGTCCAGGTCGCCTGGTCGGAGCGGGATCAGCAGCGCAGACCCAAGCCGTGGCCCAAGGCGAGAAGCGTCGGAGATGCCGGCGATCAGATCCCGAGCCGTGAGGATCGGCACAAGGCCAGCCAGCCGCAATCTCAGCGAAGCCTCACGCACGACTGGCTCGATCGCCCCGGCGGCCAGACGTGCGGCCCAGCCGGGCGACGGATGCAGTTGCTCCTGCTTGCCCTCATCCCCGCGACGGTGGGATCTGCCCCTCCACGCCAACGACAGAAAATCGAAGATCGGCTGCACGGTCGCGTCATATGCAACCGCTGGATCGACGGCATTGCTGAGGTGCGATCGAAGTTCACTATGGTCGAGCAGAGCCAGGCCCCAGAGCAGGTGCAGGATGCGCTCGCTGTCGAGTCCGCCTGCCGCAAATGTCCTTGCAAGCCGCATATCGCAAGGGGCGCCACGCTCGAATGAGAGGGCGCTCTGGGACCGGGGCCTGTCGTCGCTGAGCTCATCGTCGCTTGCTGGCGACATCGAGCGTGTGTCTTCTGTGCCCTTGGCGACACGACGCGTCGCATCCAGATGACGCCGGGAGTGGATTGCTGCGAGTCGCGCGGCGACGTTGCCGCCGCTCACGGCATGACGGCGGTCAACGTCAAACACGGAGCGCCAGGGGCGCTCCTCATCTCGGCGTGTGCCATGAAGGTAGTCGCGCAAAGCGGGCAGGCGCTGCCTGCGGTCGCGCAGCGAGCCAAGCGCTGCGGCGACCGCGAACTCGGGCGTGCCGTCATTCGCTACTTCGATCCACGGCGTTGCGCTCACCCCGCTGAGCGGGTGGATGCCAGCCTCTATCGCGGCGCGTGAGAGTCCGAGCGCGTGCTCCATGGCACCGATCGCTTCTAGCGCGGCGCAGGCGTCTCTTGAGCGTCCGCGCGAAGCGAGATGGAAGCATGCTTCGTCGAGCCGTCGCGCAGCAGCCTGGATAGCGTTTGGGCAGTTGTCCGTTGCTCCCAAGCGCAGCACCCGCTCCAGCCAGCCATCGATCGAGCGCAGAGCCTGTGCACCAGGATGCTCTGCGGCAGAGATCTGGCCGATTGGCACAGCCAGGTTGGCCTGGCCCGCGCGCTCCAGGATCGCGTAGCGCTCGAAGGACTCGATGCCCCGCGCTACACCAAGTTCGCCCGCGGCGCGTGCGAAGTCAAGCCCCGTGCGTGCCTGGCGTCTGGAGGGGCCACGACCCACCTGGACCCAGGATTCGCGGGTGAGGCTCGACACTTCCGGGCGACTCGTCCACCCTGGCCACAGAGGCAGCCACAGCTCCGCTCTCCCGGTCTCGCCGCTGACCGCCGAGCCGTAGCCTGCGGCCGTGGGGTGAACCGTGAACGGTGCGACGAGCACGCCGCCGCCCAACGCGCCGTATCGGCGTGCAGCTCCCGGGGTAAGCAGCAGCGAGCCCTCGATCGCGAGGACGAGGTCCCATGGATTGCCGAGGCTCTCAGCCTCTCCGTAGGGAGAGTTGTTCGACGAGGCATCGCGGCTGAGATGCGCGAGCGCCATTCTTTCTATGGGGTTCGGCTCCCCGAGCAGCGCCGCTCCCAGCATCTCTCTCGATCTGGAGTCCTTCTCACCGGCGAGCATGATCTCGCCGAGAGACTGCATGTAGTTCGAGGAGAAGTCGTAGCTCCCATCGTTGCCCCCTGATCCCAGCAGGGGGGGAAAGGCCGGCTTCTTGCCCGTCATGACGATTGCGGCATCGAGCCATTCGACGGCGTCGTCTGGCCACTCGCGACGCAGCCGTCTGACGAGCTTCAGCTTCTGGCTCTCCTCAGAGGGCTTCTCGGTCATCTGCAGGTCCGCGAGCACGATCTGGGTCCGCTCGATTAGCGTCCGCAAGGGGGCAAGCCGCGAGACATCGGATTGCTGGATGCGCTCGAGTGCCTTGACTGCTGTCGCGTTGCCGCGCCGGTAGAAGCCGCTGCGCCCATTCCAGGGAGACAGGACCGGAGAGGGTGCGTAGCGCTCCAGCAGGAATGTCGTCAACTGCTCCTCGCTGAGCTCGCTGCGGAGCTCGAAGACGCCTGCGCTCCACCGTCCCCGAGCAGACTCGTCGACTTGCCTCGAGATGACACGCAGCAGGCCGAGCGCCTTTAGATAGCCCACGAGCGGGTGAGACTGACATCCCGACAGTCGCAGATCAGGCACGGCTGGCTCTCCAATCGGCCACGCGGAGCAGCGCCTCCAAGAAGCCTAGGCGGAATGGGCCCAGGCTCGGATCGTCGCGAAGCCGCAGGGCGGCATCGGTCCAGGAGCGCTCGTCGCCAAGATCCATCGGTGCGAGATCGAGGGCGAGCGCGGGTACTGTGCCGATCGGGGTCTTCACCTCGGGAAGCAGGTCGCCGTCGACGATCCCGAGCGCAAAGCGCGCCTCGCCGTCCGCATTCTCCGGTCGCCTCTCGTCAGGCGCTGGTCGTATCGAAAGCCTGACCTTGCCGTGGTGAGATGCAGTCAGATACGCGATCAGATCGCGCTCGGGCAACTCGAGATGACCGTCCAAGCGTCGGATCGCAAGCGCGCTGGCGAGCTCATGACGGAAATAGGGACGCTCGTGCGTGCCTCCCCGCCGGCCGCTCTTGGCCCAAAGGCGGTCGTCCTTATCTTCGAAGGCGTCTCCATAGATAGCCGAACGCAGCGTTGCCTGGAAGACGGGATGGGCCTTGCCAAGGTCGTGTAGCGCTCCGGCGCACCGCAGCACTTCGCTCCAAGTCGAGAGGCCGAGTGCGTCGGCAAGGCGAGTCGCTTCGCTTGAGACCTTGGTCAGGTGGGGCAGAAGCTCTTCTGGCGGCGCGGTCTCCGTCAGCACGTCCGAGCCAAAGCTATCGACCTCCTCCAGGTTCTCATGTGGGATTGGCTGCACAGCAGCGCTGAGCTTGTTGTCCCACCCGATCTCTGCGTCGTAGCCGCCCTCAGCGGCTCGCAGCAGCACGGTCGAACCTGGGGCGACCTCTCTCGTTGCCCGCCGAGTCCAGCCGCCATCGAGATGGTCGACCATCCAGCAGGTGCGCTTGCCGAGCGTGGCAATCGGCACCTGCACCAACTCGTCGTATGCCGCCCCTGGCTCCTGCTCCTTGGGGATGTGCGCTGGAGTATCCGCCGGCAGATCGCGAAAGAGGACGCCGACGCTGCGGTCGTCGTCCTCTCTGATGAATGGCGCGATGTCGATGTCCATACCGGAGAGATCCGGTGTGGTGTCAAAGAGATCGAGCAGGTCTCGTCTCCTGAGGGTCGCCGGCTCGTCCAGTGACTCGTGTACCTCGATCTCCTCCAGCGCGGCGGGCGAGAGCGATGTGCTTTCGCGTTCCAGCAGAACGCTCCTTGCTGCTTCGATGTCGCTGGGAAGGTACGGGGCCGCGAGCTTGCGGCCCATCGCGTCGTCGCTGACCGGGCCTCGGTCCAACCACACGACGCTCGACTCGGGATATTCGTCTGCGCGGTTGCAACGCCCAAGTCGTTGGATGATCGATGAGAACGGCGCAGTCTCGGTCACGAGCGTGCGCGCGGAGACGTCCACTCCCGCCTCGACCACCTGCGTTGCAACCACGATCGTGCCTGCGCTTGAAGGCTCAGCGAGCGCTCGCCCCATGTTGGTCTGTCGCTCAGGCAGCCGGAAGCGAGAATGCAGAAGGACCGTCTCGATGGCTGCGCTGCCGTCGAAACGCCCCAACGCTCTGTAGGCCGCCTGCGCGAGATCGACGGTGTTCAAGACGATCAGCGTTCTGGTGCCAGCCACGTGACGGTCGAGCGCTGTCTTGGCGATGCTGGTTGCGAGATCGCTTCCGGCTTGTTGGACGACATCCAAGCGCTCGAGAGTCTTTCGCGCATTCAGACGACCGCTCAAGGCGCCTCTGCGGTCCTCGTCAGGCAGCGACATCGTGCTGCCGAGCACCGGTCGGTCCACGGTCTGAAGCACGCAGGGATCGATCGTCGCAGATGCCCACAGCGTCTCGCACGCAAGGGCTGTCCCCAGCGCGTTGCGCAAACCGTCGAGTTGGGCTGAGGTTGCGCGGGCGGAGCCCATCAGCTGTACCTCGTCGAAGACCCAGCGGCAGTCGTTGCTTAGCAGGCCGAAAGCCACTGGCCAGGCAAACCTGCTCTCGGCATAGCCCCGGTTCAGGGCCCTGGAGAGCAGCATGTCGATCGTGCCGACAAGGATCTGGTCGCGCTCAGGCCACAGCTGCCAGTCACCCAGCTCGGCCGGCTCTGCGCCTCCCATCAGCTTGTGGATCGAAAGCTGCTCGCTGTCAAGCTGGAGGCGTTCTCTTATGTGGCACGCCACCTCGACGGTCTGCTCGACGAGCGAACGCATCGGCAGCGCGTACACGAGGCGTCTTGGGCCCGTCTTGTGGGCTAGCCGCCGAAAGAGCCAGGAGACGATCAGCGCCTGAGTCTTGCCGGCGCCGGTGGGGACGGCCAGCACGGCCGGCGGATTCGACATCTCCGCGAGTGCACGTTGGTAGGCGTATGGATCATTGCCGGTGGCAGCGCGGAAGAACGCGCCAAAGTCGGTCGAAACAGCGCTCATGTGGTCTGGATGATCGAGAGCGCTGGTACGTTGCGGTTGTCGTCTGATGCGGTTGAGGCTGGAGGTGCGAGCCGAGCGGACCGGCTGACAGCAAGCGATCCTCGTTTACGAGGAGGACGGAAAAATTTGGCACTGTTTCGTCTGCTGATATTGTGACAGTGACGTGGTCGTGGGCAGTCAGGCCGCTCACCTGTATGAGCGGCCGCAAGCGGCGGCTGGTCAGCGATCTGTGTGTTCAGGCGGCTGAGCGGTGGCTCGGCGTGCGCTCGACGTGAGGGTCCTTGCCTCGCTCCAGCTCGCCTCGTTCGCGCAACAGCAGACTGAGCGCTCGAATCGCAAGCCCCATGTTCTCCGCGCTGTCCTCGATTTGCTCGGCCTTCCAGCGCTGCTCCCACTCGGTGGGAGAAAGGTGCGTCTCGTGTTCGAACTCGGCGCGCGCCTCCTCGAGCGTTGTGCTCACAATCTGGATCGACGGGACATGGGCGCCGCCGCGGAGACGACGTTGATAGGCGTCCAGTGCCAGCCGAGAGACACGCAGACCCCGCTCGCTGCGGCGGATCGCCGGCAGCTTGCCGCGATCGATCAGCTTGTAGACGCCGCTTGTAGAGATCTCCAGGGCGTCGGCAACCTCTGTGACCGTCATGTACGCGGATTGCATGTAGAGAGGCTAGCATGACTTGTCCGCTAAGTCCAGTTAGTCTTGCTGGTCCTCATAACCCACGAGCACAATGATGTGCTCTACATGCACGATCCAGGCCCCTGGCGTACTGATCGTCGTCGGCTCTCGCACGTGGTTCAGCGCGCCGTAAGGGTGGCGATGCCTGATCAGCTCGCCAGGCTTGCTGAGGTCGATGTCCAAGCGCTCGGCCTCTACGAAAGACCCGCTGCCAATCTGGGCATGCCAGGACGCTCGCAGTAGATAGTGGCCGTTGAGAGTTGGCATCAGACCGTGAAGATCATCTTCTTTCGTCCATATCTCTCGAATGTCGACTGTGGTTGACGGACCGCCGTAGATCGTTGGTCGCTGGGCCCGCAGCCGAAGGCGGCCGACATCGCCATCCATCTCAGCTTCCTCTCGGCCTAGGAGCTCGTAGCCTTGTTTGTCCAGCACATCGCACCACGTCGCTACTCGCAGGGTCAGCGTGCTGAGGAGCGTCACAGATCAGTGCTTTGATGATATTTGCGCTGGCCGGATGGCACTAACGATATTACACTATAGAATATGGTAGTACTTGGTGCCCCAATCAAGCTGTCTGTCGACAGACGCTGGCACTGCAGGGATGTCACGGAGGCTAAGGTCTCCAGGCTCCGTTGAAGCCCCGAAGAGCATTCCCAGGGTTGGCCCGCCAGCGGACAATCCCCGGAGACGTAAATCTCCGGCTCCGTTGAAGCCGTTGTAGGTGTAGGTTTGGCTGCCGTATGGGCCGTTGTCCCCGGAGACGTAAGTCTCCGGCTCCGTTGAAGGGCGCTGGCCGGCTGGCAAACATCGAGCATTGCTCGGCTTTCCGGAGACGCGAGTTTCCGGCTCCGTTGAAGCTCCTGTGCATGGACGCGCCGGATGTCGGCGTCGGTGTCTCCGGAGATGTAAGTCTCCGGCTCTGTTGTAGTGCGCGATGCAGACCTCGGCCGTTCAAGCCGTAGCCGCAAACAGCCCCGACCCCACCCAATCGCCGGGGTCGCGCGCCCCCGGCGGCACGAAGTAATACCCGCCGCCCACAGCGGTGATGTAGTCGATCATCGGCTCTTCCATCAGGCGGCTCTGGACCGTTTCGAACTGGCGCTGAATGCTTTGGTTGAAGACGACGAAGGCGTGTCCCTGCGTGAGCTGGCCGGCGGAGTTGAAGCCGCGCTGGTAGTTGTAGGAGCGGCGCAGCAGGCGCTGGTCGGCAGTGGCCGGGGTGCGCGGGTTGGCGAGGCGGATGTGGGCGTTCAGTGGGACGCGCTTGCCTTCGGGGTCGCTTGCGTAGTCGGGGTCCTCGAACTCGCCCGTGCCGCCGAGCGGTGCGCCGCTGTCGCGGTAGCGGCCGATCATCCGCTGCTGCTCGCCGAGACCGACCCTGTCCCAGAATTCCACGTGCATGTCGATCAGCCGCACGACCTGGAAGGTGCCGCCTGCGGCCCAGGCGGTCGGGCCGCTGCCGGCGGGCAGCCACAGGAGGCGGTTCATCAGGGCGGCGTCTGCGACCTCGGGGTTCGCGGTGCCGTCGCGGAAGGCGAACAGGTTGCGCGGGGTGGAGTGGGGGGTGGGGCCGCGCCTGGCGCCGCGGAAGCCGTCTACGGTCCAGCGCAGCTGGAGGCTGCCCATCACCGTTCGCATCAGCTCACGCAGCGTGTGCGCGGCCGTGTCGCGCTGACCTGAGCAGATCTGCAGCATCACGTCGCCGTGGCACTGAGACTGGTCGAGATCGTCGATCGGGAACGACTGCATCCTGGTCAGGCCGGGGGGCAGGCCATTGGCGAGGCCGTAGCGGTCGTCGAAGAGGCTCGAACCGAAGGCGATCGTGACCGTGAGGTCGTCTGGCGCGATGTCGGTGCCGAGCACTCCGGAGTCGAAGGGCGGTTCATCTAGCGAGCGCAGCGGGTAGGCGCCGCCGTGGCAGAGTTCGCGGGCGCGGGTACAGAGCGCCTGAAGGGCCTCCTGCAGATAGAGACGGGTCGGGGCGATCGAGTCGAGCACGGCGAAGGTCGCCTGCATCTGGGGCGGGGTGAGGATGCCTGCCTGGTGCTCGCCGTCGAAGGGCACGACGCCGTGCAGCTCGTCGTAGTTGACCTCACGCTCGATCGTGGTGGCGTCGGGTGCCGCATCGGCGGCGCTCGCCTGCTCGACGGCAGTGGCGCCCAGCGTGCCGAGGCCGGCGCTGCCGAGCATCGCAAGCCCGCGGCCCATGAACTGCCTGCGGTCCAGAGGGCTCATCGGCGCGCTTTCGGAATGGAGGGGATCGGGGTGGGTAGGTGCACCGCGAGCTCGTCTGGGATGGCGCTGAGCGCCTGCAGCGCCGCGCTGAGCGTGCCGTCCAGCAGCTCGTCGTGATACTCGGAGAGCTGTTCGAGCGTGGGCCAGCTTCCGCCGTTACGAGCACGCAGCCGGCCAAGCACTCGCCCAAGCCGCGCGAGGTCGAACTGCACCGGCCCGACCGAGTTCTGTCCCCCCAGCAGGCGGTGCAGAGTGCCGAGCACCGCCTCGGTGGCGCCGAGGGCGGCGGCGGTCGCAGCGACACCCTCGTGGCTGTAGGGAACGTCGTCTCCGCTGAGGAAGTCCCGCTGGGCGTCCTCGAGGATCTCGTGCGCCCGACGGGCATATTCTTTGGGTGTTATCTGGACGGTCTCGACGACGCTGGTGAGGCGGCCGACGTCATTGCGGAGCTCATCCATCGCGGGCAGCAGCGAGTGGAGCGGCGCGCCGCTCCAGAGCCCGTATTCGATCCGGTGCAGACCGCTGAAACTGGGATCGGCGACGCCTTGTGGCAGCTCTGACGCCGTCCCGTCGATCGCCCTGTTCAGTTGCGGGAAGAGGCCGTAGACCGCGCCGAGGCGCAGATAACGCCGGTAGGCAGCAAGCCAGGCTCGCTTGGCGGCGAAGCGATTGCCGGTCAGGAGATCGAGACGCAGGCTGGCAATCTCCGGAGCCAGCAGCGCCAGCTGCCCGCGCGCGTAGACGCGGTAGGCGGCGATCGGCGCGCGGAACTTCGCGGGCGATATCGGCTGCTCTTCGGGGTTGGGCACCGTCCCGGCGGCCACGTCGCCTTCCTGGGTCGCAATGCGCTGCGAGTAGCTGCGCACCTTGGCCGAGATGTGGTCCTCCTGCGCAAGCGAGGTGACCGGCGGCTGAGATCTCTCGTTGCCGCCTCCAATGCCGAACGCCGTGAACGCGACGAAGGCACCGAGCGCTGCGAGCATCGCGACCGCGAGCGAGATCAGCCAGCGGCGGGCAAGTGATTGGAAGTGAAGGGGCATGGCTCTGAGCGGTCGCGACGGATGCGGCTCGTATGTGAGCGCGAGAGCCGGTGAGCGGCCTCGTCGTCTGTCGCGCACGCTAAATCGAGCTTGCCCACCCGGCTGTTACCGCTCGGTGAACGTGCTGCTCTGGCTGTCACAGAGCCGAGGCCGTTGCGTCACAACCCCGTAACGGCCCGGTCACGTCTTGACAACTACAGGCATACCTGCGCAGAGCGAGCATCGACTCGCGCTGTCCGCAAGAGCGGCAGGCGGCGCTGGTGAAAACGGCCGCTCGACGCCAAGGAGGCGCTTTGCGCAAACGCAAGTTTCTCATGGGAGGGTTGGCCGGCATAGCAGCCGCAGCCGCCGTTGCCGTGAGCCTCAGCATCGCGGGAGCAGACACTCCAGAACCCGCCACTAAGACGCCGATCAAGCATGTCGTCGTGATCTTCGGAGAGAACATCTCCTTCGACCATTATTTCGGCACCTACCCATACGCGGCCAACCCGCCCGGAGAGCCGAAGTTCGTCGCGGCGCCCGGTACGCCCAGCGCCATCGACCTGCTGGACGGCGGCCTCGGCGGCCCACTGCTCACGAACAACCAGAATGAGCTCAATCCAGAGCGCCTGGATCGCTCGCAGCCGATCACCTGCGACAACAACCATGACTACACGCCCGAGCAGGAAGCCTTCGACCATGGTCTGATGGACCAGTTCGTCCAGAAGACCGCGGGCTCCAACTCGGCGACCGAACCGTGCCCGCGGCCGGTCGTGATGGACTACTACGACGGCAACACGGTCACGGCGCTGTGGAACTATGCCCAGCACTACGCGCTGAACGACAACTCCTTTGGGACGACCTTCGGTCCCTCGACGCCCGGCGCACTAAACCTGATCTCGGGTAACACGCACGGCGCCTCGCCCGAAATCCCCGGGGCGGTCGAAAACGGCACGGACATCGGCGATACCGATCCGGCCTTCGACGACTGCTCCAGCGCGACCACGTTCAAGATGGAAGGACCGAACATCGGCACGCTGATGAACAGCAAGGGGCTGACCTGGGGCTGGTTCCAGGGCGGCTTTGCGCCGAGCAGCAGGATCGCTGAAGGAAAGCCGGTCTGCGGCACCGCGCACGCCAACGTCGCCGGCGCCAGCGTCTCGGATTACAGCGCCCACCACGAGCCGTTCCAGTACTACTCGGCCACGGCGAACCCGCTGCACCTGCCGCCGAGCTCCACGGCTGAAATCGGCAATACCGAACAGGCCAACCACCAGTACGACATCTCCGACTTCAAAGCAGCGCTGCAAGCCGGCGTGATGCCCGACGTCTCCTTCCTGAAGGCGCCGCGCTACGAGGACGGACACGCGGGCTACTCCGATCCGCTTGACGAACAGCGGTTCGCGGTGGAAACGATCAACGAAATCGAGCACTCCAAGTACTGGGGCTCGACCGCGATCGTGCTCGCCTATGACGACTCGGACGGCTGGTATGACCAGGTGATGTCGCCGATCGTGCGCGACTCGGCCTCGCCCGCGGACAAGATCAGCGGCGAAGGCAAGTGCGGCACCCACGCCGAAGAAGAAGCGACCTCGCTTGGCAAGTCCTTCCAGAACGATCGCTGCGGCTTCGGCCCGCGCCTGCCGTTGATGGTGATCTCACCCTGGGCCAAGCAGAACTACATCGACAACACGCTCACCGACCAGTCCTCGATCATCAAATTCATCGAGGAAAACTGGAGCCTTGGCACGCTTGGCGGCCAGTCCAGCGACGCGCAGGCAGGCACGCTGGAAACCATGTTCGAATTCGAGGGCGACAAGCGCGCGCCCGCGCTCGAACTGAGCCCCGTCACGGGCGAGCCGATGGCAGATGCTGCGCCCGGCCAGCTGCCGATGACCAACGAACCTGTTGGCGGCGAGGGCTCGCCCGAAGGCAGTGCTGGCGGCTCCAAAGGCGGCGGCTGGAGCGGCGAAGGATCGCCCGAAGGCGGCTCAGGCGGCAAAGGCGGGAGCGGTAGCGGCGGCAAGGGCGGCAAGGGCTCCCATGCCACGAAGCTCGCGCTGCACTGCAGCATCGGCCACCGCCATCACGAGGTGTCGGTCGGTTGCACCACAAGCGGGGCTGGCAAGCAGCGCTCCTCGCTGCGGATGCGACTGGAGCGCGGCGGCAAGGTATATGCCAACCAGCTCGTGCCCGTGAGCGGCGGCCAGGCCAGCCTGCTCGTGCACCCCAGCAGGAAGCTGGGCAAGGGCAGCTACACGCTGCTGCTCGCATTCGAGGACGCGCAGCTGGCGCGCGGCGGGCAGGTGCTCGCCGTGCGCAAGACGGTCACGGTCGGCTGAGCATCCGGCACGGACGATGCAGTGGAGGGCGTCCCTTCCAGGGGCGCCCTCCACGTCTTCGCGCATGCGCTTCGTGCACCGCGCCGACCACGCTATATTCCGTGAAGTAATGGCTCTCGATGGTCTCCGGCAGAAGGCGGCGGGCGGGCGCTACGGCGACGTCGTGGAGTCGATCGGCTACACGCCGCTGGTCGAGCTCAAGCGGCTCTCGCCCAAGCCGAGCGTGCGGATCTGGGCAAAGCTCGAGTCCCGCAACCCGACGGGCTCGGTGAAGGACCGGGTCGCGCGCGCCCTGATCGAGGATGCCGAGGAGAAGGGGGCGATTGCGCCCGGGCAGACGATTCTCGAGCCGACCTCGGGCAACACCGGCATATCGCTGGCCATGATCTGCTCGCGCAAGGGCTATCCGCTGAAGGTCGTGATGCCCGAGAACGTCACGCCCGAGCGCACGCAGCTGCTGCAGATGTATGGCGCGCAGATCGTCTACTCCGAGGGCTCCAAGGGCTCCAACGGGGCCGTCGAGAAGGCTGTGGAGATGGCTCGCGAGCCCAGCTACTACATGCCCTACCAATACGGCAACATCGCCAATCCGAACGCGCACTACAACGGCACGGCACTGGAGATCCTCGAAGAGCTCGACGAGGTCTCCGCATTCGTGGCCGGCCTTGGCACCGGCGGCACCTTGATGGGCAACGGCAGGCGCCTGAAGGAGACATTCGGGGACGCTGTGAAGATCGTGGCTGCAGAGCCGATGCAGGGCGAGCCGGTACAGGGGCTGCGCTCCTTGGACGACGGCTTCATCCCGCCGATCATCGACCTCTCCGTGCTCGACCGCAAGATATTCGTCACCAACCGCGACGCGATCCTCTGGACGCGCAAGCTGCTTTCCGAGGAGGGCATCTTCGCGGGCGTCTCGAGTGGCGCGATCGCGCGCGTAGCAGTACGGATCGCCGGCGAGCTGGACGAGGGCAACGTCGTCTTCATCGTCGCCGACGACGGCTGGAAGTACCTCTCCAGCGGCATCTACACCCGCCCGCTGGAGGAGATCGAGAACCTCGACTCCACCGTGTGGTGGTAGAGACCTTCAAGATCTCAGGCATGGTGATCTCAGATCAGCTGTGCGAGCAGATGCTCGCCCACGCGCTGCAGGACGCGCCGAACGAGTGCTGCGGGGTGGTTGGTATCGCCCCGGGCGCGGAGCGGCAGGCGCGGAGCGTCCACGCCGCCACCAACGTGGCCGCGAGCCCGCTGCGGTTCGAGATCGACGGGCTGGAGGTGCTCCGCCTGATCGAGCAGATCGAAGATGAAGAGCTCGAGCTCGGGGCGATCTACCACTCCCACACCCGCACCGCTCCCTATCCCTCCCAGACCGACATCAACTTCGCCGCCGGTTGGCCTGGGGTGGAATGGGTGATCCTCGGCGTCGCCGATCCGCAGAGCCCCGAGGTGCGCTCCTACCTGATCGACGGGCCAAGTGTGAGCGAGGTGTCGATCTGAGCAGGAGCCCCGGAGGGGCGGGCCCCGAGGGCGAGGATCCGCTCGTCTGCCCCTCGTGCGGGGTCGCTCACCCGGGCAGCGAGCGCTTCTGCGCCACCTGCGGGCTGCCACTGGTCCACAGGGCGAGTCCCACCGGGTCGAGCGTGGAGGCTGGCGAAGACGAGCGGCACCGCCTTGCGCGCAAGATCGATCCGCGCTACGCAGAGGGGGCACCGCAGCGGGTGGTCGGGGCGCGCAATCAGGTGGAGGCAGAGTTCATCCAGGGCATGCTGCTGCAGGAGGGAATCCCGAGCATGTTGCGCCGCGCTCGGGGCTTCGACGTGCCCGACTTCCTGGCCTCCGGGCCTCGTGACGTGCTCGTTCCGGCGTCGGGCCTGAGCGCCGCCCGCGAGGTGCTGATGCAGAGCGATCTGATCGGTGACGGGCAGACGCTGCCGAGCACCGTTCCCTGGCACGTGATGGTGCTGCTGCTCGGGGCGCTCGGCGTAGTGGCGATCGTGATCCTGCTGGCCACGCACGTTTGAGCGCGGGCGCGGCTCCTGAGAACCTATACCAGCGCAGGAGTGCTCGCCGAGCGGGTGATCGCCTCGATCTCCTCAGAGGCGCGCTCGAACTCGTCGTCGGAGAGCACGGGCGTGCCCTCGAAGGGCAGGTCGCGCTGCAGCTCGATCCAGGAGCGACAGCCGAGGTACTCGTCCTTGATCTTCACGGTGACCGGTCTGGGGATGCGGTAGGTGCGCAGCAGCAGCACGTGCAGCGGATGCCTGCGCTTCCACGCCAGGCGCTTCTCAGCGTAGTCGGTGGTCCACACATAGAAGGGGGAGAGCGCATCCACGCACCGCGGGTCGGTGATCGTGAAGTGCCCTGCGACCTCCGCCCAGGCCCTGATGCGCACGCGGTCGGGCTGCGGCAGGCCTTCGGGAGCGGAGAACTCGGCGACGGATGGCTCGCCGTCGCTCCAGACGCCTTCCTCCAGCGCGCGACGCAGCTCAGGCCGGTGCGACTCGCGCACGAGGTCGTGTCCCTGGTGATCGAACGTGGGGTAGAGGAAGAAGCGTTCGTGATCGAGCTGGAAGTGCTTTTCAGGTTCGCGGATTCCACCCTTGCGAAGCGTGAGAAGCTGCTCGCCTTCGGCGAGCGCCCGGACGGTGACCGCCCATTCCTTCAGAGCAATTGGCATTGTGGGGCTCTTCGACTGGTTAGCAGGCTGTATGAATTACCCGGCCGGAGGATGATCGCGGGCTCGGGCGGGCCTTAAAGATACGAAATCAGGGCGAAAATCCCAAATCCCCTGCAAATCGCAGGTTTTTTTGTTGCGATTGGGCTCGCAAGCTGCGGCAAAACACGTGCTCAGGCGCGGCCGTGCCCACCGCCCCCGGGTGTCTCCAGGCGCAGTCTGTCTCCCGGGGCAAGTCGACCGCTGGCCTTCGAGGGGAGATCCTCGCCGGTCCGCTTGCCCGCAACTCTGAGGAGCAGGTTGTGGCCCGCCGCGCCGGGCTCTCCGCCCGCTGCCCCGGGCGGCCGATGCCGCCTTCGCTCAGTGATCAGCGAGAAGGACATCGGGGTGAGGGCTTCGATCTCGCGCACGACGCCCTCTCCGCCGCTGTGGGCGCCGGCTCCACCGGAGCCGCGGCGCACCCGGTATTCGGTGACGCGCAGCGGCAGCTCCCGCTCCAGCGCCTCGATCGGGGTGTTCAGAGTGTTGCTCATCGCCACGTGGACGCCGCTTGGGCCATCGGCGTCGGGGCAGGCGCCCTGCCCGCCGCCGATCGTCTCGTAGTAGGCGAACCGGTCGCTGCCCAGCGTGAGGTTGTTCATCGTGCCCTGCCCGAGCGCACGGCCGAAGGCGGCCAGCACGAGGTCGGCCACGCGGGAGGAGGTCTCGACGTTGCCGGCTGCGACGGCGGCGCCCGGCCGCGCGTTGAGGAGGCTGCCGACCGGCGCCGTGATGCTCACCGGCCGAAACGCGCCGGTCGACGCCGGGATGTCCGGGTCACTCAGCACGCGCACGGCGAACATGCAGGCGGAGCGGGTCACGGCGATCGGGCAGTTGAGGTTCCCGGGGTGCTGCAACGCGCTGCCCGCGAAGTCGAGCGTGAGGCGATCGCCGCGAACGCTGGCCCGCAGGCGCAGGCGGAGGTCTCCCTCCGCAGCCTCCAGCACGTCCTCGGCGGTGAGAGTCCCATCTGGGAGCGCTTGGATGCAGGCGCGCATCCTCCGCTCTGCGTAGTCGAGCACGGCGTCGTTTCCCTCGCGCAGCCGCTCCACGCCGATCCGTTGCGCGAGCTGCACGAGGCGCGCTGCGCCGGCTTGGTTGGCGGCCAGCTGGGCACGAAGATCGGCGCGTCGCTGCTGCGGCGCACGCATGGGGGCGATCAGGCGCTCGATCGTGAGGTCGCTGAGCGGCTGCGGCGAGATCACGACTCCCTCCTCGGCGAGGCTGTGGCTGTCTGCTGGCATCGAGCCGGGCGTGATGCCTCCGACGTCGGCGTGGTGCGCACGGGTCACCGCGAAGCCGAGCAGCGTGCGATCGAAGGCGAACACCGGCGTGATGAGCGTGATGTCCGGCAGGTGGGTTCCGCCTGCGAAGGGGTCGTTGAGGATCCAGGAGCGTCCTGGCCGGTGGCGCTCTTGGAGCACCGCGGCAAGCGCCGAGGGCATCGAGCCCAGATGAACCGGGATGTGCTCGGCCTGCATCACCATCTCTCCGGCAGCGTCGAAGATCGCCGCCGAGCAGTCCCGGCGCTCCTTGATGTTGGGCGAATGGGCGCTGCGGATCAGAGTCGCCCCCATCTCCTCGCAGGCCGCGCGCAGCGCGCCGGAGATCACCTCCAGGTCGATCGGATCGATCATCCTCGTGCCTGACCGTCTTCGAGGACCGCCGTGCCCTGCGCGTCGACGGTGCCCGACCACCCCTCGGGCACGAGCAGGGTCGACTCCGGAAGCGCGCAGAGCGCCGGGCCATCGATCCGCATGTCTGGAGGCAGCTCGCCGTACAGGAACAGTGTCTGAACGGGTCGGCCGTCGAGAATCACCGTCCTGGTCTGTGGCTGTGGAGCGCCAGCGGCGCTCTGCGCCGGGCGTGCCTGCGGCGCTGCGCCAAATGCAGAGACCCGCAGCGTGACCAGCTCGATCTCCGCCTGCTCGTCGCGATAGCCATAGCGCTCCTCATGCGCCTGAGAGAAGGACTCGCCAAGCTCCGTTGGCCCGCGGTCTGCAGCCGCGTCAACGGCGAGCTCGAAGGACTGGCCGCGGTAGCGCATCTCCGCGCGCACGCGGACGCTGTGCGGCCTCTCTCCCAGTGCTCGCGAGGCCGTCTCGATGAGTGCGTTGCGCGCCTCCTGCAGGCGGCAGGCATCAAAGCTCTCGCCTGCGAGCATCACCGTGCGAGCGGCATCTGCCCGGGGTGCGGCTGCGGCGAGGCCGAGTGCGCAGAGCACGCCCGAGGCACGTGGGCAGAGCACGCGCCGCATGCCCATCTCGCGAGCCAGCGAGGCGCTGTGCAGGGGTCCCGCCCCGCCGAACCCCATCAGCGCCAGGCCGCGCGGATCGATGCCTCGCTCCACGCTCATCACGCGCAGCGCGCGCAGCATGTGCGACTCGGCGACCCGCACGATGCCTTGCGCGCAGGCGAGAGGCTGCAGATCGAGCTCGCTCGCGAGCTTTGCGATCGTGTTCTGCGCGGCGTCATGATCGAGGTGCAGGTCGCCGGCGAGCGGAATGTCCCGTGGCAGGCGTCCCAACAGCAGGTTGGCGTCTGTCACCGTCGGCTGCTCCCCACCATGCCCATAGCAGGCCGGGCCCGGGTCGGCTCCAGCCGAGCGCGGTCCCACCCGCAGCGCGCCGCCGGCGTCCCGCCAGGCGATCGAGCCTCCGCCCGCTCCGATGGTGTGGATGTCGAGCGCCGGCAACGCGAGCGGCCGCCCGGCAACGCTGCGCTCCGCGGTCTCGGCGACGGCCCCCCCGGATATCAGGCATACGTCGCAGGAGGTGCCTCCCATGTCCAGGCAGAGCAGGCTCTCCTCGCCGGCCATCGCGGCCAGCAGTCGCGCCCCTTCAGCGCCGCCGGCGGGTCCGGAAAGGACCGTCAGCGCGGCGTGGGCGGCCGCTCGATCGCATGTGATCAGCCCGCCCGAGGACTGCATCACCTGCGGCTCTGGCAGGCTCCTGCGCTGCGCATGCCCGGTCAGGCGCGTGAGGTAGCCGCCAAGCAGTGGCGAGAGCGCGGCGTCGATCTCGGTGCTCGCGGCACGCTCGTACTCGCGAAAGGTGCCGACAAGGTCATGGGAGAGCGAGACGTGAACGCCGGGCAACTCGGCGGCGATCGCCTGCGCCAGCAGCAGCTCGTGCTCTGGGTGAGCGTAGGAGTGCAGCAGCACGACAGCGATCGCCTGGGGCTGCACGGCCGCAAGCGAGCCGATGAGGCTCCGCGCGGCCTCATCGGAGAGCGGGCGGATCACCCCATCGGGGCCCGTGCGCTCGGGTGCCTGGAAGCGTCGCTCGGGCGGCGTCAGCGGAGCCGGCGGCGCAGCGCAGAGCCGGTAGAGCTCGGCCTTGCCTGCCTGCCCAGCTCGATCAGGTCGGCGAAGCCCTCTGTGGCGATCAGGGCGGTCCTGGCGAGGTTCCCCTCCAGCAGGGCATTCGTCGCGACCGTCATCCCGTGCGCGAACCGCCGAACCTGCGCGGGCGAGGCGCTTGCTGCCCGAAGAACCTCCTCGACGGCCGCCAGGACTGCGACGCGACTGATCGTCGGCGCTCGTCGGCGCCTTGGCTGTGTGAATGCTCCCTCGTCGGCGAGCAGGACCGCATCGGTGAAGGTGCCGCCGACGTCTACGCCAAGCAGCATCGCCCACGCTCCGACATGCGTTCATTCTGGCAAGCCGCCGGTTGGGCTTGCCGGCTGCCGGCAAGCGAGCGTCGATCGGTCTGCGTGGAGCAGGTCGATCCCTCTGGGTGGCCGTACTCAGGCCGCTGCGAGCTCTCGGCTCTGCATCTCCCTGTCTTCGGCCAGCTCCCTGTTCTCGGTCTCGGCGAGATGTTGATGTGAGGGGCAATAGCCGTTGTGGGGGAGAGGCATCCGCTGGCAGGCCTCACCCTTGCGCGTCGTCGCGCGACACTGCAGCGGCTTGCCGCTGACGGCCGTGTAGGCGGCGACGGGGTTCTCAGTGAGGTACTGCTGGGCAAGCTCGATGTACTTGCTCACCACCTGATAGACGCGCTCCTGTGCGCTCATCGGGAAGTGGATGCGAATGTCCGCGAACAGCGTTCTGGCGGGCTTCGCGAAATAGAAGCGGTCGGTGGCCAGCCGCTCCACCGTGGTCTCGCACGCGCTTAGCACCTGCCGGTGGCCATCGAGCGCCGAGGCGCCCGACTTCGGTTCAGACAGGTGTGGTGCAAGCTCGCGGTAGATGGCTCGACTGAACTGGTACATGGCGACTCCTCGCCTTTGTTGTGTTCCTGATCACGCTTGGCACATATCCGCCTACGAGCAGAGAGCGTGCCTCTCCCGTCGATATACGCGCCAACACCTCTCCCAGGCGAAAGGACCGATGCCCTCTGGAATCCAGGCGTAGTCCTCGATAGCACTGGAAGTAGTGTTGACCTCTATGTCAAGGGACAGATAAGAAAAGCGTTAAGCGGAGGTTAGGCGCCACTGGGAGTCACACCTCTGACATGAGAGCAGGGCTTTCCCCGCGTCGCTAATTCCAGGTCTCCCAGCGCAGCCGGAGATCGGAGTCGACCACTATGTGCTGGAGATCGAGTCTGGGTCGGTGTGAGGATGATCGGTGCGCTGGTGCGCGCCACGACTCTCGCACCGCTCCAGCGCGCAGGCAGCGATCATCCGGGCCAACGGATGTGGATCCTGGGCAAGCGCCTGCAGCCCCGTCGCGTCGCGTTCGACGTTCGCATTGGCCCACAGCGCCTCGCGGGTGGCCTGCTGCACCGCCGCGGGTGGCGGCGTGCGCTGCACGCCGGCCAGATCGAGGCCCTTGGGGCAGGGCGGCTGCTCGCTCACTGCCTCGATCGCGCGGTGGGCGAAGACGAAGCACTCGCTGAGCGAGTTGGAGGCCAGCCTGTTGGCTCCGTGCAGCCCCGTGCAAGCAGACTCTCCCAGCGCAAAGAGCCCGGGCACGCACGTGCGGCCGTGAAGGTCGGTGAGAATGCCGCCCATCGTGTAGTGGGCGGCGGGCGCGACCGGGATCAGCTGACGTGTGGGATCGATGCCGGCCTCGCGCAGCGCGTCCACGACGTTCGGGAACAGCGCTGGGTCGATCGACCTCATGTCCAGCCCGACCGAGCGGTGGCCGCTCGCTCGCAGCCGGGCCTGTATGGCCCGCGAGACCTCGTCACGGGGCGCGAGCTCGTCGACGAAGCGCTGCCCGTCAGCGTCGTGCAGGGTCGCGCCCTCGCCGCGGATCGCCTCGGTGATCAGGAAGCCCTCGCGTCCGGGCACCCCGATCACCGCCGTTGGATGGAACTGAGCCATCTCCAGATCGGCGAGGTCGGCTCCCGCTGCGTGCGCGAGCAGCAGCCCAGTGCCGATCGAGCCAGGCGGGTTGGTGGTGCGCGCCCACAGAGCCGCAGCACCCCCGGCGCTGATCAGCACTGCCCGAGCCACGATCATGGTACTGCTCTGGCAGGCAACCCCCACGCAGCGACCCTCGTGCAGCAGCAGCTGGCGTACCCGTCCGGCCTCGCCCTCGAGCACGGTGATCGATGGGTGCTCGGCGACCAGGGCCGAGAGCTGGCGTAGCATCCGCCGCCCCGTGGCGCTGCCGCCTGCGTGGACGATCCGGCGCACCGTGTGCCCTCCCTCCAGGCCGAGTGCGAGCGCTCCAAAGCGGTCGGCATCGAAGCGCAGCCCGAGCGCCTGCAGGTCGCGCAGCCGGTCCGGTGCCTCGCTTACGAGCACCTGCGCCGCCGAGCGTCGCGTCGCGCCACGGCCTGCGCTCTCGGTGTCCGCCAGATGCAGCTCGAAGGAGTCATCGGCCCCGACGGCGGCTGCGAGGCCGCCCTGCGCCCAGTAGCTGGCGGTCTGCGCCAGGGGGGCGGCGGTGAGCAGAGCCACCGAAATGCCGGCCCTGGCCGCGCAGAGTGCTGCGTACAGCCCGGCCGCCCCGCCGCCCGCGACCGCCACATCGACGTGTTGCAGATGCTCTGCACCGGCGGGCGGCTTTCGCGCGCGCCCGCTCCCCCCCTTGGGTGGGTCGCTCATCCGATCAGCTTCACCAGCGAGGCGATCAGCACGCCCAGCGAGATCAGGATCACGACTGCAAACGTAATGACGGGAGCTCTCCAACGTGGTGTGGCGGCAAGGCGAGTCCTCGCAGCCGCACCGCATTGCAGACACCAGTCCTGCTCACGCCGCAGCGGCGACCCGCACAGCGGGCACCACTCCCCCGAGGCCGCCGGGGGTGGCCATCGTGTCTGCTGGGGGCTCATCGCAGCGCCCGGGTAAGCACTCACGGGCCGTCCTTGCCGCGCCCGTCCTCGGTGGCGCCGTCTGGCTCTGGCGCCGGCCGCGGGACGGGATCGAAGGCGACCGTTCGCTGCTGCAGACGCGGGCGGGTACGGCCGGATCGAATCACTTCGGTCTGCGAGTCCGAGTCATGGCCTGAGCTCGCGACGTTGGCCGGCGCGGCGGGCGGCTCCGGATGAGCGTGGCCTGTCCCTGGTCCCGCTGGGCCAGCAGAGGAGGGATCGGGGATCGGAGGCGGTGCGCCCGCGTGCTCGACCTGGCCACTCGTCGTGGATGGTGCCGGGGGTCCGGGCCGTGGATCGGTCCACGGCGGGGCGATCGGGGAGGCGGGGGCGCCTGGCGCCTGCCAGGCCGTGCTCGGCGGTTGCCAAGCCGTGTGCGGCGCCGGCGCGGGAGCCGGCGCGTTCGGTCCCGCCATCGGGCGCTCTGTCTGGTCGACCGCCAGCCCGCAGGCCGGGCAGAAGCGATCGCCGCTGCCGTGGATCGCAGCGCATCGGGGGCATGCCGCAACGCCGGCCTGCCGCAGCACGGTGACCGACCTGTGCTCTGAGAGGGCCGCTTCGAGGGTCCTGAGCTCGGAGTCGATACGCGAGAGGATCTCGAGCTTCGCCTTGACGACATCGTCGTTGCGCTGGCCGAACCGGTGCAGGTCGAACACCAGTCCGCCGAGGTCCCGATAGGCGAGCTCCCGCGCCGCGTGCAGGAAGCGGGCGCGGCGACGGATGCGTCCCCGCTCCAGGAACCCTGGCTCCTGCGCAGGCGCTTTCTCGACGCCAGGCCCGGTGCTCCCCTCGTGCTGGCTGGCGAGGGCCTCGGCGGCGCCCTGCGGTGCAGGTCCGGCAGCGGACGGGGGAAGGGCCTGCGCTGGCATCTCGGCATGGCCGTTGCCGATCCTCTGTGGCGGCTTGGTCGTATCCGCGGCGGCGGTGGCCTGGTCCGCCTGCGGCTTGACGCCCTGCTCGCCCTGTCCTGGCTGCGTGGCGCCCTCGACGTGCCGCTCTCCTCGGAAAATCCGCAGCATTGACCGATAAATGCTAGCTGCTTGCATGGTCGTGTTCGCCGGGCGGATTCAGGAGAGCGCGTCTCTCCACGCATTTGCAAGCTCGGCAGCCATCCGGGCGCTGGAGTACTCGGTGGCGCGGGCGCGACCCTGCACGCGCGGGTCCTCGGCAGCCAGGTGGGGCGCGAGCGAGTCCTTCCAGCGACTCAGCTCGAACTCGGCGCAGAGCGTTCCGTCAATACCGGCCAGCGCCACGGGATGGATGCCGACAGGCGTCGCGAGCACTGGTACATCGCATGCGAGCGCCTCGATCGCGGCGAGCCCGAATCCCTCCACCTCGGATGGGATCAGGACCGCATTTGCGGCGTTGACGAGGAGCGGCACGCGCTCGGGATCCACCCCACCCAGGGTGAGCAGAGGAGTGCCCACCGCGTCGGCCAGGGCGCGCGCGAGCGCGTAGCGCTTGCCGGGGCGCGCCGGATCGGCTGGGAACAGGAGCTGCGGCTGTCCGGGGGGAAGGCCGAGCTGTCTACGCGCACTGGCGCGGGGGAGTGCCCGGAATCGCTCGACGTCGACGCCTGAGGGGATCACGCGCGCCCTCGCGCGCGCCGTTTTACCCGGCAGGTCATTTGCGAGTGGGCGCGAGACGGCCACGATCAGGTTCATCAGCGGGAGCACCGCCTTGGTCACCAGGCGTGTGCGGGGATGGCGCACGTCGGTGCCGTGCAGCGTCAGGCCGCGGACGCGACCGCGGACGCCGAGCGCCGGCAGCGCGCTGAGTGAGAAGTGCGCGTGGACGACGTCGAAACGCTGCCCGCGATACCTGCGGGCCAGCTCCAACGAGCCCTTGGCCAGCGCCGAGGCCCCCGGCGCAAGCTCCTGCAGCTCGACATCCAGACCATCGATCTGGCGCAGCGCGACGACCTGATCGCGCACGAAGCGCCCGCGCTCTGGATGAGAGGCGTCAGGCCGCATGTTGGAGATCACGAGCACGCGCATCCGCGCGGACGGTAGCGCTCTGGAATCATGAGCGCCCATGCAGGCATCAATGAGCGCATCGAGTGCATCCGATCCGCGCCGGCGGCCGATCGGCGTATTCGACTCCGGGGTGGGCGGCCTGACCGTCCTGCACGAGCTGCTGGTCCAGTTGCCACAGGAGGATTTCCTCTATCTCGGCGACACCGCCAGGTTCCCCTACGGCGAACGCTCGCCGCAGGAGCTGCAGCAGTTCTCGGCGCAGATGGCCAGAGAGCTGCTGCGGCGCGGCGCCAAGCTGCTCGTGCTCGCCTGCAATGCGGCGACCTCCGCCGCGCTGCCGGCGCTGCGCGAGCAGATGATGCAGACCACGCTCGGCGTGGACGTGCTCGGCGTCGTGCGACCCGAGGCGCTGCGGGCGGTCGCCGCCACGAGGACCGGGCGCATCGGCCTGCTGGCGACGCCGACGACCGTCGCCAGCGGCGCCTACGACCGTGCCATCATCGCGATCGACCCTCATGTCACACTGCACGCGGTGCCCTGCCCGACGCTCGCCTCGATCATCCAGGCTGGACGGCAGTTCGACGAGCAGGCCATCCAGACGGTCAGAGAGGCGTGCGCTCCGTTGCGTGAAGCCGACGTTGACACGGTGATCCTCGGCTGCACCCACTACCCGCTGATCAGGCTGATGCTGCAGCGACTGCTCGGACCTTCGGTGACGCTGGTGAGCTCCGGCGCAGCGCTGGCTCGCCAGGTCGAGCACGCGCTCAGCACGCGCGGGCTGCGCAGCGACCGCGAGGGGGAGGGCGAGTACCGCTTCCTCTGCACCGGCGACGTCGATGGCTTCCGGGAGGTTGGGACGCGCTTTTTGCAGATGCCGTTCGGAGAGGTGGAGCACGTGGGACTAGAGCAGGTGGAGGCCCTCGCATGAGCGCAGACGACGCCAAGCGAAATGACGGCAGGCTGCCCTCGCAGCTACGGCCGATCACGATCGAGCCGGACTTCGTGGCCACGGCGACCGGGTCAGCGTTGATCAGCGCCGGGCTCACGCGCGTGATCTGCACCGCCTCGGTGGAGGAGAGCGTGCCGCGTTGGATGGCCGGACGCGGGACCGGCTGGATCACAGCCGAGTACGGGATGCTGCCCGCCTCCACCGGCCAGCGCAAGCAGCGCGATGCATCACGCGGGCGCCAGGACGGCCGCACCGTGGAGATCCAGCGGCTGATCGGCCGATCGCTGCGCGCGATAGTCGACTTCCAGGCGCTCGGCGAACGCACCGTCTATCTCGACTGCGACGTGCTGCAGGCCGACGGCGGCACTCGCTGCGCCTCGATCACCGGCGCCTACGTCGCGCTGGCGCGGGCGTGCCGGCTGTTGATGCGGCGCGGCCTGCTGCAGGCATGGCCGCTGAGCGGCACGGTGGCCGCCGTGTCGTGCGGGATGGTGGGCGGCGGTGCACTGCTCGACCTCGACTACTCCGAGGACTCTAAAGCGGAGGTGGACGCCAACGTCGTGATGACTGGCGAGGGCGGCCTGGTCGAGGTGCAGGCGACGGCGGAGCGCACGCCACTCTCTCGCGCCCACCTAGACGAGCTGCTCGCGCTTGCGGCGGGTGGGATCGAGCAGCTTCAGGCGCTTCAGCAGCAGGCGCTCGACGCGGCGGCCGAGGCGGACGCCGAATCGCAGCCATCGTGAAGCTGCTGCTGGCTACCCACAGCGACCACAAGCGACGGGAGTTCGCGCGGCTGCTGCCCGGCCACGAGGTGTCCCTGCTGCCAGACGACTTCGAGCTGCCTCCCGAGGACGGGGAGACCTTCGAGCAGAACGCGCTCGGAAAGGCGCGGGCGGCCGCTGCGCTGGCCGAGTCGATCGGGGCCTGTGCAATCGCGGACGACTCTGGGATCGAGGCGCGGGCGCTGGGCGGGGCGCCCGGTGTGCGGTCCGCTCGCTTCGCCGGGGAGCATGCGAGCGACCAGCAGAATCTCGAGAAGCTGCTTGTGCAGGCGCCGGCCGGCAGCCCGCTGCGCTACGTCTGCGCGCTCGTGCTCGTCGATCCGAAGGGGGACCTGGAGAAGGTCTTCCTCGGGTATTGCGAGGGAAGTCTTGCGGCGGCACCACGCGGTGAGCGGGGCTTTGGATACGACCCGGCGTTCATACCCGATGAGCGGCCGTATGCGCAGACCGGCACGCCTTCGGCGGGGGAGGAGTTGACGATGGCGCAGCTCACCGACGCGCAGAAGGACGAGATCAGCCACCGCGGGCGGTCCGTGAGGGCGCTCGACGCATGGCTTGCGTCGCGGCCACTGGAGCCACCCAGGGATGCTGACGTGCACGGGCGCTAGTGTTCGGATGACATGACAGTGTGGCCTCGTATCGCAATTGTCGGCGACTACGACGAGTCGAAGGAGACGCATCGCGCAACGGACGCCGAGCTGGCAGCCACGGGAGCTGAGTCTTTCTGGGTGCCCACGCCCGCAGCCATCGATATCCACTGTTCACTAGACGAAATCGACGGCCTTGTGATCTCACCAGGCAGTCCGTACGTCAGCATGGGCGGGGCGCTGGCTGCAATTCGATACTCGCGTGAACGGAAGGTCCCGCTCCTGGCTGTGTGCGGTGGCTCTCAGCACGTCGTGATGGAGATTGCGAGAAACGTGCTTGGAATCGAAGATGCAGGTCATGCGGAGGTGAATCCTCGCGCCGAGCGTCTTGTAGTGACACCTCTCGCCTGTTCGCTTGCAGGTCAGCGTCACCCAGTGCATTTTGTGCCCGGCTCGCGGGTCGCGACGATCTACGGCGCGGAGTCTGCAGTCGAGCCTTGCTACTGCAACTACGGACTCAATCCTGAGATGGAGGGGCCGTTGGAGGCAGTCGGCCTGCACGTAAGCGGACGCGACGAGCAGGGCAACGCACGCGTGCTCGAGCTTCACAACCACCCATTCTTCATCGCGACGTCGTACCTCTTTCAAGTGCGCGAGGACCACACCTACCGGCATCCCCTCACAAGTGCCTTTCTGGACGCTGCGGGGATCGCAGGCGCCAGAGCCGCATAGTGCCGAATAGCCCGATCAACGGAGATCCGTCAAGCGCCCTCCTGTGCTCGCCTCAGAAGAGGTTGATCGTCGCCGAGGCCCCGACGGCCACGCTCAGGCCGGCATAGCCCACATAGCCGGCGAGCAGCAGCAGGGCCGCCGTCGTCAGCGAGATCAGCACGACGAGAATCCATCCTGGACGGGGCATGGGGACCCATTCTTGCGCCTCCGCGCGTTCCCTGCTTTCGAATCTGCCGCTTGCGAGGCGTCCGCGTCTGCTGTTAGCGTGCCAAGACCCTTTCAACAAGGCAGGAGGACGCGAAGTGACGAAGTCGGAGCTGGTCGATCAGGTTGCCGCGAGAGCCGAGCTCACCAAGCCCGAGGCTGCGCGTGCGATCGAGGCGGTGATCGAGACCGTCGAGGATGCGCTGCGCCGCGGCAGCGATGTCACGCTCTCTGGGTTCGGCAAGTTCCACGTCGGCGAGCGTGGCGCTCGCTCCGGGGTCAACCCGCGCACCGGCGAGCGAATCCAGATCGCCGCCTCGCGCGTGCCACGATTCACGGCGGGGAGCGCCCTGAAGGCGGCCGTGAAGGGACGCTAGAGCTGTTCTGCCGTCTCCCAGCCATCCCGACGTGATCGCCTCTGCGTTCGGGCAGCGACTTGCTGCTGCCGTCGCCGAGCGGGAGTCCCAGATCGTGCTCGGCGTGGATCCTGACCCGGCGCAGCTGTGGCCGGGCAGCGAGCCTGCCGCGGACGGAGCGCCAGCCGAGCGGGCCGCCGCGGCCGTCGAGGTGCACTGCGTTGCCTTGATCGACGCGGCGGGACCTGCGTGCGTGGCGATCAAGCCTCAGCTTGCCTGCTTCGAGCGACTCGGCGCGCCGGGTAGGCGGGCGCTTTCGGCCACCGTGGAGCACGCCAGGCAGGCCGGGCTGCTCGTGATCGCAGACGGCAAGCGTGGAGACATCGACGTCACCGCTCGCGCATACGCCCAATCGCTGTTTGGTGGCCTGGATACGCCGTTTGGCAAGGTCGAGGGGCTGCGTGCCGACCTGGCGACGGTCAATCCGCTGATGGGCGCAGATGCGATCGAACCGTTTCTGGAGGCGGCGCGCGCCAGCGAGGCGGGCGTGCTGATCCTCGTGCGTACTTCCAATCCCGGCGCTGTCGACATCGAGGACCTCGAGCTCGCTGGCGGCGGCGCTGTATGGGAGCGCTCGGCCGGCCTGGTGGATCGGCTCGGCGCCTACTCGGCGGACCAGAGCGCCATCGCCGACGTTGGCGCGGTGATGGGGGCGACGGTGCCGGCGCATCTCATCCGCGCGCGCGAGCTGATGCCTCGTGCGCCGTTTCTACTGCCGGGCGTTGGCGCCCAGGGCGGGCGGGTCGAGGATCTGCAGCCGGCCTTTGCGCCTGGACGAGCGGGCGCGCTCATCTCGGCGTCGCGCTCGATCGCCGGCGCCTACCTACAGAACGGTGGTTCGCCCGGCAAGCGCGGCCAGAGCCGAGGCCGAGCGCATGCGCGAGGCCGCCTGGCGCTTGTCCGATTGAGACGCGTAATGGCTGCCGCTCGGTCCGGGGGGCCTGCCACGGCGCGGAGGGACCGCAGCGCTCCGCCGGATCGAGATCCTGCATTGCACGCCTGCCGTTCCGCTACCCTCTTGGGAGCTTTCGGGCCCTGCCGCCAGGCGGCAGGGACGGGGAATGTCGATCTGACCAGCCGATGATCATCACGGTCACGTTGAACGCAGCGATCGACAAGTCGCTGTCGGTGCCAAACTTCGGTGTGGGGCGGCGTCACAGGGCGGTCGAGCAGCGCACGATGGCGGGCGGCAAGGGCGTCAACATCGCCCGTACGCTCAAGGCGCTCGGGCAGCCGGTGATCGCCACCGGGATGGCTGGCGGCGCCACGGGCACCTACATCGTCGAGCAGCTGACCGAGGAGTCGATTCTCAACGACTTCGTGCGCATCAGGGAGGAGTCGCGCACCAACACTGCGGTTCTCGATCCCACGACCGGTCTGCAGACCGAGGTCAACGAACACGGGCCCGCCGTCAGCGACCGCGAGATCGAACTCTTTAGAGACAAGCTCTTCTATCTTGCGCGCGGCGCCGCGATCGTAGTGTTCGCCGGCTCGCTGCCGCGCAACGTCGATCCCGACCTCTACGCCTCGCTGCTACCCGAGCTGCAGAGGCTCGGCGTTACGACTGTGATCGACGCGGAGGGCGAGCCTCTGCGGCACGCCGTCAGGGCGGCGCCGGACGTCGTCTCTCCGAACGTCCTGGAGGCCGAGGAGCTCGTCGGCCACGAGTTCGGTGGGGAGGAGGAGCGCGCGGTCGCGGTCAAGGAGATCGTCGCGCTCGGCCCGCGTGAGGCGATCATGACCGTGCCCGACGGCTGCTTCGCGCAGGTGCTGGTCGACGGCAAGCCGCGATCTGCGGAGAGCGAGGATCGAGCCGCGCGACACGGTTGCGACACGGGGATCCGGGGATGCTTTCCTGGCCGGCTACATAGCGGCGCGCTACGAAAACCGCTCGCCGGACCAGTGCCTGCGCTTCGGCGTCGCCTGCGGGGCTGAGTCCACCGCCCGGCTCGGCGCCGCCCTGATCGATCCGCGCGAGGCGCGCCGGCTGATGGGCGAGATCGAGGTCACTGCGCTGGAGGCGACGGAGACCGTCGTCTGAGCGTTCGGAAGGGTCTGGTGCCCGCCTGGGGAGGACGTTTGCGCTGCCGGCGTGGCTCTGCTAGCTCTTGCAGCATGAGCGAGACATCGCAGAGGACCAGACCCACCTTCATCACCCTCGGCCCTTCGGGCACCTGCCATGAGAACGCGCTGCGCCACTACCTGGAGTTCCAGGGGATCGAGGACTACGAGATCGACCTCGTGCCCGAGCTGCTGCCGGCGATCGATCGGGTCAGCGAGCGCGCCGGACACCTATCTGGTGCAGTGCAGCGCCCACCTGCACGTTCATCTCGTCACCGAGCGCCACTACCAGCGAGGTGTTCGTGATGGACACCTTCATCTATCCGACCAAGGAGCTCGCGCTGCTCGTGCGCACCGACGTGCCGCAGCCGAGCAGCCTTGGCATCGTCTCGGCGACGCGCGGCTACCCGGATCTGTCGAAGTGGGAGACGATCATCGACGAGCCCTCCAAGCCGGTCGTTGCGCGCAAACTACTCGCGCGCGAATACGACGCCGGCCTCACCCACCTGCACTACGTGCCGGAACACCCCGACAGGCTGCGGGTCTGCAGGAGTGCTACGGCGCGGTCGATACGACCTGGCTTGTGTACGGCCAGCGCAAGCGATTCCAGGGCAAGGTGATCGGCCAGCGTGCTCCGTGGCTGTTCACCGGCGAGGGCGAGCCGGTCGGGGGGCTTGCAGCGACAATGTCCTGAGGGCTGCGCCTTACGCCGTCTCACGCGAGGCCATGGAGGAGGGCTCGTCGATCAATTCGTCCTCCATCTTGCAGGTGGCGGCGATCAAGAGCTCGAACAGGCTCGCGGTGAAGTCGGCCGGTAGGTCCATCTCCTCGCCGCGGCGCAGGTAGCGCTCCCTCACCTGGACGACTCGATCGGGCTGCATCATCGGAATGTCGTACTCGCGCTTGTGCAGAGCCACTTCACGGCATATCTCGAAGCGCTCGCCGAGCAGGTATGCGATCTGATCGTCGATCTCATCGAGGCGGCGCCTGAAGGGAGCCAGCCCGTTGCTGTCGCTGCTGCGATCGTTCATGCTCCTCCTCCGTTCAGCAGACCTGTCGCAAAGGCGTCGCTGCAGTCGGCCAGGCACCCGAGCGCGTAGCCGCCCTCCTGGACCACGCACACCGGCAGACCCGAGTCCGCGAGCAGGCCGCCGATCTGCGCGAAGATCGGCGGCTCGAACACCCAGCAGCCGTGGGGATCCTCTGCGATCGTGTCGTAGCCGAGTGAAAGCACGATTGCCTGGGCATCGCGGCCGATCTCGGCGATCTCCTGCGCGAGCGCATCGAGGTACTCCTCTGCGCTTGGCGTACTCCTGAAGGAGCGCAGATGCTCGTGCTCGCTGCGGGGAGCAACTCGCTCCCACGGAAGGTTGGCGCCCGTCGAGCCGTGCAGCGAGTGCAGCGACATGCCGCCCGAGCGTGCGACAATGCCAGCGGTGCCGTTGGGGTAGTGAAGGTCCAGATCGAGGATCGCGACGGGCCGCTCGCGTCCGTTGCGGGCCGCACCGGCCAGAAGTGTGTGGGCCGCCGCGGCAGCGTTGTTCAGATAGCAATATCCGCCGAGCCAGGCCGGGCCGGCGTGGTGTCCCGGTGGCCGGCACAGCGCATAGGAGAAGCGGGCTCCCTGGAGGATCGCGGTCGCCGCGGCGATCGAGGCGCGGGCGCCCTCGCATGCGGCGGCGAATGCCTCCGCACAGACCGGGGTGTCCGGAGCAAGGCCCGGTTCGGCGAGCTCGCCGATCAGCAGAGCCTCTCCGCGGGGCGCCTGCTCCAAGGCGTGCAGGTAATCGGCGTCGTGCAGCACGCCGAGCGTCCGCAGCAGCTGCGCGGAGCCAATCTCCGTCTCGAAGAGCCGTACTCGGGGGTGTCGTTCCAGGCCCTCCTGAACCTCGCCGAGGCGCCGGTCGTCGTCGAGTCCGGCGGTCTTGTTGCCCACCGTGTCGAGGATCCAGGGCACGCAGCCGCCGAGCGCGCCGCCCTGCCGCACCATCATCAGCTCGCTCACGTGAGGATCAGCCGCATCCGGGGGCCAAGCGGCGTGAAGCCGTTCTTCAGATAGAAGCCGCGCGTGGCCTCTATGCGCGGGAAATCGTCGCTCGGCAGCCCGACTTCCACGCGCGGCAGCCCGAGCGCGCGCGAATGCGCGCAGAGTGCCTCCAGCATCTGCCGGCCGATCGAGCCGCTGCGGCATGCGGGCTTGACCCACAGATCCTGCAGCAACGCATAGCGTCCAGCTGTGTGGATCGCGAGCTGGAAGCTCGCCGCAGCACCCCGACCAGCTCTCCGTCCTGCTCGGCGAGCAGCAGCAGACCCGCGTCGGGCGCCTCGATCAGCTCGCGTGCGGCCGCCTGCATCGCCTCGATCGGCGGTGGGGTGCCTCCGAGCTCCACCAGCAGCTCGCGCACCGCGCCGACGGCGGCGTTCAAGTCTTCGGCGCCTGCACGGCGAACCGTGCAGGCGCCCTGCGAGGGCAAGCTCTCAGAGGTGGTCGGCGGCGCGCCGCTCATCGGGCGACCGCCAGTTCGTTGGTCGGGCTCAAGCTCGACCGTGAAAGCGTCGGGGTCGCGTCTGCCGCTCACCGCCTCGGCGATCGCTGCCATCGGCGCACGCGCCTTCAGCAGGATCTCGTCGAACTCCTCCTCCGGGTCGGACTGCATCACGATCGCGCCGCCTGCGCCGATCGTCGTGGCGCCCGGCCGCAGCACGATCGTGCGAATCACGATCGAGAGGTCGACGGTGCCGTCCAGGCCGAAGTAGCCGAGCCCGCCTGAGTAGACACCGCGGGCGCAGCGCTCGATCCCGTCGATGATCTCCATCGTGCGAAGCTTTGGAGCGCCCGTCATCGAGCCGCCGGGGAAGCATGCTCTTACGCAGTCGACAGGCGTGCGGTCCTGGCGCAGGGAGCCTGTGATGGTGGAGATCAGCTGGTGCACCGTGGGGTAGCTCTCCACGACTCGCAGCTCCGGCACCCGTACGCTGTCCATCTCGCAGACGCGGCCGAGGTCGTTGCGCAGCAGGTCGACGATCATCAGGTGCTCGGCGAAGGTCTTTTCGTCGTCCAGCAGCTGATCGTGCAATGCGCGGTCCTGGTCTGGATCGCCAGATCTGCGCGCGGTGCCCTTGATCGGGCGGGCCTGCACGACGCGGTCGCGGTCGACCGAGAGAAAGCGCTCTGGGGAGGAGCTTACGACCGCCACCTCGCCGAGCTTCAGGAACGCCGCGAACGGCGCGGGGTTGCGGCGACGCAGGATCTTGTAGAGGGTGAATGGGTCCGGGCTCGCGGAGGTGGATATCTGATCGGTGAGACAGACCTCGTAGGACTCGCCTGCCGCCAGCTCGGCCTGACAGCGCTGAATGTCGGCGATGTACTGCCGCCGTCCCCGTCCGCAGCGGAATACGACCTGCTCCGCCTCGCCTGGCTCCTGAGGCGGCATCTCCTCGATTTGCGGTCGTGGCAGGGCTTGGGCTTGCGGTGACGTTGCGGCGATGGCCTCGCGGACGCATGCCTCGGCGCGGTCGAGCCATCGCTGCACCTCGGCCTGCTCCTCCTCGCTCGCGCAGAGTGCGAGCACGTGGGTGCGATGGGCGAGATGGTCGACGGCGATCAGACGATCGGCGAGCATCATCACCGCGTCGGGAACGTCGGAGCGGTGGACGGTGAGCGCGCCGCAGTCGACCTTGCACTCGTAGCCGAGATATCCGACGAACCCTCCGATCAGGCCGAGATCGATCCCGGCTGGGGGATCGATCTCGCAGCTCTGCAGCTCGCTGTCGAGCACGTCGAAGATCGACGCCTGCCTGACCTCGCAGCCGCCCGCGCGGTGGACCTTTACGCAGCCCTGCTCGATGTCGTATTCGAGCACGCAGCGGCTTCGGCCCGCGCTTGTGCCGAGATAGGAGCGCTGCGCCAGCCGCGTCGGCGCGTCGGCGCTGTCGAGCCAGAAGGCATGCTCAGCCTCGCCGAAGAGCTCTTCGAAGAGCAACTCGGTGGACGCCTCGGCCTCGATCGTGCGCATCTGCAGCGTCGGCTTGGGGCCGTCCTTGCGGCGCGGCTTGGTAGGTGCCGCTGCCGTACGTCGCCGCGGGATGCCGGCGTTCTGTCTCTGCGTGCCGCAGAGCCTGTAGAAGTTCTCGAACAGCTTGCGTCCGTGCTCGGTGGAGATCGACTCGGGATGAAACTGAACCCCCCACAGCGGCCGCGTGTCGTGTTCGATGCCCATCACGACGCCATCGGCCGTCCAGGCGCTCACGCGCGCGTTGCGCGCAAACGGACCGGTCACGGCCAGCGAGTGGTATCGCACGACCGAGAAGTCCTGCGGGATGTCCTCGAAGAGTCCGTTGCCGACGTGCTGGACCTTGCTGAGGCGTCCGTGCATCGCCATCGGAGCGTGCTCGACAAGCCCGTCCAGCACTCGTCCGAGTCCCTGGTGGCCGAGGCAGATGCCGAGCACCGGCACCTCGCTGCGCTGCAGGATGTCCGAGCAGACGCCGAAGTCGTGCCAGCGCTCGGGGCGCCCTGGCCCAGGCGAGAGCACGATCGCGTCGAAGCGATGGCGCGAGAGCGCCTTCCAGGTGACCGCATCGTTATGCACGACGATCGGCTCCTCGCCTGAGGCTGCTGCGAGCAGGTGGAAGACGTTGTAGGTGTAGGAGTCGTAGTTGTCGACGAGGAGAGTGCTCATCGTGTCTCCATCCGGTTGGCGCTCTGGATCTGGCAGGGTGGTGCAGAGCCCTCCTGGTGAGCGAGTGCGAGCGAAGTCAGGCGAGCGCTCATCATCGCCTTTCCAGTCCGAGTCCGCGCGCGCCGCGGTCGAGCAGGGTGCCGACCGCGCGGCTGACCTGCTCGCTGCGGTCTCGCTCGAGTTGCCATCGTGCGAGATGATCGATGTGGCGGGCCAGCGGGCCGACGTCCAGACGCTGCAGCGCCAGCCGCAGATGGCGCCTGTATACCTCCGATTGCACGACCGCGAAGCGAAAGTCGGGCTGCTTGGCTGGCGGCAGATCGCAGGGCGTGCCGCCGGTCGCCCGCGCCCGGGCTCGGACCAGATCCCAGCCAGGGCTGCCGCGCGGCACCAGCAGGCCCTCCGGGTCGAAGTCAACCTCCGGCGTGAGCGGCTTGGTCAGGAAGTAGCCGAGCGCGACCTGTGGCGCGGTCCGTTCGGGATGGGGATGGGTGCGGCGGACGATCCGCCCCTCGGGGTCGGCCTCCATCTGGGCGTCCAGCGCTTCGATCAGCTGGTCGATCAGCAGCGCGCCCTCCTGGCTCGAGGAAAGCGCGCGCTTCTGGCGCGAGACCATGCCATGGAAGATGTCCTTCGAGGGGTGCATCTCCTCTGCCCCGTCGTCCTGCTGCACAGCCATCAGCTCGTGCATCAGCTGGCGCCTGTACGTGACGTGGGAGACCCACTCGATGCCGCACACCTGCATCGAGTCGAGCTCGTCCATGTCGGGCGACGCCAGCCAGTAGGCCAGCGCGCGCATGTGCTGCGTGGGCACGCCGTCTCCGCGCACCAGTGGCAGCTCGTCGAAGTCCTCGTGGCCGGTCGGATAGAAGATCACTCCGTCATCGCGTCGCAGGAACCGGCCTTCGCGCAGGCCCTGCTCTGTCAGCTCCAGCATCTCGGGCAGGTAGTCGGACTCGAAGAACACGCGGTCGAAGGCGATCCCAAGCCGGGCGAGGGTCTTGCGCTGACCGCCGATCGCCCAGGTCCTGGTCTTGCTCCAGAGCTCCAGTGCCTCCCGATCGCCGGTCAGCACGCGTTTGATCCAGGTGTCGGCCTCGTCCCCCCGCATCGTCAGCTCGCGCGTCAGCGAGTCCTCCTCGGAGTCGGCCGAGAGAGCGCTGCCGCTCTTCACGTATCCGGCGTAGCACTCCCCGACGAAGTGGTCGCTCTTCTCGTTGCCCGAGGGCCAGAGATGGACATGCTGGCCGCTGCCCACAACGCCGGCCATCGCCTCTCCCATCGCACGCCCGACGTCTGAGATCAGGCTGCGGCGTTCGACCTCCGCGCCTGCCTGCTCGAGCGCGGCGGCAATCCCGTTGCCCAGCGCGAGGTTGCGCAGGTGGCCCGCGTGCAGCGCCTTGGTGGCGTTCGCATCCCAGAACTGAACGGCGAAGTGCCGTTCCAGCCCGAGATCGCCGAGGGTCCCTTCGCGGGCGTCTCCGTCGAGCAGCGCATCACCTACTGTTTCTATCCAATCGTCGTCCAGGAGCACGTTTGCGCTGCTCTCGCTGCACACGATGCTCGCCACCCACGGCTCTGCCTCGATCCGCTCCAGGGCGCTGATGGCTTCGGGATCGTCCTGCCATCCAGGCGCACGCGGCATCAGCTTCAGGTCGCACTCGGTCTTGGGCCGTAGCGGCGGCCGTGCTGCCCACAGCGCCTGCTCGCCCTCCTGCGGAATCTCCTCGAAGTAGTCGAAGAGATTGGTGGCCGTGAGCATCGCCAAGATGTAGCCCGCCTGGTTTGGGTTGTCAAATCGTCCTCGTGTTCCTCCAAGAGGGCGTCTGCCGGTCGGGTTTGCCGGCGTGGTTGGACGCCCCTACGATGTGTGAGAGGAGTCTCTTGGAGCGGCGAGAGGCATTGCCCAACATGCGAGATCGCGAGGCCCACACATACCCGTGGCAGCTGCCGCCGAGCGCCAGAGAGCGCTTGGCCAGCACTCCGATCGCGCCCTTCGCCGGGGACGGAAACAAACACGGTCAGATGCGGTCCAGACGATGATCGCCGAGCATCCGGCCGGTGCCGGTGCTGGGCCGGATCTGATCGTCGTCGGCGCCGGTGCCAAGGCGGCGGCGATCGCGACCAAGGTGCATGCGATCAACAGCCTTGGCATGGGACCGATTAGGCTCACGGTCGTCGAGTCGACAGAAGTCGCCGCGACATGGTCGGGGGTCAACGGCTACACCTCGGGCAGCGAGTTCCTTGCGCTCACTCCCGCCAAGGACGTGGGATTCCCCTATCAGAGCGTGGAGGAGTTCGGCGAGGCAGGGTTCGCGATCGACGACGCGATGAGTGCCTTCTCATGGCACCGGTATCTGATCTCCAAGCGCGGATACGCCCGCTGGATAGATGCCGGCTCCCCACCGGTGCAGCACCGCGAATTCGGTCGGTATCTGACCTGGGTCATCTCTCAGGCCACCCGTGGCGTGAGACACCTGAGGGGCCGGGTGCTGCAGATGGACTGCGACCGAGGCCAGGAGAGCTGGTCGATCGATGTCGACGCCGAGGCTTCTCGCGTGCGCCTGGAGGCACCTGCCGTCGTGCTCACCGGACCTGGCATACATCGCAACCTGAGTCACGACCCTGCGATCGCGCATCGGATCTTCCACTGCGACAGCAGACGCCCGGAGCTGGCCAGGATACCGGCCGACCGGCCCTCTGAGATCGCGGTCGTCGGTGGCGGCGAGAGCGCGCTCAGCAGCGTCCTGTTCCTGCTTGGCTTCAGGCCCGACGTGCGCCTCACGGTCTACACGCCGACGCTGCCGCTGAGCCGCGGCGAGAGCTTTCTGGAGAACCGCGCGTTCTCGACGCCAGACGTCATCTCCTGGGACGAACTCAGCCTGCAGACCAGGCACGAATTCGTCAAACAGTGCGATCGCGGCGTCTTCGGACCGGACGGGCTTGCGAGCATCGCCTACGACGAACGCTGCCGTTTCGTCACCGGGCGAGTGGTGCACCTGGCCGCGGCAGGCGGCGAGGAGCGTGTGCGAGTCGAGTACGACTGCGTGGACGGGCCTGGGCTGGCCGAGCACGACTATGTCGTCAACTGCATCGGGTTCGACCTGCTGGCATATCTGCGAGTGCTGCTCTCAGCCGGCGCGTGCGAGATCGTCGAGGCCCAGGCTGGGCCGCTGTGGAGTAGGCCGGCGCCAGAGCCGGTCTGCGGCCGCCACCTCGAACTGGCCGGGGTCAGCCCACGGCTTCACATCCCGGGTCTGGCCGGCGTCAGCCAGGGTCCCGGGTTCGCGAATCTCGGATGCCTTGGCCTACTTGCAAACCGTGTGCTGCAGCCACTTCTGTCGCAGGCGGCCGATGCACAGGAGGGCAGGGAGTCCTCGCCTGCGCCAGCCGGCTGACCGGCTCTAGCGTCAACTCAGGATCGCTAGGCGGGCACCGCGTCGCGCCGTGCCACCACCGCGGTCGCCCAATGCTCCGGGGCATAGGCGATCGAGCTCCTGACCACCTTCTCCGGACGCTGCGTGGCCGGTTGCAGCTCGACCTCCTGCAGCACCGTCTGGATCACCCGCTTCATCTCGAGCAGCGCGAAGCTCGCCGCCGCGCAGCGGCGCACGCCGCCACCGAAGGGGATCCATGTATAGGTGCCGGCGGGACGTTCCAGAAAGCGCTCGGGCAGGAAGCGATCCGGCTCGGGATAGACATCCTCCCGCAGGTGCATCAGATAGATGCAGGGCGCGACCGTTGCGCCGGCTGGAACCAGATGGCCGCCCAGCTCCATCGGCGCCAGCAGGCGCCTGACCACGACCGGCACTGCGGGTCGCAGGCGCAGCGTCTCGCGCACGACCGCGTCGAGGTATGTCTCCTCCCCGGTGGCCACCTCCTCGCGCAGGCGCTCGAGCTTCTCGGGAGACCGCATCAGCCGCTCGAAGGCCCACGCAAGCGAGCTCGAGGTGGGTCCGTCGAGGATCAGTGTCATCAGTTCGTCGCGCATCTCCTGCTCTGTGAGCGGAGTGCCCTCGGCTGCGTGGGCGTGCTCGATGATCGAGTAGATGTCCTGTTGCTCAGCGGAAGCCGGGGCCGAGCGCCGGCGCCTGACCTCCTCCAGCACCGCCGCCTCCACAGGATCCATCACCGTCCGAAACGATGCGTTGCGTATCAGCCAGCGCGGCCCGAACGCTGCGAGCACCGCGAGCCGGCGCGGGTTGTTCATCCATTCGGTGAGGTGCCGCATCAGGTCCCTCAGACGACTCATCTGCGGAGTCTCCACGGACCCGAAGGTCGCCCGCATGATCACCTCCAGCGTGATCGACTGCATGCGCGGCCACAGCGCGAACGGCTCCCCGAGCGGCCAACGCTCGATCTCCTCGCGCGTGACCTCGGTAACGATCTCGCCGTAGTCCATCATCTGGTGCCCGTGAAAGGGTGGGAGCATCCGCTTGCGGTGCACCATGTGCGCGGGCTCTTCGAGCAGCATCACCGAGCTCTGGCCGAGCACGGGCCCCAGCAGCGTGTTGGCTTCGCCGACTCCGAGCGTGCCCGCCTCGGCGGTGAACACCGTCTTCACATCCGCTGGATCGCTCAGCAGTACCCAGGTGCCCGTGTGGCGGATGCGCAGCGTGAAGACCTCGCCGAAGCGCTTGGCGCAGGCGCGCATGAACGGCAGCGGGCGACTGTTCCAGTAGACGGTCTGCAGTGCGCTTGGGATCCGTGGACCCGGAGGAAGACGCCCCTCGATCGTTGGTGTCGAATCTCTCACAGGCCAAGGAGCATATGAAGCGGAGCGCCCTGAGCGCAACGCTTTTGCGAGATGTTTCTCACTTCACGCTCTTGTCACGGCCGACGGGTTCACCACTTGTGTTTCTGACTCTTTCAATGTGTGGCAGGCGCAACTGCGCATTCACCAATTCGATCTGGACACCTCAGATCCATCTGTTATGGTGCCCGCTGCAAGGCGCAGCACGGTCGACGCGGACCACCCGCATGGCCGTGCAGTGAATCGCCTTCAATATGGGCACCAGTGCCTTAATCGGTGAAAGGGCCGGCCTTAAAAGCCGGAGATTCGGGTTCGAGCCCCGGCTGGTGCATCAAAACCGATTTCAAAAGATCGGCACGCTTGGAGGCGGCGCTGGGTCGCTACGTGACGGCTTGGTCCAGGCACACCCCGACCGCACCGTCTATCTTGGAACCGGCTCTCAACCGCCGGTCACGTCGCGCCGTAGGAAGACCAGGTAGGCGGCGGTAATGGCCGGAATGGCATACAGGGCGCAGACCCACAGCGAATGCAGGATCGGCGCCCAGTTGGTGGGCGTGGCGAGCAGCCCCTGCCATGCCTGGTACTGGTTGGTGAGCAGGTAGGGTTCGGCACCTTCCAAGCCGGGGATCAGCCTTGCCAGCGCAAGCAGGAGCGTGAACGCGAGGGTGCCGACCACCGCGGCGGCGCTGTTGCGCGTCAGCGTCGAGAGCAGCACGCCGATGCTTGCGACCGCGGCGAGCGGTACGAGGTAGAAGGCGTAGGCGGCGACTATCAGCAGCAGCCCCTTCGGGGCCGAGACGATCGTGCCGGAGAACGTGATCACGTTGTGAAAGCCCCACGAGGCGACTCCCGCGAGCAGTGGCCACGGCCGCCATCGTGAAGGTGCCCGCCGCGGCGTAGATGACCGCGGTCAGGGCCTTGGCGGTGAGCACCTGGCCACGGTCCACAGAGCGGGTCAGGATGGTCTTCAGGGTGCCGTTTCCATCCTCGTTGGCCACCACGTCGCCGGCCACGAGCGAGGCGATCAGCGGCAGGAAGAAGGCCGAGGCCCAGAACAGGATCAGCACCGGCGTGGCCAGCCCCGAGCGGGTGATGTAGCTGGCGTAGATGCTGTCGCCTTCGTGGGGGTGGTGGCTGCGCAGGCTCTGCGCGATCACGAATATCAATGGAAGAAGGACCGCGATCCCGAGGCCAAGGTACGTGCGCTTCTGCGAGCGCAGCTTGCGGAGCTCCCAGCGCAGGACCGTGAACGTCGAGGGTCGCCGCGATCGCGAGCGCTCCACGGCGATCGCCGGCGCGGAGGCTCCAGCGCTGACGTTCATGCCTTGGCCTGCGTCGGGGAATTCGCCTCGGCGGCCGAAGGACCGGGGCGTCCCAGGGCGCCATTGTCCCCGGTGGGCGCCTCGAACGCGGGATCGCCGACCATGTTGAGTGCTTGCGAGACGGCTCGACTGCTGTCCTCGGTCAGGCGGAAGAAGAGATCCTCGAGAGTCGCGAGCTCGGGGGTCAGGGAGAGGATTGCCACGCCGGCTTGGCCGAGGGCTAGCGACAGGGCGCCCATGGCCTGCTCTGGACCGTGTACCCGCAGCGTGCCATGCGGGTCGGCGCTCACCTCCAGCTGCGGCTTCGAGCCGGCGATCTCGCGCGCGCGGGCGTCGTCGTCGGTGCGCAGGCGATAGTTGCTTCCCGCTGCTCGGCGCAGCTCGCCGAGCTCGCCCTCATAGACGATCCGGCCGCGGTTCACGATCGCGACTCGATCGCAGAGCTCCTGCACCTCTGGGAGCTGGTGGCTGGAGAGCAGCACTGTGATCCCCTCGCCGGCCAGGCGTCGGATCAGGAGTCGCATGTCTCTCATGCCGGCAGGATCGAGTCCCGTGGCGGGCTCGTCGAGGATCAGCAGGCGCGGACGCCGCAGCAGTGAGGCTGCGATCCCGAGGCGCTGGCGCATGCCGTGCGAGTAGCCGCCGACGCGATGCTTGGCGCGCGCGGTCAGCTCGACGGTGTCGAGCACCGCATCGATCCTGCTCGCAGCGCCGTCTCCGTCGAGTGCCGCCAGCAGCTCCAGGTTCTTGCGCCCGGAGAGGTAGGGGTAGAAGCGCGGCGCCTCGACAAATCCGGCGACGCCCTCCAGTGCAGCCGCGCCCATCCGCATCGGGTCGCGCCCGAACAGCTGCACCGTGCCCTCGGTAGGCGCGATCAGCCCGAGCGCCATCCGCAGGGTGGTGGTCTTGCCGGCGCCGTTTGGCCCAAGGAAGCCGTAGACATCGCCGGAGCGGACCTCGAGGTCGATGTGGTCGACGGCGAGCACCTCCTTGTAGCGCTTGAGCAGCCCGCGCGCGAGCACCGGCGGGGCCACGGCGTCCTCGCCGGCTGCGCTCCCGCTCACCGCGTGGCGACCCGTCACTTGCCCCCCGTCGGAGCGCTCGGCGCCCCGCTCACGCTAGAGACCTCTTGCGGCTGCCTGAATGACGGATGGCGTGACCGAGCCCAGAAGGATGTGATCCACGCCGTCGCTCTGGAAGCCGAGCAGGGTGCCGAGCGCGGTCGGCAGCTCGCTTGCCTTCGCGCCGTCGATCGAGACGTGCGGAAGACCGAGCTGCGAGGACCCGTCAGACTCACTGCGGCTCCCTGCTTGCCCTGAGACTCGACCACGAGGATTCCGCCGAGACCTTCGCCGTAGCTCAGCAGCGCGGAGTCGTGGCCGTTCACTTCGATCAGGCGCACCTGGTTGCGGCTCATGCCGGCGAGGCTCGCGGGCGCCTGCAGCGCGAAGGGCAGCTTCGCCTGCACGGCGGCCAGCCCGGTCGTCTGGGCGTCTATATGGGGATGCGAGCCGCGATCGACGGCTCGCGGAGTCCTTTGGCGGGCCGATCTGGGTCTTCTTGACGCCCGTGGGCAGCGACAGCGAGAACACGGAGGGGGCGACCGGGCCATAGGAGACTTCGGTTGCGGTGAGTGCAAGCACCGGCGTGGTGTCGCCCTTGGCGTAGATCGCGAGCTGCAGCGGCACGCCGTGGCCGGCGTCGAAGGCCAGTTCGGCGCCGCCGATCAGGCCGCCATTGCTGTGCGGCGAGATCCGCACCGAGTAGGCGGGCTGCCCGGCGATGTCGGTGGGCTGCGCGCCGCTGAGGTCTGACGTGGCCCATCAGGTGGGTGATCGCGTTCTGGATCTCGGCGACGCTCGGCGGCTGACCGGAGGGGGCGTGCTGGCCGGATTCGGTCTTCTGCGCGGGCGGCGTGTATTCGTAGAGCGTGTTGCTCGATGCCTCATAGATCGTCAGCGTGCTGCCGTCGTAGAGGATCTGGGTCGCGCCCCTTTCGGATTGCAGTTCGAGCCTGATGCGCCCGTCGGCCGAAATCCACACCCTGCCTTCGGCGTCGCCAAGCAGCGGACTCGAGCCGCCGTTGCCTTCCTGGCCCTGCAGGCTCGCGCCTTCGATCAGGTGGTTGACGAGCTTGACATGCGCGCTGAAGCCCTGCGGCTTCGGGGCGCTGAGCGCATCGTGGACCGCCTGGGCAAGCGGCTTGGGCGCAGGCTTTGGATCGCCGCCGAGCGCCGAGGCCAGGGCAGTGCAGAGGACCGCGACTGCCACGACGGTCGCGCAGAGCAGCAACAGACGCGAAAGGGGGAGACGGCGGAGAAGACTGCTCATGAGGGCATCCTGTTCGCTCGGCGACCGGGCCCGGCCAGCCGACCACAGGAGAGCATGCCGGACCGCGTTGCCTTTGAGGCTAGCGCGGATGCTTGAGGGAACCTAAAGACTTGGCGAGGAAGCTCACATCGCGCCGCCGCCGACTCTGCGCGGCCGCGGCGTCTGGACGGAAGGCGAGCATGTCTGATGGGCGGGCGCCTCTGCGGGCGCCCGCGGCTTCCGATATCTTCTCGCCCGCATACATGGTCATCGCGTTCTTCATCCTCTGCGCCGTCGTTGCCGTGGCGGTCTACATAGCGGCGACTGGTGGCTCGCGCAGGGAGACCCTGCCGGGCGAATCCAAGCTCGCCAACCGGGCGATCCTGCTGGTCGTCGTGATCACCTTCGCCTTTGGGCTGGTCGTGCCGCTGCTCATCCTGCTCAAAAACGGCGAAAGCCAGGCGAGCACGGCGGTCGGCGTGCACCTCACCCACAGAGAGGTCAAAGGGCGCGAACTCTTCTCGGACTCCTGTGCGGTCTGCCACACGCTGAGGGCGGTCAATGCCGTCGGCAGGATCGGCCCGAACCTCGACATCCGGGTGCCCGAAGAAGGGCCCTTCCAGGCGCGCAAGGCGCTCGTGATGAACACGATCGTCGAAGGTCGCGCACTAGGGCTCGGCAACATGTCCGCGAAACTCTACGAAGGCCCCCAGGCCGAAGAGATCGCCGAATTCGTAGCGGCGGTCGCAGGCCACAAATAGCGTCCGATGTCGCGAGTAGCGTCGTGGCCGATGCCACGAGATGCCGAGGCACGCGAGTGGTGGGCCGATGTCCATGAGGTGAGGGAGCGCATCGAGCGCCGCCGGGCCAGCGAATCGGCGCTCGGCGAGCGTCCAGGCCCGCGCCGCAGGGGAGTGCGCGAAGTGCACACCGGGCCGCATCTGCGCCTCGTGGCCCCTCAGCCAGATGAGGTGGGGCAGGAGCGCAGGCGCAGGCCACGTCCACGGCCGGCGCAGCGGATCGGCCCGCGTCCCGACAGGATCGCTGCCTGGGCGGTGGCGTTGGGCGTGCTGCTCCTGCTGCTTGCGATCCTGAGCGCTCACGGTTAGCGAAACCGACGCTCCCCTGGGGCCGGCGGCCAAGAGCTGCGTGCGCTCGGCGGCCGCCCGATCGACTAACCTCCGCGGCTGCGATGCCGGATGTGCCCAAGACCGTCGAGGATGTCAGAGCGCTCGTGCAGGAGCGCGATATCCGCTTCATCCGGCTCTGGTTCACGGACATCCTCGGCCAGCTGAAGTCCTTCTCGATCAACTCCGCCGAACTGGATGACGCGCTGGAGGGCGGGATGGGCTTCGACGGCTCTTCCGTGACCGGCTTCAACGCGATCGAGGAGTCCGACATGATCGCGATGCCTGACCCCTCCACCTTCGCGGTGCTGCCGTGGAGGCCGCAGGACCAAGGTGTGGCGCGCATGTTCTGCGATGTGCTCACGCCCGAGCGCACACCGTACGAGGGCGATCCCAGACACGTGCTGCGACGTGCGCTGACGCGAATGCGGCAGATGGGCTTCGACACGTTCAACGTCGGCCCCGAGCTCGAGTACTTTCTCTTCCGGGACAAGCACGGTACCGAGGTGCTCGACGAGGGCGGCTATTTCGATCTGACCACCCTCGACGCCGGCTCAGATGTGCGCCGTGAGACGGTGCTCGCCCTGGAACAGCTCGGCGTCCATGTCGAGTACTCCCACCACGAGGTCGGCCCCAGCCAGCACGAGGTCGACATGCGCTACGCCGACGCGCTGAAGATGGCCGACGACTGCATGACCTACCGGATCACGGTCAAGGAGTACGCAATGAAGTACGGCTGGCATGCCACGTTCATGCCGAAGCCCCTCTTCGGCGAGAACGGCTCCGGGATGCACACCCATCAGTCGCTGTTCTCAGGCGGCAAGAACGCCTTCTTCGATGCCGATGATCCCTACTTCCTCTCAGACGTGGCAAAGGCGTTCATCGCTGGACAACTCAAGCACGCGCGCGAGATCTGCTCGATCTTCGCCCAGTGGGTGAACTCCTACAAGCGCCTGGTCCCCGGCTACGAGGCGCCGGTGTACGTGGCCTGGTCGCGCCGCAACCGCTCGGCGCTCGTGCGCGTCCCGCTCTACCATCCCGGCCGCGAACGGGCCACTCGGATGGAGCTGCGCTGTCCCGATCCGGCGTGCAACCCATATCTGACCTTCGCGGTGCTGCTGCAGGCGGGCCTGGAGGGCATCGAGAAGGGCTACGAGCTGCCTGAGCCGATGGAGAAGAACCTCTATCACCTGCCGGGCGAGGAGCGCAAGCGCGTGGGCATCGAACAGCTGCCGGAGACCCTTGGGGAGGCGATCGAGCTCACCGCCGACTCAGAGCTTGCGCTGCGGACGCTGGGCGAGCACATGTTCAACCGCTACGTCGAGATCAAGCGCCGGGAATGGGACGACTACCGCGTCCAGGTGACCAAATGGGAGCTCGACCGCTATCTGGCGGTGCTCTAGTTTCGTCAGTCGGGGCGCCGCGGCGCCTTTAGCCATCGAGCAGCTCGCGCAGCTGCCAAGGCTCGCATACCGGTCGCAGGCAGCTGAAGCGCTCGCACACATATGCGGCGGGTCGTCCCTCGATGCTGCTTCGCCCGCCAAGCAACGGCACCGCGCTCGGCGTCCCATTGCCAGGTCCAAGTGCGAGCACAGCAGTCGGCCTGTGTCGTTCGCGCACCACCGCAACCAGCGCGTCGCGCTCGGCTCCAGGCGCTCCCACGATCGCCACCTCGGCGATCGGCGTGGCGTGGAGGAGCATCGCCTGGAGCATGTGTCCGAACGCAAGCGGATGCTGAGGGGCGATGTCCTGCAGGAGCCTGATCGCCCCGAGCGCGGCCTGCTCGTATGGGGACTCTCCGGTCAGCGCGGCGAGCCGCAGCAGACCCACCGCCGCGCTGGAGGCGCCAGCCGGGATCGGCGTATCGTCGAGATCCTTGCGTCTTGCGATCAGTGCTGGCGCATCGGACGCGGTTGAGAAGAAGCCACCTGCCTCAGGGTCGGCAAAGCGGTCGATCATCGTGTCAGCCAGTGCCCTTGCCCGCAGGAACCAGCGCTCTTCGAAGGTCGCCTGGTAGAGCTCCAGCAGCGCCTCCACGAGGAAGGCGTGATCCTCGAGGAAGGCTGGGATGGGCGACCCGCCCGCCCCACTTGCGCTGTAGGTGCGCAGCAGCGTCCCGTCGTGGGCGACCAGCCGCTCGAATATGAAATTGGCGCAGCGCCGCGCCTGGTCGATCAGCTCCTCGCCGAGTTGCCGATCTGCCGATGGCGGGAGCTCTTTGGCTGGCTGATCGTGTGCGCCCAGTGCGGCCGTCGAGACCAGATGCGCGCCGGTCTGTGCGAGGGCCGAGATCGTCAGCGCGTTCCAGGAGGCAAGCAGCTTGTCGTCGAGGCCGGGCCGCAGGCGCTTTGCCCGGGCCTGCAGCAATGCTGCCTTCACGCGCTGGATCGTGGCGGGATCAGGGCGGGGGGCGCAGCGACGGTCGCTGAGGACGTTGAGGCCGGCGACCGGATGGTGGGGATCTACGAAGTTGCCCTGCGCGCTGGCACCCGTCCACGCGATCGTCGCCTGCGCATCGGCGCCGAGCACCTTGCGCATCTCATCGACGCTCCATACGTAGTAGGCGCCCTCCACGCCACCGGAGTCGGCGTCCAGCGCCGCGTAGAACCCGCCCTCGGGGTCCTGCATCTCGCGCCGCAGGAACTCGATCGCCTGGAGGGCCACGTCGAGCAGGCGAGCGTCGCCGTCGAGCTTGTATGCATGAAGGTAGGCGCTCACCAGCTGGGCGTTGTCGTAGAGCATCTTCTCGAAGTGCGGCACAGCCCATTGCGCATCGACCGAATAGCGGTGAAAGCCGCCGCCGATCAGATCGTGGATGCCGCCGGTGGCGATCGCCCGCAGGCTCCCGAGCGCCATCTCGGCCGCCTCGGGCGTCTCGTTCACGGCGGCGTCGGCCAGCAGGAGCTCGATCACGCTCGGCTGCGGGAACTTCGGCGCGCCGCCGAAGCCGCCGTGTTCCGAGTCATAGCTTGCGGCCAGCCGCTCGACGGCCTCCGAGAGCGAGCTCGGGTCGAGCGGTGCCTGCGAAGGGGCAAGCAGCGCGCCGCCGGCCAGGCGCCCTCGCAGCTGCTCCACGCGCTCCCGAATCTCACCCGACTGCTCGCTCCAGGCCTGTGCGATCGCTTCGAGCACCTGGCTCCAGGAGGGCATGCCAGGGCGTGGCTGCGGCGGAAAGTAGGTGCCGCCGAAGAAGGGCATCTGCTCAGGCGTCAGGAAGACGTTCAGCGGCCACCCTCCGCTGCCGCTCAGCGCCTGCAGGGCCTCCATGTAGATCGCATCGAGGTCGGGGCGCTCCTCGCGATCGACCTTCACGCACACGAAGCTCTCGTTCATGAGCGCGGCGACCCGCTCGTCCTCGAAGGACTCTCTCTCCATCACATGGCACCAGTGGCAGGCGGAGTAGCCGATCGACACGAGTAGCGGCCGATCCTGCGCCTTCGCGCGCGTGAGCGCCTGCGCTCCCCAGGGCAGCCAGTCGACAGGGTTCTTGGCGTGCTGGCGCAGGTAGGGCGAGCTCTCCTTGGCGAGCGCGTTGGCCACCGGCACAGCCTAGCCTCACGGCTGGCGCGCGAGCGGGCCAAGTGGGGCGTACAGCGAGGCCGGCAGCAGATCGCCGCGCAGGCCGGGCCAATGCCTGCTGCCGACTACGCTCGCAGCTGCGGCGCCGCTGGCGGCGGCCTGGAAGCGATGGCCTTCCAGCTCGCCGGAGACCTCCCCGCTCGTCCCGATCCTCACCGACCCGTGAGCGCCGGCGCTGCCGCCGACCTGCACCGTGGCTGCGCCGACTTCGCCTTTGTGCACCGGGAAGGCGCCTTCGAGCCGCACGCCTGCGACGAACGAGAATCGGTGCAGGCGCACAAACCTGCTGGTGATCCGCGCGTAGCCGCCTCGCAGCCCGCCGAAGCTCGAGCCGCTGGGCAGAGCCTGCTCGGCCTGCAGCGTGGCCCCGATCACCTGGCGGTCAAGGTCGACCATCGTGTCGACGACGGCCCTCAGCGTCCTGCCCGCTCTGGCAGGCAGACCTGGCAGGGGAGCGAGGCCGGCCAGGCTGCTCGGGATCAAGGGCGTTGGGCTGAAGAGGTTGGGTATCGGGCCGCAGGGCAGCACCTGGGCGCCTTCGAAGAACGATTCGACCGCGACCTTCGCGCAGCCGCTGAAGTCGCTGCCAAGCACCGAATGGCCGGTGTAGGGGACGACGAGCAGCTGTGCGTCGGGGATCATCGCGGCCACGCGACGCGCGCCGGAGGTCGGCGTGCGGAGATCCTGCTCGCCGGAGATGATCAGGGTCGGGACATCGGGCAGTGGGCCGCCCGCGGCCGGAGCCGGCGTGCTGTATGGCCAGCGGGCGCAGCCGGGCATCAGGCCGGCGTCCGCTGCCGTGATGGCGTCGAAGGGGTAGAACGCTGATGCCGGCTGCGCCTGCAGGGCTGCCGAGGCTTCTTCCAGTCGTCTCGAGGGCGAGCTGTCGCGCTGCCAGGGATACGTGGTGTCTTCGCAGGTCGTGTCGATCAACAGCGCCGTGTCGATTGCCTGCTCGGAGGTTGGCGGCGGCGGTTTGGCCGGCACATTCGGGACGAGGCCCTCGGAGAGCAGGTCGAGCCGCAGCAGCGGCTCCGGATCGTCCAGCAGCGCCGAGCGCACGGCTGCGGGAGTCATGGCCCGCAGGGCAGGGTTCAGATCGCCGGCCAGTAGCACTTCCAGCATCTGCTCCTCGTCCATTGAGGCGGAGTGGCGTTTGCCTGCGCCGTCGTAGACGTAGCCCTTCAGTGGTCTGCTGCGCAGTCGCGTGGCGAGCATGGCGAGGTCGCTCACCGGGTTGGCGGTGATGCCGGCGCAGGCGCGGTTCGAGCACAGCTCGGCCATCACCGGCCGGATCGCATTCAGGGTCGGCAGGTCGAGCGGTTCGATGCCCCCCGGCTGCACGACCGAGTCGAGCACCATGGATTCGACACGGCTTGGATAGGTCTGTGCGTAGTCGAGCGCAACCTTCGTGCCGTAGGAGGTGCCGTACAGGACGAGCTTTTCGTAGCCGAGTGCCTGTCTGATCGCGTCGATGTCGGCAACCGATTCGCTGGTCGCATATCCGCCGCGGGTGGCGCCGATCTCCTCGCCGCAGCGTTCCACGAGCGCGCCGAGGGTGCTTTGTGACGCCTGCAGCGCGGGGCAGCTGAGCGGATTGGATTCGCCGGTGCCACGCTGGTCGAAGACGATCAGGTCTCGGTCGGTTAGCGCGGGCGCCATAGCGGTCACGAAGTAGCCCGCGAGCGGCAACGCCGACTGCCCGGGGCCGCCGGCGAGCGCCAGCACCGCGTCCCTGCTCGGCGTCGATCTGCTCAGCTTGCGCTCGATGTGCAGCGTGATCGACCCGAGCTGAGGCTGACTGCGCAGCGCGGGCACGCTCAGCGTGGCACAGGAGAAGCCGAGACTGTGCGCGCAGCGCGAGAACGCGATCGCGCGGGCCGCTGCCGGCGTGGCGCCGAGCGCCAGCGCGATCAGCGCGGACGTCAGAGTCAGGATGCTCGGCAGCCGCGAGCGCATCGGCCGACCTTAGCGGAGCGCGATCTGGCGGTTGTGAGCGTGGGCGAGCGCATAGCCCAGGGAGGCCTCCGATGCTTCGCCGCTCGCTCCTGTGAGGCCCGTGTCCAGCGCGAGCAGTGCGATCAGGGCGCGACCGCTCGGCCTGCTTGCAAGACGCCTGGCGAGATCGTCCGGCCACGAGAATCCGGTCGAGCGTGCGATCTCGGCCAGCGCGGAGCCTTTCGCCGGAGCTTTCAGAAGACGTTTGATGGAGACCTGTATCGCCATGCCGCCCAGCTTGCCCACCAGGTCTCCACGACCGTTCAGATGAAGCGTGCCGCTGGCCGCCGAGCGGCCGCTGAGGTGAAGTTCGACCTGTTCGGCGTCGGTCCAGCCTGACAGCGAGACGCCGGGGATGTAGGAATAGCCGCGCAGACGCAGTCTGTGCGCGCCGAGCGCCGCCGATCCACCGCGCAGGCCGCCGCTGCGGATCGCCGAGCGGCCAACCGCTTCCAGCCCTCCTTCTTCACCGATCGCGACCGCGAGTTCGCGCACCAGATCATTGAGCGTCGAGGCAACTGCGGTGAGCGTCCGGCCGACCCGCCCGGCGTAGCCGCGGGCGGGCGCAACCTGGTCCAGGCGCAGCGGCGGCAGCGGCGTCGGCTTCAGATAGGCCGGCGGCGCCTTGGCCTTGCAGTCGCGAATCGTGTGATGCGCAAAGAGGGCGCGAAGAGCGTCGAGCGCGCACGCTCCCGGCTCGGTTGTCAGCACGGAGTGACCTGTGTTCGGCACGACCAGCAGCTGTGAGTCGGGGATGCGACTCGCCACCGAACGCGCGCCTGCGGTAGGGGTGCGCAGGTCCTCGGCCCCCGAGACGATCAGCGTCGGCACGCTCGGCAGAGGACCGACGCCTATCGGGGGAGCCGGCCGGGAGAAGGGCCATTCTGCGCAGATGGGCATGTCGCTCAAAGGCAGCACGTCGCGCCGTGTGAAGGGAGCGAAGGCGCTTGCCGGCAGCGATTCGATCTTGGTGAGAGCTTCGAGGAGTCGCTGCTTGGGGCTTGCGTCTCTGCTCCATGGAAAGGGCTCCTCTTCGCAGATCGTCGCGAAGTAGAGCGGATTATCGAACGCCGGGTCGCTGCTTTGTTCGGATTCTTCTTCGTCGGTCTCTGCGTGCACGTACAGGCGGCCGAGCAGGGCGGTGTCGCCCTCTGATGCGGCGTGGATCGCGGCGGGGAATTCTGCGCGCAGGACCGGGTCGAGATCTCCGGCCACGAGCATCCCGAGCACTGCGGCGGAGCCGATGTGGATCGTGTGGCGATCGCCGTTGCCGTCGAACACGGTCGCTGGGAGGGAGTGGCGGCCGATGTGAGATACCAGCTTGCGCAAATCCCTCACGGGGTTCGCAGTGATGTGGGCGCAGCCGTGAAAGGCGCACAGCTCCCACAGCACTCGGTGCACGGCCGCGAAGGTGTCCAGGTCCAGTGGTTCGGGGCCTTCCGGCGCGACGACCGAGTCGAGGACAAGGGCTTCCACGTGCGAGGGGTGCTGCTGGGCATATTGCAGAGCGACCTTCGTGCCATAGGAGGTGCCGTAGAGGACAAGCTTTTCGTAGTCGCCCGCGATCCGGATCGCTTCGATGTCGGCGACGGTTTCGGCGGTCGTATAGAAGCCTCGGCTTGACCCGATCTGCTGCGCGCAGCGCCTGACCACCTGCGACGGGGATCCGTCGTCCTGCGAGCCGATCGCCTTGCATTTGAGCGCGCCGGAGAGGCCAGTGCCGCGCTGGTCGAAGACGATCAGGTCGCGCGTGGAGAGGATTGGGCCGAGGACTTCGGCGAAGGTTTCGGTGAATGGGATCGCCGCCTGCCCCGGGCCGCCCGCCAAAGCGATCACCGCTGTGCGCGATTCTCCGACTGGCGCACGGCGACGCCTGATCGCGAGGCTCACCGTGCCGGCCGCGGCGCCGGTGGGGGAAAGCGGAACGGTGAGGTGCGCGCATGCCATCTCGTTACTGTTCGCGCATGGCGCGAAGGCGATCTGCGCCTCTGCGGTGCTCGCGAGCAGCGCTGCGACGAGCCCCAGTGCGGCCGCCGCGAGCACGACGATCGGGAGCTTCCCGGCGACCCATTCCACAGGTGAGAATCTAAACGATCCGCTTTGGTCGTGCGATGGCAGCTCGGCATCCGTTGCTGCGATTTGCGCTGATAGGCTTGCGCCGTGTCCAATGCCCGCCAGGTAGTCATCTCCTCTGAAGCCCCAGCCGCCGTGGGCCCTTACAGCCAGGCGGTGCTCGCCGACCTTGGGGCGTCCGCGCAGGTGTTGTTCTGCTCGGGACAGATACCGCTCGATCCCGCGACTGGCCAGCTCGTCTCCGAGGATCCCGCTGAGCAAGCTCGCCGCTGCCTGCAGAACCTGCAGGCGGTCTGCCAGCAGGCCGGCGCGAGCCTTGCCGATGCCCTGCGGCTGACGATCTATACGACCGAGCTCTCCGCCTTCGCCCAGATCAACGAGGTCTATGGCACCTTCTTCGGAGAGGAGCCGCCCGCGCGGGCGACCGTCGGGGTCGCGGCATTGCCACTGGGCGCGAAGGTGGAGATCGACGCGATAGTCGCCGTTTCGCGCGCAGCGCGACCATAGGTATCCTCCCTGAGGCCCAGCCTGCTGGGCCTGGCAGGACAGCCTCCCGCCCTCGATCCGCAAAGACCTTGACCCTGGAGCGTTGCCGAGCATGGCCGTAGCCGCCGCGAAGGACACAGAGAAGACCGACGAGCAGAAGGCGATCACCGAGATGGTGCGCCAGTTCGCCGATGAGCAGATCCTCCCCAACGCCGAGCACTACGACCACGAGGATCTCTTCCCCGAGCCGATCGTCGAGCAGATGAAGGAGCTCGGGCTCTTCGGCGTGACGATCCCGGAGGAGTACGGCGGCATGGGGCTCGACCTCACCACCTACGCGATGATCGTCGAGGAGCTCTCTCGCGGCTGGATCTCGATCTCGGGCGTGATCAACACCCATTTCATCGGCTCCTACCTGCTGATGAAGTTCGGCAGCGAGGAGCAGAAGCGCAAGTACCTGCCAAGGATGGCCACCGGCGAGATCAGGGCCGCCTTCTCGCTCTCTGAGCCCGAGCTCGGCTCCGACGTGCAGGCAATCAAGAGCTCCGCCAAGAAGGTTGGCGATGCCTACGAGATCAACGGTCAGAAGATGTGGGTCACCAACGGGCTGATGTCCTCGCTGGTCTTCGTGCTCGTGAAGACCGATCCCGAGGCGCAGCCCAGGCATCGCGGCTTCACGTGCTTCATCGCCGAGAAGGAGGGCGGCGTCTCGAAGAACACCGGCGAGTACGAGGGCCTGAACGTCCCGCCGAAGATCAAAAAGATGGGCTACAAGGGTGTGGAGTCCACTGAGCTCGTCTTCGATGGCTACAAATGCCCAGCGCAGAACATCCTCGGGGGCGAGGAGGCAGGTCTGAACAAGGGCTTCTCGCAGATGATGGACGCGCTCGAGGTCGGTCGCGTCAACGTCGCGGCTCGCGGCGTGGGCATCGCCCAGCGCGCGCTCGAGCTCGCGCTGCGCTACTCCCAGGAGCGCAAGACCTTCGGCAAGCCGATCGCAGAGCACCAGGCGATCCAGTTCAAGCTCGCCGACATGGCCACGCAGGTCGACGCGGCGCGCCTGCTGACGCTGCGTGCAGCCCGCATGAAGGACGCCGGCGTGCGCAGCGACCTGGAGGCGGGGATGGCGAAGCTGTTTGCCTCTGAGGCCGGTCGCTTCTGCGTGGAGGAGAGCTTCCGCATCCACGGCGGCTACGGCTACTCCAAGGAGTACGAGATCGAGCGCCTCTACAGAGACGCGCCGCTGCTGCTGATCGGCGAGGGCACCTCGGAGATCCAGCGGATGGTGATCGGGCGCAAGCTGTTGGAGCGGAACAGGATCTGATGGCGCTGCGTCTAGGCCGCTGGCATCCTCACCGTCTGCGCGAGGGCCGTTGATGTCCGAGGACGCCCGCGCATTGATCGAGCAGGCCGCGCGGCGCTTCGTGGGCGAAGTGCCTGCCCTGGCCCAGCTGAAGATGATCTTCGAGGTCGAGCTGCGTGGGCGCGGAGACGCGCAGCAGTTTCGGCTGCAGATGCCGGATTTCGCGGTGGCCAAGGGACCGGCCTCCGACGCGCAGATCAGGATCGACATGCGGCGCGAGTTCTTCAATGTGATGGCTGCGGAGGCGAAGGTCCCAGATTGGATCGAGGCCTTCACCTACGGCAAGGCCCACGCCACCGGCCCAACCCAGTACCTGCGCCTAATCGCGACGGTCGTGGACCGCCATCAGGAACGCCAGAACCTGCGTCGCGCCCGCGCGAACTGACGCCCGAGCGGGCAAGGACGCAGACCGAACCGGGAAGAGCGTTGACCGTGGCCGCCGGCGCGCGCTCTAGATGAGTGGGGCCATCACGTTGTCTGGCAGGCAGTGATGGGCTTGGATGCCGCTGGGCCGGGGCCGACTCTTACTGGAACACGAAGAGGATCTCGATCCTCGAGCGAGTGCACGTCGCGGTGCCGTATTCGCTGGAGCATTTCCAGCCCGGGATTTGTGGGCCGCCTTCTGGCCAGGAGGCGTGCTTGATTTGCTTCTTGGCGTAGGCGCAGGCTCCGGACTTGTTCTTCCAGGGCACCTTCGCCCCCTTCTGGGCGCCGATGAGTCCGTTCCCGCGGGTGCCTTCTATCCTCCAGGAACCGCACGGGTAAGGATTGCGCACGCTGCCAGCCGGTGATCCCGCAGCGATCGCTGAGGCTGGGACCATACAGAGCGCGCCGACGAGAACAGCGTTGCGTTCTCCTATCCGAAGTTGCCCTTCCGCCGCGCATCATCGCACGTTGCCACCGCGAGTCGATCAGGACTCTCTGCGCAACCTCCGAGGACAGGCAGCCGGCTAGCACGAGCACGCAAGGGACCACAGAACGCCAGTCGCTGCGACTGCTCGCGGAGAGCAGACCCATAGTCTGCGGGTGCGGGCCGTCACTACGCTCGCATCCCCGATTCGACCAGCCGGTCGACGTCCGCCTAGTGGTAGGCGCTGATCTGCTGGGCCAAGAACGCAAGCGACCCCAGCAGGAATACGCACATCATGATGAGTGAGAAGTTATCCTTCACGGTTGAACCCTGCCGGCGAGTCTAACACCACGCCAGGCGGGCTGAAACGTTTCGCGGGCGTCTCCTCAGCTTCGCTGAAGCGGCGATGTGCCGATCGCCTGGCCGGCGGAGTTCAGTGCCTGAACCTCCACGTAGGGCGCAGCCGGTCCCTGCATCGTGGTCTGGAAGCCGCCTGCGCCTGCGGTGCTCACCGGCGTCAGCGTGCCTGCGGAGGAGCCGCTCAGCAGCCGCCACGAGGAGACGCCGGTCGCGCCGTTCCAGCTGGCGTGGACGATCATCCCGGGTCCCCCGGATTCGACTGTGAGCTGCGGCGGTTCATGTGGTGTTGCGCTCCAGGGGAACTCGTATGTCCTGAAGTCCTGAACGTTCTTGCCGAGGCGGGCGTCGAAGAGGATGCGGCCGCCGGAGTCGAACTCGGTGAAGTCGGGAAGTTCGCCGTAGCCGAGGAGCAAGTCGCCGCCGGCGAGCTGCTGGACGCTGCCCTGGCTGGAGGCGAGCAGCCTGCGGCTGCCGTTGATGAGCCTCTTCACGAGAGTGACCGTGTGTCCGCTTTCTTCGGGACGCAGCAGCAGCCCGCTGGACTGCTTCTCCTTTGGCGGTGTGGAGCCGTTGTCGAAGACCGAGATCAGGCCGCCTGGCTGCCACTGGGCGTCGTGCTGCCAGTAGAAGCGGACGCCCTTGCCGAGCGCGAAGCTGCTGTGCGCGCCGTCTCCGAACTGCCAGCGAAAGCCTCCGGTGTGGATGTTCACGTCGTAGATCGTCCATGTGTTGCGAGCCGAGAGCAGCACGTCGCCCCTGCCATCCGGGTCGATCGAGTTGACGTGGGCGTAGTCCCAGGGGTAGGTGCTGTCAGGGTCGGGGTTGTAGGAGCTGGAGAGCGGGATGTGGCCAAGCGCGTGCCACTCCCACATCACAAGGCCTGTCCTGATGTCGATCTCCTGGACCACCGAGTCGGTCAGCACGCCGTTTGCCACGCCGTGGTGGCCGGCGAGGTTCATGTGGATCGGGTAGAAGGCGTCGATCCAGGCGGTGCCTTCGGGGGTGATCCTGATTTCGTGCAGGTCGGCGTGCAGCCCGTTGCCGGCTCTGATCCTCTTCACGAGCTGGTAGGAGTTGTCGTAGATCACGTCTTCGCCCTGGCCGAAGCCGAGCTTGAGGATGCGGCCCTGCCACCAGGTGAGGACAGGTTTGCCTTCGTATGCCTGGACCTGGAAGTTCGTCGCCGAGAGGCCGGGTGGCAGCGGGTGAAACCAGATCAGCCGGCCGCTCGGCGCGACGATCATCGGGCCGGGCGAGCCCGTGCCCTGGTAAGGGGCCAGGAAGAAGTCGCCGGGGGCGGTGCCTGCTCTTGCGGGCGTGAGCACATTCACGGCTGATGGCGTCAGGTTGGGATCGGAGGCGAAGTGCAGCACTTCGGCAGGGTTGCCGGGATGGTGCGGGAACTCGGCGGTCGGCTCCACCGCTTCGCGGGCGACCTTGAAGCTCGTGCCGACGTTCTCTTCGTGACCGTCCACGACCACCTTGGCGTAGACGCCGACCGTCTCGCCGGTCAGGAAGCGGTGCACCGGCAGGAAGCTCTCGCCGGTGCCGGTCGAATAGGCCTCGATCCGCCCTTCGTGGAGGCCGCTCTTGGAGCCCACGGCGTGGACGCTGCGCACGATCGTACCCTTCGGGCCAAGGACGCTGATCTGGGTGCGTGGGGAGGCGTCGAGCGTGCCTGGCAACGGTGAGACCGTGACTGCATTTTCGGCGGCCGCCGCGGCGGCTCTGCCGTCGCTTGGCAGAGACGCGCTGGTGTGGACTTTGGTCTGCCCGCAGCCGGCGAGGCCGGCGCAGAGCAGCGCGCCGGCGAGCAGCGCGGTGAACGGCATCCGCCTCAACGCGCTGGGACGGCAGATGGCGGGGCGGCAGGCGTCATCCACCGATCGCGAAAGGCTTCGAGGTCCCGATCACGTGGCCGTCGTCGTCGAGTGCCTGCACCTCCAGGCGTGCGTAGCCCTGCCCGATCGGCATCGCGGTCTCAAAGCCCGCCTTGGTGGCTTTCGCGACCACCGCCAGCACGCCGCCAGCGGGTCCGGCCAGGACCCGCCAGGAGGCCACCCGCGTGGCTCCGTTCCAGCTCGCGTAGACGGTCACCTTGCCGTCCTGGCTGCGGGCGGCTCCCACCGGCGGATAGAGCGGCAAGCCCACCCACGGGTCCAGCGTGGTGCGGTAGCTGAGGTCTGGCTTCGGGAATTTGCCTTCGAGCACCGGCGTGTCCTGTGAGGTGAACTCCGAGAGGTACGGTTCCGAGCCCCAGCCGACCATCACGTTGCCGTTCGAGAGCGGCTGCAGATCGCCCATGTAGTCGGCTTCCAGTTCGTAGCCGACGCCATAGTCGGCGACCTTCGTGGCGGTGTGGGTGGCTGCGTTGAGCTTCAACACCAGTCCGCGTGAGGGCGCGCTCGCTTCTACGTATGTGCCGCCACCGGTCAGCTGGCAGCAGTGGTCGTCGAACATCGTCACGACACCGCCGGGCTGCATCTTCACGTCGTGCTGCCACTGGAATTCGGCGCCGGGACCGAGCTTGAAGTTCGATTTGCGGCCGCCGAGCGTCCACTCGATCTTGCCGGTCTTGATGTTCACCAGATAGGCGGCCCAGGTGTCGCGCATCGAGACGAGGAAGGTTTCGCTGTTCACCATGTCGATCGCGTTGACGTGGTAGGCATCCCACGGGAATCCGTTGGTCGGCAGTGTCGCCTGCGAGTCGGAGAGCGGGATGTGATTCAGGGCATCCCAGTTGTAGATCAGCTTGCCGGTGCGCAGGTTGTACTCCTGCACCGCGGAGTCGATCATCGCGCCGTTGTAGGCGCCGCCGTAGGGGGAGAGGTCGTGGGGTATGTCCTTGTTGGCGGTCACCCAGGCGTCTTCGCCCTCGATCAACATCTCATGCAGCGTCAGCTTCCAGCCGTCTGCGCCCTTGACGCGCGCAACCTGCTGGTAGTGCTGGTTTACGACGATGTCTTCGCCGCTTTCGATCGCGCCGGTGTTGGTCACAAGGCCCTGCCACCACGACAGCGCGGGCTTTCCTTGCCACTGCTGCAGCGCCAGGTTGCTGGCGACGACGTCTTCCGGCACGGGCTTGAACCACACCGGTTGCAGTTTGTCATCGAGGATCATCGGGCCGCTCTGCCCGATCATCGGCGGGTAGTTGATGTTGTAGAAATTCGCGCTGAGGATGTAGCCGGGCGCGAGCTTGCTCGTGTCGGTGTGCCCTTCGATCTGCATCTTTGGCGGGTGCAGGGAGGGCTCGGTGACGAAGCTGTAGGTCTTCTGCTTCAGGTAGGCGCCGATCGGCGCGCCGCGGGAGTTGGCGAACGCGAAGTTAGCCGCGACATAGACGGCGACGAACGCGAGCGCGGCGAGAGCCAGCCGTCGCGCGGCGGGTGCGTGCTCGGCGCTCGGCTTGGGCATCGTCAGGAAGGTCAGCAGCGCCGCAAAGGCGACGCAGCCTGCGCCGATCAGGTATGCCAGCCGGAAGCCCTCTGTGAGCGACAGCGGCACTCGGTGGCCGGATCCGATCAGTTCGGTGCTGAGCTGCGTGGCCAGCGTGATCTGGATCGCGAGGCCAAGCCCGCCGCCGACCTGGCGCGAGGTGTTGACCATCCCGGAGGCAAGGCCGGCCTGACCCTCCTTTGCGCCCTGCGTGGCCGCGATCGTCGAGGGCACGATCGAGAGCGCAATACCCGCCGCGGCGAGCAGGCCAGGAAGCATGACGTAGACGATTGCGCTCCCGCTGGGCTCGATTCTCGCCAGCAGCAGCAGCCCCGCGGCCAGCATGATGAGGCCGCTTCCGAGCACCGGGCGCACGCCGAAGCGGCCGACCAGTCGGCCGGCGCGCGGGGCGAGCAGCCCCAGCACGATGGTCATCGGCAGGAAGGTCAATCCCGTCTTCAGCGGCGAGAGGCCGAGCACCTGCTGCAGGTAGAGCGAGCTGACGAACCACATCGCAAACAGCGCGGCCGAGAAGAACAGCACGATCTGGTTTGCCGCGCGCAGCGTCTTGGTCAGGTCCTTGAACGGCACGAGCGGTTCCTTGGCCACGCGCGCCTCGACGAAGCCGAACGTCACGAGCATCGCCACGCCGGCGATGATTGGCCCGAGCGCCCTTGCCGCGCCCCAGCCCACCAGGCCACCTTCGACCACGCCGAAGACGAGCACGATCTGGCCGATCGTCAGCAGTGCCGCGCCGAGCACGTCGAAGCTCGCTCCCGCCTTGACCCGGCGGCGTTCTGCAACTACGTAGTACGCGACAGCGGCGGCGGCGAGCCCGATCGGCGGATTGATCAGCAGGATCCAGCGCCAGCTCAAGAATTCGGTGATCACCCCGCCAAACAGCATCCCCGCCGCGCCGCCGAGCCCGTTCATCGCTGCCCAGGCGCCGATCGCGCGGTGCAGCTGCGGCCCCGGCTTGAAGGAGGCGGTGATCACCGCAAGCGAGGTGGCGGCCATGAAGGCGCCGGCGCAGCCCTGCAGCGCCCGGGCGGCGATCAGCATCTCGCGACCCTGCGCGGCGCCGCCGATCGCGGACGCGAGGGCGAACATCGCTAGCGAGGCGACGAAGACCCTGCGATGTCCGAACTGGTCCGCGACGCGGCCTCCGAGCATCAGGAAGCCGGCGAAGGCAATCGAGTAGGCGTCGACGATCCACTGCAGTTCCGGCGAGGAGAAGCCGAGCGCCGACTGGATGTGGGGCAGCGCGACGTTGACGATGCTGAGGTCGAGGATGACCATGAACTGCGCCACGCAGCAGACGGCCAGCAGCAGTCCTTGGCCGGAGGGACGGCGAAGCCGCGAACGGCGCTGCTCGGCGCTCTGCGCGGGGTCGCGATCGGCTCCCAGCACGGTCGTGGCGACTGAGCCCTCGGAACCCTGATCTGCTGTGTTCTCGTGCTCGTGCATCAGCCTCGATCCCGTTGCGGTGCGCCTCGGCGGCCCGTCTGAGGGCGAGATCGGCGCCCAGGGCTCCTGTTAGCATGCGGGCCGAAGTCTTCGTCCGACAAAAGGAGTCCGGCCCATGAGGAAGCGCCCGCTGTTGTCCGCCATGCTAACGGTACTTGCCGCCGCGGCGGCGAGCCTGGCGATCGCGGCGTGCGGTGGGGAATCCTCGAAAACCGGCTCTGGCAGCGAAACGAAGACCAGCAGCTCGACGTCTTCCACCCAAACTCTCCACAAAAAGCCTCACGGCCAAAAAACGGGCTACTGATCGCGGAGGGGCTCACCCTTCGCCGCCTTTGCTGGTGAACGAGGCCGAGTAGGGGGCGACCTTCACCATCTGCGAGGTGCCGAGCACCTGGCCGGATGAGCCGAGCGCCTGCACCTCGGCATAGCCGTTGGGCTTGAACTTCATCGGCAGGATCGTGGTCGTTTCAAAGCCGCTGGAGGGCACCGTCTGTTGCACCTGCAGCGACTTCGCAGAGGAACCGGCGAGGATGCGCCAGGATGCCACGCCGCTGGCTCCGTTCCAGCTGGCGTGGACGATGGTCTCTTCGCTTGTGTTGTTGAGCGTCGCCACGATCGCCGGCGGGGTGGTCGGCTGGCCCTGCCACGGGTGCCTGTAGGCGCGGTAGAAGATCATCGGATAGGGCAGGTGGGCATCGAATAGCAGCGCGCCGCCCTGGGTGTACTCGCTGATCTGCGGCACGCCGCCCCAGCCGATCAGCAGGTTGCCGTCGGGGAGCGTCTGTGCGTTGCCCTGGCTTGCGGCCAGCAGCGGCGGGGAGTGCGTGATCTGCGAGGTCAGGCGCGCTTCGCGCGTAGCGAAGTCGAGCGCGATTCGAACGGCGCGAGACTGCTTGTGCTCTGGAGGGTTTGAGCCATCGTCGAAGAAGCTGACTTCGCCGCTTGGCAGGATGCGCCCGTCGTGCTGCCACGCGGTCTTGGTGCCCGGTCCCATCTTGAAGGAGCTTTTCAGGCCGCCGAGGCGCCAGAGCACGTTGCCGGTCGATTCCTGGATCTGATAGCCGGCCCAGGTGTTGCGGGCGGAGATGAACACGTTTCCGTCGCTCTGCGGGTCGATCGAGTTGATGTGAAACCAGTCCCAGGGTGAGCTCGGCGAGTTCTCCGATTCGGTGGCGGCGATGTGGTCGAGCGCGTGCCATTCCCATCGCACGAGCCCGGTCTTCATGTCGATCTCCTGGATCGCCGCGTCGAGGATCACACCGTTCTTCGGTCCTTTTTCGGTGGAGGAGAGGTCGCAGCGGATCGGGTTGAAGGCGGTCACGTAGGCGACGTCGTGCGGGCCGATCTGGAACTCGTGCAGGTCGGCCTGCAGGCCGTTTCCGCCGTGAACTTTCGCGATCACTTGGTAAGCGGGGCTCATCACGAGGTCTTCGCCGTCTCCGTATCCGTATTCGAGCACCTTTCCCTGCCAGAAGGTGAGGTCTTCGTGGCCTTCGTAGCTCTGCACGTTCACGTCCTCGTCGGTAAGACCGCCGGAGACCTGGTGAAAGTAGACGAGCTGTCCCTGCGGGTCGTAGATCAGCGCGCCGTAGCTGCCGGGGCCGGGGCCGTTGCTGGTGAAGATGTCACCCGCTCCAGGGTCACTGTCGGGTGTCGTGACGGTCAGGGTCGGCGCCTGTATCCCGGGCTGGGTGCGGAAGGTCTCATATTCGGAGGATGAAGCCGTCGGGTTCGGGAATGGTGGCACGCTTGCCGTCGGGTACGGGGTGTCGATGCGGAAGGAGATCTCGTCTCTGTGTCCGGAGACCGTCGCGTGGACGGTCACGGTCTCGCCGGTGGCGAAGGGCTTGCTCGGCACGAAGCTCGCACCGTCACCCTGCGAGAAGCTCTCCAGGTGACCTGGATGTGCGCCGGTCTTCGAGCCCTGCACCGAGACTTCGCTTATCGTGCTCGTGGGCGCTCCCAGGAAGCTGATCTGGGTGGCGGGGTTGGCGGTCACGCTGTCGGGCGCGGGGGAGACGCTCACCCCGCCAGGCAGGCTCGCGTCGTGCTGGAGGCTGCTCGGCAGGCATGCCGGCGCCGTGGCGCTGCTCGCGCTCGGCGCTTTGGAGCCTCCGCAGGCGGCGAGCGCGACCGCGGTGCAGAGCGCAAGCGCTGCGAGCGCGATCGGGCTGATGGTGCGCCTCATCTGGCGGTGATCTGCTGCCGCCGGCCTAGACGAGCAGAGCGCCGGCGTCGTACAGCTTGATCACCTTCACCGCGTCACCCGCAGCATCGATGCAGAGCCGGCAGAGCACGCACTCGTCGAGGTTGCCCTCCACGATCTGAAGGCTCCCGCTCTGATCCTGGGCGAAGATATCCACCGGGCAGGCGTCCGTCAGCCTCTGGGCGATCGATGCGTCCGCGACCGCGGCGTCCTGCACCTCGACTGCGATGAATGTCCCGTCGCTTCTCATGAGAGACCTCCTTGCGCCCCAGCTGCGGTCCCAGCGCCGCGAGCCTCGATCTTCTCGGCAATCAGCCCTGGGATGTCCTCGATCCGCTCGGCGACCGTGATCCCGGCCTCCGCGAGGCGGGCGATCTTCTCCGAGGCGGTGTCCGCCTTGCCTTCGACGATCGTGCCCGCGTGGCCGAAGCTCATGCCCGGCATCTCGTCCATGAAACGGCCCGCCATGAAGGCGACGATCGGCAGGCGGGATTTGTGCTCTGTCACCCAGTGCGCGAGCTCGGCCTCCATGCGCCCACCGGGCTCGGTGTAGATCACGATGCCCTGGGTCTGCGCATCGGCCTCGAAGAGCGGCATCAGCTCCGCATAGGAGGAGCCGATGATCGCATCGCCACCGATCGAGACCGCCGTGGACTGGCCAAGGCCCGCCGCGGAGAGCGTCGAGGACATCTCGGTCGTCATTCCGCCCGAGCGTGAGATCACGCCGATCGGGCCGGGGGTGTAGGCCTGCGCGGCGTTGCGCGCTGGGCCGCCGATCCCGCCCATCTTGATCACGTCGGGGACGATGATCCCGAGGCAGTTGGGGCCGATGATGCGCGCGCCGCGCAGCGCGGCGAGCTCGACCATCGCCGCCACGTCGCGGCGGGGGATGCGCTCGGTCACGATCACGATCAGCCTGACCCCGTTCTCGATCGCCTCGAAGACGGCGTCCTTGGTGAAGGCGGGGGGGACCGTCACAACCGAGCCTTGAATCCGCGCGCCATGGTGGGCGACGGCCTGCGCGACCGTGTCGAAGACGGGCACGCCGTGGACTTCGCGGCCAAGGCGCCCCGGCGTCACGCCGCCGACCACCTTTGCGCCGGCGCCGTAGTCCAGGCACTCGCGTGTGAGGTTGACGGCCTCGCGGCCGGTGATGCCCTGGACGACGAACGTCGTATCGGTGTCGATCAGAATGCTCACGCGGCCACCTCGGGTGGGAGGGATCCAATACGTTCCACTGCGCGGCGCGCAGCCTCGTTGAGAGACACGGAGCGGTCGGCGTACTCGACGCCGTACTTCTGGAGGATCCTGAAGCCCTCCTCCTCCCAGGCGCCGGGGATGCGGAAGATCGCGATCTTCTCCGCAGGGTCGAAGCCGAGCTCCAGGCACGCCTTGATCACTCCGCGCGCAACGATGTCCACCCGCGTGTTCGAGACGATCGACATCATCACCGCGATCTTGTCCACGCCAGGCTTGCTGAGCACCAGCTTGGCCAGCCCGCATGCCTTGGCGACTGACGGGTTGCCGCCGATCTCGCAGTAGTTGGCCGGCTTGCCGCCGTGGGCGCGGACCGCGTCGAAGAGCGTCAGCGAGCCACCGCCCGCGCCGATCACCAGCCCGAGGTTGCCGTCGAACTCGGTCACGTTGCCCGCGACGCCGCGATGGTCCTGCGCGTCGACCTCCTCGCCGGCGATCTCGAACGGGGTCGCCTCACGCGCCTGACGGGTCTCCTCGTTGCCGACGCCGAGATCGGCGAGCAGCTTGGCGTGGCGGCCGCGCGCCTCGTTCTCCATGTCCATGTGGGCATCCAGCGCGACAAAGGAGCCGTCGACAAGGCGTCCGAGCGGGTTGATCTCCGCGAGAGTCATGTCGTTCTCTACGAACAGCTTCGCCAGTCGCGCGAGGATTGGGACCAGCTTGTTCAGCGCGCTGCCGGTCACGCCGGTGGAGGCGATCGCCTCCTTGGCCATGAACTCCGAGAAGGGCAGGATGTTCGAGAAATGCCTGCGGGCGACCTTGTCCGGCTGCTCCTCTGCGACCTGCTCGATGTCGATGCCTCCGACGGGAGAGAAGATCATCACCGGCTGCTTGCGCAGCCCATCCCATACCACTCCCGCGTAGTACTCCTGCTCGACCTGCGCCTTCGGGTCCACGAGCACGCCGCGGGGCATGTGGCCTTTGATCTCCAGGGCGAGGATGTCGCGCGCATAGTTCTCGGCCTCCTCTGGGGAGTCGGCGAACTTGACGCCGCCGGCCTTCATCCGGCCGCCGGTCAGGACCTGGGACTTTACGACCGTTGGGCCGCCGATCCGCTGCGCGATCTCACGTGCCTGCGAGGGCTCTGTGGCGAAGCCGAAGTCGGTTACTGGTATGCCGGCACGCTTGACGATCTCGCGCGCCTCGTACTCGAAGAATCGCATTCGCGGGGGTGTCCAGGGTCGATGGTGGGCGGGGGTGAGGGAAGTGTTGTCTTCTGGTTAGGATCGCGAAGCCTATAGGGCTCGGCGTCCCGGGGCGCAAGCTGTTTTGCTCGCCCGCATGAGAGAACCCGCCAAACGGGTGATCGACGCGGGCTCGGTGGCGGCGCTCGCAGCCTACGCCGTGGCGGGGGCGAACCCGTAGAGCTCGGCCAGCTCCGGATCCTTGTGCGCAAGCATCTCGGCGAGTTTGACCATCACCTGACACTGCTTCCAGGTGGCGTCGTCCTGCATCTTGCCGTCGATCATGTGCACGCCCCGGCCGTCTGGGATCGCCTCGATCACCTTCTTGGCGAAGGCGACCTCCTCGGGATCGGGGGAGAAGACCTTCTTGGCAATCTCGATTTGGCCCGGGTGCAGCGACCACGCGCCCACGCAGCCGAGCAGGAAGGCGGCCCGGAACTGGGTCTCGCAGCCGAGTGTGTCCCTGATGTCTCCGTAGGGGCCGTAGAAGGGCAGCGCGCCCACGGCGGTGCAGGCGTCGACCATGCGCGCGATCGAGTAGTGCCAGGGGTCCTGTTGGTAGCTGGCGCGCGGCGCGTCGGGGTCGTTCGGGTCGGGGTCGGCGATCGTGCGGTAGCCGGGGTGCCCGCCGCCGACGCGCGTGGTCTTCATCCGCCGCGAGGCGGCCAGATCGGCCGGCCCGAAGCTCATTCCCTGGATGCGCGGGGATGCCGCGGCGATCTCCTCGAGGTTCGCCACGCCGAGGGAGGTCTCTAGGATCGCATGGACGAGGATTGGCCTGGAGAGGCCCGCCTTGGCCTCCAGCTGGGCGAGCAGACGATCGACGTAGTGGATGTCCCAGGCGCCCTCGACCTTCGGCACCATGATCACCTCGAGCTTCTCGCCGATCTCGCTCACCAGCTGGGTGAGGTCGTCAAGGACCCAGGGAGACTCGAGCGCGTTCACGCGCGTCCACAGCGCGGTGTCGCCGAGATCGATCTCGCGGCCCACCTTGATCAGGCCCGCGCGCGCCGCCTCCTTGCGGTCCACGGGCACCGCGTCCTCGAGGTTGCCGAGCAGGATGTCCACCTTCGGCGCGATGTCCGGCACCTTCGCGACCATCTTCTCGTTTGAGAAGTCGAGGAAGTGGATCATCCTCGATGGCTTGACAGGTATCTCCTTGGCGGGCGTGGGGGCGCCGATCGCCAGGGGCGTCTCGAAGGCTCGCGGGTTGCGCAAATCGGTCTCTCCTCGTTTGCTGGTTTTGGTTGGGCGCTCGTTTTGCTGGTTTGGTTTCCGTTTCGCGTGCTCTGAACCGTATCGCCTCGCGTGCGCGGCGAGCGATCTCTAGAGTGATGGCCGACCCCACACGAGGAGAACCCGACAGATCCATGAGCAATACCGAGACCGTCCAGCCCCCATCCGTGGAGACCGATCAGGCTTCCCGCGAGGCCAGCGGCGCCCATCCCTACGGCCGCTACCTGGAGGAGTTCGAGGTCGGCGACGTCTATAAGCACTGGCCCGCGAAGACCGTGACCGAGGCGGACGACCACCTCTTCTGCCTGATCACGATGAACCACCATCCGCTGCACATCAACGACGTCTATGCCGCCGGCTCCCAGCAGGGCCGCAACGTCGTCGTCGGGCCGCTGGTCTACTCGCTCGCGCTCGGCATGTCGGTCTCCGATGTGAGCGGAAAGGCGATCGCGAACCTTGCCACCGAAGAACTCAGCCATCCTGCTCCCGTCTTCCACGGCGACACGCTGTTCGTGGAGTCGGAGGTGCTGGAGAAGAGGGAGTCGCGCAGCAAGCCCGATCGCGGCACCGTGAAGGTGCACACGCGTGTCTACAACCAGGACGGCACCCTGGTGGCGGAGTTCAAGCGGCTCGTGCTCGTGCCCCGCAAGAGCCCGGACTCCGCTCGCCCCGCGCCGGCGGCGGACGGAAACGTCGAGTAGATCTGCCGCAACGCTTTGTGGGAGCTCGGCCGCAGGCGAGCCTGCTCCGGCTCGGTGAGCGGCTGCCGCTTCGCCCCAGAAGGGAGGCCGTCCGCCGCTTCTTCGCGGGCTGCCACTGAGCGGCCTGAGGGTTTGCCACGGAGAACCTCAGGCGTCTCGTGCGATAGTCTGCCTTGATCGCCCCCCAAGGGCGATTTTCCGTTCTCGGCGCCGCGTACGGCGCCGGCCGCGCCAATCGAGGCACGTTCCTGCGACACAGAGGAGCCGCTCGCACGCCATGTCGACCACCGCCCCCGCCCCCACCACGCACAAGCGCCTTCTGGCATGGGTAGAGGAGGTGGCGGCACTCACCGAACCCAGTGGCATCCACTGGTGCGACGGCTCCAAGGAGGAGTACGAGCGCATCTGCGAGACGCTGATCGAGGCGGGCACCTTCCAGCGACTCTCAGAGGAGAAGCGTCCCGGTTCCTACCTGGCGCTTTCAGACCCTGGTGACGTGGCTCGCGTCGAGGACAGGACCTTCATCTGCTCCAAACACGCCCAGGATGCCGGCCCGACCAACAACTGGCGAGATCCGGCGGAGATGAAGGAAGCGCTGACCGAGCTGTTCACCGGGGCAATGCGCGGGCGCACGATGTACGTCGTTCCCTTCTCGATGGGCCCACTCGGTTCCGACAAGAGCCAGATCGGGGTTCAGCTGACCGACTCGCCCTACGTCGCGGTCAGCATGCGGATCATGACCCGGATGGGCGCCGGCGCGCTCGAGTCCCTTGGGCAAGACGGCGAGTTCGTGCCGTGCCTGCACTCCGTCGGGATGCCGCTGCTCTCCGATTCGGGCGAGAGCATCGAGGACGTGCCCTGGCCCTGCGACGCCGAGAACAAGTACATAGTCCACTTTCCGGAGACGCGCGAGATCTGGTCCTACGGCTCGGGCTACGGCGGGAATGCGCTGCTCGGCAAGAAGTGCCTCGCGCTGCGGATCGCATCGGCGATGGCCCACGAGGAAGGCTGGATGGCCGAGCACATGCTGATCCTGAAGCTGATCTCGCCGGAGGGCGATGTGAAGTACATCGCAGCGGCGTTCCCGTCGGCGTGTGGCAAGACGAACCTCGCGATGCTGATCCCGACCCTGACCGGCTGGCAGGTGCAGACGATCGGCGATGACATCGCCTGGATGAAGTTCGGTCAGGATGGCCGTCTCTACGCGATCAACCCTGAGGCGGGCTTCTTCGGCGTGGCGCCCGGAACCGGCATGGAGACCAACCCGAACGCGATCGAGACCCTGAGGGAGAACTCGATCTTCACCAACTGCGCGCTGACCGATGACGGCGACGTGTGGTGGGAGGGGATGACCCCGGAGCCGCCCGCCCACCTGACCGACTGGCACGGCAAAGACTGGACGCCTGAGGTGCAGGCGCCGGCCGCGCATCCAAACGCCCGCTTCACGACCCCCGCCTCCCAGGATCCGGCGATCGCTCCGGAGTGGGAGGACCCGGCCGGCGTGCCGATCGATGCGATCCTCTTCGGCGGTCGCCGCTCCGGCGTGGTGCCGCTGGTGACCGAGGCGCTCGACTGGGAGCACGGCGTCTTCCTCGGCTCGATCATGAGCTCGGAGAAGACCGCCGCGGCCGCCGGCAAGGTCGGCGAGCTACGCTTCGACCCCTTCGCGATGCTGCCGTTCTGCGGCTACAACATGGGCGACTACTTCGCTCACTGGCTGAAGATCGGGCGCCAGGCGCAGGCGGGCAAGCTGCCGAAGATCTTCTACGTCAACTGGTTCCGCAAGGACTCCGACGGCCGCTTCCTGTGGCCCGGCTATGGCGAGAACTCGCGCGTGCTCGCCTGGGTCTTCGCCCGCTGCGCCGGGCACGGCGCAGCGCAGGCGACGCCGATCGGCCACGTCCCGCCGACGGGCGTGGACGGGATCGACGTGAGAGGGCTCGACGTTCCGGACAGCGACATGGAGCAGCTGCTCGAGGTCGACGTGGAGGAGTGGAAGGCTCAGCTACCCCACTTCCACGAGCACCTCGGCAAGTTCGAGCGCCTGCCGAGTCAGCTGCACGAGCAGCTCAAGGCGCTGGAATCACGGCTCGCCGGCGGCTGAGCCGCGAGCGCGAGCAGGAGGGGCGCTCGCCGCTCAGCGCCCTAAGAAGGTCTTTCAAAAAGATCGTCACGCCCGGATGCGGGGGTGGGCGGACTCGATCCCAAGCGCTGGATCGCCACGTGACGGCTTGCACCTGCCACCGGCACGCGCTGCGCCGTCCCGCGTCGCCCAGCTTGGTCCAGGCACACCCCGACCGCACCGCCTATTTTGAAAGACCTTCCAGGGCTACTCGTGGCCGTGGGCGCCCTCGGTGGCCGCGGGGGGCGTGACTCCTCCGCCAACGATGTGATCGTAAGGGCGCCGCGAGCGGTGGTTTCGAGTACCTCGGTCGCCTCCTCCAGCGATCGCGCATACAGCTCGACCAGCAGGTGCACGACGATCGTGGAGTCGTCCTCGTGCTTGTGGAAGCGCACATGGGTGAAGAACTCGCGCACGCCGTGCTCGCCAAAGGCGGCATAGGCAAGCGCGTCGCCGGCCTCCGGGCCCGAGCAGCTCTCCACGTCGTCGGCATCGACCGTGACGGTGCACGAGGCCACCCAGGGGGTACCGACGATCATTCTTTCCCAGCGATCCTCGATCGGCTCCACGCGGCCGTTGGCGAAGCCGAGATGGGGCTGGTCGTGCATGCAGTCGAGGCACTGCACGACGGCCTCCTCCAGCTCGTCGACGATCTCCGAGCGCTCGCCGCTCTCGGGGTCGATCTTGTGGATCCCCTCGTAGTGAACCTGGACCTCCAGGTTCTGTGACCAGCAGCGATAGCAGCGCAGCCAGCTACGGGCGCTGGTCTCCGACGTCGAGCCCTCCATGTGCCCATTGTAGGCGCGCGTCGGGCTGAGGGTCGGCCTGAGGCGCATGGTGAGCACCACCTGCCCGCCGGCAATCGCCTCAGTGCGACTCAGGCGATCGCGGCGCGCAGCGTGGCCTCGAAGTCCGTCTGGGCCACGGGACCGACGCAGGGCGAGCTCGCACCGGCCTGCCGGTAGTGCTCCACGCCGGCCTTGACCGCTGCTTGGTCGCCGATCGCGCCGAGCTCGTCGAGGAACCCGTCGGAGATCGCCGCCTGCATGCCGGCGACATCGCCGCTTGCGGCGTCGAATGCCTCGATGTCGGCGCCAAAGCCGCTGCGCTCGATCATCGCCCTGTAGAAGGGCAGCCCGAAGTAGGGCAGCAGGTCGCGGCGCAGTGCGGCATGGGCCTCATCGACCTCCGCGGTCAGCGCCGCCGGCACAGCGGCCACGATGTCAAAGCCCTCCAGGGTCTTGCCGGCTCGCTCTCGGCCCTCGGCGACCTGAGGGACGACGACCTCGCGGATGTAGCTCGGGCTGCACAGCCAGAGCATCACGCCGTCGGCGACCTCGCCCGCCAGGCGCAGCATCATCGGCGAGAGCGCGGCGACGTAGATCGGCAACTGCGGCCTTGGGTCGAGGCCCATCAGGCGGAAGCTCGAATGCCACTTCTCGCCGGGAGGCGGGCTTTCGCCGCGCAGGATCGCTCGCACGATCCCGACGTACTCGTGCATCTCCTTGACGGGCTTGTCGATGCTCTGCCCGTGCCAGGCCTCCACGACCGGCCGGTGGGAGACCCCGAGACCGAGCGTGAGGCGCCCGTCGGAGAGATCGTCGATCGTCGCGGCGGTCTGGGCCATCGTCGCCGGCGTGCGGCTGTAGATCGGTACCACGCCGCTGCCGAGCCTGATGCGCGAGGTGGACATCGCATAGGCAGTCAGGACCGTCAGCGACTCACGGCCGGCGATGTGGGTCGTGTAGACCGACTCATAGCCGAGCGACTCGGCGAGCTTGACGCGCTCGATCGCCGGCTTCAGCGAGTGTCCGGTCGAGATGAAGCAGCCTGTGGCCACGGGTGCAGCATACGGGTCGCTCATCGTGGGCGCCAGCGCGCCGTGCCAGCGATCGCGTCCTGGTCGATCGGCCTGCGGATCTGAGGGCTCAGCTGAAGCGTGCGTCCCGCTGTGCCTCTTGGAGCCGGAACAGCAGAGCTTCTTCGAGCTCGGGCCCGCCGAGCTGCGGGTCGAGGCCGGCCAGCCACCGATCGACGACACGGCGGCCGCCAAGGGCGCGCAGGGCCGCCATCCCGTGCTCGGTTGCGAAGTCCGCGAGTGCGGCGGAGCGACGCGCGGCGAAGCGGCGCGTGGGCAGGTCGAGTGCCTGCCAGTGGGCGTCGATCGCCTCCACGAGCTCCTCGATCCCTCTTGGCGGAGGCAGCGAGGAAACTGCGAGCACGGGGGTCTCCCGCCGGCCGAGCGAGCGCAGCGCGGCGTTCAGATCGCGACGGGCGCTGAGCGCGACCTGGCCGAGGTCGGCCTTGGTCACGACGAGCACGTCGGGGATCTCCATGATCCCGGACTTCAGGAACTGCAGCACGTCGCCGCTGCCGGGCTGCACGACGACCACGACCGCGTCGGCGGCGTCGGCGATATCGGTCTCCGCCTGGCCGACGCCGACGGTCTCGATCACCACCACGTCGAAGGCGGTGGCCAGGGCCTGGCCGGCGGCGCGCGTGCCCCACGCCAGTCCGCCCAGCCGTTCGCCGGCGGCGGTGGAGCGGATGAAGACCTCCCTGTCCGCCGGATCGAACTCGATCCGCGCGCGGTCGCCGAGCAGTGAGCCGCCGGAAGCGCGCGAGCTTGGATCGACGGCGAGCATCGCGACCGACTTGCCGCGACCCCGCCAGCAGCGCAGCAGCGCCGAGAGCAGCGTGGACTTGCCGGCGCCCGGCGGCCCGGTCACACCGACGATGTGACCCGGCGGCTCATGGCCGAGCTCCGCGGGGGAGACCTCGATCAAGAGCACGAGCGCCTGCTCGCGGTCGGCGTCGGTCGTGCTCTCCAGCAGGTTCAGGACGGCGGGCGCGGCGCTGAGATCGCGCTCCCGCAGCCGCCTGCCGAGCTCCATGCCGCTGCTCATCCGCGGGCAGCGCCTACGCCGAGGTGGGGACGCCGGCGTGCTCGCTCACCAGCTCGACGATCTCCCGCATGATCTTGGAGATGTCGAAGTCCTTCGGGGTGTAGACGGCTGCCACGCCGGCCTGCTTCAGCGGCGCGACGTCCTGCTCGGGGATGATGCCGCCGATCACGACGGGAGCATCGACGCCGTCCTTGTGCAGCGCGTCGATCACCGCTGGGATCAGCTCCCTGTGTGAGCCGGAGAGGATCGAGAGGCCGATCACGTGGACTCCCTCGTCGGCGGCTGAGCGGGCGATCTGAGAAGGGGTCAGGCGGATGCCCTCATAGACGACGTCCATGCCGATGTCCCTCGCTCGCACCGCGATCTGCTCCGCGCCGTTGGAGTGGCCGTCGAGACCCGGCTTGCCGACCAGGATCTTCGGGCGCCGCCCGAGACGCTCGGTCAGCGCCGCGACCTGCTCGCGCAGCTCCTCCAGCTCGGGTCCGTCGACGCCCGCGCTCGCCTCGCCGACGCCGGTCGGGCCGTGGTAGGAGCGAAAGACCTTGCGCAGCGCCGCCGCCCACTCTCCCGTGGTCGCGCCCGCTCGCGCGGCGGCGATCGTCGGGATCATCAGGTTCTCGCGCTCGGGACTCTCGTCGGCCGCCACGCGGGCGAGCTCGGCGAGCGCCGCGTCCACGGCCGCCTGGTCGCGGCCGCTGCGCCACTGGCGCAGCGCCTCGATCTGCTGTGCTTCCACGGCGGGGTCCACGACCAGGATGCCGCCCTCGGCATCGGCGGTCAGCGGGGAGATCTCGGTTTCGGTGAAGCGGTTCTGGCCCACGACGACCTGCTCGCCGGACTCGATTCGGCGGATGCGCTCGCGGTGGGATTCGACCAGCGCGCCCTTCATGTAGGGGACCGCCTGCACAGCGCCACCGTGCTCGGCGACCACCGCAATCTCGGCGCGCGCCTTCTCGAGCAGCTCGGCGACGAGGCCGTCCATCACCCGCGAGCCCTCGAAGATGTCCGGGTAGTCGAGGATGTCGGTTTCGTAGGCCAGCACCTGCTGGATGCGCAGCGACCACTGTTGGTCGAAGGGGCGCGGCAAGCCGAGCGCCTCGTTCCACGCGGGCAGCTGGACCGCGCGCGCGCGGGCGTTGCGCCCGAGGGTCACGGCAAGCGCCTCCAGCACGATCCGCTGGACGTTGTTCTCCGGTTGGGCCTCTGTGAGGCCGAGCGAGTTGACCTGGACGCCGTAGCGGAAGCGCAGCTGTTTCTCGTCGGTGACGCCGTAGCGCTCGCGCCCAAGCTCCTCCCACAGGATCGACATCGCCCGCAGCTTGGCGTGCTCCTCGATGAAGCGCACACCGGCGTTGACGAAGAAGGAGATTCGCCCGAAGACCTGGCCCATGCTCTGGTCGGCCTGGTCGCCGAGGCGATCCTTGACGGCATCGAGCACGGCGATCGCGTTGCTCATCGAGTAGGCGATCTCCTGCTCGGGGGTGGCGCCGGCCTCCTGCAGGTGGTAGGAGCAGATGTTGATCGGGTTCCACTTCGGGACGTGCTCGACGGTGTAGGCGATCATGTCCGCGATCAGCCGCATCGAGGGGCCCGGGGGGAAGGCGTAGGTGCCGCGGGCCAGGAACTCCTTGATGATGTCGTTCTGGGTGGTGCCCTGCAGCTGCTCCTGCGGGGTGGGTGGGCTCTGATTCTCGGCGGCCACGATGTAGAGGGCGAGCAGCCAGGCGGCGGTGGCGTTGATCGTCATCGAGGTGTTCATCTCGCCGAGCGGGATGTCCTCCATCAGCGCTTCCATATCGCCCCGGTGGGCGACCGGCACGCCGACCTTGCCGACCTCGCCGCGCGAGAGCTCGTCGTCTGGGTCATAGCCGGTCTGGGTGGGCAGGTCGAAGGCGACCGAGAGCCCGGTCTGGCCCTTGGCGAGGTTACGCCGGTAGAGCTCGTTCGATGCCTTCGCGGTCGAGTGACCGGCGTAGGTGCGCATCATCCAAGGCCTGTCGGGTTGCGGCAGGCGCGAGCTGGACCTCTCGCTCATGCCCACAATTGTAGGGTTTGCGAGCGATGCGGCCGATCGACCTCATGCACCTGGGCCGCGAGCGCGTGATCGGCACCTGGCTGATAGGGGACGTGCTGATCGATCCAGGGCCGCAGAGCTGCATGGAGACGCTGCTCGCGGCGCTCGATGGGCGCCCGCCGCGCGTGATCGCGCTCACCCACATCCATCTCGACCACGCCGGCGCCACGGGCTCGCTGCTGGCCCGGTTCCCCGAGATCGAGGAGGTGTGGGTGCACGAGCGCGGGGCGCGCCACATGATCGACCCCGCAAAGCTGCTCGCGAGCGCCGGCAGGCTCTACGGAGATGACATGCAGCGGCTCTGGGGGGAGATGCTGCCCGTGCCAGAGGACCGGGTGAGGGTGCTTGCCGGCGGCGAGCGGCTGCCGGGCTTCCAGGTCGCCTACTCGCCGGGCCACGCCTCCCACCACGTCACATATCTGCACGAGGAGAGCCACACTGCCATCTGCGGGGACGTGGCGGGGGTGCGGATCTCAGAGCAGGGCCCGGTCTTCGCTCCCACACCGCCACCGGACATCGATCTGCCCGCCTGGCGCGCCTCGCTCGAGGCGCTGGAGGGCTGGAGGCCGCGAGCGCTTGCGCTGACCCACTTCGGCCAATACGAGGATGTTTCCGCGCACATCTCGCAGATGAGGGAGAGCCTCGCCGAGATGGAGAGCTGGGCGCGCGAGGGCGATCAAGAGCGCTTTGCGGCGGCGCTCGAGGAGAAGATCTCACGGCGGGCCGTCGCCACGCTGCCCGCCTACACGCAGGCGATGCCACCGGATCAGTGCTACGCCGGGATGCGGCGCTACCTCGAGCGCGCGGCCCTCTGAGTCGGTCCCTGCTTGCGCCTGACGCGCTCGCGTCTCTATCCTTGCGCCCTCATGCAGGAGACGATCGAGAAGCCGCGCGTGGGGGGGCCGGGAAGCGGCACGGGCGGCCCCTGGCGGGTCATCGTGCGAAACGACGACCACAACACCTTCGAGCACGTGGCGCGCACGCTCGCGCGCTTCATCCCGGGCGTGAGCCTCGAGCAGGGACACCAGATCGCAAACGTGATCCACAATTCCGGCCAGGCGATCGTCTACACCGGCGAGAAGGAGCCCGCGGAGCACTACTGGGAGCAGTTGAAGGGGGCGGGTCTGACGATGGCTCCGCTGGAGAAGGCCTGAATACCTTGGCAGGCAGGGCCGCATGCGGCCCTGCCCGGGGTCGCACATGTGCGACCCCGCCAGCCGGCGCATGCGCCGGCTGGGATCTCAACCACTAAATTCATGGGATGGCCGATCCCGGCAAGCTGCGGGTCTCAGATCAGGAGCGCGAAGGCGCGATCGAGGAGTTGCGCGAGCACACCGTCGCTGGACGCCTGACCACCGAGGAGCTCGACGAGCGTCTGGACGCCGTCTACAGCGCAAAGACGCGCGCTGATCTCGACGCGCTGCGCGCCGACCTGCCCGTCAGCTCGGCGGCCGCCAGGAGGGCGCTGACCGCGCGGCGCTCGCATCTGCGGCGTCGGCTGCTGCAGGAGTCAGGCGGCGCGCTCGCCGCCTCGCTCGTCTGCGTGGCGATCTGGATCGCCGCCGGGGCGAGCGGCAGCTTCTGGCCGATCTGGGTGATCATCTTCACGCTGCTGCCGGTGGTCAGGGACGGTTGGGCGCTGCTTGGCCCAGGCTCCAACCTGCAGGCGCTGGAAGCGAGCCTGCAGGCCCGTCACGAGCGGCGCCTGGCACGCGAAGCCAGGCGCGCTCGCTGGCGTCTGCCCCGCTGAGGGACATCAGGCCTCCACCAGCGGAGCCTCGGCGCGCTCTGGTTCCCTGCTGAGCGCCGCGATCAGCGCGCTGACCACGCGCTCGTCGAACTGGCTGCCAGCGCAGCGGGCGAGCTCGGCCTGCGCGGCGGTGTGGCCGATCGAGTCGCGGTAGGAGCGGTCGCTGGTCATCGCCTCGTATGCGTCGACCGCGGCGAGGATCCTCGCCTCCAACGGCAGCTGGTCGCCGCTGCATCCACGCGGGTAGCCCTGGCCGTCCGGGCGCTCGTGGTGAGCGCCCACCCAGACGCTCACGTCGGCGAGGCTCGGGTGGTCGATGATCTGGGCGCCGAGGCCAGGGTGGGTCCTTATCACCGCGAACTCGTCGTCGGTGAGCGGGCCTTTCTTGCGCAGGATGGAGTCGGGCACGCCGATCTTGCCGATGTCGTGGAGCATGCCCGCAAGCCGCACGCGGGCGGTCCTCTCTTCGCCCAGCTCGAGCTCTCTGGCGACCATCTCGGCGTAGCGGCCGACGGTCTCCGAATGCCTCGCGCTGCCGCTGAAGCGCAGATCGACCGCTTCGGCCAGGTCGAGCATGAGCGAGAGGAACCGCTCGGCCTCGATGTCGCGCCGCGCCGCGCCGATGCCGTGGGCCAGGGCGGCCGCGGGGTTGTGTGCCGCGGCGCGACTGCCACCAAGGCGCTTGGCGATCTGCAGCGCCTCGTCTGCGGTGCGAAGCAGCGACGCGGACGTGTGGGCATGAGTGGGAAAGCAGGCCACGCCGAAGCTGATCGTGACCGGCACCGGGTCCTCGGCGAAGGTCTCCTGCACAGCAAGGCACAGTCGCTGCGCGGCGAGCAGGCCGCCCTGCTCGTCGCTGTGCGGCAGGATCAGCGCGAACTCCTCTCCATCCACGCGCGCGACGACGTCGATCTCGCGCTTGCCCTTGCCGAGCACGACCGCAAGTCGCTGCAACACGGCGTCGCCGACGTGGTGGCCGGCACGGTCGTTGACCTCCCGGAAGTGGTCGAGGTCGCCGAGGAGCACCGCGGCAAAGGCCCCGGCGCGCCGGGTGCGCTGCAGCTCCAGGTCGAGCATCTCGCGAAAGCCGCGCCTGTTGGCCAGCTCGGTGAGGGGGTCGGTGCGGGCGGTGTCGTAGAGCCGGCCGATCAGCGACTCGACGCGCTCCCTCATCACGCGCGTGAGAACGGCGGCGACGGTGAGAGTGCCCATCACGACCAGCCACCACACCACGATCTCGTTGCTCGGGGGATGCAGCCAGAGCAGGACCGCGTAGACGATGCCCGCATAGGCGATCTGGATCACCGCCTCGCGCCTGGAGAGGAAGTAAGAGGCGTAGAGGAACACCCACAGGTAGAAGCAGATCAGCGGGCTGGGGCGCTGCTCGGAGAAGTAGGCGACCCCCGTTATCAGTGTGCTGCCCCAGGCCAGCGCCACCAGCAGCATCCACGGCGGCACTCTGCGGGCGCGCCAGAACAGCGCTGCGGAGACCAGATAGGCATCCCCGACGATCGCGAGCAGCCCCGCATCGTCGGCGTGCTTGGAGGAGGGCAGCAGCAGGGTGGCCAGCGCGAGCGTCGCGCCGGCGGCGAACAGGGCCGCCAGCGTCGTCGCCATCATCTTCTCCTCAGAGGCGTTCGAAACCGGTCGCGCGGGTGCGCGGGCCCCCCCGGTGGACGACGGCGCCGTCATGTGAACTCATTTCGGCATTGCGCGCACTTCGCATTAGTGGCACGAGGTCTGCGCTCTTACCTATGCGAGTCGCCTGCCGCGGGGCCGATCCGCCGGCGGCGAGGCTCCCTATGCGGTGTGCGAGCCGTTGCCGCCGGAGGTGGAGAGCTCCGCCGCGGGCCCGAGGTCGGGCACCTCATCCTGGCTCTCGATGCGTCCGGCGGCCGTCCGGGTCCACCATCCATAGAGCACGGGAATCTGGTACCAGCCCGAGTGGCGGGCCCTGAAGGCACGCATCTCGGCGCCCTCCCAGTAGCGCTCCCAGTCGGTATGGCTCTCGAAGGCCGCGAACTGCTGGAAGCGGTAGCGGTCGTCCTTGGAGCGGTAGACCGCGTAGGAGCTCGCGCCGTAGCGCATGGCGATCGCGGCCGCCTCGTTCAGAGCGGCCTCGAAGCCATCGCCTCTGAACCCCGTTGCGTACCAGGGGATCATCACTGTGTCTGCCATCAGCCGCCAACCTCCGCATGTATCGCGGGAGGGTGGGCACCCGATCCCGCGGGGTTCGTTTCAGTCCTGCCAAGTCCTTCTGACTCGGCGCCGACGAGGATCGAGATCTTTCCCAGGTGCTTGTTTTCGAGCATCAGCTGGTGCGCGGTCGCGACGCCGTCGAAGCCCATCGTGCGCCACAACACGGGCCTGATCTGACCGCTCTCGATCAACTCGTTGGCCTTCATGCACTCATACGCGTTGGCGAAGTGGGAGCCGAGGATCTCCTTCTGCTTCATCCACAGGTAGCGCACGTCGAAGTCGAGGTTGAAGCCGGTCGTGCCGGCGCAGATCACGACCTTGCCGAACGGCTTGACGGTGAAGACCGAGGTGGGGAAGGTCGCCTGGCCGACGTGCTCGAAGACGATGTCGGGCGCGTCGCCGAGCATCTCCTTGACCTTCTTGGAGAACTCCCTGCTGGCCAGGAAGCGCGCCTTCTCCTCCTCAGGGGTCTCGCCGCCCTTTCGCATCATTCCGGCGAACTCGCCCCTGTCGATCCAGCCCACGGCGCCGAGCCGCTCCACGAGCTTGCCCTTCTCCGGCGAGGAGACGACTCCGACGCAGTGCGCGCCCGCGGCGGCGCAGAGCTGAGTGGCAAAGACGCCGAGGCCGCCCGCGGCGCCCCAGATCAGCACCCGCTGGCCCGCCTGCAGTTTGCAGCGGGTGATCAGCATCCGATAGGCGGTGAAGTAGACCAAGCCGTAGGAGGCGGCCTCCTCCCAGGAGAGCGCCTTGGGCTTTGGCAGCAGCTGCTGTGCCTGGACCTTGGTGAACTGGGCGAAGGAGCCCCAGGTCGTCTCATAGCCCCAAATCCTCTGGGAGGGCGCGGCCATCGGGTCGAGGCCGTGGACCTCAGGGTCCTCGTAGGAGGCCTGGTTGCAGTGCACGACGACCTCGTCGCCCGCCTTCCAGCGGGTGACGCCGGGGCCGACCTTCCAGACATACCCGGAGGCGTCGGAGCCGCCGATGTGGTGCCCGTATTGGGGGTGGTCGCCGTACTTCATCACCGAGACCGGCTTGCCCAGCGCGGCCCAGACGTTGTTGTAGTTGACGCCCGCGGCCATGACGCGCACGATCACCTCGAAGGCGTCGGGCTCGGGGACTTCGATCTCCTCGATCTGGAAGGCGTCCTTGGGCTCGCCGAGGCGCTCCTCCCGGATGACCCAGGCGGTCATGCTCTGCGGGAGCTCGCCTGGCTGCGCGTCGATCTTCGAGACTTGTTGCAAGTCGATTGCCACGGTGCTCAGTTACCTCGTTGCTCGCGGTTGGGTGTGGTAGGCATCCTACCCCTGGCGCGCGAGCGCGGTCCAGATCTGCGTCTGCTGGGCGCGCCTGCCGTCTGAGCACTCGTTGTTCATTGCGGGCGGAGGCGGTCGCAGCGCAAATCGTGAGCGTGAGCGATCTCGTCTTCCGGCGTGACACGGTCTGGTGCCGGTGCGAATGGCAAGGCTGAGATCTTGGCCCTCAGCATGTGCTCGCCAACCACGACCTCATCGCCTGGCGCAGCCTCGCGGCGCAGCAAGGCCAGTGCGATAGGCCCAAGGGAAGGGGAGAGCACTACGCTGCCGATCCGCCCGACTACGCGCTCGCCGACGTTGACTTGCTGGCCAGCGTGGGTGGGACCGTCCAACAGGAGCCCTCGCAGCAGCCTGTTCGGTTTGCCCTTGTAGTGGAGCCTTGCGACCGTCTCTTGTCCCACGTAGCAGCCCTTGGTGAAGCTCACCGCTCTCTCGTTGAGGCCTGCCTCCTGGGGGATGACAGCATCGTCGAGGTCGATGCCGTAGCGCGGGACTCCCAGCTCGACGCGCAGTGTCTCGGCGGCGAGATCGCTCACCGGCGTCGCGCCCGCTGTGATCAGGGCGGCCTTCACCGCCTCGAGGCCATCGCTCGCACAGAGCACGTCGATGCCGTCGGGTCGGTCCGCAGAGATCAGTCTCACGGTCTGCTCCGCGATTGAGGCCAGGCAGTGGGCGTGCTCGACCGCGGGCGGCAGCGCATCGGCCCCGGCTTCGCCTGCGACCTCGCGGGCACGAGGTCCGATCAGTGAGAGCAAGCCGCACTCCAATGTGCGCTTGTGCAGCTCGACCCGATAGCCGATCTTGAAGCGGCGGATCATGTCGAACAGTCTCTGCAGGGCGACGCGCTCGGTGTCGAGCAGCAACTCGTCCTCAGTGCGCAGGATGCGCAGATCGCCGAGCATCTTACCCTTGTGCGTCAGGAAGGCGGCGTAGCAGCCATCTCCGACCTGCAGCTTCTCCACGTCGTTGGTGACTTGCCCGTTCAGGAACTCGGCGGCGCCGGAGCCGGTGAGCGCGAGCTTGCCCCGCTGTGAGCGGTCGAGCAAGCCACAGCCGCCGCGCAGGGCGTCGTTCTCCGCCTCGCTGGCGATCGTCTGCAAGGCGTCGAGGTGGGGTGCGGAGCTCGCGCTGGCCTCGATCGCGTCGGTGCCGGACATCTAAGCCGAGGATAGCCGCGCTAGGCTTCAGGCCCATGGGCCTCGCGGACACATTCAAGGCGATCCTCGACTCGTTGCCAGGGGACTGGACCGACCTCGAGCTGGACCTGCGGATCGCAGATGAGACGCGCTATGTCGATGCCGCCGTCTACCTGACCACCTGCAACGCGCACCCCTACTCGCGCCACGACTGGCACTGGCGGCTGCTGGTCGCCCACCAGTTTGGCCACGCAGCCGCCGCTCCGGCCGTCCACGCCGCGCTGCGCCTGCTCGACGAAGCGGGGATAGAGGGCGAGGTAGCCGTCCGCGAGATCAGAAGCGGTCGTGTCGAGGTGACACAGATGTGGGGTCGCCCGCAGTCCGTGCGCGAAGAGTTCGCGCGCCTGAGGGCGCAGTAGGGCGCCGCGGGGCTTGCGGCGCCCCTAGCTTGGCATGGCGCATGCGGTCGTCCTGATTGCCGACCTGCTGTTCGGGTCTCGCGTCCAGGAGAGCCTTCGCGCAGCTGGCCACGGGGTCGAGCTGGTGGGTGGCAGGGATGGGCTCGAGAGCCGGCTCGAGGGATGCGATGTGCTGGTCGTCGATCTCACCGACGAGCGACTGGGCGGGGTGGAGGCCGTGCGGGACCTGACGATGGGGGCGTCGGCTCGATCGGAGCGCCCGCGAACGCTTGGGTTCTACTCGCACGTGGATGCGCAGGCGCGCGAGCGCGCGACGCAGGCAGGCTTCGACCTCGTCGTGCCACGCTCGCGCATGGCGCGCGAGGGAGGCGAGCTCGTTAGTCGTCTGACTGCGGGCGCCTGATACGTCTGATCCGCATCGAGAGTCCGCTCGGCAAGGTCACCGCACATATGGGTGCCGCCCGAAGCGGATAATCTCCTGGCAAACCTACGCATAGGAAATGCCGGCGGTACGCCGACGGAAAGGACGAGGAACTCGGTGCGTGCAGGTCCGGCCGGCGCTTCCATGGGCGACAGAAGATGATGAGCCGTGTGACTCTTGTCGGAGGGCTGCTGCTCGCCTGCTTCATAGGCAGCTCGCCGCTGTGGTCGAAGGGAGCGTCCGACTTGAATATGACAGCGGTGCAGGTGGCGGCGACACGAAGCCTGCCGGCGGCCGAGCAGGACGCCGGATCTCTGGGCGCCGTGCCGCAGGCGAAGGCCGCCAAGAGCGGGCTGTCGGCGAGCCCGTTCACAGAAGAACCAAGCTCCACGACGACTGTGACCGACACCACGACGGAAACCGACACCACGACGGAAACCTCGACTGTGACGTACACCACGACCACGACCGAAACCGACACGATCACCGCGACGGAAACAACGACGGCGACGGCCACAGCAACCACGACCGAGACCGACACGGCGACCGCGACGGTCACGGAGACCACGACCGAGACCGGCACGCCGACGGCGACGGTCACCGAGACCACGACTGAGACCAGGACTGAGACCGGCACGCCGACGGCGACGGTCACCGAGACCACGACCGAGACTGGCACGCCGACCGCGACGGACACCGATACGACGACTGTGACCGACACCACAGCTGCCGCCACCACAGGGAGCACGCCGGCTCTGACCGGACCGACCGCTGCGTTTACGTGGCTGCCGCCGGATCCGCATGTCGGTCAGGCCGTCTCTCTGCTCTCCACATCCACAGCCGGGTCCGATGCTCTGTCGTCCTATGCATGGCAGATCGACGGCGAGCCCTTCGGCATCGGACCCATCGCCCGCAGCGTGACGTTCTCGACGCCCGGCGACCACGTCGTGGCGCTGCGCGTGACTGACAGCGGCGGCCGGTCGAGTCTCGCCAGCAACACGATCCCGGTCGCCAGCCGCGAAGTGACGCTCATGCAGCCCTTCCCGATCGTGCACGTGGCGGGCAGCTACTCGCATGACGGCGCTACTCTGCGGATGCTGAGCGTGCAGGCGCCCGTCGGCGCGACGGTGGTCGTGGAATGCGGCGGCGCCGGTTGTCCGGCTCGCCGGCAACGGCGGCGCGTGACATCGAGCAATGCTGGGGAGTCGACGGTCGGCTTCGCTGCCTTCGAGCGTTCTCTGCCTGCCGGGCTGACGCTGAAGGTGAAGGTCTTCGCGGAAGGGGAGATCGGCAAGCTGACGCGGCTTCTGATACGCCGAGGCAAGCCTCCTGCTCGGTCTGACACATGCCTGGAACCATCTGGTCTCCACACGACGAGCTGTCCCGCATGAGCGTTGTTCCACATCGCATCGCAAGCAGCTCAGGCATGCCGCGCTCGAGGACGCTCAAACGCCTGGTGCGGAGGGTGTCGGTCCTATTGCTGCTGGCTGCCTGCGCCGCGTGCTTCGCGATCGGTCGTGCCCGTCGCGCCTCCGAACGGAGGGAACCGCCGCGATGGGCACCCGCGCAAGCTCTGCCGTCGGCCACGATCGAGGCCGATGCGGGCGCACCGGCTTCGATTCCGGATCTGAGCTTTTCAGCTCCAAAAGCAGCGGCTAGAGGCCGGCACGGCCACGCCGCGACCGTGGCCTCCCCCAGCGGCACGGCGCGACCTGCTGCGGCCACTCCGGTGCTTGACACCGCCGGCTCCTCGCTCGCTGCCGGCCAGACGAGCGCGACAGAGCCCACGACTCCCTCCACGCAGGCCGCACCCGTTTCTACGAGTCACACCGTCTCGCCGACCGCTGCGCCCGCACCCTCTGGCGCCAAACGGGCGGCGCCTGCCTCTTCACGCACGAAGGCTGGGCAGGGGTCTTCGAGCGGCTCCTTCGACAGCTCCGGCTGAGCATGAGCCGGCTGCGCGTTCGCTGGTACATGTGGCTCGTGCCGCTGCTTGCACTGGCAGCCGGCTACGTGACGGGGGCGCAGAGCAGGTCTACGCCAAGGAATGCCGCCACGAGCGTGCCAGGCACTCCTTTGACCCTCGAATATCCAGTGCACTGGCGCCGGGCATCGCTTCCGGCGGCCCTGAGCGACCTGGGGCTCGAGCAGGCAATCGTCCTTGCGCCGGGGGGCGATGCGATCGGCGGCGGCCTGCTCGCCGTCGGCGTCGCCGAAGAAGGCGACCTTCTGCCCAGGGCGGTTCTGGCGAGGTTGGCGGGCACGCTCCTCGGCGAAGCTATCTCCCTGGGCGCTCCGGCCTTCCGGTACGAGGAACTCTCTGTCGTCGGATCGGACATCCACGCAACCGCTTACTCGATCCCGGCGGGCGGCGATCGATACACACTCGCGATGTGCTTCGCGCCTCCCGGAGGGGCGCATACGCGCAGCAGGTGCGAAGAGATCGTCGAACGCAGCCAAACCCCGGCTGAAGGCTCTGAGGGTCTTGCCGAACTGGAGCCGCAGCCCGCTTACGCAAAGCAACTGAGCGCAACGCTGAACGAGCTCCAGAAGGTGCAGGCCCAGGCGCATGCCGCGATGGCCGGGACGCCGATCGCGGCCACGGTCGCCTACGCGGCGACGCAACTGGCAAGTGCCTTCGCAGGCGCTGCCGCGACGCTCGAGAAGCTCAATCCCCCTGCGGTTGCAGACCACGCCGGATCAGAGCTGCAGAGCACGATGCTCAAAGCCGAGATCGCCTACACGGCGCTGGCCGACGCTGCAGAAGCTGGGCGGAACGGCGGCTTTGCGCTCGCCCGGACGCGCGTCGAGGAAGCCGAAGCGGGTGTCCACGGCGCGCTTCAAGGTCTCGAGTTGCTTGGCTACCGGATCGGGTGAGGATTCCGCGGGCGGATCTCGGGCCTCGGGAATTTGGTCCTTGCGTGATCGCCCAGCCTGCCTCAGGAGCATCGATGACGAGGGAGGCATATCGTTAGCTCTACGGTCGAGCTGCGCTGGACAGGGCCGCGAGCTGGAGTGGCATATATGTGGCATACTTATGCCATGGCCCGGACAAGGGTGAGTACGACCGTCGATGGCGAGCTCCTGGCGAGCGCCCGGCAGGCGCTTTCGGCGCTGACGGATGCGGCGCTCCTCGATGCGGCGCTGGCCGCACTGCTCGATCGGCATCGAGCGGCCGAGATCGATACCGCCTACGCAGCCTATGAGGAGCATCCGCTCGAGGAGCCTGACATCTGGGGCGATCTGGGCTCCTTCCGAGAGGCGGCCGGAGCGTCGTGAGGTCGAGTTCTCTTCCCGAGCGGGGAGAGGTGTGGTGGTGTGAGCTGCCCGACATTGGCCGGCGGCCCGTCGTCGTGCTCTCGCGCGATGCTGCGATTCCGCGGTTGAGGCGTACGTTGATCGCGCCCTGCACGACTACGATTCGCGGGCTCGCAAGCGAGGTGGTCCTGGAGCCGGCTGGTGATCCTGTGCCTCTCAGGTCCGTAGTCAACCTCGATTCCGTGGAGAGCGTGTCCGTTGCAGCTCTATTCGAGCGCCTTGGACGGCTCAGCGATGCCCGCATGCGTGAAGTCTGCGCCGCGCTCGAGGTGGCCGTGGACTGCCGTGGACTGCCGCGGCTGACCTGCGCTACGCCGTCCGGGGCAGAGCCCGCTCCACTCGCTTCGGCGCTCGCGACACTAGCTCGGCGGCAGCGCTGAGCCGCCGCCCATATCGGCATGCTCGGATTGCGCGAGGTCGAGCGGCACCAGGGCGGCGTTCGGGACTCGCTCCGCGAGCGCGACGCGATGGCCGGCGCGCTGGAAGAGCGCGATCCTGATCACGACCCCATGACATACGACCAGGGCTGGCAGCTCGCTCTGCTCGATCTCTGCGATCGCCGCGGCGACGCGCACACCCTGCTGTGCGAAGGACTCGCCGCCGGGGAAGGAGAAGGAGTGGTCGCCCTCGATGAAGCCCGCGAACAGCTCGGGCGTCTCCTGCTGGATCTCGGCGAAGGTGCGGTCGGTCCAGTCGCCCGCGTCGGTCTCCATCAGCCGTTTGTCCTCATGGATCTCCAGACCTATGCGCTTGGCGACGACCTCGGCGGTTTCACGTGCCCTGAGCAGGGGACTGCACCAGAGCATTGCGAAGTCGTGAGCGCTTGCGCGCTCTGCAAGGTCGTGTGCCTGGAGGATGCCGGTCGAGTCCAGGGGCACGGGCATCTGGCCCTGGAAGCGACGCTCGAGGTTGTAGGCGGTCTGGCCGTGACGTGCGAGGTAGACGCTCATCGATTGGCCGCATCGTGTCGCATCTGGTGCCCCGAGGACATTGCGGGGCACCAAGCACAGGTCGATGTTGCAGGCTCGCAGCCCGTGTGGAGCCGGGAGCCTGCAGCAACTTTCAGCCCAATGCGGCGGCGCCTGTCTCCTCTACTGGGCTCTCCGGCACACCGCGAAGGAACAGCAGGCTGTAGACCAGTGCCGCGACGGCGCCGCCAAGCAGCGGTCCCGCGTACCAGACCCAGCCGTTGGCCCAGTGATCGCCGACGAGCTGTGGCCCGAACGCGCGGGAGGGATTCATTGCGGCGCCCGTGAACGGGCCGCCGAAGAGCACGTCGATCGTGATCGTGAGGCCGATGGCCAGGCCGGCGACCGCGTTGAACGGGCCACGCTGATCCACGGCGGCGCCGAAGACGACGATCACCAGGAAGAACGTGAGGACCGCCTCCAGCAGGAAGCCCGAGCTCGCGTCCACTCCATGACCGAGGGCAGGCACACCCAGCTTCACCGCTTCGGTGACCGAGCGCGGAAGCAGGTCCCTGACCAGCAGAGCCGCGAGCGCCGCCCCTCCGAACTGCGCGATCCAATAGACGCCTGCGAGATGCGGCTTGATCTTGCGCGTGATGAGAAAGCCGAACGTGATCGCGGGATTGAAATGGCCGCCGGAGATGGGCCCGAGGGCGCAGACCATCACCCCGATCGCCAGCCCGTTTGCGATTGCCACCCCGATCAGGGTGGGATCGTGAACGCCGCCGGCGGCCGCAGCGGCGCCGGCTCCGACGAAGGTGAGCGTGAACGCTCCGATGGACTCGGCGACTGCTCGCCGCAATGTATCTTCGAACATGCTGCGAAACTATTGGCCGCACCGGACAGACGAGCGCGCACGACGCGTAGACTCATTGGCATGCGGCGCAGGGTGACCTTCTCGCGGAACCTGACGCTCTCACTGTCGCGCACGTGCCAGTGCTACTGCAAGTACTGTTCGTTTGCGACGCACCAGGCGCATTTGCATGCGCCCGAGCAGGTGCTCGAGATCCTCGACGGCGCTGCGCGACGCAACGTCAAGGAGCTGCTGGTCCTCACGGGCGAGCGCCCGGAGGTCAACCCTGAGGTCGCGGGCAGGCTGGCCGGCTACGGCCATCAGGACTTCACCGCCTACGTCGTCTGGGTCTGCGAGCGGGCGCTCGAGCGCGGGATGCTGCCGCACACCAACCTCGGCGTGCTGGAGCGAGATGACCTCGCTCGGTTGCGCGAGGTGACCGCCTCGCAGGGGCTGATGCTGGAGTCGATCTCACAGCGGCTGATGGAGACCGTTCACGCCGGATCGCCGACCAAGCACCCGCAACGGCGCATCGCGACGATCGCGGCGGCCGGCGATCTGAAGATCCCCTTCACGTCAGGCATCCTCGTCGGGATCGGGGAGAGCGAGGAGGAGCGGATCGCATCGCTCGAGGCGATCGCTGCCCTGCACGAGACGCATGGCCACATCCAGGAGGTGATCCTCCAGAACTTCGTGCCCCACCAGCGCTATTACGGGCGCGAGCCGGCACGGATCGCAGACGCGGCGGCGCAGGAGTACTGGCGCACCGGGGTCGCCGACGGTCGCCCGCACCTGCCGCTGCCCGACTGGGCCTCGCCGATCTCGATAGAGGACATGAAGCGGCTGGTTGCCGAGACCAGGCGGCTGCTGCCGGACGTCGGCATTCAGGTGCCCCCGAACCTCGCCGACTGGTGGCCGCAGCTGGTTGCGGCCGGCGCCACCGACCTCGGTGGGCTCTCGGCCAACGGCGACCACATCTCCCCGGAGCACCCCTTCCCCTCGCCCCACCAGGTGCGAAAGCAGCTGGCCGCCGATGGAGTCGCACTCACTGAGCGCCTGTGCGTTTACCCGCGCTACATCGATCAGGAGTGGGTCGCACAGGGCGTGATGGATGTGATCAAGACGAAGTTCTGGAGCTTCATCCCGAGATCGGGGTCCGGAGGCCCGCCCACCCGGACCGACCCGCCGCGGCCGATCCGCCCGGATCTCGTCTTCGGCGCGATCGAGCAGGGCCGCGCAGGAAGGCCCCTGAACGCCGATCAGCTCACGGCGATGTTCGCGGAGACGAGGCCCGAGGCGATCGAGCAGATGAGGCTCGCCGCCGACGAGTTGCGCGCGGAGCTGGCCGGCGAGACGGTCACCTTCGTGGTCAACCGCAACATCAACATCTCCAATATCTGCACCGTGGGTTGCGCCTTCTGCGGCTTCGGGCAGGGCAGGCGCTCACCGGACGCCTACGAACACGACGTGCAGGAGTTCCGCCGGCGCGTGATCGAGGGGATCGACTACGGCGCCACCGAGCTGTGCATCCAGTCGGGCATCCATCCCGACTGGCAGCTGGAGGACTACCTCGGCTGGCTGAGGCTTGCCAAGCAGATCGCGGCCGAGGTTGGGGTCGACATCCACCTGCACGCATACAGCCCGATGGAGATCGCCCACATGTGCGACATCTCGGCGCTTGCACCTGCCGAGGTCTTCGCGGCGCTGCGCGAGGCCGGTCTCGGCTCCACGCCCGGCACGGCTGCCGAGGTGCTCCACGACGGCGTGCGCCAGCGGATCAGTCCGAACAAGCTGCCGGTGGCGCGCTGGGTGGAGATCATCGAGGCCTCCCACGCCGCCGGCCTGCGCTCCACGGCGACGGTGATGTTCGGGCACATCGAGGAGCCCTGGGAGCTCGCCGAGCACATGCGGGTGGTCCGGGAGCTGCAGGAGCGCACGGGGGGGATCACCGAGTTCGTGCCGCTCTCCTTCATCCCCTTCCAGACGCTGCTTGGCAGGACGCATGGGATCGAAGAGATCTCCAGGGAGGAGAACCTCAAGCACACAGCCGTCTTCCGGCTCGCGCTCGGCGGGAGCGTGAGGAGCCTGCAGGCCTCCTGGGTGAAGATGGGGCTCGACGCCGCCACCGAGGCTCTGGGCTGGGGCGTGAACGACCTCGGAGGCACCCTGATGGAGGAGTCGATCAGCCGCCTGGCGGGCAGCTACCACGGCGTCAAGCTCGACCCAGACCAGATGGTGGCGGCCGCGCACGCGGCCGGGCGGGAGGCGGCGGAGCGCAGCACGCTGTATGAGATCAGGCGGCGATTCCCACTCGAAGGCGCGCCGATGCAGCCGGCGGCGGCTCAGCGCTCGGTTGCGGCCTGAGCGGCCGTCCGACGCTGCTCCAGATAGCGCTCGATCCCTTCCAGCAGCAGCCGCTCGTAGCCGATGCCGATCTGCAGCGTGGTGCGGATCGCATCGTTGTGCTCGTCCTCGGGGAGTCCCTCGATCGCCGAGAGGTAGCCCTCCAGCTCTTCCAACTTGCGCGAGCGCCATTCCCGCTGTTGGGCGAAGATCACGCGCGGATCGGCGCCGGCAAAGATCTTCAGGGTGCCTTCGTCGCGCAGCTGAGATTCTGCGACCTCCGGCGAGTCGGCCCACTCGCGCAGCGCGGCACGCCCGGTGTCCGTGAGCGCATAGAGCTTGCGTTTGCGGCCGCCGGACTCCTGTCTGACGGTGAGATAGCCGCCCTGCTCCAGGCGCGTGGGCTCGGCATAGAAAGTGGTGTGGGGGACCGGCCAGAAGTTCGCGATCGAGCGCTCGAGCGCCTGCTTGAGATCGTACGGGGTCGCCTCTCCCAGGTGGTGGAGCAGCGTGAGCACCGCGAAGGAGGTGCCGGTGAGGCGCATGTGGTTGGAGGTCACGGTCTGTTGCTCGTGAAGGTCGGCTTGCGTTCGATAGTTCATTCTGTATAGTACGACATGCACTGTCAAGGGGCTGGCGTCCAAGCCGGGGACGCCAACGCCACCCAACGCGGAGGTGCCGACGATGACAGGTCCAGGGCAATCGCAGGCTATCGAGAGACAGGATGTCTCTCCGAGTCAAGGCGTGACGGGAGACGGATCCCGCTACGACGCCGTGATCGTGGGAGCGAGCCTTGCCGGGTGCTCCACCGCGATGCTGCTGGCCAGGGGCGGCCTTCGAGTCGCAGTGGTCGAGAAGCGACCCGACCCGGCGGCCTTCAAGCGGATCTGCGGGCATTTCATCCAGTCCTCCGGCGTTCCCAGCCTGGAGCGGCTTGGCCTGCTCGAGCCAATTCTCGCGGCGGGCGGAGTGCGCTCGCGGCTGCGGATGTGGACTCGCTGGGGCACGATCGGGCCATCGCCCACGGACGTCGTCCCGGCGGCTGTCAACATCCGGCGCGAGCGCCTGGATCCAATCGTCCGGGAGATGGCGGCAAATGAGGACGGCGTCGAGATGCTCCTCGGCTATGCGGTCGACGAGCTGCTCACCGAGCGAGACGTGATCGTCGGTGTGCGGGCGAGCTCGAGCGACGGGCAGGCGCTGACCATTCGAGCTCAGCTGGTCGTCGGCGCCGACGGCCGCGATTCGACGGTTGCCAAGCTCGCGAAATCGCCCGCGAAGACCACGCGGCATGGTCGCTTCAGCTATGCGGCCTACTTCGAAGGTCCACCGCCGGCGGGCTCACCGGACGGAACCATCTGGATGCTGGACCCGCAATGGGCGGCTGCCTTCCCAACGGACGGCGGTCTGACGATGTACGGCTGCATGCCCACGAAGGACCGCCTGCCCGAGTTTCGTCGCGATCTGGAGGGCGCCATGAGAGCCTTCGTCTCCGACATACCGGAGGCCCCGCCGATCCTTCAGTCACGCCAGGTCGGGCCGGTGCTTGGCAAGATCGAGATGCCGAACGTGCAGCGCGCGCCAATCGCGCCGGGGCTCGCGCTGGTCGGGGACGCCGCCCTTGCGACCGATCCGCTCTTCGGCGTCGGCTGCGGCTGGGCCTTTCAGGGCGCCGCGTGGCTCGCGGACAGCGTTGCGCCGGCTCTGCGCGGCCAGGAGCCGTTGCGGGCGGGGCTCGCACGCTACCGGCGTCGCCACCGCCGGGGACTGAACGGCCACGCGTTCCTGATCCACGACTACGCCACGGGCCGCCGCTTCACGCCGCCGGAACGGATGCTGTTCGCCGCGGCCGCCGCCGATCCGCGAGTGCGCGACGCCTTCAGCCGCTTTGGCACTCGCAACGACGGTCCCATCAGCCTCCTGCCCACCGTCGCGCGCGCCGTGGGAGTGATGGCACGCCGACCGCTGGCTCGGGGGCGGCGACACGCTCCTTCCATCACAGCCCCCGAGGTGGCGGCATGAGCTCTCTCACGCGCACGAGGATCGACGTCCAGGGCATCTCCACGCGTCTGATCCAGGCCGGCCCGGCGGACTCGCCCGAGGCGGTCGTGTTCCTGCACGGGAACCCCGGCTCAGCCGACGACTGGGAGGGGTTGATCGCCGCGGTCGCAGGCGCGCTTCCCGAGGGCGGCGCGGCCCACCCTCGCCGGGCGCTGGCCTTCGATCTCCCCGACTTCGGCGAAACCGTCGCCACCGAGGGCTTCGAGCACAGCGTCCTCTCCTACGCCCAGTTCATGGACGCGGCCCTGGCTGCGCTTGGAGTGCAGCGCGTGCACCTGCTGGTGCACGACTTCGGCGGCCCGATCGGCCTGGTGTGGGCGGCGGGGCACTTCGATCGAGTGGCCAGCATCACACTGATCGACATCGGCATCCTGCCCGGCTACCGCTGGCACCGGATGGCGCGGATCTGGCGCACGCCGGTGCTCGGCGAGCTGATGCAGGCGATCACCTTCAGGAGCGGCTTTCGGCGCGGGGTGGCCGCATCTGAGCCGAGCGGGCTGCCGCGCGAGTTCCTGGACCGCATGTACGACCAATATGACCGCCGCACCAAGCGAGCGGTGCTGGAGCTCTATCGCGCCACCGACGAGCCGGGCGCGGCGGCCGCCGAGATGGCGGCCTACATGGCGCCGCACGACATTCCCGCGCTGGTGATCTGGGGCGAGCACGACGCCTACCTGCCATCCAGCTATGCGACTCGTCAGCGCGACGCCTTCCCTTCCGCCGAGGTTCACGTCCTGCCCGCCTCTGGGCACTGGCCCTTCGCGGACTCGCCTGAGATAGTGCAGCGTCTGCTGGTCACCTTCCTCGACTCTCAGCCTGTGGCAAGTGCTGTATCGGCGGGTTAACACGCACCAGCACGAGCACGCCGGCTCTAGGCTTGGGGTACCTAGACGAAGGAGGCCACGAGATGGCAGTCGGTATCCGCATGAAGTTCGCAGGCATCGGGGAGGAGCAGTTCGACGCCGTCAACGGGCATGTCGATCCTGTCGGCGATCCGCCGAAGGGCCTGCTGTTTCATGCCTCAGGGCCGATCGACGGCGGTTGGGGCGTGATTGACTTCTGGGAGTCGCGCGAGGCTTTCGACGCATTCGCGCCGCGGATTCAGGAGTCTGTCGCGGCCGCGGGGATCCAGTTGCAGGGCCCGCCGGATATCAAGCAGTTCCCGGTGCACGAGACCTTCCCACGCTGAACAGGCGTCGCTCGCCGATGGCGCAAGCCGGCCATCGGCCTGCCTGCGCTCGTCGGCGCGCTCAGCGGAACAGGTCCTCCTCCAAGGGCCGCAGCAGCGCCGCTGCGCCGGGGCCGTCCTGCTCTCTCACGAGCCGGTCGGAGCCCTTCGACCAGGATCGCCGGCTCACCCGAGTCCTTGCCCCGGGCGAGATCGGATGCGGCGGCGAGGCTGTCGGCCACCGCCAGCCAGGTCGCCGCAAGCTCGCGGCCGTGCGCGTCGGTGCGCCCGCGCCAGTCCTCCAACGCCACGACCCCGGCGCAGCCGATCGCCACGTCGCACTGGCCGTGCCGCCAGGCCCTCCCGAAGCTGTCGGTGATGAGGACTCCGGGCGCCGCGCCGGTCAGGTCGCGCAGGCGAGCCCGGATGCGCCTGGCGGAGGCGTCGGGATCCTCGGGCAGCACGATCACCGTCTCGGCCTCGGGGGAGTTGGAGGCGTCAACGCCGGCGTTTGCGCAGACGAAGCCGTGATGGGTGCGGCAGATCAGGACGCCGCGCTGGGCGCGCACGATCTCAGCGCTCTGGTCGAGCACGACCTGGATCGCGCGCGGGTCGCGCCGGGTCTGGCCACCCGCCAGCTCCCAGTCGGCCGCGATCTGCAGCGCCTTCGCGCCGGGCGTCACCGAGGCCAGCTCCACCACCGCGCCCTCGGCCTTGGAGACCGCCTTCTGCGCCAGCACGAGCACGTGCTCGTCCCGCAGCTCCGTGGAGGGGCAATCGGCTGTGATCGCCTCGGCGATCAGCCGGCCAAGGTCATCGCCCTGCCGGATCTCCGGCAGCCCGCTCAGGCTGCGGAGTGAGAGGCTGCCCATGTCGGCTCGTCGATCGTGGCGAGCACCGCACGCGTTCGCCCGGCCCACGCGGCCTGCCCTGCGAGTCGCTGCTGCAGCGTCGCCAGGTCTGCGCCGGTGTCTATATCCAGCAGCAGCGAGGACGGACGCGCGATCCGGAAGGGCACGCCCGCCTGGCGTGCGAGCTCGCAGTGCCGCTCACAGCTGTCCGGGCCAAAGCTCGGCGAGATCGCTGAAGGCGGGTGGAGCAGCAGGCCGTTGGTGCCCGTGCCATGCCTGTCTGGGACGATCACGACCTCCTCGCTCTCGCTGCCCTGCTGCAGCAGCGCGGCCAGCTCCAGCGGGTCCAGTGCCGGGCAATCGCCCGGTATGCAGAGCACGCGCTGCGCTCCGTGGGCGATTGCCGCCTGCGACCCCGAGCTCGACGGCCGCGCTCTGACCCTGCTCTGAGTCCGTGAGGACCAGGGCGTTCTGCTCGCGCGCCGCAGCCGCCGCGACCGGCTCCCCGGTGACCACGATCGTCATCTCGATGCCCGGCACCCGGCCACCGCCGCCAGCACGTCGTCGACCATGGCGCGCGCGAGCTCGGCACGCAGCGAGCCTGCAATGCTTGCGCTCAGGCGCTGCTTTGCCTGCGAGAAGCGCTTGACTGGCAGCACGGCGACGGTGCGCATCCGCCCAAGCCTATCTTCCCGCGGCCTGGCTCCCGCGCTCAGCCATTGGCCAGCGACTGGGCGAAGGAGAGCGCGCTCTGCGCAAGGCGCGCGCGCCCAGGGGCGCCGTCCATCAGCATCTCGGCCTGCGCACATGGCAGCTCGCCCGCGAGCGGTTCGTCGCAGAGCATGCCGTCGAGCAGGCCCGGCGCGACCTGCTCATAGAAGGCCGCCACGCCCGCGGCGCTTGCGTCATGGCCGTAGGCATGCAGGCAGGCGGCGGTCGGCCCCTTCACGATCTGCCCTGCGACGACCGGGCTCACGCAGAGGATCGGCGCCATGGTCGCGGCCAGCTCCTGCTCCAGCGCCGTGAGGATCGGCCAGATCGAGATCACCGGGTTGCTGGGGCCGAGGATCACCACCTCTGCGCCGGCCAGCGCTGCGCGCACCTCTGGGCTCGCGCTCGGTCGCTGCGGCATTTGGAAGTGAACCTCGCTGATCGGGCCCTGCGCCCTGTGGCGGATCATGAACTCCTGCAGGCCGACGCCGTTGACGAAGGTGCGCAACGGCGTATCGCACATCGGCAGCACCCGCGCAGCGACGCCCACGCGCGTGCAGAGATCGGCCAACGCCTCGGTTGGGCGCATGCCCTCATGCTGCATCCGCGCGCGCTCCATGCACCACGCAAGGTCGCGGTCACCGAGGTTGAACCACACCTCGACGCCGAGCTCGCGCAGGCCGTCCATGACGCTGAAGGTGTCGCCGGCGAGTCCCCAGCCGCGCTCGTCGATCAGATCCGCAAGCCAGAAGGTGACGAGGTCTGGATCCGGCGAGACGCATGCGCCGTATATCTCTACGTCATCGCCGGTGTTCGCGATCACCGTGAGGCGCTCCGGGCCGACCACGTCGAGCATGCCGCGCGCGAGCTTCGCGCCGCCGGTGCCGCCGGCGAGCACGACCACGCCCGACCCTCGCCCTGGCGGGCCGTCCGGGTCGCCGCTGCCGCTCGACGCTACTCCCACAGTGACTTGGGCAGGCCGGTGAGGCTGATGCCCGCGTGGGCCTTGTAGCGCGCGTTCACGCCGATCAGCATGGCGGTCAACGACTCGGTGATGCGCGCCATCTCGAGGCGGCCGCAGTCCACGCAGCGAAGGCCCTCGATCCGCCCGAGCAGCGCGGCGGCCTCTCGCTTGTCCGCCCGCTTGTCGCCGCAGATCAGGACGTCCTCGCCGAGCACTGTGTCGAGGTCGGCCAGGGCGCTGGCCGAGACGGTGTGCAGCGCCGCCACCACGCGAACGCCCTCGGGCGCCATCTCCTGCGCCTGCTCAGCGGCCGAGCCCTGCCAGACGCCGAGCATCCGCGTTGCGCGGCCGCTCACCGCCGCTGCGAGCGGGACCGTCGTGTCGATCAGCAGCTGCCCGGGCCTCAGCGCCTGCTTCAGGTTGGTCAGCGTCTCTGACTGGTTGCGAAACGGTACGCAGAGGATCACGGTCGGGGCCGCCTGGACCGCGCTTGCGTTCTCCCCGCCGGAGAATGTGCCGCCCGGCACCAATGCGGCCGCGCGCTCGGCGGCCTGCTTGGCCCGGTCGGCATCCCGGGAGCCGATCACGATCGGCACGCCGCTCCTGGCGAGCCTGATCGCCAGCCCGAACCCGAGCGCCCCGGAGGCGCCGAGCACGCATGTCGGGTCCGGCTCGGCCTTGGCTCCCGCGGCAGGGATCGACACGGCGGCCGAGTATAGGAGGCGCGCCGCGTTCCCTGGCCGCCCGCCGCGCACTCGGCCGGCGGCCAGGCTCAGCCGCTTGCCGCGGCAGGCAGGGGTTCGACTGCGTCGCGCACCCCGTGGAAGGCCGCGAGCGCTGGGAAGGCGAGCACGATCGCGCCGACGCCCACCAGGCAGACCAGCCCACCGCTGACCATCGAGACCTGCGCGCTGGTGGCCGAGGCGACGAGCCGGACTCGATGTCGCCGAGCCTTGGGCCGCTGCGCACCACCAGGCTGTAGACCGAGGACATGCGCCCGCGCATCTGCTCGGGCGTAAGCAGCTGGTTGATGGTCGTGCGGCAGACAGCGCTGACGCAGTCGGCCGCGCCCGCGACGGCGAGCAGCGCCATCGCGGGCGGAAGGCTCGGCACGGCGCCTGCGCCGGCGATCGCCGCGCCCCAGACGAGCACGGCCACGATCGTGATCCGGCCCAGGCGCTGTGCGTGCTCGATCCAGCCGGTGGTTGCCGCGGCCAGCGTCGCCCCGGCCGCGACAGCGGCATAGAGCGCGCCCACGCCGCCCGCGCCGGCGTGGTAGACGGTCAGCGAAAGGATCGCGAAGAGCGCTCTCGGCATGCCGAAGGTCATCGCCACCAGGTCGATCGCGAAGCTGCCGAGCAGCGCCGGGCTGCGGCGCACGAATCGCAGTCCGTCAGCGATCGAGCGCACCACGGGCTCGGCGGGAGCGTCCTGCTCCGCCTGGCCCCGCCTCGGCGGCTGAGGGCTCATCGCCAGCGCCGCGGCGACCATCGCCAGGCAGCTGGCCGAGTCGAAAGCGTAGGCGGCGCCAAGGCCCATCGCCGCGATCATCAGGCCCCCGATCGCGGGGCCGATGATCTGGGTCAGCTGGTAGAGACCGTAGTTGAAGGAGAGCGCCGACCGTAGGCGGCTGCCCGCGATCGCCGGCACGATCGTGGAGCGAACCACGGTGTCCAGAGCGGCGCTGCCGGCGAGCAGGCCCGCGAGCGCGAAGATGGCGATCACCGGCGGGTGGCCGAGGATCGCAAGCGCCGCCAGCGCTCCGGCGGTCACGATCACCCCGATCTGGGCGAGCGCGAGCAGGATCCGGCGATCGACGCGGTCGGCCATCGCGCCCCCCAGCAGCGAGACGATCATCAGCGGCCCCAGCTCGACTGCCCCGATCAGCCCGACGAGCGCAGCCGAGTGGGTCAGCACGAACACCTGGTAGGGCAGCGCGACCATCGCCGCTTCGGTGCCGATGTTGGACACCAGCTGGCCAAGCGCGAGCAGGCGGAAGTCTCGCGACTCGCGTAGAGCGGTGAGATCGACTGCGATCCTCGGCAAGGAACCGGGAGTCTTACGCATCGCTGGCCGCGCTCCGGGCATTGGAGATGTGGCCCGCTCGCCGCCTGCGAATAGGATCGTCGTCATGAGCGCTGCTCAGCTGCCGCCGTCGGTGCGCATCCGTGAGGTCGGTCCCCGGGATGGATTTCAGAATGAGCCCGAGGTGCTGCCCACCGAGGCGAAGGTGCAGCTGATCGACGCGCTTGCGCGTACCGGCCTGAAGCGCATCGAGGCCACGAGCTTCGTCAGGGCGGACGTGATCCCGCAGCTGGCCGACGCCTCTGAGGTGCTGCGACGCATGGACGTTCCGGAGGAGGTCTCGATCAGCGTTCTCGTCCCCAACGAGCGTGGGCTCGCGGCCGCGCTTGCCCAGCGAGATCGCATCGATGAGGTCAACGTGTTCCTCTCGGCTTCAGAGACCCACAACCGCAGGAACGTCAACCGCACGATCGATGAGTCGCTGATGGGCGTGGAAGCGGTGCTTGGGCACGCACGCGCGGAGGGCCTGCGCTGCGAGGGAGTGATATCCACGTCCTTCGGATGTCCCTATGAGGGCCACGTCCCCGTCGAGCACGTGCTGGAGATCGCCGCCCGACTACGTGATGCCGGCGCGCAGGAGATCGGCTTCGGCGATACGACCGGAATGGCCAACCCGGTGCAGGTGCGCGACTTCTTCGAGCTGGCCCGTCAGCGCCTCGGCGAGATCGAGCTCACCGCCCACTTCCACAACACGCGCGGCCAGGGCCTTGCCAACGTGCTCGCGGCGCTGGAGGCAGGGGTGCAGAGCTTCGAGTCGAGCTTCGGGGAGCTTGGCGGCTGCCCGGTGCCTGCGGGGGCGACCGGCAACATCGCCACCGAGGACCTCGTCTCGATGCTCGAGGAGATGGGGGTTCAAACCGGCATCGACCTGCAGGTGCTCCTGTCATGCGCGCGGCGCCTGCAGGAGCTGCTCGGCCGGCCGCTTGGCAGCCACACGCTGATCGCGGGGCCGGTCGACTGGGACGCCTCCGTCTCCGCCTGAGCTGCGGCTCCGGCGGATCACCGCCGGATCTGTGCCTCAGCGGCCGCTGAACTGGGGCTGCCTTCGCTCCGCGAAGGCGCGCGCTCCCTCGGCGAAGTCCTCGCTCTGAGCGCAGATCTGCTGCACGATCACCTCCTGCTCGAGGCTGGCCGCAAGCGCGGGCTTGGCCGCGCCGTCGATCACGCGCTTTGCCAGGCCCACCGCCACCGGCGCGCACTGCAACAGCTCGTCGAGCAGCTGCTGGGTCGCCTGGTCGAGCCCCTCCGCGGAGGCGACTCGGTTTACAAGCCCGATCCGCTCGGCCTCTGTGCCGTCGATCAGCTTGGAGGTCATGATCATCTCCTTTGCTCGGCCGAGGCCGATCACGCTCGGCAGGCGGGAGGAGCCGCCCACGTCCGGGATCAAGCCCACACGGGTCTCGACCAGGCCGATCACCGCATCGCTTGCCATCACGCGCAGGTCGCATGCGAGCGCGAGCTCCATTGCGCCGCCGATGCAGCCGCCATGAATCTGTGCGATCGTCGGCTTTGTCATCTCCTCGCAGAGGTTCCAGGCGGCCAGCACGCCCGAGCGGAACTCGCGCAGCCGGGCTGGCTCTCCGGCAAGGGCTCCCAGGGAGCCGAAGTCCATGCCGGAGGAGAACATCGCGCCCTCGCCGCGCACCACCACGCAGCGCACATCAGGGTCGTGGGCGGCAGCGTGCAGCGCCTCCGCGAGGCCCCGGATCAGCTCCTCGTTCATCGCATTGCGCTTCTCGGGGCGGTTCATGACCACATGGCGGACCGCGCCGTGATCCTCGATTATCACGATGCTCATACCTGCGAACGGTACCGAGGTCGTGTACCGTCTGCGAGGTGGACGCCACAGAGCTCGCCTTCGCTGGGATCGCGGAGCAGGCGCGTCTGATCGCCGCCGGAGAGGTCTCCTCGCGTGAGCTCGTCGAGTTGTGCCTGCGACGCATCGCCCAGCACGACTCGAAGCTGAACGCGTTCAGGGTGCTCTTCGCCGAACGGGCACTGCTGGAAGCAGAGCAGGCCGATGCTCGCCGCAGCGCGGGTGGTGAGCGGCCGCTGCTAGGCGTTCCGATCGCGGTCAAGGACGACATCGACATCGCCGGCGAGGTCACGGCGATGGGCAGCAACGCTTACGGTGACCCAAAGAGCGAGGACGCGGAGGTCGTCAGGCGCCTGCGCGAGGCTGGGGCGATCGTGATCGGAAAGACCAACGTGCCCGAGCTGTGCATTTGGCCGTTCACCGAGACCGCGACGTGGGGCAGCACGAGAAACCCCTGGGACCTGCAGCGTGCCCCTGGCGGTTCCAGCGGCGGCAGCGGCGCAGCGGTGGCCGCCGGCCTGGTGGGCGGCGCGCTCGGCTCCGACGGCGCGGGCTCGATCCGCATCCCCGCCGCCTGGTGCGGGCTCTTTGGCCTGAAGGTGCAGCGTGGCAGGGTGCCGATGGCGCCGGCGGTCGAGCCGTGGCATGGCCTCTCGGTAAACGGGATCCTTGGCAGGACGGTCGCCGATACGGCGCTGTTCCTAGATTTGCTGACTGGCTCGGCTTCGCCCGGAGCACCAAGCGCACCACAGGCCCCGTTCTCGCAGGCGCTGACCCGGCGGCCACCTCGACTGCGGATCGCGGTCTCCACGCGAATACCGACCGGGATCGTCTCCAGCCTCGATGCTGACGCCAAGCGTGCGCTCGAGGAAACGGTCGAGCTGCTGCGCTCGCTCGGGCATCACACCGAGGAGCTGCATCCGGACTACGGCCTTGACACGGTCCCCTCGGTGCTCGTGCGGATGCTGCGCGGCATCTACGACCAAGCGAGGGCTATGGAGCATCCCAAGCGCCTGGAAAGACGCACCAGGGCGATGGCTCGCCTGGGCTCGCTGCTGCCTGCGGGCGCGCTTGCCTGGTCTCTGCAGCACGAGGCGGATCTGCGTGATCGACTTGGCGCGGTGTTCGCCGACCACGACCTGCTACTCACGCCCACGACCGCAAAGCCTCCACCTCGGATCGGCCAGTTCGAGGGCAGGGGGGCTCTCTGGACGCTCAATGCCGTTGCCGGACTGGTCCCCTACAACGCACCGTGGAACCTCACCGGCCAGCCGGCCTGCTCGGTGCCTGCCGGTTTCGGCGCCGACGGGCTGCCGCGGGCGGTGCAGCTTGTCGGCCGTGTGGAGGACGAGGCGACGCTGATCGCGCTGGCAGCCGAGATCGAGGCCGAGCGGCCCTGGGCGCAGACCCGGCCGCAGCTGTTCTCGTGAGGGAGCAGGAGAGCTCTCCAGTGCGGCTGCTGGAGGTTGCCATCGGTTGCTGTGAGGAAGCGGGCGCACTGCTGCTTGAGCGCTTTGAGGGAGATCGCCGGCGTGGCATCTCCAGCAAGAGCACGCCGACGGACCTGGTCAGCGAGGCCGACCTGGCCTCCGAGCGCGCGATCGGGAAGCGCCTTGCGCAGCTGCGTCCGGGCGATGGCGTGCTCGGCGAGGAGGGCGATGAGCAGGAGGGCGAAAGCGGTCTGCGGTGGGTTGTCGATCCGCTCGATGGCACCGTCAACTTCCTCTTCGGAATACCCCAGTGGTGCGTGAGCGTCGCGGTGCAGGACGATGCAGCAGCCACCGTCGCCGGGGCCGTCTTCGACCCCTGCCGCCAGGAGATGTGGACGGCGGTGGGCGGCGAGGTCGCAAAGCTCAACGGGGTGCCGATCGAGGGGCCGAGCACGAAAGACATGGCCACGGCGATGATCGCCACGGGGTTTGCCTACGACGCGCAGGTTCGGGTCGCGCAAGGCGAGGTGCTGGCGAAGCTGATTCCGAAGGTGCGGGACATCCGCCGGCTCGGCAGTGCCGCGCTCGATCTCGCCTGGACGGCCGCGGGCCGCTACGACGCCTACTTCGAGCGCTCGGTGAAGCTGTGGGATGTCGCGGCGGGGGCGCTGATCTGTCAGCGGGCGGGCCTGACGGTCACAGAGCTGCCGGCCGCCGGGCCGCTGCCGTGGGGTTTGATGGCGTGTGCGCCGGGGCTGGCCGAGCCGCTGCTCGAGATCGTTGGCTGAGCGCTCCGACGAGCGGTGCCTACCTCTAGGACGTTGAGTGCGGCGGGTGGGATTCGAACCCACACGTCCTTTCGGACAGGGCCTTTTGAGGGCCCCGCGTATACCGTTTCGCCACCGCCGCGTGGATCGAACGTAGTCTAGTTCGCACGTGTGGCAGGGCAAGCCTCCCGCGAGCGCTCGCGGGAGGCTCAGGCAGCCGATGGGTCGGCCGAGGCAGCGCCAGATGTCCGCGAGGCGCGCACCGGTCGTTCCAGCTCGACGTTCCATCCCTGGGAGAAGCCCCGCATCGCGAAGACGATCAGAAGGATCTGGATGGGGATGATCGCGAACGTCAGCACGCCGAGCAGCGTCGGGTTCAACGTCGATGCAGCGAAGTAGCCGTGGTTGCGGTCGAACCAGTAGGAGCCGCCCACGAGCGCGAAGATCGCGAGCAGGACTGCGAGCGCCGAGCCGACCGGGAGGGCCCCGCGGCGCCAGCGCACGGCGAGGAAGACGATCAGCAGGTAGGCCGCCACGAAGAAGTACTGGAAGGGCAGCACAGAGGTTTCCACGCCTTCCTGCCCGCCGATGCTCACGATCAGCAGCAGCGCGACGCTCACGAGCAGCAGGACGACCACGGTCGCGCGCGTCGCGCGGACGACCGCCTTGTCCCGGTTGGGGTGCGTGATCTCCACGCCTGGCTGCTGGACCCTGCTTGACATCCCCAGCATGACATTACCGGCTGGCGCGGCCGGGCGCGCGCTCAGAGCTGCGCGGAAGGCCCGATCGACGCTACCTTACCGGCGATGTAGCGTCCTGCGGGCGTGGTGGAATTGGCAGACACGCCGGCCTTAGGAGCCGGTGGGCGAAAGCCCTTGGGAGTTCGACTCTCTCCGCCCGCACTGCAAATCGCCCTCTCAGCCCCGTTCGACGATCGACCCTGGCGGCGGACGGCCCTGGATTGCCGCGCCTTCGCAGCGCAGTCGGCAGACCCGGTAGACGGTCTTGAAGCCGAGCAGTTGCGGGACGGTCACGAAGCGGTAGCCGCGTTGCCTGAGCCTGGCGATGATGTAGGGATAGGCTTCGAGCGTCTCCTGCCGGGGCCCGCCGCCGTCGTGGGAGATGACGATCGAGCCCGGCCCCGCCTGGACGAGCACGCGCTGCTCGATGCTCGCTACCCCGGGCAGCGTGTAGTCGCTCGGGTCGACGTCCCACAGGATCGTCGCCAGCCCCAGCGATCTTGCCGTGGCGATCACCGAGGCGTCGTAGTCGCCGTAGGGCGGCCTGAAGACGCATGGCGTGTAGCCGGTTTCCCTGCGGATCACTTCGCGCGTGCCCCTCAGCTGGCTGAAGACTTCGTCGCTCTGGAGTAGATCTGGGTGCGTCCAGGTGTGATCGCCGAGCGCGTCTCCGTCTCGCAGCTCTTCGCGCAGCGTCGCGCGATAGCCGGGATTCACCTGCTCGCCGATCATGAAGAACGTGCCCACGGCGCCGCTTCTCCTCAGCATCTGCACGAACTGCGGCGTCAGCGTGGCGGGACCATCGTCGAAGCTGAGCGCAACTTCGCGGCGGTCAGGGCCGTGCGCGTAGGCGAGTTGCGGGCCGCTCACTCTGCATCCGATCGGCCGGTAGCGAAGCGGTGGCAGGGGGCGGATGACGCCCCTCGCCGAGGCCATCGAGAGGGACGTCGCCGCTGCCAGGGCTAGCGCCAGACCGGCGCCGATGCGCGCAGGCCGCCGGCTGCGGCGACTCGCCGGGAGGCTGGTGGATGGGCAAGGCTCGGGCACGATCGCGGTGAGCTCGATTGGGACCTTGGCCTCGCCTACATCAGCAGCATGCCGCCGGTGACCACTGCGAGCCGGTCATGTAGCTCGCGAGGTCGCTCGTCAGGAAGAGCGCGATACGACCCACCTTCTCAGCTGTCATCGCTCCGGGCGTTGAGTCAGGGCGGCGCCGAGGTCGAGATCGGCGATCACGAGAGAGCCGCCCGCTGCGTGCAGGCGCGTCGCGATGCCGTCGCCCATCTCGCCGCCGGTAACGATCGCGGTCTTGCCCGTCAGGTCGATCAGCTCGGCTATCGAGATGCTGGAGGGGAGAGGGGGCGAATGTGCTCATCAGAGCAGCTTGACCAGGCGTCCGACGCCCGGCAACGCGGAAAACCACGCTATCGGGCCAGTAGGGTTGCGCGGAGCCGGGGCGCCAGCAGATCTCGCCGACGGGCCATCAGGAGCGCCGCGTGCGATCTGCGTGTGGCTAGCCGGCTGTTGGTGCGGTCTCGCGTATGACTTTCCAGCCCGAGTTGAGCGGACTGAGGAAGAACGGGGGCTCGTCGACCGCAAGCCGTTCGTCGTACTTGTAGTCCTTGAGGTAGCCGGTGTAGCTACGGCCGCCGCCGGTCCCGACGATGCCACGATAGTTTTGCGCGATCGCGCCGACGACGTTCAATTCTTCGAGTGGTTCTCCGACGTTATCGTTGTCGACGAGGAACGAATGCTGCGTTGCGAGGATACCCGCATAGATCCACGGGTTGTAGAGTGAGCCACTGGCGTTGACGGTTTTGCAGTAGCGGCCTTCGCAGGTTTCTTCCACGGGGTGGTAGATACGAACATATTCGTTTGCAATCAGGCCAAGCGTGGTCGTGGATGAGTTAGGCGGTTCCGCTCCGGGTGTCACGCCCGTGGGCACAAGGTTGCCGTTGATGATGATGTCGTTTGCCGCGCCGACGGTCAGAGGCGACGAGTAGGTGCCACTGACATATACGTTGCCGCAGTACGTTTCTTCGCTTTGTTCTTTCGTGGTGTCGGAGTTTTCCTGTTCGTATTTGATGCCGCAGGCCTGGCCTTTGACTCCGCTGACGTAAATGAGGCCGTTGCTGGGCCATTTCAAGATCTTTTTTTCGCCCGTATAGGTTGTCTCGGTGATCTGGGTGCCTTCCAGGACAAGGTGCGTGGCACCGCTCAGGAGATATTCGCTTTCGGCGTAGCTTTCGAGCGACTGGTCGCTCTGCGGCGGAATCAGAACGGCGCCTTTTTCAGTGAAGGTCCCATTGAAGATGGCGTGCCCGGTGCACCCTGCGTGATATATGCCCCCGTTGATTTCGATCGGGTCGCTGTGGCCTGGACGTCCAAAGACGACTTCCCCGCACACGTCGGCCGCGTCGTCGGTATGCATCGGCCCATAGACGGAATCGCCTTCGGTGAACTGGATGGTGGTGCAGTTGGATTTTCGTTCGGAATAGTACTTTTCGCCGCAGCCTGCCGATTCTGGATAGTAGAGCTGCGGGTCCTCGGTTTCATAGCGCGTGAAGTAGACGTAGTTCAGGAACCCGGTGACCTGAAACGTCGCGACGAGCGTGCGCTTCGCCTGTTCCACTTCGCCGGTCGATTCGATGCGAAACGAGTTCGAGGCGGCGCCGGTTTCTTTTTCGATCACGCTTTCGAATGGCTTTGCGGTTTCGCAGCGCGTGATGCCTAGTTTTTCGCCGCTCTTTGCGGTCAGCATTTTGACCTTATAGGTGCCGGCCGCGACTTCGCTGCTCTTGACCGACCCGTGTGGTTCGGGACATTTCTCCCAATAGTCGGGGTTGGTCTGCAATTGATACTCGTAGTACTGGACTCCGGCAATGGCCGCGTAGTAAGCCTGCTTCTGCGCTGTGTTTTTGCGAGTGAGGCCTATATCGCCACTGGCGGCGGTGAACGCGGCGGCCAGCAGTATGCCCGCCACGAGCATGACGCCAAGGGTCACGATCATCGTAAACCCGTCGGTCTTGCTGGCTCTGCCGAATGCTCTGCATGCAATGGCGTGGGGACGCTGAGGAAAGCTAATGTGTTGTGGCGCACGGGTCATTGACACGGCCCATCTTTGATTGGTTTTTCCGCGTTCGGGACGCTGAAGGCGAATGTAGCTTGACTTTCGAGGCTGATCGCTTTTTCGAGCGTCGAGTTGGCGGTAGTGGAGGCGGCTTGAAATGCAATCAGCACGGCGCCGGCCGACTTATACCATTCGGTTTTTGACGTTTCGCTTGCCGAGATTTCCGACGGCGTCGTTTCGGTGAGCGTGCTGACCGCGGAGGTGCCGCTTTCTTTCACTTCGGCATAGTGCTTGTAGCGGAAGATCGACACAGATTTTCCACCGCTTGACGCTTCGGTGACATTCGTGGCAAGAACGTATTTGGCCGTGGGAGTTTTTTTTTCATACGTGGTAAATGTGAAGCTCGGCCAGGTGCCGCCGGTGCTGCCGTAGCTGTAGTCCGTCAACGTGTGTTCGGAGGAGCTCCACACGATTTCGTGGATCGTGGCCGAAGACGGCGTAGCCTGCGAGCTGTAGGCATTCTCGAAGATGAGCTTGGAGCCGTTGCTGCCAGCGTAGACGGGTGCAAAGCTGGAGTAGATGCACGCCGAGTCCAGCTCGTCCAGCAGGCTCGTCATGGTGGTGCGGCCCAACTGGTTGGCGGCGACCTCGTTTTGCGTGCGTGCCGTTTGGGTCGTCGAGACGTCGAGAATGCTGAACAGAACGATCAGGACCACGATGCCGGCCAGCATCGCGACCAGTAGTTCGATCAGTGAAAAACCGCGAGTATCGCTGAGCGAGGCTCGATCGGCGCTCGTATGCGGTATGGCTCCGAGGGCGCCCTGGGCTCGCGTTGCGCGGCGCGGTGAGTATGATGGTGCGGTCAGCATGTGTTGGATTTCAGACCGGTTGTCACGGTGATGCCTTCGCTCGTGCCAGATGCGGCTTTCATGTAGACCTTGACCGAGGTGCCGGCTTCGGTGGTGTTCGTGGCTTCGGTGGAATAGGTCTTTTTTTCCGTCGGATCGTAGATGCAGAGCTTGTACTTGCCGTAAGGCTGGTAAGGATAGGTGAGCCCGCCGCTGCCGTTGAGGTACTGCTGGTGCACGTCGTTTGCGGTCGTACCGTTATCGGGGATGCTCGAACCGCATTCGGGATCGGTGGTCTTGACTTCGTCCCTAGCTGTGGTGAGGACTTCCTTTTTGGTAGACGATGCGCCGGTATAGACTTCAAGTTTGATATCTGAGATCGGAACTTCGGCTTTGGTGACAACTCCACCCACAACGGGCGTAGAGCCCGTATGCACCACGCCTTTGCTCGCGCCTTCCGGGTTATCGGCGGGGCAATCGCCGGCGTATACCGCCCATGCCGATGAAAGCGGGAATAGGGCGGTGGCCGTTTGTGCGCTAGACGAGTACGTGCTGCTGGCGTATGTGCTGTTGGTACCGCCAATCTCGAAGTCGGGGGCCAGGTTCATGCGAGTGTTGTATGCCACGAACGTGTCGCCGGTGACGACTTTTTTCTGGTTGACGAATTCGCCGAGTATCGCTCCCGCCTGGCCGAGTTCGACGGGGTAGTGCGTCACCAGATCTGGAACGAGCGAGATGCTGCTCGATTTGAATTCAGTGGCGCCGCTCGGCGTGATCCATCCGCTCTTGCTCACCGCGATGCTTGTGGATTCCGGTTCTTTTTCGCTCTGGAAGTTGTAGGCGGCGCAGCCCTGGGCGCCAGTGGTGGTCGTGAGACCGGAGGCGGTGACGGTGGCGCCTTCGACAGGCTGTGCTGGGGAGCCGCCGTTGTTGACGTCGACCTCGAGCGCGTTACCGGGACGCTTGCCCGTGACGATGCTTCGCGTGACCAGCTTCCGTGTGGAGCTGGTCTGCGGCTCTTGCCAGGTGACTTCGGAGATGATCTTAAGGTAGCCGCTGGACGTGTTCGATTTGCTGCTGGTCGTCGCCGTGCATTCTTCGCCTTCGCTTGCGCCTTCGACGAATTTCGTGCGCTCGGTGACCGTGAAGGTCTGGTTGCCGATCGTCTGCGTGTAGACGTGGGGCGTATGTTCGAGCGGGCTGAGGGTGTTGACGGGATCGCTGCGAAGTTCCTCCTGGGATTGGGCGGCCAGCAGCGAGGCGTTGGCGTGCAGCCTCTGATCGGTGGTGGCATTGGACGCGGCATCGAAGCCGTTGAGCAGGCCGATGATGATCACGGCGACGAGCATCGCGCTGACGAGGACCTCGATCAGCATGAAGCCCGAGTCCGCACCGAGATCCGGGCGCTCGTGTGAGCGCGGCCGGTGCGTAGTGCCAGTCCGCCGAGAGCCCAGCCAGGAGCGAAGCGCACTGATTGCGCTAGCCCGAGCGATGGATGTGGGCACCTTCGCGAGCATGGCAGAGGCCGTTCAACCATCTGTCGGCACACGGACCTCGGTTCTTGAGGCGCCACCATGCCGGTCCGGCGATGTTCGCGCTCCTCTCGCGGAGATCGAGCGGCGCGGCGCGGCATGATCGGAGGACTGCGCACGGGCCCATGAGCGCCGGCGCCGGGCCGGCTTCTGCGCGGGCAAGCCCTACAATTCCCGCTCGGTCCTGGGGGACTGGTGTATCGGTAACACGGCGGTCTCCAAAACCGCAACGCCAGGTTCGATTCCTGGGTCCCCCGCTGTCGAGAAGCCCCGGAATCCGGGGCTTTTGGCTTTCTAGAGCGGGATTACGAGGTCATACGCGGGATCGTGACGATCCGCATGGATCTGCTGGAATCCGCCTCGATCTGGGGGTCTATCGCTATGACCACCCCTGAGCACGCATGGCGAGGATTGCGGCCGCCGCGTCGATTGGGCTCACGGCCATGGGCGTGAGCCCTGGCGCCCTGCGAGCGCCGCTCAGTAGTGAGCACTGATGGTGGTTGGTAAGTCGTTCGGATGCCTTTCCTCCTCTGGGGCGCGAACATCGGTCCCCATGAATGTAAAGCAATGGGACTCCTCATCGACCGTTCTGAAGGCATCATCCGAAGGGGCCGACCGTGAGCAGCTGCTCGATCGGCTGCAGTACCTGCGTGGGGTCCTCTCCGCATTCGCTCACGAAGCTGCAAGCGCTCGGAGGCGCGCGGCGCGGCTGCGCGTGGAGAATCGCAGGCTGCTTGAAGAGGTTCGCAGGCTTCAGCGCGAGCAGCTCGGGCACCAGCCGCCCGACGGGACGGTTTAGAGCGCTGCAGAGCGGTTGGCTCGGCGCGCGGCGAGGCTCAAGCAGCCGGGCAGGTGGTGGGAGGCGGCACGGGATCGGCGATGCCGTTGCAGCTCATGACCGATCGAATCGGTCGGGGGCTGATCGCTCAGAACCGGCCCACGCGGCGTGTCTGACGCGTGTCGGGAGGGACCTGTTCGGCTCGGCGAATCGCGGGGATGCTGGCCTGCACGAAAGCGCCGTGCCCGGGCACCGCATCGATCAGCAGCTCGCCTCCCAATAGTTGGGCGCGTTCGCGCATTCCCATCAACCCAAAGCCGCTGGTCGTAGCGTTCGGATCGAACCCCTGGCCGTCGTCTCTGATCTTCACATGCACGGTGGTGCTGTCCTCGCTGATGTCGACCACTGCCCGCGTGGCCTGGCCGTGCTTGATGGCGTTGGTGAGAGCCTCCTGGACGATGCGATAGAGCGCGGCCTCCAGCTCCGCGACGTGACGTGTGCCGACGCGTCCTTGCTCGAAAGCGAGGTTCACGCTCATGTCGACCTCGACGCCGTGGCGGGAGGTTCGCTCGGCAAGCGCCTCGATCGCCGCCTGGGTGCCAAGCTCGTCGAGCGCCGCTGGTCGCAGGTCGGTGATCAGCGCCCGGAGGTTGGCGATCGACTCTTCCAGCTGATCGACCGCCTGATGGATCGCACCCTGCAGGGCGCCAGGATCGCTGGAGCGCCTGGCCCTGCTGAGTCCGAATCGCAGTGCGCTCATGCTCTGCAAGGTCTCGTCGTGCAGCTCCCGCGCCCAGTGCTTGCGCTCGGCCTCCGCCGCGGCAAGGCGCTGGCGCTGGCGCTCGGTGGCGACCGACTGGGCGGTTGCGACCGCCGTCGCGGCGCTGGTGGCGAACGCCTCGAGCAGTCGCTCGTCTCTGGCCGTGAAGGCGGGTCCGCCGTCGAGCCGGTTGAGCGCGAGCAGCACGCCGTAGGTCTCTCCTCGGAAGACGAGCGGCACGACCAGGCCGCATTCGGCCTTCAGGCCGAGCTCGCTGACGCCGTGCTCCTCGAAGCGCGCCTGTTCCATTTCATTGTCGAGACGGCACACGTGACGTGTGCGCATCGCGTGGCTGGCGACCGTGTCGGCCAGCGCGAACCGCTGGCCGATCAACTCGGCGGGCAGCTCGCCCGCGCCGGCAGCGACGAGCATGCTCTCGCCCTCCTTGAGCTCGATCAGAAGGGTTTGTGCCGAGACCAGCGCTCGGCCGCGCTTGGCGACCAGCTCGAGGATCACGTCTATGTCGGTCTCTCCGCCCACCACCCGCGCGAACTGTGTGGTGGCCTCCAGGGTGGCGACGGTGCGCTCCAGCTCGTCACGCCGTTTCATGGCGCCTGTGTAGCGGCGGGCGTGGTCGAGTGCCACGCCCGCGAACTCAGCGAGCACGCTCAGCGCCTGCTCGTCGGCCTCCGAGAACTCCTCTCCGCCCGCCTTCTCGGCCAGGTAGAGGTTCCCGAAGGTGGTGCCACCAATCAGGATCGGCACGCCGAGGAAGCTCTTCATCGGCGGGTGGCCGTGGGGGAAGCCATAGGAGCGTGGATGCTGGCCCGACGTCCGCGAGCCGCAGCGGCACGGGCTCGTCGATCAACGCGCCAAGCACGCCGCGACCCCGCGGCAGTGGCCCGATCGTCGCCTGGGTCTCCGGATCGACGCCTCTGGTAGCGAAGCGAGTGAGCTCGTCTTTGCTGTCGCTGAGTATCCCGACGGCGGCGTAGCGTGCCTGAGTCAATTCGAGTGCTGATTCGAGCACGCGGTCCAGTACCACGTCGAGCTCTAGCTCAGAGAGCAATCCTCGGGCAAGATCCAAAACGGATCTCATCGCCGCTTCCACGGCTCATCCCCTCATCGTGCTGGTGTGGATGGTGTCCTCACAATCGCAGCGCGCTGCGCTTGAGTCTACTCCAATCCGTCAAGAGCCGAAAAACCAGCCTTACTCAGCCGGTGACGAAAACAGCGCAGCTGTGATCTTGCGGATGACTGGCATGCGTTGCGTCTTTCTGGCGGGAGGCGCTAGCCTGCTGGCGGATGGACCTCACCTTCACCGAGGCGGAGAGTGCCTTCCGCGATGAGCTTGGCGCCTGGCTGGCGGAGAACCTGCCCGGCCAGGAGCCGGTCGGAGAGGAGGATGCGCACTTCGGCTGGCGGCGGGAGTGGCAGCGGCGGCTGTACGAGGGTGGCTGGGCCGCGGTGCACTGGCCGCAGAGCTATGGCGGCCGCGGCGCGAGCGTCGTGGAGTCCGCGATCTTCTTCGAGGAGCTCGGCCGCGCCGGTGCGCCGTTGCCCGCCAACGTTCTCGGCCTGCTGCTGGCCGGTCCGACGATCATGCTTTGGGGGTCAGAGGAGCAGAAGCAGCGTTATCTGCCGCCGATCCTTTCGGGGCAGGAGATTTGGTGCCAAGGATTCTCCGAGCCGGATGCCGGCTCCGACCTGGCGGCGGTGAAGACCAGGGCGGTGCGCGAGGGCGATAACTGGCGGATCAGCGGGCAGAAGGTCTGGACGAGCATTGCTCAGTACTCGAAGTGGTGCATGCTGCTGGCTCGGACCGATACTGAGGCCGCCAAGCACCGGGGGCTTACCTATTTCCTGCTCGACATGCACCAGGATGGAGTGACGGTGCGCCCGCTGCGCCAGATCACCGGCGAGAGCGAGTTCAACGAGCTTTTCCTCGACGGCGCAATCGTCCCGCAGGAGAACGTGCTCGGCGGGGAGGGCAATGGCTGGAAGGTGGCGCTGACGACATTGATGAACGAGCGCGCCGGTCTTGCCTTCTTCCTGCAGGTGAGGATGCGCCAGCTGCTCGATCGCCTGATAGAGCAGGCGCGGCAGCGCGGGCGCCTGTCCGACCCGCTGCTCGTAGACCGTCTTGTCGGCCTGCACATGCGTTGCGAGGCGCTGCGGCTGACCGCCTACCGTGGACTCACCGCGATCGAGAAGTATGGGCAGCCCGGTCCGGAGGGCTCGCTTACCAAGTGGATGTGGTCGCAGACCAATCAAGAGCTCTGTCAGCTGGCGGTCGATGTGGTTGGCGTGGAGGCCCTGCGGCAGGGGACTCCGTGGGCTTACGAGCTGCTGCGCTCGCGTGGCAACACGATCGAGGGCGGGACGACGGAGATCCTGAAGAACATCGTCGCCGAGCGCGTGCTCGGCCTGCCGAAGGCCCGCTGAGGTGGATTTCGACCTGAGCGCCGACCAGCGCGAGATTCAGTCCACGGCTGGGGAGCTGCTTGCTGCGCGGTGCAGCCCGGCGGCCGTGCGCGCGGCTGCCCAGGAGCGCGAGCAGGACGCCGCGCTGTGGCGGGAGATCTCGGCGCTCGGATGGCCGGGGATCGCGATCGAGGAGCGCCACGAGGGTCAGGGGCTTGGCCTGGTCGAGCTCTGCGTGATCCTGGAGCAGGCCGGGGCGGTGCTTGCCCCGATCCCGCTGCTGCCGAGCGTCGGCGCCGCGCTGATGATTGCGCGTGCCGGCTCGCCTGAGCAGCAGGAGCGGTGGCTGCCGCCGCTGGCGCAGGGCAGCGCCACGGGAGCCGTGGGGAGGCGGGGGCAGGTCGGCTGCCTGGTCGCGGGCGGGGCCGAGGCGGATGTCTTCGTGATCCTCGAGGATGGGGGAGGGGCCCACCTGCTGGAGCGCTCGCGGGCGCATGCACGGCCGCTGCCGAGCATCGATCCGCTGCGCAGCTACTCGGAGGTGGACGCTGCAGGCGATCCGCTGCCTGGCGATGTTGGCGCAGCGGCGCTCACGGTCGCGATCGCGGTGGCGGCGGAGTCGGTCGGCCTCTGCCAGCGGGCGCTGGAGATGACGCTTGCATACGTCAAGGACCGTAAGCAGTTCGGCACTCCGGTGGGCGCCTTCCAGGCGGTCTCCCATCGCTGTGCGGAGATGTTGCTTGCCACAGAGCAGGCCCGTTCGGTGCTCTACCACGCGGCTTGGGCAAGAGATGCTCAGCCACAGCTGCTGGCAGAGGCGGCGAGTCTTGCGAAGGCGATCGCCTCAGAGGCGGCGATCGGCGTCACCTCATCGGCGATCCAGGCACATGGGGGCATCGGCTTCACCTGGGAGGCCGACGTCCACTGGCTCTACAAGCGTGCACAGATGAACGCCCAGCTGATGGGCGGCGCGACAGAGCACCGCCGCCGTCTGGCTCAGGTGCTCGGCATCGCGGCGACCGGCTGAGTCTCCGTCTCACTGTCGAGCATGCGGTCGCCCGCCGGGTGCCCGGAGGCCGCGAGCGCCCTGGCGAGCAGTCCGTGGAGCGTCTGGCGCTCCGCCGCGGAGAGGCCTGCGAGCACATCCTCCTCGATGCCTTCCTGGGCGCGTTCTGCCTTCTGCAGGGCGCGGCGCCCCGCGGGAGTGATCTCCACGAGGTGCCGCCGGCGATCGCGCGGGTCGCGTGTCCTGCGGGCGTGACCGGCCTCCTCGAGCGAGTTCAGCAGCAGCACGAGATTGTTGGCGTCCATGCCGAGCGTCTCGCACATTCCCTGTTGAGGCGCGAGGCCGTGGTCGCGCAGGTAGGTCAACGCGACGAAGTGGCGCAGCCTCATGCCGAGCAGCTCCTCGCTGCTGGTGCGGTAGACGACCTTCGCCAGCCGCGTGATCAGAACCATCGAGCCTGCGGTGTGCCCTGTATCCATCTTGTGATGAGAGTAGCAATTTTGCGGGCATCTACTTCGGGACAGTGGTTATCACTGCTACAGTGACGATCCTTGTTGGAAAGTACAGGCTCCGACTGGATGCGGAGCCTCGCCCCAAGTGCCCTGGAGGTCCTCATGTCAGCCATGTCCTCGATAGCGTCGGAGCCCGATCGCCGCAGGTGGCTCGCCCTGGTGGTGGTCTGCCTTGCGATGCTGATGAACGCGCTGGACGCAACGGTCGTCAACGTCGCGTTGCCGAAGATCCAGCACGATCTGCATTTCACGCAGGCCGGGCTGGCCTGGGTGATCGACGCATACATGATCTCCTTCGCGGGCCTGCTGCTGATGTCCGGGCGTCTTGGTGACCTCGTCGGGCGCAAGAAGATATTCCTGGCCGGGCTCATCGTCTTCCTCATCGCCTCGGCGGTGTGCGGGCTGGCTAGCAGTGAGGGTGTCCTGATCGCTGCGCGCTTCATCCAGGGCATCGGCGGCGCGATGTCCTCCTCGGTGATCCTCGCGATCATCGCCACCGAGTTCCCGAACGCACGCGAACGCGCCAAGGCGATGAGCGCCTACATCTTCGTGGCGGTGGGCGGCGGCTCGATCGGTCTGCTCGCGGGCGGTGCGCTGACGCAGGCGCTCGACTGGCACTGGATCTTCTTCATCAATCTGCCGATTGGCCTGATCGCGCTGATGCTCGGCATCTGGCTCGTGGAGGAGAACGAGGGGATCGGCCTGGGCAAGGGTGTCGACGTGCTCGGCTCGCTGCTGGTCACGGCCGGCCTGATGGTCGGCGTCTACGCGGTGGTGAAGTCGACGAGCTACGGCTGGGGCTCTGTGCACACGATCGGCTTCCTTGCGCTCGCGCTTGCGCTGATCGCCGCCTTCCTGGCCGTCGAGTCTCGTGTCTCCAATCCGATCATGCCGTTGCGGATCTTTGCCGTACGCGGCCTTGCTGGCTCCAGCTTGGTCAGGGGCTTCATGTTCATCGGGATGTACGGCTGCTTCTTCCTTGGCACCCTCTATCTGGAGCACGTGCTCGGTTATGACGCGATGCGCACTGGGCTTGCGTTCCTGCCCATGACGCTCGTGGTCGCCGTGCTCTCGACCGGCATCACAGCTCGGCTCGTAGAGCGCTTTGGCGCCAAGACAACGGCGATCCCCGCGATCGCGCTCGCCGCGGCCGGGCTTGCGCTGCTCGCCCAGGCTCCTCAGCACGCAAGCTACTTTCCGGCGCTTGTGGTGCCGTTCGTGCTGATGGGCGCAGGCATGGGTGCCGCGTCTGTGCCGCTGCTGACCGTCGCGATGGCGGAGGTTCCCGCACGCGACGCAGGGCTTGCCTCAGGCATCGTCAACGTCTCGATGCAGGTGGCTGGCGCGCTCGGGGTGGCGGTGCTTGGCGCGATCTCCGCCGATCGCACGAAGACTCTCGCGGTACATGGGCAGCCGCTGACAAAGGCATTGATCGGCGGGTATCACCTGGCCTTCATCGTTGCGGCCGCGGTCGTCGTGGTTGGCCTGGTGGTTGCGATGTTCACGATGCGCTCCCCGAGCGCAAGTCAGCCCGAGCAGGTGGAGCAGGTCTCTATGCCGGAAGGCACGGCCGTGCAGCTCTCGGCGGTCGAGGCGTTGTGACGAGGGCTCAGAGCATGCGCTTGGCGCCCTGGCGCCTGTACACGCCGTCGGTCTGCCCAACCAGCACCTCGCTGACCATGCTCGGCGCGAACAGGCCGTGCTCGACCACTCCGGGGGTGGCTGCGAGCCGAGCCGCAAGCGCTGCGGGATCCTCGACCGGCCCGAGGTAGTCGGCGATCGCGTTGCCGTCGGGGCTCGGCGGTACATCCCGCAGCCTGGTGGGAGCGAGCGTGCGCATGGTCGCGGCGATCCCGAAGCGCAGCAGCTCGATCGGTACCGGTGCGACCAGGCGATCAACGAGCTTCTCCGCGGAGACGATCACGACGAAGCTGCTTGCTGCGGCGGCGACGATCTTCTCGCGGGTGTGGGCTCCGCCGCCGCCCTTGATCAGCCAACCATCCGGCGAGACCTGGTCGGCGCCGTCGATCGCGATGTCGAGCTGGCCGCCGAGATCCTCGAGGCTGCTGACCGCAAGCCCCAGCTCGCGAGCCTGCCGCTCGGTCGCCGGCGAGGTTGCCACGCAACGCAGTCCCGAAAGGCGCCTTGCGGCAAGCGCTGGCAGCAGGTGCGCCACGGTCGAGCCCGTGCCCAGGCCAACAGCCATCCGGTCGCGCACGAGCGCGGCGGCGGCCTCGGCGGCGGCACGCTTGAGGCTCTCTACGGGCTGCTCAGCTGACTGTGGGGACGGCGCCCCAGACGCGCGATCGATCTCCATGACAGCGGCGAGCGTACAGCCTCATGGCTGCTCAGCGGAAGCAGCTCTGGGGTGTCTGGTGGGCAGAGCAGGAACCCCTGGCCGAGCGTGAAGCCGATCTCGCGCGCGAGCTCCAGCTGGCGGTCGGTCTCGATGCCCACCGCCACCGGCTCTATGCCGGCCTCCCTGGCCATTGCGGCGGCGGCCATCACGATCGCGCGCTTGGAGCGGTCCAGCTCGAAGCCCTGGATCAGCGAGCGATCGATCTTGACCACGTCGAGTGGGAGTGTGCAGGGCAGGCTGAGCGAGCTGTGGCCGGCCCCGAAGTTGTCGAGCGCGATCATCACTCCGAGGTCCTTGCAGTCCTGCAACGTCGCGCGGGCACGTCCGGGATCGCGGGAGACTGCGTTCTCGCTGACCTCGATGCACAGGGCCTGCCCCGGCAGGCCGCTGTAGGCCAGCGCCTCCTCGACGCGGCGAGCGATCTCGACTTCCGCGAGCTCGCGCCCGGAGATGTTGATCGCGACGGCGATCGGAATGCCCTCGCGGCGCCAGGTGGCCGCCTGCATGCAGGCGGCCTGCAGTACCCACTCGCCGATCTCCACAATCAGCGTGCTCTCCTCGGCGAGGTGCAGGAAATCGCCGGGCGCGAGGGGTCTGCCGTCGTGTGGATGCCAGCGTACGAACGCCTCGCAGGCCAGCGGCGGCCCGCCCTCCAGGCGCATCACAGGCTGATAGAGCAGCCGCAGCTCGTGGCGCGAAAGGGCGTGGCGCAGGCGGCTCTCGATCTCCAGGCGCTCTGCGATCTCCTGCCGCAGGTCCTCGTCGAAGAGACCGAGCCTGCGGCCCACTGTGCCCTTGGCTCGGTACATGGCCACATCCGCCTCGTGCAGGAGGTCCTCGGGATCTCTGTTGCGCTCGTGGCAGATCGAGATGCCGACGCTGGCCTGCATGCTCACCTCGGCCGAGCCTACGCTCGTCGGCTCTTCCAGCACGTTGAGGACCCGTTCGGCCAGGGCAAGCGCCTCGGTGTCGCTCTCCATGTCCTCGGCGAGGATCACGAACTCGTCGCCGCCGAGCCGCGCGACCGTGTCACTGTCTCGCAGGACTTGCTGCAGGCGCTCTGAGACCGAAATCAGCAGGTCGTCTCCGACTGCGTGCCCGAGGTTGTCGTTGATCGCCTTGAAACGGTCGAGGTCGACGAACAGCAGCGCGATCAGGCCACCCGAGCGCGGCAACCGCGTCAGCGCTCGCCGCGTGCGGTCCATCAGCAGCAGTCGGTTGGGCAGCTTGGTGAGCGGGTCGTGCAGCGCCTGGCGTTCGAGCCACATGCGATCGGTGACATCCTTGGCTGCGGCGAACCAAGCCTGCCCATCGCAGCGGGCGCTCCAGAGCAGCCACCGCCACGAGCCGTCCCGGTGACGGTAGCGGTTGGTGAGGTTGATCAGCTGCGCGGTCTCGGCCGCGCCAGGCACTGTCAGCGCGATCGTCTGGTCGACGTCCTCAGGGTGGATCAGCTCGTGGATGGGGCGGCCCACCATCTCCTCGCGCTTCCAGCCGAGCACCGCCTCCCAGGCCGGGTTGAGCAACGTGAAGCAGCCATCGAGCGAGATCACCGCGAGCAGGTCGTCTGTCATCTCGAATAGACGCTGCATCTCGGACGATCGGGCATCGCCCATGACTTCGGCTCCAGGCGGCCCCTGTGCAGGGGCATGAGTGGAGGGGAGGCGGCTGTCTATATCGCCGTCGCGCATGATCAGTTCGGTCTCGGGACGCATGCTCATCGGAACCTGGAATGACCTCCGTACGGCACGTATGCCGCATGGGACCTATCTGAGGAGTCGGCCCAGTTTGCCGCGCGCGAGGGGCATTCCGAACGCAATGGACGGATAGACGAGAGGCTGCGGCGGCGTGGTTGCAGCCGGCTTGCCTGCGCAGAGGACCACAGCCGGCTCTCGGCGGTTGACCTGGCGCTGCGGCGGTGCCCGACCCGCGTCGGGAGCGGCTCAGGCGCCGGCGCCCAGAGCGCCGGTGTCCGGATGCGGTCGCTCCTCGCTCGCGTCGTCCTCGACGCGAAGAGACCCGGCCGTCGAGCCTCCGCTCAGGAAGCGATAGACCGAGAGCAGCATCAGGATCGTCATGATGGTTGCGCTGCTGACGCACCACTCACAGATCTGGTGCAGCGAGAACAGCTCGCGACCTGTCAGGTATGCGGAGAAGCCGAATCCGATCGTGGTTATGCCAAGGGTCGCGAGGCGAGTCTCCTCGCGCTCGGGAAGGACCAGCGAGAGGAAGATCGAGACGTAGCCGATCAGGCCGAGCAGCGCGACTGGCACGCCGGCGAGCTTCGAGTAGACCGAGGTCTGGACGAGCTCGCAGGCGTCGGAGGTGCAGAGCACCTGAGTACCGGAGTAATGAACGTAGGTGAGGTAGCTGGCGAGGCCGAGACCGACCACCGAGAGGACGATCATCGCGATGCGTGTGACCTGTCCTCTCGTGGTCATGGCCAGCTCAGGAGGCCAGCTGGTTGATCGTCGGTTCAAATGCTGAGGAGCTTTCCAGCGAGGTGCTGCTGAACGGCTTCAGTGTCTGGCCGCTCTTGCCGAGCATGAACGACGGCGTGCCGTTGAAGCCTGTTGCGCTAGCTTCTTTCTCGTCGGTGAAGACCTCGGTTTCCAGGGCTTTGTCGGCGCGGTCGCTCTGCCACTTGCTGAGGTTGAGCCCGGGCACCTGCGCGGCCAGTCCCTGGAGGTATTTTTCGGTGACGTAGCCGCTGTCCTCCTCGCCCTGCTCGTGGTAGAAGAGCTCGATGAAGTACCAGGCCTTGTCCTGCTTGCCGGCGGCGTAGGCGGCGATCTGCTGGGTCCGAAAGACTTCTGGTTCGCGGGTAGCCGTCTCCATCGACTTGTATTCGATCCTTAGCTTCCCGGTCCGGACCTCGTTTTGGATGATATTTGGCAGCGCCGTGAGGGTGAACCGCTGGCAGTAGGGGCACTCGAGATCCCCGAAGTACTGCATCGTCACGGGCGCCTTGGGGCTTCCCAGCGTGTTCCCACTCTGCGGGATCCCGTTGATGATGTTTTCGACGGTGGAGAGCGCGGCGTTCTTCGCGGTTTTGTTCGTCGCGGATGTGGGATTCGGTCGTGGGGTTCTTGCTGCCGCTGGTCGCGATCAGGATCACGACGATCGCGACCACGACGACTCCGACCACTCCGCCCAGCTGGATCATCCGCCGTCGGCGCGCCTGCAGAGCGGCGTCGGCTTCTTCCTTTGCCCTGCGCTGCTCTCGTGCCTGGTCGCGGCGCTGCTTGCGGGTGGGGTTCTCGGGATCGGGATCGCTGGGGGTCATGCCGCAACTAATACAGTGTTCTGCTCAAGATTGTCTAAGCGCAGAGCAACGGTCGATGACTCGTCAGACACGAAGCGCGCGGCGATCTGGCGATCTGGCAGGCGTTTCGGTGTCGCCGTAGGGTTCGCGCTCCTCGCGGGCCGTTGGAAACAAGCTGCTGTGAACGTCGGCCGAGCGGGCTCCCGGGTCTCTCCCGGGAAGCGCCCACGGCCGGTGGCAAGAGACATCGGCCAAACTATGTAGGGCGCGTGTCGTGCGCCTTGCCCCCGTAGCTCAGCTGGATAGAGCACCGGCCTTCTAAGCCGATGGTCGCAGGTTCGAATCCTGCCGGGGGCGTCGCGGTATTGTCCAAGCCGATGTTGAACAGCGGGTTGCCTGTGCAGGTAAAGACGGTGGACGGCTCGACGCTCCGCGCGGAGCTGTTTCAACCGGCTGGCGATGGGCCGCACCCGGGGGTCGTCGTGCTACACGAGTCCTTCGGCCTCAACAATGACATCCGCCGGATCGCCGGTCGCTTTGTCGATGCTGGATATGCGGTGCTGACTCCCGACCTGTACTCCCACGGGTCGCGGATCGTCTGCCTGAGTCGCGTGATGGTCGACATGGTGCGTGGCAGCGTCGCGCGGGAGGTCTCCGACATCCACGCCGCCAGAGAGACGCTTGCCGCACGCCCCGAGGTCGACGCGGAGCGGATCGCCGTCGCCGGCTTCTGTCAGGGTGGCGGCTTCGCCCTCATCGCGGGTGCCCAGCCGGGCTTCTCGGCTGCCGCCGTCAACTACGGCGAGGTGCCTGCAGAGCGATCGCGTCTGGACGGGGTGTGTCCGGTGGTCGCGAGCTACGGGGGCAGGGACCGTGTGTTCGGGCACAAGACGGCGGATCGTCTGGAGCGCCACCTCACCGCGCTCGGCGTGCCACATGACGTAAAGACCTATGACGAGGCTGGGCACTCGTTCTTCTCGAAGGTCGACGGCTGGCAGGGTTGGCTTGCACGGATGCCGACGCCGATGGCCGTCGGTTACGACGATGAGGCGGCCCGTGATGGCTGGGAGCGCATGCTCGGCTTCTTCGATCAGCATGTGCGCCTGAGAACAGACGCGTCGAGTCACCAGGAGGAAGAGCGATGAGCGACAGGCCGACCTTGCAGCCAGGGCCAGACCATCCGATCTCGATCGAGCCGGCCAAGACGCGGATCGTCGTCTCGGTGGCCGGGCGGGTCGTAGCGGACACCGAGAACGCGGTAATGCTTCGCGAGGCGGACTATCCGCCGGTCGCCTACATACCGCTCGCCGATGTCGACATTTCGCTGCTGGAGCCCACCGATCATGCTTCCTATTGCCCTTACAAGGGGGAGTGCAGCTACTACAGCATCCCGATCGGAGGCGAGGGCTCGGTGAACGCCGTCTGGGAGTACAGGGCGCCCTACGAGGCGGTGTCCGAGATCAAGGACCGAGTCGCCTTCTATCCGGATCGCGTGGAGTCGATCGCTCAGTAGTCGTAGCTGGCAAGCTCTGTCCCACCTCGGCGTTCGGTGGCGCTCATCGCGCTGACTGCAGGCACCATCTCGCTGGTGACGAGCCCCTCCCGCGCCGTCAGCTCGTCGATGATCGAGAACGATCTCGCGATCCGCTCGGGGGTGTCGATCGCGATCGTGACCACGGGCACGCGGCGGCGCACCTGAGCGAACCTGTCGCCGTGGGGCGCATGGTCTCCGTGGAAGCCCCAGATCCCGCGCAGGCTGGTGGCGCCGGCCGCCTCCGATTCGCGCAGCCGGCGGATGATCTCCAGGTTCAGCGGATGCCCTTCGTAGGTGGCGCTCTGGGAGGTGTAGATCATCAGCTTCTGCCATAGCGGCGCGACCCTGATCGTCGGTGCCCGGCAGCTCGTGAGGCGTCGCCAGCGTGCGCCGTCACGCTTGCAGACACGGACTCGCTCCAGAGTCATCAGCGGCTCGCGGACAATGCGGCCAAGCTCCGGGAGCACCTGTGCGATCTTCGCGCCTGAGCCCACCGCGATCACTATCGTCGGCACGTCGGCGTTTCGCCCGAAGAACCGGGCGCGGAAGCGACGGCCGCCACGGGTGCCGTCGACGCCCAGCAGCACGGTCGCGCCGGCAATGCCGCGGCGGTGGAGCAGATCCGTGATCGCCACGTATGCGGGGGTGCCGTCGACCCGCTCATGGCGTCCCACGTACACGGTCAGCTTGCTCTCCTGGCCAAGCTCCTCGGGCAGCTGCACGGCGTCGATCTCGCCTGTCAGCATGCGTGCCCGCTCCAGGGTGATCAGGCCCCGCCGCTTGATCTGCAGGACTGGCTCCAGCATCGCTTCGATGCGGTCGCGTCGGTCGACGGCGATCGAGACCACGGGGAGGTCTTCGGAGAGGCTGAGCAGCCGGTCGGTGCGCATGTGCTGCAGGCGGCCGAAGCCCTCTGCGCCGCGCAGCAGCATGCTGGCCTGCAGCCGGTGCCCGCCGTAGACATCGAGCAGCTCATCGGCGAGCAGGCCGTCCTGCGTGCGGTCACGCTCACCGAAGTAGGTGGTGAGCTTCAGGCAGTCCTCGTTCACAGTTGCGCTCCGATCGCATGGCCAAGTGCGGCGGCGCCAATCCCGGCGGCGAGGCTCGCGAGGATGTTCAGCGCCGCGCCCTTCAGGTCGGCCTCCTCGGCCAGCCGCTGGGACTCGAGCATCCAGGTGGAGAAGGTCGTGTAGGAGCCGAGCGTCGCGGTCCCTGCGAGTACGAACGCATCGCCGGTCAGCGCGATACCGGCCAGCAGCCCCAGGAGCAGCGAGCCGCTGATGTTGATTGCGAAGGTTCCCGCCGGGAAGTTGCCGCTGACCCGTTCTCCGATCGCGCTGTCGAGCAGGAAGCGTGCGATTGCGCCGATGCCGCCGAGCGCCGCGACCCCGAGCCAGGTCCAAGCGCTCATCAGAGCCGCCTCGTTCGCCGCACCATCGCCGTCGCGAGCCAGACCGCCAGGTAGCCGGCGCAGACGCTTGCCAGCGCGTAGCCCACCGCCAGGCCGTAGCGCCCGTGTTCGATCATGCCAAGCGCCTCCACTTGCATCGTGGAGAAGGTGGTGTAGGCGCCGCAGAAGCCGGTGCCCAGCAGCGGGCGGCGATAGGTCGACTGAGGCAGGCGCTCCTGCAGCCTCGTGGCGAGGTAGCCGAGCGCGAATGCGCCGCTGATGTTGATCGCGAAGGTCGCCCAGGGCCACTGGCCCGGCCCGGCTGCGAACTGGCGGCCGAGCCAGACTCGCAGCAGCGCCCCCGCGATTCCGCCGGCGAAGATCGCACCGAGCTCGCGCGCGTCCACTCGCGCCCGCGCGCTCGCTGGCCTGGAGGGCACGTTCACCCTCTCGACGGTCAGCCCTTGATCGATCGACACGAAACAGCTCCTCTCGCGGGAAGTGGATGGTTCTTCGCGAAAGGAGCCATCAGCCCTTTTCGGAGGCGGGCGGTCCGGAGAGCAGTGAAGGCGACGCTCTCTCCTCAGGGCTCCATCTGAGGCGCTGCAGGATATCGCAGGCTCTCGTGCTCCATCTTGCCGAGCTCCTCGCGGACCCAGGGCGAGGCGGCGGAGAGGTCGGCGACGCCCATTGCTGCGGCGACGTTGAGCGACATGCCGCGCGAGAGGAACTGGTCCAGGCGCTCCTCGTCTGCGCCCGAGAGGTCTCTGGCGAGCGCCACGAGCATCGCAAACCCGCGGCGCACGCGTGCGCGCACGACCTCGTCGTCGCAGGCGGCATAGGACTGCTGCTGCAGCATCAGGCAGTCCCTGTCGCTTGCGAGCAGCTTCTTATAGGCCATGCCCATCGCCGTCAGCGCGTCCTCGCAGTCCTCGGGGGCGTTCCCGGCCTCGTACTCGGTGGCAGCCGAGCGGAAGGTATGAGCGATTCGCTCGAAGCCCTGCTCGACCGCAGCGATGAACAGCGCTCGCTTGCTGCCAAAGAGCGCAAAGACGTAGGGCTGGGCGACTCCGACACACTTTGCGATTCGCTCGACGGGCGTACCGTGGAGGCCACCGCGTGCGAACTCGTGCACCGCAGCCTCCACCAGCGCCTGCCGCCTCTGAGCGGCTGGGACGCGCCGGCGCTGCTCCCCGTTCTCTCTCATTCAGGCTCCCGCGGGCGCCTGGGTGGGCGCTCGCCGGTCCTCGATCAGCATCTCGGCGCTGCCAAGCCGAGACTCCGCACTCTCGGCTCCGGCCAAGGCCTGCGCCTCATTGGTCTTGAATGGCAGAGCGAGCACGGTGATCGCCCCAAAGCCAAGCACACCGACAGCTACCCAGAGCGCCGGGCCCACCCCGTTGACGAAGGACTGTGGGCTCGTGTAGCCGCCGTGGGCCGAGAACACCGAGGCCAGCACGGCGACGCCGAGCACGCCGCCGGTCTCCCGGATCGCGTTGGCGGCGCCGGAGGCCTGGCCCGCCTGGTCGGCGCGCACGGCGGAGAGCACGGCGTTTGCGGAGGGCGCGAAGACCAGCGCCATACCCGAGCCGGCCATCAGGAACGGGACGATCATCGTCGCGTAGGAGACGTGCGTGGAGAGCGTCGCGGCCAGCCACGCCAACGCGCCGGCCTGCAGCGAGAGTCCGCCGATGATGAACGGCCTGCTGCCGATCCGGGCCGCAAACACTCCCGCGAAGGGTGCGGTGAGCATCGTCGCGCCGGTCCAGACGAGGATCTTCAGGCCGGCTTGCAGCGGTGTGTTGCCAAGCGCGGTCTGCATGAACTGGGAGAGGAAGAAGATCGAGCCGAACATGCCGAAGTACATCGTCAGCGTGGCGAGGTTGGTGACGGCGAAGGCACGGCGCGTGAAGAAGGACATCGGCAGCATCGGCTCCCGTGCCCGCAGCTCCCAGGCCACGAACAGTGCAAGCAGCGCACCGCCGAGGATCAGGAAGGCGAGGATGGTGGGGGAGGTCCAGCCGAGCGTCTGGGCGCGCACGAGCGCGAAGACCACGCCGAAGGCCCCGGTGGAGGCGAGCGCCAGGCCGCGCAGGTCGAGGCCTGCGTTTGGCCCGCGACTCTCGCGCAGGACGAGCGCCGCAAGTGGGGCGAGCACGAGGCCGATCGGGACGTTGATCCAGAAGATCCAGTGCCAGGAGATGCCCTGCACGACCGCTCCGCCCACCAGCGGGCCGATCGCGACCGCAGCGCCGGAGATACCAGACCAGACTCCTAGTGCAATGCCCCGCCTGCTGGCCGGGAAGGCCTCTGCCAGCAGCGTGAGCGTGAGGGGCGTGACCACCGCAGCGCCCGCTCCTTGGATGGCGCGTGCGCTCACGAGCAGTGCGGTGGATGGCGCCAGCGCCGCTCCTGCCGAGGCGAGCGTGAACAGCGTGATTCCGGCAAGGAACATTCGCTTTCGGCCGAATCTGTCGCCGAGCGCGGCGCCGGTCAGCAGCAGGACGGCGTAGGAGAGCACGTAGGCGTTGACGGTCCACTCGAGTGACTGGATCGAGGCGCCGAGGTCGCGCCTGATCGACGGCAGCGCGATCGAGACGACGAGGTTGTCGAGGACGACCATGAAGAGCGCGACGGAGACGATGGCGAGCGTCCACCCGTTGCGCGACGCCTGCGGCCTGGCTTTGAAGATCATCGGCGACCGACTTTCTTAGTGATGGCTAACTATGGAAGAGCTTAGCGGCTGCTAAGAAAGAGAGCAAGGCCAGTGTGGGTGCACTTGCGGGTCGGCCTATACTGCGCCCGCAATGCCTGACCTGCACGTCGTGATCGCCAGCACCCGGCCCGGTCGCGTGGGACTTCCGGTCGGTCGGTGGTTTACCGATCTCGCGCGCGAGCACGGCGCCTTCGAGGTCGAGGTGGTCGACCTCGCGGAGTGGAGCCTGCCGTTCGTGGACGAGCCGAACCACCCTCGCCTACGGCAGTACACCAAGCAGCACACGCGCGACTGGAGCGCGAAGGTGAGCGCCGCCGATGCGTTTGCCTTCGTGATGCCCGAGTACAACTACGGCTTCAATGCGCCGCTGAAGAACGCACTCGACTTCCTGCACTACGAGTGGCAGTACAAGCCCTGTGGCCTGGTCTCATATGGCGGGATCTCGGCCGGCACGCGGGCAGCGCAGATGGCAAAGCAGGTGCTCACGACCCTGAAGGTGTTCCCGCTGCCGGAGGCCGTCTCGATCCCGTTCGTGGCCAAGCTCATCGACGACGAGGGCCGGCTGCGGCCAAACGAAGCGATGGAACAGTCCGCTCGGGCGATGCTCGACGAGCTCGCCGCGCTGGAGTTGGCGCTGCGACCGCTGCGCGAACGCAGCGCCAACCAGGCCTGATCGGCGGCCGACGCAGCGCAGACGCGCTCAGGGAGATCTGCGCACCGGGCCGACGCTGAGCACTGTCGGGCCGCTGTGCGCGCAGGCTTCAAACGGGAAAGGCACCATCCTGGAGGTGCTCTGGCCCGGCGGATAGACCCGCAGGCCTGCCGCTGTGGTCAGTCGGCAGCTGGAGCTGGGGAATGCGCCCGCCACGACGATGCGCAGGGTGGCTCGCGCGGTCGCGCCGTTTGCGAGCGTGACGGTGCTTGGCGATCGGCCGCCTTCGCGAGAGGCGGCTTGGCCGAGCTGGCGGCCGCTCAGGCCGACTGCGGAGACGCCAGGGTAGCCGCGCAGCGTGCAGGTGCGCCCGGAGAGGTTGGTGAGCTGCAGCTGGTAGTAGATGCTGCCCGCGGTGCCGTTGCCCTGCGTGTCGAGCCACACGACGAGCCCTGAGCTGGCGCAGCGCTGCGTGCTGGCGCCGGAGGCGCTCGGCGCACCATTCGCCGCGGGAAGGGAAGCTCCGGCCACGCCGATGCTGGCCGCGCAGATCACACACGCCGAGGTGGCGAGGCGGCGGAGCTTCGATGTGGATGCAAGGCGCATGAGGGTCGAGCGGAACCTACCGTGAGACACACCATAGCCTCCGCGAAGCGGTCGGAGAACATGCGGCCAGGCCAGCCGGGGGAAGGGGGCGGTCAGGGCGAGCTGGCGGTTCGCGTTAGAGTCGGCCGCGAACGCTCGCCATCGGGCGCGAAGCGGGTGGGACGGCCAGGGAGATCGGCGTGAGAATCGCAATCGCACTCGTCTTCGCGATGCTGTCGACGAGCCTCACCAACATCGCCTACATGCGCGAGCACGACGCGGCTGCGGCGCTGCCGCGGCTCTCGGTGCGGCGGCCGTTGCTCTCCCTGAAGCTGCTGCTGGCCAATCGGCGATGGATGATCGGCTTCGGGATGGAGAGCAGCGGCTTCCTGCTCTACGCGGCGGCGCTCGCACTCGCCCCGCTGGCCCTGGTGCAGAGCGTGGCCGCAGGTGGGATCGGACTGCTTGCCTTCCTCTCGCGGAGAATCGCGCACCAGCCGTTCGGGCGGCGAGCGCTGGCCGGCATAGTGCTGTCGGTTCTCGGCCTGCTCGCGCTCTCGATCTCGCTCGCCGGCGGTGGAAGCGCGAGTGGCCACGGCGGCTCGATCGCGCTCATCCTCATCTGGCTTGGCGCCACCGCCGCCGCCGCCGGGATCGTGGTTCTCTTCGGGCGACGGATGCTCGATCCTGCGGTCGCCAACGGCATCGCCGGCGGCCTGCTCTTCTCGATCGGCGATATCTCGACCAAGCTCGCAACCCAGTGGGGGCCAAGGACGGCATTCGTGCTCACGATCATCCTCGGCTACATGCTGGGCACCACGATGCTGCAGCTCGGCTACCAGGCGGGTGCGGCGCTCACCGTCGCGGGGCTTGCGACCCTGCTGACCAATGTGCTGCCGATCGCGGCCGGCACGGTGGTGCTCGAAGAGCCGGTGCCCTCCGGGGCGCTCGGCGTTGCGCGGGTGCTCGCCTTCATCTGCGTGATCGCAGGGGCGGCGTTGCTGACCCGGCCGCTGGCCTCGCCGCCATAGGTGCGGCCGGGCATCCTCCGCTCGAGCTGCTGCCAACGGCGCGACTCAAGCGCTGGTCAAGCCGATGTCCGGCATCCGCTGCTGGAGGCCGAGCACTTCGGCGAACAGGTCGCCGTCGGCCGCGACGCGGCGCAGAACCTCCTCTGTCTCGAAAGCCAGGATGTGCTCGCCGCCAGCGACGCGGCAGGCATCAACCTCCTCCCAGCTGACCGGCGTGGAGATCGTTGGTCGCTCTTTGGCGCGCAGCGAGTAGACCGACACCGTCGTCTTGTGCTCGTCGTTCTGGCTCCAGTCGATCAGGACCTTGCCCTCGCGCTCTGCTCTTCCCATCGCGGAGATCATCCGGTCGGGGTGCCTGCGCTCGAAGAGGTTGGCGAGCGCATGGGCAAACGGCTTGGTCTGCTCGTAGGCAGCGTCCGGGCGGTTGAGCGGCACATAGACCTGAAGCCCCTTGGAGCCGGAGGTCTTCGCGAACGCCTGCATTCCGAGCTGGTCGAAGGTCTCCCGCAACTCCGTCGCGACCTCGCAGCACGCGGCGATGCCCGCCGGTGGGCCCGGATCCAGGTCAAGCGCGAGCGTCGTCGGAGCACCGATCGCCTCGGCACGAGACAGAGAGGGATGCAGCTCCACGTCGGCGAGATTTGCGAGCCAGACGAGGGTCGGCAGGTCCTGGCAGAGGGTGTAGTCGATCTCGCGCCCGGTGCGGGTGCTGCCGACGCTGACCGTCTGGACCCACTCGGGGCGGTGACGGGGAGACTGCTTCTCGTAGAAGTGCTTGCCGTCGACGCCGTCCGGATAGCGCTTCAGCGTCAGCGGGCGATCACGGAGATGGGGCAGGAGCGCCGGAGCGATTGCGAGGTACCACTCGATCAGATCTCCCTTCGTGAAGCCGGTTGCCGGGTAGAGCACCTTCTCGAGGTTGGTGAGCTTCAGCGTCCTGCCCTCGACCTCGACCTCGATGCCGCCGCTCACCTGCCGGCCGGACCGTGTGAGCGCGGCCAGGCTTCTGGTCGGCGCCGAGCGGGCAGGCTCAGCGGATGAGGTCCTCTCCTCGCGGATGTCGGGTGGCGGCTGCACGAGCTCGCGAACGACCGCCGCCGCCGGCTTGTCCTCGCGCAGCCCTCGGTATGAAGCCTGGCGCAGGCGTCCGTCCGTTGTCCACTCGCTGAACTCGACCTCGCAGACCAGCTCCGGACGCACGAAGTGAGCGCCGCGGGCAGGCTGGCGCCCGGTAAAGGGAGAGCCCCGCTGTGCGAGAGGCTCGAGCAGGCCCGCGAGCCGATCGAGCTCCTTCTCGCTGAAGCCGGTGCCCACCCTGCCCGCATACCGGAGCTCGCCCTGCCCATCGTGCACGCCAAGCTCGAGCGCGCCGAAGGCAGACGAGCGCGTGCCCTTGCCCTCGGTCCAGCCACCGATCACGAGCTCCTGACGCTGTGAGTTCTTGATCTTCAGCCAGCTGCTCTCGCGCCGGCCCGGCGTGTAGGGAGAGCTGAGCCGCTTGGCGACCACGCCCTCCAGCCCCTGTTCGCGAGTGGACGCCAGCAGCACATCGCCGTCTCCGACGTGGTGCGCGGGCGTGCGCCACCGCTCTGCGTCGAGCGCGAGCGCCTGCAGGCGCTCGCGCCGCTGCTCGTAGGGCAGGTCCATCAGCGAGTGGCCATCCATCCACAGCAGGTCGAAGAGGACGTAGGTAACCGGATGCTCAGCCGCCTGTCGCCTCACGGCCGCCTCGCTCCGCAGGTGCATCCGTCCCTGCAGAGCTTGGAAGCTCGGCCGGCCGCGCTGGGTCAAGGCGACGATCTCACCGTCGAGCATCACTTCGTGGGAGCCGATCGCGGCGCTCAAGCCCCGAAGCTCCGGGTAGGTGCCGCTCACGTCGTTGCCGTTGCGGGTCAGCAGGTGCAGCCGTCCGGGCTCACAGCGCGCGATCGCCCTCACACCGTCCCACTTGACCTCGAAGGCCCACGGCGACTGATCGGCCGGCATCGTGGAGAGCCGCGCGAGCATCGGCGCAACGAGCTCTGGCATCTCCTGCGCCTGCGGGTCAGCGGGCGGGTCCATGCGGTGGATCATCCAGTCCCTCTCCTTGCCACCGGCATGAAAGAGCGCATAGCGGCCTCGCAGCCGCTGGCCCTCGAAGCTCACGACCACCTTCTCCGGTTCCCACTTCTCGCAGTCGTAGGTGCCTTGGTCCCAGATCTTCACCTCGCCGGCGCCATAGCTTCCCTGCGGGATCGTGCCCGCGAAGTCGATGTAGTCCAGCGGATGGTCCTCGACGTGCACCGCCTTGCGGTTGCGCCTCGGGTCCTCGGGGATGCTGTTGGGGATTGCCCAGGAGACCAAGACGCCATCATGTTCGAGCCGCAGATCCCAATGCAGCCGGCGCGCGTGGTGCTCGTGGACGACGAAGCGCCCGCCCGCCCCGCTGGCGCCACCGGTGCGGCCAGAGGGCTCAGGCGTCTCCGAGCGTCGCTTGCGCCGGTACTCCGAGAGCACCGAGGTCTGTGTGGGAGCCGACTTTGCAGAGCGCTGGCGCGCCATCGGCAAGTCATACCCGAGCCGGGCCTGTTGCACCATCCCGGCGCCCGCGAAGGGCGGGGCCGGCGACTAGACTCGAGGTGGTCCTCTGCTCAACGAAGGGATGTCCGTGGACGTCGAGATCTGGTCTGACATCGCCTGCCCCTGGTGCTACGTGGGCAAGCGCCGGTTCGAAGCGGCGCTTGCCGAGTTCGAGCACCGCGACCAGGTGAGGGTCAGCTGGCGCAGCTTCGAGCTGGACCCGCACGCGCCGCGCGAGCGCGAGGGTGACCGTGCGGAGCGGCTTGCCGAGAAGTACGGCATCACGCCCGAGCGCGCGCGAGAGCTGGAGGCCCACCTCACCGAGGTCGCGGCCACGGATGGCCTGCGGATGCGGTTCGGCATTGCCCGCAGCGGCTCCACGTTCGACGCTCACCGCATCGTTCACCTCGCGGCAGATCACGGCTTGCAGGACGCGATGAAGGAGCGGCTGCTGCGGGCCTACTTCAGCGAAGGGGAGCTCATGGCCGACCACGAGACGCTGTTGGCGCTGGCGGTCGAGATCGGCCTGCCGGAGGAGGAGGTGCGTCAGACGCTCGCGGGCGAGCGGTACGCCGATCAGGTACGAGATGACGAGCAGACCGCTACTCGCCTTGGGATCAGCGCGGTGCCGACGTTCGTGATCGACCGCGCGCTTGGCGCCTCCGGCGCCCACCCGCCGCAGGAGTTGCTGCAGCTGCTGCGCCAGGGTTGGGAGAGCCGCCCGCAGGTTCCGCTGACCGTCGGCGGGGAGGCCCGCGGCCCCGGGAGCCCTTGCTAGAGTCGAGCGGGTGCCCGACTCCGACGACGATCTCTTCGGCGCAGAGCATGTTCGCGTCTATCGCGAGACCGGCGGCGGGCACGGCTACCGGTGGCGCGGCACGACGATCCTGCTGCTGACCACGACCGGACGCAGCTCCGGCGAGTCTCGGACCACGCCCCTGATCCATCGCACCGACGGCGATCGCTGGGTGATCGTTGCCTCCAAGGGCGGCGCGCCCGATCACCCCGGCTGGTATCAGAACCTGCTCGTCGACCCCGATGCGGTCATCCAGGTCGAGGATCAGGAGATCCCGGTGCGAGCCTCGACCGCCGAGGGCCCCGAGCGCTCCCGGCTGTGGTCCGCGATGGCCGAGGTCTGGCCCGCCTACGACGACTATCAGACCAAGACCGACCGCGAGATTCCCGTGGTCGTGCTCTCGCGCCGTTAGGCGACCGATCGTCCGCGCACACCGGTCGGGCTGACCGCGCACCGCTGCTGCGACGGCCGGCGCGGGCGGTCCCGCGTAAGCTCTTGACCCGTGCCTGCCATCGACAGCCTGCGCGGCCGCCTGGCCGAGCTCTGCGACCTCTCTGCGCTGCAGATGCTCGCGGAGTGGGATCAGCTGGTGATGATGCCCTCGCAGGGAGGCGCCGGCCGAGCGCAGCAGCTCGGCACGCTCGCGCGGATCACGCACGAGCGTGCCACCGGGGCGCAGGTCGGGGAATGGCTCTCGCAGCTCGACGGCGTCGAGCTCGCCGACCTCGACGCCGACCTCGTGAGGCTCGCCCGGCGCGACTGGGAGCGGGCCAGCCGCGTCCCAGCCGACCTCGCGGTCGAGCTTGCGCGGGCAAGCGCAGAGGGGCAGGAGGCCTGGCAGCAGGCGCGTGCGAGCGACGACTTCGAGGCCTTCGCACCGGCGCTGCGGCGCAACGTCGAGCTTGCGCGCTCCTACGGGCAGTGCGTCGCGCAGGAGGGTCAGCGGCCCTACGACGCGCTGCTCCACGACTACGACTTCGGTCTGTCAAGCGCCGATCTGCGCCCGCTCTTCGATGCGCTCACCCGGGCTCTGCCGCCGCTGATGGAGCAGGCGAGCGTGCTCAGCCCGCCGCGTCCGATGAGCGCGCCCGTGGCCGCGCAGAAGGCGGCCGTCGAGAGGGTCCTTGGCAGGATCGGCGTGGAGCCCTCCAGCTGGCGCGTGGACGTCTCCGCGCATCCCTTCACCACCTGGATGGGGCGCAGGGACACGCGCCTGACCACCCGCTACAGCGACGGTGACGTCGAGTCGCTGCTCAGCTCCCTGCACGAGTACGGGCACGCGCTCTACGAGCGGCAGGTCGACGAGGCGCTTGTGCGGACCAACCTCGGGACCGGCACCTCGATGTCGGTCCACGAGTCACAGAGCAAGCTCTGGGAGAACCACGTCGCGCGCAGCCCCGCCTTCGCGGAGGTGCTGGCCGCCGAGCTTGGTGCGGCGGGCTTCGAGGTCGGCCCTCAGGACCTGCACGCCACCCTCGTGGGCGTGCAGCCCTCGCTGGTCCGCGTCTCGGCGGATCCGCTCACCTATCCGTTGCACATCGTCATGCGCTTCGAGCTGGAGCATGCGCTGATTGAAGGCGACCTGGCCGTGGTCGATCTGCCGGGGGCCTGGCGGGATGCGGTCAAGCGCCTGCTCGGTCTGCAGGTTCCCTCCGATGCGCTCGGCTGCCTCCAGGACATCCATTGGGGCGCTGGCAGCTTCGGGTACTTCCCCAGCTACGCGCTCGGCTGCCTGATCGCCGCCCAATTGTGGGAGGCGATGGAGGCGCAGATCGGCCCTCGCGAAGGGGATCTGCGGCGGGGAGAGGTGGGTGAGATCCAGCGATGGCTCGGGGAGCGAGTGCACCGCTTTGGGCGGCGCCTGGACACGATTCCGCTGGTGGCGCAGGCGACCGGGAGCGGGCTCGCGGTCGAGCCGTTCCTGCGCTATGTCGCGCCTCTGGCCGGCCACTGAGAGGCGATGGCCGAGCCGCTGCGCCTGAGCGAGGAGATAGAGATCCCCGCCGCCGAGCTCGTGATCCGCGCGAGCCGATCCACGGGATCTGGCGGCCAGCACGCCAACGTCACCGACTCGCGCGTGGAGGTGATCTTCGACATCGCCGGCTCGCCGAGCCTGCCGGAGTGGGCGCGCGAGCGGCTGCTGGAGCGGCTTGGCCCCCGCGTCACCGCGATCGCTCAGGACGAGCGCAGTCAGCTGCGCAATCGCCAGATCGCTCGGGAGCGGCTCGCCACGCGGCTGCGCGAAGCGCTCGCACGCGCACCGCAGCGACATCCAACGCGCCCTTCTCGGGCTGCGCGTGAGCGGCGGCTGCAGGAGAAGCGCAAGGCCAGCGACCGCAAGAGCGGCCGGCGGCCTCCGCCAATGGAATGAGTCGCTCGGATCCTTGTTTTCCGGCGCTCGCTCGAGCGCCCGCGCGGCGCCGCTAGGGTGTCTCGGCGTGGCTGACCACACCGTGATCGACGAGGCGATTCGCAGTCGCCGCACCCACAAGGTCTTTCATCCCGAGCCGCTTCAGAGCGCGACGATCGCCGAGATGCTCGAGCTGGCGCGCTGGGCTCCCAACCACAGGCTCACCAACCCCTGGCGCTTCAGGGTGCTCGGGCCGCTCGCCAAGCAACGGCTCAAGCTTGCGGCCGAGCAGGCAGATCCGGGCTCCGGCTCCAAGCTCGACCGTGCGCCGACGCTGATCTGCGCCACCGTGCTCCTGCAGGGAGACGATGCCCAGCAGCGAGAGGATCTGCTCGCTGGGGCTGCCGCCTGCTACATCGTGCTGCTTGCCGCGCACGCCCGCGGGCTGGCCGGCTATTGGCGCACCGTGCCGGTGATGGAGGCTCCGGCCGGGCGTGAGGCACTCGGCATTCCCGAGGAGGAGTCTCCGATCGGCCTGCTGCACCTCGGCCGCCTGCGCCAGCAGCAGCCGCCACCGCAGCGCGCCCCCGTGGAGGGCATCGTCCGCTTTCTCGACTAGAGGCGCCAGCAGGTAGCATCGAGGGATGGTCCTCTACACCTGCATGAGCGGCACCTCCTTCGGTGGAGTGCCGGGTCCGTTGGCCCATCCCTGCGGCCGGGCCGCGAAAGCGCTTGACGAGGCCGGTCACAGCTACGAGATCAAGAAGCTCAGAGGCGGGTCGCTGATGTTCTGGACATGGCCGAGCAGGGCGCGCGATCGTGCGGAGGTGAGCGAGCTGAGTGGCCAGCAGGCGGTGCCGGTGCTCGTGCTCGACGATGGCCAGGTGATCACGGGATCTGGCACGATCGCCCGCTGGGCGCGCGAGCATCCGGCCCGCGAGGTTTGAAGCTCCCGCAGCACGCTGACCCAGCCGAATTTGCAGACAGGCGGCGCCCTGCTATCGTTGCGCGCTCCAGCCGGGGCGTCCGCTTCGGTCAAAACCAGTGTCGGCGCTCGCAGTCGTTGCTTATCGCAATCTTCGGGTTCGCAACACGAAAGACCCCTTCGGAGGGTAATTACCAAATGGCTACAGGAACCGTGAAGTGGTTCAGCGACGACAAGGGGTTCGGGTTCATAACGCCTGACGACCAGTCGAAGGATCTCTTCGTCCATCACACCGGGATCGTCGGCGAGGGCTATCGCTCGCTCGCCGAGGGCGCGAAGGTCACCTACGACGCCGAAGCAGGCGATAAGGGACCCAAGGCGGTAAACGTTCGCACCGTATAGGTACTCGCGACCGGCGGTCGCAGGCACCTCTGGCACAAGGGGAACAAGCATGGGAGCGCCGGTCGTTCACTTCGAGATCGTCGGCACCGATGGCGAGGCGTTGCGCAGCTATTACGCCGAACTCTTCGGATGGAAGATCGATGCCAGCAACCCGATGAATTACGGGATCGTCGATCGCAAGGAAAACCTCACAGCCGACGGCGTTGGAATCGGCGGCGGCGTCGGCGCCGGCCACGGCTCGGGGCACGTCACCTTCTATGTCGGCGTGCCGGACGTCGAGGCGGCGCTGGCCAAGGCACAGAGCCTTGGCGGCAAGCGGGTCATGGGGCCGGAGCAGGTCACGCCCGATGTGCAGCTCGGCCTCTTCGAGGACCCCGAGGGTCACATGATCGGCGTCCTGAAGGTGCCTGCCTGAGAAAGCAGGCCGATCAAAGACCGCCGATGCGTCCGCTGCCACCCATGCGGCTGCGCAGCAGCCGCACACGACGCAGCTCCTGGATATCGTCGTCCAGCGTCGAGTGAGGCTGCTCGCCAGCGCCGAGCAGCTCGCAGTCGAGTCGCTTTCGCACGAGCTCGCCGGCGATTGCATCCACGCGCTGAGCGCCTGCTCCTGGACGCGAGCTGACCGCGCGCACCGGCCTCGTGTCGCTGAAGAGCAGCCCGATGCCGTCGTCGAGCGCGAAGCCGCCGGGCAGGGTGCCCTCGCGCACGCTGGCAAGCCAGACGGGCAGCCGCTCCGGCTCACCGTCCGCATGCACCGTCAGAGATCCGGGTAGCAGGCCAAGGCCGGGGATCGGCACCGGGGCACCGCCTGCCGAACGGCTCACCCCTCCCTGGAACCAGCACATCGCTCCGGCGCTCAGACCAGCGAGCACGATGCCTTGCCGCCAGGCCGCAGTGAGCAGCTCATCGAGCCCGTGGGCGCTCCAGATCGCGAGCAGGTTGCGCATCGAGCCGCCGCCCACATAGACGATGTCCTGGGAGAGGACGATCTCCTGCAGCGGCCGCTTCACATCCGCCATCCGGAACAGAGACAGATGCGAGGGCGTGCACGCCCGATCGCCAAAGCGTGCGTGGAAGGCGTTGATCAGCCCGTTCGTGTCTCCGGCGGCGGTTGGGAGGAAGAGGATGCGCGGTTCGCGCACGGGGGAGAGGCTGAGCACGAAGTCGTCGAGCAGGGGGTTGTCCGGCTCCATGGTGAAGCCGCCTCCGCCCATCGCGAAGATGGTGGGCTGCGGCTGCTCGCCGGGTTTGGCCTCGCTCACGCCGCAACGGCGTCAGGCGCCGCGGATCCGGTCTGGACCGCCCCAGATCCCAGGTATGAGACCTCCAGCGCCATCTCGACAACCTCGCCTGCGACACGCTCGACCTGATATGCGCGCCCGCCGGGGCGCGAGCTGAGCGCCCTTGCCATCTGCATGCCCTCGAAGTGAAGGGCCACGCCGTCCTCGGCGGCGAAACCGGGCCGCATGCCTTCGCGTACATAGCGGTGATAGTCGGTGCGCCGGACCGGCTCGGCGTCGTAGTGAACGCAATTGGAGCAGGGGAGCAGCCCGAGGCCCTCGACTCGCCGGGAGCTCGCACCATGAAACGCGCTGACCGATTCCGCGAACCAGCACAGCGATCCCGCGGACGGTCCACACATCACCACGCCCGTGCGCCATGCCTCGCGCAGCACGGCGTCCAGGCCGTGCGCGCGCCAGGCGCCGAGCATGCTGACGACGTTGCCGCCGCCGACGTAGATCAGGTCCTGCCTGAGCAGGTGAGCGCCAAGATCGTCCTCGACCCCGCCGGTGCCCTGGTCACGCCGGAACAGCGATATGTGGCTCGCCTCGCAGCATGTGGCAAAGCGCCTGTAGAAGCGCACGACATAGTGATCGGCGTCGCCTGAGGCGGTGGGCAGGAAACATACGCGGGGGCGCCGCTTGCGCGTCAGTGAGAGAGCGTAGTCGTCCAGCAGAGAGCTGTCTTTCTCCATCGAGAAGCCACCGCCGCCGAGGGCCAGGATCTGGGGGGTCTGGAGTCGCATGTCTGAAGAGCCCTTGGTGTTAGAGGACGAGCAGCATGCCGCAAGCCTGGCAGCAGCACGGATTTCGCGGTATCGACTTGCGCACAAGATCGGCACCCGCGCTCCTGGACATCCGTCGCGTGGAGCGATACGGCGCCACGATTACGTCTTGATCGATGTCGAGGACTTCGCGCAGCCGTGCTGAGTCGCAGAAATACGCCGCCGGCGCGACTGTTAGGTTGGTCTGGTGCTCTGGCGACGCTTTCTCAACATATGGCACCAGTGGCGCCGCAAGCGGCGGGCGCGGCTTCACTGAACCCTGAAACGAGATGCTGTTCCGGCCGGCGCATGCGCGGTCCTGGACCGGGCCGCATGCGGCCCGGTCTTCCAAGTCCTATGTGCAGGTGAGCGTGGAGCGTCTGCGGCGTCCGCTGCCCGTGACCGTCGCCGTGCAGCTCACGTGTCCGGCAGCAGTTGCGGACTGCCCCGCGGTGTTGCTCACCTTCAGTGTGACGGTGTAGGAGCCCGCGGCGGAGTAGGTGTCTGTGAAGCTCGACGCGGTGCCCGTGAGGGAGTTGCCGCCGTTCCATGCATAGGCGTCGATCGTGCCCGCCGCATCGGTCGAGGTCGAGGTGAAGCTGCATCTCGCCTCAGCGCAGCTGGTGCTGAAGCTCGCGGCCGGTGGCACGCTCGGCGGAGCTGCGATTGCCTGATCCGAGAACGGCCCCACGCCGGCGCCGTTGATGGCCTGCACCTCGTAGTAGTAGGTCGTGCCGGCGCCTGTCGCTTCGGTGTCGGTGAAGGAGGTTTCAGAGGCGGGGATGCTCGCCACCTTCGTGCTCTCCTGTCCTGAGGCGCTGCCACGCCAGATCACGTATTCGCTCACGGGAGCGATGCCACTCGGCGGGTTCCACTGCAGCTTCACGCCGCCGGCTTCTCTGCTCGCCGTGAGGCCGGTCGGGGCCCCCGGGGTGTACGACCAGCTGCCAAGCCCGGTGGCGAGGTCGTAGCCGGTCAGCGTCGGGTGGCCGTCGCTGCCGAGCAGGATGTCCCTGTAGGGGAGGTTCGCAGGTCTCGCATAGAGGTACGACGGGCCGAGCGCGTCGGCAGAGTCAGCGGCTCGCGCGGCGATCATGACCGTCGATGCGCTCGTGCCGCCGACCGTCCACCAGCCACTCTGGCGTTCGTAGGTGACGCCGTCGTAGACCGAGACGCCGGAGTTGGGGTTCGCGTCGAGAGAGATGTCAGGCGTCGCGCGCTTGCCGGCACAGCTGACGCTGCCTGTCGCCTGGTAGAGGCTGGCGGTCTCGTAGCGGCTGCAGCCGCCGCCACCGCCGCTCCAGGCTTCTTCCTGAGCGAGGGTGTCACCGGAGGTGAGGGTGAGGCTCGTGCCGCCGACCGAGGTCACCTCAGGCGAGGCGGAGGGCCAGATCACCGCGCCGCCTTCATCGCCGGCGGCAGCGAAGTAGCTGACGCCCGGGGCGGTGAAGTATGAGTCGTCGGAGGTCTCACCGGAGAACTCGCTCGCGCCCCAGCTGTTGGAGACGTAGCTTGCATGCTTCGCCGCGTAGCTCTCGGCGGCGAGCAGGTTCGCGAGGCTCGCGGTCCTTGCCTCCACGAGCAGGATGTGGGCGGCCGGGGCGATCGCGTGCGCCCACTCGATGTCAAGGCTGATCTCCAGGTCCCAGCCGGATTCGGTGGCCGGCAGGCTGCTGCCGCCTTCCTGGTTGACCTGGATGAAGCTGGCGACGGGCAGCCCGTACTGGCGGCTGAACGTTTCCAGGTTGTTCGCGGCGTCAGGGTCGTTGTAGGCGTCGACGATCGCGATCGTCTGGCCGGCACCCGCTTCGGTGGAGGTCGAGTAGCCGTAGACGCTCTCGATCGTGCTCGGCGAGAGTCCGCTCGGGGTCTTCACTTCGGTGACCCCACGCTGGGCTGCAGGTGAGGCGCCGCCCGGTTGCAGCACATGGATCAGGCAGTGGCCGGCGCCATCGGAGGGCTGGGAGCAGACGCCGTGCTGGGAGCCGCCGAATGGCAGGTGGGAGTCTCGCGGCGCATACAGATGTAGATGGGAGGGCCCGTAGGCGTCTCCGACTGCGCTGCTTGCGGCGAAGCTCGCGGCGCAGCCGATCGCGACGATCGATGCCAGTGCTGCGTTCTTGATGGCGACTGCTCTCAGCACTTCCACCCCCTTGCCAAGCGTCGAGTTTCACGTCACAGGCATCTGCAACGGCGCGCGCAGGGTACCAGAGCGGCAGAGCCAGCCATGTGAGTTGGCGGTGAATGTGGTCTTGGGGCCGGTGCCTTCGCGGCATGTTGTCTGCGCAATTGCCCGAAGCCACCCGCGCTATCTTCGGGCGATGCGCGTGGAGCCGCATCGGAGGGGTCTCTGATGCTTGCGACTACCTTCAGCGTCGATCCTGGCGCGTTCCTTGCGATCGTCGCCGTCGCAGCCGTGGGCGGCACGTTCGCGGCGATCATGACCGAGCGCGCAATCGTCATACCGGTCGTCGTCGTGGAGCTGCTGCTCGGGGTGTTGATCGGCCCGAAGGTGCTCGGGCTTCACACCAACGACTTCGTCGACTTCTTCTCCGACCTCGGGCTTGGCATGCTGTTCTTCTTCGCCGGCTACGAGATCGACCTGCACCGGATCATGGGCAGCCCGCTGCGGCTCGCGCTGCTGGGATGGGCGCTCTCGCTGGCGATCGCCTACACGCTGGGCGGGATCCTCGCGGCGGCGGGCGTCGTGATCTCTCTGCTCTACACCGGCTCGGCGCTCTCGACGACCGCGATCGGCACGCTGATTCCGATCCTCTCCGACGCGGGTGAGCTTCGCACGCGCTTCGGGACGTTCATGCTAGCCGCAGGAGCCGTCGGCGAGCTTGGGCCGATCCTGCTGCTCACGCTCGTGCTCTCGGCGCAGAGCACCTTTCGCAACGCGGCGATCCTGGTGGCGTTCGTGGTGCTCGCGGTCGCGGTCGCGGTGCTGGCGGTGCGCTCCTCCGAGCGCACGCTGCCGCTGTTCGAGCGCACGCTGGAGACCAGCTCGCAACTTGCGGTGCGCTGGATCGTCGTGCTCGTCTTCGCGCTCGCGCTGCTGGCCTTCGAACTCGGGCTCGACCTGCTGCTGGGCGGCTTCGCCGCTGGTGTGATCACCCGCCAGACGCTGAAGTCGCGTGAGATCCCGGGGTTCGACTCCAAGCTGACGGCAGTCGCCTTCGGCGTGTTCGTGCCGTTCTTCTTCATCGTGAGCGGCATGCGTCTCGACGTCGCGGCGTTGTTCGCAAGCCCTTCGGGGGTGCTGAAGATGGTGGCTTTCTTCCTGATGTTCCTGGTCGTCAGGGGCACCCCGGCGCTGCTGCTCTACCGCCGCGTGATGAACGCCCGTGAACGGGTCGCGCTCGCGCTGTTGACATCGACCCAGCTGCCGCTCGTGCTGGCGATAACGACGGTCGCGGTGCAATCCGGGCACATGCGCCCTGCGACCGCGGCGGCGCTGGTGGGCGCGGCGGTGCTCTCGACGCTCGTCTTCCCGGTGCTGGGGCTGCGGGTGCGCAGGGATCTTCTGAGCGTGGGCGGCGATGGTGAGGGGCATTCAGGGGCTGCAGCAGACCCGGGGCCCGGGACGTCGCCTGCGCCGGTGGCATGAGTTGCCGCATCCTCAGGCGTCATTGGTCACGCTCTGTGCTTGCCGTTTGCGCTCATGCGATGCGATCTGTACTTAGGCAACTCTTCATCGCCCCTGGCAGACTGCTGGCGTGGACGTCCTTGTAGTAGACGATGAGCGGGCGCTGCGTTCGGCTCTGCGGCGGGCGCTTGCGTTGGAGGGCTTCCAGACGATCGAAAGCGACAGCGGCGATGCCGCGATCGCGGTGCTGCGCGAGCGCAGTGTCGATGCCGTGATCCTCGATGTGCTGATGCCGGGCATCGACGGCCTGGAGGTCTGCAGGAGGCTGCGAGCTGCAGGCGATCGCACGCCGATCCTGATGTTGACTGCGCGTGAGACGGTCGACGACCGCGTGCTGGGTCTGGAGGCCGGCGCAGACGACTATCTCGTCAAGCCGTTCGCACTGCAGGAGCTGATCGCGCGGCTGCGGGCGCTGCTGCGGCGAAGCGCAGGCGAGTCCCCCTCAGAGCCGCTGAGGTTCGGGCCCCTCACGATGGAGTCGGGCGCCCATCGCGCGTGGATCGGGTCCCGCGAGCTCGAGCTGACCCGGACCGAGTTCCTGCTGATGGAGCTGTTCCTGCGCAACCCGCGCCGGGTGCTGACTCGGTCTGTGATCAACGAGCGGGTTTGGGGCTATGACTTCGGAGCGACCTCCAACTCGCTCGGCGTGTACGTCGGCTACCTGCGCCGCAAGCTGGAGGCGCAGGGTGAGGAGCGGCTGCTCCAGACGGTCAGGGGTGTCGGCTACGTGCTGCGGGTGCGATGACGATCTCCCGCAGGCTGGCGCTCGGGGCTGCGGCGGCGGTCGCGGTCGCGGTGATGGGCGCAAGCGTCGGCGCCTACTTCGCGGTGCGCAGCAAGCTCGTGGGCGAAGTCGACTCTTCGCTGACCGAGCGCGCGCACCTGGTCCAGCGCCGTGCCGCTTACGCAGAGGCGTTGTTCGGTCCGCCGCTTGCGCCACTTGTGCATTCGCTCACACTGCCGCCCCGGCGAACCGACAGGTTCGGTGGCGCGACGGGCATCGTCCAGTACGTCTCGCCTGACGGCAGTGTGCGCACCCCGCTTGGCCAGACGCACACGCGCCTGCCGGTGGACACCGCCACCCGCGCCGTCGCGCGCGGCAGACCGGGCGCGAGCTTCCAGGATGAGAGCGTCGACGGGCTGCGCCTGCGCGTGCTGAGCGCTCCGCTGGGGGGCGGCGGCGCGGTGGAGGTGGCGCGGCCGCTGGACGAAGTCGAATCCACGCTCAACGGCCTGATCCTGCTGCTGGGGGCGATCGCCGCCGGCGGCATCGCGCTTGCTGCGGTGCTTGGCGGCGTGGTCGCACGCACCTCGCTTGCTCCGATCAGGCGTTTCACCGCTCGCACCGAGGAGATCGCCGCCGAGCACGAGCGCCTCGGACGGCGCCTGCCGGTGGAGAGCGAGGACGAGCTTGGGCGCCTCGCGCGCTCCTACAACTCGACGCTCGACGCGCTGGAGAGCTCAGTCACGGCGCAGCGGCAGCTCGTCTCAGACGCCTCCCATGAGCTGCGCACGCCACTGGCCAGCCTGAAGGCCAATCTCGAGGTGCTGCTGCGAGGAGACAGGCTTGGTGAGAGCGACCAGAGAGAGCTCACCGGCGATCTCGTCGAGCAGGTGGACGAGCTCACGTTGCTGGTGGAGGACGTCGTGGAGATGGCACGAAACGGCGAGGGTGCGCCAAGTCTGCAGAGCGTGCGCCTCGATGAGGTGGCCGCCGAGGCGGTGGACCGCATGGCCCGCCATGCTCCAGACGTTCGCTTCGCGCTCCATGCCGATGGGCCGAGCGTTGTCCGCGGCGAGCCCGAGCGCCTGGGGCGCGCAATCAGAAACCTGCTCGAGAACGCGGCGAAGTGGAGCCCGCCGGAGGGTGTGATCGAGGTGTCTGTGAACGGCGGCACCTTGACCGTGCGAGACCATGGGCCCGGCATCGACCCCTCAGACGCGCCGCATGTCTTCGAGCGCTTCTATCGTGCTCCGGCGGCACGCAGCACCACGGGCTCGGGGCTCGGGCTTGCGATCGTCAAGCAGATCGCCGGTGCGCATGGGGGCAATGTGAGCGCCGCAAACGCGCCTGCCGGGGGGGCGGTGTTGACGCTCAGCCTGCCGCAGGCGCCAGATGAATCCTGAGCCCTCGCGGGTCGAGCGCGTCGCCGGAGGGCGGTGGAGGACCTTTTATGCGCTTCTTGGGAGATTCTCCGGCGCTTCTCAGCGAGCGTTGTCCGCTCGTTTATCTGTGCGCTGTTGGATTAGTCCCGCCCGGTCGGCCTGGGCTCCCACCAGGTCGCCGCCGCTCAGGACCCGACCGGGTCGATCTTCCGCCGCGAGCAAGCTGCTCATGCTCGGGCTAGTGTCTGCGGCTTTGGCGGCTCAGCTCTCTAAGGAGGGTTTGCACTGAGCGCTCCAGCTGTTCGATGCTCGCCTGCTCCACACGCGCGATGCCAAGAGTGCGATTGAGCCAGGCGTTGATCTCGCGATGGCTGCGGCCGTCGCGGCGCTGCAGATCGGCGACGAGCCGGCTGCGCTCCTGGCGAAGGCTCTCGCGGCGTTCGTAGGCGGCCTTCGCCGCGGGGGCCGGCGGAGGCTCCGGTGCCGTGGGCACCGCGAGAGCCTTCGCCGGGAGCGCGGGGCCAAACAACGTCATCTGGGGTGCAAACTCGGCGCTCAGGGCAACGAAATCCACGGTCGGCGAGCGCTCGGTCTGCCGGCGCTCGTCCTGCTCCTCGAAGAGCTCCTCCACCTCGCTTGGGCTGCGCAGCGCGTGCCGCAGCTCGCTTTCCACCTCGGCGGCATGCGTGCGCAGCACCGGGTCGGCCGGCAGGTAGACCCAGCTTGGCTCCGGCGCCCTTCCCGGCAGCGTGCGCACGAAGCGGCCCACGATCTGCCGGAAGATCAGTGGCGTCTTGGCGGCGCTTGCGTAGACGCCGACGCGCAGCCGTGGGATGTCCACCCCCTCGGAGACCATGTTGACCGCGACTATCCAGGGATCGCGCGAGCGGCGAAACGCCTCGAGCTTCTGGGAGGCACGTGCGTCCGTGTGCAGGACGAGGATCGGCGAGCGTCCGGTGACCTCGGCCAGCAGCTTTGAGATCTCACGCGCATGCGCCGCGTCTGCCGCCACGGCGAGTGCGCCGGCGTCGTGATGCCCGCCGGCTCGCAGCGCCCGCAGCCGCTCGTCGGCCTCGCGCAGTATGCGCGGCAGCCCCTCAGGCAGCTCGGTGGAGATCGCGGTGCGGTAGCGGCGCCCGGCCTCCCGTGTGCTCAGGACCGTCTCGAAGGAGGATTCGATCACGTCCTCGCCGCTGCGCCAGGAGAGGCTGCCATCGAATGCGACGAAGGCAACCGGCCGGCATATGCCCTCCGCTGCGGCCTGGGCGTAGGTGTAGGAGAAGTCGGGCTCCGCAAGCCCTTCGGCGTCGTAACGCACGCCTGGGATCGGGGTGGCGTCCGAGCGAAACGGGGTGCCGGAGAGCAGCAGCCAGCGGGGCGCTCCCGCGAAGGCCGCCTGGAAGGCCGCGCCCCAGGCGAGATCCTCTCCAAGGTGATGCGCCTCGTCTGCGATCACCAGGGTCTGTGCAGAGACGTCCCTTGCCCAGGAGGAGGGGTCGAAGGCCACGCGCGCGTAGGTGACCGCGACGCCGTGGAAGTCCCGCGGCGGGCGTGCGTTTGCGCTGTCGGGCTGCAGCTGGACCCTGAGCGCTGCTGCTGCCGCCGCCCACTGGCGCGTCAGCGGGGCAGTCGGGCAGAGCACGACGACCCGGTCGATGGCGCGCTTGGCGATCAGGCTCCGCGCCAGCTCGAGCGCCGGCCTGGTCTTACCGGCGCCCGGCGCGGCGGAGAGCAGGAACGGACCCTCGCTCCAGCCGTCGAGCAGCGCCAACGCCTGTGTCTGCCAGGCGCGCAGTGATGTCGATCCTCTCGGCAAAGGGGCCGGCATGGTGCAACACGGCACGGACGGACCCTTCAGGTGCCAATGCGCACGATCGAGAGGAGACGCCGCTGCTTGGACACCTCGCGCTGGCATCCGTGTTCCGGCGAATGCGCTTCCGGGCACCGCGACGGCTGCCGCACTGCAGTTGCGATCATCTGGGAGAGAGCAATCGAATCGAAGCCGAGGGAGGCGCGATGGGTCAGCTGGCAGAGGGGTACCGCCTGCAGGGGATCTCACCGAAGGCATACGAACACCCCGCCGATCGCGCGGCCACCGCTGCGCTCGGCGCGATCCCCCACCTGGACACCGTCGTTCGCAAGCTGATCGAGCTCGGCTATGAGCGTGCGTTGCGGCAGAGCCTGCTCGGCGCGAGCGTTCGCCTGGGCGAAGATCAGCTGCCGGAGCTCTGGAACGCGCACATGCGTGCCTACAGGACGCTCGACATCGAGCCGGCGCCGGAGCTCTACCTCACCACCGCGCCCTACCCGAACGCGATGACGATCGGCTCAGGTCGCCCGATGGTGGTGTTGCAGTCGGCGCTGGTCGGGCTGCTCGACGACGAGGGCCACGCCGCCGTGCTCGCGCACGAGGCCGGGCACGTGCTCAGCGACCACGTGCTGTATCGCACCGCGCTTCTGATCCTGCTGCGGATCGGCGGCGCCGCGAGGCTGCCCGTCGGCCTCATGCCGATCAGGGCGGCGCTGCTCGAGTGGCATCGCGCCAGTGAGCTGAGCTGCGACCGCGCCGCGGCGCTTGCGACACGCGACCCGCTGGCGATGTGCCGAGCGCTGATGGCGCTTGCCGGCGGAGCGGCGACGCAGCGCTTGGATCTCGACGCGTTCATGCGCCAAGCCACCGACTACCGTGAGAAGGGGAGCATCCTCGAACGTCTCTCGCGCATATCGCTCGATCTGGGCCTCACCCACGGACTGCCGGTCAGGCGCGTGCACGAGCTGATGGAGTGGGTTCGCGGCGGAGATTATGACCGCATCGTGGGTGGCCAGTACCAGCGGCGCGGCGAGCCCGTGGACCCGCGCAGCGAGGCCGGCGACGCTGCCATGCACTATGGCGAGCGCTTCGCGGGCTTCTTCAGGGACGCGGGCGAGTCGGCACAGCAGGCGATGGATCAGCTGGGGGAGTGGCTCAAGCGAAGGGCCAGCGGGGAGGAGGACGCCGAGCGGTGATGTGGGCTGCGTCACGTCCGCGCGGCATGTGAGTTTTGCTACAAAGGCTTGACCAACTCTTCGGGAGGAAGGAGAACGATGAGAGTCATAGGCGCAGGCCTGCCGCGAGCTGCGACCACCACGCAGATGATCGCCCTTGAAACGCTTGGGTTTGGACCCTGCTACCACATGCGCGACCTGCTCGGCGACATGGAGGGTCAACTGCCGCTCTGGGAGGCCGTGATGGAAGGCAGGCCCGACTGGGATGCGATCGTCGGTAAGGCGCAGTCGACGGCCGACTGGCCCGCATCGCGCTTTTACAAAGAGCTGCTGGAGGTCTATCCCGACGCAAAGGTGATGCTGAACGTGCGCGGCGCAGAGGGCTGGGCGAAGAGCATGCGCGAGACCGTGTGGGCGGTCTACTTCGGCGATTCGATCCTGCGGCATCTCTGCGCAGTGCGCGAGCAGGTCGATCCGCTGTGGCGCCGGTACATAGACGTGCTGACCTGGTTCACCTGGAGCGCGGAGAACGGCGCGCTTGCGCCCAAGGAGGACACTTTCACCGATGAGGGGCTGATGGCGGCGATGGAGCGCTGGAACGAGCGGGTGAAGCGCGAGGTGCCCGCCGACCAGCTGTTCGTATGGGAGCCGGGCGAAGGCTGGGAGCCGCTGTGCGACTTCCTGGAGGTACCGGTGCCAGAGGGCCCGGTACCACGCACCAACGACACCTCGGCCTTCAAGGAGGGCATCGTCGGCGGTGCGCTTGCCAAGGTCAACGAGTGGTGGGAGCAGCGCGAGCTTCCGCAGGAAGGTCTGCACGGCGCGGGGTCGAGCAGCTGAGCGCTGCAGAGCGCTCTCGGCCAATCCTGAGAGCGCTCTCATCAAACTCCAAGCAAGGACCGGGATGCTCCCGGCATGAGCGTCAAGCCATTTCGCTCGCCCGGCCTGCGAGCGCCTGAGCCCGCCCCCGCGGCGGCAGGAGCACCATCCTTCGGATATCTGCCAGCGCGGGCCAGGCAGCTTGCGGACGCGCTCGGTCGGGTGCACCCCGAGATCGCACTGCTGGCAGGGCTTGCCGCCGTCCTGAACCTCTGGGCGCTCTCGCGCAACGGGTTCGCCAACGACTACTACGCGGCCGCCGTGCGGTCGATGAGCGTCAGCTGGCACGACTTCCTGTTCGCCTCGATGGACCGCAGCGGCGTGATGAGCGTCGACAAGCCGCCGCTGGCCCTGTGGGTGCAGGCGCTCTCGGCGAGGGTCTTCGGGTACGGCTCGCTGAGCCTGCTCGTGCCCCAGGCGCTGATGGGCATCGCGAGCGTGGTGCTGCTCTACGACCTCGTGCGTCGCCGCTTCGGCCGCCTCGCCGGCTTCGTCGGCGGATTGACGCTCGCGCTCACGCCGATCACCGTCGCGATCTCGCGCCACAACAACCCGGACGCGCTGCTGGTGCTCTGCTGCATGGCGGCCCTCTGGTGCGGGCTGCGGGCGCTGCAGGACGGCCGCACGAAGTGGCTCCTCCTGACCGGCGTCTGCGTCGGACTCGGCTTCGAGACCAAGATGCTGATCGCGCTGGTACTCGTGCCGGGGCTGCTCGCCGCATGGCTGTGGATCGCTCCTCGCGGTCGCATCAGGGCGCTGCGCTCGCTGCTTGCGGCAGGCGCGGCGATGGCGCTCGTGGGCGGCGTGTGGCCTGTGCTGGTCGAACTGACCCCTGCATCCGCGAGGCCCTGGGTCTCGGGCACGAGCGACAACAGAGTGCTCTCGCTGATCTTCGAATACAACGGACTCGGGCGCATCGACGGGCAGGCTGGCGGGCCCGGAGGCAGTCCCGGCGGCAACGTCTTCGGCGGCACGCCAGGCCCGCTGCGCCTGCTCAACTCGGCGCTCGGCGGGCAGGCCGGCTGGCTGCTCGGCTTCGCTCTGGTCGGCGGCATTGCGCTGCTGATCGACACGCGCCTGCGGCGAAACGATCCGCGCAGCGGCTGGCTGCTCGCCGTCGGCGGCGCGTTTACGGTCACGGCCGTGATCTTCAGTTACGCCAAAGGCATCTTCCACCCGTATTACCTCTCGCTGCTGGCGCCATTCACGGCTGCGCTCACAGGCGCCTTCGCGGGCCAGCTGGCAGCGAGAGCGAGCAGCCATCGCTGGCTGCGGATCGTGGGCGCGGCGGCGATCCTCGCGAGCCTTGCGAGCGAGCTCGCGGTCCTGCACGACTATCCGGGCCAGCTCAGCTGGCTTGCTCCGCTGATCGGCTGTGTGTGCGCGATCGCTGCTCTGGCGATCGCGGTGCTGGTCAGCGGCCGAGCGCTGCAGCTTGCGCTTGCGGGGGCGCTCGGGGTCCTCCTGTTGGGGCCGGCGATCTGGGCATTCGAGACGCTCGGCCACGCCACGAGTGGCACCTTCCCGGCCGGGGGCCCACTCTCGGCTGAGACGATCGGAGGGCCACCCGGGGGCTCTGGCGGCGCTGTCCCCGCGCTCGGCGCCGGCGGCGGCCGGCCTTCCCCTGGCGCGCAGGGCGCCGGCCAGCCTCTCTTCGGAGGGACGGGGCAGGGCGCGCCGCCCGGTGCGCGGCCGAGGACGGGAGCAGAATCCGGCGCGCCGCCTGGCGGCCTCTCGCATTCGGGGCCAGGGGCAGGCGCCGCGCTTGGCGCGCCGCTCGGCGGGGGCGCGGCTGGAGAGCAGGTGCTGAGAAGTGCGATTGCCTACACCAAGCGTCACGGTGGCGGCACGCTCGCAGTCTCCAGCCAGTCGACCGCGGCCAGCGCGATCGTCGAGAAAGATGCAAGCGTGGCCGGCATCGGTGGGTTCTCAGGGCGCGAGAGCGACGTCAGCGTCTCCTGGCTGGCGATGGAGGTGCGCACGGGGCGAATCCGCTGGGTTCTGAGCGAAGGCTCCTCCCAGCAGGCCGGCGCTCGCCCGCCAGGCGATGACCGGCAGGGTGCGAGCGTCGCGATGGCGGCTGTCAGACGAAGCTGCCTGCGAGTCGATTCGAGCCTTGGCAGCGGGACTGCGAGCGCCTCCGCTGCTAGCGCGGGCCTGGCCGAGACCGTCCCCGACGACGCGCTCTATGACTGCTCTGGCAGGGCCACGACGCTGCTAGGCGACGGCGCCACAAGCACTGCGTGACGCGCCACGACGCGAACCTGAGAGCGCTCTCAGGCATCTCTCAGCCGATGCCAAGCGGGCAGAAGGCTGCCGCTTTAGCGCCCGCATCGATCATCGGTCGGACAACTCATCTCCCAAACAGGAGGTAACGCAGCAGATGATTCGTTCAATGAAGCTGAAGGCGATGCTCATCACCGCGGCGCTTGCGGGCACCGGCGCACTCGCCGGCATCGCCGGGGCGGCCGCGGCGCCGAGCTCATCCGGCACCGGCACCAGCACCACCCAAACGACCAGCAGCCAGACCTCGAGCACCCAGACCAAGACGCCCGGCAAGGGTATGCCTCCCGCTTCGGGCTCCACGGGCAAGCATCACTGCCCGAACATGGGCACCAGCTCCGGCTCTAGCAACGACGGGACCAGCGGATCCAGCTACCAGGCTGGTCCGCCGCCGGGCATCGGATACCAGTAGGGCAGCAGGCAGCTCTGACGTCCACGGCAAGCCGCTGCGACGCGGCCCGTGGACGTCAGCAGCCTCGATCCTCGCCCAACTGATAAACCGGTGGCATGCAGGGGGTCGACGGCTTTGCCGCAGAGACAGGCCGAGCGTTCGCGCGCCACGATGGCGCTGTCCGCGGGGCTGGGGGCGGGTGGCGCAAGGGCGGCTGGAGCGTCATCGTGGCCTACGGGGCAGTTGCGGCTCTCACCCAGACCCTGTGGCTGACATACGCGCCGATCACTACGGAAACGGCACACCGCTACGGCGTCTCCGTATCGGCCGTAGGTTGGCTCTCAGAGATATTTCCGCTGCTCTATGTTCTGCTCGCGATCCCCGCCGGCGCCCTGCTGGACCGCTGGTTTCGACCTTCGCTGGCCGCCGCCGGCGGCGTGGTGGCGGCGGGTGGGCTGCTGCGGCTCGGCGGCCAGAGCTTCGCCTGGGCGCTTGCGGGCCAGGCGCTGGTCGCGATCGCCCAGCCGGTCGTGATGAGCGCCGTCAGCAAGCTGGCGGGCGAGTACCTGCCGCCACGGGAGCGGGCGGGCGGGATCGCCCTCGCCTCCGCCGCCGGCTTCCTCGGCATGCTGATCGCGCTGCTGCTCGGCCCCGCCCTTGGCGGTACGCACCTGATGCTGTTGCTGGGGATCGAGGCCGGCGCAAGCGCGGCGGCCGCCGTCTGGATGGCGCTGGCGCTGCGCAGGCCCGGAGCGCCGGCGGCCGAGCGCGTCTCGATCGAGCGGGGGGCGGCGATCGCGCTGTGGAGGGCGCCGGAGATCCGGACGCTCTCGATGCTCGCGTTCCTCGGATTCGGTGCATTCGTCGCGCTTGCCACGTGGCTGCAGACGCTGCTGCATCCGGCAGGCGTCTCCGAAACGCTTGCGGGCGCGCTGCTGGTCGGCATGATCCTCGCCGGCGTGGCCGGCTGCGTGATCATTCCCCCGCTGATCGAGCGGGCCCACGCCGAGCGTGGCTTCACGCGCTCGGTCGTGATCGTGGGCGCTCTCGGCAGCGTGGCTCTGGGAGCCATTTCCGTCCTTGGTGCAACGGCGGCGGTGCTGGTGGTGATGGGCGTCTTCCTGCTGCCCTCCCTACCGGTGATCCTCACACTCGCCGAGCGGCTGGCAGGGCCAGCGGCCGGCACGGCGGGCGCGATCGTCTGGCTGGCCGGCAATCTTGGAGGGCTCGTCGTCGCCCTCATCGTCCAGGCGCTCGTACACGAGCCCACGATCGCCTTCCTCGCGCTCGCCGCGGTGATCGCCACCGGCCTGCCGCTCGCTGGCCGGATGGGGCAGATCGCCGCGACCGCCTCGGCTTGCGCCGAGCGCCGCGAGGCCGCCGTAGAGGGCGGTGCCGGCATTGGAGGCGATCGCGGCGTGCCCGATGGCCTGCCGGGGCTTGCGGCCGAGCAGGCGGCGGCAGAGACCTCCGGATAGCGGTCACTACGCGTTCGGGAGGCAGGCGAGATAGGGTGCCGCGGGTGACCAGCCGTGCGCTGATCATCTGCTGGGAGTATCCGCCGATCATCGAGGGCGGCCTTGCGAGGCATGTGCGAAAGCTCGCCGAGGCGCTCGTATGCCAGGGCGTCGAGGTGGACGTGCTCACGCGTGGCAGCGAGCGCTCGCCCGCCGAGGAAGCTCGCGGCGGCGTAAACGTGCGCCGCGTGTGCGAGCCCGAGTGGCCGCGCGAGCTCGATCGCTTCGTCGAATGGGTGCGGCGCATGAACGAGGACATGTTCGCCGTGGGCACCCGGCTGGCCGCCACGCGCTCCTACGACATCGTCCACGGCCATGATTGGCTGGTTGCCGACGTCTCCGCAAAGCTAGCGAGCTCGCTCTCGGTCCCGTTCGTCACGACGATCCACGCAACCGAGCACGGTCGGCACCAGGGCTGGGTGCAGGAGCCGCCGCAATCCCACATCCACGGCGTCGAGCGCTGGATGGCGGGCCATGCCGACGCTGTCATCGTCTGCTCCCACTACATGCGCGGGCACGTCGCCGACGTATTCGACATCGACGAAAGCCGGATCGCTGTCATCCCCAACGGGATCGACCCGAGCGAGCTGCGACCCGTCGACGATCTGCAGGCTCTTCGTCTCGAGTTCGCAAAACCAGAGGAGCGGCTTGTGCTGCTAGTCGGTCGCCTGGTCTACGAGAAGGGCTTCCAGCTCGCGCTCGACGCTCTGCCCGGGGTGATCGAGCAGGTCCCGGGAGTGCGCTTCATCGTCGCCGGAAGCGGCACACACGAGGGAGAGCTCAAGGCGCAGGCGCAGCGCCTTGGCCTCGATGCGCACGGCAAGTTCCTTGGCTGGATCGGCGATGACGCGCTGCACTCCCTCTACCGGATCGCCGACCTCTGCGTGGTTCCCTCGATCTATGAGCCGTTCGGGCTGGTCGCGCTGGAGGCGATGGCCTCAGGCTGTCCTTGCATCGTTGCCGACACGGGGGGGCTGCGCGAGGTCGTGCCCGCCGGCGAGCGCGTCGGCCTGCGCTTCAACGGGGGAGATGCCGAGCACCTTGGGGTGATGATCGAAAGACTGCTGGTCGATCAGGCTCTGCGCGACCGACTCGTCACCGAGGCCTCCGAGCACGTGCTGCGCTTTGACTGGAGCGACGTCGCCGCGCGAACCCTGGCCATCTATCGCGGTCTTCTGCCTCGCGAGCGCGACGCGGCGGCGCCTCGGCGCCAGCACCGGATGATGCGCTCGGCTCAGCGGCTGCCTCGCAGGTAGCGCCGCTGTGCGCTCGGATGTACTCTCGAACGCGAGGACGGAGCGGCCGCACACCAGGAGACGAAGGGACTGAAGATGCTCGAAGGTTTGATGCAGGACTATCCGCTGACCCTGCACCACATGCTGCATCGAATGCGAGACGTTCATCCGCACGCGGAGGTCGTCACGCTCGGGCCAGGCGGAACGCGTAGCGCGCGCTACGGCGAGGTGTGCGAGCGGGTGGACCGGCTGGCGCGCGTGCTCAGGAGTCTCGGGGTGAAAGACGGCGAGCGCGTCGGCACCTTCGCGTGGAACAACCAGCGCCACTTCGAGCTCTACATGGCTGTGCCATGTCTCGGTGCGGTTCTGCACACGCTCAACGTGAGGCTGTTCGCCGAGCAGCTGACCTACATCATCGGCCACGCTGAGGACAGGGTTATCTTCGTCGACGACTCGCTGATCGATGTGCTCGCGCCGATCGCAAGCCAGGTCTCATGCGTCGAGCACTACGTCGTGATGGGAGACGGCGCGATCGACCCGCAGCAGCTGGCCAAGCTGCCCGGCGCGCTGTCCTACGAGCAGCTGTTGCAGGAGGCCGGCGAGGGGCCCTTCGAGTATCCGCATCTCGATGAGCGCCAGGCCGCTGCGCTCTGCTACACGAGCGGCACCACCGGCAACCCGAAGGGCGTGCTCTACTCGCACCGGTCGGTCTGCCTGCACTCCACTGCCTCGCTGATGAGCGATGCGCTTGGCCTGCGTCGCACCGATCGCGCGCTCGTCGTGGTGCCGATGTTCCACGCAAACGCCTGGGGCATTCCTCATGCGGCGAGCCTGTGCGGCGCCGACCTGGTGCTGCCCGATCGCTTCCTGCAAGCGGAGCCGCTGGCGAAGCTGATCGAAGGCCAGCGCCCCACGATCATGGGCTGCGTGCCCACAATCTACGCCGACCTGCTGCGCTACGCCGACCAGCACGAGGTGGACCTCAGCTCGCTGACCAACTGCGCGTGCGGCGGCTCTGCGGTGCCAAGGCAGCTGATGAAGGACTTCCAGGAGCGCCACGGGGTACGCATCTACCAGGCGTGGGGGATGACCGAGACAAGCCCTGTGGCCACCTACTCGCGCCCGCTGGCCCCAAGCGAGGAAAGCGAGCAGGCACAGAGCTCATACTGGGACGCGCGTGCCAAGCAGGGCACTCCGCTGCCGTGGGTGCAGCTGCGCCTGGTCGGCGATGGCGGCAATGCTGTGCCGTGGGATGGCGCCTCCACGGGAGAGATCCAGGTGGCGGGTCCCTGGATCGCCGCCGCCTATTACGAGGACGACAGCGGAGAGTCGAAGTTCGACGGCGGCTGGCTTGCCACCGGCGACATCGCCTGTGCCGACGAGCATGCCTCGATCCAGATCACCGACCGGGCCAAGGACGTGATCAAGTCCGGCGGGGAGTGGATCTCCTCGGTCGAGCTGGAGAACGAGGTGATGGCTCATCCGGACGTGATCGAGGCGGCCGTGATCGCAAAGCCAGACGAGAGGTGGGCCGAGCGGCCGCTGTGCTGCGTGGTGGTCCGAGATGGGGCCGCCATCACCGCAGAGCAGCTGGTCGAGCACCTGCGCCCGCGTGTGGCGAAGTGGTGGCTGCCCGATGAGTTTGCGTTCATCGAGGAGGTTCCGAAGACCAGCGTCGGCAAGTTCGACAAGAAGGTCCTGCGCTCCCAGCTGGGTCAGAACACCCTGCAAGGACGCGTGAAGCTCGATGGCCGCAGCAGGGCATGAGCCTCTTGCAACGAACTTTTGTATGAGTTTCTGCGTAGACTCTGCTGCGCAGATAGGCAGGTTCGCATGAGAAGGGCCCGTGGGCCCGAGATCATCGGCACCAACCACAACACTGGGAGGTAGTAAATGACCTCGAACGAAGTCATGGCCCTGGGCAGGCCGCAGCGTGGCAGTGCGCGCCGAGGGCTGCGCTTCTTCGTCGTGGCCCTGTCGCTCTCGCTTGCCGCGCTCGCGCTCTTCGCGATGCCCGTGCTCGCGGTTGAAACGACGAGCACCACGACGAGCAGTACCGAAACCGGCTACAGCCAGACGCCGAAAGCGCCCGAAAAAGAAGTCGCCCCAGCCAAAGAAGAAAAAAAGGCTCCGAAAACCGAACCCGCACCCGCCAAAGAAACGGTGACGCCGGCAGCGACCGCGCCCGCCAAGGCGAGTGAGCTTCCGTTCACGGGCCTGGACCTGCGCTGGGTGGTGGGAGCCGGCCTGTTGCTGATCATCGCCGGAGGCATCTCGCTGCGAGTCCTGCGCCGGCATGAGCGTCACGGCCTCGGCCGCTGAACGCCTCGCTGTTCAACCTGGACTGACGTTGTTGCCAAAGGGACCGCCGGCCATGACGCCGGCGGTCCCTTTGCATTCCGGCAACGTGCAGCGAAGTGCAAGTCTGTGCGCTCCAGCGGACAGGCAACGCAGAGGAGGACGCGATGGCTGATGAGCAGTTCGACGTGATCGTGATCGGCGCCGGCCCGGCCGGGGAGGTCGCAGCGGGACGGCTGGCGCAGAAGGGCGCTCGTCGCGTGGCTATCGTCGAGCAGCGTCTGGTGGGTGGAGAGTGCTCGTTCTATGCCTGCATGCCCTCGAAGGCGCTCCTGCGTCCCGGGGAGCTGATCGGCGAGGGCAGGCGCGTGCCGGGGGTGGCGCAGGCCATCACCGCAGAGCTGGACGTAGAGGCCGTTCTCTCCCGTCGAGACGAGGTGATAGGCGGCCTCGACGACGCCGCTCACCTGCCCTGGCTGCAGTCTCGCGGCATAGAGCTCATTCGCGGCACGGGCAGAATCGTCGGCGAGTGCAGCGTCCAGGTGGGCGAGCGCCTGCTGCGGGCGCGGGAGGCGGTGATCGTTGCCTCGGGCAGCGGTCCGCTGATGCCCCCGATCCCCGGCCTGGCGGAGGTCTCGGCATGGTCGAACCGCGAGATCACGACGGCCCACGAGGCTCCTGGCAGGCTGATCGTCCTCGGAGGCGGCCCCGTGGGGGTGGAGATGGCGCAGGCATGGGCCTCGCTTGGCTCCCGCGTAAGCCTCGTCGAGGCGGCCGAGCGGCTGCTTCCCAAGGAGGAGCCCTTCGCCGGGGACGAGCTCGCGCAGGCGTTCGCGGCGCTCGGGATCGAGCTCAGCGTCGGTGACGCGGTGGCCAGCGCCGCGATCGAGGCCGAGGAGACTGTGCTGAGCCTCGAGTCGGGCGCTCGGATACGTGGAGATCGCCTGCTGGTGGCGATCGGCAGGCGCCCCCTGAGCGCCGGGCTCGGCTTGGAGAGCGTCGGGATCTCTGCGGAGGGCCCGATCGCAGTCGATGAGCACATGCGTGTGCCCGAGCTGGACTGGCTCTACGCGATCGGCGACATCAATGGCAAGACGTTGCTCACGCACATGGGCAAGTACCAGGGCCGCGTGGCCGCCGATCACATCCTTGGTGAGCCGGCGAGGATCCGCGTTGCCCCGGCGGCCTCTCCGCGCGTCGTCTTCACCGACCCACAGGTCGCCGCGGTCGGCCTCACGCTCGAGCAGGCGAACGGGGACGGGATCGCGGCGCGCGCGGTTGACGTGTCGACTTCAGATACGCCTGGCGCGAGCTTCTGTGGAAGGGGAACGCCGGGCACGACACGTCTTGTGATCGACACGGACAGGGACCTGATCGTGGGCGCCACGTTCGTCGGGTTCGAGGTGGCCGAGTTCCTGCATGCGGCGACGGTCGCGATTGTCGGAGAGGTGCCGATCGGCGCGCTTGCGCATGCGATCGCGCCATTTCCCACGCGCAGTGAGGTGTGGCTGAAGCTGCTCGAAGCCTACGGCGAGCACTACGGCCCCTGAGCGCATACGGCGGCGAGCTGCTCACCAGGCGTCGACGAACCGGCGCCGCGGCTCCGCGTCCGTGGGCCGCGCCGATGCCGCCGCGAAGCTGGCGGCGATCATCGAGCGCGTCTGGGCCGGGTCGATCACGTCGTCGATCTCGAAGAGGCTCGCCGCGTTCAGCGCCTTGGCGTTCTCCTGCGCGGCCGCGGTCAGCTCCTGCACCCGTCGCTCGCGTTCCTGCTCCTGTGGTATCTGCTCGAGCTCCTTGCGAAGCGCGAGCCTCACCGCGCCCTCCAGGCCCATCGGGCCGAGGTGGGCGCCGGGCCATGCCAGCGTAAGCAGCGGCTCGTGCATGCTTCCAGCGGCCATCGCCTGCGCGCCCAGGCCGTAGGCGCGGCGCAGGATCACCGCCACTACCGGAACGCGCAGCGCCGCTCCGGCGATCATCAACCGGGAGGCATGGCGCACGAGGCCGCTGGCCTCCGCCTGCGGGCCGACCATTATCCCTGGAGTATCGATCAGCGAGACAAGCGGCAGGCCGAAGGCGTCGCAGAGCTGCAGGAAGCGCGCGGACTTGTCTGCGGCGGCGCTCGTGATCGCGCCCGCCATGTGGATCGTGTTGTTCGCGATCATGCCGACAGGACGTCCTTGGATCCGTCCGATCGCGCTCACCATCTCCGGCGCGAAGCGCTCTCGCAGGAAGGTGACAGAGCCCTCATCGCAGAGCGTGGACACGATCGGGCGCACGTCGTATGCGCGCCGATCGCGCTCAGGTACCACGGTGCGAAGACGCTCCTGATCGGGCTCGGTGCCCGGCGCGGTCGGTCCCTGAAAGTAGCCGACGATCTGCTTGGCCGCCGCGACGGCCTCCAGCTCGTCCTCGACGAGCAGGTCGATCACGCCGTTTGGAGACTGCATGCTCACGGGTCCGACGTCGTCGGGGTCGACCTCGCCCAGGCCGCCCCCGGCGATCATTGCTGGACCGCCCATCCCGATCGATGCGCTCCTGGTGGCCACGATCAGATCCGAGCAGCCCGCGATCATCGCGTTGCCCGCGAAGCAGCGCCCGTTGACGATCGCGATCCGCGGGACCAGACCGGAGAGGCCTGCCCACAGTGCAAAGGCGCGCACATCCAGCGCGGAGACGGCTGGGTAGTCGGTGTCTCCGGGTCGTCCGCCTCCACCCTCCGCGAAGAAGACCGTCGGCAGGCGCAGGCGCTCGATCAGCTCGAAGAGCCGATCCTTCTTTCGATGGCCGAGAGCCCCCTGCGTACCAGCAAGGACGGTGTAGTCGTAGGCGAGCACCGCACACGCGGCGCGCTCGCCGAAGAGCGCCTTGTTGATCGTCGCGGTGCCAGCCAACAGCCCGTCGGCGGGGGTGCGCTCGATCAGCTCGTCGGTGCTGCGACGCAGCCGCTGGGCCGCGATCGCGAAGCGTCCGTACTCCACGAAGGAACCCCGGTCGACCAGATCGGCCACGTTCTCGCGCGCGGTCCTGCCACCTGCGCCATGGCGTCGCTCCACCGCGCCGGGGCGAGCCGCGTCCTCTGTCAGCCCGCGTCGGCGCAGGAGCTCGGAGAGGTCCTCACGCAAGCCTTCGCCGGTGCGATCTTCGATGCCCGCCACGCGGGCGCATCCTCGCAGACCACCCCTGCTCGGGCGAGCCCGACTCGCAGTCCGGGCTCGCCTGGCAGGCGGTGCTCAGCAGATGACCTGCAGGTCGAACGCGCCGCTGAAGCCGCCGGGCGCGTTCACGACGACCGCGCTTGCGTTGCCGGTGGCCGCTTCGACGCCGAGCTGTGCGCCGGAGAGGACCGCTCCGGAGGGGGAGGCGGTGAAGGAGCATTGGCTCACATTCACAGACCCAAAGGTGACCGTGAAGCTCTCGCCCGACTGCGAGACCGCCGTCGCGCCGCGGGTGTGCTGGATCTTGCCTTCGGAGACATCGGCGAACAGCAATCCGCCGATCGCGTATTCGCTTGCCGGCTTGCCGCCGAGCTCGTTGGCATTGGCGGCCGGCTGGTTGGCGAGCTGGAATTCGCTTGCCGTCTTGCCCTGCAGGTAGTTCGCGTTCAGTCCGGTCGCTTCGCCATGCGCGTTGGTCGTAAATGGAGCCCCGCTGGGGTTCGTGAGCAGGATCTTCCCGCCTGTGAGGCCGGTGGTGGCAAAGGAGAACGCGAGGCCGCCCTTGCTGTTTTCTGAGGCCAGGCACGCCGCACCGTTGCCGGGTGCCTTGCAGCCGAAGGTTCCCGCGCCGCCGCCGCCAAGGTTCTGGATGCGCATCGTCCAGCTGTTGAGGTTGGCGAAGATTCCGGTCGTCCGGAGGTAGGAGCTGGAGGCAGGGTTGTGGATTGCGCCCTTGATGGGCGTGTTGTCGCTGAGGGTCGCAGCGTGTGCCAAGCGGTGCTGGCCGGCGCCAAACGCGAGTGCCACGGGTGCCACCGCGATCGCCAGCGCCGTGCCGGCGAGCAGGACTGCGTGCCGCCGTCCGCGGCGCAGCGCCCGCGGTCGGGCGCTCTTCTTGGTGTTGCCTGCAGGGGTTCGGTACCTGAGGAGCTGCATGCTCTGTCCTCCTGGTCGGCGTTGATCTGAGGCCCGCCTCCCGACTGCTGGGCCTTGCGCCACGGCAGCACTGCTCGTGGGCGTCTGCGTGCGGCGCACGACCAATGCGTGTGCCCACGCAGCTGGTTGCAACGCGGCGCAACGAGAAAAGTCGCGGCCCCCTGGCAGGCTGCAAGGTTCCGGACAACTACCGCCGCGCGAAGGTCTCTGGGCGCTCGGTCGCCGGCGCCGGTAGCTTCTAGGGCATGCCAGCGGGCTTTACCGCCTCGCACCGCGGCGGCTCTGGGCCGCCGCTCGTGTGCATCCACGGCTTCACCGACACGTGGCGCACATGGGAGCTCGTCCTGCCCGCGCTTGAAGGCAGGCACGACGTGCTCGCGCTGACGCTTGCCGGCCATGCCGGGGGTCCCGCCATCGAGGGACCGATCACCGACGCGACGCTCGCGGACGCCGCTGAAGCCGCGATGGCGCAGGCAGGTATCGAAAGCGCCCACATCGTGGGAAACTCGCTGGGCGGATACGTCGCGCTGCAGCTGGCCTCGCGCGGCCTTGCCGAGAGCGTGGTCGCGCTCTCGCCCGCGGGGGGCTGGGGACAGGGCGACCGGTCCTATGTCGACACGCTCGAGCACTTCAGCAAGATGCAGGAGCTGCTGAAGGCGGCGGAGCCGCATATCGACGCGATCCTCTCCACGAGCGATGGGAGGCGCAGCGCAACGCAGTACACGACGGTCAACTTCGAGCACATCCCGGTCGACCTGCTCGCCCATCAGATGCGAGGGGTCGTCGGTTGCCAGGCTGCGGAGGCACTGATCGCGCACGCTCTGAACGAGGGCTGGGACCTCCACGCGGCGCGGATCGACTGTCCGGTGAGAATCGTCTGGGGCACTGAGGACCAGCTGCTGTCCTGGCCGACCGCCGCCGCCCGCTTCCGCGAGGACTGGCTTCCGAGAGCCGACTGGGTGACCCTCGACGGCGTCGGGCACTGTCCCCAGCTCGACGTACCGCTGGAGGCCGCTCAGCTCGTCCTCGGGTTCACGGACGCAAGGGTCGGGCAGGAGGCTGGCGGCGACTAAAGCCCAGCCAGTCAGGATGACTCCGCCTTCGCCCTGTGGGATGCGTACGTGACCTCGGGCGCCCCGCGGCAGCCAGGCGATCTGGGATGTCGCCTGGGAGTGCGGTGCGCCATATGCGACCAAGCGCCCGACGAACACGAAAAGCGCCGATTTGCAGGCGCTTCTCGTTATGCGGATGAGAGGACTCGAACCTCCACGGAGTCACCTCCACACGGACCTGAACCGTGCGCGTCTACCAATTCCGCCACATCCGCTGGCCAGAGGACCCGACAGTATCGCACCGGGAGCAAAGCGGCTCTGGAGAGGCGGGATCATCTGTTCGCGCAGCCTCGTCCACGAGGTCGGGGGCACGGCTTGCGGGACGCGCTTTGCTAGCCTCAGCACTCGAAAGCGCGCCGCCATCGTCTAGGGGACTAGGACGCCGCCCTCTCACGGCGGTAACACGGGTTCGAATCCCGTTGGCGGTACTGATCTTGACGGTTGTCGAGCCATGTGGTTCGACTCGAGGTCGGTTGGGCGCATCGGCTCGACGGCGATCTGGCCGGCGGGGGACGGAGCTATGTTCGATATTGCCTTGGACGTCAGCGTTGCTGCCCGTGTGTGGTAGCGGCGACCCCGGGAGTCCGACAGGGCGATCCACCCGATCTGCTTCTGGCCGGCGGTGGTCAAGCGCCGACTCGGCCGTGGCTCCAGGCACGCACCCCGTGGCGACGGTGGGGTGCTCGCAGGAACGAGCTTTTCCGGGCTTTGGGCGCAAGGTTCGCGGTTCGGCGGCTGTAACAGACATGCTGCCGGCCAAGAGTGAAACTCTCACAAGAACCTCGCGCACTGGCACTCCGGAGGCGATGGCGCTCATCCGGCGTCTTGGGCGAGGGGCTGGACCGGAAGGCCGCCAGCTCGAGTTCCTTGCAGTCAAGCCATTCTTGCCCATTGTAGAGCCAAAAATCGGCACGGTGACCGGCCGAGTTGGAGACACGGCTCGACTCTGGGCTCCTCACCAGCAAAGCTATGGCCGCGTACGCAGCGACTCTCGGCGCCCTTGCGCTGTGCGCTCGCTTGCGGCAGAGAAGTGAACTTCCCTGATATCCGAAACTCACGACACAAGGCGAGAAGGCAGAGCGACTCAGATGGCTTCGATGGCGAAGACCGATAGGACCGGGGTGATGCAGCGACTGCGGCCAGGACCGCGGACGATGCCGCGGGTGCAGGTGGCGGAGATCCAGCGGGGGCGCCTGCTTGGCGCGACGGTGGACGTGGTCGAGGAAGTCGGTTATGCGCGGCTCACCGTCGCGCAGGTGATCGCGCGGGCGAAGGTCTCTCGCAAGACCTTCTATGACCTCTTCGAGGATCGCGAAGACTGCTTCCTGGCGGTCTTCGAGGAGACCGCCGAGCGGGTGGGCGCGCGTGCGGCCGAGGCGTACGCGGCGCAGGACAACTGGCGCGACGGGGTCCGCGCGGGCTTGCTCGCGCTGCTCAGCTTCATGGACGAGCAGCCCGCTCTCGCGCGGATCTGCGTCGTGGAGGCGCTCGGCGCCGGTCCACGTGTGCTCGCGAGCCGGGCGAAGGTGATCGACCGCTTGAAGCGGGTCATCTCCGAAGGGGACATGGACGGAGCAAGGCGGTCGCGGCCAAAGAGGGGTCAGCCGGCAGATATTGCGGTTGAAGGCGTGGTCGGGGCGGCGTTCACGGTCATCCACTCCCGACTGCTCGAACGCAACCATGCGCCGCTCGTGAACCTCCTCGGTCCTTTGATGAGTCTGATAGTGCTGCCCTACCGAGGCACCGCGGCAGCCGGCGAAGAGCTCTCTCGGCCCACTCCGAAAGGCCGCAGGCGCAAGGTGGAGTCGCGGACCGATCCGCTCGGCGGCTTGGACATGCGGCTCACCTACAGGACGATGCGGGTCCTTTCGTTCATCGGCGAGCATCCTGGTGCGAGCAACCGCGAGGTGGCTGAGGGAGCGGGGATCGCCGATCAGGGCCAGATGTCGAAGCTGCTCGCGCGCTTGGAGCGCCTAAAGCTGCTGAGCAACACCGGCGCAGGCCAGCGCCATGGCGCCTGCAACGAATGGCATTTGACCGATCGCGGCAAAAGCGTCGAGCGCGCAGCTCGTCCCCTCTGAGGTAGGCCCCGCAAGCTGACGGGCCGCGGTTGTCCCGTATGCGCAGGTGAGGTCGGATTTGACAGAGAGATGCCATCGCCGTCGCAGCTGCTCGCAGGACAGCAGGCGCTGCTTGCGGCGACTGCTCTGACGGTGCTTGCGCTCGCGCTTGCGATCGCCTTGACGCGCGCGAGAGGCCGGCGCGATCGGAGCTACATGAGGCTGCGCATCGTGCCCTACCGCGGCGAGGACGCAAGCGCAGAGTCGATCGTCGCGATGTTCGAGGCGCTTCACAAGCGGCTGCTGCGGCGCTGGTGGAGGCGGCTGCTCTGCGGCCAGCCCTCGATCGCCCTCGAGGCCCATATCTCCGACCAGGCTTGGCTTGCGGTTTGCTGCCCGGCAGAGTCCGAGCAGATGGTGCTCTCGGCTCTGCGGGGCGCCTACCCGAACTGCCGCCTGGAGCGCTCGAACGTAGGTGTCGGCACACCGCCCGCCCTGCTGCGACTGAAGAAGGAGCAGCTGTTTATAAAGCGTGTGAAGGCGATCGACCGCTTCGAGCACGAGCGGGAGCCATTCATGAACCGCCTGCTGCGAACGCTGCAGGCCAGTGGCCCTCCGGCCTTCCTGCAGCTGGCGATGACACCGGCGCACCCTGGCTTCGAGCGACACGCCAAGCGCCTGTACAAGCGTTACGAGCACCGTCTCTCGCGCGAGCGAGGCGCTGGCCTGCTCGAGCCGAGGCTGGACAGATCGATGGTTGAGGATGCAGAGCTGCGCGGCGGGCTGGACGTACAGCATCGCCCTCTGTTCTTCGTAGACGTGCGAGTGATCGCCGGGGATCGAAGCGGCTGTGAGCGCATCGCCTCTGCGCTGCGCGGCGAGGTGGCAGAGAACCGCCTCGTCGAGCGGGGCACCGCCGTACGCCATGGCCTGCTCGGCTGCTACCGCGCCCGCGTGATTCGCGGAGAGGGCAATCCGCTGCCCTCGACGCGAAAGGGCGTCTTCGCCTCGACTGAGCTCGCGGCGATGTGGCACCTGCCTTCGCTCGACTTCCTCGCCGTGCCGCTCGAACGCAGCTCAGTCCCAATTGCCCCAGCGCCGGCGGCGATCCTGCGTCCAGCAAGCGGGATCGGGACGCTCGAAGACGCGCAGGGTCCGGTATCGATCCATCCTGCGCTGCGCCGTCAGAACACGGCTGTGGTCGGGACCGTCGAGCAGGGCAAGTCGAGCTACCTCGTGGCTTCGATCGTCGAGGATCTGTCCAGAGGCAGATGCGCGGTGATCCTGCTGGACCCCAAGGGCGACGCTGCGGAGGCCGCGCTTGGGAACGTGCCGCCCGAGCGCGTCTGCACGCTGCTCGACTTCGCCCATCCGACCTGTGGGTTCAATCCACTTGCAGTCGATGCCCCTGCCGACGTGATCGCCGACTACGTCGTGGCCGCCCTGAAGACCCTCTTCACCGATGCGGACATCAGAGCATCCTCTGATCGCTATCTGCGCAACGCGATCATCGCAGTGCTCGCCCATGACCGCGGCTCGACGCTGTGGGACGCGGCGCGTCTCCTGTCGGTCGGACCTGAGGGGTACGAATACAGGGCCAGGGTCGGGGCACGCGTCCGCGAGCTCCCCGAGCTGAAGGAGATATCCGACTTCTTCACCGCCGAGCTGAGCGTCCAGCTCACCGATGCTCGCAGCACCACGACAGCCAAGCTCGACGCGCCGATGAACAAGCTGGCACGTCTGCTGAACTCGCCGTCGATCAAGCGAGTCCTCCTCAACGAGTCGCTGAGAGTGGACTTCGACCGGGTAATCGCAGGCGAAGAGGTGCTGATCGTCAAGGGCGCGCTCGGCGGCATGGGCGCCGGCAACACGACCGTGCTGATGCAGCTGCTGGTCGGGATGCTCGATGCAGCGCTCGCTCGCCAGCAGGACCTGATCGCGGCAATGGACAGAGTTGCAGTTGCGCTGAAGGTGGACGAGGCGCCGCTCGTCCTAAACCGGGGGTTCGCCGAGACGATGGCACTGAAGCGCTCGGCGGGGCTGGAGACGGTCGCCTGCTGGCAGGTGAACGCCCAATGGGTCGAGCGCGAGGTGCGAGACCAGCTGGATGCTCTCTTCGCGCATCGCGTCTACTTCGCCACCGCTTCGGTCGAAGATGCTCGTGAGTCGGCGAGCTTGACGATGGCTCAGTTCGCCGACGTGGTACGTCCGGGGATCGCGCAGCTGTCGGTGCTGGGCCACCCGGACACCCGGCTGCATCTGCCAAAGCACCACGCGATAGCCAGCTGGGCCACCCCTTCGGGGCGTCAGCTCCCGTTCGTCGCAAAGACGCTTCCCCTGCGCACAGATCAGGAGCGGCTTGCCTTGCACCTGGAGCGCCAGCGGGAGCGGGGAGGGAAATATCTGAGCGATCTGAGCACGACTCACTGGGATGGCAGGGAGGCCAGGCGCGTGCCGGCACAGAGCACGTCCGGTGCGCTGGGCTTCCCTCCGCGCGAGCTCGAGCAGGTGAGCCAGACCGGCTGTGTCAGAGAGAACGGCTCGCGCCGTCCACAGCAGCCGACCCCGCATCCCGCCCGGCTGGGATCGCTGCCGCGGACGCCAGCCGCGAGCTATCGCGAGCTGGTAAGTCTCGAGCGGTGCTCAAAGGTGCGCCGGGTTTCTCATGGAAGCCTCGTCCCGCCTGGCGAGTTGGATGCGAGGGACCTGCAGATGCTTCTCAGCATCGCCACGTTCGGGCACCTGTTGAGCAGCCAGCTGCATCGCAGGCACGGCAGCGGCACCGCGGTGACCGGAACCCAGCGTCGCCTGAAGAAGCTCTCCGACGCCAGATTGATCGAGCGCATCCAGTTCCATGCGCGCGACGGGGGCGGTGCGCCGATGTGCTGCACGATCACGAGCAGTGGCTTGGAGTCGCTGGCCAGCGCTCTTGCGCATGAAGGGCCTCGGGCAGCGGCGCTGCTTCCGAGCATGAATGCGGCCGATGGCGAGAAGAGCCTCAGCGCGGCGCGGCGGCACCTGCGCGCGGCAGGCTGGGCGCTGGCCTTCGAGCAAGCGCTTGGTTGCTCTCGCCTGCGCTGGGTCGGGGCCGCGGGCGCCGCGATCTCGCCACCTTCGCTCAGCCACACCACAGGCGCTGGCTCGATTGGGCCGGGCCAGCTGCGTCTGCCAGGAGGCAGGACGCCCCACAACTTCGTGCGCTTGAACTCCACGGGAGTGCCTGTCGAGGTCGACGGCTTCGAGACCGTGCGCCCACTGCTGAAGCTGGAGCTGAGCAACTCCGCTTTCGGGAAGAGCGATGCCGTGAGCTCGCCGGCCATCGATCTGCTCGTGGAGCTGGACGATCGCTGCGGCGTGAGCGCCTGGCAGGCGAAGCTGCACCGCTACGAGCACTTCCTCACCGGCTGGTCTGCCCACCTGCGCCGCTACAGCTTGGATGGCGTCACGCCGGCGGTGGTCTTCGTCTGCCGCGATCGCGTTCGTGCGCGCCAGTGCGCCCGTCTTGCCGACGGCCTGCTGCTCGCCAGCAGAGCCTATGCCGGGGAGTACCCCGATCGCTGGCTGTACACCGCGCGCGAAAGGATCGTCTTCGCCGCCGAGCGCGATGTGCACGAGGGCTTGCTCGGCGCCTACGCGGCGCCGAGCCTTCCACCCCAGACCAGGGAGAGCACCGCGGGCAATGAGCCGGGCCACCAAGCGGGCGTGACCGCACGATCAATTCTCGCGCTGATCGGCATGCCCATCCCGCAGTCGTGAGGCTTCGCCGATGACCGGCTCGGTTTTGGATCCTGGCGCCGATGCGGCCTCTCAGTTGCCCGCGCCCGATACGCAGTCGCCCTGCAACAGCTTGCAGTTGCGGTTGTCCCCGGAAGGCGGTGTGCGCGATCGCGTGCACCGCGTCCGGTGGGCCGACTGCAGGTCTGGACAGCGGAGAAGCGTTCTGTGAAGGGCGATCGAATGCTGAACGGCGTAGCAGTTGCCCCGATTGGGGGAGAGGGTGTCTTTGCCGGCACGGCTCACCCGTCTCAAGCATCCGGCAAGGTTTGCCTCTCACTCCGCGTCTCCCCAGCACACGAGCCGCCACGGCGGCCAACATCCAGAGGCCTGCGCATCGCCGCGGGCGCACAAGCTGCTGCGTCCCACCGGTGGGCGCATGTCGATTCCGGCGCCGACGCCAGCCCAGCTCCGTGGTGGCAGCAGCCGAGAGAGGCCTTCGGCTGCCCTTGCCGACGAGGGGAGGCAAGCACTGACCATTTCACGCCAACTTCGATCTATAGCCCGGCGGGGATGAGCTCGATCGAGACCCCTATGGGGTCTCGGGGGAGCTCGGCGGCATTCGCCGCGCGCTTGCACGCGCCAATTGCGTCCCAGGCGATTGCTTAGAAGGCGCTCGACAACTCAAGCCCCAGAGATGCCAGGAGCCCCCATGACCACGACACTCCCGAGCCCCCGACGGTCCACAGCGCGACCGCGTTCCGCACGCAGAGCAGGTGCCAGCCAGCTGGAGTCAGCGCGTGGAGGCGTCTGCCGCGCCGCCACGGCGGCGGTCGACTGTGCGGGCGAGCTGCTGGCCAGCTATCTCGACGGCGTCGGCAGATTTCGCGACCTCCTCAGCTGCGAGGGAGTCGGTGGCAGCAGGCTGGTGATCGATTGCGATCACACGACCCGCAGCGATCGCCGGCTGGTCGCGCATCTCGCCGCGGACGAGCCGCACGCAAATGCCAAGATCGTCTGCGATCTCTACCTGAGGGATGCTCGGTGCAGGCGCTGCAGGAGAGTCACCGCCGAAGATATGCGCAGCCCGATGCCAAATGAGCTCGATGGCCAGTGCTCGATGGTCCGCGCGGCGAGCGTTGCAGGCGAGCAAGAGCACTGTGACGCGGCGGGCAACCGATACCGACTGTGTGCGGTACCGGCGCGGATCTCGATGCCGGAGCTCCGGTGGTGCAAGAGCAACATGCCTTCCGGCGCCGGATGCGTGCCTGTCAGCGTTCGAGACGTCATCGGAGCGATCGAGAGCTACGAGCCGATCAGAGCATCGAGCGCGGATGCGATATGCCGCTATCGGGCGGGCCGGGCGATATCGGTGTCTGCGCTCGGGGTGGAGCTGGAGCGCCTGAATGCCAGCCGCATCGTGCTCAACAGAGGTCTGCGTGAAGCCGTGCTTGCTGCGGTCGAGCGGGACGATCTCAGCATGAGCGAGATCGCTCTGCGCTGTGGGCGCGTCAAGCGAGACCGCCGAGGCGGTCTCAGCGGCGAAACGACTTGGCTCGCCCGCAGGCTCGGGCTTGTTCGCGACGGCGGCGCTCATGCCCCCTCGCCGTGGGTCCATACCGATGTGCTCGCTCTGATCGCCCGCCGCGGCCTCTGCGTCGCGCCCCGGGAGGTCGAGATCGCGTGAGCCGGCGCGCACTGCACTCGGTGCCATCTGACAGTGGTGCGCTGCAAGCAGCGGCGTCCGTGGAGCCGGCGCAGATCGGCGGCAGTAGCGCGGCGGCCAGTCCTGGGACGACGATCCTGCTGGCCGAGGTCGATCCGGAGATCGCGCGCACGATCGCCTGTCAGCTGATCGCCGACGGCTACCGGCCGGTCGTGGCGCGTAGCTCCCAGCATGCGCAAACGCTGATGGCGATTCGAGCTCCGAGGCTGGCGATCATCGGCGAGCTCGAGAGCACCCGTGCAGCGCTGGATCTCCTCGCGCAGCTGCGCGGCTCGGCGGCGGCTTTGCGCGTGAAGGCTGGATCACCGCCACGGTCCGATCTGCCCGTGATAGTCCTGAGCTCCGAGGCTCAGGAGCTGGACCTGCTGCGAGCGTTCGAGGCGGGCGCCGACGACTTTCTGGCCAGACCACCCCGATATCTCGAGTTGCGCGCACGCGTACGCGCGCTGCTTCGCAGGACCGGTGGCCTCACTGAGGCGGCGGCATGCCTGGCTGTGGCCGGACTGTCGATCGACCTCGACTCGCGCATCGTGCGCTTGGGTGGCCAGCGCGTGTTGCTCAGGCGCATGGAGTACGAGCTGCTCGCCCAGCTCGCCAGCGCCCCCGATCGCGTCTTTCCGAAGCATGAGCTGCTCCTCGGCGTCTGGGGCTACAGATCCGGGTGCACGACGCGCACGCTCGACAGTCATGCGAGTCGCCTCAGACGCAAGCTCTCAGCGCTCGACGACCGTCACTGGATAGTCAACGTTCGCGGTGTCGGCTATCGGCTGATGTAGCCGCTGCGGCGCTCGCGCGAGCTGCCGGGCGCCGCGGAGCGGGCAAGAGGCAGCCCTGGGCGCCACCGCGCGCCTCAACTACGCGCTCGCCGGTGGTCGGTGAGCGCAGGCGATCCGGCCAGTGATGCCGGATCGTCGAAGACTTGCGCCGGTCCGCGGGCTTCCGCGGCGCCGGTCGAGGGTGGGCCTTCGCCCGCCGCACTATCGGACGGCGGCTTGCCGTCCGCCCTACAAGTGGCGGGCGGCTGGTGCCGCCTGCCAGAAAGGAGCGACGACATGGAATCGTCGACCGGATTCCCCGAAGCGGGAATCGACCCTGCGGCACCATTGCGGGAAGCCTGGCACTGGCTGCTTGGCGCAGGCGAGCATCTTGCGCTCGGCTTGATTCTCGGCTGGCTTGGCCTGTGCGCTCTGCGCACTCTGCGACTGCGCTGGACGTGGGGGCCACTCGGATTGGGTCTTGCATTGCTGGCAGCAGGTCCGCTGGGCGCCTGCGCCTGGCCTCTCGGGGTCGCCAGCATCGTCGCGGCAAGGATCGGACGCAGGCGAGAGAGCGAGGATCGCGAGCAGGCAGGGGAGTCCTACGAGGAGCCTCGCGGGCCGCTTGGAGCATTGCTGCTGCTGGGTCGCATCGTGCTGCGGCGCTGGCGGATGCGGAGCAGCCGCTGGTTCATCGGCAGGGAGCTGCTCGTCGGATACGACGAGCAGCTGCGGCCCGTCGAAGTCCCGATCCAAGGACCTGCCGGCGGCGCTCATACGCTCGTTGTGGGCGCTGCGGGCTCCGGCAAGACGGTCACCCAGACCTGGCTTGCGGTGCGCGCGATCGAAGCGGGCATGGCTGCGATCGTGATCGATCCGAAGGACGACCCCGATCTGGCCGTGCGAGTGCGCGCCGCGGCTGACGACGCCGGCAGGCGGCTCTTCGAATGGTCGCCGGAGGGGCCGTGCGTCTACAACCCCTATGCCTCCGGTAGCGACAGCGAGATCGCCGACAAGGCGCTCGCAGGGGAGCACTTCACCGAGCCTCACTACCTGCGCCAGGCGCAGCGCTTCCTCGGGCGCGAGGTGAGCGTTCTACGCCGGGCAGGGGTGCAGCTCAGTCTTGCCACGCTCGCCGAGAACCTCGATCCCGAGCGTCTGGAGATGGTCGTAAGGCGACTGCCTGAGGCCGAGGCCTCCAAGGACTACGAGTACCTCGACGGCTTGAGTGCGCGGCAACGCAGCGACCTTTCGGGCGTCCGCGACCGGCTCGCGATCCTTGCGGAGTCGGACATCGGAAAGTGGCTTGACCCCGGCAGCGGCGCGGGCCCGAGCTTCGCGCTGCTGCAGGCGCTGCGCATGCACCAGGTGGTGCTGTTCAGGCTGCGCGCTGACAGCCGTCCGCTGATCATGCAGATGCTCGGGGGCGCGATCGTGCTGGATCTGCTGAGTGCGTCGGCTGCGCTTCAGCGCCGGCGCGTGCCGTCGATCGCGGTGATCGACGAGTTCGCTGCTCTGGCGGCGCCGCATGTGGGCGGTCTCTTCGGCAGGGCGAGAGGCGCGGGCATGAGCCTCGTGCTCGGTACTCAGGAGATATCGGATCTGCATCTCCCTGGCAGGGAGAACCTGCTCAGGCAGGTGGCGGGCAACCTGACCTCGACGATCTCTCATCGGCAGGTCAACCCCGAGTCCGCCGAATGGGTCTCCAAGCTCGCAGGAAGGCGGCGATCCTGGAGCACGACGCTCTCCAGCGACGGCCGGCGTTCCCACCGGCCGGCCCAGACGCCGCGGCTCGCTCCGGAGTGCGTCAGCGCGCTGGAGGGTGGTCAGGCTGCCGTGATCGTGCATGACGGCCCGAGCAGGGGCGTTCGCGTCGCGCGGATGCTCTCGGTCGCATCTGCTCCTTGATGTCAGGACCTCAGCACCGCACCGAGGAGGTGCGCTGGCCGACCGGTCGTGGCCGGCGCACCCGACTCGCATCACCTCGACTCACATCCAACCGAAAGGAAGCAGATGTCAACGAAGCGTGAACTCAGAGATGGAGAAGCGCGCCGTCGCGGCCCTCGCCCCGTTCACAAGGAGCGGCTTGCGACGGTCCGCTGGGTGGCTGGCCTTGGTGCCGTCACCGCGGAGGCGCTCGCTTACCGCGACGAAATCTCGCTCGCCGCGGCGCGTGGTCGTCTGCAGGCAACGCTCGCGGCGGGCCTGCTGGCCTCTGCGAGGCCGCTGCGGGCGTGGCCGGCGCTCTACACGGTCACCTCGGCCGGAATGAGAGCGACAGACTGCTCTCTGGCCACCTGCAATATCAGCCCTGGCAATGCTCGCCACCTGGTCGCCTGTGCGGCGGTGGCGGCAGCCATGAAGCGATGCTACCCCGAGCACGAGGTCAGTGGCGAGCGCGAACTCAGGCGCGAGGAGGCCGAGCACGGGTGCAGGCTGGCCAGCGCCAGCCTTCGAGCGGGGAGCGCCGGCGAGGCGCTCCTGCACAGGCCCGACCTCGTGCTCTGGCCCACCGCCTGCACATCCGGGTCGCTTCCGCTGGCGGTGGAGGTCGAGCTGACGGTCAAGGCACAGCGGCGCCTGGAGGCGATCTGCAGAGCCTGGGCGCGGTGCGATCTGATCGCGGGCGTGCTGTATCTCGCCGCGCCGCAGGTCGAACGGCCGCTGCGCCGCGCGATCGAACGCGCACAGGCTCAGTCGCGCGTGATTGCCTTGCCGCTGAGCGCCATCCCAGGGCCGGTCTGGCAGGCCATCCCAAGCGCTGCCTAGATTTCCTGCGGGGGAGTACGTTAGAGACAAGGAGAACAGCGATGTCCTATTCGAACATCAACCGTGTCGTGCTCGTGGGGCGTCTCACGCGCGACCCGGAGACGAGGGCTACGCCCTCCGGTCGCAGCGTGTGCAGCCTGAGGGTCGCCTGCAACGGGGTCAGGAGGGACGGGGAGGGTGCCTACAGCCAGAGGCCGAACTTCTTCGACGTGAGTGTGTTCGGCCCACCTGCCGAGAACGTGCAGCGCTATACCAGCAAGGGCTCTCGCGTAGCAATCGACGGTCGCCTGGAGTGGCGCGAGTGGGAGACCGACGAGCAGCAGCGGCGTCAGGCGGTGAGCATCGTCGCCGACTCGGTGGAGTTCCTGGACAGCGCTGGAGGCGAGCAGGAGGATTGGACATCGCGGGACGACGAGCAGGCCATGGGGGAGGGCGACCTGCTCGGGGTCGGCGCAGGCGCCGAGGTCGTCTTCTGAGAGGAGGGAGGCGTACGCGGCCGGCTTTGGAGAGGCCGGCCGCGTAAACTGCGCCGCTGCAGCGATCGTCGTGCGTCGCTTCCTGTCGTTTGCCGGCCGGCCTATTGCCGTGGCGAAGTCAGAGGGCCGGCCCGGCATCGCAGTCCGAGGAAGCGTCAATCGCGCAAGGAGTCCATCCCGGTGCCAGTCAACACCAAAGCTGTAGGCAAGACTTACGCGCCCACGCACTATGCCGTTGGTCGCGAGAAGATCAAGGAGTACGCGCTCGCCGTGGGCGAGACCAATCCGATCCATCTAGATGTCGAGGTGGCTCGGCAGGCGGGGTACGCCGACGTGGTCGCACCCCCGATGTTCGCGGTCGTCTATGGGGCGCCCGCGGTCGGGCCGGCTCTGTTCGACCCGGAGACCGAATTGAACTTCGCGCTGATGGTTCACGGCGGGCAGGAGTTCCAATGGGGCCCCCTGGTCGTGGCCGGCGATGAGATCGCCACCGTGGCCAGTGTGAAGGAGATACGCGAAGAGGACGGCCGCGGTTACTACGTCTTCGAGTCGCTCTCCACCAACCAGCGCGGCGAAGAGGTCTGCCGCGGTACCTGGACGAACATCGTGCGAGGAGTATGAGCGTCATGACGAAGCTGAACGCGGGAGATCAGGTCCCCGAGCTGAAGGTCACTCCCGACAAGTACCTCACGGTCCGGTATGCGGGGGCATCGGGCGACTTCAACCCGATTCACATCGACGAGGAGTTCGCTAAAGCCGTCGGTCTGCCCGGCCGCATCCTGCACGGGCTCTGGAGTATGGCCCAGGTCGCCAGAGCCCAGACCGACGCGGCTGGCGGGCCGGAGCACCTCAGGCGCCTCTCGGTGCAGTTCCGCGGCATGGGCGTGCCAGAGAAGGAGATCGTCGTGAGCGGCACGGTGCGCGAGGCAGATGACACTCATGCGATCATCGACACGGTCGCCGAGCAGGCGGGCAAGCGCATCATCCGCAATGCGGAGGCCGAGCTGGAGCTCTAGTGTCGTGAGTCAGGTCAATTGCGAGGCTCGGTGGCGCGTGGCCAGTCCAGTCCAGCCCTGCGCGCCGTTGAACGCCAGACCTGACCATCCACTCGGCAAAACGTACCCCGAGTCTCGACCCTAGAATCCAGTCATGTTGACGCCTCGCCAGGAGATGATCCTGTGCTCGGTGGTCGATGCTCACATCCACACCGGCCAGCCGGTCGCCTCGCGTGCGATCGCTTCCGACGCGGGTCTGGATTGCGGCCCCTCGACCGTCCGCAACGAGCTCTCGCTGCTCGAGGAGCTCGGGCTGCTCACCCACCCGCATACCTCAGCCGGACGGGTGCCGACCGACGCGGGGCGTCGCTACGTGGTCGATCTGATGCTCGCGTCGGGCAAGCGCGTGGAGCCCGTCCGGCATCTTGGGGTCTCGCTGGTGCGCCGGGAGATCGAGGAGGCGATCCAACTGACCACCGAGGCGCTCTCGCATGTCAGCAATCTGCTGGCCGTGGTCTCGGCTCCATTGCTCGACATCGCCAAGATCCGCCATGTCGAGGTGCTGGCGCTTCAACCTCAGGTGATCGCAGTCGTGATCATCACCTCGACCGGTGGGGTCTCGAAGATGATGGTCACCTTCGAGACACCGGTCGATGCGGGCCTCGTCAACTGGGCGGGCGAGTACCTCAACGAGCGCCTGACCGGCGTCGGCGTCGGCGCACGGATGCTCCAGAAGCGGCTGCTGGACGACGGGCTCGGTGAGATCGAGCGGGAGTTCTTGACGCGGCTTGCGCCTGCCTTCCTGGAGGAGCCGCCGGCGGATCCCGGGGGCACGCTCTACGTCGAGGGGGCGAGCCAGCTGCTCTCGGCCGGGCAGTTCGAGAACGTCGCTCAGATCAATGAGCTGATGAAACTGCTGGAGCGGCGCGTGGCATTGCTCAACGTGCTTCGGACAGTGCTCGCGGTGCCCGATGTCTACGTGCGCATCGGCGAGGAGAACGAGCTTCCCGCGATGAGGCATTTCTCGGTGGTAGCGGCGGGTTATGGCGTCGGGCAGCGCAAGCTCGGTGCCGTGTCGCTGATCGGGCCGGTGCGGATGGACTACGCGGGCGCGATCGCTACGGTGAGGGAGGCCGCGCGCGAGCTCTCCCGCTTCGTCGAAGATGCATACGCAGAGCTCTAGGTCCGCCAAGCACCTCTCGCCATGAGCACCACATCCACACCACGCGACCCCTACGAGGTGCTCGGCGTCCGCCGCGACGCCTCCGAGCAGGAGATCAAGAAGGCCTTTCGCCGGCTGGCGCGCGAGCTGCATCCCGATGTCAACGCCCACGACCCGCAGGCCGAGGACAAGTTCAAGGAGGCCGCGGAGGCCTACGAGATCCTCTCCGACGCCGACCGCAGGGCGACATACGATCGCTATGGCCACGAAGGGCTGCGCTCCGGTGGCTTCTCGCCGAACTTCGACGCCTTCGGATCGATCGGCGACCTCTTCGACGCGTTCTTCGGCGGCCAGTTTGGCGCCCGCTCCGGTCCGGCTTCCGGTGGCGATGTCGCCGTGTCGGTCGAGATCGACCTGATCGAGGCGGTGAAGGGACGCAGTGCCGATGTCTCCTATGACGCCGTCGAGGTCTGCGAGCATTGCCGCGGCAACGGCGCAGAGCCCGGCACGCCGATCGAGACATGCAACCGCTGTGGCGGGGCCGGCCAGCTGCAGGGAGTGACGCGGACTCCGTTCGGGCAGATGGTCCGCACCGTGGTCTGCGACGCGTGTCACGGGGACGGCCGGCTGCCAAGCCAGCCCTGCCGCCAGTGCCGCGGCAGGGGCCGCCGTGCGGCCAAGCAGACGCTGAGCGTCGAGATACCGGCGGGGATCGCCGACGGCCAGCGGATCAGGCTCGCGGGCAGAGGACATGCTGGAGAGGCCGGCACGCCTGCCGGCGATCTCTACGTGCTGGTCCGCGTCAGGCCCGACGAGCGCTTCCTCCGCGAAGGAGACAACTTGATCACGGCGCTCTCGGTGCCCGCGCCGCTCGCATCGTTGGGCGGCAGCATGCAGGTGCCGACGCTGGATGGATCGCTCGAGGTGCAGGTGCCCGCGGGATCCCAGCCGGGCGAGGTCATCACGGTGCGGGGGCAGGGCATGCCAGAGCTGCGCCGCGGCCGCAGGGGCGACCTGCGCGTGTTCCTGGACGTGGTGGTCCCGCGGCGGCTGACCGAGGAGCAGCGTGAGCTGATGCAGCGGCTCAGCGCGACCCTGACCGCGGAGAACCTGCGCTCTGAGGAATCGGTGCTCTCCAAGGTGCGTCGCGCTCTGCGCGGGCATTCCTCGTGATTCGCCTCGCGCTGCGAGTCAGGCGCGAGCAGGCCGAGATCGCCCTCGCCGACCTGCTCGAGCTTGCGCCGAGCGGCGTTGAGGAGATCGAGCTTGACGGCGAGACGCTCGAGTATGCGGTCTACGGTGCGCCTGGGGAGCTGCCGGAGCTACCTGCACTGAGAGCGTCAGTCGGAGGAGCGCTCATCGAGGTGAGCAGCAGCGAGGTCGCCGACGACTGGCACGAACGTTGGAAGCTCTTTCATCGCCCCGTGATGCTGCCCGCTCCTGCGCGTGGCGGAGTGCCGGCGCTGCATTTGCGTCCGCCGTGGGAGCCGCCGCTTGCGGACGAGCAGACGCAGGAGATCGTGATCGATCCCGGACAGGCTTTCGGCACGGGATCGCATGCCACGACCAAACTCTGCCTCGCGCTGCTGCTGGAGCTGGCCTCTCTGGGGGCAAGCGGGCCCGCGATCGATGTGGGTACCGGCTCGGGCGTGCTCGCGATCGCTGCCGCAAAGCTCGGTTTCGAACCCATCGCGGCCTTCGATCATGACCCCGAGAGTATTCGGGCCGCCGCGGAGAATGCGAGGGCCAACGGCGTGAAGCTCGACCTCGCGCGCATCGACCTGCGCAGGGACTCCCTCCCGTCGATGAGTGGCGTGGTCGCGCTGGCCAACCTGCTTGCCCCGCTGCTGCTCGAGCTCGCGGAGCGTATGCCGCGTGCGCCCGAGCACCTGATCCTGAGCGGGCTCCTGGTCGGCGAGGTGGACGAGATTTGCGACGCGTTCGTCGCACGGCACGGGATGGCAGAGCGCTCGCGCCTGCATCAGGGCGAGTGGGCGGCGGCGTGGCTCTCGTGCGAGGCTCAGCGCTGAGCAGCCGGGGCGCTCAGGCATGCCGCCGGGCGCCGGGTCGCTCGCCGTCCGTCTAGCCGCTCAGCTGGCCGGCATCGACGCGCTGGAGTGCTTGCGCGGCCTCGGAGTCGGGCATCGCGGTGGCGGCCATCGCGATCGAGCGGAAGAGAAGGTCCATCGCGGCTCGTGTCATCGTCTGGGATGCCTCCTGGCCGGCCAGCAGCGCAAGTGTCGCCTCAAGCGCGGAAGCGATCACGGCGAGCGCCTCGCCCTCGTGATCGGGCACTTCCGCCTCGCTGCCTACCGGCAGTCGACAGGCGGCGATCGCCATGTCGATCATCGCAAGCGCCTGCTCGGCTGCGCCCGCGAACAGCGCCGGGCCGGCGAGGCTCGCGTATCCGTAGACGCGCGCGAGCCTGCCCGAGAGGGCGATCGCCCCCGGGCGCCGTCTGTCCGTGGCCGCCGGCAGATCCTCGCCGTCGATCAGCGCGGCCATCGTCTCGCCGAGGAGACTTCTCAGCGCCCGCTCCTCCAGGCCGGCCTGAGCAGCGACGCGCAGCGCGAGATAGAGCCCTGCGGCGGTGGCTCCGTATGGGGGGTCTGAGGCGAAGACGACGCGCTCTGCGGGCACGCGCGCCAGCAGCTCGATCACGTCGATGGGAAAGAAGCAGGAGGTGTCGTAGAGCACGGCGGGATGGTCGGCCAGGCCGGCGGTGATGATGCCCTGATCGCAGATCGCGCCGTGGGCGAGGATGAGCGTCGCACCCGGGTGCCTGAGCGCGAGATCGACGAGGCTCTGCGCCAGCGGGGGCAGGCCCCGGCCGGCGTGGATCAGGATCGGGACGCCGGCCTCTTCGGCGAGGGCGAATATGCCCTGCATCTGCCGGCCGCTGAAGTCGAAGGCCTGGGCACGTGGATGCAGCTTTATGCCGCGCGCGCCGGCCTCGATGCAGCGACTCCCCTCGGCGAGGGGATCTTCGGCCGGATCGAGCCGGCAGAAGGGCACGAGCCGCTCGCCGCTTTCGCCTGCCCATCGGAGCACCCGGTCGTTGGGCAGGCTGTAGGAGGGACGTCTCTCGGGGTCGTGCAACGGGAAGACGCATGCCCTGCGGGCCTCCGCGGCGTCCAGCATCGAGAGCAGGCTCGCAAGGTCCAGGGAGCGCCCGTCCTCGTCGAGGCCGAGGTGCGTGTGCGCGTCGATCACTTCTGCGCCCGGCGGGCGCAGAAGCTCGGCGTCCTTCAGGAAGGGCGCAAGCGCCTGCTCGTAGCGCAGCAGCCCAGCCTGCTCACTGGAGGTCGCGCTCATTCGCCGTCTACGGTTGCGGTCGGATGAGGCCCAGATGCGGAGCCGGATGGCATCCCATCAGGTTATTGGCTGGTGGGGATCCTCCGCGCGAGCGGGCCTCGGTCCCCCGCGCCGCTCCTCGCTCATCGGGCGTCCCTGCGCGTCGCTGGCCGCAGGCGGCGGCCAGCGGCCAAGCCAGTCGTCGCGTGCTCCATCGATCGTGATCACGGTGCCCGTGATGAAGCTCGCAGCGGGGGAGGCGAGGTATGCGACCAGCGAGGCGAACTCGCCCTCGGTGCCAAGGCGGCCGGCGGGAATCGTCTCTGACAGGCGCTCGACGATCGCCTGCGGGTACTTGCTGAGCAGAGTCTGTGTCGCGAACTGGCCGGGCGCGATCGCCAGCAGGCGGATGCCGAAGCGGGCCCACTCGACCGCGAGCGTGCGCATCAGGTTCTCCACGGCGGCGCGGGCCGCGCCGGAGTGTGCCATCCCCGGCATGCCGTTGTGCGGCGAGAGAGTGACGCTGAATATCTTGCCGCCGGCGCCGGATGGGATCATCGCCTTGGTCGCCACCGCATGGGTGACAAGCCAGGTGCCCTCCACGTTGAGGCGCATGACGGTCCTGAAGCCCTTCGGCGTGATCGACTCCGCCGGGGCAAGGAACTGGCCGCCGGCGTTGTTGACGAGCAGGTCGATGCGCTCGTGCCTCTGGAGTACGGCATCGACCATCTGCTCCACCTCCTCCTCCTGCCTGATGTCGCAGACCTGGGTGTCGATCAAGCCGCGGAGGTCGAGCTCAGCGGTCTGGCGCAGCGGCTCCTCGCGCCGACCGCAGACGGTCACCCGGGCGCCGCAGGCGGCGAGCTGCAGCGCGGTCTGGCGGCCGAGGCCCGATCCGCCGCCCGTGACGATTGCGACCTCGCCTGCAAGCAGCGAGTCGGAGAAGAGTGGGGGCTGCTCCGCGGGGATGCTGGCAGCCTACCCGGCGGCTTTGCGACGCGTGATCTCGAGTGGCGGCTCGCCGCTGAGCAGCCACATGCCGCGCCGCTCGCGGTGCACCAGGCCTTCGCGGCGCAGCTCGCCGAGGGCGACCGTCACGGGCGATCGGCGCGCGCCGATCAGCTGGGCGAAGCTCTCATGGGTGAGCGGCACCGGCAGCACGGTGCCCCGCGGCGTGACGTGACCCCAGCGGTCGGCCAGGTGCCAGAGCATCAGCAGCAGCCGATCCTTGACCCGCACCGCGCCATGGATGGCCAGCGTGATCACGAGCGCCTGCGAGCGCATCGTGGAGCGTTCGAGCAGCGCGGCAGCGATCTCCGGCCAGTGGCGAGTGCGCAGCGCGAAGTCGCGGTCGAGCAGCGCAATCCGCGATGGGGCGAGCACCTTCCAGCTCGCGGTGCCTGCGAGCGTCGTGCTCTCTTCGGATGTCCATGGTCGCAGCAGGTCTCCTTCTCCGAGGATCTCGACGAATGAGAGATCCCCGATGTCCTGGCGTCTGGTGAGCATTCCCTCGAGCACGAGCACGCCCAGCGAGCTGCCGGGCTCCATCGGCGCCTGCTCCCAGTGCCAGCGGCCGCGCTCGAGGCTCAGCACAGGCGCGAGGGCCTCCCGCCGGGCTACCAGACGGCTCGCGAGCTCCAGATGCGCGCCGAGGCTCGCGTCTGCCTCCAGGACGGCGACCATCGGAGCTGTGTGCCCTTCCTCGTCGGGCTCCGAAAATTGGGGCGCTTCCGTCTGGTGGTGGCGCTGAGGGAGTCGTCTCGACATCAGATGGCGTTGCCGAGTCTTGGGGCAATGCGGGAGGCAGGACGCCGTGGCGGCCAGCAAAAGTGTTAAAAATAACTAGCGGCACGATTGTCAAGCGTAATCGTGTGAGAATACGAACAATTATTTTCCACGGCTGTGAAGCTCTCGTCGGCTTTGCGTCATCGCGGCCCGCGCAAGCTGCCAAGCCCCGCGCGCATGGCACCGTCGTTGCGGCCCACAGTTCGCGAAAGTCACAAGCAGGCATGGAAGGCGGCTCGCCGGCGGCGTATCCTGAACGTCGATGGCGATGCTTGGAGCCCGCGACCGAGAGAGGGCGCTCTGCCGAGGCGGGCGTGCATGAGCCTGCGCGAACAGGTCCAGGCGGATGTCAGGCAGGCGATGCGCGGGGGCGAGCGCGAACGGCTGGGTGCGCTGCGGCTGCTGCTATCAGAGCTGCAGAAGGCGGAGAAGGAGGGGCAGGCGGACGAGCTCGCAGTTCTCCGTCGCGAGCGCAAGCGGCGCCTGGAGGCGGCGGCGGCCTACGCCGATGCGGGCCGTGAGGACCTGCAGGCCAAGGAGCGCGCGGAGGCGGAGCTGATCGCCGGCTATCTGCCTGCCGAGATGGATGAGCAGCAGCTGCGTCAGATCGTCGAGGTTGCCGTGAAGCAGAGCGGCGCCCAGTCGGTCAAGGACATGGGAGTGGCGATGAAGAGCGCGATGGCCGCGGTCGACGGTCGCGCGGAGGGCGGCCGCGTCTCGCAGCTGGTCAAGGAGACGCTGAGCCGATGACGCCCTCCGGATGAGGACCCAGATCGAGCTACCCAACGAGGTGGCCGCTGAGCTAGCGGGCTCTCAGGACACTGTGCTGCGCGCGCTCGAGGGCCACCTCCAGTGCAAGGTCTTCCTGCGCGGCAACCTGCTCACCCTCGACGGCGAGGAGCGCGAGACGGTGACCGGCAGGCGCGTCGTCAGCGAGCTCTCAGAGCTGATCGAGCGCGGCCACCAGATTGGACCCGGCACGATCGCGGCGGTGACCGGTGCGCTCGATCTCCACGAGTCGCCTGCGAAGGTGCTCGAGGACGTCGTCTGGCGCCATCGCAGCCTGCGTGTCGCGCCGAAGACGGTCAACCAGAAGCGCTACGTGGACTCGATCCGCGCAAGCACGATCACCTTCGGGATCGGGCCGGCGGGCACCGGCAAGACCTTCCTGGCGGTCGCGATGGCGGCAGCTGCGCTCGCACGCCACGAGGTCAACAGGATCATCCTCACCCGGCCGGCCGTGGAGGCGGGCGAGCGGCTCGGCTTCCTGCCTGGCGACATGATGGCCAAGGTGGACCCCTATCTTCGGCCGCTCTTCGATGCCCTGCACGACATGATCGATCCTGAGAAGGTCTCCCAGCACCTCGAGCGCGGGGTGATCGAGGTGGCTCCGCTCGCGTACATGCGCGGACGGACCATCAACGACTCCTTCGTGATCCTCGACGAGGCACAGAACACCACGCCGGAGCAGATGAAGATGTTCCTCACGCGCCTCGGATTCGGCTCCAAGATGGTCGTCACGGGAGACATCACGCAGATCGACCTGCCGCCCGAGCAGCGCTCTGGCCTGATCGCGGTCGCCGAAGTGCTGAGCAATGTCGAGGGGATCGAGTTCGTCCGCTTCGGCGGCGATGACGTGGTCAGGCACAAGCTCGTGCAGCGCATAGTCGAGGCCTACGACGCCCACTCCGACCGTCAGGCTGCCACGGTCGGGCATCGCAACGGCGAGGGGTCCGTCGGCGCCGGGCGGGACGGTTGACGGCGTCGATGGAGGTCGAGGTGCTCGGCCTGGCGCGTGCGCCGACCGTGTTGGGGAGGCGGGAGATTGCGGATCTCTGCCGCGCCGCCGCAGCCAGCGCGGGGGTGAGCGACGGGCATATGGCGATCGAGTTCGTGGATGCCGCGAGGATCGCGCAGCTCAACGAGGCTCACCGCGGAAAGCCCGGTCCCACTGACGTGCTTTCCTTTCCGATCGACGAGATGCAGGCCCAGAAGGGCGTCGAACGCGAGCTCGGCGACGTGATCATCTGCCCGGAGCACACCGTCGACCTGCGCGAGGCGATCGTCCACGGGGTCCTGCACCTGCTGGGCATGGACCACGAGACCGACGAGGGGCAGATGCTTGCCACCCAGGCTGAGATCCTCGCCAGCACCCGCGCATGACCAGGTCTGGCCTACTCGCCCTCGCCGGGCGCCCAAACGCTGGTAAGTCGACGCTGCTCAACGCGATCGTCGGCGCCAAGATCGCAATCGTCTCCGATCGCCCGCAGACGACCAGGCGCGCGATCAGGGGCGTGCTCACAGCCGGTCAGCGCCAGGTCGTCTTCGTTGACCTCCCGGGGGTTCAGCGCCCTCGAGATCCGCTTACGCGCAGGATGGCCCACCGCGTCGAGCAAGAGCTGCGGGGCGCAGACGCGGCACTGCAGCTGATCAACGCCAGGGAGGGAGTCGGGCCTGGGGATCGCTTCATCGCAGGCGAGCTGGCGCAGACCGACAGGCCGGTCACGATTGCCGTCAACAAGATCGATCGCCTGAGCAGAGCGCACACCGCGCAGGCGCTCGCAGCCGCCGCCGAGCTCCACGACGGCGCCGAGGTCTTTCCGATATCGGCGCGCACCGGCGAGGGCGTAGAGCAGCTCACAGAGCACCTGCTGGAGCTGATGCCGGAGGGCCCGTTCCTATTCGAGCCGGGGGAACGCTCCGACCAGCCGCGAGATCTGCTGCTGGCCGAGCTGATCCGCGAGGCCGCGATCAGGCGTACCTTCCAGGAGCTTCCGCACGCCGTCGAGGTGCTGATCGGGGAGGTGCAGCAGCTCAGCAACGGCGTGACCAGGATCACCGCGGCCATCTGGGTGGAGAGCGAGTCCCAGAAGCGGATCCTCGTCGGAGCCGGCGGCCGGATGATCAAGGCGATCGGAATCGCGGCCAGGCGTGAGATCGAGCGTGAGCTCGGCCACCGGGCGCACCTCGAGCTAGGCGTCCGCGTGCGCCGCGACTGGCGCACCAACGACACCCTGCTCGACCGACTCGGCATCGGCTGAGGCCCCGCAGCGGTCGCGACTGCTCAGAGCGTCTGAGCGAGCCGATCGGCGATCTTCTCAAGCGCCTGCAGGTCGAGATCGCTCTGAAACACAAACGGCACCTGCAGCACGCTCAGCCCGTGCCGGCGCAGACGCGCCACCTGACTGTGCTGAAAGCGCGTGCGCGCATGCGCCGCCTGTGCAGCCGCGGCGGCCGCGTCGGCCAGCCGGCTGCGCGCCGAGACCTGCTCCTGCCCGCGCAGGCTCGCGATCCGCTCGAGCTCCTCGCCGGTGAAGCGCCGGTGCATCGTGGCGTTGACGATCACGTCCACGAGCTGCACCCCAAGCTGCTCGGAGAGCTCCCGCTGCAGGTCCAACGTCTCGCTCACGGCCATCTCGCTTGCCTGCGCCACTGCCAGATATCCCGTCAGCGCCGGGTCGGCCAGGATCTCCTGCACGCGCTGCGCCTGCGTCGCCACCGGCCCCACGCGCGCGATCGAGGCGAACGTCCGGGGTGAGGAGAGCATCGCCAGCGCGTGCCCGGTCGCCGGTGCGTCGAGCACGACCAGGTCATAGCCGCGAGGGCCGGTCAGCCCGGCCAGATCGCAGACCTTGACCATGCACACCAGCTCCCGCCCCCCCGGCGCCGCCGCCGCGAAGTACTGAAAGCTCGTCCTGGAGGCCAGCATCCGCGCCGGCATGCGGCCACCCAGCGACTGCATCCACTCCAGCAGCGCCCTGTCGGGGTCGATCGAAGCGCTCCAGAGGCTCTCGGTCAGCTGCACCGGAGCCTCCTCGGCCTCCGGCTCGGCCTGCTGCGAGACGTCCTGCCCGGCGAACAGGCTCCGCAGCCGTGCCGAGGCGCCGGTCGTATCGAGTACGAGGGTACGTGTGCCGCGCCGCGCCGCGGCCAGGCCGAGCGCCCCCGCGATCGTGGTCTTGCCGACCCCGCCCTTTCCGGTGACGACGATCAGCCTGCAGTCCAGCAGAGGTTGCATGCGCCCGCAACGTATCGAAGCGGGCGCGCGACCCAGCCCAGCACGCCGAGCATCCGATCCCACGACCTACAATCCGATCGATGCCGACCGCCCCCGCCGAGGACTCGACCACAAAGGCACTGCTGTTCGACGAGCGCGGGCTGCTGCCCTGCATCGCCCAGGACAGCGAGTCCGGCGAGGTGCTGATGTTTGCCTATATGAACGAGCAGGCGCTGAAGCTCACCCGCAGCACCGGCGAGCTGCATCTCTGGAGCCGTTCGCGCGAGCGGATCTGGCGCAAGGGCGAAAGCAGCGGCAACGTGATGAGCGTGCGCTCGCTGCGCCTGGACTGCGACGGCGACTGTCTGCTGGCGCTGGTTGAGCCTGCGGGCCCGGCCTGCCACACCGGAGAACGCACCTGCTTTCACAACCACATGGATCTTCAGGCGGCTGACGCCGCGATGATAGGCGAGCGCGCGCCCCAGGCGGCCGAGATGCTTCCACTGCTGGAGCGCACGCTCCGCAGTCGCGTGCAGCAGCGCCCCGAGGGCTCCTACACCGTGCAGCTGCTGGAGCACCCGCCCCTGATCGGCGAGAAGGTGATGGAGGAGGCCGAGGAGGTCGCCAGGGCCGCTCGCCAGGAGAGCGACCTGCGCGTGGACGAAGAGGCCGCAGACGTGCTCTACCACCTGCTCGTGCTGCTGCACGGCCGCGGCCGGCGGCTCAGCGACGTGCTGGCGGTCCTGATCGAGCGCTCGCAGGGTGAGAGTCGGTGAGCGTCCTGGCCCCCTCTCTGGAGCAGGCGCAGGCGCTGCTCGCACAAGCTTCGGCGGATGGCGCCCCCAACCTGCTGCCCATACACCACAGCTTCATCGACGACTGCGAGACCCCCGTCTCCGCGTTCCTGAAGCTGCGGGCGCTTGCGCCCGATCAGCCGGCGTTCCTGCTCGAGTCGGCCGAGCACGGCAGCGTGGGGCGCTGGTCATTCATCGGCATACGCCCGCGGCAGGTGCTGCGCTGGTCGCTGACCGACGGTGGCGACCCCTATGCGCTCGCCGCGCAGGCGACCGGTCGCTTCAAGCAGGCCGACCTGGACCTGGACCGCGCATCGCGTCCGCCGTTCGCGGGCGGCGCCGTCGGCTTCTTCGGATACGACCTCGTGCGCACCGTCGAGCCGCTGGGCGAGCCGAATCCCGACCTGCTGGGGCTGCCGGACATGGCGCTGATGCTCTCCGACGCGCTGGTCATCTTCGACCATCTCAAGCATACGGTCACGATCCTCGCCAACGTCGATCTGACGCAGGGACGTTCGCTGCAGGACGCCTACGAAGCGGCCTCGGAGACGATCGCCGAAATCAGGCGGACACTCGCCGGCCCGGTGCCTGTACCCGATGGCGCCCCCGAGTCGGTCGTGCGCGCGATGCCACAGTTCGAGTCGAACATGCCCCGCGAGCAGTTCGAAGACATGGTCAGTCGCATCGTGGAGTACATCTATGCCGGCGACGCCTTCCAGGTGGTGCCATCTCAGCGCTTCTCCGCGCCAACGCCGGTGCAGGCATTCTCCATCTACAGGGGCCTGCGGGCGGTCAACCCCAGCCCCTACATGTACTTCCTGGACTTCTGCGACTTCCAGGTCGTCGGGGCAAGCCCCGAGCCGCTGCTGACCGTCACCGGTCGCCACGTGAGCACGCGCCCGATCGCGGGCACCCGGCCGCGCGGCGCCGACGCCACCGAGGACGAGCGGATCGCCAAGGAGTTGATGGAGGACCCCAAGGAGCGCGCCGAGCACGTCATGCTCGTGGACCTCGGCCGCAACGACCTCGGCAGGGTCTGCATGGCCGGCAGCGTGAGCGTCGACACGCTGATGTCGGTCGAGATCTACTCCCACGTGATGCACATCGTCTCCTCGGTCAGCGGCCAGTTGCGCGATGGGATCACCGCGATGGACGCGCTGCGCTCGGTGCTGCCTGCGGGCACGCTCTCCGGCGCTCCGAAGGTGCGGGCCATGCAGATCATCGATGAGCTCGAGCCGATCAAGCGCGGCGGCTACGGCGGCGCGATCGGCTACCTCTCCTACGATGGCGATCTCGACACCTGCATTCACATAAGGACCGTCGTCGTCAAGGACGGCATCGCATCGATCCAGGCGGGTGGCGGCACCGTCGCCGAAGCGAAGCCGGAGTACGAGTACGAGGAGTCGGTCGCGAAGTCCAAGGCGGTGCTGCGCGCGATCGAATTGGCGTTGGAGCAGCCGGAGTGGCCTTGACGCTGCTCTGAGGTGTGGGCGGCACGCTTGGCGGGCCCGTTGGGACACAGGAAGTGATAGGAAGTGACAGATTCCTGTCATATCTTGTCACTTTCGGTATCTTTATCGCGTGGCAGCTAACCCTTATTCCCCTGGCGTTGGCGCACGCCCGCCATTCCTTGCAGGCCGCGACAATGAGGTCCGACAGTTCGAGCAGCTGCTTGCGGCATACCCGGAGAAGCGCCGCAACCTCCGCGTCACTGGGTTGCGCGGCGTCGGGAAGACGGTGCTGATGAAGGAGTACGCACGCATCGCCAGGCAGCACGACTGGGTTGTGGTTCGTCGCGACTGGAGCGCGCGGCTTTGTGAGGAGACGGACTTCGCAACCACAGTCGCCGAGCACCTCCGGGGAGTCGTGGAGACGCTGAGCATGAAGGCGCGCGTGAAGCGCAGCGTCACCACGGCGTTGGAGGCGATCAGCCGTGTGCAGGTCAGGATCGGCGACGACGTGACGCTCTCCGTCGGCCCCGGTGTTCCCCGGTCCGAGAGGTCGGTGCTTGAGGAAAGGCTGCGTGTCGCGCTCACCGAGGTCGGCCGCGTCGCACGCGACCAGGGTCGCGGCGTTGCGCTGCTGTACGACGAGGCTCACAGCGTTCACGACCGGGGCGAGAGGGGCCAGTTCCCGCTCGGCGCGCTGCTCTCAGCGCTCGTTGCGGCACAGGACGACGATGATGATCCGCTGCCTGTGATGCTCGTGCTCTGCGGCCTGCAGCCGTTGACGCGGAACATCCGTGAGGCGCGGAGCAACGCCGAGCGGTTGTTTCGCGCTGCTGAAATCGACAACCTCTCGCTGGAGCCGGTGCCGCCGGAGGGGTTGAGCGCGGCAGCGCAGGCGCTGGTACGGCCGGCGACGGACATCACGTACGCCGGCGGCGTCGCCGAGCGCGTCGCGCACTACGTGGACGGCTACCCGTACTTCATCCAGTGGTTCGGAGAGGCGCTGTGGGAAGCTGCCGACGAACAGGATCTGGACGTGATCGACGCGGCCCTGTACGAGCGGGAGCGCTCCACGATCCAGCAGAGCCTCGACGAGGAGTTCTTCGTGCCGCGATACGAAGACGCCCGCCAGGCGGACCAGCGGACGCTGCGCGTCGCCGCGTCGCTTGGCGGTGAGAGCTTCACGAAGGCTGACTTGGACACCGCAGAGTCGCGCTCGGGAAACGCGCTGTCGCAGAGTCTGAAGCGTCTCATCGCCGACCACCTCCTCTACCGCGGCGACCACGGCGTGTATGCGTACACCGCGCCGATGTTCGGTGACTTCCTCCGGCGACGCTACCCGCGCCTCCCAGACGACAAGTAGGGAAAGGGCGCCGGCGACTCAATCGGACCGCAAGGCCTGTGCCTGGGCTCACGCCTGGGCGGTCTGGTCTTTGGTGGGTTACGCTCCTACCCCGAAGCGCGGCAAGCCTTGCGCAACGGGCGCGCAGCGCGAGAAACCACAGAGCTACAGGCGAACGGCTCCGGAAGAGGTAAACGAAAACTGAAGATGAAGGTCCTGATGATCGACAACTACGACTCCTTCACGTACAACCTCGTGCAGTACCTGGGGGAGCTCGGCGCCGAGGTGGAGACGGTGCGCAACGACCGCGCCACCGTGGACGAACTGCTCGAGCATGGGTTCGAGCGCTGTGTGATCTCGCCCGGACCGTGCACCCCGGAGAAGGCGGGGATATCGATCGAGACCGCGCGGCGGATGCCAGAAGCGGGAATCCCGACGCTCGGGGTCTGCCTCGGTCACCAATCGATGGCGCAGGCGTTCGGCGGCACCGTGCGCCTGCACGAGCCGATCCACGGCAAGGCGACGACCGTCGAGCACGACGGTCGCACGCTGTTCGCCGGGCTGCCCTCGCCGCTCACGGTCGGCCGCTACCACTCGATCGTGGTCGAGGAGCGCCTGCCCGACTGCCTGGAGGCCTCCGCGACCGGAGATGGAGTGCTGATGGCGCTGCGCCACCGGGAGCTGCCTGCGGAGGGCGTCCAGTTTCACCCCGAGTCGGTGCTCACCGAGCACGGCAAGGATCTGCTTGCCAACTTCCTGGCGGGAGTCGGACGCTGATGCCAAACCCGGTGCTGACGAAGGCGATCGAGGCGCTGGCCTCCCGCCGGGATCTGAGCAGCGACGAGACCGCGGAGGTGCTCGCCGAGATCATGCACGGGCAAGCGTCCGAGGTCGAGATCGCCGGCTTCCTGATCGCTCTGCGCACCAAGGGGGAGACGGTCGACGAGCTCGCGGGCCTGGCCCGCACGATGAGGGAGCTGGCCGCATCCGTGCCGGTCAAGCGGCATGACCTGCTCGACACGGCAGGCACCGGCGGCGGCAGGCGCACCTTCAACGTCTCCACCACAGCGGCGCTGATCGCGGCCGGAGCCGGGTGTGCGGTGGCCAAGCACGGCAACCGCTCGGCGACGGGCCTCTCGGGCTCGGCGGACCTGCTCGAGGCGCTCGGCGCGCGAATCGACCTCGGTCCCGAGGAAGTCGCCAGCTGCATCGAAGAGGCCGGCTTCGGGTTCATGTTCGCGCCTGCGCATCATGCCGCGACGAGATTCGTGATGCCAGTGCGCCACGGCCTTGCCGTGCGGACGGTCTTCAACCTGCTCGGCCCGCTCACCAACCCGGCGGGCGCATCCCGGCAGCTGATCGGGATCCCCGACCCGAGCTTCCTGGAGAAGATCGCGGGCGCGCTTGCGATGCTCGGCACCGAGCGGGCGCTCGTCGTAAGCGGCCAGGACGGGATCGACGAGGTCTCCACCGCCGCGGCCACCGAGGTGGTGGAGGTCAACGGGCAGGAGATCAGGCGCTGGACGCTCGCCCCCGAAGACGTCGGGGTGCCGCTGATCGGATCGGATCAGGTCGAGCTGCTCGCCGGCGGAGAGCCCGAGCGCAACGCCGAGATCGCGCTTGCGATCTTCGAAGGGGAGAGCGGGCCGCGGGCCGATCTCGCCGTGATCAACGCCGGTGCGGCGATCTACGCCGCGTGCGCCGCCGGGACGATCGCCGAGGGCGTTCAGGCCGCGCGGGAGGCGATCGCGGACGGCAGGGCGGGACAGGCGCTGCATCGCTACGTGGAGGCCTCCCAGCGGCATGCGCCGGCGGGCAGCGCAAGATGAGCAGGGGTTCTCCTTCGACGAGCATCCTCGAGCAGATCATCGAGAGCACGAGAGCCGAAGTGGAGCAGCGCAAGCGCGCGGCGCCCACGGTCGGCGCGCCGACCGTGGGCGCCGCGGCGTCTCCGGGTCGCCTACGGGACGCGCTCGCACAGCCGGGCATGGGCGTGATCGCCGAGATCAAGCGCCGCTCGCCTTCAGCGGGTGAGCTGCGCGTCGACGTCGACGTCGACGCGCTCGCACTCGCATACGAGCAGGGCGGAGCCAGCGCGATCTCGGTTCTGACCGAGGGCCCGCACTTCGGCGGATCGCTCGAGGATCTGCGCGCCGCCGTGGCGGGGCCTGCTCGCTGCCGATCCTGCGCAAGGACTTCATCGTCGATGAGCTACAGCTGCACGAGGCCGTCGCGGCCGGTGCGGCGGCGGTGCTGCTGATCGTCGCGGCGCTATCGCCCAAGCAGCTTGCGAGCTTGCACGCAAAGGCGACTGCGCTTGGGCTGGACGCGCTCGTGGAGGTGCACGACGAGCACGAGCTCCAGACGGCACTCGGCGCCGGGGCGCAGATCGTCGGCGTCAACAACAGGGACCTGCGCGACTTCACTGTCGACGTGGAGCGCACCTTCGCGCTGCTTGCGCACATGCCCAGTGACGTGCTCGTGGTCTCCGAGTCCGGGATCGGCGCGCCCGAGCAGCTGCTGCGGCTTGGCGCCGCCGGCGTGAGCGCGGTGCTCGTGGGGGAGTCGCTGATGCGCGCGTCTGACCCGGCTGTGGCGCTGACTCGGCTGCGCGGCGCCTGACCTGCGCGTGTCCAGGTATGGTGCGCCGCGCAGGGCGGTCTGAGACGATCGTCTGCCAAAAGTTTTAGGCCCTCCGATGATCAGCTTTAGATCCCCTTCATCGCACTGTCCCATGCTGATTGCCGCATGAAGCGATTGTTCTTCCTCCCACTGCTCTCCGCGCTGATCGGCGCCGGCGTCGTCGTCGGCGTCCTCGCGGCGGCCGGCGATCTCGGCAAAAGCACGAAGACCGTCGTGACCGAAGTCCAGGCGCAGTCGCTCGCTCCCTCCAACGCCTCCAACCAGGGATCGGCGCTGACCCCGCACGAGATATACGAACGCACCGCCCCCGGCGTCGTCTATGTCTCATCCTCGGTGGTGCGCAAGGTGGAATCGCCGTTCAACCCGTTCGGCGAAACCCAGCGCGGCACAGACAGCGGCTCTGGCATCGTGATCAACGGCAACGGCCTGATCCTGACCAACTGGCACGTCGTCGAGAATGCCGTCAAGGTCACCGTCAGCTTCAAAGAAAACGGGACCGCGGTCGAAGCGAAGGTGATCGGCAAGAACCCCTCCGAGGATCTCGCGCTGCTGAAGGTGCCGACCAACGGCCTCACTTTGCACCCGCTGAAGCTCGGTGACTCGAGCGCGGTCCAGGTCGGCGACCCGGTGCTCGCGATCGGCAATCCCTTCAACCTCGAGAAGACGCTGACCACGGGCGTGGTCTCCGCGCTGCAGCGCCACATCCAGGCTCCCAACGGGTTCACGATCACCAACGTGATCCAGACCGATGCGCCGATCAACCCCGGCAACTCCGGTGGCCCGCTGCTGAACGGCAAAGGCGAAGTGATCGGCATCAACTCGCAGATCGAGACCAGCGGCAGCGGCGACGGCAACATCGGCATCGGCTTCGCTGTTCCGATCAATACGGCCAAGCAGCAGCTGCCGCAGCTGGAAAAGGGCGGGACGGTGAACGGCGCCTACCTCGGCGTGGAAACCGTCTCGATCAACGGCGAACTCTCGGCGCTCAACCTGCCCGTCAAGCAGGGCGCGCTGGTGACCAAAGTCCAGCAGGGCACGCCCGCGGCCAAGGCGGGCATCCACGGCGGCGACGTCGAAGCCCAGACGCAGGCCGGCGCGATCCCGCTGGGCGGCGACATCATCGTCGGGATCAACGGGTCGAAGGTGACGAGCGCCGAAAAGCTCGGCGAACTGATCGGCGACCGCAAGCCGGGCGAAAAAATCAAGGTCGAACTGCTGCGTCCAAGCGAAGGCAAATACGTGGACAAGACCGTCGAAGCCACGCTCACCGCACGCCCGAACTCCAACCCCAGCGCCAGCACCACCAGCCCCGAAGAAGGCTGAGCGACCGGGCTCGGGAGCCCGGTCGGCTGTCCCATGCCTGCTGCCGCTACCGTTGCGTGCATGGCGCAAGAGCCTGCTCCCACGAATGTGAAGGTCTGCGGGCTGACGCGGCTGCCGGACGCCGAGCTTGCCGTATCGCTTGGCGCCTGGGCGATCGGGATGGTCTTCTACGAGCCGAGCCCGAGGCGGTGCTCGCTGGATCAGGCGCAGACGATCTCGCAGGCGTTGCGGCGCAAGGTGCAGCTGGCCGGCGTGTTCGTCAACGAGTCGCTGCCCACGATCGCCGGCCTGGCCGAGCAGCTGCAGCTCTCGATCGTCCAGCTCCACGGTGACGAGGGCCCCGCCTTCTGCGCCGAGGTCGCGCGCAGAACCGGAGCCAAGGTGTGCAAGGCCGCACAGGTCTCCGGTCCCGGCGATGTGCAGGACCTGGAGCGCTTCCACGTCGACTTCCACCTGCTCGACGCGAGGGGCGATCGGGGACTGCGCGGCGGCACGGGATCGACCTTCGATTGGGCGCTGATTGCTCAGCGGCGCTCGAAGGTGCCGCTGATCCTGAGCGGCGGCCTCACGCCCGAGAACGTCGCCGAGTCGATCGCGACCGTGAGGCCCTTCGCGGTCGATGTCGCCAGCGGTGTGGAGGAGGCTCCTGGGCGCAAGGACGAGGCGAAGCTCACGGCCTTCTTCGACGCCGTCGCGCGCGCGAGCGTCGATGAGGTCGCTGCGTGAGAGCGCTCTGGAGAGGCGCGCGCGCGTGAGCGCTGTCGAGCACCGTTTCGGGCCCTATGGCGGGCAGTTCGTGCCCGAGACGCTGATGCCTGCGCTCGCTGAGCTGGAGCAGGCGTGGCTCGCGGCCAGGGAGGACCCTGGCTACCAGGATGAGCTGCGTCTGCTGCTGCGCGACTTCGCAGGTCGACCCACGCCGCTCTACCGGGCGGCAAGGCTCTCCGAGCGCCTGCAGCGTTCCGTCTACCTCAAGCGCGAGGACCTCAACCACACCGGCTCGCACAAGCTCAACAACGCGCTCGGCCAGGCGTTGCTCGCCAAGCGCATGGGCAAGGACCGGATCATCGCTGAGACCGGCGCCGGCCAGCACGGCGTGGCGACCGCGACCGCCTGCGCGCTGCTTGGCCTTGGCTGCGTGATCTACATGGGCCAGGAGGACACCAGAAGGCAGCGGCCCAACGTGCAGCGGATGGAGCTGCTCGGCGCCGAGGTGCGACCCGTGAGCGCCGGCGCGATGACGCTCAAGGAGGCGACCTCCGCCGCGATCAGGGACTGGGTGACCAACGTGCAGGACACCCACTACGTGATCGGCTCGGTCGTTGGCCCGGCGCCGTATCCGGCGCTCGTGCGCGACCTGCAGCGCGTGATCGGCGACGAGGCTCGCGAGCAGATCCTGGAGCGCGAGGGTCGGCTGCCTGCAAGGGCGATCGCATGCGTCGGCGGCGGTTCCAACGCGATGGGCATCTTCACAGCGTTCCTGGCCGACGAGCAGGTGCAGCTCGTCGGCGTGGAGGCTGGGGGAGAGGGGATCGACACGCCGCGGCACGGCGCGCCGCTGACGGTCGGCGGTCGGCCCGGGATCCTGCACGGCGCCCGCTCGGCGGTGATGCAGGACGAGGAGGGCCAGATCGTCGAGGCTCACTCGATCTCGGCCGGGCTCGACTATCCGGGGACCGGTCCGCAGCACGCCTTCCTACGGGACGCCGGCCGCGCGCGTTATGTCGCGGTCACCGACGAGCAGGCGCTTCGGGCATTCAAGACGCTCACGCGCCTGGAGGGCATCATCCCAGCGCTCGAGACCGCGCATGCGATCGCATGGACGCTCTCCCAGACCGAGGGTGAGCTCGATCTGATCTGTCTCTCAGGGCGCGGGGACAAGGATCTTGCGGAGGTGATGGCGCGTGGCTGACGCTCTGCAGGAGCGTCAGTCCGGTGTGCAACGCCTGGCGGCCGCGTTCCAGCGACCGGGGCGCCGCGCGGCGCTCATGCCCTACCTGATGGGTGGCTTTCCCAGCCTGCAGGAGTCGGCGCGGATTGGCCTGGCCTGTGCCGATGCCGGCGCGGACGTGGTCGAGCTGGGCGTGCCCTACTCCGATCCTCTAGCCGACGGCCCGGTCATCCATGAGGCCGCCACGGCGGCGCTCGCCGCCGGTGCGAGCCTCTCGGGCGTGCTGGAGGTCGCGCGGACGATCTCGGAGCGGATCCCGGTCGTGCTGATGTGCTACGCCAACATGGTCTTCGCCCCCGGGGTGGAGGCTTTCGTGGAGCGTCTGGCAAGGACGGGCACGAGCGGGCTGATCGTGCCCGACCTGCCACTCGAGGAGTCCGCCCCGGTGCGGGAGGCATGCAGGGCGCACGGAGTCGCTCTTGTGCCGCTGGTCGCGCCGACGAGCAGCCTCGAGCGGATGCGAGCGATCGGCGAGCTTGCCTCCGGGTTCCTCTACACCGTCTCTGTCGTTGGCACCACGGGTGAGCGCGCCGCGCTGTCAGACGGCTTCGGCGAGATCGTCTCGCGGGCAAAGCAGAGCACCTCGGTGCCGGTCGCGATCGGCTTTGGAATCGCGACCCCGGAGCAGGCCTTGCAGGCCGCGCAGGCCGGTGCCGACGGCGTGATCGTGGGCACGCGCCTGGTGCGTGCGGCCGCCGAAGCTGCCGAGCCCGCGCGGGCTGTGGGCGCGCTGGTGGCGGAGCTTGCCGCCGCGCTCGCGGTATAGGATTCACGCCGCAATGGGATTCCTGCTCACACTCACCGGCGCCCTTGTCATCTGGATCGTGGTTTGGGCGCTCGGCTACTCCGGTCTCGACTCGGCGCTGCTCGCGCTCGCGATCATCCTCGTCGGCGCCACCGCCCGCATCCTCGCGGGCTACCTGCCTGGACGACGCGGCTGAGGGCCTATCCCGGTGGGGGGCGTGGGACTGGGGCGTTCGATGGCCAAGCAGGGCAACGCACTGATAGCCTGCCCACCCGCGAAGACGTGGCAGAGCCACGTCGAGTCCCGAGGACGCCGCCATGCGCAGGGGGCACACAGCCCGAAGGGCTGGGTCGGGCGCATCCAGGCGGGCGAGCCCTACCGGGACAGGCCCTAAACGTCGGTGCGGGCGCGCTGGCTGCTGCCGCTGCTCGCTGCCTGCCTTACGCCGCTGCTCAGCGGATGCGGCGCGGTGCTCTCCGACGCCTCCAACCCGATCGGCAAGCGCCTGACCGTCTACTCCAGCCTGCCCCTGCACGGGCCGCTGGCGGCACAGGCGCAGGCGGTCCTGGATGGCGAGCGGCTGGCTTTGCAAGACGCCAGGGGCCGCGTAGGTGCTCTGCGCATCGGCCTGGTCTCGCTGGATGACTCAGGTCCCAAGGGAGTCTGGGAACCGAGCGTCACGGCCGCCAACGCGAAGATAGCCGACCGGCATCCAAGGACAATCGCCTACATCGGCGACTACGACTCTGGCGCGACCGCCGTCTCACTGCCGGCGAACAATCTCGCCGGGATCCTGCAGGTGAGTCCGGTGAGCCCCTATATCGGGCTCACCTCCTCCTTCGACGCGGGGCAGGGCGATCCCGAACGCTTCTATCCCACCGGCAAGCGCAACTTCATCCGCCTGCTGCCAGGCGATGCGGTGCAGGCGGCGGCGCAGGTGGCGCTGATGCGCGCGCTGCACGTACGCTCGCTCTACGTGCTGGCCGACGGCGAACCCTTCGGCGCGCCGCTGGCGAGCATCCTCGCCTCCGACGCGAAGATCGCGGGCATCGAAGTCAAGGGAGAACAGAGCATCGAACTGGGTCAGGCAAGCGCGGAGACCAAGTTCAGCGCCCAGGTCGAAGAGGTCGCGCGCAGTGGCGCCCGCGCCGTGTTCCTGAACGGGGACTCGAGTGCCGGCACCGCGGCGTTGTGGCAGCAGTTGCACGCCGCAGATCCGAAGATGCTGCTGCTCGGCGTGAGCGCTATGGCAGACCCCTCGTTCGCTGCCGCGATCGGTCCTGGCGCCGCCTCGCACACATACCTGACCACGCCGGCGCTCTCGCTCTCGAGCTATGGGGTCGACGCCAAGCGGGTCATTCGTCAGGTCGGGGAGCGCTTCCACGTGACTCCCACACCCTACGACCTGTATGGGTATGCCGCGATGGACCTCGTGCTCGCGGCGATCAGGCGCGCGGGCAGGCACGGCGACGATCGCGCTTCGGTGCTGGCGGCCGCCTTCGCCAAGCACGAGACGGACTCGGTGCTCGGCCGCTACGAGGTGCTCTCAGATGGCGAAACGACGATCACGCGCTATGGCGTGGACAGGGTTCAGGCGGGAGCGCCAGTCTTCTGGCGCGATCTGCAGGTGACCGACGGCTCGCCCTACTACCAGCACGTCCCCTGAGACGCTCTCACGCGAGCGCCGACTCGAGTGCCTCCTGCAGATCAGGGTGGCGGAACTGGTAGCCGAGCACGAGGGCCTTCGCCGGCAGCACCCGCTGACCGGTCGTGACGATCTCGGCCATCTCCCCGTAGAGAGCTCTCAGGGCAGCCGCCGGAACGGGAAGCAGCGCCGGCCGGTGCAGCACTCTGCCGAGCACGTGCGAGAGCTCGCTGTTGGTGACCGGGTTCGGTGCGGTCGCGTTGACCGGCCCGCTCCAGGGCTCCTGCTCGATCGCTGCTGCGATCATCGCCGCAAGGTCGTCGAGGTGGATCCAAGAGACGTATTGGCGCCCGCCCGCGACCGGCCCGCCGATTCCCATCCGAAACGGTGGCAGCATCTTCGCCAGGGCGCCTCCGTGCGCGTCGAGGACCACGCCGGTGCGCATGTTGACCACGCGCATGCCAAGCTCGCCGGCGCTTCGCGCCTCCTGCTCCCAGGCGATGCAGGTCTCGGCGAGAAAGCCGTGGCCAAGCGCGGCCTCCTCATCGAGCGGCTCCTGGTGGCGGGCGCCGTAGATCCCGATCGCCGAGGAGCAGGCCAGCACGCCCGGCCGCGGATCCGCGGCGGACAGGCCCGCGAGCAGGTTGCGCGTGCCGAGCACGCGGCTCTCGTGGATCGCTCGCTTGGCGCGTGTGCTCCAGCGCTGTGCGACCGGCTCCCCGGCCAGGTGAACGACCGCATCGCGACCGGCGAGGGCGCTCGCCGGGGCGGGCTCCTCGGTGGCCGACCAGCGCACCGCCTCGATCTCGCTCCCCAGCTTCGCGAGCGTCCGCTCTGGGTCGCGCGAGAGCACGGTGATCTCGGCGGCCGATCGCCGGCTCAGCTCGGCGATCATCGCTTTGCCGATCAGGCCGCTCGCTCCAGTGATGGTGACTCTCATTCCAGCTGTCTCCCTGCCGCAGGTGTAGCTCAACCTGCGGACGGAGTGCCGACCGGCGTGTCGCCGTGGGCGAAACCGACCTCCTGGCCGGCCCTTGCGGTGTCGGTCGCCCTGGCCTGTTCGGCGACCGCCGCGGCCACCGCAGGCGCCACATCGCGGTTGAACACCGAGGGGATGATGTAGTCCTCGCGCAGCTCGCCGTCCTCGACGATGCTCGCGATCGCCTCCGCCGCGGCCATCTTCATCGAGTCCGTGATCGCCTGCGCCCTGACGTCGAGGGCTCCTCTGAACACGCCCGGGAAGCAGAGCACGTTGTTGATCTGGTTTGGGTAGTCCGAGCGGCCGGTGGCCACGATGCGTGCGTAGGGCGCCGCCTCCTCTGGATGGACCTCGGGGTTGGGGTTGGCCATCGCGAAGACCATCGCGTCCGCTTTCATCTTCGAGAGCGCCTGCGCGGGAAGCGCCCGCGCGCCCGAGAGCCCGATCAGCAGGTCGGCGCCGTCGATCACCTCAGCCGGTGGACCGGCCAGGCAGTCGGGGTTCGTGGACTCCGCGAACCATCGCTTCACGGCGCTCATCGAGCCGTTGAGATAGTCCTCGCGGCGTACGTGCAACGCTCCCCTGGAGTCGGCGCCGACTATGTCTCTGACGCCCGCGTCGAGCAGGATGCGCGTGACGGCGATGCCGGCTGCGCCGAGGCCGATCACCAGCACGCGGATGTCCTTCAGCTCTCGGCCCGTGAGCTTGGCGGCGTTCAGCAGTGCCGCCATCACGACGACGGCGGTCCCGTGCTGGTCGTCGTGGAAGACGGGAATGTCAAGGCGCCGCTTGAGCTCGTCCTCGATCTCAAAGCAGCGCGGTGCGGAGATGTCCTCGAGGTTGATGCCGCCGAAGGCGGGCGCGATCAGCTGCACCGTGCGGATGATCTCCTCGGGGTCCTTGCTCTGCAGGCAGATGGGGAAGGCGTCGACGCCTGCGAACTCCTTGAAGAGACAGCACTTGCCCTCCATCACCGGCATCGCGGCGGCCGGGCCGATGTCGCCGAGGCCGAGCACCGCGGTGCCGTCGGAGACCACGGCGACCGTGTTGCGCTTGATCGTGTACTGGAACGCCCTTTCGGGCTCCTCGGCGATCGCCAGGCAGACGCGCGCCACGCCGGGGGTGTAGGCCATCGAGAGGTCATCCCGCGTCTTCAGCGGGTGCTTGTTGTGCTGCTCGATCTTGCCACCGACGTGCATCAGGAAGGTGCGGTCGGTGGTGTCGATCACCTGTGCGCCCGGCAATGCCTCGATCGCGTCGAGGATCTGGCGCCAGTGGTCCTGGCCGGTGGCATCGACGACGATGTCCCTCACGCTGCCGTCCCTGTCGCTCTCGACCAGGTCGATCGCGCCGACCATCCCGCCCGTGTGGGAGATCGCCGCCGTGACCTCGCTCAGCGTTCCCTGTGTGCCGTCGAGCTTGACGCGAATCGTGAGTCTGTATTGGGCGCTCGGAGTGGCGCTCACTGCTGAAGGCTCCTCGGTTGGACCAGTGCGCATGTTATTTGCTTCGCTTGGGCGAGCAGCCGACAGGTGTGCGCCGCGTCGTAGAGTGCGGCCATGCCGTCGCCCCCAAGCCAGCCAGATGCCGAGCGACGCCTGACCCTGATCGACGGGCCGAGCCTCGTCTACCGCGCGTTCTTCGCGCTGCCGGAGTCGATCGCGACCTCGACCGGTGAGCCCACGAACGCGATCTTCGGGTTCGCCTCGATGCTCGTGAAGCTGATCACCGAGCAGGGCGTGCGCCCCACGGTCGTGGTCTGGGACGCGGGCACCTCCGGCCGCACGGAGCTCTACCCGGAGTACAAGGCCCAGCGCCGCTCGCGCCCTGACCTGCTGAAGATGCAGTGGCCGGCGATGGAGCCGCTGGTGGACGCGATGGGCTATCGCAACGTCACAGTGCAGGGGTTTGAGGCCGACGACGTGATCGCCTCGCTGGCCGAGCGGGCACGCCAGGCGGAGGTGCCGGTCACGGTGGTCACGGGCGACCGCGACATCTTCCAGCTGATCGACGAGCAGGGCCTGATCGAGGTGATGGCCACCGCGCGTGGGATCACGGAGACCAAGACCTACGACCGCCAGGCGGTGGTCGACCGGTATGGCCTGCCGCCCGAGCTGATCCCTGATTTCTATGGATTGAAGGGCGACACCTCCGACAACATTCCCGGCGTCCCCGGGATCGGCGAGAAGACGGCAAGCGAGCTGATCCAGCGCTTCGGCGGCCTGGAGCAGGTGCTCGCCAACATCGAGGAGATCGGTGGGCCCAAGCGGCGTGAGAACCTGCGCGAGCACGCCGAGAACGCGCGCGTCTCAAAGCAGCTTGCGACGATCAGGCGCGACGTGCCGCTGGAGTTCGATCCCACCGGTGAGATCGCCGCGCAGCCCGACCGCTCCCGGGTGCGCGAGGTCTTTCGCCAGCACGAGCTGCGCGACCCGCTGCGGCGGCTGGAAGAGGCGCTTGGCGACGGCGCGCTGGAGACGCCGGTCGTCCCCTCCTCCGAGCAGATCGAGGCTCGCCTCGTGGAGGGCGGTGTTTCCGAGGCGGCAAAGCTCCAGGGCGAGGAGCTGTGCGTCGCCGTGCGCGCGGCGCAGCCGCCCGAGGGCGCCCTCTTCGCCGACGGTGGCGCTTTCGAGTTTGCCGTCGCCGTAGAGGGCAAGGCGCTGCTTGGCCGATGCGAGGACCCAGCCGAGCTGGTGGCGGCCTGCGCCGGGCGTGCCGTGGTGGCCCACGATGCGAAGGCGCTTGGCGAGGTGCCGGAGGGCCTTGCGCACGACACGATGATCGCCGCCTACCTGCTGGAGCCCGCGCGCCGCGGCTATCCGCTGGAGGAGCTGTGCGAGGAGCGGGGGTTCAGCAGCGAGCTGCCGGGCGTGGCCGGGCAGGCGGCGATGCTCGCGCCGCTTGCGCGGTGGCAGCGCTCGGAGATCCAGGCGCGTGAGCTTGGCGACGTGATGAACGAGATCGAGATGCCGCTGATCGGAGTGCTGCGGGAGATGGAGCTGGCGGGCGTGCGCCTGAACGTGCCGCGGCTGGAAGAGGTCGCCGAGCGCGTGCGGGAGGAGATTTCGGCGCTGGAAGAAGAGATCTTCCTGCTCGCCGAAGAGGAGTTCCTGATCGGCTCTCCGCAGCAGCTGGGGGAGATCCTGTTCGTCAAGCTCGGCCTCTCGCGCAAGCGGCGCGGCAAGACCGGGTTCTCCACCGACGCGCGAGTGCTGCAGGCGATCCGGGAGGAGCACGAGATTGTGCCGCGGATCGAGCGCTGGCGCGAGCTGTCGACGCTTATAAAGACATATCTGGACGTGTTGCCCCAGCTCGTGGACGCGCAGTCGCGGATCCACACGACGTTCCTGCAGGCCGTCGCGCAGACCGGGCGGCTCTCCAGCACCAATCCCAACCTCCAGAACGTGCCGATCAGGACGCCGCTGGGCAGGGAGATCCGCGGCTGCTTCGAGGCGGCCCCGGGCAACCTGCTGATCTCCGCCGACTACTCGCAGATCGAGCTGCGGGTGCTTGCCAACGTGGCGGGCGAGCAGGCGCTGATGGAGATCTTCGCCGAGGGGCAGGACGTGCACACGGCCACCGCCTCGCGGGTCTTCTCGGTCACGCCCGAGCAGATCGACCCGGGGATGCGCAGCAAGGCGAAGATGATCAACTACGGGATCGTCTACGGGCTCTCCGACTTCGGCTTGGCCGACCGTCTGAACATCGCCCGGCAGGAGGCCAAAGAGGTGATCGACGCCTACATGCAGCGTTTCCCACAGGTCGCGGCCTTCATCGAGTCTACGATCGAGAACGCGGGGGAGGAGGGCTATGTGAAGACGCTGTGGGGGCGCCGCCGGCAGATCCCGGAGCTGCGGGCGCGCAACTACCAGGTTCGCACGCTCGGTGAGCGCCTGGCGGTCAACACCGTGATCCAGGGCACCGCGGCCGACATCATCAAGCTCGCGATGCTGCGCTGCCACGAGGCGCTTGCGTCCTCGGAGATGGCCACCCGCCTGATCCTCACGATCCACGACGAGCTCCTCTTCGAGGGGCCGCCCGAGGAGGTGGACGCCGCGAAGCAGCTCATCAGCCGGGAGATGTGCGGGGTCTGGGGGCATGAGCCGCCGCTGGAGGTAGACATCGGCGCTGGGGAGGACTGGTTGAAAGCGAAGTGAGCCGGGAGCGCGCGGGCGTCAGTCGAGACTCGTCCTGAACCCCTGCCGCCAGGAGGCCAACTGTGGCTTCCAGCCGAGGGCTTCCTTGGCCCGCTCGTTGCTCGCGCCATCGCCCCTGGTCATCATGCTCACCGCCAAGGCGCCCCCAAGGGGACGCGCCAGCAGCGCTGGGAGCTGGCGCGGCGGGGGCGTGCCGGTCGCGCGTGCCAGCTCTGGCAGCCACTGGTGTACCGGAGCGGGCTCGTCGTCGACGATGTTGTAGACGCCTCGCGGCGCACCCAGCGCACTCAGCACCGAGCGGGCGGCGTCGTCGACGTGCACGAAGGACCACACCGCCTCGCCGCCTCCGATCATCGGCAGCCGGCGGCGCCGAAGCCGTTCCACCACGGCGCCCGAGCCCGAGAAGGCGGTGCCCGGGCCGTAGAGGTGTCCGAGTCGCAGCACCACGCCCTCCAGGCCGTCGGCTGAGCGCACCGTGTGCTCGAGCATGTGCAGGGCATTGATCGAGCGCATCAGCGGTTTCGGCGCCTCGAAGTCCAGCGCGTCTTCCTCGGTGCGCAGCGCCGGCCTGCCGGCCACGCCGGCCAGTGGCATATAGAGGAACGCTGCGCTCTGGGCGATCATCTGCGTGGCCCCGGCCTGCTGGGCGGCGGAGACGAGGTCGCGCGTGCCGTCCTCGCGCAGCCGGTCGTTTATTGCCAGATCGCGCACGACGCGGCGCGGGTCAAGCCGCCGCGGAAGCGCGGTCAGCATGTGGATCACCATCTCGGGCCTGGCCCGCCGCAGGGCCTCGAAGACGGCCTCGCGATGAAGCGCGTCGAGTACGACCGGCTGCGCGCCGGCCTGCTCCAGCTCGCGTGCCTTGTGTGGCGTGCGCGTGGTGGCGACCACTTCGTGGCCGGCGTGTGCCAGCATAGGAGTCAGCCGCCGCCCGATCGCTCCGGTGGCGCCTGCGAGAAACACCTTCATGGGGGCGCGAGCCTAGCATCGGTGCTGCGATCGTCAAGATGCGCGAACGCTTCTGCCAGCAGGTGCACGCTGCGCTCGATCGCCGGCTCCGGCAGAGCCCCGTATCCGAGCACGAGGCCGGGCTCGCCGCCGCCCTGGAAGCGGTGCAGCGAAAGACCCTCCAGGCCAAGGCCGCGATCGGCCGCGCAGGCGAGCAGGGCATGCTCGTCGAGCGTGCTCGGCAGCCGCACCGGCTCGAAGAGGCCGCACGGCCCGCCGGTCGCCTGCGCGGTCGGCAGGTGCTTGCGCAGCGCGTCGAGCAGGGCTCTGCGACGGCGCTCGTAGGTCGCGCGCATGCGCCGAAGGTGGCGGTCCAGCTCGCCGCTTGCGATGAAGTCGGCGAGTGCCAGCTGGCCGATCGCCTCAGAGCCCGCGTCCTCCACGGCCTTGATCGCCGAGATGTTCCAGTAGGTCCACGATGGGCACAGCAGCCAGCCGAGGCGCATTGCGGGCGCAAGGCGCTTGCTGGCCGAGCCGGCGTAGATCACCCGCTCCGGCGCGAGGCCCTGCAGCGCGCCGATCGCCCCGCGGTCGAAGCGCAGCTCGCCGTCGTAGTCGTCCTCGAGGATCAGCCCATCGCAGACCTGGGCCCACTCGATCAGCTGCGCCCTGCGCCGGGGACTCAGCGTCACGCCGGTGGGGAACTGATGCGCGGGGGTCACGATCACGACAGAGGCTTCGCTGCGGCGCAACGCCTCCACGTCGATCCCCTCCTCGTCCACGCCGATCGGCAGCACCTGCAGGCTGGACTGTTCGACGATCAGGCGGTGCACATGCCATCCGGGGTCCTCCAGCGCCACCGAGCTCACGCCCTGGGCGGCAAAGGCGCGGCACAGCAGCGAGAGCCCCTGGGCAAAGCCGGTGCACACGAGGATGCGCTCCGGGTCGGCCGCCGCGCCGCGTGCACGGCCGAGGTAGTCGCTGAGCGCCTGCCGCAGCTCAGGGACACCGCGGGGATCGGGGTAGCCGATCGCCGACAGCGGCGACTCCCGCAGCGCGGTGCGCAGCGACCTGAGCCAGCGGTCGCGCGGAAAGCCCGTCAGGTCGGGCAGGCTGGGACGCAGGTCGTAGGAGAAGCTCGGAAGCAGCGAGTGGGCGGGCGGATGGCTCTCCAGCGTTCGCACCGCCGTGCTGACGCGCACGGCGGCTCCCTGTCTGGTCGTCAGGTATCCCTCCGCGGCGAGCTGGCCGTAAGCCTCGCTGACCACGCCGCGGGAGACGCCGAGCCGCGCGGCGAGGCTCCGGCTGGAGGGCAGGCGCCCGCCGGCGGCCAGGCGTCCGCTGCGGATGCCCTCGCGCAGCGCCTGCTCCAGCTGCTCGTGGATCGGCGCCCCGCTCTCGGCACGGCTGCGCTCGACTGCCACGAGCAGGTCTATATCCCCAACTGGACCTCTTTCATGTGCCATCACTGGCACTGTATATGAGGCCAGTGGCGGCGTAAGGTCCCTGCCGAGTCACAACCGTTTCCCACCCGAAGGGAGCACGACATGCAGCGCCAGATCACGATCGTTGGAGCAGGGATCGCCGGCCTGACTGCGGCGATCGCCTGTGCGGAGGAGGGTGCGACGGTGCGGCTGCTGGAGGCCCACGAGAAGGTTGGCGGACGCGCGCGCAGCACCGACGGCCCCTACAAGGCCAACCTCGGCCCACATGCGATGTACGACGATGGCGACTTCTGGGCCTGGATGCAGAAGCGCAAGATCCTGCCGCCGAGCTGCAATCCGCGCATCACTGCCGCGCGCATGCGTCTCGACGGGACGATCAGGCGCACGCCGCCGATCGATGTGCTGCCAAGCGTGCTGCGTTTGCGCGGCCGGGAGGCGCCCGTGGACCTCGACTTCAGGACCTGGGCACAGCGCCAGGCCGGCGAGCGGGTGGCGGAGATGCTCTCCAGCGCCGCCGGCGTCTTCACCTTCCACCACGATCCCGGGTCGCTCTCGGCGGCGTTCGTGTGGCCGCGGACGGTTCGCCTGCTGCTCACGATTCCGAGCATCGTGCGCTATCCGGTCGCGGGCTGGAGCACGCTCGTGAGCGCGCTCGAGGCGCGCGTCCGCGAGATGGGCGTCAGCGTCGAGACATCGACGCCGGTCGACCGGCTACCGCAGGCGCCTGTGATCCTCGCCACCGAGCTGGGCCAGGCGGCGAGGCTCCTGGGCGAGGAGAGCTTGAGCTGGCAGAGCGGCAATACGCTATGCCTGGACATCGGGCTCACTCATCGCCGCGGCGATCCCGCGGTTGTCTCCGACCTCGACGAAGCTGGTTGGATCGGCCGCTACTCGACGACGAACCCCGCGATAGCGCCGCAGGGCGAGGAGCTGATCCAGGCTCAGATGCCGATCAAGCCCGCCGAGAGCGCCGAGCAGGCAGCGCTGCGGCTCGAACGCTTCATGGATGCGGCACTGCCGGACTGGCGCGCCCGCGAGAGATTCCGCCGCCGCCAGGTGATGGACGCCCGCTCGGGTGCGCTCGACATGCCCGGCACGAGCTGGCAGGATCGCCCGGCGATCGAGAGGGGCGATGGCGTCTACCTGGCCGGGGACATGGTCGCCGCGCCCGGGATGCTCGCCGAGGTCTCGTGGGGCAGCGGCGTGGAGGCGGCACGACTCGCGCTCGTGGCCTCCGAAGCGGGTCGCCCCCGGTTGCGAGCGGCCGCCTGACGGCGGGGGATGGCCGCATGCGGCCATCCCCGGCACGGCTGCATGCAGCCGTGCCCCGGACCGCACATGTGCGGTCCGGCAGGCCGGCGCATGCGCCGGCCTGCCCCACTCGGTCCTAGAGCTCCTCGTCCTCCTCGGGCGCGACGTCGCCCGGCTGGCGGATCTCGCCGAAGGCTTTTTCGTAGTCGGCCATATTCTCGTTGATCGAGCGCAGCAGGTCGAAGACGATCGTGGGAGGGATTCGCACGCGGGAGACGACCTGGGCGCTCATCGTGTCGTCATCGCCGCCGGCGAAGGGCTGGATCACGCAGAAGTCGATCGCGAAGTCGTGCTGGGTGTGCCAGACCCCCACCAGGTTGGCGTAGTGACCGGCCACCTGGTCGGGCGGCACATTGATCCGGAGGTTCGGTGTCTCGTCATCCATCGGGTTGCAGCAGTGTCGCAGCATTCGCGGCGGTGTGGGGCGCGAAGCAGCCTCTGCGGGCCGCCTTCAGCGGGCGGCTGCCAGGCTGCTTCGCGCGGGCGAGCCGCTGTGCGGCGGCGGCCCAGCAAACGACGGTGGCGCGATCTTCAGGTAGTGATCGAAGGCCCAGCGGGCCAGGCGTGGGCGTGCCATCCCACTGGTGAGCACGCTCACCAGTGGCGTGGTGGTGAGCCGGCCGACCGCGCGCTGGCTGTGCAGCAGCCAGCGGAACTTCCACTCGTGCGAGTCCGAGAAGGCCGCGTAGCGAGAGAGTGCCTGCTCGCGCGAGAGCGTGCCCGCAAGGACCGATCGCAGCTCCCTGCCGCAGGCGATTCCAAAGTACAGCGCGGTTCTGATCCCCTCCGCCGTGAGCGGCAGGCAGTGGCCGGCGGAGTCTCCGACGAAGAACACACCGCCTTCGGTGGCGGGCCGCAGCTGGTGCGGGATCCAGTTTCCCTGGTAGCCCTCGGGCGGCAGGCCAAGGTCGGCCGCCAGGCGCACCGTCGGCTCCTTGACGTGGTGGCTTGGCCAGAAGGAGCCGACTCCGACGCGCAGCTCCTCGCGCGCCGGGAAGCTCCAGCCGTAGCCGGCTCGCACGTACTTGGCGTCGATCCAGAGCTCCATCTCCTCGCCGGCCCCCCCGGGGTGAACCTCCAGCCCCCGCGAGAGCCGCGCGTTTGGCGGCTGGATCTCCATCGCCTGTGCGAGCACCCGCCGCCAGCCGAGCGCGTCGATCACCAGGGGCGCGCGGATATCCCCGCGATCGGTATGGACTGTGTGCAGATGCTCGGGCGGGTGGGTACCGAGTCCCCCGCGCGTGATCCCATCGACCTTGGCCGTCTCGAAGTGCTCCTCGCTCAGGCCGCTCTGCTGCCAGAGCAGCGCGCACAGCTCCTTGTAGTCGAAGGTGGAGAACGTCCACGGCAGCGACCAGCGCACCGAGGCCCAGGGCGTGTGGACGAGCAGCTCCCCGAAGGTCTGGCGCAGCGAGTCCTGCAGTGAGAGACGGGTCAGCCAGTCGGTCGGGATTCCGCACGCGGAGGTCTGGCGCTCGCCGATCTCATAGCGGTCGATCAGCAGCACCTTCGCGCCGCATCCGGCGAGCTCGCGCGCGATGGCCAGACCGGCGAAGGAGGCGCCGCAGATCAGGATCTCGCAGTCTCCGTCGATACGGGTGCGCTGCGCTCCCCGCTTCGTGGCTCGCAGAGGCATGAGGCCCAATCATAGGCGCGCCGTCGATCCGCGCTCGCTCCGAGATCGAGCCTGCGCTAGGCTTGCTGACGATGCTGACAACACTGGAGAATCCCGCCGCCAAGGTGGTCGAGGGATCAAACGGACTTCTTCTGGAAATCGACGGCCAGATCGTCCCCAACTATGACGCCACGATCAAGCCCTTCGAGGAGGGCGAGGTCGTCTCAGGCCACGTCGTTCGGATCGACAAGGACGAGGTCCTTGTCGACATCGGCTACAAGTCCGAGGGGGTCATCCCCTCGACCGAGCTTTCGATTCGCAAGACGGTCGACCCGCGCGAGGAGGTCAGCCTCGGCGAGGAGGTCGATGCGCTCGTGCTGGTCAAGGAGGACCCGGACGGTCGCCTGATCATCTCCAAGAAGCGCGCCCGGTTCGAGAAGGCGTGGCGCAAGATCGAGGCCGCCGCCGAGTCCGGAGAGCCGGTCAAGGGCTCCGTGATCGAGGTCGTCAAGGGCGGCCTGATCATCGACCTCGGGGTGCGCGGCTTCCTGCCGGCCTCGCTGGTCGACATCAGGCGCGTGCCGAACCTCGACGAATACCTCGGCACCGAGATCGAGACGAAGGTGATCGAGCTCAACCGCTCGCGCAACAACGTCGTGCTCTCGCGCCGCGCGGTGCTCGAAGAGGAGCGCAAGGAGGTTCGCCAGCAGATCCTCGACCGCCTCCAGCCGGGCCTCGTGGTCGAGGGCCAGATCTCCAACATCGTGGATTTCGGCGCCTTCGTGGACCTCGATGGGATCGATGGCCTGATCCACATCTCCGAGCTTTCCTGGTCGCACGTGAACCACCCGAGCGAGGTGCTGAAAATCGGCGACACCGTTCAGGTGAAGGTGCTCGACATCGACCGCAACCGTCAGCGCATCTCCCTCGGTCTCAAGCAGACCCAGGAAGACCCCTGGCAGCGGATCGTCGACACATACAACGTCGGCGACGAGCTGGAGGGCAAGGTCACCAAGGTTGTCACGTTCGGCGCCTTCGTGGAGATCCTCGACGGCGTCGAGGGCCTGGTGCACATCTCAGAGCTTGCTCCGCACCACGTCGAGAGCCCGCGCGAGATCGTGCACCCCGGCGACGAGATCAGGATCAAGATCATTGAGATCGACGCCGAGCGCCGGCGACTCTCGCTCTCGGCCAAGCGCGTGGAGGACCAGATCCTGCCGCTCAAGCGGGCCGAGGAGCCCGCCGGCGCCGCCGAGCCCGAGGCGCAGGAGCAGGTGGCTGAGCCCGAGGCATACCAGGAGCCAGCGGAGGCCGAGGTCGCCGACCAGCCGGTTCCCGCGGTGGCAGAGCCGCCCGTCGAGGATGCGCTGCCTGCGACCGACGAGGCCCCTGCGACGGACGAGGTTCCTGCGGCCGATGAGGTTCCTGCGGCCAGCAGCCCGGAGCAGCAGCCCCTCGCTGGCGAGCAGGCCACGGATGCCCAGGAGCCGCAGGCGGAGGAGCAGGTGTCTGCCGCCCCGGAGCCCGCGGGCGACTGACTGCTCGTCGGGCCGCCGAGGTGTCGGTTGCTCTGATTGGTCTCACGGGAGGCATGGGCGCGGGCAAGTCGACGGCGCTTGCCGCATTGCAGCGTCTTGGCGCGGAGGTGCTCTCGACCGACGAGGTGGTGCACGAGCTGTACGGCCGGCAGGCCGTGATCGACGCGGTGGTCACCCGCCTTGGGGAGGAGGTCGCGCCAGAGGGGAAGATCGATCGCGGGGCAATCGCGAAGGCGGTCTTCGCCGAGCCCGCCCAGCGGGAATGGCTGGAGCAGCTGGTCTGGCCTCTGGTCGCCGAGCGGATCGCTGCCTGGATCGAGGATGTCCGCCAGCAGACCCCACGGCCGCGCGCGGCGGTGCTGGAGGTGCCGCTGCTGTTCGAGTCCGGTTTGGACCGTGGCTACGACGCGACCGTCGCGGTCGTGGCCGACGAGCAGACGATCGCGCAGCGGACCGCCGAGCGGAGCCTGCTCGGGGTGCGTCAGCGCAACGACCGACAGCTCTCCCAGCAGGAGAAGGCGGCTCGCGCGACCTACGTGGTGCACAACGACGGGGATCTGGAGGAACTGGAACACGAGCTGTCCAGCGTGCTTGACAATCTGGGCAGATGAGCAGTGCGAGATTGAGCCGCAGCACGCAGGTCCGCGCGCGGCGTCGCGGGCGGATGCGGATGGCGGCGATCCTCACGCTGGTGGTGGCGTTGATCGTGGGGGTGGCGCTGACCGCGAAGGTGCGCCGCGAACACAGTCTGCCGTTGGCAGACCAGTCGATCATCCGCCATCAGGCGCAGGCAAAGCATCTCGATCCGGCACTGATCGCGGCGGTCATCTACGCGGAGACCAAGTTCCAGCCGCGCGAATCTTCTGCGGGAGCCGAGGGACTGATGCAGATCCTGCCCTCGACCGCGGAATACCTCGCTCGCATCACCCATGGCACGACGTTCACGACCAGCGACCTCGCCAACCCCGAAGTCAACATCGCCTACGGCAGCTACTACCTCAGCTACCTGCTCAAGTACTACGGAGGCTCCCAGCTGCCGGCGATCGCCGCCTACAACGCGGGGCTTAACAATGTCGATCAGTGGTCGGCGAAGGCGCGGGCGCAGGGAAGGCAGCTGGCGATCGGCGACATCCCGTTTTCCCAGACCCGCGCCTACGTCACCAAGGTCCTCGACGCCGAGAGCACCTACCACCACTTCTACGCCAAACAGCTCGGGCTCGACTGAGGAGCGTCGCTACCGTAGAGCGAGCCGATGCCCGAGTTCTGCCTCGATTCCGCCTTCACGCCGACGGCCGACCAGCCACACGCGATTGAGCAACTGGCGGAGGGTGTGCGCGAGGGACAGCAGTTCCAGACCCTGCTCGGCGCGACCGGAACCGGCAAGACGATGACCATGGCCGCCGTGATCGAGGCGGTGCAGCGGCCGACGCTCGTGATCGCCCACAACAAGACGCTCGCGGCGCAGCTCTGCAACGAGTTTCGGACCTTCTTCCCCGAGAACGCGGTGGAGTACTTCGTCTCCTACTACGACTACTACCAGCCCGAGGCCTACGTACCCAGCAAGGATCTCTACATCGAGAAGGACTCCGCGATCAACCAAGAGGTCGACCGGCTGCGCCATGCGGCAACGGCCGCGGTATTCGCGCGCCGCGACGTGATCGTCGTGGCCTCGGTCTCCTGCATCTACGGCCTCGGCTCGCCAGAGGTCTACGAGATGAACGTGCAGATCCTCAAGCGCGGCGAGGAGATCGACAGGGACAAGCTGCTCTCAAAGCTCGTCTATATCCAGTACAACCGCAACGACACCGTGCTCTCGCGCGGCACCTTCAGGGTGCGGGGCGAGACGCTGGAGATCTTCCCCGCCGACGGCGAGACCGCCTACCGCGCGAGCTTCTTCGGCAACGAGATCGAGCGCCTGCAGCAGTTCGATCCGCTGACCGGCGAGGTGATCGACGAGGATCTCGAGCATGTCGCGATCTGGCCGGCCACCCACTACAACGTCAAGGAGGGCACCGTCGAGGCGGCTGTGGCGGAGATCGGGCGCGAGTTGAATGCGCGCTGCCAGCAGCTGGAGGCCGAGGGCAAGATGCTCGAGTCTCACCGCCTGCGCCAACGCACCCAGTACGACATGGAGATGCTGCGCGAGATGGGCTTCTGCTCAGGGATCGAGAACTATTCGCGGATCCTCGACGGTCGCGCCCCCGGCGAGCGCCCCTACTGCCTGATCGACTACTTCCCCAACGATTTCGTCTGCTTCATCGACGAGTCCCACCAGACGGTTCCCCAGATAGGTGGCATGTCCGAGGGCGACCGCTCCCGCAAGAGCACGCTGGTCGACTACGGCTTCCGGCTGCCAAGCGCGCTGGACAATCGCCCCCAGACCTTCCAGGAGTTCCTCTCGATCACCACGCAGCTCGTGTTCCTCTCCGCGACGCCCGGCGAGTTCGAGCGCACGCGCTCGCAGCGGATCGTGGAGCAGATCGTGCGCCCGACCGGGATCGTGGACCCAGAGGTGCAGGTGCGCGAGACCAGGAACCAGATCGACGACCTGATGAACGAGGTCAGGGAGAGGGTCGGCCGCAACGAGCGCGTGCTCGTCACGACGCTCACCAAGAAGATGAGCGAGGACCTCTCCCAGTACCTGCTGGAGATGGGCTTCAAGTGCCGCTACCTACACTCCGAAGTGGACACGCTGGAACGCATCCAGATCATCAGGGAGCTGCGCCTTGGGCAATACGACGTGCTGGTCGGCGTAAACCTCCTGCGCGAGGGGCTCGACCTGCCGGAGGTCTCGCTGGTGGCGATCCTCGATGCCGACAAGGAGGGCTTCCTGCGCGGGGAGACCTCGCTGATTCAGACAATCGGCAGGGCTGCGCGCAACGTCAACGGCACGGTGCTGATGTACGCCGACAGGGAGACCGCGGCGATGCGGGCGGCGATCTCCGAGACCGATCGCCGCCGGGCGATCCAGGTCGCCCACAACGAGCAGCACGGCATCACTCCGGAGACGATCGTGAAGGGCATCTCCGACATCGCCGAGTTCCTGCAGAGCGACTCGAAGGTGCCGAAGTCGCGCAGGCGTCGGCGTGAGCGTGCCGGCGCACAGGCGCCCCGGCATGAGCTCGAACGGATGATCGTCGAGCTGGAAGAGGAGATGGCGCAGGCCGCGGAGGAGCTGCGCTTCGAGTATGCGGCGCAGCTGCGGGACGAGCTCAGGCAGCTGCGCCGGGATCTGGACGCCGCACAGAGCAGTGAGGCTCCGGCGAGCGAGATCGTCTGAGCCGTGGCGACGCCGCCGTCAGGCCGATCGCCTAGCATGGGCGCCGTGGATCTGGATGGGGCCTCGATCGAGAAGCGAGACTTCCCGGTTGCGCGCAGGGGGTATGAGCCGGTCGCGGTCGACGCGCACCTGCGCTCGGTCGCGATCGCGGTGGCGGAGCTGAACGCGAAGGCACGGCAGGGAGAGTCCGTCGGCGCCGCTGCCGCCACGCAGGTGCAGGGGATCCTCGATGCGGCGCAGGCCGCCGCCGAGCAAATCGTGGGTGACGCCCAGGATCAGGCCGCGCGCGCGGTGCGCGAGGCGGAGCTCGCCGCGCAGCGCACCCGTAGCGAGGCGATAGCCGCGGCGCAGGCGCATCTGGCCACGCTCGCCAAGGCGGCGGCGACGCTGCGGGGACGGGTCGAGTCGATGGACGGCGATCTCCACGGCCTTGCCGAGACGTTGAGGGCCGGCGGGGCCAGGCTTGCCCAGGAGCTCTCGGCGGTCGAGCGCGACATGGCCGCGCTCTACGACGCGGCAAGCGGCCGTCGGCCGGCGGCGCAAGCGCAGGAGCCACAGCCGACGCCGGCCAGCGGACTGCCGCTGCCGAGCGATCCGCCGGAACCGCTCGAGATGCCCGCGCCGCCGGAGCCGGTGCAGGAGAGCCGGCCGGCGGCGGTCGAGCCGGTTGGCAACGGCGTGGCGGGCGAGACTCCGGGGCTGCCTGCGGACCTCGACGGAGCACGATTGATCGCGCTCAACATGGCGCTCAACGGCGACTCGCGGGAGACGACCGACCGCTACCTGGAGCAGCATTTCAACCTGCCTGAGCGCGAGAAGCTGATCGACGAGGTCTACGCCGCGATCGAGGGCTGACTGCGCCGTAGGGCAGGCAGAACCCCAGGAAAGTTCCGAAAGATCGAAAACGGTATTCGATCTTGCGCAATGCTTGGTGTAGTATGCGCAAACCGAGCGGTTCAGCTTGGCGGACTCTAGGGCGGTAAGAAGATGGCCTCTTTGGACAGGGTTAAGCTGTTTGGCCCGCGGGGCCAGACGAAGATCGCCGTACTGGCCACGGTCGCCGAGCGCCCCGGCCATGGTTACGCGCTCGCCGGTCGGCTGAACATGCGACTGGGTCCGGCATGGGAAATAGAGCGCAAGCGGATCTATGAGCTGCTCGCACAGCTGGAAAACGAAGGGCTCGTGCAGGGCGACAAGGTCTCAAAGCCAGGGGAGTGGCACAGGGTCTACAGGGCGACGCCGCTTGCCAAGCAGACGCTGGACGAATGGCTGCTCTCGCGCGGTCGGGTACCGCTCGTGCGCTCAGAACTGCACGCTCAGGTCGGCTTCGCTAGCCCCGGCGACGCAAGGACGCTGCTGCTGAAGCTCGACCACTACGAGCAGGACTGCCTGCAGGCGATCGAGCGCCTCCGCGTCGCCGACGTGGAGGCGAAAGGATGGCGCTCGCGCATGATCGCGCTCTCCAGAGCGGGCATGGAGGAGCAGCTGAAGGCTGAGATGAGGTGGATCGTCCGCGCGCGCCGGGAGCTCAAGGAGCATCTGGCCGAATGCCCGTGAGTCTGCTGCGGCTCGATCGTCTCACCAAGCGCTACAGGGACGGCGCGAGAGAGATCGCCGTGCTCGATCAGGTCAGCCTGCAGCTCTGCGCCGGCGAGTCGGTTGGGATCGTCGGTGAGCGCAGGGCGGGAAAGACAACCCTGTTGCGCATCGCTGCGGGCATCGAGCCGGCCGACGGCGGCTCGGTCTGGTTCGACGGATCCAGGGTCCGCGCCTCCGACGCGGGCCCCCACCTCTGGCGCCAGGCGGGAATCGCTCTGGTGCGCGGCGACCGGCGCCCTCCCGCCAGCAGGCAGGCGCTGGAGCAGGTCGCGATGCCGCTGCTGGCCGACGGCGTGAGCGCTCAGGAAGCCGATCGCAGCGCGGAGCAGGCGCTGCAGCGAGTCGGCGCCGGCGAGCTTGCCGGATCCACGATCGAGATGCTCTCGATCGCCGAGCGAATTCGCGTCGACCTTGCGCGCGCGCTCGTGCATGAGCCGCGCGTGCTGCTGGTCGACGAGCCCGCGCTGCTGCCAGGACCAAGCGATGCGCGCGAGCTCTACTCACTGCTTCGCGGCCTGCCACGGCGGCTTGGGCTGGCGATGGTGATCGCAAGCGAGGACATCTCGGCGCTCGCGGGCCTGCCACACGTGCTCTCGTTGAGCGACGGGCGCCTGATATCGAGCCGCCCGGGCGATGCCGATGTGATCCAGTTCCCATCCGCTCGCGCGCGCACCGGATCGGAGGGGCGTTGAGCGTGCTGCAGATGCAGGAGGTCGTCAAGCGCTACCGGGCCGGTGGCGAGATCGTCACGGCGGTCGACGCCGTCTCGATGGCGATCGAGGCGGGCGAGCTCGTCGCGCTCTACGGACCAAGCGGCTCGGGCAAGACCACGCTGCTGCTGATCGCGGCCGGTCTGATGGCGCCTGATGAGGGGCGGGTGCTCTTCGGCGATTTGGACCTGACGCGTTGCTCCTCGCGCGAGGGTGTGATCTTTCGCCGTCGCACGGTTGGCTTCGTCTTCCAGAGCTTTCACCTCACTCCCGGCGCATCCGCACTCGACAACGCGGCGTTGCCGCTGCTGGCCGACGGCTATAGCCTGAGCGGCGCCCACGCCGCCGCCCGGCCGTGGCTGCAGCGGGTGGGCCTCGAGAAGCGCCTCGCCCATGCGCCCGAGCAGATGTCGATGGGAGAGCGGCAGCGGGTGGCGATTGCGCGCGCGCTGGTCAACGATCCACAACTGCTGCTTGCCGACGAGCCGACCGGTAGCCTCGACTCCCTGCGCAGCGCTCAGACGCTCTCGTTGCTGCGAGACATATGCCATGAGAAGGGCATCCCGGTGCTGCTGGTCACGCATGACCCACAGGCGGTCGGCTTCGCCGACCGGGTGCACACGCTCAAGGACGGGCGCTTGACGGGCGGGCTGGACGTTGATCTGGCTTCGCTTGCCGCTCCGTGACAGCGCCTTCGGGACGAGCGCTCGAGATCGCGGTCCGCGGCTGGGTGGAGGCGTCCTCCTGCGGATCGACGTTGCTCAGAGCGCAACGGTTGGCAGCTCATATCGCACGGGCGTGTACGATGCCAAGCATCCCTTGATGTCAACCCTTGGCCGAGAGGCATGCAGACACGCTCTGCGCGCGCTCGGTGGTTCGAGGTTTGGAGGGGACTATTCGTCTACTGGACTATTCGCAGCGAGCTTTCACCGTCAGAGTGCTAACGCAGATGAGGACACGCGCGGAGATCCGCCGGGACACACCCGGCCCGGTCGGAGGACGCGCGCGTCCGATGCGCTGGGGAGCCGCACTCGTCCGCGGAGGCGTTGTCGAAAGTCCTGAAAGGGGGGAGATGTGAGCCCGAAGATGGGATCACGCAGCGGTGCTCGCTTGACTGAACCGCGCTATTCGCAGTCGCTGGAGACCGGCCTGTTGGTGATGAAGGGATTCTCCAGCCATGAGCCGCTGCAGGGAATCGCCGACGTCGCGGACCGCATGGAAGCAAGCCGCAGCACAGTGCATCGCTACATGACGACGCTCGTCGCGCTTGGCATGCTCGAGCAGGATCCGCTCTCCCGGCGCTATCGCGTCAGCCTGTTGCCGGCGGACATCGGCGCCGCCGCGCTCGATGCCAGCCGGGTCGTGCAGGCGCAGGACGGCCAGCTCTCTGCACTGCGTCGCAAGACCAGGTGCACGGTCAGGCTCGGTGTGCTCGTCGATCTCGAGGTGCTGCTTGCCGACGTGGCGCGCAGCACCACGGAGGGCCAGGGGATACTCGGGGTCCAGATGCGGCGCGGGGCGCGGCTACCGAGCCACGCCACAGCGCTTGGGAAGGTGCTGCTGGGGGCATTGGATCCAAAGCAGCTCCGTGACGCGCTTGCCAGCACCACACTCGCGAAGTTCACGCCGAAGACGGTCACGAGCAAGCGCACGCTCGCGGCCGAGGTCGCCGAGGCCAAGGAGCAGGGAGTTGCGCTGGAGCGTGAGGAGGCGGAGCAGGGGACGGTCGGCATCGCGGTGCCGGTACTCGACTCAGCCGGCGAGCAGGTCGCTGCGCTTGGCCTCGTCGGCCGGCTTCCCGAGATCGACGTGGAGCAGCTGCAGGGATCGCTTGCAGCGCTGCAGAGCGCCGCGAAGGTGATCGGCGGGCGGGTGGGCGAGCGCGAGCCAAAGCGCCGCGGCCGCCGTAGCGCCGCGCCGCAGCCGGACGCCTGAACCGCGCTCGGCCGCGGCGCCCAGCTTGGCCCAGGCTCGCTCCGCCTATTTTGAAAGACCTTCTTCTAAGCGCCGCCCGGATATGGGGGAGCAGGTGCATTGCCTGGCCGGGCGAACGACGCGGGCAGCTTGCTGGCGCACTTTGCCTCTGCGCTCTTGAAGCGCGTGCCAGAGGTGTCGATGCCCTTGGTGTCGAACACCGGTCCGTGCCCTGAGGTATTCGGCGCTGGCAGCTTGATGCCGTTTTCGTTCATGCATGCTGCGAACTCGCTGAGTGCCTTCCTGGCGCCGGCGCGGCCGAAGAAGCGCCCGCGGGCAGCGCCAAAGCCGCCGCCGCATTTCATCAAAGCGGCCTGCATCTTTTCTGCGCTTACGCCCTTCGGCAGGTGCCTGGCAAAGCCGCGCCCACTACCGGGGACGAAGCCACCACGCGGTGGGCCACCGCCCGCGGGACGCCCATGTTGACCCGCTGGGCGTCGCGGAAGCGTGATGCCTTCCTTCTGCAGGCAGGTGCGCAGAGCCGCGAAGCGGCCCGCGCCTTCGGGCGGTCCCGCGGTCGAGCTCGATGTGCTCGTCGCAGCGGTGGAGGCCGAGGTCTCTTTGGAGGCGCCGCCGCATGCCGCGAGGCAAAGGCCCGCCAGCGTGGCCGCCGCGATCAGGGCTGCCGCCTGGATGCGGCCAGCGCGCTTTTTATGTGCCATGGAGCTCCCTTTCGTTTCTGCGATTGGTTGGCGAGGATCGTGGGTCATCCGCCGAAGAGGCTCTGTCCGCCGCTGGCGCGGGCGCTGCCTGCCCCGCCTCCCAGGAAAGCGCCAAGTCCCGCGGCGGAAGACCCAACCGAGATCGAACGCGCGAGAATCGCTCCGCCGGAGCTCGTTTCGCCGGTGACGGTCACGGTTTCGCCCGGATGGATCTGCTTGAGATCGGCCTTCACCGTCTTGATGATGCTCGAGGCTTCAGAGGTCCTCACCTTCACCGTGTTTCCCTGGGCGTCGGTGACATAGAGGAGGCCTCCATGCACGTAGGCAACCTGTCCGATCGTCGCACCGCCGCCCGAGCCAAGACGCGCGGCAAAGCCGCCGCCCGTGCTCCCACTGCCGGTGAGCGCGGAACGCAGGCCGGCAATTCGCGAGGAGAGGCCGCTGGCGGCGGAGCCGGATCCTTCAGAGGTCTGCCCCTTCTCCACCAGCACTCCCGCGATGAAGCCGCAGGCGATCAGCAGCACGCCGAGCAGCGCCAGCGGCGCCGGGCTCAGCAGGCGCCGGCGAGGCCGTGCCGGAAGCTCTTGTGCATCGGAAAGCCACTGCTCCTGCTCGATTGGCTCGTATGTGTCGGTCTGTTCGGTCATCGCGGGCTCCTGGTCCGGAAAGGGCTCGGTCGGGTCTCGGTTCTCACTCAAAGCGCAGCGCTTCGATCGGTCGCAGCATCGCGGCGCGGGCCGCCGGGTAGGTGCCAAAGCACAGGCCGCAGGCCAGCGCTGCTCCGAAGGCGAGGAAGATCGAGTAGGTGGCGATCGCAGGCTGCACGCCGGCGATCTTGAACTGACTGCCGAGGATGCCGACCAGCACCCCGGTCAGCCCGCCGAAGAGCGAGACGAGCACCGCCTCGGTGAGGAACTGGGTGAGGATGTCGCTGCGGCGCGCGCCGATCGCCTTGCGGATGCCGATCTCGCGGGTGCGCTCGGTGACGCTGACGAGCATGATGTTCATCACGCCGATCCCGCCGACGAGCAGCGAGATCGCCGCCACGGCGCCGAGCAGTGTGGTGAACACGCTGCTGGTCGAGCTGGAGGCGCTCAGCAGCGAACCCTGATTTATCACCTCGAAACCCGGTTCTTCGCTGTTCGTGATCTTGTGCCGTTGCTCGAGGACTTCGCTCACCTGAGCTTCGGCGGTGCCGAGCGCCGACTGTGATCTCGCCTCGACCGTGATCGAGTCGATGCCGCCGTAGCCCGTGAGCGAGTCTTCCACAGCGGTGATCGGCGCGATCACGATTTCATCGAGGTTCGTGGTGCCGTTGGTGCCCTTTGACGCGAGCGCCCCAACCACCGTGAAGCTCACCCCGTTGGCCTTCACCGTCTGCCCGACGGGGTCCTGGCCCGGAAAGAGCTCTTCGGCCACGGTCTGGCCGATCACCGCGACCTTTTCGCGGTGATCGACCTGCGCCTCGGTCAGGCCCGAGCCCTCGCTGACGGTGTAGTCGTGGGCGCTGAGGTAGGAGGGGGTGGTACCCACGAAGGTACTCGGCTCATAGCTGGTGGCGCCATATACGAGCGTGACGTCGGTGGCGTTGACCACCGGAGAGGCGCTCTTCACGTCGGGGGCGAGCTGTTTGTCCTGGAGCGCCGCCGCGTCCTGCTTGGTCAGCGAGACTGCGCCTGCGTCTGCGCCGCCGAGCCGTCCTGCGCCGCGGATGCCGCCCGACTGCACCAGCAGCACATTGGTGCCAAGCGCCTGGATGCTTTCGGCGACGGCCTTGGAGGAGCCGTTGCCGACGGCGATCAGGATGATCACCGAGGCCACGCCGATCGTCATGCCGAGGATCGTGAGCCCCGAGCGCAGCTTGTTGGCGGCGATGCCGCCCCAGGCGATCCGCAGTGTCTCGGCGACGATCATCGCCTCGCCGTGATGTGCTCGTCGGAGTCGATCCTGCCGTCGCTGAGGTGGATGACACGTTTGGCCTGGCCTGCGACGTCGGACTCATGGGTGATCAGCACGATCGTGCGTCCCTGCCGATTCAGACGCACGAATATCTTCAGCACCTCCTCGGTGGAGTGCGAGTCGAGGTTGCCGGTCGGCTCGTCGGCGAGGATCAGCGAGGGGTTGGTGACGATCGCCCTGGCGATCGCCACACGCTGCTGTTGGCCGCCGGAGAGCTCGGCGGGCACGTGCTGCATCCTCGCGCCCATCCCCACCGAGCGAAGCGCAAGCTCCGCGCGCGCTCGCCGCTCGGCGCGGCTCAGCCCGGCGTAGGCGAGCGGCAGCTCCACGTTGGCGATCGCTCGCGTGCGTGCCACGAGGTTGAAGCTCTGGAAGATGAAGCCGATCTTGCGGTTGCGCAGATCTGAGAGCGCGTCCTCGTCCAGAAGGCTCGCGTCCATCCCGTCGATCAGGTATCGCCCGCTGGTGGGCGCATCCAGGCAGCCGAGGATGTTCATCAGGGTGCTCTTGCCGCTGCCCGAGCTGCCCATGATCGCGACGAAGTCGCCGCGCTCGATCCGCGCCGAGACGCCGCGCAGCGCGGGCACCGAGATTGTTGAGCCCATCTGGTAGATCTTGCTCACGTCCTGCACCTCGATCACCGGCCCCGCGCGGCGATCGAGGTGCCGCGCCGCGCCGCGCCGGACCAGCGGCTGCACCCTGGGCGCGCGGACTGGCGAGACTGAGCCGGAGCCGCGGCGGGGCAGCCTCATCTCAGCCTCCGAATGCTCTGGCCGCAAAGCCCGCCCCGCCGCCAGGGAAGGCGCCGCCGCCGAGGCCACCTGCGCCGAGCCTGCTGCCGAGGCGGCTGAGCGGGCTGCTGGCGCTGCTGCTGCTCCGCGCGGCGGGCAGGACCACGGTTTCGCCCGCGCTCAGGCCGCTTACGACGATCGTCGTGCTCTCGCCGGCCAAGCCCGTCAGCACGCTTCGGTGCACCTGCTTGCCCGACTTCAGGACCGTCACCTGGCCGGCGGTGATCGCGCTGCTCGGCACATTGACCCCTTCGGCCTGCTTGACGACCACTTCGGCGGTTGCGCTCATGCCCGGCCGCAGACCTTCGGTCAGCTGGTCGAGATCGAATGTGACGTCGTAGCTGACGACGCCGCTGTCACTGCTCGGAAGCGTGGCGATCGAGACCACTTCGGCAGCGAGCTTGCGGCTTTCCAGCGCTTCGATCGTAACCGTGGCTGGCTGCCCGTCTTTGACCTCGCCGATTTCCGACTCGCTCAGAGGCACGACGAGCTGCATCGAGGAGAGGTCGCTGATCACGGCGAAGGAGGAGGAGATGGAGGAGTCCGCGGAGCCGCTCGAGGATTCGCGGCTCCCCGCGCTCGCGCCGAGCGCAGACGCCGCGGAGGATGCTCCCGAGCCGGAGCCTTCCGAGGAGGATTTGCTCTGAGATGACCTCGTGGTGCCGGTCGCCGAGACGGTTTCTCCGACTTCTCCGGAGAGGGTGACCAGCGTGCCCGTCTCCGGGGCGTAGAGCTTGGTGTTGGCGAGTGCCTCTTCGTCGCTTTGGACCGCGAGCCTGTCGCTCTTGACTGCGGCGCTCGCGGAGGCGATGTTCGCAGCTCTTGCTGCGCTGCTGAGCGTCGAGCCCGACCCATCGCCTGAGCCCGAGGTCCCAGTGGAGGCTTTGCGCGATGCGCCCTGCTTGGAGGAGCCGGCGCCAGGCTTGCTCGCTTCTCCGGCGCGCCCGGTGCTCTTCTGGCTTGCTGGCTCGCCGCTTGTGGTGCTGCCCTGCGAGCCGGTGGCGCCTTCCGTTGCCGCGGTGCCCGTCGTGCCGGCCGTGCTGGTCTCGCCGCTCTGCCCCGAGGTGCCGGCACCGGCCGAGCTCACGGCGCTGCCGGCCTGCGTCGAGTAGTCAACCGATGCGGCGGAGGCGTCCGCGCGTCCGGTGCCCGTCGAGCCTGATCCTTCGCCATCGGTTTCTTCTTCTCGGCCGAGGCTTGCTTCCGCGGTCTTCAGGGTCGCCCGCTCCTGTTCGAGCGTGACTTCCGCGCTCTCGGGATCCAGTTCGGCCAGCAGCTGTCCCTGGACCACGTGCTGGCCTTGCGAGACGTATATGTGGCTTACGACGCCGCTGGTCTTGAAGCCCAGATTGAGCTGTTTGGCGGCCTCGACGTTGCCGCTGCCAGACACCGTGGACTGGACGACTCCGCGCTGGGCGGTGACGGTGCGGGTCGTGGTCGCGCTGCTCTGCGAGGGCGCCCCCACGACCAGATAGGCGGCGAGCACCGCGCCGATCGCGGCAAGCCCCAGCAGGTAGGTAGGCCAGGGCCGTCCATTGCGTTCAGTCATCGAGTGCGTTGTGCTTGCTGGCTCACGTCTGCTTCGCGGCAGGACGATCGTCGCGGGCACTGAAGTGCTTCTAAAGCGAAATGAGGAATTTTCGAAGGACGCCCGCTTGCGACCGGGTGGGACTAGACGTAGCCGCGGTGCCTGCGCAGGCGGCCTGCCTCCACGACACGGCCGATCCCGAGCTCGTAGGCGGCTATCCGCATCGAGGTGTTGTTGGCGTGTGCGCGCTCGGCCACCTGAGCGTAGGCATCGCGCATCCGCGAGGCGAGCCTGTCATTGACCTCGCGCGCGTCCCAGCTGAAGTGCTGGAGATTCTGCGCCCACTCGAAGTAGGAGACGGTCACGCCGCCGGCGTTGGCGAGCACGTCGGGTATCACGAGCACACCGATCTCGTTGAGGATCTCATCTGCCTCCGGGGTGGTCGGATTGTTGGCACCCTCGACCAACATGCGCGCGCGCACCGAGCTCGCGTTGCCCGCGTGGATCGCGTTCCCGAGCGCAGCCGGGATCAGGACCTCGCACTCGAGCGCAAGCAGCTCCTCGGGTGCGATCCGCTGCACACCGTCAGCGACCTGCGAGTACTCGGCCAGCGTGCCGCCGTCGGCGAGATGCAACAGCAGCGCATTGGGGTCTATACCGGCCTCGCGGTGGATCGCGCCGCTGATGTCGGAGACGCCGATCACCCTGCAGCCAAGCTCGGTGGCGATCTGGGCCGTCCAGGAGCCGACGTTGCCAAACCCCTGGATCACGATGCGCGTGTCGCTGGGCTGCAGGCCGAGCGCGCGCGCGGCCTCCTGGCAGACGTAGACCACTCCGCGTCCGGTCGCCGACTCCCGTCCGATCGAGCCGCCGAGCGAAACCGGCTTGCCCGTGACGACGGCGGGATTGTCGCCGTGCAGCTTGCCGTACTCGTCCATGATCCAAGCCATCACCATCTGGTTGGTGTTGACATCCGGCGCGGGGATGTCGCGATTGGGGCCAAGCACCTCAGCGGTCATGTCCACGAACCCGCGGGTGATCTGCTCCAGCTCGTCCTCGCTCAGCTCCTCGGCCGCACAGTCCACGCCGCCCTTGGCGCCCCCGAACGGGATGTCCACGATCGCGGTCTTCCACGTCATCAGCGCCGCGAGCGCACGAATCTCGTCGAGACTCACCTGGTCGTGGTAGCGCAACCCTCCCTTGTAGGGGCCGCGCGCGGAGTTGTGTTGCACGCGGTAGCCCGTGAAGACGTGAACCCGCTCGTCGCCGAGCTTGATCGGGATCTGCACCTGAATCTCGCGCTCGGGCATGCGCAAGACGCTGCGCAGGCCCTCGTCGAGGCCCAGCCGATCGGCCGCGAGGTCGAAATAGTGCGAGACGGCCTGGAAGCTCGAGCCCCGCGGTGGGGCGGGCGCGGGAGGGGGCGGGTTCTCGGGGCTTGGCCGCGGGGCCGTTTGCGTATCGGAGGCCGCGGCGTCGATCACGCGCATAGCCTTGCAGGTGAGGTCGAGACGCGTCTCTTGGCCTGAGGACTACGCGGCGCCAGCGTCGGCAGGCGCGTGCCACGCTCCCAGGTCGGCAAGGCCGACGCTCACCATGTGGTCTCTGGGAGAGACGTATACGTCGCGGGCGTCGATGTGCGGCTAGGACTCGTCTTTCTGCTGCGTGGATGCGCCAATGTCCACAGCGTCTGTGCCGAGGCCCACTGGTTTGCGTCGTGGCCGCAGGCCCCACTGCCCGCGTCCGGCCATTCGGGCGCCGCCGAGGGCCAGAACGATCAGGACGATGCGTGCGGCATGCAATGCCACCAGGCCGGTTCCGGAGAAGCGGAAGACGAAGGTCGCGAGCAGCAGCACGGCGAGCAGGCCAAGTCGTAGGTAGAACAGTGCTGGGGAGCGTCTTCTGTTGCCGAAGAGGAGGCCGGACATGTTCTAGGTCGCTTCCCGGTGCCGGAGGAGTTGTTTCACGTTGGACGTGAGTGTATTACATAACGGGCACTGCGCAACCAGATCGGTGCTCAGGCGCGCCGAGCACGGTGAGCGTTGCATCTCACCGTTGCCGAGCTCGGTCCGCTCGTGGGTGTGCCTCGCTCGTCATGGCTGACGAGGCACCGCCGCGCTGCTACGTGTGGTGAGGTGAGAGTGCACCCTGTAGCTGACAGACGGGTCACTTGGATTGGGAGCTGACGGGCGGCGGAGCGGCGACTGTTTGGATCCAAGCCTGCGTGGGGGAGAGGTGACTCCGTTATCTGCGCCTACTGCTCCGAAGGTGCACGACAATGCCGGCGCGGCTGAGGTCGGGGTAGTGGTGCCCCTGTATCCAGACTGTTTCATGGGCTTCGCCGATGGGCAGTTGGAAGGTGATCACCGATCCGTGAGGGGCCGTCGAGCCGGCTGGTAGAGAACACTCGTCGCATTTGAAGCGGCCGCGCATCGCCACGAGATACACCGCTTCGGTCAGGCCTGCCTGTGGGTTTGAGACTCGCTGGAGGTGATCGGCCTGTCGACGTGTCGTCCTTATCGCCTCGATGTCGTAGGGGTGATCGTCCCCGTTGAGCGCAGCCTTTGTCTCTGCGTAGAGTAAGAGGCGCGCCTGAGCCTTTGGCGGTATACCGGCTGCCTCTTGGGTTGGGCGACTCGCTCGCGCATAGGTCACCGGCAGCCCGATCAACGCCAGCAACACCAAGCGTCCCGTGGTTCTGCACAGCTTACCGCTCATAGTATTCCAGCATACAGCCTTACGGAGCAGTAGGCATCGTTGTCCAAACTCAAGCCCGCCTCACAAAGAGGGGGGGCGAAGTTGCCTGCGTGGTCACCTTGTGCGCGACCGGCACGATCTTCGTTTCCTTGATCCGGATGTTCATTGCAACAAGCTCCGGGGACCGCATCACGGCACGGGTAGCGCGGGCGCGAAATTGCCCGCGTGGGTCACCTTGTGTGCGACTGCGGTGACCGTCTTTTCCTTCACCCATCCCGTCGTCGGTTTTTCCTGCAGGTGCACCACAATTGTGTACGTGCCGGGTCGCACCAGGAATTGAAACTTAGGGCTGTGGTGACGGAATGTACGAATGCGACCCACGGTCTGACCAGCGGAGTTGAGCAGCACAATGATCGACGGCTCAGTGTCGCAATGCCGCTTGACCTTGTGCCTGACCTTGAATTTGCGCATCGCGGGTCCCCCCCACACTCTTTGATCGTCGTGCCTACAATAGTCGCGTCCGCGGTCAAAGTGTCCACGCTTGCCGCAGCGGCACCGCTGACTAGCCCCAATAGTGGGACGAGCAGTGTGAGCGTGACCAGTACGATGGTCGATCTCCTCTTGTGTTGGTCTGCCTGCATGCTCATTGCAGCACCATTGGCACCGAGACGGTATCGGTGGCGATGTTGGGCGCCGACGTAGCGCTTGTCAGGGCCGCGTCGGTGATTTCGCCGGTTTCGCGGCTGACGATGATTGTCAACACTGTTCCTTTCGGAGCTGGTTGGCCCGATGGGACGAAAGGCGCGGTGAAGCTGCCGTGCTCTTGGACTACGTCCACGACACCTTCTCTGTCGGCTTCCACGGTTTCATGCATCACTGCCGCCAGTGCTTGCCGGTGATGCAGTCCCGTTACCGCGGTTATGCCCGTTGGGTTGCTGCCGCCCCACGCGCTCGCGAGCGCCTGCGCAACCGTCTCGAGATGCCCGATGTCCAGCGGCTTTGGCTGGGCGGAGACCGTTTCCGCGATTGGCGGGACGTTGGGGCTGAAGTCCCCAAACGCGAATGAACCCGAGCAGACGAGCATCGTGACCGCGACGATAGCACCGAGCAACATCTGGCGCAATGCTGCCTTGGACAACATCTTTTCTCCTTTGAGCTTGCTCATTCTCAGCACCCGTGGTTGTTCTGGCCGAAGTCTGCTTCGTAGTTCTGTTGCTCCCAATCGAAGTACAGGCTCGTGGCTTTGGGTTCCGTGGACGGCTGAATGAGTTCCCTTATGGCGTTATGGCCCGTATACTTCCATTCGGAGACGAACACGTTGCCGCTGGGCTGTAGATATCCAAGGCCGGTGAACGCGGCATCGTTCCAACCACCGTTCTGCGTACTCTCCAATCCGACTTCAGCGCTGGTCGCCGCTGTCGAGTTGCCGAAGTTTTCCGCCGTGATCGTGCCCGTGCCGGCAGTCCAGCCGTACCAGGTTTTGCTTTTATTCGGCACCGCTTGTTCGAGATAAACCAGGTTCGCAGTCATCGCAGGCGCTTCCGAGCCTACTTTGATCTTGAATTCTTCGGTGTTTTTGTGATTGTAGGCGATGAAGAAGTGTGGCTCTGGATAGTAGGTTCCTTCTTTTTCGGCGGTGATGCCGGTAACGATACCGCCCTCGATCCATGAGGCGTTCGCCATGCTGGCCCACATCTCGTCTGTATTGAAGTTATTCGGCGGGTTTTCTAGACCGATACAGCCGAGGACGATGTAGCCGCCGATCTCCGAAGCTACAGGTTCCCCTTCGTCTTCGAGTGTCGCTAGCGAGTAGCAATGTTCTTCTTCGCTTTTCGACCGTTTGCAAGCAAAGGCGCTTGATGCGTTCGTCAAGCCACCGATGAAACACATCGCGAAGCACACACCCAGCGCGCAGACATAGAACGGGATGCTTCTCGTCCGCCATCCGCAAATCGCTTTGTTCATTACTGGTATCTCCCATAGGTCAGGGCGAGTTTATGCGCGCTTACACACATTGCTCGACCCCATAGGTTGACAATCTGTTCATACAACGACGCAATTTGAGCCGATCGCTCTGTGCTGCCTTACTCCGTCGGTATGCGCTTAGTCGTGCGCTTCGGGGCTCCTGCGGGCGCCTTCGGCCGCGGTCGAACTGAACTCCTCCAGCCAATCATCGAACATGGCAATTCCCCCGGTGCCAATGGTTGTGGTTGCTACCGCGCTCTTGCTCTGATGCGATCTCGATCCGGCCGGAACACCGACCGGTTGAGTCAGCCTACCAGAATGTCATCGATGAGCGGGCCGCCTTTTTGTGGGCCTTCTTGTGTCACGGATCGTCGCGGTTTGCGACATGGACCGTCTCATTCCGCTCTCCAGGACGAGAATGCGCGACTACCTGCTAGGTCTGCAGGCCGTCAAGTAGCGGGCCATCGGTCGTCCGAGACCTCCGCACGCTCGACCGCGATCTCCGCACCTACCTGAGCGGGACCGCGCAACCTCACGCTCAAGGGCGTTAAGCGGACCGCGGGCCTCTTCCGTCTTGACGTTGGCTCCTACACCACAGACGAAGCGGAGAGTGCTCGACGTCAGATTGACTGCCTGCTTAAGGACGCAGTTGACGGAGACACTGAACCGTTCGCGTCATCCGGCGTTTGGCGTATAGGCTGCCGCGCGTGCCTCGACCGGAGCCGACTGCTACGCACGATCCGTTGTTCGATAGCGCGTGGCTCAAGTGGACGCGGGCAATACTCCACGCCCGAACGCTTGAGCGGGACATTGCAGTCTGGAGCCAGGAAAACCCCAACCCCGTGCGGGCGTTTCGAGCGGATTACGACGCGAAACGCCACGGCTTCGCAATCGTGGTCGAGGACATCGACCCGGTGCCCGTGCGCTGGCGATTGTTGCTTGGCGACATCGCCAGCGGTGCGCCGTCGCTACAAGCGCGCACGAGCCGTCGCTGGCGTCGAGCCACTACGTTTTCACGACCTACGCCATACGTTCGGCTCGCATCTGGCCGCCCGCGGCGTCGATCTGGTGACGATCAAGGAAGCGATGGGGCATGCGGCAAGCTAAGCACGACTAGCCGCTATCTGCATGCGCGGCCTGCGGCGGAGCAGGCGCGGCTGTTCACCGCTGCGTTCGCTCCCGATGCACCGCACGCGACGCCTGCAGCAGCGGCACGCGATAAGTGGCCGAGCGCTCAGGAAGGCCACGCGCATGCGTAATCGGCGCACGGCGCGCTACCGTTCTCGGTGAGATGACCGCGAAGGAGCAGCTACGCGAGCGGATCGAGACGCTCTCTGATGAGGAGGCAGGGGAGGCCCTGCGGCTGCTCGACATGCGCGCTGACCCAGTGATCGCGGCCTTTCGTGACGCGCCAGCGGACGACGAGCCCTGGACCGAGGACGACGAGGCCGCCGCAGCGGAAGGCCGAGCCGATCTAGCGGCTGGGGACACGATCTCACTGGACGATGCGTTGCGAGAGTCCGAGTGAGCGGCGCGGCCTGGCGCGTACAACTCACCCGCACCGCACAGCGTGATCTCCGTCGGCTTGACCCGCCGATCCGTGGGCGCGTCGAGGCCGCGCTGCGCACGCTCGCTGAGGACCCGCAGAGGGCAGGCGCTTTGCGAAAGCTAACGAGCGCTCCAGAGTGGAGGCTGCGAGTCGGCGATTGGCGGGCGCTTGTTCTCCTGAGCGCTGACGTGGCGCCCGGCAGGCGCTCTATTCGCCGATTTCCTGGGCGTGTATAGCGGCGGGCGCCGCCCAGACGTAACCGTCTTGGCGATGCACGAGACCGGCGCGCACAAGACGGCCGAGACCGTCGGAGGCGTCGATCGGGTCGTTGAGCAGACGGGCGATCTCATCGACCGCCCACGGCCTCTGCCCATATGAGTGTGCAGTCACCCAATGTCCCGCCGCTCGCAAAGGCTCCTCGCCGGTTGACTGCCGACGATGTGCTGACGGCGAAAGAGGTGGCCGTGCTTCTGCATGCCGCTGTCTCGACCGTCGAAGACTGGGCACGACGAGGCATCCTGCCCTCGCGCAAGATCGGCCGCCGCCGGCTCTACATCCGTCAGCACATCGAAGCTGTCCTCCTCGTCGGCCCAGGCGGCTGACTAGCATTGCGATTCGCGGGCTTGCTCGCGAGTGGACTCGGTCGCCGCGAATCCGGCCGAGCCAACGACGAGCCTCGACGACACGATCAGCGAGTCCCACGGATGATGCGTCGGCTACCGGGTGGTCATCCAGCAGCGGAGATCGGAACGGCGGACAGCAAAGGTGCCTATGGACATAGAGATGTCGCAAACGCCGAGGACCGCAAAAACTCCATCTGACCAGGCAAAAATCTTGCGATTCGCAAAAGGCATGCGCGCCCTTGGATGGACCCTGCGATGGACCCATCCACGGACCCTTGGACGCCCCGCTCTTTGGGTTGGCCACGCCGCCCACCGGCCCAGGAGCGCTGCGCCCGATCCCGTTGCCGGTGCCGTAGCTGCAACACAGCCAAACGACTGTACCCAAACACTGTACCCACGCCCGCAAGGCTGCTTTGCGTCGGCGCCTTAAACGAAAGAATCACGCTCAACAGAGCGGGATTCAAATCATGCGCCCGGCGAGAATCGAACTCGCGACCTGCGGTTTGAAAGACCGCCGCTCTTTGGCTCCCCGTAGAGAACCGTTGACCACTGAGCTACGGGCGCGTGGGGTAGACGGAGCGAAGGTTATCGTGCACGCAGCACATGCGATCCCCGCAGGCAACCGACGCGAGAATGCGAACGTCTGTTCGCCCTCCTAGAATGTCTTTCAAGCAATGAGCGCTTCAGATCAGATCGTCGTCTCAGGGGCCAGGGAGCACAACCTCAAGGATGTCTCTCTCTGCATTCCGCGGGATGCTCTCGTCGTCATCACGGGCCTTTCGGGGTCTGGGAAGTCGAGCCTTGCCTTCGACACGATCTATGCCGAGGGGCAGCGGCGCTATGTCGAGTCGCTCTCGGCGTACGCCCGTCAGTTCCTCGGGCAGATGGACAAGCCCGATGTCGACTCGATCGAGGGCCTTTCGCCGGCGATCTCGATCGACCAGAAGACGACCTCGCGCAATCCTCGCTCGACGGTCGGCACAGTCACCGAGATCTACGACTACCTGCGCCTGCTGTGGTCGCGGATCGGCAAGCCGCACTGCCATATCTGCGGGCGCCCGATCACGGGCCAGTCGGCCGAGCAGATCGTCGACCAGGTGATGGAGATGGCCGATGGCACGCGTTTCATGGTGCTCTCGCCGATCGTGCGGGGCCGCAAGGGCGAGTACGGCAAGCAGCTGGAGGAGCTACGGGCTGACGGCTTCCAGCGTGTGCGGATCGACGGCGGGATGCGGATGCTGGAGGAGTCGATCGTCCTCGACAAGCGTTACAAGCACGACATATCGGTCGTGATCGATCGGCTCGTGATGCGCCACGATGTGCGCAAGCGCCTGGCAGATTCGATCGAGACCGCCGTCGGGCTCGCAGATGGGCTGGTGGAGATCGAGACGGTGCCGCGCGAGGGGGATGGGGAGCCGGTCACGCTCACTTTCTCCGAGCGTTTTGCCTGCCCCGAGCACGGGCCCTCGCTGGTCGAGCTGGAGCCGCGGATCTTCTCCTTCAACTCTCCGCACGGGGCGTGCGAGCGCTGCACAGGCCTTGGCGCCCAGATGGAGATAGACGTCGAGCTGATCGTGCCCGATCAGAGCAAGTCGCTTGCGGAGGGGGCGATCCTGCCGTGGACCAACACCGCCTCCAACTACTACGAGCAGGTCGCAAACGCGCTGGCCGACCGTTACGACGTCGATCTCGAGGCGCCGTGGGGGGAGCTGTCACAGGCTCATCGGGACCTCTTCCTCTACGGCACCAACGGCGAGCGGCTGACGATCCGCTACAAGAACCGCTTCGGGCGCAGCCGCACCTACGCGACGCGGTTCGAAGGGGTGGTCGCCAACCTGGAGCGGCGCCATCGCGAGACCGACTCGGATGGCACGAGGGAGAAGATCGAGGAGTTCATGTCGCTGCGGCCCTGCCCGGTCTGCGGCGGGGCGCGCCTGCGTCCCGAGTCGCGGGCCGTGCTGGTGGGCGGTACCCGGATCGAGGACTTCTGCGGGCTCTCGGCGAGCAAGGCTCTGCTGTGGCTGAAGGAGGTCGAGCTCTCCGAGACCGATCAGCACGTTGCGCGGCTGATTCTGCGCGAGATATCCGAGCGGCTGCAGTTCCTGGTCAACGTCGGGATCGGCTATCTCTCGATGGACCGGGCCGCCGCCACCCTGTCGGGCGGGGAGGCTCAGCGCATCCGTCTCGCCACCCAGATCGGCTCCTCGCTGGTCGGCGTGCTCTATATCCTCGACGAGCCTTCGATCGGGCTGCATCAGCGCGACAACACGAAGCTGATCGGGACGCTGGAGCGGCTGCGCGACCTGGGCAACACCGTGATCGTCGTCGAGCACGACGAGCAGACGATGAGGGCCGCCGATCATCTGGTCGACCTTGGTCCCGGCGCCGGCGAGCACGGTGGGTTCATCGTCGCTCAGGGGACCGCTGCTCATGTGCAGAAAGTCAAGGGCTCGCTGACCGGCCAGTTCCTGGCGGGCAGGCGCTTCATCGAGCCGCCGGCCAAGCGGCGCACGCCGAGCGGCTACGTGAAGATCAAGGGCGCGACGCAGCACAACCTGCGAAACGTCGACGTCGAGATCCCGCTTGGCACGCTGACCTGCGTCACCGGCGTCTCGGGCTCGGGCAAGTCGACGCTCGTCAACGAGGTGCTCTACAAGGCGCTTGCGCATCGGCTTCATGGCGCAAGGCACCGTGCAGGTGCCCACCGCGCGATCGAGGGGCTCGATCAGCTCGACAAGATCATCGCGGTGGACCAATCGCCGATCGGCCGCACGCCGCGCTCCAACCCCGCCACCTACACGGGTCTGTTCGACGTCATAAGGGGCCTCTTCTCCAAGACTCAGGAGGCCAGGGCGCGCGGCTACAAGCCGGGGCGGTTCTCCTTCAACGTGAAGGGCGGACGCTGCGAGGTCTGCAAGGGGGACGGGCAGATCAAGATCGAGATGCACTTCCTGCCCGACGTCTACGTGCCCTGCGAGCAGTGCCACGGGCGCCGCTACAACCGCGAGACGCTCGAGGTGCGTTTCAAGGGGCGCAACATCGCCGAAGTGCTCGACATGCCCATCTCGGAGGCGCTGGAGTTCTTTGCCCACATCCCGCCGGTGCGGCGGCGCCTTGAGACGCTGGAGGCGGTGGGCCTTGGCTACGTGCGCCTCGGTCAGCCCGCGACCACGCTCTCCGGCGGCGAGGCGCAGCGCGTCAAGCTGGCCACAGAGCTTTCGAAGATTGCGACCGGCACGACGATGTACATCCTCGACGAGCCGACGACCGGGCTTCACTTCGCCGACGTGGAGCGGCTGTTGGAAGTCCTGCAACGGCTGGTCTCCGCCGGCAACACGGCGGTCGTGATCGAGCACAACCTCGACGTGATCAAGTGCGCCGACCGGCTGATCGACATGGGCCCCGAGGGGGGAGACGAGGGAGGGCTAGTGATCGCGGCCGGCACGCCGGAGGAGGTCGCCGCCGAGCCGGCCTCTCACACCGGACGCTTCCTGGTTGAGCTGCTCGCGGCCGGCGCCTCGGCCAACGGTGCAAAGCCCGCGCGGGCGGGCGCCAAGCGGGGCGTCCGCAAGGCGAAGGCCGCCGCTTGAGCCAGGCCGGCAAGCTCGCCGGCCAGGCTCGCCTGTGGGTGGCGAAGTGGCGCTGGTATGAGCGCAACGCTCTTCCTTGGAACAGGGCCGCGATCCACTGGCACTTCATGCGCCGCGAGGCGTTCGTGCGCTGGCCGGTGCACGGCAATGTGCTGGAGGCGCTGCGTGAGGGTCGGCTCGCGATCGGAGCTGGAGCCCTGCTGGAGCCGGGAGTCTGGATCACCGCTCCAGATCAGGCGCGTGTGCTGATCGGCAGGGGGGTATTCCTCAACCTCGGGGTGATGATCGCCTCTCAGCAGCTCGTCGAGATCGGCGACCACTGCATGCTCGCCAACGGGTGCTTCGTATCAGATGCCGCCCATCGCTTCGACGATCCCCAGAAGCCGATCACCTGGCAGGGCTTCCAGAGCAAGGGGCCTACACGGATCGGCGCCAACTGCTGGCTGGGCGCGAATGTCGTCGTGACGAGCGGAGTAACGATTGGTGAGCGTTGCGTGATCGGCGCAAACAGCGTCGTGACCAAAGACGTCGAGCCGTTTACGATCGCGGCGGGAGCGCCGGCGAGGGCGATCGGATCGGTCCCACACGGCCCATAGTCCACCGCCGACCGCCACTCACGCCAGCCGCGATCGCAGATCCTCCAGCTCCGCCGGATCCATTTTGTATCCATGCTCGGGCCCCGGGTAGCGCCGCTGTCGCACGTCCTCGGCGTAGGCGCCGACCCCGGCGACCATCTCGTCCAGCAGGTTGGCGTAGCGCTTCACGAAACGAGGGCCAAGGCCCTCCCGGATGCCGAGCAGGTCGTGGAAGACGAGCACCTGGCCGTCTGTCGAAGGCCCGGCGCCGATGCCGATCACCGGCACCTCCATGTGCGGCATCAGCTCCTGCGCGACCGCGCTGGGTATCGCCTCGAAGACGATCGAGAAGCATCCGGCACCCTGCAGGGCAAGCGCCTCGCCGGCGATCCTTGCGGCAGAGTCGGCTGTCCTTCCCTGCGCCTTCCAGCCGCCGAGCGCGGTGGAGCTCTGTGGGGTGAGTCCGACGTGGCCCATGACGGGAATCCCGGCCTGGACGACCGCCTTGGCCCGGCTGACGGCGGCGGGGCCGCCGCCCTCCAGCTTGACCGCGTCGCAGCCTGCTTCTTGGATCATCCTGATCGCCGTCGATATCGCCTGCTCGTCGCTGACCTCATAGGAGCCGAACGGCAGGTCGCCGATCAGCAGCGGCGTATTCACGGCGCGCCTCACGGCTCGTGCGAGCACGAGCATGTCATCGAGGCTGACCGGGGTGGTCGAGCTGTGGCCGAGCACGGTCGTCGCGGCGGAGTCGCCGACCAGCACGAGGTCCACGCCGGCCAGCTCTGCGGCACGGCCGCTTGGGTAGTCGTAGGCGGTGACCATCACGATCGGCTCGCTGAGCCGCTTCTTCTCGGCCAGCAGCGGCAGGCTCATCGGCAGGCGCCCGGGGTCGGATGGAAACTCGATCGCGGTCATGGCCGGCGCAGCCGGCACGCCGCCGTGGGCGCCTCGGCTCGGGCGCGGCGGATCAGGGTGGCTTGACATCGGGTGCTCCTCTCTGACGTCAGTTGACGCTCTGCGTGAGCAGAGTCGCCACCGCGTCGTCGACGGTGATGATTTGGTTGGTCTTGGCCTGCACATGGACGACCTTCGGCTCGTAGCGCTCCAGGTCGGCCTCGTCGTACTGCGCATAGGAGATGACGATGATCGTGTCGCCGTCGTGCACGAGTCGCGCGGCGGCCCCGTTGATCTTGATCTCTCCGGAGCCCCTTGCGCCGGCGATCGTGTAGGTCTCAAAGCGCGCGCCGTTATCGATGTCCACGACGTGGACCTGCTCGTGCTCGAAGATGTCGGCCGCCTCAAGCAGATCGGCATCGATCGTGATCGAGCCCACATAGTGCAGGTCGCTGCCGGTGACGGTCGCCCTGTGGATCTTCGACTTCAGCATCACGCGCTGCATGTGGCGATCACGGCTCCTTTGCGAGCATCGGGGTCTTGGGCTTGGGGATGAGCGTCCTCGGCCACCGAGGACCAAAGCAGCAGGTTGTCGATCAGCCTCGTCTGGCCGATACGGGCGGCGATCAGCATCACGCCGGCGGGGTCGAGGCGGTCGAGGTCCTCGAAGCTCACACGGTCCACCACGGCGAGGTACTCCGCCTCCACCGAGAAGGAGGCGAGCGTCCGCCGCGCCTGATCGATCAGGCGCCCGCATGAGCGCTCGCCCGCGCTTGCAAGGCGCTGCGCAGAGCAGAGCGCGGCGTGCAGCGCGAGCGCCTGCTTGCGCTCCGCCTCGCTCAGCCGCGCATTTCGGCTGGACATCGCAAGCCCGTCCGGCTCGCGCACGATCGGCAGAGTCTCGATCTGCGTCTCGATGTCGAGGTCTGCGACCATTCGCCTGAGCACGGCGACCTGCTGGGCGTCCTTCTGGCCGAAGAAGGCCACGTCGGGCGCCACGATGTTCAGCAGCTTGCAGACGACCGTGGTGACGCCCGTGAAGTGGCCCGTGCCGCGCACAGCGCCCTCGAGCCTGTCCGTCAGCCCGTGCACCTGCACCGTGGAGGAGAAGCCGGGCCCGTACATCTCCTCGGGAGCCGGGGCGAAGATCAGATCGGCGCCGGCCTGCCGCGCAAGCTCTGCGTCCCTTGCCTCGTTGCGGGGGTAGGCAAGCAGGTCGGCCTGCTCGTCGAACTGGATTGGGTTCACGAACACCGAGACGACGACGAGATCGCAGCGACGGCGCGCGGCCTCCACGAGCGAGAGATGTCCCTGGTGCAGTGCGCCCATCGTCGGCACGAGCGCGACCGTGAGACCCGCGGCGCGGCTGTCGCAAAGCTTGCGGCGAAGCTCAGCGACCGTCCTCAGGGTGCACAAAGCACCCTGAGGAGGCGCCGGTGTTTGGTGCCCGGCGATCCCGGTGGCGCGTGGCGCCGGCGCACACGGCGCCGTGGTGGCAGCAGAGAGTGGTGGCTGGCTCATGGGCTCGGTCCAGTTCCGAACGGATACCGGTCGCGATGGCGCGATCATAGCGCCCGGGTGGCGCGATGCAAGCCCGCCACGTCAGGGGCATGACACCGGCCACCGAACGCCCGCCGAGGGAGGCCGTGCAGCAGCCGGTCCCGGCCCAGGGCTACCATTCGAGCGCATGCCGGCAGGGGATGTCCCGAACACCGCCGCCGAGCGCCGTGAGGCGCTCAAGCGCGTATATGCCCAAGCCCACGCCTGCAGGCTATGCCCCGAGCTGGCCTCGACCCGCAAGAGCGTGGTTTTTGGCTCAGGCAACGCCGACGCCGATCTGATGTTCGTGGGCGAGGCTCCCGGCGCCAGCGAGGACGAGCAGGGCGTTCCGTTCGTCGGGCAGGCAGGAAAGCTGCTGGAGAAGCTGCTCGGGGAGATAGGACTTCAGCGCAGCGAAGTGTTCATAGCGAACACGCTGAAGTGCTTGAGATACAACGCGCAGGTCCAGCTTGCCGATGGGTCCTGGGAGCGGATCGGGCGGCTGGTCCGCCATCACTACGCAGGCTCCGTCATGTCTGTGGACGACGAGGGTCGGCTGGTTCCGCGTCGGGTCACCGGTTGGCATGCGACGCCGCTTGGCGGCCGGAGGGTGTTTCGCTTGAGCTACGCCTCGTCGAAGCCGGCCGGTGCCGGTCGAGTCGGTATCGAACTGACTGGCGATCATCCGGTGCTCACCGACCGCGGCTACGTCGCAGTCGAACACCTGGGCGATACGGATCGTGTAGCGGTCGGGCAGGGCCTCAGCGACCTCGCCCACGACGTCGTCTGCGGCACGCTGCTGGGAGATGGCACGCTCGTCGCTCAGAGCGCGTGTCTGACGATGTCTCATTCAGAGGAGCAGGCTGCATACGCCGAATACAAGGCGGCATTGCTGAAAGAGCTTGCGCCCAGCGTGGGTGTATTCGCAGTGGCGGCGGTCGCAGGCGGCGAGCGTATCCACCAGACCCTCCAAGTGCGCACTCTTGCCCATCGTGCGCTTGGACTGCTGCGCAAGGATTTCTATACGCCTACAAAGCAGGTGCCGCCGTGGATCGCAGAGCGCCTGAACGAGCGCATGTTGGCGATCTGGTTCATGGACGATGGCTATCTTCGTGTGCGGCCCTCTCGCCAGCCTCGTGCCGAGATCGCGACGGTCTGCTTCTCGGATGGCGACATTCAAGTGCTCTTGCGGGGCCTGGCACGCCTTGGAATCGCCGCCAAGGCATTGCGTGGTCGGATCCATCTCAACGTTGCCGCGACCGTGAAGCTCTCGAGGGCGATAGCACCCTACGTACCTCCATCCATGCGGTACAAGCTTCATCCCGATGTGGAGGCGCAACTGCCATTTGCCCCAGAACGTCTGCAAGCGGGCCCTGCCAGGGTGATGTTCGATGCGGTGGAGGTCGAGGAGGTCGCTTCGCGTGAGCGCGCAGACACGACTTTCTTCTGTCTCGATGTGGAGGAGACCCACAATTTCGTGACGGCGGGGGGCGTGGTCCACAATTGCCGCCCTCCCGGCAACCGCGATCCGCTGCCTGTGGAGATCGAGAACTGCAGGGCCTATCTCTACCAGCAGGTCGAGCTGATAGAGCCGAAGGTGATCTGCACGCTGGGCAACTTCGCGACCAAGCTGCTGCGTGAGGACAACACCGGAATCACACGGCTGCACGGCCAGGCCGAGCTGCTTGCGGTGGGCCGCAGGATGGTGCGCCTGTTCCCGATATTCCATCCGGCCGCCGCGCTCTACACCCCGCGGATGCTGCAGACCCTGCGTGAGGACTTCCTGCAACTGCCGGACCTGCTCGCGATGCCCTCGCCAGAGCAGCCAGAGTGGCTGGATCCGCCCGAGCCGGCACCTGAGCAGGGGAGTGCTGCATCTGGCGAAAGCCTCGACGGGTCGGCAGGCCGGGCGGCCTTGGCTTCTGAGGCCGAGCCGGACCAGCTCGGTCTCTTCTGAGCGGTTTGCAGCTTTTCTTGCAACGTGCTAAAGGCGCGTGCGCCGGAGGTCGATACAGGATGAGTCTCCATCCTCCCCAAGCAGCACGACCGGCCCGCAATCCCCTCCGCGGGCCGGTCCTCTTTTCGGAGGCCTTCTCGAGCGCCCGCGCATGCGGCCGGCGGACTAGAGTCTTATCGTGCCTGTACGAGTCGTGGAGACCGACACGCCGCTTCAGACCGAATCGCTTGGCGCTGAGATCGCCGGCAAGCTGAGCGACGGCGACGTGGTGCTCGTCTGCGGCGAGCTTGGCTCCGGGAAGACGACGCTGGTGCGGGGGGCGGCACGGGCGCTCGGTGTCAGCGACCCTGTCACGAGCCCCACTTTCAGCATCGGCCACCGCTACAGGGGTAGCACGGCGACGGTCTCCCATCTGGACCTCTACCGGCTCGCGAGTCTTGCCGGCGAGGACCCGGCGCTGCTCGCCGATCACCTCGGGCCGGGCAGGATCGCCTTCGTGGAGTGGCCGGAGAGCGCCGCCTCGGAGCTGGAGCAGGCGCGCGTGCGCGTGACCCTCGCTCACCGCGGCGGCGACCACCGGCGAATCGAGGTCCAGGAGCGGTGATCCTGCTCGGGTTCGACACCGCCACCAGCGCCACCGCGGTGGCGCTGCGGCTGCACGACGGCGCCGCAATCGAAGCGCGCGACGATCCCGACGAGGGCCAGCGGCCCCATCACACCAGCGATCTGCTGGGGCTGGCGGTGCGGCTGATGGAGCGTGCAGAAGTCGATTGGGGCAGCCTTGGGGGCATCGCCGTGGGCCTTGGCCCCGGCACCTTCACCGGCCTGCGGGTCGGTGTTGCCACCGCTAGGGGCCTCGCGCAGTCCCTGGGTCTTCGGCTCATCGGAGTCTCCAGCCTGCGCGCCCTGGCGCTGCCGGCGCTCGAGGACGGCGCGCAGGCGCCACTGCTCGCGGCGCTGGATGCAAAGCGGGGCGAGCTCTTCCTGGCCGCATACGCTGCGGGTACCGCGGAGGAGCTGCTCGAGCCACAAGTTGTCAAGCCCGAGCAGATCGCCGTCATCCTTGCTCAGCTCGGCGGCCTCACGCCGCTCGCCTTCGGCGATGGCGCGGTTCGATTCAGAGCCGAGCTCCAGGCCGCAGGAGCGCTCGTGGCGCCAGGGGATTCGCCGCTGCACCTGCTGCGCGCCGCCGCGGTCTGCGAGCTTGCCGAGCAGCAGGGGGCGGGGGAGTCTGTCGAGGAGGTCCTGCCGCGCTACGGCCGCAGGCCGGATGCCGAGATCGCGATCGAGGCGGGGCCGCGATGAGCAGGCCGATGTCGCTCGATCCGTTGGTGGAAGGCGATGCGCTGCGAATCAGGTCCCTCAGCTATCCCGACCTGCCGCAGGTGATCGCTGTCGAGCGGCGCGCGTTCCCGACGCCGTGGTCGCTTGCGATGTTCGTGCTGGAGCTCTCCAAGGCCTCCGGGATCTGCCTTGCGGCTCTCGCCGGCAGGCGGCTGCTCGGCTACCTGATCTGCTCGCGCTATGAGACCGTCTGGCACATCATGAACATCGCCGTCGACATCGACCAGCGCCAGCGCGGCATCGCCTCCGCGCTGCTCACAGAGCTCTACGAGCGGGCCGGCGAGGACGCCCGCTTCACCCTGGAGGTGAGGCGCTCCAACGAGCCAGCGATCCATCTCTACGAGCGCGAGGGCTTCAGGGCCGCGGGCATCAGACGCCGCTACTACCAGGACAACGGCGAGGACGCCCTGATCATGTGGCGAACGCCCGCCACGCTTGCGGGCAGCCTCGACGACGTGCCGAACCCCGAATGGGGTCGCTAGGCACCCTCGGCATGAGCGCGACAAAGGCAAAGACGATCCTCGCGATCGAGACGAGCTGCGATGACACGTGTGCCTCCGTGCTCGACGGAGAGGGCCGGATGCTCTCCAACGTGATCTCCTCCCAAGGAGTCCACGACCGCTTCGGCGGGGTGGTGCCGGAGATCGCATCGCGGCACCATCTCGAGCTGATCAACCTCGTCGTCTCGCAGGCGCTGCAGCAGGCCGGCGTGAGCCTTGACGAGCTCGATCTGATCGCGGCCACGCAGGGCCCCGGCCTGATCGGCGCGCTGCTCGTGGGGCTCTGCACCGGCAAGGCGCTCGCCGCGGCCAGAGCGCTCCCGTTCGCAGCGGTGGACCACATCCAGGGCCACGTCGCCGCCAACTTCATCGCCGGTCCGCAGGCCAGCTCGTTCGAGCCCCCGTTCATCTGCCTGATCGCAAGTGGGGGCCACACCCTGCTGGCCAGAGTGGAGGCGCACGACGGGTTCACCGTGCTCGGCCGCTGCCTGGACGACGCTGCGGGCGAGGCCTTCGACAAGGGCGCGCGCATGCTCGGCCTCGGCTATCCGGGAGGGCCGGCGCTGGAGCGCCTGGCAGCGGAGGGCGACCCACAGGCATTCGCCTTCCCGGGAGTCCACGACGCCGCGCGCGGCAGGCAGGGCTCGCGCGGCAAGGCCTATGCGCAGAGCCTCGACTTCTCCTTCGCGGGGTTGAAGACCGCTCTGCTCTACAAGCTGCGTGAGCTCGAGGAGCCCGAGCGGGAGCGGCGTGCCGCGGATCTCGCGGCCTCCTACCAGTCGGCGATCGTCGAGAGCCTCGCTCAGCGCGCCGAGCGCGCTCTGGATGCGACGGAGATGGATCGGCTGGCCGTCGGCGGCGGGGTGGCCGCCAACGGCGCGTTGCGGCGACGGTTGCAACAGATCGGCGCAACGGTGCACGTGCCCGACCGCTCCCTCTGCACCGACAACGCGGCGATGATCGCGAGCGCGGCGCGCTTTGCTCCTGCGATTGCCTATCCGGGCTATCTCGATCTCGATGCCTACGCCACGGGGGAGCGGCCGCGGTGAGTCGGCTCACCCTCTACACCAAGCCGGGCTGCCATCTCTGCGAGGACGCTCTGGAGGCGCTGAGGCGCCTGCGCAGAGAGATCGCCTTCGAGATCCACGAGCGCGACATCAGCCTTGACGACGACCTGCTGGCGGCCTATTTCGACCGCATCCCGGTGGTGGCGGTGGACGGGATCGAGCTGTGCGAATTCATCGTCGAGGAGGACGTGGTGCGTGAGGCGCTCCTGGCGCCGCGGACATAGAGCGTCGGCCGATGCGTGCGGGCATCCTCTAGAGTCACGGCGATGGCCAACCGGCAACTGATCGCAAGCGGCTCCCCCGCCGAGCACGACGGCGATCTGGGTGGCGGCGAGCGTCTCTCGCTCGGCGTTGCGGCGAGACTCTCGCGCTACCTGCAGGTCCTCACGCAGGCCAAGAAGATGGGCAAGGAGACGATCTCCTCCCAGGAGCTCTCCGATTACACGCACGTCAACTCGACTCAGATCCGGCGCGACCTCTCCGGGTTCGGGAAGTTCGGCAAGCGCGGCGTGGGCTACAACGTCGAGTCGCTGGTGTCCCAGATCCGCAAGATCCTGCGGACCGCGGGCCAGCACAACATCGCGCTGATCGGCGCCGGTCACCTGGGTCAGGCGATCGCCTCATCTGACATCTTCGCCGACCATGGCTTCAGGGTCGTGGCGATCTTCGACGTCGACACAGAGAAGGTGGGCGCCGCGGTCGGCAACCAGTCCGTGCGTCACATCGAGGATCTGTGCAGGGTCGTCGAGGAGGAGGACATCGTCGTCGGCGTGCTCGCGGTTCCCGGGGCAGCGGCTCAGGGTTTGGCCTACGAGCTTGTGCAAGCTGGCGTGAAGATCATCTTCAACTACTCTGATGCGCTGCTGGCCGTGCCACCAGAGGTGACGGTCCACACCTCGAGCCCAGCGGTGGACCTGCTGTATGCGCTGTACTTCTATCTGACCTAGCGAGCGCTCCGTGGCCGGCGCGCCGGCCACCTAAGCTGGGGGCACAGTGGACTCCGACGCAACGACAAGCCTCGATCTCGATCTCGCGCAGGAGCGGTTCGCCGCCTCGACCGACCTGACCGTGGGCCTGGAGGAGGAGTTCGCGATCCTCGATCCGCGCACCCTGGAGCTCGTGCCGCGCTTCGAGCAGCTGCGGGCTGCAGCGGCCGCGCGCGATCCGCAGCTGCACGAGGGCATCACCGGAGAGCTGATCTCCTCGGAGATCGAGATCGTCTCCGGTCGTGGCGAGGATCTCGGCGACGCCTTCGCGCGCCAGCGTGACCGGCGCCGGCGCCTGTTCGCGCTGGCCGATGCCGAGGGCGTGGCGCTGGGCGCAACCGGCACGCATCCCTTTGCCGACTACCGCGAGCAGCACGTGATCGACACCGAGCACTACCGCCGGGTCGCGGAAGGCCTGCGCTACGTGGCTGCGCGCAACAACACCTTCAGCCTCCACGTCCATGTGGGGGTGAGGGACATCGAGCGCGCGATCGGCGTATGCGACCGTCTGCGGCCCGTGCTGCCGCTGCTGCTGGCCGTATCTGCCAACTCGCCCTTCGTGGACGGCAGGGATGCCGGCCTGCACTCCGCTCGCACGCAGACATTCACTCGCAGCTTCCCCCGCTGCGGCGTACCGGATGCCTTCGGCTCCTGGGCGGCCTATCGCAGCTACATAGACCTGCTCGTGCGGACGCGCTCGATCGTGGAGTTCACCCAGGTCTGGTGGTCGGTGCGGCCGCACTTCGTCTTCGGCACCGTCGAGATCAGGATCTGCGACGTGCAGAGCAGCGGCGCGGAGTCCGAGGCGCTCGCGGCTCTGATCGTGGCCTGCGTTGCCCAGGCGGCGAGGGACATCGACGAAGGCGTGCCCGACGTCGATATGCCCGGCCGGCTGATCGAGGAGAACATGTGGCGGGCGATTCGCTTCGGGCTCGACGGTAGGATGGTCGACTTCACCCGCGGGCAGGAGTATCCCTCGGCCGCAATCGTCGAGCGGCTGGGTGCCTGGACGGCGCCTGTGAGGGGTGAGATGGGCATCGAGCTCGCCTTCCCGGAGCGAAACGGCGCGCAGCGCCAGCGCGCGATGATCGGCGCGGGCGCAAGCCGTGAGGAGATCTTCGCCGCGACAGTCAGGCAAACCAGACAGACCTACGCACAGGAGGTGGCCGTATGAGCCTTCCCGGTCCAGCCACAGGCGCCTGGATGGAGACGCGCGCATGAGCTCGCAGCCGACCGAGGAGGAGCTGCGGGCCTATGAAGAGGAGCTGAGCCAGATCACCAGCACTCAGCTGGTCGTGCAGGCCTCCGCCTCTCTGCTGAACGTGGGAGGGCGGCGACTCGGCCTTGCCGAGGGCGCCGAGCGGGAAAGGGACCTCGAGCAGGTTCGCGACGCGATCGACGCGGTCAGGGCTCTCCTGCCGATCCTCGAACGCCGGATGGCGGCCGCGCAGGCTGCGCCTCTACGCGATGCCCTATCTCAGCTGCAGATGGCCTATGCGCGCCTGGCGCAGCTCGACGGGCCTGCCCAGACCCAGGCACAGCAGGCCCCCGAGCCCCGCAGGCCTTCGGCCTCAGGACGACCGCAGTCGCCGGTCGGGCAGACTCCGCCGTCGACCGAGGATCCCCAGAGCCAGCCTGCCGACAACGGTGATCCGGCGAGTGATCCGGGCCCGGCGGAGCGCAGCGGCAGGCTCTGGGTGCCAGGACGCTGAGCGGCCGCGTACACAGGCCAGCCTGCGCTTGGGAATCCTCTCGCCGGGCGGCACGATAGACTCCGCGCGCTTTTCGGCGCCGGGTACAGCGCCTCGGCATGGCGGCCCGGCTCAAATTGTGCGCGCGAGAGCTCTCGCGCGGCACGCCAATCAGAGCGGAGGATTTTCTCTTGAGCAGTTTCCTGACGAACCACGGAATCGTCGTGGCCCTCGTATGCGCCGCTTGCGCGATCGCCTATGGCCTGCTGACAGCGCGGTCACTTCTCAGCCTGTCACCCGGCAACGAGCGCATGCGCAACATCTCGCGCGCGGTGCAGGAGGGAGCCAGCGCGTACCTCAATCGGCAGTACACGACGATCGCCGGCGTCGGCGTCGTGCTGTTCGTGGCGCTGATCTTCGTCCAGAACATCGCCGTGGCAGCAGGCTTTGCAATCGGCGGTCTGCTCTCGGGCGCCGCCGGCTACATCGGCATGAACGTCTCGGTGCGCTCCAACGCGCGTGTCGCGGAGGCCGCCAGGGGCGGCGTCTCCCCGGCGCTCAGCGTCGCTTTTCGCGGCGGCGCGATCACCGGGCTGCTGGTCGTCGGCCTCGCGCTGCTCGGCCTCGCGGGCTACTACGGTCTGCTCACAGCTGTCTTCAACGACTCTCAGAAGACTGCTGTGGACGCGCTCGTCGGACTCGGATTCGGTGGCTCGCTGATCTCGGTCTTTGCGCGTCTTGGCGGCGGCATCTTCACCAAGGCCGCCGACGTGGGCGCTGACATCGTCGGCAAGATCGAGGCGGGGATCCCCGAGGACGACCCACGCAACCCGGCGACGATCGCCGACAACGTGGGCGACAACGTCGGGGATTGCGCCGGCATGGCCGCCGATCTGTTCGAGACCTACGCGGTCACGGCGGTCGCGGTGATGCTCCTGGGCGTGCTCACGTTCACCAATCTCACGCAGGTCGCGCTCTACCCACTCGTGCTCGGCGCCGTGGCGATCATTGCCTCGATCATCGGCACCTTCGCAGTGCGCACCAAGTCGGGCAACGTCGAGCGCGCTCTCTACCAGGGCCTGATCGTCTCGGGCGCGCTCGCGGCCGCCGCGTTCGCTCCGATCACCTACTGGCTGATGAAAGGCATCGCCTTCAGCGGCGCGAACTCTTCGCACGCCGCCCCGGGTTGGCTGCACTTCTACCTTTGTGCACTGATCGGGATCGGCGTCACCGCTTTCCTGTTCCTGATCACCGACTACTACACCTCGACGCGGTTCTCACCGGTGAAGAAGACCGCAAAGGCTTCGATCACCGGGCACGCGACGAACATCATCCAGGGCTTCGGCTCAGGTCTGCAGGCCACGGCGCTGCCGGCGATCGTGATCGCGCTCGGCATCCTTGGCGCCTGGAAGCTCGCCGGCGGCGGCCTCGACGGCATCTACGGCGTCGGCGTCGCAGTCATGGGCCAGCTCTCGCTGATGGGGCTGATCGTCGCGCTCGACGCCTTCGGGCCGATCACCGACAATGCCGGGGGCATCGCTGAGATGGCCGAGATGCCCGAGGAGGTCCGCAACGTCACCGATCCGCTCGACGCGGTCGGCAACACGACCAAGGCCGTCACGAAGGGCTACGCGATCGGCTCCGCCGCGCTGGCCGCGGTCGTGCTGTTCGCCGGCTTTCGCCAGGAACTGGCAAACCAGAGCCACAAACCGCTCACAGGCGTCGGCTCCTTGGCCTTCGGCATCAACGAACCTCCCGTCCTGATCGGGTTGCTGCTCGGTGGCCTCATGGTCTGCCTGTTCGCCTCGCTCTCGATCGAGGCGGTCGGCCGGGCTGGAGGCGCGGTGGTGGAGGAGGTCCGTCGCCAGTTCAGAGAGCATCCGGGAATCATGGAGGGCACCGAACAGCCCGACTACGCGCAGTGCGTGGACATCGTCACGCGGACCGCTCAGCGGGAGATGATCCTGCCATCCCTCCTGCCGATCGCGCTGACGGTGATCGTCGGTGTGATCGACACCCAGGCGCTTGGCGGCCTGCTGATCGGCGTGATCGTCGTCGGTCTGTTCTTCGCGGTGCTGATGACCGCCGGCGGCGGCGCTTGGGACAACGCGAAGAAGCTGATCGAGGACGGCGCCTTCGGCGGCAAGGGCTCCGAGGCCCATGCGGCCTCGGTCACCGGTGACACCGTCGGCGATCCCTTCAAGGACACCGCAGGGCCCGCGATCAACCCGATGATCAAGGTCGCGAACATCGTCGCGATCCTCATCATCCCGCTGATCAAGTGAGAGCCGCTGGACGGCCGCCGCTCAGCGGCGGCCGTCCTCGCCGGTCTCTTCAAGAGTGCCTATCAAAATGCACGCACGTCTGGATGCGGCCGATAGCCTTCGCGGAGCTTTGTGCTCGGAGCTCGACGTAGCGTTGCTGCGCCTTCGCTCCTGTGTCCGCGCTCCACTCGACTCTCGATCGTCCCAGCCGTGCGCGCCTTTTGATAGGCACTCTAAGCTCGATGGGATGACCGGGTGCAGACTCAGATGAGGGGCAGGCAGGTTCACAGGGCGGGCGTCTTCGTGCTCTCGGTCGCGATGGCCGCGATCGGTCTGGCGCTGATCGTGGAGGCATTCGCATCCTCCAGCGCCCTCTTCGTACACCTGCTGCTGGGCGCACTGTTCCTCGCCGCCGGCGCTGGCCGCTTCTATGTCGAGGTGCGCAGGGGACGCAGGGCGCCATGAGCGAGGATGGCTCTCAGGATGGGTCTTCGTCGGCGCAGGGGGGCTTTGGCGCCTCGCCGCGTACGCCTGCCCGCGATGAGCTGATCGCGCTCTCCCAATCGGTCATGCGCCGCTCGATCGGCTCGCCGGCGCTGTTTGCGATCGTCTATGCCGCGGCGGCCAGTGCGATCTACTTCTCGCTCGGAGTGGTCGCAGGCCATGCGCTTGGCCTGACGCCGGCCGTCCTGCTGTTCGCGGCCCTGCTGTTCGTGCCGGCATCGATGACCTACGCGGAGGGCGCCTCGTTGCATCCGGAACGCGGCGGGTCGACCGTGTTTGCCAGGCACGCCTTCAACGAGCTCGTCAGCTTCATTGCCGGCTGGGCGATGCTGCTCGACTACATCATCCTGATCGCGATCACTGCCTATACAGCGACCCAGTACCTGCGCGTGCTCTGGGACCCGCTCGGGGGCAAAGCCGAGGCGATCGGGCTGGCGTTCGTGCTGATCGCGTTTGTCGTGCTGACCAACATCAGGGGCTTCGGTGCGCGGCGAGAGGCGCGGATCGGCGTGCTCGTGTTCGGCGCGCTGATCCTGCAGCTGGTGATCGTCGCGATCGGGCTTGCCCTGTTCTTCCAGGCCAAAGCGATCGCGAGCACGATCCATCTCGGCAGCGCGCCGACGTGGTCGGGTCTCATCTTCGCGCTCACCGTCACGAGCGTCGCCTTCACCGGCATGGAGTCTGCGGCCGGCGTGGCAGGCGATGTGAATGTCAACCGCAGCAGCCTCAAACGGCTGCTGATCACAGGAACAGGGCTTGTGATCGTCGCCTATCTGGGCATCGGGATCGTGGCGCTCAGCGCGGTGCCCGTGCACGGCACCCAGACCGCCCTCGGACATCAGTACCTCAAGGCTCCGGTGCTCGGCATCGCAGACCAGATGCATCCGCATTGGCTACAGCTGAGCATGAAGTACCTGATCGGCGCGATTGCGACGTTGACGCTCGTGGCTGCGGCCAACTCCGCGATGCTCGGGCTCTCGCGCCTGGCCTACTCGCTCTCCACCAATCGCCAGATCCCCTCGCGGCTGGGTCGCCTTCATCCCACCCGCTCCACACCGTACGTTCTCATCATCCTCGCGGCGGTGATCGCGGCGGGTCTGGTCTTGCCCGAGAACCTCGAGCTGCTGATCGGTCTCTACGCCTTCGGGGCGACGCTTGCGCTGACGATCGCCCACGTCTCGGTGGTGCGCCTGCGCTTCAGCGAGCCTGACAGGCACCGAGGCTTCATGGTGCCGCTCTCGGTCACGATTCGCGGCGGCGAGGTGCCGTTGCCGACGGTGCTGGCGGCATTGGTCTTCGGTGCGGGCTGGGTCGCGGTGATGGTCGTGCACCCGACGGCCCGCTACGTAGGGCTTGGCTGGATTGCCGCAGGGCTCACGCTCTACGTCGTATACCGGCGCTCGGAGGAACATCCCCTCCTGCGCAGGGTGACCGTGGCACCGCAGATGCTGAGCGCGGAGGCCCCGCAGCAGCATGACTACAGCTCGATCCTCGTGCCGCTTTTCGGAACCACGCTGGACGACGACATCGTCCAGACCGCGGCGCTGCTGGTCTCAGGAGAGCCCTCGGAGGAGCCGCTGGAAGGCTCGACCATCGAGGCGCTGTGGATCTTCGAGATCCCGCTCTCGCTGCCGCTGGACGCACGCCTGCCCGAAGCTCAGGTCAAGCGTGCGCGGCAGGCGCTCGCACGCGCGAAGGTAGTGGGGGAGGAGTATGGCGGTGTGCACGTAGCCACCGCGATCGTGCGGGCGCGTCGCGCCGGGCAGGCGATCGTCGAGGAGTCGCGGCGCCGCGGGGTGGAGGCGATCGTGTTGGGAGCCGAGGAGCCTTCGCGCATCCGCGGCGGCGGGCGCCTGGGTGGCAGGGCGCCGCTCGAGAACTTCGTCGGCGAGGCGACCAAGTACGTGGTGGGCAAGGCGCGCTGCCGGGTGATCGTGACCGCTCCGCCGGCCGCCCAGGACGGCGCCCGCAACGTCGGCGCGCTGATTGGCTAACCTCCGCGCCATGTTCATCCTGATCGTGGGCGCCGGGCGCGTCGGTGCCTCCATCGCCAAGTCGGCGCTTGCCGAAGGCCATACCGTCTCGGTGCTCGACGAGGACCCCCTCTCGCACGAGCGCCTGGACGCCGGGCAGGGGCGCAGCTGGGAGGACGGCGAGGGGCTCTTCACCGTTGGCACGGGCCTCGAGATCGACGCGCTGCTGCAGGCGGGCATCGAGCGCGCCGAGGTGTTCATCGCCTCCACCGACGGCGACAACACGAACCTCATCATCGCCCAGATCGCGATGAAGCGCTTCGGGGTGGCCAAGGTCCTCGCGCGCGTTATGGACCCCGCCCGTGCCAGCTGGTACCGCCAGCAGGGACTGAACACGATCTCTCCGACAGAGCACGCGATCTCGATGTTCGAGCGCGAGCTGCATCTGGAGCACTCCTAGATGTACGTGATCATCGTCGGGGCCGGCAAGGTCGGCCGCAACCTCGGACGCGAGCTGATTGCCAAGGGCCACGAGGTGACCCTGATCGAGGCCGACCGCAGGCGCTACCTCTCGGTGGAGGACGAGTTCGAGCACGCCGTCCAGTACGGCGACGCGACCGAGCTGTGGGTGCTCGAGCGCGCCGGCATCCAGCGCGCGGACCTTGTGATTGCCGTCACCGGCGATGACGAGGACAACATGCTCGTGTGCCAGGTCGCCAAGGAGAAGTACCTCTGCGAACGGATCATCGCGCGCGTCAACAACCCGCGCAACCACGATCACTTCAGGCTGCTCGGCATCCAGCCGGCGGTCTCGGCGACCGACCTGATCCTGCGCCTGATCGAGCACGAGGTGCCCCGCTACGGGCTCGTACACCTGCTCGCCCTGGAAGAGGAGCGGCTGGAGATCATCGAGCTCGAGGTCAGCGCCGACGCGCCCGTGGTCGGCATCAGCGTCTCCGAGATCAAGCTCCCCGAAGGCAGCCTGATCATCTCCGTGCTGCGTGACGGCAGCGGCTTCGTGCCAAAGTCTGACACGGTGATCGAAGCCGGAGACGAGGTGCTGCTCGTGCTCGACCCTGGCCTGGAGGAGGCGATCACCACCTACTTCGCACCAAATGGGGTTGGGCGGCTGGAAGCCTAGTGTCGTGGGTCAGGCGGCGTCGTCGCCCACCGGCGCCGTCGTTGTGAGAGCGCGCAGAGCGCGCACGCGCCTATCTGGTCTGGGACCTTCGCCTGGCCGGCGCTCCAGGTTGCCATGGATGAGCCGCAGGGCGGGCCGTCTGTTGCGCTCGCCCCAGCTGTCGGTCTGGCGATGGCAGTTGGGGCACAGGAGCTCGAGGTTGGCGAGACGGTTGTCCTCACCGTTTCCGTTTACGTGGTGCAGCTCCAGCGACAGGGGACGATCCTGCCACTGCGATATGCCGCAGGACTGACAGTGGTCGGGGAGCAGGCCGGCTTTCAACAGACGCCGCTCGAGGCGATCTCGCGTGCGGGGCGCCGCCAGCAGTTGCCTGATGGGCAGCGCGCGCGGAGGCGTCGTGAGCACGCCGCGTTTCTTGGCTGCGTGCCACGCCTGCTTTGAGAAGCCGAAACGGTCGATGCACTGGCTGAGGCTGTGGCCCCGGTCGTGATATCGCTGGATCGCAGGCCAGTCGTAGCGCGCGGCGGAGCGCGCGTCGATCCTGCCGCCGAGCCGGCGGACGTGATAGCTGACAGTCGACTTGCAGATCCCCAGCTCTTGCGCGATCTCAGCGCGAGAGCGACCCGCCTGCAGCAGTGCTGCCACTCTTGTTGCCGCGGTCTCCAAGACGAACACATGTTCGCATCAGGTGCGGACGGCAGACGCGATCGACCGACTATGCTTCGCGGAGACGTCTTCCGTTCCGGGATGGTGTAATTGGCAACACGCGACACTCTGGATGTCGAATTTGGGGTTCGAGTCCCTGTCCCGGAGCTATCGCCGTGCGCTGATTGACCGCCCTATCCGGCTCAGGCCACGGCCTGAGCCGCCCAGTCGTTGTACAGCTCGTGATAGCGGCCCCGGGCAGCGACGAGCTCCTCGTGCGTGCCTTCCTCGGCGATCCTGCCGTTCTCCAGCAGCACGATCCGGTCGGCCTGCCTGATCGTGGAGAGACGGTGGGCGATCACGACCGAGGTGCGGCCTTGAAGGAGGGTGCGCAGACCCTCCTCGATGCGACCCTCGCTATGCAGGTCGACGTTCGAGGTTGCCTCGTCCAGGATCAGGATGCGCGGCTCGGCGATCAGTGCGCGTGCGAAGGCGATCAGCTGGCGCTGGCCGGCGGAGAGCTGGCCACCGCGCTCGCCGATCTGGGTGTCGTAGCCATCTGGCAGATCGCAGATGAACTCGTCCGCGCCGACGGCGTCTGCGGCCGCTCGGATCTGCGCCAGGTTGGCGTCGGGGCGCCCGAAGGCGATGTTCTCGGCCACGCTGCCGGCGAACAGGAACGCCTCCTGCGGAACGATCCCCATCTGAGAGCGCAGCGAGTGGCTCGAGACCTGGCGCAGGTCCTGGCCATCGACGAGGATCCTGCCGGCGGTCGGGTCGTAGAAGCGCGCCACGAGCTTTGCGATCGTCGACTTGCCCGCTCCTGTGGCACCTACGAGCGCGACCGTCTCTCCCGGCGGCACGTGCAGGTCGACGTCGCGCAGCGCCAGCACGTCCGGCTTGTAGCCGAAGGAGACGTCCTCGAAGCGTAGGTCGCCCGCGATCTCGCCTAGAGATCGCGCGCCCGGCAGATCTTCGAGGGTTGGCTTGGTGTCCAGCAGCAGGAATATCTTCTCCAGCGCCGCCATCCCGGATTGGTATGTGGTGTAGAGCTGGGAGAGCTGCTGGATCGGTTCGAAGAGGTAGGAGAGGGTGGCGACAAACGCGACCACGGTGCCAGCGGTGATGTGCCCGGAGATCGCCTGGTAGCCGCCGAAGAGCACGATCACCGCCAGCGCGACGCCAGAGAGCATTTCCACCGCCGGGAAGTAGGCGGCGTTCAGGCGCACCGTCACCATGTTCGCGTCGGAGTTGTCCTGGTTGAGCTGCGCGAAGGTGGCCTCGTGGCGGCTCTCCTGGCCGAAGCTGCGTACCACCCTGATGCCCGAGAGCGTCTCCTGCAGGTAGGCGGTGATCGCGCCGATCGTCTCCCGCGTGCGCCGGAACGCGCCGGCGGAGACCAGCCGAAACCAGATGCTGCCACCCGCGACGAAGGGCACGACGCAGAAGGTCAGCAGGGCGAGCTTCCAGTCGAGGTAGATCAGCACGCCGATCGCGCCGATCAGCGTCAGCCCGGATTGGAACAGCGTCACCACCGAGTCGGTGACCAGGCTTTCGAGCGCCTCGACGTCGTTTGTGATGCGCGAGATCAGCACGCCCGCGGGCCGGCTCTCGTAGAAGCCGATCGGTTGCTGCTGGAGATGCTTGAAGATCCTGATGCGCAGGTCGGCCAGCGAGCGCTGGCCCACCCAGCCGACGAGGTAGGTCTGCAGGTAGGTCGTGATCCAGACGAGGATCGCCGAAGCAAGGAAGGCGATCACGACGATCACGAGCGTGCTCACGTTGTGCTGGTCGATGCCCTTATCGATCGCCCGCCTGGCCAGCAGCGGCGGCGCCAGCCCGGCCGCTGTGCCGATCAGCAGCGAGGCGAGCATCGCGCTCACGCGCAGGCGGTAGGGGCGCAGCAGGTCAAGCAGCGCGCGCAGGTTGCGGCCCCTGCTGCCCTTGCTCTGGCGTTCGCCGTCCCACTGATGGCCGCCGCGGGCCGTGCCCGGCCCAAGCCCGCGCCCGCCGCCGCGCCCGCCGCCTGGAGGGCTCACAGCCCGCTCACCTCCCGTTCCCGCGTCTCCGTGGTCAGGAAGACGTTCTCGGGCAGGCCCTTTTCGACGATCTCGCGGTAGAGCTCGGAGATCTCCAGCAACTCCTCGTGATCGCCCTGGGCGATGATGCGCCCGCCGTCCAGCACGACGATCTCCTGCGCCAGGGCGATCGTGGAGAGGCGGTGCGCGATCACGAAGGTGGTGCGTCCGGCCATCGCCTCCGCCAGCGCGAGCTTGATCGAGCGCTCGGTCGAGGCGTCGACCGAGGAGGTCGCGTCGTCGAGCACGAGCACCCGTGGGTTTGCCAGCAGTGCTCTTGCGATCGCGATCCGTTGGCGTTGGCCGCCCGAGAGGGTGAGTCCGCGCTCGCCGATCTGGGTCTCGTAGGCCTCGGGCAGTCGCGCGATGAAGTCGTGCGCCTGGGCACGCCTTGCGGCCGTTTCGATCTCGCTGCTCATCGCCTCGGGGCGCGCGTATGCGATGTTCTCGGCGACCGAGGCCGAGAACAGGAACGGGTCGTCGCTGACGACCGCGACCGCGCCGCGCAGCGAGGCGAGGCTCACCTCGCGTATGTCTGCGCCGTCGAGCAGGACCCTGCCCTCGGCCGGGTCGTACAGCCGCGAGAGCAGCGCGACCAGGCTCGTCTTGCCGGAGCCGGTGGCGCCGACGAGCGCGAGCGTGCGACCGGCCGGCACGTCGAGGTCGACGTCGTGCAGCACCGTGCGGCCGGCCGGGGCGGTCGGGTGTCCGCTGGTGGCGGGCAGGGCAAGGCCGTTTACAGCCGCGCCGTTTGCGGTCCCGTTGCCACTGGCGGCGTCATGCGCGGCCTGCTGCGCCGGGGCGTTCAGCTCGTCGTTAGTGTCCTCGTAGCGCAGGCTGACTTTCTGGAGCTGGACGCGGCCGCTGCCGGGCGGAAGCGGCGGCGCCTCAGGGGCCTCGGTCAGCCGCGGCTCGCGGTCGAGCACCTGGAAGATGCGGGCGCCCGAGGCGGTCGCCCGCTGGGCGAGGTTGAGCGTCACGCCCAGGGATCGCATCGGCGTGATCAGCATGTTCAGGTAGAGGTAGAAGGCGGTGAACTGGCCGAGCGAGAGGTGCGCGTGGATCACGGCCTGCCCGCCGATCAGCAGCACGGCCGCAAGGCCGAGCTGAGGCAGGAACGCGATCATCGGGTTGTAGGTCGCTTCCAGGCGGGTGGCGACCATCGCCTGGCTGAAGACGCGCCCGACGGTGCGGCGAAACCGCTCCAGCTGGTGCGGCTCGCGCGCGAAGGCCTTCACGACACGCACGCCGGAGATGTTCTCCTCGGCGTCAGCGGTCAGTTCGCCGATGCGCTGCTGGGTCTCCTGGATCGCCGGGCGGGCCCTGCGTCCGTAGCGGTAGGAGATCACGACCACGAAGGGCACCGGCGCCAGCGAGATCAGCCCGAGCGTCGGGTTGATCGCGATCATCACCACGCCGGCCAGCGCGATCGTCAGGACCGACTGCAGGATGAATACCAGCCCGTAGCCCAGGAAGAAGCGCACGGCCTGCAGGTCGACCGTCGCCCTGGACATCAGCTGGCCAGTCTGCTGGTGGTCGAAGAAGCCCAGCTCCAGGCGCTGGAGGTGTCCGTAGAGACGCTCGCGCAGGTCGTATTCCACGCCGAGCGAGACCCTGCCCGCGATCATCCGCCGCCAGTAGGTCAGCGCCCAGCGGGCGAGCACGACCGCGACGATCGCGATCGCGAGGACCAGCAGCGTGTGCCGGTCGTGGCTTTGGGCAGCGAGCTGGTGGCGACCTGCGTGGCTCACGCCCTTCTGGACCGCTTCCACCGCGTTGCCCGTGAGCTTCGGCAGCGCGACGGTCCCCACCATCGCAAGGCTCGCAAGCGACCACGAGACGATCATTCCGCGCCGGTAGGGCGCCAGGAATCCGAGGAGTCGTCTGAAGATCATCATAGTTGCTTAGTCAACTATTATCGCATGGAGAACATTGCGCTGCGCAGCAGGCGCGCCGGCTAGGCTGGCGCGATGCCTGGCAAGACCTCGCCGACCGCAGGCCGCGGGCCGTCCGCGGGCCTCTGCGAGACCTGCAGCTTCCAGCGCGTCGTTCCCAACACGCGGGGCTCGCGCTTCTCGTTGTGCAACCGCTCGCGGGAGGATGCCTCCTACCCGCGATATCCGCGTGTGCCGGTCCTGGAGTGCCGGGGCTATGCACGCCGGGACTCTGGCGAAGGCGAACGGTCTCCCAGCTGTGGGTGAGGCCCTGCGAAGGGGATCTCAACCTGCGACCGCACTGATCTGCTCGGCCGCCGGCGCGCGCTCCTCCTCCGGGGCCTCGGAGGTGACGAAGTCGCGTGGCCTGACCAGTACGAGCGCGAGCACTGCGCCGAGGAAGGCGATCGCCGCGGCGATGATCAGGATCGTGCCGAACGCTTCGGTGAAGCCGACCCGGTAGGAGTGCTCCAGCGCAGCGCGGGCCGCGGGCGCCAGAGCGCCGAAGATGCGGCCGACCTCGCCGGACTGCAGCAGGGTGGAGAGCTGCCCGTGCGCGGCGGACTGGACGGCGTGCGCCTGCCCGGCGGCGGCGAGGCGGCTCGAGGTCGTGCTGATCACCTCGTGCTGGAAGACGGCTCCCAGGCCCGCGATGCCCGTCGCGATCCCCACCTGGCGGAAGGTGCTGTTGATGCCGGAGGCCATCCCGCTGCGGGAGTGGTGGACGACTCCGATCGCGGTCGAGGCCAGCGGCGGGTTTATCAAGCCCACGCCCGCGCCCGCAAGCACGAAGCCGGGGATCAGCGTCGTCCAGCTGCTGGTCGCATCGACGGCGGTCATCGCCACCAGTCCGGCTCCCACCAGCGCGAGCCCTGCTCCGAGCAGCAGCCGCACCGGCATGCGCACGCTCATCCGGCCGGCGAATGGCGCCACGGCGAAGGAGAGCAGCGTCACGGGCAGGAACCGCAGGCCGGCCTGCAGAGCGCTGTAGCCGAGGACGTCCTGGATGTAGAGGGTCAGATAGAGGAACATGGCGAAGATTGACGCCGAGACCGAGAAGGCGACGATGTTCGCGCCTGCGAATGCGGGCCGCTTGAACAGTGAGAGGTCGAGCATCGGGCGCGATTGCTTTGCCTCTGCGAGAACGAACACGATCAGCAGGGCGGCCGCGGCGATCAGGAAGCCGACTATGAAGGTCGAGCCCCAGCCCTTTTCGTTGCCCTGCGAGAGCGCGTATACGAGCATGAACAGGGCTCCGGAGAAGCTGATCAGCCCGATCCAGTCCACGCCCCGCGCATTGGGGTCCTTCGACTCCGCCACCTGCATCAGCGTCACCGCGACCGCCACGATGCCGATCGGTACGTTGACGAAGAAGATCCATTTCCAGCCGATTCCCGAGGTGATCACGCCGCCGAGCACGGGACCGATCGCGACCGCGGCGCCCGTGACCGCGCCGAAGACCCCGAATGCGGTCCCGCGATCGCGGCCCTGGAAGGCCTGGGCGATCAGCGCCAGCGAGGTCGAGAACATCATTGCCCCGCCCACGCCCTGGACGGCGCGCGCGAGGTTCAGCATCAGGGGACTGGAGGAGAGGCCGCAGACCGCCGAGGAGCAGGTGAAGACCACCAGGCCGGCGAGGAAGACCCGCTTGCGGCCGATCAGGTCGGCGATCGATCCGCCGGTCAGCAGGAAGGCCGCCAGCGTGAGCGCGTAGGCGTTCACGACCCACTGGAGGTCCGAGAAGGAGGAGTGCAGGTCGCGCTGGATCGAGGGCAGGGCGACATTTACGACGGTGATGTCGAGCAGCAACATGAAGATCGCCACCGAGACGGCGATCAGTGTCCACCACTTACGTTCCATCGCTTCGCTCCTTTCCGAGTGCGGGCGCCCCGTCCAGATCACAGTAGAAGGCCGCCTGCCAAGGCTTGCGTGAGACCAGAGTCTCGAGTTGACTTGAAGTCAAGGGATCTCGCGTAGCTGCTCGGTTCCGCGCTCGTTCAGCCGTCGGTCTTCGAGTCCAGGGCCTTGATCTTGCGGCGCACCCTGGCTCTGGTCTCCGAGAGCTCGGCCTGCAGCTTCTCGAGCTCGGCGGCCCTGCCGCGCACCAGCTCAAGCTGGCGCTCGATGTGGCCGAGCGCCTCCTGCAGCAGCCTGTGCCGCCGCTGCGGCTCGACGTCTTCGCGTTTCAGCTCTGCCCGGACCGCTGAGCGGGCCTCCTCGGCGGCCAGCAGCGTCTTCAGTTCCTCCAGGGAGACGCCGAGCAGATTCTTCAGGCGGATCACCTCCAGCAGTCGCTCGACCTCGTCGGTCGAGTAGAGCCGGTGGCTTCCGGAAGCGCGGTCGGGCGACTCTGGCAGCAGCCCGATCTCCTCGTAGTAGCGGATCGTGCGCGGCGTCGTGCCCACGAGCTTTGCGACTTCGCCAATGCGCAGCGTCTGGCGCGAGGCTGAGCTCGTGGCAGTCTGCGTGGTGCTGTCCTCCAGAACGCTCATGTCGATGGTGTGAGGAGGTCTCTCATGCGCTTGCGCTGGCATCCATGGTGCGCGGCTTGGGCCGTGCCTGGTCGGGTTGGCGGGACGCCTCGGCCACCACCACATGCCGCGGGCGCATCAGGCAGACCAGCACGCCCAGTGCTGCGATGCCCGCCAGGATCCACAGCGCCAGATGCATATTGGCGATGAACGGCGCGAGCTTCGCATCCGAGAGCCCTTTGGTCAAGCCCGAGAAGATCGCGAACAGGGTCGACTTCGGGATCGCCGAGGTGATCACCGCGAGCACGAGCGCGATCGAGAGCACCGCCCCGGTGTTCTGCAGCAGCGTGCGCGCGCCGGCGGCGATGCCGCGCCTGTGTGCCGGCACCGCGCCCATCATTGCCGACGTGTTGGGGCTGTTGAACATGCCGGAGCCGACGCCGACGATACTCAGCCACAGCGCGCTCTGCCAGTAGGGCGAGTGGACCTGCAGGGTGCTCATCGCGGCAAGGCCGGCGCCGGTCAGCGCCATCCCGGCGGCGGCCAGGCCGCGAGAGCCGTGCCGGTCGGCGTAGATGCCTGCGATCGGCGAGGCGATCAGCATGCCGAGCGCGAGGGGGATCAGCTCTATGCCGGCGGTGATCGGGTCGGCCCCCTGGGCGCCCTGGAAGTAGAAGACGAAGACGAACATGAGCGCAAAGCGGGCGAGCCCGTTGATCAGCGCCGCGGCTGCGGCGGCGCCGAAGAGGCGGTTGGCGAACAGGCTCAGGTCGAGCATGGGCACGGTGGTACGGCGCTCGATCGCCACCCAGGCCGGCAGCAGCACCGCGGCTGCGATCAGGCCGCCGAGCGCGATCGGATCGCCCCACCCGGAGAGCCCGCCGCGCGAGACGCCGAGCACGAGCCCTGTGAGGCCGAGGACGAACGTCGCGGTCCCGGGCAGATCGTAGCCGCGCACCGAGTCTGGCTTTGCCAGCTCTCGCAGCACGATCGCCGCCCACGCCGCCCCCGCCAGCGCAATCGGGACGTTGAACCAGAAGACCCAGTGCCAGGAGATCGCCACCAGGGCGCCGCCGAGCACGGGACCGAGCACGAGGCCGACCGCGGCGATCATCGTGTTGGCGCCCATCGCCAGGCCGAGCTGGCGCTTGGGGAAGGCGTCGGTCACCAGCGCGGGGGCGTTGGCAAACAGGAAGGCCGAGGCGATGCCCTGCAGGATCCGCCACAGGATCAGCTCCGTTGCGCCGGAGGAGAAGCCGGCGCCAAGCGAGGCGAACGCGAACACCGCAAAGCCGCCGACGTAGGCGCGCTTGCGGCCGAAGAGGTCCGAGAGCCGGCCCGCGCTCAGAACCAGCACGGTGGCGGCGATCATGTAGGCGAGGATCACCCAGACCAGGGCGAGCAGGCTCGTGTGCAAAGCGCGCTCCAGGCTTGGCAGGGCAATTATCAGCGTGCCCGAGTTGGTCGCGGCGAGCAGCATCCCAAGGCTCGTGCATGAGAGTGCCCACCACTTGTAGTGGTCCTCTGAGATCGTTGCCAGGCGCGATCTCGCTCGTATGTCGACGGTGCTTGTCTGCATGAAGATTATCTTACGTAAACGTAAGAATGACTATAGCAGCGGCGTCGCTGCTACAACGTGGGCATGGACGAGACGAAGGTGGACAGGAGCGAGGAGCAGTGGGCCGACGAGCTCACTCCCGAGCAGTACGAGGTGCTGCGCAAGGCGGGCACCGAGGCGCCATTCACCGGCAGCCTCCTCTTCAACAAGGACTCGGGCATGTACGCCTGCGCCGGCTGCGGCGCGGACCTCTTCGATTCGCAGTCCAAGTTCGACTCAGGCACCGGCTGGCCGAGCTTCACCGAGCCAGCCCTCGCGGAGGCGGTCGAGCTTCGCTCCGACAACAGCTTCCTGATGAAACGCACCGAGGTGCGCTGTCGCCGTTGCGGCGGTCACCTCGGCCACGTCTTCGACGATGGCCCCGGTCCCGGCGGCCAGCGCTTCTGCATCAACTCTGCAGCGCTGCAGTTCTCGCCTGAGAAGCCCTCCTGAAGGCGGCGCCTGCGAGAATCGGGCGATGGTGATGCGCCTGTGGTGATGGTCGGCCAGCAGAAGCGACTCTCGGAGCCTCTGCGCTGGCCGCGCGGCGCTCGGCTGGCGCTCGCAGGGGCAGGCGCCAGCCTGATCGCGGCGGCGATCGCGGTTGTCCTGATCGCGTCCGCCAACGCCCCGAAGCACCGCGCCGGTTGCATCGAAGTCACCTTCGCAAGCACGCTCGGTGCTGCCATCACGCACGCGTGCGGCGCGCGGGCGCGCGCCATGTGCGCCGACCCCGCCGAAAACCCGGGCCTGGCGGCACACGGTGCGCTGAAGGCTGCCTGCAGGCAGGCCGGGTTGCCCTACGGGACACTCTGAGCGGGCCTCGCGGCGCCGCAAGGGGCGCCTTCTACAGATGTCGAAACCACATGGCCAAGTGTTGGCCAAGCCTCCCTACCGTGCCGCTGGGATGCCGGATTTGATGCTCTCCTAGCAGTGCCGTGCCTCCTGGGTCCAAGCCGGAGGCGCGGCAGCGTCCCTAAGGAAATGGAGGCATATGCCCATCTTGGCCGTAGCTGAATGGCTCTCATACCCATCGTGGCTGAATCCAGGCGACAACGCTTGGCAGATGACGGCGGCGACGCTGGTCGGACTGATGAGCGTCCCCGGCCTTGCGGTGCTCTACGGCGGGGTCATGCAGAAGCGCTGGTCCGTCAACAGCATGATGCTCACCTTCGTCGCGTTCTCGCTCGTGCTGGTCGCCTGGGTGCTGTGGGCGTTCAAGATGGGCTTCGGCGTGCCGATCGGAAAAGGCAGCGGGTTCTTCGACACCTTCCTGGGACAGCCTGGCAGCATCCTCGGGCACGTGGCCGAGGAGGGGCAGGCGGTGATCCCGTCGATAACGACGGGCCCGGCCTTCCACTTCCCGACCGCGACCCTGGCCTACTTCCAGTTCGTATTCGCGGCCATCACGCCGATCCTGATGCTCGGCTCGGTCCTTGGGCGGATCAACTTCAAGGCATGGATCCCGTTCGTGCTGATCTGGATCACGGTCGTCTACACGATCGACGCCTTCCTGATCTGGGGCGGCGGCTACTTCGCCGCCCACGGCGCCCTCGACTACTCAGGCGGGTACGTCATCCACCTCTCGGCGGGTATCTCAGGGTTCGTCGCGGCGGCTGTGATCGGGCCGCGGCTGCAAAGAGACAGAGAGGTCGACGCCCCCAACAACCTGCTGATGGTCGCCGTCGGGGCGGGCCTGCTGTGGCTCGGTTGGAACGGCTTCAACGGAGGCGACTCCTACTACGCCGGCGCGAACGCCTCTGCGGCGGTGCTGAACACGAACCTCTGCACCGCGGTGGCGATGCTCGTCTGGATCGCATGGGACTACATCTTCCGCGAAAAGCCATCGCTGATCGGCTCGGTCAACGGAATGATCACGGGCCTCGTGGCGATCACGCCCGCGGCCGGCTTCATCAACGGCTGGGGGGCGCTCGTGATGGGCGTCGTCGCCTCCACGATCGTGTGGATGTCGATCCGCTTCCTCTCCAGGGCGCCGATGTTCAGGAGCGTCGATGACACGCTCGGGGTGATCTACACGCACGGCATAGCCGGTTTGGTGGGCGGCCTGATGGTGGGAGTGCTCGCCGACCCGGCGATAGTCGAGTACCCGGGGATCCACGGAACGGCCAGCCTGCCCGGGGTCGCGGGCGTGATCAACGGCAGCTGGACGCTGCTGCGCTGGCAGGCCGAGACGGGCCTGTTCGTGATCGTCTTCAACGCGATCGCGACCTTCATCATCCTCAAGCTGGTCGGCCTCGTCATCCCGCTGCGACTCTCCGACGAGGAGCTGGAGATCGGCGATCACGCGATCCACGGCAACGAGGTCTACCCCTCGGACGTGCCGACGCTCGGAGGGCCGCATGCGCCGAGCTGGCAGCCAACACCTGCGCCCGCGGCGATGCAGGGCGGCTCCTCCTAGCCCGGGCCAGAGCAGTACCCCCTCGAAGTGCCGTATGCGGCGGTCGGACAGGATGTCCGGCCGCCGCGGCGCTTCGTGGATGGCGTCCTCATGTGGACAGCGGCGCATGCGCCGCTGTCCGGGACGGCGCATGCGCCGTCCCGCGGAGGGCCGCATGCGGCCCTCCGTCCCCCGGATGTACAGAGATGCCTCAGCCGCCCGTGGCGAGGCCCACGGGGCAGCTCACGCCCGTGCCGCCGAGGCCGCAGTAGCCCCCCGGGTTCTTCTGGAGGTACTGCTGGTGGTACTCCTCGGCGTAATAGAAGGAACCCGCCTGCGCGATCTCGGTCGTGATCGGCCCGTAGCCGGAGGCATCGAGCATCTTCTGGTAGGCATCCTTGGAGGCGATCGCGGCATCGCGTTGGGCCTCTGAGGTCCAGTAGATCGCGGAGCGGTACTGGGTGCCACGGTCATTGCCTTGGCGCATGCCCTGGGTGGGGTCGTGACCCTCCCAGAAGGCCTGCAGCAGCTGCTCGTAGGAGATCGCCTGCGCCTCGAAGACCACGAGCACCGCCTCGGCGTGGCCTGTCCTGCCGCTGCAGACCTCCTCGTAGGTCGGGTTCGGAGTGAGCCCGCCCGCGTAGCCGACCGCCGTCACGTAGACGCCCGGCATCTGCCAGAAGATACGCTCGGCGCCCCAGAAGCAGCCCAGCGCGAAGATCGCCTGCTCGCTGCCGGGTGGAAACGGCGGATGAAGCGGGCGGCCAAGCACAGCGTGGCTGCCGCCGGTCAGGATCGGGCTCTCGCGGCCCGGCAGCGCGCTTGTCGCATCGACCGGCGTTGGGCTCTTGCGGGAGAAGATCGACATCCTGCTCACAGCGTAGTGCGGATCCTCGGCGGTGCCGTCCCGATGGCGGAACAGCGGCGCGTCCTGGGTCCGGAAATGCCGCGAATACGGCCTCGTGGGCGGCATGAAGGCTCAAGCTGCCAGGGCGGGCAGCCGACAAGACCGAGGTGCCCTCGATGCGCTTTGCACACCCAAGGTCGCTGCCACGGCAGCTGCGCCTCGGCGAAGCCCGGCCACAGATTGCCTGGACCGCGTCGCTGATGTTCCTCCTTGGGGGAATCGCTGCGCTGATCTCGCTCGCCAAGCCATTCAGCTCGAATGCGCCGGTCCATCTCGAGGCGGGCGTCGGAGCGCTCGCCTGCCTGATCGCGCTCTGGCTTTGGGTCTGGGGCGCGAGGCTGCCGCTGGCCGCATTCGAGATCGCGATGGCGGTCGCGATTCTGATGGAGAGCGCGGTGATCGCGTTCGCCAGCACGCGGGGCGGGGTGACGATGACCGCTTTCATGTACACGTGGATCGCGGTCTACGCAGCGCACTTCTTTCCACCGAAGGTGGTTGCCGCGGAGATCGCGGTGATCGTCGCCAGCTTTACGACGGCGCTTCTGATCGGTGGCCTCTCCAACGTGGTGCTCGTCTGGCTGGTTGTCACCTGCACCGTCGGCGCGCTCGGCTTCGTGCTCTCGCGCCTGAACGAGAGCCTGCGTCAGCAGGCGGGCACCGATCATCTCACGGGGCTGCTCAACCGCAGCGGCTTTCTGGCGGCCGCGGTACGCGAGCGCGCGATCGCGGATCGCTCCAAGACGCCCCTCTGCATAGCCGTGCTCGACCTCGACGGCTTCAAGGAGGTCAACGACAGCTTCGGGCACGCCGCCGGCGACCGCCTGCTCGCCGATGTCGCGCAGGCGTGGCGCGAGCGGCTGCGTGCCGGAGACGTGCTCGCGCGTCACGGCGGGGACGAGTTCGTACTGCTGCTGCCGGGCACGCGCGGTGGCGAGGCGGACGATGCGCTGGAGCGCCTGCGTGCGCCGGGTCTGCCGGTCAGATGGTCGGCGGGCGTATGCGAATGGCTGTCGGGCGAGGATCTCGATGCCTGCCTTGCCAAGGCAGATCGTCACCTGTACGCGGCGAAGGAGGGCCGGCGTCGACGCAGCGCCGGCGGCGAGGCGAGCATCGCGATCGCACGTCTGGCCTGAGAGCCTGTTTCGAAGGCCGGCGGCAACCCAGCTCCCCAAGGACGTTTCCAGCCGGACGTTCAGAGGTTTGATTTCTCAGCCTCCGGGCAACACATGCTGCGAGGAGCATCCCTCCCTCATTCCCTCCCCGATCGGCCCGCTGCCCCCGGCGGGCCGATCCTTTGGGCGGTGCTCAGTGTCTCCCGAGGGCCTACTCGCCGTGCGTGCTGGCGAGCTCTGCATCCTGCGGCTGCTCGTCGGGCCGCTGGCCCTCTCCCTCGGCGTAGGCGAGCCAACGCTCAAGCGGCGCGGGCTTGCCCAGATGGAAGCCCTGGAGATAGTCGACGCCCAGCTCGCGCAACACCGAGAGCGTCTGCTGGTCGCCCACGAACTCGGCGATCGTGAGCTTGCCCATGCCGCGGGCAAGCTCGACGACGGCTCTGACCACGAGGCGGTCGGTGGGATCGACGGTGCAGCTGCGCACGAACTCGCCGTCGATCTTGATGAAGTCGAAGGGCAGGTGCTTCAGGTAGTAGAACGAGCCGAAGCCGGCGCCGAAGTCGTCGAGCGCGAAACGGCAGCCGAGCGCGCCAAGGCGCTCGGCGCAGCCCTGCGCCGCTGCCATGTTGCCGATCGCGGCGGTCTCGGTCACCTCGAAGATCAGCTGCTTGGGGTCGACCTCGGCGTCGCTGAGCGCGCCTCCCACGTACTCGGCGAGATCGGGGTCGCTGAGCGACTGGCCTGAGAGGTTGATCTCGATCACGGGTGTCCTGCCCTCGGCGCGCTGGCGACCGAGCATCGCGATCGCGCGCCCGATCACCCAGCGGTCGATCTCGCGGATCAGCCCGTAGCGCTCGGCGATCGGCAGGAAGGCGCTCGGCTGGATCAGCGAGCCGTCCTCCTCGAGCATCCTGATGAGCAGCTCGTGCTGGGTGGTGGCACCGCTGGCCGCGTGCACGACCGGCTGCGCGTGCAGGACGAGCCGGTCTTCGTCCAGGGCTGCTCTGATGCGCTCCACCCACTCCAGGCGCGTCTCGATGCGCGCCTTCGCGTGCGGCGCCTCGGCGGCCTGATGGGGCGCATCGGTCTGGCCGCCGTATGTCTCGTAGCGGTCGCGACCCGACTCCTTGGCGTCGTACATCGCAAGGTCGGCTGCGGTGAGCGCCTCCTCTGCGCTCATCGCCTTGCGTCCGTCCAGCGGCGCGATGCCGATGCTCGCGGTCATCGGCCGCTCGCGACCGCCATGGCCGCGTGCCGCGCGCTGCTCGCGCACCGTCTCCAGCAGCAGCCTGGCGACGTGGTCGATCTGGGATTGCTCTCCGCTGCACAGCAGGATCGCGAACTCATCGCCCCCCAGGCGGGCGATCACGTCCTCGCTACGCAGCTTCTGCACGAGCGCCTCGGCGACGCGCACGATCAGATCGTCGCCGGCGCTGTGACCGAGCGTGTCGTTGACGTGCTTGAAGTCGTCGAGGTCGAGCACGAGCACGGCGCCGTCGCGACCGTCCTTGCGGCGCTGAAGATGCTCGGTGAGCGACCTTTCGAAGGCGCGTCGGTTGAGCAGCCCGGTGAGCGGGTCGTGGTCGGCCATGTGCTGCAGACGCGTCTCGTAGTGATGGCGAGCGGTGATGTCCTCCACCTGGGTGAGGAAGTAGGCGGGCGCGCCCTGCTCGTCGCGGACGAGCGTCGTGTGGACAGCCACCCACGCGATCTGCCCGTCAGCCTTGACCAGTCGCTTCTCGACGTCGTAGACGCGCAGCTGCCCGCTGAGCATGAAGGCGACCGCGAGCTCGTCGGCACGGCGATCGTCGGGGTGGGTGAGCTGGGCGGCGGGCAGCTCCAGGAGCTTGCGATCGTCGTATCCGCTGATCCGCTGCAGCGCCCTGTTGACCTGCAGATGACGGCCGTCGGGCGAGGTCAGCGCGATCCCGATCGGCGCCTCCGAGAAGGCGGTCCTGAAGCGCTCCTCGGCTGTCGCCAGGGCGCTCTCGGCACTCTCGCGCTCGGCGCCGCGGCGTTCGAGCAGGCTGACCGCAAAGCGCTGCCGCCGGTATGCCTCGATGCTGATCCAGCAGAACAGGAGCGTGAGCGCTCCTCCGGCCAGCGCGGCGTCGAGCACGAGCGAGAGGTCAAGCGACGGCAGGCCGACAGAGAGGGTCCAGTTGCGGCCGGCGACCGGGACGAGAGTGCTCAGGGGCTGCGAGAGACGGCCCCGCGCGGCGATCGCGACCTCACCGTCGCGCAGGGCGAAGGCGAGGTGAGAGGGAAGCCTTTCGGCGATCAGCGGGCCAAGCTGGCTGAAGTGATAGCCGGTCGTGACGAAGCCGCGCAGCGCGGCGAGTCGCTCGACTGGGGTATGCGTGGGCATGCCGGCGCGGTACACGGGCGCGTATAGCGCAGTGACCGACGGTTGCGCGCTCGCCTGCCCGGTCGGTGCGACGGGCGCAGTGGCCTGCGGCGTGCCGGTCGCGGCCGCTGCGAGCAGCGCTATGTGGCGGCGCTGTTCTGCGCCTATGTCGGTGCCGATCGGCGCGCCACCGCTTTGCCGCTGCACCTCGCTGGCGAGCACGAAGTAGCTGCGCGCGGTCGGAGCGCGCTCGAGCGCGGGCGGGGCAGCCGTTCCGAAGCTGGGTGGGCGGCCTCCGGGGGGCGGCGGCAGGGCTGGCGCGAGACCCGGCATGGGGACTGCGCCCGGGGGCGGCGGGGCGGGTGCGCCAGGAGGCGGGGCGGGCGGTTCTCGCAGCAGGTATATCTCGCCGTGCGCTCGTTCGTAGCCCGCTCGTTCGCGGCCGGTGAGGTAGAGCACGAGCGAGACGCGATCCAGCGCCTGGCTCTGCAGCAGGCCGTCCGCCAGCCCGTCGAACTGCGAGCTGCTTGGCCAATGCTCGCTTGCTGCGGCAGCCACGTCCTGCACTCGGCCGACCGCGGTGTCCAGGACGTCCCGCAGCCCCGTGCGGGCCCTGGAGGCGTCGGCTCGCTGCTGCTGTGTGGCGGTGCTGCTCGCCTGCTGGTAGAGCAGGAACACGCCGAGCAGGGTGAGCGCAGCGACGCAAGCGGTGATGGTCGCCGGCATGCTGAGCCACGGCTGAATATTCGAGCTATTGGGATTAGCGTGCCGGCTCACCGCTATCTATCGGCCGTGCCGAGCTCCGGCTGAATAGTCGGAAGCGGCTTTGCTCAGCCACCGCTCGCCCCACGGCGGGCGGTGGGAAGAGCCGGGCAGGGCACGGTCAGATGGAGCACCTTCGTGGCCTGGTCCAGGAAGGTGAAGGTCGCTGCGAACTTGAAGCCTGCCTTGGGGCATCGCTGCGGCAGCGTGACACCCTCGGGCTGGTATGCCACCCGGTGTCCGTGTAGGTGATGCCCTCCGGGCCGATTGTGGCGTGCATGTCGACCACCGAGGCGTAAGGCGCTTCGGGCAGCGTTTCGATCGGAAGGATGAACGTGTCGATGTCCTCGCCGTAGGGCGGGTCGGCTTCGAGGATTTCCCCACGGAAGAGGAGCTCCGAGAAGACCGGCATGAGCCCTTCGGCTGCGTAGAGGATTTCGAGGTTCTTACCCTGCGAGGCGGTCGCGGTCGCGGTGAGTCCGATGTGGACTTCCTCTTTGATCAGAGCTGGGCCGATCGGCACCGTCGCGGTCGCGGTCGCGCGTCCCACCAGCGAGTTCGGCGGGCAGCCAGCCAGCCCCTTTTCATAGAAGGTGTGGGCGAAGCAGTTGGCCAGACCCAGTCGCGAGGTGGCGGCTCCAAGACCCTGCGGTAGCGCGAGGTTTATCCCGATCAGTGGCTGAGGTACGGTGTTCGGAGGTGCCTCCACGCGAAATCCGAATTGGATGGTCGTCGAGGCCCCCAGCTTGTACGGCGAGAAGCCGGTCTGCAGGCTGACGTGCTCTGAGGCGCCGCTCGCGATAGGCAGCAGCGTCCTTATTGCCGGCGGTGGTCCGGGCGGGAGGTGAGGCACTGCTCTTGCGCCGGCCACCGGCTCGGCAATGAGGAAGATCGCGGCGGCGGAGGCGAGAGCTGCCCAACGGCGCGGTGACCTCCACGCCTGTGGCGCCGCACACGCTGGCGTTTTTTCCGTCATGCGGATCCAGGCATGCCATCGGACGCGGCGGCAGTGCCGGCTGGGCGCCGCCTGCTCCACCGCGAGGAGATCGGGAGCGGCTGAGTTTGTGTGAAGTGTTTCTGACTTTAAAGCTCCTGATTTGCGGTTCTGTGAACGGGTCGAGATTGCATGGCTCGCGTCGAGCCGGCACGGTGGGTCAAGGTGTCGCCGGTGCGGGAAGAAGCGCTGCTCTGGCCTGGAATCGGCTTGGATACCGCAAAAGCGCTTGCTCACACTGGAGAAAGTGGGGATCTCAGGATTTGCAAGGTGATCCAGAGCGCGGGCGGCGACCATTGTATGACATTCACGTAGGGGTTTGCATAATGGAATCATTCCATGCCTGGTGGTTGCGATTGGTTCGGTTTGCAGTATCGTCTTTGTCATGGCGGGCATGTGGCCAACCACTGTGACCGCCAACCTCCGGGTGCCCTCGCAGGTGCGCGTGAGGCCTGCAAACGAACAGAACGACGGGACGGGACGACCGAAGATGACAGCAATCGCTCAGAGGGCTGGCGAGGTCGCTGACGGGGTTTGGATGCGAGGCAGCGCGGCGCCGCTGAAGGGCGCCCTGCTCGGTCTCGTGCTCGAGCGCCCGGGGCATGGATATGACCTCGCCAACCGGCTCAACATGCGCCTCGGCCCGGCATGGCGCCTCGAGGCCAACCGGGTATATCGACTACTAGATGATCTGGAACGCTCTGGACTCGTCCGCTACGAGGTTCAGCCCAGCAAGCATGGCCCGCGCCAGCTGCGCGCCGTCTACCACCCCACAGAGCACGCCAGGCAGGCGCTCACCCGATGGATAGAGACAGCCGTGCCTCGCGAGGCGGCACGCTCGGTGCTGCAGGCGAAGATCGCGGTCGCTCGCGAGGATGACGCGCCGCGGCTGCTCGACGCGCTCAAGCGCTACGAGAGCGACTGCCTGGAGCTCTCGCAATCGCTCGAGCCGCCGACCTCGCTGCCGCGATCGTGGCGGGGCATGGTGATCGACTGCGCAAGGGATGCGGTCGATGCTCAGCTAAAGGCCGAGGTCGACTGGGCGAGGCGTACCAGGCAGCGGATCGCGGAGTATGTCGCCGGCGAATAACGGCTCTGCTGGCAGGTCCGAGCTGCTCAGGTTCGAGGAGGTCACGACTGCCTACCCGGATGGGCATCGCCAGCTTGTCGTTCTGAAGGACGCTTCGTTCTCGGTGGAGAGTGGCCTCTTCGTCGGTGTCTACGGCGCCCGCCGCTCTGGGAAGAGCACGCTGCTGCGGCTCGCGGCCGCCATCGAGCTGCCTGACGTCGGGCGGGTCCTGATCGACGACGTGGACACCGCGAGGATGTCGGCGCTCGAGCGCGAACGGTTGCTGCGCCGCGACATCGGACTGGTGTGCATCGACGATTGGCATCCAAAGCCGCGCGAGAGCGTGGTCGACTATGTGGCGCTCGCGCTCGGTTGCGAGGGCGTCGCTCTGCGCGAGGCTCGTCGCAGCGCCAGGCGGGCGCTCCAGCGGATCGGGCTCAGCGACAGCGCCGACGATCTTGCCGTCAAGCTCTCGCTCGGAGAGCGTCTGCGGGCGATGCTCGCCAGGGCGATCGTCCGCGAGCCGCGGATGCTGCTGGTTGACGAGCCCGCGGCGATACCGCGCCTCAGCGACCGCGAGGATCTGCTCGTGCGTCTGCGTCGTGCAACGGGTGAGATCGGTGCGACGCTCGTGGTGGCCTCCGAAGAGATGGGTCCCCTGCACGGCGCGGACCTCGTCATCTCGGTCGGAGGCGGGGAGATCAACGTCACCTCGCCGCGCCGGGGTACGGTCGTTCCCTTCCCGGGCGGTCGCAGCCCGGGAGGCCAGGGCGGACGCGCTCCGGACAGCGAGGTGCGCCTGTCGTGAGCTCGCTGGAGCTTGACCAGGTGGTCAAGCACTATCGAAGCGCGGGAGAGACGGTCAGGGCGGTAGACGGCGTCTCACTGCTGGTGGCCGAGGGGGAGCTCCTCGCTCTCTACGGGCCAAGCGGATCGGGCAAGACCACGTTGCTGCTGCTCGCTGCCGGGTTGATAGCGCCAGACAGCGGCAGTATCGTCTTCGCTGGCCGGCAGGTCGGGAGCATGTCCGAGCGGGAGGGGTCGAGGTACCGGATGCGGGACGTTGGGTTCGTGTTCCAGTCATTTCACCTGATGGCGGGGGCGAGCGCGCTTGACAATGCCACCATCAAGCTGATCGGCGACGGCCACACGCTGGCGCATGCCCGTAGGCTTGCCGAGCCGTGGCTTACGCGAGTCGGCTTGCACGAACGGGCGCGGCATATGCCGGACCAGCTCTCGATGGGCGAGCGCCAGCGGGTGGCGATCGCCAGGGCGCTCGTCAACGAGCCTCGCTTGCTGCTCGCAGACGAGCCGACGGGTAGTCTTGACTCGCGGCGCAGTAGAGAGATACTCGCTGTCTTGCGCGATATATGCCATGAAAGGCGGATCCCCGGTCTGCTTGTGACACACGATCCTGAGGCAAGGAAGTTCGCTGATCGTGTGCACACGCTTCGTGACGGGCACCTCTCAGAGGGGCTTGACGCGGAGCTGATGGCGACTCTGTCGTGAAGGGGGCGCTCGACCCCAGGATCTTCGGGATCCGGCTCAGCATGCTGTTCCGCCTCTATGGCTGGCGTCTGCGTAGACACACCGGTCAGGAGCTGCTGGCAGGCACGGGCATAGCGATCGGCGTCGCGCTTATCTTCGGAGTGATGCTCGCCAACACGAGCATCCTCAGCTCCGCGGAAGCGCTCGCGAGCTCGATCGCCGGCAGGGCGCGCCTGCAAATCGCCGCACGCACCGAAGGCGGCTTTCCAGAAGCGCTCTCAGAACGTGCCGCCAAGCTGCCGGGGGTGGCGATCGCCGCTCCGCTGCTGCACCAGAACGTCGAGCTGCAGGGCCCGCGCGGTCGCCAGGAAGTGCGGATGGTAGGTGTGACTCCGAGCATCGTGCAGATGGGGGGGATGGCCACCCAGAACCTCGGTGCCGGCGCGTCGCTGATCGCTGGGGGTATCGGTCTGCCCGACTCGGTCGCCGAATCGATTGGCGCGCGGCCCAACCACTCGGTCACGGTGCTCGCGGGCGGCCATGCGCGGCGAGTGGTCGTGCGCGCCGTGCTCGGCACCTCCACGATCGGCGCTGTGGCCGACAGCCCGGTGGCGGTTGCGCTGCTTCCGATCGCCCAGGAATTGCTTGGCAAGCAAGGCAGGATCTCTGAGCTTCTGATTGCCCCCAAGCGCGGCGCTGCGGCGGCGCTGCAACACAGACTCCAGGCGCTCGCCGGTCCAGGTCTCTTCGTCGGCTCGGCCGGCCAAGAAGTTTCCCTGCTGCGAGCGACATCGCATCCAAGTGAACAGGCAACGACGATGTTCGCCGCGCTCGGAGGCATGGTCGGCTTCCTGCTCACCTTCTCGGCCATGCTGCTGACTGCGCCGGAGCGGCGCCGCTACGTCGCCGACCTGCGGATGCAGGGGTATGACTGGCGCCAGGTCCTGCTCGTGCTCGGGTTCGAAGCCGCGGTCCTTGGCATCATCGCCTCGGCGCTCGGGGTGGGGCTCGGACTGGCGATATCGCACGCCTTCTTTGATCACGTGCCCGTCTATCTCGCCTTCGCGTTCCCGATCGGGGGCGAGGAGGTGGTGAAGGTGGCCACCGTCATGCTCTCGATCGGAGCGGGCCTGTTGGCGACCCTGCTCGCCTCCGCCCAGCCAGCGCTCGATCTTCTGCCGGGCAGGCCACGCGGCGCGGCGGGCAATCGCGCCGCGGGCGTCGAACAGGGGCTCTCGCGGCGCACCGAGGGCGCGCTCGGGCTGCTTGCCGCGGGCTTGATGGTCATAGTCACGGTGATCGTCCTGGCCTGGCCAAGCCTCACGCTGCTGGGCGGCGTGCTGCTGGCGATAGCGACCTTCGCGCTGATTCCGCCCGTGTTCCGGCTCAGCTCGCATCTGATCGGCAGGTTGGGGGAGAACGTGCGTGGAAGCGCTCACGTGCTTGCGGTCAGGGAGCTGCGCGCCACGCCGATGCGCGCGGTCGCGCTGGCGGGGGTCGCTGCGCTCGCCGTCTACGGCAGCGTTGCAATCGGCGGGGCGCGGGCCGACCTCATGCGCGGCCTGGACAAGGCGACCGTCGAGTTCTTCTCCAGCGCATCCGTCTGGGTCACAACGGGGATGAACGATCTCACCACGACGAGCTTTTACCCTGGCGACGCCGTATCGCGGATCGAAGCAGTCAAGGGTGTGACTTCGGTGCGCGTCTACCAGGGAGGATTGCTCGACGTGGGAGACAGGCGCCTGTGGATCAGAGCGCGCCCGCCGAACGACCCCGTCGTGCTGCAGCGCAGCCAGCTGATCGAAGGCAGCTACAGGACAGCGAGCGCGCTCATCCGCCGTGGCGGCTACGCAGCCGTCTCGCAGGGCTTTGCAGGGGAAAGACATCTGCATCTCGGGGAGTCCTTCGCGCTTCCCACACCGTCCGGCTTGGCGACGCTGCGCGTTGCCGCGATCACGACGAACGTCGGGTGGCCGCCGGGCGCGATCACGATAAATTCAACCGACTACCGCAGATACTGGAGGAGCTCCGAACCGGCGGCGTTGGAGGTGAGCTTCAAGCCTGGCGTCTCTGCTCAGGAAGGGGCGATCGCGGTGCGGCACGCGATCGCGGGGATGCACGCGCTGCAAGTGCAGAGCGTTGCGCAGAGAGACGCTCAGTTTGAGGCCAATGCCAGGCAGGGACTGCGCAGCCTTTCCCAGATCTCGATGCTGCTGCTGGTCGCTGCAGCGCTCGCGGTCGCCGCGGCGTTGTCGGCCTCGATCTGGCAGCGCCGGCCCAGACTGGCGTCGCTGAAGCTTCAGGGCTTCGACCGTCGCCAGCTGTGGCGAGCGCTGTTGACCGAGAGTGCGTTCGTGCTTGGCATCGGCTGCATCGTCGGAGCGCTGCTGGGTGAATACGGGCATGCCCTGGCCGGTCGCGAGTTGCGACTGACGACGGGATTTCCCGCACCCTTTGCGCTCGGCGGCCTGCAGGTGCTCATCACCCTCGCGCTCGTCGCGGGCATCGCGATGCTCGTGATCGCCGTACCTGGGCTGCTCGCAGCCCGGGTGCCGGCACGCGCCAGCTTCCAGGAGTGAGCTCGGCGGTGCATGGCGTGCTTAGAGCACGATGCTGCTGCGAAGGCGGCGCTCGGGCGCTGCATCAAGGAGCTGCAGCGGATTGGGCTGCTGCAGAGGTTCCTCGCTGTGGCGACGCGCTACTGGACCGGCGTGTTTCCCGTGATCCGCAGCGAGCTGCGCCAGTGGAGGGCGCGAGCCGGGGCGATACCCGACCCGGCGCTTCGCCGTCTCGCATTCGAGGCGCACGGCGGCAAGCGCGGGAACCTGGAGGGCGCCGCGGCCTTCGCGGTCTTCGTCCCCCAGCAGTTCGGATTGCCCGTCGCCCGTGCCCTCGTCGCATTCCAGGGCGCATACGACTACGTGGACGTGCTCTCCGAGCAGCGGAGCGAGGACACGATTGCCAGCGGCTATAGGCTCCATCTGGCGCTCGTCGCGGCGCTCGAGCCGGGCGGCAGGCGTCTGAACGGATACGCCCACCATCCCGTCGACGACGACGGTGGCTATCTGCAGGCCTTCACCGATGCCTGCAGGAGCGCGGTCGACCGCCTGCCCTCCTACCAGGCGACGGTCGCATACGCGCTGGAGGGCGCGCGCCGAATTGCGGTCTATCAAGGCCTCAACAACTGGGGCAAAGGCGGCGGCCCCGAGGAATACGCACGCTGGGCGGCCGAAGAGACGCCCCCGGAGACGGGGCTGCGGTGGTGGGAGACAGGGGCTGCGGCAGGCTCCTCCCTGTCGGTGTTCGCGGCGCTTGCTGCCGCCGCCGACCCACGGGTGGGGCCGGAGCAGGCGCTGGCGATCGACACCGCCTACTTCCCCTGGATCGGGGCTCTGCACACGCTGCTCGACAGCCTGGTCGACCATCCCGCCGACGTGCTCGCAGGACAGCACAGCCTCGTCGGCCACTACGGCGACGGGCAGGAGATGGCAAGGCGCATGCACGAGATCGCACAGGTCTCGATGTGCCGGGCGGGGGCGCTGCCCCATGGACGCTCCCACCAGATGCTGCTCGCGGCGATGAGCTGCTTCTATCTCGTCGCGCCGGAGGCCTCCCTCACTCACGCCGCGCTCGCTCGAGCGGGCATCATTGCGGCGATCGGCGATCTGGCCGGGCCCACGATGGGGATCATGCGCGCCCGTCAGCGCCTCGACGGCGATGGCGGCTCGACAGCCCAGCTATAAGATGGCGGCATATGGGCAAGCGCGCTCGTCGGACCGTTGACCTGGCGCTCGCCTCATGAGCGCAGGAAGGCGCATCGATGTCGAGCAGCGCATCGAGGTCCTGCTAGTCGAGGACGACGAGGCAGACGCGCGGCTCGTGGAAGACGAGCTGGCCGAAAAGCTGCCGCGTGCGCGAATCTCGCGCAGCAGGACTCTCGAGCAGGCGCTCGGCGGGCTGAGCGATCAGATCGACTGCGTGCTGCTCGATCTCGAGCTGCCAGACGCCTCGGGACTGATCGGTGTCAGCCGCCTGAGAGAGCGCCTGCAGGGCGTCCCGCTGATTGTGCTCACCGGTCTCGATGACGCCGCGGCTGGTGTCGCTGCCGTCCAGGCGGGCGCCCAGGACTACCTGGTCAAGGGCAACGTGGGAGGCGACCAGCTCACGCGCTCGATTCGCTACTCGATCGGCAGGCTCCAGGCGCAGCAAGCCGAGCGTGAGCTGCTGTTGGCAGATGCCCAGGCGCGCGAGGTCGCGCGCCTCGAACGAGGGCTCGCGCCCAGTCCGTTGCTCGACGATGCCGGCGCGTGGGTGGCGTCCTGCTATCGCGCCGGACGCAGCAGGGCGCTGCTCGGCGGCGACTTCTTCGACCTGGTCGCGGCCCCTGACGGTGCGCTGCATCTGGTGATCGGCGACGTCTGCGGCCATGGCCCCGACGAAGCTGCGATCGGGGTCAGCCTGCGCGCCGCCTGGCGCGCACTCGCGCTCGCGGGAGCGCAGCCGGAGGTGATCCTGGCGACCCTGCAGCAGGTCTTCGAGCACGAGCGGCATCTGCGCGGGCTGTTCGCGACTCTGTGCACATTGAAGGTGGCGCCTTCGCGGCGCTCCGCCTCGATGATCCGCGCGGGGCATCCGCGGCCCGCACTGATACACGATGGCTCGGTGTCAGCGATCTCCAGCGGCCCCGGCAGCACGATCCTCGGCATCGGCAATGCCGAGTGGCCCGTCGAGGAGGTGGAGCTTCCGCGCGACTGGACGATCCTTCTCTACACCGACGGGATCATCGAGGGACGCGTGGGGGAGGGCGCCAAGCGGCTCGACGAAAGCGGCCTGCACCGCCTGCTCGCGGAGCGGATCGCGCTCACGCCCGACTGGCGCCGGCGCCCCGACGAGCTGCTCGGCGATCTGATTGAGGACGCCGAGCTGCTCAACGGCGGCGCGCTCACCGACGACGTCGCCATGCTGCTGCTCGGCGTGCGCGGGTAGCCGAGCGTGAGCACTCCGGCCAGAGCGCGCAGGCGCCTCACCAGCCGCCTTGCGCAGATGAGCGTCGGCCGCCTGCTCGGGACGACGATCGGCCTGCTCTTCGTGCTCGCGGTGGTCGGGATCGGGCTGGCCCTGATCGCCGCGGGAGATCTCGGCAGTGACCGCACCCTGCTGCTCGAAGAGGTGGGGCCTTCGCTGCGATCCTCGCTCAAGCTCGAAAACGCGCTCGTCAACGAGGAGACCGGCGTACGCGGCTATCTCATCACCAACCAGCCGGAATTCCTCGCGCCCTACCGGGCAGGGCTGCGCGCGGAGAACATCGCCTATGGCGACCTGCACGCCCGAGAGCACGCGGTCGGACCTGCCATAGCCGCCGACGTCGAGCTGGTGCGCCGGAGCGCAAGGCGCTGGCGCGCAGAGTTCGTGGCGCCCGTGCTCTCGCACCCGCGCTCCTCCGGGCGCCGCTCGGTGCTGCTCAGCGTGCGGGGCAAGCATCTCTTCGACTCGGTCAGAGTCTCTCTGGCACGTCTGCAGGCGGCGCTGACGCGCAAGGACACGGCAACGCGGGGCGATCTCGACAAAGCCGCTAGCAGCCTCGACTTCCTGCTCGTGCTCGCGGCCGTGCTGATCCTCGGTGGCGTGATCGGAGCCTGGTTCGCGTTGCGCCGCACGATCACCGAGCCGCTCAGCCGCCTGGGCGCCGAGGCGCGGAGGGTCGCAGGCGGCCAGTTCACCACTCCGCTCGCACTGGCGAGCGGACCGCGGGAGGTCGCCGAGCTCGGCGAGGAGATCGAGGCGATGCGGCAGCGCATCGTGGACGAGCTCGCAAGCGTCGAAGCCGCGCGCGAGCAGGTGGAGGAGCAGGCACGCGAGCTCAAACGCTCAAACGCCGAGCTCGAGCAGTTCGCATACGTCGCCTCCCACGACCTGCAGGAGCCGCTGCGCAAGGTCGCGAGCTTCTGTCAGGCGCTGCAGACCCGCTACCACGGACAGCTCGATGCGAGGGCAGATCAGTACATCGATTTTGCCGTCGACGGCGCCAAGCGGATGCAGACCCTCATAAACGACCTCCTCGCCTTCTCCCGGGTCGGCCGCAGCTCTCGCCAGCGCGAGCCGGTGGCGCTGCAGGATGCTCTGAAGGCGGCGCAGAGCACGCTCTCGGTGCGGCTCAGAGAGTCCGATGCGACCGTGATCTCCTCGGATCTGCCCACCGTCGCGGGCGACCAGGTCCTGCTGGCCTCGCTCTTTCAGAACCTGATCGCAAACTCGCTGAAGTTCTCCGGCGAGCAACCGCCGCGCTTGCGCATCCAGGCGCGGCAAGCCGAGGGAGAGTGGGAGATCAGCTTTGCCGACAACGGGATCGGGATCGCGGAGGAGTTCGCCGAGCGCATCTTCCTGATCTTCCAGCGCCTGCACTCCCGCGAGGCCTTCGAAGGCAGTGGCATCGGGCTTGCCATGTGCCGCAAGATCGTCGAGTACCACGGCGGGCGCATCTGGCTTGACACCTCCTACTCCGGGGGAGCGCGCTTTCTGTTCACAATGCCAATCGCCAAGGGAGCAACTCAATGAACGCCGATCTGATCTCCGTCCTGCTGGTCGAGGACGACCCGGGCGACGTGCTGCTGATCAGGGAGGCGCTTGCCGACCACAAGGTCGGCAACGTGCTCTCGACGGTCAGCGACGGCATCGAGGCGATGAAGTTCGTGCGCGGCGAAGGCGAGTACGCCGACTGCGAGCGCCCCGACCTCGTCCTGCTCGACCTCAACCTGCCCCGCAAGAGCGGCGCCGAGGTGCTCCAGGAGATCAAGAGCGACCCGGAGCTCTCCACGATCCCCGTGATCGTGCTCACGACATCCGAGGCCGAGGAGGACGTGATGCGCTCCTACCGGACCCACGCCAACGCCTACATCACCAAGCCAGTCGACTTCGAGCGCTTCAGGGACATCGTCCACCAGATCGACGACTTCTTCCTCGGCATCGTCAAGCTGCCGCGAGGGTAGGCGACGGCGGCAGGACGGGCAGGCTAGAATGGCCGCTCGCGCGGATGTAGCTCAGTTGGCTAGAGCGTCTGCTTGCCATGCAGAAGGTCGAGGGTTCGAGTCCCTTCATCCGCTTGAAGGAAAGCCCTGCTAATTGCGGGGTTTTCTGGTTTGGGGATGGAGCGGTGTACGCGGGGAAGGCGTCGCGCGCTCATAGGTTCGCGCGATCGGCGCGGGCGTGTGTGGCTGAACCACATGCGGTCTGGTTTTGCATCCGGGTGGATTGCCATGCTTAACGCACATGGAGGATCAGCCTTCAGCTGAGAAGACCGACCGGACTGGTCGGGTGGTACTCGGCGCTGGCGTCTGGACCGGGAAGATCGTTCGCGATCAGCCGGAGGTCGCGTCGCTCCGAGGATCGCAAGCGCTTCTATCTGCGCGGTGCCGGTCCGAGGCGTTGGCTGCTTGTGGTCGTAAGCTATGAGCAGACGCCTGCAAAGGATCATCTCCGTGTTCGCCAACCGGAAGGATCCAAGGACATGGAGCTCGTAAAACATCAAGATAGGGCCGTTGACCTTCGACCGAGCGGAATACGACGCCGACAGCGATGTCCTCTATCTCCACGTTGGTGAGCCGCAGGCGGGGGAGGGCGAGGAGACCTCGGAGGGCCATGTTCTGCGCTATGTCCCTGGGTCTAGCGAGGTGATCGGTCTGACGGCGCTCGGCGGATGCTGGAGCGCGACGGGCGTATCTCGATCACGGTGTCCGAGACGGTCGAGACGACTGCCGAGGATCTTGCGCCTGCGCTGGCTGCGGCATAGTGCGGCTGCGCTTGGGCGATGGAAGATCTTGGGCATAAGGCAACCTGACGACGGGCGCGGTCTATCGCGTCAAGACCAACCCCAGCTGGACCGCGCTGCAGAGGGTCTTGGTCGCGCTCGATGCTGACAATCGCGACCTGCGGGCCGCGATTAAGCACACCGGCCGTTAGTCGGACAGGCACCGAGACTCGCCAGGCTGAGAGTGTGATGGTTGCTTCGTGCGGCTTACGGTCATTACGATGTGGGAAGCACACAAACAACGGCGATGGTGTACCGGCCGGCCCCGGCTGCTTACCAGCAGGCACCGAGTATCGCGTTCGAAGAATTGATGACGGCTGAGCAGGTCGCGGCACTGTTCATGCTCTCGGTCTCGACGGTGAAGGACTACGTCGGCCGTGGGGGCTCGCCTTTAGTCAGACTGAGGAGGATCCGGGATTGTCGGCATGGGCCGCTCGGGCGAAACGCGGAGATCGATGTGTAGCTCCACCCTCAAGGCGTCTGCAATCGCCCACAGTTGGCCCACGGTCATGTTCGCTTTTCCGGCCTCAAGCTCGGAGATATATGGAGCGGACACTCCGATGCGTTGCGCCAAGGCTGCTTGCGTTATTCCAACAGTGCGCCGAGCGTCCCGTATTGCCTTACCGGCGAGCTTCGAGGCAACCGTATTGGTCGCTGTGCGTGGCACCTGTGGCTAGCAAGCCTTGGCCGTCGCTGAGTCTCGCCGGGCCTGATGTGGGTCGCCGGAAGGTATGGTCGGTAGCTCCTGTGGCGGCTCCGGCGAGTTCTGCTCAGCCTGCGGGTCCGAGTCGAACGAGACGACGGCCACGAGATCTCCAGCACGAAACGCGTAGGGGAGATTCCGCGCCCATCCCTCGGGGTCGTCATCCTTGCTGAGTTGCTTGCCGGTACGGCAGTCCACAACCTTTAGATCGTGGTCGTCTAGCAGCATGTCCTCGCTGAACAGAATCTCTATGCCGTCTTCATCGGCCTTGATCATGCTGTAGACCCGCCAATCCACGTGGCCCGACTCCTCGTCGTACACCGGGCCACGTATCTCAACAGCCACCATTTCAGAGCCCCCTTTCCACGCCCTTTATCGGCGCCCGACCGATGGACTTAAGCTCTTGACTGAATATACCCGCAGTATGACAGGCACAAGCATTAGAAGTTGCCAGGCAGCGGAAGAACCTTGGAATCGAGCATCTTCTGAGCCCGGTTGGCAAGCGCCTCAACGCGATCCTGGGTCAGAAACGTGGAAAGGCCGAGCAGATTCTCGCTGTCTAGCAGCCTCTCCAGAGCCTCCCTCTCGGCGGGCTGCACGGTGGCCCCGCCTTGGGACATTCGCCGCCATTTCAAGAAGAAAGAGTCGTTGAGCATATCGTCTGGCCTCGCGAACGAGAACGCGTGGTCTATCAGCGCTAGACGACGAGACTGGGAGTCGTAGCGAAAGTTCGTGGCGTGACGGTCCTGCTGGCCAACCAATGCGTCCCAGAAGGCCGCTGGGCGCGCTTGAGCTTCCGCTGCTTGAAGAACAGCGACATTCGGCTTTCCGTCCCTCCAGTTGATTAGCACGCCTGGGCCGACCTCGTCGATGTTCCGTAGCACGGCAGCGGGAAGCAGTTGCTCATACTGGCCGCCTAGTGCGTGTGCGAGTCGCCAGGCTGCCACCTCGTGTGTGACCGCGTCGAACAGGTCCTGGTTGAAGGCCTTGCAAAGATTCGGCTTCTGACCACCAAATGGCTTGAAGATCCCCGCGCGGCGAGACTCAAGAACGACGTGGTAGGTCACGTTCACGCCGGGGTTCGAGGTGCCATTTGGGCTCACGACCAGTATCGGTTCTCTCAAGAGGAACGACTCGGTCGGCGCACCGTTCGCCGCGGCTTCATGCAGACGCTCGATTCGTTTGTTGAGGTCGGTCAAGGACATGGCTCTTGCCCCAAGGGCGCGCGGACTCTATGAAATGCGTCGCGCGTGGTCTAGGCGTGTTTCTCGCTTGGTGCATCGAGCTACGAGCAGTGCGCCTCTGTCTTTGAGGGCCGGCTTGGGTCTGCTCGGCGGGTCTCGCCACGTGACCGCAAAGCATCGGCTGGACTCGTGAGCAATGCTAGTGCCCAAGCGGTTTGGCACGGACTTGACTTTCCGTACATTCGAATGTAGCGCATTATCTCATCCCCTGAACCGGATCGCAGGGCCGACCCGCAATCTGATATGCCTTCTACGCGAAGGTCATAAGGTTACGTCTCGTTGAGGTCGAGCGACGGGGGCGAGTGGAGTCAGATCCACGGTGCGCTTGCTGTCGTGGCGGCAGACGATCGAGCGTGTTTGCCTGGATGGGTTCGCGTCTGAAATCGAGTTGTTCTTGGGGATGATTGGAGGTTGGGGTGGGGCTGACGGGGTCTATGCGGCGCTTTGCGGCGGTTGCGGCGGTTGTGGCGCTCTGTTGCGCGGTGGCGGTCGTTGGATGGGCTGTCTCATCGTCGGTGGGCGGCTCGGCGGGTGGCGTCTCCAGCGGCGATGCGCTTGGCGGCTCGCTGGGCTTGGGTGCTGCGATGGGGGTATCGCCCTTCGCGGACGTGCAGTCCTCTGGCGCTGACGCTGCTGCTCCTGCCGATTCGGCTTCCTCGCGTGTTGGACGGTGGGTAGGTTCGCAGAGCGCTGAGGCGCGGTTGCGTTCGCGGATGGAGTTCGCCCACCTTGACGCGGCGGGTGCGGCGCGCGTGGCTCGTGAGGCGTTCCCGGCGCAGGTCGAGCGGCCGGCCGGCGGGCTGCCGTCGCTTCCGCGTGGGCAGCGGGTCGTGCGGCTGATCTCGGCGCGGACGGCGCAGATCTCGCTGGGACACGGCAGGCGCGGGGCAATCGAATCGACGCAGCCCATGGCGCGTGCAACCTCGCCGGGTCACTTCGCCCCGGTGGATCTCGCCTTGAGGAGAGTCGGAGGCACCTTCGAGTCGGCGCAGCCGCTGGTGGGAGTGTTGATCCCGTCGCACGCGGGGGAAGGCGTGCAGCTGCCGGATGCTGGGATCTCGCTGACGCCGGTGGGCGCGCACGGCGGCTCGTTGGGTGGGTCCGAAGGCCGGATCGATGGCGCGAGCGTGCTCTACGCAAACACGCAGACCGACGAGGACACGCTTGTCAAGCCGACGACGATGGGCTTTTCGATCGACGCGATGCTGCGCTCGATCGAGAGCCCACGGGAGCTCCACTACCGAGTGGAGATGCCGAGCGGCGCGAGGCTTCTGCAGGATGGGCAGGGCGCTCCTGTGCGGATCGTCTCGGACGGCATGACGCTTGGCCGTGTGATGCCTCCCACCGCGGTCGATGCGACCGGCGCGAGCGTGCCGGTCACGATGAGCGTGGTCGGCAGCGACCTGTTGAGCTTGAGCGTGCAGGACGCCTCTGGTGATGTCCAGTTCCCCATAGCCGTTGACCCGGAATATGCGGAAGATCGAAGTCTTACGGGAAGTGTGTGGCCGGTGGAAACGCACAAGCTTGGCGCGAACTGGCTACCTTTGCATTCGGCTGGGCTCTCTGAAGAACACACATACGAAGAGAGCTATAGCTGTAGCGAAGAAGTATATTGGTGCAAACAGTCGTGGTACATCCAGCCCACTCGGGAATTCAACGACGGCGAATACGCAGGCTTGCAGTACAAGACGCAAGGTGAATCCACTGTCTACGACTTGGAAATGTGGGTCGAGGGCTACGACGAACCGAGCCAGGCTGTCACCGAAGTCGAATACCGCTACGGTCCCGCCGGAGAAGGGCAGGACAATCATGTGCGCCTGGCCGGAGGGGAAAAACAGACGGAGTACAAGGAGGAACCCCTCTCGATCACCTCGGGGTATACCACCAATCCGCTGGAAACGCCTCGCAACAATTCCGTGAGGCTGATGGACTACACCACCAAACACGAAACCCTCTATGGGTTCTGGACCGACATTTGGGCCGCTCGCGTCTACGTGGCTCAGGAAGAATCAAAGCACCCGGAAGCGGAACCGACGACCGCCTGCCCGCAGTGCGGGTTCAACACGACGAGTCCGACGATCGCCGAAGCGGGCGGCCGCACCAACGTCCTCTATGGCTCCGGCGGCTGGCTTGGCCCGAACTCTGGCGCGTATGAAGTCACCGCACACGACCCCGGGATCGGTGTGAGCTACGTATCGCTCTCCGGGGGTGGCATCACCCAGGATAGGTTCATCCGCAATGAGGAAGACAAGTGCCTCGGCATTCAATGCAGCCAGACCTACACCGGCCAGGAGACCTATCTCCCCACGATGACCGAAGGCGAACACTCGGTCGAGCTCTACGCAGAAGACGCCGTTGGACTGCATGGCTACAGCTATCACACGATCAAGGTGGACGCGCGGCCGCCGGAAAAACTGGAAGTCAGCGGCTGGTCCGCGCGCCGCGAAATAAGTGCGGCGCCGCACACGCTCACCCTCTCAGCGAGAGACGAAGGCCCAGAAGGCAAGAAAAGCTCGGGCTTGAAGTCGATAGCGGTATCCATCGACGGCGGCAAAGAAACCACCGTCTCCGGCGCCTCCTGCGCCGAAGGCCCATGCACCGCCACCGGCACCTACACGCTGCACGCCGAAGAACTGACCGAAGGCGTCAACCGATTGGTGGAGACCGCGACCGACAATGCTGGAAACGTGAAAGCAAGGGAATTCACGTTCGATATTCGCCGCGCAAGCCCGGTATCCCTTGGTCCGGGCACCGTCGACCCGTCGACCGGACAGTTTGCGCTGGGTGCGACCGATGTCTCGCTTGGCGGCGTCACCGCGGTGGCTCGGAACTACCAGTCCCGCAATCTGACTGCGGGTAGCAACGGTCCGTTGGGTCCGCAATGGGCACTCAATCTCGGCGAGTCGCAGAGCCTTGTGACGCTCCCTGAAGGCGGCGTCACGTTGACCGCGGCGGGCGGCGGGCGCACGACCTTTACTCGCAACGAAAAAGGCGAATACGAATCGCCGCTCGGTGACGAAAACATCAAGGTCGAAGCCAAGGAAAAAGAAGCGGGCAAGGGCATCTCCGAATATCTGATCAAAGATGCGAAGGCGGGCACGACCACGATCTTCACGCAGCCGGTCGGTACCGAAGCTACGGCGCCGTTGTATGCCAACCAGTTCGGCCAAGAAGGCGCCGAGTTGGGGAAACCTTTCGGTGCGGCGATCGACGCGCACGGGGATGTCTGGGTGACCGACTATGCCAACGACCAGATTCTCGAGTTCTCCTCCGACGGAGTGTTGATCAAAGCATTCGGCTCGGAAGGCGAAGCTCCCGAAGAGTTCAAAGAGCCGTGGGGAATCGCGATCAACAAGGCGACCGGAAACATATATGTCTCTGATCCTGGCAACAGTCGGATGGTCGAGCTGAACTCCTCGGGAGCGTTTGTCCGCGCCTTCGGCTGGGGGGTCAGCCCGGGAGGGGAAAGCAAAGACGAATTCCAGGACTGTACGAGCTATTGCCAGACCGGCATCGTGGGCTCTGGCTCCGGCCAGTTCGACTGGCCCCAAGGCGTCGCGGTGGACTCGAGCGGCAACGTGTGGGTCGCGGAATACAACAACAATCGCATTCAGGAGTTCAACGAAAAAGGTGAATACCTGCACACCTACGGCTCGGCTGGGTCGGGCGACGGACAATTCGAGGGTCCCTTGAACATCGCGTTCTCCGGCGGAGACCTCTATGTGACCGAGTTGAACAACAACCGTGTGCAGGTGCTGACTAGCTCCGGCGCGTTCGTGAAGGTGATTGGCTGGGGCGTGAACAACGGCGAAGAAAAGCTCGAGGTCTGCACCACCGGCTGCAGGGCGGGTATCGCGGGCTCCGGCCAGGGCCAGTTCAACGGACCCTGGGGCATCGCCGCGGACTCGGCAGGAAACCTGTATGTGAGCGAGATCTATAACGACCGCGTAGAGGAGCTGACCACGGCGGGCGCCTTTGTCACGAAGTTCGGCTCGGCGGGGTCGGGCAACGGCCAGCTCTCGGAACCCACGGGCATGGCGCTCGGTACCTCGAATGAACTATATGTGGCTGACTACGGCAACAAACGCATGCAGGAGTGGACGCGCCCAATATGGTTGCCATCCCGCACGGAAGACGCGCTGAAAAACGTCTCGACGGCATACGCGTACAAGCCGGTGGAAGAGGAAGGCACCACCGTGATCGAGCCGACCGAGGCGCTGGCAGCGACGCCCGCCGGAATCAGCTGTCTCGGCGAACACGGCGAAGTGGAAGAAAGGTTCTTGAAAAGGGGCTGTCGGGCCTTGACCTTCGTATATGCGAAAGAAACGACGGCGAAAGGCGAAAAGGGCAGCGAATGGGGTCGGTACAACGGTCGGTTGCGCAGGGTGCTCTTCCACGGCTATGGCCCGTCGAGCAAAGCGATGGAAGAAAAGGCGGTCGCCGAATACTCCTACGACAGCAAGGGCCGGTTGAGAGCAGAGTGGGACCCGCGCACCGAACCAAAACCAGAATCGGCAGAATGCGCAAAAGAACCGATCGCGAAAGGATGCCTGGCGACCGTATACGGCTACGACGAAGCGGGGCACGTGACTGCGGTGACACCTCCAGGGCAGGAGAGCTGGGGTCTTGTCTATGGCACGATCGCGAGCGACTCGAACACGGGGAGGCTGCTGAAGGTCACCCGCGCGCCGGCATCCACCAAACTGTGGGATGGGGAAGCGCCGAAAGACACCGAAGCGCCGAAACTTTCGGGCACCACCGCGGTGGGCGTGCGGATGGTGGTCTCCAACGGGACTTGGAGCAACGGCCCGGTGGTGTACGGCTACCAGTGGGAGGACTGCAACTCCAGCGGCGGGGAATGCACGCCGATTCGCGGCGCCACGAACGAGAACTACACGCCGGCTAGCAGCGATGCGGGGCATGCTCTGGTGGCTGAGGTCACCGCGACCAACGGGGGCGGATCCGTGGTCGCATCGAGTGCAGCCAGCGCTGTGGTGGCTGCGAACTTGGGCGCCTATACGCAGACAGTGGACGGTGGCTATGGCCTGAATGCGGTCTCGTGCATCGCCGGTACGACGACGTGTGTGGTCTCCGACAGCGCGGGCAAGGCGCTGTATGCGACGAACGTGAGCGCCTCCTCCAGCGCGACGTGGAGCTCGTGGAGCGGGGTGAGCGGGCAGAGTCCGAGCGAGGCGGTGGCCTGCCCGACCAGTGGGCTGTGCCTGTTGGCGGCTGGGAGCCATGAAGGCGGTGGCGGCCTCTACTATGCGACCTCGCTCGGCGGCTCCTGGAAAGAAGCCTACGTACCGACCTACGGGGTGGATACGGTCTCCTGCGTCTCGGCGTCGTTGTGCGTTGCCGGCCAGGCGGGGGGATTCCTGCGGGAGTCGACCAAACCTGCGTCCACGTCGTGGTCGGTGGCTTCGCAGGGCTCGGCCGTGATGAGCGCGAGCACATGTCTTTCGTCCTCGTTCTGTGCGATGGCGGACAAGACGGGCTATGTGCATGTGGCGCCAAGCCAGAGCAAGATCGAATCGAACACCTGGACCCAGACCGACGTCGATGGCTCCACTGCGCTTACCGGCGTGGCGTGCCTGTCGAGCAGCTCGTGCGTGGCCGTGGATGGCGCGGGCAACGAGCTGAGCCTGAAAGTCGAAAGCAGCGGGACCGCGAGCGCATCCAAGCACGACATCGACGGCACGACGAGCCTGACCGGGGTGGCCTGTCCGGGCAGCTCGACATGCGTGGCGGTCGATGGCGCCGGCCATGTCTTCATCTCCAAGAACAGCGGCGAAGCATGGAGCACGCTCTACTCGCTCGGGGATGATCTGACCAGCGTGTCCTGCGCGTCCACTTCGCTCTGCGTGACGGGCGACACCAGCGGGAAGGTCACGGCCTTCAACCCTGGGGCGAGCGCCTCAGAAGGCGAATCCAAGACTCCGCAACCGGGCGAAACGATCGAGTATCGCGTCCCGACCAGTGGCGGCGGTGTGCCGCAGAACCTGAGCAAGGAAGAAGTCGAAAAGTGGGCTCAGAAGGACGATCCGGTAGAAGGCACCGCAATCATCGCGTCCGATGAACCACAGGGGTGGCCGGCCAGCAAATACACACGGGCAAGCATCGACTACATGGACGAACAGGGCCGCACGGTCAACGCCGTCTCTCCGACTGGCGGGGTGGCGACCAGCGAATACAACGAAGCCAACGAGCTCACGCGCGCGCTTTCGCCGGACAATCGCGCCACCGCCATGGCCGAAGGTTGCGTATCGCTCGCCAAAAAAGAATGCAAGTCCGCGGAAGTCGCAGAAAAACTCGACAGTCGCACCGAATACAACGCGGAAGACAGTGAGATCGCAAGGACGCTTGGCCCCGAACACGAGGTCAAGCTGTCGACCGGCACGGAAGTAAAGGCGCGGGCGTTCGAGCGCGACTACTACGACGAAGGCGCAGAAGCAGCCGAAGAAAAGAACGAAGAAGAATACAACCTGCTGACCAAGAGCGTCAGCGGCGCGCTGCTCTCAAACGGTGAAGAAAAGGATCTGCGCACGACGCTGACCGGCTACTCGGGCCAGGAAGGCCTGGGTTGGAAGTTGCGGCAACCGACTTCGACGACCGTCGACCCGGCGGGGCTGGACCTGGTCAGCAGCACGAAGTACAACGCGGAAACGGGAGCGGTGGAAGAAGCGCGTTCGCCTGGCGCGAACGCGGAAACGGTCTCGCCGCCTGTGTTCTCCAGTGTGTTCGGGGAAGCGGGCAGCGGGAACGGCCAGTTCAAAGAAGCCTCGGCGGTGGCGGTGGCGCCATCGGGGAACATCTGGGTGGACGACCGTGGCGATGGGCGGATCGAGAAGTTCTCGAGCTCCGGCAGCTTTCTTGGGGCCTACGAATCGAAACTCGGGAAATTCAGCGGCTCGTGGGGGATCGCCGTGAGCCCGAAGACCGAAGACGTCTTCGTCGCCGACAGCGGCCACAACTGCATCGTGGAGTTCAACGAACGCGGCGAAGAACTGCGCTTGTTCGGGAAGACCGGGGAAGGCGCTTTGAGTGGGCCGACCGGGATCTCGGTGACCGCTACGGGGGAAGTGTGGGTCGCGGACTACAGCGCGAACAAGGTCGAGGAGTTCAGCGAAGAAGGCAAATATCTCGCAAGCGTCGGAGAAGGACACCTCAAAGAACCGGGCGATGTGAGCCTCGACCAGGGCACGTTGTACGTCACGAGCTCCCAGTCGGTGATGATGTTCACCCGCTGGGGCGAATACCTGGGCAGCTTCGGCAGCAAAGGCACCGGCGGCGGCCAGTTCGAAGCGCCTTCGGAAATCGTGGCGAATTCCGGTACGGGCGATCTGTTCGTGGTGGATGGCGGCAACGAACGGGTGGAGGAGTTCAACCCGGCCGGCAAGTTCCTCGCGGAATTCGGGTCCTACGGCAGCAAGAACGGACAGTTCAAGGGGATCTCCGGCCTCGCGATCAGCTCGGCGGGCACGATGTACACGAGCGAGACGGTCGGAGATAGGGTGCAGAAGTTCTTGCCGCCGGAAGCCGGCGGCGCGCGCACGGTCTACTCGACGCAGTGGGGCAAGCAGGGCTCGGCGCCGGCGAATTCCTGTATCCCGCCGAACCAGCGGTCGACGCAAGCGGGAACGTCTGGGTCACCGACAACGAAGCCGACACGATCCAGAAGTTCACAGACCAAGGCAAATACATCGCCACCTACGGCAGCAAAGGCTCGGGCAACGGCCAGTTCCAGGGCCCCACGGGCCTCACGGTCAACCAGAGCACCGGGAACGTTTACGTCGCCGACTGCAGCAACAATCGCATCCAGGAGCTTGGATCCAAAGGCGAATTCATCCGCGCGTTTGGCTCCGAACAGCTCTCCTGCCCCGGCGCGGTGGCGATCGACAGCAGTGGCAACGTGTGGGTCGCAGACATGGACAAAAACCGGATCGTGGAGTACAGCGCCACCGGCACATATATCGCCGCCTATGGCAGCAGCGGCTCGGGCAACGGTCAGTTCAACTACCCAACCGACCTGAAGGTGCTCGGCAGCGACGTCTACGTCACCGACACCCACAACGACAGGGTCGAGATCCTGAACACCAAAGGCGAATACGTCGGCCAGATCGGCAGCGAAGGCAACGACGGCGGCCAGTTCGAGAAACCCGAAGGCCTCGCGTTCAACTCCGCAAGCGACCTGTTCGTCCTGGACACCGGCAACGACCGCATCGAGGAGTTCAACCCCGAAGGCCACTTCCTGCAAAGCATCGCAACCCACGGTGTCGGCGAAGGCCAACTCGATGCCCCTCAGGGCATGGCGGTCACCGCGGCAGGCGACATCTACATCGCCGACGCCGGCAACCACCGCATCGAGAAGTGGGTACCAGACACCCAGGCCGTCCACGAGACCAAGACCGTCTACTACTCCGTGGCGGCCAACAGCGAACACAAAGAATGCGGCGAACGCCCCGAGTGGGCGAACCTTCCCTGCCGCACGGAATCCGGGGCGCAGCCCACCGACGTGGGCGAAAAACAGCCGAGTCTTCCCGGCGTGGTGACGACATACAACCTGTGGGACGAGGTGGAAGTCGCCAAGGAAGAATTCGGAACGGGCTCAAAAGCAGTCGCGCGCGAAAAGATCCAGACCTACAACGCGGCGGGCCGCGCGGTGACAAGCGAAGAGAAGGAGACCTCCGCGGGCGAAGAAAAAGTCGATACGGCGCTGCCGAAGGTGACCAACGAATACAACGTGGAAACGGGCGCCCTCGAAAAGCAGAGCGCGACGATCAAAAGCGAAGCCAAGACCATCACGGCCAAGGACAACACGCTCGGACAACTCGTCGAATACAAGGACGCCTCCGGCAACATCGCGAAATACACCTACGAAGAAGGCGGCGACGCCCGGCTGCAGGAACTCAGCGAAGGCAAGGGCGAAGAAGCCACGAGCAAACAGACCTACACCTACGACGCCACCACCGGCTTCATGACCAAGCTCGTGGACTCCGCCGCCGGCACCTTCACGGCCTCCTATGATCTCGAAGGCAAGATGACCAGCGAGATCTATCCCAACGGCATGTGCGCGAACACCGGCTACAACTCGGCGGGGATGGCGACGAGCATCAGCTACATAAAGACCCGCAACTGCTCAGAAACGGGCGCGCCGGTGTGGTTCAGCGACACCGTCGCGCCGGGCATCCACGGCGAAACGCTTGCCCAGGAAAGCACGCTGGCCAAGGAGAGCTATGCCTACGACACGGCCGGCCGACTGACCGAAGCGCAGGAAACGCCAGCCGGAAAGGGCTGCACGACCAGGCTCTACGCCTACGACGAAGAATCAAACCGTCTGAGCCAGACCACGAGGGAACCGGGCACGGAAGGCAAATGCGCCAGCGAAGGAGGCGCCGTCCAGCGGCACGTCTACGACGAAGCCAACAGGCTCACCGACGAAGGCGTCGAATACGAAGCGCTCGGGAACGCAACCAAGCTGCCGGCCGCCGACGCGGGCGAACACGAAATCAAGAGCACCTACTATCTCGACGGCCAGGTGTACACTCAGGAACAGAACAAGACCCTCGATACAGACGTCTACGACCCGGCTGGTCGCGCGATGGAAACAAGCTCGGAAAACACTGAAACCAAAGCAAAGACCACGACCATCTCTCACTACGCCGGTCCGGGCGAAGCGGTAACTTGGACTAGCGAAGGTGCGGAAAAATGGTCACGCAACATCGCCGGCATCGGCGGCGGCCTGCAGGCTACCGAGGCGTCCAGCAAAGTCGTCACCCTCCAGCTCGCCGATCTACAGGGCAACATCGTTGCCACCGCTTCGGACTACGAATCGGAAACCAAACTCCTCTCGACCTACAACAGCACCGAATTCGGGGTCCCCAGCGAAGGTAAAACTCCCCCGAAGTACGCTTGGCTTGGTGCTAGCGGGTTGGCAAGCGAAACTGCGTTTGGAACCGGCATAGCGACTCAGGGCGGGGCGTCCTACATACCACAGGTCGCACGCGACCTCCAGACAGCTCCAGTTGTGCCGCCAGGGGCGTTCCCGGAGGGCATCGGCGGAGGGACACAGCTTACCGTCACGATCTCTTCAGCCGAACTCGTATCCACGCAAGCCGTCGCCACGCAAATCTTCCAAGAAGCCGAAGCTTCGCGGCAGGAAGCACGCGCCAGAGAAGCAGAAGAAGCGGCGAAACTGGAGAAAGAAGAAAGTGACGGCGACCCCGGGCCGGAAATCTACAGGCTGGAAGTAGGACAAGTCGAAAGCGAACCCGTTGCGTCTGCCGCTTATTATCGAAAATTTGTACTAACACCTGATGAGGCACTTGATGCCGCTCGCGCAGTAACGAGCATTCATTACGGGGTAATCAAGGCGCCGTTCTTCCCGCAGTGGGCTAACGAAATCCTTCACAGCATGCCAGGCTTTGACTGGGACAAGCTCGCAAAAGACTTGACTGAGGCGGCCGCAGCCGCTGAGGAGGAGTACGATCTTGATATGGTAGAAGTCAGTATTATGGGTTCAGTACGGCCCAAGCATTTCCATCTGCTTGTGTTGACTGAGGCGGTCCCCTTCTAGCATGCTGGCAAATTGCGCACGATAATGAAAGTGAGGTCTTACGCTAGGCTAGCGCTGCGCGTTGTTCGTGGACTGCTTTTCGGCGACAAAAGTTCTCCAGCTGACGACGCCAGACGTGCATTCATGATAACGTGTGCGCAGCTTGCCCGCGCGGATCTTCGAGATGAGGAGGCGACAACACGACTGCGCGAGGTTATTGAAACTGATCGTGTGAGCGCGGAACTATCGGTGGAACGGATGGCCAAGCGTCGTGATAGTTATACTAGTGATCGAGCTTACCGACTGCTTGTGGCTGCCATGTCAGGTTCCGTAGTGCAACCGATTCAGCCAGACCTCCGAGAGAGATTCGCGATGGAACGTGCGCTTGGATTGATGCCCATAGGTGAGGCATTTGCGCTTTTGGCCAAGGCAATCCCAGGTCTAACGGACGTGGCCAGTGACGTCGAAAGGAATAGAGCTACACCAGCGGTAGTCTATTTTGATAGAGTTAGAGCGCTGGTCGACGAAAACAGGGAGCGTCTGGGATCCCGTGTTGCGACTGCGCTCGTCATGGGGTATCTCAATATCATCGCAGGTGACACGAGTCGTGGCGATATCAGTACTCCGTACTTTAGGCTTCGAGACGAACCGATGGTCACTGTGACTACATCCCGACCGCAGTGAAAAGCAGGGCGATCTGCGCCAATCTCAATTTGGGAATGCGCCAGGCATGGTGTTGTGTTTGCTGGCGCGATCTGACGGTGCGTGCGGCGAAGTTCTTGCGAACCGTATTGCCGAGCTTGAACGCGTAACGACTGCCGCTTATCGGGCCGGTGCCCGTATGACCACGGCGATAGGGCTAGATCATGCAGTGCTGCATCTGATGTCGTAGGCGGTGATCATCAGACGGAGATCTCGGTGGCACCTGTTCGTTACAATTATTGCATTGCTCGTGCCGCTCGGCATTACTGCTGTGTTCATCGTGATGCTAGGTCGTGCAGTAGGAACTGTGCCAGGCATCATTGCTGGAGCGCTGGTGTGTATTGTAATGAAACCGATGCCGTCTCTGGTGAGCACCTTGCTGTACTTCGAGCTGGCCGGCTTCGGAGGCAGCGGTGTGATATCAATCTGGCTGCACACGTGCCGCGCTTGCGGACGTTGTAATGCTCGACTACAATAGTGAGAAGGGTAGGCGGTCGCGTGATCATTGAGAGGGGTGAGGGTCGCGGTGAGGGAGGCATCCCGCCTCGTGGGTACTGCCGTCGGTCACGGCCTGATAGTCGCGTGATGAGTTGTCTGATTGTGTTTGCTTTTCTAGCTACAGTGGTGCCGACCTGGATGGTGCTGTCTGTGTCGGAGCGCAGTTCGTCTATTGCGATGTCGCGAGCGACCGGAGACAAGCTTGGACGACTATTTGAACTAAATGTGCCGCCGCCACCAGCGGTCCGGCGCGCGGGTGGCAGAGAGCGGCGCGAATTCAAGCAGGGGCGGACCGTTGTTGCCGCGGCTGGCTGCGCGGCATGTCACCGCATAGGCGATCAGGGCAATCGAGGTCCGGGTGCCGTACTAACGCGTATCGGCTCAAAGCTGACTAAGCGCGAGATCCGTGACGCTCTGCTCCAGCCACGGGCTCCAATGCCATCGTTCAAGGGGCTTCCTCATGACAGGCTGCGAGCCTTGGTTGAGTTCCTGTCCTTGTTGCGCTAGAGGTTCGCAACACATGGCTCGTGCTACTCGACATTATCGCTACATCCATAACGATGAAGAGAAACAAATCAATGCACTATCTACGCTCAAAAAAAGAAAGCTTTGGTTGCAACGTGAGGAGTTGGCAATGATCCATGATGTCATTCTCTGGCTGGTTTTGGCGGTGATCTGGATCATTCCGGCATCGCTGGTGGCTCGTTTGGCAAGACGTCGTGGCTATGCGTTTGTGCCGTTCATGGTCGCGGCCCTGATCGTTCCTTGGCCCGTGGTGCTTGTGGTCGCCCTCGTTCTGCCACGGCGGCTACGACGATCGGACTGAGTTGACTTGCAACGCCCACAATCAATAACCAACGCATACGGGCCTATGGCCGAACCACCTACCGGGACCCCGTCACAAGGCGCCCGCGCAGTGTGGAGGCCATGTCCAGCGTGATCCAATACCAGATGCGACTTAGCCCTGAGCGGCACCCCGATCCGGAACGTGGTTGATGCGATCGCCGAAAGAGGCCAGGGAGTCGTCGGGTCCGACCGGCCATGCGTCGAGCTCGGCAGCCCCCAGTACGGCTTCGATGAGGTCATGCGACCCGCCGACGAGCGTGGAGTCGAAGTCAATCTCGCTGGCGGCGCACCACGAATGATCCGCGGGCCAAAACAAGTTGGGCGATTTTCGCGAGAACCTGTCCAATGAGCTTGTCTCGCCCAGCTGGGCTATTGCTGATAGGGGGCCATCGAGCAATATGTACTCTCGATGGGGGAGCTCTAGACGGGGGTGGCTCAGCTCTTCTTTTGAGAAAGTGGCAAGTGCTCGCTCGCGTTCGGGTGGCGTCGAGCCAGCAGAACACAAGTAGATGGTGACCTCTGAGCCGTGAACCCACCCCCAACCCTCCCAGACGGCGAAAGAGCAATGGTTCGCGTCTGTGGTGTGCTTGCCCAATATCTCGCACAGCAAGTCAAGCTGCCGTGGCGCCAGGTCGCCTCGCTCCGGATTACCGCCAGGCCACAGCGAGCCCTTGAATTTGGAGCAATCTGGGGACCCGACGAGCGCATGCCACTGCATCAGCGGATGCGCTACGCGGCCAGTCGCTCGTGCGACCTCAGACCAGCTCACCGCGTGATTCTGGGTGTCTGTCGCCGGATGACAGATCCGCACATATGCCGCATAGCCGCTCGGGACCGCCAGCGTCACAGCGCCGAAATCGCCGCGGAGCCTCGGCGCGATCCAGTCGCCAGCCAAAGCGCTCTCGGTAATGTTCAGATTGCCACTTGCCATGCCCCAAGTCTGTCATGAAAAGGCAACGCGCACTGCGTCCGTGGTCATCGGTTCTCGACGCAAGTCCACTTCCCGAGGATCGCTCCACATGGGAGCAACGGGTTTGGGGCGGAAGCGACGTGGCAGCTGTTCTTTGGTTGGCCGCGACGCGGGCTGGGTGGTCGTACCGAGGCCGGCTGTATCTCCTGCCCTGTCAAGGAATCCGCACGTCATGCACCTCGCCCGCCGCGGCGAGCTCCGCGGGATCCGCTGACGCCACGTCCAGCCGCCTCACGGTGCTCCAGTGATCGCCCACCGGGCAGCGCTGGTAGCGCACCCCGCCAAGCCGCAACGCCTTCAGCGACCCCAGTGGAACCCAGATCGTCGTGAACAGATGGCCATCCTTGCAGCGCACGGGGCGCTCGAAGCGCGCGAACATGCCCGCTCTAGATTCCGCCGATCTTGTCTGGTGGCCAGTAGGTCGCGAATGCTTCGCCGATGATCCAGGAGGTGGGGATCGGGCCCCAGAAGCGGCTGTCCTCTGAGTTGCCGCGGTTGTCGCCCATCATGAACCAGTGCCCGGCCGGGATCTTGATCGGGGTGGGGAAGTTGCACTCCGAGCTTTCGCCGCACGGGCGGATGTAGGAGTCTTTCTCGCGCTTGCCGTTCAGGTAGGCATGGCCTTCCTTGATGTAGATCGTGTCACCGGGACCGGCCACGACGCGCTTTATGAAGGTGACGCTCGACTCCTTGTGCACCGCCTGCGAGCAGGCGGCTCCGCCCGGCGTGACGGAATGGGCGACGGGGCCGCAGATGCCGTGTTCGGCGCCTTCTGGTGGATGAAAGACGACGATCTCGCCGATTTTCGGTTCGCCGAAGTGAGTGCCGATGCGGTTGACGAGGATGCGCTGGCCGATGGAGAGCGTCGGTTCCATCGAGCCGCTCGGGATCTTGTAGGGCTTGACGACGAACGCCTGGATCAGGAACGCGAGCCCGACCGCCACGGCGATGATCGCGACCAGCTCGACCAGCGAGTTGCCACGCGACTTGCGCGGCTTCTCGACCTTCTCCGATGTGGCTCTCAGGGGCATCTGGGGTCTTTCTCCTGCTGGGTGGCTGGCTGCAGCATAGGCGTATGGCTGCGCAGCCCGAGCAGGTTCGAGAGGTGGAGCGTCTGGAACGCGCACATAGGGCTCTGCGTGTCGGGGACGCTCACGCGATGAGCCGCGAAGCTCGATCCCGGCGAGTCGACGGCCGCCCAGACGGTGGCGGTGCCCATTGCCATCGCCGCGATCCATGACACCCACAGGGCGGTGAGGCGGCGCTCGAGGATGCGAGGCCCCCTGCGGGTCTCGTTGAACTGCGCTGCCACGCGGCGGGCGTCTCCGAATCTCGCGACTGCCTCCTGCGCCGCGCTTGGCTCGGCGATGCCCGCCTTCTGCAGATCGGCGCACCGCTGGCAGAGGTGGGCCTCGACCTCCACGAGGATGCGACGGCGGCGTGGTCCGTGCGCGCGCAGATGCGCCTTCAGCTCCGCGAGATAGAGAGCGATCGGGTCCTCGGCGCTCATCGGCTGGCCTCGGGCGCCGGCGAGAGCACGGCATCGATCGCCCTACTGAACCTGCGCCAGCTCTCCAGGCGCTCCCCGGCGGCCTGGCGGCCTCGCCCAGAGAGCGCGTACACGCGCCGACGCCTGCCCTCGACCACCTCCCAGCTGCTGGAGAGCAGCCCTGAGCCCTCCAGGCGGTGCAGCGCTGGATAGATCGTGCCCTCCGCGAGATCGAACTCGCCGTCGCTGCGGGTGCGCAGCTCCTCGACCAGGCCATAGCCGTGCAGCGGCGCGACCTGCAGCACCGCGAGCAGCATCGCGTCGAGATGTCCCTGAAGCTCGCTCTGTGCCATACCTAGGCAGATTATGCCTAGACTGCCGAAGTGTCAAGCGGCAGAGTGCCCGCGTTTGGCAGGCGAGGCTCCAGGGAAGCCTTCGCTAGATGAGCGAGGAGGCTGAGAGGGACGAGGATGGACCGCAGTCTCGATGGAACGTCGCCGATTGGCAAGGCAAGCTGATGATCGACTGCGACGGCGAGAAGCTCGGCAAGCTGCAGGACGTCTACGTCGACGTCGAGAACGACGAGCCGCAGTTCGCGACGGTCAAGGAGGGGCTGATAGGCAGGCACCTGACCTTCGTGCCACTGCGCGGTATCCAGATCGGCCCGGACGCGCTGCAGGTCCCTGTTGCCAAGGGCGACGTGAAGTCGGCGCCGAACATCGCGCTGCGCGGAGGCGAGCTCTCCCAGGAGGACGAGTCGGCTCTCTATCATCACTACGAGCTGAACTACACCCCGATCGAGACGGCGAGCAAACGCCGGTTGGCTCGCCGCTGAGGCCGGGTGGCCGCAGCGTTTGCGCTGCGACCATTGTTTCCTGCGGCGGCGCTTCTTAGACGATTCGCGGCGCCGAGCAGAGCAAACAGCACTCAAGCCGACACCGCTTTAGACCGCAGTTCGAGCGCCCGGCCGACGTGCACGGCGCCGATCCGCGTCCTGCTGTCCAGGTCGGCGATCGTGCGCGCGAGTCGCAGCACCCTGTCGGCGCCGCGTGCGTTCAGCCTGCCGCCGGTGCAGGCTGCGTCGAGCAGCCGCTGCCCGCCGGGATCGGGGGTGGCGTGGCGCATCAGCGCCGCGGCGTCCAGCTCGGCGTTCAGCAGCATGGGCCGGCCCTGCATGCGGCGCGCCTGGATCTCGCGTGCCGCGAGCACCCGCTCGCGCGCCTGGCGGGAGCTGGTGTGGGCCCTTCGCTCATGAAGGCCATGCGGCTCGGCCCGCAGGTTGATCTGCAGATCGATGCGATCGAGCAGCGGCCTGCTCAGTCGCCGGCGGTGCCTTGCGAGGTCGGCCTCGCTGCAGCGGCATGCGTCGTTCTTCCCGGCATGTCCGCAGGGGCACGGGCTCGCCGTCGCAAGCAGCATGAAGCGCGTGGGGTGGACCGAGCAGCGGTCGGCTCTTGTGATCCTCACGCGGCCGTCCTCGAGCGGCTGGCGCAACGCATCGAGGGACGGACGCTGGAACTCTGAGAGCTCGTCCAGGAAGAGCACGCCTCGATGAGCGAGCGCCACCTCGCCTGCGCTCTCGCCGCGGGCCCCGCCGATCAGGCCGGCGACCGTGATCGAATGGTGCGGGCAGCGAAACGGGCGCCTGGAGATCAGCCGGGCCTCGGGAAGCGCGCCGAGGATGCTGTGGATGCGAGTCACCTCCATCGCCTCCTCCTGGCGCAGCGGTGGCAGGACCCCGGGCAGCCGCTTTGCGAGCATCGTCTTTCCGCTGCCTGGCGGGCCGCCGATCAGCATGTTGTGCCCGCCGGCGGCCGCCAGCACGAGCGCCTCGACGGCGTCCTGCTGACCGCGGATCTCGCAGAGGTCCGGCTCGCGCGCCGTGGTGCTTGCCGAGCGTGTCGGGGGCGATGGCGCCGCCTCGCAGGCGCCGCCTTCCAGGATCCGCAGCGCGGCGCAGAGGCTGCTGGCCGGCGCTACCGCAAGACCTGTGACGAGAAATGCCTCCGCCGCCGACTCGGGCGCAAGGACTATGCGCGCAAGGCCGGCCTCTCTGCTTGCCTGCGCGATCGCGATGGTGCCGCGGCCGGGGCGCAGCCTGCCGTCCAGCGCGAGCTCTCCAAGCAGCGCGCTCGATGCGAGCGCCTGTGCCTGAAGCTGGCCGCTGGCGGCAAGGATCGCGCACGCGATCGCCAAATCGAGCCCTGGACTGGACTTCGGCAGGTCGCCCGGTGCGAGGTTCGCGGTGATCCGGCGTGAGGGCATCTGCAGCCCGGAGTTGACGATGGCCGCATGGACGCGCTCGCGTGCCTCCCTGACCGCCGTGCTGGCAAGCCCGACGATCGCAAAGCTCGGCAGCCCGGGCCGGATGTCTACCTCCACGCCCACCGCACGGACGTGCAGGCCATCGATCGTGAACGTGTGGGCTCTCGCGTGCATCGACTCTCCTTCTGTGAAAGGAGGACGAGCCTACGGTCGGCTTGGGATGTTTCAGGGGCCGCCCTCCGAGGGCGGCCTGCGCGGGTTGCGCGGTGCAGATCCCAGGCGCGGTCCGTGTGGCCGCGCCTGGGGAGGAGCCAGTTAGAGGCCGGCCGGGTGCCTGACCACGAAGCCGCCGGTCGCGGCCATCGTGTCCGACCAGCGGTTGCCCGTTTCGGCCAGGGCGACGGTGTCGAAGCGGCGTCCGTCGATCGTCATCCAGGCGTGTTCTGCGTTGGCGTAGATCGTGATGTACCTGCCGGGGCCCGGTTCGCCGAAGGACTCGAGGCCCGTCGAGTCCTCGGGCGAGCTCAGCAGGCCGCCGCCGTGCAGGGCGTAGGAGACCGATCCCGAGCAGTCGTAGCCGTAGGACTCGAAGGAGCCGTGGCCGCCGCCCCAGACGTATGGCCTGGTCGCGATTTCGTCTGCGGCCGCGATCACTCGGTCGACGATCGCTTCCGCGGAGGAGCTCGGGGCGGCACCGCCGGTGGATCCGCTTGCGGTGGCCTGCCTGTGCGGCAGCGCCCACGCCGGCGGGTGCAGTTCCTTCATGCCGTGGTAGCCAAGCGCGCCCCAGGTCTCAGGACCGACGACCCCGTCCACTTCCAGGCCGTGCTCGGACTGGAAGCGCTTGATCGCGGCCTCGGTTTCGGGGCCGAATTCGCCATCGACGGAGACGTGGAGAGCGGCCTGCAGCGTCCTCACGTAATTGACCGCATGAGGGGCGGGTGCGCCGGGCGTGGCCGCCACGCCGCCGTTGCTGTCTGCGACCCTGGCGCGGCCGCCGGCGCTGGCCGCGGTCGCGACGGTCGAGACGTGGGCGCTCGGCGTGCCCTTCGCCTTCGGCTGCGGCAGCGCGGAGGGGGGAGGCGTGAGCAGCGCCTTGCCGTGCTGGCCAAGCGCCCCCCAGGTCTGTGGTCCGACGACGCCGTCCACGTGCAGGCCGTGCTCGGACTGGAAGTGACGGATCGCGGCCTCGGTTTCGGGGCCGAATTCGCCATCGACGGAGACGTGCAGAGCCTCCTGGACGCTCTTGACGTCGGAGATGACTTCCGTTTCGCCGGTCACCTCTTCGTGGACCTTGTTGGAGGCGATGACCGCCGGCTCGCCGTCGGCCAGCGCGACTTTGGTATTCGGCCCGACGATGTTGTCGACGGTCAGGTTGCGGCTGGCCTGGAAGGTGCGAACGGCCATTTCGGTTTCCGGGCCGTAGATACCGTCGACCTTTATGTGCAGCGCCTGCTGGAGCAGGCGGACCTGGCGCCCGGTGCTGCCCGTGGTGAGCACGATTTCGTGTTTGGTGGTTGTGGTGGGGGTCGGCCCGGGGGAGGCCGGCATCGCGCCCTGGCTGCCCGCGTTGGCATCGCCCAACGAGGCCGCCGGGCCGGCGCTCAGCGCGACGAGGGTGCCAAGCGATATGCGGCGGACGCGCGACTTGGTGGGAACGAACAGCAGCTGCGCGGCGCGGCGCCTGGCGCGTGAGCGCCCGAGCGAGAGCTCCCAGGGCTCCGTTTCGGCGAGGTCCCTGGGCGTGGGCTGAGAACGCGATACGAGCGGCTGACGGCGCGTGCCCGCGAAGAGCGCGGCGTTGCGGGCGTGCGAGAGCGCACCGGAGCCCTGGCGCCGGGTGTGGGCCGGGGCCTGGTTTGGGCCGGCTGCGGCGTGGGCATCCTGCCTGCGCGCAGCGAAGGTGCTCGATCCGGCCGGCTCCCTCTTGCCTGTGCTTCCACGCCGTGCGTGTGAGCGTGCGAGCGAAGCTTGCCACAGCTCAGCGGCAGCGAGATCACGCGTCGTTCCCGACATCTGTAGATGCGTCCTTTCGGTGTTGCAGGGCGCCTACGGGGTTAGCTGTCGGGCTCGCGTACTTACGCTACGCCACAATCCTGGTGGCGATTCGCCCCCGCGACCTTCTCTCGGTCACATTGGGTCCCCCGCTCCACTGCCCCGTGGGGCGGCGGATTCGGCACGAACGCGGAGCAAGGTATCAGGTCCAGCTGCAATATGCATCCCATTGAAGGAATGCAACTTCTCTTGCCGACGCTCGCGAAAACGCGCTCCAAGCGAGCACCGGGAACATAGCGCAGACATGCGTCTTCGCATGCGGCCACGTGGGCCGCGGCACTTGGGGCGGATGCGCCGCTGTGCGAAGGTGGCAGCACAGATGAGCGAGCGCGAGCCCTTCTCGAGGCATCTGCAGCGCCCCCTCGGCAGGGGCCACATGCCCCGCGGCGCGCTCACGGGCGCGGCCGGAGGCGCGGCCTGCGGGGATCTCATCCGTATCTCGGTCGCCCTCGACGAGCGCGACCCGCAGGGACGCATCCTCGACGCGGGCTTCGACGCAAGCGGCTGCGGCGCGACGCTTGCGGCCGGCTCTGCGACTATCGCGCTGGTGCGCGGCGCGCGGCTGCTGGACGCCGCGCGCATCGGCGCGCAGGAGATAGCCGCAGAGCTCGGCGGGCTGATGCCGGCAAAGCGCCACGCCGCCGAGCTTGCCTGTGACGCGCTGCACCGCGCGCTCGGAGCGGCCGCGCGTCAGGCCCAGATCGCCGCCGTCCCTGGCCGGAGGCTCGTGGCGATGAGCGGCGGAGTCGACAGCGCCGTCGCCGCGCAGCTCAGCTGCGCGCAGGACGGCGAGGTGGTCGCCGTCACCCTGGAGCTGTGGGCGGACGCCGAGAACGACGGGCAGCGCAGCTGCTGCTCGGCCGAGTCGGTGCGCTTCGCGCGCGGCCTTGCGCACAGGCTGGGGCTCGCGCACTTCTCACTCGACATGCGTGCGGAGTTCAGGGCCGGCGTGGTCGAGCCCTGGCTGGCCGAGCACGCCGCGGGCCTTACGCCATATCCCTGCGTGCGCTGCAACGGCAGTGTGCGCCTGGACGGCATGCTCGAGCTCGCATCGCGGCTCGGCGCGGAGAGCCTCATCACCGGTCACTACGCGCGCATCGCCTGGGAGCCAGAGGCCGAGCGCCCGCTGCTGCGCAGGGCACGCGACCTGCACAAGGACCAGAGCTATGCGCTTGCGGCGCTCTCGCGCGACTCGCTGGCAAGGATGCGCTTTCCGCTCGGAGAGCTCCGCAAGGACGAGGTCAGGGAGCTCGCCGAGCAGGCATCGCTGCCGGTGGCAAAACGCCCCGACTCCCAGGACCTCTGCTTCCTGGCCGGCACGAGCCAGCCGGAGTTCCTGGCGCGGCACGGCGGCCTCGGAGAGATGCGAAGGGGAGATCCTCGACCGACAGGGCGCCGTGCTCGGCCACCACCGCGGCGCGCACCGCTTCACCATCGGGCAGCGCCACGGGCTTGGCATCGGCGGCAGCGGGCCGCTGTACGTGCTCGCGACCGACGCGGCTTCGAACACCGTCACGGTCGGGGAGCGTGAGGCGCTTGCCACTTCGGGAATCTCGATCCGCGAAGCGGTCCTGCACAGGGGCGGCGAGCGTGTGGATGCGCTGAAGATCCGCTACATGGGGCAGCCGATCGCCTGCGCACTGAGTGGCGCGCCCGGGCCGGGCGCCCACGAGCGCCTGCACGCGCGTCTTGCGCGCCCAGTGCATCGCACCGCAGCCGGCCAGCTTGCCTGCCTCTACAGCGGCGAGGTGGTCGTCGGCCACGGCACGATCTCCACCGGCTGAGGCTCCGCTCTAAGATCACCTCCACGATGACCGCAAGGCAGCCACCGGAGCGCGCATGCCCGCGCTGATGAGCTCGGATCAGATCCGCGAGCGCTACCTATCCTTCTTTGAGGAAAGGAGTCACAGGCGCATACCATCGGCGTCGCTGGTGCCCTCCTCGCACGACCCCTCGGCGCTGCTGACGGTCGCCGGAATGCATCCGCTGAAGCCCTACTTCCTTGGTCAGGAGCGCCCGCCGGCACCGCGGCTGACCGACTGCCAGAAGTGCTTTCGGACAGTTGACATAGACCACGTGGGGAACACCAACCGGCATCTCACGTTCTTTGAGATGCTCGGCAACTTCTCGATCGGCGATTACTTCAAGCGCGAGGCGATCGCCTTCGCATGGGAGCTCTCGCTGCAGGTCTTCGGCTTCGATCCCGGCGCCATCTGGGTGACGGTCTTCGAGGGCGATGAGCAGCTCGGCATCGGCCCAGACGAGGAGGCGATCGGCTTCTGGAGGGAGGTCGGCGTCCCGCGCGAGCGGATCGTGCCCTGCCCACGCTCTGAGAACTTCTGGCAGGCGGGGCCGACCGGCCCGTGCGGCCCCTGCTCCGAGCTCTACCTGGACCGCGGGCAGCACCTCGGCGCGCCCGGCGACCTGCCCGGAGGGGAGAACGAACGCTTCCTGGAGTACTGGAACCTGGTCTTCATGCAATACCTCCAGGAGCCCGAGAACGAGCTGAGCCCCCTGCCCGCGGCGAACATCGACACCGGCCTCGGGCTCAACCGCCTGGCCGCGATCCTGCAGCAGACGCCCTCGGTTTTCGAGACCGACCAGTTTCGGCCGCTGATCGAGCTGGGGGAGAGCCTCTGCGGCCGCTCCTATGGGCACCAGGTCGAGACCGACAGGGCGCTGCGCATCCTCGCCGACCACTCGCGCGCGATGAGCTTTCTGATCGCAGACGGTGTCGTGCCCTCCAACGAGGATCGCGGCTACGTGCTGCGCCGGGTGATGCGCCGCGCGATCCTGCAGGCCCGCACCCTCGGCCTGGCGCCCGGCTTCCTCACGCGCTACGCGGACATCGTCAGGGAGACGATGGGCTCCGCCTACCCCGAGCTCAGCGAGCAGCGCGAGTCGATCGAGCGCTGGCTTGCCTCCGAAGAGGAGGGCTTTGGTCGCACCCTGCAGCAGGGTCTCGACATGCTGCGCTTCCACATCGAGCACGCCCGCGAGAAGGGCCAGGGGGCGATCCACGCCGAGGACGCCTTCAAGCTGCACGACACCTTCGGCTTCCCGTTCGAGCTGACCAGGGAGCTGCTTGGCGAGGAGGGCCTTGGCGTGGACGAGTCCGGGTTCGAGTCGCTGATGGATTCCCAGCGCGCCCGCGCGCGCGCCGCGGGGGCGGGCGGCAAGACAGCCGGCAGCGCCGGCGAGGTGCGCGAGCGCGCGCTCGCGCTGGCTCAAAGCGTCGCGGCGCCGACCCGCTTCACCGGCTATGAGACCGAGCGCCAGCACGCCCGCGTCGGCGCGGTGGCCGAGCACGACGGAACACTGCTGCTGAAGCTCGACGAGTCCCCGTTCTACGCGGTCGGCGGCGGCCAGGTCTCCGATCTCGGCACGATCGAATGCGAGCAGGGCGACTGCAGGGCGCGGGTGCAGCAGGTGCTGCGGCTCGGCGATGACCAGGTGATCGAGGTCGAGATGGAGCAGGGCAGCCTCGGCGCCGAGAGCGCCGTGATCGCGACCGTCGACCATCGGGCCCGCCACGCCACGCAGTGCAACCACACCGCCACCCACCTGCTGCACGCCGCGCTGCGTGCCCGCCTCGGTGCCCATGTGCGCCAGGCCGGCTCCTATGTCGGGCCCGACAAGCTGCGCTTCGACTTCACCCATTCGTCCGCCCTCACCGAGCAGGAGCTCGCCGAGGTCGAGGACCAGGTCAACGCCTGGATCGCCCGCAACGACCCCGTGCACCCGATCGCGACCACGCTGGAGGAGGCCAAGCGCCTCGGTGCGATGGCGCTCTTCGGCGAGAAGTACGGCGATGTCGTGCGGATGGTCGAGATCGGGCAGGGCGAGTACTCGCGCGAGCTCTGCGGCGGCACCCACGTGCGCTCCACCGCGGAGATCGGCGTCTTTCGCGTCCTCTCGGAGACCTCCAGCGCGGCCAACGTGCGTCGCATCGAGGCGGTCACCGGACCGGCGGCCGTGGAGCTGCTGCGTGAGCGTGACCGGCTGCTCACGCAGACCGCCGAGGCGCTGCGCGTACAGCCCGAGCAGGTGCCGCAGACCGTCAGCGCGCGCGAGCAGGAGCGGCGTCTGCACCAGAAGGGGCAGCGCGAGGGCGGTGGCTCCTCGCAGGAGGGCGCCCAGATCGACGGGCTGCTCGCGGCCGCGGAGCAGATCGACGGGGCGCAGGTGCTTGCTGCGGCAGTCGAGGTGGCGGACGCGAAGGCGCTGCTGGGTATGCTCGATCGCGTGAAGGCGCGCCTGCCAGAAGCGGCGATAGTGCTCGGCAGCGCGGCGGAGGGGCGCGTGCACCTGATCGCAAGCGTGCCGCCGCCGCTCGTGCAGCGCGGCGTGAAGGCTGGGGCGATCGTGAAGGCCGCCGCGGGAGTCGCGGGAGGCGGCGGAGGAGGCCGCGACACGATGGCTCAGGCCGGTGGGCGGGATCCGCAGCGGCTGCCGGAGGCGATCGCGGTGGCTCGCCAGAGCATCGCCTCGGCGCTCGGATCGCGGGTCGCCGAGGGAAGTTGAGCCGCGTGCTCGCGCTCGACTACGGAAGCGCCCGTTGCGGCTGCGCGATGAGCGACCCGACGGGGACGATCGCCACGCCGATCGAGGAGGTCCCGCGCCCGGCGAGCAAGCGGGGGATGGCAACGCTTGCCGCGATGGTCCTCCAGCACGACGTACAGCAGGTCGTGGTGGGGCTTCCGCTCTCGCTGAGCGGCGCCGAGAGCGAGCAGACCCGCGAGACGCGCGCCTTCGCACAGCGCCTGGAGCGGCGCCTTGGCCCAGAGGTCGCGGTGGAGATGTACGACGAGCGCTTCACGACCAAGCTCGCCGCTCGTACGCCCGACGCGCGCACGAGCGAGGACTCCCGTGCCGCCGCCCATCTTCTGGAAAGCTGGCTCTCGGCAAGGGCCAGCTAGCCTCGTGGCGCCATCTGGAGATCAGAGCGGCCGCAGCGCCGAGGACCGAGAGGCAGCGCGGCAGCAGCGCGAACGCCGCCGCGCGGCGCGACGCGGCGAGCCAATCGCCGATCCTGGCCCGGCCTCGAAGGCGGCGGAGCCGGCACCTGCCAGCGTCGGGGTTCCAGCGCAGTCGAGCCAGCCAGCCGCCGCGGCCATCGAGACGGTCGAGCCGCCGAAGCTACCGAGCGGGCAGGAGCCGATCGAGCAGCAGATCGACCACGACGCCACGCAGGCGTGGGATCTCGCGGCCGGCGATGACGCGCCTGAGGATCAAAGCGGCGAGGCGCCGCCGAGCGAGCAGCGCCCGGCCCGCGCACGCTGGCGCCCGCGCAGCGCCGCCGATCGGCTTCCGGTGGCGCCGGGGCGGTGGGCGGGCGGCGCCGCCCGCCGCCGGCGGGCTCGACGCCAGCCGACACCGGAGGGCGATGCAGGGCACAGCCTGCGCGCACGCGCCGGCGCGGTTGGCGCCCTGGTGGTGGTCGCGGTCGTCGTGTGGCTGGTCGTGATGCTCCTTCAGCACTTCGACGGCGCGGGCAAACCGGCGCCGCAGGCGACTCCGCCACCGGCGGTCACGGTCACGATTCCCGAGGGAGAGTCGCGCCCGCAGATAGCTGCGATCGCACGCAAGGACGGTCTCACCGGCAACTACCTGCAGGCCTCCACGCACAACTCCGGCCTGCAGCCGACGCGCTTCGGCGCGCCGGCTAGCACCCCGAACCTCGAAGGGTTTCTGTTCCCAGCCACCTACAAGCTGCCGGTGCACGGCAGCGTCAAGCGCCTCGTCGAAGCGCAGCTCGAAGCCTTCCAGGAACGCTTCGGCCCCGAAGAGAGGCGCCACGCGCACGCGCTGCACCTCTCCGCCTACCAGATGCTGATCGTCGCCTCGATGATCGAACGCGAGGCCTATCTGCCCCGCGATCGTCCGCTCGTGGCTGCGGTGATCTACAACCGCCTGCGCCTGGGGATGGTGCTCGGGATCGACTCCACGATCCGGTTCGCGCTCGGCGACTACACCAAGCCGCTCACCGAAGCTCAGCTGAAAATGGCCTCTCCGTACAACACGCGGCTGAACAGGGGTCTGCCGCCGACCCCGATCAGCAATCCCGGCATGGAAGCGATCGAAGCCGCCGCCCATCCCGCACACGTCGGCTACCTCTTCTACGTGGACGGCGCCGACGGCTGCGGCGATCTCGTCTTCTCCAACACCGAAGCCGAATTCGAAGCCCACAAGCTCGCCTACAACGAAGCTCTGGCTGCCAACGGCGGGCGCACCCCGACCTGCAAGCACAGGTGAGCGTCTCCGCTGCGGCCCGGCGGCTCGGGGTCCTCGGCTGGCCTGTCGCCCACAGCCGCTCGCCCGCGATGCACAACGCCGCCTTCGCGGCGCTCGGCATGGATGGATGGCGCTATCAGCGCCTGCCGGTGCCGCCTGCGCTGCTGGCGCAGACGGTGCGCGCGCTCGGCGGCGCCGGATTCGTCGGGGCGAACGTCACGATCCCGCACAAGCAGGCCGCGCTGGCGCTTGCCGACAGCGCAAGCGTCGCGGCGCGCGAGATCGGCGCGGCCAACACGCTGAGCTTTGCCCTCGACGGCACGATTGCGGCCGAGAACACCGACGCCCCTGGACTGCTCGCGGCGCTGCCGCTGGAGGTCCGCGGTCGCAGTGCGCTCGTGCTCGGCGCCGGCGGCAGCGCGCGCGCGGCGGTATGGGCGCTGCTTGGAGCCGGAGCCGAGGTCTTCATCTGGAACCGCACGCGCGAGCGTGCGGCTGAGATGGCCGCACGAGCTCGGCGCGCAGGCGGTCGCCGCACCGGTTGCGGCGGACCTGCTCGTCAACTGCACGGCGGTTGGACTGCAACGGTCGGCCAGCGAGGCCGAGGAGCTCAACCAACTTGCTCTGAGCGTCGATCAGGTCGGTAGGTATTCGCATGTCTTCGACCTCGTCTACGCCCAATCCGAGACCTCGCTGCTGGCAGCCGCGCGCCGCCAGGGCGCAAGGACGATCGATGGGGTTGAGATGCTCGTCGCGCAGGGCGCGCTCAGCTTCACGCTGTGGACCGGAACACAGGCGCCACTTGATGTCATGCGGGCAGCGGCCGCGCCGGACGGCGGGGCCACCGCGGTGCCCTAGAGATCTCACCTCCGTCCACTCGACGGGAGCGGCGCGGTGAGCGAGGCGTCCCCCGAGCGGCCGGACCTGCATGCGATCTTCGGCCTGGAGGATCGGGCGGTGACGACGGCTCGTGCGGTCTCGCCGCCCGAGCACGATTCCTCCGGGGATGATCTGTCGCGGCGGGAGCTGCCTGAGGAGGAGATCGAGGGCGGCGAGCTCACACGGGGCGAGGTCGAACCCGAGGTTGCGATCGAGAGGGTCGAGCACGTCCCGGCCGAGCCCGTCGAGGCGCCCAAGCAGGCCGTGAAGATGGGCGTCACGCCGCCGACGCGGCGCGGCTCCTCCTCGCGCTTCATCACCGACGTGATCATCGAGATGGGCCTGGTCCCGCGCCACATCGTCGACGAAGCCGTCGAGACCGCCCGCAACAGCGGCGCGCGTCCCGAGCGGGTGCTGCTGGAGTCGCGCTCGCTGAGCACCGATGGGCTGGCGCGAGCCTTGGCCGAGCGCTACGGCCTCGACCACCTCGACCTGAGCATCTTCGCCACCGACATGGGCGCCGCGAACCTCGTCACCACCACGGCCGCAAAGCGCTATCAGGCGGTGCCGGTCTCCTTCGTGGACAAGCGCACGCTGCTGGTGGCGATGGCCGATCCCTCCAACGTGCTCGCGGTCGACGACATCGCGATCATGACCGGATACGACGTGCGCGTCGCCGTCGCTGCGGCCGAGGACATCACATCGTTGATCCTGCGCCTGGATCGCCTCGAAGACGTCGTCACCGGCTCTGACGGGGGTGTCGTCGAGGACGACGACGAGCGCGCCGAGGTCGTGGACCTGCACGAGTCCGCCGAGGACGCGCCGGTGGTGAAGCTCGTAAACCAGGTCGTCGCGCAGGCCGTCGAGCAGCATGCCTCCGACGTGCACCTGGCTCCCGACGGACGCGAGCTGCGTGTTCGCTTCCGGGTCGATGGAGTGCTGCAGGACGTCACGACTGTCACGCGCCGGCTCGCCTCCGGCGTGATCTCGCGTGTGAAGATCATGGCCGACCTCGACATCGCCGAGAAGCGGCTGCCCCAGGACGGGCGCGTCGGGCTCACCGTCGACGGTCGCCACGTCGACCTGCGCGTCGTGACGCTGCCAAGCGTGCATGGCGAGTCGGTGGTGATGAGGATCCTCGACAAGGACTCGGTCGTGATGAAGCTGGAGCGCCTGGGCATGGGCGATGAGGAGCGCGAGCGCTTCGAACGCTCCTTCGGCGAGGCTCACGGCGCGGTGCTGACGACCGGCCCGACCGGCTCTGGCAAGTCGACCACCCTCTATGCCGCGCTGCAGGCGCTGAACACCACCGAGAAGAACATCATCACCGTCGAGGACCCGGTCGAGTACGAAATAGGCGGCATAACCCAGGTCCAGGTCGCGGCGAAGGTCGGTCTCACCTTCGCCGCCGGCCTGCGAGCGATGGTCAGGGCCGACCCCGACGTGCTGATGGTGGGCGAGATCCGCGATCGGGAGACCGCCCAGATCGCGGTCGAGTCGGCGCTCACCGGCCACCTCGTGCTCTCCACGCTGCATACCAACGACGCGCCCTCGGCGATCACGCGCCTGATCGAGATGGGCATCGAGCCGTTCCTGGTGGCCTCCGCGCTGCGCTGCGTGGTCGCACAACGCCTGGTCAGAACGCTGTGCTCGAACTGCAAGCAGCGCGTGATCATCCCAGCCGCCGTGCTGCGCGAAAACGGCTACAAGGCGCTGGTCGACCTGGAGGCCTACGAGCCCGCCGGCTGTTCACGGTGCGCGGGCAGCGGATACCGTGGCCGCGCCGGCATCTACGAGGTGATGGACATGAGCGCCGAGCTGCGCACAATGACCCTCGAACGCCGCCCTGCGGAGGAGATCAGGGAGGTCGCGATCCGCCAGGGGATGCGCCGGCTGCGCGATGACGGCCTGGACAAGGTGGGCGAGGGACGCACCTCGATCGCCGAGCTGGCGCGCGTGCTCGGCAGCTCCTGAGCACAGCTGAAGCAGGTGGAGGCTTCACTCCAATCTTCGTCCATCGCGCTTGCCTATCGGCATCGAGCAGCCGATGTGAACAGGGATGGCTTTCGACTTCGCAGACCTGCTGATGGAGGTGGTTGCCCGCAACGCTTCCGATCTACACCTCACCGCGGGCGCGCGGCCGACCGTGCGGGTGCGCGGGCGCCTGACGCCGTTGGAGGACTACGAGGTGATGACCTCCTCCGACACGCGCGAGATCGTCTATTCGATCCTCACCGGTGACCAGCGCCAGCGCTTGGAGACCGACTGGCAGCTCGACTTCGCCTACTCGATCCCCGGCCACGCCCGCTTCCGCGTCAACGCCTACTACCAGCGCAGCGCGATCGGTGCCGCCTTCCGACTGATCCCCTTTGGCCTGACCTCGATCGACGAGCTCGGGCTGCCGCCCACGGTGCACGAGTTCACGCGCAAGCCGCGCGGCTTCGTCCTTGTCACAGGGCCTACGGGCTCAGGGAAGTCCACGTCACTGGCCGCGATGATCGACGAGATCAACCAGAGCCGCGACGAGCACATCATGACGATCGAGGACCCGATCGAGTTCCTGCACCCGCACAAGCGCTGCATCGTCAACCAGCGCGAGCTCGGCTCCGACGCCCAGAGCTTCTCCGCGGCGCTGACCGCCGCGCTGCGCCAGGACCCAGACGTCATCCTCGTCGGCGAGATGCGCGACCTGGAGACGATCTCCACGGCGCTTACGGCCGCTGAGACCGGCCACCTGGTCTTCGCCACGCTCCACACGCAGGACACCGCCCAGACGATCGACCGCATAATCGACGTCTTCCCCTCCCACCAGCAGGGCCAGGTGCGGGTGCAGCTCTCGGTCGCGCTGCAGGGCATCGTCACCCAGCAGCTGCTGCCGACCGCGGACGGCTCAGGCCGTGTGGCGGCCTGCGAGGTGCTCGTGCCGAGCCCCGCGGTCCGCAACCTGATACGCGAGGGCAAGACTCACCAGATCTACTCAGTGCTGCAAACCGGCTCGGCGCTTGGCATGCAGACGATGGACACGGCGCTCGCCGGTCTCGTGCGCCAGGGCAAGGTCACCCAGAAGCTGGCCGAAGCACGCTCCTCGACGCCCGAGGAGCTGCGGCGGCTGCTCGGCAGCGGCAGCCTCGCGGCGGCCTAGGACAGCCATGAGCACCTACGTCTTCAGAGCAATCGACCTCGCCGGAAGCAAGGCCCGTGGCGAGGTGGAGGCCGAGTCCAAGCAGGCCGTCGCCGACCAGCTCAAGGCACGGGGCCTGGTCGTCCTGGACGTCGTTGACAAGCACAAATCCAAGGAGATCGAGCTCGCCTTCCTGAAGCGTGTGCCGCTGCCCGATCTCGCCGTCTTCTCCCGCCAGCTCGCGACCATGATCACCTCGGGCATGAGCATCCTGCGCGCGCTCTACGTCCTGGAGGAGCAGACCGCAGAACAAGTTCCTGAAGGAGACGATCGTCGCGATCCGCAAGGACGTCGAGGCGGGGCTTGCGCTCAGCGAGTCGATGGCGCGTCACCCGAAGGTGTTCACGCCTGCTGTTCGTGGCGATGGTCAAGGCGGGGGAGACCGGCGGCGTGCTGGAGAGCTCGCTGGTGCGGGTCGCCGACCAGCTGGAGAAGGACGCCTCGCTGCGCAAACAGATCCGCTCCGCGATGGTCTACCCGACACTCGTGATCAGCTTCGCGCTGGTGGTCCTGGTCGCGATGGTCGCCTTCGTGATTCCCGTCTTCGTCGGCGTGTTCAAGAACTACGGCGGCGAACTGCCGATGATCACTCAGATATCCGTAGGCGCCTCAAACGCCGTCACCCATGCGTGGTACGCGATCATCCTCGGCGCGATCGTGCTCGTCTTCTCCTTCCTGAAGTGGAAGCGTTCGAGCTGGGGACGCAAGCAGTGGGATCGCTTCAAGCTGCACGTCCCGATGAAGATCGGGACGATCGTCCAGGAGGTCGCCCTGGCGCGCTGGTCGCGCACCCTCGCCTCGCTGACCGCAGCCGGCGTTCCGCTGCTGCAGGCACTGGAGATCGTCGGCAAGACCGGCGGCAACATCGCGATCGAGGAGGCGATGGACGGGGTGATCGCCTCGGTGAAGCGCGGAGGCACGCTCTCCGCGCCGCTCGAGCAAGGCCAAGATCTTCCCCACCATGGTCTACCAGATGGTGAGCGTCGGGGAGGAGACGGGTGCCTTGGATGCGATGCTCAACAAGGTCGCCGAGTTCTACGAGGATCGCGTCGACGCCTCCGTCAAAGCCCTGGCCTCGATCCTCGAGCCGGTGATGATCCTGTTCATCGGCGGGATCGTCGGCTTCGTCGTGATCTCGATGTACATGCCGCTGTTCACGGTTTACGAACACATCGGGAACTGAGAGCAGGGCTGTGCGGTCCATTCGTTTCGTCCGCAGAGCCAGCTCACTCCACGACCCGCAGCTTCCCGTCCTTCACCGACAGCGTTAGTGCTCCGTCGAGCAAGCGCACGACCTGCTCCCCCACGAGCTCACGCCGCCAGCCGGTGAGGAGTCGCACCTCTGGCTCCGCTTCGCGAAGGCGCTTGGCGGCGACCACTGCCTGCAGGTCGGCCCTGCTTGCGATCAGCTCGTAGGCCAGTCCTGCCTCCCGCGCCTGAGCTCTGGCGAGCGCCTCTGCAAGGGCGACGATCGGAGCGTCGGCTGGATCTGGCGGCCGGAAGCGCTCGGGCTGGCGCAGCGGGGCGCCCTGGCGCGTGCCGCCCTGGCGCACGCGCTCGACTATCTCTGTGCCTGAGCGCTTGATGACGGGCTGGGTTGCACCTCTGATGTTGGCGAGCTCTGCGATTGAGGTGGGACTGCGCTTGGCGATCTCGACCAGTGCTGCGTCTGGCAGCACTCCCTGCACGGGACGGTTCTGGCGCTCGGCGGTCTTCTCGCGCCACTGCACGAGATCTCTGGCCAGTGCCTGCGCGGCGGCGGAGGTGGAGGCGATGCGCGGCAGGCGGGCGAAGATCGTCTCGGGGTCGCGCTCGTCGCTGGAGCTTGCCAGCGGAGCGCACTCCTGCATCGCCCACTGCAGGCGACCGAGCCCTCTGAGGCGGTCCTTGAGCACGTCGGCGGCCTCCAGGAGGTGAACGACGTCCTCGCGTGCGTATGCGAGCTGCTCGGCGGTGAGGGGTCGTTTGTCCCAGCGCGTGAAGCTCGCGCTCTTGGCGAGTCGCAGGCCGAGGGTGTCCTGGAGCAGGGAGTCGTATGAGATCTGAGCCGTCGAGGCCGGTGAAGCCGGCCGCGACCTGTGTGTCGAAGACGTCGTGACCTCGGTGCCGAGCTCCCGGCGCAGCAGCGCGATGTCCTGGCGGCCGGCGTGCACGACGACCTCGACCTCGGGGTCGGCGAGCAGGCGCGCCAGTGGGGCGGGGTCGAGCTTCCCGTCGAGCGGGTCGATCAGCTCGATCCAGGCGCCGCCCTCTGCGCCGTCGAGCGGCACCGCGATCTGGATCAGGCACAGCAGGGTGCGGTAGCGACCCTCGCCCATGAACTCGGTGTCGATGGCGATCGCCTTGGCGGCCTGGGCGCGCTCGGCGAGCCGTCGAGCTCTGCGGCGTCCTCGATCACGAGACTGCCCTCCTTGCCCTGCTCATGCGATGGCGACCTCGTGCTCGGAGGGGATCGCGGGCAGCCTCAGCACAAAGCAGGTGCTCCCCTCGCGCGAGGGAGCGGCCGACTGGCGTTGGGCGAATGCTGCCCCGCAGGCGCTTCGTGCCGTCCAGAAGCTCCAGGTTGCCGCCCATGCGAAGCGCGAGCTCGCGGCCAATCGCCAGGCCGAGCCCGAAACCGCCGCCGCGGCCTGCGGCGCCGCGGCCGCGCGTGAAGCGCTCGAAGATCCGATCGCGCTCCTGGGCGTGCGACTCCGGGGCCGTGGTCGCAGACCAGCACCTGCGCGAAGTCCTCCTCGCGGCCGGCGGCGATCTCGACGCTCGTGCCCGGCGGCGCGAAGCGCAGCGCGTTGTCGATCAGGATCCTGCACGATCCGCGCGACCGAGCCGGGGTCGGCGCTGGTCCAGCAGGGCTGCTGCGGAGCTGTGAGCTTCAAGCGCGATCTCTCGCTTTGAGGCGGTCAGCTCGAACTCGGCGGCGACGGCTCTGGTGAGCTCGCCTAGCTCCAGCGGCTCGCTGCGCAGATGCACCTCGGTGTCAAGCCGGCTGAGGTCGAGCAGGTCGGTGGCAAGCTGCGAGAGCCTGCGGGTCTGTTCGCGGGCGTGCTCGGCGCGGATGCGGGCGTCCTCCAGGTCGAGGTGCTCGCCGCTCAGGTCGTCTTCGAGCAGCTCCAGCATTCCGTCGAGCGAGGTCAGCGGCGTGCGCAGCTCGTGCGAGGCGGTGGCCACGAAGGATCTGCGCGCGTCCTCCTGGCGGCGCAGCTGGGATTGCATGCCTGCGAACGCGCGTGCGAGGTCGCCGATCTCGTCGCGGCCGTTGTCGGTTGGCACCGGCGCGTCGAGCCCGCGGCGCTCCAGGCGCGCGGTGGCGTCCCTGAGGCGCTCCAGGCGCCGCAGCATCGCGGTGGCGATGCCGATGCCGAGCAGCAGCGCGGTGCCAAGGCCCGCGATGGCGGCCACGAGGAAGGCTTTTCGCACCACCCCGACCGCCTGGGCGACGTACTGGAGGTGCTTGTCGACCACGAGCACGTATCGACGGCCGGCGATCTTCAGGCGCAGCGCGACGAGCAGCGTTTCGTCGATGGTCTTGCGCACGAAGCCCTTGCTGGAGAGCGCATGCCGCGCCGCGCCGGTGGCGCCCAGGTAGTAGTCGGGAACGTCGAGGTTGCGAAAGCGGGACGGGTGGACGACTTCGAGCGAGCTGTCGAGCAGCGTGACCTCGCCGCCGTTGGTGCGGCGCGAGAGTTGCTCTTCGATCCCGTGCAGTTCATGGCGGTCGGGCAGCAGCGAGGGAAGTTCGACTTCCAGATCGGCGAAACGGGCGCGTGCTGAGAGCATCGCGTACTCGACTTCGCGCACGCCGTCTTCGCGCAGCCGCTGCTCCAGTGGGGATAGAAGCGCGAGCGCGGCGACGCCGAGCGTGACCGCGCTGACCAGCAGCATCGCCGCCAGCAGACGGGGCCGAAGGCCCGTGAGCAGCCGCGCGATGCCGCTCATCCCGAAGCTCACGGGGCCTGGAACCGGTAGCCCGCGCCGCGGACGGTGAGGATCAGCTTCGGGTCCTCCGGCTTGAGCTCGAGCTTCTCGCGCAGATGGCGGATGTGCACGTCGATCGCGCGCGGGTCGCGGTAGGCGGAGTCGCCCCAGATCGCGCGCAGCAGCTCCTGGCGGTTGAAGAGGTGGCCCGGTTCGGACATCAGCCTGGAAAGCAGCTCGAACTCCGAGAAGGTGAGCCTCACGCCCTGGCCCCTGGCGGTGACCTCGCGGCGTCCGTGGTCGAGGCTCACCTCGCCGATCGTGAGCACCTCGCGGCCGACCCCGCGACCGGAGGCCCGGCGCAGCACCGCCCGCACGCGGCTGCGCAGCTCGGCCAGGCCGAAGGGCTTGGTGACGTAGTCGTCGGCACCGGCCTCCAGGCCCTGTACCGCGTCCGCCTCGCTGTCCAGTGCGGTCAACATGATGATCGGCACCACGTTCCTGCGCTCGCGCAGCGTCCGGCAGACCTCGTAGCCGTTTGGTCCCTGGCCGAGCGCCACGTCCAGCAGCACGATGTCGTACTGCTCGCGCCCTGCGCGTTCGATTGCCTCCTGGCCGGAGGCGACCGCGTGCACGTGATGGCCCTCGCGCGAGAAGGACCGTGTGAGGGTCTCACGCAGTGGCGCCTCGTCGTCGACGACGAGGATGTTCAGGGATCTGAGGGTGTCTGGCATGGAATGCGGTTGGGTCGCTGCGCGATCAAACGCTAGCGCGCACGCTAACCTGCTGGCTCCGTTGGCAACGAGAACGCCCGACAACGCCGATCAGACGCAGCAGGCCGCAGCGCAGGAGTGCATGCCCTGTGGCGGCCGCGGCACCCTGATCTCCAAGCTCGGGGAGCAGGAGAGCACCGTGCGATGCCCATGGTGCGAAGGCAGCGGGCAGCGGCGCCCCGGCATCGACGCCCAGGGGCATTGGGAGGGCCAGCCGCCGGCCGAGGCGCCCTCCGAGCCAGCAGCCGGCTCGTGACAGAGTCGTCCAACCGCTTGCACCAGCGCTAAAGATCCTGCCCGAAAAGCCGATGCTGGCGTTGTCGGACAATGCCAGTGCCGAGGTTCATCGGGCAGAGCGTCCAAATGACGCGTAGCAAAGCCCGCGACTCTCACAAACGGCCAGCAGTGAAATGCGAACCGGGGGAAACGCCGCCGCAGGGCGGTGGGCTGAAGCCTGGCTTTCAACCCACACAAGGAGCATCACATGCTGCAACGACTGCGCCAGCGCGCATCCGATGAGAATGGCTTCACGCTCATCGAGCTGCTGGTCGTGATCCTGATCATCGGCATCCTCGCCGCGATCGCGATCCCGGCCTTCCTCAACCAGACCCAGAAGGCGAACGACGCCTCCGCGAAGTCGCTCGCTCGTAACGCTGCGACGAACGCTCAGACGTATGCGACCGAAAACAGCGGTTCGTTCACGGGCCTCAGCACCACGGAAGTGAACAAAATCGAAAAAGGCATCGAAATCTCGGCGGCTGAAGGTGCCGGCAAAGAATGCCCCAAAAGCGGCAATGCCTGCCTTGTCGTAGCAAAAGCGATCGGCACCGAAGGCTACGAAGTGACGGCGAGGGCGCCTTCGACTCATGACGAATACACCCTCAAGCGCACGGCAACCGGGGCAACGGAACGTACCTGCACGCCAGTGAGTGCTGGCGGGTGCAAGGAAGGTAGCTGGTAGCCAATCAAAGCTGACCTGACACATTCGCCGGCCCATCTCGACACGGTGGATGTCCAGGCAGATCGCATCGAGGGCGGCCCTAGGGCCGCCCTCTTTGCGTTCGGTTCCATGCACAGAGCAAAAACAACGCGGCCGGCAGGCCGCCCTCCCCTCACCGACCTCTCCTGGCCGTCTCGGTGTGCACACGTCCGTGCAAACGCGCTCAAGGACGGGTCGGTCGCGGTCGATGAGTCCATCATGGAGACCGCCTTCGCCGGAGTTCTCGGCGTCATCTTCGGATCGTTTCTGAACGTGGTGACGCACCGCCTGCCGCGGCGCGAGTCGCTGGTCGCGCCCGCCTCGCACTGCGTGCGCTGTGGCATGGCGATCAAGCCCTACGACAACATCCCGGTGCTCTCCTGGCTGCTGCTGCGCGGGCGCTGCCGCAATTGTGGCGTGCACATCTCCGCGCGCTACCCGCTGATCGAGGCGGGCACGGCGGGGCTCTGCGTCGCTGTGGTGCTGGCCAAGAGCTCTGTCGTCGGCGTCGTGCTCGGCCTGGCGATGGTGCTGCTGCTGGTGCCGGCTGCCGCGATCGACCTCGAGCACAGGCGCATCCCGAACGCGATCACGCTGCCGGGCTGTCTGCTCGCGATCGCGCTCGGCTTTGCCTTCGATGCTCCCGGCGAGCCCGCCCGCCTCTTGGCTGGACTTGGCGCCGGCCTCGCATTTCTGGCCGTCGCGCTGATCAACCCGAAGGGCATGGGGATGGGCGACGTGAAGCTCGCGACGATGATCGGGCTCTTCCTCGGCGCCGCGGTGGTCCCCGCGATCCTGATCGCCCTGCTTGCCGGCGTGATCCTCGGCGCCTTCGTGATCGTGCGGGTGGGCGTGAGCGCCGGTCGCAAGACCGCGGTCCCCTTCGGCCCCTTCCTGGCGCTGGGAGCGCTGGTGGCGCTGTTCGCCGGCCACCCGATCCTGCACTGGTATTCGACCTCGGTGCTGCACTGATGGCCTCGCTTGTCGATCTCGCCAAGATGGATGTCAAAGTGCCCTCGCTCCGGGCGCCAAAGCCCCCGCGGATACGTCGTGGCACCTCTGCGAAGCCCGCACGCGGCGGGGCTCAATTGCGTTCGAAGAAGGGCTCCGGCTCCTCGGTGGTCGGCCTCGACGTGCAGCCGGGCTATGTCGCGGCGGTGCAGGCGCGCTCCAACGGCGCGCTCGTGATCCAGCGTGCGGCCGGCATGCCGCTGCCGCCCGAAACCGTGCGTGAGGGAGAGCTTCTGGACGAGGGGCTGCTGACAGACGCGCTGCGTGAGCTCTTCCACGATGGCAAGCTGCCCAAGCGTGTGCGGCTGGGAGTCGCAAACCAGCGCACCGTCCTGCGTGTCCTGGAGCTGCCGCCGATCGACGACCGCAAGGCGCTGGAGGCCGCCGTGCGCTTCCAGGCGCAGGACCACATGCCGATGCCGCTGGCGGGCGCCGTGCTGGACTTCCAGCCGCTCGGCGTAGTGGAGACGCCGGCTGGGCCAAGGCAGCGAGTCGTCGTGGTCGCCGCTCAGCGGGACATGGTGGAAAAGATGCTGAAAGCAGTTCAGGCCGCCGGTCTGCGAGCGGCAGGCGTGGATCTCTCCGCCTTCGCGATGATCCGCGCCCTGCACCGCACAGATGCCGACACCGGGCAGTCCACCGGTGATGGCGAGCCGGACGGCTCGACCCTCTACCTGAACGTTGGCGGCCTCACCAACCTCGCGATCGCCGAGGGCCTGGCCTGCCGCTTCACGAGAATGGTGAGCGGCGGGCTGGAGTCGATGGCCAGCGAGCTCGCCGCGCGCCACTCGGTCGCGTTGAGCGAGGCGCGCGAGCTGCTGCGCGAGGTCGACCTGGGCGCCGGGGAGGCCACCGACCAGGTTGCCGCCGACGCCTGCACGGTGCTTGCGGGCGGGGTGCGTGAGATCGCCGGGGAGGTCCGCAACTCGCTGGACTTCCACCGCTCACAAGGCGGCGGAGAGGTCGGCGGCATCGTGCTGAGCGGCGCCGCTCTGGAGATCGCAGGCTTCGCGCAGGCGCTGGAGTCCGAGCTCGGCTCTCCGCTGACCTGTCGGTGTGTGGATACCGAGGAGGCCGGCGTGCCGGCCGATCGTCTGGCGATCGCTGCGGGTCTGGCCGTGGAAGAGGTGCCCGCATGAGGGCCGTGAACCTGATCCCCGCCGAGCAGCGGCGGCACGGGGGCGCCAAGCTAGCGGGCCGCTCCGGCGGCGCGGCCTATGTGGTCGTCGGCCTGATCTGCGGGCTGGCGGTGATGGCGCTGCTCTACGGCATGGCCGACCATGAAATCGGCGCCAAGCAGGTCGAAGCGAACCGGCTCAGCGCCGAAGCGCAGCAGGCTAAGAGCGAAGCCAGCCGGCTTGCGCCCTACACGAGCTTCGTCTCGATGCGCGAAGAACGACTCAAAGCGATCCAGGAACTTGCCAACACGCGTTTCGATTGGGCCCACGTGATGCATGAACTGGGGCGCGTCGTGCCAAGCGAAGCCGCGCTCGGATCAGTGACGGGCACCGTCGGCGCCACTGCGCCCGGCGCGACGCCCTCACCTGCTCCGAGCACCCCGACCGCTTCCAAAACGGTGACCTCGGCAACACCCGCGGGCAGCACCCCGTCCTTCACGGTCGCAGGCTGCGCGAAGAGCCAGTCGGAGGTGGCGCTGACGATGAACAGGTTGCGCCTGATCGATGGGGTCAGTGAAGTGAGCCTCCAGAGCTCCAGCAAGTCCGGTGGCAGCAGCGGAGGCAGCTGTCCGGCGGGCGACCCGACCTTCACCATGAGTGTGAGCTTCGACGCGCTGCCGCAGCCTGCGGTGAAAGCACCTGCCGCGTCGGGTGCCAAGAGCGCGTCGGACTCCACGAGCGTGGCCGCCTCGAAGAGCGGCTCGGGGGTGAGCCCGCGATGACCGGTCGCGACAGGATCGTGATAGTTGTGCTGGGCGCTCTCGCAACGCTCGCCGTGGCCTGGCTGCTCGTGGTCTCGCCCGAGCGCAAGCAGGCCGCCCAAGTACAGGTCAAGGTGGAATCGGCGCGCACGGAACTATCGGCCTCGCAGACGAAGCTCGCCGAAGCCCAGGATGCCGAGAAGCGCTACGCGGCGGCGTACTCGTCGATCGTGAGCTTGGGCCAGGCGATCCCTGCCGATAGCCAGGTCGCCTCGCTGGTCTACGAACTCGATCACGCCACCTCGCACGACAAGGTGGGCTTCGAATCGATAACCGCAGGCGGCGGTGGCTCCTCGACGACCGCGGCGGCATCGAGCGCATCGGCGACGGTGGCCGCCGGAGGGTTCCAGCAGCTTCCATTCACCTTCTCCTTCGTCGGCACCTATGAACAGCTCTACAAGCTGATGGGACATCTGCAGGGCTTCACCGTCAGCAAGCCCGACGGCAGCGTGAACGTGAATGGCAGGCTGCTCAGCATCCAGGGGGTAACCCTCACTGCGGGCTCGAGCAGCTCGGGCTCCAACAGCACATTGACGGCATCGGTGACCGCCACCGCCTACGTCCTGCCCGCCGGCCAGACGCTGACTGGTGGCGCAAGCGCAAGCGCACCGGCAGGCGTGAGCACCGCGTCGAGCGGATCCGCCGGATCCAGCGGCTCGACCGCGACACCCGCGATCGTGAGGCCGCTGCCATGAGTGATCTGCTTGCCGCCCTGAAGGCCGATTTGACCAGTCGCAGGATGCTGCCTCTGCTGGGGATCGCGGGCCTGGCGCTGCTCGGTGCCCTCGCATACGTGGCCCTGGCGGCGAAATCAGGTAGCTCCACCCCGAGCCACGGCACCTCGGCTGCGACCCAGCATGCGCCCACGGTGCCAGGCCCGGCCGTCTCCAGCGCGCCGGCCAACCCGAACGCGGCCGTCTCAGAGACAACGGTGGGAGAGGGCTATCAGCACGGCGGAAAGATGCGCGATCCCTTCACTCCGTTGAAGAGTCCGCAGAGCAAATCGGCCAAGAGCGTCTCGAAATCGAGCGCGTCGACCAGCTCGGCCAGCGGATCGAGCTCCCCGCCAAGCGGCGGCTCCTCTCCGGCGCCCTCCAGCGGTGGCTCTGGGACATCGGGCGAAGGCAGCGGCTCGACCCCCAGCACGTCGATCGCTCTCTATCACGTGGATGTGAGCCTTCAGCAGCTCTCCGAAGAAGGCAAGCCGGTTGGCGCCGCGCAGGTCTTCCACAACATAAGCACCCTGCAGCCGCTGCCGAGCAAGCACAAGGCGCTCGTGGCGCCGCAGGGGGTGACCGGCAAAGGCCAGGATGCCGTCTTCGTGCTGATGAAGCCGGCGATCCTCCACGGCAGCGCGAGCTGCGTGCCAAATGCGGGCAACTGCCAGGCCATAGAGGTGGGCCTGCACGACTCCGAGGAACTGCAATACCAGCAGGGCGAAGGCCCAGTGAGCGCCTATCGCCTCACGGTGACCAAGATCGAAAAGCTGGGCTCCAGCGGCGCTTCGGCGAGTGCGGCCGCGGTGCGCGGCTCGGCTGCCGGCAATGCGCTGATTGCGAAGATGCACCTCTCGCTTCCCTCGAGCGCCGCCTTCGGCGGACCGCTCGGATCGATCGTGGGCGCCCCGGACTCCTCGAGCGCGCATGCGGCCAAGCGCTCGCAGCATCCCGCGAAGTGACGCGGCGCGACTGCGACGTGGTGTTCGCAGGACGCGGTCGCGACGGGCGCAGATAAGCTGAGCGCCACGATGGCGCTGCGCATGATCACAGCCGGGGAGTCCCACGGCCCCGGCCTCACCTGCATCGTCGAGGGCCTGCCGGCTGGCCTCGTGCTCGAGCGCGAGCAGATCGACTCCGATCTCGCGCGCCGCCAGCTCGGCCATGGGCGCGGCGGGCGGATGAAGATCGAGAGCGACAAAGCCGATCTGACCGGGGGCGTTCGTCACGGCCGCACGCTCGGCGGGCCGATCGCGATGCGGGTGGCCAACAGGGACTACGCCAACTGGGAGGAGCGGATGAGCCCCTGGCCGGTGGAGGCGCAGGTGCCCGAGGTGCATCTGCCGCGTCCAGGCCATGCCGATCTCGTTGGAACTTGGAAGTACGGCCTGAGCGACGTGCGCGACATCCTCGAGCGCGCCTCCGCGCGCGAGACCGCGGCGCGGGTCGCTGGCGGCGCGGTCTGCCGGGCGTTCCTCGCGGCGCTTGGTGTGCAGGTGCGCTCGCATGTGGTCCAGATCGCCTCGGTGCAGGCGCCGCCGCATGAGCAGGAGCAGCTGCGCTTGGAGGACTTCGATCAGGTCGACGCATCGCCGGTGCGCTGCCTGGACTCGGAGGCCAGCAGGGCGATGGTCGCCGAGATCGACTCGCTGCGTAAGGCCAACGAGTCGCTTGGCGGGGTCTTCGAGGTGCAGGCATTCGGGCTCACGCCCGGGCTCGGCTCCCACATCTCTTGGGAGGAGCGCCTGGACGGGCGCCTGGCGATGGCGATCTGCTCGATCCAGGCGGTGAAGGGCGTCTCGATCGGGGACGGCTTCGAGATCGCGGGCAGGCCCGGCTCGCAGGCCCACGACGAGATCTTCTACTCACAGGAGCAGGGCTTCTACCGCCACACCAACCGCTCCGGCGGCCTGGAGGGCGGGATGAGCACCGGCGAGCCGCTGGTGGTCAGAGGCGCGATGAAGCCGCTGCCGACGCTGACCAAGCCGCTGCGCTCGGTGGACACGGAAAGCCATGAGCCGGCGCAGGCGCTCAGGGAGCGAACCGACTCCTGCACCGTTCCGGCAGCCGGAGTGGTGGGGGAGGCGATGATCTGCTTCGTGCTAGCCGATGCCTACCGCCGCAAGCTCGGCGGCGATCACATCGAGGACGTGCAGGCGGCGCTGCGTGTCTACGAGGAGCGGATCGGATGGAGGAGGAGATAGCGCGGAGCTCCGCGCTGGTCTCGGGCGGGCAGCCGCCCTCCAAGCGGGCGCTCGTTTTCGTCGGCTTCATGGGCTCTGGCAAGTCGACCGCCGCGGCCGATCTCTCCAAGGCGCTCGGCATGGAGGCGATCGACAGCGACACGGAGATCGAACGGCGTACGGGAGCGAGCGTTGGATCGCTGTTCGAGCAGCAGGGCGAGCCAGGCTTCAGGCAGACCGAGGAGCAGGTCGTGCTGGATCTGCTCCAGAGCGCCGGTACCGACGTGGCGATCTCGCTCGGCGGCGGCAGCGTGCTCTCGCCGCGTGTGCAGCAGGCGCTGGCCGAGCACGTCGTGGTCCTGCTCGACGTCGATCCGGGGCTCGCCTGGGAGCGTGCGCGCTCCCAGGGCATCGAGCGTCCCCTCGCTCGCGACTGGACGGGCTTTGCTGCTCTGTATGAGCAGCGGGCGCCGACCTACAGCCGCCTGGCCGACGCGATCCTGCCTGCGACGGTGCAGGGCGTCGGCGCGCAGGCGGCACTTGCGCTGTCGGCCATGCGTCGGGCACCAGCCGGCACGAGGATGCTGTGGGCGAGCTGCGCCTCTGGCTCATATCCCGTGCTCGTGGGCCGTGGCCTGATCGCCGAGGGCCTGATGTGCACGGGCGAGGCGGCGAGCGCCTGGCCGCTCGACCGCTCAGCCTCCAGGGCCTTTTGCGTGAGCGACGCGAACGTCCAGCCGCTCTATCTCCGGCGTCTCGGCGAGCTGGCGGGGAGCTTCACGATCGCGCCTGGCGAGCAGCACAAGACGCTCGTGAGCGCCGAGGCGATCTGGGGTGCGCTGCTGGCGGCCGAGATCACCCGCGCCGACCACGTGGTGGCGCTCGGCGGCGGCGTCGTCGGCGACCTGGCCGGATTCTGCGCGGCCACCTACCAGCGCGGCATGCCCCACATCCAGGTGCCGACCACGCTCGTGGCCCAGGTCGACTCCGCCTACGGCGGCAAGACGGGTGTCGATCTGCCGCAGGGCAAGAACTACGTCGGCTCCTACCACCAGCCAAGCGGCGTGATCGTCGACCCGGACACGCTTGCGAGCCTGCCGCCCCGCGAGCTTGCCGCCGGCTGGGTCGAGTTGCTGAAGACAGCCTTGATCGCGGGCGGAGAGCTCTGGGAGCGCGTCCAGGCGGACGCGCCGGTCGACGAGCGCACGATCATGCTCTGCGCTCAGACCAAGACCGCGATCGTCGCCCGGGACGAGCGCGACGGCGGCGCAAGGCAGATGCTGAACCTCGGGCATACGATTGGCCACGCGATCGAGACCGCCACCGCCTACGGGCGCTACCTGCACGGCGAGGCGGTCGGCCTCGGGCTGCTGGCGGCGCTGCGGCTCTCCGATGCGCCGGTCCTGCGCGGGCAGGCGCTGGAGCAGATGCGTGCCAGGGGACTGCCGCTTGGCCTGCAGGGGGTGGAGGTCGAGGACGTCCTGGCGGCTATGAGGCGCGACAAGAAGCGGCTGCGTGGCGATGTGCCCTTCGTGCTGCTGCGCAAGCCGGGCGAGGTCGAGATTGGATGCCAGGTCCCCGAGGCGCAGGTGCGTGCGGCGGTCCAGGAGCTCTGCGCTCAAGACGCCTCTGCTGGCAGCGGATAGGCTGCTCTCCGATGGCGGCCGGCTACCGGATAGAGGTGATGCACGGCGTCAACCTCGACATGCTCCATAGGCGCGACCCGACTCACTACGGGGATCTGAGCCTGCTCGAGCTGGAGCGGAGAATCGATGGATTCGCGCGCGCGATCCAGCTCAGCGCCCGCTTCTTCCAGAGCAACTCCGAGGGCGAGTTCGTGCAGCGGCTGCATCGCCTGGAGGGCGAGGCCGATGCGGTGATCGTCAATGCCGGGGCCTGGAGCCACTACTCCTGGGCGATCAGGGACGCGCTGGAGCTGACCAGGTTGCCGGCGGTCGAGGTTCACCTTTCTGACGTGGAGAAACGCGACCCGTGGCGCAGGGTCTCCGTCTTCGACGGGCTCTGCATCGGGAAGGTCTCCGGCAAGGGTCCGGAGGGCTACAGGCTCGCACTGCAGCAGTTGAAGAAGGCGCTCGAGGATGCTGCCAAGCGGTGAGCTGCGCATAGAGCGCCTGGCAGGCGCCCTGCGCGAGCGCGGCGCGGATCGCCTGATCGTCAGCGCGCCCGCCAACGTCCGCTATCTCACCGGATACACGGGCACCAACGGGCTGGCGGTGATAGCCGCCGCTGGCGCAGACGCAGAGCACCTGTTCCTCACGGACTTCCGCTACGAGACCCAGGCGGCGCAGGAGGTCGGAGCGCATGCGCCGAGTTGCGAGCGTGTGATCGCCACCGGAGAGCTCGTGCAGGCGGCGGCCAAGCTGCTTGCCAGTGAAAGGCCCCAGCGCGTCGGATTCGACGAGCACGATCTCTCCGTCGCCCGTCACGAGCGTTTGAGCGAGACGCTGGGTGAGCGGTTCGAGCTGGTCGTCTGCGGCGGGATGGTCGAGCGCCTGCGCGAGGTCAAGGAGGAGGATGAGCAGCAGCGCATCGCCGCGGCCGCCGAGCTTGCCGACCAGGCACTGCGCGAGATCCTGGAAGGCGGGCTGGTGGGCAGGAGCGAGCGCGAGGTGGCGATCGCGCTGGAGACGCGGATGCGCACGCTTGGGGCGCAGGCGCCTAGCTTCCCCAGCATCGTCGCTGGTGGCGCTCACGGCGCGCTGCCCCACGCCCAGCCTCGCGAGCAGGAGATAGAGGCGGGAACGCTTGTGTGCATCGACTGGGGATGCGTGCTGGAGGGCTATTGCTCCGACTGCACGAGGACCTACGCGGCGGGCCCTGTGAGCGCTCACCATCAGGAGATATACGAGGTCGTGCTGGCGGCACAGCTGGCGGGGCTCTCGGCAGTCGCGCCCGGCCGCAGCGGCAAGGAGGTCGACGCGGTGGCGCGCGATGTGATCGAGGTCGCCGGCCACGGCGAGAGCTTTGGCCACGGCCTTGGCCACGGCGTCGGGATCGAGATCCACGAGGGGCCGCGCCTCTCGCGCACGGCGAGCGATGACCCCCTGCAGGTGGGCAACGTGGTCACGGTGGAGCCCGGGATCTACCTGCCCGGCGATCTCGGGGTGCGGATCGAGGATCTCGTGGTGGTCTGCGCCGATTCGCCGAGGGTCCTGGGCGCTCTGCCCAAGGAGCTGACGGTCATCTGAGGACGGAGGCCAGGTGCTAGGACCTGGCCAGCGGGGCGTTCGCTCCCGCAGGCGCTGCGACGTTGGCGCCTCGCGGGAGCCGAAAGCCCGGGCGATATAGGCGCAGCGCCATCACGACCGCCAGTGGAGCCGTCCAGCACAGGAAGAATGCCGCCTGCAGGTCCGGCGAGGCCACGGTGGGCAACCACTGAAAGCTCGCCCAGCAGAGCACGGTCACGCAGAGCGCGATCGCCGGCGGGCGGCGAAAGACCTCGACCTCCCACGCCAGGATGCTGAGCAGCAGCGGCAGCGTGTAGTAGACGTTGTCCCACGTATCCAGCATGCACCGCAGCAGCATCAGCAGGCAGAGCAGCAGCAGCGCATCGGAGGGCTCGATTGCCAATCGGCCTGGCGTTTGGCTCGTCCCGCCACTCCGTCGCCACCAGAGCGCCAGCGGCAGCGCGGCCCCACAGAAGATGATGAGCGGGTGGCTGATCGGCCCGGCCCAGGAGGGCCCGGTTCGGTAGCCGGGCTTGGGATTGCCGAAGAGACCGTGTACGAGCGCCCCGTGACTGCCGAGAAACCAGAAGGCCTGCCAGGGCTGGAAGATCGTGCTCGCAGACGAGGCCGAGCCGCCTGTCGCGCTGACAAAGGAGGAGCCAAGCAGCGCGATCGGCGCCATCAGCGCGCCGGCTACGAGGCTCGCCGCGGCCAGCATCTGCAAGCGTCCGGCGGGCAGCGCGAGCAGGACTGGACCGAGCGCGATCAGCGCCCACTCCTTGTTCGCGATCGCAAGCCCGACGAGCACCCCGGCCAGGATCGCGCGTGGCTGCAGCACCCTGCGCCCACTCGCAGGTTGGGGGCAGGCGGCTGCCAGAAGCACCGCGCCCACGCACAGCGATGCGCCGAGCAGTTCCTCGGCGTGGCCAAGTTCGATTGCGCGCAGCGCGATCGGATTGGCAACGCAAAGGCTGAGCGCGAGCGCACGCGCGAGGCGACCATCGCCGGCTCGGCGCATCTGTGAGCACAATCGGAGGCCAAGCACGCCCGCTGCGACCAGGCATGGGATGGAGACAGCCTGATAGACAGCGAGCGAGCCCCCGCCCCAGAGCTTGACGAGGAAGGCAAAGGGTGCACGCAGCAGCAGAGAGCCTCCATAGGCGGGCGCCAGCTGCGCAAACCGCTCGAAGTGACCGTGGAGGAGCGCCTGCATCGCAGGCTGTGCCTCGTTTTCATAGTCGTTCCAAGCAAAGCCGTAGAGGCCGAGCCAGGACATGCACGCCACGCCGAGCGCTGCCATCGCCGGCGCCACAGCTCTCTCCCACCGTTTGGAGGCCATCTCCAAGATGGCATCGGTAGGAGGCGATCTTGCCTTGAGCTGGCCAATTGGCTTTGTAACCGTGTTTGCGGGGTAAAAGGCTCTCGTGGCGGCGTTCTGCCGCCAGATGCGTCACGATCGAGGATGCGATGGGTTCTGATTTGCTTAGCGGCGGCTTTGACGAGGGTTCTCCTGAGGAGCTCGAGCGCAGCATGGAGCAGGAAATCGAGGGTCTGCTGGAGCTCGACGACTTCGACCTTCTGCCAAGCAACGCTGAGCAGATCACCGCAGATCTGCTGCGGGCTGAGAGCTCAGGGTCGCGTACCGCCGACCGCCGGGCGGCGGCGAGCTCGGCGCGGCCGGGCCGCAGAAGCGGGCGCTGAGCGCCTAGTCCTCGCTGCGGCCGCGTGAGCGAGCTACGCGCGCGAACATCTCAGTGACCCCAAAGCGCGGGGTGACGCGCTCCACGGCGCCAGGTGCGATCTGCGCAAGCGCGAGCATCGGCCTGATCGGCGCACCGCTCTCCACTATCTCACCCACGTCGTCTCTGATTGCACGCACGACCGCGTCGGCGACCTTCCTGGTGGTCGTCTCGCCGACGAGCCGGTTGGAGGCGTGACCCTCGTCGGCCATGCGCTGGTACATGCCCTCGCCGGCAGTGAAGCCGGGGCACACGACCGAGAAGCCGATGGGCCTCTGCAAGTACTCGGCGCGCAGTGACTGGGTCAGGGCGATGAGCCCGGCCTTGCTCGCTGCGTATGGCTCGTTGTAGGCAGGACCGACCTTGCCCGCCAGCGAGGATATGAACACGACGTGGCCGCGGCCGCGCTGCAGCATTCCCGGTACGGCCGCATGTGTCAGCAGCAGCGGCACTGTGAGGTTGACCTCGATCGTCTGCGCAAGCTCCTGCTCGCTACATGCGGTGAACGAGCTGACCTGCTCTACGCCTGCGTTGTTGACGAGCACGTCAAGTGGCCCCAGCTCCTTCTCCACTCGCGTAAGCAGGCCTTTGACCTGCTCACGATCGGTGAGATCGGCTGGCACGGTGACGCAGCGCACGCCACGGTCGCCCACCTCTGCCGCCAGTTTCTGAAGGACATCCTCGCGGCGCCCCGAGAGGGCGAGGTTGACACCCTTGCCGGCGAGACGGCGCGCGATCTCGGCACCGATGCCCCCTGAGGCCCCGGTGACCAGCGCGTTTGATCCTGTGAGCTGCTCCACGACTACCTCCTCGGTCGAGCGGGGTGCCTACCAGATGCAGAGCCTAGCTCCGCATGGCCTGCTCCGCAGCCCGCCGGCATCCAACTGCCGATCTTGCGAGAGGCAGTGCAGGTCCTGCGAGGACCTTCCGGCCGCAGCGCCGTCTTCATACTGGGCAATCGCATAGTGGTCGATCCGATCTTGAAAGGGAGCGCCGATGAGAAAGCTGATCGTGTCCGAGTTCCTGAGCCTCGACGGGGTGATGGAGGACCCGGGCGGCTCTGAGGGATCGAAGCATGGGGGTTGGTCGTTCAAGTTCAACGACCCTGAGGGCATGCGCTTCAAGCTGGAGGAGGTGATGGCCTGCGACGCGATGCTGCTTGGCAGAGTGACCTACGAAGGCTTCGCCGCCGCATGGCCCTCGATGAAAGACGAGGTCGGCTTCGCCGAGAAGATGAACGGGATGGCCAAGCTCGTGGTCTCCAGCACGCTTGCCGAGGCGAGCTGGAGCAATTCGAGCGTGATCGATGGGGACCTGCGAGACGCGGTCCAGGCGCTGAAGTCGAAGGACGGAGGAGACGTGCTGGTCGCCGGCAGCGCGACGCTCGCACGCTGGCTGCTGGCCGAGGGTCTGATCGACGAGCTGCGGCTGATGGTCCATCCGATCGTGCTCGGCTCCGGCAAGCGGCTCTTCGGCGAGCTGGATGAGCCGGCCGCTTTCGAGCTGGCGCAAGCTCAGCCCCTTGCATCGGGGTCGGTGATCTTGACCTATCGGCCGCGAGCTGATGTGAGCTCGTGAGCTGCAGGTGGGCAGCTCGGGGTCGCCACTCGGCAGGCCTGAGCTTGGCGGCCTCTATTTCGGAGTCGGGTTCGGTTCGGGATGCGGCGTCGGTTCCGGCGTAGGGGTTGGGCTTGGCGTCGCCGATGGGGTGGATTCGGGGCCGGGTTCCGGGCTGGACTCCGTTTCGGCCGGTTCTTCGGCATCCAGGTGCGTGCGCAGGGGGTGCTCCGAGGTTGCGCTCATGCTCGTCTCCTATTCTGGTTTGCGACAGATGTGGCGATGATTGGAACTTACACTGTCTGGGCGCTTGGCAAGCGCTCGGGCTGTGCTGGTGCTCGCATGCTCTGATCGAGCTGGGTCACCCGGCTACAGTGCGTCTTTCGCGACCATCATGTGCTTAGGTCATGTACGTGGCGGAATGGGCTCGGTAACCCGCCATCGTGGGAGATAAGGTCGATGGTCGCCGAACATGGCCCGGCATCGCTATCGTGCTCGGCCCCAGAGCGCATCTTGGGCTCTTGCAACACATCGAGATTTGGCTCTAGAAAGGGCTGATCCACCATTATCAGTACCAACCAGTTCCGCAACGGCAACCACATCGACGTCGACGGGGTCATCTTCAAGATCCTGGAGTTCCAACACGTCAAGCCAGGCAAGGGCGGCGCATTCGTGAGGACCAAGTTGCGCCGGGCCTCCGACGGCGCGGTGATCGACCGAACCTTCAGGGCGGGGGAGAAGTTCAGGCCGGTTCATACGGAGGCGCGCAAGATGCAGTTCCTCTATGCCGACGGTAGCGAGGCACACTTCATGGACGTCTCCTCCTACGAGCAGCTGGCGATCGCCGAGAGTACGCTCGCGGACCCGCTGCGCTGGATAGAGCCAAGCGCCGAGGTCGACATGCTCTTCATCGACGGTCAACCGTCGGACATCCAGCTGCCCAGCGCCGTAGACCTCGAGATCGCCGAGACCGACCCGGGCTTGCGCGGAGATACGGCCTCGGGCGGAGGAACGAAGCCGGCAAAGCTGCAGACCGGAGCTCAGATCCAGGTGCCGCTGTTCATCGAAGCAGGTGAACGCGTGCGCGTAGACACGCGCACGGGCGACTACGTCTCTCGGGCCTAAGAAGGGTCTCGTGCGGCGCTCAGAGCAGCGCAGAGCGGCCGTGGTGGCGCTCTATCAGCACGATCTCACCGGCCGTGAGCTGCATGAGACGCTGCCGAAGGACGCGTCGCTGTTCACGCGCTCGCTCGCGCATGCGGCGGCCGATCTGGCCCCATCGCTCGATGAGGTGATCGAGAGGCATGCCCACGGCTGGAGCGTCAGTCGCATCCAGCCCTTGGAGCGCAGCATCATGCGGGTGGCGCTGGTGGAGATGCTGCACCCCGACGCCGTCCCTTCCGAGGCTCCGATCCCGGCCGAGGGCGCAATCGAGGAGGCTATCGAGAGCGCGAAGACCTTCTGCGGCAGCGAGGCGCCGGCGTTCGTCAACGGCGTGCTCGCAGCAGCCCTTCGCGATGTGCGGGAGAATGGCGCGAGTACCGCGGCATAGGAGATTCATGGCATGAGCACAGAGCAACTGGATGACCTGATAGACCGATTGGAGCGCGCGGCTGAGCAGCTGCGCTCGGGAGAGATATCTATAGACGCGGCGGCGACGCTCGTCGAGGACTGCGCCGCGATCGCCACCGAGGCGAGCGCTGAGCTGGAGCGGCGTGCGCGCAGCGCCGCCTCTGCGCCGCCGCCAGGCCAGGACTCGCTGCTGTGAGGCGGCCGGCAGGAGCGTGAGCGCCGAGGGCCAGGAGATCGGCGAGCGCGCCGGCAACGCCGTCTCGGCAATGCCGGCGCAGGCGCGCTACCCGGACCATCTGCGCATCGAGGTCGAGCGCTACCTCGAGCAGATGCGTTTCGCGGACGAGCCGCTGACCGCGGGCCTCGAGGAAGCGATGCGCTATTCGCTGCTGGCCGGCGGCAAGCGCATCAGGCCGGTGCTGGCGCTCGCCACCGCCGAGGCGGTCGGGATGGATCGCCACGAGGTGATGCCGCTCGCGGGCGCGATCGAGCTGATCCACACCTACTCGCTGATTCACGACGATCTGCCGGCGATGGACGATGACGCGCTGCGTCGCGGCCAACCGACCTGCCATGTGGCCTACGGCGAGGACGTCGCGATCCTGGCGGGCGATGGCCTCTATGCCGAGGCGTTCAAGCATCTGCTCAGCGAGCGCCGTTCCCCGCCGGAGCGGTTGATCGAGGCTGCCCTGGAGCTCGCGGCCGCGACGGGTGTGGGAGGCATGGTCGGCGGCCAGTACGTCGATGTCGCAACGACCGCTCCGGATGGGCCCGCTGGGCTCAGACGACTGCATGAGCTGAAGACCGGGAGGTTGATCGGCGCCTCGGTGCTCTGCGTACTGATGCTCGGGGGAGTCGACGGACCTGCGAGAATGTGCTTTCGTCGTTTTGCTGCGGAGCTTGGTGTGCTGTTCCAGATCGTCGACGACATATTGGACGTCACCGGCACGGATGCTGCGCTTGGGAAGCCAAGCGGAAGCGACGAGCGGCACGGTAAGCGCACCTACATGAGCGAGTTTGGCATCGATCGCGCCAGGGAACTGGCCGCAGAGTCCCACAGGATGGCAAGACTGGCGCTCTCCGAGGCGATGGCGACACTGCCGGGAGGGCGCACCGCGACCAACCTCGAGCAGATCACCGATTTCATCTACACAAGGACATCTTGAGCATCCTCCAAGGCATAGATGAACCGGGCGATCTGAAGGCGCTCTCAGACGATCAACTGCAGGAGCTCGCCCAGGAGGTCAGGCAGCACATCATCGACACCGTCGGGGAGATCGGCGGGCACTTCGGCGCCAACCTCGGCACCTGCGAGCTGGCCGTCGCGCTGCACTCGCTGCTGCAGTCACCGAAGGACAAGATCCTCTGGGACGTCGGCCACCAGGCATACCCACACAAGGTGCTCACGGGCCGCCGCGGGCAACTGCACACGATCCGTCAGTACCAGGGCCTTGCTCCGTTCTGCTCGATGGCCGAGTCCGAGCACGACATCATGGGCGCAGGCCACGCCTCAACCTCGGTCGGCTACGCGGTTGGCATCAAGGAGGGCATGAAGATGGCTGGCCAGGAGGGCCAGGTGGTCGCGGTGATCGGCGACGGCGCGATGACCGGTGGCGTCGCCTTCGAGGCGATCGGCCAGGCCGGTGGCCTTGGCACGCCGATCGTCGTGGTGCTCAACGACAACGGCATGTCGATCGCGCCGAATGTCGGCGCCCTCTCGCGCTACTTCAACCGAGTTCGTCTGAACCCGAAACTCTGGCACGCGCGCGAGGAGGTCGAGGGGGGCCTTGCCAAACTGCCAGGCGGGATCGGCGCGGCCTTCGAGCGCCTCGGCCCGCACCTGAAGGAGTCGCTCAAGGCATTCTGGGCGCCGGGGCTGTGGTGGGAGGAGCTCGACTGGGCCTATACGGGCGTGATCGACGGCCATGACGTAAGGGCCCTGCGCTCGGCGATCGGCGGGGCGCTTGCCGCCCAGCGGCCGGTCGTCGTCCACATCGCAACCGTGAAGGGCAAGGGCTTTGCACCGGCTGAGGACGGCGGCCTGGAGGGCATGGAGAAGTGGCATGCCGCAAAGCCCCACTCGATCGTCAACGGCTCCCCAACGAAAGCGACCGCGAGCGTCAGCAACGGCAAGCCCGCGCCGCCTCAGTACACGACGGTCTTCGGCGAGGCGCTGCTGCGCGAATGCCAGCGAGATGAGCGAGTGGTTGGGATCACCGCCGCGATGAACTCGGGAACGGGTCTGAACATTCTGCAGAAGGCGATGCCCGAGCGCTACTTCGACGTCGGCATCGCCGAGCAGCAGGCGGTCCTCTTCGCCGCCGGTCTCTCGCTGCAGGGCATGAAGCCGGTTGCCGCGATCTACTCGACTTTTCTGCAGCGAGCCTATGACCAGATCGTGCACGACGTCTGCCTGCAGAAGCTGGGCGTGGTCTTCGCGATGGACAGGGCGGGCCTTGTAGGCGACGACGGCCCAACCCACCACGGTGCCTTCGACATCGCCTATCTGCGCTGCCTGCCAAACCTGGTGCTGATGGCGCCTAGGGATGAGGCGATGCTCGTCCACATGCTCCACACCGCCCTGGTCCATGACGAGGGCCCGGTCGCGCTGCGCTATCCGCGTGGGGAAGGCGAGGGCGTGGCCCTGCCCGAGCAGCCTGTGCCGATCGAGATTGGCACAGGGGAGGTACTGCGGGAAGCGGGCCCCGGCAACGGCGCTCAGGCTGGCCGCCGAGTCGCGCTGCTTGGCTACGGCACCGGCGTTGGCAAGGCGCTGCAGGCCGCTGAGCTGCTGGCCCAGCACGGCATCCCTGTGACCGTTGCCGACGCTCGCTTTGCCAAGCCGATCGACGCCGGCTTGGTAGCGCAGCTGGCCGCAGAGCACGACCTGCTCGTCACGATCGAGGAGGGCGTCCTGGCCGGTGGATTTGGCTCGGCGGTCTGGGAGACCCTCAACGACTCCGGCGCCTCCGCCGGCAGCGTGAGGATCCTGCGCGTTGGCTTGCCCGACCACTACGTGACCCACGGCAAGCCGGCTCTGCTGCATGCCGAGGTCGGCTTCACCGGCGAGCAGATCGCCGAGCGCGTCAGGGCCGCGATCCTCGATCGCCACTCGGCGCACGTCGCCTGAGCCTGGGCCAAGCAGAAGATCTCGTAGCCTCGGCCCGCGAAGCGGCTGCGCTCGCATCGTGATAAAAAAGCGACCCGCTGGGGAGCGGGCCGCTTTGAGGGGAGGAGGGTGCTGCTGTGCTTCGGGTCGAAGACATAGTGCCCCACGCAGAAGCGGTTTTCTGTGACGTTCATCACTCTTCTCGCCACCTGCCACGCAGGCATCGCGCTCGACCGTAACGGCCGCTGTGAGGCTGCCGCCGAGCTGACGCCGCTCCCGAACGCAGATGGCGCTCATTGGGTGCCGTGCACGGGTCGGATCGCTGGGAGGCGATCCATACGGCACGCCGCGCTCGCAACTACCGGCGGGTGACGGCAAAAGAAACGGCCCGCTGGGGGCGGGCCGTTTCTGGGGAGGAGGAGGGTACTGCTGTGTGTAGGGTCGCTATGCATGTTGGGGGACCGCAAACGTGGCTTGTGTGTTGTCGGTCACACTGCCGAGGCGGCCATGCAGGTTCCTGACGTTCCGAAGGCACGACAATGCGGTCGTGAGCCGTTTGCCATGCTCACGACCTACACCCATCTCGAGAAGGGACCATCGATGAAGCGACTCGCGGCAGTGCTGTTCGTGGTGGGATGCCTGGGGGGAGCGACGGAGGCATATGCCGCTGAAGCGCCACCGCCGACGGTAAGCGTCGAGGGCGTGGCGAGCGTTCCGATCTCGCCGAGCGCCAGTCAGGCGGAAGCTGACACCGCCTATCGCCAGGGCCTCACGGCGGCGATCGGCGACGGACACGAAAAGGCGGAATTCCTAGCCGCCCAGACCGGCGCGAAGGTAGGCTCGGTCCAGCAGATCATCGAGCGAGGTGGATCGATTGAATGCGTCCGGCCCGCCGAAGAAGGCGAATACACGCAATACAACGGTGCGGAACCCGACTTTGGCTCGGTCGAACCCTCTGGCTCGCGGTTCGCAGTCGCTCCCGCAAGCGTCCCCAGCACCGTCTCGACCAAGACGCCCAAGCCCAGGAGGAAGAAGCACAAGGTCAAAGCGAAAAAGGCGGCGGTGGCGGTGAGGTGCACGCTCTCCACTGAGGTCGTGCTTTCTTATCTGCTCATGTAGCTGCCGAGGGCAGCCAACCTTTCGCAACTGGCTGCGTATGCAGAGATTGACCGTGCGTCTTGTCGGTCGCACTTGGTCAAGCGCTGGCGCCTATCACCTCGGCGTGCTGCTCAAGACCAAGGCACGTGCGGCGCTTCGCCCCGTGGCGACGAGGTGCGCCACGTCGGCAGGGAAGTCCATGTAGTCGCCTGTGGCCAGCTCGGTGGTGCGCTCCACCGGCCCGGCGATCATCTGGCCTGCGACCACGAACACACGCAGGCGCGTGCCGGGCGGGTGCGGAGCCAGCTCCAGCAGCTGGCGTGGCTCGAGCGCGATCTCGGCAAGCTCGACCGGGCCGCTCGTCGCAATGCTCTCGAGCGCTCGGCGTGGCAGGCCGTCCCGCTTGGAGAAGCTGGCCGCCGAGGCTCGCGAGATGCGCACCTCTCCGAGCGGCATCTCGTCCAGCATCTCGGCAACGGAGACCCCGAGCGCATCCGCCAGCGCGGCAAGCGTCTCCACAGTCGGGTTTGCGCGCTCGTTCTCGATGCCTGAGAGCGTCGCCTTGCTCATTCGGGTCTCTCTGGCGAGCTCTGAGAGGGAGAGGTGACGCGCGATCCGCAGCCGGCGGAGGTTCGCGGCCAGCAGCTCTTGGGGGCCATGCCGCTGATGATCATGTACCATAACGAACGCTGCGTTCAGTATAGAGTAACCACCCATCACGCCGAGTTGCCTGTGATCCGCTTCTACTTCGACCTTGGCTCTCCCTACGCCTATCTGGCGGCCGAGCGACTTTCCAAGCTGCTGCCCGAGCCGATCGAGTGGCAGCCGATCCTGCTCGGCGGGCTCTTCAGGCTGACGGGCAGAAGCTCGTGGGCGCTTGGCGATCACCGGCGCAGGTCGGCGGGGATGGCGATCGTGGAGGCGCGTGCCCGTGCATACGGCCTGCCCGCGGTGCGCTGGCCGGATCCGTGGCCAAGCGACTACCTCTTTGCGATGCGCGCCACCACCTACGCTTTCGGCGCTGGTCTCGGACGCGAGTTCGCGGTACAGGCGTTTCGCGACGCCTTCCAGCGCGGAGTGGACCTCGCGATCCCGGCCAACGTGCTGGAGGTGGGGCGCGAGATCGGAATCGATGCCGAGGAGCTCACGGCAGGGGCCGCGCGAACCTGTCGGTCAAGCAGGCGCTGCGCGAGGCGACCGATGCGGCCTTCGAGCTGGGCGTGATCGGGGTGCCCACACTCGCCATCGGCCAGGAGACCTTCTGGGGGGACGATCGCCTCGAGGATGTGGCAGCGCGCCTGGCTGACCGCAGCTGAGGCCGAGAGCGTCGCTGATCGTGTGCGGTGGCCCGCTCAGGCGGGGGCCTGCTGCGTGCGCGACGCGGCGGGATCGCGGCCAGCGCGCCGTCGATCACGCGGCCGAGGAAGGTCTCGCGGTCGTTCACGTGCGGCAGCGGCTCCGCGGGCACCTCGACCTCCAGGAACTCGCAGAGGGGGCTCCCAGCCGTCGGTGGCTTCCCAGACGAGCAGACGCTCGGCGGGGACCGTGCGCTTGACCTCCTCGTTGTGGGCGATCATCGCCTCGATCAGCTGCTCGGGGCGCTCGTGGCCGGTGGCGAAGGTGCCCTGCTTGGACCAGAACATCCGGTCCACGAAGCCGACGTAGCGCTGCCACTGCGGGTCGACGAGCGCCCTGGCGCTGGAGAGCAGGTTCAGCAGCGAGCCGCCGTATCCCATGCTCCAGACCGTCTCCCTGAAGCTGCGCTCCCACGACTCGGGGTTGCGCACGCTGAGCAGCACCTTCGCGTCGGGGTAGGCGTCCATCAGCTCCCGCCAGAAGTAGCCGCCGGGCCAGTCGACGGTCGAGCGGGACTCGCCGAAGACCTGCGGCCAGTCGACCTTCCCGTCCATCGCGTCTTCCCACACCGCCACCCTGCCCAGGTCGGCGAGCACGTCCACCCAGTGGTAGCAGGGACCGAACCCGAGCATCTCGAGCGCGACCTTCTGTGTCAGCGTCCCGGTTCTTGGCAGACCTGCGCCGATCACTTCGATGCTCATGCTCGCTCTCTTTCTGTGGTGTCGATGCTCACGCGATCTCCTCCGCCTGCCCGCCAAGCTGCGCGGGCCTCGAGGCTCCTTCTCGGAATGTTCCCATGTCGGAGCTTTGGGGCGGCCCCGAGCCGGTGGGAAGCTGCGCGCCAAGCGGATACGGTTAGCGGCAGCGATGGCAAAGCGCCGCCTTGACAGCCTGCTGGCCGAGCGCGGCCTGTTCGCCTCGCGCAGCCGCGCGGCGGCCTCGGTGATGGCCGGCGAGGTCCACCTCGGCAACGGCAGGCGCACCGCCGCAAAGCCCTCTGAGATGGTCGAGGAGAACGAGCTGATCGAGGTGCAGGAGCGCGACGCATTCGTTTCGCGCGGCGGGGTCAAGCTCCAGAACGCGCTCTCGGTCTTCGGGATCGAGGTCCCGGGCCGCAGGGCCATCGACGTAGGTGCATCCACCGGAGGCTTCACCGACTGCCTGCTCTGCCACGGCGCAAGCGAGGTGATCGCGCTCGACGTCGCCTACGGGCAGTTCGACTACGGCCTTCGCAACGACGAGCGGGTGCACGTGATCGAGCGCATGAACGCCAGGACGCTCACACCGCAGATGCTGCCCTACGCTCCGGATCTGGCGGTGATCGACCTGTCCTTCATCTCACTTGCGAAGATCCTGCCGGCCGTGCTGGGGGTGATGGCGAGCCCCCATGACGTGGTTGCGCTGATAAAGCCCCAGTTCGAGGTCGGCAAGGGGCGGGTCGGCAAGGGCGGGGTGGTGCGCGATCCGGCGTTGCGGCGCGAGGCGCTCGAAGCGGTCGGGATGGATGCGCTTGGTCATGGTGAGTCGGTGCTCGGCTTCGTCTCATCGGGCCTGCCTGGCCCCAAGGGCAACCGCGAGAGCTTCGTCTGGCTGGCCGAGCCGGGGCGCGGCGGGGCCGCCGCCACGCAGGAGGACGTCAGTAGAGATGGCGAAGCAGGTCGAGCCATGAGCAGGCAGTTCACCGTCTTCACGCACGGACGCGCTGGGCAGACCGCGCCCGCGCTTGCGCGCCTGATCGCCGAGGCCCGCCGGCGGGGGGTGCTGCTGCGATTCGACGCCGAGGAGACCGAAAAGCACGCCCTGCCGCTGCAGGAGGGGGTGCTCCTCGACGCCGAGCCGATCGAGGACGTCGAGCTCTGCTTCGTGCTGGGCGGCGATGGCACGATCCTGCGCGCCCTGCGTCGCTACGGCGCCACCGACGTGCCCGTATTCGCGGTCAACTTCGGCGAGATCGGGTTCCTGGCCACGATCGAGCCCGAGCACATCGATGACGGCATCGCCAGAGCCATGGAGGGCCGCTTCGAGCTGCTCAAGCTGCCCGCGATCGTGCTCGAGAAAGCCGCCGGCGCACCGGAGCGCGCCTTCAACGACGTCGCGATCCATCGCAAGATCGGAGAGCGGGTCGCCGAGATCTCCTACTCCTTCGACAGCGAGGAACTTGGCAGCGTCCGCTGCGACGGCCTCGTGGTTGCCACCCCCGCCGGCTCGACCGGCTACAACCTCGCAAACGGCGGGCCCGTGATGGCGTGGGGGGTCGAGGGCTTCGTCGTCTCCTTCATCGCGCCGCACTCGCTGACCGCCAGGGCGCTTGTGGTCGCGCCCGGGGATCGCCTGGTGATTCACAACCGCTCGCGCGAGCCGCTCGATCTCGCCCTGGACGGACGGCCCGTCGGGGAGATGAGCGCCGGCGGGGAGCTATCGGTCAGCTTCCTCGACCAGGCCGGAACGATCGCGCAGCTGCCGGGATCCTCTTTCTATCGCAGGCTGCGCGAGAAGTTCGGCCGGCTCGCGCGCTGAGATCGCCCTTGGCCTTCTGGCTAGGCAGCCCTGCGCGTGTCGTCGCTGTGGCCCGGGGTCTGCAGTGAGGCGATGAACTCGTCCAGCTGGCGGCGCGAGAAGCGGCGCTGGGAGCCCGGCGTCCTGTAGCAGCTGATGTAGCCCGCGTCGGCCCAGCGACGGATCGTCGCAAGCGAGACGCCGAGGTAGTTGGCTGCCTGGGAGCTCGTGAAGACGAGCTGGCGCTCGCTGGCGCCCTCGCCCTCTCGGGGCTCTGCCATGGAGTCTGTGGGGGAGAGGTGCATTTGGCCTCCGTGTTTGGGGGTCTTTCGCCGGATGGCGGCTTATCAGTCCGTCTAGAACCGGTTGATCGGCGTGGGGGCCCGTGGGGTTTAGGCCTCTGGACGTTTGTGGACGTTTGTCCAAAACGCGATGGTTTCTGTGCGGATCGGCAGCTGCGAGTCCCGCTGGAGAGATCTGCGTCGGTTTGTCGTGCGTCTGTCATGACTTGTATGCACGATCGCTGCGTCATCAAACTGACCCATTTTCCTGCATATCGCAATATCTCATGCAAAACACCGTTTGAGCTCCCCATCACTCTCAAGACCTTTAGTATTCTCCTCGAACCTACTCAACACTCGTCGTGCTGCTTCTTGGATGGAGGCCGTTGCGGGGAGCCGTTGAGGGCCCTCGTAACGGAAGGAGCGTGGACGTGTCTTGGAAAGCGTGATCTATGCATTGGCCGTCCCATCTGGGCGGTCAGGCCGCAGGCGTCGCCCTGTCGGCGGCGCTTGCGGTCGTTAACGGCCGCAGGCCGTTGACGGAGGGAGCCTCGGGGGCTGGGCCGTAGTCGGGGCCACCGCTGCCGGGGCAGGCGCGCTTCAGCGCTCCTGCTCCAGCGGCCGGGAAGATCTCAGGACTTGGTCGGGGCTGCGAGCGCCCGCGCGCGCCGCTCGAAGGAGAGCTCGGACTCGAAGTCGGCGCCCTCGCCCTGCATGAAGGCCGCGGGACCCTCGCGCTCGAGCATCGCGACGAACGCTCTGGACGATGTCCTGGTCGAGTTGGCGGCCCGCGACACGGCGCATCTCAGCCATCGCGTCCTGCGGGGTCATCGGAGAGCGGTAGGAGTCCCTTGCCGTCAGGGTGTCATAGGCATTGCAGACCGCCAGTACCCGCGCCAGCAGCGGGATCTCGCTGCCGATCAGGCCCGCGGGATAGCCGCTGCCATCGACGTCCTCGTGGTGGTAGAGGATGATGTCCGAGACGGGGCCGTAGCCGTCGAGGCGGCCCACGAGCGTCGCGCCGTCCTGCGGGTGGCGCCTGATCGTCTTCCAGTCGGCGTCTGAGAGCACCTCGGCGTGCAGGATCCTGTCCGGCAGTGCGAACTTGCCGATGTCGTGCAGCAGCGAGGCGGTGTGGACGAGGTCCTGTTCGGACTCGTCCAGACCGAGCTCGGCCGCCAGGGCACGGGCATAGCGGGCCACCGAGGCGGCGTGCCTGGCCGCGGCGCGGTCGCGCAGGGCGAGCGTCTCCACCAGCGTGACCAGCACGCCGAGCTGCAGCGAGGCCAGGTGCATCGAGCGGGCCTCCAGCTGCTCCGCGCGGTCCTCGGAGCGCAGCAGCGCGATCGCGAGGTACTGGAAGATGAGGATGACGACCACGACTCCGAGCAGCACCGGGTAGCCGAGGTTCGTGTAGGCGGTCGCAAGGATCCCGGCGAGGATCGCGGCAGCGAGCTGGCCGGGCAGCATCGGCACCAACAGGGTCCGCGTCTGCATCAGGATGCCCTTGCCGTCGAGCACCCGCTTGTGGATCGCGATCAGCAGGAAGTTCAGCAGGTTGGCGACGATGAAGACGCCGAAGACGACGAGCGCGAATTCGGGGCTGCGGATCAGCGCGTGGTTGGAGGCCGCGTGGACATCGCCCACGATCGCTCTGGCCAGCAGCGAGCCGGCGATCAGGTAGGTGCCGTAGGCGGCGAAGTTCGCCAGGCACGCCGAGAGCGGGGGACGGCGCATCACCGAGTCGACCGTGACGGCGACCATTCCGATTGCGAGTGCCGGGGCGGGGCCGAGCAGCGTCATCGCCAGGACGAGCGCGATGAAGGAGGCCGAGAGGCTCTGGTTGCCGATCGTGATCGCCAGGCGCTCGCCGAACGCGGCGAGCACGAGCAGCAGGCCGAAGAGGTCCAGGGGCTGCCAGTCCTGCGGACGATAGATCAGCACTGCGAGCGCGATCGCGCCGATGACCAGCAGCACCAGGCTGGCGAGATAGAGGCGTTGGATATGTCGCTTGGCGATTGTCATGGCAGGCCGCCATGCACCCTCGTCGTACTAATCGGCACGAATGCTGTCGTCCTTAACGGGCGCGCGCTGACCGCCGATCCGGGCAGGCGGGCCGCTCGAAGGCAGCCGAGGAGGCCTAGAGCGTCAGAGCCTCGCGAGGGATGCTCCGCGGGTGTCTGGCCCATCTCCCGCAGCGGACCCTTCAGCCAGAGCCGCAGGAAGGCGGCGGTGGCAAGGCTCGCCACCGCTCCAGCGCATGCCATTGCGACCCGTGTCGAGGCGGCCGCGGCGATCAGGCCGCCCAGCGCAAAGCCGATCGCGGGGCAGAGCGCGGTCATCGATCCGATCGCGCTCATCAGCCTGCCCTGCATCTCGGCGGCGTCAGGCGCTGGACCGCGCTCAGCAGGGAGGGCCACTGCACGCCATTGCCGACGCCGCCGACGAGCGCGGCCGCGCACGCGATCGCAAGCGTGGGAGCGGCCGCAAAGCCAAGGTATGCAAGGCCGACACAGAGCGTCCCGGCGCTCAGCATCGAGCCGAGCGGCTGGCGGCTCGCGCGGGCGAAGAGCACCGCGCCGAGCGCGGCGCCAGCGCCCCAGATCCCGAGCAGCGCACCCAGGCCGAGGTCGCCGGCGTCGAGCGTCGCCTTCGCGTAGACGACCTCCACCGGCTCCACCGAGGCGAAGAAGACCACCGCAAGCGCCTCGGTGATGAGCAGCGTGCGCAGCGCCGGCAGGCTGCTGGATGTGCCGGGCCGCCGCCACGAGGCGCGCTCTGATTGATTCGCCGGCCGCGTCGTCGACGTGCACCGAGAGGCGCAGAAGCAGCGCGCCGGCCATCGCGAAGCTCGCCGCGTCGATCAGCAGCGCGACCGACCCACTGGTCGCATGGACGATCAGGCCGCCGATCGCCGGGCCGACCGCGAAGGAGAACATGAAGACGACGTTCAGGGCCGCGTTTGCCTGCCGCTGCGCGGTCTGCCCTTCTTGTTCGGAGACCTGCGCGGTACTCGCCCGTACGAGCGCCGTGGCCGCCACCGCCGCCACGCCGTCGATCGCGACCAGCACGAGCACGCCGGGAAGCCAGAAGCGCCAGAGCAGCGCCGCCAGCCCGAACGCGAGCAGGCACTCCAGCAGGTAGAGCACGGCCAGCCCGCCACGGCGGCTAGAGCGCTCGATCCGCGTCACCGCAAGCGGTGCGAGCAGCGCAGGGAGCAGGCCCCTGGCGATGAAGAGGCCGGCTGTGGCGATGGCGCTGTGGGTGTGATCGTAGACGCCGACTGCGAGCGCTACGTATCCGAACCAGGTGCCCAGTTCGTTTACCGCGTACGCAACCAGCATCCGCCGCAGGCGGGGTGAATCGGGCAACGGGCAGACCTCGCGACTGTGTCGCTTCGGGGAGGACGGTGAGGCGAGATCGCGATTCTAGGACGCCGCGGGGATGGCAGCGGTGCCCTCGCGCTTGTGCGTACGACTGCATGACGGGCGTGGCGGACGGGGGGACGGCCCGCCCACGAAGAAGGATTCCCGCGGACGGGCCGTCCCGGTGGGACGTTCTCGTGCTCTAGCCGGTGGCTGTGGCGCCGAGCGCGAGCACCGGAAGCTGTGGGTGGCGGTTGCCGAGCAGATGCATCACCGACTCTGTGGAGCTGCCCTCCACCTCGCCCGCGAGCATCACCATCCGGCTGTGCGGGGCGTGCTCGAGCACCTCCCAGGTGGCCGTGGCCTCCTCGAAGTGGGTGCCCTCGGGCAGCCGGGCGGAGAGGTCGGCCAGCAGGCTGCTGCGCCGCCGCGCGTCGCTGCCGGCGATCAGGATGCTCCGGCGCGCGTGGTGGACGAGCCGCAGGGGGGCGGGCCGATCCTGCGCGGTGGCCTCCGGGCCGGGGGCACTCGGGAGGGCGTCCTGCTCGCGGGCGCCGCGGCCGTGCAGCAGCTTGAGCTTCGAGCGGGGTGAGCCGTGGAGGGGCTGTGCTGTGGTTGCCATGTGTTCTCAGTCTCTCTCTTGCATTTTGACCTGTGACCGGCCCCCCTGATGCGGCTGGCGCATCGCTGGTCGGTACAGCCGGGAAACATGATGGGGCCTCTGGGGCCGTTTGTCTGCCGTCCAGGGGGTGCAGATCGTGTCGTCCAAAAAGGGCAGTCCTTGTCGTCCCAAGAGGGCACGGGCGGTCGTCCCAGAGGGTCTTCTCGGGATGGGGGACCACGCCGCATGCGGCGTGGTCGGCAGGGCCGCATGCGGCCCTGCCACGGGGGACGTGCATGCACGTCCCCGCCGGTCGGCGCATGCGCCGACCGGTATGAGAGATGACACCCGTTCACCCCAATCGCTACCTTGTGAGGCATGCCAGAAGGGCACACCAGGGGTTGACAGGCCGATCGAGGTGATCATCGCTGATGACCACGCGGTGGTCCGCGATGGGATCAGGATCGTTCTCGAGCGCCAGAGCGGGGAGTTCAAGGTGGTCGCCGAGGCAGCGGACGTGCCCTCGACCATCCGCGAAGTCAAGACGCATCGGCCCGACCTGCTCACTCTCGACCTGACGATGCCCGGCGGATCAAGTCTCGCCGCGCTGCCGCAGTGCTTCCTGGCGCACCCCGACCTGGCCGTGGCGATCCTGACGATGCGCGAGGACCCCGAGTACGCGCGCCAGGCGCTGCGCGCCGGCGCCCGCAGCTACGTCCTCAAGGAGGCCGAGCCGGCCGAGCTGCTGCAGGCCTTCCGGCTCGCGGTGCAGGGACGCAACTACCTGCACCCCCGGCTCGGCGCGCTGATGGTCACCGGTGAGGAGGGATCCCAGAACGGGCCGGTGCTCAGCGACCGCGAGCGCGAGGTGGTGCGGCTGATCGCGCTCGGGCACACGAACCCGGAGATCGCCGAGCGGCTGCACGTCGCCGAGCGCACCGTGAAGACCTACAGGGCCGGGCGATCGAGAAGATGGGCATCTCCTCCCGCGCGGAGATCACCGCATTCGCGCGCAAGCTCGGCCTGGTCGACTAAGCACTCTCTGCCGCCGCCATCAGCTTTCGGCCGGCTCAGCGGGACGGTCAGGCGCACCGTCGTGCCCCTGCCGGTGACGGGATCTGCGGTCCGCACGTCCATCTCGCCGCCGACCAGCTCCGCGCGCTCGCGCATGCCCGACATGCCAAAGCCGCCGCTCATCTGCTCGGCGGCCGTCGCTCGCGCGCTCGGCGGCGTCCGGCGGCAGACCGCAGCCGTCGTCTGTGATCTGGATGCGCATGAAGCCCTCGCTGGCGCTCACCTCCACGATCGCCGAGTTGGCCTGCGCGTGTTTGCCGACGTTGGTGAGCGCCTCCTGCACGATCCGGTAGACAGTGCTCTCGAGCTCCGCGTCCAGGCGGCCGTCGTCGCTGTCGTAGCTTGCGAGGTCGATCTCGGTTCGCACGTCGAGCCCGTCGATCGCCTGGGCCCTGCGGGCCAGCGCCTCCAGGGCCGCGGGCAGGCCGAGGTCGTCGAGCGCCGCGGGGCGAAGCTCGGTGATCAGGTGGCGCAGGCCGTCGATCTCGGCGCCAAGGCCCTCCAGCACGTCCTCGACCGCCCTGTCCAGGGACTCGGCGTCGCGCAGGTCACGGGCGCTTGCGAGCTTCAGCCGCAGCGCGCCGAGGCCCTGCACCGTCTCATCGTGTATCTCGCGCGCCCACCTGGTGCGCTCGCGCTCGCGCGCCTGCATCCCGTAGCGCAGCCGTTCGATCTCCACCGAGCGCTCCGCGACCAGGCGTCGAGCGACGCTCTCGGCAAACGCCGTGAGCGCGCGCTGATCTGGCTCTCTGAAGCCGGCCTCGGTGCGCAAGGCGATCACGAGGCCGGCGCCGTGCCCCTCCATGATCAGCGGCTCGACCAGCGCGGCCCTGGCCTCCAGACCGAGCTCGTGCAGCCAGGCGGCCTCGGCGCCGCGCGGGCGGTCGAGGCTCAGAGGCTGCCCGGCGGCGTGCAGCTCGCCGAGCGCGCTGCCCTGCAGCGGCAGGATCCGGCGTCGCACAGAGCCCGCGCCGGAGGTGGCGGGCACGTGCAGCTCGCCGCCCTCCTCGATCACGACGAGCAGCGTGTCGGCGTCCATCAACGCTCGGCCGCGGTCGGCCATCAGTCGAAGCAGCCAAAGCTCTGAGCCTGCGAGCACGTGTTCCCTTTCAGTCCCCTGCGCCTTTTCGCGTCACGCCGGCGGCGCAACGGGCCTCGTCGATCAGCTGCTGCGCGTCCCACGGCGTCCTCCAGGCCGCGATCCCGATCGAGACGCACAGCGGCCTACGCACCAAATCCACCTCGATCTTGATCGCCCGCAGGCGCCGCAGCGCCCTGCGCGCCACCGCCTCGCCCTGCGAGCTGGCTGCGCCCGGCAGCACCACGGCCAGCTCGTCGTCGAGCGGTCTGCCGATTCTGTCGAAGCGCCGAAGCTCGCTGAGCAGCGTCTCCCCGGCATGCATCAGGGCGCGCTCGGAGAGGTCATCGCCGTGGCTCTGCGATATCTCCTGGAAGTTGTCCAGGCGCAGCAGCAGACAGCACAGCGAGGTGCCATGGCGAGTCGCCCTGTTGATCTCCTCTTCCACGCGCTCATGCAGCTCGGAGGCGCTCAGGCAGCGCATGGGGGCTGTGCGCCCGCGCTCGGCGGCGCGCCGCTGCGAGGAGCGGGCGCCCGGGCCCGCGGGGGCGGACTGGGTGCGAATCGGTCGCGGGTCGGTGGCTGCCATGCCGGTGCGGTTCCTTGGGCCTGTGAGAGTGAGCGTCATCCGGTGAAGGTCGGTTCCGGACATACAGATTATGGGGGCGGGGAGGCGGCAGGCCCGGCGATCCGTCGGGGGTCGCTGATACACCTGGCCCATGCTTGCTGAGCTGCGAGTCGAGAACCTGCTGCTGATCGAGCGCGCGGAGCTGCGCCTGAGCGCGGGGCTGAACGTGCTGACCGGCGAGACGGGCGCGGGCAAGAGTGTGCTCGCGCACGCACTCGACCTGCTGATGGGAGCGCGCCCCAAGCAGGGGATCGTGCGGCCGGGGGCGGCGGAGGCCTACGTGGAGGGCTGGTTCCTGGTGACCCGCGACTTCCTCGAAGTGTTGCCCGAGGGGTGCGCGATTGAGGGCCTGGAGGGTGACGGCGAGGAGGGCGAGCAGGAGATCGAGGTCGTCCTCGGTCGGCGCGTGATGGCCGACGGACGCACGCGCGCCTACCTGAACGGCCGCTCGGCCGCAGTCGGGGACTTGCGTCGCATCGCCTGCGAGCTGATCGCCTTCCACGGCCAGCACGAGCACCGCCGCCTCACCGAGGTCTCAGAGCAGCTGGAGATGCTCGACGGATTCTGCGGGCCAGAGCAGCAGCGCCGCCGGCAGGCGTGCGCCGCCGCGTCCCTGTGCGCTCGCGAAGCCGAGCAGGAGCTCGCGCGGCTGGAGGAGCTGCAGGCGGCCAGGGACCGCGAGCTCGGGCTGCTGGAGCACGAGCTGGGCGAGATCGAGCGGCTCGACCCGCAGCAGGGCGAGCAGCAGTGCCTGCAGGCCGAGCGCGAGCGCCTGCGCCAGATCGATGCGCTGCGCGCCGCCGCGCTGATCGGCGCCGAAGAGCTGGCGGGCGACGAGGAAGAGAGGCCCGGCGCGGTGCGGCTGATCGCAGGCGCAAGCGCCCGCATAGACCAGATGCAGGGCCTTGACGGCGACCTCGACGCACTCGGGGAGCGCTGCCGTGCGCTCGCGCTGGAGGCGCAGGATCTCGCGGCCGAGCTGCGGCGCTGCGGCGAGGACCTGGACGCGGATGAGGGCGAGCTGCAGCAGGCCGAAGAGCGGCTGGCCGAGCTGGAGCGGCTCTGCCGCAAGCACAACGGCGACCTGGACGCGGTGCTCGCATACGCCGAGCAGGCCTCGTTGCGACGCGATGAGCTGCTCGGCGCCGAGGTGGCGGCGGGCCAGGCGGCGCAGCGCCGGCAGGAGGCGCAGGGCGCGCTGGCCGAGCAGGTGAAGGCGCTGCGCAGCGCACGGAAGAAGGCGGCGCCGAAGCTGGCCGCGGCGATGCGGCGCCAGCTCGCCGCGCTGGCGATGCCCGACGCTCGCTTCGAGGTGAAGCTGACTCAGCGCGAGCCTGGCCCGCTCGGCGGCGACGCCGTCGAGTTCATGCTGGCACCCAATCCCGGCGTGGAGGCGGGACCGCTGCGCGAGACGGCCTCGGGCGGCGAGCTCTCCCGCACGATGCTCGCGCTCAGTGCGATCGGCGAGCGCCAGGGGGCCTCGGGGTCGCGGGCGCAGGGCGCGCTCGTCTTCGACGAGATCGACGCCGGCATCGGCGGGCACACCGCCCGCGTGGTCGGCGAGCGCCTGCGCGAGCTCTCCGCCGGCAGGCAGGTGCTCTGCATCACTCATCTGCCGCAGATCGCGTCGCTCGCGCAAGCGCACTTCTCGATCGTCAAGGGCTCGACCGCGAAGAGCACGAGCGCCACGGTCGTCAAGCTCGCCGAGCAGGATGTGGTGGGCGAGCTGGTCCGGATGCTCGGGGCGGGCAAGGACGACCTCGCGGCCACCCGGCATGCCGAGGAGCTGCTGAGCGCGGCCTAGTGTCGTGAATCAGAAATTCGGCGGCGTTTCCCGGCGCCTGATCGCGCCTGAGGCCCGCCGACGACGCTCACATACACCCGGTACGCGCCGCGCCGCCGTCGAACCTCAGACACGACCATCCACTCGGCAAACCCACCCCGAATTTTCTGATTCACGACACCAGACGGCCGATAGGCGGCGCGAGGCGGCGTCCTCGCTCGCTCGCGTACGTCCCGTACGCGACGTCACTTGAGTCCTTGTCTCCCTATCCGGTCGGTCGTCTAGGCATGGATGACCTCTTGTGTGCGAGTCCGTCGGCGCGGCGACTAGACTGCTTGGGCAGCCCGCATGAACCATCACCTCGACGCCCACCCGCAGGCACCGGCCAAGACAAGGTTCATCTTCGTGACCGGCGGGGTCGTATCCTCGCTCGGCAAGGGCATCGCCACCGCCTCGCTCGGCCGTCTGCTGGTCTCGCGCGGATTCACGGTCGGGCTGCAGAAGCTCGACCCCTACATCAATGTGGACCCGGGCACGATGTCTCCCTATCAGCACGGCGAGGTGTTCGTCACCGAGGACGGCGCCGAGACCGACCTCGACCTCGGCCACTACGAGCGCTTCACCGACTCCAACACGAGCAGGGCCTCAAATGTCACCGCGGGCGGCGTCTACGACACGGTGATACGGCGCGAGCGGCGCGGCGACTACCTCGGCGCGACGGTCCAGGTGGTGCCGCACATCACCGACGAGATCAAGCAGCGGATCTCACTGATCGCCGAGACCTCCGACGTGGATTTCGTGATCACCGAGATCGGTGGCACCGTCGGCGACATCGAGTCGCTGCCGTTCCTGGAGGCGATCAGGCAGTTCCCGGTGGACGTTGGGCGCAAACGCTGCATGTTCATCCATCTGACGCTCGTGCCCTACATCACCCACGCCGGCGAGCTGAAGACCAAGCCCACCCAGCACTCGGTCAACGAGCTGCGGCGGATCGGAATCGCGCCGGACATGCTGATGTGCCGCTCCGAGGAAGCTCTCTCGGAGGACATCCGCAAGAAGATCGCCCTATTCGCCTCGCTGCCGCCGAGTGCGATCGTCTCCGCCAAGGATGTGCCGAACATCTACCAGGTGCCGGTCGGCTTCCAGGAGCAGGGCGTCGATGACTTCGTGCTGGAGCACTTCGGCTTGGAGGCCAAGCCCGCCGACCTTGCCAGCTGGAAGGTGCCGATCGAGAAGGCCGAAGCAGCCAGCGAGACGGTGAGGATCGCGATCGTTGGCAAGTACGTGAAGCTCGAGGACGCTTACCTGTCGGTCTGCGAAGCACTCAGGCACGCAGCCCACCTGCAGGGCGCCCGGGTGCAGGTCGAGTGGGTCGACTCCGAGAGCCTGGAGGGCCAGGGCGGCGAGCGCGCCCGCCAGGCGCTTGCGCAGGCCGACGGCATCCTGATCCCCGGTGGCTTCGGTGGTCGCGGCGTGGAGGGCAAGATCGCCGCTGCGCGGATCGCAAGGGAGCAGCTCGTGCCATACCTCGGCATCTGCCTTGGCATGCAGGTCGCGGTGGCGGAGTTTGCGAGGCACGTCGCGGGCATGGAGGGCGCCAACTCGACCGAGTTCGACATCGAGACCCCATATCCGGTGATCGACCTGCTGCCCGAGCAGAAGGAGGTCGCCGGCCTCGGTGGCACGATGCGCCTCGGCGCCGACCCCGTCAAGCTGCACGATGGCACGAGGACGCGGGAGGTCTACGACGGCGAAGCGGTCGTCTACGAGCGCCACAGGCACCGCTATGAGGTCAACAACCGCCTGCGCAGCCGCCTGCAGAGCGCTGGGCTCAGGATCTGCGGCACCTCCCCCGGGGAACGGCTGGTCGAGGCGATCGAGCTGGAGGAGCATCCCTTCTTCCTGGCCTCTCAATTCCATCCGGAGTTCAAGTCCCGTCCCGAGCAGCCCGCGCCGATGTTCCGCGGCTTCATCGCCGCCGCGCTTGCGCGATCGCGTCCGGCGCAGAAGACGGGCGAGGCAGGCATGGTCCAGGCAGCCGCCTCCGGCGAGCAACGTTCGTTTGCTTCCAAGCCGTGAGCCACGTCGCGCAAAACGGCGCCGGACAGGATCTGCAGTCCCACGTTGAGGTCACCGCGCGCTTCACGCTGCACTCCGATCGCGGCGAGAGTCTCGCGGACGCCGCAGCTGAGCTGATCGGTCGCCTGCAGGAGATGGCGAACCTGCCACGCTGCGCCTACGAGCTCGACGTGGACGTGCAGTGGCCGGATGCCCCGCGAGCGCTCGCGCCCGGCGGCCAGGGCTGCCCTCCTGGATCGCAGTCTGACTCGCGGTAGCGTCCCGGAGGCGTGGTGATGCCAGGCCAAGCCGTTGCGGTGCTCCTCGTCGATGCGCAGCTCGGCCCGCTTGCTTGGGCGTTCGCGCAGGCCGCGCCGGAGGCAAGGCTCGGCGCGATCGGCCTGCTCGAAGGGCCGGGCGCCACCCAGCGCGACGCGCTCGCGCAAACGCTGGAGGGTCGGGGCCTGCTCGCCGGCGTCCTGCTCGCGGGCAAGCGAGACGGAGCGAAGGAGCCGCTCACCATCGCAGATGCGCTGCGGCACGCCCTCACCGACCTGGGCTGGGACGCGGCGGTCTGCCTACCTGGCTCGGCCGGCGCAGGCGATGGCGCCTTCGGGCTCGGCTGCGCGACCGCGGCGCTCTCACACGGCTATTGCACGCTCGCGGTCGCCGAGATGCTCGCCGCCGCGGGCGGTCCGCGACAGCAGCTCTCAGAGCGCACCCTCACGCTGCTCGACCTGCTGCCGGAGCCGGTGACGGTCGCGCTGCCAGCGGGCATACGCTCGCCGGTCGGGCGCGAGCTGCGCGAGGGGCTGCGCTCGGTCTTCGACTCCTCAGCCAGAGAGGCCCAGCTGGCCCTCGGGGTGGATCGGCCGGCGAGGGTCGCACGGCATGACTGGCGCAGGGCGCCCGTGGACATCGTCGGTCTGGCAGGCGCGGGACTGCCCGCGGCGGCGCAGATGCCGGCCCTGCTGGAGGAGCCGCTGCTGTTCGCCTCGGCGCTTGCCGCGGGCAGCGTGCTGGCGGACATGCTGCAGGACGAGGAGTGCCCGTGAGAGCCGCGCCTGCGACGGCGCCGCCGCGGACGCAGGCGCTGATCCTCGACTTCCTCGCGCACATGGAGCTGGAGCGCGGCGCCTCCAGGCACACCCTCTCCGCCTACCGGGCCGATCTGCTTGCGCTCGCCGAGTACCTGCATGTCCGCGATGTGGATCTTCTGCACGCGCGCCACGGAGATCTCGCCGGCTTCCTGGCGATGCTCTCAGAGCCCGCCGCGCCCGACCTCGACAGCGGCGCTGAGCCAAGGCCGGCGCTCGCGCCCGCCACGGTGCAGCGCAAGGCCGCGAGCATCCGCTCCCTCTACAAGCACCTGCGTGCCGAGGAGCTGATCGACCACGACCCGACCGCCGACTTGCGCTGGCAGCGCCGCTCGCGCCGCCTGCCGGCAGTGCTCTCGCGCGAGCAGGTCGCGCTACTGCTCGCTCAGCCGCAGGGCACCGAGCCGCTCGCCCTACGCGACAGGGCGCTGCTGGAGCTGATGTACGCCTGCGGGCTGCGGATCTCCGAGGCGGTCGCGCTGGAGGTCGGCGACGTCGACCTGGAGGAGGGGCTGCTGCGGGCGCGCGGCAAGGGCTCCAAGGAGCGGATCGTGCCCGTCGGGCGCATGGCGATCGCTGCGCTTGGCGCCTACGCGGCTCGCGGTCGCCCCGCGCTTGTGGGTGATGCCGTCCAGAGCAGGCTCTTCCTCAACGCGCGCGGCGGCGCCATCACCAGGCAGGGCCTCTACAAGGCGATCATGCGCCACGCGGCAAGCGCTGGATTGGCCTCACGCATGAGCCCGCACACGCTGCGCCACAGCTTCGCCACCCATCTGCTCGCAGGTGGCTGCGACCTGCGCACCCTGCAGGAGATGCTCGGGCACGCAGATCTCGCCACCACCCAGCTCTACACGCACCTCTCCACCGAGAGGCTGAAGGACGCCTACTTCTCGGCGCACCCCCGCGCACGGCTACACAGGCCGGCCGAAGGCTAGGCTTGTGCCGTGGGGGAGAATCGCAGGGGCAGGCGGGCGATCGTGCTCGTGATCGACGCATGCGGAGTGGGGGCACTGCCAGACGCCGTCGACTATGGCGATGAGGGCACGAACACACTCGCGCACGTGGCGCAGGACGTGGGCGGCCTTGCGCTGCCGACGCTTCAGGATCTTGGGCTTGGCTGCATCCTGCCGCTGGTGGGCGTGGCGCCGAGCGAACACCCGGCGATCCACGGGCGCCTGCACGCGCTTGGCCCCGGCAAGGACTCCACCATCGGGCACTGGGAGCTGATGGGCGCCGTCGTCGAGGAGGCGCTGCCGACCTACCCGCACGGCCTGCCGAAAGGGCTGCTCGGGCGCCTCACCGAGGCGATGGGCCACCGGGTGATCTGCAACCTGCCAAGCAACGGCATCACGGCGATCGAGGAGTTCGGCGAGCGGCACCTGGAAAGCGGCGCGCTGATCCTCTACACCTCGACCGACTCCGTGGTCCAGCTCGCCGCCCACGTCGATCGCATCGGCCAGCAGGAGCTCTACGCGGCGTCTGAGGCGGCGCGCGAGGTGCTCTGCGAGGAGCACGCGGTCGGGCGAGTGATTGCGCGCCCGTTCACTGGTCGGGCCGGCGCGTTCGCGCGCACCGAGGGGCGGCGCGACTTCACGCTGCCGCCACCGCGACGCACCTACCTGCAGGAGCTCAGCGAGCGCGGGGTGCGGGTGCACGGCGTCGGCAAGGTCTGCGACCTGTTCGCCGGTGTCGGCATCAGCGAGTCGCACCCCGGAGCGACGAACGCGGGCGCGCTGGCGAGCGCCGCGTCACTGCTCCAGGAGCTCGATCAGGGCATGATCTTCGTGAACCTGATCGAGACCGACCAGGTCTACGGGCACCGCAAGGACGTGGAGGGATTCCATCTCGCGCTGCAGGCCGTCGACACGGAGGTGGGTCGCTGGCTTGGCCTGCTGCGCGCGCAGGATCTCCTGATGATCACCGCCGATCACGGCGTCGATCCACGACATCCCTCCGGCGACCACACGAGGGAGCACGCGCCGCTGCTCGCGCTCACCGGTGAGATGCTGCGAGCGCCCGGCGCGCGCGGGGCGCGCCACGACGGACCGCTGGCCGACGTCGGCGCGAGCGCGCTTCTGTGGCTGACGGGGGACCGTGCGCCGGCGCTGCCGGGCGAGTCCTTCCTGGCTCGGGGTCAGGATGCCTGAGCTGCCGGAGGTCGAGACGATCCGTGGGCAGCTCGCGCCGGTCGTGGAGGGCACGCGGATCATCTCCATGGAGGTTCTCGACCCGCGCTGGAGCGCCCCGCTCGGCCCCGCCGAGCTCGGCGAGGCGGTGCAGGGACGGCGCATCGAACGCCTATCTCGCCAGGGTAAGTATCTGGTCTGGGAGCTCGAGGGCGAGCTCTTCCTGGTCCAGCACCTGCGAATGAGCGGCGCGATCCTGCTCGCGCCCGACCCGGCCACGCCGCACCAGCGGGTGCAGATCGAGCTGCGCGGCGCTCGCGGCAAGCGCACGCGCCTGACAATTGTGGACCAGCGCCGCTTCGGCACCGCCCAGCTGATCTTCGGAGCGCAGGCGCTTGAGGCGTTCTTCGCCGAGCGGCTGGGCCTCGAGCCGTTCGATCCGGGCTTCACCGCGGAGCACCTCTGGCGCCAGACGCGCGGGCGGAGGACTTCGATCAAGGCGCTTCTGCTCGACCAGAGGAGGGTCGTGGGGGTCGGCAACATATACGCCGACGAGGCGCTCTTTCGCGCACAGATCCACCCGGCCAGGCCGGCCGGGTCACTCACGAGGGCGCAGTGCGAGCGGCTGCGCGAGGGCGTGATCGAGGCGCTCAGCGCCGGGATCGACGCCAAGGGCGCATCGATCGACGACTTCAGGCACATCGACGGGGTGAGCGGCAGCTTCCAGGACCTCTTCCTGGTGCACAGGCGAGCCGGCGAGCCGTGTCCGCGCTGCGGCAGCGAGATCGTCAAGCTGGTGGTCGCCGGCCGGGGCACCTACGTCTGCGAGCGCTGTCAGCGCCCGCCGCGCGGCGCCGCCGTGGGGGTACGCCTCGCGCTCAGGCGGCGAGAAGCTCGTCCAGGCGGCCGCTCTGCGCCGCCGCCTGCGTCTCGTTGAACCCACCCACGAGCTGGCCATCGATGAGGACCTGGGGAAAGGTCATCATGCCTGTGAGCTTCACGAGCTCCATGCGGCCCTCGGGGTCTCTGGCGAGGTCGATCTCCTCGTATTGCAGACCCTTGGAGTCGAGCAGCCGCTTCACGCGGACGCAGTATGGGCAGGCGATGGTGGTGTAAACCTTGATCTCGGCCATTGCTATACAAGGTATAGCGCCCGCCGATTGGGTCCAAGCGCCCCCAGGAGCCGCCGCTTGCAAGCCTAGACTCGAATGTCCATGCCAGGTCCCGTCAAGACAGAGGCGGTCGTGCTGCGCTCGATCCGCTATGGGGAGGCAGATCGGATTCTGCACCTCTACACGCCTGCGCGCGGGCGTGTCGGCGCGATCGCCAAGGGCGTGCGCCGGACCAGAAGCCGCTTCGGAGGACGCCTCGAGCCCTTCTTCCGGCTGCGCATCGAGATGCACGAGGGCCGCGGCGAGCTCATGACCGTCACCGGCGCCGACACGGTCGATGCGCATCCACGGCTGCGCGGTGACGCGCCCGCGCTGCAGGCCGCCGCGCGGGCCTGCGACGCGGTGGGGCGAATCTTCGAGACCTCCGAGCCACACCCACATGTCTTCAATCTGCTCTGTCGCCAGCTGAAGCTGCTGGACGCGCAGCCGCTGGCCGCAAGGCGCGCCGGCTCACTCGCATTCCGCCTGAAGCTGCTGCATGCCGCCGGTCTTGCCCCGCAGCTCGGCGCCTGCGCCAGCTGCGGAGAGGCCGAGCACCTCACCGGCTTCTCCGGCGCCGCCGGCGGGGTGGTCTGCGGCGCCTGCGAGGCGGGCTCCTTTGCGATCGGAGAGCAGGCGCACGGCTTCATGGCCGGCTCGCTTGCCAGCCCGCTCGCCGAGGCCCCGGACGCGCCCGAGTCCGGCGCTCGGGCAGGTCGAGCGCGCGATCTCCCACATGCTCGAGCACCATGCCCACCTGCGGCTTGCGCCGGTGGGCGCAGCCCCGCTGCCGCCCGGGGCCGCTGCCACAATCGGCGCATGAGCGCCGCCGCGAGCCCAGACCAGGTTGCCGCCGGCTTCGCGCAGCGGCGCGAGGCCTTCGAGCGCGCGTCGCTCTCGCCGCTTGCCGCGCGTTCCTATCCGGCGCTTCGGGAGCGCGCCGAGCAGGACTGCGGATTGCGCACGCCCTTCCAGCGCGACCGCGACAGGATCGTGCACTGCAAGGCGTTCCGCAGGCTGAACCACAAGACCCAGGTGTTCGTCGCGCCGGCAGGCGATCACTACAGAACCCGCCTGACGCACACGCTCGAGGTCACCAGCATCTCGCGCACGGTGGCAAGGGCACTGCGTCTGAACGAGGATCTCACCGAGGCGATCGGGCTCGGGCACGACCTCGGGCACTCGCCGTTTGGGCACATCGGCGAGGAAGCCCTCGACGCCTGCCTGCGCGAGCGCTTCGGCAGCGGCTTTCGTCACTACGAGCACTCGCTGCGGATCGTGGAGGCGCTGGAGCGCGACGGGGCCGGGCTGAACCTCACAGAGCAGGTGCGCGAGGGGATCGCGGGCCACTCCGGCGGCGCGCCCAAGCCAAAGACGCTGGAGGGCCAGATCGTGCGGATCATCGACCGCGTCGCCTACATAAACCACGACATCGACGACGCGCTGCGCGCCGGGCTGCTCGACCAGGAGGACCTGCCCGCCGAGCCGATCGCGGTGCTCGGCGATACGGGTTCAAAGCGCATCGACGCGCTCGTGCACGACATGGTCGAGAGCTCCGAGCCGGCCGGCGAGATCCTCCAGGGAGCCAAGGCCCAGGAGGCGATGGCGCAGCTGCGCAGCTTCATGTTCGAGCGTGTCTACCTCGGCCCGGCGGTGCGTGCCGAGCACGAGCGGATCACCGCGGTCATCCGTGCGCTCTTCACCCACTACGCCGAATACCCCGAGCAGATGCCGCCCGCGCCCGTGGATGCCTCGCTCGCCCAGCGCGTCACCGACTACCTGGCGGGGATGACCGACCGCTACTGCATAAGGGCATACACCGACCTGAAGGTACCGAAGGCCTTCGCGCGCTGAGCATGCTCTAGCGTTGCTTTTGGATGGCTCTCTACACATCGCAGAGCAGGGACCGCGTGCGCGACGCGGTGGACTTCGTGGAGCTCGTCTCCGCGCGCACGGAGCTTCGCCGGGCCGGTCCGGCGCGGTATGAGGGCCTCTGTCCATTCCACGACGAGCGCTCGCCCTCCTTCGGGATCGACCCCGTCCAGAAGGTCTACTACTGCTTCGGTTGCCAGGCCTCCGGCGACCTGTTCACCTTCGTGCAGGAGACCGAGGGCCTGGACTTCAAGGGGGCGCTCGAGCTTCTGGCAGAGCGCGCGGGCGTGGAGCTCGAGCGCGAGCAGGAGGACCCGCGCGAGGCCGAGCGCCGCAAGCGCCGCGAACGGCTGCTCTCGCTGCTCGGGAGGACCGCCGCCTACTACGAGCGCGTGCTTTGGGACGCCGCCGAGGCCAGGAGAGCGCGCGAGTACCTGCTGGGCAGAGGTCTCAGCGAGCAGGCGCTCGGCGACTTCGGCGTCGGCTACTCGCCGAGCGCCTGGGACACGGTGCTGCTCGCCTCCCGCCGCGCCGGCTTCAGCGAGCGCGAGCTGTTGGAGGTCGGGCTTGCCCAGCGCTCGCGCGAAGGCGGCCGGCCCTACGACCGCTTCAGGCGGCGGATCATGTTTCCGCTTGCCGATATGCGCGGCCGCGTGCTCGGCTTCGGTGCAAGGGAGATGGCTGGAGAGTCGCAGGAGGGAAAACGCGGGCCGAAGTACCTGAACACCTCCGACAACGAGATCTACCACAAGGGCATGCACCTCTACGGCGCGCACCTTGCGCGCTCCCACGCCGCCCGGGAGGGCAGCGTGATCCTCTGCGAGGGGTACACCGACGTGATCGCCCTGCACCAGGCGGGGATGCCCGCGGCTGTCGGCCTGATGGGCACCGCGCTGACCGAGAGCCAGGTCGCTGAGCTCAGCCGGATGGCCTCGGTCGTGCTGCTCGCGCTCGACGCCGACACCGCCGGCCAGGAGGCGATGCTCAAGGCGGCACGCCTTGCCGCGGCCAGGAAGCTCGAGCTGCGCGTCGTGCAGCTGCCGGGGGGGATGGACCCCGCGGAGCTGATCCAGCGCGAGGGTGCGGAGGCGATCAGGGCGGCGGTGCAGGCCTCTGTGCCGTTCGTGCGCTTCAGGGTCCTGCGGGAGCTCGAGAGCGGCGATGCGCAGAGCCCGGAGGGGCGCGACAGGATCATCGAGCGGCTGCGCCCGGTCTTCGCGAGTATGCCCCAGAGCGCGCTGCGGCTCGACCTCGCGCAGATGGTCGCGGGACGCCTCGCGCTGCCGCAGAGCCTGCTGGAAGGACTGCTGAGCGGGGCGCCTGAGCCGCGCCGCCGCGCCGACTCGGAGGGCGCCTCGCGCGCGCAAGGGGCGCCGTCGGGCGGGGGTGAGCGCTCCGGCGGCGGTGGCGTGCGTACCGGCGCGATGACCGGCGCGGCCCAGGCGGAGAGGGCGTTCCTGGCGCTCTGCATCGGCTCTCCGGAGCCGGGAGCGAAGGCGCTTGCGTCCGTGCGGCCGGAGGAGCACTTCGGCGACGCTCTGCTCAGGCGGGCGGCCGCGCATCTGGCGGCCGGCGACCTGACTGCGCCCCTCGCGGGTATCAGCGAGAACGATCCTGAGCTCCAGCGCCTGCTGGCCGAGCTGGTGGTCGAGGCGGGCCGCGCGCCGTTCGGCGAGGCGATGCTCGAGGTCTCCGCGCTGCAGCTCGAGCTCGCGCGCCTTGACCGCAGCATCCAGCTCGCCAAGGCGCAGGCCGAGGGCGAGGTGAGCGAGCTCGCTCACCGTCGCGTGGAGGTCAAGCGCAATCTCGACGCCGCCCAGGAGCGGGCGATGGAGCAGAGCGGAGTCTAGGAGGGGACCGGACGGTGGCCAATCTGGGCCGAAGTCACGCTCCTGTCACATACATGTCACATTTGCGCACGGAGGTCACATGCCCTGCATGGAGACTTCGGCGCATGGATCGCGCCGAGCTGCAGGAGATGCTGAGCCAGGGCCTCTCCCTTGCGGAGATCGGCCGGCACCACGGCCTGCACGAATCGACCGTCGGCTACTGGGTCAAGAAGCACGGGCTGAAGGCTGCGCGCCGGGAGCAGCATGTGGCCAAGGGAGGACTGCGGCGCGAGGATCTGGAACCGCTTGTGGAGGCTGGGATGTCGATCGCGCAGATTGCGCCGGCGCTTGATCACAGCAAGGCCACTGTCAGGCACTGGCTGCGTGAGTACGCAATGAAGACGCAAGCGGCCGAGCGCCGCGGTGCGATGGAACAAGGCCAAGCCGAGAGATCGCGGCAGTGTCCGCACCACGGCCGCACAACGTTCCGGCGGCGCAGCTCTGGCGGATACCGCTGTCTGAAGTGCCGCTCCGAGGCGGTCGCAGAGCGCCGGCGGAAGGTCAAGGCGATTCTCGTCCAAGAGGCCGGCGGCCGTTGCAGAGGCTGCGGCTATGACCGCTGCGTGGCCGCACTGGAGTTCCACCACCTCGTTCCCGAGGAGAAGAGCTTCGAGATGAGCAGGCGCGGCGTCGCAAGATCGCTGGAGAAGGCACGCGCGGAGGCGCGCAAGTGCGTGCTGCTCTGTGCTAACTGCCACGCCGAGGTCGGCGCTGGTGCCCGGTCGCTGACGTAGACTGCCAACCGTCGGCTACCCTTCCGGGGTAGCTCGGTCCGGGGTAGCTCAATTTGGCAGATGCGCTCGACTGTTAATCGAGAGGTTGTGGGTTCGAGTCCCACCCCCGGAGTGCCCGCTGTGACAACGGCTCTAGGTCGGTGCGGAGCATGGCGGCTACGGCTTCGGTCAGCGTGGCCGCTGATCGAGAGCCGGTCGCTGGCCTTGTCGTAGACGACGCGCAGGTCGAAGGCGTCGAAGAGGGCGCGTTTGGTCGCGTCGTCGGCGTTGCGTAGCCGCTCGGAGAGGTCGGGCACCTGATCGAGCAGAGTCGCTGGGTCTGTGCGCTTGGTCGCCAATGTGAGCTTTGGCAGGGACGCCTGTGCAGCCGTCTTCTCGGTCTTCAGTTCCTCGATCCGGGCTCGGACCACATCGGGCTCGATCCCTTGCTTCAGAGCCCGCACCTGAACAGCGATGGCTCGGTGCGTCTACTCGAGCTCGGAGAGGAGCATTCAAGGGCCACGATGCCTATAGCTCAGCAGGCGCTGGAGGGAGGCACGCTGCGCGATCGATCATGCGATGGTGGTCGGCGGCGCTGGATCGCGCGCTGGCGGCCGAGCAGCTGCGCCGCCGGCAGCAGCTCGAGCGCATTCGCGCTGCTGGGCGACACTCGGAGCGCATGGCCATCCGCGTCGCCGCTTACGCCGAGCTCTGTCAGGGCCTCAAGCCGGAGCAGACCTCTCGTGCGCTAAACGGCCTTCGGGACATCAGGGTGACCGAGCGAGAGCGGCGCTGGTATGTGATCGATACGTTGCTGCGCCGCTACGGCTGCACGCAGGGTGCCGTTGACCTTCCTGTGAGCTAGCTGCAGAGCCGACGCAGCAACGTCGCCCGCGCCCGCGGCCCGCACACCGGCATTTGCTGGAAACGTCCTCTGTTTTCATAGCACGCGATCTGGGCGACGGCGCGTGTGCTGGATGTATTTGCGGCTGCTTGTCCCGGCAGCGTATGATCCTCGACCAAATGGACGATTTGATTCTGCGGGCGGCACAAGCCATGCTGCCCTTCCTCGGCGCGGGGGCGGGTGCGGCGGCACACGGTTTCGCTGAGCAATTTGGAGCGCGTCTTTCCGACAAGACGCTGAGCACTGTCGAGCGGGTTCAGCAGCGATTGCAGAAGTCGGACCCGACTGAGCCGGCGGTCGTAGAGGCTGTGCGCGAAGCACTCCGCGAACGTGAGATCGTCGAACACGACCTGCGTGCGCTAGTGGCTGAGCTCGCTCCACGCGTGCAGATCGCGGGGCGCGACATATACAACGGCCCAACCATCATCGGGGAGATAAACAACCAGTGAGCGGGGATGACGAGCGTCCTGGTGCCTCGGACTCGCCGTCGCAGTCTCCTCCCGACACCGAAGGCCGCAGCGAACGGAAGGGGGAAGAGGAGGTTGATCCGGCCGACGAGCTGCGAGCGCCATCGCGCCTCACCCAATCCGCGGGTCGTGACATGTACGTCGGTGCCACGGTCTATGCGGTCAACAACGCTTCGAACGGGGGTGAAGAGAAGGGGATCGTCAGCTTGTGGCCCTTGCGAGACGAGTTCGCGAAGCCACCGCCGTCATTTGTTCGTCCATCCAATTTCGATCTGGTGCTTGAGGGCATACGCGAGGAGCAGATCGCTGTTTTGGTCGGCGCCGATTGCGGCAGTGTCACCTTAGCCGCCGCCACGCTCCGCATGGCTGGGCACGATCCGGTGATCGAGCTGCTGGCGAGCCCGACGGCACGCGAGCTGTTGACGGCTGTCGCGCAAGTCTGTCGTGGGCACCCACGCGCGGGAATCGTCGTGCCGTCGGTCGGCGAGGAGACGATACGTGGCTTTGGTGCCTCTGAGTTGCGCCGCCTGCACGGTTCGCTTGCCCGGGCGGCTGTGATCCTGACGACCCGCGTCAGAGCATCAGCGGATTGGTCGGAGTACGCGCTGCGGACGATCGAGGCCATCGCGCCGGAGCCGCGAGAGGTGGTTCGCGCCTACGCGGCCGCCGACCGGAGCCTGTGCGAGCGGGCGGAGCTTGTCGTCGAGATGCTCTCCCAAGACGGGCCTGTGGGGCCGGGCAAGGCTGTTGCGCTCGTCCAGGCTGCGCGGGTCAACACATGCGCGAGTCCGGATGAGCTGGTGGGGATGCTCTCGGGACGCTCGGAGGCGATCGACGAGTGGCTTGCGTCGCGTCCCACTGCCGAGCACGTGTCCTCGTTGGCGGCCTCGATCGCGCTCGACGGCGTTCCGACCGTCGATGTCGATACGCAGGCCACAGAGCTCCAGCAGCTGCTCGAAGGCGATGTGGAGCCCGAGGCTGAGCCGCGGCGCTTTGGGCCGGCCGCCCATGGCTGGCCCGCCGGCGTGATCGAAACCGCCCGCGTACCGCTCGGCACGTACTTTGGAATGCAGGAGGCTGAGGTCGTGCAGATCTGCTCGCCATACCGCGGCGAGCAGCTGCTCGCGCATTTGTGGAACAGCCTCGGTGCGAAGTTTCGCGCGCCGTTCCTCCAATGGCTTCGCGGTCTGGCCGAGCACCCGAGTCCGCGTGTCCGCTCCGGCGCCGCGGTGACGGCGGGCATCCTGTTCGCCAAGGAGCCGATCACGGCGGAGCGAGAGCTGCTGCGGCCGTGGGCGCTCGATGGCCGGCGCAACCAGTGCGAATGCGCTGGACTTGCGATCGGCGTGCCGATCCTTCTCGGCGCTGATCCGGTTCCGCCTCGCCATCTGGCGCACGCATGGAGTCAGCCGCGGAGCGGAGCCAAGCGGGTGCGCGCCTCCATAGCCGCCTATGCCGGCCCGCTGGGCGTATGGGATCTGGGATCCGGAGCGCCCGTTCATCTGTGGCGCATCGCCGAGGACGCCGCCGATCGGATCAACGGCGATGCACGTGAAAACGAAGCCCTGTGCCGCTCCGCGGACAATGCCCTGGTCGCGTTGGTCGCGGCGGGAAGGAATACCTCGCAGATCCGGGAAACGGTCATCGGACTGCTCTCAGCGCAAGCGGAAAGTCAGCAGGAGTGGGACCGCATGCACGCCTTCTGCCTGCTGCCGACGCTGCTGCGCCGGATCACGCGTCGCGACGAATTCGCGCGCACGTCACTCGCGGAGCTGCTGGCCGAGTCTGGCCAAGCATCGTTCCAAATGCTGACCACCCTGCTTGCGCGCGCCTTGGACGCGCCCGGTGGCTTCGAGCATGGGCGCGCCGCGATCGTGGCTCTGCTCGATGCGCTGAGTGCGGGCTGGATCGACCAAGAGGTGGTGAACGAGCTCGTGCGAGGAATGAAGGCGGGGGCGCGTCCCGGACGCCGCGCGGCCCTCGGCAGCCAACTCGAGCGCGTCCTATCGGTAGAGCGTAGGCATGACAGTGACAGAGGACGCGCAGCTGCCGCCCTCCACGCCACGTTCTTCGTCAATCAGAGAAGGGATACTTAGGATGGCCGACGACTATTCCCCTGTAATCGAAGAAGGAGAGCTGGAGGTCGGGAGCGGCTTCCTTGCTCGATTGCGGCGCAGGGAGGAGCTGAAGCCGGTCAGCCCCGGCTTCAGACGCGTGCTGCTGGATGCCCAGGGCGCGGCCTTCGCGAGCGCGGAGCACTTCACACCGGGAGAGAAGCGGTACACGAACGCGCGACGCTGGGCTCGCGTTGACATGCGGCATCACCGCCTTGAGTACCGGCCCACGTTTTCCGATGCCTCCGGGCGCGCCAACTTCGTCGCCCACGTCGCGCTCGACGCCAACGTGGTCGATCCGGTCGAGATGCTGGGATACGGCGCCGCGGGTGTCAAGGACGTGCTGGAGCCTGCGCTGAATCGAGCGATTGCGGATGCTGTCAAAGCTGACCGTTCGGCCCACGACGAAAGCGATGCGGCCATGTTGGCGCACATGCGCCAGGAGGTCGCCGATCGGCTCCGCAGCCTCGAGAGCCGGCCGCTCGACGGTGTGCCCGCATGGATCTCGGCAACGGTCCAGACGATACAGGTCGACTTCGATCAAGGGACCAGAGAGCACTACGAGGAGCTCGTAAAGCTTGAGCAGCGCCTCCAGCTGACCGACGTCAGGCAGAAGAACGAGCAGAAGGAAACCGAAGGCAAGATCAAGATCCGCGATCTCTGGCGAGAAGACCTGCTCCCACGCCTGAGCAACTCGTCCTCGCGCGGCTTCGAGGAGGTGTACGCCAACCCCACGGACGAGAACATCAGAGCCGCCGTCCACCAGGCAAACGAACGCGACCTGCTGATCCTGCGGGAGGTGCTTGGGACATACGAAAAAATGGCAAGAGACGGCTTCTACGAGAAGGACGACCCAACCGTTCGGGCGCTCTCCAAATTGGTGAGCAGCCTGCCGGGGCTTATCCCTAGCAGCGACCAGAGGCTGCAAGAGGGTGACAGCGGGTCTGTCATCGATGCCGCAAGCCAGGCCCCGGAGGCGCAACCCGGGGACCGCGATTTCAGCGATTGACCGAATCGGATCGCATCTCCAATGTGGCTCATACAGGTAGTCTCATTGCTCCCCGAAGCGCTACGGCCCGGCGTGTTCGTCGTGGTCATAGTGCTCTTGCTGTGGTTTGTCTTCGTCCGCCGTGGCCTGCCCGAAGCATGGCGGGCCGCCCGGCGCGGCGCGGCACGCGCGATTGACCTCGGCGTTGGAGCCGTCCTGCGAGTCGAGTACACGATCACAAGCGCCAGAAGGCGGGGCGGCAAAGTCCCGTCGCGATGGGCATTCGCTCTTGCGGGTGTATGGGAGACGCTGGAGGATTGTGCGGCGCGTATGTACCAAGGAGGCCGACAAGGCGCCGAGCACGATCCGGAAAAGCAGGGGAGGCCTGCATCCAAGGCGGCGGCGTCGCGCCCGCGCAAGCCCTCGATTCCCTGGCGGCTATGCATCGCGATCGTCGTTTTCTTCACCGCAGTCTGGATAACGATGAATCACCTTTCTCCTACCAGCGTCGCCAGATATCGTATCTCGCAAGCCTTCGATCCATGGCGCGATGTCGAGGAATGGGCCGGTGTGTCGTCAGACCGCAACACTCAGCCGATTCTCGTCCGCGTTCGGCGCCGCCGCCCCTTGCTAGTCAATGCAAAACTCGACTGCGAGTCGGCCGAGGGCTGTCATGGCTGGGTGCTGTTGAAGGGGCGCAACGAAGCCTTGGTGGCAGTGCAGTACGTCGATATGGGAGATGGTCCGCTGCGCGTGCAGTTCCAGCTCACTCCTACGCAGGCGGGCGAAGTCGCTGTTCCCGATGTTGTCGTGGCAAATGTGTGAGTAAGTCCAGGACGGTGGTCAGAGCAGGAAGCGTCGCCCGCTCGCATCGTCGGTTCCTGCACAGAGGTTGACGACAGGTTAGCGTGGCGGCCCTCAGCTCCTCAATCCGAGGGTTCGGACCGTCTGAGAGGTCCAGGCGGGGCGATCTTGCAGCGGCCTGTCGGGCTCGCTTGGGCGGGTGTGGATAGGAGCAACTCCGGCCGTACCCACAGCTCCAGTCACGAAGTCCCTGCGAGCATTTGCGCGCACTTCGATAATCGGCGGTCGGAGACAAACGCAGGACGAGATCAAGAGTTGATCTGGGTCTTGTACAGCATTGATTGGGCTGGCTCATGCGCATATCGACGACCGGTTGAGCGGTGAGGGCGACATCCTCGTCAACAACAGCGCAAGCGTCATCAAGGCGCTCCTCTCGGCGGACCTGCTCGACCGGCTGTATCTCATCTTCTGTCCGGAGATCGCTGGAGGGGGCAGCGATTGTTCGACGACGGCCTGCCGCCTTCGAAGTGGACGCTCACCCATCGGCAGACCGGCAAGCTGGGCGAGATCGCCACGATCTATGACCACACGCGTTGAAGACCGCTGTGTCCTTTGTGGGGCGTTGCGCAATCGTGCGAACCGCGGCCCCCGGAGCTTCTTCCTGGAGACCGCAGGGCGAGATCAGCCGGTTGTCGCTGCGGTTCTCGTGTGACTTCGCTCATGCTGACTGGCCAGCCGCTCGACCAGCGCCGCCGCTGTGTCCGCTGGATCGTGGGCGGCCGCCCACGCAGCGAGCTGCTGTGCTCGAGCACGCATCGCGGGGTCGCCGGCCGCACGTTCCACCGCCAGCCTCAGCGGCCTGGGGGAGATGAACCGCCTCGGCAGGCGCAGCCCTGCTCCCGACCAGGCGACGCGGGCCGCGTTCTCGTTCATGTCGCCCGCGACTGGGCAGGCGAGCACCGGGCATCCGTTGGCAAGCGCCCGCGCGAGCGTGCCGTGGCCGGCGTGGCAGACGACCAGGTCGCATAGCGGCATCGTCTTGGAGTAGGAGACCCAGTCGACCACGGTCGCGTTCTCGGGGACCGGCAGCCCCCGCGGCGGCAGGCGCCTGTTCCAGGTGGCGATCACGCGCACCGGCGCGTCGGAGAGGCCCTTCAGGGCCGCGATCAGCAGGCGGTGCTCGGGGTCCTGTGAGGTCGAGGGCGCCACGAGGACCACCGGATGCTCCTTGGAGCTTGCGCGCGGGATGGTCGGCGGGATTACCTTTTCGCCCGGCGGCTCCCACATCAGCGGTCCCACGACGTGCACGTGTGCGGGCCAGCGCCGCGGGTACTCGAGCTGCGGGAAGCTTCCGACGATCGCAAGCACCTCGCTTGTGCCGCCGTGAAAGCGCGTCTGCGGTGGCAGGCCGAGCTGCGCGCGTGTGCGGTTCAGGGCGGCGCGGCCGCTTTCGAGGCCTTTGCGCACCGGCCAGTGGGCGCGCCGCCAGAAGGCGCGGCCGACGGCCGTGCGCGGCATGCGGGCGCCGAAGGAGTAGATCGGGAAGCCGTCGCCGCTCTCGGGGAAGACGTGCGGGATCAGCGTCGCCAGGGGAACGCCGTGCAGCTCGGCGGCCAGGGCCGGCGCCAGGGTGAGGATGTCCGAGACCACGACCTCCGGCTCAAGCGCTCTGAGTAGCGGCTCGGTGTCTCTGGTGGCGTAGACGACCGCCTCATAGAAGTCCAGCGGCTCGGGGCCGTTGGGGAAGACGTGGTACTCGGGCGCCGGCGCGAAGGTGAGGCCCTCGGCCTGCACCGCCTCTCGCCAGCGCTCCCAGGTCTGCAGCGTCACCTCGTGCCCGCGGCGGCGCAGCGCCACGCCGAGGGCGATCATCGGGAAGGCATGGCCGGGGTCGCCGAAGGCCCCCAGCAGGATCCGCCGCGGTCTCATCGGCGGCTGCTCAGGCGGCGAGCTCCGCAACCAGCCGCAGCTGGGTGAGCCGGTCCTCCTTGGTGAAGGCAAGCGGCGTCACGCCGAGCGTGCCGACGCCGGCGTCGCGATAGACCGCAAGCCGCTCGCGCACGACGTCCTTGGGGCCGCAGAGCGAGACCATGTCGATCAGCTCGTCCGGGATCGCCGCCATCGCCTCCTCGCGCTTTCCTTCCAGGTAGAGATCCTGGACCTCCGCCGCGGCCTGCTCGAAGCCGTAGCGCTGGACGAGGTTGTTGTAGAAGTTCTGCTTGCGCGAGCCCATGCCGCCGACATAGAGCGCGATGAACGGGCGCATCGCATCGCGTGCGCCCTGCAGGTCGTCGGTGATGAAGACGTTGACCGTCGGCGCGATGTCAAAGCCATCGAGAGAGCGCCCCGAGCGGGCGGCGCCTTCCTGAAGCAGCGGGCGCAGGTGGGAGACGTGCTCGGGAGAGAAGAGCGTCGGGATCCAGCCATCTGCGATCTCGCCGGCCAGGGCGGTGTTCTTCGGGCCGATCGCCGCGAGGTAGATCGGGATCTGCTCCTGGACGGTGCCGATCGTCAGCTTCAGGGCCTTGCCGGGGCCGTCGGGCAGTGGCAGCGTCAACGTCTCTCCCTCGAACTGCACGCGCTCTCGCGCCAGCGCCATCCGCACCACCGCGACGTACTCGCGGGTGCGCTGCAGCTGGTGGGCGAAGCGCTGGCCGTGCCAGCCCTCGGCGACCTGGGGGCCGGAGGAGCCGATGCCGAGGATCATCCGCCCACCGGAGAGCTGGTCGATCGTGGCGGCGGTCATCGCGGTCATCGCCGCGGAGCGGCCGGGCATCTGGAAGATCCCGGAGCCGAGGCGGATCTTGCTCGTCTGTCCGGCGAGCCAGCCGAGTACGGTCGCGGAGTCTGAGCCGTACGCCTCCGCCGTCCAGACCGAGTCGTAGCCCAGGCGCTCTGCCTCCTGGACGATCGCGAGCTGGTCCTCCGATGTCAGGCCAAGGCCCCAGTAGCCGATGTGAACGCCGAGCTTCATCTGCAGGTCCCCCGATCGTCTTCGCGCGCGCAACCCAACCTGGCTCGCCCCCAAGGCGAGCCCTTCCTCACCCTATAGGGAATCTCCCGGGCGCACGAACATGATCTCCGGCACCACGCAGGACGGGGAGGTCCGCAGCAGGAAGCGCACCGACTCGGCGATGTCCTGCGGGCGGATCATCTCATCGGGCTTGACGTGCTCCTTGACGAAGTCGGTCATCGGAGTGTCCACGAAGGCGGGGCAGAGCGCCGTGGACTTGATGCCCTGGGGTCCGAGTTCCTTGTTCATCGCTTCTGTCCAGCCGACCACCGCGTGCTTGGTCGCCGAGTAGACCGAGAGCCAGCCCTCGGCGCGCTTGCCCGAGATCGAGGAGGTGTTGACGACCAGCGCGTTGTGATGCTCCGCGGCGGCCTGCTGGAGCATCGGCAGGCATTCCCGGTAGAAGAGCACGATCGAGCGGAAGTTGATGTCGATCTGCATGTCCAGGCGCTTGGTCTGGATCTCGCCGATCAGCGCGCCGACGCCGACGCCCGCGTTGTTGACCAGCACGTCCAGGCGGCCGTAGCGCTCGCGGTGGGCGGCGACGACCTTCTGGATCTCCTCCTCGCTTGCGAGGTTCGCGGCGACGCCGTGGACGTCTAGGCCCTTGGCCTGCAGGCCTGCGACTGCGGCGTCGAGCTTCTCCGGGCGTCGGGCAGCCATCGTGACGCCGTGACCTTCCTCGCTGAGCATCTGGGCCACCGCGAGGCCGATGCCGCTTGATGCTCCTGTCACTATCGTCGCTCTATCTGCCATCTCGGGAACCCTCCTCGGTCGTTTGGGGATGAACGAGCTGGAATCAAACCAGGGGAGGGGAGTGGGCGCAGTGCGGGCCATCTGCCGCTGCCGCCATGGCGCCAGCCTCTTGTCGAGGGCTGTGATCCGGGCTCGAGAGATGTGGTGCTGCCTGCATTGGCGAAGTGGTGGGAAACTCGGCTGGCCGATGAGTTCCTTGCTTCCCTCGCACGCTGGCCCTGTTCCCGACAGGTTGACGATCTGGCCAGTAGACGACGGCCGCTACGGGCTCGACGCGAGCTTTCAGGGCGCCACCGGCTATGAACGTGCGCAAAGGCACCGGGCACAGCTCGATCACGACCACGTCCCGCACACGTTCCGCCAGGAGCTGGACGGGGTCTGGACTCTCCGGTTCGGCCCGCTGCCGGCGGCGGACGTGGCGGCCGCGCTCAGCGCCTTCGTCTATTAGGCGGGCCGGCCGGGCATCGTGTGCGGGCGTTGAGATTGGTAGCGTCTTTGGCCTCCGCGATGCGGAGGGGGGGCCCGTAGCTCAGTTGGTTAGAGCTGTCGACTCATAATCGATAGGTCGCAGGTTCGAGTCCTGCCGGGCCCATCACCGCCGGTTGCGGCGGAATCCTGGACGGTGCCGTTGACGATGGTTTGAACTCGCCTCCAGCTCCATGCCGACGCGCGACGTGGGTATTGACGCAGAGCCGCTCGATCCGAGTCTGACGGGACGGCCAGCTTCATAATGGCGCAGACGAGCACCACTGCCCCTATCAAGGTCGTGAAGGTGAGCATCGAGGCCGGCCTCACGAGTCTCGCCTACGGGGCCAAGAAGAACTTCGACACACCGCTTGATCGCTTCAAGACGGCCAAGGGGATCGGCATCGGTTCGACCGTCGCGAAGCTCAAGCAGGCCTACCCGCACCTCAAGAAATCCAACGCAGCTCTCTTTGACCTGGCGGGTCCCGGTGAAAGCCTCACCTTGTTCGAAATCGAGGAAGGCCGCGTGGCGGGCATCTCAATGCAGAGCATTCACCTCGGCTGACTTCTCCAATCCTGGCGCTCACGGCCGGTCTGAGCTCCGCGCCGGGGCGCTCCGGCAGGGGGAAGCGAAACAGCTGGAAGTAGACCGGGGGCTCGCGCAGGTAGCCCTCGGCTGGGCCCAAAGGCCGTTCAGCGGGCCGCTCGCCTGCAGGGATTTCCTGTGGCGCGAGGCAAGCCGGCGCCTCTGAAGCCGCCCCAGCCTGCCAGCAGGCCGACGGAGTTGCGAGCCGCGTAGAGCCCAATCGGGTCGATGGCCTCAGCTCGTACTCGCCGCACGGATGGCTTCGACCATAGATAGAAACATTCGAACCTACGGACAAAATACGTGTTCTGATTGTTTGTCCCGTGGGTAGTTTGGAGTTGTTTGACAACAGCATCAATCTGGCATCTATCGGAAGAAGATGGTTATATGAAAACACTAAAGACGCTGGCGGCAATCATTCTCGGCTGCGCTTGCATGGCTGCGCTCCCGGTCGCAAATGCATCGGCGGCGAAACCAGACCTCTGCGCGCACGAATGCGGCGGGAAATGGGGAGCCTACGAACACGCCAAAAAGACTGCAGAAAACATGACCAAAGAAACTGCTTACGTCGAATGGTGTAAAGAACTCAAAGAAGGGTCCGTGCAGTGGCAGTGCCAAGGATACACAGCGGGCTCGGTTTGGAACATCAAGCTCAACGCATACGGTGAAACAGAAGAATGGAATGAATACCGTTAGAGGCTGCGTTTGAAAGGTCTCTCAGCAGCCCATTCGGGGTTCCACAGAAGCAATGATGACTCGTCCGACCTTGCACGCGGGACAGCCATGAGGTGACAGCAGGGCGGAGATGGTGGGGCAGTCTGATCTGCCCACGCAGAGAAGTGGCGGCCCAGCATTTCGTGCTTGGGCCGCCGTTCTACGGCTCTAACTCAGCAGAACGGGGCCTCGCGCGTCCACGCCCCCAAGCCGGTGAAAGGACGGACGAGCTCGTTGGTCTCAGATGCCATGATCGCTGACGATTGGATCACGATTTTGGCTGGAGGCGCTTAGGCTCGTAGGAAGGTCTCGTCGCTCCGGCCGGATCGCCTGTATAAGGGTCCAGGGCTGTCGATCACGGCTGCTCGGCGGGAGCCTGCGGCGGCCGTTTAGCATTGTTGGGCACGCTCCACGGTTCGTTCGCGTAGCCGTCGTCAGCCCTGCTGATTTTCTTGGGAGTTACTTTGAAGTATTCCATCGTGGACTGGTAGGCGCAGCGGATCGCGCGGTCGCGTCCGACCGGCGGAGGGTTGAAGTCGATCAGGCTGAGTCCCTGGATGCCGAGCTCTCTGGCCTGGAATGCGCGAGAGCTCAGGAACTGGGTCTCACCGGCGCCCATCAGCGTGAGCTGGGCGTAGCGCTTGAAGAATTCATAGAAGTTTTCCGGCACCTGGGTGGGCTGTTCGTTGACGTCGATCCCGAGCCGCAGCACGAAGGTCGTCGGACGAGGGGCGCCGGAAGGGCTTGATGCTGCCTGGGCGCCAGCCGCCGCTGCCTGAGCCGATGTATGCCCTTCGTCGAAGACCTGCGCCGGGGTGTTGTTCCAGACGCCCCCGTCGACGTAGAGTCCGGCGATGTTCGGGTCTTCGTCGATCACCCGCACCGGCTTGTAGATGAACGGCAGACCCATCGAGATCCGCACCGCCACGCAGACGGGGAACTGCGGCGTGCTCTTGGGACCGAAGTAGACGGTCTTGCCGGTCATCAGGTTGGAGCCGGTCACGACCAGTTCCTTGCCCGTCGCTTCCTGCAGCGCCTTGAATGTGACCTGCTGGTGAGGATCGACCGATGGTGCCGAGTAGTTCAGGCGGGCGCGCAGCAGGACGTCGAACACGCGCGTGGCCTGGATGCCCGAGAAGAGCCCCTGGTCGCGCCAGAAGCGCGTGAGGTAGGTCTCGAGCTTTGGGATCACCTTGGATGCGGGTGGATCGCCCTGGCCGGCCCGCAAGCGGCGCCACTTGGCAACGGACGAAAACTGGCCAAGTGCGGCCGCTGCGATCTGCAGCTTGACGAACACTTCGTCGAGCATCAGTTCGACCGGCACTTCCCAGAGTTCGCCCTCGGGCAGCGTGTAGGGAATGACTGCGAAGTTCTTTTCGACCCTGAGCGCCTCGCGTGGTTCCACCGCGTCGAAGAACGAGGTGAAGTCGGTATGGCTCATCCATCTGCGCACTTCGCTGGTCTTGTAGCCGATGGTGAGCAGCATCGCCGTGATTGCCCCTGCGGAGGCGCCCGCGAATCCCTGCACCTTCGAAAGGATCTCCAGTTCCTCCAGCGCCCGGATCGCACCGAGGTAGGCGAGGCCCTTGCCGCCGCCGCCCTCGAAGGCGAGGTGGGTCACTTCGGACTTCGAGAGCGGCGGGTTTCCCGAAGAATCCGTCGTCGGGATGCGCGGTTTTTCACAGCCCTTATAGGGTTGGGATTCGGGATCAGGCGGGGTCTGATTCAACCCATCCTCCGTCGGCTTGCTCTGACCACTCCGGCAGCGAGTCGTTGCTGCGCAGTCGCACGAGCGTCGTTGGCAGCCGCACTTCCCATGGTTCGCCGAGCGCCGTCTCTTCGCCGGCCGCCTGCTCGGCTTCGGCGATTTCCTGAGCAGCCGCGACGTAGGTCGGGCTGGAGACGGGCGGTGGTTCGCCGTGTTCCCAGATTTCCCCGGTTTCCAGGTAGTGGGTGACGGCGGTCTCATATCCGGGGCGCACGGCGAAGACGACGCGCGCAGCGCCGGCGCGCAGGAACGCCGCGAAGTCTGGATCCGGGTCTTCGTAGAGCGAGCGCTGCACCCACGTGCTCCCCTGCGCCCAGTAGTAGGGATAGAAGAGATAGACCACCTGATCCCACTCGAAGGCCTCCTGGAAGAAGCGCACGATCTCGCCGTGTTCGATGCTCGCCTCGGGGACCAGCTCCGGGTCGCCGAGGCGGTTCGGTTCGACGGTCGCGCTGCCGTCGGGCTGGGTTTCGCTGAGCAGCTGGATGCAGCCCTTGATCAGCTCGGCCTGCACGATTGCCGTGTTGGCTTCGGGGTTGCGGCCGCCGACTTCACCGGCAGAGAGCGCCTGCGCTTCCGCGACGGCGGCTTCATAGCGCTGGAGCTGGCTCTGGTATGCCTGCAGGATCGCCGCGTAGGTTTTCGCCTGCCAGGCGGCGTAGGTGGCTTCTGTGCGTTGGGTGATTATGTCCACGTCGACGACTGCGTCTGTCACGTTTTTGCCGAGGAAGGACACCGAGATGGAGCCCGTCTCGCCGCCGAGGTCCACACCCGAGTAGGTGCTCGTGAGCAGGTCGATCGACTGCTGGCCGATCAGCATTTCAAGGGCGGCGCTCTCAAAGGTTTCGATCGTCGACTGGCTGCCTGGAGTGCTGATCGTCGCCATTCCTTCAAAGACGTAGAAGAGGGCGCTCACACCCCATGTGTAGGCCTGGTAGCCGGCTTCAAGTGGGACAGATTCGGCTTCGGCAAAAGTCGGGGAGGATGCCCCCTTGGCACCCGGAAGCGCCCACTGCTTGCTCGTGACGATGTAGGGCGGCGGGGGTGGGGCCAGTTCCGCGGCGCCGTACTGCGCCCCGTAGGTGAGGTAGTTCGATTCGTCCAGGTCCGCAGCGGTGATCGTCAGTTCCGCGGGCTTTACGGCAGGGAGCGCATGTGCCTGCTGAGCCTGTGCCGCATAGAGATAGAACGCCGCCGGTTCCGGGACGATCGCGTCGAAGAGCATCCGCTTGCCGTAGCTGTAGACCTGTGCCTGAGAGACCTTCTCCACCCACTGGTAGACGCCGCTTATGTTGCCTGTCCCGTTGGTGTTGTCGAAGCCGTGGCGGTTGCGCTCTTCGAATTCGCTGAGCGTGGTGACGCTGCGGCTCTGCAGCACCTTTTCGGTGAGCTTGCTGACCGATCGGGAGAGGACTTCCTTGCTGAAGGAGGTCGCGAGGTTGGTCGAGCTGCTCGTCGAGGTGGAGGCGCCTACTTCCACGTTGGCTTTGACCTGCACCATCGGGCCGTAGCTGGCGGAGATCGCCATGCCGCTCTTCAGTTGCGCTTCGGACTTCACCGTATCGCTGGTCTGGTCCTGCAGGGTGAAGCGGTCCGTGGTCTGGGTGTCGCGTTCTTCGGACTTGGAGGTTTCGGTGGAGAGGGTGGTCGTTTCGGTCGTGCTTTCAAGGCGCCTGGTCCGGCGTTCACTGCGCTCGGACTTCAGAACGTTCTCGATGTAGGCGACATCGGCTCCTTCGTAAGCCATCGTCCGTTCCTTGACCAGAAGCAGTTCGCCGATGCCGATCGAACGGATTCGCGTTTCCGGGAGGGTGCCGCGCCCAAGCTGCCTTTCGGCGCCGCTCGGCTGCGCCGGTTCGAACGGATAGAGGCGGCCGCCAAGCCGCGCCATTCTCGTGGCGGCCGGCTGAGGAGCTGCGCTGGCCTGCTGTGCCGCGAGTCGTCCCACCGCGTCCACCACGGAGAGAAACGGCGCGCTGCCGGGGTCGATCCCGAGCCCGCGCAGCTGGCTCTGCACGGAGGCGGGCAGCTTCTGCGCTGCCGCCTTGCCGAGCACGAGCGTCGAGGTGGCGCTCCGCCCGGAGAGCAGGGTCGGCTGCTGCTTGCTCGCCTTCGAGCGGGAGCTCTGCGTCTGGGCCTGGCGCGAGCGTGCCTTGGGCTGCGTCTGCGAAGTGCTCTGCTGGAGCTTCGCTTCGAGGCTCGTGCTGTCGATCTGGGCGAGCATCGAGGTCGCCTGCCGCAGCTCGGCCGCAGCCTGGGTGGAGGCTTCGTCTGCCGCTGGCGCGGTGGACTGCGCACTGGTTTGCCGGGTGGAGGCGGCGGCCTTCGCGCCTGTGCCGGCCGTACCCTGGCCACTGGATGCCGGGGCTTCCGCGGAGAGCGTCGTTGCATCGAACGTGAGTGGCAGCGGTGAGAGGTAGCTCTGCTTGGAGGTGCTCGCAAGGGCGCGCGTCAGTAGGTCGTATCCATAGACCAGCGTGGCCAGCGCCTCCAGGTCGAGTCCTTCAGAGCTCGAGGCGAGCTTTGCGAGGATCAGGTTTTCGCTTGCCTGTTCCACTTCGGTGGCAAGCGTCTTGCTCTTCAGCGCAGATTGCAGCGGCGCGCCGAAGGCGACGCTTGCCGTCTGTTCGATCTGTGCGGCCGTAGCGCCGTTGCCGGTCCCGGAGAGCACGGCTTGCATCGCTTCGATCGACGCGTCGGCTGGCGCGGAGGCCTGCGCCAGCAGCTTGCTTGCCGCCTCACGTCTGGCGCGAGAGCTCGTGGTAGACAGACGCTTGGCGCCGGCAGATGAAAGCGTGAGTTCGTGTCTCTCGCCCTTCTTGATCGGACGTGGAGGTCTGATCAATACGAACCTGAATAGGTCGAGCATTTCCTCCTCCGATCTGTCGAGTGGGCCAATACTACATTTCTACGAGAAGGTGGAACTTGCGGCCCGCGCAGCCGGATCAGCCCGCGCAGGCAGGTCTGCGAGAGCTTCGTTGACCGGGCGGGGAGGCGGTGGCTATCCGCGTCGCATGAGCCGCCCGACTGCGGCCATCAGCTCGGCGGCGCGCTCCTCCTGGAGCTCGCCCTCGGCGCCGACCACGCACGTCCGCGCATGTCCGTCGAGTAGGCCAAGCGCCACCTTGTCCAGTGCCGCCTGGATCGCTGCGATCTGGGTCAGCACCTCGATGCAGTAGCGATCCTCCTCGACCATCTTCTGGACGCCGCGAACCTGGCCCTCGATGCGGCGCAGCCGTGTCTGTAGTTGGTCCTTGCTGGCCGTGTAGCCTCTCGTGGGAGCCGTCTGCGTCTCGCTCATGGGTCAAAGGATAACAAACCCCCTGGGGGTATGCTACGGTCGATGAATGACGGGCGTTCTGGAAGTGATCTGGCACGGCCTCGAGGACGCACTGCTGATGGCCTTCGAGGTGTGGTGGGCGCTGGTGCTCGGCTTCGCGATCTCGGCCATCGTCCAGGCGTGGGTGCCGCGGGAGCGAATCGAGCGCTCTCTCTCCGGCTCCGGCGTACGAGCGGTCGGTCTTGCCGGAGCCCTTGGCGCCGCGTCATCGTCCTGCTCCTACGCGGCGGTCGCGATCGCCAAGTCGCTGTTTCAGAAGGGCGCCTCTTCGGCGAGTTCGCTTGCCTTCCAGTTCGCCTCGACCAATCTGGTCTGGGAGCTCGGGCTGGTGCTGTGGGTGTTGATCGGCTGGCAGTTCACCCTGGCGGAGTATCTCGGGGGAATCGTGATGATCCTGCTCATGACTCTGCTGCTGCGGCTGTTCGTCTCGCCGCGGATCGAGCGAGAGGCGCGTGAGCACGCCAGGGCGGCCGACATGGGCCACCAGCACCACAGCGCGGGCGCGCGGATGGGCTTCCGTGAGCGGCTTACGTCCGCCTCGGCGTGGTCTGACGTCGCGCACAACTTCCGCGGCGACTGGCAGATGCTCTACAAGGAGATCGCGGCCGGGTTCCTGCTCGCCGGCTTTCTGGCTCAGCTCGGCAATGGCTTCTTCGGCGGATTGTTTCTCACCCATGACGGTGGAGCGCTGGCTGCCCTGGAGAACGTGATCGTAGGGCCGATCATCGCGGTGCTCTCCTTCGTGTGCTCGGTGGGCAACGTGCCCCTCGCGGCCATCTTGTGGTCGGGCGGCATCAGCTTTGCCGGCGTGCTCGCGTTCCTGTTTGCAGATCTGATCGTGCTGCCGATCGTCGCGATCTACAGAAAGTACTACGGTGGCGCCTACACGCTTCGGATCGTTGGGCTGATGTTCGTGGCGATGGCTCTGGCCGCGCTTGCGATCAACTGGCTCTTCAGCGTCGCCGGGTTGATCCCGACAGGCCCGCGGCCTTCCCGCGCCGACGTCTTTGGCACGGTCGCACTCAACTACAAGCTCGCGCTGAATCTGCTTGGCGTGGCGATCTTTGCGTCGATGTTCTGGCTGACGTTCCGGCGTGGCACAACGGACCCGGTGTGCGGGATGAAGGTCGACCGCACGAAGGCGCTACACACAGACCATGGTGGCCAGACCGTCTACTTCTGCGGCGAGGACTGCATGCGCGCATTCGGTGCCAGACCACAGGGCGGGTGAGCCAATCGGGGCAGGCATCCGTGGCGCTTGCGCAGAGACCGGAGCCTGTGTGGCTGCCTCAGGCTCCGGCCGGCGCAGGTCGCGAAGTGGGCCGCCGGGCGCTGCGGCTGCCGGCATTGCCGGAGCTCGCAGACGCCGTCTGCTGTTGAGGGGCCTCACGGGAGCCCGTCGTCTGCGATCCGGGCTTGGAGAGCGCTTCGTCGATCGATGCTTGCATGGCGCTCAATCGGCGAAGCAGCGAGGTCTTGACCTGCTCGAGCTCCGCTGCGCTCGGTAGCCGTGCGGACTTCTCTGCGAGGGAGCTGGCCGGCTGGGCTTGGCGAGCGCGAAGCGCCAGGGCTGGATAGTCGGCTTCCAGCTCGCCGAGCGCCTGCTCCAGCGCGGAGATCTGGGCGCGCAGCGTGTGGCGGCGGCCGGCCTGGCCTTGCGCCGAGTCCGAGCCCTGCACGTAGAGCGCGCTCGCGACCTCTCGCGGGTCCACGCCTGCCTTGACCGCCTCCCGTGCCGCCCTGGCGGCTATCGCGCTTGCTCGTGGCTTGGTCCTCGCGCCTGCCGCGACGAAGGTGCCGCTTCCCTGACGGCTCTCCAGCAGCCCTTCGCGCTCGAGCCTGGCGTATACGGCGCGAACAGTGTTTGCGTTGATCTCGAGCGCCTGGGCAAGGTCCCGCAACCCAGGCAAACGCTCTCCGGCTGCAAGCGTCCGATCGTCGATCCGCGTCCTGATCGCCCAGGCCAACTGGACGCCGATCGGCACTTCGCCGTCGCGGTCGACGGCCAGTGCTCGCGGGGGTGCGACGCTGGGCCTGCCCTCGCTCGGGGAGCGTGTCGACTTGGTCATCAGTGCCAGCTTAGTGGCATGAAGGGCGAAACGCTTAATGTGTCAGTGCGCTAGCACAATATCGTGTAATCTGGGCTTCGTGCTGCAGGGCGCTCTCGAGGAAGTTGGGGACATGATGATCCTGACAGGCAGGACGATCTCCGCCGCTCTACGCCCACCGTATGTCTATGGCGGCGAGTTCGTTTCTCAGTTCCTTTTCTGCCTGCGCTTGTGCTGGTTTCCGTTGCTGCTCTCCACGGTCGCGTTGAACTATGCGGCGCCGGGGTTGCAGGCGGCGAACTTCCTGACTTTGTTCGGTGCGCTGGATCGTCTGGGTGGGATCTTCGTGCTCGCGGCGATCAGGGAAATCGGCCCGAACGTGACCGCGATCGTGCTCGCTGGCGTGGCGGGGACGGCGATCACTGCCGATCTTGGGGCGCGCAAGATCAGGGAGGAGCTCGACGCGTTGCAGGTGCTGGGTGTGGACCCGGTGAAGAATCTGGTTGTGCCGCGCTTTTTGGCGTTGATGCTGGTGACGGGCCTCTTCGACGTCTACGCGATTCTGTTTGGTCTCTTCGGTGGCTTGTTGGCTGAGCTGGTGGAGGGGCAGCCGGTCGGCCCGTTCTGGAATACGCTGTTCGCGAATGCCTCCACGACGGACCTGTGGGGGTCGGTGTTGAAGTGCACGATCTTCGGCGCGATCATCTCGATCGTGTGCTGCTACAAGGGCATGACCGCCTCCGGTGGCGCCGAGGGAGTCGGCCGCGCCGTCAACCAGGCCGTGGTGGTCTCCTTCCTTGCGTTCGGGTCCTTCAACTTTGCCTTCACGCAGATGCTGCTGGCGACGCACCCGAACCTGCTGGTAATCAAGTGATTCCACACCTCTCACAAGCTCGCAACTTGCGCAATTCGGGTGCATGTTGACGCCAAGGTTCGACGTCATGTCGTATTGCCAGTGCCGATGCGGGATCTCGCACAGACGCGGACACGGACAGGGTGACGCGGCTCGGTAGGTCGCCCACGACCAATCCAATGCCGAAACCCCGCAATTCAGAGCCAAATCTGCCGTTTGCGGCGACCGTCGTGACCCGTTGGCCTGCACGAGCAGGCAACTGGGCTCTATCCTCGGTCGCCTTGAGCGCGTCTCCCGATCCCCCGCAGTCGGTCGCTAACTGGCGCGCGCCGTGGTGGCAACTGTCCGAGCGGGACGTGCGCTCGCTCTACTACAAGCACTTCGGAGACCGCCGCAAGGAGCGTCAGCTCTTTGCGACCGGCGCGTTCTTCACGACGTTCGCGGCGGTGCGGGGCATCACGCACGCGATCAGAGCCGAACGCGGGCCGTTCAAGAACATCACGCCAGGGGGCAGGCACATCCATCACATGACCTTCGGAATATCGGGCCTGCTCACGGTCGGCTACCTGTGGATGCTCGAGCTGGGGATCAACGAGGAACGCTGGGGCTCACGCGCGACGGCGGCGGTGTTCGGCAGTGGCGCAGCGCTCACGCTCGACGAGTTCGCGCTGTGGCTGAATCTCGAAGACGTCTACTGGACCAAAGAGGGTCGCGAGAGCATCGATGCGGTTGTTCTCTTCGGATCGCTGCTGAGCCTGAGCATGTTGGGCAAGGGCTTCTTGCGCGATCTGGTCGACCTCGGTGGCCATGGAGAGCGCAAGGCTCGGCCGAGCGTCGCCGCAGGCCTCTCACCACATGCCTGAGCGCCGGGCGGCGATTCGCGCGATCGTTCGCGGAGATGTGCAGGGCGTCGGCTTTCGCGATGCGACGGTGGGGGAGGCCCGCGAGCTCGGCGTGATGGGCTGGGTGCGAAACGCCGAGGACGGCGCCGTCCAAATCCACGCCGAGGGAAGCGAGGCCGCGCTGCAGCGGCTGACCGCGTTCCTGCGAGCCGGGCCGAGACCTGCGCGGGTCAGCGATATCGACCTCGAATCCGTAAAGCCCGAGGGCCACGAGCAGTTCGCGATCCGCGGCGTGCCTGCCGGGGTCTTCGTCGTCCAGGAGCACATGGCCAGCACCCATCATTTCGACCTGCGCCTGGAGCTCGCCGGCGTGATGCGCTCGTGGGCGCTGCCGCGGGGTCCGTCGATGGACCCGGCACAAAAGCGGTTGGCGGTGGAGGTGGCAGATCACAGTCTTGACCACAACGATTTCGAGGGCAGGCAGAGAGCGGGAGGCACGATCGTCTGGGATCGCGGAACATACGAGCAGGGCGGGAGGGTGCCCTGGCCGCAGGCTCTGCAGCGCGGGCACGCCGTCTTCGTGCTGCACGGACGCAAGCTCGTAGGCGGCTTCGCCCTGCAGCGCACGGCCGCAGGGGAAGAAGCCGCAGTGGCTGCTCGTCAAGCGCCGCGACGAGACGTGCCGGCCCGGATCGGACATCGTGGCCGAGCAGCCGAGGTCCGTGCTCAGCGGCCGCACGTTGGACGAGGTCATCTCAGCGTGAGAGAAGAGTGATGGCGGTGCTCCTCGGTCGCAGCGCTGCTCGTGCCGGCGTCTGACGCTGGCACTCGGCGCCATCGCTCACAGGTTGCCTCCGGCTAGGGAACTCCTGAGCTGACGCCCGGCTAATGCCCTGAAAGCTGCCTGCGCATGTCGGCCGCGTCGTAATAGATCGACTCGGTGAGGATCTTGCCGTCCTGCCCGCGCGTCTGCACGGTCGCGCCGGTCAGCTTGATCGGTTTCCCGCTCGCGGGATAGGTGTAGTAAGGGCCGCTGTGGAGCCCTTCCATCTCCCAGGTGGCGAGGATCTGCTGGCCCACGATCGAGCGTGAGAGCACTTTGAGCGAGGCGTCGCTGATCGCTGCCATCTCGGCCGTCTTGTGTACGGCTATGGCCGCCATGCCAACGAGCGGGCCACCGAATAGGGGATCGTTGACGACGGCGTTCGGGCTGTAGTCGCTCATCATCTTTGCGACCGCCGCCGAGCGCGCCTGCGGGGTGGGGGCGCTGGTGCCTGCGACCTGGTCGTTCAGGTGCTGCTCGTGGGCCTTGGCGAGGTCGAGGCTCGCGGTTGCCGCGGATCGATGATGGGCGCTGGCGGTGCTGAGCGAGGGGTGCTGCACCGTCGCTGCCCCATGCTCGGCGACGTTTACGAGCAGCGTCGCGGCCGCGGCCGATGCCCCCGCGGCGGTCAGCGCGGCCAGCACCCGTCGGCGCGGAATCTGCCTCGCCTGGTAGCTGCCGATCAGACCCTCGATGGTGGTGGCTGTCCCTGCAGCTGATGCATCGCTGTTCATTCCTGTCTCCTGACCTCGCAGCTCGATCGGTGAGATGGTGACGCCGGTGCTCCCGGCTTCGGGAAGCTCGGCCAAGCTAGTGCGGACGCTGCTCGTGGTCAAATTCTGCGAGGCAACTGGGAGGGGGTAGGGTCTGCCATCAGAGACGGATGGCCATCTCAAAGACAGAGAGCGAAGCCGGCGCACACGAGTGGGAGGTCGTGGTCGACGAGCTCGACTTCCCCACGGGCCTGACCTTCGATGAGCAGGGAGTGCTCTACCTGAGCGAGTCGGGGCTGCCGTTCGGCGGCGCTCCCGCCGGCGGAAGGATCTGGCGGGTCAGGGACGGCCGCCGCGAGCTGCTGCTGGAGGGCCTGCGGCCGCCCGTCAACGGGCTCACCTTCCACGAGGGATCCCTCTACGTCACAGAGTCCGGCCATCCGAGTCGAATTCTGCGCTTCGACCTCTCCACTTCAGAGCAGCGCACCGTGGTCGAGGGCCTGCCTGGGCCTGGCAACTACCAGACCAACATGGTCGCCTTTGGTCCTGAAGGCAAGCTCTATTTCAGCCAGGGGGCGATGACGAACACCGGCGTGATCGGCCTCGACGCATACGACCTTGGATGGCTGAAACTGCTGCCGCACGAACGCGACATCCCAGGGCTGGAGATCGTGCTGCGGCACGCCGAGTTCGTGACCGAGGACTCTCGCGAGGGGGGCACCGGTCGCTCGGTCACCGGCCCATTCGCCGATTTCGGGACCGTTCACCCGGAGGGCACCCGCATTCCTGCGGCGCTGCCCTGCACCTCGGCGGTGATGCGCTGCGATCCGGACGGAGGCAACCTGGAGCTCGTGGCCTGGGGCCTGCGCAATGCATTCGGGCTGCTGTTCCTCGCAGACGGGCGGCTGATCGCCACCGATCAGGGCGCTGACGATCGTGGCAGCCGGCCGGTCGGAAACATTCCCGATCTCCTCTATCTGGTCAGGGAGGGCCGCTGGTACGGGTGGCCTGACTTCGTCGGCGGTGTTCCCATCTCCGATCCTCGATTCGCGCCGCAGGGCGGCGCCGCTCCCGAGGCCGTGCTCGCCAACCACGACGAGCTGCCGCAGCCGGAGCGCCCGCTGGCCGAGTTCACCACGCACGTCGCCGCGACGAAGCTCGCCCAGGCGCCGGATGGACGGATCGTGATTGCGATGTTCGGCGACGAGGTGCCGATGACCGCTCCCTCCGGTCCCAGGGCCGGGCGAAGCCTTGCCGTCGTGGATCCGGAGCGGGGATGGCAGGTGAGCTCAATCTCCACGCCGGGGCTTCAACGACCGTTGGATGTGCGGTTCGGGCCGGACGGGAGCCTCTACGCCCTGGACTTCGGACATTTCGAACCAGGTCGCGGCTCGATGAAGGCGACCGCGGGCAGCGGCTCGATCCGCCGCAGCGCTTGGCCCCTGCGCGCCTTTGGTCCTTGAAGGGCTAGTAGGACCCGAGCGGCGAGGGCGGGATCCGCGTGGAGCCCTTCACCTCGGGCGCGATCAGACCGACCTGATCGATGTAGCACCAGCTCCACTGCTCGCCAGGCTCCAACGAGCGGATCAGCGGATGGCCCGTGGCCTCGGCGTGGCCGGTCGCGTGCTTGTTCGGCGAGTCGTCGCAGCAGCCGACGAAGCCGCACTCCAGACAGATCCGCAGATGGAGCCACGGATCGCCGGTTGCAAGGCACTCGACGCAGCCGTCCACCGCCTCTGGAAGCTCGGTGATGCGAATCTGGTCTCGGTGGCTGCACGTCGCGGCCATCGCCTGAGTCTAGGGCCTGTCGAACGGTTTGCGCGCCACAGATGGCGATGCTCGCCCGTTCAGGTTCCTTTCACGTTGGTGCGCGAGGATCCCAGCGTGCGACTGCTCGTCGTCGATGACGAGCCCGCGATCCGGCAAGCGCTCGACTTGGTGCTGAGCCTCAACGGGTTCGAGGTGGCCACGGCCGTGGACGGCCGGGATGCGATGCGCGCGCTCTCCTGCGAGCGTCCTGACGCCGTCATCCTCGATGTCCTGATGCCCGAGCTCGACGGCCTGGAGGTCTGCCGGCGAATCCGCGCGGCCGGCGATCGCACGCCCGTGCTGATGCTCACCGCCCGCGCGGAGGTGAGCGAGCGGGTCGCAGGGCTCGAGGCCGGCGCGGATGACTACCTCGTCAAGCCCTTCGCCCACGAGGAGCTGATCGCTCGCCTGCGAGCACTGCTGCGCCGCACCGGGTGGGACGAGGCGCCGGACGTGCTGCGTTTCGAGGACCTGGAGGTGGATCCCACTGCGCACGAGGCCCGGCGCGGCGGCCGGCTGCTCGAGCTGACGCGCACCGAGTTCCTGTTGCTGGAGCTGTTGATGCGCCACCCTCGCCAGGTGCTCACGCGCGCCACGATCTTCGACCGCGTCTGGGGCTATGACTTCGGCCCGGCTTCCAACTCATTGGAGGTCTACGTCGGCTATCTGCGCCGCAAGACCGAGGCGCAGGGAGAGCCACGGCTGCTTCATACAGTCAGAGGGGTGGGCTACGTGCTGCGCTCCCCGGGCCGATGAGCTTTCGACGGCGCACGGTGCTGCTCGCCTCCGCGGCGGTCGCGCTGGCGATCGTGCTCGCCTCAGTCGTCGTTTACTTCGTGACCGCCGGCGAGCTGCGCGGTCAGGTGGACGCGACCCTGCGCCAGCGCCTTGCGCCTGGGACGGCGCAGTCGGTGCAGATCAGGCAGGTGGAGCTGACGGCGAAAGACCGCAAGAGCCTGGAACAATCGTTCCAGGTCATCTCGCAAGCCCCGAAGCAGACGATCTTCGCCGGCGGGCCTCACGGCTCCTCTGAACAAAGCGCCGGCGGCGAAAGCGGGCCGGTCATCAAACAACGCCTCGTGGAAGGTGGGGGTGCAGGCTTCGCTGGCGGCGCAGCAGGTCGCGCGCAGGCGTCCGCGCTGCCTGGTCCAGAGGGGTTCGTTGGCCCGGGGACGCTGCTCGGCGGCAGGACGCTCCTGCATCCCCAGAAGACGGCAGCCGGTCCGAGCACAAACGGCGCCTTCGGACTCAACGGGATCATCCGCCGCGGGCCACACGGATCGGTCACCGCGCTCAGCATCTCCCTGCCAAGCGCAGGGTTCGCCGGCACCAGCGGGTACGCCCAGATGTTGCTGCCAGGCGGCGAAATCGTCACATCCGGCGGCTCACGCGCGAAGCTGCCGATCACGGCGAGAACAAAGGCGGTCGCCAGCGGCCGCCAGCGGGCGTATTTCAGCGACGCGACGGTGTCCGGCACGCGCCTGCGCGTGTTGACCGAGAAGGCGCCGGCCGGCGGGGTCTGGCAGGTCGCGCTGCCGCTGAGCGACGTCAACAACACGCTCGACCAGTTGCTGCTCGTGCTGGGCGCTGTCAGCCTTGGCGGCGTACTGCTGGCCGCGGCGCTCGGGCTGCTGGTCTCCCGCGCCGCGCTTGCTCCCGTGCGACGGCTCACCGGCGCGACCGAACGGATCGCGAGGACCCAGGATCTTGCGCACCGCATTGCGGCCGGTGGCAGCGACGAGCTGGGAAGGCTCGCCGCCAGCTTCAATCTGATGCTCGCTGCGCTGGAGCGCTCGCGGCTTGCTCAACGCCAGCTGGTCTCCGACGCCTCCCATGAGCTGCGCACGCCGCTCACGAGCGTGCAGGCGAACCTCGACGCGCTGGCGCTCGGCGACGTGCTCACCCCTGCGGAGCGCGAGCGTGCGGTGTCCTGCGCGCAGGCGCAGCTGCGTGAGCTCACCGTGCTCGTCGGCGATCTGGTCGATCTCTCCAAGACCGAGGTCGAGGCGGTGGAGGTCGAGGACGTGCGCCTCGACCTCGCGGCGGCCGCCGCGCTGCAACGCGCCCGCCTGCACGCGCGCGGCGTCACGTTGCACCTCGACGCGGAGCCGTGCCTCGTGCGCGCCGCGCCGGCGCGGCTCGATCGCGCGATCGCGAACCTTCTTGACAACGCGATCAAGTGGAGCCCGCCCGCGGGCACGGTCAAGGTGCGCGTCGCCGGCGGCCGGCTGCAGGTGCGCGACCACGGCCCGGGGATCGACGCGGCGGACCTGCCGCGCGTCTTCGACCGCTTCTATCGCGCCCGTGCCGCGCGCGGGCGGCCAGGGTCGGGCCTCGGGCTGGCGATCGTGCGCCAGTTCGCCGAGACGCACGGGGGCACGGTGAGGGCGGAGAACGACCCAGGTGGCGGCACGCGCCTGATCCTCGAGCTGCTGCCGCTGCCGATCGGCGAGGGTGAGCTCTGCGAGCAGGAGACGCTGGGCGAGCAGCAAGGGGGATCGCGCTCGGAGGTTCATCAACCTCCTCTGCTGCCTTCAGGCTCCTCTCATCTTCGCTCGGCTTGATGTCTACATGGACACCAAACCGAGAGTGGCGCCGGCGGCACGCCGCCGCGCCACCATCCCGCGTCGCAGCTCGCCCTGGACCATTTTCTGCCTGATTGCGGTCGCGCTGTGCGCCTGCCTTGCACTCGCGGCCTGCGGCGGATCGGGGGGCTTGGACCCAAGCGGCGAACTGTCGGGTCAGAGGGTCAACGAACAGAAGATGGTCAAGTTCGCCAAATGCCTGCGCGAACACGGAGTCGACGCCGAAACGAGCAAAGGCTCTGAAGGCAAGGGCTTTGGCATCCACATCACGAGCGGGGGCGCGCAGGGCAAGGAAGGCGGGTCTCCGTCCGGGCCGCCGCCGCAGTTCAAGGCTGCCCAGAGCGCCTGCAAGCGCTATGCGCCCGCAGCGCCATTTGAGAGCCTCACTCCCGCGCAAAAGGCGGAAGAGAAGCAGAAGGCGCTCGAATTCGCGCGCTGCATGAGAAGCCACGGTGTGGAGGTTCCAGATCCGGGCCCAAGCGGCGTGCTTGAACTGAACAACATAAACCCGCAGAGTGCCACTTTCGAGGGTGCTCAAAATGCCTGCCACCATTTGATGGGCAGGCTGCCGCTTGCGATCCGAGCGAGCAGCAGGGGGCCTGGGCCCGGGTCAGGCGGCGGCCAGGAAAGCTCCTCGAGCGGGGCCGCGCCTCCGGCCGGCGGTGGCGGTGAATGATCCGCGCTCGCCGCTCGTCGGCGAGGCGTCAGAGAGCGAAACCGAGACACGCGCCCCCGTCGTGCCCGCCAGCGACAGTCGGCACAGCGACGCATGCGAGCTTGATAGGCCCGAGCAGCCCACGCGCAGTCGCCGAGGCGTGCGGATCGCGGCGGTGGGCGCGATCGTGCTCGTCGGTGCCTCGATCGCGCTTGCGATCCTGCTGCAGTCGCATCGGAAAGAAGGCCGCGACTCAGGTGGCGGCGTACCGACGGGCGACACCACGGCCATCGTGCAGCGACGCACGCTCACAGAACACGCGCAGGTGAACGGCACGCTGGGCTATGGCAGCGCGCTTGAACTCTTCGACCGCATCCCAGGCACATTCACGTGGCTACCGAGCGTCGGAGTGGTGATTGGGCGCGGCGGGACGCTGTTCAAGATCGACCAGCTGCCGATCGTCCTGATGTACGGGTTGGTGCCTGCCTATCGCACGCTGAAGCAGGGCGTGAGCGACGGCGAGGATGTCACCGAGCTGAACGAAAACTTGGTCGCGCTCGGGTATGACCCCCACGGCGCGATCACAGACTACGAAAGCTTCAGCGAAGCGACCACTGCGGCCGTGCGTCGCTGGCAGAGGGCGGAGGGGCTGCCGCAGACAGGTGCCGTGGAACTGGGACGGGTGATCTTCGCCCCCTCCGCGCGGCGCGTGACCGGGGTGAAGGCGACCCTTGGTCAAGACCCGCCGGGGGAATCAGGATCCGGGGACCTAGCTGGATCGAGTGACACAGAAGAAGCGAGCAAGAAGGCGGCCGAAAAAGAACCGGCGCACAAACAGCCATCGCACGAAGAACCGGCTGACAAAGCAGCCACAGGCAAAGAAGCCGCCAAGGACCCTGCGAGCGATGGCAGTCCTTCCAAATCGCCATCCGGCGAAAAATCGCCCTCCGATGAAGGAGCGAGCGCTGGTGTGCCGGTGCTCACCACAACCTCCACTCAGCAGCTCGTGCAGCTGCAACTCGAAGCCGACAAGCAGCAGCTCGCGCGCGTGGGGGAGCGCGCGCCGGTCACGCTGCCAAGCGGGCAGAGGGTGAACGCGCACATCACGAGCGTCGGCTCGGTCGCGACCGAATCGAGCGGCGGGGATGGGGAAGCCGGCGGCGGCAAGGCGAGCATCTCGGTCACGCTCTCGCTCGACCGCCGCGCTCCGCATCTGGATGCGGCCCCCGTCACCGTCGAACTGATCAAGGAAAAGCGCCGCAATGTGCTGACGGTTCCGGCGAGCGCGCTGGTTGCGACAGCGGGCGGCGGCTACGCGGTGCAGGCGCTGGAGGCGCGGCGCCGGGTCGAGGTCCTCGTCACCCCGGGCATGTTTGCCGACGGCTACGTGCAGATCGAAGGCGAAGGCATACACGAAGGCTTGACGATCACCCAGCCGGCGGAATGAGGCAAGCGCGGACCCATCGGCGGCTGCCTGCGCTCCGTCTCTTGGGCGGGGCCGCGAAAGGCATCGACGCGGTGCCGATCGGCGGGCCGATACTCGAGCTGCGCGAGGTCGTCAAGCAATATCCCGGTGGCGTACAGGCGCTGCGTGGAGTCAGTCTCAGCGTCGATACGGGGGAGTTGTGCGCGATCGTCGGTCCCTCGGGCTCGGGCAAGTCGACGCTGCTGCACGTCATCGGCACGCTCGAACGCGCAAGCAGCGGGCTCGTGCGAGTTGCCGGCATCGATGTGGCAAGCGTCTCCGATAGGGCGCTTGCGGCGCTCAGAGCATGGCGGATCGGGTTCGTCTTCCAGCAGTTTCACCTGATTGAGGCCCACACCGCCCTGGAAAACGTGGCCGGCGGCCTGCTCTACACGGGCACATCTGCGCGCGTGCGCCGTGTGCTGGCAGAGCGGGCGCTGGAGCGGGTCGGGCTCTCCCACCGCACCCAGCAGACCTCGGCGCTGCTCTCTGGCGGCGAGCGCCAGCGCGTCGCAATCGCACGGGCGCTCGTGAGCGATCCCGCGATCGTGCTTGCAGACGAGCCGACCGGCAACCTCGACAGCGTGACCGGCGAGGGCATCATGCAATTGCTCCGGCAGCTCAACGCGCAGGGAACAACCGTCGTGGTCATCACCCACGACCACGAGATCGCCGACAGCTTGCCGCGACGCCTGGATGTGCGCGACGGCCGCATCGTGCATGACGATGCACTCGGAGTGCCGGCGTGAGCAGGACAGCGAGCGTGCACAGTTCCTTGCCGCGGGCGCGAGGTCCGCACGGCGGCGGACCGCCTCCGGCCGCCGCCGTCCAGCAGCGCAGCCGCCTCACGGCACTCGACGTGCTGCGGGTGGCAAGCGTCGGGCTGCGCACCCGCCGTCTGCGCGCCGCGCTCTCGGCGCTCGGCGTCGGGATCGGCGTCGCGGCGATGGTCGCCGTGCTCGGGATCTCCGAATCGAGCAAGGCGGGCCTCATCTCAGAGCTCGACAAGCTCGGAACGAATCTGCTCACGGTTCAGCCGGGGCAGAGTTTCTTCGGCGAAAATGCCTCGCTGCCCGCCTCGGCCGCGCGCGCGGTGCGCAACCTACCAAGCGTGCATGCGGCCGCCGCGCTCAGCACGGTCTCGGCCAGCGTGCGCAGCAACCCCTACATAGAAGCGGCCGAAACCGGTGGCATCGCCGTCGATGCCAGCGAACCGCAGCTGCTCTCCACGTTGCAGGGCAAGCTCGTCAGGGGCTCATTCCTCAGCCGGGCCGACGGCCGCTTTCCGATCGTGGTGCTGGGGGCAAGCGCCGCGCAGCGGCTGCACATCGATCGGCTGAGCGTTGCAGGACGGCCGGTTCAGGTCTACATCGAAGGCACCTGGTTCACGGTCGGCGGGGTGCTCGCGCCACTGCCGCTGGCGCCGGAGATCGATGCCTCCGCACTGATCGGCTACCAGGTTGCCCACCGGCTGTTTGGCACCACAAGGAGCGCGAGCACCCTGTATGTGCGGGCCGATCAGGAACACGTCGCCGAAGCATCTGCGCTGCTGTCCGCGACGGCGGATCCTCAGAGCCCGGAAGATACCCAGATCAGCCGTCCCTCCAATGCGTTGCAGGCGCGTGCCGACGCTCAGAGCACGCTCACCTCCCTGTTCCTCGGCCTGGGTGCGGTGGCGCTGCTCGTCGGCGGGGTGGGGATCGCAAACGTGATGGTGATCTCTGTGCTGGAGCGGCGCTCGGAGATCGGCCTGCGCCGGGCGCTTGGGGCCACGCGCCTGCACATCGGCGTCCAGTTCCTCGGTGAGTCGATCCTGCTTGCGCTCCTGGGCGGCATCACAGGCATCCTGCTCGGCGCCGCGAGCACGGCGGCATACGCGCAGTCACAGGGATGGGTCATCGTCGTTCCCGTGCTCGCTATCGCCGGTGGCGTTGGCATAACGCTCCTGCTGGGAGCGCTCGTTGGGCTCTATCCGGCGGTGCGCGCCGCGCGGCTCGCACCAGCCGCCGCGCTGCGGAGCGTGTAGGCAGGCTCACTCGCGCTCGTCGGTCGCTGCGCGTGCCCGTGCAGAGGCCCACAGACGGCCAAGCCTCGGAGTCTCCCCGAGCATGCTCACCGCGGCAAGCCCGCCCGCAAGGCAGAGCCCTGCGCCGATTCCAAAGGCGAGCCGGTATCCGCTGGTCATTGCCGCGTGGCTGGACACGCCACGAGCGATCTCGCTCGCAGTGTGCGAGTCGGCAATGGTGCTCAGCGCCGCCAGCCCGAGCGCGCCGCCGCCGAGGCGTGCCGTGTTCAGCAACCCCGAGGCGAGGCCGGCCTGATGGGCGGGCACGCCCTGCACGGCTGCGATCGTCGAGGGCACGAGCGCAAAGCCGAACCCGACCGCGCTGATCAGCCCTCCTGGCAGTACCGAGCTCAGGTAGGAGCCGTGGGTCGGCAGCATCGAGAGCAGCGCCAAGCCGACGGCGGAGCCGAGCATGCCTATGGTTATCACTGCTCGCACGCCGATCGCCGCCACCAGGCGGGGCGCGAGCGTCGCGGCGCTCGCGACGCCGAGCGTCAGCGGCAGAAAGGAGAAGCCCGCGTCCAGCGCGCTGAAGCCGAGCACATCCTGGAGATAGAGTGTGAGGAAGAACCACATCGCGAACACGCCTCCGTAGAGCAGGGTGACCACGAGGTTCGCCGTCCGCAGCCGCTTCATCCGCAGCACCCCGAGCGGCAGCAACGGCGCTGCCGCGATCTTGCCCTCCACCAGCGTGAAGCCTGCGATCAGCGCGAGGGCGAGCAGCAGCGGCCCGATCACGCCCACTGATCCCCAGCCAAGCGTCTCGCTCTGCACGATGCCGTAGACGGCGACGGTCAGGCCGGCGGTCACGAGGATCGCGCCGGCGAGGTCGAAGTGGCGGGTCGCATCCTCACGGCGGCTTTCGGGAATCAGTCCACGGCCGACGAGGATCACACCGACGCCGATCGGCACGTTGATCAGGAAGATCGCAGGCCACCCGAAGCCCTGGGTCAAAAGGCCGCCGAGCAGCGCGCCGGAGGCGCCGCCGAGGCCGCCGAGTGCGCCCCAGACGCCGAGCGCGCGGTTGCGCTCGCGGCCCTCCGCGAAGGAGGTCGTCACGATCGCAAGGCTCGCCGGCGAGAGTGCCGCTCCGCCGAGTCCCTGCAGTGCCCGTGCGCCGATCAACAGTCCACGCGAACTCGCGAACGCGCAGAGCAGCGAAGCGAAGCCGAACAGCGCGGTGCCGCCAAGGAAGACCCGTCTGCGCCCGAGCAGGTCGGCGGCGCGGCCACCGAGCAGCAGGAAGCCGCCGAAGGTGATCGTGTAGGCATTTATCACCCACTGCAGGCCGCTCGTGGAGAAGTGCAGGCCGTCCTTGATCGAGGGCAGCGCGACGTTCACTATCGAGACGTCGAGGATCACCATGAACTGCGCGAGGCAGATCAGGATCAGCAGCAGGGTCGAGCCCGAGCGGGCGACCTGCGGTCGCTTCGCTGCGATCGCGGTGCTCATCGGCTCGCGAGCTTCAGCAGGTAGGCGGCCTCCACTATCGCCGAGAGGCGGGCGCTGCTGATGCTGGTCGGGCGGGGAGTCTGGGAGATCGTGCTCATCGTTCGCAGCCCTTCGTTTGCGCTATGGACCAATCCTCATCGGGACCACGATGACATCCTCTGCCTCGAAAACCTCGCGGGTTTCGGCCTTTGCGCCTACGCCTCCCACCCACCAGGTAGAGTCCCTTGTTTGTTAGTACGACGATCATCGTAGCACGTTGGACGGCGTTCGTCGTACAATCAGGGCATGGGCCTCCGCCACCCAGACCGAGACGAGCTCCACATCGCCGACGTCCTGCACGCGCTCAGCGATCCGCAGCGTCTTGCGATCGTCGCCAAGCTCGCCTGCGACTGTGAGCCGCGCCGCTGTGGCGCCTTCGATCTCGACATCACAAAGTCAACCCTCACACACCATTTCCGCGTTCTGCGCGAGGCGGGCGTCATCCACCAGCAAGAGGAGGGCACGGCCCGTCTGAACAGCCTCCGGCGCGAGGATCTCGACGCGCGCTTCCCAGGGCTGCTCGACGCGGTGCTGGCCTCCGCAAAGGCCGAGCCGGCTCGCGCCCTGGAGCACGTCGCCTCTCTGAGCCGAGCCGTCTAGCGGCGCGGTCCAGCCTGTCAGGTGGCTGGGACGATCTGCTTGGCGACTGGCGCGACGAACGTGTCGATCCAGCGTCCGAAGAGATCCCTGGCCAGCGGGACGATCGCCTGCAACGCATGCAGCTCGGCTCTGAGTGCGGCCAGCGCCGAGCTGCCTCGTGCCTGCGCCAGTTCGTGCGCATAGGCAGGAAGCTCGAGCCAACTCTCGGCAAGCTCGGTCGAAACCTCCAGGTGGAACTGAAGCGCGTAGGCGCGCAGCCAGCAGAACGCCTGGTTGGGGTAGGCGGGGGAGCTGGCGAGCAGGGTGGCTCCGCCGGGAAGCTCGAACGTCTCGCCATGCCATTGGAAGGTGCGCAGCGGCGATTGCATGCGGGCGAAGACAGGATCTTTGGCGGCGGCCGCGGTGAGCGAGACGTCGTCGTGGATTCCGAGCTCCGGTTCCTCGCCGCGATGCACGTGTGCGCCGAGGCTTGCCGCCAGCAATTGAGCCCCCAGGCATACTCCCCAGTAGGGCAGGCCGCTGCGAACCGCCTGTGCGATCTGGGCCTTCTCCTGTGCGAGCCACGGCAGCGCCCGGTCGTCATTCACGCTCATCGGTCCGCCCATCGCGACGATCGCCTGGTATTCGCGCCAGTCGGGCAGCGGATCTCCCGCGTCGATCTGAACGCGGTCGAAGGCGATGGCGCGCGCTTTCATCTCCTGCTCGTAGGCGCCAGGGGGCTCGCAGGCGATGTGCTGGATCACGAGAAGGCGCATCGCAGAAGGCTAGATGATCGATCCGCAGAATTGGCGCGATAGCTGGCAAGTACGCGCGGGCGACCCGGCGCCCGCCGCCGTGCGCAATACGCTGGACAGATGCCGCTTGCGCAGCGCCTGGCCGTCATCGACCTCGGCTCCAACTCCTTCAGGCTCGTCGTCTTCACGGCGAGCGAGGGGTGGTGGCAGCGCACCGACGAGATATACGAGGCGGTGCGCATCGGCGAGGGCATGGTCGCCAGCGGCAGGCTTGGGGAGGAGCCGCTTGCCAGGGCGCTTGCGACGCTCGACGTCTTCGCGCACTTCTGCCGGGCCAGCGGCCTGACCGGGGAAGAGGTCGACGCCGTCGCCACGAGTGCGATCCGGGACGCCCAGAACTCAGAGCAGGTGCTTGGGCCGGCGCTGGAGAAGATCGGGCTGCCGGTCAGGGTGCTCTCGCGCGAGCAGGAGGCCCGTTATGGCTATCTCGCGGCGGTCAACTCGACCACGCTCACCGACGGCGCCGTACTTGACCTCGGCGGCGGTTCGCTGCAGCTCGTGCACGTAGCCGGCCGCCTGGAGCGCGAGATCGGCTCCTGGCCGCTTGGCGCGGTGCGGATGAGCGAGCGCTTCCTGGCCGGCGAGCAGCCTGCGGCGATCGAGCAGATCCAGGCGCTCCGCGAGCACGTCCAGCGCCAGCTGACCCAGTCGCCATGGCTGGAGGAGGTCGGCAGCCGGATCGTCGGCATGGGCGGCACCGCGCGCAACCTCGCCGCCGCCGCGCAGCGCGCGGCAGGGCTGCCCGGCAACGGCGTGCAGGGCTTCGTGCTCGGCATCGAGGCGCTGCGTGAGCTGATCGAGCGCCTGGCCGCGCTGCCTCCCAGAGAGCGGGCGAAGGTCCCAGGCATAAAGCCGGCGCGGGCCGATTTGATCCTCGCCGGGGCGATCGTGATCGAGGGGGTGCTGATCGCGGGCGGCTTCAGCGGCTTGGAGGTGACCGAGGCGGGCCTGCGAGAGGGCGTCTTCTTCGAGCGACACCTCGGTGGCGCGGGCGGTCCGCCGCTGTTCGAGGAGGTGCGCGGGGAGGGGGTCCTCAACCTCGCGCGGCGCTACGGCATGGACGCGCCGCACAGCCGCCATGTCGCAGAGCTCGCGCTCGGGATGTTCGACGAGCTGGCCGCGCTTGGTCTGCATCCGGGGGATCGCCACGAGCGCGAGCTCTTGTGGGCGGCCTGCATGCTGCACGACATCGGGATGTCGGTTGACTACGACGACCACCACAAGCATTCGCGCTATCTGATCCTCAACGGTGGCCTGCCGGGCTTCTCGCCGACCGAGGTGGCGATCATCGCCCAGGCCGCCCGCTATCACCGCAAGGGAATGCCCGAGCCCGGCGAGCTCTCGTCCCTGTTCGGGGATGGGGATAGGGAGCGTCTGGACCGTTGCGCGACGCTGCTGCGCCTGGCCGAGGACCTGGAGCGCTCCCGCGACCAGATGGTCAGCGACACGGATCTCGCGAGCACCAACGGCACCGTGAAGCTCACCCTTCAGGCCGACGGCGAGACCGCCGTGCCGCGCTGGGCGGCAGGCCGTGAGGGCGATCTCTTCGAGCGTGCCTTCGGACGCAGCCTCGACATCGCCGCCTGAGCTACCGCGCCGCCCAGAGCTCCGGAGCCCGCCCGGCGCAGTCGTAGAGCACGAGGCTGTAGAGGTTGTTGTGGACGGCGCCCCAGAGGTGGGAGGGGATGAAACGGCATGCCTTCAGCGTCGCAGCGGTCGCGCCATTGCCACCGCGGCTCGAGTAGGGGCCGCCGAGCAGCACATAGCGCGCTTCGTGGCCTTGCACCAGATGCGCGAGGCCACCGGCCCCGAGCGCCGGGTCGGTGCCGCTGTAGCCTGCGAGCGCGGCGGCGTTCGTGCCCCACAGGATCAGCGGCGCCGCGGTCACCGAGGAGACGGTGAGCACGGTGAAGCGCTTGGTCGGGCGATGACGCTCCACGTAGCGCAGCAGGCCCCTGTACTCCGGGATTTCCTTCAGCGCGACCCCCACCCCGCCGAAGCCGGGCGCGCCCCAGGGGCCTGCGACGGGGAAGGTGCCCTGCACCGGAGCCCCCCATGTCGCCGCCGCAAACCCGGTCGGCGCGACCAGCAACACGGCCAGCACGGTGGCCAGCGACCACCGCGCCAAGCGGCGGGCCAGCACCGCGAGGGCCATGCCGAGCACGCCGCAGACGATCAGGATCGGCAGCATCCACTGCATGTATTCGCTGCGATCGAGCAGCACGATCTGAGTCACGACGGTGGCCGCGATCGTCAGTGAGAGCAGCCACGCCCATCTGGCATCGCGGCGCAGCAGCGCCGCGAAGGCAACGATGCCCGCGCCGGCCATCGCCGATGCCCCGGGAGCCAGGGCCGAGGTGTAGTAGGGGTGGACGATCCCGCCGGCGAGGCTCAGCAGCACCGCCTCGACTGCGAACCATCCACCGAGCACCAGCAGGCCGGCGAGCCTCGGGTCGCGGCGGCCAAGCGGCGCCGCGCCGTTGTTGCGGGCAGGGCCGCGCCAGGTGCCGGCCAGCAGCGCCAGCAGCGCAAAAGCGCCTCCGAGCGAGAGCGGCAGCAGCCAGCCCGCCTGAGCGCCGAGCGCTTCTTCGAGCAGCCGCAGCGGCCCGGGCGCTTTGCCGAACGGCGTCGGTTTGCTCGCGCGGCCATCTGGGAGGTACAACGGGGGGGCTTGCGGCTTGGAGTGGCCCGGCGGCCCGAGGATCTGGCGCACGCTCGGCACGGCCAAGGCCATGTGCCCGGAGGCCTGCGCCAGCGGCGCGAAGGCGCGGCCGGCCAGTTCTTCGGTTTCCAGGTGAGTCACGGCGGCTTCTTCGAATGCGAGCTTCGGTGGCAGAGGTGCGCTGGCGCCTGCGCCGACGGGGATCGAGCCCGGCCCGCCGGTCTGCCCCCCGATCCGACCGAGCCCGTTGTAGCCGAAGGTCAGCCCAAGCTCTGAGTTGTCCAGCGAGCTGCCGACATAGGGGCGGCGGCTTGCGGGGGTCGCGTCCACGAAGCTGAGCCAGGCGATCGAGACCACCGCCATCACCACGCCCGCGAGCAGCAGCTTGGCCAGCCGCGAGCCAAGCGGCCCCGGCGCGCACACCAGGTAGCCGAGTGCGATGCCGGGCACGACGAGATAGGCGGCGAGTGTCTTGGTGTTGAACGCCAGGGCAACGAAGATCCCGCACAGCACGATGCTCCGCAGCCGCCCGCTCTGGATCGCCCGCAGCGCGATCCAGCAGGATAGGGTCATCAGCAGGATCAGCAGGGCGTCCGGGTTGTTATCGCGATTGACGGCCACGAAGGCGGGAAAGACCGCGAGGCACAGCGCGCCCATCAGCGCGGCGGGGCGCCCGAAGGGCCGGGCCATCGCCAGGTAAAGAGCCGCGACGCAGAGCACGCCCGCGGTCGCCTCCGGCAATAGCAGCGCCAGCGGGGTGAAGCCGAAGACCTTCGCGCTGGCGGCCTGCACCCAGACGGCCAGCGGCGGCTTGTCGAGGGTGATCAGCCCGCCCGGGTCGAAGGAGACGAAGAGGAAGTTGTGCAGCGAGAGCAGCATCGACTTCACGCCCGCGGAGTAGAAGTTGTTCGCCCACCCGTTGCGGGAGAGGTCGTAGACGTTCAGCGCCGCGGAGAGCCCGAGGATCGCCGCCAGTGCGAAGCGGTGCGGCGCGAGCGGTCCCGACCGAGTCTGGCTGGCGTTCTGCACGCGTGTCGTACTGATCGGCGGGGGGATTGTCGTCTGTGATGTCGCGTTCATGTGTGGCGAGATCGGGACACTGTGGTGCGAGCGCGCGCCGCGCTCAGAGCTCCCGGAGTCCTCGACGCCCCGGTGGCTGCGCTGACCTTCTCGATCCGCCGACCCCTCATCAGGCGAACCGCGAAAGCAAAGCGCATTCGCTGCTAAGAGGACGTTAAGGCGACGTTCAGCGCGCCCGCAGACGATAAGGCAAGCTCAGCGCAACGTGTCGAGCAGGCGCTGCAGGTCGCTGTCGTCATTCCAGGCGCCGACGGAGGCGCGCAGCCACGGCCTGTCGGGGATGTCGCGCAGCACGACGCCCCTCTCGGCGAGCGCGGCGCGCTCCTGCAGCGGGTCTGGGCTCCAGAAGGAGACCAGCGTGCCTGCTGAGCCTGTGACCACCTCGCGGCCGGCCTGGCCGAGCATCTCGCAGAGCCGGCCCGTGAGCTGCCTGGCCCGCTCGTGCACTTGCGTCCAGCCCTCGGCCTCCAGCGTCCGCGCGGCCGCGAGCGCGCAGGCGAGCGTCTCAGCGCTCAGCGCGAGGGTGTCCAGGCGGCGCGAATCCTCGTGCAGAGCGGCGTACAGGCCCTCGTCGGGATCGGCGATGTTGCCGTACCCACGGCGCTTGACCGCAAGCCGGCCGCGCAGCTGCGGGCTCGTGTAGAGCATGCCGGTGCCGTCGGGGCCACAGAGCCACTTCTGACCCGCGCCGGCATAGGCATCGCAGCCGAGGCGGCGCAGATCGACAGGCACAGCGCCCGCACCCTGGGCGCCGTCCAGCACCAGCGGGACATCGACCTCGGCAAGCTCGGCGGGGCACTGCCGGCCGGTCATCCAGCTCAGGTGAGAGCAGGCGATCAGGCGGGTACGTGGACCCACGTGCGCGTGGATCTCCATGAAGGGGGCAAGCCGAACGCTCGCGCCGCTGACATCCCGTGCGGCCGCCAGCGCGCCGAGTAGCCCCGGGTGCTCCTCATCGCTCGTGAGGATCTCATCGCCCTCGCCAAGGCCAAGGCCGTCGATCACGATCGCAAGCCCCTCGCTGGTGCAGGTGGTGAGGGAGAGGTCCGCGGCCTCGCAGCCGAGCACACGCGCATAGCAGCCGCGCAGCGCCTCGCTCAGCTCGCCGCGGCGTTCGAAGTGCTCCTTGGCGCGACCGCCGCGCGCCTGCGCCTCCAGCTCTCGCTGCGCCGCCTGCACCGCGGCTCCGGGCAGCGGGCCGTCGGTGCCGGCATTCAGGTAGGCGAGACGATCCAGAACAGGGAATTGGGCACGAAAGCCGGCAGCCGCCATCGGGCGCAGGATATCCGGCGACTCTGCACGATCGCTTGCACTCGGTTTGCGAGACGGGCCGAAGAGGAGTGGGAGGCCATTGCGTCGAACAAGACCGCCGATGAAGCGCGCCGCCACAACCACACCCCAGAACCCCCTTGAGGGCATCGAGGGCCACCTCACCCTCTCCACCTACATCCAGTCGCGCTTCGAACAGTGCTCACGCTCGCAGAAGGACGTCGCCCAGTACATCGTCGACCACCTCGATGAGGCGGCCTTCCAGACCGCCGAGGAGCTCGCGCGCAGGGCCAACACCTCGAGCTCCACCGTCGTGCGCTTCTCCCAGGCGCTTGGGTTCGAGGGCTTTCCCGAGCTGCAGGCAGCCGCCCGGGAGGAGTACAGGCGCGTTCACACCGGCTCAAACGGCAACGGCGAGGCCGCCAGCAACGGCCACGGCGGCCCGCTGTTCTCGCTCGATCAGACCGAGTTCGAGGCCGCGATCGTCGCCGACCATCTGAACATCGAGCAGACCGCGCGCAAGGTCTCCCGCCAGAGCCTCGACGAGCTCGTCGAGGCGATCGCAGGCGCAAACAGGGTGCTCGTCGCAGGCACCGACCAGATGGCCTTCTTCGCCAGCTACCTGCGTCACCTACTGATGCTGCTCGACCTGCGCGTGGAGATCGCCGCGAGCCCCTCCCAGGAGGTGCTCTCCAGGCTCGGGCGCATAGACGAGGACAGCATCGTGATCGCGCTCTCGGCGGGCAGGCCGCATCCTCTGGTCGTGCGCGCGCTGAAGCTCGCCCGCCACCGCAAAGCCAAGACCGCGGCGATCACCGACGCGACGCTCTCGGAGATTGCAAAGCTCGCGCAGATCCGGCTCTACTACAGCTCCTCCACGCCGGCCTACGTGCGCTCGCACACGGCGCTGCTCTCGCTGATCCAGGCGATCGCCTACGCCGTCTACTCGCGCGACAGCGATTCCTACGAGGATCGCATCAAGGCGTTCCGCCTCAAGTAGGAGACCAGGCCGCATGCGGCCTGGTCCGGGGACGTGCATGCACGTCCCCGCCGACCGGCGCATGCGCCGGTCGGGATACACTGCCTCCCATATGAGAGACGAGGCAACCTTTACAGTCAAGTCCGGCCTGGCGGAGATGCTCAAGGGCGGCGTGATCATGGACGTGGTCACCGCCGAGCAGGCCAAGGTCGCAGAGGACGCCGGCGCCTGCGCGGTGATGGCGCTGGAACGCGTTCCCGCCGACATCCGCCGCGACGGCGGGGTCGCGCGCATGTCCGACCCGCAGATGATTGCCGAGATCCAGGAGGCGGTCAGCGTCCCCGTGATGGCCAAGGCCCGCATCGGGCACTTCCTGGAGGCCCAGGTGCTGGAGGCGATCGAGGTCGACTACGTCGACGAGTCGGAGGTGCTCACGCCCGCTGACGAGGCCAACCACATCGACAAGTGGGCCTTCAAGGTCCCCTTCGTGTGCGGCGCGACGAACCTCGGCGAGGCGCTTCGGCGGATCGGCGAGGGCGCGGCGATGATCCGCTCCAAGGGCGAGGCCGGCACTGGTGACATCGTGGAGGCCGTGCGCCACATGCGGCGCATCACCGGCGAGATCAAGGCGCTCGCGGCGCTCGGCGAGGCCGAGCTTCCAACCGCCGCCAAGGAGCACGGCGCACCGCTCGAGATCGTCCGGGAGGTGGCCGCCAAAGCCAAGCTGCCGGTCGTGCTCTTCTGCGCGGGCGGGATCGCCACGCCGGCCGACGCGGCGCTGATGATGGCGCTCGGCGCCGAAGGCGTGTTCGTGGGCTCCGGCATCTTCAAGTCCGAGGATCCGCAGACGCGCGCGAAGGCGATCGTCGAGGCCACCACGCACTGGCAGGACCCGGCGCGAGTCGCGGCCGCCTCGCGAGGCCTTGGAAATGCGATGGTGAGCCTCGAGAACGCGAAGCTGAAGCCAGAGGAGCAGCTCGCCGCACGCGGGTGGTAGGGCCTTCGCAGTCCGCGCCTCTGATCGGCGTGCTTGCGATCCAGGGGGACTTCGAGGCCCACGGCAGGATGCTTGCGAGCCTCGGCGCCGCGGTGCGGGAGGTGCGCACGGTCGCCGACCTCGCGGGCATCGATGGCCTCGTGATCCCCGGCGGCGAGTCGACCGCGATCACGCTCGGGATCGAGCGGGAGGGGCTGGCAGAGCCATTGCGGGAGATCGCGCGGCGTGTGCCGGTGCTCGGCTCCTGCGCGGGGCTCATCATGCTCGACAGGGACCACCTCGGCGTGATGGACATCCTGGCCAGCCGCAATGCCTTCGGGCGCCAGCTCAGGAGCTTCGAGATCGATCTGCAGCTGGAGGGCATCGGGGGGCCGCCATTGCGCGGCATCTTCATCAGGGCGCCGTGGATCGCCGAGCATGGACCGGGCGTGGAGATCCTTGCCGAGGTCGACGGGCACCCTGTGGCCGCTCGCGAGGGCGACGTGATCGCCGTTGCATTCCACAGCGAGCTGACAGATGACGGCCGGGTGCACAGGCTGCTGCTCGACGCGGTTGCCGCTCGCGGGCAGGCCGCGGCGCGATGAGGATCGCGGTTGCCGCCGACGAGCTGACCGGCGTCGCGGGCCGTGTCGTGCAGGAGCTGCGTGAGCGCGGCCACGAGCCGATCCTGCATGGCGCGCTCGCCGAGGGGGAGCGCCAGGATTGGGCTTTCGCCAGCGAGGCCGCTGCGCGGGAGGTTGCCGAGGGCAGGGCAGAGCAGGCGATCGTCTGCTGCTGGACGGGCACTGGCGCATCGATTGCCGCGAACAAGGTGCGCGGGATTCGCGCCGCGCTGTGCGCCGACGCGCAGACGGCAGAGGGGGCGCGGCGCTGGAACGACGCCAACGTGCTTGCGCTGAGCCTGCGCGCTACCTCCGAGGGGCAGCTCTCCGAAATCCTGGACGCCTGGTTTGCGGGCCGGCCAAGCGATGAGGATGGAGATGTGTCAAACATCAGGCGTCTGGAGGAGATCGAGCAGCGCTAGATCGGCGGCGGCTTGGCTTTTCGCAGTCGGAGACACCGCAGGCTCCGTGCCTTGCCCGTGGACCGCGTTGCAGCGCCCTATAGACCGTGCGTGTGACGGTCCGTGCATGGCGCGCTTGCCGTAGCGATGGAAATACGGCTGACTTTTGCTTGCACGCAAGATTTGCGTGTGGACAAAATACTGAAATCCACCTCAGCGAGGACAGGAGGGACGATGAAGCGCATAATCGCAGCCCTTGGGCTGGCGGTGCTGGTCTGCGCGATCGGCGCGACGTCAGCCTCGGCGACCGACTTCAAGGTCACGTCGCTTGCATCGGGCGTGCTGAAAGGCAAACAGGTCTCCGGCTCACTCGGAGAACAGAGGTTCTTAGTCGAAGCTTCCCACGAAATCATTTGCAAGAAAGCGACGATCAGCGGGTTAGTGATCGCATTAGAAGCAAATGCGCAGCCGGCGAAAGTCACCTACGGGGAATGTACGGGCGCCGGTCTGTCGGTCGAAGTGCCAGAAGCAGAATATGAATTCAGTGCTGAAGGAAAGTTCGCGATCATAAAAGAAATATTAATCAAAATAGAAAGCATCGTCAAATGCACGGTTAAGATCAAACCTCAAACGGAACTCGAAAGCGTTACGTACAGTCCTACGGAAAAACTGACGAAAAAATTGGAAGTGAGCGTCAAAGCAACAAAAGTAGAATCCGAAGTCAGCGGTGGCGGCGGCTTGTGTGGTAAAGAAGGCAAAGACACCGCAGGACGGTACTCGGGCACGGATGAAATAGAAATCGAAGGCGCTGAAATCGAGACCCAAGCCGAAACGCTCGTCCCCGGCGCCTGCGTGCAGGTGGGGGCCAGGGAGGGCAACTTCAAAGACGCCGGATGCACCATGGCGGAAGTCAAAGGGAACTACACCACGATTCTCTGCAGGCAGCTGGCCGGTGTCCATCTGCGTCCCTTCTCGGACAATGCCTGCAGCATGGCTAACCTGATCGGACCGTGGTATGAAACGGTCTGTGTCGAACGGTTGCCGGCAACGCACAAATGGGCGAACAATGTATGCAATATGGCGGCTCCTATGAACAACGGCGCTTGGGAATTGTTCAAAACCTAAGCGACGCGCTAAAGCAAGTTCGATCTGAAGAGAAGATCGGATGCCTCCATCTGGAGGTTCATTAGCCTCGGGAGGATCTGCGCTCGACCGGCCCGCGCCGGCGAGCGCAGATCCGACAGTTGTGGATCGGCTGCTCGGCGAGGGACCCGCTAGCGCACTTCAAAGCGCACGACGCCGTCCTGCTCGACCTCTGCCACCTCATCGCCCGCTCGCAGCAGGTCGATGTGGCCGAGCACCTCTGAGAGGGTGAGGTAGGCCTGGGTGACGGCGACGTTGCCCCAGAGCTCCTGTGCCACCTCGTGAGCTGTGCGGGGGCCGTCCTTGAGCAGCCGCAGTATCCGCTCGGCGCGGCGGGCGTGCATCTGCAGCCGTTCGTCGATCAGCGGCCCGTGCTCGCCGAACGGCGGGCCGTGGCCGGGCAGCACCACCTCGAGGTCCAGGGACTGAGTCGCCTGCAACGACTGGATGTAGGTGATCAGAGAGCGTGGGCGGGGACCGGTGAAGTCGGCAGGTGCGTCGAGCGGCCGCGTGATCATCGCGTTGGAGGAGATGTGCTTGAGGAGGTGATCGCCACCGAGCAGCATGCGCCGGTCGCGATCGAGGAAGACGGTATCGGACGGGCTGTGCCCCGGTCGGTGCAGGACCTCCAGGGTGCGGTCGCGCATCCGCAGCTGCTCTCCCTCGCCGAGGTGGCGCTCGACCTCGACCTTCGCGCCCCATCCCCGAAAGCTCGCCGAGACCGCGCGTAGCGCGCTGACCACATCCGGCGGAATCCCGTGGCGCAGCATCACCTGCTCGGCGTAGACGTCGTCGCGTTCTGCTTCTTCGCCGAACGAGCCCAGATATGGGGCCAGGGCGTTGAGCGCGGCGACTTCGGCGCCTGCGCGGCGGGCGAGGATGCTCGCCAGGCCGAAGTGGTCGATGTGCTGGTGGGTGACGATCAGCAGGTCGATGTCCTGCACGCGGTGCCCGAGCCGGGACAGCGCCTGTTCGAGCTCGTCGAGCGCCTTGGCCGAGTTTGGCCCGGAGTCGACCAGTGTGAGTGGGTCGTCCTCGATCAGATAGGCGTTGACACGACCGACCCTGAAGGGCGTGGGGATCGGCAGTCGCCTTATCCCCGCCTCCACGAGCTGCAGCTCCAGTGCGCGCTCGCGCTCCTGCTCGGCGTCGAGGCCGTCCTCCTCGGTGCCAGGCTGGGGATCCGTGCTCAAGAGCGGATCAGCTCCAGCACCTCGTCGCGACGACGCTCCATGTCCTCGCAAGAGATCAGCGACTCCAGGCACAGCCGCAGCAGCGGCTCGGTGTTGGAGGGCCTGACGTTGAAGTGCCAGTCCTCGTATTCGATCGAGATGCCATCCAGGCGACTCTGCTTGGCATCCGCGTAGCGCTGCGCGATCTGATCCATCTTGGCCTGCTGGTCTGCGACCTCGGAGTTGATCTCTCCGGAGATGAAGTAGCGCTCGCGCAGTGGCGCCAGCAGCTGCGACATGGTCTTGCCGGAAGTGGAGAGCAGCTCGAGGATCAGCAGCGCCGGCAGCGTGCCCGAGTCGGCGCAGTAGAAATCTCTGAAGTAGTAGTGCCCGGAGACCTCCCCGCCGAACAGCGAGCCCTCCTTCTTCATCCGCGTCTTGAAGAAGGCGTGCCCGACGCGGTTGACCTCGGGCTTCCCGCCGGCGGCCCTGATCGTGTCGGGCGCGGCCCACGATGCCCTCACGTCATACAGAATCGTCTCGTCGGGATGCTTGGCGAGCAGCGCCTTGGCCAGCAGCGCGGTCAGGAAGTCGCCGTCGACGAACTCGCCGTGCTCGTCGATGAAGAAGCAGCGGTCGGCGTCGCCGTCGAAGGCGATGCCGAGATCGGCGCCGCTCTGGCGCACCTTCTCGATGATGAAGGTCCTGTTCTCGGGCAGCAGCGGATTGGGCTCGTGGTCTGGGAAGTTGCCGTCTGGGGTCCAGTAGGTCTCGATCAGCTCGAGCGGCAGCTGCGCGAGCAGCGGCCCGACCATCGGCCCGGCCATGCCGTTGCCGCCGTCCAGCACGACCGTAAGCGGCCTGACCCGGGCCGGGTCGATGAAACGCAGCGCGGCCTGCTGGAACTCGGCGTAGATGTCGAGCTCTTGCGCGCTGCCGCGCTCGCCCGTGGGCTCTGGCAGGCCGGCCTCGATCTCCCGCCGCATGTCCTGGATGCCGGTCTCGCCGGAGAGGGCGAGCGCGCCCTCGCGCACGAGCTTGGCACCGGTGTAGGCCTTGGGGTTGTGAGAGGCGGTGCACATCAACCCCCCGTCCAGGCCGCGCGAGCCGACCAGCCAGTAGAGCATCTCGGTGCCGACCTGCCCGGCATCGAGCACGTCGGCGCCCTCGGCGAGGATGCCCTCGCGGTAGCGGACGGCCATCTCGGGCGCCGTCAGGCGCATGTCGCGGCCAAGGCCGATCCGCAGGCTCTGAGCCGGCTTACCGGAGAGGCGTGAGAGCACGCGCGCGAACGCCCGCCCGATCTGCTCGGCGAGGTCCCCGTCGAACTGCTCGCCGTATATGCCCCTGACGTCGTAGGCCTTGAAGATGCCCGGGTCGAGCGCGAGAGCCATCACCTTGCATCCTATGCGCCCAAGGGGGCTCGAGGTCGGCCGGCCAGAACCGGCGGGCCACCTAAACTTCATCGCATGTCAGGACATTCCAAGTGGGCGAGCATCAAGCACAAGAAGGCGATCGTCGATTCGCGGCGGGGCGCCCAGTTCACCAAGATCGCGCGCGCGATCACGGTCGCAGCACGCGACGGCGGCGGGGACCCGGCAGGAAATGCGGCGCTGGAGCACGCGATCGCCAAGGCGAAGGCGGCCTCGATGCCCAAGGACAACATCGAGCGTGCGATCGCCAAAGGCACGGGGGAGGGCGCCGACGCCGGGGCATTCGAGTCCGTGCTCTACGAGGGCTATGGCCCGGCGGGTGTCGCGCTGCTCGTGGAGACGCTGACCGACAACCGCAACAGGACGGGCGCCGACGTGAGGCACCTCTTCACGAAGTTCGGCGGCAGCCTCGGCGAGCCCGGCTCGGTGGCCTACCTCTTCGACAAGAAGGGCGTGATTGCGATCGACTCCGACGCCGCGCGCGAGGACGACCTGATGGTGGCGGTCGAGGCGGGCGCCGAGGACGTGCTCACCGATGAGGACGTCTATGAGGTCGTGACCGATCTGGCGGACTTCCAGTCCGTCCGCCGGGCGCTTGAAGGCGCGGGGATCGAAATGCAGAGCGCGGAGCTCCTCTACCGACCAAAGAGCCTCGTGCCGATCCCGCACGAGGGCCAGGTCGTCAAGCTGATGAAGCTGATCGATGCGTTCGAAGACAACGACGACGTCGAGGCTGTGCACGCGAACTTCGATGTGTCGGCCGAGATGTTGGAGAAGGTCGCGGGCTAGTGAGCACCGGCGGCTCGGGGCTCGGGGCCTCTCATCTGGTCGTGCTCTACGAGTACGTGGCGGACATCCTGGAGCGGCGCGGCGCCCACCGCGAGGCGCATCTGGAACGGCTTTCGCGCTGGCGGGCCGACGGGCGCCTGATCGCTGCGGGCGCGACCGGCGAGCCGCCAAGCGGCGCCCTGTTCATATTGAGTCCTGACGCCGATGCACAGGCGATGATCGACGGCGATCCCTACGTGGCGGCTGGCCTTGTCGTCTCCGCACGCATCGAGCCCTGGTCGGTGAGCGTGCGCTGAGCGTCGCCCTCAGCCTTCGGGGTCGGCGTAGCGCCCGACGGTGAAGGCGAGGATCAGCGGCACGTTGATCCCCTGCAGGAGCGGTATGGCGTTTCGAGTCGGTGTAGAGATCCGCCGAGGAATCTGGAAAGCCGGCTTGGTGGACCGAGATGATCGCGCCCTGGCATGCCTGCTCAGCCGGCGCAGGACAAGGTTGGTGTTGAAGGGCGGTCGCAGATAGGGTGCGTAGATGCAATCGCTGCAGCATCACTCCTTTGGCGGCTGCAGAGCAGAGCGGCGGTGGCAATGGGCGATGTGAATCCTCCAGGTGAGGGCGATGGACCGGCTCGGCTGGCGGCGCTCGAGGATGCCTCCTCGGAGCTTCAGCGCATGGCCGACCGCTTGGCGCAGCGCATCAACCGACCAGTTGACTTCGATGATGCTCATTTGCGCCTGCTTGCGCACAGCTCCCATCCTCAGCAGATCGATGCAGTACGACTGGCTTCCATCCTCAACCGCAGTCCACCTGAGCCGGTTGTCGCGCATGTGCGCAGGCTCGACCTCGCCTCTGCGTGGATGCCCATACGGGTGGCAGCAGCCCCGGAGCTTGGCATGGAAGCGCGGCTGTGCGTGCCAATCAGGTCCGGGGGGACCCTGCTCGGCTTTCTGTGGCTGCTCGATGATGGGAAGATCGACGCGGCAGCAATCGAAGCGGCCTCAGGCGCGGCACGAGAGGCGGCCGCGCTGCTGGAGCGTATGCGCCTTGGGCGTATCGGCTTGCTGCAACGAGCGCAGTTCCTGGTGTTGGATGTGCTGGAAGGGGAGCGACAGCGATCGCAGACGGCGCTGAGGACGCTTGTCGTAGAGAGGTTGTTGCTACGTGGGCAGGGTTTGCAGGTCGCGCTGCTCGCTGATCGAGAGAGCCTGCGGCGTAGCGCGGCGCAGGGCGCTCGATCTGACTGGAGTGGGGGGGCCGGAGCCGTAGAGCTCGACTCCCGCGAACAGGCTGGCACGGGAGAGGCAATCGCGGCGGTGCGGCGCATGACGGCGCCAGCGGAGGCCGTGTTCGCGCTCCCTTCCGACGGGCTGCTCGTACTGTCGTGCTTGAGCGAGGCGACAGTCGAGCATGTGCTCGAGCGGGTGCTGACCGAGCTTCCCTGGCTGGTGGCAGGTGTGGCTTCGACATCTGATCTTCCAGGTGCGCCGGCGTTGCACGCCGGCGCGCGCGGTGGGCCGCCGAGGTGGCCGCCTGCGGTGAGGTTGAGAGTGCGTTGGAACGCTGGGAGAGGATGGGTCCATATCGTTACCTGGCTGGGTTCGAGGATCGGATCGGCCCGCTGTGCGATCTGGAGCCAGCGATGTGCAGGCTTGCTGCCGAGGCCGCCGGCCGGGAGCTGCTCGAGACGCTGGAGAGTTTCCTTGACTTCGCCGGCAGCGCCAGCGCTACGGCGGCCAGTCTGAATTTGCATCGCAGCAGTCTCTACCATCGATTGGCGCGTGCAGAAGAGGAGTTGGGCATCGATCTACACGACGGCGCGCAGCGGCTGAGTATCCACACTGCTTTGAAGGCGGCGCGCATGCAGGGCCTGCTCCAACGTCACTGAAAAGGGGCGACGATCTGGCGTTGGCGGCAACCTACGTACCATTTGATCTAGGGTACGTCTGATGTAGCGCTTCCATCATATGTCTTATGGGCTCGACAATGTTTCCGTCGCTCGTTGCATGTAGGTTCGCGGACGGTGATAGAGGCTCTGCGCATGAGTCAAGCCATATCCGCGGAGAGCTTCGCGACGCTCGATCTCGACCATGAGGGTCACGAGCACCTGGAGATCTGCCGCGATCCGCAGGTCGGTCTTCTCGCAGTGATTGCCGTGCACTCCACGGCACTCGGGCCCGCGATGGGCGGCGTGCGCCGTGCGGAGTACCCCTCCCTCCAGGCCGCGGTCGGCGACGCGTTGCGCCTCTCCTACGCGATGACTCTGAAGAACAGCCTTGCGGGTCTGCCGCTGGGTGGAGGCAAGAGCGTGATCGTGGATTGCACCGGGCGATCCACGATCGCATCGCTTGATGCATTCGCCGGGTACGTGGAGCGGCTTGGCGGGCGCTACGTGGCCGCGGAGGACATCGGCACCACTCCCGCCGACATGGATCGCATCGCGACCCGGACGAGGTGGGTGGCGGGCCGCTCCAGAGAGAAGGGCGGCACAGGCGACCCGTCGCCGTCGACTGCTTGGACCGTGCTCGGCGCGATCCATCATGCCCACCGCGTCGCTTGCGGTGCCAAGGAGATCGACGGCGCGCGTGTGGGCGTGATTGGCGCCGGGAAGGTCGGCGCCCGTCTGAGCGCTTTGCTGAGACAGCGCGGCGCGGAGGTCGTGCTCGCAGATGTCGACCGCGAGCGCGTGGAAGCCGTCGCGGCCGCAACCGGTGCGTCTGTGCGCACGCCCGAGGATCTATTTTGCGCCGATCTCGATGTACTTGCGCCATGCGCGCGTGGAGGCACGGTTACAGCAGCCAACGTCAGCACTCTGCGTGCTCGGGTCCTTTGCGGCGCGGCGAACAACATCCTGGAGTCCGACGCCATCGCGAACTCGCTTGCCGTCGCAGGGATCATCTATGTGCCGGATTTCCTGGCCAATGCCGGTGGCATCATCCAGGCGGGCGGCGAGTTCCTTGGCTGGAGCGCGGATCGAGTCCAGGTAGGGTTGCAGCGCTCGATCGACCTTGCAGGCGAGATCCTGGAGCGGGCGAGCGCCGGCGAGGGCTCCGCGCTGCAGATAGCGCTGCGCCGCGCGTGTGAGCGCATCGCCCAGGCCCGCGGGGAGATCTCATAGGCGTGGCCGCGATCTCGGTGATCCCGCCGGCGGCTGTGCGTGCACGCACGATCACACTCGAGGACCGCTGGAGCGAGCAGGCGCCCGGAGCACTGATGTCGGGCGTGCAGGCGATCGTGCGCGCGTTGATCGACCAGCGGCGCGACGATAGTCGCGCGGACATTGCCAGCGGCGGCTTCGTGAGCGGTTACCCGGGTTCGCCGCTTGGCGGGCTGGACATGGAGCTGCAGCGCCGCGAGCGCGATCTGAGCGAGCTCGGCGTCGTCCTTCGGCCTGGCCTCAACGAGGAGTTGGCCGCCACGGCGGTATGGGGCTCCCAGCTTGCACACCTGCAGCGCGCGGCGAGCGTCGACGGGGTGCTCGGCATGTGGTTCGGCAAGAGCCCCGGGCTCGACCGTGCCGCCGACGCGCTGCGGCACGCGAATATCTGCGGCGTGGGCGCCGCCTCGGGCGCGATCGCGGTGGTCGGCGACGATCCGGCGTGCAAGTCCTCAACGCTGCCGAGCTCATCCGAGCGCACGCTCTGCGGCCTGATGATGCCGGTGCTCACGCCCGCTTCGGTGCAGGACGTGCTTGATCTCGCCCGTCACGGCCTGCGTCTCTCGCGCGCGGCCGGGCTCTGGTGTGCGGTGCAGATCGTCGCCGACGTCGCCGACGCGTCGGCGACGGTCCTGCACAGAGGGCACCTGGAGCCCACTCACCGCCTGGTCGAGCACGTCCCCACCGCGCACCTGCTCGGCGCGTCGTCGGTGCAGGCCGAGCGCAGCCTGGTGGAGCAGAGGCTGCCGGCGGCGCTGCGCTACGCGCGCGAGCACGACCTCAACCCGACGACGCTCCATGGGCAGCGCGACGAGATCGGCCTGATCGCCGGCGGCTCGTCCTATGCCGAGCTCAGGCGCGCGCTGCACGAGCTCGGCCTGGACCAGGAGCGGCTGCAGGCGCTCGGCGTGCGGATGCTGAAGATCGGCATGCCCTGGCCACTGGACCGCGAGGCGATCCGCGAATTCGCCCGCGGTCTGCGCAGGGTGCTCGTGATCGAGGACAAGCTGCCCTTCCTGCAGACCGAGGTTCAAGCTGCGCTCTACAACCTCCCGGCTGCCCCACAGGTGCTCGGCAAGCAGGACGAGCACGGCCAGCCACTGCTCAGCTCCCATGGCGCGCTCTCGGCCGACCGGATATCGCTGGCGCTCGGAGCCTTGCTGGACCTCGACGCCCATGCCGAGGCGGCGCAGCGGCTGCAGCGTCTATCGCGGCCGCTCTCGGAGGTGCCGCTACCCATCGTGCGCACCCCGTTCTTCTGCGCGGGCTGCCCGCATTCGACATCCACGGTCACATCGCCCGACGCTCTCGTGGGCGCCGGCATCGGCTGTCACGTGATGCTGGTCCAGGACACAGGATCCGCCTCTCGCGCCGGCGAGGTGATCGGGCTCACCCAGATGGGAGGAGAGGGCAGCCAGTGGATCGGGATCTCGCCGTTCGTCTCCACCGAGCACTTCATCCAGAACCTCGGCGACGGGACCTTTCACCATTCCGGCTCGCTGGCGCTTCGCGCTGCGATCGCCGCCAAGGTGAACATCACCTACAAGCTGCTCTACAACGACGCGGTCGCGATGACGGGCGGCCAGCGCGTCGAGGGCGCGATGTCGGTTGCCGAGCTGACGCGGATGCTCCGCGCAGAGGGCGTTGCGAAGATCGCGATCACCACCGATGACCTCCGCCGGTACAGGCGAGTGCGGCTGGCGCGGGGCACCAAGGTGTACGACCGCTCCAAGCTCGCGCAGGTCGAACGCGAGATGAGGGCCGTGCCCGGTGTGACGGTGATCGTCCACGATCAGATGTGCGCCGCAGAGCGGCGGCGGCTGCGGCGCCGCGGCCGGCTCCCAGAGCCCGCGGAGCGCGCCTGGATCAACGAGCGCGTATGCGAGGGATGCGGTGACTGCGGCGAGGCATCGGGATGCCTCAGCGTGGAGCCGGTGCAGACCGAGCTCGGGCGCAAGACGAGGATCCACCAGGCCTCCTGCAACAAGGACATGAGCTGTCTGCGCGGCGACTGCCCGGCGTTCCTGACGGTGCGCCCCTCAGCGCGCAGGCGGCCAGCGCAGCCTGCGCCCACGGGTCTGCCCGAGCCCGTTGCGCGCACGATCCCTCGGTCGGGCACGATCCGCATGGTCGGCATCGGCGGCACAGGCGTCGTGAGCGCCTCTCAGCTGCTGGCGATGGCCGCGCATCTGGAGGGCGCGCCCGCCACCGTGCTCGACCAGACGGGTCTCAGCCAGAAGGCGGGACCGGTGGTCTCAGACGTGCGCATCGGCGAGCCGGTCGCGGGCCAGGCCACTCCGCGCGCTCCGCGGGAGGGCGTGGACGTGCTGCTCGGCTTCGACCTGCTCGCCGCAGCCGACCTCCGCTTCCTCGGTGCGAGCGACCCGCGGCGCACGGTGGCGGTGGTCTCCTGCAGCCAGGTGCCGACAGGCGAGATGGTGCTTCGCGCCGACGCGCTCACCCCCGACCGCGACTCGCTGCTTGCGCGGATAGAGCGGGGCTGCGCCTCGATGCCGGTGCGCGCCGACACGCGGCTGATCGCCGAACGCGCCTTCGGCGAGGACCAGCAGGCCAACATCGTGCTGCTGGGAGCGGCGTGGCAGCTGGGCGTGCTGCCCGTCGGCTGGAGCGCGCTGCGGCGCGCGGTCGAGCTCGGCGGTGTCGCAGTGGAGCAGAACCTGGCGGCGCTTGCCTGGGGCAGGGCGATCGTCGCCGACCCGGGCGCGGTGGAGCGCATGATCGGCGGTTGCGATGAGACACTCGCGCTTGCCGTCGCCGAGCTCGACCGGGTGCGCTGTCGCCGACTGCCCGATGAGGTGCACGAGCTGGTCGCGCGCCGCCTGGGCGACCTGCGCGAATACGGCGGCGGTCGGCTCGCCGAGCGCTACCTGGGCGAGCTGGAGCGGATCGCCGCCCTGGAGAGCGAGCGCGTGCCGGGAGGCCATGAGCTCACCGAGTCGGTCGCACGCCAGCTGCACAGGCTGCTCGCCTACAAGGACGAGTACGAGGTTGCGCGGCTGCATCTGCTGCCGCAGGAGCGGGGGCGGCGCGAGCGCGAGCTCGGTGAGGGCGCCAGATGGCGCCTGCACCTGCACCCGCCGACGCTGCGCGCGATCGGCCTCTCGCGCAAGATCCGGCTCGGGCGCTCCGCGCCGCCGCTGCTTCACGCCCTGCGCGCCGGCAGGCGCCTGCGCGGAACGCCGTTGGACCCGTTCGGCCGCACCCACGTGCGCAAGCTGGAGCGTGCGCTGCCGCAGGAGTACCTCGCCCAGCTCGATCAGGCGCTCGAGCTGCTCGACGAGACGACTCACCCGCAGGTGGTGGCGCTCAGCGAGCAGGCCGAGCGGATCCGTGGCTATGAGCAGATCAAGCTGCGCAACGTGGAGGAGTGGCGCGCCAGCGGCGCGGGGCTGCTCGCGCAGCTGCACGCGATGCGCCCCGCGTGAGAGCGCCTCGCGGCCTGCCAAGCGACATAATCCCGGCCGATGAGCCTGCAAGGCGCCGTCGGCGCTCCCGAACCGGTTCCTGGGAAGGTCCACGACCGCCGCGATCTCCCGCCGGTCGCGATTCTCTGCGGCGGGCGTGGCACGCGACTGCAGGAGCACACGCGTGAGATCCCAAAGCCGCTCGTGGAGATCGGCGGGATGCCGATCGTCTGGCACGTGATCCAGCTCTACGCCGCACAGGGCTTCGACCGCTTCCTGCTGGCCACCGGCTACAAGGGTGAGCTGATCGAGCGCTTCGCAGGGGAGTGCGAGTGGCCAGACGGGGTGCAGGTCCAGTGCGTCGACACCGGCCTCGACACGCCCACGGGTGGGCGGGTGAAGCTGCTGGAGCCACACCTGGGCCAGGCGGCTTTCTGCGCGACATACGCTGATGGCCTGGCCGACATAGACCTGCTTGGCCTGCTCGACTTCCACGCCGGCCATGGAGCGCTGGCGACGATGACCGTGGTACGCCCGGAGCTGCAGTTCGGCGTGGCCGACCTCTCCCAGGAGGACGATCGGGTGCTCGGCTTTACCGAGAAGCCCCGCAGCGAGCACTGGATCAACGGCGGCTTCTTCTGCTTCGAGTCGGCCGCGCTGGCCTACATGCGCACCGACTCGGTGCTCGAGCAGGCGCCGCTGCGCGGGCTGGCGGGGGATGGCCAGCTGCACGCCCATCGCCACGACGGATTCTGGGAGTGCATGGACACCTACAAGGATGCGGTCGCGCTCAATGACCTGTGGGCGGGCGGCGGCGCGCCGTGGCAGCGCTGGGAGCGCCAGCCGGGAGCCGAGAGCGAGCCGGTTCGCGGCTAGGCCGGCAGCCGTCTGGCGCGGTAGAGGGCAACCGGCTCGCGGACGCCGCGCAGCCGCCGCTCGCCGGCATAGGACCAGCGGTATTGCTCGCCCACCGCCGTCCGCACCTCGCGTTCGGCCAGCAAGCTGCCGGGACGCGCCACTTGCGTCACGCGGCTTGCGAGGTTCACGGGCCGCCCGAACCAGTCGCCCGCTCGGCTGAGCGCGGGTCCCATGGTCACACCCGCCCGCAGCTGCGGGAACTGCTCGCCCTCCACGTCGGCTGCCTCGACCAGGCGCAGCGCAGCCTCAACCAGCGGAGTCGGCTCCGGGCAGGTGAGCATCGCAGCGTCCCCGATCGTCTTGACGAGTCGCACCGGCTGCTGGGCCACCTCGCCGGCCAGCTGCTCCAGCCGGATCGCAAGGCGCGAGAGCTCGTGGGGTGGCACCTCCTCGCCGAGGCGCGTGAAGCCCACCAGGTCGGCGAAGCAGACCGCGATCTCGCGCGAGCCCGGCAGGCGTCCACCGAATCGCTCGGCGGCGTCGATCGCCTCGTTGTCGGCCATCTGGCGCAGATGCAGCGTGAGCAGGTTGGTGATCAGCGGGCCGAGCATCGGCGTCAGCTGCGCCGCGGTGCCAGCGAAGCGCTGCGCGAGATCGTGCTCGCTGACGCCGGGCTCCAGAACAAGGCGCATCCCGAGCGTCCTGATCGCCTCCGCGGACTGGGAGAGGCCGCGGCCGAGGATGCGCAGCACCTCCAGGCTGTCCTGCTCTGAGACGCCGGCCGCCTTGAACACGGAGGCCATCTGCGTCGCCTGCAGGTCGGCCTCGATGTAGACGCGCTCGTCGGGCCCCGGCACGGGCAGGCCCATCGCACGGCGCGCGGCGATCAGGAACTCGACGCTCTCGCCGCTGAGATGCGCGATCTCGGCCGCGGTGTAGCGCCGCGGCCCGCCGATCACCCGCTCGGCGGGCAGGAAGAGGATCGTGCCATCCTGGGTGTGCCGGCGAAGCTCGCTCAGCGGTACGCCCTCGGCGGCGAGGCTCCTCAACAGCGCGAGGCGCTCCTGGCGCTGCACGCCGCTCAAGTCGTCGAGCAGTCCCTCACGTTCGAAGTCGATCCCCTCTTCGCTCACGCAGGCAGAGTACGGCAGCAGGCGGCCCGATCCTTGTAGCCCGAACTGCACACGCGCGGCGACCGCCTTGTGGGTGGGGCGATCTCATGGGCGAAACCCAAGCTTGGCGGTGACACGCCGGTAGCCGTAGGTGCCCCGTGTGAGGCATCGTGGATGTCGGTGATCGGGTTGCCCAGCTGGTTGTGGCGAAGCTCGCGAGACCGGGCGGTTCTCGCCCGCTGAACAGCGCCGACGCGTTGCTGTCAGCTCCGAGTTGGACTTCGAGCTCCTTGATTCGAGCGCGCGCCGTGAGTGAGCCGGAGAGGCCGCTGTCCGAAAACCGGCCGAATTCCCGGATTAAGAAAAGCAGGGAGTCGACAACCACCCGGACGATCTCTGACCGCCCGTTCCATCGGAGCGGAGGGAGCTTGCCGGGCGAGCAGTCGACAGGCACGGACCCGTGCGGTGCTGATCTGTGGACGGGAACTGCCGAGCAAAAGTCGATACAAAAGGAGAGTCCCATGAGAGTCAAGCTCGCCACCATCGCGACGACGCTTGTTTGCATCGGCGGCGCGTTCGGCGCCGTCTCGGCCATGGCGCCCGCGGCGCTCGCCGCAAAACCGGATCTCTGTAAGACCACATGCGGAGAAAGCTGGGGCGCGATTCAACACGCGGAAGTGTATGCGAAAAACCACGATCTGAGCAACGTGGTCATCGAAAACTGTACGCCTAACAGCGAATTCGGTGCGCAGTGGGTGTGTTGGGGGTATGGCACAGAAGTAGTCCTCCAAGAGGTATTTCATTTCCACGTATGGATATCCGAATACGGGTATGAACAGCACTGGAAAATTGATTGATTCCGCGGGTGGTCTGCCACCTTCTGCGGCGTTGACAAGTTCTCTGTGAAGGTTGCCTGCCGGACGCGATCGCAGCTGGGGCCGTAGGCCGAAGCGGAGATCGCGTCCGGGGCGCCTTCGACGATGGGCTGCTCAATCGAGCGAGACCAAGAGCTCCCGCGAGCTCACTGTGCAGCAGAAGCTCGGGCTGTTGGCCTCGCTGCATGGGGGCAGATGTCGATCGCGGAGATCTGCCCAGAGCATGAGATCTCCGAGACGCTGCGGCGTTCCTGGCGCGATCGGCTATTGGAAGTCGGGCATGCAGCGGCTCGCGGGAAAAGAGGAGCAGGCCGGCAGAAAGGCTTGCATCGCAAGGTCCGGATCTGGTCGGGCGACCGCCGCGACCCTTCCAGAGGACCCTCGACTTCATCCAGCGATCCCACTCGAACCCAGTGTCCTGCCCGCAGGGTCTGATATGTAAATCTCCCGTAGCTTGGCCAACGCTCGTGAGTATGCTTTGTCGACCGCATCGCGACGCACACCGTGCCGGGCGGCAATCTGGGTCGGTGTGAGGCCGAGAAGGAGCCGTTCTGCGATCATCGCCCGGTCTCTATCGGTGAGATGCGAGACCGTCGAGGCCAGCGAATGAAGTTGAGCGGCGAGAGATGGAGAATCATCTGGCTCCATTGACTCGGGAAGGTCACTTGGTGCCGTCAATGCCTCGATCGTGGTACGCGCGCTGCGGCGCCGCCAAAATTCTATTATTGCCCAATCCACGTTTCGCGCCACCACGGCGCCAAACGGGACGCCACCGAAATCGTCCTTGGCATGCAGCGCACGCACAAGACGCTCCATCGTCATAGCAATGACTTCATCCACATCATGCTCATATACCAAACTGACCCCGAGACGATGCCGAACGAGCGCGTGCACCCGGGGCTGATACGAAGCCAGCAGAGCATGCAGCGCAGACTGAGTGAGAAAATGGTCCCGCCGCTCGCGCGCCTTCGCGAGGCGATGGAGCAAGTTACGATCGTAGCAATCCCGTAAGCGCGATAATGCCTGGATAATGGACTTCGATGCTCCACTCAACGTCGAGGACCTTTCGAGTGTGTAAGTGAGTGTATCCAGCTTTTAGAGCATAACAGGGAGATGCCGATATGCGCAATTCATTGCTTCTTCCGACTTTTGTATGCACAGCACTTCGAGGCTGTCCTGCTCCGAGCGCTGGCCGCCTTGAAGACCTCGGCCCGCGTGTCGCCTCCAGATCGGCGTCGACGCATTAGGCACACGTCGGCTCGGAGCCGGCAGGCCCACGGCGCGGCGGGCAGCCGGCGAGAGCTCGACGCTCTCGCCGGTCAGCTCGGCGACCTCCGTGGTGGTGCCAGTGGTGCCCCCGATCGCCCGTTTGGCGGCCAGGAACAGGATCCTCCCTTCCACCGTGTGACAGGCAGGCTGCTCGGTGGCACCCTTCGACTGCCAGCTCGCCAGCTGCGTCAAGCGCTGCTGGCACTGAGCGCCGCTCAGCCTTCCAGCAGGCCCTCTCGCTCGAAGGCGATCTTCCCTTCGCTCACATGGCGCAGGGCAAGGTAGGCAGCGCGACGTGGCGAGTCATCGGGCAGGCGTCCGGGGTCACACGGAGAATTCAGCTTTGATGATCGTGCTAGGCATAGACCCCGGCCTGGCCAGCACCGGCTTTGGCGTGGTGCAGCGCAGCGGTTCGCGGCTGCTGGCGCTGGGCGGCGGAGTGATCGAGACCAGGCCGCAGCTGGCGCTGGAGCGACGCCTCGCGCTCCTGCATGCACAGCTGCAGGAGCTGCTGGCCCTGCACGAATGTCAGGCAGTTGCCCTGGAGGCGCTCTACTTTGGGCAGAACGCCCAGAGCGCCTTCGCCGTCGGCCAGGCGCGCGGAGTCTGCATGCTGGCCGCCGGCCAGCGCGGGCTGGCCTGCACCTCCTATACGCCGCAGCAGATCAAGTCCGCGGTCTGCGGCAGCGGCCGTGCAGGCAAGGGGCAGGTGGCGCGCATGGTCTCATCGCTGCTGGGGCTGACCAGCGTCCCGGCCAGCGACCACGCCACCGATGCGCTGGCCGTCGCCGTCTGCCATCTCAACGCGGCTCCGCTGGCGGGCGCGATCGCCGCCGCGACCGCTGGAGGTCGGCGATGATCGCACTGCTGCGAGGCGAGGTCGCGCTGCGGCGCGGCGACCACGTGGTGATCCTTTGCGGCGGAGTGGGCTACCGCGCGTCCGTCTCCGCGGAGACGCTGCGGCACGTGCCCGCGGTCGGCGGCACAGTGAGCCTGCACACCCATCTGATCCTCAGAGACGACCAGATCTCCATCTACGGCTTTCACTCCGAGCAGGAGCGCGACCTGTTCCTGATGCTGCTCTCCGTCCAGGCGGTCGGGCCAAAGATGGCGATGGCGGTGCTCTCAGGCGGCGCTCCGCGCGATCTGATGAGCGCGATCGCGGCCGGCGACTCGGCGCGTTTCCAGGCCGTGCCGGGAATCGGCCGGCGCACAGCCGAGCGGATCATCGTGGAGCTCCGCGAGAAGGTGGGCATCGAGACCGGTTCGGCGGGCTCGGGTGCCCATGCCGCGGCCGAAACCCCCCACGGGGTCGCGCGCGAAGGCCTGCTGGAGCTGGGCTACAGCACGGCCGAGGTCGAGCGGCTGCTGGCCGGCGCGGAGGGGGAGAGCGCCGAGGAGCTGATCGCGCAGGCGCTGCGCGCGGCGAGGCCGGCATGAGGGCGTCACGATCGCAAGCGATGGTGCAGCGATGAGCGCAGACGGCGTGGAGCGCATTCAGACCCCCTACGAGCTGCCCGAGGAGGACTTCGAGCGCTCGCTGCGGCCCCGGCGCTTGGATGAGTTCGTCGGCCAGGCGACGCTGCGTGAGCAGCTGCAGGTGGCGATCGAGGCGGCCGTGGCGCGCGGCGAGCCGCTGGATCACATGCTGCTGGCGGGGCCACCCGGACTCGGCAAGACCTCGCTCGCGCAGATCGTCGCGACCGAGCTGGAGGTGCCCTTCGTGCAGACGGCCGGCCCAGCGCTGGAGCGAAAGGGAGACATTGCGGCGTTTCTGACCGCCCTGGAGCCGCGCAGCGTGTTCTTCGTGGACGAGATTCACCGGCTGCCCCGCACCCTGGAGGAGGCCTTCTACCCGGCGATGGAGGACCGCCGGCTGCCCATCACCGTCGGGCAGGGCGCCGGCGCGCGTGTCGTGACGCTCGATCTGCCGCCGTTCACGCTGATCGGCGCGACCACTCGCACGGGCCTTCTGACCACGCCGCTGCGCGACCGGTTCGGCATTCAGGTGCGAATGCAGCCCTATACCGTGCAGGAGCTTGTGAGCATCGTACGGCGCTCGGCGCAGATTCTGGAGGTGAGGCTGCACGAGGACGGCGCGCTTGCGATCGCGGCGCGAAGCCGCGGCACCCCGCGGATCGCCAACCGGCTGCTCAAGCGCGTGCGCGACTACGCCGAAGTGCGGCTGGACGGGATAGTCAGTGCCAAGGCCGCCGAGCAGGCGCTCACGCTGCTGGAGGTGGACGAGCGGGGGCTCGACCGGCTCGACCGCCAGATCCTGGCCATGATCTGCGAGCGCTTCGGCGGCGGCCCGGTCGGGCTCTCCACGCTCGCGGTGGCCGTGGGGGAGGAGCAGGACACCCTCGAGGACGTCTACGAGCCCTACCTCCTGCAGGAAGGGCTGATCAAGCGCACACCGCGCGGGCGCGTAGCGACCGCCGGCGCCTACGAGCACCTCGGCCTGCCGCTGCCGGACGTGGGTGCTCAGAGCGGCGATCCCGCGCTCTTCTAAAGCCGGGCTAATAGTTGCGCCAGGCAGCGACCTTCCCCGAGCGGCTTCCCTACTCTGTCTGTCGATGACCCATCCCTACATCTGCCCGAACTGTGGGCACAGGACCAGCGATCACGAGCGCAACGCCGGCTTCTCCAGGCGCCCGAAGGGCTGCGAGAAGTGCGGCTTTGCGTTCCTCTTCGAGCTGCTCGATGATTATTACCCGGCTCCGGACGCAGCATTCTTCGTCTGCGACTCCGAGGGAAGGCTGATCGGCTGCGGGCGCAACTCCTTCGCCTTCACGGGCCTGGAGGAGGAGTCGGTGATCGGCCAGGACGCGTGCGAGGCGCTGGGACTGCAGTTCTCCAACGGCGACGATCCGGTGAGGAAGGTCCTTGAGTGGGGCGTCAGAGCGCTCGAGGTGCCCGTGCAGGTGAGCGGCGAGCGCGACCGGGCGGCGGCGGCCAAGGCCGACATCTTTCCCGCTTACGACGAGGACGAGGGAGGCTTGTTGCTCGTCCTGACCCCTGAGAAGTAGTCTCCAGAGAGATGCGAGACCGTCGTCGCAACGCACTCGTGCTTCTGATCGTCGCGGGGCTGCTGGCAGCCTCGGCGGCTGCGATCGTGCTGAAGACCACCCACCTGGGGATCGACCTCAAAGGCGGGATCTCGCTGGTCTACAAGGCGCAGCCCTCAGCGCAGTCGCAGGTCACTTCGGAAGCGATGAGCCAGACCATCGGAATCATGCACAAACGCGTCGATCAGTTCGGCGTCTCCCAGCCGGAAATCCTGCGCACCGGCAAAGACGAGATCAACGTCAATCTTCCCGATTTCAGCAACACCAAGCGTGCCGAAGAAGAGGTCGGCAAGACCGCCCAGATGCACTTCTATGACTGGGAGGCGAACGTCCTCGGGCCAAACCTGAAGCCGGCGGGGACCTCCCAACCGGCGGTCTCCGGACCTGGCGGGAATGCGGCAGCCGCCGCCTACGGGCTGACCGAGTACGAAGCGGTCGAACGCGCCGCCAAGCGGCCAGCATATCCGCGTAAGAACGCCACGACCCTTGGGCATGGTTGCACGGCCCAGCTGAACGCGGCCAAGCCGGGAACGAGCCCGGACGCCGGTTGCAGTTATGGCACGTGGTACCTGGTTGACTCGAAGGCCAAATCGGTCCTCGTCAGTGCCACGAGCACCGAGGAAGAACTCGAAACCGCCAAGCAGGAAGCCAAGCTGCACACCACGCTCAAGCCGACGCATGTCAACCCAGGCACGATCATTGTCAGAGCGCGTCCGGAAGAAAATGCGCAGCGCAAGATCGTAAAGGCCGAACCCGACAGGTTCTACGTCCTCAACGACGATCCGGCGCTCAGCGGCACGGAAATCACGAACCCGCGCGAGGAATCCGAAAGCGGCACCGGCCAGCCGGCCGTCGTCTTCGGCTTCAACGGAAAGGGTGGATCGTCCTTCGAAAAGGTCACCAAGCAGATCGCCAAACGGGGCGAAGAAGCCGCGCTGCCGGGAGTCTCACACGAAAGCGCCCTCCAGCACTTCGCAATCGTGCTCGACGAACAGGTGATCACGGCTCCTTCCATCGACTTCAAGCAGTACCCGGAAGGCATCGACTCGACCAACGGCTCGCAGATCAGCGGCGGCTTCACCATCACCTCCGCCCAGAACCTCGCCTACGAGCTCCAGTCGGGCGCGCTGCCGATCAAGCTCTCGCTGATCTCCAACTCGCCGGTCTCCGCGACGCTCGGAAAAGAAGCGCTCAGCGAAGGCCTGAAGGCCGGCCTGATCGGCTTCCTGGTCGTCTGCGCCTTCCTGCTCCTCTTCTACCGGGTGCTGGGTGCGATCGCGATCGGTGGCCTCGTGATCTACGGCGTCTACTTCTTCGCGCTGATCAAGCTGATCCCGATCACGCTGACGCTGCCCAGCATCGCGGGACTGATCCTCACGATCGGCATCTGCGCCGACGCCAACATCGTGATCTTCGAGCGCGTCAAGGAGGAGATCCGCGCCGGCAGGTCGGTCGTGGCGGGCATCGCAACCGGCTACAAGCGCGGCTTCTCGGCGATCGTTGACGCGAACGTCGTCACGTTCATGACCGCGTTCATCCTGTTCGCGCTGGCCACCGCCGAAGTGCAGGGCTTCGCCTTCACGCTCGGCATCGGCACGCTGGTCACGCTCTTCACGGCGGTGCTTGCCACGCAGGCGGCACTGACCTCGATGAGCCACTCGCGCCTGATAACCCATCCTTCCGCGCTCGGCGCCGGTGGCAAGAAGCGCGAGTGGAAATTCGACTTCATGGGCGCCTCGCGATGGTTCTTCTCGCTCTCGGGCGTGATCCTGATGATCGGCGCGATCGCGATCGGGGCCAGGGGCCTGAACTTCGGCATCGACTTCAAGTCGGGCACGCGGATCCAGACTGCGCTGGTTCACAAGGTGAGCCCCCAGAAGGTCGCAAGCACGCTCGAAGAAGCCAAGTTCAACGGCGTGGTCGTGCAGAGCATCAAGAGCAAAGGCCTCGGCGCGAATGGCGTCCAGATCTCCGTCAAGCAATTGCCGCCGACGAAGGTGCGGGAGCTGCGATCGGTGCTGGAAACGAAGTACGGCATCAGTGGCGGCAAGTTCGAAGGCACCTCGATAGGCCCGACCTTCGGCCGGGAAATCGCGGATGCGGCGGTGATCGCGATCATCGCCTCGCTTCTGGTGATCTCCGCTTATATCGCGCTGCGCTTCGAGTGGAAGTACGCGGTTCCGGTGCTGATCGCGCTGATGCACGATCTCCTGATCACAGCCGGCGTCTATGCGCTGACCGGCAGGGAAGTGACCAGTGCGACCGTCGCGGCGCTGCTCACGATCCTCGGTTACTCGCTCTACGACACGATCATCGTCTTCGACCGAGTACGTGAGAACGTGCCGCGGATGCCGCGCGCCGCCTTCTCGCAGATCGTCAACCGTTCGATGTCCGAGGTGCTGACCCGTTCGTTGGCGACGAGCTTTTGCACGCTGCTGCCGGTGGTCTCGCTGCTGATCTTCGGCGGCGCGACACTGAAAGACTTCGCGTTCGCGCTGATGGTCGGAGTCGCCTCTGGCGCCTACTCCTCGATCTTCATAGCCTCGCCCGTGCTCACCCACTGGAAGGAGCGCGAGCCGGTGTACCGCAACCGCAGGGCGCACCTGCTGCGCGACTTCGGCGCGGTGCCTGCATACGCGACCGCGGCGGGGGGCGCCGCCACAGAAGTCGAGCCCGTGGAGAAGCGCAGGCGGCGGGGGCGCGGGAGGGTCAGCGCCGACGACCCGGGCGAGCAGATATCCAAGGAGGAGTTCGACGCGCTCGTGCGAGACCTCGACATCGAGCAGGAGCCGTCGAGCGGGCGGCGATCCCGCACGGCAGTTGTGCCGCGCCAGGCGGCGGTGCCGCGCGAGCAGCAAAACGGAGCGCCTTCCGGCGCGAGCCAGCCCACGGATGCTGGGGAATCGGAGAGACCTGGCGATTCGTCTGCCGACGCCGCCCCCGAGGACGTCGTGCTCAAGGAATCCAAGGACGCCAAGCGCCGCCAGCGCAGGCAGCGCTCTCGCAGGCATGGGAGGAGCCGCTGATGGGCATGCTCGGCTGGGTGATAATGGGACTTTCGATCTGGCACTTCACGATCTGGCTGCCGGATCGCTTCTGGGGCGGCATCGTGGGGGCTCTGATCGGCTCGCTGGCGGGCGCCATTCTCGTGGGCCTGATCATCTACGCGGTGAAGTCCTCCTCGTTTGGAGTCCCGGGCGGAAAAGCGACGGACGTCGTGGTCGTGCTCTACGCCGTGCCAGGTGCGCTGATCGGCATCGCCGTCACCTACTTGCTCGGCGCTCGCCGCGAACGGCTGACGGCGACGCAGGCCTGAAGTTCCGTCCCTGGCGGCGCGTAAGGTGCGTCGCCGTGCAGAGCGCTCGCCTGGAGATCCCCGACTGCCCGCCACAGGCCGTGGCAAAGCTGCGGCTGGCGCTTGGGATCGGCGAGGCGCTCGCGCAGACGCTCGTGCGCCGAGGGCTTGCCGATCCGGTGGCCGCGGGGGAGCTCCTGCGCGCCGATCGGCTGCACGCCCCCGAGTCCTTCCAGGGGATTGAGCGGGCCCTGGAGCCGATCCTCCGTCGCGTGGCCGACGGTGGACGCATCACCGTGCACGGCGACTACGACGTCGACGGGGTGTGCGCCACGGCGCTCCTGGTGGGGGCGCTGCGCCGGCTCGGCGCGCAGGTCGACTGGCACATCCCCGAGCGGGCGGCCGGATACGGGCTCCGAGAGACGGCGGTGCGCATGATCGCCGAGCGCGGTACGCGCCTGCTCATCACGGTCGACTGCGGCATCGCCTCGGTGCAGGAGGTCGCACTCGCGCGCAGCCTCGGGATGGAGGTGCTCGTAAGCGACCACCATGCGCCGCGCGCAGATGGGAGCCTGCCCGACGCCCCGATCGTGCATCCCCGCCTCTGCGGCTACCCGTGCCCCGACCTCTGCGGCGCGGCGGTCGCTCACAAGCTCACGCTCGCGCTCTGGAGCGCGAGCGGTCGCGATCCGGCCGAGCTGGACGCAGACCTCGACCTCGTAGCGCTGGCTAGCATCGCCGACGTCGTCGACCTGCTCGGGGAGAACCGGACGCTCGCGGCGATGGGCCTGAAGGCGCTGGCCAGCACCACTCGGCCGGGGCTGCGGGCGCTGATGGAGATCGCGAGGGTGGACCCGGCGCGCCTCGATGCGCGGACGGTCGGCTTCGGGCTGGCGCCCCGCATCAACGCGCCGGGACGGCTCCACACGGCCGCCGCGCCGCTGGAGCTGCTGATGACCGAGAGTCCGCAGCGGGCGGTGCAGCTAGCGCAAGAGCTCGATCGCTGCAACCGCGAACGCCGGCAGATCGAGCAGCGGATCCTCTTCGAGGCGCAGGCGCAGGTGCGCGAGCTTGGCTCGATGCCTGGATACGTGCTCGCGGGCGAGGGGTGGCATCCGGGCGTGGTCGGCATAGTCGCCTCGCGCATCGCCGAGGCCACAGGCCGGCCCGCCGTGCTCATCGGCCTCGAGGGCGAAGGCGGGCGTGGGTCGGGACGCAGCGTCCCCGGCTTCGACCTGCTCGACGGCCTTGCCGCCTGCGCCACGCATCTACGCGCCTACGGCGGCCACCGCGCTGCCTGCGGCGTGGAGATCGGCCGCGAGCAGCTGCAGGCATTTCGGGCCGCTTTTGCCGCTTATGCGGGCGAGAGGATCGATCAGGATGCGCTGGTGGCAGTGGAGCGCGTCGATGCGGTCGTCTCTGTCAGCCAGCTGGGTCTGCCACTGGCAGAGGAGCTTGCTCGCCTTGCGCCCTTCGGTCGCGGCAACCCGACCGTCTGCCTGCTGATCAGGGACGCAGAGCTTGCGCAGGTGCAGCCGATGGGCGAAGGCAAGCACGTGCGCTTCCGGGTCCTCGGGGACGGCGCGCACGCCTCGGCGGTCTCCTTCGGCACCGGCGCCACGCTCCCGGTGGCAGAGGGAGAGCCGGTCGATGCGACGTTCACGCTGGAGGTGAACGAGTGGCGCGGAGCCTGCGAGCCGCGGCTGGTGCTGAGGCACCTGGCCGCCCGTGAGACGCCCGCCACGGGCGCCATCGCTGAAAGCCACAGAGCCGCAGCAGATCCTGAGCCGCTTCAGTTGGCGCTCGCGGTGCCGTAACCTAGAACCATGGCGAGCACCGGGGATCCAACGCACGCATCAGAGCCCACCGGGGTCAGCGGTCCGGCGCAGGCTCCGGCGCCAGCTGCCGAGCCTCCCGCTGTGCGCGCGCAGCTGACCGACCTGGAGCGCAGGCTGCTTGACGACCTGTTCGCGATCGTCTCAGAGCACGCACCCGACTCCGCGGTTGAGATCGATCGCCCACGCGTGGAAGACGCGTTCGTTTTCGCCTGCGAGCATCACGCCGACCAGCGGCGACGCTCGGGCGAGGACTTCATCGTGCATCCCGTCGGGGTGGCGAGGATCTGCGCCGGCATGCGCCTCGATACCGAGACGCTGTGCGCGGCGCTGCTGCACGACACCGTCGAGGACACCTCCGCCTCGATCGAGGAGGTACGCGGGCGCTTCGGCGAGACGATCGCCAAGATCGTCGACGGCGTCACCAAGCTGACCGGGATCACGTTCACCTCGCGCGATGAGGCGCAGGCGGAGAACTACCGCAAGATGCTCGTCGCGATGGCCACCGACGAACGGGTGATTCTGATCAAGCTGGCCGATCGTCTTCACAACATGCGCACGATCGACGCGCTGCCCAAGCAGAAGCAGATCGAAAAGGCCAAGGAGACCCTGGAGATCTACTCGCCGATCGCGCATCGCCTGGGTATCCACGCGATGAAGTGGGAGCTCGAGGATCTCGCCTTCGCGACGCTTCACCCCCGCAAGTACCAGGAGATAAAGGCGCTCGTGGCCCAGCAGCGCAGAGAGCGCGAGCGCTATGTCGCGCAGGCGGGCGAGTACCTTGCGCGCGAGCTGCAGGCGCTCGGTATCCACGCCGAGATATCAGGCCGCGCCAAGCACTTCTACTCGATCTACTCGAAGATGACCCACAAGGGCAAGGAGTTCAACGAGATATACGACCTCACCGCGATGCGCGTGATCGTCGACTCGGTGAAGGACTGCTACGCCGCAGTGGGCGCGATCCACTCGCTCTGGAAGCCGCTGCCGGGCCGCTTCAAGGACTTCATCGCGATGCCGAAGTTCAACTTGTACCAGTCGCTGCACACGACGATCATTGGGCCCGAGGGGCAGCCGTTGGAGATCCAGATCCGCACCCACGAAATGCACGAACTGGCCGAGTACGGGGTCGCGGCGCACTGGATGTATAAGGAGAGCCGGGGCTCGGGCAAGCGCAGCGCCGGCCCCGATGAGCAGGCCAAGCACCGCTGGCTGCGCTCGATGCTCGACTGGCAGAAGGATCTCTCCGATCCCAGCGAGTTCATGAAGACCTTCAAGAGCGACCTCTTCGAGGACGAGGTCTACGTATTCACGCCCAAGGGCGAAGTCAAGGCCCTGGCGGCGGGCGCCACGCCGCTCGACTTCGCTTATGAGGTGCACACCGAGATCGGCCACCGCTGCATCGGTGCCCGGGTCAACGGCAAGATCGTGCCGCTGCACTACGAGATGCGCTCCGGCGACATCGTGGAGATCATCACCTCAAAGCGCGAGCGTGGCCCCTCGCGCGACTGGCTCTCGCTGGTGAAGACCACGCGCGCCCGCAACAAGATCAAGCAGTGGTTCAAGGCCGAGTCGCGCCAGGACACCGAGCACATCGGTCGCGAGACGCTGCAGGAACACCTCAAGAAGGCGGGCCTGCCCTCGCAGAAGATCACCGGCTCGACGCTGCTGGCCGACGTGATCCGCGACCTCGGCTACCGCAAAGCCGACGACTTCTACATCGCGCTCGGCGCGGCCAAGGTCTCCCCGAAGGCGGTGGTCGACAAGGTCCTGCAGCGCCTCAAGCGCGGCGAGGCCGCCGACTCGGGCGAAACCGCCGCCGCGGAGATGTTGCGTGTGGGGCGGCCCTCGCGGCGCGCAACCAAGTCCTCAGACCAGTACGGCATAAAGGTGCAGGGCGTCGAGGACGTGATGCTGCGCCTGGCCAAGTGCTGCCGGCCCGTGCCGGGCGATCCGATCGTCGGCTACATATCGCTTGGCCGCGGCATCACGATCCATCGCGAGGACTGTCCGAACACCGCGCTGCTCAAGCGCAGCCCGGAGCGCTTCACGGATGTCTCCTGGGGCGGAGGCCCCCAACAGAGCTCCTTCGTCGTGGAGCTGCAGATCGACGCCTGGGATCGTCACCGACTGCTGGAGGACATCTCCAGGATCTTCTCGGAGTCGGGCACCAACATCCTGGAAGCGCGTTGCCTGTCAAACCCGCCGATGGTCAAGAACAGGTTCGTGATCGAGGTGCCCGACACCCACGCGCTCAAGAGCGCGATCACCAAGCTGCGCAACACCGAGTCGGTGTTCGACGCGTACCGGGTGACTCCGGGCGTCGCGGGCTGAGACGGCCGACCGAATAGAGAACATGCGCGTTCCGCTCAGGGCGAGTGGTGCGAGGCAACGTCCTGTGGCAGGCGGACCCGCTCATGCCTTGCTTGGCTCATCCTTGACGGGCTTGCCTGTCCTCCAAGGCCACTCTGAAGCCCCGGTTCGTTGCGGCAAGTTGATGAACGACCATCCGGCGCCTCCGAGACCCTCGGTAGCACCGGACCGCCGGCCATCATCTACTTCTTCTTCTTCTTCTTCCCTTTCTTACCGGAGCTGCCTTTGCTCGCAGCTACCTTGGCGCAGCCTTCGACGTGGATCAGGGTGCGCTGCTTGATCTGCGCTCCGTCGTGGCCGGTGATCGTCGTGGGCATGACCAGCTTCACAGCCTGCTTGACCTTCCGTTTGCCCTTGCGCACGGTCTTGAAGCAGAGGTTGCCCTCAGCCGCGAGCGCCGAATGCGAGCTCGGCGGCAGCGTCAGTTCGAAGCTGCTGACGGGCACGTCGGGCACCGACTTGAAGTCGGAGCTGGTTATGCCTTTGACGATGTTGGTGCTGCCTTCGAGCTCCACCGTGATACCGCTGCCCTGCAGCACCACCGCGAGGTCTGGGAAAGCCGCTCCGCCGTGGGAGACGAAGATCGCCGGACCCGTCAGAGCCGTGCCGAGGATCGGCGTGTGCGCGACCGCGGTCCCGACGCGAGACCCGGCGGGACAGCCGGCAGGGTTTTCTGCGAACTGCTTGGCCGAACATGCCAGTTTCAAGGTTTCGTCTCTCGCTGGCAGGATCTTCGGCAGTTCCACGAACACGCTTCCGACGTTCGCCTGACCAATGCCGGAGGTCACCTTCACGCGCAGGTAGGCACCGTTTCGTTTCGTGTGCCCAGAGTGCGTGTATACCGAGAACGTCGGCTTGAACGGCAGGCTGCCGCAGTCGCCGACCTGGAAGCGCGAGGCGACCGCGTGTTGCGTCCCGCTCGCCGAGGTGAGCGTGCCGGTGATCTGAGTCGGTTCGCAGGTGGTCGGGGTGTACGTGAATTCGGGTCTGCTGACCTGGACGTCCACGCGGCGCATCCGCAGTGGGATTCCGTCCAGGATCTGCGGGAATGGGTCGCTTGTCACGGTCACCTGCGCGGTATGCGGGTTGATTTCGATCCGCGACCGCACGACCACGGTGCCGAGGTCGAACGGTCCGGCCAGCACGGGAACCACCACCGCCAAGCCATATGGCGCGCCCTCGTAGGGGCCTGTCAGATAGGCCTTGCCTGGTAGGAAGAACGGTGTGCTGCCGGGTCCGGCACCTGCCTCCACAGTCCCGACTTCGCTTGCGGTGGGACAGCTCGGTGCTGCCTTCTCGGCGGCACCGCTGCTGTGTTCGGCAGCCGCGAGCTGCATTCCGCTGCACTCAGCAACTCCGGCGAGCTTGCCGACCAACCCGAGCGGCATCTTGACCTGCAGCCCGGAGAGGTCCTGTTCGCCGTCTTCTCTTGAGAAGGACAGGTCAAACGGCGCATAGGCGCCCGCGACCGGGTTGGTCACGCCCGCCGTGAAGCTTGGTGCGAAACCGTTGCCGCAGCCGGAGGCGATCGTGAACGACCGGATGGGGGGCACCGCGTTCGGCGTACCAGTCGGCTGTTCGTCGGGTTCGTCGTGCGACCATGGTTCCAGTTCGCTGGTCGGCGTATAGCTCCCGCACTGCTGCGGGCTTGCCAGTGACGCATTGGAGCCGCCATAGAAGGTCAGCTTCAGGTCACTGAACGGCAGCTGGGGGTTTTTGCTGAATGTCGAGACGAGCTGACCGGTGCTCGTGTTTGCTTCGACGTCGCCTTCCAGCTTGACGAGCACGCCCTGGCCTTCGATCACGAGGAACATGTGAAACAGGTTGCCCGAGCGCTGCGAGCTCAGATAGATGCGCCCCATGAGTGGTTCGGGCAACAGAGGCGTCGTCAGTTCGAGCTTGCCGATCTGTGACGCGTTCGGGCATTCCGGCTGCGCTTCAGAGTCCAGCTTGATCTGTTCAGGCGTGCACCCTTCAAGGCCGTTGCCCGCCGACGGCGAGATGGATACGCCCGCGGGCAGCGTCACCGTCGCCTTCTCCAATGACGAGGTCGCGAGATTGTCCGGGCCTTCGTTCTGTGGCACTTTCAGGTCGACGATCATGCCCATAGGCGAGTCTGCCACCGTGGTCGTCGGTTCGACTTCGATCTGCGGTTTGAAGGTCAGCTTGCCACAGCCAGTGACGCCATTCGGGAACATTTGGGTGTGGACCGTGGCCCAGTTTTCCGAGTCCGGCACCGGCCTCCCGTCGGCCGCAAGCCCGCCCGGGTGTAGCCACGAATCGGCCATGATCGTCGCTTCTGCCACGGAGCCGCACTTCGTCGGGTTGGTGAGGAACGGCACTTCCGGGGTCCCTGCGGACACCTGTTCTGGCGCTGCGCTTATTTCGCGGAACCCTGCGCTACCCGACGCGAACCGTTCACCGTTGTGCGCCGGATTTGCCGGCACCCCCCAAAGCGTCAGCTGCGAGCCGTCGATCTGTATGATCTCCGAGACGTTGCGGACCTCGGCGGTGATGCCGTAGTCGCTGTCACTTCGCACCTGAATCGTCACCGGCACGGCATCGATGCCGGCCACACCGAATGCCAGCTCGGCTGGCGCGCCGGGAGGTGGGACCATGTTGTACACCGCGGTGAGATCCGGCGACGGTTCGACGACACCCGCGTTACTCCGTTCGAACAGCCTCACGACGCCGACCTGCGTCGCGGCCGGACAGCCCGTCGGAGTAGATTTTCCGTCGAAGCGACTCAATTCGCTCATCTGGCAGCGCGGCACCTTCGCGACACTTCCGGCAAAGCCGGCGGGAATATTTACGTAATAGTCCTTGGGTGCCATTCGCGGCGGCAGATTGCCATTCGATTCGGTGTTCACGACGAACCGGGTCGTCATCGCGAATGGGTGCGAGCCGGCCTGCGAATCCGGTGCCGCCGGGTTGGCTACCGTCAAGCCGTCTTCTTCGACGAAGCCCGATTCGCCGACGTTGATCGCGAGCCCGTTCGTTCCGGCTAGTTGGAAACCGAAGACATCGATGCTCGCCAGCATTGTGACGTTCGCCCCGGACGTCGGGCCGGTGGCATTGCGCACGGCGAGGCGATAGTGGTAGGAACCGTAGGCTTCCAGGCCGCTCAGTTCGGCGCTGACGGGTACCGGCGCTTCGCCCGAGCCGATTTCCCCCGGGGATTGCGCGCATGGAAGCGAGTGTTCGTAGGCACCGCTTGAGCCCTTGCCCCATTCGAATTCGCAGGCTTCGACGGGAAGGCCGTGTGGATTGATCGTGCCGTTCAACGTTGCGCTGCCCAGCACTGGAGTCGACGCCGGTTCGGTGGTAGGCGTAGCGAAGCGACCGTAGACGAGCATCTCTTTTTCGAAAGATTCGTTGTTGGCCACGTACACGCGGCTTCCATCCGCGGTAACCGCCAGCGCGTCGCCTTTGCCCTGCGATCCGTTCGCCGTGAGCGCCGCGAACTCCGCGACGGTCGTGCCCGCGGAGTCGAACTCATAGATGGTGTCACTTTCGGACAGTGCGAACACATTGCCGGCATTGTCAACAGCGACCGCCAGCGGCGCGCTCAAAACACCTTCGCCGAACGTCTGCACGAATGCGCCGGATGAGCTGAACTCATCGATGACGTTGTTGCCCGTGTCGGCAACATAGATGTTGCCGGAGGAGTCCACGGCCAATCCCGCGTCTTCGGATACGAGCGAAAGGTCTCCCGCCGCCGTGCCGCTGCCCGAAGCATCGCACTCCGTCGCGGCGCCCGGTGTTTTGCCCGTGATCTGGCATTCATATTCGCCGGAGGCGCTGAACCGATCGATGAGATCATGACCCTTGTCCTCCACGTAAACATGACCGGTCGCGTCCACGGCTATGCCGGTCGGGAAGGAGAGCCCTTCCGGGGCCGGTTTTGCCACCGGAGCTCCATCGACGTCGACGCCGTTGAACTGATGAAGATATTTACCGTCCGCTTCGAAGGACTCGATGCGATTGTTCACGCTGTCGGTTACGTACACGTCGTGGTTGGTCGGATCAACCGCTACGCCGGTCGCCTCTTCCCCGATCGATTCGCCACCGAACTGACCGGCGCCGCCCCCTTCGGTGCCCTGTTCGCATTTAGAAGCTTCGACGCAGATTTCAAACGCTTCGCTTCCCCCTTCGTTGACTTTCCATCCCCACGCGGCCAGGAAGCTTGGCGTGACTTTCGAGTCGAACTTCTGAACCCTCTCGTTCGAGCCGTCGACAGCGTAAACGTCTCCGCCTGCCGGATCGACGGCTAGACCATTCGGGCTGTATTTCCAGAATTCACCTCCCAGATGGCCACGTTCGCTGCCCGCGAACCCACCCAAGGTATAGGTCGGCCCAGCGAAAGCAGACACCGTGGTCGCCAGCCAGGCGGCCATGACACACGCGAGGACACCAACGCACCCGGCGCCGCGCCTAAAACGCTCTACGCCACTCATTTTGACCCTCCCCTGTGCCGGCGGTGCGTGTTGCCGCTCGCCTTCGTCCTATATCTGAGTCGCGCCTGCCTTTCGCACACTGTCCGCCTGCGCCGATTGGCATCTCGCTTGCACTTAGCCAGCGCCCGTACCAGCTTCTGCTTGCGGGTGGGGCCTGCGGCCTTTGGTTTTGATTTGACCGCGGGTTTCAGATTGCCCGCGCCGGAGAATCCGACGCTTGCCGGTGCCCCAAGCACAGGAGGCTCTCCGCTTTCAGGCCTACAGAGGCTCGCTTCGCAGCCCGCGGACAGCGCGACAGGCGGGAACCCACCATCAATGCGAATATCGTAGATGTGTTCAGCGTTGTCGAGGCCCGGCAACAGCTGTTCAGTGGTCTGAACGTAGACGTCCTTCAGGTCTTCGCTGGCGCCGACCAGATGCGTGCCATCGGTACTGCCAAAGGTGTTCGGTACTTCCTCACCGACTCCGGAGGTCAACAGATACAGACAACCGTGATCGACTTCGCTGTAGGCAGAGCTTTCTTTGAGGCTCGCGAGTTTCAGGCTGGCCGTGCTGCAGCCATTGGTTTCTGCCTGCTCCCACTCGTAGACGTCCATTGCGCCATTCACGTCCTGCGGCACCAACCCTTCCGTGGTCTCGAACACCGCCCGCATCACCGCTTCTTTTCCATCTTCGCCCGGGCTGCTGTCGATGAGCGGCGGTGTGATCGGCACGAAGGACGACTCCGCTTCTTCGTGGAACGTTCCCGCTATGAAGCCCGCGTTACCGTTCAACGGTGCCGCTTGTGGGTCGCATGAGATGCAGGTCACTTCGCCGGTGCCGACACTGTATATATAGGCCTCGTAGTGGCAGTATTCTTCGCCCGCGCTTTCGACGCAAGTCTGATAATCCGTCAAGGGCTCGGGATTGACGAACATGAGGTACTTTCCATTTGGCGTCGTCACCGGCGCGTCCGCTATGGTTTTGCCAGCGGCGGTTTCCTCGCCAGTTTCGATCATGCCACCTTGGAAGTGGTCGTTCAGTCTGCCTGGTTCTTCTTTGACACCGTTGCCGCCGTACCGGCTATGCAGTGTTCGGGGCAAGAGCTTTGGCGAAGGGGCGCCTTCTTCGTAGAGGTATATGCCTTCTTCGGGGCCCAGATAGTAGACGCGAGAGCCGTCGGCCGAGTAGGCCAAGAGGCCAGTGCTTTCCGAAGCGACTTCCACTGTCTGCCTGGAGGCAACATCGTACTCGAAGATTTTACCGGCACCCGCCGTCAGGATCTTTTCTTCTGCGCCGTCCACACCCGCTCGTCCGACGTACAATTCTCCATTGAGTTTGACCGTCGTGTTTTCTACCACGTTGCGCAGGAAGACCCCGCTTTCGGATTCCGTGCATGGGGCGCCAAACGCGTTGTGACCGGGCACTCTGAAGACAACGTTCGACCCGTCCGGAGCGACAGCTCCATAATCGTAATGAAGCGTCTCTCCGCCCGTGGTATCGTCGTCGCTCTGTCCAACTTCTGCCCCACACACGGGCACTTCGCCGTCCGGCAATATCCCGACCAGATAGGTGTGGTCGGCGGTGCGCTCATAGATCTCCGAGCCGGCCTTGTGTGTGTCTTCAGGTGTACCCGGCGCAATATCGAGTTTCGCGCTGGTGACGAAGAATACCCTGTTGCCGTCTTCAGAGGCTCCCACCAGGAACATTCCCCAGCCAGTCGCGAATGCTATGTCGTCTGAACCGTAGATCGAGGGATATTCGATCATGCTCTGGGTGAGCTTTCCAGAGTCCGGGAGAGATACGGTCGAGACCCCGCCGCCGGAGCCTAGCGAGAGGGCGTAGACCATGTCCCCAGTGCTTTCGTTGAGGCGGGGTGTTTCTGTGGGGTCCTGGAACGGCGACATGACGAGCGCAGTGTTAAAGCCGCGGGTGAATATCAGACCATGGGTCTGACCCTCAGCTCCAAGGGACTCTTCGCGTGGTCCTTCGCCCTGTGGTGTCGACAGCGCCTTTTGTTGCCACCCCTGGCCGGTTCTTGTTGCCAGAAAATGCTCGTTTATCCCGTTGCCCGCTTCTGCGCCGGGCAAGGGCAATACGGTCCCATATTGGAAATGTTCGCCTTCGGCGAACCCGTATTCCGGAATGACAATTGCTGTGTCTGAAGAATTTGCTTGATTTACCACCTCGTAGGATCTGCAGTCAGGTAGCGATGCGAGAAACCCTGCCGACAATTCAGTGGCTGACGGACAGACGCCCATGTTGGCATCCCCATGCGCGAGCGCTCCTGGGGCAACGATGCCACCCATACATGCGGCTGCCAGAGCTGCCGTTGCCAATGCCATGCCGCATCGGGTGATCTTCACTCGCACACTCATCCTTTCCTCTTTCTCCTGGTTCGCTCCCAATCCGCGGTGGACGGCTTGCCTTCCCCAGACGGCAGCGCAGCCCGCCACAGGATCCGTCCGGCGACGGACTGCGCCTCGCTGGCCCTTACTACAGCCGGCGTTGTCTACTGCACGACTTTACTACGTTTTGATTTCGATGCCTCCATCATTTGTGACGGTTGCGATTGTGATCTGTGAGGATTTTTCACCGAATGCGCCGGACACTTTTAGTTCGACTTTGGTCATTTTGACGCCTAATAATTCGATTTCCGTCGGTTCCTGCGTCGTGCCTTTTGCGTTGAAGGCCTGTTCTGCTGATTTCTCTAGCTTGTTATAGTTTTTCGTTTCAGGGTATAGCCCGATGATTTCGCCATCCACTGTGGTTTTATTGCTACCACACGTTGTTTCGACGAATTCGCCTGCGCTATTGTAGGGTTTTAGGACTATCCCCACCTCTTCTTTAGCAGCTAACCCGATCTCGCCACGCGCTGGCTTGACAGTGATCGGTTCGGTGCACGAGGACGCGGTCCCTCCGGCGATTGACTCTTTGCATTTGCCCGTGAACGTGATTGCGATGTTGTCGGCTAATGGCGTTTTGTTTAATATTTCGCCAGTTGTCGAGCTTTTTTCACACATGATTTCGGCTCTGACTTTTAGCTCTTCGCCTAACAATGTCGCTAATCCACCACTGGCGGAAAATGATAATGTTTTGCCGCTTTCCGTGTTGAATTCGGGTTGAACAGCCGACGCACTCGCCACCGCCAACGCGCCGAACGCAAAAACAGCGATCAGCGCCAGGATGCCTAACTTGGCATTTCGCATTGTATTCTGTTCTCCTTGTCGCTCTATCCGAAGCAAATTCAGACGCGACACAGTGTGCACGCTACGTCGGCTCCAAGGTCTCGTCAATGGGTGTTTCTTACTGGCTCCGGCGTCATTGCCTTCGGGCGATGCCTGAGGCGCGGGGGTCAGCCGACGGCCTGGGGCCTGGTAGCGCTTGTTCCGTGTCGTCCGGCCTGCTCCAGATGATTGCTTGACTGCCCGGCGGACGGTGCGTCATGCATGCCCCGCCGACGGGTGGAAAGAGAGTCGCATGGTTACCCGCCGAGCGTCAAGCGCAAGGATAACCAGTGTTCAAGGTGGTGCCGGCGGGCGGCCAGGGAAGGGCTCAGGCAAGCGGATTTTGACGATCGAGATGCTCGATCTGTAGTCACCGACGGTAGACGGCATTGTTTCCAGGAGGCCGGTGGCGGCGATGCGAGCGCCCAGCTGGTCGCCGGAGCAGCAAGATGTTTCCGTGCCCAGTCTTGGAAGAGATGGCTTACATCCGGGCGAAAAGGCCGCGTAAGAGAAGTGGTCAAACAGGCGCGATGACGCTAGAACTATCATCAGGCGAGCCGGAACGGCTGTTCATGAAAAGCAATGAACCTAAAGCGCCGGGTCTACTCGGCAGCTATGTGTCGACGACAACGACTGAGCAAATGACGATCTCTGAAGCGTCGAAATCAGAACGTAGGCTTCTGGGTCGATCGGCCGCTGCAATGGCTGCAGCCGTGGGGCGCCGTCTCTGCGTGACCTCACGGCAGCCGATCGGGTCTTGCCCGCCGATCGTCCATCCATGGTCCTCGTGTCGCCACTGGCCGGATCGCTTGGAGTCGTCTATGAGATGACGTGCAGCGCCCGCGGCCGGATCGAGTAGCGGGCCTCCTGCACCTCGCCCACGAAGTCGCCATCGACCTGCAGGGGGAGCGGCCGTCCGTCGCTACTTGCGACGGTCATCTCCGTGAACGAGTCGATGCCGGTGATCTGGCGGTGGGAGACGACCTTGGCGCGCTGGGAGAGCGCGCGCCAGGCGATGAACGGCATCGCCGCGGGCGTGGCTCTGTGCAGCACGCATCCGGCCAGGGTCCCAGAGTCGAGCGCGGGGCCCTGTGCGATCTCGATCGGCCGGTTCTGGAAGTAGGTGAACGGCGAGCCGTTCTGGACCACGGCGGTCACGCCGTCCAGTCGCTGGTCGGCGGCCTGCACGGTCAGGTGTGGGGGGTTGAGCAGGTAGCGGCGCGTGTAGCTCGAGATCGCCGCCCAGGTGAAGAACCACGGCCCGTAGCGCGCCTTCAGGCGCGGGTTCGAGTCCACGCGCTCCACGACGCTCGCGTCTATGCCAAGGCCGGAGGAGAAGGTGAAGCAGCGGCCGTTGACGATGCCTAGATCGACCATGCGCGGCTGCCAGTCGTCGGCCATCGCCAGCAGGTGCTCGGTGGCCTCCACCAGGTCGCCGGGGATGCCGAGCATCTTGCCGAACACGTTTGCCGAGCCGCCCGGCAGGCAGGAGAGCGGCGTGCTCGAGCCCATCAGGCCGTTGGCCGCTTCGTTGACGGTGCCATCGCCGCCGAAGGCCACCACCACGTCGTAGCCCTCGTGGGCGGCCTCCTTGCAGATCTCGATCGCGTGGCCGCGTGCCTCGGTGTCCACGGCGTCCAGCTCGTAGCGGCCCTGCAGCGCGTACACGACCAGGTGGCGCAGGCGGTCGGAGACAGTCGTCGCGTAGGGGTTGACGATGATGAGCATCCGCTTCTTCGGCGCGCGCGCGATCGTCTCGAAGTCCGCGGGCATCCGTTGCAGCTGATCCGTGTCGCTGGAAGGCCGCCCATGGCCTCGCGGCTGCAGCGCCTGCTCGCTGGGTGCGCTCATCGCGACTGGCTACACCGGTGCGGGCACGCGGTTACCGCGTTGCACGCGTGCTAAAGCGCGGGTTGCGTGCCGCCGATCCTTGGGTATACTTCGCGGCTGACATAGCTGGACACATCCAGAGGGGTGGAGGGACTGGCCCTTTGAAGCCCCGGCAACCACCGTTCCGCAGCGGGAAGGTGCCAATTCCAGATAGATGTGTGGCGGGCTTCGCGTCCTTTTGCCACACGGTCTTAGCGGGCAAGAAGAGCGAATTCAAAGGAGCCCCTCCCATGGCTGTGACCCATCTGCAGTGCAAGGCTTGCAAGGCCGAGTATCCGCTGGAGGCAAAGTACGTCTGCGAGCGCTGCTTTGGCCCACTGGAGGCCGCCTATGACCACTCCAGCCTCGGCGCCGATGTCGCCGCCCTGCGCCGCCGGATCCAGGGTGGCCCGCAGAACATCTGGCGCTACGCCGACTTCCTGCCGACCGTTGGCGGCCAGCCGGGTCCCTCCGGGCGCCTGGCCTCGCGTGCTGGCCTGCCGGCGGGCTGCACGCCGCTGATCAGGGCCGACCGGTTGGCCAAGCGACTCGGCCTGCGCGAGGTGTGGGTCAAGAACGACGCCGCCAACCCCACCCACTCATTCAAGGACAGGGTGGTCTCGGTGGCCGCCACCAGGGCACGCGAGCTCGGGTTCGAGGTGCTGGCCTGCGCCTCGACCGGCAACCTCGCCAACTCGGTCGCCGCGCACGCGGCTGCGCTCGGCCTGGAGTCCTATGTGTTGATCCCTGCAGACCTCGAGGAGCAGAAGATCCTCGCGACCGGCATCTACGGCACCAAAGTGGTCGCGATCGACGGCGACTACGACGAAGTCAACCGGCTCTGCACGGAGATCTCCGCCGAAAGGGACTGGGCGTTCGTCAACATCAACCTGCGTCCCTACTACGCCGAGGGATCCAAGACGCTTGCCTACGAGATCGCCGAGCAGCTCGGCTTCGAGCTGCCCGATCGCTGCATCGCGCCGATCGCCTCGGGTTCGCTCTACACCAAGCTGGCCAAGGGCTTTGAGGAGTGGCGCGATCTCGGCCTGGTCGGCGGGAAGCTGCCGGCGATGAACGGCGCGCAGGCAGACGGATGCGCCCCGGTCGCAAATGCCTTCGCCGCCGGCGCGGAGGTATGCCAGCCGGTGAAGGCCAAGACGATCGCCAAGTCACTTGCGATCGGCAGCCCCGCCGATGGCCCCTACGCACTCGATCTGGCTCGCAGCAGCGGCGGTGGTATCGACTCGGTCAGCGACGAGGAGATCAGGCAGGGCATCGCGCTGCTGGCGCAGACGACCGGCATCTTCACCGAGACTGCGGGCGGCGTCACCACCGCGGTGCTGGCAAAGCTCGCGCAGCGCGGGGACATCGACCCCGAGGAGCGGGTCGTGCTGGTCATCACCGGTGAGGGCCTGAAGACGCTCGACGCGGTCAGGGGCACCTTCGAGACCACGCAGATCGCGCCCAGCTTCGAGGAGTTCGAGGCGGCGTTTGCGGGAGGCCAGGACGAGCCCGCTCGCAACGTCACCAGCGCCGCCTTCGCTCTGCGCTAGGACGCTAGGTCTGGGCGTCCACTGCGAACGCCGAGCCAGCGGCCTGCGCCGGCTCGGCCTCGGCGGCCTGAGCTGCTGCCGGCGCCGGCTGGCGGCCGAGGCGCGCACTCATCCAGAGCAGCGCTCCGATCGTGACCAACGCCATCTCGGCGAGGATGATTGCGCCAGCGATGCCCTGGTCTGCAAGGGGGGAGATCGAGGACGCAGTGTCGATGCGCAGGTAGTAGGGGTAGTAGACATCAGGCGACCAGATCGCCACGCACCCAAGCGCTATGCCGACCATCCGTGCGATCAGGACGTAGGCGATGCTCCCGTAGGGGCTAATCCGCGCAGGCGTCGAAGCGACAGCATCCAGGTACGCTCTCCACATGTTCAGGCTCACGACGATCAGCAGCAGATCCTCGACCAGCGTCAGCGAATCGTGGCGCAGGGTTGCGTCGAAGATGGCCGGCCACTGCCATACGAGCAGGTTGGCGACCCAAAGCGCCAGTGCGACCTGCGGTCGCGCAAGCAATCCCAGGCGCCGCAGGGGGCTTGCCGTCAGTGGTGCCAGCAACGGTGCTGTGAGGCCAATCGCGATCAGCAGGCTCCCGAGGTCGCCGATCAGCAGGCGTTCGACGGTGCGCCAATAGAGCGTCTCTCTGCCGGGCTGCGCGAGCAGCAGCATCGTCGCCAGCAGGACCACGAGCCCGGCGGCCACGCTGATGAGCCTCGCTCTTGCGATCTGCTGCCCAGCCTTGGCCAGATGACGCGCCCGCAGCGCGTAGGCCACCGCAAGGATCGCGACCACGACGATCTGGGCGACCTTCAACACCCGTGTGTCTCCAGGCGGGCGCCGCACCGGTCGCACGCCACGGGTGGCTCGGGCAGGCTGCGATCTCTGCTGTGAAGCCGATTCACAACCCTCAGCCTACGCGCTGAGGGCACGAGAGGGCGTGGCAGAGATCGCATGGAGCAATCGGTCGATCGCCTCTCCGCCGACGTGCAGGACATCGCGATCAGCCCTGTTTTGCGCGCTTTTTGCGGTGCCGGCGGGTTGGTTCAGTATCGTCTTGTCCGACAGGCTCATGCTCCAAGATCAGGAGGCCGCTTCTTGAAGGTGATCGGTGCCGGATTCGGCCGCACAGGCACGATGTCCTTGAAGGTTGCGCTGGAGGAGCTTGGCGCGGGTCCCTGCCTGCATTCGATGGAGTCGCTGCGAGGCGCTCAGACCTCCTCGGGTGCCTCACATTGGGAGCAGGTGGCAAACGGCCAGCCGATCGACTGGCGCAAGACCTTCGACGGCTGGGGATCCACCGTGGACTGGCTTGGCGCGCGCTTCTATCCGGAGATGCTGGAAGCGTTCCCAGAGGCCAAGGTGATACTCAGCGTGAGGGACCCGGAGGCGTGGTATGAGAGCTGCCACGCGAGCCTTCATGCCACGCGCGGGATGAGGAGCGCGCCCGATGGTGCAAGCGACTCCTCGCCGATGCTCAAGGCGGTGGAAACGGCGATCTGGGAAGACCTCTTCGACGGCAGGTTCGCCGAGCGCGACTACGCGCTGGAGGTCTTCGAGCGCCACAGGCTGCAGGTCGTTGGGACCGTGCCCCCGGAGCGGCTGCTGATCTACGACATCCGCGAGGGCTGGGAGCCGCTGTGCGAGTTCCTCTCGGTGCCCGTGCCGAGCACGCCGTTTCCGCACCTCAACGGCAGGGAGGCGTTCCGGAGCCGGTTTGGGATCGACGCGGCCGGCAAGGACGAGGATGTCGCCGTCGCACCATTGCGACCGGTTGCCCCGCGCGCGCTGCCAGGCGAGGCTCTCGCCGCGTCCCAGGTGCAGGCGCTACCGCGGATAGCAGGCATCGCCACGGCCGACCCTGCGGTGACGCTCGACCAGCAGCAGATGCTCGATCTGCTCGGACTTGCGGACGATCCCTTCGCCCGCCGCATCTTCAGTCGCTGTGGCGTGAAGAGACGCAGGATGCACCTCACGCCCGAGATGCTGCGCGAGACGCTCCAGGGGCGTACCCCGGAGGTGGAGGAGCACCTGATGGCCTCGGCCGTCGAGGCGGTGGAGAAGCTCGACGTCGACCCTGCTCGGATCGGCACCGTGATCTCCGCAAGCCTCTATTCGCTTGGCTGCCCGACGATCGCACATCGGCTGATCGAGCACTTCCAGATGGACCCGGCGACAGACAAGTACCACCTGGTCGGCGTGGGCTGCGCGAGCGCGGTGCCGCTGATCCGGCTGGCGCAGCGCGCGTTGCCCGAGCACCCGGAGAAGATGGCACTGATCGTCGGCGCCGAGAGCATGTCAGGGCTGCTCACGGGAGCGGCGGAGGGCGACGCTCGCAGCAAGACCGTTGGCTCCTCGATCTTCGGTGACGGCTGCGGCGCCATGCTGATCGACGCGGCGCAACAGGGCGAGGGGCCCAGGATCCTCGCCTCCCAGGTCCATCAGATCCCCGACAGCCTAGGCGCTGTGCGGATGCAGCTTGCCCCGCAGGGCAGCTATCTGCACCTGGTCAGGGAGCTGCCTGACATCGCAGCGGAGAATCTCGGCGACCTGGTCGAGCGATTCCTGGCCGGCTCGGGCATGACCGGGCACATGGTCGACCACTGGATGATCCATCCGGGCGGCCGGCGCATCATCGACTGCGCGCGCGAAGCTCTGAATTTGCCCTACGAAGAGGTCGAGGTCAGCTATCAACTGCTGGCCGAGCACGGCAACGTCGGCACGCCCTCGATCTTCTACGTGATCCAGCGCACCATCGCCCAGCGCCAGCCGCTTGCCGGCGAGCACGGCCTGGTGATCACCGTCGGGCCGGGTGTCAGCGTCGGATTGATGCTGCTGCGCTGGTGATGCTGGACGGCTGCGACGCCTGCGATCCTTCGCTTTCGCCGGTGAGCGCTTCCCAGGTCACTGTGAAGGCGTTGCCGGCAGCCGAGAGCGCGGAGGCGATCCCGGTGGCGGGCGTGACTGCCGCCGTGAAGCGCCGGCCAGGTCCCTGGGCGTAGTCGCGCAGTTCAAGGCGCGTCACCCTCAGGGTGCGTGCGTCGATCGCGACGCGCTGAGATTTGGCGATGCTCACCGCAGCGTCAGAGAATGAGACGGTGCCGAAGTCCGTCAGCGGCAACGGCGTGCAGTGCGTGCTCGTGAAGCACAGCGAGGGCGCCTCCACGATCCACTCGGCAGAGGAGATGTCCGGCGCGGCTACCGTCCGCATCGCAGTCCTGGATGAGCCCGTGCTCAGATCGCGCACCTGCAGGATCGTCCTGCCCGCATTCTCGGCCACCGAGGCAGCCATCGTGTCGCCGGGGTTGACCGTGAGCTGCATCGTCACCGGAGCGGCGGGGACGAGCTCATACCACGCCGAGTAGATCGCGCGACCGGAGCTCGTGCAGTCGACGGCGGTGCCGGTCTGCTCCAGTGCTTTGGAGCCTTCTCTGAAGCCGCCGAGGCCGACCCACGTCACCGAGTAGGTCTCCTGGCCCTTCACGCACCTGCCGGTCGGCTGCACCCATCTGCCCGAGACGCGGTCGAGCCGTGAGCTGCTCGAAGTCCCCGTGACGGCGTAGCCGGACCAGTTCGCGCTCACGGCCGCGCTCTCGGCGCCCGCGAGTGAGGGCGCGATCCCGCCGAGAGCGGCGAGCACTGCGAGGACGGCCAGCGCACCGGCGGTGAAGCGTTTGGCGATCGGTCTTGTCATTGAGCAGAGAGATGTTCGACAGCCCGGCCTCGAAGCCTCGCCCAATGGCCTAAAGCGGCGGTTAGGAGGGGCTTAGATGAGGATAGGAATCGGTGGTCGGCGGGTGGGAGGACTTCTCCGTGACTCTTCGGAGGAGTACGCCGCAGACTTGACTCGGTGGGTCCGAAAGCGCGCATGTAGCCGCCTTTGCCCTGCACGCGACGATCTGGCGAGACGAGCCGCGCCGTGGGTAGGTCCGACCTGCACACGCGCGTGTGCCATTGCGTTGGGAGATGCCGTACCTGCACCTCCCACGCGCCCGGCGTGATTCGAACACGCGACCTTCCGCTCCGGAGGCGGACGCTCTATCCACTGAGCTACGGGCGCCGCGGCGCCAAGAAGGCGCCTGAGAAGGGAGCTTAGCGGCGCACCGGCAGGCGGTGCGCTCGACGCCGTCGCTACCGTTGCGCCCATGGACATGTCGCTGGTCTTCATCGGGACGGGCGCCTCGACGCCGAGCGCGCGGCGCGGGCTGCCCTCTCTGCTCTTGCGTCGTGGTGGAGAGCACCTGCTCTTCGACTGCGGCGAGGGCACCCAGCGCCAGCTCGTGCGCTCTGTCGGGCTGCCCGACATCGACGCGATCTTCATCACCCACTTTCATGCCGATCACTGGCTCGGGCTGCCGGGAATGCTGAAGTCCTTTGCGCTACGCGAACGGCAGGCGCCGCTTGCGATCTATGGGCCACCGGGCCTGAAGGACCTGATGGGCTCCGTCCGCTTTGTCTACGGCCGGCTGCCTTACAGCCTCAGCATCGAGGAGCTTGGCCCGATGGAGGCGGTCCGGCGAGAGGGCTACACGGTGGGCAGCGTGCCGGTCAGCCACAGGGTCAACGTGGCCTACGGCTACGTGCTCGTGGAGGACTCGCGGCCAGGGCATCTCGACGCGCCGCTGGCAGCGAGCCTCGGCGTGACGCCGGGGCCGGACTTCGGCCGCCTGCAGCGTGGCGAGACGGTGGCGGGCGTGCGACCCGAGCAGGTGATGGGACCTGCACGAGAGGGGCGCAAGATCGCGATCACCGGCGACACCGCGCCGTGCGAGGCGGTGCAGGTCGCAGCGCACCGTGCCGACCTGCTGGTCCATGAGGCGACATTTGCCGACGAGGAGCTCGCCCGCGCGAGGGAGACCCTGCACTCCACCGCGCGGCAGGCGGCCGAGGTGGCACGCGTGGCGCAGGTGCGGATGCTCGCGCTGACGCACATCTCCACGCGTTATGCCGGCGGCGAGCTGCGCGAGCAGGCACGCGAGGTCTTTGCGGAGACCGAGGCGCCCCGCGACTTCGACCAGATCGAGCTGCCGTTCCCTGAGCGGGGTGCGCCACATCTGGTGAAGTGGCGCACCGATGGCGCAAGAGCGGCGGCACCGCCGCCGGAGACCGATCCCGTGGGAGATCGCGTCGGAGCGTCCTGATAGAGTCGAAACGTCCTTTAACCCGGTCCAGTGAGGCCAGGAAGGTAGCGATGCAAGACGAGAAGGTCGTCCTCCATGCGGAGGACATGGGGCGTTCCCTGGCGCGGATCGCCCACGAGATCGCAGAGCGCAATCCCGAGTCGCAGGCACTTGCCGTGGTCGGCATCCACACACGTGGCGCGATCCTCGCTCGCCGGCTGAAGGAGCTTCTGGACGAGCTGCTGCCGGTCGAGGTTCCCTTCGGCGACCTGGACATCGGCTTCTACCGCGACGACGTGGCACAGCGGCTGCAGGCGCCTGTGCTGCACGCCTCCCACGTCGACTTCGATGTCGCCGGCCGCACCGTCGTGATCGTCGATGACGTGCTCTACACGGGGCGCACCGTGCGCGCAGCGATCGAGGCGCTCTTCGACTACGGGCGCCCAGAGCGTGTCCAGCTTGCCGTGCTCGCCGATCGCGGGCACAGGGAGCTGCCGATCAGGCCCGACTACGTCGGCAAGAACCTGCCGACCGCGCGCTCTGAGCACGTCAGAGTGCGCGTGCAGGAGATCGACGGCGTGGACGAGGTCGCGATCGAGCAGGCGAGCGTGGGGGTGAGCGGGTGAGCGCCGCACATGGCTTCGCGCCACCGCTGCAGCGAGGTGTGCTGTGAACCACCTGCTTGCGATCGAGGAACTGGATCGGGCGGCGATCGAGCGCATCGTGACGCGAGCCGAACGGTTCGCCGAGGTCGCCGACCGCGAGATCAAGAAGGTGCCGACGCTGCGCGGGCGGATGGTGCTCAACCTCTTCTATGAGTCCTCGACGCGTACGAGATCCTCCTTCGAGCTTGCGGCCAAGCGCCTTTCGGCCGACGTGGTGAACTTCTCCCCCGGTGGCTCCAGCATCGAGAAGGGCGAGTCACTGAAGGACACGGTGCTGACGCTCTCCGCGCACAAGCCGGACGTGATCGTGATCCGGACCCCGTGGGTGGGCGCCGCCGAGCTTGTCTCGCGCTGGTGCAGCGCCGCGATCGTCAACGCCGGCGACGGCAAGCACGAGCACCCCACACAGGCACTGCTCGACGTCTACACGCTGCGACGCCGCATCGGCTCGCTGGACGGCCTCTCGATCTGGATCGTTGGCGATGTCGCGCACTCGCGGGTTGCACGCTCGAACATCCTCGCACTGCAGAAGATGGGCGCGAAGGTGACGGTCGCCGGTCCACCGACGTTGATCCCACGTCAGATCGAGGCACTCGGCTGCGAGGTCCGCTACACGCTCGATGAGATGCACACCGCCGACGTCGTCTACGCGCTGCGCATGCAGCGCGAGCGCATGACCGAGGCGTGGGTGCCCTCGCTGCGCGAGTACGCCGCCTGGTATCAGATCAACGGCCGCCGGCTGCGCCCGCGCCAGCTGCTGATGCACCCGGGGCCCGTGAACCGCGGAGTCGAGCTCTCCGGCGAGGTGGTCGACTCGCCGCAGTCGCTGATCTCCGCTCAGGTCGAGGCGGGGGTGGTCGTGAGAATGGCCGTCCTCTACGAACTGCTGAGCGGCGCCCGCCCGGAGAGCACCAGCCCGCTGCATCCCGCCACCGAGCCGCAGCCCGCCTGATGAGCCCGCCGAGCCTCCTACGGCGCGAGCAGCCGCCTGCCGACCTGCTGATACGGGACATCCGCGTGCTCGACCCCCGCGAGCGGATCGACACGCGCCTTGACGTGCGTCTCGCCGAGGGGGAGATCGCACAGCTCGCCGAGCCGGGGACGCTGGATGGCAGCGCCGTCGGCGTAGAGGTGATCGAGGGAGGCTCGGCCACGTTGCTGCCGGGCTTCTTCGACCCGCACGTGCACCTTCGTACCCCAGGCCAGGAGCACAAGGAGGACCTGGAGACCGGGACCCGCGCCGCGGCCGCCGGGGGCTTCTGCGGCGTGATCGCGATGCCGAACACCGACCCGGTGATCGACTCCGCACCACTGCTGCGCGCGCTGCGCGACGCCGCCGCGCGCGAGGCGCGCGTGCCGGTCGGCTTCATGGCCGCGATCACCCGCGATCTGGCGGGCCAGGAGCTCAGCGAGATGGCCGGGCTCCGGCAGGAGGGGGCGATCGGCTTCACCGACGACGGGCGGCCCGTTGCAAGCGCCGGGATGCTGCGCAAGGCGCTGCAGTACCAGCGCCTCTGTGGCGGAGTGCTGGCCCTGCACGAGGAGGACCCCTCGCTCTCGGCCGGCGGCAGCATGCGGGAGGGACCAGTCTCCGCCGCGCTCGGGCTGACCGGAATCCCCAGCGTGAGCGAGTCGACCATGGTGGCGCGGGATGCCGAGCTTGCCCTCTACGAGCAGGGACGCGTCCACTTCCAGCACCTGAGTGCGAGGAGCTCGGTGGAAGCGGTCGCCGCCGCCAAGCAGTGCGGCGCGCTGGTCAGCGCCGAGGCCAGCCCGCACCATCTGCTGCTGACCGAAGAGGAGCTGCACGGCCTCGACACGCGCCTGAAGATGAACCCGCCGCTGGGCGAGGAGCAGGACCGGCTGGCGATCCTCGATGGGCTGCGCTCGGGCGTCATCGACTGCGTGGCGACCGACCACGCGCCGCATACTAGGGAAGAGAAGGAGATGCCCTTCGAGCAAGCGCCGATGGGCACGACCGGCCTGGAGACCGCGTTCGCCGCGCTCTACACGATGCTGGTGATGCCCGGCGCGCTCGACCTCGGCACCCTCGTGGAGCGAATGACCGCGGGCGCTGAGCTCTTCGAGCTGCCAATCTCGAGGATCGCCGTGGGCAGGCCGGCGAACCTAGCCCTGATCGACCTGGGCGCCAGCTGGGTGCCAGGTGAGCACGGCTGGGAGAGCCGCTCTGAGAACTGTTGCTTCGCCGGCCGGAGACTGCACGGTCGCGTGACGATGACGATCGCCGCCGGCGCGATCGCATACCGTCAGCGCGCATTCACGGTGGTCTCGTGAGACGCGCCACGGACCTGGTGGGGAGCGTCCGGATGGAGGTGCGATGACTCTGCTCTCGCGAGATCGGGCCGCGCTCGTGCTGATCGACGTGCAGCAGGGCTTCTCCTCCTATGAGACCTTCGACGCGGTTGCTGCTGCCTGCGGCAAGCTGCTGGCCGCCGCCCGCGTCCTGGAGCTGCCGCGCGTCGTCAGTGAGCAGTATCCGAAGGGCCTTGGACGCACCGCGGAGGCGGTGGGCCTCGCGGGCGAGCACCCGGTCGAGAAGACCGTCTTCTCTGCCGTGCGCGCGGAGGGGTTTGACCTGCAAGGCCGCGACCAGGCGATCGTGTGCGGTATCGAGGCGCACGTCTGCGTCTCCCAAACCGTGCTCGATCTGCTGAACCGCGGGCTGCAGGTCTACGTTCCAGCCGACGCGGTCGGCTCGCGCCACCGTCTCGACTATGAGCGGGGCCTCGCGCGCCTGGAGCGCGCGGGAGCGATCGTCTGCACCGTTGAGGCGGCGCTCTTCGAGCTGCTGGAGCGGGCCGGCACCCCCGAGTTCAAGGAGATCCAGAGGTTGATCATCTGATGAGTTCAGAGAGCGCCTACGTGTTGCTGGAGGACGGCTCGCGCTTCGACGGCCTGGCCTGTGGCGCGCCTGCGCACGCGGTGGGGGAGGTCGTCTTCACGACCGGGATGTCCGGCTACCAGGAGTCGGTGAGCGACCCGTCCTTCGCCGGCCAGCTGCTCACCTTCACCTACCCGCACATCGGCAACTACGGCGTCAGTGCCGAGGCGATGGAGTCGCAGAGCGTGTGGGCCAAGGCGGTGATCATGCGGGCCGCCTGCGACTTCGAGGACGCGCCTGGCGCCGAGCGGGGATGGCTCGCCTGGCTTGCCGACTGCGGCGTGCCGGCGATCAGCGATGTGGACACCCGGGCGCTGGTGCGACACATCAGGCAGGAGGGCTCGATGCGCGGCGGGCTGTTCCCCGGCGCGATGGCGCCTGCGCAGGCGACGGAGCTGATCGAAGCCGAGCCGCCGATGAGCGGTCGGGACTTGGCGAGGGTCGTCAGCCCGAGCCAGCTGAGCGAGTTGGGCGGCGCCACGAACGGGAGCGCGAGCACGGCGCCGCTGATCGCGGTGCTCGATACGGGTGTGAAGTCCTCGATCGTGCGCGAGCTGATCGAGCGCGGGGCGCGCGTGCGCCTGCATCCCTGCACGAGCTCCGCACAGGAACTGCTGGAAGGGGACCCCGACGCCGTGCTGCTCGGCAACGGTCCCGGCGATCCTGCCGCGCTCGATTACGTGGTGGAGACGGTGAGGGGCGTGCTTGGCGTCAAGCCGGTGTGGGGGATATGCCTCGGGCACCAGATGCTTTGCCGGGCGCTTGGCCTCTCGACCTTCAAGCTGCCCTTCGGCCACCGCGGCGCCAACCATCCCGTGAAGGACCTCGCCAGCGGACGCGTGGAGATCACCTCGCAGAACCACGGCTTCGCGGTGCTCGGGCCCGGCGGCGGCCAGCTGATACAAGACGATGAGCCGGTGCGCTGGGAGACCGACTTCGGCGCAGCGCTGCTTTCGCACGTGAACCTCTACGACCGCACCGTTGAGGGCCTCACGCTGGTGGACGTCCCCGGAGCGAGCGTCCAGTACCACCCGGAGGCGGGCCCTGGCCCGCACGACAGCGTCCACTTCTTCGACCGGATGCTCACAAGCCTTGCCTAAGCGGACGGACCTCAAGAAGATCCTGATCCTCGGCTCCGGGCCGATCGTGATCGGGCAGGCTGCAGAGTTCGACTACTCCGGGGTGCAGGCGTGCAGAGTGCTGCGCCAGGAGGGCTATGAGATCGTGCTCGTCAACTCCAACCCGGCGACGATCATGACCGACCCGGAGATGGCTGACGCGACCTATGTGGAGCCGCTGCTGCCGGGCCCCGTCGCCCAGGTGATCGAGCGCGAGCGTCCCGATGCGCTGCTGCCCACCCTTGGTGGGCAGACGGCGCTGAACCTCGCCAAGGCGCTCCAAGACGACGGCACGCTCACGCGCTTCGGCGTCGAGCTGATCGGCGCCGACTACGACGCGATCGTGTGCGCGGAGGACCGCGAGCTCTTCGGTGAGGCGATGGAGCGTGCCGGGCTTGCGATGCCGGCGAGCGCGATTGCGACGAGCCTCGATCAGGCGCAGGCGGCTGTGGGGAAGCTCGGGCTGCCGTGCATCGTGCGGCCGGCGTTCACGCTCGGGGGTCGCGGTGGCGGCATCGCGCGCACCCCGGAGCAGTTCTCGGAGATCGTCTCGCGGGGCCTCGAGGCCTCTCCGATCGGGCAGGTGCTGCTGGACCAGTCGGTACTTGGCTGGGGCGAGTTCGAGCTGGAGGTGATGCGCGACAAGGCCGACAACGTCGTGATCGTCTGCTCGATCGAGAACATCGACCCGATGGGCGTGCACACCGGAGACTCGGTGACCGTCGCCCCGCAGCAGACGCTTACCGACAGTCTCTATCAGCGCATCCGCGACCAGGCGATCGCGGTGATCCGGGCGGTGGGTGTCGAGACGGGCGGCTCGAACGTGCAGTTCGCGGTCAACCCGAACACCGAAGAGATCCTCGTGATCGAGATGAACCCGCGCGTGTCGCGCTCCTCGGCGCTTGCCAGCAAGGCCACGGGCTTCCCGATCGCGAAGATCGCTGCGCGGCTCGCGGTCGGCTACCTGCTGGAGGAGATCGACAACGACATCACCGGCGTGACACCAGCCGCATTCGAGCCGACGCTCGACTACGTCGTGGTGAAGTGGCCGCGCTTCGCATTCGAGAAGTTCCCGGGCGCGACGCCCTCTCTCTCCACGCACATGAAGTCGGTGGGGGAGGCGATGGCGATCGGGCGCACCTTCGCGCAGGCGTTCGCGAAGGCGATGCGCTCGCGGGAGCTCGACAAGCCACCGTGCCTGGGCGATCTCTCCGACGAGCTGCTGCTGGAGAGCCTCGCCACTCCTGCGCCGGACCGCTACGAGGCGATCTTCGAGCTGCTGCGGCGCGGATGCGAGATCGAGGAGATCCGGGGCGCGAGCGCGATCGACCCGTGGTTCCTGCGTGAGATGAAGGCGCTCGCGCTGCACCCCGACGCGCCGTTCTCGGGACAGCGCACGTTCAAGTCGGTGGACACCTGCGCGGCCGAGTTTCCAGCGCGCACGCCGTATCACTATTCGAGCTTCGAGCGGCCCTCGGCCGGCGTGGCCGAGAGCGAGATCCAGCGTGGGGAGCGGCCTTCGGTGGTGATCCTCGGCGCGGGGCCAAACCGGATTGGGCAGGGCATCGAGTTCGATTACTGCTGTGTGCACGCCGCGATGACCGTCAGAGAGATGGAGATGGACGCGGTGATGATCAACTGCAACCCCGAGACCGTATCCACCGACTACGACACCTCCGACCGGCTCTACTTCGAGCCGCTGACGCTGGAGGACGTGCTGGCGGTGGTGGAGGTGGAGCGACCGCACGGAGTGATCGTGCAGTTCGGCGGGCAGACGCCGTTGAAGCTCGCCGCCGGCCTTGAGCAAGCGGGGGTGCCGCTGCTCGGTACGAGCGTCGAGGCGATCGATCTGGCCGAGGACCGCGGCCGCTTCGGAGCGCTGCTCGAGCGCCTTGGCTACAAGGCCCCGCCTTACGCGACGGCGAGCAGCACGAGCGAGGCGTTGGAGCGCGCGCAGCAGGTGGGCTACCCGTTGCTCGTGCGCCCCTCCTATGTGCTCGGCGGCCGAGCGATGGAGATCGTCTACTCGCAGGAGGACCTGGCCGACTACCTGCGGCGCGAGGTCGACGCCTCTTCTCCGGCAGCGCAAACCAACCCGGCCGCCCCCCAAAGGGCGGCCCATCAAACGATTTACCTCGATCGGTTCCTGGAGGACGCCGTCGAGGTGGACGTCGACGCCCTCTGCGACGGGACCGAGGTCTGGATCGGCGGGATCATGCAGCACGTCGAGGAGGCGGGCGTGCACTCAGGCGACAGCGCCTGCGTGCTGCCGCCGCACTCGTTGGGGCAGGAGATGCTCGAGCAGATCCGGTCGGCCACGCGGGGGATCGCGCTGGAGATCGGTGTGGTCGGACTGCTGAACGTCCAGTACGCAGTCCATCACGGCGAGCTGTACGTGATCGAGGCCAATCCGCGCGCCTCGCGCACCGTGCCCTTCGTCTCAAAGGCGGTCGGGCTGCCGCTGGCCAAGCTCGCCTGCCAGATCATGCTGGGCCGGCGGATCGCCGATCTCGGGCTGCCGCGCGAGCGCGAAGGGCTCGGCTTCGGCGACCACGTCTCGGTCAAGGAGGCGGTGATGCCGTTCGACCGCTTCGACGGCGCCGACGCGGTGCTTGGGCCGGAGATGCGCTCCACCGGAGAGGTGATGGGGATCGCGCGCGACTTCCCGACCGCGTTCGCGAAGGCTCAGGCCGCCGCGGGCGTGCCACTGCCCGCCTCGGGCACCGCGTTCATCTCGGTCACCGACTCCGACAAGTCGGGCGCGTTCTCGATCGCGCAGCTGCTGCACGACGCGGGCTTTGCGATCGTGGCCACGCGCGGCACCGCCGAGGCGATCGCACGGATGGGGGTGCCGGTGAGACGGCTCAACAAGATCGGCGAAGGCTCCCCGCACGTGGTCGACTGGATCGAGCGGGGAGACGTTGATCTCGTCGTCAACACGCCGACAGGGTCAGGCGCGCGCACCGACGGCCGGGAGATTCGCCATGCCGCTGTGCTGCGCGGCATTCCCTGTCTGACAACGCTCGCCGCCGGCATCTCCGCCGCACGGGCGATCGCACGCGCGGCCACGGCGGGGGAGCCGGAGGTGCTCTGCCTGCAGCAGCTGCACGAGAAGCGCAGCCACCGCGCCGAGGTCGCGTGAGCTTCCAGCAGGCCGGCGAGGCTGCGACGCCGGCATCGTTTGGCCGCAGGCTGGCGCGGGTGAGCCGCAACGAGCAGGTCGGCACCTACCGGCTGCTGTGGGTGCAAGACCCAGATGGCGCGCCCACCCCGGACCTGGACGCAGGCCAGTTCGCGATGATCGCGGCGGCGAAATGCTGGGGGGGCGGCGTCGACGAGCGCCCCTACCTGCCGCGGGCCTTCTCGATCGCGCGGCGCACGCAGGAGGGGCAGTACGGGTTTCTGATCGAGGACGTCGGGCCGGGCACGGCGCGCCTGTGCGCTCTGCAGGCCGGCGAGGACCTCTGGATGCTGGGACCGCTCGGTCGCGGATTCACGCGCGCACCGGCAGCCCATCGCACGATCCTCGTTGGCGGTGGCATCGGCATCGCGCCGCTGATGATCCTGCAGGATCAGATCGCGGCGATCGGCGCCCTGGAGCGCTCGGCGACGCTGCTTGGCTTCCGCGACCGCGCGCACGCAGAGGCCGCATCGCTGCTGCGCGATCCCGTGCTCGCCACCGACGACGGGTCCCTCGGGCACCGCGGCCTGGTCACGGAGCTGCTCACACGGCATCTGGACGATGGGCCGCCCGCGGTCGTGAGAGCCTGCGGGCCGCCGGCGATGCTCGAGAGCGTGAGGGCAATCTGCGAACGGCGCGAGGTCCCCGCAGAGCTGGCCCTGGAGGCTGGGATGGCCTGCGGCTATGGCGCCTGCTACGGCTGCGCCGTGCCATGCCGCGGCGGCAGCTACCTGCGCGTCTGCGTCGATGGGCCGGTGCTCGATGCCGCCGAGCTGGAGCGCGTCTCATGAAAGCGCGGCCCCAGGGCCCGCCGGAGTGGCCATGAGCAGCGTTGAGTTCTGCGGGCTCACGCTCGCCCACCCCGTCATCAACGGCTCTGGCACCTTCGACGCGATCGCTGCCCACGCGGTCTTCGGCGATCAGCTGATCGAGCGCTTCCCGTTCTCGGCCTTCGTGTCCAAGACAATCACGCTGGAGCCCCGCGCGGGCAACCCGGCACCTCGTCTGTGGGAGGCACCGGCCGGCCTGATCAACTCGATCGGGCTCCCGAACAAGGGCCTTGTGGGGTACATGGCAGAGGACCTGCCGAAGCTCTCGCGGCTGCCCGTGCCGCTGATCACCAACGTGATGGGCTCGACCGCCGAGGAGCTTCGCGCGCTCGTGGCCGCCTGTGAGGAGCGGCCCGAGGTCGCCGCGATCGAGCTGAATGTCTCATGCCCGAACGTGGGGACCGGGCTGGACATCGGCTCAGACCCCGAGCAGCTGGAGCAGGTCACGAGCGCGGTGCGTGCCAAGAGCAGCAAGCCGCTGATCGTCAAGCTGACGCCGAACACCGCCGATGTAGCGGCCTGCGCGGCGGCCGCGGAGCGCGGTGGCGCCGACGCGGTGTCGCTGGTCAACACGCTTCGCGCGATGGCGCTCGCGCCGGGCTCTGGGAGACCTTGGCTCGGCGGCCGAACCGGCGGGCTTTCCGGCCCCGCGATCCGCGCGGTCGCGCTCGCGCAGGTGGCGGCGGTCGCGAGGGCGGTGGAGCTGCCGATCGTCGGCATGGGCGGCGTGCAGAGCGGCACTCACGCCCGCGATCTGCTGGCCGCGGGCGCGAGCCTCGTGGCAGTCGGCACGGAGAACTTTCGCGACCCGCTCGCGGCTGCCCGCATCGCGTCGGAGATCTACGCATGACAGACAGGGATCGGATGAAACCCCTGCAAACGCGCGATGTCACCATACAGCTGCCTCTAGGTGCATGAACCTCAAGTACAGGTTCAGGTGAATTGCGAAACTTGGCGTCAAACGCCGTCCCGGTCCGTGTACACTCGCCGTCCATGGCGATCGCGACCGACACGGCGCCGGCAGCGCACGACATCCCTCCAGACCCGGCGGCCGCAGCTCGCGAGCGGCTGAGCAGATCCCACATTCAGCGCATGGACGCGCTGGCCAGGGCAAACCACATTCGCACCCAGCGCGCGCAGGTCAAGCGCGACCTGAAGGCTGGCAGGCTCACCGTCGACTCGCTGCTGCTGGCGCCCCCGGGCTGCGTGGAGACGGCCAAGGTCTTCGACCTGCTGCTCGCCGTTCCGCGATACGGTCGCGTGAAGGTCAACAAGGTGCTTGCGATCTGCCGCATCTCGCCGAGCAAGACGATCGGCGGGCTCTCCGAGCGCCAGCGCGCCGAGCTGGTTGCCATGCTCCGCCGTTAGGCGCCGGCCAGCGACTCTGCCTGCCCTTCCTGCTCATGTGGCCGCATCCCCTCGACGTCTGGCCCTGTCTTGGCCGGCGACTCGGCCGACCTCCGCAATAGGGTCCCGCGCATGTCGCCAGTGTTCGTGATCACCGGCCCCTCGGGCGTGGGCAAGGGGACTCTGATCTCCGGGCTGATGGAGCAGCTGCCACAGCTGGAGCTCTCGGTCTCCGCGACCACGCGGGCGCCCCGGCAGGGCGAGCAGGACGGCGTCCAGTACCACTTCCTGACTGTGGAGGACTTCGATCGCCTACAACGCGAAGGCGGTTTCGTCGAGCACGCCGACTACGCCGGCCGCCGCTATGGCACCCTGCGCAGCGAGCTGGAGCAGCGGATGCGGGCGGGCGTCCCGGTGGTACTGGAGATCGAGGTTCAGGGCGCACGCCAGGTGCGAGCCGCGATGCCAGACGCGATCCAGGTCTTCATCGCGCCGCCCTCGCTTGCGGTGCTCCGGCAGCGACTGACCGGACGTGGCACCGACGACGCGCAGGAGGTCGCGCGGCGCCTGGCCGTGGCCGAGCAGGAGCTTGGCGCCCAGCGGGAGTTCTCGCACGTGATCGTCAACGACCGGCTCAATGACGCCCAGCGCGAGCTGGTCGACCTCGTGCGGCAAGCGCTCGGAGACCCGGAGCCTCTAGACTGAGAGGCCAATTGAGGAAAGGTGAATGATCGATGATCTCCCCGCGAGTCGATCGCCTGCTCGAGAACGTTGACTCGAACTACGCAGGTGTCCTGGTCGCAGCCAAGCGTGCGCGCCAGATAAACAGCTACTACCACAACCTCGGCGAGGGCACCTTCGACGAGTTCCCGCCGCCGATGATCGAGACGAAGTCCAAGAACTATCTGACGATCGCTCTCGAAGAAGTCGCGGCAGGCAAGATCAAGTACCAATACCGCTGAGAGGACAGATGGGCGGCGCATTGCGGCGTCCTCGCTCGCTCGCGTGACGCCACGTCGCTTGAGTCCTTGCACTGCTTGCCCATCTGTCCTCTCAGTAGCCCGATGATCTGAAATCGCGGTAGAACTGCACCATGGCCAGGATCCTGCTCGGCGTCAGCGGCGGCATCGCTGCCTACAAGGCGCTCGAGCTCGTGCGCCTGGCCACCGGGGCGGGGCATTCGGTGCGAGTGCTGCAGACCCCGAGCAGCCGCCGCTTCGTCGGCGCCGCCTCCTTCGAGGGCCTGACCGGCGCGCCAGTTCTCATCAGCGAGTTCGAGGGCGATCCGGCACGGGGCGCATTTCCGGGCGAGCAGCCTCCGGCGCACGAGCCGATCGGCCATCTGGAGATCGTCGCCAAAGCCGACCTGCTGCTGATCGCTCCCGCCTCGGCGAACACGATCGCAAAGCTCGCCCATGGGCATGCGGAAGGCATGCTCTGCACCGCCGCGCTGGCGGCCACCTGTCCGCTGCTGATCGCTCCGGCGATGAACGCGCGCATGTACGAGCACCCCGCCACCAAGGCCAACCTCGACCTGCTGCGCGCGCGCGGCGCGCACGTGATCGAGCCGCAGTCCGGCCGCCTGGCCTCCAAGGGCGAGCAGGGCATCGGCCGGCTGCCAGAGCCGGCTGCGCTGCTTGCCGCGTGCCAGGAGATACTGACGAGAGGCACGGCGCCGCCCTCGGGCCAGTGGGCCGGCGTCAGGATCCTCATCACCGCCGGGGGCACGCGGGAGCCGATCGATGCAGTGCGCTTCGTCGGCAACAGCTCGTCGGGGCGGATGGGCCTCTCGCTTGCCGAGGCGGCTCTCGCACGCGGCGCACAGGTGAGCGTGATCGCGGCGAACGTCGCGCTGCCGCGACCGCCCGGGGCGCGCTGGATCGAGGCGCCGACCGCGGCGCAGATGCAGCGCGCATGCGAGCTGGAGCTCTCCGAGTGCGACGTGCTGCTGATGGCGGCCGCGATCGCCGACTTCAGGCCCGCAGCCCCCGTCAAGGGCAAGATCAAGAAGCGGGAGCAGAGCTCGCTGACACTGCAGCTGGAGCCCACGCCGGACGTGCTGGCCGGTCTCGGCGCGATCCGCGCCGAGGGTCAGACGCTCGTGGGCTTCGCCGCTGAGCACGGCACCAGAGGGTCCCGAGCACGCGCGCGCGAAGCTCGCGGAGAAGCGTCTGGACGCGATCGTGCTCAACGACATCGCGCGCTCTGACATCGGCTTTGGTGCCACAGAGAACGAGGTGAGGGTGATCGCCTCCGGGTGGGAGCTCCGGATCCCGAAGGCCAGCAAGCGTGCAGTCGCGGAGGGGATCCTCGACGCGGTCGCCAGGCTGCGAGGAAGCTCCAATTCAGCGGCTAGAGTGATCACGCATGGACAGCCTCTATGACCTGTACATGCGTGGTTGTGATCTGCTGCGCCACGGCGACTATCAGGCGGCAATAGTGCCGCTCACCAGGGCCCGCGACCTCGCCCCGGAGAAGACCTCGATCCGGGAGACGCTCGGTCGCGCGCTCTTTCACGCCCGCCGCTACGAGCACGCAGCGCAGGAGTTCGAGGCGGTCGCAAGCGCCGCCCCGACCAACGACTACGCCCTCTTCTGTTTGGGACGGGCGATGCAGCTGATGGGTCGCCATCGCGAGGCGTGCAAGCCGCTGGCGCTGGCGTGCTCCCTGCAGCCAGAGCGCGCCGACTACCGGCTCTACCGCGACCGCGCGCGCAAGGCGGCGCACGGCTCCTGATCGCCAGCCAAAGCGGTGCTATTCTCGGACGCACGGCTTTCTCGCCGGCGCCCGTGCCGGCAGTCGTACTGAAAGTGGGCGCCCGCCCGCTTTTTTTTCGTCGTCAGGAGGTCCAATGACAGCACCCCAAGAAGAGATCGAGCAGCGGCTGGCGGATGCCGAGCCGCGGGTCGAGGTGCTGCTCGCCGAGGTGCTCGGCGCCGGGACCCTGCGGATCTTCATCGACCATCCAGACGGCGTGACGCTCTCGCTGTGCGAACGAGTGAGCGAGCTGCTGTCCGACATGCGGGATCGCTACACGCTCGAGGTCTCCTCGCCTGGAAGCGAACGGCCGCTGAGCAAGCCCGACCACTTCCGCCGCTATATAGGGCGCCGTGCGCGGGTGCGCGTACGCGCACCGCAGCCGGTCGCAGGGCATACCGAGGATCGCACGTGCACTCACGCCGGCGAGACCGGGTCCTGGCCGCACCGCCGCAGCTACACGGGAGAGCTCGTGGGAGCCTCCGACAGCGAGATCACCCTGGCCGCCGAGGGGGGGATCCTCGCGATCGCCTATTCGGACATCCGTCGTTGCAACCTCGTCGAGGAGTAGACCATGTCACGCGAGATCCTGGAGGCCATGCACGCGCTGGCGCGCGAGAAGGGCATCGAGCCTGAGAAGCTGATGATCGCGCTGGAGGACGCGCTGCTCTCCGCCTACAAGAAGCAGCCGGGGGCGGCGAAGTATGCGCGCGTGGAAATCGACCGCGAGACCGCCGACTTCCGGGTGATCGAACTGATCATCCCCGAGCGCCTGGAGGCGCACCTGATCGTCGAGACGATCGACGAGGAAACCGTCGTGGATCCCGAGACCGGCGAGCTGCGCGAACCGCAGGAGCCGGTGATCGACCCCAAGAAGTTCGAGCAGTACCGCGACCAGATCGCCGAACAGGACGTCACGCCCGACGACTTCGGGCGGATCGCGGCGCAGACCGCCAAGCAGGTGATCCTGCAGCGCATCCGCGAGGCCGAGCGGGACATGATGTACGAGGAATACCGCGACCGCGTTGGCGAGCTCGTCACGGGGATCGTGCAGCAGAGCGACTCCCGCTACACGCTCGTGCAGCTGCGCGAGCGCGTCGAGGCGCTGCTGCCAAAGTCCGAGCAGGTCGACGGCGAGCGCTACGACCACTCCCAGCGGATCAAGGCCGTAATCAAGGAGGTCTCGCCCTCCACCAAGGGTCCCTCGATCATCGTCTCCCGCCGCGACCCGGAGCTGATCAAGCAGCTCTTCGAGCTGGAGGTCCCCGAGATCGCCGACAGCCTTGTGGAGATCGTGGGCGTCGCGCGCGAGCCCGGCTATCGCTCGAAGATCGCAGTCGTCTCGCACACCGACGGAGTGGACCCGGTCGGCGCCTGCGTGGGCCCGCGCGGCTCGCGCGTGCGGATGGTCGTCTCCGAGCTGCGTGGCGAGAAGATCGACATCATCCCCTTCAACGAAGAGCCCGCTCGCTTCGTCGCCAAGGCGCTCTCGCCCGCGCGGGTGAGAGAGGTGCTCGTCGACGACGAGAACAAGCAGGCCACCGTGATCGTCCCCGACGACCAGCTCTCGCTGGCGATCGGCCGCGAAGGCCAGAACGCGCGTCTGGCCGCACGCCTGACCGGCTGGCGCGTGGACATCCGCTCGGAGACCGAGTTCGCCGCCGAGGAGGCCGAGCAGGGATACGAGGAGGAGGAAGTCTCCGGCCGCTGCGCGGCGATCCTCTCCAGCGGTCGCCGCTGCCCGAACGCCGCGCTGCCCGGCTCGCGCTACTGCGGGCTGGAGGCCCATCAGGCGCTTGCGGGCATTGACAGCGACCGTGTCGTGGACCTCGCGGGCGGCAACGAGGAGCCGGTGGGCGAGGAGCAGGTCGCCGAGGAGCAGGCGTCATAGCCCCGCACGTGCCGCAGCGCCGGTGCACCGGCTGCGGGCGGATCACAGGCAAGGGCGACCTCGTGCGTCTCGCTGTCGCGCGCCGGCAGGGCGAGGAGCACGTCTCGGCGATCGTGGTCGACGAGCACGCCCGCCTCGGCGGCCGCGGCGCCTACGTCTGCGCGCAGGCTTGTGGCGTGCCCGAGCGCGCCTGCCTGGAGCGCGCGCTGCGCCGCGGTGGGATCGTGCGAACGCTGCGCTGCGGGTCGAAGATCGACTCCTCCGACCTCCTAGAATCGGGGTCCCAATGAGCAAGAAGCGCGTACACGAGATCGCCAAGGAGCAGAAAGTCTCCAGCAAGGACCTGCTGGAGCGGCTGCATGCCGCAGGGATCGACGCGAAGGCCGCAGCATCCTCCGTCGATGAGGCAAGCGCGCTGAAGGCGCTGGGCGCAAATGGCGCCTCGGCCGCGGCGAGTCCCCCCTCCGGTGGTGCGCAGACAGGCGCCACTACGGCTCCTGCACAGCAGCCGCCGCCCTCGCACGAGTCAGTTGCCGCCGCGGCGGCGCCGGGCACCGAGGCGCCCGCAGAGGCCGCTGCAAGCGCAGACTCCTCCGCCAAGCCCGCGCCGCACGCAAGGCCCACGCGCGACTCGCGCACCGGCGAGCGCACCCCGGGTGGGCCCGGCAGAGCCGGCCGCCGGCGCGTCGTGATCGACTCACAGGCCTCCAGACGGCCGGCCAGCGGCCCCGCCACGCAGCCTCCGCGCAGACCGCCGCGGCGCGGCCGGCGCCGCCGTGGCGTATATGACGAGACGATCGCGCCGATCGATTCAGCCAGCGCCGAAGCAGTCGATCTGATCCGCGTCAACTCCGGCTCGACGGTCAAGGACGTCGCCGAGTATCTGGGAGTGCCCGTGCCCGAGGTGATCAAGAAGCTGATGAGCCTCGGCGAGATGGCGACGCTGACCCAGACCCTCGCAGACGATGCGATCCAGGTGCTTGCCGACGAGTTCGACAAGAAGATCGAGCTCGTCCACGCCGCCGACGAGGTCGGGATCGAGCCAGAGTTCGACGACGACGAGCAACAGCTCGCAGACCGCCCTCCGGTGGTGACGATCATGGGCCATGTCGACCACGGCAAGACCTCTCTGCTGGATGCGATCCGCAAGACGGAGGTGGCCGCGGGAGAGGCCGGCGGCATCACCCAGCACATCGGCGCCTACCAGGTCAGCCACGCCGGCAGGGAGATCACCTTCCTCGATACGCCCGGCCACGAGGCCTTCACCGCCATGCGCGCCCGCGGAGCGAGGGTGACAGACGTAGCGGTGATCGTTGTCGCCGCCGACGACGGCGTCAAGCCCCAGACCGAGGAGGCGATCGACCACGCCAAGGCGGCTGAAGTTCCGATCGTCGTCGCCGTCAACAAGGTCGACAAGGAGGGCGCCCAGCCCGAGCGCGTGCGCAGCGAGATGGCAGCGCATGGCCTGCAGCCATCCGACTGGGGCGGCGAAACCGAGTTCGTCGACGTCTCCGCGAAGACCGGTCAGGGCCTCTCTGAGCTGCTGGACACCATTCAGGTCGTCGCCGACCTGGAGGAACTGAAGGCCAACCCCGACGTGGAGGCCTCCGGAACCGTGATCGAGTCCAAGCTCGACCCCGGACGGGGCCCAGTGGTCAGCATCCTGATCCAGCGCGGCACGCTGGGCGTCGGCGATGCGCTGGTCGCGGGCGCTCACCATGGCCGCGTGCGGGCGATGAACGACTGGGGTGGAGTGCGGACCAAGCGCGCCACGCCCGGACAGCCGGTCGAGGTGCTGGGCTTCGACGGCGTGCCGGAGGCGGGCGAGCACGTGCGCGTCGTGGAGAACGAGCGCAGGGCGCGCCAGCTGGCCGCCGAACGTGCCACGCGCCTGAAGAGCGAGGCGCTCGCACGTCGCTCCGGACGCAAGATCTCGCTCGAGGACGTCTTCAAGCTCGCCCAGGAAGGCGCGGTCAAGGAGCTCAGCCTGGTCGTCAAGGCCGACGTCGCCGGGTCGCTGGAGGCAATCGAGGACGAGATCGCAAAGCTGCCGCAGGACGAGGTGAGCGTGAACGTGATCCACCGCGGCGTCGGCGGCATCAACGAGTCTGACGTGATGCTCGCGGTGGCATCGGGCGGGCTGATCCTCGCCTTCAACGTGCGCCCGGTCGGCGACGCCCGGCGACTGGCCGAGCGCGAGGGAGTCGAGATCCGCTCCTACTCGGTGATCTACCGGGCGATCGAAGAGCTGCGGGCTGCGATGCAGGGGATGCTCGAGCCCGAGGAGGTCGAGACATCTGTCGGGCAGGCCGAGGTGCGCCAACTCTTCAGAGCCTCCCGGATCGGTGTGATTGCGGGCTCCCATGTCAGCGACGGCAAGGTGACGCGCGGCGCTCGCGTGCGCGTGGTGCGCGAGGGAACCGTGATCTACGACACCACCATCGCCAGCCTGCGCCGTTTCAACGAGGACGCGCGCGAGGTCTCAAGCGGCTACGAGTGCGGCATCGTGCTCACCAACTTCCAGGATCTGCGTGAGGGGGATGTGCTGGAGGTCTATGAGACCCGGCTGCGCGAGCGCGAGCTCACTTAGCCTGCGGGCACAGTAGGATGAGCTCCGACCGGCTAAGGCGCGTGGAGGAGGCGATCCGAGAGGTGATCGGAGATGCGCTGGCCGGCGATATCAAGGACCCCCGTGTGGGATTCGTCACCGTGACCGATGTGAGGACCAGCCCAGACCTCAGACATGCACATGTGCACGTCAGCGTGCTGGGCGACGAGCAACAGCGTGAGAGCTCGATGGAAGGTCTGCACAGCGCCCACGGCTTCCTGCAGCAGCAGATCGCAGGGCAGCTGCGCCTGAAGCGCACGCCCACGCTCGAGTTTCACTACGACGTTACAACCGACAACGCCATGCGAATCGAAGCGCTGCTGCGCGAGGAGGAGCAATGAACCTCGACGCACGACAGGAGGTGCTTGCGCGCCTGAAGTCCGACTCACGCTTCGTGCTGGCCACCCACGAGGCCCCCGACGGCGATGCGCTCGGCTCGCTGCTGGCGATGCACGGCCTGCTGAGCGCCCTTGGCAAGCAGGCCGACATGTTCATCTCGCCGAGCGACCTGCCGCTTCCCTACGAGTACAGCTTCTTCGCGCCCGAACACCTGATCCAGGAGCCGCCGGCGGACATCGCCTCGCGCACCGTGATCTTCCTCGACTGCGGGAACATCGACCGCAACTCGGCAGACGTGCTTCGCGACGGCGGGCACCTTGTCAACATTGACCATCACCACGACAACACCGACTTCGGAACGCTCAACTATGTGGTCCCGCAGGCCTCCTGCACCGCGGAGATCGTGTGGGATCTGATGCACGACCTCGACGTCCCCGCGCAGGGCAGAATCGCCGAAGCGCTCTATGTGGCGCTCATCACCGACACGGGACGCTTCATGTACGAGAACACCGGCCCTCGCGCCCACCAGATGGCGGCGGAGCTGATCGAGGCCGGTGTGGATGTGCAGGGCGTCTATCGACGGCTCTACGAGGAGATGCCGCTGGCCAAGCTGGCGCTGCTTGCGCGGGCGCTCCACAGCGTGCGCAGCTACGATCATGGCAGGCTCACGCTGGCTTGGATCACGCTGGCCGACCTCCAGGCGACCGGCGCCGAGGAGAGCCACCACGAGGGAATCGTCGATCACCTGCGCGCAGTCCGCGGCACGAAGGTCGCGGCGCTCGTGCGCGAGGTGGAGGTGCCCGACGGACCGCCGCGACGCAAGGTCTCCCTGCGCGCCACCGGAGAGGACGTGGATGTCTCGGCGATCGCGCGGACCGAAGGCGGCGGTGGCCATCGCAGGGCGGCCGGCTTCACCACGGACCTTGACGTGGAGGAGATCGCCGCGCTACTTCGCCGCGAGATATCGCTGCGGCTCGACGGCGAGCACGCCGCCGCCGTCTCCTCCTGAGACCGCCGTGAGAAGGCACGCCTCAGCAGGTGCCGTACCCGATCCCTCGCTCAGAACGGCCGATTCTGCGGCTGAGGGCGTCCTTGCGATCGACAAGCCGGCGGGAGTCACATCCCACGACGTGGTGGCCGCGATCAGGAGCCGGCTTGGGGGAGTCAAGACCGGGCACGCCGGGACTCTCGACCCGTTCGCGACCGGCCTGCTGCTGATCCTGCTTGGCAGGGCGACCAAGCTGCAGAGCAGGCTGATGGAGCTGCCGAAGGCATACGAGACGCTCGCGGCCCTCGGCGCGCGCTCCAGCACGGGGGACCCGGAGGGCGAGGTGGAGCAGACCGGCCGCGTGCCCGCGGACCCGCCGCCGCTGCCCATCGGAGAGATTCTGCAGCGCCCGCCGATCTACTCCGCGGTGAAGGTCGGCGGCCAGCGCGCCTACCGGCGCGCGCGGCGCGGCGAGAGCTTCCAGATGCCGCCGCGGGTCGTGACCGTTCATCGCTTCGAGCAGCTGGAGCGGCGGGAGCGCAGCGCCCGGTTTGCGATCGAGTGCTCCTCCGGCACCTACGTGCGCTCGCTGATCGCCGACCTTGGCGATGCCTACTGCCTGGAGCTGCGGCGCACCCGAATCGGGCCCTTCGATGTGCGCGAGGCGACCCCCGCGCCCGTGCGGGGGGAACCATGGCAGATGCCCGAGCCAATCTCGATAGAGCACGTGCTGGCGCTGCTCCAATAGGCTTTGCCGCGTGAGGATCGTCTCTCTGCCCGACGTCAGCCAGGCGCAGCGCAGGGTTGCCGTCGGCACCTTCGACGGGGTCCACCTCGGTCACCGAGAGGTGATCGCCGGCTGCGACAGCGTGCTGACCTTCGAGCCGCATCCGGTCTCGGTGGTCGCGCCCTCACACGCGCCAAAGCTCCTCACCGACCTGCCGCGCAAGGCGCAGCTGGTCCAGGCGCTTGGCGTCAGCGAGCTGATCGTGATCCCGTTCGATGCGCAGTTCGCGGCCCTGGAGGCAGAAGCATTCGTTGAGGAGGTGCTGGTCGGCAAGCTCGGCGCCGTGCACGTCTCGGTCGGCGAGAACTTCCGGTTCGGTCACCGGGCGCAGGGCAACCCGGAGCTGTTGAAGGCCGATTCACGGTTCACCACGACGGTTCACCCGCTGCTGGAAATAGACGGGGAGATCGTCTCCTCCAGCCACATCCGCGGGCTGCTCGCCGCGGGCGAGGTGGAAGCCGCCATCCGCTTCCTGGGAGCGCCATTCCTGCTTGCCGGCGAGGTCGTGCATGGCGATGAGCGCGGCAGGGTGCTCGGCTTTCCGACCGCCAACATCGTGCCCGAGGAGCGGCTGGTCTGCCCCGGGCACGGCGTCTACGCCTGCCGGGCGGGGGAGCATCTGGCGGCTGTCAGCATCGGTGTGCGCCCGACCTTCGAGACGGGCAGGGCCGAGCTGATCGAGGCTTACCTGTTGGACTTCGAGGGCGATCTCTACGGCAGCACCCTGAAGCTGAGCTTCCTGCAGCGCCTGCGTGGAGAGCGCAGGTTCCAGAGCGCAGAGGCACTGATCGAGCAAATGCACCTCGACGTTCAGAGCACGAGGGAGATAGTTGCGTCGCTGAAGCGCGAGTGAGCAGGTCGGCCCCGCTCTGGCCTTCGCGGGCCGCTGTGGAGGGCCGCAGCCGCACCAGCCAACGCCACGCCTGCTACCCTATGCGACCGCATGCCGCTGACAAGTGAGAGAAAGCGCGAGCTCGCCGACAAGTACGGCGCCCACGAGGGCGACGTCGGCGGCACCAAGGTTCAGATCGCGATGCTGACCGACCGCATCAACCACCTCAACGACAGCCACCTGCGTGCACAGCGCAAGGACCATCATTCCCGCCGCGGGCTGCTGAAGCTCGTCGGCCGCCGTCGTCGCCTGCTCGACTACCTGCAGCGCAACGACCTCGAGGGCTACCGCGCCCTCATCAAGGACCTCGGTCTCCGCAAGTAGACCTGGGAGACGGATGACCTGGGTGCAGCTTCATCCTCGACTCTCCGGAGAGAGACCGTGAGCGTCCTCGCCGTCGGCACCAAGGTCCCGAGCTTCACCCTCACAAGGGAAGACGCGGAGAAGCTCACGCAGGAGGACCTGCAGGAGGTCACGACGATCTTCGTCTTCTACCCGTTCGCTTTCAGCCCGGTCTGCACCGACCAGCTGCAGCTCTACGAGCGCGTCTTGGACCAACTCATCGCGGGCGGCAGGAAGATCTACGGCGTCTCCTGCGACTCCACCTGGGCTCAAGCAGCGTTCAAGGAGAAGCTCGGGATCTCAATTCCCCAGCTCTCGGACTTCGAGCCCAAGGGCGCGGCCTGCGAGGCATTCGGCGTGCTGCACGAGGGCGGCTTTCCCCAGCGCGCGTTGGTGATCGTCGGTCCTGACGGCGTGGTGCGCTGGAGCTACCAGGCGCCCTCGCCCGCCGAGCTGCCGAGCGCAGAGCTGCTGCTCGAAGGCCTCCAGGCCGTCTGAGCGCCGAGTGTCGCGACACCACGGGCTGCAGCGCCACAGCGGAGCAGCTGGACGGCGGCTGCGCGCGGTCCGCTAAGCTGCTGCCCATTCGGACTAAGAGATAAAAGAGAAGACAGCTCCGCCGACCGAAGGGCGGAGAGGAAAGCAGAGGACATATGAGCAGTGACTCCGTCACCCGGGTCTCCGTGGAGATCGCTGGCAGCGAGATCTCGTTTGAGACGGGCAGGATGGCCAAGCAGGCCTCCGGCGCAGTCGTGGTGCGGCAGGGCGACACGATGGTGCTCGCCACAGCCACCGCAGGCGGCAAGCGCGATATCGACTTCATGCCGCTGACCGTCGACGTCGAGGAGCGGATGTACGCCGCCGGGAAGATCCCCGGCTCCTTCTTCAAGCGCGAGGGGCGCTCCGGCGAGAAGGCGACGCTGACCGCGCGCATGATCGACCGCCCGCTTCGCCCGCTGTTCGACAAAAGTTGGCGCCACGACACGCATCTCGTGGCGATCCCGCTCTCGGTGGACCACCTCCACCCCTACGACATCCTGGCGATGAACGGCGCCTCGGCGGCGCTGATGATCTCCAACGTGCCCTTCGCGGGCCCGATCGGCGCGGTTCGCATCGGCAAGATCGACGGCGACTTCGTCGTCAACCCGCCCGAGCCGACGCTGAGCGCCGAAGGCGCCGAGGAGGAGGGTTCCCGTCTCTGACCTCGACCTGATCGTCGCCGGCTCCGAGGATGCGATCCTGATGGTCGAGGCGGGCGCGAACGAGATCTCCGAGGCGGAGATCCTCGACGCGCTCGATATCGCCCACAGCGAGATCAAGAAGATCTGTGCCGTGCAGCGCGACCTGGCTGCGCAGGTCGGCCGCGAGAAGATCCCGGCCGACGCCCCCGGCGTGGACCCGCAGGTGCTGGAGGCGATCAAGACCTCCCACGGCGCCGCGCTGAACGCCGCCACCCAGGTGGTCGAGAAGCTCGAGCGCCAGGACGCGATCGAGACCGTCGGCGAGGAGGTGCTCGCCCAGCATGCGCCTGCCGCTCCCGAGGGCGCCGGCGAGGAGGCCATCAAGGCAGCGGCCGAGCGTCGCTCCGCGGTCAAACTGGCCTTCGACTCGCTGGAGAAGGCGATCATCCGCGAGCGAATCGCGGTCGAGAAGCGCCGTCCCGACGGGCGCGCGGCGGATGAGATTCGCGACATCAGCATCGAGGTGGGCGTCACGCCGCGCACGCATGGCTCGGCGCTGTTCACCCGCGGGCAGACCCAGGCGCTCTCGGTGGCCGCGCTTGGCACGCTCAAGGAGGAGATGCGCCTGGACACGCTCGGGCTGCAGAGCAAGAAGTACTACTTCCATCACTACAACTTCCCGCCCTTCTCGGTGGGCGAGACCGGTCGCCTTGGGCCCAAGCGGCGTGACATCGGCCACGGCGCGCTGGCAGAGCGGGCGCTCGTCGCGGTCGTGCCCTCGATCGAGGAGTTCCCCTACACGGTTCGCGTGGTCTCCGACATCCTGGAGTCAAACGGCTCCTCCTCGATGGCTTCGGTGTGCGGCTCCTCGCTCTCGCTGATGGACGCCGGGGTGCCGATCAAGCGCCCCGTCGCCGGGATCGCGATGGGCCTGATCAAGGAGGGCGAGGACTACATCGTCCTGACCGACATCGCCGGCGTCGAGGATCACCTCGGCGACATGGACTTCAAGGTCGCCGGCACCGATCGCGGCATCACCGCGCTGCAGATGGACATCAAGATCTCGGGGGTCACCTTTGAGATCCTGCGCGACGCGCTCGGTCAGGCAAAGCAGGCCAGGACTCACATCCTCGGCCTGATGGCCGACGCGATCGGCGGCCCGCGAGAGCAGCTCTCCCAGTGGGCGCCACGGATCCAGACGATCCAGATCGATCCGAGCCAGATCGGCCTGCTGATCGGCAAGGGCGGCGAAACGATCCGGGGTCTCTCGGAGGAGTTCGAATCCCAGATCGACGTCAACGACGATGGCCAGGTGCTGATCTACTCCGCCAACGGCGAGCTTTCAGACCAGCTGCTGGAGCGCATCCGGATGATGATGAAGGAGGTCGAGGTCGGCGACGAATACACCGGCAAGGTCGTCAAGACGACCACCTTCGGCGCCTTCGTCGAGCTGGCGAAGGGCACCGACGGGCTGCTGCACATCTCGAACGTTGCGCCCGGCCGCCGGGTGGACACGGTCGAGGAGGTGCTGAGCAGAGGCGACGAGATCCAGGTGCGGGTGGTCGAGGTCGACCGCGAGCGCGGCCGCATCGGCCTGCGGCTTGCCGAGGACCCGGATGTCGCCGGTAAGAGCGTCGAGGAGCTCGCCGGCATCGGCACCGGTGGTGGAGGCGGTGGCGGACGCGGCCCTCGCGAGGGCGGCGGCGAGCGCAGGTCCTCCGGCAACGGCCGTCCCGACGGCCCTAGCCGCAGCGAGCGCGGCTCTGGCCGTCCGCGTCACGGGGCCGGCAGAGACCGCTGAGGGCGTGAGCCCTGAACCCGAGCACAGGCTGAGCACGCTGCAAAGCGGCGTGCAGGTGGTCACCGAACGCGTGCCAGGTGTGCGCTCGGTGGCCATCGGCTGCCTGATACACGCCGGCTCGAGCTTCGAGCCGGCCCCCCAGGCGGGCATCTCGCACCTGTTGGAGCACATGCTCTTCCGCGGCACCGAGCGCTACGGCTCACAGGAGGTCGATCAGGTCTTCGACGCGATGGGCTCAGAGCTGGACGCCCAGACCGACAGGGAGACCACTGCGCTCTCCACGCGCGTGCTCGACCGGCACCTGGAGCGCGCCTTCGACGTGATGGGCGAGATGCTCTGGCACCCACGGCTTCAGGATCTGCAGGCCGAGCGCGAGGTCGTGATCGAGGAGATCGCGATGTACGAGGACGACCCGCAGGAGCGAATCTTCGATGTGCTGGGCGAAGCGATCTTCGGCGAGCATCCGCTCGGGCGGCCGGTGATCGGCAGCGCGGAGACCGTCGGGGAGCTGCACGAGCAGGATCTGCGTGACTACCATGGCCTGCGCTACCTGCCATCCAACGTTGTGATCGCCGCCGCCGGCTCGGTCGAGCACGATCGGCTGGTGGAGATGGCCACGGCGGCAGCACCCACAGCCGCCAATACGCATGAGGCACCGGCCCCAACGCTTGCGCCCCTGCCGCAGCGCGGCAGCCGCCGGGTGCGCTTCATCGCCAAGGACACCGAGCAGTACCACTTCTGCATCGGCGGCCCCGGAATCGCGCGCTCCGACGAGCGGCGCTTCGCGCTGCGGGTGATGGACGTGATCCTCGGCGCCGGCCCCTCATCGCGCATGTTCCAGGAGGTGCGCGAGCGGCGCGGACTGGCATACGCGGTCTTTTCCTTCTCCGGCCTCTACGAGCAGACGGGGGAGGTGGGCATCTATGTCGGCACGCGGCCCGAGAACCTCTCCGAGACCGTCGCGACGATCGCGAACGAGCTGCGCCGGTTCGTCGAGCATCCCGCGGAGGCCTCCGAGCTCGACCGGGCGCGCGAGAACGTGAAGGGCAGGATGGCTTTGGCGATGGAGTCGACCGGGGTGAGGATGGCTCGCCTGGGCGCATCGGTCGCTGCACGATCTGCCGCTGCTCAGCCTCGAGGACTCGATGGCGAGGGTGGACGCCGTGAACATCGAGGACCTGCGCGACCTGGCAGGCGAGCTGCTCCACCTGCCCAGACCTCTCGATCGCCGCGATCGGCCCTGACGAGGGCGAGCTGGAACGTGCGCTTGCAAGCCTGGAGGCGGTCCTCGCATGAGCGCAGATCGAGCACTGGGTGAGCACGAGGATGCAGCGCGCGCGCCGGCCGCGGACGGGGACGAGATCCGCGTCGCCGTCGCCGGCGCGGCGGGCGGATGGGCCAGGCAAGCTGCGAGGCCGTCGAGGCGGCGCAGGACATGGAGCTTGTGGCGCGGCGGACCCGCGCTCGGCGTCTCGCTTCAACAGGCGCTCGAGCAGCGGCCGCAGGTGGTGGTGGACTTCACGCGCCCGGACACGGCGCTGCCCAATGCGCTCGCGTGCCTGGAGGCCGGCGTGCACGTCGTGATCGGCACGACCGGCTTCGACTGGAGTCGCCTGCGCCAAGCGTGCGTGCGCGTAAGGCCAACGCTTTCGTGGCGCCGAACTTCGCGATCGGCGCGGTGCTGATGATGCGCTTTGCGGCACAGGCGTGCAGCACATGGACGCCGCCGAGATATCGAGCTCCATCACGAGGGCAAGCTCGACGCGCCGAGCGGTACGGCGGCACGTACGGCAGAGCTGATGGCGAAGGCCAGCGGCGGGCCGCAGCCGCCGATCCATTCCGTGCGGCTGCCAGGGCTGGTCGCCCACCAGGAGGTGATTCTCGGCGCGCTCGGCCAGACGCTCACGATCCGCCACGACTCGATCGACCGTCGCTCGTTCATGCCCGGCGTGCTGCTGGCGATCAGGAAGGTCGGGGAGCTGCCTGCAATCGCCGGTGATCGGCTTGGAGCACCTGCTCTTCGATCGGGATCCGCGGGAGGGCATGGGATAATGCCCGGGATGCTCACCTGGGAACGGTGCTCACCGCGATCGTCACGCCCTTCGATGAGGAGGGGAAGGTCGACGCTGAGAGCTTCGTGGCGCTGATGCACCACCTCGCGGCGCACGGCTCCGAAGGCTTCGTGGTCTGTGGCACGACCGGCGAGGCCGCGACACTCGATGACGAGGAGCACCTTGGGCTGATCGAGCTCGCGGTCAAAGAGCGCCCGGCCGGCGTGAGCATCATCGGCGGCACCGGCTCAAACGACACCGTGCACGCCGTCAAGCTGACCAGGCGCGCGACCGACCTTGGCGTGGATGCCACGCTCAGCGTCACGCCGTACTACAACCGGCCGAGCCCGCTGGGCATCACGCGCCACTACGAAGAGGTCGCCAAGGCGACCGACCGGCCGATCCTGCTCTACAACATCCCCGCGCGCACGGGCACGAACATGCCGCCGCAGCTGCTTGAGCGGCTGGCGCAGATCGAGCACATCGACGGAGTCAAGCAGTCCAACCCGCAGCGAGCTGCAGCTGATCGACGGCCTGGATCTCTACGCCGGCGACAACGAGACTTTCGCGCAGACACTGGACATGGGTGGCGCCGGCGGGATCCTGGTCGCCACTCACATCGTCGGCGATCAGATGAGCGAGATGGCGCGCGACCCGCAGCGCCGGCATGAGATCGACGCTTCGCTGCAGGACGTCTACAAGACACTGTTCATGACCGCCAGCCCGACCTGTACCAAGGCGGCGTTGAATCTGCTCGGCCACAAAGTCGGCGGTCTGCGGCTGCCGCTGGTGGCGGCGACCGAGGATGAGCTGGCGCTCGTGAGGGCGATGCTGGAGCGCCACGGGCTGCTGTCCGCGAGCACCGCTGCATGAGCGCGGGCGTGGGGTAAGGTCCTACCGCTCGGCGGCCTCGGCGAGATCGGCAAGAACATGACCGTCGTCGAGCACGACGGCAGAATCGTCGTGGTGGATGTGGGTCTGCGGTTCCCGACGCCGGAGATGGTCGGGATCGATCTGGTGCTGCCCGACTTCTCCTACCTGCGCGAGCGCGCCCGCGACATCGAGGCGATCGTGATCACGCACGGCCACGAGGATCACATCGGCGCGCTGCCATGGGTGATTCGGGAGCTTGCTCAGCTGCACGAGCCGCCACCCATCTACGGCGGCCCGCTCACGATCGCGATGGCCGAGTCAAAGCTGGAGGAGCATCGCCTCAAGGACGTCGAGCTGATCGAGGTCGACCCGGGGAGGCGCTGGACCTCGGCCCATTCGAGCTTGAGCTCGTGCACATGACCCATTCGATCCCGGACTCCTGCGCGGTCGCGCTTGGGACCGAGCTTGGCACCGTGCTTATCACCGGCGACTACAAGTTCGACCAGACCCCCGTCGACGGCCCGCCCGCGGACGTCTCGCGGCTGGCGGAGCTCGGCAGGGAGGGGGTGCTGCTGCTCGGCGGCGATTCGACCAACGTCGACCGCAAGGGCTTCTCGCCTTCTGAGTCGGAGGTCGGCAGGCACCTGCAGGAGACCTTCTCGCGCTGCGAGGGGCGGATCGTGGTCACGAGCTTCGCCTCCAACATCCACCGCGTGCAACAGGTGGTGGATGCCGCGGAGGCGCTGGATCGCAAGGTGGTGCTGGTCGGGCGCTCGATGCGCAAGAACGTCACGATCGGGCGGCGCCTTGGTCACATCGACATCCCCGACGGCATGCTCGTCAACCCGCGCGAGCTGACCGACTTCGCCGACGAGCGGATCGTGATCATCTCCACCGGCTCCCAGGGCGAGCCGCTCTCGGCGCTGCGGCGGATGGCCTACCGCGATCATCCCCAAGTGCAGCTGAAGGACGGCGACACAGTCGTCTTCTCGGCCACTCCCGTGCCTGGCAACGAGCGCGCGGTCAACGAGACGATCGACCGCCTCTACCACATCGGCTGCGACGTGATCACCTCGCGCGAGGCGCCCAGTCCACGCCTCAGGCCACGGCCATGCCGAGGAGATCAAGCTGATGCTCAACCTCGTAAAGCCGCGCTACGTGCTGCCGATGCACGGTGACTTCAAGCGCCTGCGGATGCACGCCGAGCTGGCCGAGGCGGTCGGCATCGACCCCGAGCACGTCTTCCAGGCCGACAACGGGCTGCCGCTGATGATCGACGACGCGGTGCACGCCTTGGCCAGCGCGAGCATTCGGGAATGATCTTCGTGGATGGAGTGGAGATCGGGGATGTGGCCGACGTGGCACTGCGCGACCGGCGCATGCTCTCCGCCGACGGCATCTTCGTCGTGGTGGTGACGATCGCCGAGCAGGATGGCAGCTCGGTCGCCGAGCCGGAGGTGATCTTCCGCGGCGTGCCGTTTCCTTGATCAGGCCGGCGATCTGGTGGAGGAGATCAGGCAGGCGGCGCGCGAGACGCTGGAGCGGGCCGCCGCCGAGGAGGGCATCCGCGAGATCGACCTGCTCCAGCCAGATGCTGCACGACGATCTAGCCAGCTGGTCTACGACCGGCTGCGCCGAAGGCCGATGGTGCTGCCCGTCGTCATCGAGGTCTGATCGTCACCGGTATTGCCGGCAGTCCCGCATGACATACCCCGGTCGGCAGTTCGTCCTCGGCATCCAGGCACTCTTGATACGGGCGTTGAAGGCCGCCACCGCCTGCTGTTCGGATTCCCCGTGCCCGGTTTCGGCGGCAAACCGCGCGAGCAATCGCGCGGAGAGCATCTCGGTCTCGACTGCGAATTCGAGGTCCGGCTCGGTCTGACGCGAAGCTTGCTCCAGGCGCCGGAAGGATGCGGCGGTCGGATAGTTCTGCTCACGTTCCTGCTCGAAGCGCTGATGAACTTCGGCCGACGATACGGAGGTATGTGCGCGCGCCGCTTCGCCGCGCAGCCAGTAGCCGGTGATCAAGAAGTTGAGAATCCGTGCCCGGATGCCTTCATAGGTCCTTCGGCACGCCGCCTGCAGTACGGCGGGAGACCTGGAGTCACCCGCGCTTTCGCGCAGATGTGCCACGCACGCGGTGAACCGCGGCGGCTGGTATTCGATCGCCTTCGGCAGCGGACCCGTCGGCTTCGGCGCTTCCACGGTCGCCTCGCCGATGCTCATCCAGTGTTCGTAGGTCGCCTTGGATATCGTGGCGCCGCCAACCCGAATGACGATGTCCGCCGGCGGTGGATGTGCCGTCGCAACCGCTGGGCGATCATTCGTCGTACGGCTTTTCGAGCTGCCGCAAGAAGCCAGCATCAGGCTGGCGAGCGCAACCGCCAGCAGCATCAGTGGAAGCGTAGAGGGCCAACGATGGTGGGGGGAGCGCTGCATCTTTCGCCTTCGCCTCGAGGGCCTGTGGCGGTCGCTCGACGATCGCCACAGGCCAAAGGTCCGGCAACTATTATTTGTTTTCGATAGTGATCGCGGGTTCGTTTGCGACGCTTCCGAATTTGAACCAATCATTGTTGGCGCTCACAAGACAGAATTCTCCCGCGATGCTGGTAATCGGTCTGCCCACGGTCCCGCCTTGCGTATCAATCAGCGTCTGATCCGCACCCGCTGCGCCCGGGCGGTTTTCCAGCTTGATGCATGGCGGAGTTTTTGCTCTGCCGTTGATCCAATTTCCCCATATGGTGCCTTGCAGGACGGTTCCGCCGATATCGAGCGAGACATCTTCGATCTTGACGTCCACGCCGGCGACTTTGACGGTCAACAGCGAGTCGACACGGCATTGTTCCGCAAGGGGAGCGCAGATGGTGGTGATCCATGGCCTGTCGCTCGTATCCGAGTAGTGCGGCACGCCACCGAGGCCGGCGAAGCTGCTGTCCTGAAAGTCCGCAAACTGAATCGTAAAGCCGAGCGGATTGTTTTCGCCGGTCCTGTTTGATTGCAGCGTCCCGCCGATGTAGGCATCTTCGGTGACTAATTCTTTTTCTTCGTGGACGATTTTGACGTTTAAGCCAATTTTACCTAACGTACTCGCCTCAAAGAGCATGTTCTGGCCGAACCCGAAGTTGCGAGCGAGCCCGCCGCCCACCGGTTCTTTGCCGTTGATGGTCGGGCTTCCGTAGATAGCCAAAAACGCCGTGTTGGAGGGCTGGCCTATCGTCGCCGCCGGCGCCGAACTGACCACCTGGAAGGCAAGCCCCAGAAACACCAGGACGGTCGCAATTCCTGCGAGACAGCTTCTGTACATGTCTTGCACGCTCCTTCCCGCCACGTTGGCCTCCAGGGATCCGCGGCCTACCCAAACTCATGTGTGACCGCGCCCAGAAGACGTTTCTCGCCGATCCCGGATCTGTATCCGCTTGGAGCCGGAGCAACCGGCAGTTGGCGACATCATAGGGAGCAGATTCGAACATTCATATTTTGTGCGGCCGCGTACGACGAAGTCGTCTCATGTCACAGCCGAACGCCGCACCAACACTTGCCATAAGCCCTTGCTCTGCGGGAGAAGTGAGGCTCGCGATCGTCCACTCCGTCTCCGACTTGATCTGGATGTGGCGTCGAGACGTCGCTTGGACTAGCCGAATCTGGTTCGGATAGAAGCTCTAATACTATGAATCCGAATACAAAAAGTAGAAGAAGGTAGGCTGGCGCTCGACGCCGGGCGGCCACGGGGCCTCCTCACGGTGTCAAGCTCCCGACTCATGTGCTCAGCGCATCGTGTGGCCTGATTCCTTGCCCAATTTGCTCGTTCGCCACTCTGGCGGCCAGCGGCAGCTCGACCACGAAGCGCGCGCCGCGCGGCTCGGCGCCGGTGTGCGTTTCCTCGACGCACACACTGCCGCCGTGGGACTCGGCGACGGCCTTGACGATCGCAAGCCCGAGGCCGAAGGAGCCGCCGCGATCGCCGGCGCCGCGCACGAAGCGCTCGAACAGGTTGCCACGCAGCCGCTCGGGCACGCCCGGGCCATCGTCTTCGACCACGAGTCGTGCCCGCGTGCTCCCCTCAACGCCGGCCGAAACGGTTTGCACCCTGATCTCTGTGCCAGGCGGAGTGTGCCGGACGGCGTTCTCGATCAAGTTGATCGCCACCCGCAGCAGCTCATCGCGCGATGCCTGTACCACCGCGGGCTTCACGTCGAGCGATATCTCGTGGGTCGAGCTCATGGGCCCAAGCTCGGCTGCGGCCTCGATCGCGACCTGGGCCAGGTCGACCCGCTCGCGCTTGGCCACGCGCCCAACGTCGGCGCGCGCCAGCAGCAGCAGGTCGGCGACCAGGCGCCGCATGCGCTGGGAGGAGCGCAGCGCCGAGCGCGCCGCATCGGCCTCTTCGCCCTGAAGCGCTTCGGCCAGCAGCTCGAGGTTGGCCAGCACGCTGGTCAGCGGCGTGCGCAGCTCGTGGGAGGCGTCGGCGACGAAGCGGCGCTGACGCTCCAGCATTGCCTCGGTCTCGGCATGGGCGCTGTCGAGCTCGTGGAGCATGCCCTGCAGGGTGCGCGCGAGCTCGCCGACCTCGTCCTGTGCGTGCGGCTGGGGCAGCGTTAGCGAGGAGTCGCGCGTGCGGGCGATCTCAGCGGCGCTGTTGGTCAGCTCGGCGATCGGCTTCATCGCACGGCGAGCGATCACCATGCCCGCCAGCAGCGCAAGGCCGGAGCCAGCCATGACGCCGAGAACGAGCAGCAGCTCGACCCGTGCCACGGTGGCGTTGATGTCTGAGAGCGGCCGCCCGTACTGCAGTATCACGATGCCTGCGCGCTCTCCGGCCGCCGCGCCTTCGCTGTAGCGGACGACCGCGGGGTGGCTGACCACGAAGTAGCCGTGCACCTCGACCGGAGCATTCAGCTCGGGAGCGCCGAGTGGCGGCGCTCCCGAAGGCCTCTCCTCCAGCGGACTGCCGGTGGCCGAAAGCACGCGCAGGGCCGCGGACTGGTCAGCTGCCACCGTGGCAAGCGATGGGTTGATCCTCAGTTCCGAGGCAGCGTTCAGTTCGATCTTCAGCTGATTGGGCAGCTGTTCGCCGGTCTGTTCGACCTGGCGATAGAAGTCTGAGCGAATGCGATGGATCGTGACCGAGCCGATGACCAGCGCGAAGGAGAAGAGGATGATGAACGTGAGCAGTGCCGAGACGCCCGCCAGGCGCGTGCGGATCGGGAGGCGGTCGAAAGCCGCCTGGGCGCGCCAGCCGGTGTGGCGCAGCCTACGCGCGAAGGACGTAGCCGGCTCCTCTGATCGTGTGCAGCAGGCGCGGCTCCTCCTGTGCCTCCAGCTTGCGCCGCAAATTCGAGACGAACACCTCGATCGTGTTCGTGGTCGAGAAGGGGTCGTAGCCCCACACCTCGTCAAGCAGTCGCTGGCGTGAGATCACGATCCGCTCGTTGCGCATAAGGTATTCGAGCAGTTCAAACTCGCGCTGGGTGAGCTCGATCATGCGCTCGCCACGCATCACTTCGTGGGTGTCCACGTTCAGCGAGAGGTCGCCGACGCGCAGCGGGGCCGAGCCGCGTGGCGGCCGGCGGCGCAGCAGCGCGCGCATGCGCGCGAGCAGCTCCTGGCGCTCGAACGGCTTGACCAGATAGTCGTCGGCGCCCGCGTCGAGGCCCTCCACGCGCGACTCGAGCGCGTCCCTGGCAGTGAGGATCAGGATCGGAACGTCGTCGGCCTCGCGCAGCGTCTTGGCCACCTCGATGCCGTCGATCTGCGGCAGGCCGAGATCGAGGATCACGAGGTCCGGCGCGAAGGAGCGACCCTGCTCAAGCGCCGCCTGGCCGTCGATCGCGGTGCGCACGTCATAGCCCTCCATCCGCAGCGAGCGCTGGAGAGCTTGGGCTATGTCCTCGTCGTCCTCGACGACGAGGACTCTCGGAGATCGGGAGTAGTCGGTCATGATCGCAACAATGTGTACAGAGCCCCAGTAAAGCGATGGTAAGGCAGGGGCACGAGGCGCCGCGTCGAAGTCAGCGCCAAGGATGCCTGCCAGTACGAAGCGAAGAACGACCGCGCGAGGCGGTACTCGGGCGCGCAGCGGTGCGCGCGGTCGTGGGCACAGGCGCTCGCCAGCAGAGCGCCTGCTCGGCTGGCTCGGCCTCGAAGGCATGGGCAAGCGGCCGCGGGGTGGATGGCTGCCGGTCCTAGATCAGCGCCAGCGCGATGTGCTTGGACTGGCCCTGATAGCGCTCGGCGTGTTTCTCGGATTCGTCCTCTACGGAGGCTGGAACGGCGGCAGCGCCGGGCACGCGCTGGCCGTGGCCCTTGGCTTCATCGTCGGCGGCGCTCGCATCCTCGCACCCGCCGCAGCGATCGCCGCTGGCGCGGTGTTGCTGTGCACGCCCCTGATGCCGCCGGCCAAGCCGCTTCGGACCGGCTCGATCTGCCTCTTCGCAGCGATCGTACTGGCGCTGGCCGCAGGCACCCTCGGCCTCACAGACGGGCAGCACACCGCAGACTCTCACTGGTCGGCCGAGCTTCCTCGAGCACCGCGGCGGGATGGTCGGCCAGGCCCTCTACGAAGCGACAGACCGGCTCGTGCAGCAGGTCGGCGTGGACATCCTCGTCGTCTTCCTGCTGCTAGTCGGTGTGGTGCTGCTCACCGGCGCCTCGATCGCGACGGTGCTGCGCGCTGCGGGGGGCGGTCTGATCGACACCACTCGCGTGGTCAGAAGGATGGCCGCCAGCGAGCGGACACTGACGGCCAAGAGCGATCTTGACGCGGGCCAACTGGATTTCTCGCTCGCCGAGCCGGACGACGCCGAAGGGTGGCCGACGGCGCGGCGGGGCAGCGCAGAGGAGGTATCCGATCTGGAGCCGCCAGAGCCCGAGCCCGACAAGCTGATCGTGCGAGCCACGCATGTCGAGGCACCCTCGCTGGACGGCGCCTCATCCGAGCCTGATCCTTGGGAGCCGGGCGAGCAGGCAGACTCCCAGACGGAGGCCAAGCCCGAGTCCGCGCATGACGAAGACGCCCGGCTCGAGGAGCAGGCTCCCGCGCGCGCCTCCCAGGAGCCAATGGACCCGGAGAGCCTCACGCCGCAGGGCAGGCTGCGGGAGGTCGTCACCGGCGATCCCGACTTCGTCTGGAAGATGCCGCAGGCGACGAGCGTCCTCTCACGCTCCGCGGCCGACCAGTCGGCGCCCGACGTTGCCGGGCAGCAGCGTATTGCAAGCTCTCTGACCGAGGCTCTCGGCCACTTCGGCGTGCAGGCCAAGGTGATCGGCACGGTCGCCGGACCGCACATCACCCGCTATGAACTGCGCCTGGCTCCCGGCATCAAGGTCGGCAAGGTCGCCCAGCTCAAGGATGACCTTGCCTACGCGCTGGCGGCCACCGACATCAGGATCCTCGCGCCGATCCCGGGCAAGCAGGCCGTGGGGGTGGAGGTGCCAAACGCCAAGCGCAAGATCGTGCGCCTGGGCGACGTCTTCCAGGAGCCGCCGGCCGACTGGTCGCCGCTCACTGTCTGGCTGGGCAAGGACATCGCGGGCAAGGCGATCGGGGCCGACCTGGCCAAGATGCCCCACCTTCTGGTCGCCGGCACGACCGGCGCCGGCAAGTCCGGCGCGATTAACGCGATGCTCTCCAGCGTCCTGCTGCGCGCGAGCCCACACGAGGTGCGGATGGTGCTGGTGGACCCAAAGCAGGTCGAGCTCAACCACTACGAGTCGATCCCGCATCTGCTCACGCCGGTGATCACCAGCCCGAAGATGGCCGCCAACGCGCTGCAGAACCTCGTCCGGGAGATGGAGCAGCGCTACGGGATCATGTCGCTGGCAAGGACGCGTAGCCTGGTCGAGCTCAATCGTGTGCGCGAGCAGCGTGGCGAGCCGCCGCTGCCCTACATCCTCTGCGTGATCGACGAGCTTGCGGACCTGATGATGGTCGCGCCCGCCGACGTGGAGGACTCGATCATCCGACTGGCCCAGAAGGCGCGCGCCGTGGGCATACATCTCGTGCTCGCGACCCAGAGCCCGCGCGTGGACGTGATCACCGGCATGATCAAGGCCAACGTTCCCTCGCGGATCGCCTTCGCCGTATCGAGCCAGACCGACTCCCGGGTGATCCTCGACCAGAATGGCGCCGAGTCCCTGCTCGGCCAGGGGGACATGCTCTTCTCGCCGGTGGGAAGCTCGCGGCTGCAGCGCATTCAGGGCGCTTACATCGACGAGGCTCAGATCGCCAAGCTGACGCAGATGTGGAGGCGGCAGGGAGAGCCTGAGCTGCGCGAGGAGCTGCTGGAGGAGGTCGAGGTCGTGGAGGAGGGCAGAGAGGCCGGCGATGAGCTCGACCCCGACGAGGATCCACTGCTCTGCGATGCGATCCGGCTGGTCGCCGAGATGCAGACCGCGTCGACCTCGATGCTGCAGCGCCGCCTACGCCTCGGCTACACCCGCGCCGGTCGGGTGATCGACATGCTGGAGCGGCGCGGAGTGATCTCAGGCTATGAAGGCTCAAAGCCACGACAGGTTCTGATCACAGAGGCCGACCTGCCGCGCGTGCTGGCCGCTCTGCAGGAGGTTTCCGCCCGTGCTGAGCCGGCGCTTGCAGACCGCGGATCGGTCCGCCCCCAGACCGATTAACCATTAGCCTTCTCTGCGGAGATGCCCGAGATCGGTGCAACGCTGCGCGAAGCGCGCATGCGCGCGCGTATCGACGTGTCTGAGATCGAGGCTCAGACGAAGATCAGAGCGCGCTATCTGCGTGCGCTGGAGAACGAAGAGTGGGACCTGCTGCCGGGCCCGACCTTCATCAAGAGCTTCCTGCGCACATATGCCACTGCGCTGGGGCTGGACGGCAAGGCGCTGGTCGAAGAATATCGCCTCCACTATGAGCGCCCGAGCGAGCACGAGCTCCAGCCGCTGAGCGCTCAGCGACGAAGGACACGCGCCGGCGGGGAGGTCGGCGGCGCCTCTGCGGGTGGCGGTCCCTCGCGGGGCTACATGGTGACGGTCGGACTGATCGGGCTGCTGATAGTGATCCTCGTCGTCGGGCTGCTGACCCGCGGCTCCTCGCCGAAGAAAGACTCTGGTCAGAGCAATCCCGGCGCCGCGCAGAAGACCGGCGGCCAACGGCATCCAAACGCGCGCCATCGCAAGCGCGCCGGCACTGGCCGCATCGCAAGCGGCGAAGTCACCGTGGCGCTGCAGGCGACGGGCCCAGTGTGGGTGTGCCTGGTCAATGGCGCGCAGCAGAAGCTGATTCCGGGTGTCGACCTGCAGACGGGGCAGCGCAGCGGACCCTTCCACGCCAAGCGCTTCGAAGTGACCCTCGGCAACGCCTCGGTGAGCTTGACGGTGAACGGCAGAGCGGTCGAAGTGCCGTCCTCGACGAGTGCGATCGGCTACTCGATCGGCCCGAAGGGCACGGCCCCACTGACGGCCGGCCGCCAGCCGACCTGCACATGATCCGCGCAGGCGTCCTCATCACCGGCACGGAGGTCCTCTCCGGCGCGGTCACCGATCGAAATGGGCCCTGGCTCTCCCGGCAGCTCTACGCACTCGGGGTCGAGGTGGCAGAGATAGTGATCGTCGGCGACCGTCCGGGCGACATCGAGCAGGCGCTTGGCCTGATGGAGGAGCAGGGCCTCCAGCTGATCCTCACGAGCGGCGGCCTGGGACCGACCGCGGACGACCTGACTGTGGAGGCCGTGGCGCGGCACCTCGGCCTGGAGCTGCTCCTGGACATCGAGCTCGAGGCTCGCATCGAGCAGATCGTGCGGCCGCTGCGAGAGCGCCGCGGCGTTGACCGCCAAGCGCTGCAGGCCGGCAACGGCAAGCAGGCGACCGTGCCGCGCGGGGCGAGCATCCTCGCCCCGGTGGGAACCGCTCCTGGGCTCGTGATACCGCCGGGGCGGCCGGGCGGGCCGATCGTCGTTGTGCTGCCCGGGCCGCCACGCGAGTTGCAGCCGATGTGGCAGAGCGCAACCGATGTGCAGCCGCTGAAGGCGCTGTTGGCAAGCGTGGACCAGGGCGAGGTCCACACGATGCGGATGTTCGGCATCCCGGAGTCACAGCTGGCGCAGACCCTTCGGCAGGCGCAGGATGCCGGTGTTCGCCTCGGCGACCTGGAGGTGACCACCTGCCAGCATCGCGGGGAGCTCGAGATAACGACACGCCTGCGGCCGAAGGCCGCGCCGACCTATGCCGCCTTCGAGCGCTTCATCGCCGGTGCACACCCGGACGAGCTCTTCTCCACAGACGGAGCCACGGTCGACGAGCAGGTCGTACAGCTGCTGCGGGGACGCTCGATCGCCGTTGCGGAGTCCTGCACCGGCGGCATGCTCGCAGCCCGCCTGACCGATGTCCCAGGCTCCTCGCAGTACATCCGCGGCGGGCTCGTCGTCTATTCCGACGAGTCGAAGGTATCTCAGGCCGGAGTGTCCGCCGCGCTGATCGAAGAGCACGGTGCGGTATCCGAGCAGGTCGCAGCGGCGCTCGCTCAGGGTGCGCGCGCCGCGCTTGGCGCAGAGGTCGGGGTGGGGGTGACCGGGATCGCCGGTCCTGGCGGGGGCAGCGAGCAGAAGCCGGTCGGCCTGGTATGGCTGAGCGTCGCCGGCCCAGGCGATGAGATGCTGACCCGCGCGGTGCGACTGCCGGGAGGACGCCCGGAGGTGCGCGAGCGAGCCGTCACGGTCGCGATGCACATGCTCAGGCGGGCGTTGCTGGGCGCCGATCGCGAGGCTGCCTCGATCGTCTGAAGCTTGTGGCCCGGAGTTGAGCGGGACCGTTTACAAATGGTACGGTGACTGGATCTCTCAGAGAGTTTCTCTCTGTCACGCTGCACCTACCTGGAGGTGATATGCCCGCCGTCGCCGCTCACGAGCTCTACGATCCGCTTTTCCACACGCCACAGGACGATCTCTATGAGATCTACCGACGCATGCGGGATGATCATCCCCTTTACCACTGCGCACGCCGCGACGTGTGGTGTCTCACTCGCTTCGACGACGTGCGGGTGGCGGCGCGCGACTGGGAGACTTTCTCCAATGCCAACGGCGTCGACCTCGACGTCCCTGCACAGTTCTTCGGCACAGGGAACTTCCTGGAGGAAGACCCGCCGCGGCACGATCTGCTGCGCAAGGTCGTGCGCCCCTTCTTCGTGCCCAAGGAGATCGCCAAGCTCGAACATCAGGTCGCACGACGCGTGGAGCAAATCACCGAGGAGCTCGCAGGCAGGGAGCGGATCGATATCGCCCAGGAGTTCGCCTGGGCGCTGCCGATCTGGGTGATATGCCGCCTGTTGGGCGTACCGGAGGCTGACGACGAGCTCGTTCACGACCTCGTGACGGAGCTGGAAACGCGGCAGCCCGGCGACGACAAACACATCGAGCGCGTGCTTCCCACACTGCGCAAGATTCACGCCTACGCCGAAGAGCTCGCCGAGCAGAAGCGGCGGGCGCCGGGCGAGGACCTGATGTCGCGTCTGGTTGCCGGCGAGGCCGAGGAGGCACCGCGACGCGAGGAGATTCTGGGCTTGACGGTGCTGCTCTTCACTGCCGGGAGCGAGACGACCGCCGCGCTCATCGGCAACACGCTGAGCCTGCTGGCCGAGCATCACGATGCCCAGGATGCCCTGCGCCAGAAACCAGATGAGCTGATCGAGGCCACGATCGAGGAGTCCCTGCGAATGGACGCGCCGGTCCAATACCTCGCGCGTCGCCTGACCAAATCGGCTCACATCCACGATCAGGAGATCCCCGAGGGTGCCGATCTGATCCTCATCTACGGCGCTGCCAACCGCGACGAGCGGCACTTCGAGCGCGCGGAGACCTTCGACATCGGACGACCGTCGCAACGACATCTTGCCTTCGGAGAGGGCATTCACTTCTGCCTGGGCGCTCCGCTTGCGCGTCTGGAGGCTCGCCTGGCCATTCCGGCCTTCCTGAGAGCGTTCTCCTCCTACGAGATCGAGTGGCCGACGGAGCGATTCTGCAACCACACCGTACGCGGCTTCCTACACCTTCCCGCCACGATCGGCTGAGCAGCTCCTCCATGTGGCGAAGCCGAGAGTGCGCGCTCTCTCGGCTTCGCCGCCGGATCGTTCGCATCCACTAGCATCGAACCGGGATGTCGCATCCCGCCACAGCGCGTCTGTTCATAGCCCTCGACTCGCCGCGCGCGGTCTGCGAGGAGCTTGCCGCCTGGGCTCGCGCCGCCATCAGGCAGGCTGTCGCCAATGGCGGCGAACAGACTGCGTCCCCGTCGCATCGCCGTGCGTGCGAGCGTCCACGCCGCGCCCAGAGCGGGAAACCCAACATGCACGGGATGCGCCCGATCGCCCCCGAGACCATGCACATCACCGTCTGCTTCCTGGGCTCGCGGCCGGTGGAGGAGATCCAGATGCTGAGCGCGCTCGTGGAGTCATGCGCGCAGCCGCCCATGGGGCAGGCATCGATAGGCGCTCCGCTGTGGCTGCCGCCACGCCATCCGCGGGCGCTCGCCGTGGAGGTGCACGATGACTCTGGGACGCTGGCGCAACTGCACCGCATCGTGAGCGCGGATCTGAGCGCCGCCGGCCTCGCGCTCGCCGCGCCGATGCACGGGGCGGGGCATCGCGCCTTCAGGCCGCACGTCACGGTTGCCCGCCTGCGTCAGGGCACCGCCCCGCGCGAGCGTGGGCTTGAGCCAACACCACAGCTTTCCTTCCTGCCGCAGCGACTCGTGCTCTACCGCTCCTGGCTCTCGCCTGAGGGGGCCAGCTACGAGGCGCTGGCCTCCAGTCCGACGACGCCCACGCCGGTGAGCGATTGACACTGGCCGATGGGGCCTGTTCCCAAGCGGTCGGTCATGCCGACACGAACAACTGTTCCGTCCGGGGCGGTCTCTAGCTTTCCCTCGGTAACCCGATCCGGAGGAGCTAGTCATGCCCGTCACCGACCAGGAGCAGGAGAAGGCAGCCAAGGCGCGCGACGCGGCGCTGAAGGGCGCCCTCGGCCAGATCGAGCGCGAGTTCGGCAAGGGCTCGGTGATGCGGATGGGCGACGAGGGCGCGCAGGTGCGCGTCGACGCGATCCCCACGGGAGCGCTCGCGCTGGACATCGCGCTCGGCATCGGCGGCGTGCCCAAGGGCCGCATCGTCGAGGTCTTCGGCCCCGAGTCCTCCGGCAAGACGACCCTCATCTACCACGTCCTTGCCGAAGCCCAGAGGCTCGGCGGCGTGTGCGCCTTCATCGACGCCGAGCACGCGATGGACCCGCTCTATGCCAAGACGATCGGCGTGGACATCGATGAGCTGCTGGTCTCTCAGCCCGACTACGGTGAGCAGGCCCTGGAGATCGCCGACATGCTGGTGCGCTCCGGCGCCGTCGACGTGGTGGCGATCGACTCGGTTGCGGCGCTCACGCCGCGAGTGGAGCTGGAGGGCCAGATGGGCGACCAGACCGTCGGCGCCCAGGCGCGGATGATGTCCCAGGCGATGCGCAAGCTCGCCGGCAACCTCAACCGGACCAGCACGCTGTGCATCCTCACCAACCAGATCCGCGAAAAGGTGGGGGTGATGTTTGGCTCGCCGGAGACCCAGCCGGGCGGGCGCGCGCTGAAGTTCTACGCCTCTCAGCGCCTTGACATCCGCCGCATCGAGACGCTCAAGGACGGCACCGAGGCGGTCGGCAACAGGGTGCGCGTCAAGGTCGTCAAGAACAAGCTCGCCGCCCCTTTCAAGCAGGCAGAGTTCGACATCGAGTTCGGCAGGGGCATCTCCACCTCGGGCTGCCTGGTCGATCTCGGCATCGAGCACAACATCATCAGCAAGTCCGGCTCCTTCTTCTCCTACGGCGAGGAAAGGCTTGGTCAGGGCCGCCACAACGCCAAGGCCTTCCTCGACGAGAACCAGGAGGTCGCCAAGGAGATCGAGGGCAAGATCTACGCCGCGCTTGGCATCGGCGCCGACAAGGTCACGCCGATCAAGGGCGCCACGCAGACGCCGGCGGAGGCGCCTGTGCAGCGCGCCGCCTGATCGCAGCGGGATCTGGGCAGCAAAGGAGTGGCGTGGTGCGCCCAAGCGTGCCACGCCACCTGTTTGCGTCGGGCGGGTTGGTGGAACGCTGGTGGTAGAGCGGTGCCGTCGAGGATCCCTCTCTGCAGTTGAGGGTTTCCTCACATCGATGCAGAGTCTCGATCGATCTCTCAGATCCCCAAGCGGGAACTGCTTGAGGGCTTCGGCTCTTGACGCGGGTCCGCTCAGCGAATGCACGCCCAGCCTCGTCGAATGTGGCACGACGCACGAACTCACTCGGCGACATGTACTTCTGTAGACGCGCGTGACGTCTGACTTTGTGCGATGAGCATGCGGTTTCAGGCCAGAAGACAATCGGACACCCTACGTGGTGCCCTATAATTTGGGGCATGCGGAAGACGAGCGTATATCTGGACGATGAGCGCGCGGATCGGCTGGCACGGCTGGCAGAGCAGGAGGGGCGCTCGCAGGCAGAGGTGCTGCGCGAGGCGATCGACGCCTATGAGCCGACGTCTTCGAGCGACCGCAATTTCGCGCTTGCCACGGGGTTTCCTCGCATTGATGCCGATTCTCGACTGATCTCGCAGATTCCCAAGCAAGAGCTGCTCGAGGGCTTCGGCGCTTGACGCTGCTTATAGACGCGGCGCCCCTAGTTGCGCTGGCAGACACAGGCGAGCCTTGGCGGGAGCCGATCCAGGCTGTGCTGTCCAACGAGCCTGGCGCACTCGTGATTCCAGCGCCAACGACGGCAGAGATCGACTACATGCTCGGCCAACGTTTCGGCGCCCCAGCACGACGAGCCTTCCTCTCCGATCTTGCGATCGGGCGCTTTGCTGTCGCCGCTCTGGAGCGCGACGAGTATTCGCGCGTCGTGGAGTTGGAAGCTCGCTATTCAGACCTTGAGCTCGGGCTAGCCGATTGCGCGCTCGTCGTGCTTGCTGCTCGTTATCGCACAACACGAATCCTGAGCCTTGACGAGCGTCACTTCCGGGCGGTACGACCGCTGCATGGCGACGCGTTCACGATCCTCCCTCTGGACCCGTGAGTCGCTGGTAGCCGTGGTAGTACGTGACGGCTACCCTTCGGAGGCGATGAAGCCCATCAAGTCTTTCCACCTCACCACGTAGTTCAATAAAAGCAGATGAAGGCTAGCACCGGCAGAGGACGGATTGGCTCGCGGCGCCGCGTCTAGCGGACCCCTCTGAGTAGGCTTGCCGGCGTGACGCCCAGAGCACGAGCCAGCCGCAGGAGCGTCCGAAACTCGGGCGCTCGCAGGTCTCAAGGCGGGACAGCGCCGTGCGGTGCATGCCGGCCTCGGCAGCAAGCGCTTCCTGGCTCAAGTGGGCGCGCTCTCGTGCGCGCCGCAGGTTGGCCGCGAAACGCGACAAAGGCGGCGCAAGCTCGGGGTCCGGAGTTGGTTGCAAGCCGCCATCGTCCAGTCCTGTAGCCGCTGAGACAACCGCCACAACAGCACATCTGTAGCCAGAACAGCACGGGCACCTTTAGGTCTCGCGAGCTACCCATCGATGATGCTGATCTGATAGTCTGACTTGCGAAGGAGGCCACATGGACAAGGTTCGCGCCAAGAGCAAGGGAAGGGTCCAGCTGCGCAGGCGGATAGACGACGGTGCTGGCGAGCCGGACAGGTTGATCCTGTTGGCGTCTCAAGGGGCGAAGTGATATGCGGGCCGCGCTGACGGCCTAGCCAATGGAAACAGGAGAGTGACGATGAAACGTCGTGTTGTGTTCGGCGCCGGGGGAGTGATTGTGGCCGCGTTGTCTGTGTTGGCTGCGGCAGCCGTGGGCGCCTTTGCTTCTGGTAGCCCAACTAAGAGTGCAGGACAAGCAACAACGCCTAGCGGCGGCATCACCGCACCGAGTGCCGCGCAGGTAGCGAGCTTCCCCGTGCTTGGGCAAGCAGCGACTACAGGCGAAGCATCCACGAGTCCGGAAGCGCTCCAAATGCTTAAAAGCGCGGAAGGCCAATATCACGCCAATCCGTCTCTCGGGCGTAATGTCGTGAGCAACGCTGTGGCAACAGCGGTCGTAGTGCCTGGCGAAGGCGCCATGTGTCTCGTTGTACTTGGGCATGTAGGCGCATCGAGTAGCGTCTGCGAGCCGGAAGCAGGCGCATCGAAGGAAGGGCTAGGCATGGTGGAAACCGTGCCCAGCGGAGGATATGTGATCGTTGGCGTCAAGCCCGCTTCGGATGCCGCGTCAACCGTGGTTGTCACTGACGAAGCTGGACAAGAAACCAGCATCAAATTGAGTGCGCAGAACGGCTACGCATTTGAAATTAGTGGCAAGCCGGTCAAGATGGACTGGATCGGTAGTAACGGCACACAATCCTCGACTGCCCTTCCGAAGGAGTAAACGTGCGAGTTCTCACAGCCGTTATGACACGCCTACGCGAGAGAAAGTATGGCTCGCTGCTGACCGCGAGCGCACTTTCAATCCTCGCCACTACGCTTACGCTAGCGGCATCTGCTGCGCCCGCGAGTGCCTATGATAAAGAATGGCGGTGCAAAGCGCACAGTAGTGAAGGATGTGAGTTTACGGAAGCTGGGGATGTAGAACAACAGCAAGTTAAGCTCGAAAAAGGCTATAACGCATACCTGTGCATGGGAGATTTTGGCCTAAGTAAAGTACTACGGGGCTCCGCTTGCACCGAAAAAGAGGTGGAACACGGCTCTACCGCGTCGTGGAATCCCGGCAAAGAGTACGCAGCTTACTGGCCGGTGTATCCCTGGGGTTTGCAGGAAAATCCGGGCGACACCGAAGGCGAACTATGGAACTGGGCCTGGGGGGCCTGATACTCCTAATGAGCGAGCGGGCCGCCTTCGTGCGGCCCGCCGCGCAACACTCGCCGCCGCGGTAGCGGTCCTGTTCGGTCGAGGTCGCTGGTCCCTATGGCAGGCCCGATGAGCCTACGCGCTTGATCTCGGCCTCTAGGTTGGAGAGATCGGCTTTGAGCGCTGTCAGGATGCGCGTGAGGGTCGTCCAGCTGGGGTTGCTCTTGCCGCGCTCGATGCGGCTGAGCGCGGCGGTCGTCAGGTCGGCGTCGTGGGCGAGGTCTTCTTGGGATACGCCGGTATGCTCGCGCATCGCGCGCAGGGCAGCCGCGAGCTTGGGGTCGGTCCCGCTTGGACGTGGCATCGCGCTACATGCTGCTTAATGCTGAGCCAGCCGTCCACGTAGTATACTCCTGGACGTTTACTATCTGATTGCTGCGGTCCCGACGCGGGCGGTATCCCGCGCCGGGACCTACACGGAAAGAAACCGGAGGTTCTTCCCATGCAGGAGAAAGCTAGCGAGTCTCGGCGTACGATCGTGTTGAGCCGGGGTGCGGTGCTGCCGTTGCGCTCGGCTGCGTATACGCGGATGGAGCGCGACTTGGAAGAGTTGGATCAGGCGCTTGTGTTGGTGCCAGACCGGGCGGTAGACAGGAAAGTGTGGGTGGCTTTCATGCGGCTGATGCGCACGGGCGCTCTGTTGGATCGCACGGGCTGGACCTATGAGCAGCATCGCGGCGAGGTCAAGCTCGACTGCTGCGAGGATGTGCAACTCGCGCAGGCGGTGTTGCGTGATGACCTGGCGACTGAGGGCAACGTGAAGGCTGCTGCGATCAGCGACGGCTCGGAGGCCTCTGCGATGGCTGCGTCGCGGCGCGAACTGGCGATCTACGACACGCTGACCGGCCTGGAAGCTCTTGCCGCGACCGAAGGTTTGGGCTTCCGCGACCAGCACGCAACCGCCTGACCCCGATAACTGTCGCCGGATGCCGCCGGGCGAGGGGTCGGCAAGCCTCGCCGTATCTGCTTGCCGACCCCCGCAGCTCATGCCTGGCGCCCCGGTGATCCAGACCGCTATCCATTGCCCCGCGCGGTAGCGAAGCCGCGCCAGGGGGCGAACCCCGAAGGAGGTAGTCACGATGCAAGAAGATCCCACAGAGAAGTCCGTAGGCCAGTGCAATGCGGATGTGGATGGCGATGTGCTTGATGCGTTGCTCGCGCATGGCGCTCAGCGGCCGTGGTCGGTTGATGAGGTCGCGCGGGTGATCGAAGATCCGGTAGCGGCGGCGGACAGCCTCGGGCGGCTGGCGCGCGCCGGCCTGATCCATCGTCTCGATGGGTTCGTGTTCGCCTCGCGCGCTGCGCTGCACGCCGACCAGGTGATGTTGCAGAACGAGCTTTCCGAATGACATTCCAGGCCAGCATGGGCGGCTCTAGTTGCCGCGCAGAAGGAGAGCGACCGCTGATGGCCAAGGCGTCGAAGAAGCTGACGGTGGCTCAGCAGGAGGCCATTGCCGACGAGATGGTTCTGGACATGCTGCTCGACGTTGAGTGGCAGCGGCCGTGGTCGGTCGATGAGATTGCACGAGAGCTGGGCGATCCGGTGGAAGCCGATGATTGCCTGGGCCGGCTCACGCGAGCCGGTTTTGTTCATCGGCTCGATGGGTTGGTGTTCGCCTCGCGCGCTGCGCTGCACGCTGTCAAGCTCGCGCGGAAAAGTGCTGCCTGAACGCCGCCGCTGTGTTCGGATTTGCTCCCGGATCTGTGATCCGGGTGCCCGCCCCGCCCCGCTTGGGGTTGGGGCCGGGTTTGCCGCCCGACCTCGCACCCCCAACATCGGGTATGCGAGGTCGGGCGGCAAACCCGGTTGGTGTGGGGCGGGGCGGGGCGGGCGATAGAGAAGTCCAAACGGCAAAGAAGCAGAAGCAGTGGGAAGCAGAGAGCAGCAGGAGAGCAGCGATAGCGGAGGGACGGGGCAGCAGGAGAGGGAGGCAGGCAGGCAGGTGAGGGGGGCGGCGGTAGGGAGGTGTGAGAATGGTTGCGGGGTAAGGGCTCAGGCGCGGGTGCAGCGGGCGCGTCGGTGATGAGGGGAGCACGCGGCGGCAACGGCGGCGCGTGCAGCGGCGAGCGAGGCAGCGGCGCTGGTCGGCGGGGCCGGGAGGGGCGTAGGTCGGTGGCTGGACGCTGATCTGGGTCGCGTGCGGCAGGCAGGCCGAGGTCCAGTCCGCGGCGCGTGCGGAAGTTCACGCAGCGCGGCCAGGCCCCGTGTCCGCGCGGCGTGCAAGCGGGCGGCACGCGACGATCGTGCGGCGCACATGCCCTACCGGCGCTCGGACGCCGCGGGCACGTGCGAAATGTTTTTGGGGGCAAACGGGCCTTTTTCACGACAAGCGGGCATGCAGCTTGCTTCCGATAAGTCGATGGGCGGCCTCATCAGGTGCTCGTGCGCGTGCTGCGCGCCGCTGGGGCCGAATGTTCGTCCACGCGAAATTCGTGCCGGGCAATTTCGTGATTTGGCTCGACGTATAGATATGGGCTCCTCTAGAGCTGCCTTGGAGCGTGCTGGATGCTGACGCTCAGGGATCGTCATATCGCCGGCTGGATCGCGTTGCTTGGCGCGGCCGGTGCTGAGCATGTGATGCGCCGGTTTGGACTTGGCCGAAGCCAGGCGCATCTGCGGCTCGCGCAGCTCGCTGAGGCGGGCTTGTTGGAGCGGCGGATGCTGCTGTACCGGCGGCCGGCGCTCTATGTCGCGACGCGGCAGGGGTTGCGGTGGGCGGGGCTTTCCCGTCTCGGTGTCTACCGGGTCAGCGTGGCCGGCTTCGAGCACGCCTGGCAGGTCGCGTCGGTCGCGGCCGAGCTGCACGGGCTGATGGCGGGCTGGGAGGTGCTGGGAGAGCGGCAGGTCCGCGACCTGGAGCGCGGTAGCGGTGCGCTGGTGGGCTCGTGTCGTGTCGGCGAGCTTGGCGGGGAGCCTCGATTGCACCGTCCGGATTTGGCATTGAGGGGAGGCGGGCGGCTGGTGGTGGTCGAGGTCGAGATCTCGATCAAGGCGCCGCGGCGGCTTTTGGCGATTTGCACTGGCTGGGCGCGGGCGCGGCATGTCGCGCACACCTACTACCTGGCGCCGGCCGACGTGGCGGCGGCCGTGACGCGCGCGGTTAGAGGAGCGCGCGCGGAAGACCGGATCACTGTCCTGCCCGCGGGCCGCACGGACTTGCTGGCTGGGGCTGAGAAACCAATCAAGGATGTTCTCTGATGCAAGTGTTTCATCTCGTTATCTCTGCTGTGAATGGCAGCGCTGAACTGGCAGCAAAGCTCAAGGGGTGGGTGGAGTTCATGCTCACTCTTGCCGGGATTGGCGCTTTTATCCTCGCCGTTGCTTGGGTGCTACGGAGTGCGCCGCGATCGAAGGGGCTGCACTGGTCGATCCCAGCGATCTTCCTCTCGCCGCTGCCGGTGATCGTTTTCATCATCAACCATATGGTCGGCGGGATCCTGCTGGCGGCTATCGCCCTGGGGATCGGCGCGGCGATTGTCTCTCATAACCGTGAGATCGGTAGTGGTGGTGATATCGCCCGGGCCGCGCTTATGCGTGTGGGGGTTGGCGATCTGTTTCGCCAACGTCGCATCCGCCGGCACTCCGAAGAAGTCGGCTGGATCTGGAATGGCAGGCTCAACGTCGGCAGCGATAGCCGGGATCTGCCAATCTGGATTCCCGCCGGGGGCCTGGAGGGCCGTCATACACTGATACCTGGCGCGACCGGCTCTGGCAAGTCGATAACGGCGGCGTGGATCACCGGAAAGGTGATCGAAACGGGGCACGGCGGCGTCGTGATCGACCCGAAGGGCGACGAGTTTCTGCGCCGAGAGCTGGAACGAGTCGCCCAGCAGCGCAATGTGCGTTTCCTTGACTGGTCCTTTCAGGGGCCGTGCGTCTACAACCCCTACCAGCACGGCAACTACAGCGAGATCGCCGAGAAGGCACTCGCTGGCGAGCAGTTCACAGAGCCGCACTATCTACGCCAGGCGCAACGGTATCTCGCGCACGCCGTAGCCACGATGCGCGCCGCCGAGATCGAGGTCACGCCCGTGACGCTGATGCAGCACATGGACCCCGGCAGACTGGAGGCATCCTCCAGGAGCATCCCCGAGCGGGACGCCACGGCAGTACAGGCGTATCTGGACTCGCTGAGCGACAGGCAAAAGCGGGAGCTGGCCGGAGTACGGGACCGCCTCTCGATCCTGGCTGAGTCCCAAGCCCGCAACTGGATCGACCCGATCACCGAGCCCTTCGTAGCAGGCCCCCCGCTGATCGACCTGGAGGAAAACATCGCCAGGGGAGAGGTCGTCTACTTCCGGCTGGAAGCAGACCGCATGCCGCTGCTCTCCCAGATGCTCGCGGCGGCCGTGATCACCGATCTGGTCACGATCAGCGCCAAGCTGCAAAGCAAACCGATCCCCACAGCGGTCCTGATCGAGGAGTTCTCCGCGCTCACTGGCGAACAAGTCGCACGCCTCTTCGGCCGCGGCCGCGGCGCCGGGTTTAGCCTGATTCTTGTCACCCAGGAGCTAGCCGACCTGCGAGCAGCGGGCGATGGCGAGCTGCACGACCAGGTGCTTGGCAACCTCGACGCGCTCGTAGCGCACCGTCAAAACGTGCCCGAGAGCGCCGAAACGATCGCCTCGATCGCCGGCACAACCCCGGTCTGGATTACAACCCAGCAAACCACGACGAGCATCTTCCCGACCATCGAGACCGGCCAGGGCACCCGCACCCGCGGCCACGAATACAACATCCACCCAACCACCATCAAGCAGCTACCAACCGGGCACGCTGTCGTCATCACCCCCGGCCGAAACCAAAAGCCGACCGTCGCACGCATCCACCACCCAGACGAGGCAGTCATCGCCCGCTACCGCCATAGGTAGACCCCGGGATGCGCGCGAGCAAGCCAGGGGAGGGGAAGACGTTGGTCTGCAGCAACCGCTCGCGTCTGTTTGGGCGCGAGCGGCGCGCAGCCGCGGTGGAGACCCTGCCCATCGCGTCAGCGACAGCCACTCGCCAGCCCGGCACCAATCGCACAGCAGACGCAAGCCCGGATCGCCCCGCGACTCGACATCAAACCCCGCGCACAGGGCTCGCCGCTCGCGCACGGCCGCTCCCAGCAGACCCCAACGAGCCCCAGCCACAGCATCAGCAGCCAGCGCGGCAGCAGCCCCCAACGGCTGCACGGACAAGATGCACGCCCCCCGGGACACAGCAATTGCTGTGCGATTGCTGTGTCCGATCAGCCACCGAAACGGCGTCCCGACCGGCAGGCCAAGCAAACCCGCTGGCCGGTTCACACGGCTCAGGGTGAGTAGCGGTATGGGAACCAGCGCGAGCCATAATCGACAGACGGGATCGGCTGGCCGGCTCAGCCGCCCTGCCTCAGCGCTCGGCGCTTTGGCGCGTCGAGACGCACAACGCATCCTCAACCGCGCCGCACGACGGCTACTCGCCGAACAGCTCGACAGTGATGCGCTGCCTGCTCTGCTCGACGGTGGGGCGCGATCCCTTGCGGCCAACAGGGACGACGCTGGCAACCTTGACCGTTGCGCGGATGATGTCGCGGCGCTCGTCGACGGTGAGACGGTCCCAATCGTCGGCGGCATTGATGCTAAGCGTGACGCCAGCGTCGCCTAGCTGATCGAGCACGGCCTGCGCTTCGTCACGCTGCTCGCGCAGCTCGGTGAGCCGCCGTCGGGTGTCTGCGACGTCCTCGAAGCCCGTGAAAGCCTCAATGGCGGCGCTTAGCGCTTCGTCCGCGCGGGTCAGCGCCAGCTCGGCGTCGCGGACGGTTGCCTGTATGGAGGCTCGTCCCTCAACGTCGCGCAGGGCCGTGCAGACAGCGTCAGTTATCACCTGCTCTGCGATCTCTGCCGAGATCGTGACGTGGCAAGGGCAATCGGACCAGCTCGGACAGCGGTAGATCGGATAGTTGTCCTGTTTCGGGAGTCTCATGGCGCACAGTCGCGCACCGCATGAGCCGCAGCGCAGCACGCCGAGCCGCGCGAGCAGACGGTCCGACTTCGCTTGGCGTCCACGAGGAACAAGTATGCGCTGGACCTGCTCGAACAGGTCGCGGTCGATGATCGGCTCGTGCGCTTCAAGGTTGGCAAGCTCTCCGAAGTGAACCTCGCCTAGATAGGTGCGGCTGGCGAGCATGACCTGCATGCCGCGGAATGATCTGTCGATGCCGTGCGACTTGAGCATGGCGCGGATGCGCGAGATCGGGATGCGTTCCGCTCGCATCTGGAAGGCGCGTTGTACGAGTGGCGCGGTCTCTGGATCTGGGGAAAGGACGCCGTTGTGGCGCGTATAGCCGAGCGGCACCCGTGCCCAAGGCGTAGCTCCACGGGCGACCGCTTGAGCTTGTCCGCGTGCGGTGCGTTCGCGTGCGGATCGGCGGAAGTACTCGCTTACAGCGCCCATCATCGTGCCGGAAAGCCATTGGCTTGCGTTCTCGCCCGTCACCCGTCCGATATCGATGGCAAGCACCTGGCCGCCGGCTCTCTCGACGCGCTCGACAACCTCGCCTTGCGTCGAAAGAGAGCGAAATAGCCGATCGAAGTACGCCGCTGCGACGACTTCGGCCCTGCCTGTCTCGATCGCCTCGACCGCAGCGCTCAGCCCTGGGCGCTGCGCGAGAGGCTTGCCGCCAGAGACGTCCAGCTCCTCATGGACAGCTACAAGCTGAAGCCCATCGCGCTCGCATGCCGCTTCAATGCGCTCGCGCTGCTCGGCTGGCGAGACAAAGCGTTCGCCTTCGCGCCCAGCAGTCCGAGACACACGGACGATCCCTACAGCACGCCTGGCATCATTGGGACGATGACCAGCACTCGTCATACGCATAAACTCTACCACCTCACCACCTTCGGCTGCCAGATGAACGAGCACGACTCGGAGCGGATGAAGGGGATGCTCCAGTCGCTCGGTTACAGCGAGGCGCCCGAGCGCGAGCAGGCGGACCTCATCCTCTTCAACACATGCTCGATCAGGGAGACGGCTGACAGCCGCTTCATCGCGCACCTCGGGCAGGCCAAGCGCCTCAAGCGCGAAGACCCGCAGCGCGTCGTCGGCGTCGGCGGCTGCTGGGCGCAGTCGGTCAAGGAGGAGGTCTTCGAGCGCTTCCCGTTCGTGGACGTCGCCTTCGGCCCGGGCCAAGTGCACAAGCTGGCCGAGTTCCTGGCCAGCGACTCGCTGAGCGCCCAGGGCTACTTCGAATTCGAGGGCTTCACCGGCAGCTTGCCGGCGCACCGCGAGCGGCCCTTCCAAGGCTGGTTGCAGATCAGCGTGGGATGCAACTGCCGCTGCTCCTACTGCATCGTCCCGAGCACACGCGGGCTCGAGGTCTCACGGCCCTTCGCGGAGCTCGTCCACGAGGCTGAGGCGATGGCAGCAGAGGGCGTGCGGGAGATCACCCTGCTTGGCCAGAACGTCAACTCCTACGGCCGCGACCTGCGGCTCGACGGGGGCCCGCGCAGCTTCGCCGAGCTGCTCGCAGCGATCGATGCCGTCGGCGGGGTGCAGCGGATCAGATACACGAGCCCGCACCCGAAGGACATGCGCGAGGACGTGATCAGAGCGCACGCGGAGCTTCGCAGCCTCTGCGAGCACATACACCTGCCGCTCCAGTCCGGCTCCAGCAGGATCCTGAAGGCGATGCGGCGCACCTACAGCCGCGAGCGCTACCTGGACCGCGTCGCTCTGATCCGAGAGCACGTGCCCGACGTCGCGCTCTCAACCGACGTCATCGTCGGCTTCCCAGGGGAGACCGAGGCCGACTTTCAGGAGACGCTGGAGGTCGTGCAGCAGGTCGGCTACGACAGTGCCTTCACCTTCATCTTCTCTCCCCGGCGCGGCACCGAGGCGGCGCAGATGACCGCCGAGGCGATCCCCCATCCTGAGAAGGTCAGGCGTCTGGAAGCGCTCGTGGAGGTCGTCCAGCGAGGCGCGCAGGAGCGAGCGCGACGGTTCGTGGGGCGCACTGTCGAGGTACTCGTGGAAGGCGCGTCGCGAACCGACCCCGAGAGGCTGCGCGGTCGCACGCGCCACAACAAGGTCGTCAACTTCGCCGGCCTGGCGGCCCCGGGCGAGATGGCCCAGGTCGAAATTTCCTCGGCGACCAGCCAGACCCTGGCGGGCGAGGAAACGCTGCTGGCCCGCGCAGGACGCTGAGCTTGGGGTACGGTGTCCTGCGTTCCGAGCGCCCCACTGCTGAAGCGAGCCTGGTCGCTGCGTCAGAACCTCTCCGCCTACGATGCGTGCTACGTGGCGCTGGCAGGCTCCTTGCGCTGCCCGCTGCTGACAGCGGACGGGCCGTTGTCCCGTGCGCCGCAGCTGGGTATTGCCCTGATCGTCATCTGAGCCGCATGGCGCCGGCGATGCGTCGGGCGTCAGCTGCGTATGCGAACATATGTTCGTGCGGTGGAGCAACCTCACCCTCGACGGTGCCGAGCAGCGGCGCCTCCCCGGATACCGCGATGAGGCGATCGTCCGTCACTTCGACGCACCAGAGGCGCTGCAGACCCGTTTCTATGAGGTCCGCGCGCGCTCGATCCTCAATCGTGTGCCGGCGGCGTCGCGGATGCCGTTTCGCTGGACGCTGAACGTCTATCGCGGCTGCACGCACAGCTGCGTCTACTGCATGAGCGGCGATACGAACGTCCTGATGGCCGATGGTTGCACGAAGCCGTTGCGCGATGTGAAGATTGGGGATCAGATCTATGGCACGTCGCGAGAGGACGTTCGCCTCGAGATCACGACCGTTCTCGCCAAGTGGTCAAGCATCGAGCGCGCTTACTCGGTCGCCCTCGAAGACGGCACCGCGCTCGTCGCAAGCGATCGCCATCGCTTCCTGACCGAGAGGGGCTGGAGGCATGTCACTGGCACCAGCCACGGGGGGCTCCAGCGTCCACACCTTACGCCCGGGATCAGGATGCTCGGGATCGGTGGCATGGCTCGGCAACCTGACCCCGCAACAGACCCGGCAATCACGAGGAAGCGCTCGATCGCGGGGCGGCGCCTCTGGACGAGCGCACGTCTGCGCGTCGCTTCGATCCGTCCACTCGGGATCGTGATGCGGATGTATGACATCACGACCGGCACGGGCGATTTCATCGCCAACGGCGTCGTCAGCCACAACTGCTTCGCACGCCCCACCCACAGGTACCTCGACTTCGACGCCGGCCACGACTTCGAGCGAGAGATCGTCGTAAAGGTGAATGCTCCCGAGCGACTGCGTGCCGAGCTGGCTCGCCCGTCGTGGCGGGGTGAGCACGTGGCGCTTGGCACCAACACCGACCCGTATCAGTGGGTCGAGGGCCGCTACCGGTTGATGGAGGGGGTCTGGGAGGCGATGCGCGATGCCGCGGGCGGGGCGGGGAATCCGTGTTCTGTGCTGACGAAGTCGCCGCTGCTGCTTCGGGACCTACCTCTCATGCTCGAAATTGCGCAGCGCACCGACTTCAGCGCGAGCCTCTCGATACCAACGCTCGAGGAGAAGGCCTGGCGGGAGACCGAGCCGCATACGCCGAGCCCGAGGGCGCGCCTGGAGGCCGTCGCTGAGCTGAACAAGGCGGGCATCCCCACCGGCGTGCTGATCGCGCCGCTGATGCCGGGTATAAACGATGCGCCCGCGCAGGTGGAGCCGTTGCTGGAGGCCGCCATCGAGGCGGGTGCCACCAGCATCGGCGGGATGGCGCTGCACCTGCGTGGCGAGGTCAGAGACCTGTTCATGGAATGGCTTCGGCAGCGACGCCCAGACCTGGTTCCGCGCTACGAAGGGCTCTACAGGCATGGCGCATATGCGCCGGCCGCGGAGCGGAAGCGACTTGCGGCGATGGTTGCCCGCGCCTCGCCTGGGCCGATCCGCCGCATGGCACGAGATCGAGACCGGGAAGAGCAGCATGAGCCGCCGATCAGCCTGCGCGACGAATGGCCACAAACGCAGCAGCGACTCTTCTGAGCAACAGATTGAGCGTGGTCTCGCGCGCTAGCGCTTCTCGCGCTGCCCCGCGGCCAGCGAGGCCGTGATCTTCTCCCCGCCCATCTTGCGCGTGACCGTGGCCGAGATCTCCGGGGCGATCCCCGAGAAGGTGGAGCCCAGGCGCAGCGGCAGCGGCGCGACATCGACCTCACCACGGTTGCGCTCGATGGCGCTCACAACCGCGTCAGCGACGTCCTGCGGGGTCCGTGTACCGACTCCCGGCGGCAGCTTCGCGCCCGACTCGGCAAACATTCCCGCTTCGCGGATGAACCCAGGGAAGACGGTCGAGACGCCCACGCCGTGAGGGCGAAGCTCGGCGCGCAGCGCGCCTGCAAACCCACGCAGGCCGAACTTCGTCGCGTTGTAGATCGAGCTGCCGGCGGTCGCGGCCTTGCCTGACAGCGATGACATGAAGAGCAGATGACCGTGTCCGCGTGCGGCCATCGCTGGCGCCAGCTCGTGTGCCATCACGATCGGCGCTCGCAGGTTGACGTCCAGCGCCTTGTCGATCTGCTCTACCGTGAAGGACTCCAGCAGGCCGCTGCCGGGCAGCGCTGCATTGGCGATCAGAATGTCGACCTCGCCTGCCTCCTGCAGCAGGCGCGTAACCTCCTGCGGGTCGCTGAGGTCGACGGCAAGCGCACGCGCGTCTGGCAGCTCTGAGGTGAGCGGCTGCAGCACCTCCACGCGCCGGCCGGTGAGCACGAGCTTTGCTCCCTTGCCTGCGAGCGTACGCGCAATCGCCTGGCCAAGACCGCCGGTCGCGCCAGTGAGCAGCACATTGGACCCTGAGATGTGCATCGATGTAAGCCTACGGTAATGCAGGCGATCGCGATATTCGGCCCGACGGGCGTGGGCAAGACAGAGGTGGCGGTAGCGCTCGCGCATCTGCTGCGTGCTGACGGCGAGAGCCCCGTTGCAGTCTCAGCCGACGCGCTGCAGATCTACCGTGGCCTGGAGGTCCTCACCGGCGTGGCCAGCGCCGCCCAGCAGCAAGCACTCGAGCACAGGCTGATCTCCTTCGTGTCAGTGAGCGAGACCTTCAGCGCGGGCCGCTTCGCGCAGCTCGCCCACGCCGAGATCGACGAGCTGCTGATCGAGGGCAGGAGGCCGATCGTGCTCGGCGGAACGGGGCTCTACCTGCGTGCGGCGCTGACCGAGCTGAAGCTGCACCCGCCGCCGCAGCCCGGCGCTCGGGAGCGCCGGATGGAGCAGCTGCGCTTGCACGGTCCCACGGCACTGCACGCCGAGCTCTCGCAGATGGCGCCCTGGGCGGCCAAGAAGATCGATCCGGGCGACAGACAGCGCTTGGTGAGAGCCCTGGAGCTGATGGACGCAGGTCAGCTGCACCCGCGTGAGCACCCCTCGCAGCTGTGGACCGCGGAGATGCGCCGGCCGACGCTGCTGGTCGGCTTGACGATGCCGCGCGAGCAGCTCTATGAGCGAATCGAGCAGCGGGTCGATGCGATGCTCGCCGCGGGGGCCGGCAAGGAGGTGCTGGCCGCGCAGGCCGCCGGCGCAAGCGGCACCGCGCGCAAGGCGCTCGGCTTCCAGGAGCTGCTCGACGGCGACGTGGAGGCAATGAAGCGGCGCACGCGCAACTACGCAAAGCGCCAGCTGACCTGGATGCGCAAGCTTGCCGGGGCGCACCTGATCGACATCGCCGGCCGCAGCCGCAACGAGGTTGCCGCCGAGATCGACGGGCTCGCGGGAAGAGACTTAGACTCCCGCCCCGCATGAGGTTCGAGAAGTGGCAGGCGCTCGGCAACGACTACATCGTGATCGAGCGCGAGAAGCTCCCGTTCGCGCTGAGCGCTCCGCGGATCCGCAGGATCTGTCAGGCGCACTTCGGCGTCTTCTCCGATGGCCTGCTCGTGCTCTCAGCGCCGCAGCAGGAGGGCGTCGTGGCCACGCTGGAGATCTACAACCCGGATGGGTCCAGGGCCGAGCTCTCCGGCAACGGCGCCCGCGAGGCGATTCTCTACCTGCGGGGGCGTGGCTGGACGCAGGCGGATGACTTCTCGATCCAGACCGACGCCGGGATCGTGAGCCCGCACATCACCGGGCCCGACACCTGCCGGGTGGACATGGGCCTCGCAGCGCTCGGATCGAAGGACTATCCAGGCGGGCCGGCCGACGGCACGGGGGAGATCGAGGTGGCGGGAGAGCTTTGGCGCTTCCAGCACGTGAGCATCGGCAACCCGCAATGCTCGATCGCCGTGAAGGACGTGGCGAGCCTGGAGGCGCTCGACCTGGGTACCCTCGGCCCGCCGATCGAAGCCGACCCGCGCTTTCCCAACCGCACGAATGTCTCCTGGTTTGCCGAGATCGCGCCGGGGCAGGAGGACCGGCCGGCACGCATCAGGGCGAGGATCTTCGAGCGTGGCGTGGGCGAGACGCTCTCCTCAGGCACCGGAGCGACCGGCGCGGCGATCGCCTACGTTCTGCGCCGCGGGCGCTCGCCGGTGGAGGTGGTGCTCGACGGCGGGGAGTTGCTGGTCGAGGTGGGGGAGGATCTGCACGTCAACCTGACAGGCTGGGCCAGACCCGTCTTCGCGGGAGAACTCAGCGATCAATTCATCAAGGAGCTGCATGAAACCGAGTGAGCGTTTGAGCCGGATCCCGCCCTACCTGTTCGCCGAACTGGAGCGCAAGATCGCCCAGAAGAAGGCAGAAGGGGTCGACGTGATCAGCCTCGGGATCGGGGATCCGGACAGGCCGACGCCCGCTCTGATCGTCGAGGCGATGCAGGAGGCGGTGACCGAGCCGCAAACCCACCAATATCCGACCAATCGTGGTCGGCTGGACTTCAGGCAGGCCCTCAGCGACTACTACGAGCGGCGCTTCGAGGTCGACATCGACCCCGAGCGTGAGGTCATGCCGGCGATCGGCGCCAAGGAGGCAATCTTCAACCTCAATCTTGCCTTCCTGGATCCGGGCGAGGCCGCCCTTGCCTCCGACCCCGGCTATCCGGTCTACACCGGCGGCCCGCTGCTCACCGGCGCGGAGGCGGTCGTGATGCCGCTGGTGCCCGAGCTCGGCTTCACACCTGACCTGACGGCGATCTCTGCCGAGGATCGCCAGCGCGCAAAACTACTCTTCATTAATTATCCAAATAACCCGACTGGGGCGGTCGTGCCGCCCGGCTTCTTCGAGCGAGTGGTGCGGTTCGCCAAGGCCAACGACATCCTCGTCGTCCACGACAACTCATACTCGGAGATCGTCTACGACGGCTACCACGCACCCTCCTTCCTGGCCACGCCCGGCGCCAAGGAGGTCGGGATCGAGGTCTTCTCGCTTTCCAAGGGCTACAACATGACCGGCTGGCGCTGCGCGGCGGTGCTCGGCAACGCGGAGGCGATCGAGTCGTTCTGGCGGCTGAAGACCAACATCGACTCCGGCCTCTTCGAGGCAGTGCAGCTGGCGGGGGTCGCCGCGCTCTCACCTGACGCCGATGCCGAGGTCGCCTCGATGAACGAGCTCTACAAGATGCGCCGCGACCTGGTCTGCAGCGCGCTCGTGGAGGCAGGCGTCCACGTCAAGCCGCCCAAGGGCACGATCTACGTATGGGCGCCGGTGCCGGAGGGCTTCGAGAGCTCCGTCGCCTACTGCGAGCACGTGCTGGAGCAGGCGGCGGTCGTGATCTCTCCCGGCAGCGCCTACGGGCCCAGCGGCGAGGGCTGGTTTCGGATCTCGCTGACCACCCCTGACGATCGTCTGCAGGAGGCCGTCAGGCGCCTGGCTGCGCTCTAAGCTGCATAGTAGATGAGCCACCCCCAGCCACGAGCACGTCAGCGAGCGCTCTGCATCGCTGCGTTGCCCGAGGGGGAACAGGAGGGGCTTCAGGAGCTGAAGGAGTTGCTGAGGACCGCTGGTGTTGCGGTCGCCGGCGAGCTTGTCCAGCGCCGCGATGCGCCGCACCCGGACACCTATCTCGGTCGCGGCAAGCTCGCAGAGGCGGCCGAGGCCGCGCGGCGCTGCGATGCGAACCTGATCGTCTGCGACGAGGAGCTCACCCCTCGCCAGGAGCGCAACCTGGAGCGCGAGCTTGCGCTGCCGGTGGTCGATCGCACCGCCGTGATCCTCGACATCTTCGCCGCTCACGCCTCCAGCGCCGAGGGCAAGCTGCAGGTCGAGCTCGCCCAGCTCGAGTACAACCTTGCGCGCATGAGGGGCCTCTGGAGCCACCTCGAGCGGCTCGGCGGCGGGATCGGCACGAGAGGCCCAGGGGAGAGCCAGATCGAGACCGACCGCCGCCTGGCGCGCGACCGGATCTCCTCGCTGCGCCGCCGGTTGGAGAACGTGAAGCGCTCACGAGCGGTGATGAGGGCCGAGCGAGAGCGAGCCGCACTGCCGCAGGTCGCGCTCGTGGGTTACACCAATGTCGGCAAGTCGACGCTGCTGAACGCACTCGCGGCGCGCTTTCCGCGCGGCGGTCGGGCGCAGTCGGAGACGAACGGCAACAGTCGCAGCCCGGCCACCTCGGCCAACGGGAGCGGCGTAGCGACGCTCAGCGCGGGCGCCCGCAACGGCGCGACCGCGTGGGGGACGGCGCACGCTGCTGTCGGCGACAGGCTCTTCCACACGCTCGACCCGACCACACGCACGATCTGGATCGGCGGCCGCAGGCACCTGCTGACCGACACCGTCGGCTTCATCAGCAAGCTTCCCCATCAGTTGGTCGATGCCTTTGGCGCGACGCTCGAGGAAACGGTGAGGGCAGACCTGCTCCTGCACGTGCTCGACGCCTCCTCGCAAGAGCTGTGGCTGGAGGAGATGCAGGCCTCGGTGGAGCGCACGCTCGAGGAGATCGGGGCAGGGGAGACCCCCCGACTTGTCGTGTGCAACAAGGTCGATCTCCTGAACGAGCAGGAGATAGCCGATCTGCGCCTGCGCCATCCCGAGGCGATCCTTGTGAGCGGCAACAGCGGCGAGGGTCTCGACCAGCTTGCATCAGCAGTCGAGCGCGAGCTGCGCCGCAGCCTGCGCGCGGTCGAGCTGCTGCTGCCATACAGCGACGGCGGCCGAGCTGGCGCAACTGCACGAGCTTGCCGGCGGACTCGATCGCCGCGATACGCCTGAGGGCGTGTTGGTGCGAGCACTGCTGCCTGACCGTATCGCCGCGCGGTTCGCGCGGTTCGCGGTGGCCGGCCGTGCTTGACCCGAGCGGTGGCTGAGTCGCACTCGGCGACTTTCGGTCGAGGCTCAACGCCGTCATCCTCGGTCGGCGCTCCGATCACGCGGGTACCATCCGCGTGCCTGCGCAGGTTCAGGAGAGAAGCAGCCTGCTAGCGATCGTCGCCGCTGCCTGAGAGCACGCCACGCTGCTGGCGCGAGAGCAGCTTGTCGAGGTTTCCCTGGGCGATCTGATCGAGGTCGAGCTCCAGCTCCGTCGCGAGCTGAGCGACGTACCAGAGCACGTCGCCAAGCTCCTTGGCCATCGCCTCCCGGCGGGCGTCGCTGACGCTGCCCTCGTCGTCGCGGATCGCCTTCTTGGCGTGCTCAGCGACCTCGCCGGCCTCTCCCGCGAGCCCCAATGCCGGGTAGGCAAGCCAGGCCTCACGCGGGTACTGCGCGGTGCGGCGGGCAAGCTGCTGGTACTCGGAGAGCTCCATCGGCAGATCTTAAGTCAGATGCCGGCGGCACTCAGCGCGCTGAGATGTGCCTGGCGCTCGAGCTCGTCGTCCAGCGCCGCGAGCTCACCGGCGCCAACTCCCAGTGCGCTTGCGATCAGCCAGTCAGCGAACCAGGCGTTCTTCGGCAGCAGCGGGCCATGCAGGTATGTACCGATCACGCTGCCGCGCATCGCACCCTCGAAGCCGCTTTCGCCGTCGTTGCCATGCCCCTTCAGCACCCTGCCAAGCGGCGTCTGGCCTTCAGCCAGGCGCGTGCGCCCTCCGTGATTCTCGAAGCCCGCAAGCACCTGCGCTCCCTGCCCGAGCTCGATCTCGATCGCGACATTGCCGATCAGCCTCGGCCCGGGCTCGCGCACAGTGACCACGTCCAGCAGGCCTAGCCCGGGAATCCGCTCAGAAGGCCCAAGCTCGTAGGAGTGGCCAAGCAGCTGATAGCCGCCGCACACACCAAGGATCGACACGCCGGCGCTAGCGGCTGCGGCCATCGCCTCACCCTTCGCTTCCACCAGGTCCCGCGCGCAGAGCAGCTGGTCGCGGTCCTGGCCGCCGCCGAGGTAGATCAGGTCGTGCTCCTCCGGCTGCAGCGGCTCGCCGATCCCCGACTCGGTCAACTGAAAGCCGACGCCGCGCCATTCGCAGCGCTTGCGGAGCATCAGCAGGTTGCCGCGGTCGGCGTAGATGTTCATCAGGTCGGGGTAGAGGGCGCACAGCCTCAGCGTGCGAAATCCCTCTCGCGGCGCCAGAGATCGATCCGGGTCTGCGCCGCTGCTCATGACCACTGCCCGTTCGCCTCGCCTCGCCGCACGAGCACGCCGCGAAGCTCAAGCATCGCGGTGTAGGTAGGCAGCACGTAGAGGGTCTGGCCATCCGGCGTCTCAGCGGTGCTGGCCACAGCCTGCCCGAGGGCCTTCTCGATCGAGGGGACGATCGCGATCCGGTCGCTGTTCACCCCGGCGTACTTGAGGCGCAGAGCGAGCTCCGCCGCTCGTGTGCCAGAGCAGGTGACTCTCCGTACCCGATCCGTAAGCGCCTCGAAATCCGCGTCCCATATCCAGGAGACGTCGCGTCCGTCGGCGATCTTGTCGTTGAGGATGCCGAGCAGGTCGTGCTCGCCCGGTTCCAGGGCCAGGGTGCGCAACACCTCGTTCGCGCCTGCGGGATTCTTGACGAGCAGGATCCGTACCGGCCGGCCGCCGACGCTCACCGTCTCAGCTCGCCCGAACGCCGCCCTGCTGGCGCCGAGCGCACCAGCGATCTGCTGCGGCTGGACGCCGAGAGCGCTGCTCAGAGCCGCAGCGGCCAGAGCGTTGTAGACGTTGTAGAGGCCGGGCAGAGGGAGCTCCACGCGCGCCGAGCCTGCGGGCGTGGTCAAGGTGAAGCTGGAGCTGTGCACGCCGTGCAGCTCAATCTGGGAGGCATGGATGGCAGGCTCGGGCCGGTGCTCACCGCAGGAGGGGCAGTGGTAGCGGCCGAGGTGCCCGAGATAGATCGCGTCGAACTCATAGGCGGCGCCGCAGCGACGGCAGTGCTTGGCATCGGCGGCGTGAGCCATGCCCGCAAGCGCGACGCCGTCGTCCTCGACACCAAAGTAGAGAGTCTCCTCGTGCTCGCGCCCAAGGTCTGCGACCAGGGGGTCGTCGGCGTTCAGCACGAGCCGCGCGCCCGCGCCGGCACCCACCCGAACTGTCTGCTGCCAACGCTCGGCGATCGCATCCAGCTCGCCATAGCGGTCGAGCTGGTCGCGAAAGAGGTTGCACAGCAGGATCGTGCGCGGACGCAGCTGCTCGCAGACGCTTGTAAGCCACGCCTCGTCGATCTCGAACAGGCCGAGTTGCCCATCGATCTCGCCGCCGCGGCGCGCTGCGTCCAGCAGACTCGAGGCAACTCCGCCCGCCATGTTTGCACCGGCGCTGTTGTGCACGAGCCTCACGCCGTCGTGCTCGAGGATCCCGGCGGCCATGGCTGCCGTCGTCGTCTTGCCGTTGGTTGCCGATATCACCGCGCTGCCGACGCTCAGCCGCGCGGAGAGCAGCGCGATCGCGTCGGGCTGCAACTTGCGCAGAACGATGCCGGGCACGCTGGTGGCGCCGCCGCCGCGTAGGCGGGAGAGTGCGCCGGCCGCGCGTGCCGCAGCCATCGCGAGGGGGAGGGGCAGCCAGCTCAACTCGGTCTCGTGTCAGGAACCAGCACGTGCAACGCGGCTGGGAGTGCACCGATGCGCGCCGGCAGCGTCCCGATCGGGTCGCCGTCGGCGTACACGGTGAACGGGCGGTCGGCGTCGACCTCGACCTCGCGCCCGCGCAGCACATGGACGCTGGGCTCATTGACATGAGTGCCCTTGAACACCTTTGGCAGGATGGCAGTCAGGAAGCGCAGCTTGGGGATGTCTTCGAGGAAGACGACGTCGAGCAGGCCATCGTCCAGTTGCGCTCCCGGCGCCGCATACATCCCGCCGCCGTATGCCTTCGAGTTGGCCGCTGCCACGCCGTACCCCCTGAACCGGACCTCCTTGCCATCGACCACGATCCGGAAATTGGCCGGGCGCCAGGCCAACAGCGCCCGCAGCGCTCCGTAGGCATACACGAGCGCGCCAAGACGCGCGGGAGCCTCGTTGGCGATCCGGTTGGCTTCAGAGTCAAACCCAAAGGAGGCAATGCCTACGAATGCGTGTCCGCCGAGCTCACCGAGATCGATGGGGATGCTGCGCCCCTCGACTATCAGCGCGCATGCCTTCACCGGATCGGGTGCGATGCCCAGTACCCGTGCCAGGTCGTTGCCACGTCCTCCCGGAAGAATGGCGATCAGCGCACCATCGATGCCGCGCATCGCATCGGCGGCCGCGCCGATCAGCCCGTCGCCACCGAGCACAGCGACCGTCTCGCCGGCACGCGCGGCAGCGGCAGCCAGCTCACGCGCGTGATCCAGATCGCGGGTGATCTCGCGTCGTACTGAGAGACGACGGTGCTCGCGTAGCTCACGCAGCACCTCCTCGGCAGCGCGGCCGGCGCGACCGCCACCAGCCGCGGGATTGACGAGCAGGCATATCGGTCGGCTCACGATTTTGCGAAGGGTATTGGGCCGCCGCTGCGAGCGCGGGGCACGGGCCGCCATACGGGCGGTCGTTTTACTTCGCTTAAGAATCGGCGAAGAGACCGCATCTGGCCAAGTGGAGAGCACTATCCTGCCCGCGATGTCTCTGCGTGTGAACAGAATGTCATGCCGGTCAATCGCGCTTGGCATCGGGCTGTTGGGCGCAACAGGGACAGCACTCACGTTGACTGCGTGCGGAGCCTCACGGGAAGCTCAGGCGAACAGCCGTCCCGAGAGCAGAGCGACGACAGTCGCATCGGCGAGCGCCAATGCCAACGGCGTCTGTCGCACCGTCAAACAGCCGCAGCCGAAGGGCATTCAGCACCTCGCCAAGCCCACGCTTCGCCTCGACCTGTCCAAGACATACACGGTCCGCCTGGTGACCAACTGCGGCGATATCGAGATCAAGCTCGACGCGGCGCAGTCGCCCGCGGTGGTCGCCTCTTTCGTCCACCTCGTTGAGATCGGCTTCTACGACGATCTGACCTTCCACAGGGTGGTGTCCGGCTACCTGATCCAGGGAGGCGATCCAGAGGGCGATGGATCCGGCGGCCCCGGCTACACCGTCACCGAAAAGCCGCCAAGCAATGTCCAGTACACGAAGGGCACCGTCGCGATGGCAAAGGATCCAGCGGATCCGCCAGGCACGGCGGGCAGCCAGTTCTTCATCGTCACAGGCAAGGACATCGATCTGCCGCCACAGTACGCCGTGCTCGGCAGAGTGGTAGGCGGCAAAAAGACGGTAACCGCGATCTCTCAGGTGCCCACCACGGCCGGGCCCGATGGAGAAGACAGCGAACCGACATCGCCGATCGTGATCAGCCAGGCAACGGTCCAAGGCGGCTGAGCCTGGCTCAGCCGCCAGCGGGTCCCGCGCCGGCCGATGCCCGAGCCTTATCGCGGCGCCGGCGGCCGATCATCACCAGGATGGTCACGACCACCGCAACGAGTATGAGCCCGAGCAGCACTCCGGGGGCCACGCCGATGCCGCCAAACGGCAGAGAGACGAGCTCCACGACGCCCAGGCCAAGCGCCAGCAGAGCGACGATCAAGGCGATGATGAGCAGGATTCCACGAGCACGCGCAAGCATCCCGGCGCTGCCGGGCGGCACCAGGAGGCCCATCGCGCGCAGCGCGAACATCTGCCAGCCGCTCGGGGGCGCCTGCCCAAGACGCTCCACCGCCTGCTTGAGGTCGCCGGCTCGTCTTTCGGCGAGCGCCAGCGACGCGTCGGCCATGCGCCTGATCTGCATCCGCTCCTGCGGGCGAGCGGCGGCTATGGCACGCTGGAAATAGGCGCGTGCTTCCTCGGCGTCGAATCGCTCCGACGCGCGTGCTCCCAGGATCGAAAGCGCCGCCGCCTTGTACTTCGTCTCGGCCTCGAGCTCCTCGTCGGAGCGCTGCTGCAGCGCCTGGATTGCAGCCAAGGCGCCGCGCTGCTCGATCTTGACCTGACGCTGCTTGGGAGGCATAGCGGGGCAATTCTAGGGCGCCGGACCAAGGAGCGCGAATAACACGCGATCACCGGTGCACCGTGGGGCGCAGATCGCAGCTGACGGGCAAGGTCGCGGCGTGGCGCAAGACAGTTGCGCGGCCGGCGTGACTGGCTTATGCTCGCCAGCGTGCTGCATCGGGTCCATCACAAGCGCGGGGTGCTGCTTTGCCTGCTGGCCGTGGCAGCCCTGCTCGCGGTCTGGACCGCTTCGTCGAGCGCCGCCACAGCAGCAAAGAGCGCCTCCAAGAGCACCGCTCCGAGCACAGGCGGCACCAGTCCGCTGAAAAGCAGCGCCGGCAAGAGCAGCGGCGGTACAAGCGGGACCACATCGACGCCGGCGAGTGGCGAAGAAGAAACCGGAACATTGAAAAAGACGGCCACCAGTTCCGGCGAAGAATCGAAGTCTTCCGCCTCGGTACCAATCATCTTCGGCAGTGCCGGCGCCGTCATCCTGATGGGTGCCATTGTCACGTTCATCATGCGCGACGCGCGCAGGAACGCGCCTGTGCCCGATGGCGGGCCCAGCAACGCATCCACCCGAATGAGCGCCGAGCAACTACGCAAGCGGCGTACGAAGGCCAAGGCCGTCAGGCAACAGCGAAAGAAGAATCGCCCCGGCTAGCGCAGGACGCGTGGCCGCAGCCGGCGCAGCGGCTTGCGCACACGCTTTGGCGAGGCGGGCGAACCGTGGGGCCCCCGACGGCGCGGACGACCGAGAGGGCCGCGCGGATGAGGCTCCTGTGGACGACTGCGCGGCGCCTTGATGCCGCCATCGCCACCATCGGGCGGCGAGTCGGCTTCATCCTCAGGCGGCAGCGCCTTGTCGGACCGGAAAGGCCACCACAGCATCAACGCCGCCATCGGGATCTTCACGGCGGCCACTATGAAAAGCAGCACCCAGGTCGACATCCCTTCTCGATGCTACTACGGGAGCCCGCGACCTCAACCCGCATGTCGACCAGATGTCTCCTGGGTGGCTCCTGATCGATCTAGGTTTACATAACATAGATTATCGGGCGTAGAGCGTGCGGGTCAGCTTGAGTTCGGTGGCATCCTTGGAGGCTCCACGCAACGAGACGAGGAGAGCACGGTGAGCGGCGAAGGTGTCTTCAAGGTGGCGATTTGGACGGGCGGGCGGGGCGACGACGGCACGCATCCTTGGGGGCGTGTCTTCTTCGTCGAGAACGATCAGTGGTGCCCAGTTGAGACCACGCCCATTTACGTCAGCGATGAGCAGGTCATCCGCGCAGCCAGAGATATAGCTGCGCTTTTGGCAAAGAAGTTGATGCCCGATGCCTCCTACAGTTGGCGATCAGGATCGCCCGCACGAGACGGAGCATTTGAGCATGAAGGCAGACCCCTATCCGCTCCTCGACGGATCGAGGATCTGGGGGTCAGTCGTTCGAGCTTGGGATCAGCCTGAAAGCTCGGCGATCTCCTGCGGTGTCCAGATGTGATCTGCGACGCCGATTGCCATCGCTGGGGTCCGCGGGTACGGGTTGGCGAGGCTCTTGTGCGGCCGGGCGAAGTTGTAGTGCATGAAGTGGATTGCGACTGCGGCCATGTGGTTGTCGAGCTTCTTGCTGAAGCCGTTCGTGAGGCGCGTGAACCGGCGCATGCCCATCCGCATCGTGTGGTTCTGCCGATCGACGGGGCTGGTCGAGATCCGTCTTAGATCGGGGTTGCCGATCCGCGGCTTGGCTTTCGCTCCGACGCAGACCGGCGGGCTATAGCGGCCATGGCCGAGCGACTGGCTGCGGTACTGCTTAACGAGCTGCGCCCAATCCACATCGCCGCCGAAGACCATCCCAACCGCGCCCCTGTAGACTGGTGCGCCGTCGGGGCGAGATGGATGCGGCCGTGGACGCGGTGCTTAAGTCATCTGAAATGCGAGCGGTGCGTGCGATTCGCCGACGCGCAGGACGGCGACGGCGCGAGTTGGTGTCAGATCGCCATCAGCCAGACGTCGCAGCAGCCGAACGTTTGAGCTCCGCGGGAACGTGGCCTCGAGTAGCAGAAGCCCCAGATCTCGTCGGCCTCGATGCGTCTTGCACGGGAGGTCTCGGAGCGTCTGGTCATGATAGGCGGCTCAGGCCGCCCCACGTCGAGCTGGAGCTTCTGGACGGTGATGATTGACGCTCCAGACATGCGGCTCGTTGCGAGGAGGCTGTTGCCCTCGGTGAGCATCGTGAGGAGCTGTGCGCGACGCTCTATGCTCAGCCGGTTCATACTGAACATTATGCGTGAGCGTTCGGACGGAATACTTGAGCGGTTAGGCATAGTCAAGGAAACATCGGGGCAAAAACCGATAGAATCGGGAGTGGCGCGCAGGGGGTACGAGCCCCTATCTCCCGGATTGAAAGTCCGGTGCTCTGCATTGAGCTACCGCGCCGAGTTGGAGGGGAAGCGGGGTACGAGCCCGCCCCCCTCCGGGTATTGCAAGTGGGTTGGCCCCGGAGCCTCAGCCGTCAGACCTCTTGGCTCCGGGGCTAGCTACCTCCTGATGAGCATCACCTCCATAGCGGTGAACTGTATCACTGGCGGCGCGGGTATAACTCAGTTGCTTGTCAGTTCCTGGTTCAGGAGCCCAGTTCATCCCGCTCGATGTTTGTCAGCTTAAGCGCTATGATTGGGCCCATGACCGATACAACCACTGACACGCCTGCCGTCACAACCCCCAAGCCTCCGACATATCGGAGCCCGAGCTACCCGGCCTACGACCTCCAATTGGCACTGGAGCGCGCCGTAAAGCTCAACGAGCTTGCCGGGCCTCACGACGTGAACGTCTCCACGGCGGTTATCCACTGGGGCTACACGGTCAAGAGCAGCAAGGGCGCACAAGTGTTGGCAGCGACCAAGAAGTTTGGCTTGACCGAAGACAAAGGCAAGGGCGACGCGCGTGTGATCAGACTCACCCCGCTTGGGCGCGAGCTGGTCTACTACACGGCGTCCAGTCAGGGGGCCGAGGCATGGATAGAGCGAGCCCAGACAGCGGCCCTTGCGCCCACCATCCACCGCGAATTGTGGGACCGCTACAGCGGCCAGCTTCCCCCGGATGGAGTCCTAAAGGACTACCTCGTCCTGACCCGACACTTCAACCCCGGGTCGGCCAAGAGGCGAACGGCGTGTTTCGGCGCAGTCTCGCCTTCGCGGTGATGACAGCTGGCGACGGTCCGACGATCGTGGAATCCCCAAACGGGGAACCACACAAGGAAGGGAGCGAGCCGGTGACGCCCATAGCAGCACCTATAGTTCAGCCGTCGTCGCCTCCTGAGGCCCCACCTGCGCCGATAAGCGCACATCCGTCGAACCCCAGTGGCTCCTCGGCTCCCTCCACGGACCCTGCACCCGTGACAGTGAATATTCTGCTCCCCGAGAACGGCTGGGCCTCGATCAATACGTCGGGCCGGCTATCGGAGGCCCAGAGGAATCAGATTATGGACGTACTAAAGGCCATGAAGCCTGGCTTCTTGCGGTCCTAGCGTTTGCCCCAACGCGCCTGAGCGGCATCCTTAGCGGCCTCGCTGCGCTGCTCAGCCGTCATCTTCTCCGCGCGTGCCCTGCCGCCCCGTAGGCCGCCCTTGCGCCCTAGCTCGACAGCAGCGGGGTTCCTGCCGTCGTCGGGGGCAATGTCCTCAACTTCGCCCGTGGCGATGTCTACGATGAGCTTGCCAAGCTGGTTAGTGTCGCGTGGGCGTTTGCGTGAGCGGTCCGGCATCAGGACAAGCGTAGCGAGTCCATCGGAGTACCACGCCCGCAACAAGTTCTGCTGGCGGCACAACCATCGCGACGATGGATACTCGATGTTTGAGACGCTGCTCCTTCGATCCTCGGACAGCTCAGGCCGCGCTACTTGAAGCGCGGCTCGACAGCGCGAAGCACAAAGCGTTGCGGTCGGATCGAAGACGTAGACACGATTGGGTCGCGCACTACTAGAAGCGTTGCGCGCACCTCGTTCCCCCAAAGGCCCTGTTCGCGGATTTGATGCTCGATCGCAGGCAAGTAGGTGCCGTGGACAACTCGCTTTCGTCTGAGGAACGGATGCCTGCGGGCATCTGGGTCGAGACGCAATCCAAAGCCGTGCTGTTCTTGATCAGCAATTGAAAGGACTCCGAAGGCGGTTATCTCCTGTTCTATCGTCTCCGTCGCTTCTCGCAACTCCTCTGCGACTCGGAGCGCCTTGGGCGATGTTTGCTGAACGGGTTCTGTAGGCTCGTCAAAGAACATCACCCCGAACTGGCTTATCGCTAGCAAGCGTCTTGTAAGCCTCAGCGACCTGGGTGCCATAGGCCACCGCCGCCTCAGCCGCGTCTTGCGACGGCACAGACACTAGATCGGAAATTGCTTGCGCAGCCACGAGAATGTTCGTCACCGCTCCGCCCAGAGTGAGATCAATCTCTTCGACTGCTCGGAGATGGCATGGCCCAGCAGCCGTGCGAGTCTTCGAGCCTCTGCGAGCTTATTCGTCGCGCTCGTGACCTCCGTCTCGGGCGCCCGGAACTCAAGCTCAACAGACGAACCAAATTGCAGCTGCTCAAGCATCGGCGTCGTCCCGAAAGCACGCAGCAGCTTCGAGGCACGCAGAATCATGGTGCCTATAGCTTCACCGTCGCCTGATGTTGCGCCGATGGAATCGCCCTCCACAACGATGCGGATCGGCTCTCCCGGATCATGCGCTGCGAAGAAGCTCCACTCGGCGAGACGCTCCTTTGCTTCGCGCAAAAGCTGCTTTTTCTGTGCACGAGTGGAGCGCCCAGTGGGCGCTAGCGCTTTGCCGTCGCCACCATCCGGTGGCTTGGCAACTTCATTTTTCTTTGTTGGACCGGCGTCCTCGGCGTCAGCTGGCATCACACATGGGCATTAAGCGCGACCAGCAGCTCCCACGTCACGAACACCTATTGACGCGAGAGCCGTAAGCTCGGTCGCGAGTGCGGCGAGGCGCCATCTATTCGGTTTGCCCGACGATGCATTCCACGATATTCGGTACAGTTCCACGAACTCAAGTAGCGCGGCGTCTGAGGTAGCCAGGGCCAGTACCGAATATGACCAGCGATGACCTTGTCACCGGGCTGCAACCGAGAGCTGATCGAAGCAGGACATCGGTCACTGCCAGTGGTGGCTAGGATGGTAGCGATGCGATGATGTTTGGTAGCGGCAGCAGTGACGAACGAGCCATAGGCAACCGTTTGAACGACCGCAAAGAAGGCCGCGGCCAGCGTGAATGCCTGCCTTGAGCGGCTCTTAATTGCGTCTGCTCTTGCGATCTCCTGATCTGCAAGGCCGCGCAGCAAGTCGAGTCCAAGTTGCAACGAAGACCCTCCGTCGCTGCCTTCGGGATTGGCCCGGCTGCCCGGCGCAGCGCCTCCGCCAACAGGACGCAAGACGTGTCTGGGATCAGTTGGGGGATGAGGCTCCGAAGCGGCAGAAAGCAGCGACACGCTAGGCCCGGACGACGCTTAGCGCCGTCGTGTGGTGGTGGTACGAAGTCGGTATCGGGCGAATATGCAGCTGCTCACGCTTCGGCCACGCCGCCGCCCACGCACAGTCGTTCCAACGCGGCGCTCGCCCTCGTTCGCCTCAATCCCGGTCATCTACGAGAGACTCTAGAGCAGAGCGCCCTATCCGCGCCCGGTCATTACGCAGCACGATACGGCAGCGATTCCAAAGTGAGACATTACCCGTAGCGGGGTAGTGCATCAGTTTGAGGGGTCAGGCGAACGGGTCGCGCATCTCTATGCCGTCAAAGCGACGGAAGTCCCGGTCACGGGTGTATATCGTCGCGACGCCGTGTTGGCGCATCAGCGCGGCGATATGGGCGTCAGGAACATGATTGCCGGCTGTGTCGTCCCGCGCGGCGCTGCGGAAATACGCCCAAAACCCGTTCGCCTCCCCTGATACGCACACGTGCGGACGCTCCAGCAACGCAGAGACATTGGCGATGGCGTCCCCTGGGCCCAGCGGCGCAGGCAGGATGCCTGGATGAGTGACGATGCGCAGGTAGCCCATGATCACTGGCCAAAAGAGATAGACCAGCGCCGGACCCGCAGCCAGCCTTTCCATGAGCTCAAGCGCCTTCTCGTGCAATGGGTCTGCCTTGTTGGAGGCATAAACCAGCACGTTGGCATCGACTGTAACGCTCACCGATCCTCGTCGAGCTTCCGGCGCAACGCCTCCTTGTCCTCCAGATCGACCTTGGGCGTGCCGAGGTCTCTGCGGATCCACTGAAACGGAGGGACGGTCTCGAGACCCTCTGGCGTTGTCATCGCCCGTGCCAGCAGCTCGGAGGCGACGGTTCCCATGCTCTTGTGCTCGCGTGCACCGCGACGGCGCAGCTCGCGCAGCACCGAAGGGTCAAGATCGATTGTGGTACGCGCCATGATGTGTGATGCTAGCAGGATACGCATCAGATGCGCCAATATGCCGGCTGGCCCTGTGATGGCGGCCACGCACCCAGCGGCCGGCCGATCTCCCATTCGTGATTGACGACGTGGAGCGCCGCTTTCGAGAGGAGCACGCACGGCACGCCAGCGCCATGGCCAAAGCTGCGCGCAGAGTTGGAACCGCTTGTGGTCCGCGCCAACGAGCTGGGTGGCTTGGCCTGGCTCCGACGCAGACTAACGGGCCGTCGGACGATCCCGCCACCACTCGGAATGCTGTCCCGCCGAAACCGGACTGACAGAGGCAGGCCACGTCCCCCCTGGGAAAATCGCCGTGGCTAACATGCGGTTCGTGGCTACGCTCACCGTGTACGACGTGAAAACATGCACGACGTGTCGCGATCTTGCGCGGCTGCTGGTCGAGCGTGGTATCGGCTTCGACTCCGTCGAGTACCACGTGGCCGGCCTGACCGAGCCCGAGCTGCGCAGTCTGCTGGCAAAGGCTGGCGCGCGGGCCCACGACTTCCTACGTGCGCGTGAGGCAACCGCTGTCGGGCTCGACGCCGCTGCGCTCGATGACGACGCGCTGATCTCTGCGATGGTGGCCAACCCAGCGCTTGTTCAGCGTCCGATCGTGGTTCGCGGCGACCGTGCGGTGCTTGCCCGACCGGTCGAGCGCGCGCTCGATCTGCTCGACGACTGATCCGGCGGTGCCAACCAGAGCTGCAGACCCGGACCGGCTGCATTTCGATTGGACGCACAGGTGTCACATGGGATCAATGCCGCCCGAACCGTGGCGGTGGTCAGCTCAGGACGCCTTGGTGTAGATCAGCTCGAAGTCGTGCTCCCAGCGCACGCCGTCGCTCGAGGACTCCCATCTCCCCCTGATCGTTCGGCTCTCGTCGCTGAAGGTCCCGGTGTAGCGTTGGGAGAAGTCGAGCGGCGAGAAGTCCGGCGTTGTTCGCCAAAGCTTCCAAACGCCGCCGGCGAAGCTCATCTCATACAACCTGGCAACACCCCGCGAGTCAAAGTAGTGCTGTACGTAGGTCCCTCTGCCCCGGTCCCAGCCGATGATCGCGATCCCGTCCGGTGCCGCGGGATCAGACACCTCCCAGCGCTGCACCACAAACTGCTGCCCGGATAGCCACTCGAACACGGTCCGCGCGGGCACCTGCGCCTCGGTGGTCTGGGTCGGCAAGGCGTCCGGGAACACCGCTTGCATCCGCCATTCGCCGATGTACGGCGCCAAGCGCTCGATCGGGGTGTTCTCAGGCTGCTCAGTCATCTGTGCCACGTTGCTGGATCGTAGGCCGGTAGATGTGCAGGACCGTGCCGGTCTCATATGTCCTGGCCTCGACGAGATGCAGCCTGATCGGTGCCGAGAGGTTCTTGAACAGCGGCAGGCCCTCCCCCAGCGCCACCGGGTTGATCACGAGGCGATACTCATCGACCAAGCCAGCTCGTGACAGCGCCTGCACGAACGACGCGCCGCCCCAAGCAACGATGTCGCCTCCGGGCTCCTGCCGCAACGCCGAGATCTCCTCGGCAAGGTCGCCGCGCGCCACTCGTGAGTTGTTCCAGTCCGCGTCTTGGAGCGTCTTTGAGAACACGACCTTCGGAAGATCGTTCATCGGGGAGGCGTAGTCATCGCTGGAGTAGGGCCAATGTGCGGCCATCTGTTCATATGTCACACGTCCCATTGCGTGGGTGCCGGTGTGGCGCAGCCAATCGAGCTTGAGCTGCTTCAAGGCCGGGGCCTCGGGTACGCCGCGGTGATCCGGGGCGCCCTTCGCCGGAGCCACGAACCCATCGACTGAGACTGATATCTCCACGATCACTTTTCGCATCTGTCGCTCCAATCTCTCACTCTTCGTTTGACCACCCAGCATGAGGACCGATGCGTGCCGCGCAACTCATCGGTCATGCGCCGTGGCGGCCATCTGGTCAGGTCATTCACTTGACCTTCGCGGCGATGCCCAGAGAGCTGCTCGATCGGCAGCCGATTTCGTGTGCTCTGCAGCTGTGTTACTAGACCTCAGAAGGCACGCCATGCAGAGTCAATCCGTCTCGACGCTTGATCGCAGCACGCTCGGCGGATCGAGGTCCAGTGCCCCGTATGCGGCCTCGCGGATCGCGCGGTGGGACCTCGGAAGATCGGAGGTCTCGAACATCCGCTGGGTAAGCACGATCACGACCAGATCGTTGGCCGGGTCGACGTGCCAGGAGCTCCCAAAGCCGCCATCCCAGCCATAGGAGCCGTCGTCGTACACGGCCTGGCAGTAGCCCCACGAGCGGCCGTCGAAGAAGTTGCGGCCGAGGCCGCCGGCCGCCTTCTGCGCCTCGGTCAGCTGATCGCTTGTCATCGCGCGCACGGCGCTGGGTGTGAGCACGGCACCTCCACCGCCGAACAGCATCCGCGCGAAGGCCAACAGATCGTCCACCGTTGAGAGCAACCCCGCCCCACCGTCGCCGAATGCCGGTGGGCGGCTCCAGTCACCGTCCGGCTCGTCCCACACAATCAGACCGTTCGGAGTGGGCCGATAGGCACTCGCCAGCCGCTCGGTCTGATCGGTCCAGAACGACGTGTCCTTCATCCCAAGCGGCTCGAATACCCGCCTCCGAAGCACCTCGGCGAACGGCTCGCCGGTCGCGCGCGCCAGCAAGACGCCCAGGACCGACGCGCCCGTGTTGTAGAGCCAGCGCTCGCCCGGCTGAGCAATCAGCGGCAGGCTGCCGAGGTTGGCGATCCACGTGTCCGGGTCGGGTTGGACGGCCGGATCGGGCGGGCCGAGCGTCGCGAGCCTCAGATCCTCCCCCGCGCTGACCACCGGCCAGGGCTCCTTGGCCGTGAACATCTCGAGCGCCATCCCAAACCCGAAGGTGAACGTGAGCAGGTCGCGAGTCGTGATCGGCCGGTTCGCGGGGACCGTGTCCTCCAGCGGCCCATCCATGCGCTTGAGCACTCGGCGCTCGGCGAGCTCGGGAAGCAGGCGGTCGATCGGCTCCTCTAGGTCGACCAGGCCTTCTGCGATCACGGCCAGCGTGGCGGCCGCTGTGATCGGCTTGGTCGTCGACGCGATCCGGAAGAGCGAATCACGTCTCATGGGCGGACCGCCGATCGTCAAGCTCCCGTGTGCCTCGATATGAACGTCGCCGTCGTGCGCTACCAGCGCGACGAGCCCGGGGATCCGCATGTCGCCGACCTGTTGCGCGATGGCCTGTCGGATCTGCTTGGCTGCATCGCTGCCCATGCCTGTGCTCATATCGTGCTGTTTCCTCAGAGATCCTGGCAGTCGGAGTTTAAAGGAGCCGCAGCTGGTAACGATGTGGATCTATACGTTGAGCGTTGGACAAGGTTCGTGGCTCGAAGCTCGGGGACCTTGTTGGGAAGCGTTCACCGGCGCTCTGCATCATCATCCACTCGGGCAGCTCGTGTCATCCATCCGGGAAGAGAGCATCGCATGGCCTCACTAGTCCTGAAGATGTCCGTCTCGCTCGACGGGTACGTCGCAGCGGCCGACGGGAGCTCCGGCTGGGAGGCCGCGGGACGCTCTCCCGACGGCGCCGAGTGGGTTCTCCACACCGTAAGCAACGCCGGTGCGCACCTCGTGGGCGCCGCGACCTACGCGCGCTGGGCCGGCTTCTGGCCCGATGCATCGGGGCCGTTCGCAGCACCGATGAACGAGATCCCCAAGGTGGTGTTCTCGAATTCGCTCACGTCCGCCGAGTGGGGCGAGACGACGATCGTGACCGGAGATCTGGCGGACGCCGTCGCGCGTCTAAAGCAGGAGCGCTCAGGCGGATACCTGCTCGCGCAGGGCGGGGTCCGGTTCGCTCGATCGCTCGTCGAGACCGGCTTGATCGACGAGTACCGCCTTGTCGTCCACCCGGTCGTCCTGGGCGCGGGCGAGCGGATCTTCCTCGCACCCCTCACCATCGAGCCGATGAGCACCACCGTCTTCAGCGGCGGAGCCGTCGCCCACGTCTTCGCGGCGCACCAGTGATCACGCCCGATCGGCAATCGGGGCGCGGACGCTGTCACCTCGCTGTGCGGAGCCGACGGTGTCCTTAAAACCAAACGAGGGTCGCGTCCCTCCTTCTCGGCGAGCTCGATGGCCGCCGAGACGCGTCCCACGGTTGCCTCGGGGGCGTGGTTAGGCGGTGAGCCTGGCGACGGGGTCGTGAAGGCGCGGCATGAGATCGCGAACGATGTCCGGGGCGTGCGAGAAGTCGCCTTCGGTGCGAAGCTATCCAGCCGCGGCGGCCTCTGCTCGCAGCGCTCGCGACTTGGCGATCGCGTCGGGATCGCCCTAATGGAACGCCGCACTAGATCCGCTCGATCTTCGCCAATCAAGCCGGCATGCCCCGCTCGTTGAACCTTGTCTGGATCAGGTTGGGACTGACGGAGGCAACCCTCCAGCCGTCGCTACGTCTTCCGAACGCGGCCCTCAACTTCTGCTGGCTGACAGGGTGCGGGCCGCCGGCCTCACCGCCGAGGTCGCTGAAACAGAGCACGTACAGGTGTCCGCCACGGCTCGTCGCGGTCGCCAGACCTGCGACGTAGTCACGACGCTCGTCGCTGTCCAGGGCGTGGAACAACCCACAGTCGAGCACCGTCTCGAACACTCGGCCCAAACGGTCCAGATGCAAGGCGTCGGCAACCATGAAGTCAGCGTCCACTCCGCGACGCGCGGCCTTCTCTCGCGCGATCGACAGCGCCGTCTCGGCCACGTCGACTCCCAGAACCCGCAGTCCCAAAGAGGCGATGTGAAGGGCGTTCTCGCCTGTCCCACACCCCATATCGAGGACTGCGCCTGCGAATGCGCCTCCGTCCGCCAGACGCGACATCGCCGGTTGTGGTCGTCCAATGTCCCACGGCGGCAGGTCATCGAGATACGACGCGTCCCAGGGCTGACCTGCCCGCCTCTCATGACTGGTTGGCTGCCGCCCGCCGTACAGATCGTCAGCTTGGACTCCTGTTGCCTCGGACATCTCCATCCTTCCCTGCAACTGGTGTAGCTGAAGCCTCAGCGTCACATGCAGCGATCATTGTGGCAAGCGCGTCCGAGCGCGTGAAGCCGGGACATAAGCCCGACTTGCGCAGCACAGCCTTCACAACCGCCGGCGCCGCGAGCCCATACGCTGCCGCCATGCTGGCGGCCACGAACGTGAAGGCTCCATCGCTTGGCGAGATCGCGCGCGAGTGGGGCCGCATCGGCTGCATTGGCTTCGGCGGGCCGCCCGCGCACATATCCCTGTTTCGCGAGCTCTGCGTCGAGCGGCGGCAGTGGCTGACCGACGTCCAGTTCGAGCGCGCGATTGCGGCCACCAATCTGCTGCCGGGACCGGCATCCACCCAGCTTGCGATCTATTGCGCCTGGAGGCTGCGCGGAGGCGCCGGCGCGCTGCTTGGCGGCGCCTGCTTCATCGTTCCGGGCTTGGCGCTGATCCTGGCGCTCAGCGTCCTCTTCCTCGCCGGCTCGCCACCGAGATGGGTGCAGGGTGCGGGGATGGGCGCTGGCGCCGCCGTCGCTGCGGTGGCCCTCAGCGCCGGACTTGGCGTTGGGATGCCGATTTGGCGGCGCACCAAGAACGCCCGCCGGCCGCGGGTGCTGCTCTACGCGCTGGCAGGCGCCGCGGCGGCTGCCACCGCCGGCCCCTGGCTCGTGCTCGTCCTGCTCGGCTGTGGAGCGATCGAGCTTCTCTGGCGGCGACGGCCGCTCCGAGGTGTGGCTGCCCTGCATGGCTGGCCGTTGCTCGCGCTCGTATCGAGCGATCCGGGCGGCACCGGAGCGCTCGTCTGGACCGCCCTGAAGGTTGGCGCCCTTTCCTTCGGCGGCGGCTTCGTGATCATCCCGCTGATGCAGTCGGATGCGGTTGGCACCTACCACTGGATGACCCACAGCCAGTTCCTAAACGCGGTCGCATTGGGACAGATCACCCCAGGACCGGTCGTGCAGACGGTGGCGGCGGTCGGTTACTCGGCCGCCGGGATCGGTGGCGGACTGCTTGCGGCGGCTGTCGCCTTCGCCCCCTCCTTCTCGTTCATTCTGCTTGGAGCCGCTCGCTTCGAGCGGCTGCTGCTGGACGATCGTGTCGCGGCATTCCTGGCCGGTGCGGCCCCTGCCGCCGCAGGCGCGATCATCGGCTCCGCGATCCCGCTGACGCTCGCCCTCTCGAAGACATGGCAGTACCCGGTGCTTGCGCTGGCCGCCATCAGCCTGCTGCTGCTCAGACGCGGAGTCCCGCTCACCCTGCTGGGCGCAGGCTCGATCGGGCTGGCGGCTGGCTTGCTCGGCGCGCCGCTCTCCTAAAGCTCTGCGGCCTCTCCCCTCCGCGGCGCCCCATCCATCCGATGAACGCCCGCCGTGCTCTTACGCCGCTGTGCGGGCGGCTCGCCGCTCACCGATGCGCGCGATCACGAGGCTCAGCTCGAAGAGCAGGTACAGCGGCACGGTCTCGAGCAGCATCGTGACAACGTCACCCGGCAGGAACGCCGCGACCGCACCGCATACGAGAACCGCATAGCGCCGGTTGCGCGCGAGCTGGCGCGACGTGACCACGCCTGAGCGGGTGACCGCGAGGATGCCGACAGGCACCTGAAAGACCAGGCCCATCGCGAGGATCACAACCGCCGCGAAGTGGTAGTACTGGCTCGCCTGGACGAGCACGTTGAACTGGCCGCTGTTGAAGTTCTCGAAGAAATGCACCGCGGCGGGCAGCACCACGAGGTAGCCAAAGGCGGCGCCGGCCGCGAAGAGGCCTGGGATCGCGAGCACCAGCGAGCGCGCGATGCGTTGCTGGGGAGGGCTGAACGCCGGCAGCAGATAGCCGTAGAGCTCGTAGAGGATCACCGGCAGCGCGAGGATGAACGCGAAGATCAGGCTCACGCCGACGGTGGTGGTGAACGGCTCGCCGATCCCCAGGGTTACCGGCTTATCGCCCTGGGGTGCCGCAGAGAGGCCCTTGATGGCGCGCGCCAATGAAGGCTGCACCCCTTGCAGCGCGCGCCGCATCTGCGGGCTTGCGCCGTTGCGCGGGCTCTCCAGCGCGCCGACGACGCTCTGCAGCTCGCGCGCGACCGTCCGGGTATTGCGCTGCAGCGCGTAGGTGGCGCCGAGCGGCCCGTGGCCGGCGCGCACCTGCTTCTGGGTCTGTGCAGCCAACGGGCGGTTGACAAGCGCCAGCAGCGCATGGTTCTGCCACATGCAGAAGCCGAATGCAATCGCAAGCGCCGCCAAAGACACGATCAGGCGTGCCCGGAGCTCCTCCAGGTGCTCGACGAGGCTCAGCCGGTCCTCGTGCCCGACCTTGCCTATCGCGGCAACAGCCATGACCGCGAGAGCCCTCTATGCACGCTGCCGGTCAGGGCCCACGACCGCCGCAGCCTGCGAGGCAGTTGCGGGCGCGCCTGGGTCCGAAACGGCGCTCGGCAACGATGCGCTGGCGTCGACCGCTACCGCCCGCGTCGGCTCGTGCAGCTCGGCTGGCGGCATGCCCTCACCGCTCAGCGACTCCTTGAAGCCGCGCATGCCCGTGCCCAGCGAGCGACCGAGCTCAGGCAGGCGCTTGGCGCCAAAGACCAGCAGCAGCAGGACGAGCAGGAATGCGATGTGAAGTGGATTGTCGAGTCCCATCATGTGATCGTCTCCTTTGGAGGCAATGGTGGACGAGCGCCCGTTGCCGTGGCGGCTTCGGTGGGCCGCCACGGCGAGCGGACGCGGTTGCTAGCCGGTGATGAAATGCGTGCCCTTGACGATGCTGAGCACCTGGCTTGCGGTCTTTGGCTTGTCGAAGGCGCCCTCAGGTGAGACCGCCTTGGCGGTGGGATCGTTGTAGAAACCGATCGCGCCGGCATGACGTGCCTCGACGGTGAGGATCGAGATCGCGTCTGCGAGGTAGGCCTTCGAGCTGATGTTGAAGCCCTGCCCGAAGTAGGCGGCAACGCCCGTGTTCTCCAGCGCCTGCGAGGTCGCGGTGAACATCGACTGGCTGGTGACGGCTGCACCGAAGTCGAATTTCGGCTTCTTGACCGCGTGGCTGCCGAGGGCTTTCTTCAGGAAGGCGACGTGAGTCGCCTCGTCGCTTGCGATCTTGGTCGCCAACGCCTTCAGATGCGGGTCGCTGAATGAGACGCCTTTCAACGCCTCCGCGTAGAAGGTCGCCTCGAGGTACTCGAGCGTGAGGGCGTAGTTGAAGATGCCCACGTCGCCTTTGCCGAACGAGGCCGGCGGCCGGCCACTGCCGGCCGCCAGCGCCCCAGGCGCCAGCGCCGAGAGGATCGCTCCCCCGCCCATCACCGCTCCGGCTCCGAGGCCGGCCTTGCGTAGGAAGCCGAGCCGCGTGTCGCCGCTGACTGCGTGCGCCGCCTCGCGGACGGCTCCATCTGTGTCGATCTTCTCGAGGTCGAGCAGGTCGCTCATGTGATCCTCCAGCATTTGCTTTACGGGACGGCTCGATCGCGAAACGGCGAAAGAGCCTCTGCCTCCCTTTGCGAGGGGATTGGCATTCCGGATCACTGGAGGCCCGATGACGGCATCTATGCTGGGATCGCCTGCGACGCTGGCCCCGCCGGCGATCGGTTGATCGATAGTGAGGACGATGATCCGCGGCAGGCACGACTGCGTATCAGCGCAGTGAGACATGAATCGTGCGACACGTCACCTGGAACGATCTGCCGCTGCGATGCGCAAGCTCGCCGACGAGGATCTGATGCAGCTGGTTGCCGGGAACGAGGCCGCGGCATTCGAGATCGTGCTCGAGCGCCATGCCGACGCCGCCTTCTCGCTGGCTTACCGGATGGTCGGCCGCCAACATCTGGCCGAAGAGGTGGTGCAGGAGGCCCTGCTCTCGCTGTGGCGCAGTGGCGCCCGCTATGACCGCGCACGCGGCAGTGTGCGCACCTGGATGCTCGGCATCGTCCACCATCGAGCCGTCGACATGCTGCGCCGGCACGGCGCGCGCGAGGCCAGCGATATCAGCGACGAGGGGCTCGAAGAGCAGTTGCAGGCACCGGAGCGGACCGAGGTCGAGGTGGCCCGGCGCCAGGATGCCCACGACATTCGCGCCGCGTTGCAGCAGCTGCCACAGGAGCAGGTCCGCGTGATCGATCTGGCCTACTTCGGCGGTTTCACCCACACTGAGATCGCTGCGATGTTGCAGCTGCCGATGGGGACGGTGAAGGGCCGCATGCGCCTCGGGCTGCGCAAGCTCCACGAACAGCTCCAGGATCACCAGGAGACGCGGGCGTGAGCGGCATGGGCGAGTCTGCGCACTGCGAGCAGCGCCTCCATGGCGCCGCCTACGTGCTGGGGGCACTCGAGCCACAGGAGAGCGAGCGCTATCGCAGGCACCTGCAGCAGTGCGTGATCTGTCGCATCGAGGTCGCCGAGTTGCAGCCGATGGTCGACGCGTTGTCCCTGAGCGCGCCCGAGGTTAAGGCACCGGAGGCGCTGCGCGGGCGCGTGATGGACGTCGTGCGCCGCGAGGAGAGCCTGCTCAGCGCGGCCGGGCCACAGGCGGACCGGCCGCCAGCTGTGAGAGCTCCAAGGCGCCGCCGGCTCGCGCTGGCGTTCGGCGCTGTTGCCGCTACGGCGGCCCTCGGGATCGGCCTTGCCCTCGGTCTCTCCGGCTCGCCGAGCGAAACCGTCATCACCGCGCGCGTGGCCTCGGCGGCTCCACACGGGCACGCAAATCTGCGCGAGACCGGCACGCATGCCGAGCTGGTGGTCTCCGGGATGCCCGAGCCCCCTCCGGGAAAGATCTACCAGGTTTGGCTCGCACGGCCGAAAGGACAGCCAGAACCGACGGATGCGCTCTTCAGCGTCACCCACGCCGGAAGCGGCTCCGTCGCGGTTCCCGGCAACCTCCACGGCGTCGAACTCCTGATGGTCACAGCCGAGCCCTACGGCGGCAGCCAGCACCCCACGAGCACGCCGATCATCATCGCTACGCTCGACTAGCCTCGGCATCCCTGAAAAAACCGTAGGCTGCACGCAGAGCGATCGGTGCGGCAGCCTTGAGCGATTCCACGACAGAGCCGGCGCTCACTCCGGCAGGCGAGGCATCCGGAGTGTTCGTCGCGGGCCGGCGGATCGTCCGCAGCGCCTACCAACGCGTGCAGGATCCACGTCCTCCGCGAGCCGGCAAGCACGCCGAGCAGGGCCACGAGCTCGGTGTGCTCGGGGGCCTTGCGGCGCTCAGCCTGGACGCGCTCTCGAGCGTGGCCTACGGGCCTGAAGCGATGGCGCTCGTGCTCGTGTTGGCGGGTACCGGCGCGCTCACCTACACGTTGCCGCTCACACTCGTGATCACCGCGATGCTTGCCCTGCTGGTGGTCTCCTACTCGCAGGTGATCGCGGCGCATCCGGAGGGCGGCGGCGCCTATGCCGTCGCCAAGGCCAACCTCGGCCGCTGGGCGAGCCTGCTCGCGGCCGCCGCGGTTGTGGTCGACTACGTGCTGACGGTCGCGGTCAGCCTCGCCGCAGGCGCGGCCAGCCTCGGCAGTGTCTTTCCCGCCCTCTCGCACCACCTGCTGCTCGTCTCGCTGATCGGCCTTGCTCTGCTGTGCGCGATCAACATGTTCGGCATCGCCGAGTCCGCACGCGTGTTGATGGTGCCGACGGCGATCTTCATCATCAGCATGCTCGCCGTGATCGTCGTGGGCGCACTGCACTCGCATCCGGTGGCCAGGATCGGGACGAGCATCGCGACCCGTCCGACCGAGGCTCTGGGGATCGTGCTGCTGCTGCGGGCCTTCGCGTCCGGCTGCTCGGCGGTGACCGGAGTGGAGGCGATCTCCAACGGAGTGCCCGGCGTTTCGAAAGCCACGCGTGCGCAGCGCCCAGAGCACCGAGCTCGCGCTCGGCGCGCTGCTGGCGGTGATGCTGATCGGGCTCGCGGTCCTGATCCGAGCGCATCACGTTGAGCCCAGGGGCGGCGTGACGATGCTCGCACAGGTCACCGCCGGCGCCTTTGGCAAGGGTCTGCCGTTTTACGTCTCGAACCTGGCGGTGACGGCGGTGCTCGGGCTTGCGGCCAACACCAGCTTCGGCGGGCTGCCCGTGCTGATGAGCCTGCTCGCCCGCGACCACCGTCTGCCCCATATGTTCTACCTGCGCGCCGAGCGGCCCGTCTACAGGCACGGCATAGTTGCGCTCGCGCTGCTTGCGATGCTCCTGCTGATCGCCGTGGGCGCGCAGACAGATCGCCTGATCCCGCTCTTCACGATCGGCGTCTTCGTCGGCTTCACGATCAGCCAGGTTGGGCTCGTGCGCCACTGGCTGAGCACCCGCGGGCCGCGGTGGCGCACCCGCGTGGCGCTGAACGGGACCGGCGCGGCGATGACCGCCGTCGCGGTCGCGGTCTTCCTGGCCACGAAGTTCCTGGAGGGCGCATGGGTGGTGGTGCTCACGATTCCCGTGCTGATCCTGCTGTTCGCGCGCACCGAGCGCTACTACGAGGCGATTGCCAGACAGCTGAAGTTCGGCCGCACCCCGCCGCTGCCGTGCAAGCGCGAAAGCGTCGTCGTGATCCCCACGACCACGGTGAGCCTCTTGACAGAGCGGGCCGTGAGCGCCGCCCTGTCTCTCGGCGAGACGGTGGTGGCCATCGCGGTGGCTGGCGACGAGCAAGAGTGCGAGCGGATCTCAGCCGAATGGGAGCATTGGAAGTCCGGGGTTCCGATCGAAGTGCTGATGGACCCGCATCGCTCGCTGATCCGGACCGTGATGCGCTACGTCGAGTCGATCGAGAAGGACGAGGCGACGATCATGATCCTGATCCCTGAGATCCTGCCACGCAAGCGTCGCCACGAGATCCTCCACAACCAGCGCGGCCGCCTGCTGGAGGCGGCGCTGAAGGCGCGTTTTGATGTGGTGGTGGCGAGCCTTCCCTTTCACCTCGAGGACTAGACCCAGCCGCTCCGCCCTGCCCCCGCTCGGCGGGCGAGGTGATGGCTCAGCCGATCAGGTGGTGGCGAGCGTTGCCGTGGCCGTGCTGGCGCCGCAACATCTGCGAGAGGCCCCCGCCCAGGCGATGCCCTTGAGCCTCCTGTTCGAGGAGCCTCCTGCGCCGGTGGGTGGCTTTGATCACCGCGTCGGAGGCCGTGTCGAAATAGTCGGCGAAGCCGCGGCGCTGGGCGGCGTGCAGCCGCGCCGGCAGCCCCTCGTGCAGTTCTTCTGCAGCTGCGCGCTGCAGGCGGGCACGCATGTCCGCCTCCAACGAGTCTTCCTGGCCGACGCGGTTTTCGATCTCCATCCGCCCGCCCGCGCTGCGGTAGTCGTACAGCTCGGCTTCCTGGCCCTGCGTGGTCATCTGGGCCGTTCCGGGCATCCAGTTGGAATAGAGCGCGAGCTTCGCCTTCGGGGTCCGGATCGCGGTCAGGTGCAGCGGTGCATCCGCGGCGTAGGGCTTGATCGCGTACTCGGTGATGATCTCGTCGCTGGCGTGCAGGATGTGCGTGCGGCCAGGCGCCTGCGGCTTGCGGAGCATCGCCAGTAGGTCGTGGCGGTGCGCGATATGGGAGTAGTGCGAGTCCTTGCGCCACGCGTCGGACCCGGTGGCGATGCCGAGCAGCAGTGGTGCCACGTCGACGCTCGAGGTCAGGCCGGTGCGGCGGCGCCTCGGCGCCGCCGTGAGCTTCTCGCCTCCGCGCAGGTCCCTGACCATCAGCGGCACGCGCACCCCCTCCTCGTAGACCGCGCCGCCCTTGCCGCGCATGCCGTGCGAGCCGCCGTACTCGCCGTGGTCGGAGGTGAACACGACGACCGTGTTGGCGGCCAGATCCGGGCGGCTGTGGAGCGCTCGCAGCACCGTGCCGATCTGTTGGTCGACCTGATTCATCAGCTTCAGGTACAGGTCGAAGAACGGCGTCCATGCCTCTGCGACCTGCGGACCGGTGAACGGCACTCGCCCGAAGGAGATCGCGGTCGTTTCCTGATGAGAGAACTGCAGTCGCGGGATCTGCTGCAGCTGCATCTGTGCCGGGGTCTCGAAGTTCGGCGGAAGCTCGTCGACGATCGAGCTGGCTCTGGCCTCTGCGGGAAAGCGATCGCTCCAGCGGTACCACCAGGCAATGTCGTGGGGGTTCACGAAGGACACGGTGGTGCACCAGGGCTCGTGTGCAGGCGCCTCCTTGGATATCCATTCCTCGAACTGCGCCGCGATGAACGGATCCATGCCCCACCCCTGCCCGGGCCCGCCGTCGGGGGAGGGATAGGTGCCGCCGGAGAATCCGTACGGTTCAAGCGCTGGCGTCATCCCAGACGGGCGCTCCAGTGGTTATCGCCGTGGGTGAGATGCCACTTGCCATACCACCAGGTGCGGTAGCCCTGCTCGCGCAGCATCGTGCCCCAGGTCGGGAAGCCGGGGCTGAGCGTGCTGCCGCCGGTGATCATGCATCCGGTCTGATGGGTGTAGAGGCCGGTGAGCAGCGTCGCGCGCGCAGGCGAGCAGTCGTTCGAGGCCGTGTAGTGGGAGTCGAATGAGACCGCGCCGCTACGGAGGCTGGCGAGGTTTGGCATCAGTCGCTGCGCGGCCGGCGTCGCCGAGAACCAGCAGGGCGTGCGCAGCTGGTCGACCATGATCACCAGGATGTTCGGCCGGCGACTGTAGGCGCCCGGCTGGCCGTCTGCGCCCATCTGCGCTTCCGCTGTGCTGGTGCCCCCGTCGGCGGATGAGGCCACGGCGTGCCGGGAATCGCGCCCGCCGGGCTTGCGCGCGGCTGGGTTGGACACCTGCCTGGCCAGCAGGTCGCCGAGCGCGACCCCACCTCCGGCCAGCGCGCCGGTGGCCAGAAGGCCACCCTTCAGCAGCGTTCGTCTGTCTATCGGCCGCCCGTGAGGCGTGCGATCACGATCCATGCACGCAAGCTAGCGATCGCAATGTTCGCTTGGTGGTGGTCTATGTTTGCAGCAGGTTTAGGCGCTGGGGCGCAGCTCAGTGCCCGTGAGCGGAGCTCTGACCCAAATCATCGTCGCCGTCCTCTGGGGGCAGCTCGATCATCCGCACCGTGCCGAGCACCACGCCATAGGTGACGAGGACGAGCAGGACGAGTGCCACGATCAGGGTGCCAGTGCTCGTGGTAGCGCCCGTCAGGACGGCAAGCCCGTAGACCAGCAGCACGGCGGAGAGCAGCACGAAGAGCGGGCCTGTGTGCGCCAGGGTGTCGCGGCGGGCGACCGTGCCGTGGTGGGCGTGCGGCTCTGTGTCGTGCGGTTGTGCCATCGAGTCCTGTTCCTTTCGAGATTCAGCTCACCGGCGGCGGGCCGGCCGCTCGCGCGGGCCACGCCCCGCGCAGCTTACAGAGCCTGCCCTTCCTGCTGCGCTTCGCGCTCTCGGTTGGGATAGGCGGCGCTCAGCTTCTGTGCGCTGTAGGCCTCCACCGCCTGGTAGTCGGCAAGCCCTTCCTGCTGGGCCAGGTGCAGCCGCGATGGCAGCGGCTGACGCAGCTCCTGCGGGATCGCCTGCTCCTGGAGGGTCTGCATCAGCGGTTCCTGGAGCGGCGAGCTGCCGGCGACGTTTTCGATCTCGCTGCGACCGGCTTCGGTGCTGTAGTCGTAGAGCTCGACTTCCTCTCCGGCGCTCTGGATTTCCATCGTGCCTTCGCGCCAGTTGGAGTAGACGCCGAGCTTGGCCTGTGGCGTGCGGATCGCGACCACGTGCCTGGGGGCGTCGGCGGCGTAGGGCTCGCTGGCGAACTCGGTCACGTCCTCGTCGGTGGCATGCAGGATCCATTCGCGGCCCGGCGCAGCCGGGCTCTTGCACATCGCCGCGACGTCGTGCCGGCCGGCCAGGTGTGAGAGCGTGGGCTCCTTGCGCCAGTCCTCAGAGCCCGTGGCGATGCTCAACAGCAGCGGCACGACGTCGGCGCTGGAGGTCAGGCCCGTGCGCGGCGCCGAGACCTTCTTGCTCACCACTCCGCGCGGGTCGTGGACGTAGAGCGGCACCCGGATCGCCTCCTCGTAGGCGCTTGCCCCCTTGCCGCGCATCCCGTGCGAGCCGCCGTACTCGCCGTGGTCGGAGGTGAAGAGGACCACCGTGTTTGCGGCCACCTTTGGGTGCCCGCGCAGAGCCGCGAGAACGTTGCCGATCTGTGCGTCCACGTAGCTCTGCAGCAGCAGATAGGTGTTCATCAGGCTCGTCCACCTGCCGAGCGCTTCGGGGCCTTCGAAGGGCACTGTGCCAAAGGACTGGTTGGCGGTGTCCTGCAACGAGCGCTGCAGAGCAGGCTTGCGCCTTTCGATCATCTGCTCAGGCGTCTCGAAGTTCGGCGGTGGTTCGGTGGCATAGGCGGGCGGGCTCGCCTCGGCGGCGATCCCCGAGGTGTAGCGCCACCACCACGCGATGTCGTGCGGGTTGACGAAGGAGACCGTGGCGCACCAGGGCTCCTGGCCCCCATTGGCCTTCAGCCATTCGGTGATCTGCCTGGCGATGTACGGATCGACCTGGGTCCCCTGGCCCGGGCTCCCGTTGGGCGAGGGATAGGTGCCGCCGTCGAAGCCGTACTGCTCGAGCGAGGCATATGAGTTGGGATGCAGATGCCACTTGCCGTAGTAGGCGGTGGAGTAGCCCATCTGGCGCAGCAGCGTCCCCCAGGTCGCAAACCGCGGGTCGAGCCAGCTGTCGCCGGTGATCATCACACCGGTCTGGTGGGTGTAGAGGCCGGTCAGCAATACGCTGCGCGAGGGCGAGCAGTCGTTTGAGGCCGTGTAGTGGCTTTCGAAGCTGACCGAGGAGGAGCGCAGATTCCAGAGATGCGGCGTGATGCTCGCCTGCGTCGCCGCCGCCGGCATCCAGACAGGCGTGCGCACCTGATCGACCATGATCACCAGGATGTTCGGCGGCTTGCTCGCCACCGGATCGCGCCGACCCGGACGGCGCGATCCGGCGTGGACACCGACCGCGGCGCCGCCGACGGCGAACGCCCCCTGCTTGAGGAAGTCCCGTCTGTCGCTGCCCTGGCCCTCCTGGAGGGCGACTGGTGTCGAGCCCGACTGGCCCTTGGAGTCGATCATCCGTGCAAGAACAAGGCTAAGGAGCAGATGATGCGCTGCTTGATCACGAGCCTCAGGATTTCAGCGCGTAATGCTCGATGTCGCTGACCAGCGTGCCCTCGGTTTCGTACTGGCCGATGTGCGTGAAGAGCACCTTGCCCTGTGGGCTGATGTAGATCGTGTCCGGCAGGTTGTCGATCGGCGCAAGCCAGGAGATTTCGCTGTATTCGCCCCTATAGCTGGGGTAGCTGACGTGGTGTTGATCGAGAAACTTCTGCGCTTCCGTGATTTCCGGGTCATCGGCGTCGAAGCCCAGGAAGGCCACCTTGCGTCCGTAGGCGGCCGAAGCGGAGGCAAACAACGGAAACTCCTGTTTGCAGGGCGGGCACCAGTGCGCCCACACGTTCAGCACGACGGGATAGCCACGCAGGCTGGCCAGGCGACTGCGAAGTGCGCTCGCCGAGCCCAGCAGCCTGCCTGCCTGGGCATGCAGCGAGGCCAGCGAGCCAGGAGAGCCGATCAGCTCCTTGCCGGCGGCCTGCGCGCTGGGCGGCGGAGATTCAGCGAGCGAGCTGGCCGGTATCCGCCGATTCATCAGCCAGTCCATATCGTCCATCAGCTGCCCAGCGGTCCAGGGCGCTTCCGGATGCGCGAGGTTTTCCTTGCCTTCGGCGTCTAGCAGCCTGTGCAACGCCGGGGAGAGCCCGTCTTCCATCTTCGGCATGCCGGTGATGACGATCCGCTCGTCGCCTGAGGGGTCGAGCACGAAGACTCCGTCTGAGTGTTCGATGTCGAAGGTCTCTGGCGTGTGCGTCCACCAGTCGATCGCAGGCGGGTTGCCCTCGCGCACCCGCTTGAAGTAAATGCCGAGCTTCTTCCAGAGCCGCTTGATGCTCGCAACGCTGCCGGTCAACATCGTGAGGTCCGCGCCGGTCAGGCGCTTATAGGCGCGCAGCCTGGCCGGCGAGTCCCGCCATGGGTCCACGGTGATCTCGGCCACGATCACCTTCGAGGCAAGCCCTTCCTTGCGCAGCTTGCCGACGAAGTCCATCAGGCTGCCCGTGGTCATCGGACAGACCTCCGAGCAGAGGGTCATCGCCGGGGCGAACACCACGAACTTGCCTCTGTAGGCCGCAAGCGAGGTCTTCTGACCGTATTCGTTGATCAGCGGAATGTCCGGCAGCGGCTTGCTGCCGTAGAGCGGATCGCCCGCCGCCAGCGGCGCCGGGACCCTGCCGCTTGCGGTCTGCCTGACCGTGTCTTTGCCCACGAGCGTGACAACGACGGCCACCACGACCATCGTTGCGGCCACCGAGGTCGCGATCCAGCGGATGCGTCTCAGCAACTGATCGCTCCGGGGTGAGATCCGCCTGCGCGCATGGGCCGATTCAACCACCTCGCAGATCGTGCTGCGGAGCCAGCACTGCGCCGGGCGGCGGCGCCCGCGGCAAGGGGCGCCAGATCGGGATACGGTAAAGCCTCTAGATGAGACGCGATCGCAGAGCCCGCCGCGCATCCACCGACGGGCCTCCAGTAGACCCCACAGCCTGGCGCCGGCTGGCGGCCTGCACCGCCGCCGCCGCGGTCCTGCAGATCGACGGCACGCTGATCACGGTGGCGCTGCCGCGCGCGGGGCACGCGCTGGGGATGGGCGTCCACTTCCAGGGCCTCGTACTGGCCATCTACTTCCTTGCCTACGCAGTGATGCTCTGGCCGGGCGGCCGGCTGGTCGATGCGATCGGCTCTCGGCCGGTGGCGCTCACCGGCCTCGGCATCTTCGCGCTCGGAGCGGCGATCGGAGCGGTGGCGCCAAGCGCGGGGCTGCTCATCGGCTCGCGCGTGCTCCAGGGCCTCGGCGCCGGCCTGGTGAGCCCGGCGGCGCTCGCGGGCGCCGTGGCCGGATTCCCACCACAGCGTCGCGGGATGGCGCTCGGCATCTGGGGCGCGGGGTCGGGGATGGCCAACCTCGCCGGCCCGCTGCTCGGAGGCGCGCTCACGGTGCTGATCGGTTGGCGCGCCGACTGGTGGGCGCTCGTGCCGCTTGCCCTGCTCTCCGCGGCGGCGATCTGGACCCTGATCCCGACCGGCCTGGCCATCCACGAAGGCGGTGGGGGGCGCGTGCCGCGCTCGCCGGTGATCTATGCGGCCACGCTCGTGGCCGCGCTGTCCTTCGCGGTGATGATCGGCTCCTTCTTCATCGCCGAGCAGTACCTACAAGACTCTGCCGGCTACTCTCCCCTCGGCGCCGCCGCAGCACTTCTGGCTGTCGCGCTGCTGGTGGGCCTGGCCGCGCCGATCGCCGGCCGGCTGGCGGACCTCCACGGCGAGAGGCTGCCTGCGGTGGCCGGATTCACGCTCGCCGGCCTTGGCCTGGCCGTGCTTGGGATTCCGGGCGTGCCGCTGCACGGCCTGCCACCCCTGCCGCTACTGATCCCGGTCGGAATTGGCCTCGGGCTGCTGTTCGCACCGACCTCCAAGGCGGCGCTGAACGCGGTGCCGGGGGCAAGCCATGGCCGCATCTCGGCGCTTCTGTCGGCCGGCCGACTGATCGGCGCGGGTGTCGGCGCGGGCCTTGCGGGCCTTGCGCTCGGCGGCGGGGTGAGCGCCGGACGCGTCCACGAGGTGCTGCTCGCCGCCGCCGCCGCCTGCCTGCTGATCGGTATTCCCGCGGCCAGCCGTCTGGTCAGCTCGCAGGCCGCTGCGCCCCTGCCGGCCGGGCCGTCGGATCAGACGCCCGCCCGCGGCGAGACGGTCGAGGCGCTGCGCGCCGGGTGAAGAGGAATCGTGCTTCGATGCGATTGACCGAATCGATCACCAAATTCGGTAGGTGTAGCGGCCGTTGCGCCCCGTGTGGTTGCGGTGTCGATGTAGGCTCGCCGCAGCACCCGCACTGCATGCGCCTCAGGGTGGCGCTCAAACGGTCTTGCCTTCGGCGACTGGGGTGAGCGCCTTGTATGCGGTTTCGCACACGGAGCTTGCGGCTTCGAGTTCTTCCGCTTCAGCCTTCCGGATCTGGCCTCTGCCATGGTGAGCTTCGAGTTCGCTCTCGACCGTTTCGATCGCGTCCGCGGCCTCGGCTACGTCCGACCAGTCCTTCTCGGGCAGGTTGCCGGCCAGCAGCTTGCGTTCTTCCTGGCCAACGCGGCTGACGAACGTGTGCTCGCGAAAGCTGGCCGGGTCGTATTCGCGCAACGCGATCATCTGCTGCAGGCGGTCGGCGTCGGTGTGGTATTCGGCGATGAGCAGGCGCACGACCGCCTCGGCGGCGATGCGCTCGCGTCTTTCTTCCTGCTCGATCTGCTTGTTCTGGACCGATTTCTCGGTCAAGTAGGTGATTCCGCCGCCGATCAGCGACCCCGCAAGTGCTGCGACGGCGGCGATGATCGCCACCGTCACGCCTTCGGGTAGGCCGCGCTTTGGCTCCTCAGTAGCGGCAGCCATGGATCACGGCGCGCCTGGCGGCGCGTATCTCGGCTTCGAGGCGTCTACGCGCCGAGCCCGAGCGCTCGCGGGCGAACTTCCTCTCGAGCTTCCGATAGCTGCGCGAGGCGGTAGCGCAAACCTGGGCCTCGTATGCGGGCACGGCCGATTCTCTCGACGGCGCAACACATGCTCTGACCGGTTCTCCGTGGGGGCCTGTAGTGGTTTCGCAGCTTTCCTGTGCCTGTTCGGGTTCCTGCAGCGTGAACACATATGCGGCGCTCGCGCATCGAATCGCAGAAGGGCCCTGCTGGACTCGCAGGTAGTAGTCGGATGAGCTGTCGCCGTCCGGGTAGTACACGATGAAGGGCTCGATTTCGTGTGTGGTCGAGACGATTTCGCCGAGCGCCGGCCCGTGGGCATCAATCAGGGTCATGCGCACCGGGCAGGACTGTGTCCTGCCCCACAACCTGATGCTCACTCGTTCGCCCTGGTCGGCTTCCAGTTCGTACCAGGTCTGCTGCCCGGACGCGACCTGGTCGCGGTAGCTGACCCCGTTCTCGAGTGCCGTCGCCGTGGCTCTGCTTGCGCCCCCGGCTGGACCGGTCGGGTTGCTGGCGCGTGCCGCCGGCGCGATCGAGGCGATCAGGAGCAGGCCGGGCAGGATGCCCGCCGCACGCGTACTCAGCGCTCGAGGGACGGCTCGCCTGGACCGCCCCACCCACTGGGCGAAAGTTCCAAACACGGCGCGAATGCAACATACCAGAACAATCCCCGCGATGTGGTGCCATCCTCGGACTTCCGGCCGATCTCATCCAGCGCTCGATAGAGCCCTGGGCATGAGCTGCGCTGAGCGCGTGGACAGTGGCCTCCCCCGACTCGATCGTGCGTATACGGTCCGCAAGGGACACCTTGTGGAGACCACACCAGAGGTCAACCGCGAGGTTGCCGAAAGTGCGATGCTGCTCTCTCAGGGCGCCCGCCGCACGATCGAGATGAAGCGTGAGGCCAGAGAAGCAGCCGATTCGCCAGTCTGGCCCGGCCAGCCAAGCAGCCTGAAGTGGCAGTCCGAGGGCAATGTCAGCCGACGCCAACCGCCGGCGCCGCCGTCAGCGTCTGGTTTGCGCGCCGAAAAGTCTCGCCCAGCGAGCAAGGCTCGAACCGAGCGCCGCCTTGGTCATCCGCCGCCGCCGGCCGCGCCGAGCTGCGACATCGTGAACAGGCTGCGCAGCGTCAGGCCCTCCGCGGCCATCCGCTCCGCGCCGCCCGCCTGCCTGTCGATCACGCACAGCACGACCACGATCTCGGCGCCGAGCGCGCGCAGCTGCGCGCAGGACTCGATCACCTGCCCGCCCGAGGTCACCACGTCCTCGAAGACCGCAAGGCGGCGCCCTGAGAGCTCTCCCCCCTCAGCCAGCTGGCAGGTTCCGTAGGTCTTGGCCTGCTTGCGCACGAACAGCGCCGGCAGCCCGCTCAGATGCGATGCGGCGGTGGCCAGTGGCACGCCGCCCAGCTCCAGCCCCGCGAGCGCCTGCGACCCCCTCCGGCAGCATGCTCACCATCCCCGCCGCGATCTCGCGCAGCAGCACGGGATCCGACTCGAAGCGGTACTTGTCGAAGTACTCGTTGCTGATCGCTCCAGAGCGCAGCGTGAACTCGCCGGTGAGATGGGAGGTCTCATAGATGCGCCGCGCAAGCGAGTGATCTTCTGCCGCCGCCGTGCCGGCGGCCGGCTCATTGCTCTGACTCAGCGTCATCCTCAACGTCCCTCGTATCTCGCGTGTCCAGGGCCGTGCTCCAGGAAGCTGCGCACGCCCCCCTTCAGATCCTCTGTCCCGAACAGGGCGCCCGCAAGGTCTGGCACCAGCTCGTCGGCGGCACGGGCTCCCCCCTCGCAGGCCGCGCGCACGATCGCCTTGGTGGCGGCATGCGCGCGCGTGGGACCGTCCGCCAGCGAGCGTGCGAACGCGCGCGCCGACTGCTCGAAGCCCTCGTCTGGCAGCACTCTGTTGACGACGTTCCAGCGCTCCAGCGTCGCCGCGTCGTAGAGCGCTCCCGTCATCACGAGCTCCCGCGCGCGAGCCGGTCCGGCCCGCTCGCGCCAGGCGCTGCGTGCCGCCCATCGCCGGGGTGAGGCCGACGACCGTCTCCACCAGGCCAAAGCGCGCAGACTGCGCTGCGAGCAGCAGGTCGCAGGCGAGCGATATCTCGAAGGCGGCCGTCAGGCAAAGCGAATGTGCCGCGAAGACCGTCGGCGCAGGCAGATCCTCGATCGCGTGCACGATCGCCAGCAGCCGGTGCCACAGCTCCCCGCCGCGCTCGGGGGTGAGGCCATCGAAGACGTTGACGTCCACGCCGCCGCTGACCACCTTGCCCCGGGCGCAGATCAGAAGCCCGCGCGGGCGCTTGGCCACCACCTCCCTCACCGCCTGCTCGAGCGCGTCGATCAGCTCGTCGTCGAAGAGGTTCAGCGGAGGGTGATCTATCGCGAGGACCGTGAGCGGTCCGTCGGCTTCGATCGTGATCGGCGTCACCCCGCGGAGCCTATCGCCAGCGCCGCACCTGTACGATCGTCAGATGCCGGGGGATCGTGAGCACGACATCGTGCTGTTCGGGGCAACGGGGTTCACCGGGGCGCTGGCTGCCGAATACCTTGCCGCCCACGCGCCGCAGGGCACCCGCTGGGCGCTTGCGGGCCGCAGTCAGGGCAAGCTCGCAGGCGCTGCGCGAGCGGCTCCAGGTGGACGCGCCCCTGATCGTCGCCGACGTGCAGGACCCCGGGAGTCTGCGCGAGCTCGCCGAGTCGACCCGCGTAGCGCTCAGCACCGTCGGTCCCTACATCCGCTACGGCGAGGGACTGGTGCAGGCGTGCGCCCTTGCGGGCACCGACTATGCCGATCTCACCGGCGAGCCCGAGTTCGTGGACCTGATGTACGTGCGCCACCAGGAGAAGGCGCTGCAGAGCGGCGCGCGCCTTGTCCATTGCTGCGGCTTCGACTCGATCCCACACGATCTCGGCGTCCAGCTCGACAGTCCAGCGGCTACCTGAAGGAGTTCCGCTGAAGGTCGAGGGCTTTGCCAGGATGAGGGCGAGCATCTCCGGCGGCACGCTGCACTCGGCGATCGCCGCCTTCTCGCGGCTGCGCTCCTCGATCTCCGTGGCAGGCGAGCGGCGGCGGATGGAGCCGCGGCCGCCCGGCAGACGGATCCACGGCATCACCGGGACTCCCCACAACGAGCCCGAGCTCGGCTGGGTGCTGCCAATGCCCACGATCGACCCGCAGATCGTGCTGCGCTCTGCCGCCGCCCTCGATCGCTACGGCCCCGACTTCTCCTACGGCCACTATCTGGTCACCGGCAGCATCGCCAGCACGGCGGCTTACGCTGGCGGCGCTCTGGGTGCGATCGCCTTGTCACAGACCGGCCCCACCCGCAAGATCCTGCTCGACCGCATCCAGCCTGGCCAGGGACCAAGCCCGCAGCGCCGCGCAGCCAGCAGCTTCGTGGTGCGCTTCATCGGGCAGGGTGGCGGGCAGCGCGTGGTCGCGGAGGTGAGCGGCGGCGATCCCGGCTATGAGGAGACCGCCAAGATGCTCTGCGAGACGGGGCTTTGCCTGGCCGAAGACGACCTGCCCAAGCTCGCCGGCCAGCTGACGCCCGCCGTGGCGATGGGCCCTGCGCTGCGCGAACGCCTGCAGCGGGCAGGGATCGCCTTCAACGTCCTGCGCGGCGGCTGAGCTCGCACCGCAACGCACCAGATCATCTCTGCGCCGGCCTTTGGTCGGCACGCCGATCTGGCCCTGTGGCCGCCGCGATGCATAGTCGCTAAGCTCGGCCGCGTGACTGCGGCCCCCGCTCCTGGGAGCGACTTCGAGGCCTGGCAGATGGAGTTGCACGGCCACCGCGTGATCTACCACACCGCCGGCAGCGGACCGCCGGTCGTGCTCATCCACGGAATGGTCAACTCCTCGCGCCACTGGCGCAGGGTCGCCGAGAGCCTCGCCCTGCACCATACGGTGATCGCGCCCGACCTCATCGGCCACGGCGACTCGGCCACCCCACGCGGCGACTACTCGCTCGGCGCCCATGCCGCCAGCATCAGGGACCTGCTCGCCGTGATCGGCGTCGAGCGCGCAACCATCGTCGGGCACTCCCTGGGAGGCGGTGTGGCGATGCAGTTCTTCTACCAGTTCCCCCAGCGCACCGAGAGGCTCGTGCTGATCTCCAGCGGCGGCCTGGGACACGAGGTCAGCCCACTGCTGCGAAGCGCTGCGCTGCCGGGGTTCTCCGGCCTCCTGCGGATGACCGCCAACCCGCGCATGCTCGCCGCGCTGCGCAGCGCCGGTGCGCGCCTTGACGCCTCCGGCTCGCGCTATGGCGTGCAACTGCAAGCGATAGCGCGGGCCCTTCAGCCGCTGGAGCGGCCAGGCGCCCGCACGGCGTTCCTGCACACTCTGCGCTCGGTGATCGACATCGAGGGCCAGCGCGTCAATGCCAACGACCGCCTCTACCTGCTCGACGGCATGCCCACGATGATCGTCTGGGGCGCCCGCGACCGCACGATCCCGGCCCAGCACGGCCGCGCCGCGGCCCGCCTTGCGCCCGGCAGCCGTTTCGAGGTCTTGGAGAAGGCCGCGCACTTTCCCCATCTCGAAGACCCGGACGGACTCGCGGCGCTGCTGCTCGACTTCCTCGCGAGCACCGAGCCGGCTCGGATCGAGGACGGCGACTGGGGCCGGCTGCTCGCACCGCGCGCACCAACTGACCGGCACGCCGTAGGCGCCTGAGCCAACCGCGCCTTCGGGAAGCGCTTCGCAAGCCGCGCTGCAGGCGATCTGGCTCGACGCACCGTCAAGTTGCGCTTGTCACCATCGACAGAGCAACCATTCCCGTTCGCGCGCGTTAAGGAGACCAGATGGGGGTACTCAGAGCATGAGCGCCAGGCCTCTTGCCCCCTTCAGGCCCTCTGGGACGGACTTTTGCAGAGCCGGGGAACAAGCGTTCTACGACGCAGAGGCTGAGATCGAAAGAATTTGGTTGACAACGCAACTAACCTGGGTATAATTCCGACTCCAGGCATCGGATTAGGAAAGACTGCCATGTCAAAGACAATCGACATCACAAGGGCGCTGCCCATCGACTCCCTCGGCTCCGCCGGGACGACCGCGCATGCCGAGGACGAGAGTGCTCGCCTCGCGCTGGCCGCAGTCGCGGAGCCAGAGGACGACGGCGATGCGCTGATCGATGATGAGTCGGAGGACGAGGAGACCAGGGCCGTCGGCGCAGCCGACACAGACGATGACGACGACGACGGACGAGGAGCCGGTTGCCGTGCCGACGCTGCGGCGCGCAGGCCCCGAGATGCTCGCCGACGAGTCGTTCATCCCCGAGTCGGTCGATCAACTGCTCGCACACTCGCGGCGCTACCCGCTGCTCACGCCAGATCAAGAGATCGACCTGGCGCAGCGGATCGAGCGCGGAGACCTTCGGGCCAAGGAACTGCTGATCAACTCCAACCTCAGGCTGGTCGCCTCGAACGCACGCCGCTACCAGAACCAGGGCCTGCCGCTGGCAGACCTGGTCCAGGAGGGCATGCTTGGCCTCATAAGGGCCTCTGAGAAGTTCGACTGGCGCAAGGGCTTCCGCTTCTCCACCTATGCGACGCTCTGGATTCGCCAAGCGATCCAGCGTGGTCTGGAGAACTCGGGACGCACGATCCGCCTCCCCGTGCACGTCGCTCAGCGCTCGCGCAAGGTCGGCAGGGTCGAGCGCGAGCTCTCGGTGAGGCTTGGTCGCGAGCCGACGATCGAGGAGATAGCAGCCGAGACCGGCCTGCCGATCGACCAGATCGAAGAGGTGCGCCACCAGCGTGCCGCCCTTGTCAGCCTCGACCAACAGGTCGGGGAGGACGGCGACACCGCCCTCGGCGACCTGCTCCCATCCGACCATCAGGCTCCGGAGGAGACCGCATGGGACAACGAGCGCGAGCGGCTCGTGCACGAGGCGATCGCCTCGCTGCCCGAGACCGAGCGCACCGTTCTGACGCTGCGCTTCGGAACCGGCCGCGAGGAGCCCCAAACGCTCACCGCAATCGGCAAGCGGCTCGGCTTCTCGGCCGAGCGGGCCTCCCAGCTGGAGCAGCGAGCGCTGAAGAAGCTGGCGGAGTCGCCGGAGCTGGCGGCACTCAGAGAGGCAGCCTGAATAAGATCCCACGGCGATGAGCAAGTCGCCGTGGGAGCGCACAGTTGAGCTGACGATCGCCGCCGGCGAACGCGTCCTCGCCCCCATCGAGCGATTCGTGGGGCGGCGTTCGCTGGTCGGCGATCAGCCCTTCTTCCCGCTCGATCGCTTCCCGTGGGTAGAGCATGTCGAGCGCAACTGGGAGGTGATCCGAGACGAGGTACAGGCGCTGCTCGCCGACCGCGAGGCGCTGCCGAGCTTTCAGGAGATCTCCAAGGACCAGGTCGCGATCACAGACGACGACCGCTGGAAGACCTTCTTCCTCTACGGCTACGGCTTCCAGGCCGACCTCGGCGTCGAGCTGTGCCCGAAGACCGCCGCGATCATGCGCGAGATCCCCGGCATGACGACGGCGATGTTCTCGATCCTCTCCCCTCGCAAGCACATCCTCGCTCACCGCGGCCCCTACAAGGGCGTGCTGCGCTACCACCTCGGCCTGATCGTGCCACAGCGCAAGGAGGACTGCCGCATCCGCGTGGATGAGGAGATCCGCCACTGGGAGGCAGGCGGCAGCTTGGTCTTCGACGACACCTTCGACCACGAGGTCTGGAACGACACCGACGAGACGCGCGTCGTGCTGTTCGTGGACGTGCTGCGTCCGCTGCCCTTCCCGGAGTCGCTGATCAACAAGCTGATCGTCAAGGCGATCGGCTTCTCGCCGTTCGTGCTTGACGCAAAGCGCAACCAGCGGGCCTGGGAAGAGCGATACCGCGCGCGCAGAGCTGTCGCCAAGCGGCAGGCGCCGGTTGGCGAGACGGCTTAGCCGATTTTCAGCGGGTGCGGAGGCGGGCCCCGCCGATGCCTCTTCTCCTGGCCTTACGGAGTCGGTGTGCGGTCAGGCTGGCTGGGCCTGTGTGTCTGGTAGCGTCGAGCCGTGGGCACCCCTTGGGACGCGGCCACGTATGACAAGACCAGCCAGCCGCAACAAGCGTGGGCGGCTGATGTTCTCGCGCGGCTGGAGGGCATCGCCGGGGATGCAATTGTGCTGGACGTCGGCTGCGGTACCGGGCGAGTCACAGAGCTGCTGCTGGAGCTCGTGCCGAGAGGTCGCGTCCTTGCGATCGATGCCTCGCCGGAGATGGTGACGCTGGCACGTCAGCGGCTGGGCGACCGCGCGCAAGTCTGGTGTCAGGACGTTCTCGAGCTCGACCTCAGCGAGCCGGTGGACGCCATCGTCTCCACGGCGACCCTACACTGGGTCACCGACCACGATCGCCTCTGGAAGCGCTTGGCGCACACCTTGCGCAGCGGTGGCAGGCTCGAGATCCAGTGCGGAGGCCAAGGCAACATCGAAGCCGTCCGCAAGGTCATCGACATGGCTACTCGCAAGGTCGCTCCGCAGCTCCTCGGCTGGTCGCCGTGGGTCTTCGCCGGTCCCGAGGAAACCGAGCAACGTCTGCGAGAGGCAGGTTTCGTCGATACGCGCTGCTGGCTGCAAGAGCGACCCACCCATCCCGAGGATGTCGCCGGCTTCGTGCGCACGTCGATTCTCGCTGCGCACCTCGACCGGCTGCCCGACGAGCAGCGTGAGGCGTTCGCCAGCGCAGTGGTGGCCGGCGTGCGCCCCCCGCTGGACTACGTTCGCCTGAACGCCTCAGCTGTACGCAGTCCAGCTTGAGAACCGCTCGGTCGCGCCTCTTTTGAGATGCCGGGACGCGCAGAGAACGCCGTACACCCGACCGACAGCCGGCGTGAGACTACGCCCGCGTCGGACGGATAACCCACCTCGCTGACCCAGTCGCCAAGGAGACGAGCCGTATCTTTGTTTAGCGGTCGTGCCGTAGGCTGTCAGGGACGACTTGTGGGCGCGGCAACGTCTCCACGGCATGGCGGGCGACGAGGCGGTCAAATACCCGTGCTGTGCTCCACGGCCTCTGCGACCAACTGGTCGAGCAGGCCGTTCATGCGCTCCAGCACCGCGGCGTGCTCTGCCACTCCGTACTCACTTGCAAGCGTTGCCATCAAGCGATGCCCGATCATCGTCTGAGCGTTCGCGTCCCAGATCAGCATTCGCAGCGGCAACTCGTAACCGATCGCAGGGTCCTCCTGCATAAGCGCCGTACCCACACGCGGATCCCCGAAGACGAGCAGCTCCTCGTCTGCCAGCGTAAGCCCGGCAGCGCGTGCGCCGGCGGCGTGATTGATGCGCGCGAAGATCTCGATGCCACGACGCTGCAGCGCCGCCACCAGTCGGTCGGCGGTCTCCTTCACGCTGTAAGGGCTCTTCACTGCGCTCAACGGCATTGGACCATCCCCGAGTATTGCAGCGGCCACGCTCACTGCTCTTGGGCTCGACATGCACGACGACATCGCTACCAGCCATCGGCCTTGGTCGGCCGCATGCTCGATTGCGCTCGCAAACCGCCTGCCCGGCCTCTACATCGCTCCCTGCCGAGTGCACTGCTGGATGGACATCGCCGGCACGGCCGCCCCTGTCTTCCGGTCAGATACCCGAGACGTCCAGTCCCGTGCCGTGCAGCAAGCTGTTGGCCTGCGAGTTGAGGGTCGTGTAGTCGCCGGTGAGGATCAGCAGACCGAGCCCGATCATGACCGCGCCACCGATGCCGATCACCACCGGGAAGTGGCGCTTGACGATCGCAAGCGCATCCGTGAAGCGCTCGAAGGCGAGCGTCAGCAGCAGGAATGGGATCGCAAGCCCCGCGGAGTAGACGGCCAGCAACAGCGCGCCGTGCGCCTCGGAGCCAGCGACCGCGGCCTGAGCCGTGATCGCTCCCAGCGTGATGCTCGTGCAGGGCGTCCACGCGATTGCGAAAGCGGCACCGATCAGCAGCGGGCCGCCCCTGCCAGCCGCAAGCCTCAGGTCGGCGAGCAGTTTCGAGCGCGGACGAAAGGAGAGCGGCAGGGCGCCCATGAACGGGCTCGCCAGGAACGCCACGCCCATGAGAACGATCAGCGCCCCGGCGGCCTGCTCCAGCGTATTGCGATTCTCATCCAACGTGGAGCCGATCGCGGTCGCGGCCAGCCCCATCAGGATGAATACGATCGAGAAGCCGGCGATGAACAGCAGGCTGGGCACGATCATCCTGCGCCGGGCGGTACCCGCGATGTCGGCAGGGCTCACGCCCGCCACCGTGGAGAGGTAGCCGGGGACCAGCGGCAGCACGCACGGTGAGAGGAATGAGACCAGGCCGGCGGTGAGCGCCAGCGGAATGCCGACGCCGGTGGTGCCGTCGGTGCTGGACGCCAGGACAGCAGCCGCGTCGATCACGGGGCGCTCTCCACGCCGAGCTCGGCCTTCAGGCTCTGAAGCTCCCGCTCCAGACGCGCAACGCGCTCGCGCAGCTCCGCGATCTCCTCGCCCAACGCCTGCTGTGCCCCCTGTGGTGCCGGGCCGCTGGGCTGGCCCTCGGCCACAGGCGCCTCGCCGTGCTCGCGCACAGGCTGGAGAGCGCCCTCCGCTGCGGGCGCCCCCTGCTCCTGCTCTGCGCCGAGCAGATGCGCATAGCGCTCCTCCTTCTGCCCCGGCCGACGCGGCACGCTGCGAACCAGATCGCGCTCGATCAGCCGCAGGAGCGTCCGCTCGACCTCGGCCAGGTCAACGAAGGCGTGCAGCCGCTCGCCACGCTGCTTGAGCTCGCCCGGAGTCTGCGCTCCACGGAGCATGAGCACGCAGATCACCGCCTGCTCGGCGTCGTCCATCGGCAGCCGCTCGGCGAGCAGGTGCCTGAACTTCGCGGCCCTGCTGCCAGCGCCGCTTGCGAAGCGCAGCAGCCCGCGGCGTTCCAGGCGCTGCACAGCGTCGCGCACCTCGGCCTCGGAGTACTGCACAACCGGATCGCGATTGGTGGACTGGTTGCAGGCCGCGCGCAGCGCGTTGAGCGTGAGTGGGTAGGCATCCGGCGTCGTGCGCTGCTTCTCCAGCAGGCTTGCGAGCACCCGGATCTCGGTGGCGAGCAGATCCATCACCCTCAATACTATTTCCGGCGCCTGGATGGTGGGGCGATACTGGGCTCGCATTCGCCTGGAGATCAGCTGGTATCCACTCACCGGCAGACCAACGCACCGCCCGCCCGGAACAGCCGCGTTCGCGCCTGCACCCGCCGCGGTGAAATAGCGAAGCCGCTGAGATATCGGCGAGGAGCCGCAGGCTGCTCGCCGTTGGACTCACTCCGAGCGCTGGTATCTGGCCGCCGGTTATGGGGCGGCTGCCGCAGAGGCGTGCAATCTACGTGGCGGTTGCTACCTGCATGATATTCATCGCTTCATCCACCTTCAGCGATCGCAGCGGCGCACAACCCAATCAAGGCGCCGACCGGGCCGGCCGGTCAGTGCATGTGTCCGGCGAGCGATGGCAGATGCGAGGTGGATTGCAATGGTATCCGGCCCCGCCAGGCCCTCGCGCATCGACGCGCGGTGACTGGACGAGCTTCGTGCAGTTGCCATCAGGACGTAGCGTATGCCCGGAGCGCATCGCCATGCAGGCGAATGCGCCGCCTGCGAGCAACCCAGGCGATCTCCTCTGTGGCAGCGGCCACCGGCACATGGCGACGCCGGTGACTCGAACTGCATACGTCATCCTCGACTTCGGCCGAGAGATGTCGGGCCCGCTGGAGATCGAGGTGGGTCAAGGCACGGGCAGCGGGACGGTGGAAGTCAGCTACAGCGAGTCACTGCGCTACCTCGCTCCGCAGAAATGTGACGACCTCGGCATCGAGCAGATTGCTCCCCCTCCTGGATATTACGTTCCCCCCTGTCCACGCAACATCACATTGACCGGCGGTGAGCAGCGATGGCGTGATGCCCATCCGCGCAGCGGCTTTCGCTATGTGCTGCTCACCGTGCGTCCGCGACCTGGGAGCACGGTATACCTGCAGAGCGCACGAGTGGTCGACTACGCTCCGCTGCCGCAGTACCGAAGCCTGCAGGCAAAGAATGTCTACCGTGGCTGGTTTCTCTCAAGTGACGCCGCGCTTGACGAATACTGGTTCGACGGCGCCTACACAGCCCAGGTCGACACCGTCGCCGCCGGACGCGCGGGGCTCTTCTACGAAGGAATTCCCCGGACTGACACCGTCGGAGCCCGTGATCGTGGACGGCGCCAAGCGAGATCGCTACATCTGGTATGACCTTGCCGGTCCGAAGGAGCTGGTGCCACTTCTATACGGCGACCGGCGCACGCCGGAAGACACGCTCGCCGCGCTCGCGGCCGATCAGACCAAAGCCGAGTTCATTCCCGCCTGCCGCGACACCGGCTCCTTCTATGGCGCAGCCTGCGAATCGGATTGGACCGACGCTTCTGGATGGTGGGTGATCGCACTCGCCGAATTCTGGCGATGGACAGGCGACCGTGCATTCATCACTGGAATGTACCCACGGGTGGCCCGCGCACTCGGCGCCCTGGCAAGCTGCGCAACGGCCGATGGCCTGATCCAGGCCTGCAACGGGTCTGCAACCTACGACGGGAACGAACCGCCGGGCGCCACGACATATCTCAACTCCGTGTACTACGAGGCGCTGAGAAGCGGTGCGGAGCTCGCCGAGGCGACTCATCACAGCAGCGAAGCGGCCGCAGACGAACATGAGAGCGCTGCGTTGCGCGCCCGCATCGATACCGCTCTTTGGGATCCGAGTGCTGGCGCCTATGTGTGTTCCACGGCTGACCGGTCCTGTCATTCACAGGACGCCAACGTCCTGCCCGCCCTGTGGGGAATCGCTGGCGAGAGCCGGGCGACCAGCGCGCTGCGCTACGTCAGGCAGCATCTTTGGACACCGGTGGGCACCCGTACCGGAGCGCCGGGAGCCAACATGGGCGTTCCGGTCGAACGCCTGGTGGCGAATTGGATCTCCTACTTCGAGATGCAGGCACGCCTGCGATACGGCAGCATCACCGAAGTGCGCAAAATGCTGCAGGCCGCCTGGGGCTACATGAATGGCGCATGGAAGACGATCCAGGGGCCGCTTGGAGAGACAGAAGAACCACCGTCCACCACCGAGTGGGAGCACATCCTGGCGCCGAGTGGTGAGCTCTTCAGAGGCCCTGAAGGCAGCATGTCTCACGCTTGGAGCGCTGGCGCGACCGTCATCGAGACGACTGGCCTGCTCGGCATCGAACCCGTCGCACCGGGATTTGCGACATGGCGAGTGATGCCGCACATCGCAGGGAGCGGCCTGACATGGGCAGAAGGGCAAGTCCCCTGTCACGGCGGAGCGCTGGCGGTGGCATGGTCCATGCACAGCTACCCCCGGCACCACCGCCAACTGGTCCTTCGAGTGTCAGCGCCTGCCGGCACAGCCGGTACCGTCTACGTGCCTCTTCTCACCCCCTCTGCGACTGTTCGAGAGGATGGCAGACCTCTGAGGCGACCCCGCGTGTTGCACGGCGCAGTCGTCGTGCAACATCTCGAAGGACGTCATACCTTCCAAGTGACGCTTTGACGAGAGCGCGAGCCGAGCCGTGATGCCTGGCGGCAAGGGCCGATCCTCGGGTTTCGTCTCCCAGCACAATCGGAGCATGATCCAGGCCGGCGATAGAATCGACCCCGTGAGGCGATCCGGCGCCATCCCGCTTTGAGCCACCAGCCGTTCTCCATCGGACACGGAGACATGCGGCGCGGCTCCGGCGCACGCGGAAAGCCTCCCCGTGGTGGAGATGGCGAGGCGAGCGAGAGCAAGCCGGTGAACGTGCCCTTCCGGCGCGTGGCGCGGCTCTTTGCACCCTACCGGGGCCGTCTTGGCGTCCTGCTTGGCCTGATCGTCTTCTCCTCAGCTCTGAACGTCGTTAACCCGTTCCTGCTGCGGGGCATCATCGACAACGCCTTCCCGAACCGCAACATGACGTTGCTGGCGCTGCTGGCCGGCGGCATGATCGCGATCGCGGTGATAAGCGGCGTGATCGGGGTCGCCCAGACCTGGATCTCGAACCTCGTCGGCCAGCGCGTGATGCACGACCTGCGCGCCGCCGTCTACTCGCACCTGCAGCGGATGTCGCTCTCTTTCTTCACCCGCACCCGCTCCGGTGAGGTCCAGTCGCGGATCGCCTACGACATCGGCGGGATCGACGACGTGGTCACGAGCACCGCCACCTCCACGGTCTCGGCGGTCACAACGGTGCTGGCCACGGTCGTGGCGATGTTCGCGCTGAGCTGGCCGCTGGCGGTCTTCTCGCTGTGCCTGCTGCCCTTCTTCGTATGGCTCACGCGCCGGGTGGGCAAGGAGCGCCAGCGCATCCAGTCGGTGCGTCAGAGCCGCCTGGCGGACATGTCCACGCTGGTGGAGGAGTCGCTGTCGGTCTCGGGCATCCTGCTCGGCAAGACGATGGGCCGCTCACGCGAGTTGGCCGAGCGCTTCCGCTCGGAGTCCGGCGCCCTGGCAGACCTCGAGGTGCGCGCAAGAATGGCGGGCCGGTGGCGGATGGCCTCGGTACAGATGAGCTTCGCGATCATGCCCGCGGCCGTCTACTGGTTCGGCGGTTACGCGCTCACCCACGGCGACCACTCGCTCTCGATCGGCACCGTGGTGGCCTTCACCACCCTGCAGACGCGCCTATTGTTCCCGATGCAGTCGCTGCTCGGCGTGATGCCCGAAGTGCAGATGTCGATGGCGCTGTTCGAGCGCATCTTCGAGTACCTCGACCTGCCCGTGGACATCGTGGAGCGTCCCAGCGCAAAGGACGTGAGCGAAGTCAAGGGAGAGGTCGCGATCGAGGACGCCTGGTTTGCCTACGAGCCGGGCGGCGAGTGGACGCTTCGCGAGATATCGGCACAGATACCCGCCGGCGGCCGCGTCGCGCTGGTCGGCGAGACGGGCTCGGGCAAGACGACGCTCGCCTACCTGATCGCGCGCCTGTATGAGCCGCAACGCGGCCGGATCACGATCGACGGCCACGACATCCGCGATCTCACGCTGGCAAGCCTTGCGCGCACGGTGGGCCTCGTCTCCCAGGAGACCTACCTCTTCCACGCCTCGATCCGCGAGAACCTGCGTTTCGCGTGCCCTGAGGCGAGCGACCAGGAGATCGAAGAGGCCGCGAAGGCCGCCCAGATCCATCAGCTGATCGCCTCGCTGCCGGACGGTTATGAGACGCCTGTAGGGGAGCGCGGCTACCGCTTCTCCGGCGGGGAGAAGCAGCGGATCGCGATCGCGCGCACGGTGCTGCGAAACCCACCGGTGCTGATCCTCGACGAGGCCACCTCATCGCTCGACACGGAGACCGAGCGCGCGGTCCAGGCGGCGCTGGACGAGCTCGCGCGCGGCCGCACCACGATCGCGATCGCGCACCGCCTCTCCACCGTGCGCGACGCCGACGAGATCCTGGTGCTCGACCACGGCCGAATCGTCGAGCGCGGCACCCACGAGCAACTGCTCGCGCTCGGCGGACGCTATGCGGCGCTCGTCGGCGAGCGTGAGGACGGGCTGCTTGCGCCCGAAACGGCGCAGCCGGCCTGAGAAGACCGGATCACCCGCGCGCTCACGCGCTCTGGTCCATCAGCTCCAGCAGCGCCCTGGAGAGCTGTCCCCCCTGCCAGGCGATCGGCGAGGCCCCAGGCTCCTCCACAAGCAGCCGGGCGCCGGGGATCGCCGCGGCGTAGCGCTCCCCCACGGCAAGCGGATGGCCGGGGTCCGACTCGTCGCGGCTTGCCACCACGAGCGCAGGCGCCGCGATCTGGGAGAGCTCGGCCATCGACGCGAAGGGCCGCGAGCGGGGCACCGCTTCCAGAGCGTCGGCGACCGCAGCTGGATGCAGGTGCGCGCTCAGCCGCTGACGCAGGACCGTGAGCACCGTCTCGCGCCAGCGCTCGGGCAGGCTGGCCAGATCGTAGGCGGCCACGAAACCCTCGACGCCGCCCTCGCGCAGCCCGTGCGCCAGGGCATCCCATCCCACGTAGTCCTCGTCGGCGTGGGCATCGGGGTCGAAGGCGGGCGTGATCAGCGCGATTGCCGCCACCCGTTCAGGGTGCGCGAGCGCGAACCGGACGATCGTGTGCGCCCCCATCGAGGCGCCCGCAAGCGTCGCCCGCTCGACGCCAAGCGCGTCGAGCACCGCCTTCAGATCGCGGGCGAGGTCGCCGTAGTCGTAGGCGCCGTGCGTCGCGGCAGGGTCCGAGCGGCCGTGGCCGCGCGCGTCGTAGGAGATCACGCGATGCCCTGAGCGCTCCAATGTCCGTGAGCCCATAACGACGTATCGACGTGTCGCGGTCAGGCCGTGCAAGAGCACGATCGGCGGCCCCTCACCAGCCTGCTCGGCGGCGATCTGGGTGCCGTCAGCTGCCTGAACGACGAACTGTTGCTGTGACACTGCCGCCCCTATGCCTGCACCAAGGCATGCTCGATCAGGAGATCCGCTGAGCGCTGTGGCTGCTCCCAAAAGAACAGGTGACCAGCGCCCTCGATGATCTCCAGTCGGGCGGAGGGCATCAGGCGCGCGATCAGGTGCGCGTTCTGCACTGGCAACATCATGTCCTGACTGCCATGCACGATCAGAGCAGGCGCCTGAATCTCTCTCAGCCGCGCCGTCGTGTCATGGCCTGCGATTGCTCGCATCTGCTCCATCACCACAGCGGAAGCGACGCCTTTGCCCATCCCGATCTCCATGAAGTCGGCGTGGACCTGCTGATTTGAGAAGAAAGCCGGCGAGACATTCACCTGCCAGGAGGCCTGCACCGCCCGCTCACGGTCGCGGCTGAGCACGGCGTCGCGCAGGATCCTCGTCGTCTCCTGCGGCGCGAGCGCGCTGCCCTGGCCGCCGCAGTAGGTGCCGCCAAGCGTGAGCGTGATGATCCTCTCGGGATGCGCGAGCACGAGCTCCTGGGCGACCATCCCGCCCATCGAGAAGCCAAGCAGATGCGCCGCGTCGATCTCCAGCGCTTCGAGCAGCCTCGCCGCGTCCGTCGCGAGATCGACGATCGTGAACGGGCTCTGCATCCGTGTCGAGGCGCCAACGCCGCGATGGTCATAGGCGATCACCTCGAAATGCTGCGCGAGCAGATTCAAGAAGGCCTCACTCCAGTGCCGGCGCGTGCCGCTCATGCCCATGATCAACAGCAGGGGTGGTCCTGAGCCGCGGCGCTCGTAGTCCAGCTCGATATCGCCAGCATCGATGAGGGTCATCTCGCCGGCAACCTTAGCCTGAAAGCAAGCACGCTCGTCCTGCGCGAACAAAGACATCCGCACGCTACTGCCAGCAAGCATGCAGCGAGCGATCTTGCGGGCGCACGCAGGATCACCGCCGCGCCCGCGCCGAATCGCGGATCACGCCCGCGCGGCAGACTTGACCTCAGGTCCGCTGATTGCGAGAACTGTTCGCTCATCCAATCACCGAAGGAGCTCACGTGAAACCCACACTCAGGACAACGCTCTTCTGCTTCATGTGCATGCTGGTCGTTGGCGCGATCGCGCCGGCGAGCTCCCTGGCCACCCCGTTATGGCGGGTTGGCGCGAAAGTCCTTCTAACCACTCTGGAAACCGAACCGGTCACGGAAACGGGAACAATCAAGATCGTAGTCGTCGGCCGCACAAACGTCTCTTGTGAGGTCGAATTCCGCGATCTGCTGATCGGAGGCGCCCCCGGCACCGACGAATTCACCCTTTTCAGGCCCTTCAACTGCACTGACAGCACCTCGTTCTGCTCGGTCACATCCGCATCTGCGCAACATCTTGACTTCTACTCGACGTTGAGCGAAAGCTCGAGCAAATACTTCGACCTCATCAAACCCATCGAGATCGCCTTTACGCTCTCTGGCGCAAGCTGCACGGTTGCCGGCAAATATGTGCTCGAAGAAGAAGTGGAAGGCGAATTCATCAACATCCAAGAAAAGCTCGTGCTACCACATCCAGAGCTGAAAGGCACCTTCCTCGTGGTCAACGACCTCACGACCATGGTGGGCTATCACGGCGAACTGGAAGGCAATCTTCCCTTCCCTGGCATCGGAGTCGTCAACTAGAGAGAGCGGCGGCGGTCGCCTGGGAGGTGGCCGCCGCTGAGCGCCTTCAGACTGGCAGCGCCATCTGCCCAGCGTCCTGCCCAAGCCTTGCGCCCTCGTCGGCGATCAAGCCGGCGACTCTCACTCCGAGCAGACGAACCGGTCGGGGCGGCGCATATTCGCGCAGCAACTGCAGCGCGAGAGGACCCACGACCTGCGCCTCGCGCGTGGGTGCCTCGATCGTGCGGGCACGCGTGACGGTGGTGAAGTCGTCGAGACGAACCTTGATCCCAATCGTGCGACCGCTGCGGCCGTGCTTGGCAAGGCTCGCGCACAGCTCTTGGGTCATCTTCGCGAGATCGCGCTCGAGCTCGCCCGCGTGAACGACGTCGTAGTCGAAGGTGCGCTCGCGCGACTCAGAGACGACCTTGCGCACCGAGGAGACGATGCCGTCGCTTTCAAAGAGCGCGCGTCTGCGCAACTCGCGTCCATGGTTGGCGCCGAAGCGAGCGATCAGCGTCTCCTCTGAGGCCGCGGCGAGCGCCGCCAGCGTGTGGAATCCCATCTCCGCGAGCTTCGCGGCCGTCTTCGGGCCGATCCCTGGCACGAGTCCTGGCGCGGCACTGCCAAAGCGCTCACATGCCTGCTCGCGGGTGAGCACTACGAACCCGGCCGGCTTCTCAGCATCGGAGGCGACCTTCGCCACCAGCTTGTTCGGCCCGATCCCCACCGAGCAGGCAAGGCCGATCTCAGATCTGATCTGCGCCACGATCCGCCGCATCGCCGCCCGCGGCGAGTGAAAGCCCTCCAGGTCGAGATATGCCTCATCCAGCCCCATCAGCTCGACCTGCTCCACGTGCGTGCGCACGATCGCCATCATCCGCGCCGAGTGCTCGCGGTAGGCCGGGAAGTCGGGCGCGAGGAAGACCGCGTGTGGGCACAACCGCCGTGCCCGCGCCGCTGGCATCGCCGAGAAGACGCCGAAGCGGCGGGCCTCGTAGCTGGCAGTAGTGACCACTGCTCGCGGGCCTGTGCCAGACACCACGACCGGCTTGCCGCGCAATTCTGGACGCCTGAGCAGCTCGACGGAGACATAAAACGCGTCTGCGTCGAGGTGCGCGACGCGCAGCTGTGAAGAGTCGTCAGGCATCCAGCCGAATCTAGCGCCGGCGGCGGCGCTAAAAGGACACGAGCCAAGCGCCCGATTGCGAGCCCAAATCCACGCGCTGTATGCTTGCTCGGGCTCTATTCGAGGAGACCGACAGAGGGGGCATGCAGGCATGAGCACACAGATCGCTGGAGTGCCTGACCTAACCGAGGCGTACGCCGAGGTCAACGGCATCAGGCTGCATTACGTGCATGCCGGCGAGGGACCGCTGGTCCTCCTGCTCCACGGCTTTCCCGAGTTCTGGTACTCCTGGCGCCACCAGATCCCGGCGCTTGCACAGGCTGGCTTTCACGTGGTAGCGCCGGACCTGCGCGGCTACAACCTCTCCGATCGACCGCACGACTGGCATCGCTATGACGCCGACATCCTCGCGCAGGACATCGCTGGCCTGATCGACCACCTCGGCGAGGGCCCCGCCTACCTGGTCGGCCACGACTGGGGCGCCGCCGTCGCCTACCAGACCGCGATGCGCCACCCCGAGCATCTGCGCAAGCTCGCGATCCTCAACGTTCCCCACACCGAGCGCATGCTCGCTGGCTTTCGCACCCTGCGCCAGCTGCGCAAGAGCTGGTACATGTTCTTCTTCCAGATCCCGCGGCTGCCGGAGCACCTGCTGGCGCGCGAGAACTTCTCCTTTCTCAAGCGCTCCCTGCGCGCCGACTCCCCCGGCGCCTTCAGCGACCTGGACCTCGAGCGCTACGTGCAGGCCTGGTCGCAGGCGGGTGCGCTCACCGGGATGATCAACTACTACCGCGCAGCCCTGCGCCGCTCCCCCGCGCCGCGCAGAAGAGCCTTTCTCCAATCGAGACGCAGACGCTGGTGATCTGGGGCATGCGCGACCGGCACCTGGGCAGCGAGCTGGCCGAGCCCCTGCCGCAGTGGGTGCCAAACGTCCGCGTAGAGCGCCTACCGGAGGCCACCCACTGGGTCCAGCACGACGCGCCCGAGCGGGTCAACGAGCTGCTGATCGAGTTCTTCGGCGCCACAGGCGCCTAGTCGCGGATTTTTGAAGGGGCGGCCCTTGAGGGCCGCCTGCGCGGGTTTGCGCTGCGCTTTCGACCAGGCGGCCTGGGCCGCGCCCGCGGGCGCGGCCCCCGGGCTCAGCGCGTGGACCAGACGACCCCCACGCCTTCGAAGCCGAGCGCCCGCTTGGTCGCTTCGGTGAGGTCAAATTCGCGGCCGGCAACGTAGGGGCCGCGGTCGACCACCTGCACCCTCACGCTGCGGTCTCCGTAGCGGATCGTCAGCCACGTTCCACAGGGCAGCGTCTTGTTGGCCACGCCCATCGTGGAGCTGGTCAGCTCCCCACCGCAGGCAAGGCCTCCGCCGCCGCCATACCAGGAGGCATCGGCAGGCCGAAACGCGCTCAGCAGGCCCAGGCGCCGGGTGACGCTGTCAGTCGCCGGGCCGCCGCGGTAGCGCACCTGCGCCAGCCAGCTACCGGTGCCGTGGGGCACGTAGCGCAGCGCAAAGCGGCCGCGGCCGCCGGTGCGGGCGTGGGCGACCGGCACCCAGCGGCGGCCGAGCAGCAGATCCAGCGTCACCTTCGCGCCGCGCAGATGCGGCCGCAGCGAGCCGGTCGCGCTCATTGCGTGCCCGGCGAGCACGTTCAGCGTCTGCGAGTGGATGCGCAGGCGCTCGCGCATCGGCGGTGCACCAAGTGGTGAGGGCGTGCTGGAGACGCCGCTGCTCGCGAGCGCTTCCATAGGCGCGATCGGCGCCGCGGGCGCGGTGGACGCGCCCGTCCCGGGGACGAACATGTGAAGACTTGCCTCCTTTGGTTGCGCGCCTACGGGGTTAGCTGTCGGGCTCGCAACGAAGCCGCATCGCAGACGCCGATCCTCGATCGGCATCTGCGCTCGCGCTCCGGCGCTAGGGCCGCATCAGCGGCCGATTCGCCCCATCCGTCCGCCCTCTCGGCGGTCCGGCATTGGGTCCCCCGCTCGCCCTCGTTGCTGAGGGCGACTCGGCGTCTCTGTCAAAGCAATCCGGACACGGTAGTGACTCCGGCCACCAACTCTGTGATGAGTGTCACACAAACGCGTTAGGGTCCGGTTGGCTTGCATAACCGTTTTGGCAGGCCGAAGACGCATCGATCGGGCGATTCGCGCCCATATGCGTTGACTCCGGGCCATCAAAGCAGCGACAATCGAGTGAGGCATGTCCAACCCCGATCGGCTCACCGGCCTCGACTCGGCCTTCCTGCACCTGGAGGACCACTCCACGGCCCACATGCACGTAGCCTCGGTGATGGTCTTCGCCGGGCAGGCGCCGGCCTATCCGGCGCTGGTCGAGCACGTGCTCGGGCGCCTGCACCTCGTCCCCCGCTACCGCCAGCGCCTGGCCTTCGTACCGCTCGGGCAGGGCCGGCCGGTATGGACCGACGACCCGCGCTTCAACCCCTATTACCACGTCCGCCATACCGCCCTTCCGCAGCCGGCCGACGAGCGCGACCTGCAGCGCCTGGCCGGCCGGATCTTCTCCCAGCGCCTGGATCGCTCAAAGCCCCTGTGGGAGATATGGCTGGTCCAGGCGATGGCTGGCGAGCGCTTCGCGCTGATTGCAAAGACCCACCACGCGCTCGTCGACGGCATCTCGGGCGTGGACATCACGACCGTGCTCTTCGACACCGCTCCCGACGCCACGCCGGCCAGCCGGTCGCCCACGCCCTGGGCGGCCGGGCCGCCGCCGGGATCGGCAAAGCTGCTCGCCGACGCTCTGCTGGAGCGCGCGACGGTGCCTGGCGAGATCGTCCGCGGCGCCCGCGCCTCGCTGCGCGCCCCACGCCGCGCCCTGCGCCAGCTGAGCCGCAGCATCCGCAGCATCGGGGCGAGCGCGCTTCCGGGCCTGGAGGACCCCGCCCCGCACACGCCTTTCAACGTCGAGATCGGGCCGCACCGCCGCTACACATGGGTCGACGCCGACCTCGATCTCTTCAAGGCGATCAAGGACGCCCTCGGCGGCACGCTCAATGACGTCGTGCTGAGCGCGGTCAGCCTGGCACTCGGCGCCCACCTTCGCGCCGATGGACAGGACACCGATGGCCTCGTCATGAAGGCGATGGTGCCGGTCTCGATCCGGGCCGACACCGAGCGCGGTGCGCTCGGCAACAAGGTCGCGGCGATGTGGGCCTCGCTGCCGGTCGGGGTGCAGGGCGCGGCGGAGTGCTACGAGCAGGTGCGCCTCTCGATGGCGGAGCTGAAGAGCTCCGGGCAGGCTGTCGGCGCCGAGGTGCTGACCAACCTCGCCGGCTTCGCGCCGCCCACGATCCTCAGTCAGGCAGCGCGCCTGCAGGCCAGGCAGCGCTACTTCAACCTCGTGATCACGAACGTCCCGGGACCGCAGTTCCCGCTCTATCTGCTGGGCCGCGAGCTGATTGCCCTCTACCCCGTCGTGCCGCTTGCCCGCAAGCAGGCGCTCGGCATCGCGGCGATGAGCTACAACGGCCGCCTCGGCTTCGGGCTGCTGGCCGACTACGACGCCCTGCCGGAGCTCGAGGAGATAGCCGAGCAGCTGCGCGCGGCGATCGCAGCGCTGGCCAAGGCGGCGGGCCTGTCGGCCTCGCGCAAGCGCCCGCGCGCCAAGGCGAGCAGCGCGAAAACCAATGGCGCAGCCGGGTCGCCCAAGCGCGCCGCGCGCCGCCCTGCATCCCGCCCCTGACGAGTAGGCTGGGGCGCCCATGCGGGTCGCTCTCTGCCAGATCAACGCCACCGTCGGCGACATCGCCGGCAACGCGGCGCGCATTGCCCGTGGCATCGGAGAGGCGCGCGAGCTGCACGCCGAGCTCGTGCTCTTCCCAGAGCTCGCGATCACCGGATACCCGCCCGAGGACCTGCTGCTGCGCGAGCACTTCCTCACCGACGCGCGCGCGGCGCTGGAGCAGCTCGCGGAGCTCAGCGAGGGCATCGTCGCGATCGTGGGCTTCCCCGAGCGAGCCGAGGACGTCTACAACGCCGCCGCGGTCCTGGCGGATGGGCACCTGCATGCCGTCTACCGCAAGAACTACCTGCCCAACTACGGCGTCTTCGACGAGCAGCGCTACTTCCAGGCCGGCCGCGAGGGCGCCGTAATCGACCTCGGCGGCCAGCGGATCGGGCTTACCGTATGCGAGGACATCTGGGAGCCGGGTCCGCCGGCCTCCGAGGAGGCAATGGCGGGGGCGACACTGATCGTCAACATCTCCGCCTCCCCCTACCACGCCGGCAAGGGCACCGAGCGCGAGCGGATGTTTGCCCAGCGCGCCCGCGACAACCTCGCTTACGTGGCCTTCTGCGGCCTGGTCGGCGGCCAGGATGAACTGGTCTTCGACGGTTACTCCTGCGTCGTGGATCACACGGGCACCACGATCGCGCGCGGCAGGCAGTTCGAGGAGGACATGCTGATCTGCGACCTCGACCTGGCAGCCGCGGCCGGCGCGCGCCTGCGCGACGTGAGCCATCGCCCGGCGGCAAGGCGCCTGGAGCGCAGGGTAGCCGTGCTGGCGCCGCCGCCAAAGGTCGGCGCCAGCCTCACCCCGGAGGCCGCACCGCCGCCACAGCTGCCGGCCCCGCTTGCCCCGCAGGAGGCCGAGATATACGCCGCGCTCGTGCTGGGGCTGCGCGACTACGTCGCAAAGAACGGCTTCCAGGGCGTCGTGCTCGGCCTCTCAGGCGGCATCGACTCGGCGCTCGTCGCCTGCCTTGCCGTGGACGCGCTCGGCTGCGAGCGCGTGAGCACGGCGGTGATGCCCTCCAGGTTCTCCTCGCATGGCACCCAGGAGGACGCGCGCGCGCTTGCCCGTGCGCTTGGTGCCCACGCACACGAGCTTCCGATCGAGACCGTGATGGACGCCTATCTCCAGGCACTGGAGGCCGATCTGGCGGGCCGCCCACCGGGCCTCACACAGGAGAATCTGCAGGCGCGCATCCGCGGCAACCTGCTGATGGCGCTCTCCAACGAGTTCGGCTGTCTGGTACTGACGACCGGCAACAAGTCGGAGATGTCGGTCGGGTACACCACCCTCTACGGCGACCTCGCCGGCGGCTTCGCGGTCATAAAGGACGTGCCAAAGACGCTCGTCTACAGGCTCTGCGAGTGGCGCAACACGCCCGCCGGGCAGGCGCACGGCGGGCCGAGCACCCCGATTCCAGTCACCATCATCGCCCGGGCGCCCTCTGCGGAGCTGCGCCTGAACCAACGCGACGAGGACTCACTGCCGCCATACCCTCTCCTGGACCGCATCCTGCAGGGCTACATCGAGCACGACCTCTCCCGCGAGCAGTTGATCGGACAGGGGCTGCCGGCCGAGGCTGTCGATCACGCGATCCGGCTGGTCGACCTGGCCGAGTACAAGCGCAGGCAGGCGCCGCCCGGGATCAAGATCACCACGCGCGCCTTCGGACGGGACCGCAGGATGCCGATCACCAATCGATACCGTGGGTGAGCGGCGCCTCGCAGCGTGCCTGGCAGCGACCCTCGCGATGCTCTGCGCCTGCCTGCTGGCCGGATGTGGCAACACCATTCAGAGCCAGGAACTGAGCGCCTCCACCCTGGAGCCGCTGGTGGAAGCCCAGCACTACCCGGTCTTCTGGCTCGGCACGAGCTTTCGCGGAATGCCGCTCACGCTGGTCGGCACCGACCCGAGCGGCGCCTACAACGTCCAGTACGGCACCTGCACCACGGGCGGCCCCGAAACCTGCATATCGCCGCTGGAGGTGATCACCTCGCCTGACAACAGCTTCGTGCCCGGCGCCGGCGCCGGAAGCGCGACGGCGAGCATCCGCGGCGTGAGCGCGGTGCTCGCCCAGGGCGGCAGCGTGATCGAGATCGCAACCGGCGCGTCAGTAGTCGACATCCGCGCGGCCAGTCGCCGCCTCGCGCTGGCCGCCGCGCAGGAGATGGCGCCGATCAACGAACTGGGCACCCCCGGCGCCCCGCTGCCCGCCGCGCTGCCCAACACGGGGTTCGCCGAGCGACCGATGGAAGGCCAGCACCCGCCCTCCATCCTCGGCGCGCCCACGAGCGAACGGCGAGCACCGTAGAACCTCTCAGGAGGAGATCGGCCGCACCGCGATCGTCATGCGGGTGAGCGCGCACAGACGGCCGAGCTCGTCCTCGAAGCGCACATCCCAGACCCAGGTGGTGCGGCCCCGGTGCAGGCGCGTCGCGGTCGCCGTCACCGCGCCCTGCGTGACCGGGCGCAGGAAGCTCGTCAAGTTTGAGAGGCCCATCGCCGCGTTGCCTTCCCCGACCACCGCGATCGCCGTCGCCATTGAGGCCAGCGACTCCGCGATCGAGGCGAGCACCCCGCCGTGCAGCAGGCCCGCCGGCTGCTTGAGCTCATCGCGAACTTCGATCCTCGCGCGCGCTTTCTCCTGCTCGCATTCGAGCACCTCCAGGCCGTAGAGCCTGTCGAAACCGATCATCGCCTGGTTGATCTGCTCGGCGGTTGGCGTGGCCATCGGGCCGCCACGATAGCCTAAGCGCAAGCGAGCGCATCCCGCGGCGATCGCGGACCGGGGATCCAGGGCTAGGCGGCCGGGGCGGCCGGCGGCGGACACAAGCGATGATCAGATTCGAGGAGCTTCCACCAGACCAGCGCGCGGTGCTCTCACTGCTGCTGCGCCAGCGCAAGCGCTATGACGAGGTGGCCTCCGCTCTGGGCATCGAGCCCAGCGCCGTCCACGACCGCGCGCACGCCGCGCTTGCGGTGCTCGCGCCGCGGCAGGCACGACTCGTGGACCCAGCCGACCGCGAGCGCATCGGCGAGTACCTGCTCGGTCAGCAGAGCGCACCGCTGGCCGCGGCTACCAAGTCCTACCTCGCCGGCTCCACGGCGGCGCGCGAGTGGGCGCGCGCGCTCGCGGTCGAGCTCGTCAAGCTCGCCACCGAATCGCTGCCGGAGATTCCAAGCGGAGCGCCCCCAGCACAGCCGACCCCGCCGCCTCCGGCACAACCGGCTCAGCCCGCCGCCTTGGACCACGACGAGGTGCCGGCGGATGCCGCGCCGACCATGCCGATCTCCCGGCGGGGCGGTGCGATCCTGCTTGCCGCGATCATCGTGATCGCCGCGGCCGTGATCGCGATCGTCGTCAGCTCTGGCGGAGGTGGCAGCGGCAACAGTGGCGGCAACCAAGCCGCCTCGCGCTCCAGCACGCAGAGCAGCTCGCAGACCGAAGCCAAGGGATCCGGCTCGAGCAAAGCCAAGCTCGAAAGGGAGGCCGCGCTGAAGCCGCCCCAGGCTGGCGGTACAGGCGAAGGCGCGGCGCTGATCGCCTCCGAAGGCACAAAGCGCGCGCTCTACCTCGCCGCCAAGGGTCTTGCCGCCACCGAAGGCTTCTCCTACGTGGTGTGGCTGATTCCGCGCCACGGTCAGCCCTTCCCATTCGGGCGCACCCCATCGGTCGGTGCCAAGGGCACCCTGCAGGCCGCCGAAGTGCTCACGAGCAGCCCGAGCGCGCTCAGCGGCATCGAGGTCACGCGCGAGACCGTCGCGCACCCGACGGTGCCTGGAACCGTCGTGCTGAAGGGCGACTTCAGAAGCGCTTAAGGCGGCAGCTTCCCGGGATTCATGATCCCCGCCGGGTCGAGCTGCTGCTTGAGAGCCGCCAGAGCAGCGATGCCAGCGCCGCCGATCTCCTCGGCAAGCCACCGGCTGTGGTCGCGCCCGATCGCGTGATGATGGGTGATGGTGCCGCCATTTGCGAGGATCGCGGCGCCCGCGGCATCCTTCACCGCGCGCCACTGGCGCTCCTGATCACCCCTGAGCATCCTGGCCAGGAAGGTGAAGTACAGGGACGCGCCGCTGCGATACAGATGCGAGATATGGCACCCGACGATCCCTGGCGTCCCACAGCGCTCCAGCGCGCCTGCGATCGCCTCTGCCACCGCTCGCTTCAGAGCGTGCAGGTCCGACCATTGCGCCGCGGTCTCCAGGGTCTCGACCATCACCCCGTGCGTCAGCAGCTCGTCACGCATGTAAGGGGCGCCGAAGCGCGAGGCCAGCCACGCCTGGCCGGCTCCGGCGCCAAGCGAGATCGCGCCGTGCTCGCGCGCGCAGGAGCGCGCATGTGCCCATGTGCGGCGCACCTGCTCGGGCTCGCCCTCGAAGCCGAAGATCGCCAGCGCGCCCGCGCGACGGCGCCGCGCGGCAAAGTAGAGCCGAGCAGCGTTCTGCTTTATCCCATCGCCCGCAAGCCGCAGCGTTAGCTCGGTCTCGGCCTCGTCTGAAAGCCTTGCCAGCGTCGGAGCCATCCCCTCCTGCGCGAGCCTCCTGAGCGTCTGAGCCCCCGACTGGAAGTCGGCGAAGAGCAGCCCCTGGTAAACACGGGCGGCCGGCCGCACAGACACGGCCAGGGAGAGGCGGTCGATCACTCCAAGCGTTCCCTCCGAGCCCACGATCAACTCGCGCAGGTCCGGTCCGGCCGCGCTCGCCGGCAGAGCCGGCAGCTCGATCTCACCGGACGGCGTGAGGACGCGCAGGCCGAGCACGAGGTCCTCGAAGCGCCCGTAGCCCGTGGATGCCTGACCGGCGGAGCGGGTCGCAGCGCAGCCGCCCAGCGAGACGTACTCGAAGGACTGTGGGAAGTGGCCGAGTGTGAGCCCCGAGCAGGCCAGCTCGCGCTCCAGCGCCGCGGCGCGCATCCCGGCGCTCACCGTTACGCTCAGCGACTCGCGGTCGAGCCCCTGCACCCCGGCCACGCCCGCCAGGTCCAGCGCGATCACCGCGTCGTGCTCGCCACGCAGCGGAGCGACCCCGCCGACCACCGAGGTTCCGCCGCCGAACGGCACGACCGCGATCGAATGCTTGGAGCACAGCTCGAGCAGCGCGAGGATCTGCTCGTGATCGTGCACGCTGGCGACCGCATCCGGCGCGCCCTCCGGTGCGCCTTCGCGCAGGCGCACGAGGTCGAGGTAGCCGCGGCCCGCCGCGTGCCGCACGCGCTGCGCATGGCTGCTGTCAAGGCCCTGCGATCCGAGTGCTTGCTCCAGGTCCGAAAGCTGAGCAGCGCCGAGCGCGGACTTGGGCAGGCGGACGTGCTCCAGCGCGACCGGCGGCTCGGGCGGACCAACGAGGTCGAGCCGCTGCCGCAGCAGCGCAAGCACCCCGTCATCCAGCATCGGCGGGTGCTCAGCATCGCCCCACCCCCACCAGCGCATCGTGGGCGCCTCAGGTCGAGATCCGCTCGAGCCCATCGAGTGCCTCCTTCACCGTTCTGGCCGCAGCCTTTCGAACCATCGGGCTGCCCAGGCGCGCGAAGAGGCCGTTCAGCATCGGCAGGCTTCCCGGCGATCGGGCGGAGGTGCCCACGAACCAGCCGTGCAGCTTCTGGGAAATCGTGAGCGTCACCTCCGTGGAGGCGCTTTCGTTCATGCCCATCCGCGGCTGCACGCGCAACTCGATCTCGGAGGCGGCCAGCACCCGCGCGAACGGCGTCCCCGCCACCTGCTGCGCCCACACCAGCCGCATCTCGCTCTCATCGCGCTGCGTCACCTCGAAGTCCGCCCGCACGGCATGGCCGCTGCTGCTTCGCAGAACCTCGGTGAAGAAGGCCCCGTCCACTGCCTCCACCCGCTCCACCCGCGGCCACCAGCGAGCGAGATGGTGCGGATCGCAGACCACCTCCCACAGCTCCCCGGCAGGCGCATGAATCACGCGTGTCTCGCTGGCGCTTGGCATCGGCGATCGCCGCCAGACTAGGAGTCGTAGCGCAGCAGCGAGTGCGCCTGATGGGGAACCAGGCGCTCGCGGCCGCCAAGGAAGGCGAGCTCGACCAGGAAGCTCGCGCCGACCACCGTGCCGCCGCTGCGCTGCACGAGCTCGCAGAGCGCGCGGGCGGTGCCTCCCGTGGCCAGCAGATCGTCATGGACCAGTACCCGCGCACCGCTCGCGAGCGCGTCGGCGTGCAGCTCGAGGCTGTCGATGCCGTACTCCAGCTCGTACTCAGCGGCGATCGTGCGATGCGGCAGCTTGCCCGGCTTGCGCGCCAGCACGAAGCCCGCGCCGAGCCGTAGCGCAAGGGCCGGGCCGAGCAGGAAGCCACGCGCCTCAGCGGCCAGCACGCAGTCGACCTCCATCTCGCCTGCAAGATCGGCGAGCCCCTGCACCGCGAGCTCCAGCGCCTGCGCGTCAGCCATCAGCGGCGTGATGTCCTTGAAGAGGACCCCCGGCCGGGGAAAGTCGGGTATGTCACGGATCAAGGACCGCAGCAGCCGCTCGGGCGAGCCTGCCGCGGGCGCCAGCGCGCCCTCGGTGCCAAGCGCACCGGGCTCGCCCGCGCCGGCCATCAACCCACGATCTTGCGCAGGTCGCGCACGAGCAGCAGGTGCTTGAGATGGGTGGTGACCGCCGCCAGGCTCTCCAGCGCCTCGACCGCCTCCTTGCGGCGGTCCGGATTGCGTGATCGCAGCGCCGGAGAGAGGATCTGCTGTAGCAGGCTCGCCTCACGGTCGGCGGAGGTACGAAAGACGCGCAGATTGCGCCCGCCCACGCCGTATCGCGCAAGCTCTGCCACCGCGCCCACGATCTCGCGCTCGGTCTCGTCGTAGCAGCGCACGCCTTTGTTCACCTCGCCCTTGATCACGCCGAATTCCTCGAGCTCCTTGACCAGGCGCTCGTCGGCCTTGGTCTCCTGGAGCACCTCCTGGAGGGTGTAGAGCGCGCCGCTTGCGCCGCTGACGCTCACACTGCGACGCCAGGGACGGGCGCCGTCGCTCTGCACCGGGATCGGCGTATCGACACGCCCGGCGGCCAGCTCCTGGCGGATCACCCGCAGCGGCAGGAACTCATCGCGCTGCAGGCGCAGGATCGTGCGCAGACGCGCCACGTCCGCCTGGGAGTAGAGGCGATAGCCGCCCGGCGTACGCCGCGGCGAGAGCAGCTTCTGGTCCTCCAGATAGCGGATCTTCGATATGGAGATGTCCGGGAACTCCTGGGCCAGAGCCTTGCAGACGGCGCCAATCGTCATCGACTTGCCCGGCGGGGAATCTTGACCCGCCTCGCCGCCAACGCCGTTGCCCAGCTCGATCGGCAGGCCGGCATCGATGTCCTGGATTTCGAGATCGGGGCTTGGAGTCGACATCAGCGCGTATGGAAGGTCAGCTTGTACTTGCCTATCTGAAGCTCGTCTCCGCCCTTCAGCTGGCGCGAGTCGATGCGCGAGCCATTGACGTATGTGCCATTCAGCGAGCCGCAATCGTCGATGTGCCACTGCTCGCCGCGCTTGACGAGCACCGCGTGGTCGCGCGAGACGGTCACGTCGTCCAGGAACACCTCGAACTCGGGTCGGCGACCGATGCTCATCCGCTCGCCTCGCAGCGGAAAGCTCTCCCCCTCCCGCCCCCCGCCGGCACGCACTATCAATACGGGGCCAAGCGCGGCCACCTCGCTGGCCTCGAGCGGGATCAGCTCTCCCGTCTGCTCGTCGATCCGATATGTCGCCGTCGCCGGGTCTTGGGAGCCCTCCGGGCGCGCCAGCGAGGCTCCGCAGCGCTGACAGAAGTTGGCCGCCTCGGCGTTGAGGAAGCCGCACTCGGGACAGGAGAGCGCCATCAGCTGGCCGGCGACTCCGGCTGGCGGCCCGCGAGGATCTCGGTCAGGCGCTTGAGGTCCTCGCCGGAGATCACCTCCTCGCCGCCCTCATGCTTGTTGCGCAGCCGGTTGACGAGCTCCGCGCGCAGGATGTCGATCTTGCCGTGCAGGATCCGCCGCTTATAGGAGATGTCGGTCTCTTCCTCGGTCAACTGCCGGATCAGATCCTTCAGCTCGCTGTCGGTCATCGAGCCGAGGTCGGGAAAGGTGTCCATCTCAGGCTTTCTCCTCGTCTGGTGCACGCGCGCCCACCCTCTTCTTGGCTGGAGCGCCTCTCACCACGGATGGTCCATCGACCATTATAGACCAGAGCCTTAGGCTGAGCTTGAGGGTCTGTTTCCAATCGCGATGCCGGCGCGCACATAGAGGGCGCTGGCGGCTAGCGAGAGCGCAAGCCCCACCAGGAAGAGCACCTCTCCAAGGCCGCCGAGGCCGGCCATCGCGAAGAAGATGCCGCCCATCAGAGGCGCGACCGAAAGTCGTCCTGGCCAGTTGACGCGCACATCGACGCCCCGACCGAGCCCGAGGCGCGCGAGCACCAGGATGCATGCCTCGCGTACCAGCAGCACCGCCAGCGCCCAGCGCGGCAGCAGGTCATAGCGCCAGCAGACGATCACCCCGGCGATCGCCAGCAGGCGGTCGGTCAGCGGGTCCAGAAGCGTGCCGAGGCGGCTGTACTGGCCCGTCAGGCGAGCCAGCAGCCCGTCGGCGTAGTCGCCCCATCCACAGACCGCAAATATCACGATCGCAAGTACGCTCACCCCTTTGCCCCCCGAGAGCGCGAGCACCATGAACACCGGGATCAGCGCCAGCCGCGCGAATCCGACCGCGTTCGGGATCGTCCAGGGACGCAGGGGGCTGCCCGGAAGCGTCTGCGGCGGCGGCGAGCCGGAGCGATCGAGGCCGATCAGCCGCCTTACGGGAGGGTGCGCCACAGAGCATCCACCGCCACGGCCAGCTCGCCGGCATCTGCGCCGAGCGGCAGCCCCTCTGCCTGCGCGCGCCCACGACGCACCTGGACCTCGATCTCCCCGGACTGCAGCGTGCGTCTGCCGATCGTCAACCGCAGCGGGCAGCCAAGCAGCTCCGCGTCAGCGAACTTCTCGCCGGGTCCCGCGTCGCGATCGTCGTAGAGCACCTCCACGCCGGCACCGAGCAGCGTCTCATAGAGCGCGTCGGCCGCCTCACGCTCGGCGCTGCCCGGCTTGCCGAGCGTGACCAGATGCACGGCAAAGGGCGCAAGCGCCCGCGGCCAGGAGATCCCATGCTCGTCGGCGTACTGCTCCACGGCGGCGGCGGCGATGCGGGCGGGGCCGATGCCGTAGCAACCCATCCAGATCGGGCACTGGCGGCCCTGCTCGTCCAGGAAGCTCGCGCCCAGCGGCTCGGAGTAGCGCAGGCCCAGCTTGAAGATGTTGCCCACCTCGATCGCCGGCTCGATGCTCACGCGCGCACCGTCGATCGTGTCCCCCTCGCAGACGGTGCGCACGTCGGCGCGCGCGAAGGGGAAGTCCCGCCCCGGCCGCACGCCCCGCAGATGCGCGTCGGGCTCGTTGGCGCCCGCCACGTAGCAGGCGTCGGCGACGGCCTCGTCGAGCAGGATCTCCACGCGCCCGTCCAGGCCGACCGGCCCGATGAACCCCGGCGGGCCGATCTTCGCGGCGATCTCCTCAGGGCGCGCCGGCCTGCTGCGGGCGCCAAGCGCCCTGGCCAGCTTGATCTCGTTCACCCGATGGTCACCGCGCAGCATCACGAGCGCCATCCGCTCGCTGCCGTCCTCCACGATCACCGGATAGGCCTTCAGCAGCGCGCCCTCGGGAACGCCGAGCGCGGCGGAGACCGCCTCGACGCTGGTGAGGCCGGGCGTCTGCACGCTCATGGGCGCCTCCAGCGCCTCCGGCGCCTCCACCGGCAGGGGCATGGCGCTTGCGACCTCGAGGTTGGCTGCGTAGGAGCCGGCGAGCACGACCTCGTTCTCCCCGGCGGGGCAGGGCGCCATGTACTCGTGGGCGCCTAGGCCGCCCATCATCCCCACGTCGGCCTCCACCCGATACCAGCGCAGCCCCGTGCGCTCCATGATCCGATCGTAGGCCCCGACATGCAGCTCGTAGCGCTCGGCAAGGCCCTGCTCGTCGCGGTCGAAGCTGTAGGAGTCCTTCATCACGAACTCGCGCGTGCGCAGCACCCCGGCGCGCGGGCGCGGCTCATCGCGCTCCTTGACCTGGAAGTGGTAGAGGATCAGCGGCAGGTCGCGGTAGGAGCGCACGGTCTGCGCCACGTGCGTGGTGACCGCCTCCTCGTGAGTCATTGCCAGCACGAGATCCGAGCCTTTGCGGTCGTTGAGCTTGAAGAGCTCCTCGATGTCGTAGCGGCCCGTACGCCGCCAGGGCTCCGCCGGCTGCAGCACGGGCATCAGCATCTCCTGGCCGCCGATGCCGTCCATCTCCTGGCGGATGATGCCGACCGCCTGCTGGTGCACCCGCCAGCCTGCCGGCAACCAGGTCCACATGCCCGCGCCGATCTGTCGGATCAGGCCGGCCCTGACCATCAGCTTGTGCGAGATCGCCTCCGCGTCGGCGGGCGCCTGCTTCTCGGTCGGCAACATGTACTGGGAGAGACGTGTCATCTGCGCTCACATCCTATGGGGATGCGCTCGCACGCCCGTGGTCGCGTCCGCTTCTGGCTCCCGCGATCGGGTAGCCCTCTGATAGAACAGCGAGCGTCGCGCAACGTCGATCGCAAAGGAGAAGGAGCCCTCCCGATGGCCTACACCGTCCCGCCACTCCCATATGCCTACGAGGCGCTGGAGCCTCACATCGACAAGATGACGATGGAAATCCACCACGACAAGCACCACCAGGCCTACGTAGACAAGGTCAACGCCGCGCTGGAGGGCACTCCGCTGGCCGAGGCCAGCATCGAGCAGGTGATCGCCGATCTCTCCGCCGTACCGGAGGACAAGCGCACCGCGGTCAAAAACAACGGCGGCGGCCACTACAACCACACCCTCTTCTGGGAGAGCATGAGTCCGACCGATCAGAGATCGGCCAGCGGCGGTGAGCCGCAGGGTCCGCTCGCGGATGCGATCGCCTCGGCCTTCGGCTCCTTCGCGGACATGAAGGCAAAGATGAAGGAAGCTGGCGTCAACCAGTTCGGCTCAGGCTGGTCCTGGCTCGTGCACGACGGCTCAGGCCTTGCGATCGTGGGGACTCCCAACCAGGACAACCCGCTCTCGGCCGGCAAGACGCCGCTGCTCGGCGTGGACGTCTGGGAGCACGCCTACTACCTCAAGTACCAGAACCGCCGCCCTGACTACATCGATGCGTGGTGGAACGTGGTCGACTGGGAGAAGGTCGCGCAGCGCCTCGCGGCGGTCTGAGGCACCGCGAGGCAGGATCTGAAGAGGGCCGGGCCGGCGCATGGCCAGCCCTCTTCAGATGACGCGGCGCGCGGTTGGCGATATCTTGCCGGAATCGCGCCTGAGCGATAAGATGCTCCCATGCCAAGCGAAGCTCGGAAATTGCGAGGCAGCGGCCCGTTCGTCATCTGGGTCCGCAATGCTGTATCCGATGCGAGTGCAGAGCCTCGATCGGCCGCAGCCCCGTCCGTAAGCGGGGTATGAGTCCGAACCAGTGGAGGTGGCGATCGCCGAACCCGGACCGCCCACAGAGGGAATTGTGCTGACCCACTTCATCGTCTCAGACGACGTTGAGCGTTCTCGGCGCTTCTACACCGACGTGCTCGGCGGCACAGTGGTCCGCTCCGGAGAGCCGACCAACGTCGCGCTCGCCAACAGCTGGATCGTCATCAATCGGGGCGGAGGCCCGACCGATGACAAGCCCGCGGTCACCTTGGAGACGCCACGCGATCTCGACCGGGTCAGCAGCTTCCTCAATATCCGGGTCAAGGACATCGAGGCCGTGTACGCCGAGTGGAGCGCCCGTGGTGCTCAATTCCTGACGCCGCCGAAGCGGCACCAGTACGAGATCCGCTGCTACATCCGCGATCCCGACGGCCATCTGATCGAGGTGGGGCAAACCACGGACCCAGACGGGGACTGGACGCCCCTGAGTGGCTGCCGAGCACGGCCAGCAGGGAGCCCGCGTGAACGCCTAGTTCAGCAGCGAGATCCTTCACGTCAACGGTGGCCGGCCCCCGCAAACAAGATCCCTACCGCCGCCCTTCCCCCGCTCTCAGCCGGCAGCCGCTGCGAGACCGCTCGGCACCGACGCACAGGCGCAGGTTGTGCTCAGCGGCCGACAACGCCGCGAGGCCTTGACTTCCGCTCGGGCTGGAAGGAGAGTATGAGCGACGGTTCCCGCGAGAATGTGGCGCCACGTTGGGACGCCATCAACGTGATGGAGGCAAGATGAGCAGTGTCGAGGCGAGCAGCGAAACGGCGGCAAGCACTCCGCCGGTGAAGGCCGGGGAGTTCAAGCTCGAGGTCGTGGTCGTGCCCGTCGCCGATGTCGATCGGGCAAAGAACTTCTACGAGCGCATGGGCTGGAGGCTCGACGCCGACGTCGCCTGCGGGTCAGGACTTCCGCCTCGTCCAGGTCACACCTCCGGGCTCTGGGTGCTCGATCCAGTTTGGCACGAACATCACGTCGGCCGCGCCCGGTTCGGCGCAGAGCCTGTACCTGATCGTCTCCGACATCGACGCCGCCCGCGACGAGCTGGTCGCCCGCGGTGTGGAAGTGAGCGAGGTGTTCCACGAGGGGACGTCGGGCGCGCGGTTCCACGACGCCGGCCGTGTTCCCGGACGCTGCGCCCGACCGCGGCACCTACGGCTCGTTCGCCGCCTTCAGCGATCCGGATGGCAACGGCTGGCTGCTCCAGGAGATCACGACAGGCTGCCCGGCCGCTGAAAGGAGAGGCCGATGGCCACGACATATGAGTCCGTGAGCGACCTTGCGGACGCGCTCAGAGCGGGCGGCCGAGGCACACGGCAAGCACGAGGAGCGAATGGGCAAGGCGGACGCCAACTGGCCAGACTGGTATGCGCTCTACATGGTGCGCGAGCGCGCCGGCGAGGAGCTGCCGACATGAGCAGCGACTATGACGTGATCGTGCTCGGCGGCGGCTCGCCGGGCGAGCACTGTGCCGGCGCCTTGGCGGAGGGCGGGCTGCGCGTGGCGATCGTCGAGCGCGAGCTCGTGGGAGGCGAGTGCTCCTACTGGGCGTGCATCCCGTCGAAGACGCTGCTGCGGCCGGGCGAGGCGGTCCACGGCGCGCGCGAGGCGGCCGCGAGCGCCGAGGTGGACGTCGAGGCGGCGCTCGCCTGGCGTGACTTCATGGTCTCTGACTACTCCGACGCCGGACAGGAGCGCTGGCTTGCCGATCAGCGGCATCGACCTGCTGCGCGGCAGCGGGCGGCTCGCCGGCCCGGGCGTCGTCGAGGTCGACGGCGTGCGCCACACCGCCGACCACGTCGTGCTCGCGAACGGCGCCGATCCGGTCATGCCGCCCGTGCCGGGCCTGCGCGAGCTGGACGGCGTCTGGACCAACCGCGAGGTGACGTCCATGAAGGCCGTTCCGCGCCGCCTGCTGATCCTCGGCGGCGGCCCGGTCGGCGTGGAGATGGCGCAGGCCGTTCGGCGCCTCGGCGGCGAGGCCGTCGATCATCGACATGGCCGAGCACGTGCTCGCGCGGGAGCCGGCGCCGCTCGGTGAGGCGCTCGGCGAGGTTCTGCGCGGCGAGGGCATCGAGCTCGTCCTCTCGGCGAACACGACCGCCGCACGACGTGAGGGCGAGGATTACGTCCTCGAGCTCGACGACGGGCGCGAGCTGCGCGGCGACCGGCTGCTCGTCGCCACCGGCCGCCGACCGCGGGTGCGCGGGCTCGGCCTGGAGACCGTCGGCGTCGAGGCGGACGCCGCACGGAGTTCCGGTCGACGCACACCTGCGTGCGGCGGAGCGCCTGTGGGCGATCGGCGACGTCAACGGCCTCTGGCCGCTGACCCACGTCGGCAAGTACCAGGGCGAGGTGGTCGCGGCGAACATCCTCGGCGAGCCGCGCAAGGCCAACTACGAGGCCGTTCCGCGCGTCGTCTACACGGACCCGCAAGCGGCAGCAGTGGGTGCCTCCGCCGGCCGTTTCAGCGCGATGGTTCCCGTGTCGGAGGTGGCGAAGACGGCCACCTATACGCGCGCGTACGCCGACAGCAACGGCTTCCTTGACGCTTCTCAGCGACGGCGAGCGGCTGACTGGTGCCTATGCGCTCGGGCCCGAGGCGGGCGAGTGGCTGCAGCAGGCCACGCTCGCAATCCGCGCCCGCATCCCACTCGAGCTGCTGGCCGACACCATCCAGCCGTTCCCGACATTCTCCGAGATCTACGTCGCCGCGCTGAAGGCTCTCCGCGGCCAGATCACCGCAGCGGCCAAGGCGGTCGGCGCGGAACGGCCGATGTCGAGCTGACCAAAGGACAAAGATGAGCAGTCGAGGGCGTCAGGGGCCGCCAAGCCGCTTCCCTCACCGCGCTTGCTGGCGCAACCGCCAGCGTCTCCGAGGGGCCTGCGGGGCGGGGCGCGCCTTCGCGCCGATCAGCTGCGCGTGAAGCGGCGCCCCGCCACCGGCGAGACGGCCTCATCGATCGGCGCGGCGGGGGTCAGCATGGAGCTCAGGACTGTCTGCGCCTCGTCGTCCTGGGAGGCCGCCGCAGCCTCCATCGCGGCCAGTTTCTCGGGCGTCATCGCGGTGGCGTCCTCGTTGTCGGCAAGCCACGCGCGCGCCTCTGCCGCCTCGCGCTCGTCGCGCTGGACGGTCTTGCCCGAGGCGTAGTAGCGGTCTATCTCGGCGAAGAGCTCGTCCACCAGGCGCTCGGTCGGCACCTTCTTCAGCGGCTCACCCTTGCTGTAGATCATGCCCATGTCCTTGGCGCCGGTGATGCCGAAATCGGCGTGGCGGGCCTCGCCGATGCCGTTGACGGCACAGCCCAGCACCGAGACCTCGATCGGGTCCTCATAGGTCTCCAGGCGCGCCTCGACTTCGGCGACCACCCGGTCCATGTCGAACTGCAGGCGCCCGCAGGTCGGACAGGCGATCAGCACGGGGCCCTTCTCGCGCAGCTTCAGCGCCTTCAGGATCTCCCAGGCGACCTTCACCTCCTCCTCGGCATGGAAGGTGGAGAGCGAGATCCGGATCGTGTCGCCGATGCCGTCGGCGAGCAGAGTTCCGAGCCCCACCGCCGACTTCAGCGATCCCGACCACTTTGTTCCCGCCTCTGTGACGCCGAGGTGCAACGGGTAGGGGATCCTCTGCGCCAGACGGCGGTTGGAGGCGATCGTGTTCGGCACCGAGGTCGACTTCATCGAGACCTTGAAGTCCTCGAAGTCCAAGCGCTCCATCAGCTGCACCGTCTCGATCGCGGCGCTCACGAGCGCCTCCACCGGATCGTCGTACTCCAGCTGACGCAGGTGCTTTGGCAGCGAGCCGGAGTTCACGCCCACACGCAGCGGCGTGTCGTGCCTGCGGGCCACGTCGACGACCTGCGCGACCTTCTCCTCTCCGCCGATGTTGCCGGGGTTGATGCGCACGCAGTGCGCACCGGCCTCGATCGCCTTGATCGCAAGCGTGTGGTTGAAGTGGATGTCCGCGATCACCGGAATCGGCGACTGCGCCACGATGCTCTTGAGCGCCTCGACGTCCTGCTCGCGGGGCACCGCCACGCGCACGATGTCCGCGCCCGCCTCGGCCACCTTGTGGATCTGCTCCATCGTGGCGGCGAGGTTCGCCGTCTCGGTCTTGGTCATCGTCTGGACGACAACCGGCGCGCCACCGCCGATCGGGATGCCTCCCACGTGTATCTGCCGCTTCGATGCCATGCGCTCAATTGTACGGGGCAGATCCTGTGGGCGGATGAAGGCCGCTCCCCACCGCTCTTGGCGCCTTGCATGGCGCCAAGAGCACGACCCGCCGAGGGACCATGGCCTCCATCTCCTCTCAATCCATGCTGATCCACCGAAGGCAGCCCTTGCTGAAGGCGCATAAAGGCATCCATACGATCTGAACGACGTCGTGCACCAGGAGACGAAGCTCGCGCAATTGCTGAAAGCGATCTCCATCGAATTGCCAGAGACTGTGGGCGCTGCGCGCAGCCTCAGGTCTCTCCATGCTTGGTCTTGGCGTCGCGGATCTGCGCTCGCTGAGGGGCGGCCTCCTCCACCGACACGATCAACGAGGACGCGACCATGCTCCAGCCCATCGACCTTCAGCGGAGCTGGGGAGCCCACTACATCTTGCGAGAGGCATTCTGCCAAGATCGGCCCACCGCACGTGAATGCAAACGAGACGACCTCAGCTCATTGGAGCCGTTTACGTCACTAAGGTAGCGCGATAGGGGACCCGGCTCCCATACTTTCGATATCTTCGCGTACTTCATCGCCGCTGCTCTCAGCCATCGAGATATCCGTGATTCGACCGGTTTCTTCATTCACGATGATAGTAAGCATACCGCCGGTCGGTGCCTCAGCTCCGCGCGGCTCCGATGGCGTGGTAAACGAACCATGCTCTTGAATCATAACCACATGCGCTTCACCGTCTTGCACAGAAATATTCATGATCTTTGAAATGACCTCATCTCTGCGCAACCCATAGATGGCCTGAATATCGACTGGACTAGAGTCGCCGAATTGCGCAGCAACCGTCTCGGCGTCTTCCGCTAGAAGACTCGGGCTGGCAACAGCCCCCACGCTTTCAGCGGCAACATCGCCCGCCGCATGCGCAGACGACGACGTACTACCGAGCCCAAAAGCGAATACCACAGCAACGACCATCGCACCGACCGTCGAACTAAACGCAATATATGTTATCAACCTCTAACCATGACAAAGTGGCTCTAAGCTCAGCACCCATGGTTGTTGAAGCCGAAATCGGCCGAACTGTTCACCGTCTCCCAATCCCAGTAGAATTTTTCAGTAGTTCGCGAGAGCGTCGCACCATGACCGGACACGGTCCATTTGGTCTTATATTCGCCGGCAGAATTTTGATATTCCATGGCAGTGACGGCGGCATCGTTCCAGCCTTCGCCCGTGCTCGTCTCCAGCCCCGTCTGCAGTTCAACCGCAGCACGTTCCGACGGGAAGCCGTAGACCTCTATCAATCCCGTCCCCGGCGTTGCCGCATACCAATTCTTACTTTTAGCGGGAGACGCTTGCCATATATCAACTTCATGGAGAGCTTTTGTGGACGCTTCACTGCCTACTTCCTCAATGTATTTGCCTCCAGTCTGCGAGGCAATGAAAAAGGCGGGCTCAGGGCGATCGCCGGCAGAAAACGTATAGCCAGTTATGATTCCAGCCTCCACCCAAGTCTCAGAACCTGCAGATTCTATGATGACCCACAGCTCGTCGGTGTTGAAGTTTTTTCCAGATTCTTGTTCAGGGACTGCTACGCATCCGACGTCGAGTTCATCGTTTGCCCCAGATGCAAATGCTTCTCCACTATCTTTCAAGTCGGCCTGCGAATAGCATTTGAGTGTTCCAGTGCAGCCATAAGCGAGATCGGGTGATGCCGCGGCTTGGATGACTGTCAAGCTGGCCGCAAGAGTCAGAACCATAGCAAGAAGCCAGTGAGTCTTACGCGAAGCGAAAATTGACCCCAGAATCGGGCTATGCATCTACCTGCCGACCTCAAGTCTGACCGGAACGCCAACCGAACCCAAATCTGGATAGCGTTTGCTCAATTCAACGGAATCCCGCCGCATCGTTCTTGCAGTCAGTTCAAGGGTAACTACAGAGCCGGGTCTGACGTGTCCGCCATGCGGCGCGGAACAACTCAAACAATTGAATCGGCCGCGCATTGCCACCAGATACACCAAAGAGTCAGGGGACAATGCCGTGCTGGAAACACCACGAAGTCAACCAGCCTCTACGTGAGTGGTGCGTACTGCCTGTATATCACGCGGGTAAGGATCTCCCAGCGATACGGCCTCGCTCCTCGCATCCGCCAGGAGGACCTTGCGCACACGACGCGATATGTGAGCCACTCTTTGGCTTTGGGCTGCCGCGTCGTATGCAATGGACCCGCAGAGCGCAGCCGCACATGTTGCCACTAGACATACTCGACGCATGAGCACGGCGTCAAGCTACAGGATATTGGAAGAGAATGCAATAGAGCAATATTGTGCCCGGCAGTGTGACTCGCGTGTTCCGCCCTCATTGCAGTCTAGATCTCCGCCAAAGGGCGCGAGCAGAGGGCGAATCAACTCCTACTCGATCTTTCCTTGCCGACCTCTTCGCCCCACTACCCAGCGATTCGCCCGATGTCGTTGGTGATGCCGCTGATCACCAGAAACGCGAGCAGCACCAGGCCAATCGAGCTGAAGCGCCACATCGCCGCCATCGAGACCCGGCGTCCACGCACCTTCTCGGCCACCGCCCAGAGGATGTGCCCACCGTCCAGCGGCAGGAACGGGAACAGGTTGATCACGCCGAGGATCAGCGAGACGTAGCCAAGCACGACCAGCGCCTTGCCGGCGCCGCTCGCGACCGCTTCCTGTGTCACTTCGGTGATGCCGAGGATGCTGTGCAACTGGCTGCGTTCCTTGGAGCTCGTGAGTGCGCGGCCGAGGCCAGTGACAGTTGCGCCGTCGTGTGCCACATCGCCGCCACAGAGGCGCCGGCCGCGCCAAGGAGGCCGAAGCTCCGCGGCGCGAGGCCGAAGTTGAAGCCGATGAGCATCCGTTTGTAGGTGGAGTCGTAGCGTGGCCGCACGGAGATCGCAACGACATGGCCATCGCGCTCCACCGTCATGTGCACCGGCGTGGTGGCGAGGCAGCCCTTCACCTGGGCGCCCGCGCAGCGATGCGCCGATATCGGGCGCACGATCGACGCCACGCTCGCCTGCTTGCCTTCCACCGTCAGGATCTTCTCGCCGGCGTGCAACACATGCTGCGCCGGCATGCCCCGCTCGATCGCGGCGACCTGCGGCTTGGCCACGATCGATTCGATGCTCGGGTCGAGGTTGCCGAGCGTGATCGCGCCCCCAAAGCTGCCGCTCGATCAACACGACGGCGAACAGCACGAACGCGATCGCGATGTTCACGAGCGGGCCCCGCGAGGATCACGGCGACCCGCTTCCACGGCGGCTGGCTGTAGTAGGCGCGCGCGCGCACCTCAGGCGGCAGGTCCTCCAGTTCCTCGGGGTTCATCCCGGTGATCTTCACGTAGCCACCCGCGGGCAAAGCGCCGATCGCGTACTCGGTCTCGCCTCTCCTCATCTTCGCGATCGTCGGGGGGAAGAACAGCGAGAAGCGCTCGACGCGCATCCCCACCGCCTTGGCGACCGAGAAGTGCCCGAGCTCGTGCAGCACGATCAGCGCCACGATGCCGAGGATCGTCAGGAACCAGCTCATGCGATCAAGTCTCGCAGGCGAATGGTCATCTCGCGGCAACAGTCAAGACATGGCCACATATAATCTATATATTATATTTTAGATGGACGAACCGCAATGATCGTGCGCGATGCAAGACGCGGTGCCGGCTTGAGCCAGAAGCAGTTGGCGAGCCGCCTCGGCGTGAGTCAGGCGGCAATCGCGAGACTCGAGCGCAAAGGGGCGAACCCCACCGTGAGCACCCTGGATCGAGTACTGCGGGCGACCGGGCGCCGACTGCGCTTGGGCACGGAGGCACGGCGCGGCGTGGACGAGACCCTCATATGGGCGCAGCTGGAGCGGCCGCCCGCAGAGCGGCTTGCTCAGCTGGAAGAGATGTTCGACTGGGGCAGTGAGCTTACGCGCGCGGAGCCAAGGCTAGTGGCGAGTTGGACAGAGCGTAGATATCAGCCCGCGGAGCTAGTTCGAGCCTGGTAAACGGCGGTGTCGAGTTCGTGATCATCGGAGGCGTCGCTGTAGTGCTTCAAGCAATGCCTCGCTTCACCAAGGACCTCGACATCTGCCACTGGCTCGACGACGAGAACCTCGATCGCCTGGGGACCGTCCTCGTCGGCCTTCGAGCCAGGCTGCGCGGCGTGCCTGGCGACGTCCCCTTCGTGCCGGACGGCAGGACGCTGAGGCGAACGGAGATCCTGACGCTCGAAACGCAGAAGGGCGACATAGACCTCCTCGGCCATCGCGACGGAGCGCCGGACTTCGAGACGCTGCGAAGGAACGCAACCGAGATGCATCTCGCCGACCGCGAGGTGCGCGTAGCGGCGATAGATGACCTGATTGCGATGAAGCATGCCGCTGGGCGACCACAGGATCTGATCGACATCGAAGCGCTGGAAGTCGCCCGCGGGCTGACGAGCGCAGATGAGCATCCCTAAGACCTGGGGGCCGCCCGGTCAGGCCCGCGCGCTGACCGCCTCCTCAGCCACCGCACGCGCTTGACGGTCGGCCTCATAGAGGGAGTGGAAGGAACGCAACTGGCTCTGAGCCGAGGCCCTGCAGCGCGTGCTCGATCACGCGCCGGGATGCCCGTCGAATGCGATCCGCGAGCTCAGGAAGGCGTGAACTGCGACCTCGTTTGCGGCGTTGAGGATGCAGGGCGCGGTGCCTCCCGCCAGCGCCGCTTCGCGCGCGAGCCTCAGGCACGGGAAGGTCGTAAGGTCGACGGGCTCGAAGTTGAGCGTGCCGACCCTGGTCAGGTCGACCGGCTCGATCGGCTGATCGACGCTCTCGCCGCGGTGCAGGGCGTAGGAGATCGCGACCCGCATGTCGTGCGGTCCTACGTGGGCGAGCATCGAGCCGTCGACGAGCTGCACGAGCCCATGGATCAGCGACTGCGGATGCACGACCACATCGATGTCCTCATATGGCGTGCCGAAGAGATGGTGCGCCTCCATCACCTCCAGGCCCTTGTTCATGAGCGTCGCGGAGTCGATCGTGATCTTGCCGCCCATCGACCAGGTCGGATGAGCGAGCGCCTGCTGCACGCTCACGCCTTTCAGCTGCTCGCGGCTTGCGCCCCGGAAGGGTCCACCGCTGGCCGTGATCACCAGGCGCCGTACCGACCCTGGCGTGCGGCCGGTGAGCAGCTGGTGCAGCGCGGCGTGCTCGGAGTCGACCGGCACGATCGCCGCGCCCGTCGCTTCGGCCAGCGCCGTGACCAGCTCGCCGCCCACGACCAGCGACTCCTTGTTGGCGAGCGCGAGCTCGATGCCCTCGCCAAGCGTCGCTATCGTCGGACCAAGGCCAGCCGATCCGACCAGCGCGTTGAGCACGATGTCGGCCTGGGACTCCACCACCAGCCGCACGAGGCCCTCCGGGCCGCTCAGCACCTCCCCGTCGGTCCACGCCTCCGCCGCGCGAGCGGCCGCATCGACGTCGGCCAGTGCGATTCGGCGCACGCCGCTTGCGTGCGCCTGCTCGACCAGCGCCTGCCAGGATCGCTCAGCCGAGAGGCCCACCAACTCCAGCTCCTGCGAGTCCTGCACGACCTCGATCGCCTGGGTACCGATCGAACCGGTCGAGCCGAGTATCAGCAGACGCCTGCGGTCGCTCATCGCCGCCCAGGGTAGCCCGCGAGATCGGCCGCTGCGCCTGCGGCCTCGACGCAGGCGGACACGCTCACCTGTAAGCCGACCAGATGTAGTAGGCCACCACGGCGGTGAAGAGGACAGCGTCGAGGCGGTCCAGCGCGCCGCCGTGGGCGCCGAAGACCCGGCCCGTGTCCTTGGTACCCGCATGGCGCTTGACATAGGACTCGAAGAGGTCGCCGATCGGGCCGATCACTGCCACGCCCACGCCGAGCACCACTGCGTGGGAGACCGGCATCCAGGGCTGGTAGCGATTTGCCAGCCACACCGCCGCCACGGCGCAGACCATGCCGATCGCAAGCCCCTCGATCGTCTTGTTCGGAGAGATATCCGGAGCCAGCGGACGCCGACCGAACAGTCGGCCGCCGAGGTAGGCACCGGTGTCGCCGACGAAGGTGCCCACGAGCACGTCGATCACCACGCCGATGCCGTGCGGCAGGCCGCGCAGCATCACTGCGTGAGCCAAGCCGAAGCCGATCCACCAAAGCCCAAGCAGGGTGATCGCGATCCCCGCCGTGCCGCTGCGATGCGCTCGCACCGCAAGGCCGAACAGCACCGGAAGGGTCGCAACCGCTGCGAGCAGGACATAGCGCGGCCCGCCGTACTGGGCCGCAAGCAGCATCCCCGCAAGGCCGATGAAGCCCGCCAGCCGCACCGGGCGCGTGCGTCCATACATCGTGAACAGCTCGTGCATGCAGATCGCGCCGAGCAGGAAGAGCCCCGCGGTGAAGACGAGCCCCCCCTCGACCACCAGGAACAGGGCCAGCGCGATCGCGGGCACCGCGGCAAGCATGCGCGCTTGCAGATCAGAGCGGCGCCCCCGGCCCGGCTCCTGCGGATCCCCACCCGCAGCCGCGGCGCGCAGACGAACGCCACCGCTGGCGCGCCTCGCGCCAGCGCGGCCTGGGCCTCTCACTCCGCCGGTCCCGCCGCGGCTTGCCACCGGCTCACCGGCCTCCGAAGCGGCGGCGGCGCTCGCCGAACTCCGCCAGCGACTCCTGCAGGCTCTGACGGCTGAAGTCGGGCCAGAGCTCGTCCCGGAAGACCAGCTCCGAGTAGGCCGACTGCCACAGCAGGTAGTTGGAGAGACGGCGCTCGCCGCTGGTCCTGATCACCAGATCGGGATCGTGCATCTCTGGCGCGTACAGACACGCGCGGAGCTCCTCCTCCCCGCCGCCCGTGAAGCGGCGCGCGGCATCGACTATCTCCGCCCTGCCACCGTAGTTGAAGGCTACGAAGAGGGTGATCCGGTCATTGGCGTCGGTCATCGCTTCGGCCCAGCTCATCTGCTTTTGCAGCTCCTGCGATATCCCCTCCCGCCGGCCGATGAAGCGCATCCGCACGCCCTCCTCATGCAGCTCAGGCGTCTCGCCGGCGATCCGCTTGGAGAACATGGCCATCAGCCCCGCGACCTCCTCGACGGGACGGCTCCAGTTCTCGGTAGAGAAGGAGTAGACGGTCATCTCCCTGATCCCGAGGTCGACCGCGTCTCGCAGCCTCGCCTTCACCGTGTCCGCGCCGGCTTCATGGCCAGCCCGCACCGGCAGCCCGCGACCTTTGGCCCAGCGGCCGTTGCCGTCGGTGATGATCGCGAGGTACTTGGCGCCAGAGCGGGATGCGTCGCCTGCCGGGTGCTGGGAGGGCGGAGTGGACGGGCGGGGCGGGCGGGGGTCCGATCCTTCCGCGGCTCCCATCACACCTCGAGGATCTCCTGCTCCTTGGCCTCGAGCATCTTCTCCAGCTCACCGACCTTTGCGTCGGTCAGCTTCTGAAGCTCGACCTCGGCACGGTGCTCGTCGTCGGAGCCCGCCTGGCCTTCGGACTTCAGCTCGCGCAGGTCGCTCATCACGTCGCGGCGAACGTTACGGATCGCGACACGTCCCTCCTCGGCGAGGTGCCGCACGACCTTGACCAGCTCGCGCCTGCGCTCTTCGGTCAGCTCCGGCACCACGAGCCGCACGAGGTTGCCGTCGTTGGACGGCGTCAGGCCGACGTCGGACTCGTTGATGGCCTTCTCGATCGCCTTGATGGAGGACTTGTCATAGGGCTGGACGGTGATCAGACGCGCCTCGGGCGCGGAGATCGTGGAGAGCTGGTTCAGCGGTGTGGGCGCGCCGTAGTAGTCAACGACGATGCGCTCGAGCAGGGCAGAGCTGGCGCGGCCCGTGCGGACCGTGCTGAACTCGTGATGCGCGCTCTGGACCGCCTTGCTCATCCGCTCCCCGGCGTCCTGCAGCAGCACGTCGATCATCTCAGACGCCATCTGTCAATCCTCCTCTCCAGCCGGTGTCGTGACGAGCGTTCCCACACGCGCGCCTGAGATTACCTTGGATATCGCGGTTTCGTCATCCATGTTGAAGACGTTGATCGGCGTCCTGTTCTCCATGCAAAGCGCGAGCGCCGTGGAGTCCATCACGCGCAGGCGCCGCTCGAGCGCCTCCATGTGGGTGAGCTGCGGAATGAACGTGGCGCTCGGATCGCGAGCCGGGTCGGCCGTGTAGACGCCCTCCACTCCGTTCTTGGCCATCAGGATGATCTCTGCGTGGATCTCGGCCGCGCGCAGCGCCGCCGCCGTGTCGGTCGTGAAGAACGGGTTGCCGGTCCCGGCGGCGAAGATCACGATCCGTCCCTTCTCCAGATGGCGCATCGCGCGGCGGCGGATATAGGGCTCGGCGACCTCGGAGATGCTGAGCGCGCTCTGCACCCGCACCTCGTCGCCCATCTTCTCCAGCGAGTCCTGCAGCGGCAACGCGTTCAGCACCGTGGCGAGCATCCCGATGTAGTCGGCGGTCGCGCGGTCCATCCCATCGGCGGCGCCCTTCATGCCGCGGAAGATGTTGCCCGCGCCCACCACGATCGCAATCTCCACGCCCTGCCTGCGCACATCGTGGACCTGGGCGGCAATCGCTCGCACCCGCTCCGGATCGGTGCCGTAGGGCAGCTCTCCCATCAGGGCCTCTCCGGAGAGCTTCAACAGGACGCGTTTGAAGACCGCCTCGGGCATCGTGGAGCAGAGCCTATCCGGACGGCGCCTGCATGGCTTCCATGCGCCTTGGCCAGTCCACGAGTCAGGCGCGACACACGGACGCGGGCGAGCCAGCGAGGACGCCGCCGATCGGGGATCGACCGACGGCGCGCCTGCGCCCTATTGGCCGACTGCGAAGCGCACGAAGCGCCGTATGACAACGTTCTCGCCGGTCTTCGCGGTGAGAACGTCGCGCAGCTGCTGGACGGTCTTGCCCTCGAACTTTGGATGGTGCATCTCCTGCTCGAGCAGGACGATCGTCTTCAGCCAGGCATCGAGCTTGCCGGTGACGATCCGCTCGCGGACGTTCTCGGGCTTGTCGGCCGCTTCCTGCTCATAGACGCGTGACTCGGCGGCGCGCTGCTCCTCGGGCACATCCTCGCGACTCACGTAGGCAACCGTGGGGCTGGCCGCGATCTGCATCGCGACGTCGCGGGCGAACCCTACGAACTCCTCGTTGCCGGCAACGAAGTCGGTGTTGCAGTCGACCTCGATCAGGACGCCCACCTTGGCTCCCGCGTGTATGTAGGACTGGATCGTGCCCTCAGTCGCGGTGCGCTCCCCGAGATCCTGGATCTTCTTGCCCTGCTTGACGCGCAGGATCTCGATCGCCTTCTCGATGTCCCCAGCGGACTCGGTCAGCGCTTTCTTGCAGTCCATCATCCCAGCGCCTGTGCGCTCCCGCAGCGCCTTGACGTCCTTTGCCTGGATCTCGACGGTGCTCATGCGCTGGCCTCCTTGGCGGGCTCTGTCTGCACTTCCTCTGCCTGCGGTGCCGCCGGCTCCCCGGCGCCGTCGGCCTGTGGCTGTGTCTCGGGGGCGGCTGCGGCAGCCTGCTCGGGCTCAGCCGGGGCTCCGGTCTGCTCCGGCTCGGCAGATGCCTGCGGTGCGGGCGCAGCGACCGGCTCCGGCTCGGCAGGAGCGGGAGCCTGCGGCTCAGGCGCAGCAGCGGCCTGCTCCTGTGCCGGCTGCGCCGCTGCGGCAGGCGGCGCGACGGAAGCCTGCGCCTCAGCAGCAGGCTGGGCCGCAGCAGGCTGTGCGGGCGCCTGACCCTGAGCCGTCTGCTGGGCCGCTGCGGCCTGAGCGGCCTTGTGCGCCGCGAATGCCGCTTCGGCCTCTTCCCGCTGAGCCTGCTCGCGTTGCTCCTGCTCTTCGGCCTCGCGCTTTGCCTGCGCTTCGGCCTCGCGCTTGGCGCGCGCCTCGGCCTCGCGCCGCTCACGCTCCTGCGCTTCCTGGCGTGCCCGCTCCTCCTGAGCACGGAAGACGGCATGGCTCTCGGCCACGACATCCCCGATCGCCTTGGTGATCAGTGCGCACGAACGGATCGCGTCGTCGTTGCCCGGGATGACGTAGTCGACGCCATCGGGGTCGCAGTTGGTGTCGACGAGGCCGACGATCGGCACGCGCAGCCGCTGCGCTTCGCTAACGGCGATCGCCTCGGTCTTCAGGTCGATCACAAACACCGCGTCCGGGACGCGCTGCATGTCCTTGACGCCGCCGAGGTTGGCGCGCAGCTTGGCCAGATCGGCCTGGGCGGCCATCCGCTCGCGCGTCGGCAGCAGCGCCAGCTGCCCCTCCGCCTCGTAGCGTTCGAGGTCGTGCAAACGCCGGATGCGCTGGGACATCGTCTGGAAGTTCGTCAGCAGGCCGCCGAGCCAGCGATGGTTGACGTAGGGCATGCCCGAGGACTCGGCGATTTCCTTGACCGCATCCCTTGCCTGCTTCTTGGTGCCGACGAAGAGGACCGTGCCGCCGCGTCGGGCGACCTCTGAGGCGAAGTTCTGCGCCTGCGCAAGCAGGTCGGCTGTCTTCAGCAGATCGATGATGTAGATGCCGTCGCGCTCACCGAAGATGAAGCGGCGCATCTTCGGGTTCCAGCGGCGCGTCTGGTGGCCGAAGTGGACCCCGGCCTCCAACAGCTGTTCGATTCCTACCTGTGCCACGTTGATGCTCCCTTTTGCCTTGGCGTGAGATGGCTGGCGTCTAGATGCCAGGACCCAGTGCGCGCGAGGTGCGGCTCTGGGCAGGGCCCGGGTTGGTGACGCCAGGTCGTGTGTCTTTGAAGAACATCTCAGGATAGCCGCTGCGCGCGCTCCAGAGCCAGCCGGAGGTCCTCGGGAAGTTCGGAGGCCACCTCGATCGGCTCGCCCGTGATCGGGTGCGTGAGTTCCAGCGAAACCGCGTGCAGGAACTGGCGTCGCAAGCCGTAGAGGCCGGCGGTGCCGTACTCGGGATCCCCTGCGACCGGGTGCCCGATTGCCTGCAGATGCACCCTGATCTGGTGGGTCCTGCCCGTCTCCAACCTCAATCTCAGGAGCGAGCTCTCGGGCAGCTCGCGCTCCAGCGTGAAGTGTGTGACCGCGTCCCGCGCGAACTGGCCGCCGACCGCCATCCGCGTGCGCACCCGCGGATCGCGGCCGATCGGCGCCTCGATCGTGCCGTTGCGCGAGGGCGGCCTGCCCTGCACCAGCGCAAGGTATTCGCGCCGAATCTGGCGCGCCGCAAGGGCAGCCTGCAGGCGGGCATGCGCCTGCTCGCTCTTGGCGACGATCAGAAGTCCCGAGGTGTCGCGGTCCAGGCGGTGCACGATGCCGGCCCTCTGTGAGTCGCCGCCCCGCGCGACGCCGGCAAGCATCTGGGCGAGCGTGCCCTGACTGTGCCCCTTGGCGGGATGCACGACCATTCCGGCGGGCTTGTCGACCACGAGCAGGTATTCATCCTCGAAGACGATCGAGAGCCGCATCTGGCCGGCAGAGCCGGCATCGCTGCTCTGCCTAGCGTCGGGCACCGTCATCGCGTCGGGTCAATCGCTGTGCCTGAGAGCCGGGCCCTGAGCGGCTGGCAAGCAGCGCAAGCACGACCACCCCGATCGTGATCGAGGCGTCGGCGAGATTGAATGGCGGCCAGCCCAGGGGCAGCTTGATGAAGTCGGTCACCGAGCCGAGGCGCAGACGGTCGATCACGTTGCCGAGCGCGCCGCCCACGATCATCCCCACAGGCAGCCAGGTGGGGCCTCTGCCCAGACGCCAGGCGAAGAGCAGGAGCGCGGCCACCACCACGAGCGCGAGGGCGACGGTGAGGTAGACGTGCGATCCGCCGAGCAGGCCGAAGGCGACGCCGTCGTTGCGGGTGTGCACGATCTCCACACCGGGCAGGAAGGAGCGTTCTTCGCCTGGCGCGATCGAGGATTCCACCGCGTGCTTGGTCAGACGGTCGAGTGCCAGCACGACCACGACGACCACCGTGGCTCGCGCCCCGTAGAGCAGGCGGACGCGACGCTTTGGATGGGAGTGGACGCCGGCGCCCCGGCGGTGAGCGGCGAGCCTCAACCGTGGATCAGATTCTGGACGACGATGCTGTTGAACAGCTCGAGTACGAGGATCGCGATCACCGGGCTGAAGTCGAAGGGCCCCATCCGCGGGAGGATCCGTCTGAAGATGCGCAGGAACGGCTCGCACACGTCCCGCAGGAATGTCAGGATCGCATTGCTCCAGCGTGAGTACGGCGGCCTCACCCCGAATGAGAACAGCAGCTGGACCACGATGTAGAGGATGATCAGCAGCGTGTAGACGTAGATCAGCGTCGAGATGTAGTCCGCCACTTCGGTGCGGACGCTCGCGAGGATCATCGCCCGCTCCCGAGCACCGCATCCAGCGCATCGTCGAAGGCGCTGCGGAGCCCCGCTCGCTCCAGCGCGGCAAGCCCACGTGCCGTCACGCCACCGGGCGAGGTGACCTCGCGGCGCACTGAGAGCGTGTCGTAATCGCGCTGGCGCAGCAGCTCGGCGGTGCCAGCGAGCGTCTGCACCACCAGGCCCGCCGCCTGCTCGGCGCGCAGCCCGTGTCGCACGCCGGCGTCGATCTGGGCCTCGGCGATCAGCGCGACATACGCGGGCGCGCAGGACATCAGCCCCATCGCCACGTCCACGAGCCGATCCTCGACGGTGACGACGCTGCCAAGACGCGCGAAGAGCTCTTGCACCTGGCGATCGAGTCCCGCATCTTGTGGCTCATCGGCGGCCTGCACCACCGCGCCTTGGCGCACCTCGACCGGCAGCGAGGGGATGAAGCGGTAGACCGGACGGTCCGGGTAGGCGTCCTTCAGCGCCTGCAGGCTCGTTGCGGCAAGGATCGAGGCGACCGCCTTGGCGGCAGGAGCAACCTCTGCGGCCACATCCTGAAGCTGTGCGGGCTTGTGACAGAGGACCACCAGATCTGCCTGCTGTGCAACCTCGGCGTTGCCCACCAGGGCGCGCCCGCCGGTCTCCCGCGCCAGCGCCTCGGCGCGCTCGGCCACCGGGTCGGCGCAGAGCACGGGCTCGCGCCAGCCGCGAGCCATCGCCCGCGCCATGTTGCCAGCGCCGATCAGACCTATCTTCATGTCGGACACCAGGCTACTGACGCGAGATACCCGGCGCCTCACGGCGTCCTCGCTCGCTCATGTGCCATCCGCACACTACACTCACTGCGTCCTTGTGAGGCTTGGGTCTCTCACGTCAGACCACAACCGTCAAGACTGGTTGAAGAAGCCCTTTTCGATCAGCCTGGCGCGCTCCTCGGCCGATATCTCGACGTTGCGCGGAGTGAGCATGAAGACCTTGTCGGCGATCCGCTGCATGCCGCCGTCGAGCGCGTAGGTGAGGCCGCTCGCGAAATCGATCAGGCGCTTGGAGAGCTCTGTTTCGGTGCCTTGGAGGTTGAGGATCACCGGAATCGAGTCCTTGAAGCGGTCCGCGACCTGTTGGGCGTCGTTGAAGGACTTCGGCACAACCAGGTGGACGCGCACATCGCCGTTGGTCCTGCCGCCCACAGGCCGCAGCACCGTGGTCCGCGCTCCCCTGCCGCCCGCTTCGGCGCGAGAACCCTCATCGGCGAAGATGTCGTCGAAGTCCTCGCGGCGCCTGCGGGAGGAGAGCCGGCGCACGTTCGGGCGCTCGCGATAGCGCTCTTCGATCTCTTCCTCGGGAGGGTAATCCTCCTCGTAGTCGTCGTCGTGGTACTCCTCGGCAAGGCCGAAGTACACGAGCGCACGGTGCCATGAATCGCGAAAAGACATCTCTAGGGGGCGTTTTCGCGCAAATCGCGATTTTCCCTGCATACATGCTAGCCGTCTCATCACCCGCAATTTCCGCGTGATGGCGGCGAAGCGCGGTCCGGCTGTGCTCCTCAGGCCAGAAGGCTGCTGCCCAGGCGCACGATGGTGGCCCCCTCTTCGACCGCCGCCTCGTAGTCCTGGCTAGTGCCCATCGAGAGCTGCGACAGGCCCCGTTCGCCCGCCAGCTCGTGCAGGGCACAGAACCAGCGCCGGCTCTGATCGGGATCCCGCGTCGCCGGAGGCATGGTCATCAGGCCCGCGACGGGCACCGGACACTGCTCCAGGTAGATGTCGAGCTCCTGCGGCGCGATGCCGGCCTTGCCCTGCTCGCCGGCGACGTTGACCTCGAGCAGGACCTGCAGTCCAGCCTTGGCGGTGTCCTTGTGGCGCTCCAGCTCGCGCAACGCCGAGAGGCTCGCGACTGAGTGGATCAGGCGCACGTGCGGCACGATCGTGCGCACCTTGCGGCTCTGCAACTGGCCGATGAAGTCCCAGGTGAAGAGATCGCCGTGGGCCTGCACCTTGGCAGCGAGGTCCTGGGCGCGGTTCTCGCCCACCAGGCTCACGCCGGCCTGCGCGAGCACGGGCAGCTCCTCCAGGCCGACGTACTTGATTGCAACCAGCATTTGCACCGCGTCGGGGTCGCGGCCGGCCCGCCGCGCGGCGGCGGCGACGCGCTCGCACGCGAGCGCGATCCGCTCGCGGATCGCCTCGGCGTGCAGCGGCCCGATCAGGGCAGCCATGCGACCGCCGCCTGGCGTCCCGCCGCTGCGCCTTCTCTGCGGTGAGAGAACATCTGCGCATTGCAGATCGTGCAGCAGTCAACGTCGATCACGCGCTCCACGCCGGCCGCGCTCAGGCGCCTGCGAACAGCGACGCGCAGGTCGAGCTTCGCTTTGCTTGCCCCCGAGGGCGGCGCCGGCAGGCCGAGCGCGCTCAGCACCTCCTCGCCAACCTCGTAGCAGCAGCTCCCGGCGCACGGCCCGATCGCCGCAACCGCCTCCCCCTGCGGGGCGAGCTCGCGCAGCGCGGCCACGCCCTGTTGCAGCACGCCCGCGGCCAGCCCACGCCAGCCGGCGTGCACCGCCGCCACGGCTCCCGGCACGCCGAGCACGACGGGCACGCAGTCGGCGGCGAGCACCATCACGCCGACGCCCGGCAGAGCCGTTGCGTGTCCGTCGGCGGCCTCGGCTACCGGCTGGCCGCCACTGTGCGCCTGCTCGCGCACCCTGCGGACATCGGTGCCGTGCACCTGGGGACTCGCGCAGAGCCAGTCCAGGCCAAGCGCTCCGCAGAGACGCTCGCGTGCGTCAAGCCCCCGCTCGTGGCCCTCGCCGGCTGAGAGCGAGAGATTGCCGCTGCCACGCGTGGTGAACAGCGCCCGGCCGCCGCCCAGCAGGGCGATCTCGACCGCCTGGCTGTCGAAGTCGACGCTCATCGGCCAAGAGCCGCGCGCAGCTCCGCCTCGCGGCCCGCCTCGATCTTGCCGTCCAAGCGCAGGCGCAGCGCCTGGCCAAGGCGCTCGCCAATCTCAGGACCGGCGCTCAGGCCGGCCGCCAGCAGGTCGCCGCCGCCGATTTGCAGCCTGGTGTGGCGAAGCTCGGAAAGCCAGCTCTGCGCGGCCTGGGCAGCGCGCGCCTGGCCGACGCACGTCCCCGCAAGTGCGACCGCCTCCACGGCAACGCCCGCGAGCAGGTCCCACAGCTGCGAGGGTGCCTGCGCAGCGGCCATCTCCCAGCCAAGGCTGGGTGCGCGGAGCGCCGCTTCGATCACCGCTTCGCGCTCGCCGCCGGGATGCTCCAGGCGCTCCAGCGCCACAACCAGACCATCGCGGCCAAGCTCAGCTGCCGAGCGCATCAGCAGGCACCCGAGCGCAAGCGCCTCGGGCCGTCCATCCTTGGGCAGCAGCTCGAGCGCCCGCGCCAGCAGCTCGGCGTCGAAGCTCATCGGCGGCTGCAGCTCTGCGAGCACGCCGAGCTCCGCCAACGCCCGCAGCCTGCCCACCGGATCGCCTTCGCCGAGCGCGAGCCGCAACTCGGCCCCGATGCGCGCCGCCGAGACGGTGCCAAGAGCACCCGCCGCGAGCGCGCCTGCGGCCAGTGCGGCGGTGTGCGGCTCGACCTCGAAGCCCAGCCGGAAGGCATAGCGACAGAGCCGTATCAGGCGCGTGGGATCCTCCTGGAAGCTGCGGTCGTGCAGCACGCGCAGCAAGCCTGCGTCAAGGTCGGCCCGCGCCTGGCCGACGCAGCTGATCTCGCCTCGACGAGAGCCGCCCAGCCCGACCGCGATCGCGTTGACGGTGAAGTCGCGACGCCGCAGATCCTGTTCGCGCTCGCCTGGGCGCACCTGCGGCAGAGCGCCGGGCTGCGGGTAGTCCTCAGCGCGGCGCGCCGCGATGTCCACGCGCCCGCCGCTCCAGCGAACCGCCGCGGTGCCAAAGCGCTCATGGACGCTGACCTGCGGCTCCTGCTCGCCTGCAAGCCGCTGCGCGAGGTCCCGCGCAAAGAGCACCGCGGCGTCGGGGAAGGAGGCCGGCGAGCCGTCGAGCACGAGGTCGATCTCGCACGGCGTGCGGCCGAGCAGCAGGTCCCTGACGGCTCCGCCGACGAGATCGACGTCGTCGCGGTCGGCGGCAAGCTGCAGCACCTCGGCGCCGCCGGGAAGCTCTTGCAGGCGCTCCAGCACCTCGCCGCCCTGCCCAGGCGGGAGGGCCATCACGCCGGGCGCACCGCGATGCCGGCCGCCGCCAGGCAGTCCTTGGCCTGCGGGATCGTGTGGGCGCCGTAATGGAAGATCGAGGCGCACAGCACTGCATCGGCGCCCGCCTGCGCCGCCTGCACCAGGTGAGAGAGCTCGCCCGCGCCACCGGATGCGATCACCGGGACGCTCACCGCCCGCGAGACGGCGCCGGTCAGCTCTAGGTCATACCCGTCGCTCGTGCCGTCCCTGTCCATGCTGGTCAGCAGGATCTCGCCGGCACCCCGATCGACCGCCTCGCGCGCCCACTCGATCGCGTCCCTGCCGCTGCGTTTGCGCCCGCCCGCCACGTAGGCATGCCAGGCGCCCTCCTGCGGCTCGGCCTTGGCGTCGATCGCGAGTACGACGCACTGCGAGCCGAAGACCTCGGCCAGCTCCTCGATCAGCTCCGGCCGCGCGAGCGCGGCCGAGTTGACCGAGACCTTGTCGGCGCCGGCGTCGAGCACGTCCTGGGCGTCGCTCACGGAACGGATGCCGCCGCCGATCGTGAACGGCACGAAGACCTCATCGGCGGTCCTGCGCGCCAGCTCGACGATCGTCTCGCGCCGCTCGTGGGTCGCGGTGATGTCGAGGAACACGAGCTCGTCCGCGCCTTCGCGGTCGTAGTGCGCGGCCAGCTCGACGGGATCGCCGGCATCTTTGATGTCCAGGAATTCAACGCCCTTGACGACCCGTCCGGCATCGACGTCCAGGCATGGGATCACGCGCTTGCAATGCACGGCTGACACGGTAGCGCCGCGCGCAGGTCACTCGCGGGACGCAAGCGCGCGCATCGCCTCGGCGATCGTGAAGCGCCGCTCATAGAGAGCCTTGCCGACGATCACGCCGGCCGGTGCTCCGCCCGGCAGGCTCGCGAGCGCCTCCAGGTCGCGCAGGTATCCGATGCCTCCGGAGTAGATCAGGCGCGCCTGCTCGGCGCCGGCGAGCAGCGCGGCGAAGCTCGCCAGGTCGGGGCCCTCCAGCATCCCGTCGCGGTCGACGTCGGTGTAGACGAGGTCGTGGGCTCCGCGAGCCGCGAGGTCGCCGATCACATCGCCCGCGCCCATGCCGGTGCTCTGCGTCCATCCCGCGGTCGCGACCTCCCCCCCGCGCACATCGACTGAGACCACGACCCTGCCCGGCCAGCGCGCGAGCGCCGCGTCGAGCAGGTCGGGGTCGGTGAGCGCCGCGGTGCCGAGGATCGCGCGCTGAGCGCCAGCCTCCAGGGCCCCCTCGATCGCCCGCAGGCTCCGAAGGCCGCCGCCGTACTGCACAGGCACCCCAAGCTCGGTCGCGATCCTGCGCAGGTTCTCCAGGTTGCGCGGCGCCCCCTCCTTGGCCCCGTCGAGGTCGACGACGTGGAGATGGTCGGCGCCGTCGGAGACCCACGCGGCCGCCGCGGAGAGGGGATCCTCCTCATAGATCTTCTTCGCGTCGAAGTCGCCCTTGGTCAGGCGCACGGCCTTGCCGCCGAGTATGTCAATGGCGGGATAGAGAATCATTTAGAGGCCCTATCAAAATGTATGTGCGGCTGGGGCGGTCGAGGGTCGAGTGGAGCAAGGACGCAGGACCGAAGGCTTGGCGGAGCCAAGTCGAGGTCCGAGGACGCCGCTCCGCGAAGGCCATCGGCCGTATCCAGGTGTGCAGGCATTTTGATAGGGGCTCTCAGGCGGCTGTCGCCGTGTAGTTGGCGTGCTGCGCACAGATCGAGACGAAGTTGCCGAGCAGGCGCAGTCCGTGGGTGGATGACTTCTCCGGGTGAGACTGGGCGCCATACACGTTGCCGGAGCCGACGACCGCGGGGAACGTCTCGCCGTACTCGGCGGTGGCGATCACCGTCTCGGGGTCGCTTGGATGCGGGACGTAGCTGTGCACGTGGTAGAGGTAAATCCGCTCCGGCAGGCTCTTCCAGAGCGGCGAGTCGCGCACGTGTGTGACCTCACTCCAGCCGATGTGCGGCAGCTTTTGCCCGTCTGCGGCCAGGCGGCGCACCTGCCCTGCGAGCAGCCCGAGACCCGCCGCGCCGCCGTGCTCCTCCGAGCCTTCGAAGAGCAGCTGCATGCCCATGCAGCTGCCGAACAGGGGCACGCCCGCCTGCGCGCGCTCGCGCAGCAGCGTGTGCAGCCCCAGCCGCTCGATCGTCTCCATCGCGGCGGGGAAGGCGCCAACGCCGGGCAGCAGCAGGCCGTCCGCTGCCTGCAGCTTCGCGGGATCGCGTGTGAGGAAAGCGTCGCCACCGACCCGCTGGAGGGCCTTTTCGACCGACCTGCGGTTGCCCATGCCGTAGTCGACTACGGCAATGCTCGGCCTGGTCACGAGGTGAGCGTACCCTTGGTGCTCGGCACGCCCGTCTCGGTGGGGTCTATCGCCACGGCCTGCCGCAGCGCACGCGCGAGCGCCTTGAACGCCGCCTCGATCATGTGGTGGGCGTTGCTGCCAGCCTGCACCTGTACGTGGAGGGTGAGCTTTGCGGCGTTGGCGAGTGCCCTGAAGAACTCCTCGGCCAGCTCGTGCTCGAAGCCTCCGGTAGCGCCTGCGGGCAGCTGCGCCTCGAAAAGGGTGAAGGGGCGGCCGGAGAGGTCGATCGCGCAGCTGGCCCTGGCCTCGTCCATCGGGATCAGCGCCCAGCCGTAGCGGCCGATCTGGGCTCGCTCTGAAAGCGCGGAGTCAAGCGCCTGGCCGAGCGCGATCGCGGTGTCCTCCACGGTGTGGTGGGCGCCGGTGTCCAGGTCGCCGCTGACCTGCACGTCGAGGTCGAGGGCGCCATGTCGTGCCAGCAGATCGAGCATGTGGTCGAAGAAGCCGACGCCGGTGCTGCGCGACCCCTGGCCGGAGCCGTCGAGAGACAGACTCAGGCGGACGTCGGTCTCCCCCGTCTTGCGTGAGATGGTCGCGGTGCGGCTCATGAAGGCGAATTCTCGCCCATCGAGTCCGCAGGCGCCTCCGCGGGCGCCGAGAGGGGATCCTCCTGCCTGGCACGCGCCTCCATCGACCGTGCGTGCAGCTCGAAGCCCTCGGCCCTGGCGATCGGCGCGCCAGCCCCCGCCAGCATGCGGGCCGAGTCCTCAGTGATCCTCACTTCGGCCATCCTGCGCCGGAAGGTGCCGGCGCTGAGCACCGAGGAGAAGCGAGCCGCACCGCCGGTGGGAAGTATGTGGTTGGAGCCCGCGACGTAGTCCCCGAAGGCAGTTGCAGAGCATGCGCCCACGAACAGGCATCCTGCATGCCGCACCGCCGGCACGAGCGCCTCTACTTCCACGCCGATCAGCTCGAGGTGCTCGGGGGCGATCGCATTGGCGATCGCTACGGCGCCGGCCGCGTCAGCGCTGCAGACCGCGGCGAAGGCGGCCTGCTCGAGGCCCGCGCGGGCCTCGCCGAGGCGGCCAAGCTCGACCTCCAGCGCGTCAAGCACCTGCTCGTGCGGGCAGATCGCGACGACGAGGCTGCCCTGGCCGTGCTCTGCCTGGGCGAGCAGGTCCAGCGCGACCAGCTCGAGATCCGCGTCCGCGCCGAAGGCGACCACCAGGTCGCTGGGCCCGGCGATGCCGTCGATCCCGACGCGGTCGGAGAGCTGGCGCTTGGCCTCCTGGACGTAGAGGTTGCCCGGCCCCACGATCACCTCGACGCGCGGCACGCTCTCGGTCCCACAGGCCAGCGCGGCGATCGCCTGGGCGCCGCCCATCCGGTACACGCGCTGCACGCCGAGTAGCCGGCAGGTGCCGAGGATGAGCGGATCGATCTCGCCCCCTTCGCCCGGCGGCGAGCAGACGCAGACGTCGAGCACGCCGGCAGCGCGCGCCGTCACCACGCCCATCACGGCCGTGCTCGGATAGGGCGCCCGCCCGCCTGGGACGTAGACCGCCGCGCTGTCCACCGGCAGCTCCCGCAGCGTGACCGAGTGGCCCTGAGGAAGGTGTGAGCTCGAGTCCAGGCCGGCAGCTGCGCTTGCGACCTCGGCGACGTTGGCGATACTCACCTGCAGGCCCGCGATCACCTCGCGGGGCATCGTCTTGATCGCCTCGTCCAGCGCCGCCGCGGAGACGAGCAGCTCCTGCGCTGGGGCTCCGCCGAGATCGAGACGGCTGGTGAGCGCGAGCACGGCCGCATCGCCCCCGTGCTGCACCTCGGCAATGATCTCCCGCACCTGTTCGCTGACCGCCTCCACGCCCGGGATCAGCGCGCGTACCCGGTCCGCCACGCCGTGCGGGCCAAGCTGCTGCGCCTGCGCCTGCGAGATCCGCTCAACCTGCACGCAGCCGCCCCATCACGTCCTGGACCGGCGCCGCCTTGAGCTTGTGGGCAACCGGGTTTGCGATCAGGCGCGCCGTGCAGTGGACGATCTCCTCCCTGACGATCAGGCCGTTCTCGCGCAGGGTCGTGCCGGTCGCGGTGAGATCGACGATCGCCTCGGCCAGGCCCGTGAGCGGTGCGAGCTCCACCGAGCCCTTCACCTCTACGATCTCCGCCTGCCTGCCGGTCTGCTCCATGTGCGCGAGTGCGATGCGGGGGTACTTGGTCGCGATCCTCATCACGCCGAAGCGGCGCAGTGCCTCGGCGGCGGGGTGCTCGCCCACGTCACTCTCCCCCGCGGCGGTGGCGAGCACCATCGTGCAGCCGCCGAAGCCGAGGTCGAGCAGCTCGTAGACGTCGTGCTCGCCGTCGGCGCCGCCCACGCCGACCTGCTCGAGCAGAACGTCCTTGCCGGTCACGCCGAGATCCGCAGCGCCGGCCTCGACATAGGTCGGCACGTCGGATGGACGCATCGTGATCGCGCCGATCTCGGTGTCGCCGCCGTCTCCTCCCTGCAGCGTGCCGATCCGCTCGAACAGCAGCTTGCGATCGTTCTCGCGCATCTCGGCCGTGTCCAGGCCGAGGCTGTCCAGCATGTCGAGGGTCTGCGAGAGCAGCGCTCCGCGCGGCACCGCGATCATCAGCCGGCTCGCGTCGGCACCGATGGCGCTCATCCGAGCATCGCCCCCGTGCCGCGCTCCTCGCCGGCGAGGGCGATGTGCAGCCTTTCGACGCTGAGCGCAAAGCCGACGGCCGGCAGCGGACGCCCGAAGCGCCCGAGCAGATCGTCGTAGCGGCCGCCGCCGCCGAGCGGCGCCCCGAGCGCCGGGTCGTAGACCTCGAACACCGCTCCGGTGTAGTAGCCGATGCTCCGCAGCAGCCCGAGGTCGAAGATCACGCGAGCGGCGACGTCCTGGGGCAACCCCTCTCCCACTTCGCGCATGCCGCGCACGGCGTCGGCCACCGGTCCCGGAGCGTGCCCCAGCACCTCTGTGCCGCCTCGCAGCTGCGGCACCTCCAGCAGGCTGGCGCGCGCGCTGGCCGGCAGGTCGGCATCGCCAAGCAACCGCTCCACCGCTACGAAATCGCGGCGCCCGAGCGCGTCGAGCAGTGTCTCCCGCACGCCGACGGGCACCTCCAGGCCCTCCATCAGCGACCCGAACAGCGACGCGTCCCCCAAGCCGACTCTGTAGTCCTTCAAGCCAGCCCGGTCCAGCGTGCGGCAGAGCACGGTCAGCGCCTCGATCGTGCCCTGCGGCGCAGGGGCGCCGATCAGCTCGATCCCGCCCTGCAGCAGCTCGCGCGACTGCCCGCGCTGCGGGCGCACACGGCGATAGCAGTGGGCCAGGTAGCAGAACCGCAGCGGCACCTCGGCGTCCGGGTAGCGGGTGGAGACCACGCGTGCGATCGGCACCGTCATGTCCGATCGCAGTGCGAGCATCGCGCCGGTCTCGTCGAAAGTGCGGTACGCAGGCGCAGCCTCGGCCATGTCGGCGCGGGCGAGCACCTCCTCGTACTCGAGCGCGGGCGTGTAGACCTCGCCGTAGCCGTGGTCTTCGAAGCCGCAGCGCAGCGCGTCGCTGATCTGGCGCAGCTCGCGCATCTCGTCGGGGAGCACGTCTCTGGTGCCGCTGGGAATCGGGTGGATCACCGCCGGCAGAGCCTATCCATCGAGACCGCACGGGCAGGATGCGAACGACGCGGCGTGGCCGGCAGATCCCCGCCTCGCGGCTGCCGCTGCTGCCCACGCCGGCACCGCTTCAGACCCGCTGCTCCTCGGGCTCGATCGCGACGCGCTCGATGCGGGCGCCGAGCTCGCGCAGGCGCTCGTCGATGCGCTCGTAGCCGCGGTCGATCTGGCGCACGTTTCCGATCTCGCTCTGGCCCTCGGCGCAGAGCGCGGCGAGCAGCATCGCCATCCCGGCGCGGATGTCCGGCGACTCCACGCGCGCGCCACGCAGCCGGCGCGGCCCGGTCACGATCGCCCGGTGCGGGTCGCACATCACGATGTCGGCGCCCATCAGGATCAGCTTGTCGGTGAAGATCAGCCGATTCTCGAACATCCACTCGTGCACGAGGATCGACCCCTCCGCCTGGGTGGCGAGTGCGAGCGCGATCGATGTCAGGTCGGCGGGGAAGGCTGGCCAGGGGCCGTCCTGGATCTTGCTCTTGTACTCGCCGACGTCTGCCTGGACGACCAGCTTCTGCCCACCCGGGACCAACACGTCGTTGCCGTCGAGTTCGGTGCGCAGGCCGATCCGCTCGAACACCAGGCGAATCATGCGCAGGTCGTCGGGAACCGTGTCTGCGATCCGCAGCTCGCCGCCGGTCACGCCCGCCAGGGCGATGAAGCTGCCGATCTCGATGTGATCGGGAGCGACCTCGTGGGAGCAGCCGCGCAGCGTCTGCGCGCCCTCGATGGTGATCAGGTTCGAGCCGATTCCCTGGATGTCCGCGCCCATCTTCACGAGCATCCGCGCGAGATCCTGGACGTGCGGCTCGCAGGCCGCGTTGCGGATCACCGTCGCGCCGGGCGTGAGCGCGGCGGCCATCAGCGCATTCTCGGTCGCCATCACCGACGGCTCGTCCATGAAGACGTCGCTGGGACGCAGACCGCCCGGGGCTTCGAGCACGATGTCTCGCCCGCTGACAGCTTCGGCGCCCATCGCCCGGAAGGCATCGAGGTGCGGGTCGAGCCGCCTGCGGCCGATCACGTCTCCGCCAGGCGGCGGCATCACTGCGCGGCGAAAGCGAGCAAGCAGCGGGCCGGCAAGCAGAAAGGACGCACGGATCTGCTCGGCCAGCTCCGGGTCAGGCGAGACCCGCTCACCGGCGCCCGCCGCGCAAAGCGTCACCTCGTTGGCCCCGCTCCAGCCGACCTCGACGCCGATCTCGTGAAGAATCGCAAGCATCGCCTCGACGTCGCGGATCCGCGGCACGTTGCCCACGCGCACCTCCTCGGAGGTGAGCAGGCAGCAGGCGAGGATCGGCAGCGCGCCGTTCTTGTTCCCAGCGGGCACAAGCGTGCCCGAGAGGGGAGCGCCGCCTTCGATAACGAACTTCTCCATCTTCTCTGCGCCCCTAGCCCCCATGCGCCAGTCGCCAGCGTGTGCGCCGCGAGGCGTCGCAAGCCTAACAGTCATCGCAGCACTCCATTACGAGATGCACGGCCAACGACCTGCCCGCGGGGCCTCGCCCAACCGATTCCTTGCAATCCCTCTTGCAATCCAGGCGGCCTAAAAACGGCTTCACAATGCCAATATTACGCCCCAGTGCCGCGCCCCAAGACGTCGAACCCGCGTTCCGTCCGCAAGTCGGCGTACAGTCGAACACATGTTCGCTTCTACCGTTCAAACCAACCTTGCAGGCCGCTCCCGGGCGCTGCTTGCCGCGGCCCGCTCGCTCCTGAGCATCGAGTACGACCAAGACGTCGACTGGGAGGTCGACCAGGAGCCCGCAATCGCCGGCAGGCATCCGCACCGGGAGCGGCTTGGGACCGCCTGGCGAGGCCCCGACCGGCGACGCGCCGGCCAGCCGCCCGCCCGCGAGCAGGTCTGCCTCTCCCCGCTGCCGGGTCGCGATAGTCATCGTCGCGCCACCCCGACGATGCGCCCTGCTCCCGGAACCGAGTCCACGACTGTCCGTCGCAGCACGTCCTGCTCTAACTGCCATAACTGACTCACCTCGCTGCGCCGGAGAGCGCAGATCGCCCAAACGAATCGAGCCGCCCGTGACGGGGCGGCTCGATCGCTTACACAAAAACCGGCGGCGTCCTACTCTCCCAGGCCCTTGCGGGCCAAGTACCATCGGCGCTGAGGGGCTTAACTTCTCTGTTCGGAATGGGAAGAGGTGTTTCCCCCTCGCCAAAGCCACCGGAAAATCTAGAGAGACCGTCCAGGTCCTTCAAAACTGCACAGCGCCACTGGGTATCGCCGAAACGATCAAAAAATCCGTCAAGCCCTCGACCCATTAGTACCAGTCTCCTACAGGCGTCACCGCCCTTCCAGATCTGGCCTATCAACCTGGTGGTCTACCAGGGGTCTTACTCCCTCAAGGGGATGGGAGAGCTCATCTCGAGGTCGGCTTCCCGCTTAGATGCTTTCAGCGGTTATCCGGTCCGCACGTAGCTAACCTGCGATGCCCTTGGCAGGACAACAGATACACCAGAGGTGCGTTCATCCCGGTCCTCTCGTACTAGGGACGAATCCTCTCAACTCTCCAACGCCCACGGCAGATAGGGACCGAACTGTCTCACGACGTTCTGAACCCAGCTCGCGTACCGCTTTAATGGGCGAACAGCCCAACCCTTGGGAGCGACTTCACCCCCAGGATGCGACGAGCCGACATCGAGGTGCCAAACCGGGCCGTCGATGTGGACTCTTGGGCCCGATAAGCCTGTTATCCCCGGAGTACCTTTTATCCGTTGAGCGACGGCACTTCCACTTGCTACCGCCGGATCACTAAGACCTGCTTTCGCACCTGCTCGACCTGTCGGTCTCGCAGTCAAGCTCCCTTGCTACCTTTGCGCTCTACGTACGATTTCCAACCGTACTGAGGGAACCTTTGTGCGCCTCCGTTACATTTTGGGAGGCGACCGCCCCAGTCAAACTACCCGCCTGGAACTGTTCAGCACCCGGATTCACGGAATGCTGTTAGAAACCCAATACACCAAGGGTGGTATCTCAAAGTTGGCTCCACGCCGGCCGCAACCGACGCTTCAAAGCCTCCCACCTATTCTGAGCGAAATGCATCGAATCCCAATACCAGGTTGTAGTAAAGGTTCACGGGGTCTTTCCGTCTAGCCGCGGGTACTCGGCATCTTCACCGAGACTGCAATTTCACCGAGCCCCTCGTTGAGACAGCGCTGAAGTCGTTACGCCATTCGTGCAGGTCGGAACTTACCCGACAAGGAATTTCGCTACCTTAGGACCGTTATAGTTACGGCCGCCGTTTACCGGGGCTTAGCTTCGGTGCTTCGGGTCAAGCCCTAACACCTCCACGTAACCTTCCGGCACCGGGCAGGCGTCAGCCCCTATACGTCGTCTTACGACTTAGCAGAGACCTGTGTTTTTGGTAAACAGTCGCTTCAGCCAATTCACTGCGGCCCCATCGGGCTCCACCAGCAAGTGGTTTCACCCTACCGGGGCGCCCCTTATCCCGAAGTTACGGGGCGATTTTGCCGAGTTCCTTAACGAGGGTTATCTCGATCACCTTAGTATTCTCTACTTGCCCACCTGTGTCGGTTTTGGTACGGGCACGCGCTTCCTCCCTAGAGGCTTTTCTTGGAGGTATGGCGTCAGGGACTCGCCGGCTTAGTGCCAGCTGCCATCACGTCTCAGGTTATGCAGGCCTGCATTTGACAGACCCACCCCTACACGCTTGGCCCAGGACAACCATCGCCTGGGTTCCCTTAGCCTTCCTCGTCCCCCCATCGGTCAAACGGAAGCGACGTGGTACAGGAATATCAACCTGTTGGCCATCGACTACGCCTTTCGGCCTCGCCTTAGGTCCCGACTAACCCTGAGCAGACGAACTTTACTCAGGAATCCTTGGGCAATCGGTGGAAGGGATTCTCACCCTTCTTTCGTTACTTATGCCGGCATTCTCACTTCCCATGCCTCCACGACTGGCTTACGCCGCCGCTTTATCGGCATGGGAACGCTCTCCTACCGCGCGATCGGCCCGAAGGCCTCTCGCACCCGCAGCTTCGGTGACTAGCTTGAGCCCCGTTACATTGTCCGCGCCCGAACACTTGACCAGTGAGCTGTTACGCACTCTTTCAAGGATGGCTGCCTCTAAGCCAACCTTCTGGTTGTCTATGCACTCGGACATCGTTTCCCACTTAGCTAGTACTTAGGGACCTTAGCTGGCGGTCTGGGCTGTTTCCCTTTCGACGCTGAAGTTTATCCCCCAGCAACTGACTCCCAGAGTAGACGTGATGGTCTTCGGAGTTTGCCTGAAGTCGGTAACCTGGTAGGGCCCCTAGTCCAAACAGTGCTCTACGGCCACCACGCAATTTATCTGAGGCTATACCTAAATATATTTCGGAGAGAACCAGATATCACTGAGCTTGATTAGCCTTTCACTCCGACCCACAGGTCATCCGCCCAGTTTTCAACCTAGGTCGGTTCGGCCCTCCACGAGGTCTTACCCCCGCTTCAGCCTGCCCATGGGTAGCTCGCTCAGTTTCGGGTATACCGCCTACGACTGTGTCGCCCTATTAGGACTCGCTTTCGCTACGGCTCCGCTCATCGCTTAACCTTGCCGCAGACGAGTAACTCGCCGGCTCGTTATGCAAAAAGCACGCGGTCACGGCCAAAGGCCGCTCCCACCGCTTGTAGGCACGCGGTTTCAGGTACTATTTCACTCCCCTTCCGGGGTACTTTTCACCTTTCCCTCACGGTACTTGTCCGCTATCGGTCACCAAGGAGTACTTAGCCTTGGAGGGTGGTCCCCCCAGGTTCAGTCCGCGTTTCACGGGCGCGGACTTACTCAGGAACATCTGCGGAAGATCGTACAGTTTCACCTACGGGACGATTGCCCTCTACGGTGCGCGGTTCCACGCGCTTCGGCTACCGTACGATTTTGTAACTTCCGCCGAGCCGGACATGGCTCGGACCAGACGTCCTACAACCCCCCGCGGACAACGCATGTCCACTTACATCCGCAGGGTTTGGGCTAGATCCCTTTTCGCTCGCCACTACTCAGGGAGTCTCTGTTGATTTCCTTTCCTCGGGGTACTGAGATGTTTCACTTCCCCCGCTTGTCTTCCACCGGCCTATGTGTTCAGCCAGGGATAGCGTCGCATTACCAACGCTGGGTTTCCCCATTCGGGAATCCACGGATCACAGGCTATTCAGCGCCTAACCGTGGCTTATCGCAGCCGTTCACGCCCTTCATCGACTCTTGGTGCCAAGGCATCCACCATGTGCCCTTACTATCTTGACGGTGATCTAGCCGTCCCCGACCCGAAGGTCGAAGGCGGCTCGGTGATACCCGTTTTGACCGCCCGCTTATCGATGGGCGGTCATGTGGCTTCTGTGCAGTTTTCAAGGACCGTGGAGAGGCTGATCGCGCCGGCCTCCGACGACTTGCGTGCGAACGCGCGCTGCGTCCTCACGTCGCCGGCGGCGGACGCCGGTCTCTCAAAACTCAACAGCATGCCCTGCGGTAGTTGATGCCCCGCGCAGAACGGACACCCCAGTAGGGAGGGATCCGTACCCGCGCGAAGCGCGCAGGCCAGGTTCGGTCGACGTACTAGGCCCGATCCGCGTGGACGCCGTGACGGTCTTTATGAGATCGCGAGGATCTCAGACCGCCAGGCCGCAGGATCGGGGCGCCCGAAGGCGCTCCCTAGAAAGGAGGTGATCCAGCCGCAGCTTCCGCTACGGCTACCTTGTTACGACTTCACCCCAGTCACGAGCCCCACCTTCGACGGCTCCCTCCCTTGCGGGTTAGGCCACCGGCTTCGGGTGTTGCTCACTCCCGTGGTGTGACGGGCGGTGTGTACAAGGCCCGGGAACGTATTCACCGCGGCAATGCTGATCCGCGATTACTAGCAACTCCACCTTCATGCAGGCGAGTTTCAGCCTACAATCCGAACCGAGACGCGCTTTAAGGGATTCGCTCCACCTCGCGGTATCGCAGCCCTCTGTACGCGCCAATGTAGCACGTGTGTAGCCCTGGACATAAGGGGCATGATGACTTGACGTCATCCCCACCTTCCTCCGGTTTGTCACCGGCAGTCTCGCATGAGTCCCCAACTAAATGCTGGCAACATGCGACGGGGGTTGCGCTCGTTGCGGGACTTAACCCAACATCTCACGACACGAGCTGACGACAGCCATGCACCACCTGTGAAAGTGCCCCGAAGGGAGAGTGTGTTTCCACACCTGTCACTCACATGTCAAGCCCAGGTAAGGTTCTTCGCGTTGCGTCGAATTAAACCACATGCTCCGCTGCTTGTGCGGGCCCCCGTCAATTCCTTTGAGTTTTAGCCTTGCGGCCGTACTCCCCAGGCGGGGCACTTAATGCGTTAGCTTCGGCACAGGGGGAGTCGACACCCCCCACACCTAGTGCCCATCGTTTACAGCGTGGACTACCAGGGTATCTAATCCTGTTTGCTCCCCACGCTTTCGCGTCTCAGCGTCAGTACCGTCCCAGCGAGCTGCCTTCGCCATCGGTGTTCCTCCTGATATCTGCGCATTTCACCGCTACACCAGGAATTCCACTCGCCCCTTCCGGACTCTAGCCTCACAGTATCCACCGGCATCCCAGGGTTGAGCCCTGGACTTTCACAGCGGACTGATGAGGCCGCCTACACGCTCTTTACGCCCAATGATTCCGGACAACGCTTGCACCCTACGTATTACCGCGGCTGCTGGCACGTAGTTAGCCGGTGCTTCTTGTGAAGGTACCGTCACTCCGGCCGGCTATTCACCGGCGAAGCTTCGTCCCAACTGAAAGGGGTTTACAACCCGAAAGCCTTCTTCCCCCACGCGGCGTTGCTGCGTCACGCTTTCGCGCATTGCGCAAGATTCCCCACTGCTGCCTCCCGTAGGAGTCTGGGCCGTGTCTCAGTCCCAGTGTGGCTGATCGTCCTCTCAGACCAGCTACCCATCGTTGCCTTGGTAGGCCATTACCCCACCAACAAGCTAATGGGCCGCGGGCCCATCCCGATGCGGAGGCCGAGGCTTCCTTTACCCTTACGGGCACATCCGGTATTAGCCCGAGTTTCCTCGGGTTGTCCCGGTCATCGGGGCAGGTAACCCACGTGTTACTCACCCGTTCGCGGCTTGGCCCCAGGGCAAGCCCTGGTCCGTCGCTCCACTTGCATGTGTTAGGCACGCCGCCAGCGTTCGTCCTGAGCCAGGATCAAACTCTCCGTGAAGAACTTCACGAAAAGCTGTCATAGAAGCGTCTGGGCAGCTTGCGGACAAGCCGCACGCCACCGTGACGCTGCGGGACCGTATACACGTCGGTCCCGCGCCATGACGGGGTTCCTACTTGACTCTTTGTCCGCCACCTTGGGTACGCCGAAGCGTCCCCGCGTGGCGGGTCGAACCTGGACGCACACCGCGATCGATTTCGATCGCAAGTGCGCATGCTGTTGAGTTTTCAAAGACCGCCAGACCTTCTCCGGAGGGGTGCTCCGAGGAGAGCCGACAAGAGGCCCTGCGCCCTGAGGCGACTTTGGGCCGACAAGGGAGTATAGCGCTAGACGGCATGCTTGGACAGTGAGCCTCGAATGCCGTCTGACGCCAGCAGGCGCCCCCAAGGAGCGCCAGCGAGCAGCACTATAGGGCATCCGGCGGCGGACGTGCTGCGCCGAGGTCTCGACAGCCTCTTGTCAAGCGCCGACGCTCAGCCGCGGCGCAGGCGGCAGAAGCGCCGCTTGCCGACCCGCAGGACCTGCCCATCCAGCTGCTGCGGAGGCAGATCCTGCTCATCGGAGGCGAGCCGCCGCTCCCCGAGCTGGACCGCTCCCTGGGCAAACATCCGGCGCGCCTCCGAGCGCGAGAGGCCAAATGCCTGCGCGATCAGACCCGGCAGGTGCACGAGATCCTCGCCTGGCGGGATGCGGTGCTCGGCGATCTCCTCCGGCTCCCTGCCTTCCACGAAGAGTCGATCGAACGCGGCCTGCGCCGCGATCGCCTGTGTTGACCCATGCAGCCAGGAGACGATCTCCCGCGCAAGCAGTCGCTTCGAGTCCCGTGGGCCGAGCTCGGCCGGCAGATCGCGGCCCAGCAGCAGCCGGAAGTACTCCTCCATCGCCTGATCGGGGATCGCCATCGTCTTGCCGAACATCTCCGCCGGCTCGTCTGTGACCCCGATCTGGTTGCCAAGCGACTTCGACATCTTGCGCCGGCCGTCGGTTCCGACGAGGATCGGCATCGTGAGGATCGCCTGGCCCGGCTGCCCGTAGGCACGCTGGATGTCGCGGCCGAGCAGCAGGTTGAACTTCTGGTCTGTTCCGCCGAGCTCCACGTCGGCCTTCACGGCGACCGAGTCATAGCCCTGCAGCAGCGGGTACATCATCTCCAGCACCGATATCGGCTGGCCGCCCGCCAGTCGCTTTGCGAAGTCGTCGCGCTCCAGGATCTGCGCCACTGTCGTGGTGCGCATCAGGGCCAGCAGCTCGGGCAGCGCCATCTGCAGCCATTCGCCGTTGCGCCTGATCTCCAAGCGCTCTGGCGAGTCGTCGAGTATCCGCAGCGCCTGCTGGTGGAAGGTCGCCGCGTTGCGCTCGATCTCCTGCGCGGAGAGGATCGGTCGCAGCGTCGAGCGGCCCGAGGGATCTCCGACCTGGGCAGTCGTGTCTCCGAGGATCAGCACCACCTGATGGCCGAGGTCCTGGAACTCGCGCAGCTTTCGCAGCACGACCGCGTGGCCGAGATGTATGTCGGGCGCGGTCGGGTCGATCCCGAGCTTCACGCGCAGGGGCCGGCCCTCCAAGCGCGCGCTTGCGAGACGCTCCTGCAGCGCGCCATCGGGCAGGCCGTCGACCGCTCCTCGCAACAGTGCGAGGGCCTGCTCTGGAGACTCTTGGATGTCGCTCTGCATCGAGGCGCCAATGCTAGACTCTCGCGGTCCAGCGGGCCTGTGCTGCCAGAGGTGAGCGGTGCTTGCCCGCCTCCCTGCTGGGGGCGCCGCAGCACGCAGAGCGGCGCCGAAGCGCCTCGATCGTTGCCGCGGCTCGAGCTCGCGGCAATCAGCTGACCAAGGACGATCGACATGACCATCGGGCCATGACCGACTCGAATTCCGGCTCTTGCCCCATCCCCACACCGACATCGTGAGCCCTGCCGCGTGAGCTCGACCGTCCCGCCGCCGCGCCGGCGAGGAGCCCGCCGGCGCGCCCAACAGGCAAGCGCGCCGCTGGGTGGGCGCGCCAAGCGCACGATCGCGGCCGTGCGGCTGAGCTGGCGGGTGCGCTGGCACGCCTGGCGGGCGCGTCGCAGGTCTCGACCCCGAATGAAGTGGCTGCGACTTGCGGCGATCATGGTCGCGATGCTTGTGCTGGGCGTGATCTCGTTCGCCTTCGGGATGTTCATGGCGGTGACCTCGGACCTGCCGGCACTCGAAGACCAGGTGCAGTACCACAACGCCCACAACTCCGTCCTGGTCGACGATCGCGGGCACATCCTCGCGGTGCTCAGCAAGCGCAACCAGATTCTGCTGAGCCCCAAGCAGATCCCACGGATCGTGAAGGACGCGGTGATCTCGATCGAGGACAAGCGCTTCTACTCCAACGAAGGCATCGATCTGCGCTCGCTGGGCCGCGCCGTGCTGCACGACGTCCTCGGCGGCGGCGGGATCGAAGGCGCCTCCACGATCGAGGAGGAGTTCGTCAAGAACGCGCTCCAAGCCCAGTCCAAACGGACGATCTTCGAGAAGATCAGAGAGGCGGCGCTGGCGTTCCATCTCGACCATCGCTGGAGCAAGGAAAAGATCATCACCGAGTACCTGAACACGATCTACTACGGCAATGGCGCCTACGGCATCGAGGCAGCAGCGCACACCTACTTCGGCCAGGAAGGCGAAAACCATGGCTGCGGCACTCCGCAGCACCTCTGCATCAGCGGCATCAAGCCCTGGCAGGCCGCGCTGCTGGCAGGCATGGTCCAGTCGCCGACCGAGTACAACCCGATCGAACACCCGCTCGCCGCGCGCGAACGGCGTGACGTCGTGCTTGGCCAGATGCTGCAGCAGGGCTACATCGACCGAGAGGTATACAAGGAGAGCATTGCCCAGCCGGTGCCCACCCAGCAGCAGGTGCAGCCGCCGCGCGAACAGCTCGCCGAAGGCGTCGACGCGGGGTACTTCACGAGCTGGCTCGACCAACAGGTGATCGCGCGCTACGGCGCCGGGCTCGCCTTCGACGGCGGCCTGCACATCAAGACCACGCTCGACCTCTCACTGCAGCGAGCCGCCGAACGCGCCGTCAACAGCTACCTCGAAAGTCCGGATGGGCCGACGGCATCACTCGTGGCGATCGAAAACTCGACCGGCGATGTGCGTGCGATGGTCGGTGGGCGAAGCTACGAACAGAGCCCGTTCGACCTCGCCACCGAGGGCGAGCGCCAGCCGGGCTCCTCGTTCAAGGCTTTCGACCTCGCCGCCGCGCTGGAGGACGGCATATCCCCCTATTCGGAGTGGCCCTCGAAGGTGAAGGTCTTCCATGTGCCCGACTCCAGCGAAGTCTTCGTGGTCCACAACGACGAAGGCTCCTACACCGGCACCAACACGCTGATCGGGGCCACCGCGGTCTCCGACAACTCGATCTTCGCCGAAGTCGGTATCAAGGTCGGGACCGGGAAGATTGCGCGGATCGCACACGAAATGGGCATCACAACCCCGATCTCGACCAACTACGCGATGACGATTGGAGGCCTGCAGATCGGCGTCACCCCGCTCGACATGGCCCACGCCTACGAGACGATCGCCCACGGCGGCCAACGGGTCACCGGCACGCTGGCCGGCGGCAAGGGCCTACCCGTGGGCATCCAGGAAGTCAGCGACCCAACGCACATCCTGCCAAACGGCCGCCACCTCGAAGTCAACCACACGGTGCTGCATCGCATCCTGCCGCCTGAAATCGCCGAAACCGAGACCCAGATGCTGGAGACCGTGATCACGCACGGCACGGGCACCGCCGCCGCGATCGGGCAGTTCGCCGCCGGCAAGACCGGCACCACCTCCAACTACGTCGACGCTTGGTTCGTCGGCTGGGATAGCAAGTACACGGTGGCCGTCTGGGTCGGCTACCCCCAAGGCGCCAAGCCAATGAGCACCGCCTTCGACGGCGCGCCGGTCTACGGCGGCACATACCCGGCCCTGATCTGGAAAGACTTCATGCTCTCGGCGATCGACATCGAACGCGAACTTACCGCTCACGGAGGCAGCCACAGCGCGCTCTCGAGCAGCCCAACCGGCACGAGCGCCGCAGCGGCGCCCCAGACCGGCGCCGGCACGGCGACGACACGCTCGCAGAGCCATGGCGCCACCGGAACCGGCCAGGAACAGGGCTCCGCGGGGACGACCGAACACCAGAGCGCGACGCCCACCAAGGAATCGCCGGCGCCCGCCACTCAGGCTCCCCAGAGCCCGGCGACCTCCTCGCCGAGCACGCCCACCGAGCAGCCCTCCGCACCCGCCGGCGGCGCCACTGGCGGTGCGAGCGCGCCCACCGGAGGCGCGAGCGCCGGCGGCGGCTAATGTCAAATTCGACGGCTTCTCCCGGCGCCTGATCGCGTCCGACCTCCGCCGATGACGCTCACATAACCCGGTACGCGCGGTGCCGCCGTCGAGCCTCAGACGACCATCCACTCAGCAAGCACACCCCAAATCTCTGACTCACGACACTAGCGAGGCCGCGGGCGCGATACGTAGCGGCTGCCCGCCAGGCAGAACCGCCACGGCAGATCGGCCGCCTTGCTGATCCCCACCCTCGGGCCCGTGAGGACGCGCTCGCTCCCCGCCGCCTGGCCAGCGTAGATCGCGATCGGGCCATCCGCCAGATCAGAGTCGTTGTACACGAGCTCGATGTCGAGCGCCTGCGTGAGCTTGCCGGGCCCAGAGCACAGCTCCAGCTCGTCCTGCAGGCCGCGCCTGGCTCGCATCCGCTCCACGCCGGCGAGCGGGCGCAGGGCTCTGATCAGCACCGCGGCGCCCACTCCCTCCGGCTCGCAGACCGCGTTCAGCAGCGCGTGGATGCCATACGAGCGATAGACGTATGCGCGACCCGGTGGCCCGAACAGTGTCCTGGTCCGAGCGGTGAGCCCGACGAACGCGTGGGACGCGGGCTCGCTGTCGTGGTAAGCCTCGGTCTCTACGATCACGCCTGCCACGCCCGTGTGCTCCACGACGCATCCGATCAGCTCGCGCGCGACCTCGATCACCGGTCGAGCGTAGAAAGAGTGTGGCAGCCGCGCTCGCAACGGCGCCTTTGCACCCGCGGCGGGGCCGGGCTCAGGGCTGGCTCTCTGCATCCAGCACGCTCCTGGCCAGCGCAAGCTGCTCCCGCAGCCGCGGCAGCGAGGTCCCGCCCTGCGAGACCTTCGACTCGAGCCATGAGCTCTGGGAGAGCACCTCGTAGTACTGCTCGGCGCCGTCCTGCCCCGAGAACGCCTCGCTGTGGTCCGCAAGCTCCTGCGGGGTCAGCTGGGAGAGCGAGCGTCCGCTGGCCAGCGCGCTGCACACGAGCCCGGCGACCACTCCATGCGCCTCCCGGAAGGGCATCCCACGCCGCACGAGCAGATCGGCGATGTCGGTCGCGGCGATCATCTCATCGGAGGCCGCTTGGCGCAGTCGCTCCCGATCGAAGCGCACGCCTTCGAGCATCCCAGTCGCCGCGGAGAGGCAGAGCTGAAGCGTGTCGGCCGCATCGAAGAGATGCTCCTTGTCCTCCTGCATGTCCTTGTTGTAGGTCAGCGGCAGCGCGTGCATCACACCGTGCATCGCCGAGAGGTGCCCGACTATGCGGGGCGCCTTGGCGCGCAGCAACTCCGCGGCGTCTGGGTTCTTCTTCTGCGGCATGATCGAGGATCCCGAGCTCCACGCGTCTGGCAGCTCACAGAAGCCGAACTCCTCGCTCGACCACAGCACGAGCTCGGCACCAAGGCGCGAGAGATGCGTGGCGCAGGTCGCCGCCGAGCCGAGATAGTCGAGCACGAAGTCCCTGCCGGAGACGGCGTCCAGCGAGTTGGGCGCTACCTCCGCAAATCCGAGCTCCTCGGCGACCATCTGCCTGTCGGTCTGAAAGCTCACGCCCGCGAGCGCCCCCGCACCGAGGGGCATCCTCCCCGACTCTCGCTCGGCGAACGCGAACCGCGAGCTGTCGCGGGAGAGCATCCAGAAGTAGGCGAGCAGGTGATGCCCCAGATAGACGGGTTGAGCGCGCTGGAGATGCGTATAGCCGGGCATCGGCCAGTCGAGATGCTGCTCGGCGCGATCCAGCAGTACCGTCATCAGGCGCTGCACAGCTGCGCGAGCGGTGCCGGCCGCCTGCCTGGTGTACATCGCCACGTCGGTGGCAACCTGGTCATTGCGCGAGCGCGCAGTGTGAAGGCGGCCTCCGACCGGACCCGCTATCTCGGTCAGGCGCCGCTCGATCGCCATGTGAATGTCCTCATCGTCGTCCCTGAAAGGGAAACGTTGCTGCTCGAGCTCCCGCCGCACCGCGTCGAGCCCGGCGAGCAGCTCGTCGCGGTCCTGCTCGGAGATGATCCGCTGTGTGCAGAGCATCTTCGCGTGTGCCTCAGACTGGGCCACATCGAAGGGCCAGAGCCGGCGATCGAAGGCGATCGAGGCGTTCAAGCGCTGAAAGTCAGGGTGCTGGGGCTCGCTGAAGCGGGACATCGCCGCAACAATCTATCGGCCCGCCGGCGCGCCCCCCGCGAGCCGCCTTCGCATGCCTTGCAGAGAGAACTCAGTAGTTAGCCACGAGGTCCATGTGTGTTCCCCATAGTGAGCCGGATCGCTATTGCCTGGTAGCATCGCAACCCTTGAGAGGCGTGGATGTTCTTGTCGTTTTGGGTCTGCTGCGCCACCGCGCAGGAGAGTGGACCGTGCGCATGCTTGCCCGCGAGCTGCATATGCCGCTAGCCACCGTTCAGCGATCTCTGGGTCGCCTGGGCACGACCCCGGCCTTCGACCCGCAGCGACGCCACGTCAACGTCGAAGGTTGTGAAGAGCTCTTCGAGCACGCCCTCGTGTTCATCGCGCCGGCAAGCACGGGCGAGCGGGCACGTGGAATGCCGACAGCCTGGGCGGTTCCTGCTCTGGCAAAGCGGCTGCGCGTTTCCGCCGACGCGCCGGCGCCGGTGTGGCCACAGCCGCGTGGTCGCGTTCGCGGCGTCGCTGTGCGACCGCTGCACGCAGGCGTGCTGGCACTCGCGGCGGCCGACCCGGAGATGCATGAGCTGCTCGCCCTCACCGACGCCGCGCGCCTTGGCGATGCGCGGGTCTCCAAGCGCGCGCTCGGCCTCTTGCAGACCTGGATCGCCTCCTCCCCGGCGGCGCAGGGGACATGAGCACCTGCGGCACGGTGAAGGGGGGTTGCTCGCCCGCCTACCGTGTCGGAGACACCGGCGGGCAGGAATCTCGCGTTCCCAGGCAGGGACAGACGCGCTCGGCGAAGCTCTCAACAAGACACCCGTGCGCATGTTGACGGTGCGCGAGCAGTTCGCCGTCAACCTGCGCACCCGGCGTGAAGAGCTGGGGCTCACGCAGGACGGCCTGGCCCGCGCCTGCGGTCTTCACCGCACCGAGATCAGCCTACTGGAGCGTTCCCGGCGCTCGCCGCAGCTGGAGACGATCGTGCTGCTCGCCCACGGGCTGCAGGTACAGCCCCGGGAGCTGCTCCAGGACATCGGCTGAGGCCACCCAGCCCACCCCTACGACGCCGTCAGGAAGCGCCCGCCCGAGCCTGGTCGAGCACCGCGGAGAGCTGCTCGGCCACGCGCGCGACCTGCCCCTCGCTCATCTGCGGGAAGAACGGCAGCGCGAGCGAGCGAGCGGCGATGTCCTCGCAGACGGGGAACTCCCCCTCGCGGTGGCCAAAGCGCTCGCGGTAGAAGCTCATCAGGTGAATCGCGGGCAGATACGGCTTGCTCTGGATCCCACGCCCGGCGAGCTCACGCACGACCCGATCGCGGTCGATGCCCTGCGGCAGCTGGATGACGAACACGAACCAGCCACGGACCGCCCCGTCGCGCTCGCGGCATGGCAGTGTCAGGCCCTCGACTCCCGCAAGCGCCTGCCTGTAGAGCTCGGCGAGGCGGGCACGCCGCGCAAGCGTCTGCTCGATCCGCGAGAGCTGGGCGATCCCGATCGCGCACGCGATGTCCGAGAGGCGGTAGTTGAAGCCGAGCCGGTCGTGGTCGAGCCAGTCCATGTTCGGCGCACGGCCCTGGTTGCGCTCGGAGTCGACGATCTGCTTGAGCTCCTCGTCCGCGAGCACGATCATCCCGCCCTCGCCGGTGGTCAGCTGCTTGTTGGCGTAGAAGCCGAAGACCGCGGGATGGCCACGCCCTCCCACCGGCACACCGTCGGCGTGCATGGCGCCGAGCGCCTCGCAGGCGTCCTCCACGATCGCCAGCCCGTGCCGCCGCGCGAGCTCCTCGAAGGCCGGCATGTCGGCGGGGTACCCGAAGATGTGAACGGGCAGCAGCGCGCTCGTGCGCGGCCCGATCGCGGCCTGCGCAGCCTGCGGATCGAGGTTCAGCGTAACCGGGTCGATGTCCGCGAAGACCGGTCGCGCGCGCTCGTAGACCGCAGCGTTGGCTGAGGCGACGAAGGAGAACGGACTCGTCACCACCTCCTCACCCTCCCGTACGCCGACCGCCCGCAGCGCGAGGTGCAGACCAGCCGTGCCGCTGGAGACGGCGCTCGCGAGCGGCGCCCTCACGAGCACCGCGAAGAGACGCTCGAACTCGGCCAGGCATGGGCCGAGCGAGAGACGCTCGCTGCGCAGCACCTCCAGCACCGCCTGCTCCTCCTCCACTCCAAGCGCCGGCCGCGCCAGCGGGATCTGCTCGCTCACGTAAGCGGCTCGCTGGAGCCCTTGAGCGCCGGAGAAGCCGAGGCTCCCTTGCCGCTCGGACGGTCGGGCTGCATCCCGTACTCCAGGGCGTCCACGAGCGCCTCCCAGCAGGCCTCGATCACGTTCTCCGAGACACCGATCGAACCCCAGGTCAAATCTCCGTCACTGGAGTCGATCAGCACGCGGGTGATCGCTCCCGTGCCCTTCTCCTCATCGAGGATCCTGACCTTGAAGTTGACGAGCTCAATCTCGCGCAGATGCGGGTGGATCTCCCCGATCGCGTCGCGCAGCGCCCTGTCGAGCGCGTTGACGGGCCCGTTGCCCTCCGCGGTCCGCACGAGCCGCGTGCCGGTCTTGCGGTCGGGCGCCCAGACCTTGATCGTCGCCTCGGTGGCGACGCCGCCCTGCGCGCGCTTCTCGACTATCACCCGCCAGGACTCCAGCTCGAAGAGGCGCTCATAGTGGCCCGACTGACGCCGCATCAGCAGCTCGAAGGAGCCCTCGGCAGCCTCGAACTGGTAGCCGCGGTGCTCGAGCTCCTTGACCTTCTGCGCGGTGCGTTGGGCGGAGAGCTCGTCCAGCTGAAGCCCCGCTTCCACCGCCTTCTCCAGGATCGTCGCTCTGCCGGAGAGCTCGGATACGAGCATGTCCCTGTCGTTGCCCACCAGGGCGGGATCGACGTGCTCGAAGGTGCGCGCGTCCGTGCGCACCCCGGCTGCGTGCAGCCCCGCCTTGTGGGCGAAGGCGTTCTTGCCCACGTATGGCTGGGCCGCGCTCGGGGAGCGGTTCAGCATCTCGTCCATGAAGTGGGCGGTCTCGGTGAGGCCAGAAAGACGCTCGGCGTCCAGCAGCTCGAAGCCCATCTTCAGCTGGAGGTCCGCGATCAGGGTGACGAGGTTGGCGTTGCCCGTGCGCTCGCCGATGCCGTTCATGGTTCCCTGAACCTGAGTCGCGCCAGCATGCACCGCCACCAGCGAGTTGGCCACCGCACAGCCGGAGTCGTCGTGGGTGTGGATGCCAAGCGCCAGATCCGGCAGCGTCTCGCGCACGGTCCCCACGACCGCCTGCACCTGCATCGGTAGCGAGCCGCCGTTGGTGTCGCAGAGTGCGACCCGCTCGGCACCTGCCTCAGCAGCGGCGCGCACGCATTCCAGCGCGAACGACGGGTCTTCGGCGTAGCCATCGAAGAAATGCTCAGCATCGACGATCACGCGCTTGCCCTGGCCGACGAGGAACGCGACCGACTCGGCGATCATCGCGAGGTTCTCCTCCGGCGAGACCCGCACCACAAGCTCCACGTGCAGCGGCGAGCTCTTTGCCACGATCGTGCAGATCGGCGCAAAGCAGCCCGCTATCTCGGCCAGGCCGGGGTCGGCGTCGGCACTGACATCGCGCCGCCTGGTCATCCCGAAGGCGGCCACCTCGGCGTGACCCAGCTGCTCGCCGGCCAGCAGCGCGAACAGCTCGCTCTCCTTCGGGTTCGATGCCGGGAAACCGGCCTCGACGATGTCGATGCCGAGCGCGTCGAGGCGGTGGATCACCTGCAGCTTCTCTCGAACCGTGAGATCCAGGCCCCCGCCCCCCATCCCGTCGCGCAGGGTGGCGTCGTAGAGCTCGATCTCACCCATGCGCTACGCCGTCCTTGCGGGCGGCGCAGGCGCCGCCGGGACCGACTCGCTCACCAGGTCAAGCCACTCGCGATAGCGCTCGCTGCGCCCATGGATCGCGTCGTCGAAGGTCGCCTGCAAAACGCGCGTGATCTCGCCGGGACGGCCATCGGCCACCGGATGGTCGTCCACCTCGCGCACCGGCACGATCTCCGCGGCGGTGCCGGAGAGGAAGACCTCGTCGGCCAGATAGAGCTCGGCCCTGGCGAGATTGCGCTCGCACACCGGATAGCCGAGGTCGGTCGCGATCTGGATGATCGAGCGGCGCGTGATGCCGTCGAGGATCGAGTTGTGGTGGCCTGGCGTGATGATCTGACCGTCGCGCACGATGTAGACGTTCTCGCCGGTCCCCTCGCAGACGTGGCCGTGATCGTCGAGCAGGATCGACTCCTCGTAGCCGGCCTTGGTGGCCTCCACCTTCGCGAGCACGTTGTTCAGGTACTGCCCCGAGGCCTTAGCGTTGGGGATCAGCGAGTCCGGGCTGATGCGCCGCCAGGAGGAGACCTTCGCGCGCACGCCGTTGCGCATGCCCTCCTCGCCAAGATAGGTGCCCCACTCCCAGGCCGCGATCGCCACGTCGACCGGCGCCTCCATCGGGTTCAGCCCCATCGAGCCATAGCCGCGGTAGACCAGCGGCCGGATGTAGCAGGAGCTCAGCCCGTTGCGCGCGACCAGATCGCGCGTGGCGGCGCGCAGCTCCTCGACGCTGTAGCGCACCGGCATGTAGTACAGCTCGGCGGAGCGCAGCAGCCGTTCGGCGTGCTCGGCGTTGCGGAACACCGCGGGCCCGCGCTCGGTCTCATAGCAGCGAACGCCCTCGAAGACCCCTGTGCCGTAGTGCAGCCCATGCGTGAGGACGTGGATCTTCGCGTCCTCCCATGCGACGAAATCTCCGTTCATCCATATGAGATCGGTGGGCTCCACGGCTCTGCGGCTCCTTGTTATTTTGGTCCTTGAGTGCTGTGACCCCGATCGCCCTGGTGCATCCGGGCAGGTCATGCCCCCCGGGCTACTCGAGATGCGCGAACACCGTCCGGGTCGCCTGCGCCGTGCCGGCCTCTCCGCCCAGGTCCGGGGTGCGCAGACCCGCGGCGAGCGCGCGGTCAACAGCGGATTCTACCGCCGCCGCCTCGCTTTCCAAGCCCAGGCCGTGATGCAACATCATGGCCACCGAGAGGAACATCGCCAACGGGTTGGCGACCCCGCGCCCGGCGATGTCGGGAGCCGAGCCGTGGACCGGCTCGAAGAGACCGGGACCTTCCCCACCCAGCGACGCGCTCGGCAGCATGCCGATCGAGCCGGTGAGCATCGCGGCCTCGTCGGAAAGGATGTCTCCGAACATGTTCTCGGTCACGATCACATCGAAGTGTCGGGGCGCGGAGACCAGCTGCATCGCGGCATTGTCGACCAGCACGTGCTCCAGCTCGATGTTGGGAAACTCGCGCGCGTGCAGGTTGCCGACCACCTCGCGCCATAGGCGGGAGGTCTCCAGAACGTTGGCCTTGTCGACGCTCGAGACCCTCGAGCGGGCGGCCCTGAACGCGGTGCGCGCAATCCGCTCGATCTCCTCCACGGTGTAGGCACAGAGATCGCTGGCCGAGTCTGCCGTGCGCGTCTTCTCACCGAAGTAGATGCCGCCGGTCAGCTCGCGCACGACCAGCATGTCCGTGCCTTCGATCCGCTCGGTGCGCAGCGGCGAGACCTCATACAGTGCGGGCAGCGGCCGCACCGGGCGCAGGTTGGCGTAGAGGCCAAGTCCCTTGCGCAGGCCGAGCAGGCCCTGCTCGGGGCGAGGAGCGGCCGGGTCGGTGGTGTCCCACCTCGGGCCGCCGACCGCCGCCAGCAGCACCGCGTCTGCGGCACGGCAGGCCGCAAGCGTCTCGTCGGTAAGCGCCGTGCCGTGCAGGTCGATCGCTGCGCCGCCGAAGGGGTGCTCCTCGAACTCGAAGTCGCCGAGCTTTGAGAGCAGATCCAGCGCCGGGGCCATGATCTCGGGGCCGATCCCGTCGCCGGGCAGCGTGACGATGTGGTGTGCCATCGGTACCTTTCAGGTCTCGCGGAAGGTCGTGGCATCTTTGCCGATCGGACCGTCTGGTGCCTTGTGGGGCGGGAGCGGGGGCAATCGCGCACTGAGAGCCCGCGTGGCAGCGACAGCTGGGCCCGGTGCGAGCCTCAGGTGCCGTTCGGTACGCATCCTGTCCGGAAGATCTTTATCATCTGCATAGTGGAGGTTCTTCGGAATTGCGGTGGGACGATCGGCGTGCTTGCGCCATCGAGCCTCGCCCTTGGCGCGAGTGTTGGTGCGGCGAGAACACAGACCGCCAGTATCCCGGCGGCCATACGCGTGGCGTTGCTCGAATACGCCGAGCATCACGCTGCGATCCTTGGCGACACGCATCCCTACGACATCCAGGTCGTTCGCACCACCCATAGGAAGACCGAAAGCCTCACCGAGGCTGAGACTCCACAGCCGCCCGCCGTCACGCCCGTGTATGTGGTCACGATGCGAGGCCGCTTCAGCTGCCCCTGTTCTCATCCATACAACGATCCGGTGCAACCAGGAACGGCGGTCATCTTCGAACTGCCGGCCCACGGCATGCCCGAACCGGCACTGATCCGGTGGAACCTGGGCAACCGCCATCCGCACCTCAAGGCTCTGGGAACCCCCGTCCACCTTCGATCCACGGACGGACACTAGATGAAACGGGCCACCCACTTAGCTTCGGTCGCCACGGCAGTGGCAACAGTGCTGCTCAGTCTCGGATTCGGGCTGCTCGGCATCGTTTCGCTTGACACCAGCGCAGCCGCTACGACATCGAAAGCGCCAGGTATCCCACCGATCGTTCGCACTGCACTGCTCGAATACGCCCAGCACAATGCTGCATTCCACGGCGATGCACGCCCCTACGACATCCAAGCCGTCCGCACCACCCACAAGAAGGCCAGGAGCCTTCGTGGCGGATCAAGCTCCAAGCCCCCCTCAGACACCGCCGTCTACGTGGTCGCGATGCGTGGTCATTTCAGATGCGGCTGTGCGCCACCTCTCGGCGATCACATCCCACAGCCGACGGGCTCGGTGATCGCCTTCGAAATCATCGCCGAAAGCAACCCGGAACTAGAAGTGATCGCATGGGGCCTGGGCAATCGCTACCCACGCCTCCAGTCCGTGGGGACACCGATCCACCTCCGATTCCAATATGCGCACTGAGGTGAACAGCATCATTAGCTCAACCTCGGCAAGAGCAGTAGCGATAGCAGCGAGCCTAGGACTGCTCGGCGCTGTCTCACTGGCATCCGCAGGTCCAGCTTACGCGTGCAAAGCATCTTTGAGCGAAACCGAACATTGCTACGCCATTGCCAACTTCGAAAATGACGGTTCTCAGCTGGCATCGGGCGCTTACGCGTACGTCTATCTCGGCTGCGTAGCAGTTCCAGAACAGTCGACGAACTTCAACGACGACGAGATCTGGGCCAGGATGAACAATGGCGAGTGGATGGAGGCGGGCATCACAGTCGGGAAAACCCGACATGGAGATGCCACTGAGCCAGAGTTCTTCGTAGGTCGCCAGAACGCATTGGGATACGAAGAATACGACAAGGGTGAAGCTCCTGTCCGCACCTCGAATCTGGTCGAAATCTGGCAAGCGAGCCCTGCTAAAAGCTCCACCTGGTACGGCTGGACCGCCGGCACCGGGACGATCACGGTGCCTGATTTCACCAACGACTATGCCGCCGTCGATTTGCAAGCTGGACTCGAGACCACTACCTCCGAAGGATGGAATGACGCCGCAGTCCAAGATCTCAGTTATCTGAATTGGGACGGAGACGCATTCACCACGGAATGGAACAACGGCAAATACCATGCAGAAAAGATTTTTGGCGGCCCAGGCGACGAAGGAGCGGAACTGTATTGGGACTGGGAGTCCAAAAACTCAGAAGCCGACTTCGGCTATAAAAATCATGGCTGCTGATGCAAGGACAATGATCTCGCATGCGTAGGCTCGTACTGGTCGTGCTCGCCACCTGCGGCGTCATGGGTCCCAGCTGTGGAGCGCTTGCGGCAGCCAGCGTGAGCAGCAGACCTTCAAGCGAAGCCGCAACGACAGTCACCGCAACTACGACAAGCACCACACAAACAGGCGCCACTGGCCCAGTCACGGACGCGCAATTGGAAGACATCGCGGATAGCGAGGCGGAACGGTTCGGTGGAGCGCAGCCGACAGAAATCGAGACTGTGGGAGGGCTGCATGCCGGCGCCGCCATCTCCAAGATCACCGGCAACGAGACGCAGGTCGAAGACGACAACGAAGCCGCGGACGTGATCCAGGAGCACGGGTCCTTCACGGTGCCCACCGCGCCACACGGAGTGACGCCGCCGACAGGACACGTGCTCACGATTGTGGTTGATGCAGAAAACGGTGAAGTCAGAGATGTCTCCCTGGCCGAGGGAAGCGAATCCGGACCAGACATCAGCGCCCTCGGCGTCGGGCAGGCTGTGGCCCTGCCATAGCCCAGAGTTGCCGATCCTGCCCTCGCGAAGAAGGTGGGCTGTGCGAGGCCAGAGACGACCGGCTACCAGGAAAGGCCCTGATAGAGAGCCTGCACGCGCACGATCAGATCGTCCGGGTCGTACTCGTGCAACTCGCAGACCGGGGTTCCGTCATGCCAGCGATACGTGATCGCCAGCGACCAGACGCCCACGTAGACCTGCTCGAGGTCGAAGCGCAGGTCCGGCAGTCGTGCAAGCCCCCGCGCGAAGTGCTCGCGCAGCCGCTCCTTGCCGCTCACGCATCCGTCATGGATGCCGAGCGTGTCGATGATCGTCGGTGTCTGGAAGGCCACCTGCGGCGCATAGAGGGCCATGATCGCCTCGATGTCGTGCTCGTTCCACGCGGCCACCCACTCCTCGGCGAGACGCTGCCCTTGCTCGGCGCCGAGCCGACTCACGCTCACAGCGCAGTGGTCGCCGGCGTGGCGGCAAGGCTGCTCTCACGCTGCTCTTCGTAGGCCGCGATCGCGTCCTCATGGCTCAGTGTGACGCCGATGTCGTCAAGGCCATCCAGAAGCCGCCTGCGGGGCTCCGGGTCGATCCCGAAGGGCACCCGCACGAGCTCTCCCTCGGCGTCGCGGTAGCGCACCTCCTGGGCACGCAGGTCGACCTGCCCCTCCCCCGCCGCCGCAAGCGCCCTGCAGTGCCGCTCCTCGATTGCGATCGGCAGCAGCCCGATCTTTGTGCAGTTGGAGTAGAAGATGTCCGCGAAGCTCGGCGCAACGATCGTCTGGAAGCCATAGTCCTGCAGGCCCCAGGGCGCGTGCTCGCGCGAGGAGCCGCAGCCGAAGTTATCCCCGGCGATGAGGATCGGGTTGGGCGGCAGGTCCCAGCCGGGCTCCTTGGCCCAGTCGAAGAAGAGGAACTCGCCAAAGCCCGTGCGCTCCACCCGCTTCAGGAACTGCTTAGGCATGATCTGGTCGGTGTCCACGTCGGCGCGGTCGAGGAAGCTGACCTTGCCGGAGATCGTCTCGATGGGGTCCATGGTCGGCTCCTCTTTTCAGTTCCAGCTGCGGATGTCGGTGAAGTGCCCCTCTATGGCGGCGGCCGCCGCCATCTGCGGGGAGACCAGGTGCGTGCGCCCACCACGGCCCTGGCGGCCCTCGAAGTTGCGGTTGGAGGTCGAGGCGCAGCGCTCGCCTTCAGCCAGGATGTCCGGGTTCATGCCCAGGCACATCGAGCAGCCCGCAACCCGCCATTCGAAGCCTGCGTCCTTGAAGACCTTGTCCAGGCCCTCGGCCTCGGCGGCGGCCTTCACCTGCTGGGAGCCCGGCACGACCATCGCCCGCACGCCGTCGGCGACCTTGCGACCGGCGACGACCTCCGCGGCGACGCGCAGATCACCGATCCGGGAGTTGGTGCACGATCCGATGAAGACACGGTCGATCCCGATCTCCTCGATCGGGGTGCCGGCCACAAGGCCCATGTAGTGAAGGGCACGCTCGGCCGACTCGCGCTCGGCCTCCGTCTGGAAGTCCTCCGGCGAGGGCACCTTCGCGCTCACCGGCGCGACCATGCCGGGGTTGGTGCCCCAGGTCACCTGCGGCGAGAGCGCCGCGGCGTCCACGACCATCTCGCGGTCGAAGCTCGCGCCATCGTCGCTGCGCAGCTCGCTCCAGCGCTCAAATGCCTGCTCCAGATCCGCACCCTTTGGCGCACCCGGCCGCTCCTGGCCGGTGAACCAAGAGAAGGTCGTCTGGTCGGGGGCGATCATGCCCGCGCGACCGCCGCCCTCGATCGTCATGTTGCAGACGGTCAGGCGGCCTTCCATCGAGAGTGCCTCTATCGCGGGGCCGGCGTACTCGACGACGTGGCCGGTGGCGCCGCCCACGCCCATCTGGCCGATCGTGCCGAGGATCAGGTCCTTCGCGGTCACGCCGAAGGGCAACTCGCCCTCGTAGCGGATGCGCATCGACTTCGGCTTGTGTTGCACCAGGCACTGAGTCGCCAGCACGTGCTCGACCTCGCTTGTGCCGATGCCGAAGGCAAGCGCGCCAAAGGCGCCGTGCGTTGCGGTGTGCGAGTCGCCGCAGACGATCGTCATGCCCGGCTGGGTGACGCCCAGCTCCGGCCCGATCACGTGCACGATCCCCTGTCTGTCTGAGCCGAGCGAGTAGATCGGCACGCCGAACTCCGCGCAGTTGCGCTCCAGCGTTTCGACCTGCACGCGCGAGAGCTCGTCGGCAATCAGGCGCGCGGCCATCGTGCCGTCGGTCGGGGTGTTGTGGTCGGCGGTTGCGAGAGTGCGATCGGGGCGGCGCACCTTGCGCCCGGCCATCCGCAGCCCATCGAAAGCCTGCGGGCTCGTCACCTCGTGGACGAGATGCAGGTCGATGTAGATCAAGCCGGACCCGGCGCCCCCGACCTCGTGGGCCTCCCAGATCTTCTCGAACAGGCTGCTCAGCATCTTGGCTCCTCTAACTGCGTCTGAGGCCCGCGCTGACGACCGACAGGAAGGTCGCCTCCGCGGCGCTTGGATTCTCGAAGTGGTGCGGCAGGTCGGCATCGAAGGTCACGCAGTCGCCCGCCTCCAACTCGTAGCGCTCGCCGTCGCAGACCAGCGCGAGCGATCCGCTCTCCACGAGCGCCACCTCGCGGCTGCCGGGCTCGTGCATCGGCGGATCGTCGGCGGCGCCTGTCGCGCCTCCGGGCGCAAGCGTGTGGCGCGATAGCTCCGCCCGCTGCCCCGGCTGCTCTGAGGTCATCACCTCGAAGCTGTGCTCGCGGCTGCTCGTGCCCCCGCGGCGGCGCTGGCTCGCTCGCACGACCGTGACGGTGCCCTCCTCGTCCAGGCGCAGCAGCTGAGAGAGCCGCAGGTCGAGACCCGAGGCAATCTTCGCGGCTACCACGAGCGTTGGGCTGGTCTCGCCCCGCTCAACCTGGGAGAGCATCGGCGCGCTCACGCCGCAGCGCAGCGCAAGCTCGCGCAGCGAGAGCGAGGACGCCTCGCGCAACGCCTTCACACGAGCACCGATCACCGCCGGGTCGAGTGTCTCAGCGACGGACCCGCTGTGCGATGGGCTCCTCTTCTGCCGTGGTGCGCTTGCCATACCCGCGTACGCTATCACGGACGATCGTATGGTGGTAAGACTAGGGCTGGGCGACCGCCGTGGCCGAACCGGCCGGCGGCGCCCGACCTCGTCGTAGCTCAGCAGGATCACGCCCTCGCCGTATGCCTGCTCGCCATGGGTCTCCCCTCCACTCGCCGGCAGCCGGGCTCTATATGTTGAGCTCGCAGAGCGATGAGTTTCACGGCCTGCCGGTGTCTCAACAATCAAATGCTTCCGCTGAAGGAGACTCCAAGATGCCCCAGATCACCCCTTTCCTGTGGTTCGACGACCAGGCCGAGCAGGCGGCAGAGTTCTACGTGTCGGTGTTCCCAAACTCCCAGATTGAGGAGGTCTCCCGCTACGGCGAGGGCGGTCCGGGAACGGCCGGCTCGGTGATGACGGTCCGGTTCAGCCTCGACGGCAACGAGTTCATGGCACTCAACGGAGGACCGGCGCACTATGGCTTCGACGAGTCGATCTCCTTCCTCGTCAACTGCAAGACAGAAGCAGAGCTGGATCGCTATTGGTCGGCTCTCACCGACGGGGGCGAGGAGATCGCGTGCGGCTGGTGCAAGGACCGCTACGGCCTGCGGTGGCAGATCGTGCCCGATGGCCTCTCGACGCTCCTGCGTGACCCGGATTCCGGCCGCGCCCAACGCGCGATGCAAGCGATGATGGGCATGAAGAAGCTGGATCTCCGGGCCATGAGGCAGGCGGCGGACGGCGTGTCCGTCTAGTCTCCGTATTTCTTCATACCGCAGTATGACGTACCGTGGTATGATGACTTTCGTGAAGGTGGACAAGCTCAGCGTCTCGTTCGACCCCGACCTTGGTGACGAGGTGCGCGCCGCCGCCAAGCGCAGCGGCGGGGGCCTCTCTGGTTGGCTGGCCGAGGCGGCCGCCGCCCGCCTGCGGGCCGAGGCTCTTGCCGAGTTCCTCGACACCTGGGAATCCGAGCACGGCGCGCTCACCGCAGAGGATCTGGCCCGAGCAACCACTGAGCTTGGGCTGCCGGTCGCGAAAGCCGCGTGAGCGCCATCGTGCTGGATGCCGGAGCCCTCCTCGCCGTCGATCGCGGTGATCGGGAGATGACGGCGCGTCTGAGAATCGCCGAGCGCAACGGCATCGAGCTGCGCACCAATGGTGCGGTCCTGGCCCAGGTGTGGCGCGACCCCTCCGGGCGCCAAGCGGAGCTGGCCCGCCTGCTTCGCTCTGTTGCAGTGGCGCCGATCGACCGACGGCTGGGCCAGGATGCCGGCGCCCTCTCAGGCAGGGCCGGCGTAGGCGACGCCGTCGATGCAACCGTCGTTGCGATCGCCAATCCGGGAGACAGGATTCTCACCAGCAATCCGAAGGACGTTCGAGCCCTCGTTGCGGCTTCGCGTCGCCCGATCCTCGTCGTCCCCTGCTGAGCAGGATCCCGGCGACAGCTCCCCAGCACATCGCCGACAGAGCGGCTCAACCGAGCGGCTTGACCGCCCTCACGCACCCCCACACCTGGGTCAGACCACAGCTCTCCGTCACTCTCGAAGGGCCGCAGCCCAGTACCGCCCCGCCCTCCAGCTCCGCCTGCAACCGTGCCCGCGCGGCCGCGGCGACGCTCGGCGAGCCTGCACGCTGCAGCCACGACTCAGCGCGATGCCCGACTGGCCGTGCCTGCACCTCGATCTGCTCCAAGCCAAGGCCTCCATCATGGCGATGAGCTCACGGACCGACAGCGTGCGCGTGTGCGAGGAATCGCGCACGCGCTCCAGGCGTTCTGCCTGCGCGCGATCTCGGGGTCATCGTCGGCGAGCACGTCCGCCAGCGCAAGGCGGCCGCCAGGGCACAGGCAGCGCGCCATCTCGGCCAGCTGAAGATCGGGACGCTCGATGTGATGAGTGGCAAAGCGCGAGATCACCACGTCGAAGCTCTGATCGAGAAACGGCAGGTCAAGCGCATCGCCGCGCTGGAAGATCACGTTCGAGAGTGCTTCCTGATCGTGCGCTGGCCTTACCTGCCGCCAGCATCTCCGCTGTCACATCGATCGCGATCGCGACCAACACCCTGCTCGCCAGCGCGCGGGTCGCATGTCCGGTACCAGCGGCGACGTCCAGCAGCATGTCCTGCGGACCGCACTGCAGCCCCTCGAAGAGCCATGCGGAATCCTCCGTGAGCGCGTGGTTGTGCCTGTGGTCCTCGAAGGCCGCGGCCTGCCTGGAGAAGACCTCCCGCACGCGCTCGGCATGCCCATCTGCTGTTGACATGAGGCCCTCCTACGGCGCCGGCGCGGGAACGGGCACCTCCACCTCCGCTTCGTGGGCGCGCTGCACCGCGACCGAGATGGCGCGCACATACGCCTTCGCCGCCGCTTCGACGATGTCGGTGGCAATCGCCTGACCGGAGCCCGAGCTGCCGTTCACCTCGACCACCATCGCGGCCTCGCCGAGCGCGTCCTGGCCCTCGGTCACAGCCCCGATCTTGAAGTCGCGCAGCTGCGCCTGCAGATTCGTGGCCGCGTTGATGGCCGCCAGCACCGCGTCGATCGGGCCATCGCCGGTGAACGAGCCCTCGGCGACTGAGCCGTCGGGCAGCTTGACCCCCACGCGCGCGTTCGGCGGGCGCCGAGAGGAGGCCTGCACCTCGAACCAGTCGAGGCTGTAGCCGCTGATCTCTCTGCGCAGCTCGTCTGTCACGAGCGCCTCCAGGTCCATCGCGGTCAGGACCTTCTTCTTGTCCGCAATCTCCTTGAAGCGCTTGAAGGCGGTGTTCAGCGCCTGGCCCTCCACCGCGTAGCCCATCTCCTCCAGCGCCCGGCGCAGCGCGTGGCGGCCGGAATGCTTGCCCAGCACGATCGAGTTGGCCGCAAGGCCCACGGTGGTAGCGTCCATGATCTCGTAGGTGGAGCGCTCCTTGAGCACTCCGTCCTGGTGGATGCCCGACTCGTGCGCAAAGGCGTTGCGTCCCACAATTGCCTTATTGGGCTGCACGGGATAGCCGGTCAGGCGCGAGACCAGACGGCTCGTGCGTGCGATCTCGCGGCTGTTGACACCCGTGTCCAGGCCGATGTCGGCGTGGCGGGTGCGCAGCAGCATCACGATCTCCTCCAGGGAGGCGTTGCCGGCGCGCTCGCCGATGCCGTTGATCGCGCACTCCACCTGACGCGCACCGGCCAGCACGCCGGCGAAGGAGTTGGCGACCGCCAGCCCCAGGTCGTCATGGCAGTGGACCGAGAGCACGACGCCGTGCAGGTCTGGCACCAGCTCGTAGAGCCGTCCTAGGAACGCGCCGAACTCCTGCGGCATCGTGTACCCGACGGTGTCCGGGATGTTGATCGTGGTGGCGCCCTCGTCGATCGCGATCTGCAGCACCTCGGCGGTGAACTCCACGTCGGCGCGCGTTGCGTCCATCGGCGAGAACTCGACGTCCTCCAGATACTGCTTGGCGTGCGCGACTGCGGCGCGCGTCTGGCCCTTTACGTCCTCGCGCGTGCTCTGCAGCTGATGCCGGATATGGATGTCCGAGGTGGAGATGAAGGTGTGAATGCGCGGACGTTCCGCCTCGCGCACCGCCTCATAGGCGGCGTCGATGTCGGCCACGTGCGTGCGTGCGAGCCCCGCCACGATCGGCGGCGCCGGGTCGACCACCTCGCGGGCGATCGCCTGAACGGCCTCGAAGTCGCCGGGGGAGGTAATCGGGAAGCCCGCCTCGATCACGTCCACGCCCAGGCGCGCCAGCTGCTGGGCAATCTCCAGCTTCTCTGCCGTGTTCAGCGAGATGCCGGGCGACTGCTCGCCGTCGCGCAGCGTGGTGTCGAAGATCAGAACCCGGTCGCCCGGGCTGTGCGCGCCGCCGCGCTCGCCGTTCTGCTCACTGGGAATGCTCATGTCGTCCGTGCTCCTTTACTAGGTCTCTTGGCAACTTCCTCCAGATGGGTTTGCGGCACGCGGCCGCCACGCGCTATTCCCCCCGAGGGGGGAGGAGGAGAAGCCCAAGAGACTGCGCGAACGACATCTGCAGGAAGGCTAGCAGCCGTGCGATGGCACGGCAAGTGACGCCAAGCCCCGACTAGACCACTGAGGCAAGCGAGGCATCGACCGGGTCCCGCCCGGCCCGCGTGGCGTATTCGACATACGTGAGCGACCGAGGACGCCGCCTCGCCACTGGCTGAATCGGGGATGCGAGCGAAGCGAGCATCCCCCTATTCGGTCAGTCGTCTAGCACGAGCGACCAGCCACCGACAAAACCCTCAGAGGCGACGATCTCCTGCACGACCTCCGCGGGCACCGCGACGTCTGTGGTGACGACCATCGCCGCCAGGCGATGTGGCGCATCCTCGCCGTCCTGTGTCGCGCCGCCGTTCGGCGCGTGTCCGACCGCAGCAGAGGAGATGTTGATGCCGTGGCGGCCGAAGATCGTGCCGACGAGGCCGATCATGCCCGGCAGATCGGCATAGCGGAACACGGTCACGAACGGCGCGAGCTCCACCGTCAGCCGCCGGCCCTGAACCTCGACCAGGTGCCCCACGCGGTTGGGCCCGATGCCGGTGCCGGCGACGGCTACGCGCTGATCGCCGGCCAGCACGGTGACGCGGATCAGCTCGTTGTAGTCCTGGGCCTCGGAGACGGACTTCTCCTCCACCACAATCCCGCGCTGCTGGGCGATCGAGGGCGCGTTGACCAGGTTGACCTCCTGCTCGCTGCGTCCCTGCAGCGCGCCACGGATCACGGCGAGCGTCAGAAGGCGCGTGTCGAACTCCGCGATCTTGCCCATGAAGGCGGCCTCGATCCGCTCGACCGAGCTGCCCTCGGCAAGCCCCATCGCCAGGCGCCCGAGCTGGGTGGCAAGCGGTAGGAACGGCCCGAGCGCCTCCATGTCCTCCGCGCCCACCGAGGGGATGTTCACCGCGGTGGAGACGACGCCACCGGTGAGCGCGGCGACCACCTGCTCGGCGCTCTGGTAGCCAGCCCTGTCGGTGGCCTCCGCAGTGGAAGCACCGAGGTGAGGCGTCATCACAACGTTTCGATAGCCGAACAGTGGGTGCTCGGTCACAGGCTCGGAGGGAAAGACGTCGATCGCGGCGCCGGCGAGCTTTCCCGAGTCCAGCGCGTCCTTCAGTGCCGCTTCGTCGATCAGGCCGCCCCGTGCGACGTTGAGGATCCGAACGCCGTCGCGCATCTTGGCGAAGGCCTCGGCGTCGAGGAAGTTCGCGGTCTCCGGGGTCTTCGGCAGGTGGATCGTGATGAAGTCCGCCTGGGCGTAGATCTCCTCCGGCCCGGCGGCCTTCTCGACGCCGAGCTCGCGGTAGCGCTCGGCCGAGACGAACGGGTCGAAGGCCAGCACCTTCATCCCAAAGCCCTTGGCACGCTGCGCGACGAGCTGGCCGATGCGGCCAAAGCCGATGATCCCGAGCGTCTTCTCGTAGACCTCCACACCCGAGAACTTCGAGCGCTCCCACTTGCCGGAGGTCAGCGAGGCGTGCGCCTGCGGGATGTTCCGCGCGAGCGCGAGCAGCAGCGCCACCGTGTGCTCGGCGGCGGTGACGACGTTCGATTCCGGCGCGTTGGCGACGATGATCCCGCGCTCGGTCGCGGCGGGCACGTCGACGTTATCCACGCCGACGCCCGCCCTGCCGATCACGCGCAGACGTGCCCCCTTCTCGATCAGCTCGGCGGTCATCTTGGTCGCCGAGCGGATCAGGATGCCCTCGTAGTCGCCGATCCGCCGCACGAGCTGATCGTCGTCCCAGTCGGTGCCGAGGTCGACGTCGAAGTGCTCACGCAGCAGGGCGACCCCGGACTCGCCGATCTTCTCCTTGACCAGGACCTTCACGGTTCCGTTCGCGCTCATATCAGGCCTCCTCGATCTCGATCGGCATGGACACGCAGGGCAAGCTGGACAAGGACGCAGAGAGCGTGGCGTACAAGACGTACGCGAGCGATCGAGGACGCCGTCCGGCGCCGCCATGCGTGTTCATGCCGTCCTCTCCACGACGTAGTCGATGCATGCGGTGAGCGCCTTGACGTCCTCGGGCTCGACCGCGGGGAACATGCCGACGCGCAACTGGTTGCGGCCGAGCTTGCGGTAGGGCTCGACGTCGACGATGCCGTTGGCGCGCAAGGTCGAGGCAACCGCGGCGGCGTCGACCTGCTCTGCGAAGTCGATCGTGCCCACGACCAGCGAGCGCTTGGCGGGGTCGCTCACGAATGGCGTGGCGTAGGAGGTCTTCTGCGCCCATCCATACAGATGCTCCGAGGAGGCGATGCTGCGGCTCACGCATCCGGCCAGGCCGCCGCCGTCGAGCATCCAGCGGATCTGGTCGGCGAGCAGGAACAGCGTCGCCACCGCCGGCGTGTTGTAGGTCTGGTCCTTCACCGAGTTCTCCAGGGCAGTCTGCAAAGAGAGGAAGGCGGGGATGTAACGATCGCTCGCCGCCAATGCGCCGATCCGCTCCTGGGCGGCGGGGCTCAGCATCGCCACCCACAGGCCGCCGTCGGCGGCAAAGCTCTTCTGCGGCGCGAAGTAGTAGACGTCCACCTGGCTCAGGTCGACCGGCAGCCCACCGGCGCCCGAGGTGGCGTCGACCAGCACGAGCGCATCCCCCGCGCCCACCGGCCGCTGCACCGGCACCATCACCCCGGTGGAGGTCTCGTTGTGTGCCCAGGCGATCGCGTCGACTCCGCTCTGCTCCGCGAGCGCCGCCTCCAGCTCGCCCTGACCGGGCGCATCGCCGGGATCGGCCGAGACCACGATCGGATCGACCAGGAAGGGCGCCTCCCTGGTCACCGAGGCGAACTTCTGCGAGAACTCACCGTAGGTCAGGTGCAGCGCACGGGACTCGATGAGGCCAAAGGCCGCGGCATCCCAGAAGGCGGTCGTGCCACCGTTGCCGAGCGCGACCTCATATCCCTCAGGTGCGGCGAAGAGCTCCTTCAGCCCCGCCCTGATCTCCGCTACCAGTCCCTTCACCGGCGCCTGGCGGTGGGAGGTGCCCATCACCTTGGCGCCATCGTCCGCCAGGCGGGCCAGCGCCTCGGGGCGCACCTTCGAGGGCCCGCAGCCGAAGCGGCCGTCGGCGGGCTTGATCTGCTCTGGAATGGTCAGTCGTGTCTGCTGGCTCGTGCTGCTCGGCGTCATGGGCTTCCTCGCTGTCGGACCTCAGGGGTGTGGGTGATCTGAGGGGTGCCCAGGCGCGCGGCGGTGATCTTGCGTCGCTCCCCGGTGGTTGACTCCACCTGAGCCCCATGATCGATCGATGGGCTCCGAGCGCCAGTCGCGACGACAAGCGCGAGTGTAGCGAAGCCTGGCTCAGCCGCGGCCGTGCGGCTCAGTCCAATCTGGTTTTGGCCCCAGCGGAATGATGTGCTTGGGGTTCAGCTCGTCGTGCGTGGTGTAGTAGTGCCGCTTGATCTGATCCATCGCGACTGTCTCCGATACGCCCGGCCACTGGTAGAGCTCGCGGGTGTAGGCCCACAGGCTCGGGTACTCGACGATCCGCCGGTAGTTGCAGCGGAAGTGCACGTGGTAGACCTCGTCGAAGCGCGCGAGCGTCGGGAAGGTGCGCCAATCGGCCTCCGTGATCCGCTCGCCGGCGAGATAGCGCCGCTGGCAGAGCAGTCCCTCCAGCCAGGCGAGGCTGTCGAAGACTTCGCGAAACGCCTTCTCGTAGGCGCCCTGCAGGCGCCCGAAGCCGGCCTTGTAGACCCCGTTGTTGATCGTGTCGTAGACCCGCTCGTTTATCGGGTCGATCTCCCCATGCAGCTCAGGCGGGTAGAGGTCTAGCTCGGTGGCCCCCAACGCGCCGAGCGAATCCTTCGAAGCGAACATGCGGATGATCTCACTGGACTCGTTGTTGACGATCGTGCTCTGCTGCTTGTCCCAGAGCACGGGCACCGTAACGCGCCCCTGAAAGCTCGGGTCACTGACCGCATATGCGCTGGCCATGAAGTCCCAGCCGTTGATCGGATCCACGTACTCCCCACCCGGACCGTCGCTGAACGCCTCCCCCGTGAACGCCCAGCCACGGGCATCTCGGAAGGGCGCGACATAGGAGATGCCGACCGCCTCCCGGAGCCCCGCGAGGTTGCGCACGATCGCGGTGCGGTGGCACCAGGGACAGGCAAGCGAGACATAGAGGTGGTAGCGCCCGGCCCGTACCGGAAACCGACTCTGCTGCCGGCTCGTCGGGTCCAACCCGACCCAGTCGCGGAAGTGGCTCTGCTGGCGTTGGAAGAAGCCACTCGCCAGCTCCCTGTCCATGACGCGGTCAGCCATCGAAGATCGCCTCTCTGGTTTGCACGTTGCTCTGCCAGCCCTCCGGGAGCCTGGCCGGAGATACGCCGGCGGGCGGCTCGCCGGCCAGCAGGCAGTACTCGGGCGCCGGGCCGAGCACCAGCTGGCGCCGCCACAGGCTCGCCTGCTCGCGGTCCATGCCGTCTCCGAGCAGGTCGCCGAGCCCCGGCGCGGATGCCCCCGCTGGGCGCGCCACCCAGATCGCCTGCGACTGCGCGACCGACTCGCAGCGACCCTCGATCAGCCGGTACACGCCGCCGGCGCCGCCACGAAACATGCGCGCGAGATGATCGTGGAGGCTGCGATGCCCGGCGGCCACCGCGGCCTCGTTGAGCACCCCCAGCGCGCTGAAGTCATCGAGCAGGTACCAGTCCTCATACCAGCCATCGCCCTCCAGCCACGGCGGATCGCCGGCGCGCAGCAGCGCCGAGCCCCGCATACCCGCCGGGCGCGCGCGACACAGCGAGCGGTGGAAGCGCTCTGCGGCCTGCTCGTAGACGCCGCGATCGGCCCCCTGCCTTGGTCGGTGCCAGAGCAGGTAGGCAATCACGGCGTTAGAAGGAGGTCTCCAGCCAGTCCATGTGCGAGCGTAGCTCCCCGCCGACCTCTTCGATCTGCGTGCTGGCCTGCTCTGCGCGCATGCGCTTGAAGCTCTCCTGGCCGGCCCTGTTCTCGGCGATCCACTCGCGCGCGAAGTCGCCGGACTGGATCTCCTCGAGGATCTTGCTCATTTTCGCCCGCGTCTCCTGCGTGATCACGCGCTTGCCACGCGTGTAGTCGCCGTACTCGGCGGTGTTGGAGATCGAGTAGCGCATGCCGGCAAGGCCCTTCTCGTAGATCAGGTCGACGATCAGCTTGACCTCGTGCAGGCACTCGAAGTAGGCCATCTCGGGGTCATATCCCGCACCGACGAGAGTCTCGAAACCAGCCTGCACAAGCTCTGAGACGCCGCCGCAGAGCACCGCCTGCTCGCCGAAGAGGTCAGTCTCGGTCTCGTCCTTGAAGGTGGTCTCGATCACCCCGCCGCGTGTGCAGCCGATGCCCTTGGCGTAGGCGAGCGCAAGCGAGCGCGCCTGCCCGGTGGCGTCCTGCTCGACGGCGATCAGGCCCGGCACGCCCGAGCCCTCCAGGAACTGCCTGCGCACGAGATGTCCAGGGCCCTTCGGGGCGACCATCGCCACATCGACGCCGGGCGGCGGCTCGATCTCCTTGTAGTGGATCGAGAAGCCGTGACCGAACATCAGCATGTTGCCCTCGGCGATGCCGTCGGCGATCTCCTGCTGGTAGATCTCACGGTGGAGCTCGTCGGGCAGCAGGATCATCACGATGTCGCCCCGGCTCGCAGCTTCTGTGACCGAGAGGACGGTGAGTCCCTGCTCGGTGGCCTTGACGACCGATGCAGAGTCGGGACGCAGGCCAACGACGACTTTCACCCCCGAGTCCTTCAGGTTGAGGGCGTGGGCGTGGCCCTGCGAGCCGTAGCCGATGATCGCGACGGTCTTGCCGTCGAGGAGATTGAGATCCGCGTTGTCGTCGTAGAGCATGCGCGCAGGCTATCTCACCGGCGCGTGCTCTCAGGCGCAGGCGTGCGCGAGCAGGCTCGCCGCGGGGATCTCCAGGCTGCCGTCAGGCGCGGTGAATGGCGCGAGGCTCGCCGCCACCGCCTCCCTGATCTGCTCGATCTCGCCCGGCGGGCAGGACATCACGGCGTCGTGGAATCCCGGCGACATGTCAAGGCTCGTCTCCCAGAAATCCTCGAAGCCGTCGTGGGCGCGCGTGAGCGCGACCGACTCCACCGCGACCTCGGTGAAGCCCGCGTCTGCGATTCGCTCGGCGAGCGCGTCCGCGTCCGCCAGCGCGAACATGCCGGGGCGAAAGATGCCTGGCTGCGGCGGCGGCACCTGCATCAGGCCACGCTCGGCAAGCACCATCGCCGGCGCCGAGGCCCATGGGTTACGCGCCGGGGAGTCCCAGACGGCGAGCGCAAGCCTGCCTTCGGGGCGCAGCACCCTGCGGCACTCACGCAGCGCTGCGTCGGGGTCGGCCATCAGCATCACTCCGAAGCGGCATGCGACCGCGTCGACGCTGCTGAGCTCCAGATCGATCCACTCGGCGTCCATGCGCTTGAGCTCGACGTTGCCGGCGCCCGCCTGCGCCACGCGCTCACGCGCGGCCTCGATCATCGCCTCGGCCTGGTCGGCGATCAGCACGCTGCCGTCTGGACCCACGCGCTGCGCGACGAGCAGTCCGACCTCACCGAGCCCCGCCGCAAGGTCGAGCACCCTCTGGCCCCTCTGAAGATGCAGCGCATCCAGCAGTCGCTCGGTCACAGGCTCGGCGAATGCGCGCATCTGCTGCGCTCGCCGCGACCATCCGGCCGCGGCTGCCTCCCACTGCTCGAGGCTGTCCTGCCGGTAGCGGTCTGGGTCGAAGTCGCTCATATCAGCTGCCTTCGCAACAGCTTGCCAGAGCGCGTCCTCGGCAGCGGCCCGGCTGCCAGCACCACGTGCTTTGGCACCTTGTAGGCGGCAAGGCGCTGCGCGCAGTGCTCTCGCAGCAGCCGCACATCGGGCTCGGCGCCCGCGCGCGGCACCACGATCGCGGTCACCGCCTCGCCCCAGCGCGGGTCGCTGCGCCCGATCACGGCGGCCTCTGCGACCTGCGGGTGGGATTCGAGCACCGCCTCCACCTCGGCCGGGGCAACGTTCTCGCCGCCGCTGATGATCGTGTCCGCAATGCGCCCGCTGACGTGCAAGTTGCCGTCAGCATCGAGCCTGCCGAGATCGCCTGTGGCAAGCCAGCCATCCGGCGAGGTCACAGCCGGAGCAACGGTCGGGCCGGCGACGAGGATCTCCCCGTCCTCGCCGATCCTCACCCGCGTGCAGAAGAGCGGCCTGCCGGCGCCCATCGCCGCCACGTTCGCGGGCCCGGCGTTCGCCAAAGTGCTCAGCGGCACTGTGCTCACCTGCGAGCAGGCCTCCGTCAGGCCATATGTCTGGCAGACCGGCACCCCGGCCGCGGCGGCCCGTTCGAGCAGCGCCTGTGGCACGGGGCCGCCGCCAGCAAGCGCCAGGCGCAGACGCGGCGGGCGAGCTAGGCCGGCATCGAGCAAGCGGGCCAGCGTCGTGGCCACGACGCTGACGAGCGTGATGTCCTGCTCCATCAGCGCCATGAGCGCGCGCTCGGTCTCAAAGCGCTCGTGCACAACCGCGGTGGTGGCGAAGATCGCGCTGCGCACGAAGATCGACAGGCCGCCGATGTGGCAGACCGGCAGCGTGCAAAGCCACCGCTCCCCCGGGTCTGAGCCGAGCGCCACAGCCGAGCCCTGCGCGCTCCAGAGCAGGTTGCCGAAGGTCAGCTCGACCCGCTTGGGCTGCGAGGTCGTGCCCGAGGTGTGGATCACCGCGGCCACCGCGGCCAGGTCGTGCGCCGATGGCGCCTGCGGCCGCGGCGGCATGGCGCCAGGCGCGCTCGCGGGCAACGGCTCCTCGATCACCAGTGCGGTGCCGGTGCAGATCGCCTCGCGCTCCGCCGCGGAGAGCCGGACGTCTACCGGCACCACGCTCGCACCCGCAAGCCAGCAGGAATGCAGCGCAACCGCGAAGGCGACCCCCGGACCGAGCGCGACCGCGACACTGTCCGTGGGCCGCACGCCGCGCTGCGCGAGTGTCGCGGCGCCCCAGAGTGCCTGCGCATGCAGCTGGGCGTAGGTGCATCCGCGCTCCCCGTCCTGCACGGCGAGCGTCTGCGGCGCGTTGGCGGCGGCGCGCGCCAGCCAGGATTCGACGATCATCGCGCACAGGCTAGCCTTCGCTTCGCCCAATCCAGCTGAGCAGCCACGCAGGAGGAGATCGCAGACTTGTCCCCTATCACCTGGAACACCGCCGGCGAGTTCACCGACATCCGCTACGAGAAGGCCGCGGCGCAGGGCGGCGCGATCGCCAAGATCACGATCGCCCGCCCCGAGGTGCGAAACGCCTTCCGGCCGCAGACGATCGTCGAGATCTCGCATGCGCTGGAGGATGCACGCGAGGACCCGAGCGTGGGTGCGATCATCCTCACCGGAGAGGGTCCGCTCGCGTTCTGCTCCGGTGGCGACCAGCGCGTGCGCGGCGACTCCGGCTATCTGGCCGACGACGAGGCCGGCAAGGCCGGCATCGGCCGCTTCCACGTCACCGACCTGCACATCCAGATGCGCCGGCTGCCGAAGCCGATCGTGGCGATGGTGGCCGGCTACGCGATCGGCGGCGGCCACGTCCTGCACCTGGTCTGCGACCTGACGATCGCGGCCGACAACGCGATCTTCGGTCAGGTCGGCCCGCGCGTCGGCTCCTTCGACGGTGGCTTCGGAGCCGGCCTGCTCGCCAACCTCGTCGGCCCCAAGAAGGCGAAGGAGATCTGGTTCCTCTGCCGCCAGTACGATGCCCGGGAGGCATTGGAGATGGGTCTCGTCAATACGGTGGTGCCGCTCGATCGCCTCGAAGAGGAGACCGTGAAGTGGTGCGAGGAGATGCTCGTGCTCTCCCCCTTCGCGCTGCGGCTACTGAAGGCGAGCTTCAACGCCGCCGAGGACGGTCTCTCCGGCGTCCAGCAGCTCGCCCACGACGCCAACCTGCTCTTCTACGGTAGCCCGGAGGCGCAGGAGGGCAGGGACGCCTACAGGCAGAAGCGCACCCCAGACTTCAGCCGCTTCCCGAGAAGGGCCTAGCATGGGTGCCCGTGCAGGCGACCTGGTGGCCGGGCCGCGCAGCCCGGTGCACATCTGGGTGATGGCGGCCCGCCTGCGCACGCTGCCCGCCTCTGTGGCGCCGGTGCTGGTCGGCACCTCGCTTGCGCTCGGCGCGGGCCACTTCCAACCACTCGCATTCCTCGCCGCGCTGCTCGGCGCGATCTTCATCCAGGTCGGCACCAACCTCTCAAACGACTATTCCGACGCGCGCCGTGGCGCCGACACCGAGGAGCGCCTTGGGCCGGTGCGCGTAACCGCCGGCGGCCTTGTGCCGCCGAGCCAGGTGCTGCTTGCGACCTACGTCACCTTCGGCCTTGCGGTGCTCTGCGGCGTCTACCTGGTCTATGTCGCCGGCCCAGAGCTGATCGCCGTCGGCGCAGCCTCGATCCTAGCTGGGGTGCTCTACACCGGCGGCCCACGCCCTTACGGCTACGAGGGCCTCGGCGAGGTGTTCGTTTTCCTATTCTTCGGCATCGTCGCGGTGGCAGGCTCCTACTTTGTGCAGGTCCAGAAACTGCCCTGGCAGGCATTCGCCTGCGCCGTGCCGGTCGGCCTGATCGCAAGCGCGATCCTGGTCGTCAACAACGTGCGCGACATGGAGACCGATCGCCGCGCGGGAAAGAAGACACTCGCAGTCAGGCTCGGCCGCGAGCGCACCAGGACCCTCTATGCCGCGATGCTCGCACTCGCGTTCCTGGCGCCGCCGGTGCTCTGGCTCGCTGGCGGGATGACGCCGTGGCTGCTGCTCTCGCTTGCCTGCGCGCCGCTTGCGGTCAAGCTCGTGGGGATCGTGCGCACGCGCATCGACGGTCCCGCCCTCAACGGGGCGCTCGCCCGCACGGGCATGCTCCAGCTCGCCTTCTGCCTGCTGTTCTCCGCCGGCCTTTTGGCTGGAGGCGGCATCGGCTCCTGAGTGCGCGGGCTGGCATGCACGTCGGGATCGAGCGGCGGACTCTTAGGCTGCGCCGGCCACTGCAGACCTCATACGGCATGCTCAGCGAACGCGAGGTGCTCTGCGTCAGCATCACGGGCGCGGACGGGGTCAGCGGCTACGGCGAAGCGGCGCCGCTCGCGCCTTACGACGGCGTCGGCGTCGAGCGCACTGAGCTGGCCCTGCAACGACAGTCCAAGGCCATCGAGGAGCACGTGGACACCGGCGTCCCGGCGGCGCTAATAGATGCCTGCCGGGCCGCCGACGACCTCCCACAGGCGCTGGCGGCGATCGACCTCGCGCTCTGGGACCGGGCCGGCAAGTTGCAGGGCACGCCGATCTGCTCGCTGCTCGTCGACGACCCGGCGCCACAGGTCGACGTGAACGCGACGCTCGCGGCGACGGACAGGGCTGGAGCGGCACGCGAGGCGGCGCAGGCCGCCGAGCGTGGCTTTGGCTGCGTCAAGCTGAAGGTCGGGATCGCGGACGACGCCGGCCGCGTGGCCGCGGTCCGCGCCGCCGCCGGCCCAGGCATGGCGCTGCGCCTGGACGCCAACGGCGCCTGGGACGTCGAGCAGGCGGTGCGCGCGATCGACGCGCTCTCCCCGCGGGCCTCGAGCTCGTGGAGGAGCCGTGTCACGGGCTTCAGTCGATCAGACAGGTGCGCGAGCGGGTACCCGTGCGGGTCGCGATCGACGAGACCGCGAGCCAGGCGGGCGCACTCAGCTCAGGCGTGGCCGACGCGGTGTGCCTGAAGATATCCCGCTGCGGGGGCATCTCTGGCCTGCTGGCCGCAGCGGCGCTGGTCAGGGCCTGCGGCGGAGAGCCGTACCTGGCATCCACCCTCGATGGCCCGCTCGGGATCGCCGCGGCCGTACACGCCGCGGCGGCGCTCTCCTCACGCGGCCCGCTGGCCCCGTGCGGGCTGGCCACGCTCTCGATGTTCGAGGGCATCGAAGAGCAACTGCCCGTGCGGGAGGGCCAGATCGCCACGCCGCGCGAGCCCGGCCTCGGCGTGCAGCCGCTGTGAGGCCCTTAGAGATCCTCTCCCGCGATCGCGCGCGCGACCGCCGCCGGATTCTCCAGCAGCAGGCCATGGCCGCCGGCCACGACGCGGAAGCTGCCATTCGGCGCCGTGGTGGCGATCCGCTCGCCGAGTCCCCTGTACTTCGCGTCCCGCTCGCCGGCAAGCACGATCGCCGGCATGGGCAGCTCGCCGAGGCGCCCCCACAGCGGCGGCATGACACCGCAGCCGATGCCGCGCAGCGCCGCCGCAATCCCGGCGGTGGTGTTGCGACGATGGTCGGCGGATGCAAGCAGGCGGACCGCCTCCGGCTCCTCTTCGAACATCGGCTGGGAGCGCCAGCGCTCCACGAAGCGCTCCATCGGCTCGCTCTCAATCCGCGTCGCCAGGCGCTCGTCCGCCTGCCTGCGCGCCTGCCGCTCCGCAGCATCCTCGATACCCGCGGTGGCGGAGATGAGCACGAGCCGGCTCACGCGCTCCGGCGCCGCGAGCGCCGTGCACAGCGCGACCCGAGCACCCATCGAGTAGCCGCAGAGCACGAAGCGCTCTGGGCTCTGCGCCAGCACGAGATCCACGCAGCGCTCGTAGGCGATCGGACCGCCTGGCTGCGAGCGGCTGCCGTGCCCGGGCAGGTCGAGCGCCAGCGGCGTGTAGCGTTGCGCCGGCAGCGCCGCGATCACGCCGTCGAAGGCGCGCCCCGTGCCGCCGAACCCATGCAGCATCACCACGCTTTCGCCAGACACCGCGCCATCCTAGCCCCGTGAGCAGAGCCACAGACACTCATCTGCTGCTGCGGGCGCTCGTGGATGAGCTCGCCCGCTGCGGCATGGAGCACGCCTGCACCTCGCCGGGCTCCCGCAACGCGCCGATCGCACTCAGCCTCGCAAGCGAGCCGCGGCTGCACTGTCACAGCCACATAGACGAGCGCTGCGCCGGCTTCTTTGCGCTCGGCCTGGCGAAGGCCACGCGCCTACCGGTCGCGGTCACCTGCACCTCGGGCACCGCTGCCGCCGAGCTGCTGCCCGCGGCGATCGAGGCACGCGAGGCACGCGTGCCGCTGCTGCTGCTCACAGCCGACAGGCCACCGGAGCTGCGCGAAGTGGGCGCGGGCCAGGCGATCGACCAACTCAAGCTCTATGGCAGCGCCGCGAAGTGGTTCTTCGAGGTCGACGTGCACGACGCCGCGCAAGCGAGCCTGCGCTGGATGCGCACGCTCGCCTGCCGCGCCTACTGGACCGCGCTGGAGGGACGCCCGGGGGTCGTGCATCTGAACCTGCCGCTGCGCGAGCCACTGGTGATCGATGAGCCGCTGCCGCCCGACGACACCGGCCGCCCACACGGCCTGCCCTACCTAGGACGCTCGCACGCCGCGGCCTCCGCTGCGCCCGGCGAGAGCATGACTCGCCTTCGCGATCTGGCCGCAAGCGCCCGCAGGGGCATAGTGGTCGCCGGGCGCGAGGAGCGCGGTCCCGGCGGGAGGCTCCTTCGCGCAGGCCGCCGCAACCTTCTGCTCCGCCGCCGGCTGGCCGCTGCTGGCCGATCCCGATGTCAGGCGCGCGCCGCGGGGCCGCGGCGATCGCCCACTACGACGCGCTGCTGCGCGACGAGGCCTTCCTGCAGCGCGTCAAGCCCGATCTCGTGCTGCGGATCGGCGACCTGCCGACCTCCAAGCCACTGCGCAACTGGCTGGCGCAGATGCCCGACGTCGTTCAGGTCGCGCTCGACCCCGAGGGTGCTTGGCAGGACCCCGCCGCGGTGCTCCAGGAGTCCTTTGCGCTCGACCCGCAGAGCGCGCTACAGGAGCTCGCATCCACCGTGTTCGAGGGCTCGCAGGCGCAGGAATGGCTTGCACGTTGGCGCAGAGCAGACGAGCGCGCAGGCGAGGCGATCCGGGCGAGCCTCGGCGCAGACCTCAGCGAGCCTGCGCTTGCGAGTGAGCTCGGCGTGCTGCTACCCCAGCAGGCGACCCTGTTCGTGGCCTCCTCGATGCCGGTCCGCGAGATCGAGACCTTCTGGCCGGTGCGCGACGACCCGCCGCGGGTGCTCTGCAACCGCGGCGCCAACGGAATTGACGGCACCGTCTCGGCCGCCTTCGGCGCCGCGGCCGCGCAAACGGGTCCCGTCGTGCTGCTGATCGGCGACGTCGCGCTGGCACACGACATCGGCGGTCTGCTGGCCGCGAGCCGCCTGGAGCTCTCGCTGACGATCGTGCTCATCGACAACGGCGGCGGCGGCATCTTCGACTTCCTGCCGCTCGCAAGCGCCTCGCTCGCGCGCGCGCCAGCCGACACGCCGCTGCCAAGCCAGGGCGCCGCCGGCCAGGACATCTACACGCGCCACATCGCCACACCCACCGGCCTGGACTTCTCCGCCGCCGCCGCCCTATACGGTCTGCGCCACGAGCGCGTGGCCGACCTGCCCTCCTTCAGAGCCGCGCTGGAGCGCAGCATCGATTCGCCGCTGAGCACGATCGTCGAAGTCCACGGCGATCGCGAGGCCAATGTGCAACTGCACCGTCGCATCTGGCACGCGGCCTCAGAGGCGATCTCGCGGCCCTGAGCAGGCGCTCAGCCTGCCAGCAGCGGCAGCAGCGCGCTCAGCTTCACCTCGGTCTCGGCCAGCTCGCTCGCTGGATCTGAGTCCCTGACGATCCCGTTGCCCGCGTAGCAGTGGGCGACCCGTCCGCGCAGCAGCGCGCAGCGCAGCGCGACACAGAACTCGCCGTCGCCGGTGGCGTCGGTCCACCCCACCGGCCCCGCGTACCAGCCGCGGTCGAGCCCCTCCAGCGCGGGGATCAGCTCCAGCGCCGGAGCCGAGGGCTCGCCACCGATCGCCGGCGTCGGATGCAGCAGCGCCGCCAGCTCGATCGCGTCCATCGGGGTCGCAAGCTGTGCCCTGATCGGGGTCGCGAGATGCTGGATGTTGGCGATCTGAGCCAGTTGAGGCTCTCTTGCCGCCGCAACCCAGACCGAGTGCGGCTGCAGCGTGCGTTCGATGCGCCGCACGACGATCGCGTGCTCTTCGCCGTAGCTGGCGGAGCGCAGCAGCTGCTCGCCGAGGTGCCCGTCGACGGCCGGGTCGGCGCTGCGCCTGCTGGAGCCGGCGAGCGCGAGCGTGCTCAGGCGCTGGCCCTCGCGCCGCACGAGCAGCTCTGGGCTCGCCCCGACCAGGGTCGCATCCCCGCGCCCCACGCACAGCACGAAGCAGCTCGCAAACGCCTCCCGCAACACGTCGAAGATCGCGGCCGGATCGTGATCCTTGGGCGCGTGCACCTGGACCTCGCGCGCAAGCACGATCTTCTGGATGCGGCGCGCCTCGATCAGGTCTTTGGCGCGGGCGACCGCCGCTTCATAGTGCTCGGGCGGCATCGCGCTGGAGACCACGCAGCGCGTGGTTGGGTCGGGATCCAGCAGCGGCAGGCTGCGCGCGCGCAGCTCCGCCAGACGGCCCTCCAGCCGCGCAAGCAACCGCTCGGGCGCATCGTCTGGGCCAGCCAGAGCGGTGAGCGTGATCCGAGCGGCGCCGCCATCGCGGACGATCGCGACCTCGGGAACGATCAGCGAAGCAGCTGCGAACCCCGACCACACCGGCGAACACGCCCCGGAGGCCGCGAAGGCGAAGCCGCCGAGCGCCACGGGGCCGGCCTCCTCGACTCCCTCCCCCCAGCTGACCGCGCCGGCGGCAAGCTCGCGCCAGCGCTTTGCCACCTCCTCGAAGCGGCCTGCGCCGGCGGACTCGATTGCGGTCGCCTCGCCGAGCGCCGCAAGCGCCATACGCTCTCTGGCGGGCTGCTCGAAGAGGAACCACGGCTCCCCCCTGCGTCGCGAGCCGAGTGCCACGGCGCTCGGGTCGACATCCGCTGGCAGCGGCGCTGTGATCGAGGCAAGCGTTGGGACTCCCCGGCGCCTTGCGCGCGAGACGGCCGAGGCCAGCACTGATGAGAGCGTCCCACGCACCGCGGGGCTGAGCGTGAGCGGCTCGCCCTGATCGACGCGGACTGAGCCCGATCGCCGATCGGCGGGCGCTGCGGCAGTGGCGGTGCGTGGCTCCACCGCGATGGATTCTACCTGGCCGTGTTTCCGACTAGTCTGCGCGGCCCTGCTAGCGCCGCGCGAGAGCCGAAGCGCGGGCTCAGGTCTCGCCGCGCCCGCGCGAGATCGCGATCTCGCCGGTGCGCATCATCTCGATCAGGCCAAAGGGCCGGACCATGCTCTCGAATGCCTCGACCTTCTCGGTCGTGCCGGTGATCTCCACGACCACCGAGCGCTTGGTCACGTCCACGATCTTGCCCCTGAATATCTCCGTCACCTGCATCAGCTCGCCGCGCTGGCTGCCGTCGACGGCAAGCTTGAACAGCGCGAGCTCGCGCGTGACGGTGTCCTCGGGCTCCAGGTCCCTGATCTTCAGGACGTTGACGAGCTTGTGCAGCTGCTTGGTCACCTGGTCGATCGGGTGCAGCGCTCCGTCCAGCGTGAGGGTGACGCGCGAGATCGCATCGTCGTCGGTGGGACCGACCGTCAGCGTGTCGATGTTGAAGCCGCGCCGCGCGAACAGACCCGCAATCCTGCTCAGCACGCCCGTCTTGTTCTCGACAAGGATCGAGAGGGTGTGCTTGCGCCCGGTGCGCAGGCTGCCGGCCGCCTCGAGCTCATCGAGTCTGAGCGGCTCCTTGGTCCCTGGCTCACCCATCACTTGCTAGCTACTCCGGTCGACATCCAGCCGACTTTGAGTCTGTAGCCGCCCTCCCGGCGGCCTTGACCTGACGAGCAACACTGCTCATCCCACCATCTCGCGCGCGGCGTGCCCCGTGGGGATCATCGGGTAGGTGTTCTCCTCGCGGGTCACCTTCACGTCGACCACCACCGGACCGTCGATCTCGATCGCGCGCTTCATGTCCTCCACCAGGCTGCCCTTGTCGGAGAGCCGCATGCCGGTCGCGCCATAGGCCTCGGCGAGCTTGACGAAATCGGGGTAGGCGCCGGTCTCCACCTGGCTGTAGCGGCGATCCCAGAAGAGCTCCTGCCACTGGCGCACCATGCCCAGGTAGCCGTTGTTCATGATGAACACCTTGATCGGGATGCCCTCCTGCGCGCAGGTCGCAAGCTCCTGGGCGTTCATCTGCACCGAGCCGTCGCCGGCGACGCAGCACACCAGGCGGTCGGGGCAGCCGACGGCGGCGCCCATCGCGGCGGGCAGCCCGAAGCCCATCGTGCCAAGGCCGCCGGAGTTGATCCAGCGGCGCGGCTGCGGGAAGTGGTAGTGCTGCGCGGTCCACATCTGGTGCTGGCCGACGTCGCTTGTGATGATGGCCTGCGCCCCCGGTCGCCTCATAGAGCGCCTGGATCATGTACTGAGGCTTGATCTCGGAGTCCTCTGAGTCCTTATAGGAGAGCGGGTAGCGCTCGCGCCAGCTTTCGATGCGCTTCCACCAGTCGGCCAGGCGGGCACCGTCGGGGGCCAGCGCCCTGTACTCGACGATCAGCTTGCTGAGCACGTGCTTGGCGTCTCCCACTATCGGGATGTGGGCGGGCACGTTCTTTGAGATCTCGGCCGGATCGACGTCGATGTGAATGAACTTCGCGCGCGGCGCGAACTCCGAGAGCTTGCCCGTGACGCGGTCGTCAAAGCGCGCCCCGATCGCGCAGACCAGATCGGCCTCGTCGATCGCGTAGTTGGCGGCCCGCGTGCCGTGCATGCCGAGCATCCCAAGCCATTGCGGGTGCTGCGCCGGGAAGGCGCCAAGACCCATCAGGGTGCAGGTCACGGGAAAACGGTCAGCGGTCGCGAACTCGGTCAGCTCCGCCGCTGCTTCGGCGTTGACCACGCCGCCGCCCGCGTAGATCACCGGGCGCCGTGCGGCGGCCAGTGCCTTGGCGGCCTGGCGGATCTGCTTCTGGTTGCCTTCCACGGTCGGCTGATAGCCGGGCAGGTGCACGTCTGTCACCGGCTCGTAGTCGATCTCGGCGCGCGAGAGGTCCTGCGGAACGTCCACCAGCACGGGGCCGGGGCGTCCGCTGCGCGCCAGGTAGAAAGCCTCGTGGATCGCCCGCGGCACCTCGGCCGGGTCCTGGATCATGAAGGAGTGCTTGACGATCGGCATCGTTATCCCGATCGTGTCCGCCTCCTGGAAGCCGTCTGTACCGAGCAGCTCGGTGCGTACCTGGCCGGTGATGAACACGACCGGCACGGAGTCCATCATCGCGTCGCAGATCGGCGTGATCAGATTGGTCGCGCCGGGGCCACTGGTGGCCAGCGCCACCCCGACCTTGCCGGTCGCCTTGGCGTAGCCCTCGGCGGCGTGCCCGCCGCCCGCCTCGTGACGCACGAGGATGTGCTTTATCCCGGCATCCACGAAGGCGTCGTAGGTCGGCAGGTTCGCACCGCCCGGCAGCCCGAACACCACATCCACGCCCTCGGCCTTCAGGCATTCCATTATTGCGTCAACGGCGCGCATGAAGGCAGTCTAACAGCGGGTTTTGGCGCAGTCAGATCGCCGGCGCTCAGCTTGCGCCGACCCCGACGCCGATCCCGAGCACGATCACGCCGCCGAGCGTCACGACCAGCAACGAGGAGCGCAGCGAGACCTCCAGGAAGCGGAAGCGCACCCACGCGATCGCGAACAGCTCGATCGCGACCACGATCCCGGCGACGATCAGCGCCTTGTGGACTTCGGAGATCAGGAACGGAAGCGTGTGGAAGATGCCGCCCACGGCGGTCATCAGGCCCGTGATCGAACCTCGCACGACCGGCGAGCCACGGCCGGTGGCGGCGCCGGTGTCCGAGAGCGCCTCCGACATCCCCATGCTCACCCCGGCGCCGAGCGCGGTCGCCACGCCCACCAGGAAGGCGGTGCGCGAGCTCGATGAGACGGCCGCGGCGAAGATCGGCGCAAGCGATGAGACCGTGCCGTCGATCAGGCCGACCAGGCCCGGCTGGACGACGCGCAGCAAGAAGTCGCGCTCGGATTCGAAGCCCCAGCGATGGATCAGGCGCGCGATCAGCCCTTCCTCACGACGCTTGATCGTCTGCTCTGGGGTCGCCATACAGTCCGCAATTATAATAAGTAATTTCAAATAAGGGTGGCCTAAGTTCTCTAAGGCAGCCCTAATAGCGCTAGAATCCCTGCGATGAGTACGACAACCGAGCAGGTCAGGGCGACCGCGCAGCTCGACCGACAGCTGACTGAGCGTCTGCGCGAGGGCGGGCATCGGGTCACCTCGCAGCGGCTGCTCGTGCACCGCGCGGTCTGCGAGCGGCAGCGTCATCTGACCGCCGAGCAGGTTCTCGGTAGCGTCAACGAGGCGCTGCCGAGCATCTCGCTACCCACGATCTACGCGACGTTGGAGCTGCTGGAGGACCTTGGTCTCGTTCGCAGGGTGAGCACGGGCACCGGGGCGCTGCTGTTCGAGTCTCGCAGCACCCCTCACGCCCACGCCGCCTGCCGCCGCTGCGGCCAGATCGTCGACGTGCAGGCGCCCCAGATCGACCTCGAGGCCTTCGCGGGCGCCCGGGCCGCGGGATTTGCGCCCGAGGAGGCCCAGCTGATCGTCTTCGGCCTCTGTGAGTCCTGCCGGGCCGCGGGCTGAGCCTCCCGTCCGCGCGGCTGGCGCAGAGTGCGCGCGGCTGCTAGCTTCGCCTCATGCCAAGCCAGCTTGCGCCGAGGCAGGCGAAGCAGGTCCGCGCACCGACAGCTGAGCGGCAGGCGCCATCAGCGCCCACGGGCGGCTGGGCGCAGAGCCTTCAGCACACCGCGGGCAACCGAGCGGTCGCGCAGCTGCTCGGGAGGCCGCAGATCTCCCTGGCGCGCGCGATCAAGATCGACGAGGAGACGTTCACGCATCGATCCAAGAAGGTTCTCACGCTGTTCAACGGCGTCGTCCTGCCAGAGCTGGAGCGCAGGAACTACAAGACCTACGGGTTGAAGGCACGGCTGGTCGAGTTCGTCCGCGACGACCGCCCGCCGTACGGCAACAACAGAGAGTTCCTGGATGCCTTCATGAAGTGGCTGGCGGAGCAGAAGCGCCCTGTGGGACGCGGCGAGCCGGTGCCCGTGCTGAAGGAGTTCCGCCCCTCCGGGATGGGCCGCCCATCCTGGCCAGCGGCGCTGAAGAAGCTGAAGGGCGTCAAGGCTTCGGACAACCTGCGCCACGTGGTGCGCAACGCCACGCTGAAGCGAGCGCTGGCCGTTGAGTTCGACCGCCTCCAGCCGACCGACCACAAAGCGCGCTTCTCTCACATGGCAAGCGCGCTCGGTGTCGCGCACACGCCGAGCGCCGGGGCCGATCAGATCCTGAAGTCGATCTATCGCGCGCTCTACCTCAATCCGGAGAACCTGTATGCCGGTGATGCACCCATGAACCAGGTGATCGGGTTCTCCGCGGATTCCGTGCGCACATACGGTGAGGAGCTGGGGCAGGACGAGGGAGCGACCATCGAGCTCGGAGTTGTCTACAAGAACGTGATGGACAGGGTCATCGCGTCGGCCCGCATGGTCAAGGCCGACAGCGGCGAGATCAAACGAGTGGTCGACCACATCGCGCTCACCGTCAAGGAGGCGATCTCGAGCCTCCAGGACGGGGGCACGAAGGTGCGCTGCGAGGACGTCGGTGAGATGGTCATCGACATAGGGCTCGGCTTTGGCTTCGACCTGATCGACGGTCGTGTGGTGGGAGACATCAAGGACATCGGCGGGCGCCAGGCCCGTCTGCTGGCCAGCGAGCGCGCGCTGGAGGAGCTCATCGCCTCCAAGAAGGGCGATCTCCTCCCGATTCTCATGATGTTCATGGGCAGGAAGTGATTCGGCGCTTGCGCTGGAGTCTTCGACTCCTCCTCTAGGCGCTCACGCCACCTCGCTGCCGCTGTTCCATCGATTCCGACATCACCGCAACCTCCGGCAGCTCGAGCTCCGCGCCGCAACGCATGCAGAGGGCATCGTAGATCTTCACGATCTTGCCACAGCGCGGGCACTTGCGTCGCAACTCGTTTCGCTCGGAGCGATATGCGATTGCGGCCATCAAGCCCAGGATCGGCACCGCCCCTGAGATCAGGAACCACAGCAGGAAGGAGCTGCCCTTGACCTTGCCCACGATGCCGCCGGCGACGCCAAAGGCAATGGCGATCACGACATAGCCGAGCGAGGCCATGGACCTAGAGCAGTATGCGCAGGGCCCAGATCACGGCGACCACAGCAAGCACGACCACGGCGACGGTCGCAAGCCAGACCACGAAGCCGACGAGGAAGTGCAGCAGGAACCAGCCCACGACGCCTAGGACCAAGACTGCGAGGACCGTTCTGCCGATCGAGCGCGAATGAGTTTCGTTCATGCTCTCAGCGTAGACGGTCGAGCGGCAGTTGTGGCGCAGTGGCCCGCGCTCCCACCGGATGGGAGCGCGGCAGCCGGGCGGGCGAGGCGACCCGCCCGGCTACCGCTCGCCTGTCCCTGCGGAAGACACGGGACAGAACGGGGGTGTCGCTACCTGCCGGAGCGAAAGAATTGGCCAAGCTCCCCAGTCAGACGCGCCATTGCGATCTCCGCCCCATCGGATGCCGAGCGCCGCCCGATGCTCGCCAGCTGGTAGCGACGGACCCGCGGTCTCTGCCCTGACTCGCCCACCGGGTCCTCGGGCAGCAGGAAGAACCGACGCGAAGCGCAGGACGTCTGGTGTGAGTGCGATCTCTTCATGAGCGCATGTTGCCCGCACGCCGCACGACTCACATTGGACGGCAGTCCAAGATATGAGACGATCGAGTCTCTTCAATGCCGACATGCGATGCGCGCATCTGCGCGCCGCACGTCTCAAACGCCGAGCTGCTCGGCGATCAGACGGTTGACCTCGCCGCCGTCGGCGCGACCCTTGGTCTCGCGCATCACGTAGCCGACGATCGGCCCGACGGCCTTCGCATTGCCCGCCTTCACGCGCTCCGCGGCGTCCGCGTTGGCGGCGATCGCTGCCGCCACGACGCCCACCAGCTCCTCGCCCTCGCCCATTGCGCCCAGGCCCTCCGCTTCGACGATGGCGAGCGGATCGCCGCCGTCCGCAAGGAGTCGGTCGAGCACCTGCCTGCCTGCGCCGACGCTGATCTGCTTGCCGGCTACGAGCCCAACAAGGCATGCAAGCGCCGTAGGCCTCACCTTGCTCTGCGCCGGCTCCTGCCCCTCCTCCAGCCGGCCCAGGAGATCGGTGAGCAGCCAGTTGGCGAGCGCCTGCGGTGGCGGCGCCGGATCGGCGCGCTCCGCGAGCGCCTGCTCGAAGTAGTCACCGAGCCCGTCCCTGAAGGCAAGCAGCTCCGCGCTCTCGACACTCAGGCCATGCTGCTGCGCAAGGCGGTTGGCCCGCGCAGCCGGCAACTCGGGCATCGCCTCGCGGGCTGCGTGCAGCATCGCCGGCGAGATTGCGATCGGCAACAGGTCGGGCTCGGGGAAATAGCGGTAGTCGTGCGCCTCCTCCTTGGAGCGCAGCGAGGTGATGCGGCCGGAGGCCGGATCGAAATGCAGCGTCTCCTGGATCACGCGCTCCCCGGACTCCAGGATCTTCTGCTGGCGCGCGAGCTCGGCCCTGATGCTGCGCTCGATGAAGCGGAAGGAGTTCATGTTCTTCATCTCGGTCTTCACGCCAAGCCGATCGCTGCCCGCCGGGCGCAGCGAGATGTTCGCGTCGCAGCGCAACGACCCCTCCTCCATGTTCACGTCGCTTACGCCAAGGCTCCGCAGTGTCACCCGCAGCAGCCTAAGCCACTCGCTGGCCTGCTCTGGCGAGCGGATGTCGGGCTCGGTCACGATCTCGGCAAGCGGCGTGCCGCCGCGGTTGAAGTCCACGATGCTCGCGTCGGAGCCGTGGATGCGCCCGCTTGCGCCGACGTGCGTGAGCTTGGCCGCATCCTCCTCCAGGTGGACCCTGTGGATGCGGACCTCGCCCAGCTGGCCGCCTCTGCATAGGGGCTCGTCGAACTGGGATATCTGGTAGCCCTTCGGCAAGTCCGGATAGAAATAGTTCTTGCGGTGGAAGACCGACCGCGGCGCAAGCTCGCAGCCGAGCGCCAGCCCGATCATCAGCCCGTAGTGGACCGCCATCCCGTTGGCGACCGGCAGCGCTCCCGGCAGTCCCAGGCAGACCGGGCAGGTGCGCGTGTTCGGCGGCTCCCCAAAGGAGAGCCCGCAGCCGCAGAACATCTTGGTCTGTGTGGAGAGCTGGACGTGGATCTCGAGCCCAATCACGGGCTCGAACGCCGACTCGCTCATGCGAACGCCGCCGTCGAGTCGAAGCCGATCGCCGCCTCCAGCGCGTGGGCGGCCTGCATGATCCGGTTCTCGCTGAAGGCCGGTCCGGCGATCTGCAGGCCGACCGGCAGGCCCGCCCCGCCCGGACCGAGACCCTGGCCGGAGAGGCCACAGGGAATCGAGATCGCGGGGATGCCAGCCAGCGACATCGGCACCGTGAAGTAGTCGTTCATGTACATCGACCAGGGGTCCTCGGTGAGGGCGCCAAGCTCGAAGGCGACACTCGCCGAGGTCGGCGCCAGGATGAAGTCGACCCGCTCGAAGGCCTTCTTGAAGTCCTCGGCGATCTTCGTGCGCACCCGCTGCGCGCGGCCGTAGTAGGCGTCGTAATAGCCGGCCGAGAGCGCGTAGGTGCCAAGCATGATCCGTCGCTTGACCTCGGCCCCGAAGCCGTCGTGGCGCGTGCGCGTGTACATGCCGAGCAGGCCGCGGTCGCCCTCGGGCGCATCGCCCCCACCCGGCTCGACACGAAGCCCGTATCTCACCCCGTCGAAGCGCGCGAGGTTCGAGGAGCACTCCGCCGGAGCCAGCACGTAGTAGGCGGCCAGCGCGTGCGGCGCGTGCGGCAGCTCGATCGTCTCGATGCTCGCCCCCAGCTCCTGGGCGAGCTTCAGCGTGCGCTCGAACGCCTGCGCGACGCCATCTTCGATGCCCGCGTCAGCGGCGGCGCTGCCGGTGCCAAGCTCCGCTGCTACCCCGAGGCGCACACCGTCCAACCGCACACCGTCAGGCACCCCGATCGGCTCCGGGAAGGACAGCGACGTCGCATCGCAGGCATCCTGGCCGACCATGTGGCGCAGCATCAGCGCCGCGTCGGTGACGTTGCGGGTCAGCGGACCAGCCTGGTCCAGCGAGGATGCGAAGGCGATCATCCCGTAGCGGGATACCGCGCCATAGGTCGGCTTCAAGCCCACGATCCCGCACAGCGCCGCCGGCTGGCGGATCGAGCCGCCGGTGTCGGTGCCAAGCGCCCACGGCGCAAGACCCGCGGCGACCGCGGCGGCGCTGCCACCCGAGGAGCCGCCGGGCACCCGGCCGCGATCCCAAGGATTCAGGACGGGGCCGAAGGCGGAGTTCTCGTTGGAGGAACCCATCGCGAACTCGTCCTGGTTGGTCTTGGCGAGCATCTCCGCGCCGGCCTCCTGGAGCTTGCGCACAGCGGTCGCGGTGTACGGCGGCCGGTAGCCCTCCAGGATCTTCGAGCCGGACTGGCTCGGCACGCCCTCCGTGCAGAAGAGGTCCTTCACCGCCAGCGGGACGCCACCGAGCGGACTCTCATGCGCCGATTTTGCCTGCGGCTCCTCTGGGAGCCAGGTGAAACAGTTCAGCGCGTCCGCGCCGCCATGCTCGCGTGCGCGCTCGTGATACGCCGTAAACAGCTCACGTGAGTCCAGTTCGCCGCCGGCCACCGCCTCAGCCGCCTCCCGGGCGGAGAGCCGAACGATCTCAGAGGAGCTCATTGCGCCTCCATCCTCTGAGCACCTCTGACGCTGTGGGAGGACATCCAGTCCTCCCTGATCGCACCGCTGGTGCTCATGCCTGCGGGCTTGGGACGAGAAACCCGTCCTCGCTCACGGCCGGCGCCGACGCCCAGCGCGACCTCGCGAGGCAGGCATGGGCGCGGCTCATCGGGACGCAGCGCGCCGGTCACCTCGACCACGTGGGTGCTCGGCGGCACACCGTCGAGGTCCAGCTCGCCGATCTTCGCAACGTGGTCGAGCACCTTGGACAGCTCGACCTGCATCGCCTCGATCTCGCGCTCGCTCAGCGCAAGGCGCGCAAGGCGTGCGACATGGAGAACCTCGTCCCGCTCGATCACGGCCGGGATTCTAGGGACCTGAGAACCCTTGCCTATAGCCGACGGTGCTCGGCGTCGGCCGCGGCGTAGAGCTCCGGGCGTTCGTCGCGCATCGACTGCCAGCCGCCGGCGAGGATCAGGACCGCGCCGGCCAGCCCGAGCCACGCGCCGGCTTCCAGTCCGCTCGCGCCATCGGGACGCTCCAGCAGCCGCACGATCGCCGCGATCGTCGCAATCAAGCCGAAGAACGTGCTCCACACCGCCGAGGCGACGGGAAGCGCCGTGGAGCGCTCGAAGACCGTCGCGAGCACGAGCGCGAGCGCGACGACGCAGGCGATCATCAGCAGCACCACCGCTGGTCCAAAGCTCGACCAGGCATCCAGACGCCCTGCAGCATCGGCGCCCTGGGCCGGGTTTGCGCCGCCATACCAGGGCTGCGTCAGCGCGACGATCACGCAGATAGCGCCCGCGAGCGCCATCAGCTCGCCAAGCCGGATCCGGCCGAGCCGCCTCATGCCACCGCCTGGCCGACCTGCATCTTCGCGGCCTGCAATGTGTTGCCCAGCAGCATCGCGATCGTCATCGGGCCGACGCCGCCAGGCACCGGCGTGATCGCCGAGGCGCGCGACGAGACCACATCGAAGTCGACGTCACCGACCAGCCCGCTGCGATTGCCGGCCTGCTCGGGAGTGAGCCGATTCATGCCGACGTCGATCACGACCGCGCCCTGCTTGACGAAATCGGCGCCGACGATCCGCGCCCGCCCCACCGCCGCGATCAGGACGTCGGCGCGGGCGCACACTCCGGGCAGGTCGCGCGTGCGCGAATGGCAGGTCGTCACGGTCGCGTTGGCGGCCAGCAGCAGCGCCGACATCGGCTTGCCGAACAGGTTCGAGCGCCCGATCACCACCGCCTCTGCTCCCTCCAGCTGCGCGCCGGCCTCCCGCAACAGCTCCATCACTCCGAGCGGTGTACAGGGCCGCAGGCCCTCACGGCCGAGGGAGAGCAGGCCGGCGTTCACGGGTGTCAGACCATCGACGTCCTTGACGGCGTCGATCAGCCCGGTCAACGAGGGGCCGTCCAGATGTGCGGGCACCGGCAGCTGCAGCAAGATGCCGCTCACGTCGGGGTTCTCGTTCAGGTGCACAAGAGTCTGAGCCACCTGCTCATGGGTCGCATCCGCGGGCAGCCGTTCGTCGAATGGCCGCATCCCCACCTCGGCACAGGCCTTCTGCTTGCCGCCAACGTAGACCGCCGAAGCGGGATCCTCGCCGACGAGCACCGTCGCAAGGCCTGGGGTCCTGCCGGTGCGAGCCGTGAAGCCCGCCACCTCCTCGGCGACCCGCGCGCGCACGCGCGCCGCAACCGCCTTGCCATCGATGATTTTCGCGCTCACGAGCGGGATCGTACGTCTAACGCCGGCTGACCGGCGCGTACTCGGCGATCAGCTTGCGCTCGCTGCCATCGCTGGCGAAGCGCACGACGATCACGCCGTCCGGCTCCACAGCAGTCACGACTCCCTCGCCGAAAGCCGCATGGACGACGTCCTCCCCGAGCCGAAACGTCGGCACCGAGCTTCCGTTGCCCGATCGGCGACGCGCGTCCGTGGCCCGAACGCCACCACCGAGCGCCGGGAAGCCGCCGAGCGCCGGGCGGATGCCAGCCGAAGGCGCGCCGGAGAAGCCGAAGCCGCGCTCCTGCTCCTCCTCCAAGTCGATCAGCTCGCCCGGGATCTCCTCCAGGAAGGAGCTCGGTAGGCTCGCGGTCGGCTCGCCGAACAGGCGCCTCCTGCGCGCGTAGGTGAGGTAGAGCTCGCGCATCGCCCTGGTGACACCCACATAAAAGAGGCGTCTCTCCTCCTCGATGCCGCCTTCGTCGATCGCCCGCGAGTGAGGAAAGATGCCCTCCTCACAGCCGGCGATGAACACGACCGGGTACTCGAGGCCCTTGGCATTGTGCAGCGTCATCAGCGTGATCAGGCCATCCTCATCGCGGCGGCTATCCGCATCGGCTACCAGCGCGATCTGCTGCAGGAAGAGCCCAAGGCCGGAGGCCGCGGCCGGCTCGGGAGCGAGCTCAAGGAGCGGCAGCGCATCCTGGGCGGAGCTCTCGGCGATGGAGGTCTCCGCTTCCGGCAACGCGATCTGGTCCTCGGACTCGATGTCCTCGCGCTCGTCGAACTCGGCGGCGACGTCGATCAGCTGCTCCAGGTTCTCCAGCCGTCCCTGCGCCTCGATCGTGCGCTCGGCTGCAAGCGCCTCCAGGTAGCCGGTCTTCTGCAACGTCTGCTCCAGCAGCTCGGCGACGCTCACGCCACTGCCCGCCACCTCGCGCAGCTCGGTCATCGTGGCCATGAAGCGACCGATCGCCTTCATCGCGGCGGCGGCGAGCCCCGGCACCTCCTGTGGCACGGAGGCGACTTTCCAGATCGGCAGGTCAGTCGCAGCGGCGTGCGCGAGCACCTTCGCGACCGACGCCTGCCCGATCCCGCGCCGCGGCGAGTTGACGATCCGCTGGAAGCTGACGGCGTCCTGGGGGTTGGCTATCAGCGAGAGGTAGGCCATCGCGTCCTTGACCTCAGCGCGCTCGTAGAACTTCGTGCCGCCGATCACCTGATAGGCGATCTCGTTTCGCATCAGGGCGTCCTCGACCACGCGCGAGAGCGCATTGGTGCGGTAGAGCACCGCGATCTCAGAACGCGTCGCCAGATCCTCGTCAAGCAACCGCTCGATCTCCCCCACGATCAGCCGCGCCTCCGCGTGCTCGTCCTGCAGGCTGCGAACGTGCAGCGTGGAGCCATCGCCGAGCTCGCTCCAGAGCCGCTTGTCGATCCCTTCGCGGTTGTGGGAGATCACCGCGTTGGCGGCCGAGAGGATGTTCTGGGTGGAGCGGTAGTTCTGCTCCAGCTTGACGACGCGGGCATCCGGGAAGTCGCGCTCGAAGTCGAGAATATTGCTGACGTCGGCACCTCGGAAGCCGTAAATCGAGTTGTGAGTCAGCACCCCCTCGACAGTGAAATTGTGGGTCGCCTCGATGTCGAGATCGAAGACCGGCCTATCGAGCGGGACCCGTGAGACGGTATCTACGAGGTCGTAGCCGCCATCCTCGGTGAACATCGCCATGCCCGGGCATATCGACCCCGCTGGGATGAATGGAAGCGTGTTACGGGATCCGTCCGTCTGTTGGCTCCCCAAGCGTGCCTGATAGCGCACGTGAACATCGAGCACCTCTTGGATACGGGAGACGACCTCCAGCACCGCGGAGAAGCCCTTGAAACAGGACTCATAGCGCCAACTCTCCGAGCCCCGCTTGGCGGGACGGACACTCAGGCCGATCCCTTCGAGAGCCGCCCGAGCTGCTGTGTCACGACCGCCCAAAGCGATCAAGTGCATAGGTGTCCGCCCACGACGGTCGGCGCAAAGCGTCACGGTGACGATCCGGCGGGCGCCCTCGTGAGACTTGGGCACGAAGTGCGGCTGGCAATAGTCCAACCCCTGGTCTGCGAGCAGATCGCAACCTGCCTCCACCGTGTCGAGCTTCCAGAAGAGCTCGTCAATCAGCTCCTGGTCGCCAACCAAGCCGTTCTCGCGCCCGTTGGGGCGTGCGACGAACGGAATCGTCGGCAGGCCATAGCGGAGAAAGAGCAGGGCCTCGTGCGCTCGCGCGTCCGCCTCGGTCTCGTGGGTGCCGACCACCCATGCGGCATCGGCGCTCTCAGTCCTGGCCCGTAGCGCAACGCCCACCACCGGCTTGATCTGACCGGCAGTATAGGTGCGAGAAGTGCCGACTCGAAAGCCCTCCTCGCGCCGTCGCATCAGGTAGGTCATATGCATCTGCGGAGTGAACCCGAGGCGGTAACCCGCAAAATGCGTGTGCTCGGGAGTGCTGACGATCTGGCGGCCGCTGCGAAGGACGATCCTGATGCCCTCACTTGCCACCGAGCGGTGGGTGCGCAGCACTTTGGCCGGGCGCATGTCACCACTTCCAAAGCACGAGAGCACCTCTTCGCCGACCCGCACGTCCTGGATGGGCTTCAAGCTGCCGTCACCCATCCTCACGAGAGTGCCCTCCACCAGGCACTGCGCATCGTCACCGACCACCGCGAGGTTGCGGTGCCCCGGAACCGTGACCGCCTCGCCCCTGGCCGGCTGCTCTCCCCCGCTGGCCGGTTCGGGGATGCGAGCGGAGCGAGTGTCACCCGGTTCGATCAAAAGTTGCAGCAGCCGGTACTGGGCATGGTTGGTGTCCTGGTACTCGTCCACGAGCACGTGCCTGAAGGCGGTCGCATAGTCGCGCCGGACATCGGGGTGAAGCTCGAACAGCGAGACGGCCCTGAAGAGCAGATCGTCGAAGTCCATCGCGTTGGCGGCTTCGAGCTCGCGCTCGTAGAGGCGGTACACCTCGGCGATCATCTCTTCGAAGGGGCCGTCGGCCTGGTCGCGGTAGGCCGAGGCGCTGAAGAGCTTGTTCTTGCCAGAGGAGATCCGCGACTGCACCGCAGCTGGCGTGAAGCGCTTGGGGTCCACGCCGATCTCGTCCATGCAGCGCTTGGTGAGGCGCCGCGAGTCGGCCTGGTCATAGATCGTGAATGAGCGGGTGTAGCCGAGCAGATCGGCCTTCGCGCGCAGGATCCGGGCGCAGGCGGCGTGGAAGGTCATCAGCCACATGCCGCGGGTGCTGTGGCCGACCAGCTGCTCCACCCTGCCGCGCATCTCGGCGGCGGCCTTGTTGGTGAAGGTGATCGCAAGCACCTCCGAGGGGCGCACCTGGCCGCTGAAGGTCAGAAACGCGACCCGGCGCGTGAGCACCGTGGTCTTGCCGCTGCCGGCGCCGGCGAGGATCAGCAGCGGCCCCTCGCCGTGGGTGACCGCCTCGCGCTGGGGCTCGTTCAGGCCCTCCAGCAGGGCCTGAAGGCGATCGGAGTCTGTCTGCGCGGGCATCCAGCCTCAGCATAGTTGCGGGCTCGGAAGGCGCAGCCGCCCGCCCAGCAGAGATCGGCGCCACGGCGTCCTACCGTTCTGGCCATGGCCCTGCTCGAAGAGGTCCGCTCCAACTGCGCTGCAATCGCAGCCGGCGCAAGCCACGTGAAGATCGACCTCGACGCGCTCGCAGAGATCGCGCCCGCTGCGCCACCCACGCTCGATCCTCGCTGCCACTACCTGGAGGGCGAGCCCGCGGACGTGGCCGACTACATGCTTGCCCTGGACGCGATCAACTTCGGCTCGGGCTGGTTTCCGACGCTGCATAAGCGCAGCCTCGACGGCAGGCCGCTCTCGGGCTACTTCACGGTCGCATATTCGCTGGCCGAGCACGTACGCGCCCACGGTCCGCCAAGCGCGGCCTGGATGCGCCAGATCAGCTCCCGCCGGATCGCGGCAATCCTGCACCAGGACCCCGGCAGCGAGCTGATGAGCCTCTACGCGCAGGCGCTGCGCGACCTCGGGCGCCTGCTCGGCTCCAAACGAGCACTCGACCTTCTCGCACAGGCGCACGGATCTGCTGAGCGCCTGGCTCAGGCGCTCGCCTCCGCCATGCCGATGTTCGCCGACCGCGGGTTCTACAAGCGCGCCCAGATCGCCGCGAGCGACATGGCGCTGGCGGGCGTCGCCCGATTCGAGGACCTCGATCGCCTCACGATCTTCGCCGATAACCTCGTCCCCCACGTGCTGCGCTGCGACGGGGTGCTGGTCTACGACAAGGCTCTCTCAGCGCGGATCGACGCGGGCGAGGTGCTGTCGCTCGGAGGGTCAGAGCGCGAGATCAGGGGGTGCGCCTTGCACGCCTGCGAGCTGATCGCGGCGCGCACGGGGGTGCCGCCGCGCGTCCTTGACAACTGGCTCTGGAGCCGAGGCCAGGCGCCTGAATACAAGGCCAGGCAGCGGCACCGGTGCAGGTGCGTGTTCTACTGAGACTTCGCGCCGGCGTCGCTGTCGATCAGCGATTCAGGTGGAGCAGGCTCCGCAGCTTGGCCACGAAGTTTCGGATGTCTTTGCCTATCGAAGGCATGATGAGCGATTCGAAGATGTAGGGGCCGTTCGCCTGCTCCTCACGCGATGAGGGCGCTTCGGCTGCCGCTCGTGAAGGCTGCGAAATGTCTGAGTCTGAGCGAGACATTCGAATCAGTGTACCTGGCCAGCCAGCTCGACGACAACTGCGATCAGTGTCAAGATGAGCGCCGCCGTGAATCTCGGCTCCTTGCGATCGAGTGCCCGTCGGTTGGTAAGTATGCGATCGGCCAAATCATGCACCAGGTCGCGCACAAGGTCCTGGTCAAGACGTACACCTCGGCGTGCGACGACTTCCGGCACCATAGGCCCCATGTCGTCTCCGCCCTGCACGAGCAATGCCGTTGCGACGATCCCAAACGAGACGCAAAGCAACGCCAACGCGAAGAGCCAAAGCTGCGTCACAGACCTCACGCCGACGACGGATGTCGCAATCACAGCGTCTATCCCCATAACGCCGACCGCGCCGGCATCCAACGCAGCCGCGCGAGATATTTGACTTTGAAGCTGGCACTCGGCCAGCGACTGCAACGATGACGCAAGGGCTGGATCGAGCGGCGTCTTGACCATCTGCCCTTGATTCCGCCGCGAACCGTCGCAACGGGACAACCAGACCTTCATCCAGCTCGCAGCCGAAGCTGGCGATACCTCTACCCGCCCGCCGGGCTGCGCCCGCGCGTGGGACGCAGCGGCGTGACCTCCGCGATCCGCTCGGGCTCATCGCCGGTCAGCTCGCTCACCCTGCGCTCCAGCTCGGCGATTCGCGTGGCAAGCGACTGGATCGCCTCCGCGATCGGGTCGGGCAGGTGGATCCAGTCTGCGTCGGGGCCCTCCGGGCGGCGTCCTTCGACCTTCACCGGGTGTCCGGGGTTGCCGACGACCGTCGAGTTCGGCGGCACGTCGGTGATCACGACCGTGTTGGCGCCGATCTTCGCGCCGTGGCCAACCGTGATCGGCCCAAGCAGCTTGGCGCCCGAGCCGATCGTGACGTTGTCCTGGATCGTCGGGTGACGCTTGCCAGTCTGAAAGCCCGTGCCGCCGAGCGTCACGCCCTGGTAGAGAGTGACGTCATCCCCGATCGTCGCGGTTTCGCCGATCACCACTCCCGCGCCGTGGTCGATGAACAGCCCCCGGCCGATCCTCGCGGCCGGGTGGATCTCCACGCCGGTCGCGGTCCTGCTCACCAAAGCGATCGTGCGCGGCAGCAGCGGCACCCCCGCCTCGCGCAGAGCGCTCGCCAGCCGATGACAGAGCAGCGCGTGGATGCCGGGCCAGGTGGCGAGGATCTCCACCGGGCTCACGTCACGTGCGGCTGGATCGCGTTCGCGAGCTGCGGCGATGTCTCGCCGCACCTCTCTTGCGACCCGCGCGAGGGTGCCAAGGCCGAGCATGGGAGAAGCGTAGCGGTCGGCCGCCGGGCAATCCCCCGCCGCCGGCAGGCGGCGACGCCTAGGCGCCCTGTGGCGCGAAGAACGCCTGCGAGACGTAACGCTCGCCCGAGTCGGGCATGATCACGACGATCCGCTTGCCTTGCGCCGCCGGCCGCTCGGCGACCTGCAGGGCTGCCCACAGCGCCGCCCCACAGGAGATGCCGGCGAGCAGCCCCTCGGCACGAGCGCAGCGCCATGCGGTCGCGATCGCGTCCTGATCGGCCACGGCGATCACCTCGTCGAGCAGCTCCGCGTTGAGCACCGGCGGCACGAAGCCCGCGCCGATGCCCTGGATCCGGTGCGGCCCGGCGGCGCCACCGGAGAGCACCGGCGATCCCGCGGGCTCCACAGCGACCACCCGCAGCTGCGGGTTGGCGCGCTTCAGATACTCGCCCACGCCGGTGATCGTGCCGCCGGTGCCAACGCCGGCCACCAAGACGTCGACGCGGCCACCGAGAGCGCGCTCGATCTCAGGGCCGGTTGCGCGACGATGCGCCTCCGGGTTGGCCGGGTTGGAGAACTGGTCCGGCAGGAAGACGTCGGGGTCCTTGGCCATCTCCCGCGCCGCCTGCACCGCCTCCTGCATCCCGCCAAGCGACTCGGTGATCTGCACCTCGGCGCCGTAGAGGCGCAGCAGCACCTCACGCTCGCGGCTCATGCCCTGTGGCAGGGTGAGCACCAGCTTGTAGCCCTTCGCCGCGCACACGAACGCAAGCGCGATGCCGGTGTTGCCACTCGTGGCCTCGACGATCGTGCTGCGCCCTGGCTCGATCCTGCCCTCGGCCTCTGCGGCCTCGATCATCGCGATCCCGATCCGGTCCTTCACCGAGCCGCCGGGATTGAACGACTCCAGCTTCGCGTAGAGCTCGACGCCAGAGTTGACCGCCGGCGTGGCCTGGAGCATCCGCGTAAGCCGGATGACCGGCGTGTCGCCGACAAGCCCCGCAATGCTGATCGGGATTTCCGCCATAGGGACGGACAATAGAGCCACCCAGCAATCGCGGGAGCGTCGGCGGCCACGACGAGCACTCGGGCGAGATCAGCTCGCGTGCGCCCACCACGCCGCGATTGCGACGTGGCAACCGATCGCCGCCCTCGGTTGCCACCTCACGGCCTCGATCAGTGCGCCAGCGCGTGGCGCTTGATCTGCTCGAACTCGGTCTGCGTTATCGAGCCGGCATCCAGCAGCTGCTTGGCCTTTGCGATCTCGCTCGCCGGGCCACCGTTGCCCTGCCCGGCGACCGACTTGACGTAGGTGTCGAAATCCGACTGCGCGGTGTGCTGACGTTCGAGCGTGCGCTCGGTCATGCCGGAGTGCTCGGCGATGATGTAGACGAAGACGCCGAGGAACGGCAGCACGACGATGAAGATCAGCCACAGCACCTTGGCCCATCCTGAGGTGTCGTGTCTGCGGAAGATGTCGGCAAAGACCGAGAACAACAGCCAGAGCCAGACGACGAACGCGAAGAACACGAGGATCGTCCAGAAGACTTCGAGGAACGGATAGACGACTGCGAGCATGATGGTCATCTCCCTGCTAGAGACGGCCGCTTCTCAGCCGTCGAGTCATGTCCCGTTCTACCTTCGCGCACAGCTCCGCGCATTGGGGTAAATCCGCACTCCTAATCGCGAAGAGCCGCCGGTCATTGCGTGTTCGCAGGCGTGGTCATGCGGGGCGGAGCCGACGCGAGCTGCCGAGACCTGCCCCAACATCGCTCGCGAGCCACCCGTCACTCCGCGTATCGGCAACTTTCCATTTGGGTGTCATGCGCGGCCAACTCACTGCCGATGACGCAAGGCATGACCCCGGAAGAGGAGCGCAAGATGGATAGGCACTGCGGCGAGAAGAACCACGATCCAGCATTGGACGCGACCAGGCACGGCCCCATCACCGCCGCTTGGAGGCGCAAGCCGGCCAGATCGGGGCTCACAGCGGTAGCCGGAGGCGGAATCCTCGCCGCGGCGATGACTGTCCTCGCCCTCACGTTGGGGGCCAGCACTTCCGCAAACGGCTCCACCGGCATCGCTCCATGTGGCAGCGGAGAACACGCAGGCGCCCTCAGCATCAACGGCCAGGAATACACCTGCACCTACACAAGGCCCGGCGAGGAAGCCTTCAACCTACCGCCGGGCGCAAGCAAGACCGTGGCCATCACTGCCATAGGTGCGCGGGGCGGCCATGGCGGCGACTATTCAGGGGGCTCCAGCGGACCGGCAGGTGGAACGGGGGCACTCGTGCAGGCGTCCGCGCTCACGCTTTCAGCCGGCCTGGAAACCCTCTACGTCGAGGTGGGCGGCGCCGGATCAAATGGCGTGGGCTGTGCTCCCGGGACGGGCGGCGAGAACGGCGGAGGGCAAGCGGGTGACTCGCGTTGCAACGACGGCGCAGGAGGCGGAGGCGGAGGCGCCTCCGACGTTCGCAGCACGCCTGCTTCCAGCGGTGGCCTGACCGCTGCGAGCGGTGATCCGCGGCTGATCGTCGCCGCCGGCGGCGGAGGAGGCGGCGGCGCGATCGTCTCTCCAGGCGGCGCAGGCGGAAGCGCCGGCGACAGTGGGATCTCAGGCTCCGGAGACGGCGGTCAGGCGGACTGCGAAGGGTCCCCGGCACAGCCGGGAGGCCTCGGTGGCGCGGGCGCCGGCGGTGGCCTCGGCGGCCAGGAGCCCGAACCGCAATCCTGCGAAGAACCCGGCGGCGCAGCGGGCAGCGCCGGCCTCGGTGGCGGCGGAGCCGACGGCAACGTTGACGATTCGGCAGGCGGCGGAGGCGGCGGCGGCGGCTATCTCGGCGGCGGCGGAGGCGCCTATGGCGACGGCGGCGGAGGAGGCGGCGGCGGATCGAGCTTCGGCCCAGCAGGGGCGACATTTGAATCTGCGCAGTCGGGCCAGTCAGCTGAGATCGCGATCACCTACACGATGCCATCGAGCACGCTCGCCACTACCACCACGGTCTCCTCCACCACCACGCAGACGATGACCGAGACGATCACTCAGACTCTCTCCTCTCCCCCACCGGCCAGCCCGACTCCATCGATGAGGAAAGCTCACGCTTCAGGGGACGGCTACGCCTTCACCCTGACTGTGCCAGAGGGCTGCTTCGCTCGCGGCTCCACGCTCGAGGCCGACCTGTATCGCAGCGGCCTGCCACGCGGCTTCAGGATCCTCGGGTACTCCTACCTGATCGGACACACACTCATGCTGCACAGGAGCCTGAGATTGGCTGATCAGTCGCATGGGCGTGTCACCTCCTACATTCCACTGCAGGGTCTGCACCCGGGCGCGCACAACCTGACGGTCAGGGTGCTGCTTGCCAGATCCGGCGATCGCGCTCGTGCCATCATTGCGAGCTCCCCCACGCTGATGCTGCGCTTCACCATCTGCAGCTAGCGACGCATCCGATGAGGCATACGGGCGTGCCGACTTTTGAAAGTCATTCCCGCGCATGATGGCTTCTATCCCCATCCGACTCCTGTTGCTCGACCATATGCAGCTCCCTCATCCTCGGAGCATGCTCCTCGCCCGTCGGCAATGATCGATGGGTAGTCTTCGCGGGATCATGACAGCGGCACGCCAGATGACGACAGCAGCCGACCCGCCGGTCGGGGCGGTGGACCAGCCGAGCCGGTGGACCTATCGACCAGAGCTCGACGGGCTGCGCGCGTGCGCGATCATCGCGGTCATCGCGTTTCACTACCTCGGCGACCACTTCCGCGGCGGCTACGTCGGCGTCACGGTGTTCTTCACCCTCTCGGGTTATCTCATAACGAGCCTACTCGTGACCGAGTTGCACAACCGGGGACGGGTCGACTTCGGTGCTTTCTACGCGCGCCGCGTACTGCGGCTGTATCCGGCGCTGATCGTCGTGGTAATCGGTGTGCTGGTCCTCGCCGCGCTCACCGGCCACAGCGGTGTGCCCACGAGCCACCTGTACGAGGCGGCGGGGGCCTCCTTGCTGTACATCAACGACTTTGCCCTGGCCGCGGGCCACGGCGCCGGACACTTCACCGGATGGTTTGACGTGACCTGGTCGCTCAGCGTCGAGGAGCAGTTCTATCTCCTCTGGCCGGTGCTGCTGGTGCTCATGGCAAGCCGCTTGAGCGGTAAGCGGATCGCGCATGTCTGCCTGGTTGTGGCGATCGCGATGGCGGTGCTGCTCATCCCGCTGCAATCCTGGACTGGCTCCTACGTCGTCTACTACAGCCCGATCGGCAGCATCACGCCGCTGTTGCTCGGCTGCAGCCTGGCGTTCGTGCGGCCGCGCGTTCCGGCGTGGCTTGCCGCTGGCGCCGGCGTCGTGCTCATCGCGTTCGTGCTCGTCGCGCCCAGCGGGCTGACAGCGAGCGCCTGGCGAGGCCCGGAGCAGCTCGCGATGATCGCAAGCGCCCTGGTGCTTGCGTATCTCGTGGGCGCCATGGGCAGCAGCCGTGCGGTGGCGGCGCTGCGCTCACGCGCAGCGGTGTGGCTCGGCCGTCGCAGCTACGGGGTGTATCTGATCCACCTGGCGGTGCTGATGGCGGTGATCAACGCGCTCCCCGCCCTGCAGTCCTGGCATGCGCCGAACCTGACCCGCGCTCTGATCGGAGTGCCGATCAGCCTCCTCCTCGCAGCCGCCTCATATCGGTATGTCGAGAAGCCGTTCCTGCGACTGAAGGATCGGCGGTTCGCGCGCGCAAACGAAGACAACAAGGCGCCGGCGCCCGCCGGGCAGGTCTCCGCGGCGGCGACGCTCGGCATGCGGGGACCTGACTGAGCATCAGCGATGAAGCCACCGCCTGGCTTCCAGCGCGAGCTTGTGCACGACGGTGGTCTGCCAGTTGACCTCCGCTTCAACGAAGACGCTGAGCCGGGCGAACTGAGCGTGCGTGCCGGCGGAGCGCCAGACTACGTCTTGCTCGTCTCACCCGGCTGGTTCGATCAGCTCATCGCCTGGGCGCTGTCGTAGCTTGCCCGCAATCGTCCGCTCAGCGACTCGCAGCCAGCGTCTTAGCGGTGATGATCCGCTCGCGCCCGTCCGCCGAGATGAGCACCACGGCGTAGCCCTCATCGAGAGCGCGCGTGATCTCGTGCCCAGCATGAGGCGAATCGGCGTCCACGAACGCTGCGTGTTCGGGATAAAGCGAGTCACCCGCGATTGCCAGGTCAATCGCGCGGTCCATCGCCTTCGCCGTCAGCGAATCCGAGGGGTTCACGTTGCTTGCCATGCGTCAATCATCTCCTTGTGCCGACGCGCACTGCGGTGATCGCGGCCCGCATCCCTTCCCCAAGAGTACCGGCATAAAACGACTCTGCCGGCGCCTTCTCGCCCGCACGATCATGACGGTGCATGTCGTTGACGCCATGCGCGCCGTCGTACACCCGCACCGTCATCGCCTCACCGTGCTCATCATCGACCGTCAGTACGACCGCATAGTCGATGACCTCGCGGCCGAGCGTCGTGAACTCCACGACGATGCGCGCCCCGCCCTCATAGTCGAGCACGTCCCTGTAGCGCTGGCTCCTCGTCTGCCGTTCGCTCTCAGCCATCCGACCGAGCAGCCTACCGTCGAGCGTCCACGGCACCGCCGCCTCGCCGTCTTTGTTTCCACCGTATCGAGGGGCGCCACTTCACCGCCGGATCGCACTCGGTGCACGACAGGCACAGCGCCCGGCGGACGCACACCGGGCTACCTGCTCGGGGGCTGCATCTCACTCGTCGGTTCATCGCCATCCGAGCGATGCTCGGTGATCGCGACGCCACCTGCCAAGTGCCCACACCCTGTCCGTGCGCAACATTGCGTGACAGCTGACCGCCCCAACCCAGCGTCTCTCAGCGCGGTCAGAAGCCGCATGGCCGAGCCAAATCTGGCGCTGCTGCCGACCGGCCGCTAGATGTAGTACATCGACGCGCCCGCATCGCGCGTCTCTCGCTCGATCACGTCGGCGATCGTGACGCTGGCAAGCGCCTGCCGCGCAGCCTTGGCCGCGTCTGCGAACACTCCCTCGGCGTCCCGCCCAAGCGGCCCGTCGAGCAGCTCCACCACCTCCAGTACCGTGACCGTCCCCGGGTCCTTTGCGAAGCGGTATCCGCCCTTCACTCCTCGCTGGGAAGCGAGGATGCCGGCACGGCGCAGAGCCGCGAAGAGCTGCTCCAGGAACTGCACTGGCACATCGCGCTTGCGCGCGATCTCACCGATCGGCACCGGCGCGTCATCGGTGTAGCGGCCGAGCTCGGCCAGCGCGCGCACTGCGTAGGGAGACTTGCTGGTGATCGAGATCATCGGCTGCTCACACAGCCGATCCTACGCAATCGGCTGCCCGGGCTCTGCGCGGAGCAGGCCGGACCACGACTCGAGCGAGCGTCCAGAGCCTCAGAGCCAGCCGCGCTCGGTGGCGATCAGCACCGCCTGGGCGCGGTCGACCGCGCCCAGCTTGCCGTAGATGTTGTGCAGATGGGTGCGCACGGTGCTCGTGGAGAGCGTGAGCTCGTGGGCGATCTGCTTGTAGACCTTGCCCTCGGCCAGGCGCTGCAGGACGCCAAGCTCGCGGCCCGAGAGCGGGCAGGGATCGACGTGGCGCTGGCGCTGCGGCGCGGAGCCTGGCAGCTCGTACATGACGCGGCGCAGCTCCGCGGGACCGAGGCCGAGCTCGCGCGCGCCGCGCAGCATCTCCGTCGGAGAGACCGGGTCGCCCTGCGTGTAGTGGGCGAGCATGTCCGCCAACCGCACGAGCGCGACCTCCTCGCCAGCCTCGTCGTTGTGGTGGCGCTCGATCACAGTCGCGATCGATGCGGGCAGGCCCCAGCGGCGTGCGAGCACCCCGCCGACCAGAGCATGGTCGATGCCGAGTTCTCTGCGCTCTGTGCGCAGCCGCTCCTCGGGCGTCTGGGCGCCCTGATGGATCTGCTGCGGGTAGCCGGGATAGGCGTGGATAAGCACCAGCTTGCCGATGTCGTGCAGCAAGCTGACCACCCCCAGGCGGTCGCGCTGCTCGAAGCTCAGCTCGCCGGCGAGCCGGTCGGCGGCGTTCTGGGTGGCAAGCGCATGGAGCCTGTAGCGCTCGGGCGCCGAGTCCCAGACTGTCGAGCGCTCGAAGAAGTCGAAGGTCCGGACGCGGCGCGCGAGCTCGTCGACGATCTGCGGCGAGAGGCGCTCCACGGCGCCAAGCACCGTATCGACGCGGCTGCGTCCATTGCGGCCCTGGTTGGCCATGCGCAGGACGGCGACCATCAGGGCGGCGTCGGACTCGACGGTCGAGACCACCTCGGCGGTGGAGACATTGTCCTTGGAGACGACCGCCAGCAGCCGGTTGCGCGACTCGACCAGCGCAGGGAACATCTCCAGCGCTTCGAAGGCGCCGGTGAGACGACGGCCATGACCCTCGTTCTGGTGGCGGACGCCGCCCGCCTGGGGCTGCTCGCCGCCCTGTGAGGAGGGCGCCGGACGGCCGGACCGGCTCAACTCCCGCGGCATTGTGGCTGTGGATGGCACGCTGTAGACACCTGATCTCGATTGCAGATCGCTTTACATGCGACCTGCGGAGGTATCGGCAGCTCAGCGGGAACTGTTGAGCCGGCTCGCTAAGGACTAGCGCTCCGCAAAGCCTGCTCTATGCGCCTCAGCGTCTCTTTCCGTCCAAGCAACGCGATGCTCTCGAAGATGCCCGGAGAGGTGGTCGTGCCCGAGATCGCGACGCGCAGCGGTTGGTAGACCTGTCCGGGCTTGACCTGGAGATCGCCAACGAGGCGCTCCAGGATCTGCTGCACCTCCGGCTCCTCGAAGGCGTCTGGGCCTAGCGACTGGAGCGCAGAGCACGCCTGCCCGGCGAGGCGGACGCTGTCTGGCCCGAGCCATCGCGCCCGCGCCTTGGGGTCGATCTCGCGCTCTTGGAAGAGGAACCCTGACAGCGGCCAGAAGTCCGCCAGGGTGTGGATCTTCTCCTGGCTGATGCGGACCGCCTGCTCCAGCCGGGTCGGGTCGGTGCGTGCGGCTGACGCCGCGTCTGGGTCCTCACGCTCCAGATAGCCATCGACCTCGCCGGCAAGCTCGGCAAGCGGGCTCGACCTGATGTAGACGCCGTTCATCCAGCGCAGCTTCGTCTCGTCGAAGCGTGCGGGGTTGCGGCTCACGCGCTCGAGCTTGAACTGGTCGATCAGCTCCTGTGTTGAGAGGATCGTCTCCTCGCCCTCGCTGCCCCAGCCGAGCAGCGCGATGTAGTTGCGCACCGCCTGTGGCAGATATCCAGCGTCGCGGAGCTCCTGCACAGATGCAGCGCCGTGGCGCTTTGAGAGCTTCTTGCCGTCGGGACCATGCAGCAACGGCAGATGGGCGTAGCGCGGCTGGGGAGCACCGAGCGCCTCCAGTACGAGCAGCTGCTTGGGCGTATTGGAGAGGTGGTCCTCCCCGCGCACCACGTGGGTGATGCCCGCGTCGAGATCGTCGATCGCGACGGCGAAGTTGTAGAGCACCGAGCCGTCCGCCCTCGCGATCACCGGATCGTCCAGATGAACGTGCTCGAATCGGGTCTGTCCCCTGATCACGTCGTCCACGACCGTCGCGCCCTGATCCGGCACCCGCAGCCGCACCGCCCCCTCGCCCTCTGGCTGCCCCCGGAACCCACGATCGGCGCCGTGCTTCTCCTTGTAGGCCTTCACGTCCTCGGCGGTGGCGCTGGTGCGATAGGCATGTCCCTGCTCGATCAGCCGGGCCAGCTCCTGCTGGTGGCGCATCGATCGTTCGCTCTGGAGGATCGGCCCCTCGTCCCAGTCAATCTGCAGCCAGCTCAGCGCATCGATGATCTGGGCGACGTTCTCCGGCGTCGAGCGCTCCCTGTCGGTGTCCTCGATCCGCAGCACGAGCTGCCCACCGCTGCTCCTGGCAAGCAGCCAGTTGAACAGGGCCGTGCGCGCGCCGCCGATGTGCAGCGCGCCTGTGGGCGATGGAGCGAACCTCAGACGCATAGGATCATCGGCATGCTAACCGCCGCGCGCGCCCCGACCTCTTCCGCTGCATGGTGCAGGGACGCCGGGGAGCAGCGATGCTGATCGGCGCTCACGTCTCGCCGGCGGGCGGCCTGCCAAAGGCGGTGGAGCGCGGCACCGAGCGCGGCTGCAGGGCGATCCAGATCTTCAATCAGTCACCGCGGATGTGGCGGCCGAGCACCTACAGCGACGATGACGTCGCCTCCTTCCGGCAGGCGATGGATGCAAGCGAGATCGACGCGGTGATGATCCATGCCGTCTACCTGCTCAACTGCGCAAGCGAGGATCCGGACATACGCGAGAAGTCTCTTGCCTCGCTCACGCACTCGCTGCACACAGGCCAGCGAATCGGCGCCTGCGGGGTGGTTCTGCATCCGGGGTCGGCCAAGACCGGGCACGTGGGAGAGGCGATCGCGCGGGCCGGCGCGACGATCGGCCAGGCGCTCGCCGAAAGCGATGACTGCGAGCTTCACCTGGAGAACACCGCGGGTGCGGGAGGCACGCTGGGGCGAAGCTTCCAGGAGCTCGCGCAGCTGATCGAGGCGGCGGGCGGAGAGGATCGCCTCGGCGTCTGCCTGGACTCCTGCCACCTGCTGGCCTCCGGCTATGACATCCGGACCCCCGAGGGCATGGACGAGGTTCTCGCGCAGGCACTCGCCGAGCTCGGCAAGGGACGCGTGCGCTCCTTGCATCTCAATGACTCCCAGACGCCGCTTGGCTCAAACCGGGACAAACATGCCAATCTCGGCGACGGCGAGCTCGGCGAGGCTGGCTGCGCAGCATTTCTCTCCGCGCCGGCACTGCAGGATCTGCCGTGCGTGCTGGAGACTCCCGGCCAGGATCGCAGCGGCCCCGACCGCGCCGAAGTGGAGCGAGCGATGGCGCTGCGCGAGCTGGGCGTGAAGCGGCGCCTTCGCAAGCCGCGTGGCGCGACCGGCAAGCGATAGTTACGCCGCCACGGCGGCGGCAAGGACCGCGGGCGCAAGCGCCTGCTCGGCCTCGACGCGCAGCGCGGCGGTGTGTCGCACCCGGTAGGCCTCGCCGAGCCGGAGCTTGCGCGCCCCGGCGCGGGTGCGCAGCTCGATCACCACTTCGGAAGGTCCGGGGAAGTCCTCGAGCAGGTGCTTGAGGTCTTCGATCGCCCCCGCCGTAAGCCGAGCGAGGTCGACGTGCAGGTGCAGCGGGTGGTCGGCCGCCGCGACCGGCTCAGGGGCGCTGCGCGCCTGCTCCTGCGCCCTTGCGATCTCCTGCTCGTCAGGCGCGAAGTCTTCGACCGACTGCACCACCAGAGCCGTCTTGCCGGCCTCCTTATGGTCAACCTTGCCGCGCACGAGCACGACTTTGTCCACCGCCAATGCCGCCTCGTGCTCGGCCAGCGCCTTGCCGAATATCAGCATCTCGACCGATCCCTCCAGGTCATCGAGGGTGGCGAACATCATCGGATCGCCGTTCCTGGTCTTGATGCGCTTAGCCTCTGTGATGATGCCGCCGACGTTCACCCAGTCCTTGTCGCGACGCCCGGCGAGCTCTGCGATCGAGCAGTCCACTCGCGCCCGCAGCGCGGCACGCACCGGCTTCAGTGGATGCGCGGAGATGAAGAGCCCGATCGCCTCCTTCTCGATCGCCAGCAGGTCACCGGGATCGAACTCCTCGGCTGGGATCGGCGGGTGCGAGGGGCGCATCAGGCCGCCCTGCACCGGTGCGCCGGAGTCCTGCGACTCGCCGAGATCGAAGATCGAGCCCTGGCCGATCTGCGCGTCCTGCTGTGCCTTCTGCCCGGCGGCCTGCGCTTGCTCGAGCACCGCGAGCATGCCCTTGCGACTGGCCTTGGTGGAGCCGAGCGCACCGCACTTGACGAGCGCCTCGATCGCCTTCTTGTTGACCGCACGGCTGTCGACGCGGGCGCAGAAGTCCCAGAGCGAGGTGAACGGCTGCGGGTGGGCGGGATCTGGTTCGCGCGCGCGCTTGATCGCCTCCACCGCCTGGTAGCCGACGCCCTTGACGGCGTCCAGCCCGAAGCGGATGTTGCCCTCCACCACCGTGAACTCGTGATCTGAGAGGTTGACGTCGGGCGCGAGGATCTCGATCCCCATCTCCTCGCAGCGCGCTACGAAGAAGGGCACCTTGTCCTTGGTCGACATCACCGAGGAGATCAGTGCTGCCATGTACTCGGCCGGGAAGTTGGCCTTCAGCCAGGCGGTCCTGTATGAGATCAGCGCGTAGCAGGCGGCGTGGGACTTGTTGAATGAGTAGTCGGCCGATTTTTCGTTTGTCTGCCAGAGGAACTCGATCACCTGGTCGCTCGTGCCCGAAGCGCGGCAGCCCTCGTAGAACTCGGGCTTGAGCGCCGCCATCGCCTGACGGTTCTTCTTGCCGATCGCCTTGCGCAGATCGTCCGCCCTGGCCCCCGAGAAGCCGGCGAGCTCCTTGGAGATCTGCATCGCCTGCTCCTGGTAGAGGATCACGCCCTTGGTGGACTTCAGGATCGGACGCAGACGGTCATCCGGATAGGTGATCGATCCGGGGTTGTGCTTACCACTTGCGTAGACAGGGATCTGGTCCATCGCCCCAGGCCTGTAGAGGGCCTGCAGCGCGATCAGGTCGTCGAATTCGTTGGGCCGCACCTTGCGAAGCGCCGTGATGTAGCCCTCGGACTCGAAGGTGAAGACGCCGATCGATTCGCCCCTTGCCAGCATCTCGTAGGTCTTGGCATCGTCGAGCGGCAGCGTCCCCATGTCCGGACGCTGGCCGGTGGAGCGCTCGATGATGTCCAGCGCATCCTCGATCACGTCGAGGTTGCGCAACCCGAGGAAGTCCATCTTCAGAAGGCCGATCTCCTCGATCGGCTTCATCGAGAACTGCGTCACCGTGCGATAGACGCGCTCTCCGTCTTCGCTCATGCCCGCGTCGGCAAGCTGAAGCGGCACGATGTCGGTCAGCGGCCGGTCGGCGATCACGACCGCGGCGGCATGGATGGAGGAGTTGCGGACGATCCCCTCGAGGCCCTTGGCAACGTCGACGATCGCCTTCGCATCGGGCTCCTCTTCGTAGGCCTTCTGCAGCGGTTCGCCGGCTTTGAGGCAGTCCTCGAAGGAGGGCGCACGGCCCATGATCGGGTCTGGGATCAGCTTCGCCAGACGATCCCCGGTCGCGTACTCGTAGCCGAGCACGCGGGCGGCATCGCGCGTGGCCGCGCGCGGGAACATCTTGCCGAAGGTGACGATCTGGGCGACGGACTCACGACCGTACTTCTCGGTCACGTAGCGCATCACGCGGTCACGGCCGCGCACGGAGAAGTCGATGTCGATATCTGGCATCGACACTCGCTCGGGGTTCAGGAAGCGCTCGAAGAGCAGGTCGTAGCGGAGCGGATCGATGTCTGTGATCCGCAGGCAGTAGGCGACGATCGAGCCGGCCGCCGAGCCGCGGCCTGGTCCCACGGAGACGCCGTTCTCCTTGGCGAACTTGACGAAGTCCCAGACGATCAGGAAGTAGGCGTTGAAGCCCATCCTGTCGATCACCGCGAGCTCCATCTCCATCCGCTCGATCGCCTCCGCCGGGGGCGGGTTGCCGTAGCGGGCGTGCAGCCCGGCGCTTACCTGGGTGCGCAGATACTCGCGCTCCTCGCTGCCGTCCGGTGTCGGAAAGCGCGGGATCAGCTGGCCACCCAGCTCGATCTTCACGTTGCAGCGCTCGGCGATCTCCAGGGTGCTCGCAACCGCCTCGGGCCACTCGGCGAACGCCTGCGCCATTTCGGCGTTGTCACGCAGATAGAACTCGTTGGTATCGAAGGTCATCTTCGGCTGCGCGAGCGTGCTCTTGGTCTGCACGCAAAGCAACGCGGTGTGATGGTCGTAATCCTCGCGGCGCAGGTAGTGGACGTCGCCGGTGCCGACGAGTGTGCCGCCCATCTCGCGGGCGATCGCGACGATCCCCTCGTTGCACTTGTCCTGCAGCGCGATGCCGTTCTTCTGCACCTCGAAGTAGACGTTCTCGGAGCCGAGCGCGCCGCGCAGCTGGTCCACGTGATCGCGCGCGTCCTGCGGCCGCTCTTCGGCCAGTCGCTGACAGAAACGGGAGGCAAGGCATCCGGTGAGCGCGATCAGACCCTCGCCGTGGCCGGCGATCTGCTCGAGCGTGACCGTCGGCTTGCCACGCTGCAGACCCTCCAGGAATCCAGCGGAGGTGAGCCGCACGAGGTTGCGATAGCCCACATCAGTGGAGGAGAGCAGCGTCAGATGGTTGCGCTCCACCTTCCCCGGTGGGCTCGCCCCGGAGGCAACGGGGTCGACGAGGTAGACCTCGCAGCCGAAGATCGGCTTGATGTCGTGCTTGGCACACGCCTTATACAGCTCGACCATGCCGTTCATCACGCCATGGTCGGTGAGCGCGAGCGCGGGCTGGTCGAAGCTCGCGGCGCGGGCGGCGAGCGCGTCCACCTTGCACGCTCCGTCCAGCAGCGAGTACTCGGAGTGGACGTGGAGGTGGGCGCAGCCGGACGTGCTCACCGCAGGGATACTAGGCGCCGAAGCGGCGGATGCCCTGGACCCTGTCGGTCCAGGAGAGCAGCGTCTGCAGTGGGGCCATCTCGCCCTCCAGCAGCACCGTCTCTCCGGCAAGATCTCGGCCCGTGAGCAGCGCGGCGAAGCCGCGCTCGCTGAGCCGGACGGTGGTCTGCGGTGAGGCCTCCAGGGAGACGTTCTGATCGCCCTCGCCCCCCGCCTCGACAGGACCGCGCGTCACCGCCAGCGGCCTGCCCTGCAGTGCCTGGACCTGCAGCACCGCGCTCTGGTGCCCCTCGATCGCGAACGCGATCGTGAAGGAATGTCCCGTGGTGGAGGCAGGGTCGATCGCCTCCGCCAGCGCGAGCAGCAGCAGCCCCGGCCAGACTGTCACCCCAGCCGCCTCCAGCTCGCTGAGCGCCACCGGTGCGCCGCGGCTTGACAGCAGGCGCCTCGCGCGTCGGCGCCCGCCGCGTATGCGAAGCCCCGGAGGCGGGCGCCAGGCCGAGAGCCTGCCGCCGCCCGCCGCGACCTCCGCAAACGCCGCCGCAGGGCCTTCGAGCAGGAACGTTCGCGAGTCGATGAGGCCGGCACCTGCAAGGTCGCGCACCGAGCCGTGCCCGCCCGCGAGCGAGACCTCGTATGCGCCCAGCTCGACGATCTTCACCAGGTAACGGAGCGGCTTATCGATCGAGAGCGCCTGGGCGGGCAGCAGCTCCAGCACCAGCTCGGCCGCGAGCCGTGGATCCCTGCGCTCAGCCACGCGACGGATGGCGGGCGCAAGCCAGGCGCGCGGCTGTGCGCGCTCCAGCACGGGCGGGGGCGTGTATGGCACGGTGTCCGGCGCAGCCTCTGCAGGCGAGCCCTGCGGCTCATCGCCGACCGGCGCGGGGACCTCAGGTTGCGCCGGGCCTGCCGCCTCGAGCGGCTGACTCTCCTGCAGCTCTCCGACCGAGGCGACCCGTGCACGCAGGCGCTGGACCGCCGCGGCCAGCGCTTCGGCCATCTGCGCGCTGCCCGGATCGGCCTGCAATCCGCCGCCGGCGGATTGTGCAGGCGAAGTCGGCGCACCGGCCGCGAGGGGCGCCGCAGGCTCCTGGATCGTCGAGGGCGACATCGGCTCGGGTGCCGGTGGCGTCGCTTCGGCGACGCCCCTCAGACGATGGGCGATCTGCCGCAGATCGCCGATCAGTGGCGCCACCGCCGCCTGCGCTGCCCTCAGCGCCTGCAGCTCGCCTTCGGCGGCCTGTCGCGCAGAGCGCTCGCGCACAAGCTCCTCCTGGACCTCCCCGACGCGCCGCTCCAGCGCCTCCACGCGCCCGCGGATCTCCAGCTCTGCCCTGTGCAGCTGCTGCTCGCGCTCGGCCAGCCGCTCGGAGACCGCTTGCAGCTCACGCTCGCGCTCGCTCAGTCGCTCGGAGACCGAGCCTAGCTCACGCTCGCTCTCCTGCAGCCGGGTGGAGATCAAATGCAGCTGCTGCTCACCGTCGCTGAGACGTGCAGAGGCGCGAGTCAGCTCCTGCTCGCGCTCAGCCAGCAGCTGGGCGGCCGCCTGCGACTCACACTCGGCCTCGCGCAGCCGCGCCTGGATGCCGGCCAAGCGATCTTCGAGCGCCTGGGCAGCAGCCTCCGCAGTCTCCGCGCGCCGAATCAGGATCGGGTCGCCGACCGGCTCCCCGCGGCGAGCACGCCGTTCGGCCAGCACATCGCGATCGGGATCGTGCGGTGGGAGTCCCCCCGGCGTCTCGTCTTCCTGGACGTTCACGTCTGATCAGCCTATGCGGCGGGCCGGACGCAAGCGCCGTGGATCTAGGAGCGGTTGCGCAGCCGCCAGGCCATCCGCGACTGCAACGAGAAGAGCTCGATGAAGCCCGGCGAGGCGGTCTGGGAAAAGAGCCCACCGGACTCCGAGAAGCTGGCGAGGCTCGCGTCGTAGACGGCGTTCGGCGAGGAGCGCGTGATCACCCGCACGCTGCCCTTGTAGAGCTTGAGGCCGATCGTGCCGCTGACCTGCTCGTTGACCGCATCCATGTAGGCGTCGATGTCGCTGCGCAGCGGCTCCCACCACAGCCCTGCGTAGACGAGGTATGCCCACTGCTCGTCCAGCGCCAGCTTGAAGCGGTTCTGGTGGATCGTGCCGACCAGCCGCTCGAGCTCTTTGTGGGCGGTGAGGACGATTGCCGCGGCGGGCACCTCGTAGATGTCTCGCACCTTCAGGCCGACGATGCGATCCTCGATGTGATCGACGATGCCCACTCCGTGGCGTTGGCCGATCGCGGCGACCGCTTCGAGCAGCTCCACGAGCCCCATCCGGTGGCCGTCCAGCGCCACCGGGACGCCACGCTCGAACTCCACGGTGAGCGTCTGCGGCTCATCTGGCGCTCTCTCCGGCGGGGTGACGAGCTGGAAGACGTCATCCTCGGGCGCGTGCTCCAGGTCCTCGATCCAGCGCCCCTCCGAGGAGCGACCCCAGAGGTTGTCGTCGATCGAGTACGGGGCGACCTCGGTGCCGCCCTTGACGGGGATGCCGTGCTCGCGCGCGTAGGCGATCTCCTCCTCGCGGCCCATCTGCCATGAGCGCACCGGCGCGATCACCTTGAGCTCCGGCGCGAGCGTCGCGATCGTCGCCTCGATGCGGACCTGGTCGTTGCCCTTGCCCGTGCAGCCGTGGGCGATCGTGTCGCATCCGCTGCGTCTGGCGTAGTCGACGGCGAGCTTGGCGATCAGCGGACGACCAAGCGCTGTGAACAGCGGGTAGCTCTCGCCGTAGAGCGCGTTCGCCTTGATCGCGGGCGCGAGGAAGTCGCTTGCGAACTCCTCGCGCGCGTCGACGATGTGGCACTCCAGCGCTCCGAGGTCGCGCGCCTTGCCCTCTATCACCGCGTAGTCCTCGCCTGGCTGGCCGAGGTTGACCGTGAGTGTGACGACCTCGGCACCGTAGAGCTCCTGGATCCACTTCAGCATCACGCTCGTGTCCAGCCCGCCCGAGTAGAGCAGCAGGACGCGACCGACGTTCTCGGGGTCGGCCTCGTAGCTGGCGGTCGGGCGGGGCAGGCTCTGCCTCTCGGCGCTCATCGGCCGGGAAGGCTAGCGGCTCGCCCTCGGCGCCGGTGCGATCAGGCGACCTGCACGACGCCCGTGGCGACGGCCGGCGCTTGCATCCCGGCATCGCAGAGGCCGATCACGGCATCGGCGAGCACCGCCTCGCCGAACGCCGGCCCCTGGGCCATCGTGCAGCCCATCGCCTGGACGGCGCTCAACTGCTCCGTGGTCTGCAGCTCCTTTGCGATCACAGTCAGGGAGAGCTCACGGCCGACCATCATGATCGCCTCGAAGAGCCAGTCGCGGTAGTCCGCGTCATCCTCGGCCGCCAGCGAGCTGCGGTTGACGCGCAGGCTATCCAGCGAGAGCTTGCGCAGATCGGAGTGGTAGGCGTAGCCGCTGCCCCCGAAGTCCTCGATCGCCAGGTGCACGCCGAGCTGCTTGATCTCCCGCAGCCGCTCGGCGGCGAGGGCGACGTCGCTCATCACAGAGGTCTCGGCGATCTCCAGGGTCAGAAGCGAAGGGTCGATCCCCGACTGTTGCAGCGCGCGACGGACGTCGACGATCAACCCGTCGCGGCCCAGCTGATCCGCTGAGACCTTCACGCTGACCCCGATGCGGCGACCCTGCACTTCCCAGGACGCGGCGCTCGCGCATGCCTGCTCGATCGCCCAGCGGTCGATTGGGATGCTCAGGCCGCTCTCCTGCGCAACCTGCAGGAAGTCTGCGCTGCTCAGCATGCCCCGCTTTGGGTGCTGCCAGCGCAGCTGCGCCTCGACACCGATGACGGCGCCACAGCCCAGATCCCAGATCGGCTCGTAGACCAGGAGGAACTGCTGCTCCTGCACCGCGGTGTTCAGCTCGGCTTCGACCACGCTCCTGCGCTCGACCACCGAGCGCGTGTTCGCGCTGAAGATCGCGTAGCGATCGCGACCGGCGGCCTTGGCCGAGTCCAGAGCCGTCTGCGCGTCCCGCAACATCTCATCGGGTGTCCCGTAGCGGCCGAAGGCCACACCGATGCTGACGGTGGTGAAGAAGCTCGGCCCGAAGCCTTCGAGCTCGATCGGCTTGTGCAGCGCCTCGATCACGCGCTGGGCCAGCGAGTCCATCCGCACGCTGCGGGCTGTGCACTCGACAAGCACGGCGAATCGGTCGGCTCCCAGACGGCCGACGGTGTCCTCCTCGCGCATCACGCCCTGCAGCCGCTGCGCGACGATCCGCAACAGCTGGTCGCCCGCGTCGCGCCCGAGCTTCTCGTTGACGTCTTTGAACCAATCGATGTCGATCAGAAGCGCCCCGGCGAGCATGCCGGACTGCCTGGTGGCGCGCGCAAGCACCTGCGAGGCGCGATCGAGCGTCAGCTCGTGTCCTGGAAGCCCGGTGAGCGAGTCGTAGAGCGTTTCGGCGGCCGGCGGCTCCGGGCTCAGCGCCACGAGTGCCACCGGGGGCTCCTCGCGGCGGCGGCGCGTGCCAAGCAGCAGGATCAACGTCCCGGCCAGCAGGCCCAGCAGGATCCCGGCCACCAGTGCCCAGACGCGGCCTTTGCCAAGCAGAGGCGCGCTTGCCGGCGGACCGAGGATCTCGAGCCGCCCGCCGCGCGCAAGGAGACCAACGCTCGCACGCTGAGCGCCATCAGCTGGGACGCTGCCGGCCAGGGCAAGCGCAGCGGGATTTGGCCCGTAGCGCAGGCTCACGGCGTAGCCGGGGTGCCCGGCGAGCGCCGAGCGCGCCAGCACCGAGGGCCGGAGCACCTCGCGCAGCCAGCCCACGAAGGCGGCGTTGCGCGCCTTGGTCGTGGTGGGCGTCGCATAGCCGCGATACACGGGTCGCTGTACTTCGAGTGCGCCCGGGCGTCCCGCCGGAGCCCTTGCGATCATCGCCCCGGAGCCCCGCGATGCCAGCAGACGCTGCTCCAGCGCGCAGTAGTCGAGCCCGGAGGGCGAACGGGGACCGGTGCCCCTCGCGATTTCGGCGGTGGCCAGGCAGCGCTGCGAGTGCCCGGCGACCCTCAGCAGACCAAGTCTCTGCAGCTCTGGATGGCCGGCCAGCAGCGCTCCCCATCTGGCCCAGGCCATGAGCCCGGCCGAGGAGACCTTCGGGTCGGCGGCGAAGAAGGTTCCCGCAGAGACGGCGAGATCCGCTTCGCGCTGAAGCGCGTTGTTCAGGTTTGCGGATACCTCAGAGGCGCTTGTGCGGAACTGCCGACGTGCGGCGCGCGCTTCTTTGCCGGCAAGGCCGTGCGCGAGGAGCAGCCCGCCGGCGGTGCCGGCGAGCACGCAAACGAGCGCGAGCGCAGCGAGGGCAGCCCAGAGGAACCCGCGGGTGCCGCGCGGCTCTGACGCGGGCTCCGGAGCACCATCGTGATCCTCCTCAGAAGTGATCTCTGCTGGCGTAGCGTTCTCGTTTCCCATGGCTCCTCGTATCTGGCTCCTCGTATCGCAAGCTGGCTTGCTGTTGCCAAGCCGAATCGGGCCGGGATCGCTCACATGCCAGAACAGCAGCCATCACTGGACGAATTGCTGGGCCCAGAGCGCACGCCGCAAGGATTTCTGCAGCATCCGGCGCCGCGACGCTGACAGCAGGCGCGCCGCGGGCCCTCAAGAGAGCGCTGGTACTTGCCAAACCTGGCGTGTGGCTCCGCTGCACGAGCCGCCGCGGAGAGGAAGGGAGCCGCGGCTGGACGAATGTGAGCGCCCGATCAGCTGCTCGAGAGCGAGGCGAACGAGACGCTCGGCAGCGCCACGACCAGCAGGAACAGCTTGGTTCGTACGGCGAGGTCTCGAATTCGATGAGCAGCAGACGACGAAACAAGAGGGAAGAATTGAGAGCGGCAGCAGCAGTAGCTGAATCACACATACCCGTTCCACTCCTGGCGCCATCAATTGCTTTCGGGAAATTGGCACACAGTTCGTTTTTCACTTAATAGAGAGATGCCGGCAAACGTGGCTCCCTTACATAAAAGACATGCGTATGCAAGTATGAACTCACATCACTCGACACGACAGCGCATGAGATGATATTCAGGCAGCGTGGGGCGTTGCCGCAAGCATTGCACGCAGCCGCTTCCCTTGTTCTGAGCCAACCCCAAGGAACATCTCGATCCAGCCGAGCACCACGACGCCGTCAATCTCCGTGCCCCATCTCACCATCTCTTCGATGTCGACCCAGTCCTTCGGCCGGTCGAAGATGACCTTGCATACCACCAAGTGCTCAGGCGCAAGAATTGGTATCTCGACCGGTCCGAATCGCACCATTCGCGAGCGGCTCGCCATCTCCTGATGCAAGTCGAGTGTCGCGAAGAACAGGTCGAGGTAGGAGCCTTCCCAGTCCACTCTGGCCTGTCCGTCTTGCGCGATCGCGGCACAGTCGGCGTCCGTGATGCTCACTCCGAGATGTCTGAGCGCGCCAAGCACGGGGGTGGCACCCTCGGGAGCTACGGTGACATTCAGGTCTATGTCCGTCGTCGCGCGGGGGTTGCGATACCAGGCAAGCGCTATCGCGCCGCCGAACTGATGGGGCACCCGCAGCGAATCGAGCATCTCGTGCACAGCGACGATCTTCCAAGCAAGGCCGCTGAGGCGCTCCTCCTCAGCCATCAAACGTCCTTTGCTACGGCGCAAGCGAGGTCGCTGCCAGCGCTCCGCTTTGCGCGCTCCCCCAATGCTGGAAACTCCAACGGTGCAGCAGGGCGCGCGGGCTGGCTACGCGCAACGGCATCCGCAAAGCCAAGCAGCTCCATCAGCGCGGCTCCCGCGTCAATCGACACCCGGTCACGAGCCGGCTTGGCAGTCAGCGCAGCCATCCCGCGCGAGGCGGCAACAAATGCTGCGCGGGCCTGCTCGACGGTGCGCTGTCCCCCCGACTCCTCCACTGGAGCCCCCGCCCGCCGGGCGGAGGCGAGCACCGACTGGACGTCGAGGGGCCTGCCGGCTCTGCTCGCAGCATGGGAGAGCACGCCCACGCTCAGCACCCTGAAGCTCGCAAGCGTGCGGGCTCTTGGGCCGTGCGGGGTCTGATGCGATTCGCGAATCTCGAAGCGGCCGTCGCGACGGCCCACGACATATGTCATACCCACTAGGCTACCACTACATTCCGCCCACTACCTACATACGAGGAGCTTTCATGAGCCAAGCCAGGCCGGTGCAGACCAGACATCACCTAGCGAAGGTGCTGCATCCCACCCCGCGCGCGCTGCGCGAGGCGATGGGCGAGGTGGAAGGAGTGAATGCCAAGGTCGCCGTGCTGATCACAAGCCTCGTCGGCACGATGTGGTGTGCCTACCTGTTCACGGCGATAGCGTTGATCGGTCTGCCGACCGCGCTCAAACCGGGCGGCGAGGGAATCGTCTCCTGGATCGCCCAGACCTTCCTGCAGCTCGTGCTGCTGTCGGTGATCATGGTCGGGCAGAACGTCCAAAGCTCCGCCGCCGATGCACGCTCGAAGAAAACCTTCGAAGACGCTGAGACGATCCTCGACCGGCTCGACGTGCACACCCAGGGCGGTCTGAAAGCGATCCTCGACCGGCTGGATGAACTGGCGCCCGGCTCGCTCGATCGGTCAGAGCGCAGCACGAATTGACGCCCGTGACCACAGCTGTCCTTGGAAGCCCGCCAACTCCATAACGCTGCCGATGAGGCTCCTTATGCGGATGGAAGCCCCATCGACCCGCGCCCCATATTGGCCGTTCAGCGCTCGATGTCCACCTTGCCCAGCGTCGTCTTCGGCGTCTCGGTCATCATCGTGGCCGCCAGATGACCCCGAGCTTGCTTCAACGCGGCGCGGCCGGCGTTATCGAGCTCGATATGAATCGAGGACTTGCGCCCCGCTGCGATCGAGTAGTGGGCACTGCCGATCATGACGGTGTGCCGGTGCACCTTGCCGTGAGCGCGAACGGAGACCTCTGTCGATAGCTCCACTGTGCCGCTGCACCCTTCATCTCCTTCGCAGCGCAGATCCGCGGCCATCGCGTCTCCCTTCAACTTCAGCGTGCGGCCGATCAGTTTCAGATGACGCTGCGGGTGGCTCGAGCCTTCTTTGCCGCCACCTTGGGCTTCTGCGCCGTGTTCGTCGCCCGGGCTGGCTGCCTGGGCGATCGAGACCGACACGGCACCCGACGAGGAGCCCAGGAAATTCTGGTCGCCCACGTATTCAGCCGTGATCGCGTGCCCGGGGCATTGGACCCCTCCGAGTGGCGACCACTATACACCACCTGCTTCTAATCATCACAACAACTATTCAGAGTCCGAATAACGTTGCGAATCTGGTCCGCTGCTCTCATGAATGTGCCCACATGGGTGAGTGGAGGCCCCCGAACCGCAGTATGACCTTGCCATATCAATCATCTTTACCAACCGAGCTACGCCATACGCGCATCAAGGCCTCGCATTGTGGTCGTCGTCGGTACGGAAGCGAGCCCAAACAATGCGCTCTCCGATCTGAGCGAGCGCTATATACGTCAGGATGACGAACCCGCCATATCGGCCGGCGTGCACAGCAAGAATGCCAGCTGGGCCACCTGCTGTCGCAAAAGTTAGAAGCCAGCCGTGTGGCGTTTCATCGCGAGAGCGTATTCCCATTGCGGCTGCTGCTCTTTGGCCGTACCTCATGAGAACGAGTGCTCCCGGCACCAGTGGGACGAAGAAGCTCCACCAGGGGCCGTCAACGAGTGCCAGGGCGCCAACGACCAGCAACATGCAGCCGTCAACGGCGAGCGTGACCCAAAGCGACGGCGGTGCAGATGGTCGCCCTTTTAGGCGTGAGGCGGGATGCCCAGGCGCCGAATCATTCATATCAGACTCCAAATGCACCTGACGCGACTACTCCACATTGCGAAGGCCCACCAGGGTTCGCCTTTGAGTAACGGTTCATCTTCTAGGAATGTTGCGCCTGTGGCGCAGAGGCCGCGATGAAGGCGCCGTTCTTCAGAGCTGGCGCTCGACTCTTCCGAGCCCCTTCTTGAGGTCACTGACTGTCACCGCATATTGGAACGCGAACCGGCGTGCCTATTTTTGCGCGCCGACAATAGTCTCGCACAAAGAACATAGATCTGAAAAGGCAACGAGCACACGATGATCGCCAGACCGATCCAACCGATAACTTCCAAAGCCATATGACGACGCACGGCGTCCTCACCGGATATGACCGGCGCCAGCACGAGCCATATCCCAGAGTCAGCGCGACCCTTGTTATGCGATTAGCGCGCCTATCGCCGAGAATCCTCTGCATGGCATTCATTTCTGTGTAGTGATGTAACGTGCTCCGCCGTATGCAGCACACGCCGCTGCCGACGGAGGAGTCGCCCATCCCAGCGTGGCGCACAAGAAATCTGCCGGTTCCCGCGGACTGCCGCCGATAGGTTCGCCATAACGATGTCCTTTACCGGATTTCTTGACCCATTTCCCTTTGCAGTAGCCGCCGTCGCCACTGATTTCCCGGCGAAGGTCACCTTCTTCAGACAAACCTTTTGCCGGCTGAAGCGTCGTTGCTTCGCCTAGTGACTGATGGAGCACACCGGGTTCGACGTACTGCTTAGCTTCGCTACTTTCTGTTCCGTGATGATTGGAGACGTATTCCGAGCCGTATTCCCCTTCTTCTTCCTACCATTCTTCTTCTTCGCCCGACCATTCTTCAGTGCCTGTGGCGCAGAGGCCACGATGAAGGCGCCGTTCTGCAGAGCTGGCGCTCGATCCTTGGTGATTGGATATGTATTCCGACCGTCGTTGACTTCTTCTTTCGTATGCTCGCATCATATCCACCCCCTAATTGCACGTAGACATGTGCCGATGTGTGCATTCGCCTCGACTACACTCCCATTTATTTCGAGAGCACCGTCTATATCACCGGCCTCAATCAGCCTCCTCCTAGATTGAGCTAGCTCATCCCGACTAACGATAGCCTCGATCAAATCACGATGTACCGCTAGCTTACGACGTGGCGGCGTGATCATTCGGAGCTGCGCGATTGCATCATGAGCGCCCCTGTGATAAAGCACACGTCTAGCATCATGCCAAGTGACAAAATCATTAACCATACCGCGCAATTGGGCAACATAGCCGCGGTCCTCGAGCGGCATGTAGTCATCGTTGAGTCCGCGCACTTCCTCAAATATCTGACGTGCCACGATCGCATTTCGCACAGCGATCACACCATCGGCGCCAGACTGCGCCAAGCTTTGCCGCATCGCGTGGACTACATTTGAATGCAAATCGGCTAGCGAGCTGGGGGCTAACAATGCTTCGACCTTGCGAACCATCTCATCACGTTCGTCAACGGACGACCGCGTTGTACGCAATATCCGAGCCAACGGTCTCATAGCAGTCGCCACGCTTCTCTGATACTGCGTGAGCATCCACCCCATCCGAGATGCCGCCACAGCAACGACACCGGCCGCACAAAGCCACAGACCAGCCGTCGTTACACCAAAAGCTATAGCCGCGACTCCCGTCACACATATGATAGCGCCCGCGCCACCAACAGGACCAATGAGCCGGAGGGCATGTTCAACTGGTTTCGGGGTAATGCTGCTCACTTTATACGCCGCCAACTTACTTACTAAGCCAGAATCACCATACCGGCAAGGGCTCAGGATCACCAGCCCACCCTGGGTCAGGTGCCGGTCCCCCTGGATCTTGTGGATTAGTTGGCTCACCAGAATTTGGTGATTCTTCGGCGCCGGGTGGCCGATAGCACCAGGTAATGCCAGCCTCTACCGATTTCAAGCATTTTTCACTTTTTCCGTTTGATTTGGGGCTACTGTGGTGATGTTTGCGATAGCGGCAGCTCGTCGCAGCACAGCCGTCGCCTCCCTTCACAAACTGATAATTTGCTTCGGATTCTCCATCTTCTAGCGGTTGTTGGGAAGCCGTTTCACCCAGCGACTGTTCAAATAGCTCTGGTTCTGCATGTTCTTCTTCCTGTCTTAGGCTGTTGTTTGAGACGTAATCCCCTCCGTACCCGCTTTCTTCTTCCCACCATTCTTCTTCTTCGCCCGACCATTCTTCATAGGCTTCGCCTTCGGGGAGCGCAACGCTCGTCGCTGCATCAACAGCCGCCTGCGCGGCCGCTTCGGCGGCCTTGCGTTCGGCTTCCGCTCGTGCCGCCGCTTCTCGCGCAGCCGCTTCTTCGGCTACCTGATGCGCGTTTTCAGAAGCAAACGACAGGAACCAGGCTGGTAGCGCGCTTTCCCCGGAGAGATCGCTGGTGTTGACCGGATCGCCGAACCCGTAGGCATAGGCGTTGGCAGAACCTCCCGGCCTGGGATCTGGCTGCAAGAACCGGCCAAGGTCAGGAACATACGAACGTACACCCATCGTGCTGATCCCGGACGGCAGTTCGGTCGGGATCATGTGCGCGCCGAGCCACCCATACTTCGGCGGCGCTTCAACAGCGGGCACCCCATACTCGCTCGGTTCAGCGATCGTAGAAGCCAGAGCCGTCACCGTTGCGGAATCCATCGCGGTCGCCACGATATCACCATGCAGGTTGGAGATTTGCAGCACTGGGGCTTCGCTGCCATGCTGCACGGCGGCCAGGCCGTTTATGCCGCTGATGTTGCGCGTGCTCTGCCCTGACGCTTCGCTGATCCATGTCGGCGTTCCGCCGGGACCGGCATAGTGCAGCGTTTCGGTGGCCGCCACTTTGCCGCTCTCCACGACTTCGCCGAGCCTTTCTTCAGGGTCCAGGTAATGGCCGAGCGTCTCGCCGTTTTGTTCCAGACTCGCGGTCTGGCCGTCGACATAGAAGGTGCTCGTCAGCGCTGATCCACCCGCGTCGGCCGCCGGCAGCTTTTCGGTACCTCCGAACGGTTCATATTCCACGCCTGCGTCCGTAAGACGATCGGCTTCGTCATAGGTGTGTCTTTCGACCGTCGGGCTTTCGGTCGCGCATTCGCCTTTGGAGTTGGGCTGATAGGTCGTCAGGCTCGTGCGGTTCGTGTCTTCGTCGTAGGCGTAGCGATGCGTGATGCAGCCTTTCCCGGTCTGCGTCGTCTGCGTTTCGGTCAGACGGCCGGCCTGGTCGTAGACGTAGGCGTCTTTGGCCAGGCTGCTCGTCTGCGTCAGCCACTGGCCGTGGATCGACGGCACGACCGAGTCGCTGTACCACGTTTCCGGACAGGTGCTCGCGCAATGCGCCGTCTTGACGTACTTCAAGCCCGTCGGCTGACCCACCTGATCGTAGGTGTATTCGGCCTTCATCGAGTTCGGATATGTCGCGCTCGTCAACAGCCCTTCGGCGTCATAGCTCGCTTTGAAGGTCCCCGCCGCGCTGTCTGCGACTTCGTCCAGCGCGCTCGTCTTGGCTTCGTAGCCATAGGTCTGGGTGCCCTTGCCGTCGTTCAGCTTCTTCAGCCGCTCGTCGCCTTCGCCTTCGTATTCGTAGGTCGAGATGTTCCCGGATGCGTCGGTGTAGCTCGTGAGCTGCCCGAGGCTGTTGTAGGCGCTCTTCAGCGACTCGCTGCCCGCCGTCTGTTCCACGACCGCGCCACTGGCTTCGCTGTACTTGTAGCTCACCTTCGGTAGCGATTTGCCGACCGTCGAGGTCGTTTCCCGGCTGAGCATGCGGCCGGCTTCGTCATATTCGATTTTCGTCGTACGGGTGTTGGAGCCCACCGTGCTCGTGCTGGTCAGCGGCTCGTCGTACATGTTGTAGGTCATGGTGCTCACCGGCAGGTTCGGCAGGCCGGCGGTTTCCGGCTGCTTGCCGGGCAGCCCCTCGCACGCAAGCCCAGCCCATTCGGCATGTTCCCCGCAGCCCGGATAGCTGGGGTTGGCGGCGGTGGTGTAATAGACCGTCCTTGCGTCGTGCGGGCTTTCGGCACCTTTGCTTGCCGGCATCCACGTTTCGGTGACGTTTTCGGTCCCTTCTTCGTAGATGGTCGTGTGGGTCAGTTTCAAGCCCGAGGGGTCGGTCGTCACGGACGTTGGCTTGCGCAGCTTCCAGCCGAGCCCTCCCTGGCCGGCGTAGGAGGTCGTCGTCGTACGGACGTCCTGTTCTGATTCGCCTTCGATCTGCGCTCCCTGCGTGGTCTTGGTCACCAGGCCATAGGGGCCTCCTTCGGTCGGCGCCCCTTCGTCGTAGCTGTAGGCGGTGTGATCGCGCGCCTGCGATTCTTTGCCGCTTGGCAGCCTGACGAGATGGCGCGGACCCAGGGTGCTCAGAAGCTCGGTGCCTTCTGTGTTGTAGGTGCTCTCGGTGTCCAGCAGTTTCGCGACTTCAGCGGATTTGGAATGTTCTTTGAGCGCCGCGACGCGATTGTCGGCGCTCAGGCTCCGAACGACGTCGTTCGTTTCGTTGTATTCCGTGGTGGAGGTGCCGCCGCTCGGAGAGACCACGTTGACGGTGTGCCCCTTGCCGTCCTGGTAGTAGATCGTCGCGTGCTTGTAGTCCTTGGCCGGCCAGCCCATTGGTTCATCGGCTGGGAACACCGCGGTCCCTTCGGTGGGATCGTCGCTCTGGCCCCAGGTTTCGGTTTCCTTGGCCGTGAAGGCATAGGGCGCGAAGATGTTCGATATCGAGACGTGGTAGTCGAAGGTGCTCACCGAGTTGCCACCGGCGCTCGGCGGTTCCGCGAGCGGCAAGCCGGGTTCCGGAAGCGAGGCGTCGGAGGCATGCATGATGCGCATGTTGCGCGCATCGCTCACGAACGGCCCGTATTTGCTGTTTTCGTCTCCAGGCTGGATTGCAACCCAGGTCGGCCACAGCATTTGGCCGAAGTAGCCGCTGCCAGTGCTCCCCAACGTCCCCCAGCCTGCTAGATCGGGTTCGAAGTACGCGATGCGGTTGTTGTGAGTATCGCCAACGTAGAGCCTTTTGGCGGTGGCATCATACGCTATGCCAGTTGGATCCGAGAACTCTTCTCGGCCGTTGCCCGCTGCTCCCAGCTTCCCCTCGTAGGAGCCCGAGAAGTTCCAATACTCCACACGATCGTTGCCGCTGTCAACGACATATGCATAGAGGCCGCCGAGGCGTTCGACGAGCGCGATCCCGTGAGGTTCTGAGAGCTGCCCTTCCGCCGACCCGGCGCTGCCGAACTGACTCACATAGGCATGGGAGCTCATTTGGATCACTTGCACGCGGTCATTGCCTGTGTCGACCACGAATGCGTAGCCCGCGTCTATGGCGATGCCCGTGGGGTCTTTGTATTCGTTGTGCCCGGTGCCCGCTTTGCCGAACTGGCCTTCGTATTTGCCGCTCGAGCTGAACCACTCGATGCGATTGTTGCCAGAGTCCGCCACGTATATGTTGCCTGTGGTTGGATCGATCGCCACCCCGCTCGGATCATTGAACTGCCCGTTGCCGGAGCCCCCCGATCCGTAGGTCGCCAACAGCTTGCCTTCGGATGAGAACTCCTCCAATCGATCGTTCTGACGATCCGTCGCCCAGACGTTGCCATGCGAGTCAACGGCCAGGCCGGCTTCATCGAGACATTCTTCATTCTCTCGTTCTTCAGTGCTGCACGTCCCGATTTCGCCGAAGTAGTCGTAATACCATTCGGGGGCTTTCACCACCGCCGTGTGCGCCGCAAAGCTGCTTGTCGATCCGTCGGCATTGGTCGCGGTCACCGTCGCGGCGATCTCGTGAGCGACCATGCCGTTGCCCACGACGAGCTTTGGGTTGGTCTGGCCGCTCAGCGGGATGCATTCCTTGCCTTCCGCGTTGCAGCTTTCCCACCTGTAGCTGTAGCTCAGGGGAGCGTCTTCCCATTCGCCCTTGGACACCGTCAGGGTCGATCCAACCGCCACGGTGCCGGAGATCGCCGGACCGGCGCTGTTGGCAGGCGCCAGGCCATTGCCGGCTGCCGTGGTGGGCTTCGGTCGCGTGGTCGCAAGCAGACGCCCGGTCCGCTGGTCTTCGCTAATGCTGCCATAGGTGAAGATCCACGGCTGCTGTCCGGGCAGCGTCAGCGCGGTCACGTGCCCTTCGCCGTCATAGCCGTAGGTGGTCTTCAGGGCTGGCGAGACGCGCGGGTCCCACTCGGCGCGCAGCCGCCCTTCCCTGTCGTAGGCGTACTCGGCGACGGCGACCGTCGCCATTTTTGCTTTCGCCGGATTCCAGGCGGTGTAGGTGATTTCCTGCAGGCGGCCGGTGTATTCGCCCCATTCGCTCTGCGCGTTGCCCGTAGCGGTCGTTTTCGATGCGTAGACGAACTGCAGCGCCCGGCAGCCCTTGACAAGTTCAGGCGAGCAGGAGCTCACCCCGGCGGGCCTTGGCGCGATCATCTGCACCGGCTCGACGATCGACCCTTCGATCCGGTAGCTGGTCACGGTCGCACCCGTCCGGTCTGGCGTTTCGCGCAGCGTCGGCAACCATACCGTCCCTCCGCCCGCGCTCGAGGCCGTGAAGGTCGTGAGGTCTCCGCTGCTGTCCTTGAGCAGATACTGCGCTTTGCCTTCGACCGTCTTTTCGGTCAGGGTCAGTCCCGCATCGCCGTTCGCGGGCGTGAATTCGCCTTTGCCCTTGCTCGCATACACGGCCTGAAGGCCGGTGCCACTGGTCAGCAGCATGTCGCCGTCGGGGAGCTTGGCCAGGCTCTGGGTGCTGTTTACGCTCAGGCTCCACTGTGGTCCAAGCGGCCCTTCGGCCCCGGCGGTCAAATGCAGAGAGCCATAGCTGCGCGCCACGGTCAGGCTCGCGCCCGGCGCTCCGATCGAGGCGTCGGTGGCGTTGAGGTGCAACTCGCCCGACTGTGGATCGACCGAGCCGGGTCCAGCCGCGATCGGCGTGGTTGGACGCGCGACGAACATCGCGTATTTTTCGCTCGCGACGTTGCCAGCCTTGTCGGTGGCGGTGACCGTGACTTCGTGCTGCCCCACCCCGAACTGCGCGCCGCTGATCGTCCATTCGCCGGATGCGCTGCACGGCCCGGGCGAGCATGAGCCCTCGGGCGATTCCACCTGCTTGCCGTCCACCGCGAGCACCAGCGAGGCCACCCCTGAGCTCGGCACGCTTCCCGACCCATCGGTCGCGGATGCCTTGAGGTGATAGACACCGTTGCCGATTTCCTTGTTGGGCGGCAGGCCGCTCAGCGAGAAGCCATGCGGTGGCGTCGAATCAACCTTGACTTGCGCTGAGATCACGGTGCTGAGCCCCGCCGCGTCATAGGCGACGAAGTACACGGTGTCTTCGCCGTCGGGCAGCGCGCTTGGCATGAGCCAGCAGTTCTGGCCGCAGACTTCGGTACCGCCCTTTCTGATTATCACCTGTTCCGGATTCCCCGGCGTGCCCCAGTTTTCGCAGACCACACATGGGCCACCACGCGAGATCCGCCGGTAGTGCCATTCCGAGCTCTGCAGGGTGCTCCACCCCCATTCGTCAACCCCGATGCCAGGATCCACCGCCGTTGCTTCGACCGCCGATTTCGACTTGGGGCCGATCCAGCCGCCCGTGTAGAGCGCATTTTCTTCGCCCCAAGTGGTCGTCGATTTCGTTCGCTGGAAAGCCACAGGGGTGGGTGGGGTTTCCTGCAGCAGTGACACCGAGGCGTAGGGCATGAACGAGGTCGCTTTGCCCCCCTTCGTACCGACCCCTATCTGCTGGAAGTCGGCGACATTGCCCTCGTTGGTGGTCGTGACTGTCCCCGGCCCACATCCCGTTTCTGAGCACAGTTCGGTTCGGGTCTGCGAATAGCTTGCGGGATAGGAGGCATGTGCTTCCTTGACCTTCCCCGAGTTCACGATCGCCAGTTCGTTTTCTATTTTCGTGCCACTCGATGATGTTTCAGAGACGAAATCATAGATATGAGACACTCCTGGCGCGGCAAACGCCCACGTGCCAAAGCTTTCCGCTTCCGGTTCGACCGCTTCGTCCTCCATCCCCCCGGCCGTGCAGCTTTGAAGCGTCCATTGAGTTGCTTTGCCCTTTGCCGGTAGCCAGGCCAGCGTGTCCTCGCAGCCATCTTCGGGCACGCTCACCGTCGGGTCTACCACGATCGGCAACCTGTAGCGCCCGGCTGGGTGCGCCACGGCGAGGATCACCGTATCTCCGGAGACGCTCAGCGACGTGGGCACCGGGTCCCCTTCTGCGTCCGTGGCACCCTGCGAAGCCGAGATCACCGCGATGGTGCGGCCATCCGCTTGCACCACCACGCTCTGGCCTTTGGCCTTGCCAAGGCTCGCACCCGGTGGCAGCCCCACCTTGAAGAACAGCGTCTGGGGTGAGCGCTGGCTTCGCAGCACCGTCTCCAGGCTCAGCCCCTTGGGCGCGGGCTTGGCCAGCGTGTCGAGATCGGCGGCTCCGGCACGCGCGTCTTCGCTGTCTGCGTAGAACACGGAGGCGCCGTCGAGCACGCCTTCCGCGCCATTCAGCGGCGCTCCGGACCTGGTCACCGGAGTCAACCTCACGCCGCTTGCTTCGAGCGCCGCGCCGTCCGCGAGGCGCTTTGGGAAACGAACGCCGACCAGTGGATCGGCGGCCCGAAAGGCAGAGCCGGCCTGGCGCAACTGGAGATCTATCCCCCTGCGCCGTGTGCCGGAGCTCGGCACCGCGATCGGCGAGGAGGAGAGGAACACACCCCGCTTGTGGTCAGCAAGGAGCACGGACATCCCGTAGTCCCCGCGAAACCCTGTCGCCTTCACGCCGGCGGGCAGGCGCGGGACAGCCGCCGCCACGTCGTCCACCAGGGCGGGAAACGCGTCGCCGGCCTCCTTGCGAGCCGCGGCGGCGGAGAGATGCTCGTAGGCCGTCTCGCTGAGCTTGCGGGCAATGATGGCTTCGGGATCGCTGCGGCGTATTTCGCTCGCCCACCGCTCCTGTCCTGGCATGAGCCATGAGGCTTCGGGGAGCACGAGCGGATCTTCGGTCCTCAATGAGCCAGGCTGGACCTGTTCGATCGCACCAGCATCCGCCGGCCCGGCGAATGCCGTCATGAGCACGACCACGGCGACCATCCACCGCGTGCGACTGCTCACAGACTCCAAGATGCCCCCCGTTGAGCTCATGCTGGTCCCCCTATGATCCGCTTCCTGAAACGAGCCCGCACCCTAAACCCTCACGGATTTGGGTGATATGACAAATCGCGACATTCCGGCAAAATGCCGCAATCTTTACCTTCGGGCTCAGGCACGAAGATCGACTTTCAGCACACGCCGCAGCCGCAGGGCCATCAGCAGCTCAGCGCCGCGCGACTCGACGCTGCAACCAAGCAGGCCCTCTATCTCGCGAACGTGCCGAGCGATCGTGTCGCGGCTGCGGCCGCATGCTTGGCTTGTGGACTTCAGCTTGTGGCCGTGCTCGAGATAGGCTTGCAGCGTGGCGAGCAGGCGAGCGCCGTTTTGCGGCCCGAGCGCCGCGATCGGCCCGAGCAGCTCGCGGACGAAGGCGAGAGCGCCATCTCGGTCGTGGGCGGCGAGCATCGTGTACCTCGCTGTCTCGTAGCGCAGCCTGCGATCCCCAGAGACGAGCGCGACGGCGTGAGCTTGCAGCGCCTGCCTGTGGCTCTGCGCGAACCCCGCGCGCTCGGAAGCGACCATCCCGAACGTGGCGCTGCCGCGCCAGTCCGACAGGTAGCCGATCAGCCGGTCCGTGTCGGCTGATCGCAGCGGCTCTCCTCTGCCGACCCATGCGCAGACGACGCCGCCCGGACCGGCGGTCCACCATGCTCTGCACCTCGACCAGCCACCGAGGCTTGCCGCCTGCACCTCAGCGCCCGGGCCGAGCAGGACGATCGCGAGGTGATGGGTGGCGGCAATCTCGTACTCCTGCGCCGTCGGGCGCTCACGGACCTCTGGCAGAGCCTTCGCCCATCCATGATCGCCGGCTGCTCGCGCCGTGTCCTCGCGAGTTGGGCTGCGTCCCATAACGAGCCCTCCCATGTGCCTCTCCTTTACAGCGATTGCAAAACCGCTCCCGTCGCGGGCGGCATACTACTGGAAAGGCATGATCGGATAGAGGGCTGGTTTCCCTCTATGGAACATTCCGAGACTGACTACTCGTGCTGAAGCGCCGCCCCCAGCCGCCCCAGCGCCTCATCGACCTCTTGCTCCCGCACTGTGAGCGGCGGCAACAACCGCACCGTCGTTGGCCCGGTCGCGTTCAGCACCAGCCGCTGCTCCAAGAGCGCCCTGCGCACGACCTCCGGCGCGCTCACGTCCACCTCACACGCGAGCATCAGCCCACGCCCGCGAACCCCGACCACGTGCGGCAACTCCAGGAGCCCAGCCAGAAGCCGTTGCCCAAGCTCCTGCACGCGCGCAAGCAGCTCCGAATCGTCGGTCAGCTCCACCGCCGCAAGCGCCGCCGCCGCGACCACCGGCCCCCCGGCGAAGGTCGAGCCGTGATCACCTGGCTGGAAGACCTCCGCCAGCCTCGGTCCCGTGATCAGCGCGCCGATCGGCAGACCCCCACCGAGCGCCTTCGCAGAAGTGATCGCATCGGGCACCACGCCCGTCTGCTCATAGGCCCACAACGTCCCGGTCCTGCCCATCCCGCACTGAACCTCATCGAAGATCAAAGCAGCTCCATGCCGATCGCACGCCTCCCGCGCCGCGAGCAGCAGATCCTCGGAGAGCACGTTGACCCCGCTCTCCCCCTGGATCGGCTCGATCAGCACCGCTGCGGTTCGCTCGTCTATCGCCTGCGCGAGCGCACCCGCCTCCGCCGCCACGACGCGAAACCCCGGCACCAGCGGCGCGAAGGGCGCCTGCTTTGACTCCTGCGGCGTTGCCGATAGCGCCCCATAGGTACGACCGTGGAAGGCGTTGTGGAGAACGACGATATCTCCCCCACCGCGCGCCTTGCGCGCGAGCTTGATCGCCGCCTCGTTGGCCTCCGCGCCGGAGTTGCAGAAGAAGACCTTGCCACCGAGGCTGCTCTGGGCGAGCTTCGCGGCCAGCCGCATCGCCGGCTCGGTGTAGAAGAGGTTGGAGACGTGCATCAGCCGGCCGACCTGCTCGCGCACAGCGGCGACCACCCGCGGGTGACAGTGGCCGAGGTTGGTCACCGAGATCCCGCAGAGGAAGTCGATGTACTCGTTGCCCTGCTCATCGAAGAGCCTGCTCCCCTCTCCGCGCACGAACTCAACCGGGAAGCGCGCATAGGAGGCCACGACGCTCTGCGCCTCGATCCGCTGCAGCTCGGAGACGCTCATGCGCCGGCCACGATCTTGGTACCGATGCCGGCGTCGGTGAAGAGCTCCAGCAGCAGTGAGTGTGGAATCCGCCCGTCGATGATGTGTGCCGAGGAGACACCCCCCTCGATCGCCTCCACGCAGGCGGCGAGCTTCGGCCGCATGCCGCCCTCCAGGCTCTCCAGCCGCGCGCGCACCTGCTCGTCGGTCGCGGTGGCGATCAGGCTCTTCGCGTCGCCGGGATCGCCGAGCCAGCCGGCGACATCGGTGAGAAAGATCACCTTATAGGCGCCAAGCGCCCTGGCGACCGCACCGGCCGCCTCGTCGGCGTTGACGTTGTAGGAGCTGCCCTCACGGTCGGCGCCGACCGAGGCGATCACCGGGATGTAGTCGCTGGCCACGTGGTTGAGCACATCGACGTTCACCTTCTCGATCCGCCCGACGTAGCCGATGTCCTGGCCCTCTGGGCCGGACCGGCGCGAGACTCGAAACAGCGAGCCATCGTCGCCGCAGAGCCCGACGGCCGGCTGGCCGTGGCGGTTGACCCGCAGCACGATCTCCTTGTTCACCTTGCCGACGAGCACCATCTTGGCGACCTCGACGGTGCTCTGGTCTGAGACCCTCAGGCCCCCCACGAACTCGACGGGCAGCCCGAGACGCTCCATGTAGGAAGTGATCTCTGGGCCACCGCCGTGGACGACGATCGGGTTCAGGCCCACGTACTTGAGCAGCACGACGTCTCTTGCGAACTCCTCGCGCAGCTGCTCGTCCTCCATCGCCGCGCCGCCGTACTTGATGACCACCGTCTTTCCGTGGAACTCTCGGATGTAGGGCAGCGCCTCCAGAAGTGTGGCTACGTCGCGCATCGGGGCCTCCGGCTCGCTCATGTGGTGTAGTCGGCGTTGATCGTCACATAGTCATGTGAGAGGTCCGAGAAGAAGACCTCCGTTTCGGCGCCCTCTCCGGGCAGAGTCACCTCGTACTCGACTTCCTGGCGCTGCACCGCCTCTCGCAGCGCCTGCTCGTCACATGGAATCGCGGCGCCCGCGGAACACACCTGGGTGCCCTCGACGTACAGGTCCAGCGGCAGCGGCGCGGTCCCGACCAGGGTGCCGCCGACGGCCTGCACGATCCGCCCCCAGTTGGGATCGCCGCCGTTCAGCGCGGCCTTCACCAGCGGCGAGTTGGCCACGGCGCGCGCCGCGCGCTCAACCGTCTCGCCATGCCCTCCGCGCACGAGCGCCCTCGCGATCCGCCCCGCACCCTCGCCGTCGGCGACCATCAGGATCGCGAGCTGGCGCAGCAGCGCGTCGAGCGCTTCACCGAAGAGCCGCTCCTCATCGCTCTGCGGCGCGATCTCCACCCCGCTCTCCCCAGAGCACATCAGGCTCGCCATGTCGTTGGTGGAGAGCTGGCCGTCCACCGTGCAGCGGTCGAAGGAGCGCTTCACGCACACGCCGAGCAGCAGATCGGCGGTCTGCGCGCTCATCAGCGCATCGGTCTCCACGTAGCAGAGCATCGTGGCGAAGTTCGGCGAGATCATCCCCGCCCCCTTGCATTGGGCGCTGATTCTCACCATCCCGGAGGGAAGGCTCACCTGCAGGTTCGCCCGCTTCTCGAAGGCGTCGGTGGTCTGGATCGCCTGCTGGAAGTCCGCATCGCCCTCGCGACGCAGCTGCCTGCCGGCCTCCAGGATGCCGCGCAGCATCTTCTCCACCGGCAGGTCCTGGCTGATCCCGCCCGTGGAGCCAAGCGCGACCAGCTCCGCCGGGATGCCGAGCGCGACCGCGGCAGCACCCTGGGTCTTGGCCGCGTCGTCGAGGCCTTTCCTCCCGGTTGCGGCGTTCGCGCAGCCAGAGTTGGCCAGGATGCCGCGCAGGCGAGACAGGTCGCAGCGCTCCTGCGAGACGAGCACCGGCGCGGCCGGCGTCCCGGTCGCGGTGAAGCGGGCCGCGCTGATCGCATCCGGCGAGTCGCAGACCAGCAGCCCCACGTCGGGGTTGCCGCTCGGCTTGATGCCACATGCCACGCCCGCTGCCCGGAAGCCCTGCGGCAGCCCGGCATCCGGCGCGAGCTCCTGCACGTGGGGAGGCCTTGGCACCCAGCGCGAGCCGAAGAACGGCGAGGGCGGCCCGGCCGCGCTGTGATCGCCCCGAAGGTCCAGCTCCCCGCTCACAACAGCCCCTCGGTCTCTGGCAGCGCGAACATCACGTTCAGGTTCTGGATCGCCTGGGAGGAAGTGCCCTTCCAGAGGTTGTCGATCGCGCCGAAGGCGATCACCTTGCCCGTGTGGGCGTCGGCAGCAGCGAAGACCCGGCAGTAGTTGGTCTCGCGCACCTCCCTGACCCCGGGCGGCCGCTCCACGACCTCCACGAACGGCTCGTGGGCGTAGGCAGCCGCGTACAGCTCGCCGAGCTCTGCCGCCTCCACGCGCCGGCTCGTGGTCACATAGCAACTGGCCATCTCCCCCTGATCCAGAGGCACGAGGTGCGCCTGAAACTGGACCGGCAGGCGGGCGCCGAGCAGCGCAAGCTCCTGCTCGATCTCCGGGGTGTGCCTGTGCGCGGCGACCTTGTAGGGCGTGATGTTCTCGGCCGCGTAGGAGAGGTGAACCGTCTCCACCGGTGCCGTGCGCCCAGCGCCTGAGACGCCCTGCTTCGCGTCGATCACCACGTCGGCGATCAGCCCTGCCCGCGCAAGCGGCGCAAGCGCAAGCACCGAGGCGGTCGGGTAGCAGCCGGGGTTGGCGACGATCTGAGCATCCGCGATCCGCTCCCGGTGCATCTCTGTCAGCCCGTAAACGGCGTCGGGCAGCAGGTCGGGACGCGGGTGCGAGCCATACCAGCGCTCGTATGAGCCAAGGTCTGAGAGCCTGAAGTCCGCGCTCAGGTCCACGACGCGCATGCCGCGCTCGCGCAGCGCTCCGACGGTCGGCGCCGCCGCGGCGTGCGGGTAGCCGACCACCGCCGCCTGCAGATCGCCGAGCGAGTCGAGCAGGGCGTCGTCCAGCTCCTCGATCGCCAGCGGCACCCTGTACTGCGGATAGAGGTCCTGCAGGGCGCTGCCCACCTCCGAGCGTCCGGTGACCGCGGCCAGCTCGAAGCGCGGATGGCGCCAGAGCAGGTGAGCCGCAAGCGCTCCCGCGAAGCCGGTCGCTCCCGCCACGAGCACTCGCGGGGAGCCGGGCGCGAACGCTTGAGCGCCGGAGGCCGGACCGGATCCCGCCATCTGGCCTGACTCAGCCACGCAACTGCCCTCCAAGCCCTTCCAGCGCCGCCACGATCCGCTGCTGCAGCGGCGCGACGTCCTCCTCGGAAAGCGTGCGGTCGCTCGCCCTGAAGCTCAGTGAGAGCGCGAGCGAGTGCCGGCCCTCTCCCACCTGTGGCCCGCTGTAGACGTCGAAGACCTCGGCGGCGAGAAGCAGCGCGCCGGCTGCGTCGCGCACCGCCGCGATCGCCTGCGCAGCCGGCACCTGCTCGGGCAGCACGACCGCGAGATCGCGCCGCAGTGCGGGGAAGGAGATCAGGTCCGCATAGCTGCGTTCGGCGGCCTCGGAGGTCGCCAAGCTCAGCAGACGCCCCAGATCGAGCTCCAACGCAGCCGGCGCGGCGGCAGCCGTGCCCTCGGAGGCGCCGCCAAGCAGATCGAAGCTCTCGGCGACGAGCGGATGAAGCTCGCCGAGCCAGCCGATCGGCCCGCCGCCCGCGACCAGGATCGCGCGGCGTCCAGGGTGAAGGAAGTCGACGCCGTCGCCGCCCTGCGCGCTCACGCACTCGACGCTCACGCGCAGTGCGTCGCAGAGCCCTTCCAAGACGCCCTTGACGGTGAAGAAGCCGGCGCTCGGCGGCTCGGCAGCGCCCCAGGTGCGGGGCAGCATCCGGCCGCTGAGCAGGACCGCGAGCGCCTGGCGCTCGGCCACCCCGGTTTCCCCTGCGATGCGGGCCAGGTCGATGCCGATGGAATCGTCCTCGCCGTCGAGATCGCTCATGAACACCGTGCCGACCTCGAACAGGCGCAGGTCGCCGACGCCACGGGCCTGGTTGCGGGCAGCGCTCTCGAGCAGCGACCCGAGCAGCGTCGGGCGCAGCAGCGACTGCTCCTCCGAGAGCGGGTTCTCGAGCGCGACCGAGCGCACCCGCCAGGGATGATCCACGGGGAGCCGCAGACGGTCCACGAGCGTGGGCGAGCAGAACGTCCATCCCACGACCTCGTAGAGCCCGCGCCCGACCAGCGCGTCGAGTGAGCGCCGGTGCAGCCGCTGCCGCACGCTCAGCAGGCCGTAGGCGCCTCGCCGCGCCGGCAGCGTCGCCGGCAGCCGCTCCAGGCCGTCGATGCGGGCGACCTCCTCGATCAGGTCCGCTTCGCGCGTGACGTCGCTTCGCCGCAGCGGCGGCACGAGCACCTGCAGGTCCTCGCCGTCCACCTCCGTCTGGAAGTCCAGCGCCCGCAGGATCTCCTGCTCGCGCTCCAGCGAGACCGAGACGCCCAGCACCGAGCGCACCTTCGCCGAGCGCAGCCTGATCTTCGCCGGTGCAGGCCCGGCACCGCCCACGTCGATCGTCCCCGGCAGCACTTTCGCGCCACACAGCTCGACCATCAGCTGCGCGGCGATCGCCTGGGCGTGCATGCACTGCTCGGGCGCAAGGCCCTTTTCGAAGCGCGAGGAGGCCTCGCTGCGCAGACCGAGCCCCCAGGAGGCATGGTGGATGCTCGGGCCATACCAGTTGGCGACCTCCATCAGGACCCGCGTGGTGCCCTGGTGCACCTCCGAGCGGCTGCCGCCCATCACGCCCGCGATCGAGGTCGGGCCCTGCGCGTCCTCGATCAGCACCATCTCGCAGTCCAGCGTGCGCTCCTGGCCATCGAGCGTGGTCAGACGCTCTGCCTCGCGCGCGCGCCGCACGGTCAGCTTCGCGCCGGCCACGCGATCGAGGTCGAAGGAGTGCAGCGGCTGCCCGGTCAGCAGCATCGCGTAGTTGGTGATGTCCACGACGTTGTTGATCGGGCGCTGCCCAGCCGCCATCAGCCGTGCCTTCAGCCACGGCGGCGAGGGCGCGATCGTGAGGTCCTCGAAGATGCGGGCGGTGAAGCGAGGGCAGAGCTCGGGACACTGCACTTCGACCCCGGCACCGCTCAGAGGTCCCACGGACCCCGGGTCCTCCCGCCAGGGCTCCCTCGCGAGTGGCGCTCCCGTCGCCGCGTGCAGCTCGCGCGCCACGCCATAGACGCCGAGGCAGTCGGGCCGATTCGGCGTCACCTCCAGCTCGATCACCTCGGTTGCGATCGGCAGCACCTGTGCCAGCGGCGTCCCCGCATCGATCTTTGGGTCAGGTCCAAGCGCCCCCGCCGCCGCCAGAGCGTCGAGCACCATGATCCCTTCGTGCCCCGGGCCGATCGAGATCTCGTCCTCGGCCAGGATCATTCCCTCCGAGGCGACGCCCCGGAGCTTCGCGGCTGCCAGCCTGGTTCCGTCCGGCATCACCGCGCCCGGCAGCGCGACCGCCACCCGCTGCCCCTCTGCGACGTTGGGCGCCCCACAGACGATCGTGGCCGGTCCCTGCGGCCGCGCCGGTCCCAAATCGACCTCGCAGATGCGCAGCTTGTCGGCATTTGGATGCTTCTCCACGCTCAGCACCGCGCCCACGACGAAGCCCTCGGTGCCCATCACCCCGTGATGGTGGATCGCCTCCACCTTCGTCCCGGTCATCGTCAACCGCTCCTCGATCGCGGCAACATCGATCCCCGGGTCGCAGTACTCCAGCAGCCACTCGAGCGGAACTCTCATCCGAACTGCTCCAGAAATCTCAGATCGTTCTCGTAATACAGCCGCAGATCGGGGATCCCGTGGCGCAGCATCGCGATCCGCTCCACGCCCATCCCCCATGCGTAGCCCTGGACACGCTCGGGGTCGTATCCGGGGGCGTTGCTCTCGGTGTCGGGCACGTGGGCATAGACGTTCGGATCGACCTCGCCGGCGCCGAGCACCTCCAGCCACCCCTCTCCCTTGCAGAGCCCGCAGCGAGAGCCGTCGCGCAGGAAGCCCTTGCCCGAGCAGGCAAAGCAGGAGACGTCGACCTCCACCGAGGGCTCGGTGAATGGGAAGAAGTGGGGCCTAAGGCGCACCTCGCGCTCCTCGCCGAAGACCGCCTTGGCGAACGCGAGCAGCGTCCCCTTCAGGTCGGCCAGCGTGATGTCCTCGTCCACCGCGAGGCCCTCGATCTGGTGGAACTGGGGCGTGTGGGTCGCGTCGCTGTCTGGCCTATAGACCCGCCCGGGGATCACGACGTAGAGCGGCGGTGGATGGGCTCCCATCGCCCGCACCTGCATCGGCGAGGTATGGGTGCGCAGGACGACCTGATCGGAGACGTAGAAGGTGTCGGTGCGCGCCCGCGCGGGGTGCGTCGGGCTGTGGTTCAGCGCGTCGAAGTTGTAGTGGACGGTCTCGACCTCGGGGCCCTCCAGGATGGTGAAGCCGAGCCCGAGGAAGATGTCCTCCAGCTCGCGCTGCATCGCGGTCAGGACGTGCAGGCGCCCCACTGGCTGCGGCGGCGTTCCAGGCAGGGTGATGTCCACCGTGTCGCGCGCGAGCTGCTCGTCCAGCTCGGCGGCGCGCATCTCCGTGGAGCGCTGCTCGATCATGGCCTCCAGCGCCTGCCGGGCGAGGTTGGCCTCGCGACCCACCTGCGAGCGTTCCTGCGGCGGCAGGGATGCGACGCCGCGCAGCATCATCGGCAGCTCGGCCTTGCGGCCGAGGTAGCGCACCCGCAGCTCCTCCAGCGCATCGGTGCTTCCCGCCGCGCCGATCGCGGCGTCCGCCTCGCGCTGCAGCTCTTTGATGCGCTCGATCACGACGCCCGCACCCTAGTGAACTGACGCGCGATCTCGTAGAGAGCCACGCTCGCCGCCATCGCCGCGTTCAGCGACTCGGCGGCGATCGGTATGTGAGCGACGTGGTCGCAGGCGTCGATCAGCTCCTGCGGCAGCCCCTCCCGCTCGGCGCCGATCAGCAGGCTGAGCGGCGATCCGTCCACCGCGAGCTCCTGCAGCGGCACGCCCTGCCGCGCGGCCAGCGCGACCGTGCGGCCCGGTAGATCGGCGATCGTGGAGACCTTGGCGAGCGGCACCGAGAAGATCGCGCCCATGCTCGCCCTCACCGCCTTGGGTGAGTGGGGATCGGCGCAGCGCGGCCCGAGGGCGACGCTCGCGGCGCCGAAGGCGCCCGCGGAGCGCAGGCAGGCGCCGACGTTGCCCGGATCGGAGAGGCCGTGTAGGTAGAGGCAGAGCGGGCCCCGCGGCGCGGGCGCGTAGCGCTGCTCGTAGACGGCGACCGCCCGTGCGCCCGATCCGAGCGCGCAGGCCGAGGCCAGTGCCTCCGGCTCGACCTCGATGAACGACGCGCCGCCGATCCCACAATCGGGGGTTCGGTAGGCGTCGAGCGCCGTGTGCCCGGCGCTCGTGGCCGCCTCGATCAAGTCCTCGCCCTCGACGACGAACCGGCCGAGCCGATCGCGCTCGCGACGACGCTGCAGACGACGTAGCGCCTGAAGCCTTGGGTTATGGGGGTTTGTGATCTTGGTCGTCATACGAAAAAGGGCGCCCTCCTGTAGGAGTGGCGCCCGTGAGAGCTTCGGCTGATGTCTGTTTGCGATCAGGCAGCCGACGCCTCGCGGGCGATCTCCGCGAAACGTCGAAACGCGTCGGCATCGCGCACGGCGATGTCGGCAAGCACCTTGCGATCCAGCTCCACGCCGGCCCTGTCGAGGCCGTGCATGAACTGCGAGTAGCTCATCCCGTTGATGCGGGCGGCGGCGTTGATGCGGGTGATCCACAGTTTGCGGAAGTCGCGCTTGCGGTTGCGGCGATCCCTGTAGGCGTAGGAGTCGGCCTTCATCAGCGCCTCCTTGGCGCGTCTGTAGCCCGAGTTCGCCTCGCCGCGGAAACCCTTCGTCAACTCCAAGGTCGCGCGCCGCTTCTTGCGTGCGTGGACTGAGCGCTTGACCCTGGTCATGAGGTCCTCAGCAGCTTCTTCACGCGCGGTTCGTCGTGATCTGAGAGCAACGCGGCTTTGCCGAGATAGCGCTTGCGCTTCGGCGACTTCTTCTCGAGGATGTGGCTTGTGAAGGCGTGCCGGCCGCGGACCTTGCCGGTGCCGGTCACCTTGAAGCGCTTCTTGGCGCCCGAGTGGGTCTTCATCTTCGGCATGGAGCGCAGGATTATGACACGGCGGCGTCGCCAGCGCCGGATTGGCTTGCGGCGGCGCTTGCACCATCGCCCGCGAGCGCCTGCTCGCCGGCCTCGCCGTTCGGCTCCGCGGGCTGCTCAGAGGCGCCATCCGGCGTAATGGGAGGCTCGGAAGCCGCCTCCGGCGCCGCAGCTTGCTCAGAGGCTCCCTCCGGCGTGGGAGGCTCGGAAGCCGCCTCCTCGCCTGGCGCCGCCTCATCAGGAGCGGCCCCGTCCGCGCGCCCGGCGAGCACCGCCTTGGAGGGCGCGAGCAGCATCGTCATGTTGCGGCCCTCCTGCAGCGGGCGCTGCTCAATCACGCCGAGCTCTGTCAGCTCCTCGGCGAGCCGGTCGAGGATCGCTACGCCGCGCTCGGGATGGGTGACCTCGCGGCCGCGGAACATGATCGTCACCTTCACCTTGTCCTTGTGGCGCAGGAAGCGTTCGACGTGGCCCTTCTTGGTGTCGTAGTCGTGCTGGGCGATCTTGGGGCGGAACTTGATCTCGCGCACCGTGATCTGCTGCTGGTGCTTGCGTGCCTGCTTGATCTTCTGGGCCTGCTCGTACTTGTACTTGGAGTAGTCGAGCACCCGGCAGACCGGCGGCCTTGCCTCCGGGGCGACCTCGACCAGGTCGAGGTCGCGCTCCTGGGCGAAGCGCAGCGCCTCCGGGGTCTTCATCACGCCGACCTGCTGGCCCTGGTCGTCGATCAGCCGGACCTCGGGCACGCGGATGCGCTCGTTGATCCTCGTCAGGTCCCGCTCAGGCGGACGCCGGTCGAATCTGCGTGGGACCGGCACTAGCTGTGAAAGGCGCGCTTCAAGCTGACGCTAGGCGCGGTGCGTAGATCGGATGCGGAACCTCAAGGCGGCGCAGTATAGCGGGCCGCCCAGGACGCGCAATCGAGCTCTCCCGTACACCGGCGGTCGCGCTCATGCTCTGCTCGCGACCCGATCGAGCAGCCGCCGCTCGATCTCCGCAAGCGCCATGCCGCCTTCGTCGCCGTCCTGGCGCCCGCGCACAGAGACCGTGCGCTCGGCCGCCTCGCGCTCGCCGACGATCAGCATGTAGGGCACCTTGGATAGCTCGGCGTCTCTGACCTTTCGCCCGAGCGACTCGCCGCGGTCATCGAGATGAACCCGCAATCCCTTGGCGCCAAGCAGATCCGCGACCTCGCGCGCATAGCCAGCGGCGGGCTCTGAGATGCTCAGAACGCTCGCCTGTACCGGCGAGAGCCACAGCGGCAGAAGGCCCGCGTAGTGCTCGATCAGGATCGCGATGAAGCGCTCGAAGGAGCCGAGCAGCGCCCTGTGGATCATCACCGGGCGGTGCTCTGCGTTATCGGCGCCGGTGTATGCGAGGTCGAAGCGCTCCGGCATCATGTAGTCGAGCTGAACCGTTCCCAACTGCCAGGAACGGCCGATCGAGTCGGTCATGTGCAGGTCGATCTTGGGCCCGTAGAAGGCGCCATCGCCGGGGTTCAGCTCATACTGGAGCCCCTGGGAGTCGAGCGCGTCCGCAAGCGCCCGCTCGGCGCGATCCCACATCGCGTCGTCTCCGATTCGCTTCGCGGGCCGCGTTGAGAGCTCCAGACGCGGCGTGAAGCCGAAGATCTCATAGATCGAGAAGCCGAACCTCAGGCACTCCACCACCTCCTGCTCCACCTGCTCCTCGGTGCAGAAGATGTGCGCATCGTCCTGGGTGATGTGGCGCACGCGCAGCAGCCCGTGCAGCACGCCGCTGGCCTCGTGGCGGTGCACGAGCCCCGCCTCGGAGTAGCGGATCGGCAGGTCGCGGTAGGAGCGGCGCTCGTCCTTGTAGATCTGGATGTGCGCCGGGCAGTTCATCGGCTTCATGCCCATCGGGCGGTCATCGACCTCCGTGAAGTACATGTTCTCCTTGTACTTATCCCAGTGCCCCGACTGCTTCCAGAGCTCGACGTCGTAGATGATCGGCGTCTTGACCTCGCGGTAGCCGCGCTGCCTGTTCTCGGTGCGCCACAGGTCGGTCAGCTCGTTCCAGATCACCATCCCCGCCGGCTTCCAGAACGGGCTGCCGGGCGAGAGCTCGGAGAAGAAGAAGAGCCCGAGCTCGCGCCCGAGGCGACGGTGGTCGCGGGCACGCGCCTGCTCCAGGCGCTCCAGGTGCTCCGCCAACTGTGCCTTGGTGAAGAACGCGGTGCCGTAGATGCGGGTCAGCATCTGGCGCGAGGAGTCTCCGCGCCAGTAGGCGCCGGCGAGCGACTGCAGCTTGAACGCGCCGACGCTTGCGGTGCTCGGCGCGTGCGGCCCGCGACAGAGGTCGGTGAAGGGACCGTTCTGGTAGAGCGAGACCGTTGCAAGCGGCTTCGTGCCATCCGAGGCGGCACTGACGAGATCGTCGATCAGCTCCACCTTGTAAGTCTGTTCATCCGCAAGGAAGCGCTCTCGCGCCTGCGTCACCGGCACCTCGCTGCGCGCAAACGGCTCGGCCGCCTTGATGTGCTCCGCCATCCGTTCTTCGATCGCCGGGAAGGCATCCTCGGAGAGGCTCACGCCCTCTGGGAAGTCGAAGTCGTAGTAGAAGCCCTCATCGATCGCCGGCCCGATCGAGATCTTCACCCCTGGGTAGAGCTCCATCACCGCGGTGGCGAGCACGTGCGCGGCGTCGTGGCGGATCAGCGCGAGCGCCGGCTCGCCGCTCTTGGCGGTCAGGATCTCGATCCGGGCGCCGTCCGGCAGCGGCTGCGCCAGGTCGCGCGTCTGCGGCCGCTCGCCGACCTCTGGGTGGCTGACACGCACCGCGAGCGCCGCTCTGGCCAGACCCGGGCCGATCGCGGCAGCCGCGTCGGCGCCACTCGCGCCGTCTGGCAGATCGAGCTCTTTGCCGTCTGGAAGTGTCGCCTTCACGGGCATCGACGCGCAGGCTATCTGTTGCCCGCGACCCGATGGCGGCGCACCCGCTTCAGGCCGCCAACCAGAGCGCGTCGTTGCCGAGCGGTATGCGCCGCGCGCTTCCCGCGCCGACCAGCTCGATCAGCGCTGCCTCGGCGGCGGCCCTGTCCGGCTTGGCATTGTTGGGTGCCATTACCGCGGCGACCTCCTGGGTCACAAGGCCGTCGGGAAAGCTCTGCAGCACGGGCAGCGGCGACTCCGGCGGCGCGTCGCGCCGAAGCGTCGTGTCGAGGTTGGCGATCGCCAGGTCGTAAGCCTCCACGGGCTGGAAGCCGCCGGCCTCGATGCTCCGCTCGCCCGAGGCGAAGATCAGCGAGGGCGCCGAGTAGCGCACGGGACCGTCGGTCTGGCGCGCCTTGCCCTGGAAGTGGGTGGGACCGCCCTCCGCGATGCGGGTCTCCCCCTTGTCGGCCTCGTATGCGGCGAGCACCTCGGGGTGATCGATCGCCGCCACGACCGCATCGGCATCGAGGCCCTGCACGTGGCCAAGCGCCTTGGCGATGTCTCCATCCTCATCCAGCAGCAACGTCGAGTTGAACCAGCCAAATTGCAGTGCGCGCAGCGCCGCAAGCTCACGCTCGGGCGCGATCCGGCGCGTCGCGATCACGGCCCGGCAGGCGCGCGAGGTGGCGAGCACGCGCGCCCTCGGCGCGGCCGCGAAGGGCATGCCGAAGCGATCACGGAAGCTGATCTGGCCCTGCGCAGCGCGGACCGGGGTATACCCGCGCTCGACGTATCCCCGCGGATCCTCCATCAGCCCGATCATCACGAGCCGCCAGCGCAGCTGGTCGCCGTAGCGCCAGCGCAGCACCGCAAGCGGCGGGTTCTCCGAGTAGGCCCAGGGGCAACCGGGGTCGGTGAAGCAGGTGACGTCGAGCACCGCGGCCATCGCGGCCCATCCTAGTAAGAGCGAATGCTCGCCCCGGTCTGCGTTACCCGACTGGGCCGCCGGCCGGCAGCGCCGTGCCGGTCTGCTGCTCGCTTGCCTCCCACAGCCGCGCCGCCGCCTCCATGTCCTGGCCCGCTCTGCTCGGTCGCGCGAGCTTCTCGTCCACGAAGTAGCCACCGTCCCCCTCGATGCTCGGCGTCTCCGCAAGCCAAACCAGCGTGCGCGCACCCCGCTCGGTGCTGCGCGAGAACGGCTTGATCGCGACCATCGCAAGTCCCATCAGCGCGCCGTTGTTGCGGTTGAAGCCGCTGGCGACGAGGCCTGGGTGGAAGCAGTACGCGCTCACGTCGCTGCCCTCCAGGCGCCTTGCCAGCTCCGCGGTGAAGAGGATGTTCGCGAGCTTGGTCTGTCCGTAGCGTTCGAACCCGAGCCTGCCGTACCCGCGCTCGGCGCCAAAGTCCTCGAAGGGGATCTCCGTGCCCTTGTGTGCATCGGATGAGGTCGTGATCACACGCGCGGGCGCGCTCTGGCGCAGCCTCTGCAGCAGCAGGCTTGTGAGCAGGAACGGCGCCAGGTGGTTGAGCGCCCAGGTCTGCTCGACTCCCTCCGCGGTCAGCTGCCTGGAGGTGAACATCGCACCGGCGTTGTTGATCAGCACGTCGATCCGGGGGAATCGCCCGAGTGCCTGCTCAGCGAGATCCCGCACCGAGCCCTGCAGCGCCAGATCGGCGTTCAGCACCTCGACCTCGGCCTCCCCGCCGGCTGCCGCGGAGATCTCCGCCACGGCCGCCTGGGCGCGCTGCTCGCTGCGCGCGACGATCGCGAGCTTGGCGCCGCGCCGAGCAAGCTCCCTGGCAGCCGCCAGACCGATGCCGTGCGTCGCGCCGGTCATCAGAACCTGCTTGCCGGCGACCCCCGTCCACTCCTGCATTGCAGCCTCCTGTCCTCGCTTGTGCAGATGCCGGCGAGGGTACTCCTTCACAGAGAAGGCACGGCCTGCGAAGCTCGCACGAGCACTGCTCACCAGTACGTGCACATACAACCACTTCAGGCGGAGGCCAGCCCGTGAAGCTCGACGGCATACACCACATCACCGCGATCACAGGGAACGCCCCCGGCAACGTCGAGTTCTACGCCGGCGTGCTCGGCCTGCGCCTAGTCAAGAAGACCGTCAACCAGGACGACCCCCACGTCTACCACCTCTTCTACGCCGACGAGAAGGGCTCTCCGGGGGCCGACCTCACCTTCTTCGAGTATCCGGGCGCGGCGCAGGGCACGCCGGGCGCGGGCATGATCCACCGGATCATCTGGCGGGTCGGCTCGCCTGCTGCGCTGGACTTCTGGGAGCAGCGCCTGGGCGTAGGCGGCACGGTCGCCCAGCGCGAGGACGGTGCCCTGCGCTTCAGCGACCCCGAGGGCCTGGCTCACGAGCTGGTCATCGACCAAAGCGGCGACCTGCCGTTGATCGCGCAGACCCCCGGCGTCCCCGCCGAGCACGCGCTGCGCGGATTCGAGGGCGTGCGCGCCTACGCGCAGGACCCCGCCGCCAGCGAGCCCCTGCTTGCGGAGACGCTCGGCTTCGAGCGCCAGGCGGACGAGCGTTTTCAGGTACGCGGAGAGAGCCGCGGCGGCTTCTACGCCTACGACCCTGCGCCCGCCGAGCAGCCCTGCCAGGGCGCCGGCAGCGTCCACCACATCGCCTTCGCCTCCACGATGGACGACCACGAAGCCTGGCGCCAGCGCGTCGCGGCCGCCGGGCAGCGACCCACGCCCGTGATCGACCGTTTCTACTTCCGCTCGATCTACTTCCGGGAGCCAAGCGGCGTGCTCTTCGAGATCGCGACGATCGGCCCCGGCTTCAGCTCAGACGAGGACGCCGCACACCTCGGCGAGCGGCTCTCGCTGCCGCCACGTTTCGAGCCGTTGCGGGAGCACTTGGAGCAGACGCTCACGCCGCTGCCCAATCCGCGGAAGGAGAGCGTGGCCTAGGGCTGGAGGGCTCGATCCAGTCCGTGTGGATCGTGCGCAACCCCGACAGGCTGCTTCACCTGCGAAGCAGGCGCCCGAACAGGCCGTGAGTCAGATCAGCACCTTGCGGCGGAAGTTGCGAAGCCCGAGCGCCAGGAAGCCGACGCAGAAAGCGATCAGCACCGGATAGATCGCATACAGCGGCATGTGCGAGGCGTCGGTGAGCGCGGCCCTCATGCCCTCCGTCACGTAGATGAGCGGGTTTATCAGCACGATGATCTGCAGCCAGTGGATGCCGCCCACCTGCACGGGTGCGAGCTTGGTCCACTGGTAGTAGGTGCCGCCGAGGAAGGTGAGCGGCAGCACCACAAAACCGAACATCAGACCGATGTTGCGCGGCTCGAAGGTCGTGCCGAGCAGCAGCCCGAGCGATGTCATCGCCACGCACGCAAGCGGGATCAGCGTGATGGTCACGAGCCAGTGCACGTGGAGGTGCGCTTCCACCCCGCCGGCGTGGATCACCGCCGCGATCGGGAACACGATCACCGCCGCGATCACGCCCTGCACCGCCCCGGAGAGCACCTTGGAGGCGGCCACCAGCCAGATCGGGCAGGGCGCCTGGACGCGATCCTCGATCTCGCGTGTGTATCCGAACTCAGTAGAGAGCTGAAGCGCCACCGCCTGGATCCCCTGGAACATGATCGAGATCGCCACGACGCCCGGGACGAGCACCGAGGCGAAGTGCGACTCGGCCACATGGCCGCCTCCGCCGCCGACGCCCTGGCCGATGCTGGGAAAGACGTAGAGGAAGACGAAGACCAGCAGGAACGGCTGAATCACGGTGCGCACGACGAACTCGCCGAAGTGCTTGCGCAGCACCACGAGATCGCGCGCCACCAGGCCCTTCATCGCCGACCAGCTGGCGGCCGTGCTCGATCGCTGCGGTGAGATCGAGATCGTCGTGGTAGCCATCAGTCGCGCAGCTCCTTGCCTGTGAGGTGGATGAACACGGTTTCGAGGCTCGGCTCGGCCACCGAGAGGTCGACCAGGTCCACCCCGGCGGCCTCCGCGGCGGCCACCATCCGCGGTGCCAGCCGCTGCACTCCCTCGACGTGGACCTCGACGCCGCCCTCGATCGTGCGCGTTCGGGTGACCCCCTCGATCTCGGCCGCGATCCGCGTACTCAGCGCCTCGGCGTCGCCATTCACCTTCAGCGTCACGATCGTGTCCGCCCCCACCGACTGCTTGAGCGCCTCCGGTGTGTCGAGGGCGAGGATCTTGCCGTGGTCCATGATCGCCACGCGCTGGCAGAGCCGGTCGGCCTCCTCCATGTAGTGCGTGGTGAGCAGGATCGTCTGCCCGTCGGCGTGCAGCTGCTCGAGGATCTCCCACAGCGCCAGGCGGCTCTGGGGATCAAGGCCCGCGGTCGGCTCGTCCATGAACAGCACCGCCGGGCGGTGGAAGATCGCCCTTGCCACCATCAGCCGCTGCGCCATCCCGCCGGAGAGCGCATAGACCGACGCCTTTGCCCACTTGGAGAGGCGGAACTGCTCCAGCAGCCGATCGGCGATCGCGCGCGACTCCTGGACGGAGATGCCGAACAGGCGCCCATGAAAGTAGAGGTTCTCCCAGACCGTCAGCTGCCGGTCGAGCGTGTTCTGTTGGGAGACGACGCCGATCAGCTGCTTGGCCAGCGCCGGCTGGGCCACCACGTCCACGGTGCCAACCCATGCCTGCCCAGAGGTTGGGAGCACGCGCGTGGTCAGCATCCCGGCGGTCGTGGTCTTGCCCGCTCCGTTTGGCCCGAGCAGGCCGAATATCTCCCCGCGGTCCACGTTCAGGCTGAGGCGATCCACCGCCGCGAAGTCGGCGCCGTCGTAGACCTTCGTCAGCTCTGTCGTCCGGATGACCGGCTCACCCCCGCCGTTCACCGGCGAAGCGATGGTCTGAGCGGTCTGGAGGTCTGAGGTTGCCATCTCACCCAGATCATCGCGCATTCGCGCTCAGCAGCAGTGACGAGCCGCACCGCACGGCCTGCGTCACTGACGGCGCGTCAGCAGTCCCATCACCTTCGTCTCGGTGTCGTTGTCGCTCAGCGGCGTGTAGAGGACCAGCCTCTGCTCGGGGCTCTCCTCCAACTTGAAGACCGCGTGCTCGAAGGCCATCTCCCCTGCCATCGGGTGCAACAGCAGCTTGCGGCCGATCCCGCTGCGGACGACCTCGTGGCGCTTCCACCAGCGGCCGAAGTCGGTGCTTGAGCGCTTGAGCTCCTCGATCAGCTCATCGAACTCGGGGTCGCCGACATGCCGCGCGCTGTCGGCGCGAAAGCGGGCGACGACCTGCTGGGCGCCCTCGATCCAGTCGGTGAACAGCACGCGGCGGGCGGGCTCCATGAAGGTTGCCCAGATCATGTTGCGCCGCTCCGGCGGCAGCTGCGACGGGTCGCTGAAGACGGCAGCGTAGGCGTCGTTCCAGCTCAAAAAATCCCAGCGGCGACCGAGGATGCAGGCGGGGCTGGTGCCCAGGTTCTCAATTAGGCGCACGAGCGTCTCCGAGGCCTGCTCGCGCGGAGCACGACCGCCCATGATCTCCTCGCCACGACCGAGCACGATCAGGTGGGAGCGCTCCGCGGGGGTCATCTGCAGCGCGTCGGCGATCGCCTCCAGCACCGAGCGGGAGGCCCGCACATCACGTCCCTGCTCGAGCCACGTGTACCAGGTGATGCCCACGCCTGCCAGCTGGGCGACCTCCTCGCGACGCAGCCCGGGCGTGCGCCTGCGCCCACTGCCGGCAAGCCCCACCTCCTGTGGCGCGATCGCTTCGCGGCGAATCCGCAGGAACTCGGACAGCTGCGCGCGCCGACGCTCGCCATCGCGGCGCACGGTCGGTATTGCGGCAGTCTTTGCAGTAGTGGTGCTCATACCAGGATAAGTCCCTCTCTTCTACCTGAATGAACATCGTTGCACACTGTGTGTGCGCAGGGTCAGCGCGACAGACGGCACGCAGTAGGAAAGGCAACCCGATGAGCTCTCACCCCCACATCGTCCGACTCCCCGTCAGCAGACGCAGGCGGCAGCACGGCGTCCGGACCACGACCAGCGGGCGTCCTGCCCGGAGCATGCGCGAGCGGCTGTTGATGCCGGTGCTATTCGCCCCAGTGTTCATGGTCATCCTCGACGTCTTCATCGTCAACGTCGCGGCGCCCTCGCTGCGCGCCGGCCTGCATGCCACCGCGAGCGATGTGCAGTGGATCGTTGGCGCCTACGTGCTGACCTACGCGATCTCGCTCGTGACCGCCGGCCGGCTCGGCGACATCTTCGGGCGGCGCAGGATGTTCAGGATCGGCGTGGGCGGATTCACGATCGCCTCCGCGCTGTGCGCGGCCGCGCCGAGTGCGAGCGCGCTGATCGCCGGGCGCCTGCTGCAGGGCTTCGCGGGCGCGGCGATGTGGCCCCAGGTGCTCTCGATCATCCAGGTGCACTTCGCGCCCTCGCAGCGTCGCAAGGTGCTCGCGATGCAGGGTGGCATCCAGGGGCTGGCATCCGTCACCGGTCAGATCGTCGGCGGCGGGCTGATCGCGCTCGACTTCCTGCACCTCGGCTGGCGAACGGTATTCCTGATCAACGTTCCCGTCGGCCTCTTCGCGCTGGCCGCATCGGGCAAGGTCGTGCCGGAGTCGCGCTCGCAGAGCGCCCGCAAGCTCGACCTCGCCGGCGTCGTGCTAGCCACGGCCACGCTCGCGCTGATCATGCTCCCCGCAATCGAGGGACGCGAAGCCGGCTGGCCGCCATGGGTGTTCATCGCGCTGGCGTGTGCCGTTCCCGCCGCCGTCGGATTCGTTGCGCTCGAGCGACGGATCGCAGCCCGCGGCGGCTCGCCGCTGGCTGAGCTGCGGCTCTTCCGGGCGCGGGGCTTCCGTACTGCGACCTCCGCGGTGTTCCTGCTCTACTGCATCCCCTCCTTCTTCCTGCTGCTCTCGCTGTACATGCAGAGCGGCCTCGGGCTCAGTCCGATCGAAACCGGGCTTGCCTTCACACCATTGGCCGTGGCATACGCGGCCACGGCGCTGATCGGGCCGCGGGTGAGAGCGCCTTGGCGCGAGCGCCTGCCCCAGATCGGCGCCTTCACCGTCGCCGCTGGCCTGATCGCGACGATCCTCGCGATCGAAGTCTTCGACGTGCACACGATCGGCGTCACGCTGACCCTCACGATGTCCGTGCTGGACGGCGGCATGGGCATCGCCATCCCCACGCTCATCCACCTCGCGGTACGCGACGTGCCCTCCTCTGAGGCGGGCACGGCCGCGGGCATGTTCAGCACCGCCCAGCAGGTGGGCAATGGCCTGGGGGTCGCGATCCTGGGCACGGTGTTCTTCTCGGAGCTCGGCTCCCGCACCGGACCATTCGCGTACGGCCAGGCCCTATGTGCAGCAATGGGCGTCCAGGTCGTGCTCGTGCTGATGGGCGCGGCGATGCTGACGCGAGCCTCGCACAGGCGCCGCGCAGCGAGCAGCGGCTCGGTGCCGCGGCGCCAAGCCAACGAGCCCGCGGCGCCGCCTGCGCTGGCCGGCCACGCTCCCGGTGCGCTTGCGGCGCCGCTGCTCGCCTGTGCGGCCACGCAGCCCGGCGATAGGCTGCGCGCATGACCTACACGATCAAGAACCTCAGACAGACCGAGGATCTCGCCCCCAAGTTCGGGCTCTCCGAGATGGGCGAGGCGCATTTCCCGCGCGAGGACCTGCAGGCACAGACGATCGGCCTCGCATTCCATGTGGTCAAGCCCGGCAAGCGCCAGAGCTTCGCTCATCGCCACGACCAGGCTGAGGAGGTCTACGTCGTGCTTTCGGGCAGCGGCCGTGTAAAGCTCGATGCCGAGGTGGAGGACCTGCGCGCGATGGACGCGATCAGGGTCTCCCCACAGGTGGCGCGCGCCTTCGAGGCCGGTCCTGAGGGCATGGAGCTGCTGGTCTTCGGCCCCCGCCACGCCGGCGACGGTGAGATCCTGCAGGAGGGCTTCTGGAGCGACGCGGCGGCGTAGCTGCCTGCGTCAGCTGTTCTGCTGCCAGGTCTTCATCCTGGCCTCTACCTCATCGAGGCCCACATCCTCGATGCGCGAGCCGATCGTCCACCGCTGAGCGAACGGGTCCCGCAGGCGACCGCTCCGCTCGGCTATGACATGCGCTCCTACTCTCCGGCCAGCGCTTGCAGCACGTCGAGCTTGGCGGCGCGACGGGCCGGCAGCTGCGCCGCCAGCAGCCCCGCGATCGCGGCTGCGAAGAGCAGCAGGATCAGCGTGCCGACTGGGATCGAGAGCACGTAGCCTGACCCTGAGAGCGCGAGCTCGGTGACGAGGATCGCTCCCACTACTCCGATCACGAGCCCCAGCACGCCGCCGATCAGGCCAGTGATGACCGACTCGTAGCGGATCATCTGGCGGATCTGGCGGCGGGAGGTGCCGATCGCGCGCATCATGCCGAGCTCGTGAGTGCGCTCGTAGATCGAGAGCACCAGCGTGTTGATGATCCCGAACAGGGAGACCAGCACCGAGAGCGCCAGCAGCACGTAGACGAGCAGCAGGAACTTGTTCACCTTGTCACCCGTTTCACGCGTGTACTGCGCCGCGGTCTGGGAATGGGTCTGCGGGAAGCTCGCTTTCAGCAGCGTCTTGACATCGGCACGCACCTGCGCGGGGTTCGCACCGGGAGCGTATGAGAGGAAGTCCACGCCGTCTTCACGCTGTCCAAACTGTGCGCGTGCAAGCGATCGCGAGATCGTCAGGTTCGCCATCAACCCGAGCACTTCTTCCTTGACGATCCCACGCACGGTCAGGCCCACGAGATGCCCGGAGGGCGTCAGCACCGATAGGCGCTGCCCCACGTGGAGAGCATTGGCGCTCGCGAACTTCTTCGTGATGACCGTGCCGCTCTGGCCCAGCACGGCGAGCGTGGCCGCCGAGCCGTGTTCCCATTCGATCTTGTACATCCTGCCGAAGGACTGCGGTTCGATCGCGGTCACGGTGCTCTTTTCGGCGATCACCGGCGCGCCTGGCTTGGAGATGTCGCGCACCCTGCCCTGCGTGAAGGCGATCGCCGTCACCTGCGAAACGCCGTGGACCGCTCGTAGCGCTGGCGCGACCTCGGCTGGTATCCCCTGTTCGCCCTGGGTGTTCTGGACGATCAGATTTCCCGTGAAGGAGCGGTTGACGGCGTTGTCGATTGTGGTCTTGGTGCCCGCCGCGAGCACCGATATGAAGGCCACTAGCCCAAGCCCGACGGTCAGCGCCAGCGCGGTGACAAGCGTGCGGCCGGGCTGGCGCACCGAGTTCTCGCGCGCCAGGCGCCCGGTGACGCCGCGCCAGCTCACGATCAGGCCAAGCGTGCGGCCAAGCGCCGGGATCACGCGATAGTGACGCGGCTGACCTGCGCGCCGCACGCGCGAGATCAGCATCAGGCCGCGCATCGCCCAGACCACCAGCAGCAGAGGCAAGATCACCTTGCCACCTACAGCGATGGAGATTACGATCACGGCGATCAGCGTGGCCAGGAAGCGCGCGATCAGCCGGCGCCTGGAGGGCAGCGGCCGCGGCGGGATGCTCACGCCCTCGCGCATCGCCGCAATCGGCGGCACACGAGTCGCACGGAGCGCCGGGAAGAAGCCAGCGAGCACGGTGACGAAGATGCCGACGCCCAGCGAGACGATCACGGTACGGGTCTGCAACACCGTGCCGTTGTCCGGCAGGTCGGCGCCAAAGGCCTTGAAGAGCTGGTCGAGCGCAGGCGCAAGCGCGATCCCGATGAAGAGACCGGCGACCGCGCCACAGACCCCCAGCAGCAGCCCTTCCAGGACGACCGAGCGCATGATCTGGCCGCGTGAGCAGCCGAGCGTGCGCAGCAGGCCGAACTCGCGGGTGCGCTGGGCGACGGTGATCGAGAAGGTGTTGAAGATGATGAACGCCCCCACCACGAGCGCGACGTAGGCGAAGATCAGAAGGAAGGTGCGCAGGAAGCCGAGCTCTTCTTCCAGTTCGGAGGTCTGGTTGGCGGCTTCCTGGGCGCCTGTGCGCACGATCAGCGTCCTTGGCAGGGCAGCGCGGACGCGCGAGGCAAGCTCTTCCGGCGAGACTCCTGAGCTGGCGGCGACATTGATCCCGTCGTAGATGCCCGGTTCGTCGGCTATGTACTGCGCCTGCTGCGGTACGACCAAGGCGACGCTCTTGCCGCCGAAGGATTCGGCGCCCGCGAACTTCGCGATGCCGGAGATCGTGTAGAGCCGCGCCGGCGAGCGACCAGCGATCACAACCTGATCGCCGACCTTCAGATGCTCGTGCTGCGCGGTTGCCTGGTCGATCGCGACCTCGTCGGCGGCGCTCGGCAGATGGCCCTTGGCCGCCGTGAAGGCCTCGAAGCGGTGGGGCTGCACGGCGTCGATCAGCGCTGCCCCTGCAGTGCTGCCGCCGCTGAGCCGTTTGCCGTCCCTGTTCAGCAGCGCAGCCTGCGTGGAGACGCTGCCCGAGGCCGCCGCCACGCCGGGGACCGCTCGCACCTGCGCGAGCGTCGATGCGTTCAGCACCGAGGTTTCCGAGCCGGTGCCACGCCCGAGCGTTTCCCGTTCTGTGACGACGACCGCCTTGTTTTTGTAGGCGGTGCCGAAGACTTCCGCGAAGGCGCTGTTAATCGTGTCGGTGAGGATGTAGGTGCCGGCCATCAACGCGACTCCGAGCGCAATCGCGATGCCCGTCAGCAGCGCGCGGGCCTTGCGCTGGGCAAAGCCGCGCAGCACGAGCCTGCCCATCAGCCGACCGCCTTCATCAGATCCAGCGCCTGCTCGGCGCTTGCGGACTCACCGTCATGGACGATCGTGCCGTCAGCAAGCACGAGCAGCCGGTCCGCGAAGGATGCCGCGTGGGCGTCGTGGGTGACCATCACGACGGTCTGGCCGAAGTCGTCGACGGCTTGGCGCAGCAGCCGCAACACCTCGCCAGAGGACTTCGAGTCGAGGTTGCCGGAAGGCTCGTCGGCGAACACCACGGCTGGGCGCGAGATCAGCGCGCGCGCCACCGCCACCCGTTGCTGTTGGCCACCGGAGAGCTGCGCCGGGCGATGTGTCAGGCGATTGCCGATCCCGACGGTCTCCACGAGCTGATCGAACCAGGCACGGTCCACCTCGCGCCCGGCGATCGAGAGCGGCAGCAGGATGTTCTCCTCGGCGTTCAACACCGGCAACAGGTTGAACGTCTGGAAGATGAAGCCCACGCGGTCACGGCGCAGCTGGGTGAGCGCGCGATCGTCTAGCTCGTTCAGCTCGACCCCTGCAAGCCTCACCGTTCCGGAGCTGGGTCGGTCGAGCCCGGCAAGCAGGTGCATCAGCGTCGACTTGCCCGAGCCCGAGGGCCCCATGATCGCCGCGAAGCGCCCTGAGGGGAAGTCAACGCTCACACCCGCCAGAGCGTCAACGGCAGCTTCGCCTTCGCCGAAGCGGCGACGAAGGTCGATGGCCTGCACTATCGGATCGTGGGCGCCGTCCGGCGCGGTTGCGTCGAATGAGTTCGTGGACATGGCCGCAACGCTACGCCTTCGACCGGGCGCTGTCATCGTCGCGGAGACCGAGGGGATCAGAGCGGCCTGCCGGTGGAAGTCGAGGTTCATGGAGAGCCACGCGAGCTTGCGCCCGAGGCGCGCCTGGCCGCGTACCGAACGGCCCAGGAGGCGCTTACGAACGTACGCAAGCACGCCACCGCCCAGCGCGTCGAGCTCAAGCTCGACTATCGCGCAAGAAGCACCATCCTGACTGTCGAGGATCACGCGACCGCGGACGCCCCGCCGCCTGCGGACCTCAGCATCACCGGCAGCGGCTACGGCCTCACGGGCATGCGCGAGCGCGCGGAGCTGCTCGGAGGCAAGCTGCTGGCCGCACCGACCTCGCACGGCTTCCGCGTCGAGCTGCGACTGCCGGCATGAGCCAGCGAGCGCCGGTCCGAGTCCTGCTCGCAGACGATCAGCGCCTCGTGCGCGAGAGCCTTGGCACCCTGCTCGGCCTGATTGGCGGGATCGAGCTGGTGGCGAGCGCCTCCGACGGTGAGGAGGCGCTCGCTCTGACCGCAGAGCACTCCCCCAGGTCCTCCTGATGGATCTGCGGATGCCGCGCATGGACGGGATCGAGGCGACCAGACGCCTGCGCGAGATGCACCCCGACATCCAGGTGATCGCGCTCACGACCTTTGCCGATGACGAGAGCGTGCTCGGCATGCTCCGCTCCGGCGCACGTGGCTACCTCACCAAGGACGCGAGCAGCGACAATGAGCGATCGTGACGGTCGCAGCCGGCGACGCGGCGCTGGATCCCGCCGTGCAGCACCATGTGGTGGCCGCGCTTGCGGATGACCCCGCCGCCTCGGAGGCGAGCACCTGCCAGAAAGCCGCCTGCCCGATGACCTCACTCCGCGCGAGGCCGAGGTGCTCACGCTGATCGCCGAAGGCCTGACCAACAGCGAGATCGCCGAGCGCCTGATCGTCAGTCCCACGACGGTCAAGTCGCACATCAACCACCTGTTCGCCAAGGCCGGCCTGCGGGACCGCGCGCAGGCGGTCAACTACGCCTACAGGACCGGGATCGCCGCGCCACCAGGCTCTTCTTCGACACCAAGCGGCTGAGCGCCTACCTCACCCACGAGTCGATGCGTCACCGCGAACCATATTGCCGGCTGACGCGATGGAAACCGAGCCTACCCTCACTCATGCGGTCGGTCCTTAACGATCACAGCCTCAGTCGCCAAGGCCTCGATCTTCAGTAACCGAACCGCCCCGCAGACGGCTCGCCTCTCAAGGAGATGACCACTGACGAGAGTCCCCCGGGTAGACCTTTCTTCTTCGGCTTGGGCCCGTATTTCTCGTGTGCAATTGCCACACAATGAGCTCGTCGCTTCTTCGGCTGCTTCTCGCACTCCCTCAAGGCTTTTGCCAGCAGCCGTGCACGCCTGAGCTTTGATTTGAGCCTTCTTTCCGCTTCGCGCTTCTTTGCTTCTTCGTCATGTTTCTTCGCCGTGGCCGCTTCCTCTTCTTCTTGATGCTTCTTGGCAGCTGCAGCGATGGCGATGGCTGCTTCGTGTTTCCTGACTTCTTCAGCCATCTGCCTGGCGTGTTCTTCTGCAAGCACTTCGGCCACCGTGATGGCCTTTATCTCGCCAGACGCACTCGGGTCGACGGTGAATGCCGCTTCCACGCCAGTCGTGACCAGGGCGCTGGAATCATGGCTGCCCATCGGGATCGCCTGGCGTTTTTCGCCTGTCAGTGTTTCATATTCATCTGGCGTTTGAGCGCTTCCTGACTGACTGAGGGTCGCCGTAAAGGTCGTTGCTTCTTTGTTGATTGGGCCAACCGGCGCAAGGAAAGGGCCGCGCCCTTCAGCGGGTTTGCCTCCACACTGGAAGGATATATAGGTGCCACCGCTCGGATCGAGAAGAACGCCGACTTCGTGCTCTGCCTGATCGATGAACACAAGTTCCGCATCAATCAGTCCCGTCGTGATTTCTTCTTCTTGGGCATCCGCAGACTTGCACTTCTGCTGAGAGCCCTTTTCCGTGACGCACCCCGTGAATTGATAATCGGAAATGGCCGAGCGCGGTCCCGTGATCTCACCTTCGCCGTGTGAGGCGGCGCAGTGCAGGACACTGTTGAAGCCGTTCATTTCGGCGGTCACTGCGCCGCTCTCGGTGGCGAACCTGACCGGCAGGCCATGGCCGGGGACGACGAATTCGAGCACTGGCGAGGCCGCGCTCGCGCCGGCGGGCACGAGCAGCAGCGCCGCGGCCGCGGCCAACGCGGCGGCGCAGAAACGACTACCCCGAAGAAATTGCGCCCTCGACCCCTGTGGCACTCGTGAACTCATGCTACGACCCTCCTCGATGTGGACCCGAAAGAGAACCTGCTCCGCCGCATCGCCCCAAAGCCCGCCTGCTCCCACCTCACCTCTCAACAGGACCTGGGACTTCAGGAGATCCTACCAAAGGAGCGAGCGTCTCGATGCGATGCGCTTCCCCGTTGGAGAGCATCGCATGTTCGCATCCCGTCGTTCGCTATTTCCCTTTTTTCTCCATTTTGATCACTTTCGGCCCGCCTTTTTTCGAAGGCTTGTGGCCCTTGAGGTGGACGCTGCCGGTCGTAGTACTTGAACACCGAGCCGGAGAGGTATGTGGCGCTGCCGGTACTGCTCAATCTGTAGTCGCCGGCCTTCAGCAAGCTCAGGCCTTTGCCGTTGAGTTTCAGCGCTACCTTGTCGACGCCGATCGCCAGCGAGTTGAACGAGGCGGCACCGATCGTCTGGACGACCGTGATCGTTTTCCTTTTTTTGCCTTTGCCTGTCTTCTTCTTGACGTACGCGAGCAGCTTAAGCCTGCCTGTGCACTTCGCTCCGGCGCAATCCACTACGACGGACAGGTCACCTTTGCTGTTGACGTCGATCGGTCTGTTTGTGGATCGTGAGCGATGATGGTGGCGGTGGCGACGCGGACGGCGTGGTGAGGTCGGCAACCTCCAGTCCCCCGCCGTCATTGAACGTGAGCCAGCCCTGACCGTCGGCGGCCACGGCAAGGCGGGGAACTCCCGCATAGGCGGGGCTGATCTTCGCGATGTCGCGTTCGCCGTGGAAGGTCTTTCCTCCGTCGCTGGATTCCCATAGGCGCATCACATATTCTTCGCCGTCGATCACCGGCTGAGTCACGTACAGCGCTCCCGTTGCGGGATTCTCGTAGATGTCGCCCGAGTTGAACAGCGTGCTCGCGTTCGTGGGAATCTTTGCGATCATCACCGGCGCTTCGAAGGTGTGGCTCGCTTCGTTGAACTTGCGCACATCGATTGCCGAGGGTTGAGCTTCGGTCGATTCACCCGGGGCGATATCGGTGGAGAGCATGAACAGCCCGGCGGGACCGCCGGCCAAGCGCGGCACATACCCGTCGCTGACCTTGTATGGCCCTTCCCATCCCGTTTCTTCGCCGTCGACGTTGCCTCCCTTGGCGTAGTACCGGTAGAAGAAGACTTCGGGAGCTGGAGAGGAGAGGTTGTAGTAGGCCTCGATTTCGGGGTGGATCTGCAGTTTGGTGAAGGAGTCTTCGATCGTGCCGGTGACATAGCCAAGCGTCGAGCTGGCCACGCCGCCCGTGCCGGGGTTTGCGAAGGTGAAGGAGGTCGTTCCCGAGGTGATCTCATTGGCCGTGAAGCCGAATCCAAGCCCTGGATTGTTGAAGGCCATCCCGAAGTAGTCTTCGGTCGGGCTGGCACTGGCGGGAGTGTTCGGGTCCAGCAGCACGTCGCCGACGCCCGTCTTGTCCGGCGAAGCCGAATGGACTCGATTCGGCGCGGAGAATTTTTCGCCGCCGTCGGTCGACGTCCAGATCAGCGTGTCTTCGTCTTTTATGTAGCGAGGCCCGACGACGTAGACCACCCCGGGCGTCGATCCGAGCACCGGGAACGGCTGGATGATTTCTTCGTTGGCCCCTGATGGCAGTGGGAGGCTGATCGGCGCTGTGCAGGTGCCGCCGCGCGGGATCTTGCAGAACAGCACAACTTCAGGTTCAGATGGGTGGGCGGCGGGCTGATCCCAGGCTGCATAGCCGATTCCGCTCGCTTCGGTGACGATCTCGTTCGTGCTGGCATGGGAGCCAAGCGTGAACAGGTTGGTGGCCTGGGCCGCCGGGGGGAGCAATGCCACGAAGGACAAGCTGAGAAATCCGATGGCGAGGCGAAGCACGATCGCCCTCGGCCCCCAGCCGCTTCGGCATGGGTTGCGCAACATGCTGCCCCCTATCTGTTGGCGGCCATCCGCCGAGGTTGATGTCTACTCGAGCGCGGCTGAGTGTACCAGCGGTATGGCGAGCGTCGAGTACCGATTTCGATCATCCGTGGAGGGCTGCACGGCAGGCTCCCTGCGAACTTCCCACCGCTGTCGGTTCGAGATCAACTCGAGCTTGTAGCGCGCAAACCATGCACTGCGGCAGCCAGAAGCCCAAGCAGCCCAATGCTCACGCATTCCCGCAATGGAGCCACCGATTGTTTGGCGAGCCGCTCAGCTCTGGTGTACGGCGGATTTCGTTTCGCCTGTTTTGGCTGAGGGTCTGGCTACAGACGACTTGATGCTTGGATCAAGGTCGCCGCGGGCACACGCGTTGGCCGGCGAAAAGGAACATTGTGCCCCAGCGGCATCGTGGTCGGCGGTATGACCTCGCGTAGCGGACAACTATCGACGCAGGTCGCGTCGTCGGCCCGAGTACGCCCTGGGGGACGCCCCTCGCCGGCAAGCACGGGGCGACGCGGGTCGCGCAGCTCCAGGTGGACGCTGGTTGCAATGATCCTGGGCTTCGCCGTGGCTCAACTCGATATGAGCGTGGTCAATGTCGCGATTCGCGCGATCGATGACGCGTTGGGGTGGCGGGGATCGCCGGAGCTGCGCGGAGGGCGCAAGGGGCGGGAGCAGCCGTGCTCGTGCCCTGTTCGCTGGGTCCTGCAACCATGCCTATCCCAACCGACGGATCGTGCGCGAGCAGTCGGATTGTGGGCGGCAGGAGCATCGGTCGGCCTCTCCGCAGGCCCGCTTGTCGGCGGTGCGCTGATCACCGCCCTTGGCTGGCGGGCGAAACTTGGCTGCGAGCAAAACCATGCGCTGTTGGCGGGCCGGCGGTGGGGATCGACTGAGATCCGGATCTCCCTTGCGTAGCATGTTTTGTGCTACGCTGGGTGTGTGAGTCGCTCTCTTCATGTGCGCTTGGATGACAGCTCAGCCGCAGCGCTCAGCATCATCCGCAATGATGGGCTAAGCGACTCCGAGGCGGTGCGTGCTGCGCTGCGCGAGACTGCGGCAAGGCGTCGGACTCACTCGGCCATCGCGGCTGAGGTTAGACGGCTCGCAAGTGATGAGGACGATCGAGCGGAGATGCGGGCGATCCGCGAGCAGATGGCGGAATTGGCGCCGAAGCGCACTGACTGAGGTGGTGCGTGGCGAGATATTTCGCCTGCCTGCGCCGCGAGGGGCTCGCGGTAGGGAGCAGCGAGGCGCGCGCTACGCGGTAGTCGTTCAAGCCGAGGAGTTCCTGAAGCTGAGCACCGTCCTCGTTTCACCGACCTCGGCGAGTGCTCAACCAGCCACCTTTCGGCCGAGGATCACCCTCGATGGCACTCACACTCGCATCCTTGTCGAGCAAACGACTGTCGTGGACCCCCAGCGCCTGGGACGCTCGGCAGGACGCCTCGATCCGGATGAGATGAGCGCTGTCGATGAAGCGCTCGCGCTCGTCTTGGGCCTTTAGGCTTGTTTGCCGACAAGAAAAATGGAGCCAACCAGACTCAACGCGAACCACTGCGCCCGGCTTCCCGGCGGGCGGGTGTCGCTCGATGAAGCGGAATAGGAAGTCTGGCCGGGGCGCGCCCTCGCTGTGGAATCCGGTTTCGTCCGACTGCACGGGTCGCAACGCGCTGTGATCGTTCGTTTCAGCCCGATTACGCAAGATAATGTCGCTCTGTGCCGACGCCGAAGCTCAGCCACGTCGATTTGGTTGTCAGCTCGATCGAGCGTAGCCTGCCTTTCTACCGCGGCCTATTGGAGCCGATCGGTTGGACGGGACTACGGGAGGTACACGGAGAGCGCAGTGAGAAAATCTGGTACCTATCGGTGCCAGGCGCTGGCGTAGCCGCGCTCGGTCTCAGGGAGAAGCAGTCCGATGCTCATGCGCTCCCGTACGACCGTTACGCCGTCGGCCTGCATCACGTTTGTTTCGACGTTCCTTCGCACGAGGTCGTGGATGAGCGAGCACAATGGCTGCAGACACACGCCGCTCGGATCGAGAGCGGTCCCGCAGAGTACAACTACACCCCGGGCTACTACGCGGTCTTCTTCTATGACCCCGACGGGATCAAGCTCGAGCTGCTGCACCGGCCCACCTATTGGGCCATAGACTGAGTCAGATCCAACTCTTGCGCTGCGTGAGCCTGAGAGCTGTCCCGGTCGTGGGAGACGCGCCAGAGACAGCCACACTACGCATGAAGCCCTCGATCTCCCCGTAGCGGTGGAGGCACACGATCAGTCGAGCCGACCCTTCCGCGTGCACGCGGTTCGTATTGAGTCGGGTTTCATGGGCGATACTGGGCTCGAAGTCGCCTCCGGACCTCAGCTCAGGTGAGATATGGCTTGTTAGCTGCTCTCAGATGCTCTCAGATCATCTGAGATTCGCTCACTGAAGTACCACGGGAAGTACCACGGCACCGGCGGCCGGAAACGAGCCCGTGCGGGATCGTGATCGCGCATCCGCCGGCGGCTCACGACCACTCGGCGGCTCGCAGAGTCGTAGCGCGCGGGTGCCCGTCTAGCTCAAGTGCTCGCCGAAGAACGCCAGGATCCGCCGCCAAGCGTCCTCGGCCGCCTCTTCGTTGTAGCCGAATCCGGTCACATGTAGTAGCGGCGTCAGCGGCCCGACCTTAAGATGGTTGAGGAAGCTGTGGCCGGCCTGCGGGTACTCCTTGATGTCGTGCGTGACGCCGAGTGAGTCGAGCGCCTGCTCCAGCCGCTGCGCGCGACCGCGCAGGGTGCGGTCCTTGGCGCCGTAGCTGCCGACTACCGAGCACGCTCCGGCGAGCCGCTGCGCGTCTTTGGGCACCTCGCCGTAGTTGACCGACGCGGCCTGAAAGCCGCGTGGCGCGCACAACAGCGCAAAGCCGCCGCCCATGCAGAAACCGATAATGCCGATGCGCCCGCTGCAGTCCTCGCGCTCGGCCAGCAGCCTCCGCGCCGCCTCGATCTCTTCGTACGCGGCCCCGCTGCCCGAGCGCGAGGCGCTCATCGTCGCCACCACGCAGCGAATCCCGCGGCCCGAGTACAGGTCGGGCGCGAACGCGACATAGCCGGCGCCTGCCATCCGGTCGGCTTGTGCGCGGATGTCGTCGGAGAGCCCGAGCGCGTCCTGGATCACGACCACGCCCGGGTGCGGCCCGGCATCGCTCGGCGTGGCTAGATAGCCGCCCAGCTCACCGGATGGCGTCATGTAGCGCAGCTCGGGCATCACGGGCATTGTGACGACAGCTGCCCGCTGGCGCGTTGTCGGATCGCGCGCCGTCTCGCGCTCGGTTCCCGCGCAAAGTCGCGCCGAGTAATAGCCGTCCGAACGCAGACTGCTGCATTCGCCGCGCCGAGCGAGCATCGCCCGATCGGGGGGCGGGCTGCTGCGCTTCGTGGGTAAGCAGCCGCGGCGGTGAGGTGAACGCTCAGTCACCCCTGTTCGCGAGCCGTCCTCGGCGCCCTGGTTGACGCGACCGGCCGTGCCTGCGGTCAGCGCCCAGCTGCAGCTCACTCAGCCGGGGGTGCCACCAAGTGCGCGATGAGCTTGACTGCGCTGACCGACTCGACCTCGCTGATCTTTCGCCCTGTTACCCAGGTGTCGGCGAGCCAGGTCTCCCTCGAGCGAGGATGTGAGCCAGCCCCTAGCTTCGGTTCCCGCTTAGGGCCTATCCCTGTAGGAGGGATTCTGCTTGGTGGTGGCGAACTTTGTGTTTGATCTGTTGATCGGACATAGGAGGTCGGGGAATGGGTTTGGTCGACCGTGACGATGGCTGGCGTATGCCGGACTGGTTGTGAGCCTTTGCTGCCAATCCGCCCGTGCATCCGTTGGGAACTCACCGGCGTGGTCTGCCCAAGCGACAGGTGATGGACGCGATCTTGCTCGTGCTGCGCACTGGTATGCAGTGGAACGCGCTGACCGTGACCGGGGTGTGTAACTCCTCAACGGCGCACCGGCGCTTTCAGGAGTGGGAGCAGGCCGGGGTCTTTCACGAGATTTGGCGTCAGGGCCTGCTCGACTACGACAAGGTGATCGGTATCGACTGGTCATGGCTGGCTGCTGACGGCGCGATGAGCAAAGCACCATTGGGTGGGCCGAAGACGGGTCCTAATCCAACTGACCGGGCCAAGGGGGGGCGAAGCGCTCGCTCCTCGTCGAGGCGCGTGGGGTCCCGATCGGACTCGCTCACGACGGCGCGAACCGCAACGATCACAAGCTCCTGAAAGAGACGCTGGACTCGATACCGATCGAGCGTCCGAAACCAACCAAGACCGACCCCCAGGGTCTCTGCCTGGACAAGGGATATGACTTCCCCGTCGTCCGCGAACTCCTCGAAGCCCGCAAGTTCACACCACACATCCGTACTCGTGGTGAGGAGATCGACCTCAAGCAGCACAATCCGGAATGGCGGGCACGGCGGTGGGTCGTCGAGGCTTGTCACTCATGGCTCAACCGCAACCGCGCGATCCTGATCCGCTGGTCCAAGAAGGACGAGAACCACCTCGCGCTCCTCCAACTCGCCAGCGGCATGATCGCCCTCAAGCGCGCACACACCGCACAAACAGCCACCGCCCTACAGGGATAGGCCCTTACGCAGTCACCCACGACAGAATGCGATCGTTCACTGCTGCCGGCTTCTCGACGTGCAGGAAATGTCCGGCATCTGCGATTACCTCCATCCGCGACGCGGGCGCGAGGTGACGCTCGGCATCCCTGATGAGCGCGAGATCGATGCAGCCATCGCGATCCCCGTGCAGGTATAGGGTCGGCTGCGGCGGAGCGCTAGCCAGCGCCGACTCCTCTGCGGCGTATGCGCCATCCGCGACGGACGAGCGGAGCCCCGGCTCTTCGGTCCGGTAGTACCCGATCGCCGCAGCGAGGTTGCCCTCGTCGCGAAGACGCCGCTTAACGTTCTCGAGATCCTCGCGCGCGTCGTAGCCCGGAGACCAGTCCTGCCACAGACGATCGAAGAACGCCATGTCCGCAGAGGCAACCACCGACTCAGCGAAGGGCGTCTTCAGAAAGAACAGGTAGAAGAACCGCTTGAGCTGATCGTAGTCGGCGAACATCTTCGTGTCGAGTGCCAGCGGGGGCACAGCGAGCGTGACCACACGCCGCCAACGATCCGGAGCAAACGTAGCCGCGCCATACGCCGCCTCGGCGCCCCAGTCGTTCCCGACGAGAACGGCACGATCGTCGCCGCCCAGCGCATCGTGCAGCCCGATCGTATCGGCGATCAGTGCGCCCAGCTCGTAGCAGCCGTCCGTGGGGATCTCGGTGGGCGCGTACCCTCGCATGAACGGCGCCACCGCGTGAAAGCCCGCATCGGCCAACGCTGGCAGCAGATACCGCCACGTGTGAGCCGAGTCAGGGAAACCGTGCAAGCAAAGAGCGAGCGGTCCGCTGCCCGCCTCCAGAACACCGAACTGCAACCCGTTCGCCGTCACAGTGCGCACACGCAACCCACCCATGCGCAGCATTATCGACGAGTGGAACGGACGAGGACCTCATCCATGCGGTCTGGCTGATGTCAACTCGACAACGACGGGTAGACCGAAATGATCGCTAGCTCTTGAGGCACTCCGTGCGAGCTCGCGATCGGAGCACGTACGGATCCCCACGGCTCTTTCAGCTCACGCATGCTCGCCGAGCAATACGAGCGCGAGCCAAACTCCGCACCACACTTGCGCAACGGACGACGACCAGCAGCACCAGCGCACGCCCTGACCGCGCTCGCTCGCGCGTCCGAGCAAGCGTGATCGTGGCGTTGGCGCCAGCGTCTGCTCCACGCAGCTCGCGGCAGCTCGCCTCCGTTCCCTCGGCTCCGGGACAGCGCGCTATTCTCAGCCGCGAGGGATCCACGGGGACCGATACTGGGTGTGGACCCACAGCTCCACCGGGCTCGAAATCGCCACCGGGCGGACTCTCTGTTCCGGAACTCTAGTACCACCGGAGTACCACGTGGCGTTCCCGAATACAGAAAGTCCCTGCAAATCCGCACTTTCTGGCGATGGGCGATACTGGGCTCGAACTCGCCTCTGGGGCTCAGGTAAGGCCAGATAGCCCGGTTTTACTGGCCTGCGGTGCCTTCAGATCAGCTCAGGTTCGCTCAATACCTACCAAAATTGCTACCAAGCTCGGTCAGGTCGCGGCGGTAGCATCGAGAGCATGACGACACGCGCCCAAGCGGCTGAGAACGCTCTCGCCTCTGCGCGCGCCGAGGGCCTTGATCCGGGTGTCGCCGAGGCACTGCTCCGTCGCTGGGCGCGCGGGAGCTGAGCGATGCGCAGCTCGACGATGCGGCGCGTCAGATCAGCACCGGCGAGCTGCCCGCGCCGCCACACGCACAGCCCAACGTAGTGCAGCGTCCCCGAAGTAGCTTGTCGATTCGGCGGGGCTAGCAACAATCGCTCGCACGCCTGCTGTTCGTCCAATTCGATCGTGTGGCTCGGTCCGAACAGACGACTCCTACTGGCAAAGCAGAAGCGATGGACTTTGCCGAGCCCTGCTCGGCCTCTCGAGACCACCCGGAGCCGCCGGGCTCGTCTCTCCTGTCAACCACGGACGCCGGACTATTTTTCGTCAGGGATCCAGGGGAAGAGCTCGGCCACCTGATCGGGAAGTGCATCCCATTCTTTATGCCACTGCTCCAGTTCGTCATCGCTGCGCAAGCCCACTTCTTCCAGCAGCCTGAGAACGCGATGACGCAGCACTGCAACGGCATTGACTACACCGGCCAGGTAGTTGATCTCGTTTGGGGGATACCCGAGCGCAGCGGTTTGCACCATCCCCCAATCGTTTTGAAGCTCACGAATGAGCTCCAGGCTGACGGACACACCTTCGAGCGTGACGCGGCCGTTGCCGTGGCCGATGTGACGCTGATCTCATCCTTCGTTGTTGCCGCCCACTTGCGCACTGCGGCTCCCCGGTGCTCGCGTGATTTCGCTTCGAAGTCCGCGACGCCGCGGAACTCACTGACCAGCACGCCTCGGCCTTCAACCTCTGCACGGAATTGCCTGAGTGCGCTGAGTTGGTCGGATCGATATCGCGAGGTGGAATCTCCTTCGCATTGAAATACGTGAGGATCTCAACGTCTCGGTTTGACTCCCACACGTCGACCGCCATGTTGAACTCCTCTGCCGTCCCTGACGGCGCTCGGGGCGTCGGCGTTCCAAGGCGCGCCAAAAGACGGCGATGAAGATGTCCGGTGGCAGGAGCTGTCTGTTGATTACCGCTTGGGCATCCGAATCAATTCCTGGACGAAAATGGCTCTCCCATCTAATGAGCTCGAGAACCAGCCCAAGGTCCAATCCAATGCTGCGGTTGATCTCGGCGGCGACCTTCTCGAGCGCATCCCGCTCGGCGCGGGTGTCGCTTGGGAGACATCACGAATGCACGCAGACGCATCGCGGGAACGGGCATCGGCACACCCTAACGAACCGTGCTGCGCGAGCGGCGCTAGCGCAGCGGTCGGCTCCCGGCAGCGTCCCACAGCCACCCTCACGTGAGCGGTCTCCGAAGATTGAGCGGCCGCGACGCTCCTTAGCGGGATCCCCGTCTAGATCAAGGCGGTCAACGTTACGGTCACGCGGCCCGGCTTCAAGCACTTGGGAACGCTGCACTAGCGCAGGTGCTTGCCGGCAAGTTAGGCGTGCGCGAGTTCGCGCATCTGGCGCACCGGGTGACGCCCTAGACGACTCAACGTCGCGTAGGACGAGGGGTGCCCATGCGTTCGGGGCGCGACGCTGACGGGCACGCGGCCCGTCAGCCGGTCGATCACGCCGCGGCGCAGCGGCACCAGCAGCAGCTCGGTGTCCTCGCCGACAAGGACGGTCGCCTGCCCTTCGATCAGATTGCGCCACAGAACGTCGTCGGTCCACTCCTCATCGCTGGGAACGAACGCAACATCCGCCGGGTAGCCGAGATCGTCGTCGCTACGCGACGCCGCCATGAACAGCTCGTCGGTCTTGTCGGTGATCTCGCTCATTGCATGTGCTCCCAAGCCTGAACGATATCGCGCCAGTCGCGCAGCAGCTTGAGTTCGGCGGCGTACATCGCATCGTTCACCGGGCCATACGTGACGGTGGGAGACTGCTTCTCCAGGCCGACGTATCCATGCTCGTGGTGTTCGCTCGGATCGTGGGCATTGTCGAACGTGCGCACCGTGCGCCAGCGACCGTCCCGCAACACGAGGAGCACGATCGCGTACTCGATGGGGTGCTCACTCGAACGCTCCACCACGAGCTGCACATCGGAAGCCAGGAAGCGGCGTCGGGTCCGATCCTTAGGCATCTTTGAGCGCCGTCACGTCGTCTGCGCGGCAAGCGGTCGGCTGGTGCCACCCGACCAAAAGCCGCCTCCACAAATGCCGACTCGTGCTCACTCGGCGAGTAGTCCGCGTAGCGCTGGGTTGTCTCGATTCACGATGCCCCATCCACTCCTGCAAGGTCCGCATGGGAACGCCAGTGCCAGCCATCGCCGTGCCGAACGTGGGCGCAGATCGTGAAAGCGATGCGACTGCTCAAGCTGCGCGGCCTTGAGCGCCCGGCGGAAGCGACGCAGGATCGCCGCCTTATCGACGGCCCCGCCGTGTGGGGATCGGCGAACACAAGATCGTCGCCGCTGCTCTCCCCCGCCGCGCCGCTGAGCCCTCAAGCTCTCCCGCGACCTCGTCGGCCATAGGACCGCTGCGCGTCGAGCGACGGGACTTCGGGGTGCCGAACTCGCCTAGCCGTAGTTCTGGCGGACCCTGATCCGACCGCCGGTCCAGTCCACGTCGCGCCATCGGAGCGCCACCAGCTCGCCCTTCCGCAGACCGGTCATCGCGGCCATGAGATACAAAACAGGTCGATCTCGTGGTAAGGCCCGTCAACTGCGGCGTCAGCGAGCGCTCGCACCTCAAGCGGCTCAAGGAACCTGATCTCGGCGCTCTCGGGCTTGCCGGGCAGCTCGATATGCCGGGCAACGTTCACGGGTAGCCATCCCTTATGCTCGGCGAAACCAGCAGCGCAGAGAGGTAGCCGATGTAGTTGCGGACCGACTTTGCGCCGACAGGACGCCCATAGCGACGATCCCCCTTCGCCTTCGGTCCGGGCCTCTCGCCCTTCTCCATCATCGTCATCAAATCCTGAACGTCCTGGGCCGTGATCCGGCGTAGATCACGCTCCGCAAAGAACGGCTCAAGCCAAACGCGCAGGATCGACTCCACAGCCGTCGTCGTCGCCTTCTTGCGGCTCTGACGCTCCAGGTTCGCGAGGTAACGGCGTCCCAGCTCGGCCATCGTCAGCGCGTCGCCGGCGATCGTCCGGGCGGGCTTCGGTCTCCGCGATCAGCCGACGCAGCTCTGCCTCGGCCTGGCTACGGGTCAAACCATCCCGCGAGCCCTCGACGCGCATCGGGCCGACACGACGCTTGACCTGCCGCCCACCGTCTGCACGCCAATGCGCATACCAGACGCCGCCCGCGCGTAGAGCGAGCCAGCGCCGTAAGGCCGTCGGGTCATCTTCCTCGCTGTCGCCATCACTCATCGTCTCCCTGATCGCGCACCACCATCGGCCGCCCAAGGTAGCGGGCGCTGCGGCTGCTTCAACGCGATAACCGTCTCGTTAGTCAGGACGCCTCCCGTGCTCTGCCTGTGGATCGACAAGCAGCGAGCGCGCTGTATGCGAGGCTGCACCTCGTGAACGCCACGGCCCTCGCATACGCGCTCGCCACCAGTCCTCCAGATCGTCCGCGCTGAACCGCACAGTCACGCCCGAGCCGCACATGCGGAATCCGATTCGCTCGTGCCTCGGCGGAGGACCACGACGCGGGTACCGACAGCAACCGCCCAGCCTCCGTCGCATCAAGAAGCGGCGAGAGCTGCGTGACTGCTTGCGCAGGCGCGTCCTGTGGTGGCTTTGTGGCGGCCATCATGGTTAATGACCCTGAGCCACGAAAAGCGGCCAACGAGTTTCGTCCCACCAACCACAGGACCGTGCAGGCGGCCGATCAAATCGGCGCGTCCGGGCCCTCAGGATCCGCGTCCGACGCCGTCGAGGCGACCTCGACACGCGGCCCTGCCGAGCCACTCCGACTCCCAGAGCAGACCAGATGCACGCCCAAGCGAGGGCTGTGCGAGCGCTGTGCAATTCGTTGGCGAGTCTCGGGTGCTTGGGGTCTGTAGATGGTGTGATGACCGCAGCCAGCATCGGCGCCGCCAAAGCCGGCGGATACGCCCGCTACCTGGAAGCAAAGACAACTCGCCCGGAGCGCGGGAACTATTACCTCAGCCCCGAGGGTGAGCCCACGCAGGCCCCCGGCCGGTGGCTCGCCTCGCCGGACACGCTCGCGCGGCTCGGCATCGAGGGCACCACCATAGAGGGCCGCGAGTTCGTCGCACTCATGGAAGGACGCCATCCGCGCAGCGGCAGATGGCTGCGGCCCGAGGGGGCTGGCGGCGGGCGCGGCGGCGGGATCGACCTGACGTTCAGCGCCCCGAAGTCCATCTCGGCCGTGTGGGCGGTCGGCGACGAGGCGCAGCGCCGCGACATGGAGGCCGCGCACGCAGCGGCCATCAACGCGGCGATGGCGCACCTGACCGAGACGGTGCCGACCGTGCGCCGACGCTATAACGGCCAGGTGGTCGAGGAGGGCGCCGCGGCCTCCTCGCCGCTGAGTACCGGCACACCACCGCCCGCGGCGTGATGGAGGGTGACGCGCCCGACCCGCAGCTGCACAGCCATGTCGTCATCACGAGCGCGATCCGCGAGGACGGCCGTCTCGTCGCGGTCGCCTCACGGCCGATCTTTCGCGCGGCACGTGAGCTCGGCGCGTACTACCGCTCGGCGCTCGCGCACGAGCTCGCCCAGCGCGGCTACCGCATCGAGCGCGGCACGGGCAAGCAGAGACGCTACTTCGAGATCGCCGGCGTCCCGCGCGGCCTGCTCGACGCCTTCTCCGCGCGCAGCCGCGAGGTCGCCCGCGCAGCCGAGCGCTTCCGCGCCAAATGGGGCCGCGCGCCGGAGCGCGGGGGACTGCGTGCGCTCAAGCTGGAGAACCGCAAGGCCAAGGTGCTCGTCACCCGAGGAGACCTGCAACGGGCCTGGAACAGAGACCGCCGCACGCTTCGACTACACCGGCCGGCTCGACCAGACAGCGAACATCCACCACCCAGCCGAGGCGCCGGAGCGTGCCCTTGAGGATCGCGTCGAGGAACGCCTGACCGAGCGCGCCGCGACGTTCGAGCCAGGCGAGCTGCGGGCCGTTCTCTTGGAGCAGTCCGTCGGCGAACTCGCGCCCACGGACGCGCTCGCTGCTGCCCGGCGCATGATCGCGGAACGGCGCATCCTGCCATTGGAGGGCGGCCTGATGACAACGCTCGCCCTGCGCGCCCGGGAGCAGACGATCGAGCGGCGCTTCACTAGGCTCGCCGACCCAGCCGGCCGCGACGTGGGTGGGCACGCGCGATCATTCGCCGCCGATCGCGTCGCAGAGCGGATCGGCGGACGCCTCTCCGACGAGCAGGCCCACGCCCTCCAGATCACCACCGGCCCGGAGCGTGCAGCAATCCTCGTCGGCCCCGCGGGCACCGGGAAGGGGGTCGTGATCGACGCCGCGGCGCGCGCCGAGCAGATCACCGGCCACCACACGTTCGGTATCGCCGTGTCCGGCTCGACCGCGCAACGACTCGGCCAAGACAGTCCAGCACTCGCCGGGCAGACGCTCACGCTCGACGCGCTCGTCGCCCGCGTGAACCGCGGGCAGTTGCAGATCGGCGAGGCGACGACGATCTACTTCGATGAGGCGGGGATGGGCGACACCGTTCGCTTCGACCGGCTCACAGAGGCCGTGGCCGAGCGCAGGGCGAAAAGCTCGTAGCGATCGGCGACGCCGCGCAGCTCCCCTCGATCGGCGCCGGCGGCATGTTCGACCGCCTCACCCGGATCGCCCCAAGCGCCGAGCTGTCCAACGTGCGCCGCACCCTCAACCCCGCTGAACAGCGGGCATGGGCGGACCTCCGCGCCGGACGCTCAGAGTCGCGGCGGCTATCGCAAGCCGCCCCACTTCCCCCGAGCGTTCAGACGTCGCAACGGCGTTTCGTCCTCGGGCTTTCGCACCGGATTCCGGCCAGCACGCGCAGCGGACACCTCAAACTCAATTCGTCCTAGGATTCGTTCGGCCATCCAGTCGCCCATCGGCGCCGAGATTGCCTTCCTGGTAGTACCCGGTGTGTATAGAGGGATGTGAGCCGAAGCCGGGTGCGCATACGATGTCGTGGTTCGCGCAGAAACTTATCGCCCGGAGGTAACCACCACGGGTAGTAGTCCCCAGTGCGACCCGTGTATTTTTGTCCCCACAGGCCTTCTGCCTTTGTAGATTCCGGAACCCGGCGCCGCCGGTACATTTTCTTCTTCCCAGACGGGCTCGCTTTCGCCTCCGACCTTCGCTGGGTCGGCGATTAGCATGACCCCCGCGATGTGCGACGCCGAGAGCATCGACGGATCGGATTCTGCTCAGCTCGTTCAGGGCAAGATGGATAACTAGGGCGCCTTGGGAGTAGCCGATCAGGATTGCGGGCTCGACGGGCATTCGGTCTCCCGTTCGTGCAGCAGATGCTTCAGCGACGAAACTCCTTCCCAGATACTTTCGTCATATTCCCCGTTAACCATATCGACCGCTCCTACTCCGGCTGCTTGGTAGCGGAGGCCGAAGAGGTTGAAATCCGCTTCAGTATCGCAGAAAACTTCCATCTCCTTCTCAAGGCCGTGAAAGGCATTGAGGCCCTTCGTGCCGAAGCCGTCTTCGTTGCTCGAATAGCTAGGGGGAAAGCCCTGGGGTTCTTCGCCGGAGCCACGCGCTCCGATTACCGTGTATTCCTCACAGTTATCGAACGTCATTGGTGGTTCATACGGCGTTTCGGGCGGAATGGGCGGTTCGACATAACCGACCCATGGCCTGGTCAGAGCTTCTCCCTGCACCAGAGTCCCGGTTCCGAATGGTGCTGGCCCCGAAGGGTTGCCCCAGTTCACTTCAGTCGCTTCGACGTAGGCGTTTGCGGACACGCCGACAGTGGATTTTAGGATGGCGCCATGAATCGTGACTTCGGTTTCTTCTGCTACCGAAAGCGCAGTCGCCGCATACTCCAGTGTCGTTCCCTTCAGCGACGCCGACCCACCCTGTTCCACGTTGATCCCACCCCAGTCACCCGCCGCCGGGGAGCTGGTTTTCGCGTCACCATTGGTGTCACCACCAACGCTGTCGTCCCTAAACGAGGTGAAAGTCACAGGACTCCCAGCGGTCCCGTTGGCGACCAGCGACCCATTGACCGTCGCGTAGGGCGTGCCGCAACAACTGCCAACCAGCCCAGCCCAGGCGCTGGTCCCGTCACCGTTGCCCTTCACCGTGGTTCCGGCTTCCAGCGTCGCCGTCACCCCCGAGTCAACGGTCAGACCGTTGCCTTCGAGGCCAAGCATCGCGCTGCCCGTCGCCGGGAAAGCACCAGAGTGATCCACCTCGGCGCCGTTGAACACGATCGCCCCAAAGCTCGATCCGCCGGTGAACGAGTCCCCGCCAAGCTTGTCGAGCTCCACCGGACCCCCCAAAACCACGTCGGTGGCACCAGAAGCCCCAAACGTATCACCCGTGATCACAGGGTCTGAGCCCCCACTAACTTCACCCCTCACCGCCACACATGCCGATGTGCAGAAACCGCTCGAACTGTTCGTCAACGACACCGCCGCTCCCTGCGCAAACAACCCGGTCTGCGGATAATCGATCACCGCATGAGCCAGCGACGCCGACCCACCCTGTTCCACGTTGATCCCACCCCAGTCACCCGCCGCCGGGGAGCTGGTTTTCGCGTCACCATTGGTGTCACCACCAACGCTGTCGTCCCTAAACGAGGTGAAAGTCACAGGACTCCCAGCGGTCCCGTTGGCGACCAGCGACCCATTGACCGTCGCGTAGGGCGTGCCGCAACAACTGCCAACCAGCCCAGCCCAGGCGCTGGTCCCGTCACCGTTGCCCTTCACCGTGGTTCCGGCTTCCAGCGTCGCCGTCACCCCCGAGTCAACGGTCAGACCGTTGCCTTCGAGGCCAAGCATCGCGCTGCCCGTCGCCGGGAAAGCACCAGAGTGATCCACCTCGGCGCCGTTGAACACGATCGCCCCAAAGCTCGATCCGCCGGTGAACGAGTCCCCGCCAAGCTTGTCGAGCTCCACCGGACCCCCCAAAACCACGTCGGTGGCACCAGAAGCCCCAAACGTATCACCCGTGATCACAGGGTCTGAGCCCCCACTAACTTCACCCCTCACCGCCACACATGCCGATGTGCAGAAACCGCTCGAACTGTTCGTCAACGACACCGCCGCTCCCTGCGCAAACAACCCGGTCTGCGGATAATCGATCACCGCATGAGCCAGCGACGCCGACCCACCCTGTTCCACGTTGATCCCACCCCAGTCACCCGCCGCCGGGGAGCTGGTTTTCGCGTCACCATTGGTGTCACCACCAACGCTGTCGTCCCTAAACGAGGTGAAAGTCACAGGACTCCCAGCGGTCCCGTTGGCGACCAGCGACCCATTGACCGTCGCGTAGGGCGTGCCGCAACAACTGCCAACCAGCCCAGCCCAGGCGCTGGTCCCGTCACCGTTGCCCTTCACCGTGGTTCCGGCTTCCAGCGTCGCCGTCACCCCCGAGTCAACGGTCAGACCGTTGCCTTCGAGGCCAAGCATCGCGCTGCCCGTCGCCGGGAAAGCACCAGAGTGATCCACCTCGGCGCCGTTGAACACGATCGCCCCAAAGCTCGATCCGCCGGTGAACGAGTCCCCGCCAAGCTTGTCGAGCTCCACCGGACCCCCCAAAACCACGTCGGTGGCACCAGAAGCCCCAAACGTATCACCCGTGATCACAGGGTCTGAGCCCCCACTAACTTCACCCCTCACCGCCACACATGCCGATGTGCAGAAACCGCTCGAACTGTTCGTCAACGACACCGCCGCTCCCTGCGCAAACAACCCGGTCCTGCGGATAATCGATCACCGCATGAGCCAGCGACGCCGACCCACCCTGTTCCACGTTGATCCCACCCCAGTCACCCGCCGCCGGGGAGCTGGTTTTCGCGTCACCATTGGTGTCACCACCAACGCTGTCGTCCCTAAACGAGGTGAAACCGCAGGATTCCCAGCGGTCCCGTTGGCGACCAGCGACCCATTGACCGTCGCGTAGGGCGTGCCGCAACAACTGCCAACCAGCCCAGCCCAGGCGCTGGTCCCGTCACCGTTGCCCTTCACCGTGGTTCCGGCTTCCAGCGTCGCCGTCACCCCCGAGTCAACGGTCAGACCGTTGCCTTCGAGGCCAAGCATCGCGCTACCCGTCGCCGGGAAAGCCCCCGAATGATCCACTTCGGCGCCGTTGAACACGATCGCCCCAAAACTCGATCCGCCAGTAAAGGTCCCCACCAAGCTTGTCGATCTCCACCGGACCACCCAAAACCACGTCGGTGGCCCCCGAGGACCCAAACGTGTCGCCCGTGATCACCGGGTCTGGGCCCCCACTGGCTTCGCCCCTCACCGCCACACATGCCGATGAGCAGAAACCGCTCGAGCTGTTCGTCAACGACACCCCCGCTCCATGCGCAAACAACCCGTTCTGCGGATAGTCGATCACGGCGTGGGTCAGCAACGCCGACCCCCCATGTTCCACCTTGATCCCACCCCAATCACCGCCGCGGGGAGCCGTCGCCGGTAGGCGCCCCCAACGGTATTATCGTTGATCGACGTAAATGTAACGAGGAACGCGTGCCACCAGCCGCCAGGGAACCGTCGATGTACCAGGAGGGCTCCAGCTTCAGCCTTGACAACGGTTCCTGGTCGGCGGTGAGCTTTACCCCTGTTTCAACGGTGACACTGCAAGTGAGAACGTAAACAGCTGCATATTCGGGAGAGAGGGTCTGATTGTGGAGCATGGGTCCGCACAGATCGACCTCCTGTGCGACCGAGTCCCATTCTGCGGCTGGTGGGTGCGGGTCAGTGTTCCCGGCTTTGTCTGTTGCACGTACCGTGAACGTGTGCTGGGCCGGCGGCGAGGTTCGCGGTTTTGAGTGGCGAAGTACAGGCGCTAAATGCTGCGCCGTCGAGGCTGCACTGGAATGTGCTGCCGGGCTCGTTGGAGCTGAACTTGATTTCGACTGAGCCTGTCGCGACTTTGCCGCTTGGGGCGGAGTCGATCATCGTGACGGGCGGTGTGGTGTCTACCGTGAACGTTACGGCCGAACTCTTACCGATGTTGCCTGCTGAATCTGCCTGCGTCGCCTCCGCCGTGTAGGTGCCGTCCGCTAGCGCAGTCGTGGGGCTTGTCGTCCAGTGCCCACCCGACTGGGTGCTTGTCAGTGTCTGCACCGGAGTTCCTGAGGCCGAGGAGCCCGCGTAGATCGCCAGCGTGACTTTTGGGGAGTCGCCAGGTTCGGTGCCTGCGACACCGGAGAAGGTGGGTTTGTTGTTGTTGCTGTCCGTCCCTTGGCTCGGTGTGGTGAGCATGACGGCGGGCGCGATAGTGTCGATCGTGAAGGTGCTCGGAGCGCTCGTGCCGATGTTGCCGTCGGCGTTGGACTGGGTTGCTTGAGCGGTGTAGGTGCCGTCTGGCAGCGCGCCCAGCGGGACCGTCGCCCAGTGGCCGCTGGCTTGGGTTGTCGTCAAGGTCTGCACGGGCAGACCCGAGACGGATGAGCCAGAGTAGATTTCCACTGTGACGGTCGAGGAATCGCCGCTGGCGGTTCCGGCCGCTCCGGTGAAGGTCGGGGTGGAGTCATTCGTGGCGGACCCGTTAGCCGGCGTTGTGAGCGCGATCGCTGGCGTCACCGCGTTGACCGTGAACGTATTGGCAGCGCTGGAGCCAACGTTGCCTGCCGCGTCCTGTTGATGTGCTTGGGCGGTGTAGATCCCGTTCGCTAGGGCGGGCGATGCGGACACGGACCATGAGCTGGCTGTTGCGGTCGTGGTGAGTGTCTGAATTGGCGTGCCGGCCGCGGCCGACCCGGCGTAGACATCAACCGTTACGGTCGAGGAGTCACCCGGAGCTGTCCCGGCGGCACCTGAGAACGTGGGCTTCTGCGAGGTCGTCGTGGCTTCGTTGGCCGGGGTCGCGAGTGTGACCGCGGGCGGAGTCGTGTCGATCGTGAACGTGTTTGGAGCGCTGTTCCCGACGTTGCCAGCAGCATCGGATTGTGTCGCCTGCACGGTGTACGTGCCGTCAGCAAGAGCGCTTGCGGGAGCGATCGACCAGCTCCCACTCGTCGCGGTGGCGGTCAGCGTGTCCACCGGCGAGCCGGAGATACTCGACCCGGCATACACGTTGACGGTGATCTTTGGGGAGTCGCCTGGCTCGGTGCCTGCGGCACCGGTGAAGCTCGGTCGGTTCTCGTTGGTCGTGCTTCCGTTGGCTGGTTCGCTGACAGTGACGATCGGTGGCGTGGTATCGACCGTGAACGTGCTGGGGGTGCTCTTGCCGAGATTCCCCGCCGCGTCGCTCTGCTGTGCCTGAGCGGTGTATGTGCCCTGAGCCAATGCGCTCGACGCCGGCACCGACCAGGCGGCCCCGACGGCGCTCGTTGTCAGGGTCTGGACTGGGATGCCAGACGCCGCAGAGCCCGCGTAGAGAGAGACCGTGATCGTTGAGGAGTCACCCGACGCGGTGCCGGCGGCGCCACTGAACGCCGGGGTGACGTTGTTGGTCCAGCTCCCGTTCGCAGGATCGGTGAGCGTGACCGCCGGTGCAGTCGTGTCCACAGTCCACGACGCTTCTGCGGGTGTCGGGTCCACTTCTCCGGCACTGTTGACCGCGCGGACTTGGAAGGTGTGGGTTCCGTCGGCGAGCGAGCTGTACTGTTGTGGGCTGGTGCACGTAGCCCACGGCGCTCCATCGAGGCTGCACTGGAACGTGTCGTTGGTATCGCTGCCATGAAAGACAAACGTCGCCGAGGACTGGTCGGTGGTGCCTGTCGGGCCGCTGTCGATGGCTGTGTCTGGCGGGCTTGAGTTGGGAGCCGGGCTAGGACCTGTGGGCGACGGCGATCCGCCGGGAGAAGGCGATGGAGACGGGGATTCTGGGCCCGTAGGTCCATAACCCTTGACGCCCGAGCTTGGATGGCCGACCGTGACTGTTCCTGCCTTACGGCACTCGCGGTTCTCGCTGAACTTCTCCACCTGGCCGAGAACGTCCGCACAAACGCTCACCTCATATGTGCCTGAGGCAGCCTTGGGAACGGTGACGTTGAAGTTCGCCTTGTGGAGCTGGCCGGGCGCGAGCGCAGGCACTCTGAACCGGTGTATCTGCACCATGCCACCGCCGTCGCGCGAACTCCACGCGAGGGCGGCAGTGGACGATTGCGCCCGACGAGCGCCGACGTTGCGCACAATCGCCGAACTCGCCAGCACGTTCCCCGTCCGCAACGTCACGCTGGCAGCCATCACCCGCAATTCGGCAGGCCTGTGGTGACGAGCGCCGATGGCGACAGCGCGATTGGCACGGCCACTCGCGACTCGATGACGACCCGATGCCGCCAAGCTCGAAACCACCGGCCAGCAAAGCACCAAACCAAACACCAACCACAGGGCGCGGCGCACGCGCCGTCTTTCGGTCAACGCCAACCGCCCCCTCATCGCGGACAGTCGAGCGCCCGCGCGGGGGCGCGCATCAGATTGGTCTGGGTCCCCCGCAGAGATCATTAGGTCGCCTTCGCGGACACAACGCTACAAGAAGCTCCCGCTTCTGTTGGCGACGTCCATCTCGCATACGCCGCCAAAGACTACCGGGAACATGATCCCTAGCATGGCGGGGTCTGCCCACCGAGGGTTCAGGGGTGCGCATCAGCCAAACCCCACAGATCGCTCTCGGCCGCGCAATCCGCCTGCGCCGCGAGGAGATCGGACTCACCCAAGAGGCCCTTGCAGACGCGGCCGACCTCGACGCGACCTCGATCCGTGGCCTTGAGCGCGGAACATCCAACCCTACCTGGGATGTAGCCGACCGAGTCTCGCGGGCGCTGGGTCTGGCCCTCCATGAACTCGCGCGCATGGCCGACGAGCTGGAGACCAAGGATCGGCGACCCACCAACCAGCCCATAGGCCGGCGAGGCTGAGACGGGTGTCCTGCCTTCCGTGAAGGCCGCGGCCAGGTCGACCTGAGCAATGACATTGCGGCCCAGTCTTGCCCAGGCGACCGCAACAAACAAGAGTCGGGATGTGATGAGACCACCACGCGGCTGCGCGGAGCTGGGAGCGCTCGCCTCCTCTCCGCGCGTGTCGGGGTCACAGCAACCTGGCTGACAGACTTTCCGCAGACCAGCGGCCGCGGTCGATATCGCTGCTGCGGCCCCGAGGCGCTTGCCGTGGCTGCCCTGCGTGTCGCTTTGGCCTGATGCGTCGCCGCTGCGACGACACCGCTTCGCACTGATCGACGAGGTGGGCTGCTCGCAGGCATTGAGGGCATAGTCCTCACAGGCCTTGCGATTGGCGACTGTTGCGCCCGGCGGCAGCTCGCGGCTGTTGCCCCCTGGCCGGGTTTCGCGGCCGCGCTATTCGCCCTCCCAGAGTTCTTGGGGCCCCGAGCCCTCTCCGAGGACCCCCGTCTGTGGATCGCTTGATCTTCTCCCCCCCCCTGGTCTGGCCTCCTTTCTTTCTCCCCAGCCGGCTATCTCTTCGACCTTCACTCCGGGGCCTTCCCCCCCGTGGACACTGACCCCACCGAACGCGAACCCTATCAACCAGTGGATCACCCCCCCCCACCCCCGCCCCCTCTCCTCTTGTCCTCTCTTCCCCCGTTCCCCCCGTGTCCCTCCACCTTCCCCCCCCACCCGCCGCCCCCCTCCCCCCCGCGCTGCCCCCCCCGTCCTCTCCCACCCCCCCCCCTTCGCCCCCCCCCAAAGCCCCCGGGCCCCTACCCCGCCCCCCCCCCGCAACCGACCACATCACACTCTCGCTCACGCCCAGCGCCCAGCCTCTAACTCCACCCCCTCGCCCCAGAGCACACACCAAACCTCCCCCGGGGCCGACCTCTCTACCTCACCGAGGACTCTACCTCGCCTTTTCTCCTCCCCCTCTCTCTTTCGGCTGTCCCTATCTGTTGTTCGCCTATCGGCTCCCCCTCCTGCTTACTTCCGGCGTCCCCTCCCTTCCGTCCTGCGCTGCAAGGCCCCGCCCCCCTTTGCCCCCCACACCCTCCGCTTTCCCCCCCCCTTCAACACCCCGCACCCCTCCTTGTGGCCCCCTCCCCCCCCCCCCCCCTCCCTCCCAACGGCGATGCTGAAATCCTCGGCGCCGCCATCGCGCTACCCGGCAACATCCTTATCGGACGGCTCGTCGCGGAGGTATTCGCGCGATTCGTCCTGAGGCTGCACCAGCTCGAACGCCGAGCCGAAGCACCGGCACCACCGAGGCCGGTCCGCGTGGTCGCAGGCCCCGGCATCGCTGATAACCCCGCCATGCCTCGACCCGCCCCGGTCGGTACACAGAAACGGCGCCGGTCGCTCGCTTACCTCACCTCCCGCGAGCTCGAGGTGCTCCTTCTAGTACGCGACGGGCTGCTGCAAGCCGAGATCGCGCTCGCCCTCGGCGTCTCCACCCGCCAGGTCGAGCGCCTACTCGCCTCGGCACGCTCCCGTACCGGCACGGCCACGACCAGTCAACTCGTGGCCAAGCTCGTCACCGAGCAGCTATCGCCTTGAAACGCCCTTACAGCAACCCTGGTATTGCTACCAAATTGCTACCAAACCCGGCCTCCGAGGCGGATAATTCTATGCCCTAGAGCCAAATCCAACGATGGGCGATACTGGGCTCGAACCAGTGACCTCCGCCTTGTCGAGGCGGCGCTCTCCCAGCTGAGCTAATCGCCCTGGGATTCGGCCTCAAGCCTATCAGCGCCTCATGCTCATTGAAGCCTTGTTTGCGGACCTAGCTGTCCGCGCGCTGTCGCCTCTCCCCCGTGACGCTCGCACGCCTCGCGCGGCCGGAGAAGCCGGGCGGATGGTCGCCTGCATCCGCCCGGCTTCTGTCCGGATCCCGGTCAGGGCACGACCACTACCGTCCCTCCGGATCCACTTTGGCCGCTTGTGCCGGCGCCTTCTGATGCGCCTCCGTAGCCTTCGGCTTCGGAGCCGCCGTAGCCGCCGCGTTCGGTCGCGCCGCCTTCATAGGGGGAGCGAGAGCCGTACGTTTCTGTGCCGGGAGCTTCCTGCTGGCGAGTCTCGGCGCTTTCGCCCGTGACGCCTTTGCCCGACTCGATCGTCTTGATCGCTTCCATCACGGTGTTCGAGGAGATCGCGAATCCGACGCCCGTGCTGCCCGGCTGGGAGCCCTCGACGCTCGCCTGATCACTGGCGATCTGGGAGTTGACGCCGATCACGTTGCCTTCCGAGTTGAGCAGCGGACCACCCGAGTTGCCCGGGTTGAGAGCCGCATCGGTCTGGATCGCCCCCGTGATCTTCGCACCGTCGGGTGCCTGGATTTCGCGCCCGAGCGCCGAGACGATGCCCTTGGTCAGGGTCTCGTCCAGGCCATAGGGATTGCCGAGCGCGTAGACGGTGTCGCCGATCTGGGTCGAGCTGGAGCTCACGAGCTTCAGCGGTTTGAGGCCAAGCCCAGATGGATTGACCTTGATCAGCGCGAGATCCTCGTTGGCTTCCTGGCCCACGAGCGTCGCCGAGCGCGTAATGCTCGTCTGCTTGCCGGGGCTGACGACGAGCTGTCGCTCACCGGCGACGACGTGGTTGTTTGTGAGGATCAGTCCTTCTTCGTTGAGCACGATGCCCGTGCCGAGATCTTCGCCGCTGGCGGTGACGGCCCTGATCTGGACCACCCCGGAGGAGGCGTGCTGGTAGATCTGGGTCGCGTCGAGTGTGCTGGAGGAAGTCGTGGAGACATCCCGCGTGCTGCCGCTCGCGCCTGAGGACAGGCTCGCTGCCTGCTTGGAGGTCTTGGTCGCGGTACTGCCGTTGCCGTCGCCGACGGCAAAGACAGTCGCGCCAGCGGCAACGCCCGAGCCGAGCAGCGCCGCGACGATCATGGATACCACTGGAGCTTTCATGCGATCACCTCGCCGTTTGATGGGGACCAGACGATCTTGGGCGAGGTCGCTGCACCAGCGCTAACGGGTCTCGAAAGATTCCCTAACCGACGGCAAAAGCTGAGGTAGGTGCCAGCGAAGGCATCTCTAAGCAGCCACCCCCTCCTCCGACCCCCATAAGCCAGCTTCGACCGCTAGGCTTGAGGGCCCATCGGGCGACGTGGCGGAGTGGCTACGCAGCGGCCTGCAAAGCCGTCTACACCGGTTCGATTCCGGTCGTCGCCTCTGTGAGAAATGCCTGCAAATCAGGGGTTTCCGGGCCTGCGCAGCCGGGTCCAGGATCGCTGACGTTTGTCACGGCTCCCCAAAGGCTCCCCAACTCGATGAATTTCAAGGCACAAAAGAGGGGCGCGCCCGAAGGCATCGCCCCTCTGCCCTACCCCCTCTGTGTCTTCTAGGCGGCGCGGCGAAGCGGGATCACCGGCGCAAGCTCGCCCATCGCGGCCGCCTGCTCTGTACCGACGGGTGGCGTGGGCGGATCGTCCTCTTCCCAGAGCGAGGAGAGCTTCTCGGCGGCGTTCGGGTCGGGCGCATAGTGGACGTAGATTTCGGTCGTGCTGATGTGGCGGTGGCCCATCATGCGCTGCACCTCATGCAGCGCGAACTTGCGGATCGCCTGAGTGCCGAACGTGTGGCGCAGGTCATGCAGGCAAATCCGCGGCAGACCGGCACGCTCGGCGGCTTTGATGAACCGCCGGTAGAGGTTGACCCCGCAGATCGGCTCGCCCAGCCGATCAGGTTCTTCGAAGACGAGCGCCTTCGGATCCTTACCTTCACAGAGCGGCAACAGGACTGCACGCACCTGGCGAGATGTCGCCACAGATCGCACGCGGCGCCCCTTGTTGCCCGCATGGCCGCCGTGAGTGGTGTAGCCATCCTCGAAGCGGACCAGGCCCATCGCGAAGTCGACGTTCTCTACCTTCAGGCCACGGACTTCGCTGAGCCGCGGACCCTCCTGCGCCATCAGCGTGAAAATCGCGCGGTCCAGATCCGAATAGGCGTGCTCGCAGAGCTTGCGCACCTGCGAGGGCGTGTAGAAGCGCAGCTTGCCCTCGCTCTCAACCTTCGGCTGCATCCACTCCCATGCGAGTGCCGGGCTCGATGGCGCAGTGCCAAAGACGCCTCGCAGGACGCGCCGGTAGTGGTTGAGCGTGTGCGCGCTGCGTTCAGCGTCGGTCAGCTCGCCACGGAGGTCGAGCAGGTCGATTTCATCGAAGTCGTCGAGCTGCCGATCGGCCCAGGTGAGTTCCTTGCGCCAGGGACGGGCCGCAAGCCGCTCTCCAATCCTGCGGTACTCGTGCAACGTCGATCCACGCAGCTTCTTCTCAAGCGCACAATTGCGCAGGAACACCTTCAGGGCGCCCTCGAAGCAGCGCCGCAGATCGGGCGTGTCCGCAGCGTGTTCTGCCGCGAATGCGTTTGGCCTTGGACAGCGCTTCCTGTTCGGTCAGGCGCCTATGCGGCGGGCGGCCCTTGCTCGTCCAGGCCGGGCCGAGCACCCGCGAGGAGTCCTTACCGGAACGCAGCCTGTAGCGCATCTCCCACACAGGCACTCGCCGCGGCTTGCCCTTGTACGTCTTCGACAGCGACACATGGACGTATGTGTCCGCTCGCATAGCTTGCATCGGGATCTAACCTCCTGATGTAAGGCGGTCGAGCAGCGTTGACGCGCTTCTCGACTACCGTTCAGAGCGCCCTCGGGATTCCCGTCCCGGGGGCGCTCGCCTATTTGATGCGTGGATGCTACGCGCTTGGGCTGACATGCCTCTCACGGCTTTGTGGTCTGATGCTCTAGCCATGCCTCGATCTCCTTCCAGCGAAAGCGTCGGTAGCGGCCAACAGGCACGCAGGGGATGCGACCAGCACGAGCCGCCTTCTTGACCCAACTCGACGGGACGCGCAGGCGGAGAGCCACCTCATCTGCGGTCAGAAGCCCGCGGGCGTCTGCACTCATCGATGGTGCGTCCTGAAGCCAGCCTCGCGAGACATGCAAGCGCCTAGCGACCTCGGAGGGCTTGGGCAGGTCAATCCCGGATGGTCCATCACTGTCCATATGAGGTAGTGACCCCAAAGTCACCCATGTGGCCAACGACTTTGCCCGCGGCGACCCGTGTCGATCGACCGGCTGCGTCTGCCGAGTCACCGTGCCGCGCAGCGCGCCGAAGCGTACATCTGCTCGATCTCATTGCCACAGACGCAGAGTCGATATTGACCGCCGTCGGGACGCCCACTAGCTGATCTGAACTCGCCGAGCTTTAGGGCGGACGCCTGGCTGCTGCGCGGAAGCCGGCTTGCCCGGCTGATTGTCGCATCCCCTGCAGGGGATGCGGCCGGGGCTGGACCGGCTCCGCGCGAGTGCGGGGCGTCCGCTGGTCTGACAGCAGCTGATTCGATGTTTTCTGTTCGTGAGGTGCCCTGGCATGGGCTTGGGGCTGTGCTCGATCGTCCGCCGGCGTCGGTCGCTGAGGCGATCGAAGCTTCAGGGCTTGGGTGGAGCGTTGGCAAGCGGCGCTTGGCCTTTGACTGCGGCGCGGATTTGCCTGACGGGTTGCGTTATCGGGACTTCGCTGGCTATTACGCGACTGTTCGCCAGGACACCGATGAGGTGCTTGGCGTCGTTGGCGAGCGCTACCGGATTGTGTAGAATGATGAGGCGTTCTCGTTCGTTGATCGGCTGCTTGGCAGCAGCATGAACTTCGAGACGGCCGGCAGCCTGCACGGCGGCCGGCGCGTGTGGGTGCTAGCGACGCTGCCCGGTCATGGAGGTTGGGGGCGATCCGGTCCGCCCGTATGTGTTGTTGCTCAACAGTCATGACGGGTCGACGGCGGTCGTTGCTGCGACGACACCGGTGCGAGTTGTGTGCCAGAACACGCTGAATTGGGGGTTGCGGGACGCGCGGCAGAAGTGCGCGATCCGGCACACCGACGCCGTCTTGCAGCGCGTCCATGAGGCGCGGCGTGTGCTCGAGCTCTCGATCGACTACTACCAGCAGTTCAAGCGGCTCGGTGATGGGCTCGCGCTCGAGCGGTGCAGCGAGCGCCAGTTGCGTGGGGTGCTGGAGGAGCTGTATCCGAGTGGCACCGGTGACGCTGCCAGCTCGCGTGCGCAGCGTTCACGCGTTGCTCCTATGTCAAGGTCATCTCGCTATTTGCGCTATTTGGGTCCGTTCCTGGCTCACGTCGTCACGTCGAGCTTTGTGCTCGGCTCGTGCGTCGGCGCACTGTCGATTATGATTGTCCGCAACTGGCGCCGCTGTATCCCTGCGCTGCTGTAGCCAATGCCTGATAACGATCTGTCTCAGCTCTCCCAGCCCGACCAGGACGCGGTCGGTCGTACTCTGTTTTCGCTTCTAAGCGGATTCAGGGAACGAGATGCGGAGAAGCTTGTCGATGTCTACAGCGATGATGCTGACTGGGTCAACGCGTTCGGCACCGTGCGTCTTGGTGGGCCGGCGATCGTGGAGTATCTGCGTGGTCTGTTTTCCGACGAGAATTTCAACGCTGGCGAACTGAGCGGTCCTCCGGAGAGTCGCATTCGGGTGTTGACGCCTGAGATTGTTCTCGTCTCGACCCACTTGAGAGTCAAGGGGCAGAAGGTTGTCAGCCGAGACTCGATCGACCGTGACAACTATTCGCTGCGAGTCCTGCAGCGTCAGCCCGATGGCGCGTGGCTGATCGTCTCCGAGATGTATAACGACGCCAACACTGAGCAGACTTACGTGCGCGATTCCTGAGCTTCATCTTGTCTCGAGTTGGATGCGAGTTTCGGACCCAGCGCTGACAGCGAAATCACGTGGGCTGTGTGTCATGTCGGGATGCTGATCCAGCAGCCGATAGAAGCGGCGGGCGAGGTGGCGCTTGAGGCAACGCATGGCCTCGATGCGGCTCTTGCCCTCGGCTTCCTTGCGAGCGAGATAAGCGCGGGTTTCAGGATCGATTCGCCCGCGTGTGATGGCGATGATGTGCAGAGCGCGGTTGAGCTGGCGGTTGCCGCCACGGTCGAGCCGGTGACGATCATGGCGTCCGGAAGACACAGGGATGGGCGCTACTCCGGCGACGCGGGCGAACTGTGCGTCGGTGGCGAAGCGCTCGGCGCCGGCGGTCTGTCCGATCAGGATCGCCGCACAGAGCGGCCCGCAGCCCGTCTCGGCGAGCAGCTTTGGCCGATGCGCGCGGATGAGGTCGCGTAGCTCTCGCTTGAGCTCCTCGGCTTCTCGGGTCAGCGCATCGATGCGCTTGACCTGCTGGCGAGCGATGCGAACCCGAGCGGTCTGCGGCATCGTCCTGAGACGGCGGGTGATGCGTTGGAGCTGGCCCGGGTAGTCGAGCTTGCGCGAGGGGACCTTCGCCTCCAGCTCCGGGTCGAGGATCACGAGGTTGATCCGCAGCCTGTTGATTAGCCTGGTACGCTCGTTGACTAGCGAGTCGCGGTGGTCGCACAGCAGCCGGATCTCGGCTGCGTCTCGGTCGAGGAACGCGGTCGGGAACTGCTCGATGCCCTCGCGCAATACTGCGCGGGCAATTGCCCTCGCGTCGATCTGGTCGGACTTGCCCGGCTCGCGTTCTCCCCGGCGGGAGGCACCCATCAGCTTCGGTGCGACTCTGAGCACCCGCTCGCCGGCCGCGACGAGGGCCTGCTCGAGATGGTGGGAGAGGTCGCGGCAGTCCTCGATCGCCCAGGCAAGTTCTCCGTCCAGGTTGTGTGCCCAACGCAGTGCTTCGAGATGGCCTTGCTCTCTCGCCACGATTTCTCTCTCGGCGATGAGCTGCCCTGTGCTCGCGTCGACCGCCGCGAGCGCGTGGGTGTTCTTATGGGTATCCGCTCCGATCACGATCATTCAGCACGTCCCTTCATTCGAGGTATCGATTGGAGTGGATCTCCGGCCGACACGTCTGAATTGGGGCGGTTGCCACGCTCCTATTAGGTCACGCCGCAGGTCCTGGGTGGTGGCGGACGACACAACGAGCGACGGTCAGGCCACGGATGGCCGACAGACAGACTAAGAGTCAGTCCGTCACCAGCCCAGGACCCAACCCGGCAAGCCGGACAGCAACAGCAACGGCACCTTTCTGCCAGCTGAGCGTCCGGCAAGCCGGCCGCTGCGACCGAAAACCAGCACCGGTTCCCGGAGCAAGCTCCCGGTCCAACGCAGGCTGGCAGAAAGCACAGACTAGATGCACAGGAGTGCGTGCGCTGTGTCTGTGCTGTGCAACTCGTTGGCCGCTCGGAGGGCTTGGGGGTCTGTACCCGTTGTGATGACCGCAGCCAGTATTGGTGCCGCTAAGGGTGGTGGTTACGCCCGCTACCTCGAGAGCAAGACGATTGAGCCGGAGCGCGGCGACTACTACCTCTCCCCGGCCGGGGAGCCCGCGCAAGCTCCTGGCCAGTGGTTGGCTACGCCCGACACGCTTGCTCGTTTTGGCATCGAGGGCAGCACGGTCGATGGCCGCGAGTTCGTCTCGCTGATGGAGGGCAAGCATCCTCGCAGCGGTAGGTGGCTGCGTCGTGCGGGCGCGGATGGCAGTCGTGCTGGCGGGATCGACCTGACTTTCAGCGCTCCGAAGTCGGTCTCGACGGTGTGGGCGCTCGCCGGCGAGACTCAGCGGCGTGAGATCGAGGCCGCGCACGCCGCCGCGGTCAGCGAGACGATCGAACATCTCATTGAGACGGTGCCGACCGTCCGCCGCCGTTACCAGGGCCAGGTGATCGAGCAGCCAGCCCGTGATCTCGTGGCTGCCGAGTATCGGCACACGACCGCCCGCGGCGTGCTGGAGGGAGACGTACCGGACCCGCAGTTGCACAGCCATGTGGTGATCACCAGTGCGATCCGCGATGACGGCAAGCTCGTCGCCGTCGCCTCACGTCCGATTTTCAGGAGCGCTCGTGAGCTTGGCGCGTACTACCGCTCGGCGCTCGCGCACCAACTCCAACAGCGGGGTTATGCGATCGAGCGGGGCACCGGCAAACATGGCCGCTACTTCGAGATCGCCGACGTGCCAAGGGGTCTGCTGGACGCCTTCAGCGCGCGCAGCCGCGAGGTCGCCAGAGCCGCCGAGCGGTTCCGCGCCCAGTACGGGCGCGCGCCCGAGCGCGGCGAGCTGCGAGCGCTCAAGTTGGAGAACCGCAAGGCCAAGACGCTCGTCACCCGCACCGACCTGCAGCAGGCATGGAACGACACCGCTGGCCGCTACGACTACAGCGGCCAACAGCCCGATCACCTGTCCGCTGCCGATGCTCAGCAGGCCCTCGAGCTGCCGCTCGAGGATCGCGTCGAGCAGCGCCTGACCGAGCGCGCCGCCACCTTCGAGCCCGGCGAGTTTCGTGCAGTCCTGCTGGAGCAGTCCGTCGGCGAGCTCTCACCACGCCAGGCCCTTGACCGTGCCAGAGGCATGATCGCCGAGCGTCGTGTGCTGCCACTGGAGGGCGGCGTGATGACCACCCTCGCGGTCAGGGCGCGTGAGCAGGCGATCGAGCGGAGGTTCACCACGCTCGCCGGCGCCGGCGGCCGCGATGTGGGTGAGCAGGCCCACGCGCTCGCGGGCGACCAGATCGCCGAGCGGATCGGCGGACGCCTCTCCAGCGAGCAGGCCCACGCTCTCCAGGTCATCACCGGCCCCGAGCGTGCCGCGATCCTCGTCGGACCTGCCGGCACTGGCAAGGGCGTTGTGATCGACGCCGCTGCCCGAGCGGAGCAGCACACTGGCCACCGCACGCTGGGCATCGCCGTCTCCGGCTCCACCGCCCAGCGCCTCGGCCAGGACAGCCCCGCGCTCGGTGGGCGGACCCTCACGCTGGACGCGCTCGTCTCCCGCGTCGAGCGCGGCCAGCTCCACATCGACGAGCACACCACGATCTACATGGACGAGGCGGGCATGGCCGACACGAACCGGCTGGACCGGCTCACCGTCGTCGTAGAGCGCGAGGGCTCAAAGCTCGTGACGATCGGCGACGCCGCGCAGCTGCCCTCGATCGGCGCCGGCGGCATGTTTGCGCGGCTCTCGGAGATCGCGCCCTCGGCGGAGCTGTCGAACATCCGCCGCACTCTGGACCCCGCCGAACAGCGTGCGTGGGCAGACCTGCGCGCCGGCCGCTCCGACAGGGCGATGGCGCACTACTACGCCCGCAGGCAGCTGCATATGTCAGACACCCGCCATGAGGCAGTCGAGCAGGCCGCGCAGGCGTGGGCGACGCTCACCGAAACGCACGACCCCAGCGAGGTCGCGCTCATCAGCGATGCCTCAAACCACGAGATTCACCGTCTCAACGCCCGCGCCCAGCACTTCCGCAGCCAGCGCGGCGACCTCGGCGACCTCGAGATCCCGGTGCCCGGTGTCCACTACGGCGTCCGGCAAGGCGACCGTATAGCGCTGATCGACCAGCACCGCCAGCCCGGCGTGGAACGGATCGAGAACGGCAGCCGCGGCGAGATCCTCGACATCACCGAGACCGGAGAGGCGCTGATCCAGTTCGACGTGACCGGCCGCCAAACGCTCATCTCGGGTGAGGACCTGGCCAAGCTCAGGCTCGGCTATGCCCAGCACATCCACCGCGCCCAAGGCGCCACCGTCACAAGGACCATCGTCGTCACCGGCGGCTGGCAGACCAGCAAGGAGCCCGCCTACGTCGAGGCATCCCGCGCCCGCCAAGGCACCGACTGGTACGTCTCGCGCGAGGACCTCGGCGTCGAAGGGCACGACTCAGATCGCATTCAGAGGCTCGCGCAGAGCATGAGCCAAAGCCACGCCCAGACGCCCTCGCTCGCGCACCCCGAGCTGCCCGACCCAGACTACGGCCCCAGCGCCCCGCACCGCGAGATCGCGCCGAGCCGCGAAAGCCGCACACCCGGTATCACCCGCACGCTCAGCCGGATCCTCACGCCACCAGCACAGGAAAGAGCACGATGAGCAGGCGCCGGCAGATCGTCCTACCCGACCCCGTAGACCAACAACTACACGAACTCGCCGCAGCAGCAGACACCCCGCCATCCACGCTTGCCTCCCAGCTCGTGCAAGCCGGCATCGCCCAAGCCGTCAAGGACGGCAAGATCCGCCCCCTACGAACAACACCCACCCCAACCAGCACACGCGCAAACGAGCGCCCACCCTGGCTCGCACCCTACAGCCAAGACCCCGAATGGCACCGGCAAATGTGGGGCGCAATCGCCGCGCTACACGGCCGCTACCCCCAACACCTCCAAACACTCAAAGACAAATGGTGGACCGACGACTCCACCACCGAGACACTATCCGCACTCGCCACATGGCGAGCCGAACTCGACGACCACGGAGAAGACCCACGCCAAGAGCTCGCCTTCCAACACCAACTCACCGACTACGCCCAATACCTACGCCAACAAAACCCAGGCACCACCAAGACATGGAAACCCGGCCCCACACCACCAGAATGGACCGGCGAATAAGATACCGGCAAAGGTCGTCGTTGAGGGATTAGGGGGTAGCCACCGGTGCCATCTCGGCTCGGGCTTGGGAGTCCCTATCAACATCTTCTTCGCGTAGAGCCATATAAATTGCATACATCATGCCACCAGGTATGCCGAGAGCGACAGCAATCGCGATTATCCAGACAAGCCAAACGGGTACCAGCCCTGCGGTCAGGTTAGACGCGTGTGAAAACGTTTCGCCAAGTTGGTCCAGTAGGGATTGCGAGCCGCTGTCATAGAACGTCAGCATGATGTCTCCCAGCGTGGGCTTCCCATCGACGGTTAGGGCTGAACGCGTCATCGTCCGTGCTTCCGTCGAGCCCACAAAGTCTACACCGTGAGTTCCTATATTTTGAAAGCAGGCTGTGACCAACAGAGATCGTTTTGGTGGCCCAGGCTTCAACGGCAGTGTCGCGGCGCCGCCGGGATAGCCTCCCGGGACATCGACGCTGGCGCGGTAATCGTGACCTATGAGGACCAAGCGTACAGGTGGCCCAGCGCGCCCGGGCTTGGCTGGTAGCAAATGTAGTTCTGCTAGACGGCTGTTCGGCTCTACTGCTACTTCCGTCATGCATGCCTGCCTGTGTGGTGCCACCTCAAAGTTGGCGACGGTCAGAAGTGGGGCAGGAGCGGGTACGCCAGCAATGGCAGTATGGGGCGCCCTGAGATATGGGATCAACCAAAGCAAAGCGCCTGCCATAAGCATGGCGGCCATGACGCATGCCACCCAAGTCGCGCGTGATGTGTGATGCAACGCTCTACGCATAGAACCTAGCCATCGTGATGCCCAGTCCGCTCAACGAAAGCAAAGTACCGCCGACCAGCACTGCAGCTCCAGCGAGCGGTCCCACCCTCGCTGGAAGGGAGCCCACAACGAACGCAATCGCTAGCCCAAACAAGGCGATCATGGGCAGCAGGTACCGGCCTACGATAAGCACTTCACCGCCATTCGAAGTCAAAAGCGCCTCGTATGACACGTAATGCAGAAATACAATCGTCGTGATCAGCAAGGATAGCATTACGATTACCGACGGCCAAGCATCCAGCAGGACGCGTCTACGGGCTATACACGCCGTGTAAAGACCAACAAGCCCGAGCGCTGAACAAACCTGCAGCAGATCATAGACCCGCGGTTTAAATGTCACCTCCAGCCACCCAAAGGCTCCATAGAACGTATCGATGAAAACCTGGCGGTATCCATATTCAGGGCCAAGGCGCGGCTGAAGACTTGGCAGACGCGGAAAATAGAACTGATAGACGAAGGACAAGAACTGCCTTATGTTGAATCCACCGGAATTGAGCGCTCCGACCGTTCCACCATAGGCGCCGCTCCCCGGAGTAGCGCCAAATATTGTGTATAGGCCGAGACCTGCCGCGCTCAAAGCCCCGCAGCCGAGCACCTGCTTGATGGCATCGCTTGCGTGTGGCCGCCACCGAATCCAGCCAACTGCAAGCGCGGTTATGACTACCGGCAACGTTACTAGGCCACGGCCCTGGGTAAGAGCAGCTGCGGCCGCACAAAGACCCATCATGCATGCTCGTCTCAAGGTCGGGCCACGCCGGACAAACCGCAGTGCGGTATACAAGGTCGCCGTGGTTAGCAGAATGAGCAGGTTGTCTGCGTTGATTACGGCACTCATGAATGCCACCTGAGGCTGCACCGCGACGGCGCCCGCTGCGACGACCTGCTTCCACTGCACGTTGCCAAAAAGATCGCCGGCCATCGCCCACACAAGACCCACTGTCCCGATGAAAAATAGGGCATTGAATAGTCGGAGCACAAAGATGCGCGACAATAGCGGCACACCCCTGAAAATGTGATACGGAATCGCCATTACGGCATAGTACAGCGGGGGATTGTTGCCGATCGGATTTGGGCCTGCGCCATTGGCGCCAGCATCCTTGGGCATCTGTGCTTCCAAACGCTGAAATAGATGGAGGTCCGCTTCGCTCCATGCAGGCCGCGCGCTTAGGACGCCCCGCAAGGGAAAGAGATTCAGGTACGTCAAAGCATCTTGCTCTTCAGTTGAGTTGGAGTCCGGGCCTCGGGAACTGCTCGGTATGTTGCCGGTTTCAGCCAGGTGTTGAACATAAGCAAAGTGCGTATCTTCGTCTGGTCCCTGAAACGCGGGCCTCGCGATGTCCCAGCCGACGGCTTGTAGACATGCCACAAGAAGGATCGCCACGAGAGCACGCGGAAAGCTTCTCAGCCAGCCTCTGATTGCGGGTTGAACTCTGGTAAGTGGGCGCCTGGACACCTTCTTGCCCGCGCGCCTGGAGGCAGATGTTCTCAAAGCTTGCACTGCATTACACCGTCGTGATGTCCCGCGCTCAGGTGCGGCGGACGAGTAGCTTAGCGATCGTACGCTGAGGCGATATGACAGCAAACCGCTCGCGCAACCAAGCGTCCGCCTCACCTGACAAATATTGCTCTGCGATGCTGTCGTCCTGCGAGTCACGACGATAGTGCTCAAGCAACTCAGGCGTCCAATCCTTGCAGAATGTTGTGGTCACGAACATCCCACCCGGCACCAGGCCGCTCGTGATCGCTTCAAGCGCCACGATCGTGTCGGCCACATGCTCAAATGCGGACCACTCTATGACGAGGCCATAGTTGCTTTCGTCTGCAGCGGTATCAAAGAATGAGTGGGCGGTATCTGCCTTGTGCAAGATCGGCTTAAGTTTTCGATTCTGCGCCAAGAATTCGACGAAGCGAAGGAAAGCGGATACCCGATCACTCATGACGGTTCGATACCCAGCAAGACAAAATGATAGTCCAATCTGGCCAAGCCCCGTGCCAAAATCCAGAACGGAAAGCTGCTGGATGCCTCCGAGAGCGTTCAGGCGGTCTAGGATAAGATCATAAATCCAGTAAAAATCGTGGCGCTCGGGGTCCATTCGATTAAAAAGTGAATACATGTGAAGGATCTGGAGCGTCATGTTGTCAACGCCGAGTGCCTCCTCGTACCCGCGGGCGCGTGGATCGTCCTCGTAGAACCACGGCGTGGCATAAGCGCCACGGTGGCCAATCTCCCACCCAAAATACTCGATGAGCTCGCACAGTCTTGAGTCGCGGTCGGCGAGGTGCGGATGAGCTCGTAGTCCCATCGCGAATATCTCGGCTGCTCGGACGTCGCTCGGCAGGCAGCTTGGCGTCGTCTCGTCGCGCGAGGTTACGCGCGAGCGAGAACCAATCGAGCGGCGCGCCGCGCGGCTCGCTGCTCCGCGGAGCTCGTTCGTCCAACTTGCCATTCGGCGCATAGTACACGGCGCTCCGGCTTGCAGCCTCAGGCGGCCTCGGCAAAACAGGATCTTGCGGTCTGGCGCCAACCGCGCACCGTCACGCCGCGACGGTGGCCAGATGGCTGAAGAGTACCGTAGCTCCAGCTTCGGGCATCGTTGTCCTTGTAGAGCACGTCGCATCTCTCGTAGAATGGCCACCAGCAGCACTCCTCCGACCCGCCTTCAGGAGGCCAGAGGCTCGGCGCCGTCGAGCCCACCAGGGTCCTTGCATCGTCTCCGCATCGCCGGTCCATCCTGTCTGCGACACACTCGCGATCCGGGTGCCTTAGGAGACATCGAGTCGTCGATCAAGCAAACCATTTGTCCGGAGCGGCCGCGCTCGATATCGAGCGCGGCCGCTCTCCGGTCAGCCGTCTATGCGGGCAAATAGGCCAATCATGGCTTCAGTTGCAGCTCGACGGTTCGTTGCCAGCAAATATCTCGGTCTGTTGGAAATAGCAATTGCCTGAGTTGTACTTAGCAACGTTGTTGTGGAAATAGTTATCACTGACGCCCCATGAACTCTGTCCAGTACCTTCCGGTTCTTCTGCACGCATCGGAAATAGAGGATTTAGGATTTCGTTGCCGGGTGCGTATTCTAGGCCGCCTCCCAAGGGCTCCTCGCCTATGCCGTTATCACGCGTGCCTAGCGGGCTGTGCCCACCATTGTACAACAGAATCCCGACTCCTTTACGCTTATTGATCCAATTAGCGTAAAAGTAGCTTTCATGAGTTTCTTTGATTCTTATACCAACCATATTGAAGGCATTCGCCCCACAATGTTCGTCACCTAGTTCGTTCCAGAGGTCGTTATCGTAGACATAAGAGTGTGCCTCTCGATAGAAGCTCATACTGATGCAACTCCCAACAACCTGATTTTCATAGATTTCGTCAGCAACGTTAAAGCCTTCTTCAGAGGTTGCTTCTATGCCCGTGTTTTCGACGTTGCCGTTCAACGGCGTGCCGTCTCCAAAAATCCCTACATTTGGGCCACTGACAAAATTATTATGTATATGCAATCCATAGTTGCCAGAAAAATAGGAAATTCCACCACCGCCAGACGTTTCAACTTTGTTTTCGGCCACGTCTATGTACGATCCGCCTATGGTGATGCTTTCGCCGGCAGAGCCGAGCACTGAGTTATGGGCAAACATCATCGGTGAGCCTGCTTCACCGTGGAGCTGCCCCCCATACAGTGGCTCGGAGTCACCCAACAGCACGCCAGCGTTGCCTTCCACGGTGATGTGTTCTATGAACATGCCTGGACCGCTCTCGGGCCCCACGATAAGACCGTCTGGGCTATCGCTGTTACCATAAACGGTGATATGGGAGATATCCAGGCTATTACCTGCTTCGTTCCCGTCTTCTGGATTAACCCCAACGAAAAGCGCCGTGGAATAACCGCCCAAATTTTCCTCGAGCTTAATCGTGCTGGCTGCACTTATAGAGCCTTCAAGCGCGATAGTTGAATAGAGAAATACCCCAGTGCTCATGGATTTTGTTTTGCTTTCAAACAAAACATGGACCCATTTAGTGATGGCGAACGTGCCAGCATCCAGCGTCACCTTGTTATAGCCAAAGTGATGCGCAAAGTTCTCCGCCCGCTGTATCTGGCCTCCTTCTTCGGTAGCATAAGCGGCGCCATAGCTTTGCACTATGTGCCCTGAGCTGTTGACGATATGGGCCTCTGGACCTGTCTGCGCAGCTATGGTAGAACCAGCTGCAGAGGTCGCAGCTTTTGTTCCTTCTGAGTTTTTAGCAGTAACGACAACGCGCAAGGTATGACTGACATCTTCAGATGTAGTAGTATAAGACGCCGATGTCGCTTCTTTGATATTGGTGCAAGCTGACCCTTCCGAATTGCAGCGCTCCCACTGATAGCTATAGGTCACTGGCTGAGCGCCACTCCATTTGCCAACCTTGGCTTCAAAGATTTGGCCTTCGCGCCAATTGCTCCATCCAGCGAGCGGCGTCGCGGACGGTAGTTCTGTGTTTGTTAGCGCAAACGCGGCTGAGCTGCATACAGCACTTACAACTACCGAGGTGATAAGCGTGGCCATAAAGGTTGTAAGATGACTTGGTTTTGAAGATGTACGACGTTGTGTCTTTGTCCGCGATGTTTGTGCGGTGGCTGCCTGCGGCAAGATAAGCCGAGCCAAGCAACTCGTGAGTGCATACGATACGAGCTTTAGGCGTTGCATATTTCCTTCCTATTGAATTCAACCGCGATCGTGCCAGGACTGTCACAGGCCGACAGCTAATCGTGCACCGGTTGGCGCCCGACCGTACCGATCATTGATCTGGCTAGGCACCCTAAGGCGTGCCGCCGCGAACAAGCAATGTCAATTTTGCATAACGAGCTAGTGTCGCGGAACAAAACGGTTTGGCGTGCCGCGTAGCGGACGCCTATTGCTCTAAGAAATACAAGGCATGGAGTCCTTGTGCGCAGTCGGGCGGAGGTCTCCGAGTCTTAGAGACGCTCAGTTGAATGTAGGAGACACACGAGATCCCGATAGATCCCAAGGAGTTGCTTGCCGGCGGCAAGGGTTACTTCCCCCGCCTCAGTGAGTTCGCAAATGCGGCCCCGGCGGCGGACGAGTAGCTCGCACCTCAACTCGCTCTCTAGTCGCTGAATTGCCCGACTTACGCTTGACTGCTCTATACCCAAGCGATCGGCTGCTCGGCTGACGTGTGCCTCTTCCGCTGCGGCGACAAAGCACTGCATCATGCGTAGGTCGGTCAGCAGCAGAGGATTAGAAGCGCTGAGAAGCGCAAGTCTTCGGGATGGCGTGAGCATTAGGCGTCGGCCTATTTGCTCGGCCAGCAGCATATCGCCCTCATACGGAGGGCTTCAGTGATGGTGATAGGGAGAAGGGATTCAAGAACCTCGCGGTCGGACTCGACTCGGAAGGTGCCAGTAGGCCTCCCGATCGTAGGCGCGCGAGCGAGAAGTGTGCGGCCCGTGCTATCTGCGACCAGGACGTAGCAGTAGGTGTCTATCTCCGAGCCACACCACTCAAGCAGTAGATCGTCGGCCCACTCGGATATCGACAATGCGTAGCAACGATCCCCCTGGGAGGGTATGTGGAGATCACCAGCGACGAAGGCGAGCGCAATCGCCTGTGCTCCGTTGACGTAAATCTGCTGCGGAATACGCCAAACAAAGAGCTGACTGATCTCTCTCGGGCTCGACACAGGATTGTGAGATCGGACGAACTGCTCGCCGGTAAGTGCGTTGAGCACGAGGAGAGCGACGTGTCTTTCCTCGAGTCTTAGACGAGTGATGCGCCCGGCCGCGGCGCGCAGCGCGGCCATGAGATGAGATGCAGCGAATGGTGGCCCTAATTGGCGAAGACGCCTATTGAGCTGTTCCGCTCTCCTGTGGGCTCTGGTCGGGCGCACGTGAATCCTGGGCTTGATGGGCTCCCAGCGGAGCGACGACTGCAATCCAATCGGAATATGGAAAGGTCAGTCATCGCCAGCGCACTTTCTGGCGCGTCTGGACTCCGCTGAGAGCCGGACGACAGCTAGTGTCTAGAGGGGGTTACTAAGCTGCCAACGACACGAGGAAGCTATCGAGTCACTGCATCTTGCGCAATTCTGGTCCTAGACTCATTGGTTTTAGCTCTAGAGAGCCAGATGAGCTACGAGATTTTGTTTCCGACAGGGCTCGCTATCCTAATGGATCGTCTTTAGGCTAACTCTCTAGTTTGCGATGGCAGGCTTTAGCGAAGCTTAGTCGGAGCACAACTTCTGCCCACCGCTGCGGGCGTCCCGACGCCGTGCATCCCGCATCGGGGATGCCGTCGACGTGGGGCCGCGATTCGTGGTTTTCTGTCTAGACGTATATTCTCTGCGTTGATCTGGATTTGGGCGCGCTTAGGTAGGCCGCTCGTACGACGGAATAGGAGGATGTATGAGACAGATGCTCGCGCTCGGGACCGTGCTAGCGATGTTCGGGTGCATTGTGCCTGCGACAGTCTCTGCGATGGAACCAAGCCGCCGCGAAACAGTACTTGCTCAGGCGGGGAAAGTAAAGACGGATCTCTGCGAGTACAAAGAATGCGGGGGTACGCCAAGTGCCTCTGAATTCGCTGAAGCCTATGCCGAAGAGCTCTGGGGCGGCAAAGCGAAAACCGAATATTGCGAAGGTGAGTATGGGTCCGGCAAACGCGGTGAAACGCAGTGGGCCTGCTTTGGGCATGACTCGGGTGGCTTCTACTGGCAGATAAATGTCTCGGCGTACGGAGAATTGACCTACTACGAGAGAGGCTAATGGAAGCAGAAGGCTGCCGTGACGGCTTGGAAGGGCTCCGTCGCAGCTCTGTCGTACTGCGAGCGCCGTGCTTGCATCGAGCGGAGGCGGGTTGCGCATGCGGATGCGGCGCGGGAACACATCCGCGTGTCGTGCAACTTTAACGAGTAGATGGACAGATCGCGCGATGCCTACGAGCGCCGGACCGATGCGGAGCTGATCCGGCTGGCTCGGCGTGACGCTGTCGCGTTCCGGACACTCTATGAGAGGCACGCGCTCGTGATGGAGCGATGGCTATATGGGCGAGTGCAAGATACGACGACGACGCGAGCATTGCTCGCAGAGACGTGGGCGTCGGTGTGGTATGGCTCCTCTGGCTTCTCTGGCGCAGACGATCGTGCCGGCATGGCATGGCTATACGGGATCGCGCACAGGCTGGTACTGCAATATCAGCGTCGCCACCGCGTTGAGATGCATGCGCGGGAGCGGCTGAAGATGCGCGACGTGAGCTCGGACGACGGCGAGCTGGACGACGTCGCGCGTCGACTGGATGCGGAGAAGTTGAGTCCGGGCGTGCGGATGGCATTCGGGGAGCTGACCTTCGAGCAGCAGCAAGCGATCGGCTACCGCGTGATTGATGGTTTGACATACGAAGAAATGGCGAATCATCTGGGCATCAGCCAGACGTCCGCGCGGACACGAGTGTTCGGGGCGCTGGAGATGCTGCGGAGTCTCCTCAAAGGCGCGTCTCTGTGAGCGAGACGCACGACCCATACCTGCAGCGGCTCGGCGATGAGTTGGAGCGCGCGGTTGAGGACGCGATCCGGCGCGAGAGCGAGCGTCGGCAGTGGTTTCCCCGGCGCGGGTTCCTGCGGCTGGCGGTGCTGGGCTTCGCCGCAACCGCTTTGCTTGGCGGAAGTGCGTTCGCCGCAGGCTCAGTATTGGGCGTGATCGACCTTGGAAACGGCGTGCGGGCCGAACAGATCATGGGCGCGCCGGAGTGGGATGGCATCAGCGGCAGTTTCGTGAACTCGCCAGTGAGCCGTGAGTACGTCTACCACGTCGTTGGTGGCAGCGCACTCGCACTCTCTTGCGGCGCAGCTGACCTGTGGCCGACCAACAACATCTACGTGAGGAGCATAAAGCCCTTGGATGAGGGCGAACTTAGAGCACTACTTGCTGACGAGTTCATCCGCGCGCCACTTTTTGGCTCCGCGCTCAAGCGAGAAGCAATAGCCAAGTTGCATGCGCGTCGCCATCGGCATCCACGCCAAGCGAGAACACGAGCGACGGCATTGCCGGCGGGCGTGCTCTCGATGAGCGATGAGTGTCCACCGTCGAGCGCCTTGGTACCGGCTACGCCGCTCTCGCCGTTGCCCAACATTGGACCGGCCGATGCCATCAAACGTCGCGCTCGCTAGCCCACTCGCTCGAAGAGGCGTCGCTCAACTCTCCTCTCCGGGCGGTCGTTGGGCGCCACGTCGCCTACGCCCGTTGAGCGTCGTAAAAGTGTGAGGCCAGCTTTCAGCGTTTGAGGCCATAACATCGTGATCGTCCAGACGTCCATCCCGGCAGCGTCTCGTTGGCCCGCGGATGCGGATCGAGTCCGAAGGGGCATCGCACTGAGTGTCGTGTGCGCTGACCGGAGCCGACGTCAGAGCTGCGAGCACTCGCCGTCGCATCACAGCACTCATTTGACAGACTCGAGCGCCACGGTGGACGAGTAGGCACCGACACCGATGGAAGCGAACGTCCTCTATTGATGCGGCTGCTCGGCGAGCCACTCGTCGAGCATCGGGCGTGTAAAACGAATGTGCCGTCCAACCCGGTGACACGGCAGCCGGCGCTGCGCACGGCTTCGTAGACCCAGCTTGTCTTGACGTTCAGATACCATGCGGCCTGCTCGGGCGGAGGAGTCGATCTTCCTTCAGCGCAGCCGCTGGCTGGTCTATCGTTGGTCCTTGCATATGACCGACACAGACCCCCGACGCCTCCAACCGGCCAACGGATTTGCCCGCCACGATCGGCTCTCCGATGGAGTCTATGCGGCTGGCTCGATCCAGACCATGAGCGAGCCACAAGCCTATGAAAGACGCTCCCGAACCGGTTCGCCTGGTGCGCCGGCGGCGAGCAACTGCAAACGCCGCTAAGGCACAATTTTGTTTGCTGCGTTGGCATAGGACCAAGGCGTGGTCATGCAGCGGCATTGATAGATCATGGGCTGCCTATCTGCGGTGCTGCCGGGAAGGTATGTGCGTTGAGATCCACCTCCTTCGCACAGAGCTTGCAGTCGGACCAGGAGTTGTCTCGACTGTGGCTTCATCGTCCGGCCTGCTTTCGGCCCATCGCGAGAGGTGCGTCGCAGTTGGGATCCCGATCAGCGGGCAGCGCTTTCGATTGGGCACGTGTCCTGGCTGAGCTTGCCAGTGTGTTCGGTTGGGGTGCCGCCGCCGGGCACCCCAACCGAAGGCTAGGGGCGCGTCTGGGCGGCGATGACCAACTCGAGCGAGTACCCGGACGTGGACACTGAGGCTTAGCGGCGCCCGTCACGGTTCGATCATGACTGCGAGCGCATTGACCAACGCCGCTTGCGCTGCGTACATCGAGACGATAAGCGTGCGTATCCGCTAGCGCTCCGTGCATCGCGGCTTCGCGAGAGATCAAGTAGTGGCTACCTGATCTTGATCCGATCCTCGACAGGCTCCCCAAAGGCTCCCCAACCGAGCGGTTTTCAAGGCCGCCCAGCGGTGCTTGACAGCCGCTAGGAACCGCACAGGTAAGCCAATAGCCGCCGCCGGGGAAGCCTGCAAAGCCGTCTACACCGGTTCGATTCCGGTCGTCGCCTCTCAGAACGCCTGCAAATCGGCATGTTTTCGCCAGCGCGAGATGCAGACGGTTCTCGGAGCTCCCCAAAAGCCGCTTACAACCGCCGCGCTTTTGTCGCGTTTTGCAGGGGACTTATGCGGCAGCGAATCTCGTCATGGCCAGGCTTCTCGAGAAAGCCGTTTACACGCCTGAAGCCTCTGGGGCAAACGAAACAGCATGGCCTGCTTCGTCGATCACGGCTCGGCAGCTCGAATATTCGGCACTCGCCGTTATCGTCGATCTCGACGAGCTTGTTGATCATGAAGTCGCCCGCCGACTCCGCCACGTCCTCGGCGGCTCTGGCAATGAAGTCGAGGACATCACGCGCGAGACGCTGTTGCATCTCGCGCCCGTACTCTGCAGACATCACGATCAGCCCAGCCACGTGATGAGCGCCGGGCGAGACGACTCCTATCACGACCAAGCGACAGCGTTGGCCACGTCTGGGCGGCCCAGAATGAAAACGTTGGCTCGACGCGGCGCGGTGTAGGGTGGGCATGGCCGTCGCAGCGGTGCTCCACATCGAGGTTCATAGTTCGGGCCTGCGTGCCCGCGGCTCGCCGTGCGAGCCGACTTTCAATCGAAGGGAGATGCGATGCGTTTGATGATGACGGTGCAGATTCCGACCGAGGCCGGGAACGCCGCGATCAAGGACGGTAGCCTGCCGCAGATCGTCGGAACTGCTCTCGAGGCGCTAAAGGCGGAGGCGGCGTACTTCACGTCGACGGATGGGATGCGCACCGGCCTGATCTTTTTCGAGATGGCCGACTCCAGCGAAATCCCCCCGGCGGCTGAGCCGTTCTTCCAGGGGCTCGGCGCCAGCGTTACGTTTTCGCCGGTCATGAATGCCGACGAGATGCGCGCGGGAGTCGGCAAGGCCATGCCTGGCGCGTAGCCCTGGCGGGCACTTTGGGCGGGTCCCGGGAGGCAACCTGTCGGCATCGGGGACCCATGAGCGGGCGTTGCTTTACCAGTGGACGATCTTCGCTCCAGCGGAGCTCGAGCCGCCGCTGATCGAGTCGGCCGTGCATGCCCAGCGCGACCCCGACCGCTCCGCCGCTGCGCGCGGGCGCTTTGACGAGGCCGCGCACGCGGTGTCCAGCGCCCTGGACGGCAACGACTATCTCGTAGGCCGGCGCTTCACGGTGGCTGACGTACTTGTCGGGGGCACGCTGGCTTTCACGGAGCGCATTGGCTTCGCCGACGAGCTCCCGGCGAACCTGAGAGACTACCTAGCGCGGCTCAAACTGCGGCCCGCACGCCAGCGCGCCCTCCAACGCACGATGTCCAGCTGACGGCTGGAGCCTTCGGCTGAAGAGGCTCACGCCCGCTCACACGACACGACGGCGGCAGTCTTCCTGTCATCGCGCGCCAGCGCCCATGCTCGTCCCAAGCATGCGTCTCCTCTCAGGCCGATGACGTGCTTGCTTTTGGCGAATGGCAGGAGGCTGGGGCCAGTCGGCGCACAGACCTGCTCTTCGGTCGACTCGACGGCGCCGCGACGCGACCGCGGACCGTCCGTGTAGCGACCCCTCACCGGCACGCAACACCAAACGGGGCTTACGGGACGCCTCGCACCGGTCAGGCAAAAGGCCACATTCAGCGGGAGAAATGTGCATAAGGGTTCCGGTTAGCGACGGGTCCCTGCCGGGCGCTGGGCGCTGACGCCCCTCGCAACACGGAACTCCGCGGCGACCTTCCGCGTAGCCGCCTCTGCTCCGAGCGGAAACACGTGAAGTGCGTCCACGCGCGAGATACTCGCGATATCGGCCGCCAGTTCGCGCGCTAGGTCGATGCCGCCGCCGCAACTGATCTGCGCCAACGCTCGTTGGGGAATCGCGACACCCGGTAGCGCGCAGGCGCGCTGTGCCATGCGCTCGCTGCGGAGCAGCGCGACGCTTGCGTAGAACCGGATGCCTGCGAGTGTTTCCTCGGCGCTTGAGAGGAACGCTTCGAGGCGCGGGAGGTCGAAGATCATCTGCGACTGCACGAAGGTTGCTCCAGCGGCGATCTTGCGCCGCAGGAGCCGCAGCTCGCGATCGACGTCCTCGGCGAAGGGATTGACGACCGCCCCGACCGCCAGTGGGTGTGGGGCACTCCATGCTGACGCGGTCACGATGAGCTGCGTGGCGGTCATGTCGGCCACGTGTTCGACGCCAGGCACGGGATCGCCCTGCATGCAGAGCACCGCCTCGGCCCCGAGCGCCGCCGCGCCGACGACCTGGGACTGCAGTGCAAGCCGGTTGCGATCGCGGCAGGAAACGTGGACGATTGTCCCCACGCCCTGCTCCCGCGCGAGCGCCACCGCCGCCAGCGGCGACATCCGCGGCTGGCCAGCGTGATTGTCGGTCAACCCGACGACGTCGACTGTGTCAGCCAGAACAGCGATCCGGTCGCTGACGCGCGCGCCATCGGCCTCGGTCGGCAGCGAGATCTCCGCGGACGTCAGGGCGGTGAGCGACACTACGGCGAGAGCTTAGCCCGCCGGTCCGTCAGACCGACCCGTGCCTCGTTAGAGGATCGGCTATCAGGACACTCGCTTTGCCCGGCAGGGCGCGCATCGTTACCCCGGTCGATAGCTTCCCCGCTTCGCACGGGCAGCAGGCGCCCAAGCGTAGCCAACGAGACGCCTGAGTTGGACGATCAGCGAGCGTACCCGCTGACGCCAGACGCGCTTCCGCTTTGCAGGAGATCGAGTAGCGGCCATCTCCCACTGGTCGATCCCGGTCCTCATCAGGCTCCCCAAAGGCTCCCCAACCGAGGGTTTTTGAAGGGCGCCCAGCTCTACCCGGCGGCATCTTCTACTGCTTCGGCGCGCGATGCAAGAAGGGCGTGCACGATCATCGACTTCGCGGCACAGCTGTGGTTAATCGGCCAATCCGTAGATACGCCGTTGCGGGGCCAGCAGTCATGGAGGTTCGTCGGCGCTTGATGGCGATTTCTAGGGTTCGATGTGGTACGCGGTGCCGGCCGCTTGGTCCATGACCCACAGCGTCCCGTCGCTCGCCGCCGTGATGCCGCTCAGCTCCTGGGCCCCCGTCACGGGCCACAGCGTGATCTGGCCTGCTGTTGTGATCTGGCCGATGTGGGTCGCAGTTGTGAACCACAGCGAGCCGTTGCTTACCGTCAGACCGAATGGCCCGTACTTGTCCACACTCGTCGGAATCGGGTACTCAACGATTTCGCCGCCGGTGGTGATCCTGCCGATTGCGTGCGTGCCAGCATCGGTGAACCAGAGGGCTCCGTCGGGGCCGCTGACTATCTGGAACGGGTCTGAGTCAGGTGATGTAAGTGGCCAGGTGCTGACTTCGCCGTCCGTGGTGATCCGGCCGATAGCAGCGCTTTCGCCGGAGCCGAAGGGGGCCTGGGTATACCAGAGCGCTCCGTCGGAGCCACTGGTCAATCCCTTGAGCATCCAGCTCGCGCTCGGCGTAGGAATGATGTGCCGGGTAATTTCTCCGTAGCTGTTGATCTCGCTGATCGATCCTGGGTTCGATTCGTCGGCGAACCAAATAGCGCCGTTGGGGCCGACGGCGATCGCGTTAGGGAGACCAATCGCTTGGATCTCGTCGGTGCCGAAGTAGTCGAACGTCGTCGCTTCGCCTAGGTCGTCGACAAAGCCGACCTGCTCGAGACTGGTGAACCATACATTCCCTTCCGGGCCTTGAACGATGTTGCCGGAGCCGTCGTACTGCTCTCCCTCGATCGGGACATAGGAGAGTTCACCGTCGGAACCGACGCGCTCAAGTCCTTCAGACCTTGTGATCCATAGCGTGCCATCGCTATCGAATGCTGCGTTGGTCGGCCCAGGACCAATCGACAGCATCTGGGAAGGCAGCGGCGTCGTATTGATCGTGACGCCGCCCCCGGGATTCGCCGTGGGTGCCGGAGCGGGTCTCGGGAAGCTGTTGAACGCGGCCTCGACGACATCGGCCATCATCCTCTGACCGTCGTCCGTCGGATGGAAAGTCCCGGAGCCGATCAGCGCCTTGTACCAAGGCCCGATGCCGTGGAAGCGCGGCGAGAGCACGAGTCCTGCGACGGATGCGTGTGGAGTAGCCCCCTTGCAATTGCGAGGCACTGATGCGTCATAGGTATCGGCATATTTGATGCGTGCTGCGTCTGCCGGATACCTCGCCATCATCGTTGCCCGCTGGATCGTGCTGTTGAGTTTGACCTCGAACCGATCGATCGCTTGCGCGTCGGAGACGGGCATCCCAACGTCGACCGTCAACAGGCCCGGATAGTGGTCAAGGATGCAAAACTGCTTCCCCTGGTAGACAGGCAGGCCCTTGTAGGAGCTCGGAAAGATTCGCGGATAGCCCAGGACGACGAGCTTCGCTTGCGGCGCGGCAGTCAGGAGTTGGTTGTAGAGGCCTTCGAGGCCGCTCTGCAGCATCCCTAGCTTGGTCGACTGTGCGGCAATCTCATGGGTGCAGGACGGTTGCCCAGGAAGCCGTTGGAACCGGAGGTGGCTAAGCTCGGCGCCACCGCACGCGGTCCCGACCGCTCCGAAGCCAAGGTCATCGCCACCCACCGAAAGGGAGATCCACCGGGTCGTCGGACCCACCGTTCGGGTCTGCTCCGGCTGTTGGTACTGCTCGCTTGGCCCTCTCTGTGGAGGGGCGCTCTCCATGTCTGAGATCGTCGCGCCCGAACAGGCCCAAAACGCCCGGCTTGTCACCGTCGGCAGCACCACCGCCGGCACTAGGTCAGCGTATGCCCGACTCGGGGAGCGGTGGCACTGATTGCGGTGCGTGCCCTTCTTTACGTCCGTCCCGCCCTGGAAGGGGCCGAGTCCCTCACCCGCGGCATATGAGTCGCCGAGTGCCACGTAGACTGCGCCTGTCCGTGGCCCACTGGCGAGCGCAGCGGCAGGCATGATCGCAATAGCCAGCGCCACCAGCAAAGCGATCATGCCTCTGGAGCTCGCCGGCGACAGCAACGAACTAGCCATCACCAGTCGAGAGCCAACCCACCGGCGATCACGGTTCGTGGCGGGTGGCAGATGCGCGCGTAGACTGGATACCCGTGCGGGACGGTCAGGCCCACCGCGCCGAACTGGCCACCCAAACGAGCAGCGATCCACTTGGCCGATGTCGTCGACGACATGCAATTGCGCAGCGCTCACGATGCCCATTCTCCCGGATTCGGCAGCGTCGCAGCTCCGGGTTGAGATGCCAGTCAAGCTGCCTTTCCTCAGCATGGTCCCAGCTATCGGCGCCCGACGGTCGTTCGGGCTCAGTCAGAGCGCCGTATCACCGCGCAGGTTTGCCCGCAGCTCGGAGTTGATCGGTTCGCGTACGACCTCATTGCCGGGCTCGAGGGCTACAGACTGCAGGCAGCGGCGGTGACGGCAGTGCCCCTGCCCCCAACCAGGACCGCCTTCGGCTTGCAGAGCGAGGCAACCGTCGCTCAAACGAGAGGTTCCGTATGCCGATCCCGTCCCAACGATGCTCCGCGTGGACAACAGAGCCGAGCTCGTCGAGCTGCCCTGGACGCTTGGGCGGATGCTCTCAGGCCGTCGCTATGGCGTGCAGTCCGGGCGCAAGGTCACGGAACTGCGCTGGTCCAAGGCCCAGGTCGAAGCAGCACGTCAGGCCCAGGCGAGAGAACCCGTGCAGCTGTGCCGCGATGGCCGGCGCAACCTCTGGCAATACCTGGATGGCTTCTGGTGGGACGACGACGGCCTGGAGGCCGAAGACGTCAAGGCCCTCGTCCTGCAGCGCAGGCGAAGCTGGCAGCAGAAGCTGCAGTCGGCGCTGAGCCTGATGCGAGCTGAGGAAGATGGTCGCCCGACGCGTTCGCCCATACCGACTGAGCTGAGGCGCACGGTATTCGAGCGTGACGGCGGTCGCTGCGTTGAGTGTGGTGGCGCCTTCGATCTCCAATACGATCACATCCTGCCCCTCGCCCACGGCGGAGCTACGACGCTCGAGAACCTGCAGCTTCTCTGTGCAGACTCCATTTGACCAATGCTCCTTTGAGAACGCCCGCGCCACGAGCGGCGCCACAAGCAGGGCTCCAGCGAACGGTCTCGAAGCAATAGGAGCCATCGCCATGTCTGCCAAGACGCTCCTCAAAGAGAAGATCGGCTCATCGTGGCCCGTAAAGAGACTCGGCTCATGGTGGGACACCATCAGCCATCATCCGTTCTGGGCGACGCTCATCGCGGGATTGATTGTCGCCGTCGTCGCGCGACTCCTGCTCAGCTCTGGCGCTCCACAGCATGCCTCCGCGAGCTCCAGTGCCAGTCGGACCCCTCCGCTGCGGGTGGCAGCTCAGCAGCTCCCCCAAGAGATCTTTGCGATTGCCCTTGCTCACAACATCGGCAGGCCGGCTGCATCGGAAGCCTGGGTGGCTCTGCATGCTCGCGGCGGCGTGAGCGTCGTCAAAAGCGCTTTCGAGCTGACCCTTGCCGATCGCTCCACAGTACCCCTCACCGTCACGAATGTGGAAGCCGTCGTCGTGCGCTCTGAGCCTGCGCCAAAGGCTTGGGAGGGCCTCGAGTTCACACAGGGCGGTGAAGGCATCGAGCAATTCAGGGCCTTCCTCACGAGCGGCGTTTCAGGCAGTGCGGTGCCTGTTTCTCAGGGAGACACCGAGGAGAGCGGGGGCCTCAATGGGCCTCCCTACTTCAGGACACATGATGTGTCTCTGACCCCTGGGCAGATATACCAAGCCGCCGTGACGATCATAAGCACAGTCGAAGATCGAGAGCTGCAATATCGCTTCGTGGTCTCAGGCAACACTGCCAGTGGCCCTTTCACCGTAGAGACCAGGAGCTTCCGCATCACCGGCTGGCGTGGACACTACGCGCACAGGTACTGGCATGTGACCGAAGGCTCCAGACAATGCTGGATGCGGATGCTGCCTCCCGGAATGCCGCACTGCCCCTGAGTGGGGCGAATGCGTCAGCAAAGCCTCCCGGATTGACGGTGCTGGCCTGGCGGGATGCGCCGAATCCAGCCTGCCGCCAAGAAGCTCACAGTGATCCACGCCACGCCCCATCTGGTTTCAGGACCAGCAAGCGACCTCCCAAGGCTCAATCCATGCATGCTGGTGGCCGATACAAGCTCTGATGCGCACATCGCTGCCTGCGCCCGTTCCTTCGAAGATGCCTCGCGGCGTGAGCCTTGCCCTCTCGGCTCTGCTCGCGATGGTGCTGCTCGATCTTGCACATACCGGGCTCGACCTCGGGGGCGCCTCAGCCAACCCCGTCTTTGAAATCTGGCTCTATGACGCGACGATGGTGGGCGCGGCCGCAGTCTGCCTTGCGCGCGCAGCGATCGTCCGCGGCGGCCGGCTGCCGTGGCTGATCCTGGGGCTGGGTCTCGCGTGCGACGCAGGCGGCGAAATCATCGCTTCGATCAGCGAATCCTTTGCTCCGGACGTTCAGCAGCTACTTTACGTGTGCCTGTATCTCGCCGCCTACGCCGCAATCGTGCTGCTTGGGCACAGGCGGCTGAGCCAGTTCCGCGCCTCGATGTGGCTCGACGGCGTGATCGGCATGCTCGCCGTCGGCTCCCTGGGCGCCGCGACGCTGCTTGGGCCGGTGTCGGCAGCCACCCACCACATCGGCGTGAAGACACTGCTGAACGTCGGCTACCCGCTGGCAGACATGCTGCTGGTAGGCATCCTGCTGGTGATGCTCGCACTCGGCGGCTGGCGTGCCGGGCGCCCGTTCTCGACCATCGCCTTCGGGTTCCTGATGATGGCGATCGCCGACGGCGTCTACCTCTACCAGGAAGCCCACGGTACCTATCGAGTTGACACGCCGCTGGATGCGCTGTGGCTTGCCTCTGCGCTGGTGCTCGCATACGCCGCCTGGCAGCCGGAACGCACGACGCCTCCTGGCGACCCTTCGCCCGGCGTGATCGTCGCGGCGCCCGCGCTGTTTGGGCTGACCGCGATCGGGGTGCTTGCCTACGGCAGCATCGCTGGTGGCGGGCACCTGTCGAGCTGGCTTGCGATCACGACGCTGATCGCGGTGCTCGCGCGGCTGATGCTGACCTCCAACGAGAACCTGCGTCTGGTCGCGGCCAGCAGCGCACTTGCCAGCCGCGATCCGCTCACCGGACTGGGTAACAGGCGAGCGTTGCTGCGAGACCTCCAAAGGGCAGCAGACCAGGCCACCCCGGCCCAGCCACGACTCGTGCTGCTGTTCGATCTGAACGGCTTCAAGCGCTACAACGACACCTTCGGCCACCCCGCTGGTGATGTGCTGCTCGCAAGGCTTGGCCGCAGGCTGCAACAAGCGGCTCATCCCCACGGCAGTGCGTACCGCCTGGGAGGGGACGAGTTCTGTGCGCTGCTCGACGTGGATCGCGATCCGGCAAGCCTTGCTAGCGACCTGGCTTCTGCACTGCTCGAGCGCGGTGAGCGCTTCACGATCGGTGCGAGCTACGGCGAAGTTCTGCTTGGCGTGGAGACCGGGCAGGCCGAGGAGGCGCTGCGCATGGCCGATCAGCGCCTGTACGCACAGAAGATGCGCCTGCACCAGACCTCCACCTCGGAGTGGCGCGAGGTGCTGCTCGGCCTGCTACGCGAACGCGACCCCGAGCTTGGCAGTCACGTCAAGCAGGTCGCGGCGCTCGCGCTGAGGCTCGGGCGTCGGCTTGGGCTGGGCGAGGAGGAGTTGCGAGATCTCGTCGCCGCCGCGGAGCTGCACGACATCGGCAAGGCCGCGATTCCCGACGCGATCCTCGAGAAGAAAGCCTCGCTCGACGCCGAGGAGCGCGCCTTCATCGAGCGGCACACCCTGATCGGCGAGCGGATCATCGCCGCAGCTCCCTCGGGCCGAGGAGTCGCCACAATCGTTCGAGCCACCCATGAGCGCTATGACGGCAACGGCTACCCCGATGGTCTCGCGGGCGAGCGCATTCCCCTGGCCGCGAGGATGATCGCGGTCTGCGACGCCTATCACGCGATGAGAAGCGACCGCGACTACCGCAGCGCGATGAGCGAACGTGCGGCGATCGCGGAGCTGAAGCGCAGCAGCGGCAGCCAGTTCGATCCCCGCATCGTCGATGCCTTCCTCGAAGTGCTGCGCATCGCCGGGCCGCAGGACGCCGAGGCTGCTCTGGACTCTGCCGTGCCACAGGGGCCATCGGCCTAGGCTGGATCAGCCGTCGTCTCAGTGCAGCGTCGCCGTGACACTGCGCCCTTCATCGATCCAGGTCAGCGTCGATCCGCCGTGCAGCAGCAACGACGCCGGTTCGATGCCCGCTCCCTGCCCGATCACCTGCAGGCCACGGCTGTCATAGCGTCGCACTTCGGTGACGGGCGGGATTTCATTGCCGCAGAAGACGCCTGTGGCGGGGCTTGGCGCGGGAAAGTTGACGGCGATCCAGGCGACGGAGCCGTTGTACTTGAGCACGAGCGAATCGACCTGGGGACAGACGACGCTGCAGTTGGGCACGCCGCTCGGACACTGGCTGGCCGGCGGTTTGATCGGGGTCACCTCTTCGCCGTCACCGAACTTGCGGATGTGGCCGTTATTCATGTTCATCACGCCCACGTAGTCGTTGCTGGCCTCGGCGAAGGCAACGAAAGCCACGTAGTTCTCGCGAAAGCGGATCAGCTGGTATTCCCAATGCTCGATGGTCGAGATCTGCCGTGGATGGCCGTTCTTGTAGAAGCAGGCGTAGTAGTAGCCGGTCTTTTCGTCCGTGAAGAGCCTCGCCTTGGCGCTGTGCGCGATGGTGTGTGTGGCGGCTCCACCTCTACACGGAACCTTTGGCTTTGCCGTTCGAGCGCTTGCCGTGGAAACCAGCGCAGTGCCGCAGAGCGCCACGGCGGCGAGCAACAGCGCTGCGATCCTCCTGCTCATTCTCCCCACTCCCTTTCGTCTCCGTTGCGCCCAGCCGGCCATTCCGTCGCCGTCAACGATAGAAGAGCCGAGCTGCGTTCAACGCGCTCAGGCCGGCGCCACGTGGGTGTGCTGCGTGGGCGTCTCTTCCCCGGAGACGCCGTGAAGCAGGAAGCCGAGCACCGTGAGGCTCGCGCCGTTTGCGATCAGCGAGACCCCGATCAGGATCGCCAGCGCCGCCAGGCCGATGCTTGGGCTCGAGACGATGACCAGGCCGGCGATGATCTCCACAACCGCGACGATCGCCCGCCAGAGGCGATGCTCTTCCTCGAAGGCCAGCACAAGGCGGATTGCCCCGACCGCGATTAGCCAGATGCCAACGAGCAGAGCGATCGCGGTTATGCCGTGGACCGGATGCCGTATCAGCATCACGCCGACGACCAGGCCGAGCACGCCCACCAGAGCGGTGAGGCCTCTGCTCTCGGTCGTCCTGCGCACGGCCGCCACCAGCGCGATCACGCCGTCGAAGGCGATGAAGATCCCCACGATCACAGCGATCGTCTTCAGGCTGTTGCCGGGCTTTATGAGGACGATCACCCCGGCGAGCATGCTGAGCACGCCAACGAGCAGCGGCAGCCACCAGACGCGGGCGAAGGCGCGGAGTTGCTGTTCGACGCTGGCCATGACCTTGGCAGTCTCGCCACCCGCCACAGGGTGGTCATCCGGATATCCCCGCAACGAGGGCGAGAGAACTACCTAGGGGCGAGCACCCATGACTGCGCCCGAAGCTCCTCCGCCGATGAAACGACCCTCGGGCCATCTATGACACGCGACATCCGCCCACGCTATGGCGCTATCGTCCTGGCGAGATGGACGAGGGTCTCCCGATCGCCTATGGAGTGCTCGCCGAGGGCGTGACAGTGGTCGCCTGCGATGAGCAGCAGGTCGGCACGGTCGCGCACGTGATCGCCGTCCGCGAGAAGGACATCTTCCACGGCCTCCTGATCGACCTCCACACCGGCGGCAGGAGATTCGTCGAAGCCACCCACGTGGCGGCCCTTCACGAACGCGGAGTCGATCTGAACATCGACTCCGTGGCGGTCCAGAGCCTGCCGCGTCCGGGCGGGGGCGCTCCCGTATACGACGAGGACCCCGGCGAGATGAAGGGCTGGCACCACTGGGCGCGCTTTGCCGGAATGCGCGGCGACTGGCATCGCGAGCCCTGAGTGGGCTCCGCTTCGAGCCCACCCCCTCGCTACTCCCTCGATCCTTCGGCGCGACCCGCCTCTTCGCGGGCCGCGCGTCCATGCCTGCCAGCTACTAGCTCTTCGGGCAGGGCACCTTCGTGGTCGCAGTCACTTTCTGCCAGGTCGATTCTTCGCCGCCGCCGAACCAGAGTTCCGCCTTGCCGCTGAAGCCACCTTTCGGGCAGGTCTTCGGCACGTAGCCGGCGGAGATCAGTTTTTTGCCCTTCATGATCGCCGCCCCGAGGGTGACCTTGATCTGTTCGGCCATCGCGTCGGGGGCGCCGCTGGTGGTTTCGACCAGCGGCACGTTGGAGGTCAGCTTCTTGCTGAACGGACCTGGAATCGTGCTCACTTCACCCGTCGCGTATTTTTCGATCGAAGCGGGCGTCTTGCCTTCTATCCAGAAGGTGGCCTTGTTGTTGCCCGGAGCGAAGTAGGCCTGCACCAGCACTTTCTCCGCCACCGCCGTTTTGCCGAAGAAGACCTTGCCGTTGGCTTCGCCGGGTGGGCTCGCTTCAGAACCCTTCGGGCACGGCGGTTCCAGGTGGTTTTCGAATTTGCTCAGCGAGCAGGTCGGAAAGCCTTTGGTGCTGATCGTCGTGCCTTTGGGCAGGTATACCTCCACGCGTCGCAGCGGCGGCGGCCCGACGTTCAACTCGGTGCCTTCCGTGAAGCCTTCGCTGGCGGTGGGGTATTCGCTGCCTTTGATCGTGAAGGTCCCTTCGATCGCCGCGGGGGCGCCCAGGATGTTCCCTGTGCCCGGCCAGGTCGGCCCGCCCTTTTTGTTCAGGTTCTTCGGGATCGGAACGATTTTCGCTTTCAGCTTCACTTCCGGTGCGGCGCAAGCCGCCGCCGGGATGCTGAGCGTCGCAGCACCGAGCAACGCCAGGACCATCGATGCTCTGCGCATCAACTCTCCCTCCTCGTTTGTTTTTGGATCCACCCTCAGGCCGGAGCAGCGAAATTGCCCCTGCGCTCGGCCAACCTCAGGACCCTACAGACAGAGTTCAGTCTAGCCGACCACGAGAGCAGCCACGCCGCTCAGCGCGTGGATGCGGGGCGGGCACGCCGGATGGCCGCACAGGTCGCCCCGCGCTCCTGGCGCCTGCCGTCGGGGTCGAGCTCAGCCCCCACGTCCTGCCCATGCACCAGTCGAAATCGCATCTCCATCTGGGTGCCGCCGGAGGAGCGGGCGATCATGCTCAGCGAGTCGCAGAGCTCTGCGATCACCGCAAGTCCGATGCCAAGGCCCTCGCTCTCGGGAGCGCTGCCGAAGCCGCAGCCGTCGTCGCCGACGATCACGGTGAGCTCGGCGTCGATCACCGCCGCGGTGAGCGTGACCACGCCCGGGGCGCCGTGCCCATAGGCATGGATGACGGCATTGCTGAGAGCCTCTGAGACCGCGAGCTTGATGCGCTCGAGGTCCTCCTCCCCGGCGCCGTCAAGCTCCGCAAGTCCGGCCACTGCCCTGCGGGCCTTGCCTACCGACTCGGGGACCGCCTCATATGAGGTGTCGAGACTGAGGATCCTGGCGGTGCCGTGACTCATTGTGCAGTTTGGGTACCAGCACTGAAAGGCCCCTAAACCTCTGTGCCGTGGATCTTCGTCTTCTACGCAGAGCGCAGAGCACGTTCGAGCCCGTGCTCGGTCTGGGTTCCGGAGAGCGCCTTGAGGATGTGCCCGTGGGCGTCGATCACGAACAGAGCCGGCAGCTTCGCCAGGCCGTAGCTGAGGCCGACTTCGCCGGATACGTCTCTCAGATTGGAGAAGGTCCAGTGGTGATGCGCCAGGAAGCTCCTTGCCGCCCTTGGCCTGTCGGCCCAGTCCACGCCCACGATCCGTCCCGCGCCGGCTTTGCTCTGCGCGAAGCTGCGCACCGCCTGCGCCTCCTGGCTGCACTGCCCGCACCAGCTGGCCCAGAAGAGCACGAGGGCCGGCTTGCCGCGCAGGGAGGCGATGCTCACGCGAGGACCGGCAAGCCGCTGCCTGGGCAGTGCGGGGGCCACCCTAGCCGGTCCCGCGACGCCGCGCGTTATCGCAAAGGCGGCGATCGCTATCGCCGCCAGCGCCGCGCCGACCCAGGCAAGGTTTCTGATCAGGCGCATCTCGGGCGCGAATGCGCCGTCGGCCCCGCGACGGGCCCTGTGTTGCGCTCGGCGCGTCTGTCGATCTCGCATCGTGCCTCGAAACTAGCAGCGCGCGAGGGTCATCCACCGGCTTCTCGCACCGCCTGTTCGATGGAGAAGGCATCGGTGAGCCCGGCGATGGTGGTCGCAAGGCCCTTCCGGTTGATGATGAGCAGCGTGGGCGTCTGCAGCACGCTGATCTCCCGTGTGACCGTGCCGAAGCTGCCAACTTCGCGCGCCTTGGCGAAGTCGAGCGCGACCCTGCCTTTGAGGGATCGGCCTGCGGCCTGCACCTGGGAGTGGACCGCCTGATTGGCCGAGGAGCCGGGGTTCCAGAACAGCAGCAGCACGGTCTTGCCGGATTTCAGCTGAGCACCGACCATGTTCGCGTGGGAGCTCTGCTGGGAGCCGTGGCCGTGAGTGGCCACAGGACTTGCAGCGAGAGGATCTGCGGTGCCGCGATGGGAGGCGCTCGACGGCTGCGTGCTGGACGTGGAGGTCGCGGGTGCGGCCGCCCTGGTGACCTGGGTGCCCTCGCCGGTGTCTCCTTCGGCCTTGCCTGCCTGCGCTTCAGAGATGCCGACGGCTTCGTGCGCTCGATTGATGTCCTTCGAGAGACCATGCAGCCCAGGAGCCGCGCCGTGATAGACGGGCGTCGACTTGCCCTCGTTGTGCTCTGCCTGGCCGGCCTTGGCGACGGTGGAGGCGCCAGAGGACGACGGGGATGAGGAGCCGCCAGCACTCGGAGATGAATGGGCGCGAAGGACCGCGAACCACGCAAGCGCGAGCACGGCCACGAGCAGCAGCACTATCTGATAGGGGCGGGACAGTTGCGCCATCACCTACTTCTCGGCATCGATGGCGCTGGGGTTGAGCGCAATCAGCCCAGGCTAAGCGTGCGCAGCCGGCGCAACAACTCGTGCACGACCCTCTGGGAGTCGATCTCGCACTGCTCGCCGTCCTGCATGTCCCGCAGCGTCGTGGCCTTCCCGCCCACGATCGCCGCAAAGCGCGCGCCCCGCCGGTTGGCCTGCTTGAGCTGGCCGCTCGGCGAGCGTCCCGCCATCTCCATCTCGGCGCGAAGGCCGGCGGATCGCGCCTGCCAGAGCAGCTCGAAGGCACGCCTTTGGATCCCGCCGCGCAAACCCGCTGGCTCGCCCTCAAAGGCGAGCCCATCATCACCCTCATCGCCCTCCTGGAGGCACACGTAGAGGTCCAGGGCAGCCTGTGCCGGGGACGGGGGCGATCCCGCAAGCAGGATGCGCTCGATGCCGGCCGCCCAGCCGATCCCGGGCGTGCGCGGGCCGCCGAGCTGCTGCACCAGGCCGTCGTAGCGGCCACCCCCGCCCACCCCGCTCTGGGCGCCGAGCTCCTGCGAGGTGAACTCGAAGACGGTCCTCGTGTAGTAGTCGAGGCCCCGGACGAGCGTCGGGTCGATCTCGTAGGGCACTTCGGCCGCCTCCAGCAGGCTGCGCACCTGCTCGAAGTGGGCGAGGTCCTCGGCGTCCAGGTGCTCGATCAGCAAGGGGGCGTCCTTCATCACCGCAAGTGTTCCGGGGTGCTCGGAGTCGAAGGCGCGCAGCGGGTTCAGCTCGATCCGGCTGCGAACCTCCTCGGAGAGCTCCTCTTCGCGCTCCTTCAGATGCTCCTTGAGCTGCTCGCGGTAGGCGCCCCTGGCCTGTGGGCTGCCGAGGCTTGAGAGTCGCAGCCGCAGGTCCCTCGCGCCGAGCTCGGCCAGCAGCCGGTGCAGGAGCAGGATCGACTCGGCGTCCAGGGCGGGGTCGTCGCTGCCGAGCGCCTCCGCCCCGACCTGCCAGAACTGCCGGTAGCGGCCCTTCTGGGCGCGCTCGTAACGGAAGAAGCTCGAGAGATACCAGAGCTTCACCGGCTGCGGGCGCTTGTGCATGCCGTGCTCAACGTAGGCACGGCAGACCGGCGCAGTGCCCTCCGGTCTGAGGGTCAGAGAGCGTCCCGAGCCGTCGGTGAAGGTGTACATCTCCTTCCTGACGATGTCGCTGGACTCGCCAACGCCGCGCGCGAACAGCTCCGTGGCCTCGAAGCAGGGCGTCTCGATCCGCTCGTAGCCGGCCGACTCCAGGATCGCCCTGGCCTTGCCCTCGATCGCCATCCGCGACTGCGATTCGGAGTCCAGCACGTCGAACGTGCCGCGCGGCGCCTTGACCTCCGCTGCGCTCAAGGCGATGTGTTCTCGCGCTCCGCGGGCACGGCGAGCGCCGCGCCCTGTCGCAGCTCAGTCAGGAACGGGTTTGCCTGTAGCTCGGCGCCAAGCGTGGTGATGCCCATATGGCCCGGATAGACGGCGCTCTGAGCGGGAAAGCGCTCCATCAGCATCGCGATCGAGCGCTCCAGAGTGGCCCAGTCGCCGCCGGGGAGGTCCACCCTGCCGACGGACCCCTCGAAGAGGACGTCGCCGGAGAGCAGCGCCGGTGGCTCTGCGGCTGTATCCGACGGCGCCGTGCTCGCGGCTGGCGTGATCGCGTAGGTGAGGTGCCCCGGGCTATGACCCGGTGTGAAGAGCACCTCGACCTGCATGCCGGCAAGCGCCAGGCGCTCCCCTCCCTGGAGCGTGTGCTCTGGCTCCCAGCTCTCGAAGGGGCCAAAGCCCGGCGGCACCCAGCGCATCACGTCGGTGAGCATCGTCCTCTCGATCTGCGGGCAGTAGACGGGCGCGCCGGTGGCCCTCGCGATCGGCGCAACCGCGCCGATGTGATCGAAGTGGCAGTGAGTGAGCAGGATCGCCTCGATCTGCACGCCAAGAGCCTCGGCGGCGGCTAGAAGCTTCTGCGGCTCCTCCCCCGGGTCGATCAGCAGCGCCGTCTGTGCGTCGGCGCTCGCCCTGACGATGTAGGCGTTCTCCTGGATCGGCCCCACCGCGAAGGAGCGCACGTCAATCACGAGTGCCGCTCCTCGCCTGCCAGCCGGCGATGCCTCATTCGGCAGAGGCCCTCTCGGCCGCTCTCGCGGCCTTCTCCGCGGCCGCCTTCGCGCTCTTCTGGCGCTGGCGACGCCGGTAGAGCCACAGGTCGGTGTAGTAGCTGACCGGGACGTAGAAGATCAGTACGATCGGGAAGATCGCGACGGCCTCGTTTGGCTTTTTGGTGAGCAGGATCGCGAGCAGCAGCATGATCACCGCTGCCGCCATGGAGCGCAGGAACGCGCTCCTCCACGTGGGCGGGTTGTCCAGGCGGTTGCCCTTCGCGGCGGGCGCGTTGGAGGAGCCGCGCGTGGCACCGCTCTTCTCCGCCGAAGTCGGCCTGCGGCCGGTCCTTCCACGCGCCTCGACGATCCCCGCGGCATTGCCGCGGTGCTTGGTCTTTCTCCTGCGCTTGGTCTGTGGCATCTCTGACAGTCTTGCTTAGTGGGCGCCCGTCGCGGGCCGGGTCGGCCTCTCTCCAGGCGCCGGCGCCTGCTTGCGGCCAGCTACAACCCTAGTGCGTTCTCGAGCAGGTGTCTCGCCGGATCGAAGCCGGGGATCGGCACGTCCTCTGGGAAGCCCTGAAACGCCGCCGCAGGGGCCAGGCCGACGAGCTCTGCGCGCCGCACGTCCGCCTGGCCCCTGACCGCCTCCACCAGCAGGCGCAGCGGCGTCCGCTGCGGGCGCTCGACGTTGAAGGAGACCTGCCCCACCTCGCCATCTGGCCCCTGCAGGGCGATCCCGATCGCGCGCACGCCGGGCAGGCCCTCCCGACCTCCCTCCCTGATCGAGGCCGCGATCTCCCGTGCCTGCGCAACATCCGCTGGAGCCGCAAGCTCGAGGTTGAACGCGACGAGCGGGGGGCGCGCCGCCACGAGCGTGGCGCCAGCACTTGAATGCAGCCGACGCGGCCCGAAGTCCGGCGTCAGCTCGCCGCTCTCGATCCGCCGGGCAAGCGCGAGCGGGCCGCCGCGGCGCAGCTGCGCTCTGAGCCGCCCGCCGGCAAGCTCGCCGTAGAGCAGCACCGGCACCCGTAGGCGCTCGCCGATCAGGTCGCCGAGCATCAGCGCCTCCGCACAGGCGGCGCCCCGCGAGGCCTCGTTCAGATGCACTATTGGGGCGACGTCGATCGCGCCCACGTGCGGATGCTGGCCGCGTCCATCGGAGATGTCGATTCGTCGCTCGGCGACCTCGAAGCCCGCCAGCAGCGCGAGCGCCAGCTCCCCGGGCGCTCCAGCCAGCGTGAAAACCGACCGGTGATGGTCGGCGTCGCGGTGGACGTCGAGTAGGCGTCCGCCCGCGGCAACAAATGCTTCGCCGACCGCCTGGACCGTCTCCAGATCGCGGCCCTCTGAGACGTTGGGAACTGCGAGCAGCGGCGGGGTCATCTGCTGGGCGCACTCTATCCGGCCGGGCTGGGGGCCCTGGCTTGGCATCGGCCCTGGCTCGAGTGGTCGCGCGTCTCGCCGACGGAGACCCGTGCACGGCTAGACTGCGGCTCCCCGCCGGAGTAGCTCAGCTGGTTAGAGCAGCGGAATCATAATCCGCGTGTCGGGGGTTCGAGTCCCTCCTCCGGCATTCCTGGAAGCCCTCTACTCAAGCGATTTTTAGAGTATCAGGGCTTGAGGACGCAGCGTCTTAATTTCCCCACTGATTTCCCCAGGGGGCGTCGCGGGGGCGTGGAGGTACGTTAGGCCGCAAACAGGGCATCTATCTCGCACTCCAATTGCGCCACCTAGAGATGGATGTGCCTGCCCGCACTACCAGGTAACTGCTGTGCGTTGGCCCCACGCGCGGCACCCTCCCCCATCAGCCAGCCGTGCCACCGCCAGTCCATTTCCCCGGCAATCTTTCTAGCTTCCCCGTTCTGGTGGAGTCTGGGCGCCGAGCCGGACCCACTCCACCTGCTACCTTGATGTACATGACCACGGTAGGAGTAGCGGAGCTTCGACAGAACCTGAGCAAGTACCTTCGCCTCGTAGGTCGTGGCGAGCGGCTTGTCGTGACCGACCGCAACAAGCCAGTCGCGGAGCTGGGGCCACCGCCTAGCATCGGCCAGGCGCTCGACCGGCTGATCGCTGAAGGCCGCGTCGCGCGCCCGTCGCGTCGTGGCCTGCCCGAGCCACTGCAGCTCGCCGGCGATCCGCAAGCGCTGAGCCATGCGCTCGATGAGATCCGCGGCGAGCGCTGAGCGTGGCGCTGTTCTATCTCGACGCCTCGGCGCTCGTAAAGCTGGTGCGCAGCGAGTCCGAGACGAGTGCGCTCCGTGCATTCCTCGCCGACGCCGACCTCCTCTCGAGTGAGCTCGCGCTCACGGAGGTGCCACGCGCGATACGTCGCGCCGCCGCCAACGATCCCGAACTTGCGCCCGCGCTGCTCATGACTCGAGCCGAAGAGCTCCTCGAAGCCGTCGCGTTGCTGCCAGTCGATCGCACGCTGCTCGCCTCTGCCGGGGCGCTCGACGAGCCGGTGCTACGAGCCTTGGACGCGATCCACCTCGCGTCCGCAATCGACCTCTCGCCGCTCGACGCGTTTGTCAGCTACGACGAACGCCAGGGCGCTGCCGCTCGACTGGCTGGACTGCGCACCGTCTCCCCTGGACGCTGACCCTTGGCCAGCGAATCATAATCCGCGTGTCGGGGGTTCGAGTCCCTCCTCCGGCATCGCCGAAAGCCCAGCCCACACAACGATTTTGAGGTTATCAGGGGTTGCGGACGGGGACGACTATTTCCCTAGAGCTAGAGGGCCGCATTTGTGTCCAAGCGGCGCTCGGGAGCAAACATCGAGCCCAACCTGCTGATGGGGCACAGCGACTACCACCTGGCCGTCAGCCGGACGCTAGGCCCGCGTGTCGAGCTCCCCGTCGACTCGCCGTCATCGATCCTGGGCGGCGAGGCGTTCCTGGCCCGCATCTACGACGCGATCAGGTCGGCCGCTTCGCCGCAGGGCTCCAACGCGTATAACACGACCTTCTTCATCGGCTGGGACGAGCCCGGCGGGACCTACGACCACGTTCCCCCCGGGCCGGTGCCACCACCGGACCCGAGCGCGCCCGCGGGGCACGCCTTGAGCTGCCACACACGCGCCCGCTGGTCGTCCAGGGCAGTCGTCTCCTGCCGCCCAATCGTGAGAGTGCTGCTCCTGGGTGGATGTGAGCGCCACGACCTCCAGACATCCGCAATCGAGACGAGTCACGCCCGCGTCCGGTGCGCGCGACACGTCGATCGAGACGCTTGCTCGCGGTGGTGAGAACCGGGCACGGAGACCACGGAGAGAGAGAGAGAGAGAGAGAGAGAGTTCACCTGATGGACCTGTTTTCGCCTGAAGGAATCCGCGACATGGATTGCCACCAGAGCCGCGGGGGCCTCTAAGATCCCGCGGGTGGAGCGTGAGGATCTGAAGGCATTGCAGGCGCCGCTGAAGGACCGGTATAGGACACAGCCGGACGCGGCGCTCCTCACGCTGTCCGCGACGGGTGACCTCGGAGAGGGCGTCTCGTGCTCAGTTCGAACCGGGCACGCGGTCGCGCAGGCCGGGCTTCACCCAGCGTCGGGAGGCGACGGCTCGCTGCTGTGCTCCGGGGACATGCTCCTGGAGGCACTCGTCGCGTGCGCTGGGGTCACGCTAAGGGCGGTCGCGACCTCATTGGGGATCTCCGTGGCCTCCGGGCGCGTCCATGCCGAGGGAGATCTGGACTTCCGCGGCACCCTCGGCGTTGACCGCGATACGCCCGTGGGCTTCTCAGCGATCCGCCTCTCTTTCCAGCTCGAGACCGACGCCGAGGAGGAGGAACTCGCTACGCTCCGCAAGCTCACCGAGCGCTACTGCGTCGTCTACCAGACCCTCGCTGCCACCCCCGCCCTCTCCACAACCTTCACGACCGCCTAGCCCGGCAAGCCCACCAGAGCAAACTCGAACGGACCCGGCTCAAGACGCCACTACATCCAATTTCGAGCGTATCCCCCACTCACACACGCTCATCGTCCGTTGCGCGCTGGTATTGGGGCGGCCTCTCTCGGCGCTCGCTCGGCCCCGCAAAGCGACAGTCACGGGCGAACGGGGATACTTGCGTGCCTGATGCCCGAGGAGTCCTCGACCCCCACCCGGTGGAGCAGGCGAACGTTGCCTCCAAGACTTGGCCCTGAGCCCAGTGCGTCTGCCGGGACGCGCGCGTATCAGCCCACCGCACGTAGCCAGTCCGCCGGCATCGCGGCGGGCACCTCGGGATAGTCGGGTACGACCCGGCGTGCGAAGGACTCCGCCGGACGTCCAGCCACGAGACGGCTTACGTCTTGCATCGCGCTCAGCACTCGTACCGAGGAGGCGATCTGGAAGTCGGCTGCCCCGAGCTCCTCGCCGCCGATGACGCCGCTCTCAAGCAGGCTGTCAACCTTGTCGAGCAGTCCCGGCAGCTCGGCGAGATCACGCTGCACCCGCTCGTCGCTCGCCCCAGCCTGGCGAACGAAGACTGGCACCACTGGTGTGAGCAGCATGCCCATCAGCACAGGTGCAGGTAGCGGGCTGGCGACATCGGCGAACCAGCGACGCTGACTCAGGTGATGTCGAAGACCCCAACGGATCAGGCGACGTGGCACCGGTTGCAGCACGGCCTCGCCCAGCACTCGGCCTCCTGGGCAGCAGCGCGAGCCGCAGGCTCGCTCGGGTAAAGGGAAGGCGTCGGGACGAGCTCCTCAAGCGTCTTGGCTATCGCGAGCGAGCCCTGCACCCGACGGCCATTCGGAAGCCTCATCGCGGGCACCGTGGCTCGAGCGAACCCGAGCGCGAAAAGCGCCAGCGGGTGGGCGCCGCCGAGCAGCTCGACGTAGCGGTATGTGAGCCCCTTACGCTCGAGCGTCCCCTGCACGCCCAGGACCGGGTGCGATAGCGCGATTCCATACAGGCGAATGGAGCTCTCGACCACGACATCCCAACTTACTCGTATTCAGAAGCATCACTATCGCGGGCCCTGAGCCAGGCCGACTGCCACCCGGCACACACGCCTGCTCCGATTTCGAAGCAGTCCTCTCAACCGACGGCTCTACAGTGCCGCTCCGGACGAGCATGGGCGCTGGCGCGCGATGACAGGAAGACTGCCGCCGTCGTGTCGTGTGAGCGGGCGTGAGCCTCTTCAGCCGAAGGCTCCAGCCGTCAGCTGGACATCGTGCGTTGGAGGGCGCGCTGGCGTGCGGGCCGCAGTTTGAGCCGCGCTAGGTAGTCTCTCAGGTTCGCCGGGAGCTCGTCGGCGAAGCCAATGCGCTCCGTGAAAGCCAGCGTGCCCCCGACAAGTACGTCAGCCACCGTGAAGCGCCGGCCTACGAGATAGTCGTTGCCGTCCAGGGCGCTGGACACCGCGTGCGCGGCCTCGTCAAAGCGCCCGCGCGCAGCGGCGGAGCGGTCGGGGTCGCGCTGGGCATGCACGGCCGACTCGATCAGCGGCGGCTCGAGCTCCGCTGGAGCGAAGATCGTCCACTGGTAAAGCAACGCCCGCTCATGGGTCCCCAGTGCCGGCGCCAGGCCGGCGTCGGGATGCAGGTCGGCGAGATGCAGGCAGATCGCCGCCGACTCGAATACGAACCCATCCTCGTCCTGGAGCACGGGCACGCGGCCCAGGGGATGGCGGACGCGGTGCTCCTCGCCTTTGCTCTCCTCGCGTGTCATCACCGTGACCTCATACGGCTCCCCGAGCTCCTCGAGCACCCAGGCTACGCGGATCGGCCGACCCGCGTGCTCTCGGTGATATACGCGCATCACGGACGGGACGATAATGGACGGTACAAGAGTTCGCCGGCCGCAGGGCTCAGGGTTTACAGAGGAGCCGATCGAGCGCTTCTATGAGACTGACTACGCGCTGTTGCGCGGCGTCCAAGCGCTCAGGCTTCCTCTGAGCGCCAGCGCTGGTAGAGGGCTGCGAACTCTTGCTGCATCTGCGGTGTCATATCTTCGGCTTGCAGGCGGCCGGTGAGCCGGATCGTCTCGCGCATCTGTTCGAGGTACTCGGTGCAGTGCTCGCACGCCCGCCAGGTGCGCCTCGAAGCGCCGTCGCTGCGAGCGCGAGAGTGAGCCCTCCAGGTAGTCGGTGATCAGCTCGACCATCTCTTGGCAGACAAGATCATTGCGGCGCCGTAGGAGCATCCTTCAGGCCCTCCCCATCTCGGCTTCCAGGGCTTGGCGCAGCTGGCTGCGTCCGCGGTGGAGCAGCACCCTTTGGTTGGCTTCGCTGATGTCGCAGCGCCTCGCAGACCTCGCGGCTGCTCAGTCCGTCGATATCGCGCAGCACCACGACTTCGCGCTGGCGCGGCGGGAGCTCGTCCAGGGCGCTTTGGATCGGTTGCGCCATTGCCTGCGCGAGCACGCGGTTCTCGCTGTCCTCGATCCAGTGCTGCGGTGGTGAGGCCCACGCCCCGGAAGCGTCAAAGCGGGATGAGTCAACGACCGCGCCGGGGTATTCGACAGGCATGCTTCTATGCTCGCGCACGCCGGTGCTCCTGGCGCGGTTGACGAGGATGCTCATCAGCCAGCTTTGAAACGACGAGCGTCCCGCGAAGGAGTCCAGGCCGCGCAGAACGCCCAGCCAGGTGTCCTGCACCACCTCTTCGGCGACCGCCATGCTCGATACATGGGTGCGAGCGAGGCGCAGCATGGCGCTGTGATGGCGGGCGGCCAGTGCCATGAACGCCTGCTGGTCGCCCGCCCGCAGCCGCGCAACCAAGCTCGGTGTCGTCGTCTACGGCATCCCCGTCTGGCGTGCGGGTACTTCGGCGGCGACGTTGGAGCGGGAGCGGCATCGCGGAGCTCAATCCCACCTGTGTGCTGGGGGACTGAGGAGAGCGTATGCATCGCTGGCCGAGCTCATGGGCCGCCATGCAAGGCTACGGCGCCGCGGAGGGCTGTGGCGCCGCAACCTGCATGACCGGGTTTCGTTAGCCGGCGAGGATACCCTCGCCGCCGACCGCGTCGGGGACGAGGACCGACCCGAGGTCTTGCGAGCGAGCCGTTCGGCCTGGACCTGGAACTCATCCACGGTGCCTTCCTTGCCGCCCTGCACGTAGAGCAGGTTCCCGACCGAGGCGCCATCAACGGTGCCGGGGTGGGTTTCGGTGTCGCCCAGCAGCGTGAGCTGCCCGCCGAACGTCGTCCCGGAAGCCCGTCAGCGTGCTGCTGCCGGCATTGGAGGTGTAGTAGTAGCCCGCTGCCGGGGTCAGCCAGCAGGTGGCAGCCTGCTTCGTTTCGACCGAGTCAAGCGCGGTCACCGTGTCGTTGGCGTTGAGCTGGAAGCTCGCCAGCGCACCCGCGGCCTCGGCGACGAGCAGATGGCCCGCCGGGTCGAAGGCGACAGAGAACGGGACGGTTTCATCGGCGTTGACGACCGGGGTCGCCGAAAGCGCTCCCCACGGGTAGACCGTGAAGACCTCGATCGACTGGCCAGCGGCCTTGGTCGTGACGATCAGCTTCGAGCCGTTCGGCGAGAGCGCAACCTGGCCGGGCGTGTGGGTGAACTGTTCCGATTCGCCTGGCTTGCCCGTCGTGAGACCCAGCGACCGGTGTGAGCCCGGCAGGAACACGAGATGGCCGAACACGATGGCGTAGCCCTGGATCGAGCCGCCTTCCTCGGCGTTCAGGACGTAAGCCGTGTGGCCCTCGGCGGTCACGCTCACGGGGAACGTTCCGCCAGAGCTGATCACCTGGCGCAGCACCAGACGGTCACCGAACACCGAGAACACCGACATCGTGTTGCTGCCGGCATTGACAGCGAACAACAGGTTCGCGGCGCGGTCATAAGCTGAGTGCGCCCTGCGAGGCCGTGTGGTCGACGACCGAGCCGGTGAGCTGTCCGCCCAGACCACCGGTGCTGTAGACGCCCGCCTGCGTCAACGCGCCGTTGCCGGCGCGGTCATAGGCAACGATCTGATTACCGCTCAGGCCGTCTGTCTGCACGAATACCGCGTGGTCGAGCCCGAAGGCATGGGGGGCGAAGGCGTGGGAGCCGAAGCGGGGAAGATGTGCGTCCGCGGCCAGCGCCGGCGCGGCCGAGACACCGCCGGCAAGCATGCCGATCGCGACAAGCGCTGCGGCACCGATACGAGTCACTGGATTCATGGGCGTCTCCTGGGGTATGGATCGAGGCTGGGGATGGGACCTACTTCGTTGAGTCCCCCCAGCCGCCAAGCCGTTACACACACGCTGGACGACTCGGCCCGTCGGCGCCGAGAACGGCGATCAGCAGATAGGTGGCATCAGGCGGCGTGAGCAGGTTGTGCGGGAACTGGAGAAGAACGGGCCAGAGCCGGAGAAGGCGCGGCTGATCAGATCGGCGGTGACCGCCGAGAGGGCGGTGCCGAACAATGCGTCCAGCGAGAATTCGCGCAGCACGATCTCAAACCCGAGCTCACGATCAGCGCCCAAGCGACCGCCTGCGGACGCCGCCTCGGAGAGCTGCACTGGCCAGCAGGCGCCCACGTGCTCGCCGCCAGCAAAGGACACAAACTCATCGCGCCACACGCAGACCTCGAACTGCGGCCCGGCGAGCGGATCGTGCTACTCGCTTTGATGTCCAGACGCGCCCGTCAGCGCAGAGCCGGGCGGTTCTCCTAGCTGTTCAAATCCTGCACACAACCCAAGCACTTCGAAAGACGCCTAAGAACCAGGATCGCCCTCTCGGTCTATCCGAGCGACTGGGAGCGCGCCGGACCCTGACGGCGGCGGCTAGCCCGAGGCGTAGGCTGCGTCTGTAGACCAAGCCAAGTCAAGACGGGAGGACACTTGAGCACTACAAGCCAGGATCAGACGCCGCTTGACGAGCTGGGCGTCGCTGATCGCGCCCACTTCCAGCAGGGGCCGCCGCTGGAGCTGTTCAGGCGGTTGCGCGCTGAGTGTCCGGTTCACTGGTCAAGCGGCATCGCTGAGTTTCCCGACGAAGCCGGCTTCTGGTCGGTGACGATCGCCGAGGACGTGTTCGAGGTCAGCCGTGACTGGCAGACCTACTCCTCCGAAGTCGGCGGCTTCACCGCATCCAATGCAGGCTTGTCGTTGGAGATGCAGCAGGCGATGTTCATCGGGATGGACCCGCCCAAGCACGACCGGCTGAAGGCGCTGTTCCAGCGTGGCTTTACGCCGAAGCGGATCGCCGAGCACGAGGACGCGATCCGCGCGATCACGATCGAGGTGCTCGAGCGTTTGGAGGGCCCGCCCGCCCGGGAGACCTGCGATCTGGTCAGCGACGTCGCCCAGCCGGTGGTGGCGCGGGTGATCGGCAGCTTCATGGGCCTCTCGCCCGAGGACGATCAGGCATGGGCGAACCTGATGAACGCGATCGTCGGCGCGGGCGACCCGGACGCGACGCCGGAGGGTGCGCAGAGCGTGATGGAGCGCGAGGTGCCCGAGGTGTTCGCGCGCTGCGGCAAGCTGATCGCCGAACGACGCGCGGCGCCGACCGATGACCTGACGAGCGTGCTCGTGCACGCGGAGCTCGACGGCGAGCGGCTCGAGGACCACGAGATCGTGATGGGGTTCCTGCTGCTGATGGCCGCCGGCAACGACAGCACCAAGGCGATCTACTGCAGCGGCATGCGCGCGCTGATGGAAAACCCCGAGCAACGACGGATGGTGCTCGAGGACCCCTCGCTGGTGCCGGCGGCGGTGGAGGAGTCACTGCGCATGTTCCCGGCGTTCGCGCACTTCGCCCGCACGGCCACACGCGACACCGAGCTGCACGGGCAGCGCATCCGTGAGGGCGAGAAGCTGGTCATGTGGTACCCGTCGTCCAACCGCGATGAGACGCGCTTTGAGGACCCCGACCGCTTCGACCTGACGCGCGAAGCCGAGCACCAGGCGTTCGGTGCCGGTGGCCGGCACTTCTGCCTGGGTACCGCGCTCGCGCGACTGGAGTTGCGGATCCTGATCGAGGAGACGCTCAAGCGCTACCCCGAGATCCAGATCGCCGGCGAGTGCACACACGTCGAGTCAGCGTTCGCCAACCAGCACAAGACGCTGCCCGTGCGACTGGAGCCCTGACGATGGAGCTCGAGCTCTCCCACGAACACGACAACGTAAGAGGTGGCCCGTAGCATCCCGGCCCGGACGGCTAAGACGTTCAGAGGGAGCTCTCGCAAGGGACGAAACCCAGGCGCCTCATCGGCCGCTCGGGAGACTGCTCCTTTCGTCAGGGAAGCAGTAGTCAGCCGAGCCGAGGCTCGCACTGTCGCAAGTCGTCCGATCCGGGCGTGAGCGCGGCCATCGTTGGGGCGCTCGCTTGGCCCGCACGGCGATAGCGCGGCGCGGTGGGTGATGCCTGTGGGCGCTGGTCGCGAGTAGGGGTTCGGGGGACTGTGCTGTGGCTACTTTTCTTCTTGGGCTTGATGGTCAGGGACTGGGTGTGCGTGGTGGGGTTGCCGCCGAGCGAGGATTGGAATGTCAGAGTCGCGGTGACGGGCAGGCCCCGCTTGTGCTCGAGCGCGTCCTGGAGTGCCTTCAGCGCGGAAGCTGTCGGCTTGACGGTGAAGCTCACGGTCCCCGCAGCCGTCAGCTAGCCGCCTGGAAGAGGGCGTCGATGGTATAGGCCTGGAACGTCTTCACCCGTCCGAAGTGGAGCACGAAGGGGCTCTACTGTGCGGTGTGTGCGTGCGTACTCGTTACCTTACTTCTCAATGACGGGCGTGGCCTTGCTAAGAACTTTTGAGCTGCCGACAGAGCTAATAGCAGTAACAGCGACGGCTATCCGACTCCCAACGTACTTCGAGGTGATAGTGAAAGTGTTCTTTGTGGCGCCCTTAATCGCCTGGCACTTCTTAGCTTTCGTGTTACAGACCTCCCACTGGTACTTATATGCGTTTGGGGCGGTACCTGTCCAAAGTCCGTTGCTCGCCGTCAGCTTGCGCTTCTCGTTGCCTTTGCCTTTGATGATGGGCAGGCCAGTGTTTTTAGGAGCAGTTGCCGTCGTGTAATTCAGTGCGGTCCCGCTACTGACAGCCTCGCAGAAAGATGTCGAGGGACAAGACACCGAGTTGAGGCCCCTGAACTCGCCGGTATAGCCGGTATCGACGGTCCGGCCGGCCCACGACGTACCGTTGTAAGTCAGTGCGTAGCCGCCGCCCGAGCCGTTGTTGCCAACGACTACGCAGAACGTCGCTGATGGGCAAGACACCGACGAGAGAGGGAGGCGGCCCTGGCCACCGACTTTGGTGGGGGCGGACCACGACTTACCGTTGTAAGTCTGCACATAGCTGCCCGAGAAGGCAAAGAAGGCGGCAGCGCAGAACATCGCCGACGAGCAAGACACCCTGCTGTTGCCGTTGTTGTCGGGGCCGCTGTGGGTAGGGGCGGTCCACGACGTACCGTTGTAAGTCACTGCGTAGCCGCCGTGCGAGCCGTTGTTGCCGACGGCGGCGCAGAACGTCGCTGATGAGCAAGACACCGAGTCGAGGTTCAGGTCGCCGCTGCCGATGTTGGTGGGGGCGATCCACGACGTACCGTTGTAAGTCATTGCGTAGCCGCTCGGGCCGTTGCCGCCGACGGCGGCACAGAACGTCGCCGATGGGCAAGACACCGAGCCGAGGAACACGCTGCCGCCGCCGAGGTTGATGCTGGCGGTCCACGACGTACCGTTGTAAGTCACTGCGCCGCGGCCGCCGACGGCGACGCAGAACGTCGCCGATGGGCAAGACACCGAGCCGAGGCCGCTGCCGCCGTCGATGCCGCCGAGGTTGGTGGGAGCGGTCCACGACGTACCGTTGTAAGTCAGCGCGTACCCGGTAAAGGAAGCGAAGGGGTCCCCGACGGCAGCGCAGAACGTCGCCGATGGGCAAGACACCGAGCCGAGGAACACGCTGCCGCCGCCAATGTTGGTGGGGGCCGACCAGACACCAGATGCCAGAGCCGTTGACGGTCCCAGGCACGTGCCCGCGACCACGAGCGACGCAAAAAGCACCCCGGTTAGTCGGACTGCACCTGCTCGTGAGAAGCCGTCCAGCAGTCTCATAGGGATCCTCCCCCTCTTCCTGTTGTGAGCGCCCGGGGACTGGCTTGGAACTGGTCAGGGCCGAGAAGCGTGTTCCGGAACGTATCAGGAGCCACGATCGGGAGGAGGAGTGCTCTCATGCCGGCCAGCACGTCGCTCAGGGGACCACGATGTACTCCCCGGTCGCTTCTGCGGCGCAGTCGAGCTGTGGTGTGAGGCCCAGTCGAGCTGTGGTGTGAGCAGGTCGAGCACTGGTAGGTAGATCTCGTTCCATCCGTCAAGGACCAGCAGGTCGACTTGCTCGTCAAGTCGACCGAGGGTCTGGCAGCGCGTCACCGGCGCGCGCTTCGACCACGTCTAGGCCGGCTTGCGCGAGATTCGTTTTGGCTGCGCGTGCCTTGCCGTGATGGATCTCTGGCTTGCTGCAATGCCGTCTGGTCGAGGCCGGAGCCGGCTTCCCGCTTCCGACCTAAAGGATCGGGCCACCGAAGGGCCATCGACGCTTTCGCGGTTCGTCCCGGGTATGCTTCTCATCTCGGGCCGATGACGTGCCTGCTTTTGGCGAGCAGTAGTCGCGGACCAGCATCGCACGAATCGTGCCTTCCGCGCAGAGGACGACCGACAGCCCGCCAGCTAGTGCGCCGTCTTCGCAGACGGGATCACCCGACCGACGACGACCTCAAATGGCTGCTCAACGACGGCCTCGGTCGGATGGGCGGTCGATAGCTGTCGCGGAAACGCGACTGCGATGGTCGGTGTGCAAGCATGTCCACCGGAGGCGAGGACTTCGGGGGCACAGCAAAAATCTAAACGCGCCAGACGCAAGGGGCAACCCAAACAGTCTGGCCAACGGCACCGAGCCCCCCAACACGGGAAACAGCGGCCGAAGACCTCCCCGCGAACGGGGGACCAACGCGGGTGGCTGGTTGCCGTCGCTGTCAAGGCGCGGAGACTGTCTGTCGCCTGGTGGGTCGCTGGGACCGTGGTGCTCGTCGCGCTAACGGTCTTGCGTACAGCGGGCTGGTATCCCGCAGCGGTGCCTATCAGTGGCGCGTTTCACTCCACAGGCACCGTCCAAGCAGTGTTCTCAAAGCCGCTTCTCGAAACCACCAGCCCAGGGTGCGGCTGCGTGGACAACAGGCCTCCTGGCGGATGGCAGGGACTGACTATGCCGGCTTCGTCGATGCAAATCGGACTTGAAAAGACAGGGAGCCAGATGACCGACTACACACTCTTCAGCCCCAATCCCGACCCGTGGTCTGACCTTCCGAAGAACGTCGGCCTCGCCTTCGAAAGCGCCGAGTTCATCAGCACGGGAGGTGAACCGTCCGCGTCCGTGTTCACGTCTCGGTCCGGCTGGAGCCACCTGAAGCGACTTGCTTCTGTCGGCACCGTCGCGGACTGGCTCGATCTCGAAAGCCCTAGCGTGTTGCACGCGGCCAGTAGGGGTCCGGAGCCACTCGCTGCGATTGGTCCGCCGGCAGGCGTACCGGTCGACATCGGCTACGAAACGGAACAGGCGAACCCTAGCGCGTCGTCCGTCGCCGTCCGAGTCCCGTTTGGTGGCTCGGCAGCAAAGCCGGAAGGCACAGCTATACCCCTCGTCGATGTGATCGGCTCGGAACTCTTCTTTTGGACACAGGTCCGCTCGACCGACGCAAGTCGTCTAGGGCTCGGCTATAACACCGTGCCGCCCGAACCCTTTAGGCCGTACGCCCCCGATCACGGGCAGACGGTCCATGAAGAGACGCTTGAACTCCCCTTTGGGGGTAAGCGCTCGCTTCCGGCCGGATGGACCGCCTGGCTCGTCGTCAGAGTGGTGCCTCGGTCTACGTTCTCAGTCCGCGTCGAGTCGCTGCCAGAAAATGCCTCCGACCAGGAGGACTACGCTCCCGAACACACCGATCTCCCAAGCGGGTCCGCGGTGCTGAGCGTCCAATCGCACGACGCGAGTTCGAGTTTGGCTAGCCTGCAGAAATCTGCGAAGGCAGCAGAACGAGACCCGCTCGTATTACTTCGCAGCGTGGAGATCATCAAGACAGACGAAGAAACAAACCAGCGACAGGTGGAAGGCGAACCGAAGATCCCGGCGTTGTACGACGCGAACAGTACGATGGAATTTGCTTATCCGCCGCCGCCCGTGGCTGGCGTGAATGTGTTTGGCCCTATAGCGTCGTTGCGGATGAGCGCGGCGGAAGGGACGATGATAGTAGGCGACGCACCCCAAGAAACGCTTTCCGTAGGTACGCCGGTCGAATTGACACATATTCGCGGCGTCGGCATCACGGGCCATCGGATGACAATTCCGGTGCGGTTGGAAGGTCGCGAAGCTGCGATACACGTTCAAGGCGCGGCCGTGGTCAGTGAGAACGGAGTCTCCAAGCGCCTCGAACAATCATGGTGGCGCTCGCTGTTGCCGACACAGGATTTGATCGGCACGCTGCTCGCTATTGCCTCTCTTGCAGTCGGCGTGGCGGGTTGGCACATCGCTCGCGTTCAGCGCGCCGATGCTCATCGACGCAGAGCGCGGTCTCGGCGCTAGCTCAGACCAGGCGGCCCGGAGATTCCCACCAACGAGAGATCGAGCACGAGGGTGCCGTCGGAGGCGCGTCGTGCGTTGAACCATCCGCTCTTCACTGTTTGCGTCGCGAGGCGCTGAGGCGGAGCCCGTAGGGCGACGGGGAGGTGGCGACCGGGCGGGCGCGAGCTGTGAGGGGTCGCGGGCGTTGCTCCTATAAAGGGTGTCCGTGGGCGGCGACGTACCGGCGCAGCTTCGGAGCGGGCGTGCTTGCCGGCGAATGGCTGGATTCCGGAGACCTGGCTTCCACGCTTTCCGGGTCTCCGGGCGAGTTTCGGCACGAATACCCTCGCGGGGCTCCTCGACACCCCCGTAGGCGACTGGCTTACGGCGGCGATGAGCCCGCCGTCTTGGAACGGCTCGTACGCATCAAAATTCACCCGCCCAAGTATCTTGCCGGTGGCTTGAGAGCAGCCATGTCTCGTGACCAGGTGCCATATGCGGTCGTCCATGCTGGGTAAGCTGGATCAGGGCCGCGGCTGTAGTTAGTGACGTCGAGTTGTGCGAAGACCTGTGGAAGTGCACGGTAATACCACTGAAAGTGGATGCTCGCGTTATAGCGCGCCGGTTTTTCCAGATTGACCCCATAGCTCAGATTGCACGCCAGGTGGAGCACACCGGAGGGAGTCGGACGATCTGCGGAAGCGTCGCCAGCTGAGGGGAATTGCGAACATCCCCTACGTGGGCCAGGGAGAGCATCGACCAAATCGGCTTCCTGTGGGCTGCCGTACTCATAGAATTCAATGGTATGCCCTGAATAATCCGTGCAGGAAATAGCGAAATAATCCACGTTCGTGTGCCTGAACGGTGTTTCGCATGACCGGACAAATCGTGTGTCAATGATGCGGCGAAATGACGTCCAGGGGACCCGCATTTGTGATGCATTTGCTGATACCCCGGTCGCCGGTCGCCGCTGTCCGCCGGCGGTATGGTGCCCATTGCTCGCGCTAGCTTGTCTCGGTCGATTGTGGTGCGTAGAATGACTCAGCGTCGCAGCGGCAACCGCGGTAATAGCTGCGCCCAGAATGGCGAACAACACCGCTACTCTCGGAGTCACAATGAGCCGGGGAGGGCGAAGCCGAGCGATGACGCGCCCCGCTCGAGGCCCCGGCGGCCTAAGTCCGCCGAGATGCCTACGCAAAGCCGCGACACTCATGACCTCGATCCGGATTTTGCGAGGCTCGACGGCGGGCGGATGGCGAAGCTCCGTCACGATAATGAGCTCGTCAGCTCCCGCTGCGACGGCGGCGGCATACGCCCTTTCCACGCTCGCCATGAATGCGCGTGGCGCGACCGCGTCTACCCATGCCTTCGCCTCGATTGCGATCCGGCGTTCGCCGACGCTGACAAGATAATCGAGGCCGTCTCCTGGTCGCAAATCCTTCAGTCCGCTGCGCGCCAGGGTTCGCTCGACCTGCTCATCTAGCTTCGCCTCAGTGAGACGTGACGGGAAGGACTGGCCCACCTCGGCGGCGCCTTGGCGAGTGCCCGCAGCGAGCAACGACGCAGCAGCGCCGATCGCCGCCGCTGCCAGAAAGAGGAGATAGTCACGGACACTGTGATGAGCTCCGACAGCAGCCGCAACCGCTGCCCCGAGCACGCTGGCGCCCGCTCCCGCGGCGATTACGCCGCTCCAGGCACGGGAATATTCGCGCGCCAGCTCGGGACGAGGGCGGCCCACGGCCACCGCCGTGCTTCTCAGAACATCGGACAAGACTTGTCCGATCCGTATGCGGTCCTTAGAGCCAACGAGATCGTTTGCCAATGCCTCGGCCCACACAGCTGCGGCGCAGCCCTATGCCGTAAACAGATATGCCGGGGGAACGTCACGCTCGCGCCCGATCGCATCAATTACGTGCGCGAGCTCGTCGAGCGTCGGATCATAGTGCTCAAGGAGCATGCGTTTGAGTACGGTGCGGACGAGCTCCCTCTCAGCCATGTGGGCGCGTTCGCGCTTGACGCCAATTGACTGGCGGTAGCCGAGATACGCAAGGACCACGGATACAACCACCCCGATGCCCATCTGAATCCACCCCAACATCTTCGCGACACGAAAGCGTATTCGATCACGTTCGAATAACGCCCTCGGTGCCGAGCCCACGATGCCCGCGGGAGCACAGCTGCGGGTCTCGACCTGGCATCATGACGCACCTGGTCGTCGCCAAATGCAGGCACGTCCTCGGCCCGAAACGAGACGCATGCGTGGGACGACCAGCGCCGGGCCGTCGCCCACTGACTACCGCTCTCTCTATGCGACCGCGCTCATCACGCCGGGGTCAGCCTGCAAGCACTGATGGCACTCCTCGGACACAGCAGCGCGGACATGAGCCTGCGCTACGGCCGCCTGTTCGACCAGACCGTGCGCGACGACTACGAACGCGCGCTCACACTCGCCAAGGAACGCCTCGGCCCGGTACTCCCCGAAGCAGACACCACCAAACCCGAAGGAGACTGGCGAGAGCTGCCACTGATCAAGTCGCGGCTCGCGGGCGGCTGCTGCCTGCGCACCGCCGCGCAAGGCGTCTGCGCCTATGGCGGCGGTGGATCTCCCCAGGGATTTCCCTATGGGGCGTCGGAAGGGCGCCGACCAGGGCATCCCTAGCGAGCGGGACACGCTTAGACGCGTGAAGATCGACGCGCAGATAGCGGCTGTTCGGGCGAGCCAGAGTGCTCGCGCGAGGCCTGTCGCGCAGCTACTCGCGAATGGCAACGACGTGAGCATCAGCGGGCCGCACGCCGACTGGAGAGCCATCGATGCAGTGCGAGTGCGCGGGCAATTCAGCCGGGCCAGCGGTACATCCCGTTCAGACGAAGCGGCTCGGTGAAAGCAATGGGAATCAGAGGTTTGACTAACTCACGGCGGTACTCAAGTCGAAACGTGCCGGTGAGCATCCCGATCACGAGCGCTCGCCCGATCATAGAGCGACCTGTGCTGTCGGCGGCGATCACATACGCGTACTTCTTGATCTCGGGTCCGCTCCACTGGAGGAGGATGTCGTTGGCGTTGGGGAGGTTGAGCTCGGGGCAGCTCTCCCATTCGCAGTCAAACTCAAGATCGCTCGCGACGAAGGCGAGCGCGGCGGCCTGCGCGCAGCTCGCGCAGATCTGCTCGGGGATGTGCCAGATGTCGATCTTCTCGCGGCTGTGGACGGCGGTGTGGGCACGGATGAGCTGCTCGCCGGTGAGCGTGTTCAGGACGAGCACCGCACCCGGCGCCTGACAGAGCGTGAGCTGCGCGATCTCAAAGGCGGCGCAGCTAAGCGCGGCCTTAAGCTGCTCAGCGGGAAAGGGCGCCCCAAGCTGCGAGCGGAGCCGCTCGATTAATTCCGCTCGCATGGGGCTTGCTGGGAGGTGATGATCTGGACGTGGTTCGGCTTCCCGCTGGGACCAGCGGACATTCTCCCGTAGGGAGGCGGAGGAAAGTCCGTTGTCGGCGCCCCCGCCTGGGGATACAGGCGTCGGGTCAACGACCCCGCCGGAAGCCGCGCAACTGCCGCCAGATGCTGCGAGCGACGCGGGTAAGTTAGCGGGAGTGCCTGAATCGTGCGCTTTCCTTGACGCCGCTGGTCTGGTTTTTGGCTCTGGAAAGCCGAATAGATTGGGATCATATTGTTTCCGACTTGGCTTGAAGTCCCAGTGGCTGATACTAGCGCTCTTGTGGGATTGCGTGGCGGCTCTCGGGAATGGGAGACAAAGCTGCCTGGCTCCGAGAGAGCGTTTGGGCAGGAGGCGCAAAGCACGAAGGTGGGCGTTTCTACCGCTGCTCCTTTGCGCCCTGTCTGCACGTATATTTCGGCGCGATGATCTCGGCTCGGGCGCGCTTTGGGAGGCGGCTCGGGCGACAAGCTAGGAGGGACCTATGAGACGAATGCTCGCGCTCGGGGCTGCGCTGCTCATGTTGGGCTGCTCGGTGCCAGCGACAGCCTCGGCGATGGAACAGGGCCGGCGGGAAGCAGTGCTCGCCCGAGCCGGGAAAACGACCACTGATCTCTGCGAGTACAAAGAATGTGGAGGTAGCCCCAGCGCTTCCGAATTTGCGGAAGCGTGGGCCGAAGATCTGTGGGGCGGCACGGCCAAAACGGAAGACTGTACCGGCCCGTATGGCAATGGCAAAACGCACGGCGAAACGCAGTGGGCCTGCTACGGCAAAGACTCGGGCGGCTTTCATTGGCAGATCAATGTGGACCCGTGGGGCGAATTGACGTACCACGAACGGACCTAGACGAGCGAACGAAGAACGCGCGTATGGGAGCCGCGTCGCAGGTATGCTCGCTGCGCGGCTCTCGCGTCTGGAATGCCTCTCTGAGCGAGTCGAGGATGGGCTTTGGGCGGGCGGGAGAAGCTCGCTCGGTAGCGCGTCTGCCGCTCATGCAACTTAAGAATTAGATGAACAGATCACGCGCGGCCCTCGAGAGGCGGAGCGATGCGGAGCTGATCCGGCTGGCACGGCGTGACTCTGTGGCGTTTCGGGTGCTCTACGAGCGGCACGCGAGCGCGATGGAGCAATGGATCTACGCGCAGACGCGGGACAGGACGACGGCACGCGAACTGCTCGCGGAGACGTGGGCGGCGGTCTGGCTCGGCGCGCCGCGCTTCCGGGGCGGAGCGGGCGCGCAGTGGCTCTACGGAGTCGCGAGAAAGCTGCTGTTGCAATACCTCCGCCATCACCGCGTGGATACGAAGGCGCGAAAGCGGCTCCAGATGCAGAGCATGAGCTGGGACGACGGCGAGCTGGACGACGTACCGAGTCGGCTCGACGCGGAGAAGCTCAGTCGAGGCGTGCGGGAAGCGTTCTCCGAGCTCACATGGGAGCAGCAGAAGTTGCTTGGTCTTCGCGTGGTCGGTGAGCGTACATATGAAGAGGTGGCGAACGAGCTGGGCATTAGCCAGACGAGCGCGCGGGTCCTCGTCTTCCAGGCGCTGCAGGTGCTGCGGCGCGTGATCAACAAGGGAACGATGCTGTGAATGAGGAGCGCGACCCCTTCCTGGGGCGCTTGGGCGACGAGCTAGAGCGCACGATTGAGCTCGCGATCCGCCGCGAGAGTGAGCGGCGTCACTGGCTGCCGCGCCGTCGCTTCCTTCGGCTCATGCTGCTGGGCTTCGCGGCGATCGTCACTCTTTCGGGGAGTGCGATCGCGGCACGCGACGTGCTGGGAGTGATCGAGCTCGGGCACGGCGTGCGCGCGCAGCAGGTGCCGAGCGCGCCGAGATGGGATGCCGTGACTGGCGTCTTCGTGAGCCGGAGGGGCGGCTACGTCTATCACGCCGTGGGGGGGAGCGCGTTTGGGCTCTCTTGTGGCCCCAGGGACCCCTTTCCGACGAACAACGTCTATGTGAAGTCGTCGCGGCCGCTGAGCGTGAGCGAGTTGAAGTCGCTGCTCGCCTCGGAACTAGCGCGTCCGCGCATCCCGGCCGCCACGCTCAGAGCGAAGCTGAAGGCGGAGCTCCATTCGCATCCGCGCGGGCGATTGGGCTCGAAGAGCTCCAAACCTCTGCCACCGGGCGTGCTCTCCGTGAGCAACGGCTGCCCGACAGGAGAGAACTCGGCGAGGACGGCTCCACTCCTGGCGCTCCCCTAGGCCAACGAACTCGGCTTCGCCCAACGTCCCGCTCCCTAGCCACCCCGCCCGGAGAGGCTTCCCCAACACTCCTCTCCGGGCGGGTCGTTGGGTCGACAGCAGACCGCCAGCCAGCGTGAACTGAAAGGGCTCGGCCAGCGACTAGCCTGCGCAGGCAAGCAAGCGCCTCAGGACCGCAATGGACCGTGCGAATCCGACCAGCTTTCCGCCACGGCGCGGTGCTTCAAGCTCTCCCCCTTCGGCGTGAGCTTTCGCTTGGCCGTCTAGCTGCTTAGCGCGAGCGCGAGGTGCAAGACGGTGGAGATCGCGTATCCGAGGCCAAGCAGGTGGCGAAACCAGTTGACGCCGTGTAGCAGCTCCTCATAAGCCCATATGCCCATCGCCAGAAAGGAGATCGCCGCGAGATAGGCCTGGCCTGGGTCATGCGTGCGTGCTGCCGCGGCGCCGGCAAGAAACGCGATGATGAGTGGCGCGTTGGGGAACTGCACAATCGGGAAGTCCCTTGGCCATCCGAGCTGGGTCAGATGCTTGAATCCTTGCCATAGCCCGCGCGGAGTCAAATGTTGCTGTGGGTGCTGCTGGCGTGTCGCGTTCTCCAGGGGTGGCCCAGCGTGGCTCGGCGCAACTGAGGGTGCCGTCATGGTGGAAAGATCGTCAGGAGTGTGGCGGCCGTCATACATCGGCTGACCCGCTCCTTGTTGCTCAGCTCCCGGTGGGAGACGGCGCGATCTCACCCCGCCCCGCTTGTTGGAGGTCTGCAGGCAGCGGCGCGTCGGCCGCACGGGCGAGAACTGTCAGGCCGATGCGCCAGCGGATGATCGCCGCGCGCTGGGCTGCCTGCGTATCGGGCAGGTCAGTGAGCTCACCCTCGGCGAGGCCGGCACCGAGCGCGCTCAGGTAGGCATCCTCGAACACGTAGGTGTTGGCATAGCCGGCGTTGAGAGCACGCAGCTGGGCGGTGGGCGGATCGACCGCCGCGATGTCGACCGCGTAGGCCGCAAACCGCTGCTCTAGCTGGCCCATGCGCCGCGCGGCTACGCCGGGCGCGATGCGACGATCGTGACACGCCTCGAGGATCGGGTCGGCCCCACTCAGGAGCTTGTTGACCGCAAGCCTGATCGGCTCGACCTCGCCCATGTAGCGCTCGATCGCTGCCCTTTGTGCACGCAGCGTGCTGGGCGCCGATCCGGTTTGGCTCGCGCACCCGCCCAGCACAACCGCACACAAGCAACTAGCGACCAGCGCCGCGCATCCGCGGAACGGCTCAGTAGCCGTAGCCACCGCCGCTCGAGCCACCGCCGCTGGACCCTTCTGGTTCTGAGGAGCTGCTTGTGCTCGTCCGGGTGCTGCTGGAGCTGGTCGTGATGACGCTCCAAGTGCCTACGTCTTTGATGCCCTGCCCGTTGGTTTCACCGGCCTGCTTGTCCTGCGCGAAGGTGTAGAGCGGGGTGCCCTTGTAGGTGACCTGCATCGTCCCTTCGGGGCGCTTTACGGTGCCGAGCGAGCCGACTTCGCCACTGGGAGCGCCGCTGAATGGCGCGATCAGCGGATGCCAGACACCGAGACAGGCGGAGCTGGTGCAGATGAACTTGCCGTTTTGCTCACCGCTGAGGTGATACAGCGTCATCCCCTGATTGTCGACCAGGATCGTGCCGAGCGAGCTGGAGGCGCTCTTCACGACGACGGCGCTTGACGAGCTGCTGCTGCTCTGCGCGGCGGCCTGTGTGCTGGCGGCAGAGCTCGTCGTTTTGCTGGATGAGCTGCTGCCGCAGGCCGCGATCAGCAGCGAGGCGGCAATCGCTGACAGGGACAGCTTCGGTAGATGGCGCATGTGTTCACTCCTGTGGCAAGTCGAGCACCGTGCTGGTGCGTGTGGGGCGTGCTGTACTGCCAAGGACTCCGGGCAGGCCCGTTCCCTTCCAGCGGGGCGATCTCATTTCGTCGTGATGACCTTGCCGGACGGTGCGATGACGTACCACCGGCCGCCGTTGGTTTCGGTCGCCTGTCCATTGTCCTGGCCGGCCGCCGCGTCGGCGGCGTAGGTGTATAGCGGCCAGCCCGCGTAGGTGACGACGCGGCCGCCTTCGGGGTCAGGGTCGCTGCCCAGCAGCGAGGGCTTCAGCTGGGACGGTCCGGCGGCGGTGTCGCCGCCGGCGAGCTTCAACGGCGGCCATACCGCGGTGCACGAGGAGACGCACGTGACCTTGGAGTGCTTGTCGGGCGCGAAGGTGTAGAGCGTGCGACCTTCGGCGTTCACGAGCACCGCTCCCACGGTTGGCAGGGTGCGGACGGAGAGACTGATCGATTTGCTCGCTGGCGCAGACGAGGTCGTGGTCGTCGCCGTGCTGGATGCCGTCGGCGTGGCCGGTTGGCCTTCGTGCAGCAGGTTGAGCGTGTTTTCGCCGTCGTCCACGAAGTAGATGCCCTTGCCTTCTGGGGCTATGACCAGGCCGAACAGCGATCCGGCTCCGGTCTTCTTGTCGGCGGTCTGCACGGCCACCTGCTGACCAGTTGGTGTGGTTTCGACCATGTTGCCGTCGCCACCGTTGCTCGTGATGATGTTGCCGTTCGGTGCGAGCACCATGCCGAGCGGTTCCTTGAGGTGGCCACCTTCGGTGAGGACGGTGCCGCCTTTCGCGGCTGCGGTGGTGCGCGTCATCGCTTCGGAGATCGCGAAGATCTTGTTGCCGTCGGTCGAGGCGACATACAGCGTCCCGTTTGAGGCGAGTGCGAGTCCGGTCGGGCCGAGCACGAGGGCTTCCGCCGAATCCACCCAGGGGATGCCGTTGGCGATCACCGTTTCGTTCAGGACCTTCGGCATCTGGCCTTCCCCGGATTCCAGTTCGATCCGCAGCACGGTCGAGTTGTCGATCGTGTGGATGCCCTTCGCGGCACCACCATTGAGCGCGTTGCTGACAAACAGGCTGGTCTTGGAGCCTTCGCTCTTAGCGGTCGAGTCCCACGGACCCTGGATGTTCTTGCTCGCGATCGTCTCGACCGCCTTACCTTCGCTGTCGAGCACAATCAGACAGCCGTACTTCGCGGTCGCCGTCTTGCCGTTGGTCGTTGGCAGGCTGCCCACGACGACGTAGCCGCCCGGCAGGATGTCCAGCGCCGTCGTCAGACCAACCCCACCTGGGCAACTACCGGGCAGAGATTTGGCGTCGATGGTGGCAAACAGCGAAACCTTGCCGGCGGTCGAGACCTGCACGATCGTCGTGCCGGTGCCCTGGCCGTTCTCCTTTGCGCTTTCCTTGGCGTTGAAGTTGCTGATCAGCATCTGGCCGGCCTGGAGCTTGCCGGTGCTGGTGGGCACGAGCACGATGCCGTATGGATTCACGTCGCCGTTTGCGGGGACCGTCGAGGCGACCTGGCTTACGGTCCTCAGATTTGCCAGAAAAGGAGAAGAGCTCGCGCTTGAGGTCGCGGTCGCAGTGCTCGCATCGGCCGATCTGCTCGAGGAGCTGCTGCTGTTTTTGGAGCTGCCGCAACCGGCGAGGACAAGCGCAACGCCAGCGAGAGCAACGATCGATGTTCTGGGCACTGGGGTGTCTCCTGTGGTTCGAGATATCGGATGAGACGGTTTCTGACCGAGGCCCGTCCCGACGATCCCTTCGCCGGCTCTGCGGCAGCGATCAATGCACGGCCCGCCTTCGCGCGCTTCCTGTATGACTCCGCCATCGCGGAGTTCCTTCCCGCCGACGCTCAAATCTTTTCCTGCGCGCCAGGGAGCCCTCTGCTCCGAGAGCCCTCAGAACCGTTCGCGCTCGGGTGTGCCGCGAGGAGTCAAGCAACAGGGGCCGGCCTCGATGCCGGTAGAGGCCCCGGACACTTAGGCTCTGCGGATGATGCCGTCCACCAGCAGCGAGCAGATGGCCGTGCAGCGACGGACAACGCTCGTATCCATCGGCGCGGCTGGCCTGTTGGTGATCCTGAAGCTCGGGGTCGGCGTGATAGCGGGCAGTCTGGCGTTGATCTCAGCCGGGATCGAGTCGAGCGGAGATGTCCTCGCAGCGATCCTGACGTTTTTCGCGGTGCGGTTGGGCCGCCAGCCAGCGGACCCCGAGCACCCCTATGGGCACGGCCGCGCCGAGAACCTTGGAGCGCTCGGCGAGGCCGGCATTCTGCTGGCAGGCGGGCTGGTCGTGGCAGTCGAGGCTCTCAGACACCTCATCGGTCCCAGCGGCACGCCTGACACCCATTGGTATGTCTTTCTCGTCATCGCGATCGCGCTGGCGGTGGACCTCACCCGCACCGTCATCTCCTTGCGCACCGCACGGCGCTACGGCAGCCCCGCCCTGCGCGCGAACGGGTTTCACTTCGCCGGGGACATGGCTGGCTCGGTGGCGGTCCTGATCGGGTTGCTGCTCGTGCGTGCCGGGTTCGCTGGAGGCGACGCGAGCGCCGCACTCGTCATAGCCGCGATCATCCTCGCAACTGCGGCGCGGCTGATCGCGGAGAACGCCAACGTGCTGATGGACCGCACGCCTGCCGAGGCCAGAGAGGCAGCCGAGCGCGCGCTCGTGCGCCTGGCACCCGACATCGAGTTGGTGCGGCTGCGGCTGCGCGAGTCCGCCGGACGCTATTTCGCGGACGTAATCGTCGCCGTCGCACCCGGCGCGGCGGTGGTCGAGGGCCATCAGGCCGCGAACCTGATCGAGGCGGCGATCGAGACCGAGTTGCCCGGCAGCGATGTCGTAGTCCACGTCGAGCCCCGCCGCAGCGGCCTGGACCTTCGCGACCGGGTACTCGCAATCACGCTGGCCGAGCCGCTGGTCAAGGAAGCACACGACATCACGATCTTCGAGAACGGTAGGTCAGCAAGCGTCTCCTTGCACCTGAAGTTCCCCGCCGATCTTGCCCTGCAAGAAGCGCTTGCGGTCGCTGAGCGCATCGAGCAGGCGATCCGCGCCCGTCCCGGCGTCAGCGAGGTACAGACACACCTGGAGCCCTTGGAGCGCCCGCTGAGTGCCCGTCAAGCCACCACGAGCATGGACCTCGACGCGACACGGGAGATCGAGCGTATCGTCCTTGAGCGGACAGGCAACGAGCCGCGCAAGACGAGGCTGCTTCGCACCGAGGCCGGTCGCGTCATCTTCCTCACGCTCGGCGTCGGCGCTGAGACCGCCCTGGTCGATGCTCACCGGCTGGCCGGCGAGCTCGAGGAGGAATTGCGCCTGCAGATCCCCGACATCGCTGATGTCGTCGTCCACACCGCAACCTAAGAACAGAAGCGAGTCGCTAGAGCGCGCGCTCATAGACGCGGTAACGGCGCTTCATCTCGGCACCCATGCCTTCCAGCGCTCGGTTCATCGGCTCGTTGACCTGGATTACTTACCGACGCCTCATCGCCGGGCTTGAGGCACGGTGACGATCACCTTGACGATCTGACGTCCGACATCGGAGTAGTAGTTGGTGTTGTCATTGTTCCTCAGCCAGATCGGGCCGACGGTAGATGGCTCCAGATTCCTCAGCACATCACCGATGGCGACGAAGCCGGGGTTGGCGATTCCGCCCGGCCCTCCAGGACGTGTCGAGACCCGCTCGGAGACCTCTGGAACGTTGACCGGAGTGCTGCCGATGAAGCCGATCAACGAGTCGACCTGCGCGCGCGCATCGATTCGATAGGCGCCTGGGTAGACAGGCAGGCCATTGGCATCCGAGTAGGGGAAGTACCGGGGATTGCCGCTCCACCTGCCGTCGCGCCGCGTATCCGCCCAGAGGCGCTCGCCGGAGGCGATGGACAGGCCCGTGTCGACCCACGGCGCATTGGCCGGGACGACGATCACCTTGGAGGAGAGGACCCTCTGGCCGGCAGCGCTGATCGCGGCGTCAATTGCGGGGTGCCTCCAGGAAGCTGCGGCTTTTGGTGCTATTTCGCGCAGCGCGCCGGCAACCGCCGACGATAGCTTGGGGGGCGTGACGGCGCCTGCGCGGATCTGGCTCATGCCAATGCTGTTGGCCGGCAGTTGAGTTGCGGCATACGATGTTCCGCCGAGCGCCACGAATAGCGCCACGATGCCGATGTGGTGACGTCGAAGATAGGCGAGCATGCGCAGAGCCTAGCGAGTGATGTAAGCCCGTGAAGCTCGGCGGCGCGGGCATCTATCTCGAAGAAGCTGCGGCTGGAGAGCGCATAACCGGCTCAGCTCGGGCTGATTGGCTTGGAGTTGCCGATCACTTCGCCGGCGGCGTTGAGCGCCTGAACCGCTACGTAGGGCTCGGCCTGGCCGTGCAGCGTGGTCTCGAAGCCGCTGCTGGAAGCGTTCCCGATCGGAGCGAGCTGGTCGGGGGAGCTGCCGCCGAGCAGCCGCCAGCTCGCGACTTCCGTCGCGCCGTTCCAGCTCGCCCACGCTTCCACCCCACCACCAGACTTCTGCGCCGCGATCGACGGCGGCCAATACGGCGTTGCTTTCCATTCAAACCTATAAGTCCGATAAGACTCCGTTTCGAATTCTTTCGGCACCGCCCACATATGCGCGTCATAGACCAGCTGGCCCGAAGAAGTGTATTCACTGAAATACGGTTCCTGACCCCACCCCACGAACCAGTTGCCATCCGGGAGCTGCTGAACATCGCCCTGACTACCAGCCTTCATCGACGTCGGATGCTTCAATTCCAGTACCACACTATCGGTCTTCGCGCTACCGCTCACAGACACAACCAGGCCACGCGATTCATCGCGAGAATAAGATTCGCCGAACGGCGAACCACCATTATCGAAGATACTAATATCACCATCGGGCAACGTCATCGCATCATGCTGAAACGCGGTCTGGGCACCCGGTTCCATCCTCACAGAAGATTTCTTGCCGCCGATTTTCTCAAGCACCTGCCCCGTCGCATCATCGATCAGCCACAACGCCGAAGTATTACGCGAAGAAAGCAGCGTCGTTCCATCCCCACGCGGATCGATCGTATTGATATGAAAAAAATCAAACGGCCACTCAGTCGAAGACTGCAACGCCGAAGAATACGATTCACCCAACGACACATGATCGACACTCGTCCACTCCCTACGCACAAGACCCGTCCTCACATCGACTTCCTGAAAACTCGTATCAGTCACAGCCGCATCTTTCGGCCCATCCACAGAACTCAAATCGCAATGAATCGTGCGAAACACAGTCAACACCGCAGTATGGTCAGGCCCCAAATGAAAATCATGCAGATCAGCGAGATTGCCATTACCCGCCTTCACACGCAGAATCTGCTTATAGGAGGTGTTGGCAACGACCTCTTCGCCAAGGCCAAACCCCTGTTCCGGGATATAGCCCTGCCACCACGTCAAAACAGGCTGGCCTTCATAGCCCTGCACCTGCAAATTCGTCGCCTTCATTTCACCCGGCAATACATCCATCCACACAAGCTGCCCCTGCGACGTAAAGATCGCCGGACCATCCGGCCCCGGCCCCGAATAAGGCGCCATAAAAATATCCCCAGACGAAGCACCCGCCCCATCCACACCCACATCAATACTCGGCGCCAGCAATTCCGGGGCAGAATGAAAACTCTGCACACTCCCCACCGGCGGCGTCGCACGCGGCTTCGAAAGCTGCGTCGCATACGGAATCGGATCCGGATAAGCAACACCGAAACTATACGAAAAAGGCACCATACGCCGCCCAGAACGCACCTGGCCACTCACACTCACCGTCTCACCAGCCCTAAACGGCTGTTCTGGCAGAAAACTCGCACCATCCCCCTGCGAATAAGCCTCAAGCCGACCAGCATGCGAACCCGTCAACGAACCATCCACACTCACACCACCAATATCCCCAGCCGGCACCCCAACAAAACTAATCTGCGTCTGCGGCATCGCATCAAAAGACCCCGGCAACGGCGAAACCTCCAAACCCGTACCCGACAACACATCCGAAACATCCAACCGCGAAGGCACACACCGCGCAGCAGAAGGCCCACTATAAGCCGCCTGCTCACCCACAATATGCCGCCCAGCAAACACAAGCGCACCACCACTCAACACCACAATCACAAACACCATCCAAATCACGCCACGCCGCAGCCGGCGGGTCCCGGGGAGGTCCATCCGAGTATTCAACCAGGCCCTCATGCCACGCTCGGAGCGTGGGCGCATTCGTCAGCCAGGGGTTGGGGCTGCTCTGCCGGCTGCGGCTCGTGTGGCATCCCCAAAGCCTACGAGCCTGCCCGCCTCCTCGTCCCAGAGCTTCAGGCGCACGGCGCGCAGGCCATCCCAGACCGAGAGCACCGGCACCTCGTCGAACAGCGAGGTCTCGTCGTGTGCGCGCTGAAGGTTGTAGTTGGGGATGCGAGCGTTGAGATGGTGGACGTGGTGCAGCCCGATGTTGCCGGAGAAGAACTGCAGCACCTTGGGCAGCTTGAGGTAGGAGCTGCCCTGCAGCGCCGCATCGGCGTAGCTCCAGCTCTCGTTGCTCTGCCAGTAGGCGTCCTCGAACTGGTGCTGGACATAGAAGAGCCAGATGCCGGCGGCGCCGGCGAGCATCACCGGGGGCGCCTGCACCAGCAGGAAGTCCTGCCAGCCGATCGCAAAGCAGAGGCCGCCGACGATGATCGCGAGCGCGACGTTGGTGGCGATCACGCTGCGGCGCAGCCGCGGGCGCGCGTCCCTGGCGACCAAGCGCGGGCCGATCAGCATGGCCGCTATCGGCCCCAGACCGAACATCACGGCTGGGTTGCGGAACAGCCGGTAGCCGATCTGGCTTCTGCGCGGCAGCGCGAGGTACTCGGCGACCGTGAGCGTGCGCACGTCTCCGCCGCCGCGACGGTCGAGGTCGCCGGAGGTGGCGTGATGGATCGCGTGGTCGTGGCGCCAGCGCAGGAACGGCGAGTAGACGAGCAGGCCGAGCACCGTGCCGAGCCAGGCGTTGGCGCGCTTGGACGGCAGGAACGAGCCATGCGAGCAGTCGTGGTAGACGATGAAGGTGCGCACGAGGAACCCTGATGCGAGGACCGCCATCGCCAGCACGATCAGGTAGGACAGGTGGAAGCGGGCGATCGAGAGGTACATGACGGTCGAGAGCGCGAGGTAGGGCAGCACCGAGGTGCCGAGGTTCGCGATGCTGCGACCGAGATCAGGCCGGGCGTAGGGGGCAAGCGCGTCTCGCCAGTAGGGACGCTGCGCCTGCCCGGCCGGCATCGCTGCTGCTTGTGCCGCCGACGCGGCATCTTGCTCGGCTTGCATGGGCGGCAGAGACTAGTCGTTCGCGCGGCGGGCGACGCCGCCAGCGACATGCGATCCTTATGCCAAGGGCGTCTGGTGCCATGGCGGAGCGCAAGGACATCGAGTTCACCTACTCCTCGATCGACCGGATATTTCGGTTGAGCATGGGCGAGCTGGCCGACTTCAGCGGCGCGAAGTACGACGGCGACTTCTCGCTGACGCTCGAGCAGGCTCAGGCCCGCAAGCACGATTACATCGCCCAGCAGATCGGCATCGGCCCCGGGCGACGCCTGCTCGATCTCGGCTGCGGCTGGGGTGCGCTGTTGGACTTCGCCCGCCGAAGGGGGGCGAGCGGCGTGGGCGTGACGCTGTCAGGAGCACAGGCGCGTGCATGCCGCCGCCACGGGCTCGACGTCCTGCTGCAGGATGCGCGCACCGTGAGCCCGCACCGCCTCGGGGTCTTCGACGCGGTCGCAAGTCTCGGCGCCTTCGAGCACTTCTGCTCGCCGGAGGACTTTCGAGCCGGCCGCCAGGAAGAGCTGTACCGCGATTTGTTCGCGAGAGTCGCGGACCTGCTGCCCCCAGGCGGCCGTTTCTATCTCCAGACGATGGTGTTCGGACGCAACATGATCGACGTCGAGATGATCGACCTCGACGCGCCGCGCCACTCCGACGCCTGGTACCTCGCCCTGCTGGGATGCCAATTTCCCGGCTCCTTCCTGCCCTTCGGCCTGGAGCAGCTCACCGCGTGCGCGCAGCCGGGCCTGCGATTGCTGCAAAGCAGCAGCGGCCGCCTTGACTACATCGAGACGATTCGCCAGTGGAGCGCCCGGATTGGCGCACCGGGCATTCGCAAGAGACTGCTGAAGTCGCTGCTGATCCCGCGTTGGCTCACCAGCAGAGAGTTTCGGCTGGGCTTCACCTCGGGTGTCGGCCCAAACCAGGTCTGCTTCGAACGAGAGCTGCTCGACCACCACCGGATCGTCTTCGAGCGGACCTGAGCGCCTGCCCCAAACCGGTTCCGGGTGCTGGATCAGGGCTGAGGCTGGGAGTAGCGCAGCGATCCCGGCGTGGTGAGGCTCTCACCGGTCTCGAGCAGCGTCTTCAGGCCCGAAAGGATCATCGGCCAGCCGCCGAAGAGTTCGTCGTTGGCCCCCTCGGCGAGCTGGTCGTGGATGACCGTGAGCCGGCAGGAGTCGGCGACCTGCTCGATCTCCCACGTCACGCGCGAGGTCGCTTCCCGCCTCACGTCCTCGCCCCAAAGCGCGTTGAAGCTCTGCACGAGCCTCCTTGGCGGGTCGACCTCCAGGTTCTCGCCTTCGGAGATCGGCGCGCTCGCCATCGGCGAGGTCGCCTCGTAGCGGGAGCCGGTCGTCCAGTCGGATTGCACGCCGACGCCGAAGCTGTACCGACTGCGGAGCTCGGGGTCCGTGATCGCCTCCCATAGGCGCTCGGGGGTCGTCTTTATGTAGATCTCGAAGATCTTCTCCATGGTCCTGCCCTCCATTTGGTCCTTGAGGCCGGTCAGCGTCGCCGCCCACGGCTCTGCGTACTTGCTCACCCAGCGATCGTGGAGGAGCCTGATCGGGACGGGGTTGAGGAAGTGCAGCTTCTCGCGCCCGCGGCGCCTGCTGAGAACCAGGCCCGCCTCTTCGAGCACGCGCAGGTGCTTCATCACACCAAAGCGCGTGATCGGCAGCGGCTGCTCGAGCTCGGTGAGCGTCTGCCCATCGCGTCTTTGCAGCTCGTCGAGCAGGCTTCGCCTGTATGGGTCTGAAAGCGCCTTGAACACCTCGTCCACGAGCACGATGATACGTGACCATTTGGTCACCTGTCAAGGTCGGCAAATCTCCAGGCGGCAGGCAACCCACGCCGCCGCAGGATCCAACCGGGAGGCGCTAAGCGGCGAGCGCGGTCTCCGAAAGCCCGGCCACGACCGGCACGACCGGCCACGCACCCTCGACACGCTCCGGGCGCCCGACGTCGGCGAAGTAGTCCTGAAGCGAGGCCGCCTGCTGGGCGGCCCATTCGACCTGCTGAGCGTGGAGGCTGCGCAGATCCGCATCTCGCAGCTCGGCGATGCTGCTCGCGAGCCTGTAGGCGACCCTTGCGGCTGCAAGCGCGTCCGCGTTGGCGGCATGCGCCTGGTCGAGCCGGACACGGTAGTGCTCGCAGACCGCTTCCAGCGTCCTTTTGCCTTTCCGAAAGCGGTCGACCTGCTTGTCGAGCACGAACGGGTCGATGACGATCAGGCGGTCCACCCCGCCCACTCTGTCGGCGAGCGGCACGAGGCCGTACCTGCGCGCTTCGCGATCGAGGATCGTGAGATCGAAGCGGGCGTTGAAGGCGACGATCGGCACGCCGTCACGCAGGTGGGCGGAAAGGATGCATGTGATCTCCTCGACCGCGGCGCGAGGCGGGATGCCATCCGCCCGCGCACGCACGGTGCTGATTCCATGCACGGCGCTCGCGCCGGCGGGGATCTCGACCCCGGGATCGACAAGCCAGGCCCAATGCCTGCCTTCGACCCCAGCGCCGACGAGGCTCACCGCAGCCGTGACGATCCGGTCGCGCTCTGGGTCAGTTCCCGTGGTCTCGATGTCGAAGGCTGCAAGGCGGCGGAGATGCCAACTCATGCGCCAAAGCTACGACGCCCCTCGGACGGCATTATTGGCCTGGGATGCGCTCGCCATCCGGCCTGCAGCTCGCCCGGCGCTCTCCCGACGCCTTACCCTCACATGCAATGTGCGGGCGCTACACGAACACCGTCGGCCCTGAAGAGCTGAACGAGCATTTCGGCGTCCCGATGCTGGGAGCGCAGGGGACCCGCCGGTTCAACATCGCGCCGACCGAACAGGTGCTCGCGCTGGTCGCGCCGAAGGGCGAGCCGCAGGCGCGGATGCTGCGCTGGGGGCTGATCCCCCATTGGGCCAAGGACCTGCGCGTGGGCAGCCGGATGATCAACGCGCGGATGGAGACGGCGAGCACCTCCACAGCCTATGGCCCGCTGCTCGCAAAGGGATCGCGCCGTGCGCTGCAGATAGCCGACGGCTACTACGAGTGGCTGAAGGCAGAGCGGCGCGCGCAGCCGCGCCAGCCGTTCCTCTTTCGCCTCGACGGCGGCGTGCCCTTCGCCTTCGCCGCTCTGTGGACATCTGCGCGAATCGAGGGCCGGCACGTCGAGAGCGTGACCCTGCTGACCTGTGAGGCCGCCTCGAACAGGGTCGCGGCGGCGGTGCACGATCGGATGCCAGTGATACTCGCCGACCGGGACGCTCAACGGGCCTGGCTCGACCCCGGCCTCGACGCGCAGGACGCGCTGGCACTGTGCGGACCTCTGCCGAGCGAGCGCCTGTCCGCAAGCCCCGCGAATCCCGCGGTCAACAAGGCGGGCATCGAGGGACCGGAGCTCATCCTCGCACCGGGATGAGCGAACTCTGCGGTCATACGCGCGTGCCCTACGATCTAATGGACGATAAAACTATCTCTATATGCGGATCATCATGAGGAGGGTGGCGGCGCTCCTGGCCGGAGCGGCCTTCCTGCTGGCATGCGGTGCGCCGCAGAGCATGGGCTCGACCACGCCGAGCATCCCGATCAGCCAGTGCCCGCCCCTGCCGAGCAAGCTGACGCCGGCCACAGGCTCGAAGGCCCTGCGCTCGGCGCCTGTGCCGGTGCGGGGGATCCTCGCCGAGTACCGGACCACCTACCCTCCGCGCGTGAGCCCGAGCGAGTTGATCGCGTGCGTCGGCACGAACCAGATCTCCGGCGCGACCTTCGACCACTGGCTCAGGGTTGCCTGGCTTGCACAAAAGCCCCGCGCAAGGTTGCGAGAACTGCCGGCGCTCAGCGCAAACGCACTCGACTTCCTGATCCAGGCCCAGTGGATAGCCGGCGAAGCGGCCGCTCTGGGCATATCGATCAGCCCTCGCGCCCTGCACAAGCGCTATGTCCGCCTGCGCAACCGGCAGTTTCCCCACGGGCGTGGCTTCAATGCCTTCCTGCGCTCCGGCGGCGATACCGTCTTGGACCTCCTGCTTCGGACCCGAATCCAGATGCTGAGCTCAGCGATCCTCCGACACGTGCGTGGCGGACGGCACGGCAAGCAGGCGGCACGGTCGACCGCGAGATTCGTCAGGCAGTTCAAGCTGCGGTGGCAAGCGCAAACCTACTGCCAGGCCCTCCTCGAGACGCCCCTCTGTGGCCACGTGCTGCCGCAGAGCTGAGATCGCGGATGGACGCGGCCGCCGCGAGCACCGAGCCTGCAGTCGATGATCCGCCTTCGGCCGCACCTTCACAGTCCTAGAGGGGCTGATCCGCACGTACTCGACCGGCTTGACCGCAGAGGTCGAGAGCACTGCGAGCACCAGCAGTATCGGCGCGATCATCGATGGCAGGCGCTTCATCGCCCTTGCCTCCTGACGTACTTCTTGCTCGAGCTTGAGCATATGCCCGCGGAGCAGGCCGTCTATCCGTGCAACCTACGGCCAGCAACTGCGTGTCGTGCCGAGGCGAGGCTGTCTCCGACCGCGGGGCGGTGCCCAGCGCCCACCGAAGGGCCTCCTCTCTGGCTTCCAAGGCGGCACTGGGGTCTGTGCGCAATGTTTCGCAATGATCCGCAAAACACGGCACCACCCAAGCCAGGTTGGCCTCTATTCCTTGGACGGGGCCCTGGCGTCAGGTATCCTCGGACCCCATGAGGGCCAGGCTGCATGGCGCCGGGGCCGCCGGCAGGCACCATGCCTCCTCGGGCGGCGCGCGACGCCATGAAGATCGTCACCGCGTCGGCGGCGCCTTCTCGCTGGGCATTGGAGTGGTCCTCGCGCTCGCCGCGGTGGTGGTTGGCGCCATTCTGCTGATCGGCCACAAAGGCGGCGCCAGTGCGCTTGGGAGCTCGGGAGCTGGCAGCGGCGCGCCCGCCGCGCAGGCAAAGCCGATGGGCCACACTCGGATTCTCGGCATGCCCCACGCCGATGTCGGCAACGCCACCGAACGGCTGACGGTGACGCTCTCGGGCAAGCCGGCACCCGGCTCGGCGCATCCGACGCTGAGCCCAACGGGCAATGGCGCCTGGGCAATCTCAGGCACCGCCTGGGTGTTCAAATCCTCCTCGACCCTCACGCCCTGCTCGACCTACCGCCTCACCGTGCCAGCCGCCACGACAGCCACGGATGAGACGGCACTCGGCGCCAGGAGGAGCATCTCGCTAAAAGTCGCCTGCCCCTCGACGCGTGCGCTGCAGCAGGCGCTGGCGAGGCTTGCCTATCTACCCGACTCGCTGCACGCCGCCCCACGGGCCAAGGTCTCGCCAGGCGCAATCGGCCGCCGGGCAGCGGCGCACCTGCTCTATGAACCGGTCGCCGGCACGCTGCGGGGCGATCTCGCATATGCGCCGTCGCTGAGCTACGGCAGCTTCGACAGCACGACCAAGGGCGCGCTGATGGTCTTCCAGGAAGACCACAAACTCGAACCCGACGGCACGCCGGGCCCGGCGACCTGGCAGAAGCTGCTGAGCGCGGTCGCCGGCAATTACCGAAACCCCCATCCCTATACCTTCGTCACCGTCACCGAGTCCACGCCGGAGACGTTGGAGGTCCACAAGGGAAATCGCGTGGTCCTCAGCACCCCAGCCAACACGGGCGTCCCGGGGGCGGAAACCGAACAGGGGACGTTCCCGATCTACGAGCGCTTCACCTCCACGACGATGGTCGGCACCGACCCTGACGGGACCAAATACGACGTGCCGGATGTCCCATGGGTGAACTACTTCAACGGCGGTGACGCCGTGCACGGCTACGAACGCGCCAGCTACGGCTTCCCGCAGTCAAACGGCTGCGTGGAGCTGCCGATCTCAACGGCTCAGACCGTCTTTGGCATGCTGCGCCTCGGCGACATTGTCGTCGTCTCCTGACGCTGACTTGCAACCGCTCTACGCGCGCTCGCCGCGGCTCAGGCGGTCGCCGCAGGCCTGTATTCTCGTGTGCCCGGATGCTGCTCCAGCAGCCCGATCGCTCTCAGCGTGCGGGCGTAGCGATGTGCCGTGGAGGGCGGCAGGTCAAGCTCCTTGGCGAGCTCTGAGATCGTGCGCCACTCACGCTCCGGCGAGTAGCAGGAGAGCAGCGCCAGCCCGCGCAGCAGCGATTGGGAGAGCTGCGGATCGTCGAGCGCGGCCTGGAGCGCTCTCCTTGTCGCCGCCCTGAGGTTCTCCGCCGACCCTCCCTCGCCGACGGGTCTGTGAGCGTGGTCGAGAGCGGCCATCAGCAAGCTCTCCGATGTTCCCTTCGGCTCGCGCATGGCCGCCCGCAGCACCTGATCGACCTGATCGTGCGTGAGCGCGATTGCCACTCCCTGCTCTGTTGCTGACGTCTGTCGGTGCCGCCGTGCCATCTGCCTCCCTCGTGCGGTACTGAGAATGCATTTCGCGCTACTGCGAAGTAATCGTGCGTGCCCGCACAATGCCTCCGAGAACGATACGCCAGTAGGTGCCGATCGGATCAGCAACGCCCCTGGAGCGCTGCGCAATCACCGTGCTCGCGCCTGAGCAGCCTCCAGCGGGCAGCCACCGCCGACCGTGCTCTGATAGACCGAGGTCAATGGCCGGCACCCGACAGAGCGCACGCGGGCGTATACGCATGCGGCTGCCACGGCTCGACAGGCGCGCGGGAATCGCGATCTTCGTGCTCCTCGTGCTCGGCGTGCTGGCTGCCGCGATCAGCAGCCTCGAACTGAGCAAGGTCGGCAATGCGCTCGTCTCGGCCCGGCTCGAGTGGCTCGCGGCCGCGCTCGCGGTGATGATGAGCTCGCTACTTGGGCGCTCGCTCTCCTGGTTCGAGGTGCTGCGGGCGGCGATCCCGGACACCGCGATCAGCCGGCTGGTGGTAGCGCGCGCGACGATGATCGGAGTGCTCGGCTCGGCCGTCTTTCCCGGCCGGCTCGGCGAGCCCTCCCGGGTTGTCGTGGTCTCGAAGCGCCTGCCGCGCTCCACGATGCGGATGCTGCCGATCGTCGCCGGCACAGTCTTCTCGCAGACCTTGATCAACCTGCTCGCGCTCGCAATCCTTGCTGCGATCACGTTCACGAGCGTGCCGCTGCTGACTGGCAAAGCCTCCGCCCTGGAGGCGGCAATCCTGGTCCCGCTGCTGATCGTGGCACTGGTGCTCGCCATTCCGCGCCTGCTGAAGGTGGCTATCCGTTCGCGCTGGCGGCGTGTACGGGATGGCGCTATCGCCCTGACCCGGCTGCTGCAGCTCGCCCGGCAGGGCCTGACGGTCTTCGCGCGGCCGCGCCATGGGGCCCCCGCGATCGCCTTTCAGCTGTTGGCCTGGGCACTGCAGTGGTGCTCCTGCTACCTGGTGTTGGTCGCACTCGACCTGCAGTCTCATACCGGTGCTGCCGCGGCCGCGGCGGTGCTGCTCGCGGTCAATGTGAGCGCGGTGCTGCCGGCGACCCCATCGAACGTCGGCGTCTTCCAGGCAGCCTGCGTGGGGGTACTGGCGCTATATGGCGTCTCCTACGGTCCCGCCCTCGCCTACGGGATCCTGTTGCAGGCCGTGGAGATAGTCACCGCGATGGCGCTCGGCATGCCCGCTCTGCTCGGAGAGGGCATGACCTGGAAGGACATGCGCGGCGCCCGCGACATCGAGGAGCAGGCGACCGGCGAGCAGGCTCAGGAGTAGACCATCGCGCGCAGCGACTGCTTGAGCGAGCGCGTGGTCTGGAGCACAGCGGTGGGCTCGTAGCCACAGTGGGCCATGCAGTTCTCGCAGCGCGGATCCTTGCCGCGCCCATAGGCGCTCCAGTCGGTGGTGTCCAGCAGCTCCTGATAGGTCTTCGTGTAGCCGTCTGCCATCAGGTAGCAGGGACGCTGCCAGCCGAACAGCGAGTAGCTGGGAATGCCCCAGGCGGTGCAGTCAAAGTCGGCTTTGCCTTCCAGGAAGTCGAGGAACAGCGGACTGTGATTCAGGCGCCAGCGCTTGCGCCGCCCTTCTCCGAAGGCGTCGGCAAAGAGCTTGCGCGTCTGCTGGACGCCCAGGAAGTGCTCCTGGTCGGGGGCCTTCTCATAGGCGTAGGCGGGCGAGATCATCATGTCGTCGACTTCGAGGTCGTCGTTTAGGAAGTCGAGCACCTCTGCGATGGTCTTCGGCGAGTCCTGGGTGAAGAAGGTCGTGTTGGTGGTGACTTTGAACCCCGCCGCCTTGGCGGCCCTGATCGCGGAGACGGCCTTCTCGAAGACGCCCTCCCGTTCCACGGAGGCATCGTGGCGCTCCTTGAGGCCGTCGATGTGGATCGCCCAGGAGAAATAGGGGCTGGGCGTGAAGTTTGCGAGCTTGCGCTCGAGCAGCAGCGCGTTCGTGCACAGATAGACGAACTTCTTGCGCTTGATCAGCTCGCCCGCGATCTCGTGAATCTCGGGATGGATCAGCGGCTCCCCGCCGGCGATCGAGACCATCGGCGCGCCCGATTCGAGCACCGCTCCCACCGCCTGCTCGACTGGCATGCGCCGGCGCAGGGTGTGCTCGGGGTGCTGGATCTTGCCGCAGCCGGCGCAGGCCAGGTTGCACTGGAACAGTGGCTCGAGCTCGACGATCAGCGGGAACTTCTCGCGTTTGGCGATGCGCTGCTGGGCAAGGTAGAGGCCCATCCGCGCACGCTGCCTGACCGAAACCGCCATGACGCCTACACCTCGCTTTCGCCGCTTTGGGTTGGGCCGCGCTCAACACTCGGCGGACCGCCGGGCAACAGTGTATGCAACCCCGACTGAGACACCCGTCTCTGCAGGATGGCGGCGGTCTTGCGCAGCACCGCGCCGGCGCGCAGCGCGAGCGGCAGCATCTGCGGCCGCAGCAGCTCACGCTCAGGCGTGTCGAGCACGACCCGCACAACCCCGAACGGCCTCTGCTCGGCGCCCGGCGAAAGCCACACCGACTCCATGTCGACGGCCGCCGCGCCACCCTTGCGCAGCTGCTCGCGCCGCTCGCCGAGGGCCAGCCTGCCCACGCAGACCACAGGCCCCAGATGCACGCGCAGGCCGCTCTCGGAGAGGACGCCGGCAAGCTTCCCAGCACCGTCGCAACGCACGCTCGCCTCGGCGTGCCCTTCGTCGTCGGCGGCGTAGACGCGGTCGGCGACGACGATCTCGCCCGGCTGCAGGTCGTGCTCCAGCGCGCCGCAGAAGCCGATCACGACCAATGCGCCGCCGGGCAGACGCCGCAGCTCCTGAGCGGCGGCGGTGGCGTTGCGCGGCCCCATCCCCGTCCGGTGGACGTGCGCCTGGCGTGCGCCCCAGCCGACGAGCCGCGCCTCGATGTGCATCGGCGCCGCGAACAGCAACCGTCCCGAGGTGTCGACCGGGCTCACGCGCGCGCACCTGAGAGCACGCCGGCCGCGGGCGCGGCGCCGAGATCGGCGAGCACCGCCTCGGCGGCGGCGTGGCCGCTCAACACAGCTCCCTCGAGCGTCGCGGGCCAGCCGGTGGCGGTATGGGCGCCCGCGAGCGCAAGACCTCTGACCGGCGTGCGCGGCCCGGGCCGAAGCGCGCCGACCCCAGGGGCCGCCTTGAAGGTGGCGGCGTGCTCGCGGGTGACCAGGAAGCGCTGCACGCGCGCACCGCGCGCCTTCGGCAGCAGCTGCTCGATCGCTGGCAGGTAGCGGCTGCGCAGCTCCTCGACAGAGCGGCGCATGTCCTGTATGGCGCCGGAGAGCGAGACGGCTAGGTACTGGCTGCCGGGCGGGGCGCCGCCTGCCGCGGTGCGATCGAAGAGGTACTGGACGGGGCTTTCGACGCTCGCGGCGAAGGGCAGATCGAGGATCTCCCGGTCATAGAGCACGTGCAGGTTGACGATCGGGCTCGTGCCGATCGCGCGCAGGCGCTGCGCGATCTCGCCAGCCTGGGCGGGAAGCAGATCCGCGGCGCGCAGGTGGGGAAGCGCGAGAATCGCCGCGTCATAGACCAGCTCGTCGATCTGCGGCCCCGTGCCACCGGCGACCTGGAGCCCGGCAGCCGCGACGGCGATCGAGCGCACCCTCCATCCGAGCCTCACCTCAACACCGGCCCGTTGGAGCGCGCGCAGCGCCGGCTCGCCGATCGTCGCGCTCAGGGGTGCCCGGTGAAAGCCCACGTCGCCCGCGTCGGCGCTCCTCAGCAGCCCCTCCTGGAAGACGAAGGCGCCAAGCCCAAGCGAGGCTTCGCGGGAGGGCACGTTCAGCGTCGGCAGCGCGATCAGGTCCCAGAGCGCCTCGATCGCGTGCGGGGTCTGCCGGTGGCGACCAAGCCAGTGGCCCAGCGTCTGCGCGTCGATCGCCGGGTCGCAGGGATCCAGGCGGGCGATCGCGGCGGCGGCAGTGGCAGCGGAGATTCGTTCCCTGAACGAGAGCGGCTTGTGGGAGAGCAGCGCGCCGGCAAGATGCAAGGGCGCGGGAAGCCGGTTGCGGCGCAGCATGCTGCGCCGGCCGTCTGGGGCCAGCAAAGGGATCTCCAGACGCGGCTGCACATATGTGAGATCGGCGCTGCCAAGCCGCGTCAGGAGCGCCCTGTAGGCAAGACAGCAGCGCAGGAACACGTGCTGTCCGTTGTCGAGCGTTAGGCCCTCCCGCTCGATCGAGTAGGCGGCGCCGCCCAGTCGGGGCCTGACCTCCAGCAGGGTGACCCTGGCGCCCGCGTCGGCGCAGCGCAGGGCAGCCGTGATCCCGGCGAGCCCGCCGCCGAGGATCGCCACCCTCGCGCCACTGCCGGTCGGCCGCGCGCCCATTCACAGCCCTTTCACGGCGCTTCTCCTGGCGGTGTGCGGGCGCCCAGGCACGGCGTCCTTAGAGCACCCGTTCAGCGGGATGGCGCTCGGGCACCTTGCGCGGCTGCATCACGCTGCGCAGCGCGACGACCGCCTTGGAGTGCGCCGGCAGCGACATGCGGCCGGCCAACGAACGGTCAGGGTGGTCCTGGATGCGCCAAAGCAGCCGGCGGTAGATACCGGTCATCGCCATCACGCAGGCGGCGCTGCGCCTGTCAAGCAGTGGAACCAGAGCCATCCCGCGGTGAAACCAGTCGTGTGTGCGCAGCGCCTGGAAGCGCATGAGCGCAAATAGCTGCCCCACGTCATCGCCGCCAAAGCCCGCCACCACGGAGGGCGCCGCGCGCGATCCCTGCCTGGCCATCTCCAGCAGCTCGCTGGCGCCGATCGCGCCGTGGTCGTGGAGGTGATAGCGGACCAGGTCCTCGCTCGGCAGGTACACCCGACCGCGCTGCGCGTCCTCGCGCAGGTCGCGCAGGATGTTGGTGAGCTGCATCGCGACGCCGAGATCGTCTGCGAGCGTCCACGCCGAGCTCAGATCGTGCGCGCCGAAGATCGCAAGCGAGAGCCTGCCGATCGAGCCCGCGACACGGCGACAGTAGAGCACGAGCTGCTCGAAGTTCTCATAGCTCTCCCCCACGACGTCCATCTTCACCCCGTCGATCAGGTCCTGCAGTGCCTCGATCGGCAGGCCGAAGCGGCGATGGGAGTCCGCAAGCGCCATCGCCACGAGGTCCTGCCCATTCTCCGACATGCTCCGCGGCAGCCGCTCCAGCGACTCTCGCTGCTCCTCCAGCAGCCGCAGCTTCCGATCGTCCGGCAGCTCCCCGTCGCCGATGTCGTCGATCCTGCGTGCGAAGGCGTACACGGCGCACATCGCGCGCCGCTTGCTGGGCGGAAGCAGCGCGATGCCGTAGTAGAAGTTCGCAGCGGCCGCTCGTGTCAGCTCCGCGCAGTGGCGATGGGCCTGCTCGACGGAGGCACCGGCGGAGGTCGCAACGCTCACAGTGCACCCCTGAGCTGCCCAGCGTCTCGGCGCTGGCCAAGGACGGTGAAGAGAGCGCGAAGGCGCGCCCGATCGCCCGCCTTCGGTGGGCCCGCCAGCACGTCGAAGGCGGATCGCTCGATCGCCTGCGCCGCGGCCCTGCCACCCGCGACGAAGGCCGCGACCGCCAGCCGCGGGCGCCCGCGCAGCGTGTCGAGCAGGGGCGCGCCCTGTGCGAGCAGCTCGTGCACGCGCGCGGTCTGCAGCGCGATCAGCGTCTTAACCTGCTCGCCCGCGTGCTCTGCGTGCAGATCCTGCTCGCAGACACCGCAGCGGCGCATGTCCTCTGCGGGCAGGTAGATCCGCCCGCGCCGCAGATCCTCGGCCACGTCCTGGCAATGCTCGACCAGCTGCAGCGCGGTGCAGATCCGGTCCGAGAGCGCGACCTGCTCCGGGCTGGCCGAGCCGAAGACTCCGAGCACGAGCTCTCCCACCGGGTTGGCGGAGAGCGCGCAGTAGCCCTGCAGCTGCTCCCAGGTCTCGTAGCGGCTGACGCTCTGATCGACGCGGTTGGCCTCGATCAGCCGCAGCAGCGGCTCGCGGGGCAGCTCGCACTGACGCAGCGTCTGGCCAAGGCTCCGCATCAGGGGATGGGTGGCCCTCCCCGCATATGCGCCCAGAAGCTCGTCTTCCAGCCAGTCCAGCGCCGCGAGCCGGTCTCCCTGAGCCTCGTCGCCGAGCTCGTCCACCAGGCGCGCGAAACCGTAGATCGCAAGAAGATGCCTGCGCGGGCCTCTTGGCAGCAGGATGCTGGCGACGGGGAAGTTCTCGCTGCCGGCGCGCGCCATCACCGCCGCGGCGTTGGGGGATTGAAACCGGGCGCCGGGAGGAGCCGCCGCAGGCGGCGGCGTGGCCCTCCCCTCGGAGGCGGCTGCGGCGTCCCGCGCCGTGGCGATCACCCCGCGCGGCTCCGCAGGCAGCGCCCGAGCGCCATGATCGGGAAGGAGAGCCTGTAGAGGTGGTAGTTGATGTAGTAATAGGACGGAAAGCCGGTGCCCGTGTACTGCGGCTCGTCCCAGCTTCCGTCCGGCCGCTGCGTGGCGACCAGCCAGTCGATTCCGCGCCACATCGCCTCGGTGTCCTCCGCCGCGGCGTGCAGTGCCAGCAGCGCCCATGCGGTCTGCGAGGCGGTCGAGGGGCCGCGTCCGATCCACGCCGGGTCGTCGTAGGAGCGCGGGTCCTCGCCCCAGCCCCCGTCCTCGTTCTGGTGCTCATAGAGCCAGCGCACCGCGCGCCGGATGCCGAGATGCTCGGCGGCGACACCCGCAGCCACGAGCGCCGGCACCACCGCGCCGGTCCCATAGACGTGGTTGACTCCCCAGCGCCCGAACCATGAGCCGCCCGACTCCTGCTGATCCAGCAGCCACTGAACGCCACGCTTGACGCTCTCGCGCTCCGATAGCCCGAGGGCGGCGAACATCTCGACCACGTGGGCGGTCACATCGGCGCTCGGCTCGTCGATCACCTCACCGAAGTCGAGAAACGGAAGCTCGCGCACGAGCGTCCTCACGTTGTCGGCGTCGAAGGCGCCCCAGCCGCCACCGGCGCTCTGCATCCCCTCCACCCAGCGCACCGCACGCTCGATTGCGCCCTGCGCCGCGGCGCCTTGCCGCGGCTCTGCGCGCGTGAGCGCGAGCACGACCTCGGCGGTGTCGTCGAGGTCTGGATAGTTGTCGTTGGCGAACTCGAAGGCCCACCCGCCCGGCGCGAGCGAGGGCCGGCGTACCGCCCAGTCGCCGACGATCCCGACCTCCTCGGCCAGGAGCCAATCCACGGCCTTCTCGGTCGCCGGCTCGCCCGTCGAGATGCCGGCGTCCGCGAGCGCGATCAGCGCCAGGGCGGTGTCCCATACCGGGGACTGGCAAGCCTCCAGGTGCCTCATGTCGCCTTCGCTGATCATGAACGTGTCGATACCCTCAACGCCGCGACGCATCACCGGATGGTCGAGCGGATAGCCGCGCAGCCGCAGCGCCATCAGCGAGTAGACCCAGGGCGGCTGGATCCCGCCCCAGCTGCCGTCGGACTCCTGCCGGCGCACGATCCAGCTCTCGGCACGCGCCAGAGCCAGCCTCCGCAACGGCTTCAGCGGATGGCGGTCATAAGCGCGCAGCGCACGGTCAAGGCGCGCCAGCCACGCTCCCCGCCTGGACGTGGGCGCTGGCGGGCTCCATCGCTGCGAGCCGCGAAGCTCATCCAGGTCGAAACCCAGCTCGTGGCAGGGCTTGTAGGTCAGCACGACCGAGAGGGCAACGACGGTCTGCCTGGCCCAACAGGCGAAGTCGTAGACGTTCAGCGGCACCCAGGAGGGCAGCAGCACGATCTCGGGCGGCAGCGCCGGCACCTGCTCCCAGGACCAGAGACCGAAGAGCGCCATCCACACGTGCGTGAAGACGCGCGCCTGCTCCAACCCGCCCTCGCGACGGATGTGATCGGCTGCGATCGCCATGTGCGGCGCCTGCGGATCGTCACCCGCGAGCTTCAGCGCCCAGTAGGCCTCGATCGTCGTGGAGAGGTCGGGCGGCCCGTCGTGGAAGTTGGTCCAGGTCCCGTCCTGACACTGCTGCGAGCGGATCCAGGCGGCCGAGCGCTCAGTCTCGTCGGCGCAGCGGATGCCGAGGAACTCGCGCAGCAGCATGTCCTCGGCGTCCATCGTGACGTTGGTCTGCAGCTCCGCCTTCCACCAACCGGCTTCGTTCTGGAGGGAAAGCAGGTGCTCGCATGCTCGCTGCAGCGTGACCTCAGACTCGCTGCCAGCCTGCACGATCGGCGATGCCATGACGGGAAACCTAGAGCTTCCAGACGATTGACAGCATCTTCACCTGCGCTTACCGCGCTCTCAGGCTGGCGGTTGGCGCCAGCACGTTGGTTTCGCCGGCCGTCATGCCGCTGGCCTGCAGCTGCCGCAGCGATACGGTCTCGGGGCGGTTGGAACGGAACCTGTAGACGAGCTCGCCGTTGAAGTCAAGCCTCTGGACGAGCCGGAACCCCGCCGCTGGAGGCGCGCTTGCCGAGGCCAGCAGCGGCTTGTAGCCGACCTTGTCGACCTCCGATACCGTCAATGACGACGGAGCGGGGCGCAGACCCGGCGCGTAGTACTCGATCGGCGCAGACCCGAGGTGCGCGGTCACGACGGCGACTCGCGAGCGCGAGAGCGGCCTGACCGCCGCGGTCACCTTGCTCCAGTCGCCGCGTTGCAGTCGTGGAGAGAGGTCCACGTCGATGCAGATCGCAAGCAGCGCGAGCGTCGCGAGCGCCGCGAGCGCCACCCCGAGACGGCGCGTGGACGCCGCGCCGATCACGACCGCCAGCAGGATGCTCACGGGCACCATCGCCCCGATCAGGTTGCGGGGGGCCAGATAGTCGGCTCCGGCCAGCGCGAGGAGGATCGGGATCAGCACGCCGCATGCCGCGAGCGCGAGCGCGAGCAGCGCCGCGCCGCGCTCGTCGCGCGAGAGGCCGCGCCAGAGCCCGTAGCCAAGCCCGGCGATCAGCGGCAGCGCGACGAGCAGCTCGACGCCGTGGCCAAGCGGGGCGCCAGAGTAGCCGGTCAGGTAGTACTGCGGGATCGCTTCGATGCGGCTGTGCAGCGCCCATTGCCCGATCCACTGGGTGCCTTTGCCGCCCTGGCTGAGCACGAGCGGGACCAGCGCGAGCCCGACCACGGCGATCGCCCCCACGGCCGGGACCGCAGTCCGCCACCGCTCCCGGCGCCGCAGCAGCCACAGCGACATCGGCACCAGCAGGAACACGGCGAAGTAATGGGAGAGCAGTGCGAGGCACCCCGTGACCGCGAAGGCCGCCATCCGGCGAGCGCTCGGCTTCCGCTCGGCGCGTATGAAGCAGAGGACGGCAAGCGCAGCCGTGAGCGTGTAGAGCTCATAGGCGCGCGCCTCCTGGGAGTACCAGACGAACAGCGGATTGGCCGCTGTGATCGCCCCCGCGACGATCGCGACGCGCCTTCCCGTCATCTCGCGGGCGATCTCGTAAACCACCGCGACGAGCGCTATCCCGGCCAGCGCCGAGACCAGGCGCATCGCCACCACGCCGGTGCCGAAGATGCGCGTCCAGCCCCAGACGATCACGTACCACAGCGGCGGCGTGTTCTCGGTGTGGGCCATGGTTTCCATGCTCGCCACGATGCTTGGGTGCAGCACGTGCACGGGCGTGAAGGCCTCGTCGAACCAGAAGCTCTGCAGCCCGATGCTCGGCAGGCGCACCAGGGCGGCGAAGAGCAGGAGTCCTCCAAGCGGCCACCAGCCGGGCAGCGCACGCGCAGCCGTCCCCACCGGCACGGAGGCGTGCGGGTCAGATGCCGGCGCCGGAACGGACCCGGCGGCAGCGGCGCTTGGAGCGGCCGCCCCGGAGTGCGAGGTCGCAGCCCTCATCCTGCGCGCTGAAAGTCCTTCGGCACGCCACCTGGCAGGCCGGGCCGCGGCGCGTATGTGCAGAAGTGTTCGCCAACCGTCGAACCAAAGCATCCATACCTGTCGTTTGGACCGAGCGGCAGGTACGGCGGAAGGTAGAAGCCTCCCAGCGCCTTGCGGCGGTTGCCGATCACCGCGCCGTCCAACATCAGGCAGAGGCGAACGCTCACCAGCTTCTTGGATTCGACGACGTTGCCGCAAGCGGTGTCCCTGGTGGAGTAGGAGGCGAGGTCCTGTTCGACTGCGATTTCTTCGTCGGGGATCCCACTCACGTGGCGCCAGGTTTCGATGTCCGCCGTGAGGCGATCGTCGACTTTCACCTCACGCGTGAGGTCGTAGACAGTCGCCACGGATATGACCATGGCGAGCACAAGCAGCACGACAGTCTCGATTCGCCACCTGCGCCCCCTGCGCTGCGGCTCGCTCTCGCGCGGTCGCAGCCACGACGGCAGCTTCGAGAACCAACCCTCCAGGCCGGAGGGCCGCTTGCCGTCGACGCCGGTGTCTCCCGCGCGCGCGCTCATGTCTTGGCCGCCGCGATCGAGAACAGCGGGGAGAGCTGATGGATCATGAACAGGGTCTGGATCGCGAGCACGGCCACCAGCAGGCGACGTTCGCGAGAGACGATCCCCAGCGGCAGCCCCCACAGCGTGTACCACGCAAGGAGCCACGGGCTCGTGACCGCGATCGCAAGCAACGCCCAGCCGGAGGCGGCAATCCAGCTGTAGCCGCGCCAGGTGCGCCACATCAGGTAGAGCACGACAAGTGCGAGCAGCCCCTTCAGCAGCGTGTGGTCCACCGGGAAGATCCCTGGCTTGCCCAGCAGATGGGCGAACTCTGTCGGAAATCCGTCCGAGGAGACGTAGGAGGAGTCGCGTGTGAGCACTTCGAAGAGGTCGGCGCCGTGCACCCCGAAGAGCGCGTAGCCGAGGCCCACGCCGACCACGGCCGTCGCGGCGGCGCCGGCGAGCAGGCGCGGGCTGCGACGTGAGAGCACCATGAAGGGCAGGAGCGCGATCGCCGTCGCCTTCACGAAGGCGCCCGCGATCACGGTCACGCCAGCGCCCCAGTCCCTGCGGCCGAGCATCAGCGTGACCGCGCCCATCATGAAGGCGATCATCATCAGGTCGTTGTGGGCTCCGCCGAAGCCGTAGATCAGCCACAGCGGGTTCGCGCCCACCACGATCAGGCCCGGCACCGGGTTCATCTTCAGCTGCCGCGCGCAGCGCCAGGTCAGCCAGAGCGTCGCCGCGACCGAGATCAGCGCCTCGATCTTCATGCCCCAGACCGATGCGATCAGGCCGAGTGGGACGACCGGCAGGCTGATCAGCGTGTACAGCGGCCCGTAGGCGGTCGTCGCGGTCAGCCAGTCGCCGCCGACGTACTTGTAGATCGGGTCGTTGAAGATCGAGACCGGCCCGTGCACGTAAGGGTTGACGCCGTGCCCGACCATGCGCGCATAGGCGATGTAGCTGAAGACGTCGGTCGAGATCAGGATCGGTGCGACCAGCACGAGCGCGGTCAGCGTGCAGACGAGCGCGATCGCGACCCGCTTGCCGATTCTCCGCGAGCATGCGATCAAGCCCGCATAGGCGCAGGTGAAGATCAGCAGGCAGATGAGGAAGAGGTGGTATTCGAGCGTGGACCCGAGACCCATCAGCCATTTGCTCATGCTCGGCGAGGGAGGCAGAAGCGGAGACTTACCTGCGGCGCTGTCGATCACGATCAGTCCGAGCGCGCCGATCATCGCAAGCGCAAGGCCGATTGCAATCGGCGGGGTACGTTGCGCGCCCTCGCTGCGAGCGCTTGCCAGAAGCCGGCGACTGCGCGGCGCAGTCGCTGCTGCCCCCTCCAGCGCCGAGGAGCGCATGACAGAAGGCGAAGGTGTGGTGTGTTCTGGGGGCAAGTGGGGTGTGAGCTGGAGTTGGATCAGCTGCCGGCGGCGTCCTCGAAGCGCAGGACGTCAAGCGCTCCGGTGACGTCGAAGACGCGCTGGACCGCGGCATTCCCGGGCCTCAGCACCAGCTCGCTGCCGCGCTGCTCCGCGCGGGAGTTGGCCTGCAGCAGCAGACGCAGGCCCGTCGAGTCCAGGAACTGTAGGTCGCCCAGGTCGATCACGAGCCTGCTCGGCACCTGCTGCTCGATCTCCAACAGGCTGCTCTCCAGCGCCGGCGCGCTGGCCAGGTCGAGCTCGCCATGCAGCGCGAGGCAGGCCGTGCCGCCGTCGATCGTGCTGGATATGAACAGGCTGCCTGGGCTGGGAGGTATCTGGTTCATCGCGCCGACTTTAATCTAAGACCAGGACCGCCTGTGGCGGGACGCATCCTGCAACGACCCTCCCAGTCGGGATGCGCCATAGCAAACCTCCTCGACGGGGCCTCAGAGCGCCGCCCAGACCGTCTTGGTCTCCAGGTAGGAGTCGAGGCCCACGTGGCCATGCTCGCGTCCCACGCCGGAGGCCTTGAAGCCGCCGAACGGAGCGGCGGGGTCGGAGGCGCCCCAGCAGTTGACATACACCGAGCCTGCGCGCAGCATTGCGGCCAGGCGATGCGCTATGCCGAGATCACGCGTCCAGACCCCAGCGGCCAGGCCGTAGTCGCTGTCGTTGGCGCGCCGGGCCACCTCCTCCAGGGTGTCGTATGGGCTCGCCACCAGCACCGGGCCGAATATCTCCTCACGGCAAATGCGCAGCTCGTCCGAAGTGGTCGCAAACAGCGTGGGCGCGACGAAGAAGCCGCCGCTGTCGCTGCGCACCGTCTGCCCGCCGGCCAGCAGCTGCGCGCCGTCCGCCACGCCCGACTCGATGTAGCCGAGCACCCGATCCCGCTGCTCGGCGGAGATGAGCGGCCCGAGCTGGGTCTGCGGGTCAAGGCCGGCACCCAGCCGCGCCTTGGCGGCCCGCTCGGCCAGCGCGCCCGTCACCTCGTCGAATCGATCGGCCGGCACGAACAGGCGCGAGCCGGCGTTGCAGGCCTGCCCGGAGTTGAAGTAGATCCCCTGGAAGGCGCCCTTGGCCGCCGCCTCCATGTCGGCGTCAGGCAGGATGATGTTCGGCGACTTGCCGCCGAGCTCCAGGGTGAGGCGCTTGAGCGCTGCGCCGGCCTTGGCACCGATCTCGCGGCCGACAGCGGTTGAACCTGTGAAAGCGATCTTGTCCACGTCGGGGTGCTCCACCAGCGCGGCCCCCGTCTGCCCGTCCCCGGTGAGCACGTTCAGCACGCCCGGCGGGAAGCCGACCTCGAGCGCCAGCTCGGCCAGGCGCAGGGCGCTCAGCGGCGTCTGCTCGGCGGGCTTGAGCACGATCGTGCAGCCGGCGGCGAGCGCGGGGGCAATCTTCCAGGCCGCCATCAGCAGCGGGAAGTTCCACGGGACGATCTGGGCGCAGACTCCCACCGGCTCCCTGCGCGTGTAGCAGTGTACGTTTGGGGCGGCGACCGGCAGCACAGCACCCTCGATCTTGGTCGGCCAGCCCCCGAAGTAGCGCAGATGCGCGACGGTGCCGCCCACGTCGACCACGTGGGCAAGACCCACCGGCTTGCCGTTGTCCAGCGACTCGATCTGCGCAAGCTCCTGGCCGTGCTCTTGCACCGCGTCGGCGAGCGCCCCGATCAGCCGACCCCGCTCGATCGCCGGCATCGAGGCCCAGGGTCCGCTCTCGAAAGCCTCCCGCGCCGCTCCCACGGCGCGCTCGATATCCTCGCGTCCCGCGTGCGCGACAGCCGCAATCGGGGCACCGGTGGCGGGGTCGAGCGTCTGGAAGGTGCGCCCGTCGGCGGCCGGCGCCCTCTCAGGGCCGATCAGCAGCAGGTGGACTGCATCGGGCTCGCCGATGAATTGACGTGCCTCGGCGCCGAGCGCCTGCGGCAGTGCGATTGTCGACATCAGGTCTCCTCGGATTGCGTGCGATCTGCGGACCGGTGGGCGTCGCGACGCCTGCCCTGCCTCGCGAGCCGGCTCACGGCTCCAGCAGGATCTTCAGCGCCTCACGCCGATCGTAGAGCGCGTAAGCCTCCGGCGCCTGCGCGAGGCTCATGCGGTGGGTGATGAGCGGGCTCGGGTCCACCGTGCCCGCGGACATCATCGCCAACACGGGGTCCACGTGAGCGATCACGTTGGCAAGGCCGGTGTGCAGCGTCAGGCCCTTGATCCACACGAGGCCCATGTGGACCTCGCAGCGCTCCGCATAGACGCCGATCGCCGCGACCGCGCCGGCCGGGCGCGCCAGCGATATCGCAAGCTCCAGCGCTCTGGGGTCGCCCACGGCGTCAATCGCCACGTCGACTCCACGCCGCTGCGTGGCGGCGCGCACGGCGGCCTTCACGTCGACCTCGTCGAGATGAAGCGCGCTGGCGCCGAAGGACTGCGCCATCGCCAGACGCTCGGGCACCGAGTCGACCGCCAGCACCGTGGCAGCCCCGGCGGCGCGCGCGGCCTGCACCGCGCAGAGCCCGACGGGCCCAAGGCCGAGCACCGCGACGCTGTCGCCCGGACGCATTCCCGAGCTTGCGATCGCGTGGTAGCCGGTGCCCATCACGTCGCCGGCGAAGATCGCGGTCTGCGCGCCCATCCCCTCCGGCACGCGCCTCAGCGTCATGTCGGCGTGGGGCACGAGCACCTGCTCGGCCTGGGAGCCCTGCAGGTCGCCCATCGCCGCCCCGTGGCCGAAGGTGCGCCCCTGCTCGCAGCGGTGGTACTCGCCGCGCAGGCATTGGAGACATGACCCACAGGCGGTCTGGAAGCAGCCGAGCACCCGGTCGCCGACCGCGACCCGGCTCACCCCCGCGCCTGCCTGGGTCACGGTGCCGACGAACTCGTGCCCGATCGTGAAGCCGGGCTCGATCTTCACCCGCCCGTGGTAGATGTGCAGGTCAGAGCCGCAGACCGCGCAGGCCTCCACCTTCACGATCGCGTCGCCGATCTCGTGCAACTCGGGGTCGGGAACCTCCTGCACCTCCACCCTGCCAGGCGCCTGAAATGTGACGGCGAGCATCGCGCTTGACCCTACAGCCTGGCGAGCACCGATGATTTGGATCGGCCCAAGGCCCTATGCTGGCCCGATGGCGGACCGATCGCGGGCGGTGCTGATCACGGGATGCTCCTCGGGCATCGGCGAGGCGAGTGCGCGGCGCCTGGCGCGCGCGGGCTGGCCGGTCTATGCCACCGCCCGCCGGATCGAGTCGATCGCGCACCTCGAGGAGGACGGCTGCCGGCTGCTGGAGCTCGACGTCACCGAGCAGGACTCGATGCGCGCGGCCGTGCAGGAGGTGGAGCGCGAGCACGGCGCGGTGGGCATGCTCGTCAACAACGCCGGCTACAGCCAGAGCGGCGCGATCGAGACTGTTTCCGCCGAGGAGGTTCGCCGCCAGTTCGAGACCAACGTCTTCGGCGTGATCTCGCTCTGCCAGCTCGTGCTGCCGGGCATGCGCGCCAAGCGCTTTGGCCGAATCGTCAACGTCTCCTCGATGGGAGCGAACTTCACCTTCCCCGGTGGCGGCCTCTACCACGCAAGCAAGTACGCGCTGGAGGCGGTCTCCGACGCGCTGCGCTTCGAGGTGCGAGGCTTCGGGATCGACGTGATCGTGCTGCAGCCCGGCCTGATCCTCACGCGTTTCGGGGAGGCCGCCTCGGAAAGCATCGGCTCGCTTGCGCAGGCCGCCAGCGAGAGCGAAGCAGGACCCTATGGCGCCTTCAACGCGACGGTCGCCAAGGCCAGCCGGCAGGCATATGAGAACCCCCTGTTCGCGAGGCTCGGTGGGCCGCCCGATGCGGTGGCCAAGGTGATCGAGCGCGCGATCGCCGCGCGACGGCCGAAGGCCCGCTACCGGATCACGCCCTCCGCGCACGTGCTGATCGCCCAGCGCAAATTGGTCAGCGACCGGATGTGGGACCGGATGATGCGCCTGCAGTTCCCGCAGCCGCGCTGAGGCCCTCTAGGCGGCCTGCGCGAAAGCCTGAACCGACGCCACGGGGCGGCCGATCGCAAAGCCCTGGGCGTAGTCGACGCCGTAGGAGCGCAGCAACGCGATCGTCTCCTGGCCGCCCACGTACTCGGCGATCGTGCGCTTGCCCATCCCCTGCGCAACGCGGACCAGCGCCTGCACGACGAGCTGGTCCTTGTGGGAGCGTGGCAGCGCGCGCACGAAGTCGCCGTCGATCTTCAGATAGTCGAATGGAAGCCGCTTGAGGTAGCGAAACGACCCGAAGCCGGCGCCGAAGTCGTCGAGCGCCACAGCGCAGCCGAGTCGCTGCACGCCGCGGCAGAACTCGCTCGCGCGTGTCATGTCCGAGATCGCGGCGGTCTCGGTCACCTCCAGGATCAGGCGGCCCGGGTCGACCCCGTGAGCGCTCAGCAGCCCTTCGATGTGAGCGAGCGTGCCATGGTCGGTCACCGAGAGCGCCGAGAGGTTGACGGCCACCGGCGTGGTGCGATCGGCGAGCTCGGCGCCCATCAGGCAGATCGCCTCGCCGAGCACCATCCTGTCGATCTCGCGCACGAGGCCGTAGCGCTCCGCGGCCGGCAGGAAGTGGCTTGGCAGCACGAGCTCTTCATCCAGGCCGTCGGCGAGCCGCAGCAGCGCCTCGTGGTGGCAGACGATTCCGTCTGCCAGCGAGATGATCGGCTGGTAGTGCAGCACGAACAGCCCCTCCGCGAGCGCTCTGCGCAGGCGCGCGAGCCAGGGCCTCGGGTGCAGCCCGGCCTGTGAGCTGAAGTCGCCGTCGGGAGACGGGTAGCGCCTTGCCAGAGCGCGCTGCGCCGCCAGCGGATCGCGGCCGCCGAGCACGAAGGTCGGGGTGGAGTGGGTCGTGCAGTCGTTCATCTTGGTTGGCGATCTTCCACAACCGCGCCTTCGCGCCTTCCCGGCGAGGCTAGAGATGGAGGTTTGGTGGCCAGATCCGCCAGTAAACCTGCACAAACCGGCTCATCGCGACATATATCTTGCGTTATATGGTCGCCTCGCGCGGTCTGAGATCACGAGCAGCAGGGCGACGAGCACGAAGTTCATCACCACCGATGAGCCCCCGTATGCCACGAGCGGTAGCGTCACGCCGGTCAACGGGATCACGCGCGTGACGCCGCCGACGATCACGAACACCTGCATCGCGACCATGAAGGAGAGGCCGACGGCGAGCAGCTTGGAGAAGGAGTCGCGCGCCAACATCGCGGTCTTCATGCCGCGCCAGACGAACAGCATGTAGATGCAGAGCAGACCCGCGGCGCCCACGAGCCCGAGCTCGTCGGTGATCACCGCGTAGATCATGTCGCTTTCGGGAACCGGCACGAGCAGCGCCGAGCGATCGAAGCCCGTGCCCAGCAGACCGCCGTCGGCCTGGGAGAAGAGCGCCTGGACGAGCTGATAGCTGCCGCCGACGCTTCGGCCGATGAGTTGCGGCTTCAGCGGGTGTTCCCAGTCTTCGATCCGCGCCTGCACGTGGCCCACGTGCGTGGCCAGAAACCAGCCGCCCAGCAGGAAGAGCCCGAGGCCCACCAGTGGGAAGGAGAGCCTGCCGGTGGCCACGTAGAGCAGCGCCAGGAAGGCGCTGTAGAACATGATCGAGGTGCCGAGCTCGCTGGTGATCACAAGCGTTGCCATCGCCGCGCCCCAGACCACGAGCATCGGGCCGAACTGCTTCATCGGCGGAAAGGTCATGCCCAGGAATTTCTTGCCCGCGGTGACGAGCAGCTGGCGGTTGTCGGCAAGGTAGCTGGCCAGGAAGATCACCAGGGCGATCTTCGCGAGCTCCGCCGGCTGGAATGAGACCGAGCCGATATGGATGTCCAGATAGGCGCCGTTGACTTCGCCGCCGATCCCGGGCAGGCGCGGCAGCACCGTCATCGCGATCCCGACCGCCACGATCGTGTAGCGGTAGCGCTCCAGGATGCCGAGCCCGCGCTTGCGCAGGAACAGGATCGTGGCTGCAAAGACCGCGAGGCCAACCACCATCCACTGCGCCTGCTGGCGCGCGAGCGTCGGTTCGATCCGGTAGATCATCACGATCCCGACGCTCGCAAGCACGGCCGCGAGCGGAAAGATGTAGGGATCGGCGTACGGCAGCGCGTAGCGGATCACCATATGGCCGGCCACGCAGAGGACGAGGAAGATCGCGCCGTAGAGCAGCGAGACGCTGGAGGCATGGTCGAGTAGCAGGTTCGCCGAGCGGGCGCTGGATTCAGAGGCTCCCGAGGAGTTCGCCTGCGCCTGCAGGAAGATCGCGGTGAAGCCGGCGATCACCAGCAGCGCGGAGGGCAGCAGGCCCAGAAGCTCCCGGTTTCGAGGGCTCAGCATGGGGCCGAGGGTATCCACTTGGCCGGCGCCGACGATACGCTTGCCCGGTGCACGAGGACAAACGCCCGCGTCGGCTCTGGCCGAGCTCGTGGGGCCGCTTCATGTTCGCCGGCGTGCTGCTCGCGCTGCTCAGCGGAGTCGCCACATACACGATCGCGCAGAGCACTCTCACTCGCCTTGCCTCGGAGGTGCTGCCGGCCAAGAACAGGATCAAGGGCCCCAAGGGGCTGATCGTCGCCGGCTACGAAGGCGCGCCTCAGACCTTCCTGCTGATCGGCTCCGACAAGCGCGCCCTCTCCAAGGACCTCTTCGACAAGGGAGACCCACCACACAGCGACACGCTGCTGCTCGTGCGGCTGGATCCGCGCCAGGGCCAGACCACGGTGCTCTCGATCCCCCGCGACCTGCTGGTGCACATAGTCACCCGCTCCGGCCAGGTCTATTACCCGGAGAAGATCAACGCCGCCTATACGATCGGCAGCGAAACCGCTGGCAACGACGGCGGCGCCAAGCTCGCGGCCGAAACGATCGAGCACCTGCTGAACATCAAGCTGAACGGCATCGTCGACGTCACCTTCAAAGGCTTCATCGACGTGGTCGACTCGCTCGGCTGTGTCTACGTCAACGTCGACCACCGCTACTGGCACACCTCCAACAGCCTGGACCCGGAAGAAAACTACTCCAGCATCCACCTCGCCTCCGGCTACCAGAAGCTCTGCTACGAAAACGCGCTCTCCTACGTGCGCTACCGCCATCTCGACTCCGACTTCGTGCGTGTCGCGCGCCAGCAGGACTTCATCCGCCAGCTGCGCGAGCAGGTCTCCGCCTCGGACCTGCTCGGGCAGATCGACCGGGTCTCGAGGGCCGTCGGCAGAGCAGTGGTCACGACGTTCGCATCGACCCCACAGGAACTGCTGCGGCTGACCAAGCTGATCGTCTTCTCCCAGAGCAAGCCGCTTCGCCAGGTCAAGTTCCGCTACGCCTCCGACAGCACCTTCATCGAAGGCGGCGACTACGTGACGGCCACGCCGGAAGACATCAGGGCGACCGTTCGAGAATTCCTCTCGCCTGCCAGCAACAGGGCAAGCCTCGAAAGCGCCGCCCCAAGGCCTGCGAGGGGGCATGCTCACACGGCCGCAGGGCGCCGCCGCAGCGCCTCGCCCCCACCCTCGGCGCTCGGGCTGATCGCCACCTCCGCAAGCCTGCGAGACGAAGCCGTGAAGATGGCCGTGAGCATGCCCTTCCCGGTGCTCGTCCCGTCGCTGCAGACCGGCGTCGCGGTGCCCCAGGAAGCACACGCCTTCAGGATCCGCGACCGCGCCGGCGTCCGCCATCACGGCTTCGTCGAGGTCTTCCAGCAGAATCCGATCGGCGGCTACTACGACGTCGAGGGCATGGACTGGAACGACCCGCCGCTGATCGACAATCCCACCCAGACGCAGAGGATCGGCCACCGGCGCTACATCCTGATCGACGACGGCTCCCACATCCACGTGATCGCCTGGCACGAAGGCGGCGACCTCTACTGGGTCAACAACACTCTGTTGGAGGAATTGACCAACTCGCAGATGATCTACATCGCGCAGTCGGTCAGGAGACTGAGATAAAGGGGACCCTGGCGGCGCATGCGCCGCCAGGCCGGGCCGCACATGTGCGGCCCGGGGCAGTCGCGCATGCGCGACTGCCAACCATGACCACTCAGACCGGAGCCCCGTCCAGCGCAGCGTTCACGAGCGCATCCGCGGCCGCGTTCTGGGCGCGCGGGACAGTCCTGATCGACCAGGCATCAAAGCCCGCGAGCGCCTCCAGCGCCTCGCGATGCAGCGGCTTCATGGCCTCGTGCTTGACCTTGTAGCGACCCTCGACCTGCCTGGCGATCAGCTCGGAGTCTCCCACGATCTCCAGCTCGCCCGCGCCCATCTCGGCGGCACAGCGGATCCCAAGCAGCAACGCTCTGTACTCAGCGACATTGTTGGTGGCGGTGCCGAGCAGCTCGGAGCGCTGCGCCAGCACCTCCCCGTCGGGAGTGCAGACCACGCACGCGGCCGCGGCGGGGCCGGGGTTGCCACGGGCACCCCCGTCGACGTTCACGCGCAGCTTCACACCGACCTCAGGGCGTGGCGAGCGGCAACATCTCGCCGGTGGCGCGCTTGCGCCGACGGTCACGCACGCTGCGGCGCTCGCGCGTGGCAGCATCGACGCCGCCGGAGCGCGCCTGACGCGCACGCCTGTCTGAGACCCGGCGATCGACGATCACCTGCACGCCGTCGTTACCGGCGTAGTGCTCGACGAGCTTTGGGTAGAGCTCTTGCTCCAAGGGCTTTGGCACGACGCAATAGATCATCGTCTGGATGCTACCTCAGAAGCGAGAGCTCGCCGCGCTCATCCGCGCAGGCGTTGGCGAGCATGTCCTCGGGCAAGAGCTCGCCGAGCTCCGTGCCATCTGCGAGCAGCGCGATCGTCGCCGGCCGCTCACGCAGATCGACCTCGTAGCGATACCAGCACAGCTCCCAGGCGACCACGACGATCACCCGGTCGGCGTCCTGCTCGTGCTGGCGGACAGTCACGCTCGGCTGCCCGAGCGCGCGTGCGATTCCGGCGACGCGGCCCGCGCATTCGGAGGCGTTGAAGATCTCCATCGCCTGCTCGGCGGTCAGCTCGGCGCTCGGCGACCCGCCACGCTGTGTTCCCGCCACCGGCGCCGCGGATGCCGAGCGATGGCCGCCGGCCGCTGCGACCGGCTTCTGCGTCACCGCGCGATCGACCCATTCCCCGCGGCCAAGCGCGTCGTCGTCGGGGTCCGCGTCGTCGTCCCGCTCGAAGGCCTGCGCCGCATCGGCCTGCTCGAAGGTCGGGGGCTCATGGGCCCGCTCGTGCGCCGCCCATCCATCTGCGGGGGCTTCTTGCCAGGGCTCGGCAGAAGCGTGATCCCAATCCCCCGCCTCATTTCTGCCCTCGTGAAGGTCCCCCTCCAGCCCGCGGCGCTGGCGCAGCCTGTCCAGCAAGGAGCGCCCGCGCCTGACCCGCTGAGAGCGCCCGCCGGCCTGTGCCAGCGCCTCGGACGCACGCAGCCAGCCCTCACCGGCCGCTCTTGGGATGCAGAGCTCGCAGACGGTGCGCTGGTCCCCGGCGACCAGGAAGACGTCTGGGCGCTCGCCTCGCAGCAGACGCCGTCCGCACATGTCGCAGGACACCTCTGGTTGGTGGGTGATGATCGCCCTCGTCGCCATCGGCCAACCAGAGTAGTGACCAGGGCGTGAAGATGCGGCCCCGCCGCGGTCAGGCGTGGGCAGCCGCTTGCTCGGCGGCCGCATCGCTGAGGATCCGCTGCGCCAGCTGTGCCGGCACCTCCTCGTAGCGCACGAACTCCATCGCGTAGTCGCCCTGCCCGCCGGTGATGGCCCGCAGATCCGGGGCATAGCTGAGCATCTCGGCCATCGGCACCTCAGCCTTCACGTCGGTCATCGCGCCAGCCGGCTCCATCCCCTGCGGACGGCCCCGGCGGCTGTTCAGGTCGCCGATCACGTCGCCCACACTGGACTCCGGGACCGAGATGGTGACCAGCATGATCGGCTCCAGCAGCGCCGGTTCCGCCGCCCGCAGCGCGTCCTTCATCGCCTGGACTCCCGCGAGCTTGAAGGCGATCTCCGAGGAGTCGACCGAGTGGTAGGCGCCATCGAGGAGCGTCACCTGCACGTCCTTGACCGGGTAGCCGGCCAGCACGCCTGACTCCATCGCCTCGCGTACGCCCTTCTCCACAGCGGGGATGAAGGACCCGGGGATCACCCCACCCTTGATCTTGTCGATGAACTGGAAGCCCTCCCCCTCGCGCAGCGGCGCGATCTCGATGTGGCAGTCGCCGAACTGGCCGCGTCCGCCCGACTGCTTCTTGTGGCGCCCATGGGCCTTCGCGCTTGCGCGAATCGTCTCTCTGTAGGGCACCCGCGGTGGCTGCAGGCTCACCTCCACCCCGAAGCGGCGCCTAAGGCGCTCCACCATCACTTCGACGTGGACCTGGGAGATGCCGGCGACGATCTCCTCGCCGGTCTGCGCATCGCGGTGCAGGTCGATCACCGGGTCCTCCTCCTGCAGGCGCCTGAGCGATGAGATCATCTTCTCCTCGTCGCCCGCGCTCTTCGGCGCCACCGCGAAGGCCATCACCGGCGCCGGCAGGCCAAGACCCGGCAGAGACTGAGGCTGCCCGTCCACCTCCACGCCGTCGGACATCGGCCAGCGCTCCAGCAGCCAGTCGCCGGCGTGGGTCTCCTTCAGCTTGGCCACGGCACCGATCTGCCCGGGGCCGATCTCGTGAAGATGCAGGACCTCGGTCCCGCGGAAACCCAGCAGCTGACCGATGCGCTCCTTGGCGTGCGAGCGAGCGTTGACGGCATGGCTGTCGTGAGAGAGCGTGCCACGGTAGACACGGAAAAGATTGATCCGGCCCGCGAAGGGGTCGGCGCGCGTCTTGAAGATGTAGGCACAGAGCTCCCCGTCCGGGTCGGCCGCGAGCTCCAGCCCAGCGACCGCAAGCGGCCCATGCTGGACCGGCGAGGGCAGGTCCTCCACGATCGCATCCAGCAGCCGTGTGGTGCCGAGGTTGCGCGTGGCCACTCCGCAGACGACCGGAAAGATGTGTCCGTGGTTGGTGCCGCGCTCCAATGCATCGACGATCTCCCGGTGGGATATCTCCTGGCCGTCGAGGTATCGCTCCATCAGTGCGTCGGAGACCTCCGCGACCTCGTCCATCAGCCGCTCGCGATACGTGCCGGCAAGCTCGGCGTGATCTGCGGGGATATCGATCTCGGTGAATCCGCCGCGCTGCGCGGAGTCCTGCCGGAAGGCCCGCATATCCACCAAGTCGATCACGCCAGAGAGATCGTGCTCTGCGCCGATCGGGATCTCGGTGGCGACCACGTGCGGGCCGAATGCCTCCTTGAGCTGCTCCAGGGTGCGGAAGAAGTCGGCGCGCTCCCGGTCGAGCATGTTCACGAACAGCATCCGTGCGATGTCGCGCTCCGCAGCGCGTTCCCACAGCCGCGTGGTGGCGACCTCGACGCCCATCACGGCGTTGACGACGAAGATCGCCGACTCGCAGACCTGCAGCGCGCCGAGCGCGTCGGCGATGAAGCTCGGATCGCCGGGAGCATCGAGCAGGTTGATCTCGTGGTCGCGCCAGGCAAAGGAGCTGAGCGCCGCCGAGATCGACATCTGGCGCTCCTTCTCGTCCGCGTCGCAGTCCGAGACGGTGGTTCCCTCGGCGACCGTGCCAAGGCGGCTGAGCACGCCGGCCTCGAACAGCAGCGCCTCGTTCAGCGAGGTCTTGCCAGACCCCCTGTGCCCGACGAGCGCGACATTGCGAATCCGATCAGCTGCCGGCATCAGCGCCTCCTCTTTCGGCCTCTCAGCGCACGATAGCGCCGGCTCGCCATCTCACGCGAGCGGATGCGAGCCAGGGTCTTCTACTCGTCGTCGAAGCCGTCGCCCTGCATCCCCGAGCGCAAGCCGCAGGACCGCCTTCGTATGCAGCTGGGAGACGCGCGACTCAGTCACGCCGAGCACCTCGCCGATCTCGCGCAGGGTCAGGTTCTCGTAGTAGTAGAGCGCGATCACGAGCTTCTCGCGCTCGGGCAGCCTTGCGATCGAGTCCGCTATGCGGTCCTTCAGATCCCCGACGTCAAGCGCTTTGGCGGGGTCGGGCGCGCCCGGATCCTCGATCGTGTCCATCAGCGACACCTGGTCGCCGCTCGAGTCGGAGACGCTCCAGAGCTCATCCAGCGCGACGATCGAGGAGTGCGAGATCGCGATCAGCGCGTCCTGCAGCTCGTCGCCGCTGATGCCGAGCTCGGCCGCAAGCTCCTCGTCGGTGGGCGTGCGCTGCAGCTTGTGCTCGAGCTTTGCGTGGGCACGCTCGATCTCGCGCGTGCGGGCGCGCACGCTGCGCGGCACCCAGTCCATCGAGCGCAGCTCGTCGATGATCGCGCCCTTGATGCGAGTGATCGCGTAGGTCTCGAACTTGATCTCGCGGCCGAGGTCGAAGCGCTCGATCGCCGATACGAGGCCGTCGAGGCCGTAGGAGATCAGGTCGGCCTCCTCGACATGCGGCGGCAGGCCAGCCGCCGTGCGGCCGGCTACATACTTGACCAGCGGCGAGTAGGCGATCACCAGCCGCTCGCGCGCGCGCTTGTCGCCGTCCGACTTGTAGCGGCGCCACAGTTCACGCAACTCGATCGCTTTGACGCTGTTATCCAGGGTGCTCATCCCCCTGATCAGGCCCGTGGGTGGCTGCGAGCATACGCGCTTCGCAGACGGGCGGACTCCACGCGAGTGTAAACCTGGGTCGTGGAGATGCTCGCGTGGCCGAGCAGCTCCTGTATCGCGCGCAGGTCCGCACCCCCGTCGAGCAGGTGGGTCGCGAAGCTGTGACGCAGCGCATGCGGATGTACGTGGCCGGGCGTACGGGTGGCAGCGCCCAGCCGCGCAGGCGCCGCCGCACGTCCCCGGAGTCGAGGCGCCGGCCCGAGCGGCTGAGGAACAGCGCCGGCTCCTGCTCTCCCTTGCGCAGCCGCTCGCGGCCGCGCAGCAGGTAGGCGGCAAGCGCCGTCTGGGCTTGCTCGCCGATTGGCAGCAGGCGGGTGCGATCGCCCTTGCCCTGCACCCGCAGCTGCTCGGCGTCATGGTCGATGTCCCCCACGTCGAGGCTGACGAGCTCGGACGCGCGCAGCCCGCATGCGTAGGCGAGCTCGAAGAGCGCCCGGTCACGCCAGCTGCAGCGGCTCCTGCGCGGGAATGCCGTCAAGCAGGCGAGCGAGCTCTGACTCCTTGAGCACGCGTGGAAGATGAGACGGCCGCCTGGGCGCGCCCACCAGCTCGGCAGGGCTCTGAGCGAGCTCGCCGTGCTCGCGCATGACTGGCGAAGAGTCCACGTACAGCCGCGAGCTTGCGCGCGACCGTGCTCGGCGCGAGGCCGCTCTGGGAGAGATGCGCGACATAGCGCCTGATCGTCTTCGCCTTCACGTCGGCTGGGTCGAGCTGCTGCTCTGAGCACCAGCGCACGAAGCCCTCGATGTCCTTGCCATATGCGAGTCGGGTGCGCTGCGCGCTCCCACGCCGGCTGAGGTCCTGCTGGAAATGGCCAAGCGCCGCCTGCCAGGCAGGGCGAGCCATGCCTGTCGTCTGCTTGGACGCCCAGGCGTCCGCGAGCCCGCCCTCGGTGCTCATACTCACTGGTTCGCCGTCAGCGGCCCCTGCCCTGCTGGCAGGCGGCGCACATTGTGCGCTAGCGCGCAACAGATCTGAGCCCGGCGCTCTGCGCCCGCCGGCTGCGTCCATCGGCAAGCAACGGCTCGAGCAGCATCTCGAGCTCCTGCCAATCCCGTGCGGCCAGCACCCCGTCTTCCTCGCATATCTCCTGGTTCCAGGGATGCAGGATCGTTGCCACTGCGATGCCCTGCCCGGCGGCGCGAGCCAGGTTGATCGGGCTGTCGTCGATCAACAGCTCGATCCGCAGCTCTGTGCAGCGCGAGACCTTGTCGAAGGAGCAGTGCAGATCGTCGCACGACACGCCGATGCGCTCCAGCCACAGCGCGGTTGCCTGCTGCCGATCAAGGGCGCGATGGCTTGTGATGTGTATGAAGTGCCCCGCCTCATGCCAGCGCCCAATCGCCTCCACCGCGCCCGGATAGGGTTTGCCGGCGAGGATCTGCTCGTCGCTGTGGCTCTCCTGGATGCAGAGCGCCAGCTGCTCCTCGCGCAGGCGTGTGATTCCCCAGGTGAACTGCTCCTCGTAGGGCAGCTCCACGCCGAAACGCCGTAACGAGACCTCCGAGAGCACGTCCCAGTAGTGGTGCAGCGTCGAATCTATGTCGATGGCGATTCTCATCCCAGGCCCGGTACATTAAAGACCAATGTCAAGCGCCACCGACTCCACGCAGTCCGAGCGCGTGGCCAGAGGGACGGAATATGCCCCCCAGGAGCACCCTGCGCCATGGGTCGGAGTCGATTGGCGCGAGCATCAGCGTTGGGTGCACGTGCAGGGCGCTCCGATCAATGTGATCGACCTCGGCGCCGGCGAGCCGGTCCTGTTCATCCATGGGCTCGGCGGTAGCTGGCCCAACTGGCTGGAACAGCTCCCCGTGCTATGCGCCGGCCGCCGCGCGATCGCCCTCGACCTGCCGGGATTCGGCGCCTCGCCGATGCCCGCCGATCCGATCTCGATACCCGGATACGCACGGATCGTCGCGGGCCTGATGGATGCTCTTGGCATCTCCTCCTGTGCGCTCGTCGGCAACTCGATGGGCGGGGAGATCTCCGCCGAGCTGGCGCTCGCCGAGCCCGAGCGGGTGCAGCGACTCGTGCTCGTATCCCCGGCTGGCATCTCAACCGCCGCGGTCCGCGAGCGCCTGCCGCTGATCCGCGCCGCTCACCCTGCGGTCAACGCGCTCACTCGCTGGCTCGGCACCAATGCCGATCAGGTCGTGCGCAGGCCGAGCCTGCGCACGGCGGCGCTCTCGCTCGTCGCCGCACAGCCACGCAGGATCGCGCCCGAGTTCGCCGCCGAGCAGATCAGAGGAATGGGCAAGCCCGGGTTCATGCCCGCCCTGGAAGCGATCGTCTCTCATTCGCAGACCCTGCGCGAGCGCCTGCCCGCGATCGGCGCCCCCACGCTCGTGCTGTGGGGCGAGAAGGACCCCGTGGTGCCGGTGCGCGACGCCGAGGTGTTCGCGAGCCAGATCCCCGGAGCGCGCAAGGTCGTATGGCCGGACACCGGGCACGTCGCGATGTTCGAGCGCGCCTTCGAGTTCAACGCGCTGCTCGACGAATTCCTGCTCAGCGAGTGATCGCGCCCTCGGCGGCGGACCCGACGAGCTTGGCGTACTTCTCGATCGCCACCTCGACGCTCCCCGGCGGACGCGCCGGCGGCGCGTAGGAGAGCAGCCGCTGCGCGATCTCCTCATCGGAGAGCGCAACGTCGATGCGCCGCGCGTCGACGTCGATCGTGACCTGATCGCCGTCCCGCAACGCCCCGATCGGCCCGCCGCGCACCGCCTCGGGCGCGACGTGAGCGGCCATGAAGCCGTGGGTCGCGCCGGAGAACCGCCCGTCGGTGATCAGCGCGATGCTCTCCCCCAGACCCTCGCCGACCAGCGCGGCGGTCACCGCCAGCATCTCCCTCATTCCCGGTCCCCCCGCAGGGCCCTCGCCGCGAATCACCACGACGTCGCCCTCGTGGATCTGACGTGCGAGCACCGCCTGCATCGCCGCCTCCTCGCCGTCGAAGACGCGCGCCGGGCCGGTGTGAAGGCGCCGCTCGTGGCCGGCGAGCTTCACCACACAGCCATCCGGAGCCACATTGCCGCGCAGGATCGCAAAGCCTCCCGTCGCCTTCAACGGCTCCCGCAGACTGCGCACCACTCTCTGGCCTTCGGTCTCCCTGGCCTCGGCGGCGTGCTCGCCGATGCTGCGACCGGTGACGGTCAGCTCCTCGCCGTTCAGCACCCCGGCCTGCGCCATCCTGGCCAGCACCAGCGGCACGCCGCCCGCCTCGTAGAGGTCGGTGGCGGCGTACTGGCCTCCCGGCTGCAGGTCGCAGAGCAGCGGCGTGCGCTCGGAGATCGCGTCGAACTCCTCGATCGAGAGCGGCACCCCCATTTCGCGTGCCACCGCGAGCAGATGCAGCACGCCGTTGGTCGATCCGCCGCTCATCGCCACCGCGGCGATCGCGTTTTCCAGCGCCGGCTTGGTGATGATCTGGCTCGGCCTGCGGCCCGCCCTCAGGACCTCCATCACCAGTTCGCCGACTTCGCGCGCCACCTCGAGCTTGCGACCATCCTCGGCCGGAACCATCGAGGAGCCGGCCGGCGAGATGCCAAGCACCTCGAAGGCCATCGCCATCGTGTTGGCGGTGAACTGACCGGCACAGGCGCCGGCGCCGGGCGAGGCGACCTCCTCCAGCTCGTGCAGCTCCTGCTCTGAGATCTTGCCGGCGGCGTGGGCGCCGACCGCCTCGAAGACCTGCTGGATCGTCACCTCCTGGCCCTTGTAGGAGCCGGGCCTGATCGAGCCTCCGTAGAGCATCAGGCCGGGGATGTCCAAGCGCGCGAGCGCCATCACCGTGCCGGGGATCGTCTTGTCGCAGCCGGAGATCGTCACGATCGCGTCGAACTGATGCGCCGAGGCGACGAGCTCGATCGAGTCGGCGATCAGCTCCCTGGATACGAGCGAGGCCCGCATCCCCGGCGTGCCCATCGTGATGCCGTCGGAGATCGCGATCGTGTTCAGCTCCATCGGCGTGCCGCCGGCCGCCCTGATCCCCTCCTTCACCTTCGCCGCCAGGACGCGGTTGTTGAAGTTGCAGGGCATCGTCTCGATCCATGAGTGCGCGACGCCCACGATCGGCTTTGCGAGGTCCTCGGCGCCATAGCCGATGCCGTGCAGGTAGGCGCGCGCGGCGGCGCGCGCGGGGCCCTCTGTCAGCGTGCGGCTGCGATGCCTCGGGTCGAAATCGCTCATGCGGGCGAACACTACATCCCGTCACGCCCGTACCGCAAATCAGGTCAGGCGGCACGGGGCTCGGCGGCCGCGCGGCGCGGCACCCCGAGGCGCTCGCGCTCCCAGCGAGCGAGCGCTCGCAGGTCACGCCGCACCATCTCCGGGTCGATCTGGCGACCGGGCAGGTGCATGTTGGCTTCGGCGATCAGATGGCGCTCATCAGCGGCCAGCGCCATCCACTTGGCCAGCACATCGTCTGATGCCGGCAGTCGCGTGCTGCCGTATGGAGCGCTGCGGTCGGGAAAGGCGACGCAGTACTCGTTCAGCAGGACGCCGGTCTGTGGCAGGTAGGCGACGATCGGCCGGTGCGGGTAGATCAGGTAGGCGTAGTCGGCCTGTGCTGCCTGCTCAGCGGCCCCGCGACGCTGGCCCACATTCCCGCGCTGGGCGCCGGAGAGGCCTCCCCAGACACGGATGAAGCCGAGATCCCTGTACATGTCCCACTCCTCGTCGTTGACACAGGAGCGCAGGAGCTCACGCGCCTTCTGCTCGGCCCGCAGCTCCCTCCCCGGGTCGTAGGACGCGGCGGCCGGCGCCCTCGCCACCAATAGGCCGCGGAGTCCCCCCTTTCGCTCCAGTCCGCGCTGGATTCGCTCGAGGGCAAGCAGGCCCACCAGCGCAGCGAGCACGATCGAGGTCACCGCGAGCAGGAGCGCCATCGCTAGCGCTCCTGCGGGAACGCTCCCCCTGCAGCCCGGGGAAAGAAGATCACCCGCTCGGCATCGCGGGGCACCTCGTCGAAGCTCCTCACCAGCTCCGCCTCCCGCCGCCCGCCGCCCGTGCTCTTCGTCGGCACGGCAGCCCACATACCGGAATCGAGCTCACGCCGAAACGCCTCGATCAGCTCACGCTCTTGCTCGGGCACCTCCACATCGCCCTCCGCAAGCACGATCTCGCCATGACCGGGCTTCATGCGCAGCAGCCTCATCATCGCTCGATTATGGCAAACGAATGGTCGTTCGCCTAGGGCCTCGCCGGCCCGGGCACTGGCATCACTGCTCGGCTTGGCTTCAACGTCGGGAGCGCAGGTCGAGCACGTCGACCGGGCCTGCACCCGCACCCAGGTCTCGCAAGCCGTGCCGCACCGACTCGCCAGTTATCGCGCGCGCGATCTCGGCCGCCTGCGGCAGGTCGCGTCCGAGCGCGAGCTGCGCCGCCAGGATCGAGGAGTGCGTGCAGCCCGAGCCGTGGGCGGCTCCATCGGGATACCGGGGTCCCGCGATCTGCACTATCCGCTCCGGGCGCTCGCCCTCCAGGAGCAGGTCGACCGCCACGTTGCGGTGGCCGCCGGTGATGCAGTACCGCGTGCGGCCCCAGGGCGAGCACGCGCCGCAAGAGCTCCTCGTCGTCTCCCATGCCGACATCCCGTATCTGCTCAGACGCCGCGATCGGCTCGGCTCCTTGCGCAAAGGCGACCAGAGCCGCGGCCTCCGGCAGGTTTGGCGTGAGCACGCTCGCGCGGGGCAGGATCTCCTGTACCAACGCGGCGCGCGCGTCCTCCTCCAGCAGCGCGGCGCCCGACTCGGCGACCATCACCGGATCCACGACGACCGGCGTCCCGGCGGGCAGCATGTCGAGCGCCGCCGCGACCGCAAGCGTGGCCTCGCGGCTGCCGAGCATTCCCACCTTGACCGCGTCGACACCGATGTCGCCGAGCACCGCCCGCACCTGGGCGAGAATCATCTCGGAGGGCACCGCAAGCACCGCCTCCACGCCTGTGGTGCTCTGCGCGGTGATCGCGGTGATCGCGGTCATGCCATGCACGCCGCAGCGGGCGAATGCCTTCAGGTCAGCCTGGATGCCCGCGCCCCCGCCCGAGTCCGATCCGGCGATCGAGAGCGCGCGCGGCGTCCGCCGCGGTGGCGAGCTCTGATCCTGCGCCATCAGCGCCTTGCGCCGTCGCGGCTGCCGCGTGGCGTGAATATCGCGTAGCTGCCGATCGCGGTGACCATCAGGCGGCCGTCCTCGATGGCGCACCTCGCTTCGCATCACCGCGGTCGTGCGGTTGCGCCGATCGAGCTGCGTGCGGCAGACGATCTCGCCCTCTGTCGCGGTCTGGATGTAGTTGATCGAGATGCTGATCGTCGCAATTCGCTCCTGCTCGGTGGTCTGCGCCCAGAGCGTGGATCCCATGCAGTAGTCCACGAGCGCATAGGTGACCACGCCCGAGAGCAGGCCGCCGGCATTGATCAGCTCGGGCCTGATCGTCAGCCAGATCGTGTTCTGGTCCTCCCAGCGGAAACCCATGAAGCCGCTCACGCCGTCGATGCCAAGACCTGCACGCTGGCGCTCGGGCTCGCGCAGGCGCTGTCCGGGCGCCTCGCTCTTCGCTGAGCTCTCCTCCATACAGGCCAGAGGCTACGCGGTGCGGCCCAACGCCGGCTTCGCCGTCCTACGGCGGTCGATGAGAACGGCCCCGCCTCACAGTCATAGGCAGAACACGAAAGAATGAATGAGGACCACGATGCACCGCGCGCGAGCGTGTCCTAACGTGCCAGACCTGGCTGAGCAGGTTCCAGCCGTGTGCAACGTACTCGACGCGATCGAGCGTCGCGACTGGGCGCGTCTGGAGCGGCTGCTCCACCCGGAGGTTCACTGGACCACGGCGGTCGAGGAGCAGCTGCACGGCACTCGCGAGGTGATGGAGCGGCTCTCCAGAGATCCGCCGCCTGCTCCCCCCTCCTATCACGAGGTTCGCGACGGCTTGATGTACAGGTGGATCGATTGCCCGGGTTGAGAAGAGGGCGCTCTCGGTCTCTCGCCACGCTGACTTCCCTGGTTCCATCCGGCGGAGCTCGCTTACTTACAGGCCGCAACGTGGGTCCTGCTCTGCCCTCCAGCGCACAACATGCCTCCTTCTCCTCCTCGACCAGGAGTCCCTGCCGACTTCAACTGCCGCCATGGATTCACCAGCAGATGCGAACCACTCGGCGATGATCGGCAAGCATCACGGAGAACCTGCCGATATCTCACATTCCAGTACACGACGACTCAACGGTGCTCTCCACCAGTCCGCATCTATGGCAAGATCGCGGTCTCGTGATCGCAAGACTCACGATGCTCCTCACGAAACGCCCGCGGCGTGTGCTGGCCGGAGCCGGCGTGCTGTTCCTGATCGCGGTGCTGGTCGGCGTGCCGGTGACAGGGATGCTCGGCAGCCAGGCCCAGGACTTCGAGGATCCCGCCTCTCAGTACGAACGCACAAATGCCGAGACAAGGGCTGCAACGGGGCAGAACCCCTACTTCAACGTGGTCGCGGTGCTGCGCGGCACGCACGACATTGCCACCGACGCCGCAGCTGCGCGAGCCGCCGGGACGCTCTCAACTCTGATCGCAAGCCGCCGCGGAGCACAGCGCGTCCTCGACTATCCCGCGACCCACTCGCGCGCGCTGCTCTCGCGCGACGGCCGGGAGACGGTGCTGCTCGCCGCCTTTGCCACCAACGCGGATGCGACAACGGCCATCGCGCACGTGCGCTCCGCCCTCTCAAGGCCGCCGATCGACGCGAAGCTCGCGGGGATGAGCGTGCACTTCGGCGGCTTCGCGCTCGTCAATCAGGAACTCAATGAACGCACCACCAGCGAGCTCGCGCGCACCGAGTTGCTCGCCTTCCCGTTCCTGCTGCTGCTCTCGTTCTGGTTCTTCCGCGGTCTGATCGCGGCACTGCTGCCGCTGCTGGTCGGCGGCTTTGCGATCGTGCTGACCTTCCTGGTGCTGCGGATCGTCGACCAGTTCACGCCGGTCTCGGTCTTTGCGCTGAATCTCGTGAGCGGCATGGGCCTTGGTCTCAGCATCGACTACAGCCTGTTCGTGCTCTACCGCTACCGCGAGGAACTCGCCGGTGGCGCCGACGCCCACCAGGCGATCGTGCGCACGCTGCGAACAACGGGACGCACGGTGCTCTTCAGTTGCATGACGGTCGCGGCAGCAATGATGACCCTGCTCGTGTTCCCCATCCGCTTCCTCTACTCGATGGGCATCGGCGGAGCCGCTGTGACACTGTGTGGCGGCGCAGTGACGCTAATCGTGCTGCCCTGCGTGCTGATCGTGCTCGGCCAGCGCATCGACGCGTTCTCTCCAGCATGGTTGCAAAGGCGCGCGGCGCGCTCAGCCAGGGCGACCGAAGACGGCGGCTGGTGGCGACTGGCACACGGCGTGGTAGGCCGGCCGGCGCCGATTGCCTTGATCAGCGCGGCCGTGCTGCTGGCCTGCGCGATACCGGCGCTGCACCTGAAATTCACCTCGCCTGGAGCCAACCTGCTACCCGCGGCGGCAGAAAGCCGCCAGGTCGAAACCGCGCTGGCCAGAAGCTTTCCCGCCAATGCCGGGGAATCGATCGAAATCGTCTTGAAGGGAACGCGCTCGGCAGCGTTGCACCTGACCGCCACGGCGTCGCGGACGGCTGGCACCCTGGCCAACGCCTCGCCCCCGACATACCTCGGTCGCCACACGTGGAAGATCGTGCTCCTCCCTCGCGGATCGCCGTACTCCGACGTCCAGCAGCACCTGCTGTATCGGCTGCGCGCACTCGCGAATCCGGCCGGCGCACTCGTCGGCGGAGCGACCGCCTTCTTCGTCGACCAGCAGTCCGCAATCGCCTCGCATATCCCGCTCGCGCTGCTGATCCTGCTGCCGATGACGGCAGGCTTCCTGTTCGCGATGACAGGCTCGATCACGATCCCGATCAAGGCGATCGTGATGAACATGCTCAGCGTCAGCGTCGCCGTGGGATTGCAGGTGCTGATATTCCAGGACGGCCACCTCTCGGGCCTGCTTGGGTTCACGCCGCTTGGGGGCCTTGAAGAGTCGAGCCTCGTGCTGATGCTCGTGCTCGCCTTCGCACTTGCCACCGATTACGAGGTGTTCGTGATCGCGCGCATCAAGGAGGCCCACGACGACGGCCTGCCCGATCGCGAAGCGGTTGCGTTCGGCATCGAGCGCACCGGCCGGATCATCACCGCGGCCGCCCTGCTCTTCTGCGTGGCGATCGGCGCCCTGGCCACCTCCGACCTCTTCTTCACCAAGCAACTCGGCCTCGGAGCCGCGCTTGCGGTTGCGGTCGACGCGAGCGTCGTAAGAGCGCTGCTCGTGCCTTCCCTGATGGCGTTGATGGGCAAGTGGAACTGGTGGGCGCCGCGGCCGCTGCGACGCCTGCACGAGCGCATCGGGCTGGCAGAGTCCGCGCCGGCCCGGGTGGAGACTTCCTAGCTGCGTCGACCGGCGATGTCGCGGGTTCGAGAGCTTTGATCGGAGGCCAACCGAGAGGTCAAGCGAGGCTTATCGCATCGATGATGACCTGCCGCCAAAGCTGTCGAAACCTGTGTCAACGATCACCTCCTCTCAGCACTAGGCCCGGCAGGAGGAGCAGCTCTCCATGCTCGGCCGTCTCAGCAAACGCACCCGCGACGCCAGCGGCTCCGTCTCCCAACCAGCCATTCACGTAGCTCGGACTTGTCCGGGTCACGTCATTTTCAGAACTGAACCACTACCGCCCAGACTCTCAACTGCGCACACAAGATCCGGCAGCATACGACCGGGACCCACACCTCCTACCAAGTCAGGCCGCCCACAACCCCCGGGCACTTGTTCACCTCGCCTATCCCCAAAATGCCATTTCCATACTTCGCTCCGACACCCAAGAAACCGGGGCCGTGTACAATGCCAAAGTTGTGGCCTATATCCAGTATGCCACGCAACGAACCACTTCCATTTCCGTTCCCGTCCACAACGATTGGATCACTAAGAATATTGCCCCCCGATCTCGCAATATCGATCGGCTGACTAATCCCATCTAGACGTCCAGCCATACCATCATCGCCACCCCCTATCCCTATCCCAATCTCCTCCCAAATGCTTCGCCACTCGAAAGGTGGCATCGCAATCGGCACTGGCTCTGGCAATGCCGGAGGCTCGATAGGAATCGTCCACGACCCCGTAGTATCCGATGGATTATACCACGGGGGAAGTATACCCAAATCCAACGGCGGCGTATAAACAGGCCATTGCTCGAATGGTTCTGATTCCGATGAAGACGCTCCACCACAACCACAGTCTCCCGTAGGATCGTTCTCATTCTCTGGGTTGTCTGTAGCGTAGCTGTAGGGTTCGCCTGTTGTTGTGAGTGCTGGGTCGATGGTTAGGAATTGTGCGGTGTTGGGGTCGTATGTGCGTGCGTGGAGGTAGATGAGTCCGGTGTCGGTGTTGGTGTATTGGGCGTCGTAGCGTAGTGGTGTGGTAGCGGTGCCTGTGGTGGCTTCTGTGGTGCCGTATGGGTTGTAGGTGTAGGCGGTTTCCATTTCGCCTTTGGTATTTGTGAGTAGGCGTGTTGAGCCTTGTTGGTCGTGGTGTAGGTAGAGTATTTCGCCTGATGCGGGTACTTGCTCGATGGGGAAGTCGTTGGGGCCGTAGATGTAGCTGTTGGTTTCGTCCGCGAGGATGATGGGGATGGTTTCGGCGGTGTCCCAGGTGAGGTTGGCTTTGACTCCGTTGATGGTTTGGGTTTGGCGGAGGTTGGTGCCGTCATAGGTGTAGCTGTCTTTGATTTCGGCTTCGACGGTGCCTTTGGCGCGTTCGATGTTGGTGAGGCCGCCCGCCTGGTTGTAGGTGTAGGCGGTTAATGGTTCGCCTGATTTGGGTTCGGTTCTTGTGCGCTGGCCGTCTTCGTTGTAGACGTATTTGGCTTCCGAGCTTTCTTTGAGCTCATCGGCTTCGTTGTATAAGTAGCCAGCGGTGCCCTCGATCTTGGTGGGGTTATTGGCTTTGTCGTATTCGTATTTGAGAGTAGCCGCTTCGATCAGGCGATCGTTTTCGTCGTAGACCGTTTTGTTGGAGGTGGCGCCAGGGAGGCCGGTGCTGGTCGTGTTTGTGACCTGCCCATCTCCGTCGCGTTCGTAGGCGAGGCTGGCTAAGACGCTTGCTTTCCTGAGCATCTTGACTTCGGTCATCTGGTCGGCATGGTTGTAGACGTATTCGTCGGTCTCTTCTGTGCCGGTGGGGAATAACGCCTTTTCGAGCTGCCCATCAGAGTTGTAGTCAAAGCTCGTGACGTTGCCTTTGAAGTCAGTGACCTTTTCCAGCAGGTCGTCTTTGTTGTATTCGCGGGTGATGTGTTCGCCGTTAGGATAGGTGATCTTGGTCGGGAGATTGACGAGGTCGTATTCGTATTCGACGGTCTTGCCCGCGCCGCTCTTGTATTTGGTGAGCCGGTCAAGCTTGTCCCACGTATTTTCGGTTAACCCAGTTTCGTCTTTCATCATCGTGACCTTGCTGTCTTTATTGTATTCAAAGGTCACTTCGGATGGTTTCCCGGTCGAGTATTTGACGCTCTTCAGCCGGTTCGATTCATCGTAGGCGTAGCGGGTTAAGTTTTTTTCGGGGTCTTCCGCTAATTCGAGATCGCCGGCCTTTTCATAAGCCTTCTTCCATGTCTTCCCAAGCGGGTTCTTTTCTTCGGTGATCTGCTCAAGCTGGTTACGTTTGTATTCCCATACATGTTTGCTGCCGTCGGTATGGCTGATCATCTGACCTTCGCTGTCATACCCCGTTTCGACTAATGTTTTGTTGGGTTCTTCGATCCTGGTGCGCAGGTTTTCTTCGTTATAGGTATTTCGGGTGGTGTGTTTGTTGCCATCGGTTTCGCTTTCGACGTTCCCGTTGCCGTCATAGGCGTATTCGGTTAAGTGACCCAGAGGGTCGGTGATCCGTGTCGGCCAGCCCTGTTCGTTGCGTTCGATCGTTGTCGTATAGCCTCTGGGGCTGGTTTCTTCGGTGACCTGGGAGTCTTTGTTGTATTTCCATTTGCGTTCCTGGCCTTCTGCCAGTAATTCCATTTCCTTGTCACCAGCAGCGTCATAGGTGTACTTTGTGGCATGCCCAAGCGGATCGATTTCTTCAGTCAATTCTCCATCAGACCCGTACTTGTATTCGGTCTTCTGCGTTTCCGAGCCAATTGGACGTTCAGTCGTTTCCGGTTCGCCGTCCGCGTTGCGTTTGATCGTCGTCGTCTCGCCTTCGGGCGTCGTTTCTTTGACCGCATTGTGTTTTTTGTCGAATTCCCATTTGCGTTCGTCGCCGTTGGGATCCTTTTCGCTGGTCCGATTGCCTTCGCTGTCATACCCGTATTCCGTGACGTGTTTATTCGGGTCGATCAGCTTCGTCAGCTCATACGTCGACGCGTTATATTCATATTCAGTCGTCGTTTCAACGCTCGTGCCCTTCGCCCGCGTGACCTTCGTCGGCTCCCCAGCCGTGTTGAACGTATCTAACGTTTCAGACCCGTTCGGTTCGATCAGCTTCGTTTCATCCGTGCCATATAACCACTTGCGTTCATGGCCACCGATCGTCTCTTTCGTTGCCTGATGAGAACCGTTGTATTCGATCGTTATCGCATGCCCGCGCCCATCGACGATACTTTTCAACAAATGTGATTCGTAGCTGAATTCCCAACGCACTTTGCTTTCAATCGTCACGCTTAACAAATTCCCCGCCGAGTACGCATATTTGACGACATGGCTCATCGGGTCTGTCACGCTTTCCACTAACCCCGCGCCCGTGTATTTGAACGTCAATAACCGGCCATCGCCGTCCGCGACCTTTTCCAACTGATGCGAACCGTTATAGGTAAACGCGTTCGAATTGCCATCACGTTCGGTTTCCTTCACCAGCCGGCCTTCGCTGTTGAATTCGAGCCGCGTCTGTTCAGGCAACGTGTATAAATAGTTCGAGCCTTCCTTCGCAAGGCGCGCCTGCGTCCAACCACCCTGCGTATATTCACTACCGCTTTTATAAAACACCACACTGCTACCATCTTCCTGTAACACCGTAGCCGTTTCACTAGCCACTAAAAGACTCGCATCATAAGGACCCGACCAACCATAACCCCACAACCCCGGCCCCGACGCTTCCGCCGCCGAAAAACCATCATAGCTACGCGTCACACGCAAACCTGGACCACGCCCACCAACCGCCACATCCGCCTGCTGCTCAGTCTCATCCCCCGTCGCACAATCAACCGCTTTACCACATTCCACCTTTTCAAGATAAGGATTCGCCGGGTTTTTCCCTGGCCCTTTCACTTCCCCCTTCGGCGGCGCAACCGGCGGCCCACCACCACCTTCACACGCCGACGCAGACACCCCCAACACAGCAAGACTCAAAAGCAACGCCGCGCCACCAGCCAACACCAGCCCAACCCACCGCACTCGGCCACCAACCCCAACAAGCCACGACACACAGCCACGATCCCGTATCGATAACCCTTCCTCACCATAACCGGACATCGATCCCCCTCACAGAAAGTGCACCAAAAAGACCTTATGGAGAGGCAAGCCAAGCTTGCCAACCAAACCACGCACAACGCTACCCAAAACACACTCACGCGCAAAACCAGCACCCACACCAGCCAGCCAACCAAGCCACAACCCCAATACCAAAGCCAAATCCCACCCCCACAAACACACACCACCAACCAACACCTTCGTTTCCCATTCATCCAGCACCAACAGCACCAACACCCACAAATACATAGACACGCAGAGAGCCGATCAGCAGCGGGGAACCCGCGAGCTGGGCTTCCTCCCTACCGGGCGGCCAGGGCGCCGGCGACCTCGAACCCGAACGAGTAAAGCGCGTAACCAAAGGCGAACCACAAGAGCTCCCTGGCAGCAGCTGCCAGATCCTGGAGCGAATCTGCGCGCTGTACACGAACGCGTTGGCGGTCAGCCCGGCGATTACGACGATCGCCGGGCTGACCGCAGGCGCCGATGCCGAGGATCTTATCGGTGAGCATGTGGCGCGGGCGCACGGCGGCGAGTAGCACCTTGGCGGTGCGGGAGGTCTTCTGCTGGGCGACGCCGGTCGCCACGGCGTCGCTGTACATCCCCAAGGCGAAGCGGCGTCACGCGCTCAAGTGGCGTACCCGAGATCCAGTGGTATGATCTACCCACTATGGCTTACGTCGTAGCGAAGGTCAACGGGGTGTTCGAGATCCGCGAGTCTCACGCGACGGAGCGCGGACCGCGTAGCCGGACGCTCGCATCATTTCGGACGCTCACGCCCGAGGCGCTCGCGAAGGCCGCCACACGCGCATCGAAGCCACTTGACGCTGAGAAGGTACGCAGGGATGCGCAGCGCAAGGGAGCTCTCCTGGCAAGCTCTGCCTCCGACACTGCCGCGGCCGCGCTGCTGACAGAGCTCGAGCACAATCGCCCGCCGCGAGCTTCGCTGAGACAGCTGCTCCGGGAGGCCCTAACCGACACCGTCGGGCGCCCGAGCAGCAACGCAATGGCAGCAGCAACCTGGATCGGGTCAACGCCTAAGCGGCGCGGTGAAGCACTGCACGACCTTCTGCTGCTGGTGGACAGCCTGCCTGCGCGCCACGGCTTCGAACGCCCCCGATTCCCCCGCATCGAGTCGAGACCGGCCTGAGCGCCCAGCCCGAGCCGAGCCTTCCCGAGAAGGTCCTCGCGGTCCATCGCAAGCTCACGGCCGGCAGGGCGCCTCACGCCTTCGGCGGAGCCCTCGCGCTTGCGTACTACGCCGAGCCGAGAGCAACGATCGATATCGACCTCAACGTCTTCCTCGCGCCCGAGGACTACGATCAGGTCGCCGCTATCCTCGCGCAGCTCGGCGTCGGCGACGGTCCAGACGCCTCCATAGTGGAACGGGACGGGCAGTGCAGGCTGTGGTGGGGACGAACGCCGATCGACCTCTTCTTTGCCTATGACGCGCTGCACGACGCGATGAAGAGCTCGATCCGCACTGAGCCGTTCGCGAAGCAGACGATCCCGGTCCTTGCCCCCGAGCATCTGCTCATCTGCAAGGCGGTCTTCAACAGGCCCAAGGACTGGTTGGACATCGAGCAGATCGCAGTGAGCGTCGACGATCTCGACACCGCCGAAATCCTGTCTTGGCTCGACAGGATCCTCGGAGCAGATGATCCCCGCAGACAACGCGTCGCTACCGCGCTAGCCGCCGGCCAATGAGCCAACCGCCGAAGCTGCTAGGACTCGCGCCGGCGACCGCATCCTTTGTGGCGTCGCCCGGGATCTCCAAGACGAGCAACTCACCGCGTTCGGACGTCTCAGCGAAGGCGCCAGCAGCCAGGCTGGCTCCATCCCCCAGTCAGCCATCCGCGAGCGCTGGCTTGTCCAGGTCACGCCCAGCCGAGCATCGTAGTCGCGACTGGCGAGCCGCCCGCCAAGCACTACGGTCCTCCCAGATTCTTCTTCCATGCCATCCAGCCACGCCCTTCGGCGACACGGCGGCAGACACACGATTACTCCTGATACCAGTCGCCGGGATCACTCAAATCACTGTTCTGCCCAAAGGCACAGCAAAGATCTTTCCGGCGATACCCAGCGTCGCCATACGACCAGCACAGTAGGTAACACCCATGTCTCGAGTTCAGTAGGATCACTCTCGTTGCAGTGTCGTCATTAGCGTAGCCGCATAGCTTCCCAGCACTTTGAACCGCAGGCTCCGCACTAAGGGATGGAGTAGCTGTTGGTTCGCCTTCAAGGATGATGGGTGTGAGTTCTGCCGGCGTCCTAGTCAGATATCGAGCTCGCCCCACATCCCGGGGTGCACACCAGCCGGGGCGGCGGGAACGGCCGAGGCTTTTCGCCGGCACGGAGCACAAAAGGTATCGCTTCGTATTCCAATTTGCATTCGCTGTGCTGTTCTTCTCGTCCCTCAGGAGCACATACCAGTCGCGGCGGTTTCGGCGGAGGCGGCTTATGACCCCGAACGATTGCGATCGGTTCTATTTCGTATTCCAATTTGCATTCGCTGTGCTGTTCTTCTCGTCCCCCAGGAGCACATACCAGTCGCGGCGGTTTCGGCGGAGGCGGCTTATGACCCCGAACGATTGCGATCGGTTCTATTTCGTATTCCAATTTGCATTCGCTTGCACCCGTAGGATCGTTCTCATTCTCTGGGTTGTCTGTAGCGTAGCTGTAGGGTTCGCCTGTTGTTGTGAGTGCTGGGTCGATGGTTAGGAATTGTGCGGTGTTGGGGTCGTATGTGCGTGCGTGGAGGTAGATGAGTCCGGTGTCGGTGTTGGTGTATTGGGCGTCGTAGCGTAGTGGTGTGGTAGCGGTGCCTGTGGTGGCTTCTGTGGTGCCGTATGGGTTGTAGGTGTAGGCGGTTTCCATTTCGCCTTTGGTATTTGTGAGTAGGCGTGTTGAGCCTTGTTGGTCGTGGTGTAGGTAGAGTATTTCGCCTGATGCGGGTACTTGCTCGATGGGGAAGTCGTTGGGGCCGTAGATGTAGCTGTTGGTTTCGTCCGCGAGGATGATGGGGATGGTTTCGGCGGTGTCCCAGGTGAGGTTGGCTTTGACTCCGTTGATGGTTTGGGTTTGGCGGAGGTTGGTGCCGTCATAGGTGTAGCTGTCTTTGATTTCGGCTTCGACGGTGCCTTTGGCGCGTTCGATGTTGGTGAGGCCGCCCGCCTGGTTGTAGGTGTAGGCGGTTAATGGTTCGCCTGATTTGGGTTCGGTTCTTGTGCGCTGGCCGTCTTCGTTGTAGACGTATTTGGCTTCCGAGCTTTCTTTGAGCTCATCGGCTTCGTTGTATAAGTAGCCAGCGGTGCCCTCGATCTTGGTGGGGTTATTGGCTTTGTCGTATTCGTATTTGAGAGTAGCCGCTTCGATCAGGCGATCGTTTTCGTCGTAGACCGTTTTGTTGGAGGTGGCGCCAGGGAGGCCGGTGCTGGTCGTGTTTGTGACCTGCCCATCTCCGTCGCGTTCGTAGGCGAGGCTGGCTAAGACGCTTGCTTTCCTGAGCATCTTGACTTCGGTCATCTGGTCGGCATGGTTGTAGACGTATTCGTCGGTCTCTTCTGTGCCGGTGGGGAATAACGCCTTTTCGAGCTGCCCATCAGAGTTGTAGTCAAAGCTCGTGACGTTGCCTTTGAAGTCAGTGACCTTTTCCAGCAGGTCGTCTTTGTTGTATTCGCGGGTGATGTGTTCGCCGTTAGGATAGGTGATCTTGGTCGGGAGATTGACGAGGTCGTATTCGTATTCGACGGTCTTGCCCGCGCCGCTCTTGTATTTGGTGAGCCGGTCAAGCTTGTCCCACGTATTTTCGGTTAACCCAGTTTCGTCTTTCATCATCGTGACCTTGCTGTCTTTATTGTATTCAAAGGTCACTTCGGATGGTTTCCCGGTCGAGTATTTGACGCTCTTCAGCCGGTTCGATTCATCGTAGGCGTAGCGGGTTAAGTTTTTTTCGGGGTCTTCCGCTAATTCGAGATCGCCGGCCTTTTCATAAGCCTTCTTCCATGTCTTCCCAAGCGGGTTCTTTTCTTCGGTGATCTGCTCAAGCTGGTTACGTTTGTATTCCCATACATGTTTGCTGCCGTCGGTATGGCTGATCATCTGACCTTCGCTGTCATACCCCGTTTCGACTAATGTTTTGTTGGGTTCTTCGATCCTGGTGCGCAGGTTTTCTTCGTTATAGGTATTTCGGGTGGTGTGTTTGTTGCCATCGGTTTCGCTTTCGACGTTCCCGTTGCCGTCATAGGCGTATTCGGTTAAGTGACCCAGAGGGTCGGTGATCCGTGTCGGCCAGCCCTGTTCGTTGCGTTCGATCGTTGTCGTATAGCCTCTGGGGCTGGTTTCTTCGGTGACCTGGGAGTCTTTGTTGTATTTCCATTTGCGTTCCTGGCCTTCTGCCAGTAATTCCATTTCCTTGTCACCAGCAGCGTCATAGGTGTACTTTGTGGCATGCCCAAGCGGATCGATTTCTTCAGTCAATTCTCCATCAGACCCGTACTTGTATTCGGTCTTCTGCGTTTCCGAGCCAATTGGACGTTCAGTCGTTTCCGGTTCGCCGTCCGCGTTGCGTTTGATCGTCGTCGTCTCGCCTTCGGGCGTCGTTTCTTTGACCGCATTGTGTTTTTTGTCGAATTCCCATTTGCGTTCGTCGCCGTTGGGATCCTTTTCGCTGGTCCGATTGCCTTCGCTGTCATACCCGTATTCCGTGACGTGTTTATTCGGGTCGATCAGCTTCGTCAGCTCATACGTCGACGCGTTATATTCATATTCAGTCGTCGTTTCAACGCTCGTGCCCTTCGCCCGCGTGACCTTCGTCGGCTCCCCAGCCGTGTTGAACGTATCTAACGTTTCAGACCCGTTCGGTTCGATCAGCTTCGTTTCATCCGTGCCATATAACCACTTGCGTTCATGGCCACCGATCGTCTCTTTCGTTGCCTGATGAGAACCGTTGTATTCGATCGTTATCGCATGCCCGCGCCCATCGACGATACTTTTCAACAAATGTGATTCGTAGCTGAATTCCCAACGCACTTTGCTTTCAATCGTCACGCTTAACAAATTCCCCGCCGAGTACGCATATTTGACGACATGGCTCATCGGGTCTGTCACGCTTTCCACTAACCCCGCGCCCGTGTATTTGAACGTCAATAACCGGCCATCGCCGTCCGCGACCTTTTCCAACTGATGCGAACCGTTATAGGTAAACGCGTTCGAATTGCCATCACGTTCGGTTTCCTTCACCAGCCGGCCTTCGCTGTTGAATTCGAGCCGCGTCTGTTCAGGCAACGTGTATAAATAGTTCGAGCCTTCCTTCGCAAGGCGCGCCTGCGTCCAACCACCCTGCGTATATTCACTACCGCTTTTATAAAACACCACACTGCTACCATCTTCCTGTAACACCGTAGCCGTTTCACTAGCCACTAAAAGACTCGCATCATAAGGACCCGACCAACCATAACCCCACAACCCCGGCCCCGACGCTTCCGCCGCCGAAAAACCATCATAGCTACGCGTCACACGCAAACCTGGACCACGCCCACCAACCGCCACATCCGCCTGCTGCTCAGTCTCATCCCCCGTCGCACAATCAACCGCTTTACCACATTCCACCTTTTCAAGATAAGGATTCGCCGGGTTTTTCCCTGGCCCTTTCACTTCCCCCTTCGGCGGCGCAACCGGCGGCCCACCACCACCTTCACACGCCGACGCAGACACCCCCAACACAGCAAGACTCAAAAGCAACGCCGCGCCACCAGCCAACACCAGCCCAACCCACCGCACTCGGCCACCAACCCCAACAAGCCACGACACACAGCCACGATCCCGTATCGATAACCCTTCCTCACCATAACCGGACATCGATCCCCCTCACAGAAAGTGCACCAAAAAGACCTTATGGAGAGGCAAGCCAAGCTTGCCAACCAAACCACGCACAACGCTACCCAAAACACACTCACGCGCAAAACCAGCACCCACACCAGCCAGCCAACCAAGCCACAACCCCAATACCAAAGCCAAATCCCACCCCCACAAACACACACCACCAACCAACACCTTCGTTTCCCATTCATCCAGCACCAACAGCACCAACACCCACAAATACAGGGAAACCCCACGTATAGCGCCCAATGCGTCCCAACGCGCTGCGCATTCACCACAGAGCAGGACTGTTTCCCACTCCTTGACTTCGAGCGCTTCCACCACGACACTGACGAGACCCGCCGCTCCTGCGGGTAGCAGAAGGGATCAAGATTGGGACGTCCAAAGCAAAAACTGCCAAGATCGCTTGCGGGACCAGGACGGCCCTATCATGCGCGCGCTTCAAGGCGCAAGCCGCTGCAAGCTCGTCTTAGGTCCCGAGGAGTGCTCACAACGGCAGCGACCTTCGCAATCCTAACGCTGGCGAGCAGCCTGATCCTCGCTGTGTTCGGCGAAAGCAGTCAAGCGGCCAGGCAGCACCGCGTAGACCACACAGTCAACACGATGCTCGGCGGCATCCCACAGCACGACAGCACCCTCGGCAAGCCCACCGCCCCGTACACGCTGCAGGTCTTCGCCGACCTGGAGTGCCACGATTCCCGCAACTGGTTCACCAAATACATGCCGGCCATCATCCAGCAGCTCGTCCGCCCGGGCATCCTGAAGATCCAATACCGCTCGCTCAAGACAGACACGATCTGGCCGACGATCTTCGTGAACCAGCAGACCGCAGCCTTAGCCGCCGGCGCGCAGGACAAGATGTGGAACTACATCGAGACCTTCTACCACGAGCAAGGCACCGAGTACACCAAGTACGCCACCGAAAGTTACCTCAACGACCTCGCCCGGCAAGTCCCTGGCCTGAACCTCGAGCAATGGCACGCCGACCGTCAGGACGGTCGGCGCTCGGAACAAGTCACCGCAGACGATCAGACCGCCAGAGAGCTCGGCTTCCACGACACCCCCAGCTTCCGCATAGGACCGAGCGGCGGAAAGCTGCAAAACCTCACAGGACCCAGCTCGATCCTCTACGTAGGACAAAAGCACCCTGTATCGCTGGTCTACGCTGAAGACATCAAGGTTGCCATCAGCACCCTGGCCACATCCAAGCATTCAAGTCACGGGTAGCAGCGACACGTCATCGGCACGCCTTCCATCCCAAGCCATGGGCATGCTTGGAAAGCATCACCCTCGTCGACCCTCATACCCCGCCGCCGGGCAGGCGGCGTCGCGATGACCCCCGCCGCGTCCTCGGCAGGCTCGGCGAGAGCCTGGCCGCCACCCATCTCGAGCGCCGCGGCTTCAGGATCCTCGATCGCAACTTCCGCACCCGTTACGGCGAGATCGACCTAATCGCATACGACGGCACGACGCTCGCCTTTGTAGAGGTCAAGACGCGCCGCTCACGCGCACCGGCGCGACCGCGGCAAGACGCCGCCGGTGAGCGCACCGCATGCTCAGAGCCCGGAGATCCCGCTCTGCAACCGCTGGAGGGCCTTCGCCATCGACAGAGAGCACGCCAGCGCCGCCTCGCGAGCGCTTGGCTTGCAGGCCGCTCACCTTCTCCGCACGCTCGCGACCTGCGCTTCGACGCAGTCGGCATCGTAGTCGATCGAGAGGACCGCCTCCTGCGCCTGGATCACGTGGAAGGCGCCTGGTGAGAAGATGCGATGACTTCCGGAGGCGATTTCAACAGGATCAGGCGACGCGCCGAACGCCAGGAATGGCGTGTGCAGAAGAGGAAGGAATATTGGCTTTTCTTCCCGCCACACGGCAAAGATGCGCCGTGCCGCATCGCTGGCACCCCCTCCTCGTCGCGCTCGCTGACGAACTTCATCGCCTGCTTGAGGCGAAAGGGCTATAACGCATGAGGATGGAGTTCCGGTCTGGATCTCGATTGCCGAAATGCCCTTCCAGGAGGAAGAGCAGTGGCTGCCGTTCATTGAGCATCTGGAGAAGGAGCATCCAGAGCTTGGCCCCATCGCCTCGTGGGACGATGATTCTCGTGCTCGCAAGCGAGCAGACAGATCACGCAGCTGCCGCCGAGCTGGCGGCAGGCGCTGTCAGCTCGGCTCTGCACGCCACCGCGTTGGCCGACCGCTTCCCGTCCGTCTTCCGCGTCGAGCCGGTGGCAGGCACACTGGCCGCCTAGCTGTAGGTACCGGGAAGGTTGGTGCGCTCGTTGAGGCGAGTGATCGGGGGCTTGTGGCTGAGGGCTGAGTGTTTTCGGTGATGGTTGTAGTAGAAGAGCCATCCGTCAAGGGCTGCGGTGCGCTCGGTGCTGTTGCGGTAGATCGCGCCGTAGGCCCAGCCGCCGAGCATAGTGCGGATGAACCGCTCTGCCTTGCCATTGGTTTGGGGGCGGTAAGGACGGGTGCGCAGGTGGCGGATACCGAGCATGCGGCAGGCGATCGCGTGCACGGACAGGGATCGGTCGAAGCGAGCGGACGTCGCCGGTCGGCCGGCTCTGACGGCGAATAGGCCATCTGGCCGATGTAATCCACCGCACGGTACGGCAGGCTTGGGATGATGGACGAGGCGATCATGATTCCGGTGGGCGGAGTTGATCAGGACGCGGTGGCGATCGTCCCGACTGGGACGGTGACGTTCGTGCTGACCGATGTCGAGCGCTCGACCTTGTTGTGGGAAGAGCGGGGCGAGGTGATGGCGGGGGTGATGGCGCGCTGCCACGACCTGCTCGCCGAGACTATGCAGGCGCGTGGCGGGGTGCTTCCGGAGGAGCAGGGAGAGGGTGACAGTGCGGTCGGCGTGTTCGTGCGAGCGTCGGATGCGGTTGCATGCGCACTCGATCTGCAGCGGGCGTTGAGAAGCGAGCCGTGGCCTGAGCGTGTGGATCTGCGCGTGCGTGTGGCGTTGCACACTGGGGACGCGGTGTTGCGCGATCCGCGTAACTACACAGGTCCCTCGATCCATCGCTGTGCTCGGCTGCGGGCGATCGGACATGGCGGGCAGACGCTGCTGTCGCGCTCGACGTATGAGCTGGTGGCAGGTGGTCTGCCCGAAGGAGTGAGCGTGCGTGACCTCGGTGCGCATCGGCTGCGCGATCTGGCGCGGCCGGAGCAGGTGTACCAGCTGTGCCACGCGGATCTACACGACGACTTCCCGGCGCTGCGCTCGCTGTCAGCCCTCCCGAACAATCTGCCCGTCCAGCTCACCAGCTTCGTTGGCCGCGAGGCCGAGATCATGGAGGTCCGCGAGTTGCTCAGCCGATCGCGCCTGCTTACTCTGACCGGCGCGGGCGGATGCGGGAAGACACGGCTAGCATTGCAGGTGGCTGCCGAGGCGCTTGACGATCACCCTGATGGTGTGTGGTGGGTGGATCTGGCGCCAATCAGCGATTCGGCGCTGGTGGCCAGCGAGGTTGCGAGCGCGCTTTCGATTCGCGAGTTCCCGTCGCAGCCGGTGACCGACACGCTGACGGCGCAGCTCGCCGAGCGCCGGTTGTTGATCGCACTCGACAACTGCGAGCACCTGCTGGGCGCGTGCGCCGAGTTGGCGGCCAGGCTGCTCGAGGCGTGCCCTGGTGTTGTGATTGTGGCGACGAGCCGCGAGTCGCTGGGGGTCGAGGGAGAGCAGAGCTGGCGGGTTCCCTCGCTGCAGGTTCCGGAAGCCGAGCTGGCACGAGCCGCGCTCGAGGATGTCGAAGCAATCCAGCTGTTCTGCGATCGGGCGCGACACGTGCGACCAAATTTCCGTTTGGTCGACGCAAACGCGCAGGCGGTGGCAACGATCTGTCGGCGCCTGGACGGAATCCCCCTGGCGATCGAGCTGGCGGCGGCACGTGTACGGCTGCTGACGCCGCAGGAGATCGCCGACGCAATGCGCGAGCGGTTCGTGCTGCTGACGGGGGGCTCACGCACAGCGATGCCACGGCAGCGCACCCTCGAGGCCTCGGTCGATTGGAGCCACGACCTGCTCAGCGCGGCGGAGCAAACACTATTCCGGCGCATTTCCGTATTCGCCGGCGGCTGGACGCTCGATGGGGTCGAGGCGGTTTGCGCCAGCGGTGGCCTAGAGGTCGTTGAGATCCTCGACCTGCTCGCGAGCCTCGTTGACAAGTCGCTGGTGCAAGTCGAGGAGCAAGGCGTCAAGACTCGCTACGCGCTGCTGGAGACCGTCCGTGCGTACGCGCGGACGAAGCTCAGCGACGCCGCCGAGGCGACGCTCGTGCGCAACCAGCACCTCGACTACCACCTGCGGCTTGCCGAGACCGCAGAGCCGGACCTGTTCGGGGCGCGCCTGGAGCAGTGGCTCGGGCCGCTCACGACAGAGCTCGACAACTTCCGCGGCGCACTCGGGTGGGCGGTCGATGCGGGGCGCGTCGAGGAGGCTCTACGCCTCGCCGCTGCGCTGTGGTTGTTCTTCGAGGCTCGTGGCCACTGGCGCGAGGGCAAGGGGCACCTCGAGTCGGCGCTCGCCGGGGAGGGTGCAAGCGCGCTCCCTCGGGCAAAGGCGCTGATCGCTGTGGGCCACATCGGGACGATCGAAACCGACTGGGTGGCGACGCGGCGCTTTGCCGAGGAGGCGCTTGCGATTGGGCGTGAAGTGGGCGACGAGGGCACGGTCGGTCGAGCGCTCGATCTGATCGGGTGGGCGCTGATCTCGCTCGAGCCGGAGGCTGCCATGCCCGTGCTCGAGGAGAGCATCGCCATCACCCGCCCACGCGGGGACGCCTGGTTTCTGGCCGATGCGCTCTACGGAGCCGGCTTTCTTGCAAACGTTGGCGGGTGGCTGAAGGCAGCGCCGCCGCTGCTCGAAGACGCCCTGGCGGTATCGCGTGCGGCGGGCAACCTGCTCGGTATCCGTGAGTCGCTCACCTGGCTCGGCGGCAACGCGGCGGGGCGGTGTCAATTCGCGGAGGCGGAGGCGATGCTGGGGGAGGCTCTCGCGCAGTCGCGTTCGCTCGGCGACCCGCTGTTCGCGATGGTCGATCTCGGGTTCCTTGGTTTCACCAAGATCCGCACCGGGGAGTGGGCGGCCGCGCGAGCGCACATCGAGGAGACGATCACCTTGGGCGTGAGTATGGCCCACGACGCCACGCCACTGATGCAGTGGTACCTGGGACTGCTGGAGTACGCCACCGGCGAGCTCGAGCGCGCGGAGGCGCTGATGAGCGAGGCGTTGCCGGCGGCGCGCGCCAACAACTACACCTCTTTCACCGTCGGCGCGCTGCTCATCACAGCAGCCGCCCAGCTGGCGCGCGGAGAGACGGCGCCGGCCGTGGCCGCGATCGAAGAAGCGGCGCTCGTCGCGCGCGAGAGCGGGAACCCGCTGGCGATCGGGGCCGCACTCGAGGCACAGGCGCAGCTCGCACGCGCGGCCGACGAGGTCTCCGCAGCTGAGCAGCTGCTACACGAGGCGCTGCGCGCCTTCCATGACGCCGGCGACCCGGGTGGCGTCGCGGACGTGCTGGAGTCGCTCGCTGCGCTCGTCCGCGAGCTGCAGAACGAAGAGCAGGCCGTTCGGTTGCTGGGCGCGGCAGATACCATTCGCGCCGACCTGGGCTGCGTGCGCTTCCCGGTGCGTCAGCCACTCTACGAAGCGGAGCTCAGCGCGCTGCGCGAGACGCTCAGTGAGGAGGCTTTCGCGGCGGCCTGGTCAGCCGGCGCCTCGCTGTCGCTCGATGATGCGGTCGCCTACGCGGAGCGTGGCCGTGGAGAGCGCAAACGGCCGTTGCGCGGTTGGGAGAGCCTGAGCCCGGCCGAGCTGCGAGTCGTGCAGCTCGTCGCCGAGGGCCTGACCAACCCTCAGATCGGCGAGCGCCTGTTCATCTCGCCCCGTACCGTCCAGGCTCACCTGTCCCATGTGTTCGCCAAGCTCGCCGTCTCATCGCGCACCGAGCTCGCAGCGCAAGCGGCGCGAAGAGAGATCTAGCTGTAGCACCTAGGAACGTTCGAGCCGGCAACACTGGCACCGAATACGCCACTGCTGCCGGCTCGAATACGCCATCTCGCCGATGTACCACGAGCCTCTGCCGGTCAGTCTCGCTAGCAATGAGGCCAGGCCTCGCAACGACCAGAGATCGGAGGACGCATGAGCCAAGAATTCGATGTGATCGTCGTGGGTGCGCGCTGCTCGGGGTCGCCGCTGGCGGCGCTGCTCGCACGCCGGGGCGTCAAGGTCGCGCTCGTGGAGCAGGCCAGCTTTCCGAGCGACACCCTCTCGACGCACATCTTCGAGGCCCAGGCGCTGACGTTCCTAGACCGCCTCGGGGTCATCGACAAGATACGCGCGACCGGCGCGCCATTCGTCGACCGCGTCGACTTGCGCGCGGAGGACCTCGAGTTCGTGACCTCGATTCAGCTGCATTCAGGCGACGTCGGCGGTACAGCATCGGTGCGTCGGCTGCTGCTCGATCCGATCCTGGCGCAGACCGCCGCGGAGGCGGGCGCCGATCTGCGGATGGCGAGCAAGGTGACAAGACTCCTCGAGGATCGGGGTCGAGTGGCTGGCGTGCGGGTCGCACAGAACGGCTCGGAGAGGACGCTCCGGGCACGGCTGGTTGTCGGCGCCGACGGTCGCAACTCGACGATCGCAAGCCTTGTCGGGGCTCGCAAGTACAACCTCACGCCGAACGAGCGATTCCTCTATTGGTCCTTCTTCGAGGGAGTCGCGCCCGACCCCGATCCGGCATTTGTGTTCCACCGGTGGGGCAACCGGATGGTGATCGCGACGCCCGCCGACAGCGGCCTCTATCAGGTCATCCTGATCCCGGATCTGGTCGATCTCCCTCGCTTCAGGGAGGATCTGGAGGGCAGCTTCATGGAGTACGCGTGCAGCTGCCGGCCCGTGGCGCAGGCGCTCTCGAGCGCGCGGCGGACCGGGAAGTTGTTTGGGATGCTGCGCTGGGAGGGGTTCTTCCGGGAGGCCTCCGGCCCCGGCTGGGTGCTGGTCGGCGACGCCGGCAACTTCAAGGACCCAACACCGGGCCAGGGCATACAGGACGCGTTTCGGCAGGTCGACGCGCTCGTGCCAGCGATCGCAACCGCGCTGGATGGCTCCGGAGAAGACATCGATAGTGAGATGGCGGCCTGGGGCAGCTGGCGAGACAAGGACGCGGCCGAGCACTACTGGCTCGCGACCGATATGGGGAAGGCTGGGTCGACGCCCGCGGTGCTACCCGAGATTGAGAGGCGACTGCTGGAGCAGGGCAAGATAGGCACATTCCTGGATCTTTTCTATAGCCACCGGTCGCGGCCCTCGCAAGTCTTCACCCCGCCGCGCCTGTTGGGCGCCACCGCCAGGCTGTTGGCGCGTCGGGGATGCGACCGGCGCTCGTTGCTTCGGGAGGTGGGCACGCTCCTGGCTGAGGACTTCCAGCGAAAACGTCTCAACCGCAAGCCGGTGTACGCCGCCGCGGGCACGGCGCTCGACGCTGGCCCCTCCGACGTAGACGACACCGGCGAGGGCTGCCCTGCGCAAGTTAGAGGTGGGGGTGGCCGCGTACCGTGAGCCAGCTCTGGTGGGTGATGCGGTCATGCCGAGGCCGATGACGGGATCGAGGATCGGGGCGCCCGCGGCGATTGCGATGGCGCTCGCGATGACGGCAAGCGAGACGTCTGCGTCGGCGCGGGCCTGATCGCCGTCTGCGATCAGCGCGGGGCTTTCCATCCGGCGCCCGGCGCGGCTGCGTACCAGCACCGCGAGCCAGTTGCCGGCGAACCCGATCGCGCCGGCAAGCACGGGCGAGCAGGCGGGTGTGGATGGGTGCAGGAGCCGCAGGATCGACTCGTATGGCCGGCGTGCGGGTGGGCGTGACGCAGGATGCCGTGACGGTGCAGATCGCCGTCGACTAGCTGTAAGACCTGTGGAGGTTGGTGCGCTTTGAGGCGAGTGATCGGGGGCTTGTGGCTGAGGGCTGAGTGTTTTCGGTGATGGTTGTAGTAGAAGAGCCATCCGTCAAGGGCTGCGGTGCGCTCGGTGCTGTTGCGGTAGATCGCGCCGTAGGCCCAGCCGCCGAGCATAGTGCGGATGAACCGCTCTGCCTTGCCATTGGTTTGGGGGCGGTAAGGACGGGTGCGCAGGTGGCGGATACCGAGCATGCGGCAGGCGATCGCGTGCACGCTTGAGCGGTAGGCGCCGCCGTTGTCGGTGAGCAGCTGCTGCACGGTCATGCCGTGGCGCTCGAAGAACGCGACTGCGCGGTGAAGGAACGCGACGACGGTACTGGCCTTCTCGTTGGAGAGAACCTCGGCGTAGACCATGCGGGTGCAGTCATCGATCGCGATGTGCACGAACTCCCAGCCAACCATCTTGCGGCGGGTTCCAGAGCGATCTGAGCGCTCCCAGTTGTGGCGCGGCTTGCCCGTGACGCGCTTGCCAGCACCGCCCTGGATGCGTCCGAGCTTCTTGACGTCGATATGGATCAGCTCGCCTGGCCGCTCGCGCTCGTAGCGGACTGCTGGCTCCAGTCCGATCCGGCCGAGCTTGCCCATCCCGACGCTCAACAAGATCCCCGAGACGGTCGAGAGCGCCATCCCGAGCGTCTCAGCGATCTCGGGGCCCGTGAACCGCAACCGTCTAAGCGCAGCGATCGCCTGCACCCGCTCCTCCCTCGTGCGATGCGGGATCCGGTGTGGAGCAGAAGACCGATCGAACAGCCCGGTCTCGCCCTCTGCTCGATAGCGCCCCACCCACTTCCTGACGCACCGGACGCTGACTTCGGCGGCCTCGGCCGCCTTCGTCACCGTCCACGTCTCATCAACAACTCGCTTACAAAGCAGTCGGCGCCTGTTCAGGCTGAGCGCCGCGTTAGCGTGCAGATTCATCCGGTTCTCCTTGGACTGGGGTGCTTGGCAGCTCCCAGCCTCCAAGGGGACCCGGATGAACCAACCTACTCAGGAACTACACCTAGCACCCTCGCCTCTTCGACGCTTAGATCAGCTCCAGCTGCGCGTAGGCCACCGACTGAAACGACATCCGGTGCAGCGGGCTTGGCCCGAGCCGCAGGATCGCCTCACGGTGCTCCGGCGTGGAGTAGCCGACGTGCTGGGCGAAGCTCCAGCCGGGATGCAGCTCGTCAGCGTGGTGCATGAACCGATCGCGGGTCACCTTCGCGACGATCGAGGCGGCCGCGATCGCGGCGCTGCGCCCATCGCCGCCGATCACCGCCCTGTGCGGCAGCTCGAGATCGGGCAACGAGAAGCCGTCCACCAGGCGCGTGACATCGTGCTCGCAGCCGTCGGTGACCTGGCGCAGGGCGTCGGCGAGCGCGCTGAGGTTGGTCTTGTGCAGCCCGCGCCTGTCGATGCTGAGCGCGCTCCTTGTCACGACGCAGACACGGCGTGCAGTCGTGAGGATCAACGGGTACATCCGCTCGCGCGCCTCAGCGGTGTGCTGCTTTGAGTCATCGAGGTCGCGTAGGGCTCGGATCTGCGCCGGAGTGAGCGCCTGCACATCGAAGAGCACGGCGGCAGCGACGAGTGGGCCGGCGAGGCAGCCCCTGCCCGCCTCGTCGGCCCCGGCGATCAGACGGGTGCCGATCTCCCTGTCGAACTTGAACAGCCGGCGGCCCGAGCGAGTGGCCTTCTTGCGGGCAGCGCGCGCCCGGCCTGCGTCCGACTGCTTGGAGGCGGCGGCGACCGGCATCCTTCAGCCCTGCTCAGAGCAGGCCGATGCGATCGGGCGGCCAGTAGGTTGCGAAGGCAACGCCGATGATCCACTTCGTGGGGACCGGGCCCCAGAATCTGCTGTCGTCGGACTCGCCACGGTTGTCCCCCATCATGAACCAGTGTTCGGGCGGAACCTCGATCGGCGTCGGGAAATCGCACTCCGGGCTCCCTCCGCAGGGCGCGATGTAGGGGTCGTGCTCGCGCTTGTAGGGGCCACGCGCGCTCCTTGCGACGTAGGCGTGGCCTTCCTTGATGTAGATCCATTCTCCAGGCCCGGCGACCACGCGCTTGATGAAGTTGACGCTCGCCTCCTTGGGCACCGGCCGCGAGCAGGGCGCACCGCCGGAGCCGACGACGTGAGGCGGCCTGGCGATCGACCCGCAGATCTCGTGTTCTGCGCCCTGCGGAGGATGGAAGACGACGATGTCGCCGACCGAAGGGCTATCGAAGTGCATGCCGATCCGGTCGACCAGGACGCGCTGGCCCACCTTCAAGGTCGGTTCCATCGATCCGCTGGGGATCTCGTAGGGCTTGATGATGAATGCCTGGATCAGCAACGCCAAGCCAAGTGCGACCGCGACGATCACCACCAGCTCGATCAGCGAGCCGGTCCGCGACTTGGTGCGGGGGATCACGTGGCCTCGGGCTCGGCGGCGGACTCGGTGGCCTCGGGGGATGCCTGCGCATCCGCGCCGTCCTGCCCATCGGCTTGTGCGTCCGCCGCGGGCTCGCCGGCCTGCTCCGTGCCATCCTCCGGCGCCTGCGCCGGAGTGTCCGCCACCTCTGAGACCGCCTCCGCGCCACCGTCTGCGGCCGCGCCCTGCGGCCCCTCGGCGTCGGCGATCTCGGGCTGCTCCTGTGCCAGCAGCCCTGGCTCCACCGTCTCCTCCGGCCCCGTGTAGCGGCGCTCGCGGACGCGCGCGCGCTTTCCCACGCGGTCCCGGAGGTAGTAGAGCTTTGCCCTTCTGACGTCGCCGCGCGCGGCGACCTCGATCCGCTCGATCTTCGGCGAGTGCAGCGGGAACATGCGCTCCACGCCGACGCCGAAAGAGTGCTTGCGCACTGTGAAGGTCTCCCTTACGCCATGCCCCTGGCGCTTGATCACGACGCCCTCGAACACCTGCACCCTGCGCCTGCTGCCCTCGATCACCTGAAAGTGGACACGGACGCGATCGCCGGAGGCGAACTGTGGGACGCGGCGCAGCTGCGCGCGCTCGAGTCTGTCGATGACGCTGCTCATGATCTGGAGTGAGTGTCGCGTACCGAGGCCTGGACACGCAGATGCGCAAGCGCAAGCCTCGACGCGGTCCGCAATGGTAGCGGACCGGGGCCCCTTTGCGGCGCGTGAGCGCGCCGCCTGACACCCGGTGGCTCCTCTCAGGCCCGGTCGCGCTCGGCGCTGCGCTCGCGCCGCCACTGCCTGATCCGCTCGTGGTGGCCCGAGAGCAGGATCTCGGGCACCGGCCAGCCGCGGTACTCGGCCGGGCGCGTGTAGTGCGGGTACTCGGGAGCGCCATCGAGTGCCTGGCTGAAGGACTCCTCGACCGCGGAGTCTCGATGCCCAAGCGCGCCCGGCAGCTTGCGCATCACCGCGTCGCAGAGCACCATCGCCGCAAGCTCTCCGCCGGACAGGACGTAGCGGCCGATCGAGAGCGTCTCTGAGGCCAGGTGCTCCAGGATCCGCTCGTCGAAGCCCTCGTAGCGGCCACAGAGCAGCGTGATCTCCCGCTCCTGCGCAAGCTCGGTTGCATAGGCCTCATCGAAGAGCCTGCCCGAGGGCGTGAGCGCGATCACGCGGCGGCCGGCGCGCAGCTGCGCCGGATCGATGCCGTAGTGGCCTTTGAGTGCGGCGTCCATCACGTCGACCCTCAGCACCATGCCCGCGCCCCCGCCGTAGGGCGTGTCGTCCACCTGGCCTCCGCTGAGCGGCGTGTAGCCGCGAATGTCGACGCAGTTGAGGCTCGAGCCGGCGGTCAGCGCGTTGGCGATATGACGCTGGCCCAAGAACCAGTCGAACCAGTCGGGGAAGAGCGTGAAGACGTCGATGTTCATCGCGCCTGCATCCAGCGGGCATCCCGGACCTTCCGACAAGCCATCGAAGCACGCTTGGCCGCACCCCCGGTGCTCATGCCTGCTCTCCGAGGAAGGCGAGGTCGATGTCGATCTGCCTACGCTCCATGTCCACGTTCCTGATCGCGTCTTTGACCATCGGCACCAGCAGCGCCTGCTCGCGCTCGCGGCTTACTTCCAACACCTCGCAGGAGGGCAGCTCCAGGAGCCTTGCGACCGTGCCGACCTCGCGCTGGCCGTCGCTGACGCGGCAACCCTCAAGCTCGTGCGCCCACCATTCGTCCTCCTGCAGCGACGGCGCCTGCTCGACGGAGACCTTGATCTCGAGACCTCGCAGGACGGCCAGCGCGTCACGATCGCCGACGCCCTCCAGGTGCAGGATCGGGCGCTCGGCGGTGCCGCCGCGCCGCGCGATCTTCAATGTCCGCTCGCCGATCTGCACGCAGATCCCGGTCTCGAGCAGGCGCGAGCGCGGGGCGCTGACATGGAAGCCGCCGTCGAGGCCGTGCGGCCGGCCCACCCGGCCGGCGGAGATCTGAGCCTTGCCGCGCTCAGTCGACAATGTCAAGGAGCACCCGGCGCCCCTGCCCGTCGGCGCTCGCCCGCAGGACCGTGCGCAGCGCCTGGGCGGTGCGCCCGCCGCGGCCGATCACCTTGCCGTAGTCGTCTTCGGCGACGCTCAGCTCGAGCAGGATCGCGCCGTCGTCTTCGTCGAAGCGCTCGACCACAACGTCATCGGGATGGTCCACGAGTCCGCGTGCGAGGTAGGCGAGCAGGTCCTGGACCGGGCGTGCGGCAGAGCCCTCAGCGCCTTGATGCTCCTGCCCGGGCAAGGCGCGCTCCGCGATCAGGCCTGGCCGGCGGGCCCGATGCCCTGGATGCGCAGCAGCTTGGCGACTGCCTCTGATGGCTGGGCGCCGCGCGCGAGCCAGCTGCGCGCCCGCTCCTCGTCGATCACGATCGTCGAGGGACTCGTCTGCGCATCGTAGTGGCCGATCGTCTCGATCACGCGACCGTCGCGCGGAGAGCGCTGGTCGGCGACGACCACGCGCCACTTGGGATCCTTCCTGCCGCCCACCCTGGTGAGCCTGAGCCTGACTGACACGTCGTCCTCTCTGACCGATCCCGCAAACGCTGAGCGGGCTCATTTTGCTGATTTGGCCGTAGAGCTTAGCGGCTGTCAGCGCGCCTGGCGCATCAGAGCGCCGATGTCGGGCATCTTGCCGCGCCCCACCTGGCGCATCAGCTTGCGCATCTGGCCGAACTGCTTGATGAGGCGGGAGACCTGCTGGACGTTCGTGCCCGACCCGCGCGCGATCCGCAGCCGGCGCGAGCCGTTGATGGTCTCCGGGCGCCGCCGCTCCTGCGGGGTCATCGAGAGGATGATGGCCTGCAGCCTGTCGAGCTCGCGCTCGTCCACGTTCATGTTGCGCAGCTGGGCGCCGCCGAGGCCGGGAATCATCCCCAGCAGGCTGGTCAGCGGCCCCATCCGCCGGATCGTCTTCAGCTGATCCAGGAAGTCGTCCAGGCCAAACTCGTTGCGACGCAGCTTGCGTTGCATCTCGATCGCCTGCTGCTCGTCGAACTCCTTCTCGGCGGTCTCGATCAGGCTCATCACGTCGCCCATGCCGAGGATCCGCTGCGCGACGCGGTCGGGATGGAAGCGTTCGAACTCCTCCAGGCGCTCACCGGTGGATGCGAACAGGATCGGCCTGCCCGTGACGGCCAGCACCGAGAGCGCGGCCCCGCCGCGGGCGTCTCCGTCGAGCTTGCTCATAACGACGCCGTCGAACTGCACCGCCTCGGAGAAGCTCTCCGCCACGCCGACCGCGTCCTGGCCGGTCATCGCATCCAGCACGAGCAGCACGTTCTCGGGCTGCACCGCATCCCTGATCCGCACGAGCTCGGCCATCAGCTCCTCGTCCACGTGCAGGCGCCCGCTCGTGTCCACGATCAGCACGTCCTTGCCGTCCTGCTTTGCCTGCGCAAGGGCCCAGGAGGCGATCTCCACCGGGTCGCGTTCGGTTCCCTGCTCATAGACCGTCGCGCCCGCCTGCGCGCCGACCTTCACCAGCTGGTCGACTGCTGCTGGGCGATATACGTCGCAGGCGGCAAGCGCGACCGCCGAGCCGTGCTCCTCGCGCAGGTGGCGGGCGAGCTTGGCGGCCGCGGTGGTCTTGCCGGAGCCCTGCAGGCCCGACATCAGGATCACCGTCGGAGGGCTCGATGAGAAGCGCAGCTTGCGCTGCGCCGCCTCGTCCCCCGCCTCCTGAGCCGTGCCGTCCTCCACCGCAGCAGGCGCCAGGGCGCTCGATGCCGGGGCCCCCATCAGCTCCGCGAGCGCTTCGGCGACGATCTTCACGACCTGCTGGGCGGGGTTCAGCTTGCCCACGAGCTCGGCGCCAAGGCAGCGTTGCTTCACATCCGCGGTGAAGCGCTTTACAACCTTGAAGTTGACGTCCGCCTCCAGCAGCGCGAGCCGGATCTCGCGCATCGCGGCGTCGATGTCCTGCTCGCTCAGCGTGCCGTGGCGGCGGACCTCGGCAAGCGTCGCCTGCAGCCTCTCGGAGAGCGCCTCGAACATCTTCTGCTCTAGCTCTCCTCGGGCGCTTGCGTGCCCGCCGGAAGCTCGGCGCCCTTGGCGCCGCCGGCGCCATGATCGCCGCCCCCGCCGCGACCGCTGAGAGCCTCGCCGATGCCGCCGAAGGCCTGCGCGAACTCCGAGGGCACGACGAACACCTTGTTTGCGTTGCCTTCAGCCAGTTGGGGCAGCATCTGCAGGTATTCGTAGCTGAGCAGCGCCTTGTCCGGTTTGCCCTCGTGGATCGCGGTGAAGACGGTGTCGATCGCCTTCGCTTCACCCTCGGAGCGCAGGATCGCCGCCTGCTTCTCGCCTTCGGCCTGCAGCACGGCCGCCTGCTTTTCGCCTTCGGCGGTAAGGATCGCAGCCTGCCGCTCGCCTTCGGCGGTAAGGATCGCGGCACGGCGGTCGCGCTCGGCGCGCATCTGCTTCTCCATCGCCGCCCTGATGTCCTGCGGCGGATCGACGGACTTGATCTCCACGCGGTTGATCCTGATCCCCCACTTGCCCGTCGCCTCGTCCAGGACCGTCCTCAGCTCAGCGTTGACGTTCTCCCGCGCTGTGAGCGTCTGCTCCAGCGTCAGCCCGCCGATCACGTTTCGCAGCGTGGTGACGGTGAGCTGCTCGATCGCCTGCAACGGGCTTGCGACTTCATAGCTGGCCGAGCGCGGGTCGGTGATCGTGAAGTAGAGGACCGTCTCGATCGCGACCACGACGTTGTCGTCGGTGATCACCGGCTGGGGCGAGAAGTTCACCACCTGCTCGCGCAGGTCGACCAGCGGGCGCACCCGTTCGACGAACGGGGTCACGACCGCGAGGCCCGGCTCGAGCGTGCGGCTGTAGCGGCCGAGGCGCTCGACGACCCCGGCCCTTGCCTGCGGGATGATCCTGATCGCCCTCGCCGCGACGAACAGCGCGAACAGGACGACTACCGCGACGACTATCAATGCGACCATCTCTGACCCAGTTCCTTTCTCATTGGCACTCGCCGACAGCGAGCTGCGGGCGCCCTCAGTGCATTACGAGCGCGGTCGCGCCCCTGATCTCGACGACCTGGACCTGCTCGCCGGGATCGATCACCTCATCGTCGTCATAGCTGCGCGCGGTCCACACCTCGCCACCGATCTTCACGCATCCGACGCCGTCGTGGTTGGCGATCCGCTCCAGCACGATCGCGTCACGGCCCACAAGCGCCGCGGCACCGGTCCTCACCGCCGGCGGCAGCCGCCTGTGCCTGACAGCAAGCGGGCGCAGCATCGCAAGCACCAGCAGCGAGACCAGCACGAACACGATCAGGCTGGCCGCCGCCCCCGCACCGGCGAAGCCCAGTACCGCACCGATCAGCGCGCCGATCGCGAACGGCCCGAGGAAGAAGCCGCCCGTGTGCATCTCTCCCATACCGAGCAGGCACGCTGCCACAAGGAGGACAATCGCTGCACCCATAGCACCGATTATCGCACCGCGCGCTCACTCAGCCGTTATCAGGGCGCGCGCGAACTCATCGGGGTCGAAGGGCCGCAGATCCTCGAGCGACTCGCCCACCCCGATCAGCTTCACCGGCAGCCCCAGCTCGCGCGCGATCGCCAGCGCGATCCCGCCGCGCGCGGTGCCGTCGAGCTTTGTCAGCACGACTCCGCCGATCGGGATCGTCTCCGCGAACATCTTGGCCTGCCGCAGGCCGTTTTGGCCGGTGGTCGCGTCGATCGTCAGCAGCGTCTCGTGCGGCGCGCCGGCAAGCTGCCGTGAGATCACCCTGCCCACCTTGCCGAGCTCGCCCATCAGGTCGGCCTTGTTGTGCAGGCGCCCGGCGGTGTCGACGATCGCCACGTCGAAGCCCTGCGACTGCGCCGCCGAGATCGTCTCGAAGGCCACCGCACCGGGGTCCGACCCCTCGGGCCCGGTGACGATCTCACAGCCCGCCCGCTGCGCCCAGCCCGTAAGCTGCTCGCTGGCCGCCGCCCTGAAGGTGTCCGCGGCGCCGAGCAGCACCGTCTTGCCAAGCTCGCGCTGCAGATGCCAGGCGAGCTTGCCGATCGTGGTCGTCTTGCCGGTGCCGTTGACCCCGACGGCCATGATCACGGTCGGCTGGGGCCTGATGTCGATCGTGCCCTCCCCCACCATCGCGGTGCTCGCCAGCAGCGCGATCAAGCGCTCGGAGAGCTCCTGCCCGCTCTGCAGGCGCCCCTCGCCCGCTTCGCGCTCCAGCTCCTCAACGACCGCCGCGGTGGTGGCGACCCCCACGTCGGCCATGATCAGAGCCTCCTCCAGGCGTTCCCAGGTGTGCTCGTCGAGGCTCTGGAACAACGTCGCCTGGATCTCGCCCGAGAGTGCCTGCCTGGTCTTGGAGAGGCTCTGACGCAGGCGCCGCAGGAAGCCGCCGCGCTGCTCGAGGTCGGGCTCGAGCGCCGGCTCGCCGTCGGCGGTGATGAAGAGGTCGCTCCACTGACGTGCCATCGGCGGGCGAGACTATCTCAGGCGGCGGCCGAGGCCGAAGGGGGCGGCTCTCAGGCGGCCTCGAGCTTCGGCGCCGGCGGCGGATCGGTCTCGGCCTCGGCCGGCGGCAGCCGGCGCGAGATCACCTTCGAGACCCCGTCGCCGCCCATCGAGACGCCGTAGAGCCAGTCCGCCGCCTCCATCGTGCGCTTCTGGTGGGTGATCACGATGAACTGCGCCCTGTCGGCGTAGCGGCGCAGCAGCCCGAGGAACCGGTCGAGGTTGAGGTCGTCCAGCGCGGCCTCGACCTCGTCGAGGATGTAGAACGGGCACGGCTTGGCGAGGAACACCGCGAACAGGAACGCCAGCGCGGTCATCGACTTCTCCCCGCCTGAGAGCAGCGAGAGGCGCTTGGCGGACTTGCCGGCGGGCGTTATCTCTATCTCGACGCCCTCGAGCGCATCCTGACCCGAGCCTGTCTGCTCGTCCTGCTCATGCTCGCTGACGCTCGCCTCGGCGTCCGCCCGTGCCTCTGCGGCCTCGCCGTCGGCCGGCGCCTGGCCGCCCAGCACCGGCTTTGGCCCGGAGTCTTCGCTGACCAGGCGCAGACGGCCGCTGCCGCCGGGGAAGACCTCCTTGGCCAGCTCTTCGAAGTTGCGGGCCGCCGCGTCGAAGGTCTGCTGGAAGGTCTCCTGGATCTGGCGGTCGGTGTCGCGGATCACCGTGCGCAGCTCGCGCAACGCGGTCTCCAGGTCGCCCCGACGCGCCTCGAGCTCCTCGACGTGGGCAAGCGCCTCCGCGTACTCCTCCTGAGCCAGTGGATTGACCGGTCCGAGCTGCTCGCGCCGGCGATGCAGACGCTGCAGCTGGCCCTGCAAAGCATGCTCCTCCTCAGCGTCGAGCGGCGTCGCGTCCTCCGGCGGGGGCTGCTCGATCTGCATCCCCTCCGCCACGGCAGCCAGCTCCTGCTCGATCTCCCCGACGGCATCGCGCAGACGCTGGGCGGCGACCTCGGCCGCGGTCACGGCCTCGCCTTCGCGTCGCAGCGCCGCATGTATCTCGGCCTCCTCGGCCGCGCAGGAGCGCAGCTCGGCGGCCATCTGCTCGCCGGCCTGGCTGTCGGCGGCAAGCAGCGCCTCGAGCTCGGCCAGGCACGCGGCCGTCGCCTCCCGCGCCTGCTCGATCCCACCCGCCAGGCGCTCTGCAGCCGGCAGCAGCTCCTCGTCGGCGGCGCGCTGGGCCTGCAGCGAGAGCATGCGGCCGGCCCGCTCCTGCCGTTCGCGCTCCAGCCGCTGCGCCTGACGGCGCTCTGCCGCCAGCTCGCCCTCCAGCTGAGCGCGGCGCACCGCAAGCGGCCCCTCCTGGGGCGATGAGCGTCGACGCTCGACCACCCACTTTGCACGGCGCTCTTCCTCGCGCGCCTCGCCGAGGGCGCGCTCTGCTTCGCGCAGCGTCCGCTCGGCGCTCTCGCGCCGGACATCGGCTTCGCGCACCACCGTGAGCGCCCGATCCACGGCCCCCTGGGCCAAGCTCTCGGCCTGCGCGGCCTGCTCGGTCGCGGCGATCAGCCCGTCGCGCTCGTTGCGCTTGGCCAGCACGCGCTCAGCACCGCCCTCGGCGACCTGACGCACCTCGCGCAGCTGGGAGAACCAGACGCGCCCGCCTCGGGTGACTGCGACGCCCTGGAAGGAATCGGGCAGCTCCTCCAGCCGCTCCACCAGCCATGCCTCTGAAAGCAGGCCGCGTGCGAGCGCGACAATCGGCCCGGGACCGCTCAGCGTCCGGGCAAGCGCACGCGCTTCCGCCGTGGGCGGATCGGCCTCCGGCAGCAAGTCCTCGCCGGCCGGGTCCTCCGTCTCCTCGGCGCCCGCAGCCGCAAGGGCCGCGGCCCCGCCGGCCAGCAGCGCGCTGCCGCCATCGGGACCGGCCGCGTCCAGCAGGCTGGTCGCGCCCGCCATGTCGCTCACGAGCGCCGCCTCCAGGCGCCCGCCGAGCGCCGCGGCGACCGCCAGCTCGCAGCCCTGCTCGACGCCGAGCAGCTCGCCGAGAGCCTTCACCGGGGACTCGCCCGCTCCTGCGACGCGGCGCGCCAGCGGATGGGAGTGACTGCGCAGGAACTGGTTGGCGGCCGCGAGCTCGGCGCCGACCTGGGCGGCGGCGCGGCGCGCGTCCTGCGCTTCGCGTTCGGCGCCCGAGAGCGCCTGGCGGGCGGACTCGGCCGCCGCGTCGGCATCGCCGCGCGCCGCACGCGCCTGCGTGGCCTGCTGCTCGAGCTCGGCGGTGCGCCGCTCGTGCTGCTCGCACTGCTGCGCAAGCTCGGCCAGCTCGCGCTCGAGCGCTTGCTCCTGCTCTGCCAGGAGCTGCGAGAGCTCCTGCTCGAGCGCCTCCAGGCGACCGGCGTCCTCATCATGCTCGTGCTCGGCCTCCATCACCGCCGAGAGCGCCCGCAGCTCGGCGGCGGCCTGCTCGATCCGCGCCGCGATCGCCTCGCCGGTCCTTGCCACCTGCTCGGCGCGCATCTGCATCCGCTCGCGGGCCGAGCGGGCGCCGTAGAGGCGCCGCGAGAGCGCGTCGCGCTCAGAAGCGCGCTGCGCGAGCGCGCGTTCGGCCTCGCCACGACGCGCCACCACGCCCTCCAGGCGCGACTGGATCACTGCCTGGGCCTCCCTTGCGGCGCGCACCTGCGATTCGGCAGCAGAGAGCTGCTCGCGCCTCACGCGCGCGGCCTCGCACGCCAGGCGCAGGCGGATTTCAAGGCTCTGGCGCTCCAGGCGCTCATGCAGCTCTGCGGCCTCGGCCTGGCGCTTGAGCGGGCGCAGGCGGCTGCGCGCCTCGCGCTCGACGTCGAGCGCCCGGTCGAGGTTCTCCTCGGTCTTGACGAGCTTCAGCTGCGCGCGGCGGCGGCGGCGGCGGTGCTTGCCAAGGCCTGCGGCCTCCTCGATCAAGAGCCGCCGCTCGCGCGGCTTGCTCATCACGATCGACTCCACCCGCCCCTGGGAGATGACCGAGTGGCTCTCCTTGCCAAGACCGGTGTCCGAGAGCGCCTCGATCACGTCCGCCAGGCGGCAGCGCGCGCCGTTCAGCCGGTATTCGCCTTCGCCGGAGCGGTCGAGGCGGCGCACGATCGATATCTCGCTGAAGGGCACTCTCACCGCGCCGTCAGAGTTGTCGAGCACGATCTCCACCTCGGCGGCGCTGCGTGCCTGGATTCCCCTACCGCCGCCGAAGATCACGTCCTGCATCGACTGCCCGCGGACCGCCAGCGGCGACTGCTCGCCCATCGCCCACAGCACCGCGTCGGTGACGTTGGACTTGCCCGAGCCGTTTGGCCCGACCACCACGCTCACGCCCGGCCCGAAGTCCAGGCGGGTGCGGTCGGGAAACGACTTGAAGCCCTTCAGGCTCAGCGAGCGCAGATGCATCGCTCAGGCCTCCTCTGGATGTTTGGCGCTCATTCCGATCGTGCCTCCTGCTGCCGCTCGACCGCCTGCCGCGCCGCATGCTGCTCGGCGAGCTTCTTGCTGCGTCCCCTGCCCTTGCCGATCACCTCGCCGGCGACGCTCGCGGCCACCTCGAAGATGCGGTCGTGGGGCGGCCCGGACTCCTCGACCACGGCGTAGCCGACGACCGCGCCGCGCTGGGCCAGCAGCTCCTGCAGCGCGGACTTGAAATCGACGGGGTGCTCGAGCGCCTGCTCGATCTCCGGCGCGAAGGCCTCCACCACCGCCTCCGCGGTGCGCTCGTAGCCGCAGTTCAGGAAGCAGGCGCCGATCACCGCCTCGATCACCGAGGCCAGCACCCGCTCGGTGTTCAGCATCCCGGCTGCGCCGGACGCGAGCTCAGCCGGCGCAGCGGCACGCAGGCGCTCCGTGACCCCCAGCCGCTCGGCGACCGCGCGGCACGAGGGGCCCGAGACCGCCTGGGCCCTGATCTTCGTGAGCCGCCCCGCCCCGAACCGGTCAGCCTCCAGCCGCGGGTAGAGGTGCGAGGTCACGGCGAGCGCGAGCACGCTGTCGCCGAGGAAGGCGAGCCGATCGTATGAGGCGCCGCGCCGCTCGCTCCAGGAGGCGTGGGTGAAGACCTGGGTCGCGAGATCGGGTGGCAGCTCCTGCAGCAGCGCTTCCAGACTCGCAGGCGCCGGCAGCGGAGCGCCGGTGGTCTCTGTGCCCGCCTCTGAGGCTTCCTGCGACCCGCTAGGCCGCATGCGCGAGCACGAAGTCGACCGCCTGCCCGACCGTGAGGATCCTGCTCGCGTCCTCGTCGGAGATCTTGATCCCATAGTTGTCCTCGAGCTCCTGGACCAGGGTGTAAAGGTCGAGCGAGTCGGCCTCCAGGTCCTCCTTGAAGCGCGTGCCCTCCTCGATCCTCTCGGGATCGAGGTCGAGCTCGTCCGCGAGGTGGTCCCTGATCAGCTCCAGCACCTGGTCCTTGGTCTTCATTGCGCTGGCAGGCTAGCGTCCTGACCGGATGCGGAGGACTCCCGCCCGTTGGAAGAGGAGCTTGCAGGGACGACTCGCAATGCGCCCGCCGCGTCCAGCGCGGCGTGGGTGCGATCGGCGATCCGCTCCCGCGCTCCGCGCTCCGCGCGCAGGATTGCCTCGGCGAATCCGTTCCTGCTGAACTTCCCATGCGGCACGACGCCTAGGCTGCGCAGCCCCAGCAGGTAGGCGCCGCCCTGGCCCTCGGGGTCGATCTGCTCGGCAAACGCGCGCAGCGAAGGCAGCATCAGAGCGCCGCCGAGCTTGCTCATCAGCGAGCTGCCCGCCGCCTCGCGCACCGCGCCGAGCACCGTCGAGGAGACCCCCTCGATCAGCTTCAAGGCGATGTTGCCCGTGAAGCCGTCGGTGACGATCACCTCGGCGGTTCCCGAGAGCACCTCGCCGCCCTCGAGGTTGCCGACGAAATCAAAGGGCGCCGCCGCGGCGCGCTCTGCCAGCTCCGCGTGCGCCTCCTGCACCAGGGCGTTGCCGCGCTCGCGCTCGGCCCCATTGGAGAGCAGCGCGACGCGCGGGCGCTGCACGCCGAACACGCTGCTCGTAAGCGCCGCGCCCATGAAGGCGAACTGAACCAGATGCTCACGCCTGGCCTCGGCGTTTGCGCCCACGTCCAGCAGCGTCACGGTCCCGCCCGGCACCGGTAGCGGCAGTGCAAGCGCCGGCCGGTGGATGCCCTTGGCACGCTTGATGTTGAAGAGGCCCGCTGCCAGCGCTGCACCCGTGCCGCCGGCGCAGACCAGCGCGTCGGCGCGCCCCTGCGCCACCGCACGGGCGGCCTGTACGATCGAGGCCTGCGGCGTGGAGCGAGCCGCCTTGGCTGGATCGGCGCTCTTTGCGATCGAGATCGGAGCATCGACCAGCTCGACGCCGGCCGGCGTCGCTCCGATCTCCCCCGCGGGGCCAAACAACAGCACCCGGGCTCCCCGCTGAGCCGCAATCGCGGCGCCGGCGGCCACCTCGGAAGGACCGAGGTCGGCGCCGTTCGCGTCGACGGCGATCACAGGCGCCTGCGGGCACACGGCATCCTCGCCCGCAGCCTGCTGCCCGTCTGCGCCGCTCTCGGCACGGACGGTCACCTCGCTCACCGGCTAGAGATCGTCGTCGTGATCGTGCTCGTGCACGCTCTGCGCCAGGACCTCGCGGCCCGCGTAGGTGCCGCAGATCGGGCAGACGCGGTGGGGCCGGCGCGGGCTGTGACAGCGCGGGCACTCGTTCACGGTCGGGGCAGAGATGCGGTGCTGGGCACGCCGCGTGGCGGTGCGCGTATGCGACTGCTTTTTCTTCGGGACGGCCATGGTCGCTGAAGGCTAGCGTAACCGGAGCCCTACGGCCGGTGCGGGGGGCCTCATTCCAGCTCCAGCTCGCGCAGCTTCGCCCAGCGAGGGTCGGGCGCGCTCTCGTGGGAGTGCTCCGGTCCGATCTCGTTCAGATCGACCGCGCAGACCGCACACAGGCCCATGCAGTCCTCGCGGCAGAGCACTGCCACAGGCGCCGCGAGCACGAACGCATCCCTGGCCCAGGCCGCGAGATCGAGCGTCTCCTCTTGCACGTATGGGCTGTCGAGGTCGCCCTCGCCGCCCGGCACCTCGACCTCGCGCGCGTCGATCTGCAACACCGGCTGGGCGTCCTTCAGGCAGCGCATGCAGGGCCCCGAGAGCGCCGCCTCGAAGGAGATCCGCAGCGCATAGCCCTGGCCCGCCATCCGCGAGACTTCAAGCATCAGCGGCACCGCCGCGGGCTCCACCGCGTACTCCTGCCCGCCCAGGGCGATCCCCTCCAGCGGCACGAGCAGATCCAGGCGCCGGCCCTGCCCTGTGCGCAGGTGCAGGCTTGCGAGGTCGTAGAGATGGGTGAGCGGAGCCATGATCTGCAGGCTAGCGGCGCACACGAGCGAGTCGGCGCGGGCGGGCCCGGAGACGGGCGCAAGCGCCTGAGAACGGGTCCTACTGCGTCGCGGCCAGCTCGCGCTTGAGGATCTTACCCGTGGAGTTGCGCGGCAGCTGCTCCACGAAGACGACCTCGCGCGGCACCTTGTAGCGGGCGAGGTTCTGCTTGACGTATGCCTGGATCTGCTCCGCGGTCAGGCTCGCGCCCTGCCGCAGGACCACGAAGGCCTTCAGGCGCTGCCCGAACTCGGCGTCCTGCACGCCGATCACCGCCGCCTCCTCGATCCCCGGGTGGTCGGCGAGCAGGTCCTCGATCTCGCGCGGGAAGACGTTCTCGCCGCCGGAGACGATCATCTCGTCGTCGCGGCCCTCCACGAAGAGGCGACCCTGCGCATCGAGCCGGCCCACGTCGCCAGTGCTCATCAGGCCGGAGACGATCTCCTTGTTGCCGCCGCCGGTGTAGCCCTCGAAGACCATCTCATTGGCCACGAAGATTCGGCCCGTCTGGCCCTTCGGCACCTCGCGACCGCTCTCGTCGAGCAGCTTGACGACGGTCCCGAGCGGCGGCGTGCCGGCGGTTCCCGGCGCGGCGCGCAGTTCGGCGGGGGTGGCGATCGTCGCCCAGGCGACCTCGGTCGAGCCGTAGAGGTTGTAGAGCACGTCGCCGAAGGCGTCCATTGCCCTGATCGCAAGCTCGCCCGGCAGCGCCGAGCCGCTGGCGGCGATCACGCGCAGGCAGCTGACGTCATAGCGGGCGAGCACCTCGGCGGGTAGCTCCAGCATCCGCTGCAGCATCACCGGCACGACGGCCAGGGCGCTGGCGCTGTGCTCCGCGACCGCGCGCAGGGTCTCCTCCGGGTCGAAGCGGCGCCGCAGCACGAGCGTCGATGCCAGGGGCAGAGCGAGCGTGAAGTGGGCGTAGCCCCAGGAGTGGAACATTGGCGCGGCGATCACCGTGCTCTGGCGGGCCTTCAGCGGGATCTTTGAGAACAGCGCCGCGGCCGGCTCCAGCGAGTCGGGCTGTTTCCTGGCCGCGCCCTTCGGCGAGCCCGTCGTGCCGGAGGTAAGAATCACGAATCGCCCGCTCTCCGTCGGCGGCGTCAGGTCCGCGTCGCTGGACGCGGCGATGGCCTGCTCGAGCGTCGGGTCCTCCGAGCTCTCCCCCGGATCGCACCAGGACACCAAGCGCTTGCGTCCCACGCCGCCCTCGCGCACGAGCTCTGTGAACTCCTGGTCGTAGATCAGGCCCTTGGGGTCCTCCCTGCGCATCACGTCCGCGATCTGCGGTCCCGCGAAAGCGGTGTTCAGATAGAGCGCGCCGACGCCCAGCTTCGAGCACGCGATGGTCGCCTCGATGAAGCCGCGATGGTTGCGGCACATGATCGCCACGGAATCCCCTTCGCGGATGCCCTCCGCGGCAAGCCCGCGCGCGAGCGCGTTGCTGCGCCGGTGCACCTGCTCGAAGGTGAGCGCCCCGCGATCGTCTACGATCGCGAGCCGCTGCGGATAGCGTGCGGCCGAACCGGTGTAGGCGGCCGCAGGCGTCGGCCCCCAGCGCCTGAGCGCCGCGATCGCTCTCGCCGCCCTGTCGGGGCGGGTGGGCGCGATCATCCCGGTGCCGAGGAGGACCCGCGCCACCTCGAGCCTGTGCCTCACCTGCGAGCTCACGGGCGTGACCCTACCCGATAACGACCGCAATCAGGATCATGGGCGTGTTGCATGTCACACGTCCATGTTGGGTACCGACCGGCGCATGCGCCGGCTGGAACCACACCCGTCTAGGAGACTTCTGCCGGCTCGTCCTTCCCGGCCAGGCGCTCGCGCCCGCGCTGCACCGCGGCGATGAACTTCGAGAGGTTGACCTCCAGGGTGCCGAGGATCTCGTCGGCGTAGTCCTCTGCGCCCAGGCGGATCTCGCGCTCGCGCCCGCGGGCGTCCTCGACGATGTCCTCCGCGGCGCGTTCGGCCTGCTTTGTGACCTCCTCCTCGCTGAGCAGCCGCTCCTGGCGCTCGCGGGCCTCGGTCAGGATCCGCTCGGCCTCGCGCTTGGCCTCGGCCAGCATCTCCTGGCGCTCCTTGACGATCCAGCGCGCCTGCTTGATCTCCTCGGGGATCGTCGCGCGCATCTGGTCGAGGAGGTCGTAGATCTCCTCCTTGTCCACGCGCACCTGGTCGGTGAGCGGGACGGGCTTTGCGTTGTGGACCAGGTCGTCGAGCTTGTCGATCAGGACGAGGACATCCATGCTCAGGTCACCTCCGCGGTGACTGGGCGCCGGTGGCCGGCGCGGGTTCTGTCGAAGGGAAAAGTCGCATTTCGCATTTGGAGTGCTTCGGTTTGGTTCGTCAGCGCTCGCACTCTTCCTGCAACCGTACCGCGACCTCCGCCGGGACCAGATCGTCGATCCGGCCGCCGAAGGTCGCAAGCTCCTTCACGCCGCTTGATGAAAGGAAACTGTACTCGGAGCTTGCCATCAGGTAGACCGACTCGACCTCGGGGGCCTGCCGGCGGTTGAGCTGATGCATCTCGAGCTCGTACTCGAAGTCGGAGATCGCGCGCAGGCCCTTGACGATCGCCGTGGCTCCCACGCTCCTTGCGAAGTCCACGACGAGCGTCGTGAAGGGCTCCACGCGCACGCCGGGAAGGCCGGCGGTCGCGCGTTCGATGAAGCCGACGCGTTCCTCGGTGGAGAAGAGCGTGCCGCTCTTTCTGACCGAGCGATTGACGACCGCGACGATCACCTCGTCGAAGAGATCGGCGGTACGGCGGATCACATCGAGGTGCCCGTTCGTGACCGGGTCGTAGGACCCCGGACAGACCGCTATCGCCTTCTCAATGCTCATCGCTGCCGTGGATTGTTATCGAAGTGTCTCCGTATCGGCGTTGCCGCCTCACCGGCAGGCCGACCGCGAGCGGCGCGCGGCGGTCGCTCTCGACGACAACCAGACCCTCGGGACGCAGCACCTGCGGCAGCGCCTGCGCAAGCCTTGGCCCCCACTCGTCGGCCTGCGCATAGGGCGGGTCCAGCAAGACCAGATCGTATGCCTCGCCGTCCATCGCGGCCTGGTGCAGCACGGCGAAGGCGTCGCGGGCGCGCACCTGCACCTGTGGCTCCCCGCCCTCCGCGCCAAGCCCGAGCGCGGACAGGTTCGCGCGCAGGCAGGCGAGCGCGAGCCTGTCGCGCTCCACGAACACGACCTCCGCCGCGCCCCTGGAGAGAGCCTCGATGCCAAGCGCCCCGGTGCCCGCGAACAGGTCGAGCACGCTTGCCCCCTCCAGGGCGCCGAGCATCGAGAACAGCGCCTCTCTGACGCGGTCGGCGGTCGGCCGGGTGGCCGAGCCGCGCGGAGCGCGAAGGCGCCGCCCGCCGAAGCGGCCGGCGATCACCCGCATGCCGGGAGCGCGAGCCTCATGCGGGAATCGACTTCAGGGCGTCGCGCAGCAGCACGTGCTCGGGCGCGGCGAGGTTTGGGTCTGCGGCCAGCAGCCTTCCCGCCCATGCGTGGGCGGCCTCGAGCAGCGGCGTGTCCTGCGGCAGGCGGGCGACCTTCATCTCGCGCTGCCCGCTCTGGCGCACGCCCTGCCCGGCGTCCTGCAGGTCGCCCTCGCCGCGCAGGTGCAGGTCGATCTCCGCCAGGGCGAAGCCGTCGTTGTGCCTGGCAAGCGCCTGCAGCCGCCGTGAGCCCTTCGCGCCGAACAGCAGGCACAGCGAGGCGTGGCCACCACGGCCGACGCGGCCCCGCAGCTGGTGCAGCTGGGAGATCCCGTAGCGGTCGGCGTCCTCGATCAGCATCACGGTCGCATTGGGCACGTCGATCCCGACCTCGATCACGGTCGTGGCCACGAGCACGTCGCTCTCCCCGGCGGCGAAGGCGGCCATCGCCGCCTGCTTCTCCTGGGGGCGCATCTGGCCGTGCAGCAGCCCAAGCATGAAGCCCGCAAGCTCGCCGGCCGCCAGGCGCGCGTGCTCGGCCGTCGCCGCCCTTGCCTCCAACTGCTCCGATTCAGCGACGAGCGGGCAGACGACGAACGCCTGGCGGCCGGCCCGCAGCTCTTCCCGGATGCGCTCGTAGGCACGCGCACGCTCGGCGGAGCTGGAGGCCACGTGCGTGGCGATCGGCTTGCGGCCCTTGGGCAGCTGCGTCAGGCGCGTCTGGTCCAGATCGCCGTAATGGGCCAGCCACAGCGTCCTCGGGATCGGCGTAGCGGTCATGTGCAGGACGTGGGGCTGGGGCTCGCGCGCGGCAAGGGCGGCGCGCTGGGCCACGCCGAAGCGGTGCTGCTCATCCACCACCACGACGGCCAGGCGCGCGAACTCAACGTCGCCCTCGATCAGGGCGTGGGTGCCGACCACGAGCTGCAGCTGCCCGGATGCAAGCTTGCCGAGCGCGTCCCGGCGCCTGGCCGCGGTGGTGGACCCAGTCAGCAGCGCCGAGGCGATCAGGCCCTCGGGGGCGAGCGCCTGAAGCGTGGCGAAGTGCTGTTCGGCGAGCGTCTCGGTCGGCGCCATCAGCGCCGCCTGCATCCCGTGCTCGACGGCTCTGAGCATCGCGTGCAGCGCGACCACCGTCTTGCCGGAGCCCACCTCTCCCATCAGCAGCCGCTGCATCGGCTGCGTGCGGGCGAGGTCCTCGTCGATCGCCGCGATCGCCGCGAGCTGGTCGGCCGTCAGCTCGAAGGGCAGGCTCCGGCTGCGCCAGCGCTCGGTCAGCTCCGGCGGCTGGTCAAGCGCGGGCGCCCTGGCCCCGCCGTGCAGCGCGCGCCGCCGGCGCAAGGCCAGCTGGGCGAGCAGCAGCTCCTCGAAGGCAAGGCGCCTGCGCCCCGCCTCCTGCTCGGCCGGATCGCCCGGAAAGTGCATAGCCGCAAGCGCCGCGGCGCGATCGGGTAGGCCCTGCGCGGCTCTGAGCCTGCCCGGCAGCGGCTCTGGCACCTCAGCGATCGCCGACCGGTGGCTCTGGACGAGCGTAAGCATCTGTGTCGAGGAGACGCCTTCTGTCACGGGGTAGTGCGCGACCGCTGCGTCGCTCTCGGCGCCCGCGGGCGCCTGCTCGCTCTCCGGTGCTAGCGCATGATGAGCGACGGAGAAGCCCCTGCGCGGCCGCAGCGAACCGTGCAGCAGCAGCCTCGTGCCCTCTCCATAGCGGTCGGCCAGCCAGGGCTGGTTGTAGAAGGTCGCCGAGATCGCGCCGCTGTGATCGAAGACGTTGGCCTCGACGAGCGTGAGCTTGCCGCCACCGCGACGCCTGATCGTGCGGCGCTTGACCGAGCCCACCTGCACCGCGATCGTCGCCTGCTCGCCGACCTTCAGAGTCGCGACGGTGCGGCTTGCCCGCAGCTCTCGGGGAAGGTGCTCCAGCAGGTCGCTGACCGTGCCGATCCCGAGCGCCTGCAACGCCCCGGCGAGCTTTGGCGAGGACTCCTGCAGCGGGCGCTGCAGCTGCGAGGGCCGCGGCGAGCGCACCCCCGCGCTCAGCAACTCCTCACGGCGCGGCGGCCCGCCAGAGAAAAGGCCGCGAGGCGCCTGCCCCGCTTCGAGGTCCGAGGTCAGCTCGGTGGCTTGCGTGGCTGCGCGCATGGCAACCCATGATGATGCGCGTCGCGGTCGCTACTCGGCGGAGAGCAGCCACCAGTAGGCGGGCTGGCCGCCCTCGCGCAGCTCCAGCTCCGCCTCGATGCTGCCGTCAACGATCGCTTCGATCTGGTCGGGGCCAAGCGGGGCGCCCTGCCCTGAGAGCACGCTGACAAGCTCCGCCTCCTGCGCGAGCCGCTCGATCACGCTCAGCAGCGTCCGATCCGGCTCGCCCCACGCGATCACCTCGCCGTCCAGGAAGCCGACCGCCTGCCCACGCTCGAAGCGCCCCTGGGCATCGTCGCGTGCGGCGGGGGCGACCGCGCCGATGCGCAAAGCCTCGACCGCGGCGCTCATCGCAGCCGCGTTCTCCCGCACGCCGCGGTCCGGCATCAGCGCGACCGCAGCGGCCAGCGAGGCCTGCTGGCTGAGCGCCGGCACGACGAGCACCTGCTTGTCGGAGAGCTCAGCGGCGCGCTCGGCGGCCATCACGACGTTGCGGCTGCCGGGCAGCACGACAACCTCCTCGGCCTGGATCTCGTGGATGCCGGCGAGCAGCTCATAGGTGGATGGGTTGAGCGTCGGGCCGCCGTCGATCACGTCCGTGCCGAGCTCTGCGAACAGGCGCATGAGCCCGGCCCCGGCGGTGACCACGAGCGCGCCGCAGCGCATCCGCACGGCGCCCGCGCCGTTCACGCCGCCCGCCGGGCTCGCCACGCCGTTCTGCTCGGCGAAGCTCGGCAGCGGCAGCTGGTGCTCTGAGCCCTCCTGGCCGGCGATGCGCTGCTCGCGCTCTGCGACCTGCAGGTGCATGTCCGCCACGTCGAAGTGGGAGACCTCACCTGCTCCCGTAAAGAGCGCGGCGGCCTGCTCGGGCTCGTCGGTGTGGACGTGGACCTTGAGCGTCGTTGAGTCTCCGACGACGAGCACCGAGTCGCCGATCCGCTCCAGCGGCTCGATGAAGGCAGCGGGGCGCAGCTCGGCGCCGGTGACGGCGAAGTTGGTGCAGTAGCGGTAGGTGCTTGAGCTGTGCTCCGGGTGGGTGATGCGAGCGGGCGCGTGGTGCTCCAGCTCCGGCGGGTCCTCGCCGCGCAGCGCCGCAACCACTCCGGCGAAGACGATCGTAAGGCCATAGCCGCCGGCGTCCACGACACCCGCTTCGCGCAGCGCGGCAAGCATCTCCGGGCCGCGCTTGACGGCCTCCTGGCCGGCGACCACCCCGCGCTCCAGGGTGTCCGCGATCACCCGGTCCTGTACCGCTGGGGCGGTCTCCGACTCCAGGCGCGTGCTGCCGGCGGTGTGCGCGACGTCGCTTGCGATCATCCGCGCCATCTCGCGCGCCACGGTGAGGATCGTGCCCTCGGCGGGCTCGCGCACCGAGGAGTAGGCCTTGTCCGCGGCGTTGGCGATCGCGGCGCCGATCAGCGTGGCGTCCACGAGCTCGCCGGGCCGGGAGACGAGCTCCTCGGCGGCGCCCCTGATCAGCTGGGAGAGGATCACGCCGGAGTTGCCGCGGGCACCGAGCAGCGCGGCCCTTGCGACCGACTCGACGATCTCCGGGCGCCCGATCTCGTCGATCGTGCTTGTGCCGTAGCGCTCTTGCAGCCGGTCGAGCTCGGCAAGGACGGCCCGCAGCGTGAGCGCCATGTTGTCGCCGGTGTCGCCGTCAGCGACGGGAAAGACGTTGAGGTCGTTGACCTCCTGCCGGCGCGACTCCAGATGCGCGAGGCCTCCGGCCACGGCGGCGCGGAAGCGAGCGAGGTCGCTGTCGTTCACGAGCCGGCCGTCAGGCGGCCTTGACGACCTTGCCGGCCTTCAGGCAGCGGGTGCATACGTATACGCGTTTCGGCGCCTTGCCGACGAGGATCCGCACCTTCTGCAGGTTGGGATCGAAGCGCCGCTTGGTGGCGACCATCGAGTGGCTCCTGCTCTGACCGAACGCGGGGCGCTTGCCGCAGCTGTGACATACCTTTGCCATAGGCGCGTGAGTCTAGCCGAGCGCGGGCGCGGGCGCCGTGAGCTCGCGCCGCAGCATTGCCATCCGCAAGGTCGCCTGTGCGGCATGGGCGCCCTGGTCGCGCTTGCCGCCGCCGGCACGCGCGAGCGCCTGCTCCATCGTCTCGCAGGTCAGCACCCCGAAGGCACAGGGGACGTGGGTGCGCAGGCCGACCTCCTGGATGCCCCTCGCGGCCTCGGCGCAGACGTAGTCGTAGTGGTCGGTCTGGCCGCGGATCACCGCCCCCAGGCAGGCGACCCCTTCGAAGCGCCCGCTGGCGGCGGCGTAGGAGGCTGCCAGCGGCAGCTCGAAGGCGCCGGGCACATCGAAGACCTCGAAGCTCGCACCCGCCTGCTCGTAGGCGGCGCTCGCGCCGGCGATCAGCCGTTGCGCCAGATCCTCGTAGAAGCGCCCGACGACGATCGCGAAGCGCCCTGGCTCGGCGCTCACCGCTGCTCGCGCTCCTCGCGGTCGCGCTCGCGCTCGCTGTGCAGCAACTCCGCATCGAGGTTGAGACCCTGGTGGTGCAGGGTGTGGCCCATCCGCTGGGCCTTCGTGCGCAGGTAGTCGGCGTTGTGCTCGTTGGGGGCATGCTCGATCGGGACCTGGGCGCTGACGGACAACCCGTATCCCTCCAGGCCGCGGATCTTCTTCGGGTTGTTCGTGAGGATCCTGATCGATGAGAGCCCGAGGTCGGAGAGGATCTGCGCTCCAATGCCGTAGTCGCGCAGGTCGGCGGGCAGCCCGAGGCGCTCGTTTGCCTCAACGGTGTCAAAGCCGTCCTCCTGCAGGCGGTATGCACGCAGCTTGTTGAGCAGGCCGATCCCCCTGCCCTCTTGGGAGAGGTAGAGCAGCACGCCCTCCCCCTCCTGCTCGATCATCGAGAGTGCCGAGGCCAGCTGCTCGCCGCAGTCGCAGCGCAGCGAGTGGAAGACGTCGCCGGTCAGGCACTCCGAGTGGACCCTGACCAGAACGTCCTCTTTGCCGACGACGTCGCCCTTGACCAACGCGATGTGGTGCTTCTCGTCCACCAGCGAGCGGTAGCCGATCGCCTCGAACTCGCCGAAGGTGGTCGGCAGCCGCGTGGCCACCACGCGCTCCACCAGGCGGTCGTTGCGGCGGCGATAGGCGATCAGCTCGGCGATCGTGATCATCTTCAGGCCGTGCTTTGCGCAGTAGCCCTCCAGTTCTCCGACGCGCGCCATCGAGCCGTCCTCGTTCATCACCTCGCAGATCACCCCGGCCGGGATCAGGCCCGCCAGCCGCGCCAGGTCGACGCTCGCCTCGGTGTGCCCGGTGCGCTCCAGCACGCCTCCGGCCTTCGCCTTCAGCGGGTTGACATGGCCTGGCTGGACCAGATCCTCCGGCCGCGTGCCGGGGTCGATCGCGACCTGCATCGTGTGTGCCCGGTCGTGGGCGGAGACGCCGGTCGTGACGCCGTGGCGCGCCTCGATCGTGACCGTGAAGGGCGTCTGCAGCGCCGACTCGTTCTTGGCGGTCATCAGCTCCAGGCCGAGCTCGTCGCAGCGCCGGGGGCTCAGCGCCAGGCAGATCCAGCCGCGCGCCTCCTTGGCCATGAAGTTGATCGCCTCCGGCGTGACGAACTGGGCAGCCATCACCAAGTCGCCCTCGTTCTCGCGGTCCTCGTCGTCGCAGACGACGACCATCTTGCCCTGCCTGATCTCCTCGATCGCCTCCTCCACGCCGACGAAGGGGCTGTTCGCACTGCGACCGGCGGAGCCGGTCTGGTGATCGTGTGTCGCGCTCATCCTCCCGTAAGGGTAGACGCCAGCAGCCGCTCGACGTGCTTTGCGAGCACGTCAACCTCGACGTTGACCGTCTCGCCAGGCTGCGCGGCGCCGAGCGTGGTGCGCTGCAACGTCTCTGGAATCAGAGATACAGACAGGCGAGATCCCTCCAGTGCGCTGATCGTGAGGCTCACGCCATCGAGCGCGACCGAGCCCTTCAGCACGACGTGGCGAACCAGATCGGGCGGCAACTGCACGCTCACCACGCGTGAGAAGCCGTCCTGCTCGACCGACTCGACCCGCGCCACACCATCGACGTGGCCCTGGACGATGTGGCCGCCGAGCCGGTCGCCCACCCGCAGCGGCAGCTCGAGGTTCACGCGCGAGCCCTCGCGCAGGCTTGCCAGCGAGGAGCGCCGCAGCGTCTCGGCGATCGCCTGCGCCCTGAACCGGCCGTCGTCGAGCGCCGTCGCGGTCAGGCAGACGCCGTTGACGGCGATCGAGTCGCCGAGCGCCAGCTCGCTCGCCAACGAGGTGGCGATCTCGAGCTCCGCGCCCTGCTTGTCGCGCTCGCAGACCGTCACCTCGCCGAGGTCGGCGATCAGGCCCGTGAACATCTCGCCTGCCCGCCGGGGGCCCGCATCGCGCCTCACCACTCCCGCAGGCGCGCGGAGATCATCAGGTCCTCGCCCACGCGCTCGCATTCAAGCGTCAGCGCGCGCATCGCGTCTGAGATCTTCTCCACGCCCTCGCCCTCCAACGGGTCGCGCGCGGTACGCCCGCCGAGCAGCACCGGCGCCAGGAAGAGCCTGACCTCGTCGATCTCCCCCGCGTCCAGGAACGCGCCGGCAAGGTGCGGCCCGCCCTCCAGCAGCGCCGAGGTGATCCCCATCGCGCCGAGCTGGTCCAGCGCGTTGCGGATCCGGGCGGGCTCGTTCTCCCCAGCGGCGACCACGACATGCGCGCCGCCGGCCTCGAGCGCGTCTGTGGCGGCGCGCCCGGCGGCCCTGGAGACCACGACGGTGAGCGGGATCGCCGGCGCGTCGGCGATCAGCCGCGAATCGGTCGGCATGCGCGCGAGCGAGTCGAAGACCACGCGCTGCGGCTGGCGCTCGTCCGCGGCCTGACTGCCCTGCGGGCGAGCCGTCAGCTGCGGGTCGTCGGCGAGCACCGTCCCAATCCCCACGATCACCGCATCCAGCGCGAGCCGCCAGGCGTGAGCCAGCTCGCGGCTCTCGGCGCCACTGATCCACTGCGAGTCGCCTGCTCTGGTGGCGACCTTGCCGTCGAGGGTCATGGCGGACTTGAAGAGCACCCAAGGGCGCCCCGCGCGGGCGTGCTTGCGGAAGGGCTGGTTGAGCAGCCGGGCGTCCTTGGAGAGCTCGCCCTCGGCGAGCACGACATCGACGCCCTCGTCGCGCAGGATGCCAAGGCCGCGACCGGAGGCCTTCTCGGTCGGATCCTCGGAGGCGACGACGACCCGTCGTATCCCCGCGGCGAGGATCGCCTCGGTGCAGGGCGGGGTCCTGCCGGTGTGGCAGCAGGGCTCCAGCGAGACGTAGAGCGTGGCCTGCGAGAGGTCGCTCTGCCCGCAGGCCGCGATCGCCTGCACCTCGGCGTGCTCTGCGCCAAGCCGCACATGCCATCCCTCCCCGATCACGCGATCGCCCTGGGCGATCACCGCCCCGACCATCGGGTTGGGCGTGACCACACCCTTGCCGCGCGCTGCGATCTCGATCGCGCGCGCGAGGTGGACGCGGTCTGTGTCTGTCGTGGAAGTCATTGCGCAAAGCAAGGATAACGTCGGCTTCGGAGCAGACGAAAGGGTTCGGGCGGAGCTCTCCGGCATGCCGTCACCAGGCTCTTCGGGTCAGGCAAAAACATCGGCCTGCTTGCCGTACTCACCGCAACCCCTGGTCGGTTAGGGTGTCTTATGCGCCGCGTAGCCTCTGTGGGCGGCGCAACGTCTGCCCGCCCGCCGGCAGGCGGCTGGCCACTGCGAGCACGTCCGCGCTCTTGGAAAAGCAACCGTTTGAAATCGAGGTGTCCATGCTGCGTCTTCGCGTCCTGACCTGTGCACTGCTCGCGTGCGCCTCGCTCGGCGCCGCTGCGCTTGGCACCGCGGCCCCTGCGCTTGCCTCCCAGCGGCAGCTGACCTACTTCGAGGCGCCGGAAATGCTGCTGAATCCGGCCACCAGCCCTGGCGCGATCAGGCAGCTCCAGTCGCTCGGCGTGAGCGCGCTGCGCCTCGAACTGACATGGGGCTACATCGCGCCGGACGCCGGCAGCGCCACCAAGCCCAGCTTCGAAGCCGCCAACCCCGCCTCCTACTACTGGGGCCAATACGACGCCGTGATCGCCGAAGCCAAACGGCTGAAATGGCAGGTGCTGCTGACGGTGAGCTCGCCTGTGCCGCGGTGGGCAACCTCCAACAAGCAGGCGCCCTACGTAACGCGCCCCGACGACCGCGACTTCGAAGAATTCATGACCGCGGTGGCACGTCACTTCGGCAACCAGGTCTCGACATATGCGATATGGAACGAGCCCAACCAGCCCGCGTTCCTGCGGCCGCAGTTCAGCCCCAGCGGCAAGCCGGAAGCCGGTTGGATCTACCGCGGCCTCTTCCAGGCCGGCTACAAAGGCCTCGTCACCGGTGGCCTCTCCAAACCACAGGTGCTGATGGGCGAAGCGCAACCGACCGCCAAGTTCTACAAAAACTACAAAGAAGGCCAGCTCTACGACGCCGTCGCGCCGGTCGCCTTCATGCGCGAAGCGCTCTGCCTGAACGCCAAATACAAGAGATCGCCGACCTGCGAACCCCTCCCCGCCGCCGGGTTCTCGATCCACCCCTACACCACTGCCACAGGGCCCTACGGCACCCCGTCGAATCCAGACGACGTCACGATCAACACCCTCGGAAGGCTCGTGCAAGCGCTCAACAAGGCCGGCAAAGCCGGGGCCGTGAAAGCCGGTCTACCGGTCTACATCACCGAGTTCGGGATCAGGACCAAGCCCGAACCCTATATCGGCGTATCTCCCTCCACGGCGGCCGAATGGGACGCGATCAGCGAACGCCTTGCCTGGGAAAACCCGCACGTGGCGAGCTTCTGCCAGTACCTGTTGAAGGACGACGTCCTGCACAAGGGCCCGCAGACCGGCTTGGAGAAGCTGGGCGGCGCCAAGAAGCCGCTCTACTACGCCTTCCCGGTTCCACTCACGGTGACGAGCACCCGCGGCGGTTACAGCCTCTGGGGCTTCGTGCGCCCAGCAAAAAAAGCCACGACCGTGACGGTGCTGATACAGCGCCCGCACTCGAAATCCTGGCAGGTTCTCAAGAACCTCAAAACAGGCGGCTTCGGCTACTGGACGCTGAAATCGTCGGTGAAGGGCAGCTACTGGCGTGTGCGCTGGACGAGCCCCAGCGGCATCAGATACGAAGGTCCGCCGATCAAAGCCTCCTAACCGGATGCGATTCGCGCCGGCGCTGAGGAGCCTCGCGCTCGGCGCATTGGCGCTCTTCGCTGCCCCGCCAGCCGCGCTTGCGCTGCCGGCGCTCACAGGCTTTCTCTCCAAGCCAACCGAGCAGCTCGCCGTGCCAGGGATGGCCGCAAGCGGCGAGCTCACCCCCGAAGGCGACCTCTACACGGGCTTTGCCGAATACCGCATCCGCTTCGGATCGCGCCTTGCCCCCTGGGATCAGCCTATGCGCACGCTGGCGGATCCCGCCATTCCCTCATACTCCGGCACGCTCTTCGACGGGTCTGTGCGCTACACCCAGAGCGACTTCGCCGTCCCGCTCGCGGGCGAGCCGGTCGTCTACCAGACGATCTCGATGAGCAACACATCCGGGAGGACGCGCCTGGCGCAGGTGGAGATGTCGGTGGCCTACACCGCCGGCTTCCCGATCAAAAGCTCAGACGGTGGCCTTGCGAGCCCGTTTCGCTTCCAGCGCCCCGCGCTCGGCGGCCCCCTCGGCGCCTACTACCAGCCGGGTCAGCAGTTTTCGGCGAGCTTCGCATACACCGTCAAGGGCCGAGATCTGGATCGAAGCGGGCTGCTGCTGGCGCGCGGGCCGACCGCGTCCAGTGAGACGATCCGCGACACGCCGCGCGACACGCCGACGAGCACCCACGACTCGAGGCTCTTTACGCTTCGGCTGCCGCCGCATGGGCATGCGAGCCTCACATGGCAGATTCCGCTGGCACCGCCGCCGGCCAGCGCCCCCTCCGACCGCGCGCTTACGCGCATGCCGGTCGCGCAGGCAGCCGTCGCGCTGCGCAAGCTCTGGAGAGCCCAGGAGGCGGGGATGATGAGGATCTCGGTGCCCGAGCCGAAGGTGAGCGCCACCTATGAGGCCGCGATCGCGGAGATCCTCGACTCGCGCCTTCTCACAAACGCAGGCTTCGAGCAGACCCCCAACCGGCTCCAGTATCAAGCCTTCTGGGTCAGGGACGCGGCGATCGAGACCCAGGCACTCGACCTCGCGGGCCTGCACGGCGCGGCAGCCCAGAACCTCGCCTTCATGGACTCCTTCCAGGGCCAGAACGGGCTCTTCCTCAGCCAGCCGGAACAGTACGACGCCCTCGGCCAGGCGCTGTGGGCGATCTCGGAGCACGCCGAGCTGACCCAGGACCCCGCCTATGCCACAAGCCAGATCTCCCGCATCCAGGCGGCGATCGGCTGGCTCTCGGCGGCGAGCGAAAACGATCCGCTCGGGCTGCTGCCGGCGGCAAGCCCCGACGACAACGAGCTTGCCTCCGGGCACATCACAGGCGATGATCTCTGGGCCGCCATCGGGTTGCGTGCCGCTGTCGCCGACGCCGAGCTCGCCGGCCGCGAGGATCTCGCGACCCAGTGGCAGGCGCTCGACGAACGCTTCGAAGCATCGCTTGATGACGCGATCGCGACAGCGGTCGCCCGGGAAGGCCACATCCCGCCCGTGCTGGACGCGCGTGACGGACAGGATTGGGGCAATTACTGGGCCTCCTTCCCCACCCAGATCCTGCCGGCCGCCTCGGCCGCAGTGCAGGCGACGATCGCCTGGGCCAGAGCGCACATGGATCAGGGGCTGCCCACCTACGCCGACGGCAAAGACCTGCACGACTACCTGGGCTTCAAGATCTTCGAGACCGAGCTCGAGTCCGGGCAGGTGCAGGACGCCCTCGAAGGCTTCTATGCCGAGCTCGACCACACCACCTCCACCGACGCTGGCTGGGAGACGATCCCCGCGCCCTTCAGCGGCCGTGCCTCGGCTACGAACCTCGCTCCGCACGGCGACTTCGCGGCCGAATACATCGCGCTGCTGCGAAACATGCTGCTGCGCGAAGCACAGCCCGGAGCAATCCTCCTGCTCACAGGCGCAAGCCCCGCCTGGCTTGGTCCAGGACAGCACATTGCGGTGGTCTCCGCGCCGACGGCGCGGGGTACCATCTCCTTCACCGAGCGCTCCAGTGCGAGCGGAGAGACGCTGACCTGGAAGGACGACTTCGCCCCCGGCACACGACTGAGTTGGGCCCTTCCGAGATGGGCGCAATCCGCGCGCCTGGCGGGTGGGGCGCCGGTCGGCGAGAGCGTTGCACTCGAAGGCGACTCCGGCTCGCTGAGCGTGTACTTCAACGGCACGCGGCCAGATCGGTCCTATGCGCAAGCGATCGCAGGGCTTGACGCCGAATACAGGACACACGGCCGGCCGGCCCCGTTGGTGCCCGCGACGCAGACGCTCGCGCCCGCGATGCGCTAGTCCGCGCCGGCCGCCTCTGCGATCGCACGATAGGCATCGCCCGGGTTCTTACTCCCGAATATCGCGGACCCCGCGACGAACAGGCTGGCGCCGGCCTCTCTGCAAAGCGGCGCTGTGGTCGAATCGACGCCGCCGTCCACCTCGATCGCAACGGCGTATCCGAGGAGCGCGCGCAGGCGACTTATCTTGCCGGGCGAGCGCGCGATGAACGGCTGGCCGCCCCATCCGGGGTTCACGGTCATGCACAGCGCGAGATCGAGCAGCTCCGCAATCTCCAGGAGCACCTCCGGCGGCGTCGCAGGGTTGATCGCAACGCCGGCCCCCGCTCCGTGCTCGCGCACCCGTTCCACGGCGTAGGCGAGGTGTGGCGTAGCCTCGGCGTGGACGGTGATCGAGCCGGCTCCGGCACCGGCGAAATCGGCGACGTGGCGCTCGGGGCGCTCGATCATCAGGTGCACGTCGAGAACCGCGCCGGCGGCGTGCGCCTGCTCGGCGAGCCCCGCCACGACCAGTGGCCCGACGGTGATCGGCGGCACGAAATGACCATCCATCACATCGACATGGATCACCCGCGCACCGGCGTCCAGCACCTCCTGGACCTGCTCTTTGAGCCGCGAGAAGTCCGCCGAGAGGATCGATGGCGCGACGCGCACCTCGTGCATGGGAGAGCCGTCGCTCACGCCGCAATCCTGCCTGAGGAGCCGGACGCGATCAACCTCGGCCGTACGGGCCGACACAACGCTCGCCCAGCCGACGGTCTGGATCAGATCGCCATCAGCATGCTGTCGCCGCAGTTGTTGCACTTCATGATCGCCGTCGAGGACATCCGCACGATCGTGGAGTGCTCGCCGCAGTTTGGGCACACGGAGGCCAGCTCGAAGCGCCGCAGGCAGTTCACGCAGCGGTAGCGTCCGGGCAGGTTGGTGGGACGCAGCCAGGGCTCAGCGCAGTTGGGGCAGCTCGGGCCCAGGTCGATCTTGTTGCCCGTCATCCGCATTGCCGCCTCAGCTTCGCGATGAAGAACCCTGCGGTGCGATCGCGGTCGGGCAGGCTGGTGAGAAATGGCCCCGCGCCAGACATGCCCGCCGCCGGGCCCGCTGGCTCGGTCGCGAACTCCGGATGCGCATCCAGGAAGAGTTCCATCTGTTGCTCGTTCTCTGCGTGGGAGATCGTGCACGTAGAGTAGACCAGCGTCCCGCCGGGACGTACCGCTTCGGCGGCTGCGCCAAGGATCTTGCACTGCAGAGCCGCCAGCTCGCGGACCGACCGCTCGCTTGCCCTCCAGCGCAGGTCGGGGTGGCCCTGCAACGTTCCCAGCCCGGAGCACGGCGCGTCGAGAAGCACCCGGTCGAAGCTCTCTCCTTCCGGCCGGGGCGCCTGGGCGTCCACGGTCTGCACCTCCACGCACCGCGCCCTCGTTCGCTCCACGGCCTCGCGCAGCTCGCGCGCGCGGCCCGGATGACGCTCGACGGCCACGATCCTGCCCTGCCCTTGCATCAGCGCGGCGATGTGCGTGGTCTTGCCGCCGGGGGCCGCACAGAGGTCGAGCACCTGCTCCCCAGGCTTGGGGTCGAGCACCAGCGAGACGAGCATCGCCGCCCGCGACTGAGCCATCACCAGCCCACTGCGCCAAGCCTTTGAGGCGTGCAGGTCGAGTGGCTTGCTCAGCACGATCGCCTCCGGCAGGCGGACGCCAAGCAGCGTGGAGCCGGCCTGCTCTCCGAGCGCGGCGGCGATCTCCCCCGGCTCGGCGAGCAGCGTGTTGACCCTCAAGACGTTCTCAGCGGGCTCGTTGTCGGCGGCCATCAGCGAGCGCGCCTGGTCGGAGCCGAGCTGCTCCCACCACATCTGCGCAAGCCATGCAGGGTGCGAGTGCGCGATTGCGGCGGTCTTGGGCGTCGAGTCCTCGAGCAGCCCGAGCACCGCCCTGCCCTCGCGCGCCGCGCGCCGCAGGACCGCGTTGACCAGCCCGTGCCCGCGGCTGCGCGATCGCTTCGTGAGCTCGACCGCGTCGTCGACCACCGCGTGCACTGCGGGAGAGCTGCTGTAGAGCATCTCGTAGAGGCCGAGGCGAAGGGCGGCCAGCACCGGCGGGTCGATTGCGCTCAGCTCACGCACGCTCAGGCGCTCGATCGCGGGATCAAGCGTGCCGATCCGCTGGATCGTGCCGTAGGAGAGATGCATCGCCAGCGCCCGCTCGCGTGTGCCAAGCCCGCTCGCGCAGGAGTGAAGCGCCCGGTCTGCGTAAGCGTCCTGCTCGAAGACGCGCCTCAGCACCCGGTATGCGCAGGCACGCGCCTCAGAGGGCATGACCGCGCATGTACGCCGCAGCGTCCATCGCCCGCCCGCCCGGAGGCTGCACCTCCAGCAACTCCAGGGCCTGCCCGCGCGCAAGGCCATAGAGCAGCCGCTCCCCGCTCCTGCCAAGCACGCCCTGCGGGAGAGGTGCCTTGGCGCCCACGCTCTCCTGCGCCACCGCGGCCCTGGCCCGCAGGACGCCGAGCGCAGCGCCCTCGGGCAGCGTGAGTCGGGCACCGATGTGCGGGTGCAGCGCCCGCACGATTCGCTCCAGCTCGATCGCAGTGCGGACCGGGTCCAGCATGCGGTCCGCGGCCTCGATCTTCTCCGCGTAGGTCGCCCCCTGTCTCATCCTGCTCGTGGAAGGGCAGCGGATCGCCGCTGCCCATGCGGTCGAGCGCCTGTACGAGCAGCTCGCCCCCGAGCAGGCACAGGCGCCCTCCGAGACTGCCGTAGTCGTCATCGGGGCCGATCGGCTCCTCGGCGGCAAGGCACACTGGCCCGCTGTCCAGGCCCGCTGTCAGCCGCATGATCGAGACGCCGGTGCGCTCATCGCCGGCCATGATCGCGCGCTCGATCGGCGCCGCGCCGCGCCACCTCGGCAGCAGGGATGGGTGGATGTTGAGCATCGGGTGGCTGGAGAGCAGCGGCTCTCGGATCAGAGCGCCGAATGCGCAGACGATCAGCGCCTGCGGCTCCACGCTCTCGACCTCCGCCAGCGTCTGCGGCGAGCTCACGCTCTCCGGTTGGGAGAGCGGGACGCCGAGCTCTCTGCGCCAGTTGCGCCACCGGTGGCGCAGCGAGCCGCCGTCCCCGCCCCTTTGGGCGGTCGGGCCGCGTAATCGCCAGAGCGGGACGGTGATCTCCTGTGCAGAGGCGGCGCAGCACGCCAGCCGCGAACTCGGATGTGCCGAGGAAGACTGTTCGCAACGGCCGGGGCCCACCGCGTCAGGCGTCGCGCTCGGGGAGCGCTTCGCGCAACGCGCGCATCGCCTGCTTGCGCTGCTCCTTGGAGATGCGGTCGAGGATCAGCACGCCGTCGAGATGGTCAACCTCGTGCTGGATCACACGCGCCTCCAGGCCCTCCGCCTCGATCTCGATCGACGCCCCGGTCGCATCCTGCCCGCTCACCCGCACGCGCGCGGGCCGGTGAACCTCGACGTGGATGCCGGGGATGCTCAAACAGCCCTCCTCGGCGCCCTCGGTCTCCTCGCTGACCCACTCCAGAACGGGGTTGGCGAGCACCGTCAGCGGCTGCTCGGGGTCGGTGCGGTACACCAGCAACCGGTGCAGCACCCCCACCTGCGTCGCCGCCAGGCCGACGCCGAGCGCGTCGTCCATCAGGGCGCCCATGCGCCGTACCTCCTCGGCCAGATGCTCGTCGAAGCGCTGCACCGGGAGGGCTCTCGCGCGCAGCACCGGGTCCCCGAGCTTGCGCACGTGGGCAAGGGCCGCGTCACGACGCGCCCTGACCTCGGGATCCAGTTCCTCGGGCTGCTGCTCCTGCTCGGGCTCTGCGACGTCCAGCTCGCTCATCGGGATCAGTTTAGGGCCTGCGAGCGGCGGCAATCCAGCAGGCTGCGCGCCAGGCGCGGCGAGGGTAGGCTGCGCCCCGATGGCCGCAGCCAGCACGATCGCCGCGCTCGATGCAAGCACGATCGCCTCGCTCGCCACGGCCGTGGGAACGCTCGTGCTCGCCCTGGCCACGTTCTCCTCCACCCGCTCGGCCAATCGCGCCGCCCGTGTCTCCGAGCAGGCTTTGAAAGTCGGCCTTCGCCCCGTGCTCTTCAACGCCCGCCCGCAGGACGCTCCCCAGAAGGTCGGCTTCGTCGACGACCATTGGCTCGGTCTGCGCGACGGCCTGGCGGCGGTGCAGTGCTTCGAGCAGAAGCTCTACCTCGCGATCCCGCTGCGCAACGTCGGCGCCGGGCTCGCCGTGCTGCACGGCTGGAGCCTATGGACGCAGCGCGCCGTCAGCGACGTGCCGCCGCGAGAGCTCCAGGAGTTTCGCCGGCTCCAGCGCGACCTCTACGTGCCCGCCGGCGACATCAGCTTCTGGCAGGCGGCGATCCGCGATCCCAGCGACCCGCTCTACGAGCCGCTGCGGGAGTCGACGCAGAGGCGCACGCCGATGAGCGTCGACATCCTCTACGGCGACCACGAGGGCGGCCAGCGGACGATCACCCGCTTCTTCCTCTCCCCACGCAGTCACGTGCCATCGACCGAGGCCGCCGCGACCGAGGAGGAGCCATGGCTGTGGGTGTGCTCGACCTCGCGCCATTGGAACCTCGACCGCGCCGACCCGCGCTAGCGAGCACACCCGCTGCCGCCGGCAGCGCTGAACCGGCTCGAGCCGGCGCCCGTGGCGTCGGCAGACTGCAGGCCGGTCTACTGCGGGTCCACATCCACCGAGAAGCTGACGCCGGCGTGGCGGCGGTCGGCCGAGACCTCGCGCACCGCCGCGTCGATCGCCCTGACCGCGAGGGCGCGCTGCGCAGCCTTTATCACCAGCGCCTGACGCTCGCGGCCGCGCAAACGGAACAGCGAAGCCGGCCCGAGCAGACCGATTTCGCCGCTCCTTCGAGCCGGAGCGAGACGTCCGGCGAGCGCCTTCGCGGCCTGCAGCGCGCGCTGCCCATCGACCGCGGAGCAGACCACGCGCACCAGATGGGAGAACGGCGGGTAGGAGAGCGCGCGGCGGCGCTCCAGCTCGCCGGCCAGGAAGCCGTCGCTGTCGTGGGCGGCGGCATCTTCGAGACTGCGCGCATCTGGGGTGATCGTCTGCACCAGCACGTGGCCCTCCGCCCCCCTGCCCACGCGGCCGGCGAGCTGCGCGACGAGCGCGAACGTGCGCTCCTCGGCCCGGAAGTCGGGGAATCGCAGCGTCGCATCCGCGTCGAGCACAAGCCCGAGGGTGACGTCGGCGAAGTCGTGGCCCTTGGCGACCATCTGGGTGCCGATCAGCACCCCGGCGCTTGCGTCCTGGAAGCCACCGAGCAGCTGCGCGACGTCGGTGCCCGCGGTGTCTGCGTCCAGCCTGAATACCGGGAAGGAGCCATCGTCAAGGGTGGCCGCAAGCTCCTGCTGCAGCCGCTCGGTCCCGGTGCCGTGGCGAGCGAGCGTGCTCGAGCCGCACTCGCACAGCGTGGGGATCGGCTCGCGGTGCTCGCAGTGGTGGCAGGCCAGTACGCCCTGCGCACGGTGCATGACCAGGGTGACATCGCAGTTGGGGCAGCTCCAGACGGTTCCGCAGGCGCGACAGGAGAGGAAGTTCGACCAGCCGCGGCGGTTGAGAAGCACGATCGCCTTGCCGCGGTCCTGGCGCAGCTGGGCCAGCGCCGCGGCGCTGCGCGGGTGAAGCGCCTCGGGCCGGCCGCGCATGTCGAGCAGCTCCACCCGTGGCAGCGGCCGTCCGTCCACGCGGCTTTGCAGCCTTATGCGCTGCATTCGCTGCACGCTCTCGGGCCGCGGCGTAGCACTGCCGGCCAGCAGCAGCGCACCGGTCTGGCTCGCGCGCTGTGCCGCGACGTCGCGCGCGTCGTAGCGGGGATCGCCCTCGTGCTTGTAGGAGGCATCGTGCTCCTCGTCCAGCACGATCAGGCCGAGATCCTCGATCGGCGCGAACACCGCCGATCGCGGCCCGACGCAGACGCGGGCCTCGCCACTGCGCAGCCGCCGCCACTCCTCTCGCCGCTCAGGCGCAGAGAGGCGCGAGTGCAGGACGGCCACGGTCTCGCCGAAGCGCTCCAGGAAGCGCGCGAGCATCTGTGGCGTCAGCGCGATCTCCGGCACCATTATGATCACCCCCGAGCCGCGCTGCAGCACGGTGGCGGCGAGCTGCAGGTATATCTCGGTCTTGCCTGAGCCGGTCACGCCGTGCAGCAGGTGCGCCTGCGGCTCGGCGCCACCAAGCGCGGCGGTCAGCTGCGTGAGAGCGTCGGCCTGCGCGGCGGTCAGCTCCGGTGGCGCGCCCCGCAGGACGCCGACCGGCCGATGCTCTGGCCGGCGGACGCGGGTACGGCGCGGTTTGCCGCTCAGCTGACCGCGCGTCAGACCTGGCGGCAGCACGAGCTTCAGCGCCCTTGGCACCGTCGAGCAGTACTGCGCCGCGATCCACTGCGCCAGCTCGACCAGATCGCGCGGCACGCCTGCCTGCAGTGCACGCAGCGGCGCAAGCAGGCGGTCCTCGGCGATTTCGCTGTGCTGCGTGAGCTCCACGACCACGCCGAGCACCTCGCGCGCTCCGAACGGCACCACCAGCAGCGAGCCGACCTCGACGCCGCCCTGCATCTCGTTGGGCAGCCGGTAGTCGAATGGCCCGCGCAACGCACGGGCGCTGCTCAGCGGCTGGACCTGGGCGATCGCAGCACTCACCGCTTCGCCCAGATCGAATCGCGCGAGATCGGCGGCAGGCGCGCGATCTGCACCCGCGGCGCTCTCAGACGCCTGCGGCCGCAGGCGCGACGCCCGCCGCCTCGCGCAGCGCCTGCGCCTTGTCGGTGCGCTCCCAGGTGAAGTCCGCGTCCTCGCGGCCGAAATGGCCGTAGGCGGCGGTCTTCTGGTAGATCGGCCGGTGCAGGTCGAGCTGCTGACGAAACGCGCCCGGGCGCAGATCGAAGTGCTCGTCGACCAGCGCCGCGATCTGGGTCCGCGGGATCCGCTCGGTGCCGAAGGTCTCGACCATCAGCGAGACGGGACGCGCCACGCCGATCGCGTAGGCGACCTGGACCTCGGCGCGGTCGGCCAGAGAGGCGGCGACGATGTTCTTGGCCACCCAGCGCGCGACGTAGGCAGCTGAGCGATCGACCTTCGACGGGTCCTTGCCGGAGAAGGCGCCGCCGCCGTGACGGGCCATGCCGCCATATGTGTCCACGATGATCTTGCGGCCCGTGAGGCCGCAGTCGCCCATCGGCCCGCCGATCACGAACCTGCCGGTCGGGTTGACCAGGAAGTTGCGCAGCAGCTGCTTCTCCTCGTAGAGCGCGCTCGGCAACACGGGGCGCAGCACGTGCTCGAAGAGGTCGGGCTTGATCAGCGTCTCGGCGTCGATCCCCTCCGCGTGCTGCGTGGAGATCAGGATCTTCTCGATCGCGACCGGCTTGCCGCCCCGATAGCGGATGGTCACCTGCGTCTTGCCGTCAGGTCGCAGGTACGGCACGACATCGGCCTTGCGCACCTCCGCCAGGCGCTTTGCCAGGCGATGCGCGAGAGCGATCGGCAGCGGCATCAGCTCCTCTGTGTCATTGCAGGCGTAACCGAACATCATCCCCTGGTCGCCGGCGCCCGCCAGGTCGAGCTCATCGTGGCCGGAGGGACCGCGACGGGTCTCGTACGCGGCGTCGACGCCCATCGCGATGTCAGGCGACTGCTTGTCGATCGTGTTCATCACCGCGCAGGTCTGGTAGTCGAAGCCGAAGCTCGCGTCGGTGTAGCCGATCTCGCGGATCGTGTTGCGTGCGATGTCCTGGATGTCGACGTAGGTGTCGGTCGAAATCTCGCCCGAGACGACCACGAGACCGGTGTTGACGAGCGTCTCGCAGGCCACACGGCCATACGGATCCTCCGCGAGCACCGCGTCGAGCACGCCGTCGGATATCTGATCGGCGATCTTGTCGGGGTGACCCTCGGTCACCGACTCGGATGTGAACAGGTATTCGCTGTCGTTTTGCTCGCTCATGGGCTTTGCGTCGACTCCATCAAATCGCTTTCGGTGTCCGCGGGAGTCTAGCCGCGGGGGTGGCGCATTACCAACGAGCCGCGTTCTGCTCGGCCTGCCCGCGCGAGCGGCGGCCGCCCCGCTCGACGAAGTCCACCACCAGGGGCACCCCGTCCATGCCAAAGCGCGAGCGCAGCCGGTTCTCCAGAAAGTAGGCGTAGTCGCGCGTGAGGCGAGCCCGCGAGTTGACCTGGATCGCAAACCGCGGCGGACACCGCTCGATCTGGGTCATGTAGATCAACTTCAAGCGGTGCCCGGCGGCGCTGCGCTTCATGCCGATCGGCGGCTGGCGCGCCTGGATCGCCTCGGCCAGGAAGCGGTTCAGCTCGGGGGTGGGAATGCGCCCGGCCATGCGGTCGCCGAGCGCGATCGCCTCGGTCAGCAGGCGCGCCACGTTGCGTCCGCTCTTGGCGCTCGCCGTGAGGACTTTCGGCCGCAGGCGCAGCTTCTCGGCCACCACCGCCCGCTCGTGCGCAAGCGCATCATCGTCGCCGTCGTAGATGTCCCACTTGTTCAGGACGACGATCGTCGCGCAGCCCGCCTTCATCGCAAGCTCTGCGATGCGCAGGTCCTGCGAGGTCACGCCGTCGGTCGCGTCGCAGACCACCAGCGCCACATCGGCGCGCTCGGCGGCTCTGCGAGAGCGCAGGGAGGTGTAGTACTCGACCGAGTCGGCGACCTTGGCCTGGCGGCGCATGCCAGCCGTGTCAACCACGATCAGAGCACGCCCGTCGACCTCGAGCTGCGTGTCGATCGCATCGCGGGTGGTGCCGGCCTCATCGGCAACGATCACGCGCTGCTGGCCGAGCATGCGATTGACGAGCGAGGACTTGCCGACGTTCGGTCGCCCGATCACCGCCAGGCGGATCGCCTGCTCCTCCGGCGGCGGGTCCTGCGCCGGCAGCAGACGCACGATCTGGTCGAGCAGGTCGCCGGTGCCAAGGCCCTGGGCGGCGGAGACCGGCATCGGGTCGCCCAGCCCGAGGCGATGGAACTCGGCGGCCAGCGGCATGTCCGCCACCCCATCACACTTGTTGGCGGCGAGGATCAGGGGCGTGGAGTCGCGCCGCAGCAGGTCGGCGAGCTCCTCGTCGCCGGGACGCACACCCGCGCGCGCGTCCACGACCAGCACCGCAACCTCCGCGTCGGCGAGCGCCGCCCGCGCCTGGTCTCTGATCGAGCCGGCGAGCGGGTCCACGTCCACCATGTCAACGCCACCGGTGTCGATCAGCACGAAGCTGCGTCCATTCCACTCGCAGGGAACCTCGTTGCGGTCGCGGGTCACACCCGAGCGCTCGTGAACGACAGCCTGGCGGCTGCCGCTCAGGCGGTTGACCAGAGATGACTTGCCGACGTTCGGATAGCCGAGGATCGCGACCTTCAACATCGGCTCAGTATGCCCGGCTTGCGACTACGTGCGGGCTGCGGCCAGCTCGGCGACCCGCTCCACGACCTCCTCGACCGAGATTCCAGTCGTGTCGATCTGGACGGCGTCCGACGCAGCGAGCAGCGGGCTGTGCTCGCGCTCGCTGTCGCGCGCATCGCGGATCGCCTGCTCTGCAAGCACGGTCCGCGGGTCTGCCCCAAGCTCGGAGGCGCGACGGCGCGCTCGCTCGGCCGCTTCGGCGAGGAGGAAGACCTTCAGCTCCGCGCCCGGCACCACGACGGTTCCCACGTCGCGGCCCTCGGCGACCCAATCGCCTTCGGCGACCAGGGCGCGCTGCATCGCCACAAGCGCGCTCCGCACGCTCGCAACCGTGGCGAGCACGGACGCGATCTCGGAGACCTCCGTGGTCCTGATCTGCCCGCCGACCTCGCGCCCGTCCAGCCGCACGCCGCCCGTGAGCTCGATCCGCAGCGCCGCAGCCAGCCGGCCGACCGCGGCCCCGTCGTGCGGCGGGGCCAGCTGCTCGCGCGTGCCGGCGGCGCCCCACCGCTCGATCGCGGCCAGCGCCACGCAGCGGTACATCGCGCCCGTGTCGAGATAGCCGAAGCCAAGCCGTGCGGCCAGGGCGCGAGCGACCGTGGACTTGCCAGACCCTGCGGGACCGTCGATCGCGACGATCATCGGCGTTGCGACTCCGTGGATCCGGCAAGGGCGCTCATCCACGCACCAGGCTTTCGAGGTCCTCCACGAAGCCCGGATAGGAGATGTCCGCCGCCTGCATCCCGATCACCTCGACCCCCTCCTTGGAGGCGAGGCCCGCGATCGCCCCCATCATCGCGATCCGGTGATCCCCCTGCGCGTCGATCGAGCCGCCGCGCAGGCCGCCACCACCATGCACCACGAACCCATCGCTCATTGCCTCGATGTCGGCGCCGAGGCCGGCCAGGCCATCCACGACCGTGGCGATCCTGTCCGACTCCTTCAGGCGCAGCTCCGCGGCGCCGCGCACCACCGTGTCCCCTTCCGCAAAGCAGCCGAGCAGCGCCACCAGCGGCAGCTCATCGATCGCCAGTGGCACCTCCTCAGGCTCCACGGTGGTCCCGATCAGCGGACCGGCCGCGACGTCGAGATCGCTCACCGGCTCCTCGCTTGCCAGATCGCTGCCCGCCTGCTCCAGATCGCCAAGCACGATGCCGCCCATCCGGCGCACGATTTGCAGGAATCCGTTGCGGGTCCAGTTGGCGCCCACCGCGCGAATCACCAGTCGCGATCCCGGCACGATCAGGCCGGCGGTCACCATGAACGCGGCAGAGCTGGCGTCCGCAGGCACCTCCACCTGCTCCAGCACGAGCTCGTCGGCATTGACCACGGTCACGTGGTGGCCGAACCGGTGGATCTTCACGCCGGCGCGGCGCAGCATGCGCTCGGTGTGGTCGCGGCTTGGCGCCGGCTCGCCCACGGTCGTCGCGCCGTCCGCGGTGAGCGCCGCCAGCAGCACGCACGACTTGACCTGGGCGGAGGCGACGGGCAGCTCGTAGGAGATCGCTCGCAGGCGCGCGCCCTTGATCGTCAAGGGCGCGCGCCTGCCCTCGCGCGCCTGCAGCTTCGCGCCCATGTGCGCGAGCGGCTCCATCACCCTGTCCACGGGGCGGCGGCGGATCGACTCGTCGCCGTCGAGCGTGTATGTGCGGCCCCTCTGTGCAGCCAGCCAGCCCGGCAGCAGGCGCAGCAGCGTGCCGGCATTGCCGACGTCGATCGGCTCGGCTGGCTCCAATGCCTCCCGCAGCCCGGTGCCGCGCACCACCACCTCCAGCGCCCCGGCGCCGCCGGCCCGCGAGCGTGGCGCCGGGCGGGTCTGCACCAGCGCGCCGAGCTTGCTCACGGCTGCCAGCGTCGAGCGGGTGTCGGCGGCGTCGAGATAGTTGGAGATGCGGGTCGGATATGAGGACATCGCTCCCAGCAGGGCCGCTCTGTGGGAGACCGACTTGTCCGGCGGGGGCACGAGCGTCCCTGAGAGCCTCGCGGCCGGCTCGAAGCGCATGTTCACGCTTTGAACCCTACGACAGCAGAGACCGACGACGATCGCGCGCCAGGTCGCTCCAGGCGGCGAGCGCCGTCGCGTCGCCTTCGATCAGCGTCTTGCGCACCTGCGTGAGCTCGCCGATCGCCTCATCTATCGCGGCGATCAGCATGTCCGCGTTGGAGAGGTAGATGTCCGTCCAGATCGCGCTGCTGGCGCCCGCCACGCGGGTGGCATCACGAAAACTCGGCCCGGTCGCGGCCAACGCGCGCTCTGGCGCCTGCAGGCCAGCCGCACCGGCGACCAGCACGTTCGCGACCACGTGCGGCAGGTGGGATATGCGCGCCATCAGGCGATCGTGGGGCTCCGGATCGATCTCCACGGGCCTTGCGCCGAAGCTTTCCACCAACTTGCGCAGGCGGGCCAGCCGCTCGCTCGCCGGCGAGGGCATCAGGCACCAGGCGGCGCCGTGGAAGAGGTCGGCCCTCGCGTGCTCGATGCCGTTCTGCTCAGAGCCCGCCAGCGGATGCCCTCCGATGAACCGCTGCACCCCCGGCTCGGCCGCGAGCTCCTGCATCAACGCCCGCTTCGTGGATCCCACGTCGGTGATCAGAGCGCCCGCGGGGGCCTCGCGCAGCGCGATCCGCACGCTCTGCGCAAGCGCCGCGATCGGCGCGGCGGCAACCACCACGTCGGCGCTCGCCAGCGCACGTCGCGGATCCTCTACAGCCTCGTCGAGCGCTCCGACAGCGAGCGCCTTGGCGCGCGTGGCAGGATCGGGGTCAAAGCCGACGACTCGCGCTTCTGCGCCGCGGGCCGCCAGCGCCACCGATCCGCCGATCAATCCAAGTCCGAGGACCGCAACGTTCAAGCGGCCTGCCTCCGCCGGGCGGCCGCGTGCTCATCGCACCGATCCCCCGGCGAAGGCGAGCCTGCACGGCGAAGCTCGTAGCAGCCATCAGACCGAGCTGAGCGACTGCGCTGCAAGCTCGGCGGCGCGGTGAACGGCCTCGGCGTAGGCGGCGAAGTCGTCGGCCAGCAGCGCCTGCGGCCCGTCGCAGAGAGCCTCATCGGGGTTGGGGTGCACCTCCACGATGATGCCATCCGCCCCGGCGGCGGCTGCGGCCAGCGACATCGGCACGACAAGCGAACGACGGCCCGCGGCATGACTCGGGTCGACGACGACAGGCAGATGCGAGAGTTCTTTGAGCACCGGAACGGCCTGCAGGTCAAGCGTGGTCCGGTATGCGTTCTCGAACGTTCGGATCCCCCGCTCGCAGAGCATCACGTTCGGGTTGCCCTCCTTGAGCACGTACTCGGCAGCCATCAGCAGCTCTTCCAGGGTCGCCGAGAGCCCGCGCTTGAGCAGCACCGGCCGCCCCGAGCGCCCGATCTCGGCCAGCAGCGGGAAGTTCTGCATGTTGCGGGCGCCGATCTGGAGCACGTCGGCCACCTCGAGCACCGGCTCCAGATCGCGCGCGTCCATCAACTCGGTCACGATTGGCAGGCCCGTGCGCTCCTTGGCCTCGGCCAGCAGCCGCAGACCCTCCAGGCCAAGGCCCTGGAAAGCGTAGGGAGACGTGCGCGGCTTGTAGGCGCCGCCGCGGAGCATGGTCGCACCCGCATCCTTGACGACCTCCGCGGTGGAGAGCACCTGATCACGCGATTCGACGGTGCAGGGACCGGCGATCAGGGCGAAGTTCCCGCCCCCGATCTTCTGACCGTCGATATCAAGGACGGTGCGCTCGCCGTGGCGGATCTGCGCCGAGGCGAGCTTGTAGGGCTTCAGGATCGGCACGACCCGATCCACGCCGGGCTGGCCCTCCAGCCCGAGACTCGCGACGTTCGCGTCCTGCTCCACGTCGCCGATCGCGCCGATCACGGTGACGCGCGCACCCTTGCTCTGATGGGCGCGCGCGCCGGCTCGCTCCACCTTCTCCATGACGGCGGCGATCTGATCCTCGCTCGCCGTCTCCTTCATCACGATCATCATCTTCTCTTCCTTTCAGACCGGCATCGGTTGTGCATCGACGCTCCTTGAGCCCGCGGCCGGGGCTCGAGCTCATGCGGGCGCCTCGCCTCGCCTGAGATCCGTGACGACCGTGCCTGACCGCGGTCGTGGTGCTCGCTTTGCGGCGCCCGGCCCGAGGGCCCAAGCGGCTGGATCGCCCCGCTCACGGAGACGGGGTCGAGCCGAGGCGCCTAGCTAAATCGCCAGGCGCGATAGGTGGCGTAAAAGAACACGCCGCGCACGGCGCGTGCAGAGGTCGCCGTCGGAATGTCGAAAGACTCGATCATGCTCTCTGTGAAGTGCGAAGCCACCATCGCTCTCACCGTTTTGTAGCAGAAGCCGGTGGGATGGTCCAGCACCGAATGCGATCCTTCGCCGCCAGCGACCCTCATGAGCCTCAGCGCGCAGCGCGAAGCTCGGCCTGCACCTCGTCCAGGGCGTCGAGGAAGCGTGCGTTCTCTGCGGATGTTCCATAGGTCACGCGCAGCCAGCCCGGGCGTCCGAGCGCGCCACCGGCGCGCACGAGGATCCCGCGATCGATGAGGCCCCGCACCGTCTCCAACTCGATCTCGGCCGCCCGCTCCGGCTCCAGGCCGTTGCCCGCGGCCTGAGCTCCCTCCAGCGCGAACCAGCAGAAGTTCGCCTGCGAGGCGGCCGGCGTGAGCCCCAGCGCCCGCAGCCGCTCATCGACGCCGATGCGCTCGGCGATCGTGCGCGTCACGCGGTCGGCGACCGCATCCTGGTGGGAGAGCGCCTCCGCCGCCGCAGCCTGGGCCAGGGCATTGCAGAAGAATGGCTGGCGCACCTGGTCGACCGCGCGCGGCAGATCGGTGGAGCCGCAGAGCGCGAAGCCGACCCGCAACCCGCAGAGGCCGTAGACCTTCGAGAAGGTGCGCAACAGCACGAGGTTGGGGTGCGCGTCGAGCAGCGCGATCGAGGCGTCGGGATCCTCCATCAGGCTGAACTCGCAGTATGCCTCGTCCAGCACGACGCACACGCGCGGCGGGATCTGCTCCAGAAACCCCGCGATCGAGAGCGAGCGGCACGGCCGTGCTCGTCGGGTTGTTCGGGTTGCAGAGGATCACGAGGCGCGTGGCCACGCTCACCTCGACGGCCATCGCGTGCAGATCGTGGCGATCGTCTGCGTCCAGCGGTACCTCGATCGCCCGTGCCCCGGAGGCCGCGGCGAGGTGGGGGTAGACCGAGAAGGAGGGCCATGCATAGACCAGCTCCGCCCCAGGCTCGAGCAGCGCCTCGCCGGCTGCGAGCAGGATGTCGCAGGAGCCGTTGCCGATCGCGATCCGCTCGACGGGCACGCCGTAGCGCTCGCAGAGGCGCCGCCGCAGTACCGAGTTGGTCGGATCGGGATAGCGATTGAGGCTCGCCATCTCGCGCTCGATCGCCTCCCTGCACCGCGGGCAGCGGCGGGTAGGGCGTCTCGTTGGAAGCGAGCTTCACCTCCGGTGCGCGCACGCCATAGCCATCGGCCGCCGGGTAGACGGGGATGCGCCGAATGCGCTCTGAGAGCTCGAGGGCCACCTGGGCATTGTGGCGGATCGGCGCCTGAGGTCACGCCCCGCCGCTGCTACAGCCAGCTCGTCGGCTCTGGGGGGCGAGAACGAAGGCGCACCGCGCTGCCGGCGGTGCTCAGCGCCGGGCGACGCTGGGTCTTTCAGCTCGCGTCAGCCCTGTCTTCGAAGCTCGCGATCGCTTGCGCGAGCACGAAAAGCGAAGCCAGGGGCGCCTTTACTGCGCCGCGTGCAGGTCGGCACGCAGGCCCTCCGCGCCGCGGAGATAGACGTGGTTGGCAGCATCGCCGTCCGATGGATAGTAATGAATCAACACCCGGATCACCCGCGGCAGCGCCCCGGGCACCGGGATCTCTCGCGCGCACAGCAGCGGCACGGCCTCAAAGCCGAGTGCGCGCGCGGCGACGGCAGGAAACTCGGCATCCAGATCGTCGGTGACCGTGAAGATGCAGGACACGATGTCATCGGGGGCCAGCTCGTTGCGCTCGATCAGCGCCTGCATCAGCTCAGTGGTCGCGTCGAGGATCTCTTGCGCCTCGTTGCGATCGGCTGTGATCGCGCCCCTGAGGGCATGGAGTCGGCCTGGGACTGAGCTCATCGCGACGGATTCTGTCAGAGCGTCCTGGCAGGGCGAGGCGGCGCCTGCGCTGCGTCTCTGAGCGCCTGCACCTCGCCCGCCTCCAGCGTCCTGTGAGCGCCCTGCGCGAGATCGCCCAGCGCGAGCGGACCGAAGCGCACACGCTGCAGGCGCGTGACGGGATGGCCGACGGCGTCGCACATCCTGCGCACCTGTCGGTTGCGGCCCTCCCTGATCGTGATCTCCGATCAGGTCTGGGTCGAGCGCCCTGACCTCGGCGGGAGCCGTCGGGCCGTCCTGAAGCACGATCCCGTCGCGCAGAGCATGAAGAGCCCGCACGCCGACGGGTCCACCGGAGACCCACGCCCTATAGGTCTTGGGAACTTCAAAGCGCGGATGGGTGAGCAGATGGGCAAGCTGCCCGTCGTTGGTCAGCAGCAGCAGCCCTTCGCTGTCGAGATCCAGGCGCCCCACCGGGTACAGACGCCGGCTCTCGTGCGCAAGCAGTTGCACCACGGTGGGACGGCCGTGCGGGTCGCTTGCGGTACTGAGCACCCCGACAGGCTTGTTGAGCGCGTAGACGGCGGGAGCCTCGAATCCCGCAAGCGGCCGACCGTCGACGGCGATCGCCTCCGCTGCCGTGACGTCCCGCGCCGGATCGCGCACGACCTGCCCGCCCACCTCACTCTTCCCTGCGCGATCAGCGCCTCACTGGCACGCCTGGAGGCGACGCCGGAATGAGCGAGGTGCTTTGCGAGCCGCATCTTGCTGCAAGATAGGGGGATGGATCTCGCTCTGCTCGACCAGACGCTTGCCGCCGCCGGCGAGCCGCGCTTTCGCGCCAAGCAGGTCTGGGAGTGGATCAGCCGCGGCGTGGAGAGCTACGAGCAGATGAGCAACCTGCCGCTCGGCTCTGCGCGACACGCTCACCGAGCAGGTTCCGCTCTCCTGCCTTGCCGTGCAGCAGGAGGCCCACGCACGCGACGGCACGGTCAAGGCGCTCTTCCACACCGCCGATAGCCGGCCGATCGAGGCGGTGCTGATGCGCTACCGCGACGGCCGCCGCTCGATCTGCCTCTCCTCGCAGTCGGGCTGCCCGCTGACCTGCACCTTCTGCGCGACCGGCGCGATGCGCTTTGGCCGCAACCTCACCGCCTCGGAGATGCTCGACCAGGCGCTGCACTTCAGGCGCACTGAAGCGATCGACCACTGCGTGTTCATGGGCATGGGTGAGCCGCTGATCAACGTCGAGCACGTGCTCGCCGCCTGCGAGCGGCTGCCCGACATGGGCATCGGCCACCGCCGCATCACGGTCTCGACCGTCGGCTGGATCCCGGGCATCGAACGTCTCGCGCAGCAGCCGATGCCGCTGCGGCTTGCCCTCTCCCTGCATGCTGCCGAGGAAGCGCTGCGCACCGAGCTGATGCCAGTCAACGAGCGCTACCCGCTGAGTCGAGGTAATCGAGGCATGCGAAGCGTTCTACGCCCGCCGCCACGGCCGCGTGTTCATCGAGTACGTGATGCTCGCGGGCGTCAACGACCGCTACGAGCAGGCGCTCGGCGCTGGCAAGACTGCTGCGCGCGGCGCTCGAGCAGGCGGCGAGACGATCTTCAAGGTGAACCTGATCCCGTGGAACCCCGTCGACACCCGGCCGGCAGCGGGGAGGCCAACGGGACCCCTCGCGAGGTTCAAGGGCTCAAGTCGCGAGTCGATCGCCGCCTTCAAGGCGGTGCTGGTGGAGCGCGGGATGCCCGCGACGGTCCGTCTGACCCGGGGCCGCGACATCGACGCCGCCTGCGGGCAGCTGGCCGCGAAGGGCGGCTGAGCCGCTAGTCGGCTCTCAGTCGCCGCAGGGCCCTCCGCTGGCCCTCGCTTCGCCGGCGCGCAGCAGCCGGTCACGCAGGTCCGACTGCTCCTCGGGGCTCGGATCCCACTGCGCGATATCGGGCAGCTCCTTGATCGACGCAGGCCGAAGAGCTTCAGGAACATCGTCGTAGTGCGGTAGAGGGCGGCGCCGAACTGCGAGCGGCCGGCCTCTTCGATCAAGCCGCGCTCGAGCAGAGCGGCGGCCGCGGAGTCGGCGCTCACGCCTCTGATGCGCCCGATCTCGGGCGCTGGATATCGGCTGCAGGTAGGCGACGATCGCAAGGGTCTCGGTCTGTGCGGGCGTGAGCGTCGCGACCCGCGGGCGGCTGAAAAGCCTGCGCGCCGCATCCTCGGCCTCCGGAGCGGAGGCGAGCAGGTAGCCGCCGCCGATCTGGCGCAACTGCAGCCCGCGCCGCCCCGGCTCCAGCTGCTCCTCCAGCACCGGATCGCCTGCGCGATCTGCTGCTCGCCGCCTGCGCGGCCTCGGCCAGGTCAGCCAGGCTGACCGGGTCGCTGGAGAGGAACAGCAGCGCCTCGACGACGCGCGCGAGGGAGAGCAGGTTGTGCTCGCGGCCGGGGGCTGCGGCTCGGCGGCCTGCGTGTCAGGATGCTCACGCTCTGGCTCGATGGGCCGATCGGCCTCCTCGGCGGGCGGCTCCACATCCGGCTCCTGCTCTGCTTCGAGATCCTGCACGATCGCGGCCTCCTGCCCGCTCACGCAGCAAGGCTCCCGGCTGCGGCGAGCCGCTGGCCCGGGGCGCAGGCAAGCACCGATATCTCGCCGAAGCTCTCGCTCTGCTCCCAGCTTGCCTCTCCGCGCTTGTAGAGCTCGAGTAGCGCGAACAGTGTCACGGCCACCGTGACGCGATCGGCGCCGGCCACCGCCGCATCGAAGGAGAAGCGTCCGCGGCGAAGGAGTGCCCGCAGATGCGTAAGGCGCTCGGCCAGGCTCACCCTCTGGGTGCTCATGTGCCTGACGCTGATCGCAGGCGGCATGCGCAGCAGGGCGCCGAGCGCTTCGCCGAGCGCCTGTGGGCTCTCGGTGCCGTCGGTCGGATCCAGGATGCCGCGGCGCAGGTGTGCCGGCAGCGGCGCGGCGCGGTAGCGAAAGCCCCGCTCGGCCTCCAGCAGCGCCTTCAGGTGCCCCGCTGCGCCGCGATAGCGGTGGGCCTGGAGCATCCTCGAAAGCAGCTCCTCGGCGGCCTGCTCGGGCTCGATGTCAAGCAGCTCCTCGGCGTCTTCTCCGGCGATCAGCAGCCGCGACTTCAGCTCCAGCAGCGCGGCGATCAGCACGATGAACTCGGTCGCGGACTCGAGGTCGAGCTCGCCCCTCGCTTCGAGGTGGTCGAGGTAGGCGAGCACGACCTCTGCGATCTGCAGCTCCATCAGGTCGACCTCCTCGCGCAGCACGAGCGTGAGCAGCAGGTCGAACGGGCCGCTGAAGACCTCGAGATCCAACTCCAGGGTGGCGATGCTCATCGCGTCACGGTAGCGAGCGCTCCCGACGGCGCGCCCCGGGGGCCCCGACCCCCATGCACTCGCGCACGTCGGCGAGCGTCTGGCCCGCAAGCTCGCTCGCTCTGCCGGCACCCTGCTGCAGGATCGCCTCCAGCGCCGGCTCGTCGGCGCGCAGCTGCCCGTAGCGCTCGCGCACGGGCGCGAGCATCTCGCTCACCGCCTCCGCGGTCGCGGCCTTCAGGTCGCCGTAGCCACGCGCGTCGGCCATCTGCGCCTCGACCTGCTCGGGGCTGATCTGCTTGGCGACCGCGAGGATCTCGATCAGGTTCGAGACGCCTGGTTTCTCGGGCGAGCGCACGATCTCGGCGCCGGAATCGGTGACCGCCCGGCGCAGCTTCTTCGCGATCGCCTCGGGCTCGTCGAGCACGTAGACGGTGCCCTCGACCGAGCCGCTGGTCGTGGACATCTTGCGCGTGGGGTCCTGCAGGTCCATGATCCGCGCGCCAACCTCGGGAATTCGGTGCTCGGGCACGACGAGCACCTCCCGGCCGCCGCCGAAACGCTGGTTGAAGCGCCGGGCGACGTCGCGCATCAGCTCCAGGTGCTCGCGCTGATCCTCTCCGACGGGGACCTCGTGCGCCCGGTAGGCGAGCACGTCGGCGGCCTGCAGCACCGGGTAGACGAGCAGTCCGGCCGAGACCAGCTCGCGTTGGGCCAGCGACTTGTCCCTGAACTGGTGCATGCGCTGCAGGCGCCCAAGCTCCGTGAGGCTGCAGAGCAGCCAGCACAGTTCGGTGTGCTCGGGGACGTCGCTCTGGCGAAAGAGGATGCAGCGGCCGGGATCGAGACCCGCCGCGATCAGCAGCGCGGTGAGGTCGTAGAGGCTGCTTCGCAGCTCGGCGGGGTCGTAGGAGACGGTGATCGCGTGCAGGTCGACGATGCAGTAGAGCGCGTCCCCGCGCTCCTGGCCCGCGACGTACTGCCGGATCGCGCCGATGTAGTTGCCGAGGTGCTTGGTGCCGGTCGGCTGGATGCCCGAGAAGATGCGCATCGCCGCAGGCTAACGGAGCGCCGAGGTCGCGGGCGCGGCCTCAGGCAAGGCGAGCGATCTGATAGGATCAGGATGCTAGTATTCAGATACTGGCCATGCGGCCAATTTGCGTCCGATCCAATTGAATCCAGGTGATCGCATGAGCGCAACCGAGGAGATCCAGAAGGCAGCGACAACCGAGCAGGTGACCACGCGAGTGGAGCCATCTGCCGCGGGCCCCGCTCCGCAGGACGGCGCCCCGATCGCCCTTCCACCCGCGGTGCGGCTTCCGCGGGCCATGCAGCAGCTGCGCTTCAGCATGCGCCAGGCCTCCTTCTTCCTGCGCTCCTCCGGCAGACTGGGCCAGACCTTCCGGATGAGAGGCGTGCTGGACGACGACTGGGTGACCGTCACCAGCCACCCCGACCACGTCCGCTCGCTGTTCACGGCAGACCCGGAGCTTGCGCCTTCGCTGACAGGCGAGTCGCCGCTGCGGCCGATCGTCGGCCCCAACTCGGTACTCACGCTGCTTGGTCCCAAGCACATGCGCCAGCGCAAGCTGCTGCTGCCGCCCTTCCACGGCGAGGCGATCGAGCGCTATACCCAGATGATCGAACAGGCCGCGCTGCGCGAGATCGACAGCTGGCCGATCGGCGAGGCGTTCGCTCTGGGCCCGCGGATGCAGTCCGTGACCCTCGAGGTGATCATGAGCGGCATCTTCGGCGTGGAGGGCCTGCCGCCCAAGGGCACCCTGGAGCGCGAGCTGCGGGACGAGATCCACAGCATCGTGGCTCTCTCCACCCGGCCCTTCGCGATCCTCGCCGAGATGGTGCTGCTGAGCCGCGAGCATCCCGGCAACGTCGTCAGCGGCGTGATGAAGCGCGTCGACGAGTTGCTCTACGCCCTGATCGGCGAGCGGCGAGAGACGGCCAATGCCCACGGCGAGCGCACCGACATCCTCTCGCTGCTGCTTGCCGCCGCCGACGAGGACGGAGTGCCGATGAGCGACGAAGAATTGCGCGACGAGCTCATCACGCTCGTGCTCGCGGGCCACGAGACGACCGCCAACTCGCTGGCCTGGGGCTTCGAGCGCCTGCTGCGAAACCGCGGCCGCCTACGACCGCCTGCGAGAGCTCGTCCGAGCCACCGCGCCGGATGCGAGCATCGAGGCCGACGCCTACATCGAGGCCACGATCCACGAGACGATGCGCGTGCGTCCGGTCGTCCCCTCGATCGGACGCCGCGTGAGCGTGCCCTGGCAGCTCGGCCGCTTCAGGGTGCCGGCGGGATCACCGGTCGTGATGAGCATCGTGCTGCTGCACCACCGTGAGGACGTCTATCCGCGTCCCTTCGCCTTCGAGCCGGAGCGCTTCCTTGGCGTCAAGCCCGGCACCTACACCTGGATCCCCTTCGGCGGCGGGATCAGGCGTTGCCTCGGCGCGACGCTCGCGATGACAGAGCAGCGGGTGGTAATGCGGGCGATCGCCGCCCGCATCGACATGCGCGCCCCCGACCCCGCACCCGAGCGGCTGCGCCATCGCAACGTCACGATGGTGCCGGCGCAGGGCACTCGCGTCGTGGTCGATCGGCGCCTGCCGGCTTGAGATACGCTGGATAGTTGATGCAGGTGATGCGCTAGGATGCGCATCATGCGCACCACCATTGCCGTCGATGATCATCTCCTGGCAGCCGCCCGACGCCTGGCCAAGGAGCGGGACCAGACGCTCGGCCAGGTGATCGAGGACGCGCTGCGGCACGAGATCGCAGATGCACCCAGCGCGGAGCACGTCGAGGTGCCCGTCTTCCGGGGCCAGGGCGGCCCCCGTCCTGGCATCGACCTGCGCTCCAACCGCGCGATTCGCGAGGCGCTCGACGAGAGCGCGCCGATCCACGCACTGCGTTGAGGCTGCTCGACGTCAACATGGTGCTCGCCGCGCACCGCGATGACCACCCCGACTTCGATCTCGCCAGACCCTGGCTCGATCGAACGCTGGCAGAGCGCGAGCCCTTCGCGGTGATCGACCTCGTCGCGGGGGCGTTCCTGCGACTCGCGACCAACCGGCGCATCTTCACGGTCCCCACTCCGACATCAGACGCGTTCGCGTATCTGGGGGCGCTGCGCCGCCAGCCCACTCACGTCAAGCTCGCGCCGGGCGCACAGCACCTCGAGCTCCTGGAGAAGCTCTGCCTGGAGGCAGACGCATCCGGAGACCTGATCCCAGACGCGCAGCTGGCCGCCATCGCGATCGAGCACGCATGCGAGCTCGTGTCCTTCGATCGTGACTTCGCGCGCTTTGCCTCGCTGCGCTGGACCCGGCCCGAGCGGGGCTGACTCACGGCTCCTACATCGCCTGCCTGATCACCGGCCGCTTGGCCGCCGCGACCTCGTCCAGGCGCCGCACGGGCGTGCTGTGAGGCGCCGTCCTTGCGATCTCCGGGTCCTGCGCGGCCTCGGCGAGGATCTCGGCGATCGCCTGCGCGAACTCGTCGAGGGTCTCCCTGGTCTCGGTCTCGGTCGGCTCGACCATCAGCGCCTCGGGCACCAGCAGCGGGAAGTAGACGGTCGGCGGGTGGAAGCCGTGGTCGAGCAGCCGCTTTGCGAGGTCGAGCGTCTTGATCTGCATCTCGCGCTTCATCGGCTCCCCGCAGAGCACGAACTCGTGCATGCACAACTCGCCGTAGGCGAGCGGCAGGTGCTCTGCGACGCCGAGCGCGCGCAGCCGTGCGAGCAGGTAGTTGGCGTTGATCACGGCGGCCTCAGAAGCGTCCCGCAGGCCGTCGGCGCCCAGCGAGCGGATGTAGGCGTAGGCGCGCACGAAGCAGCCGTAGTTGCCCTGGAAGCCGCGCAGGCGGCCGATCGACTTCGGGCGATCCTCGTCGAGTTGCAGCAGCGGCTCGCCGTCACGCTCCTCGACGGCGCGCTCTGCGATCACCGGCACCGGCAGGTAGGGCTCGATCCGCTCGGAGACCGCGATCGGCCCCGAGCCGGGGCCGCCGCCGCCGTGCGGCTGGGTGAAGGACTTGTGCAGGTTGAAGTGCACGATGTCAAAGCCCATGTCCCCGGGCCGCGAGAAGCCCATGATCGCGTTCAGATTCGCGCCGTCGTAGTAGAGGATCGCGCCGGCGCCGTGGACGATCTCGGCGATCTGCGCGATGTTGCGGTCGAAGATGCCAAGCGTGTTCGGGTTGGTGAGCATCAGGCAGGCGACCGTCTCGTCCGCCTTCTCGCGCAGGTCGTCGAGGTCGATGCCGCCGTGCTCATCGGTGGCGAGCTTCACGACTTCAAGGCCCGCCATCGTCACCGTCGCCGGGTTGGTGCCGTGGGAGGTGTCGGGGGTGAGCACCTTGCGCCGCTCCTGGCCCCGGTCCTCGTGGTAGGCACGGGTCAGCAGCACGCCCGCGAGCTCGCCGTGCGAGCCCGCGGACGGCTGCAGGCAGACGTGCGGCAGCCCCGAGACCTCGCCGAGCGCCTGCTGCAGATTCCACATCAGCCGCAGTGCCCCCTGGGAGTGCTCCGCCTCCTGCAACGGGTGCAGGCGCGCATGGCCGGATAGCGCCGCGACGCGCTCGTGCAGGCGCGGGTTGTGCTTCATCGTGCAGGACCCGAGCGGGTAGAAGCCCGAGTCCAGGTCGAAGTTGCGCTTGGAGAGACGCACGTAGTGGCGCACGATCTCGGGCTCTGAGACCTGCGGTAGCCGCGCGGGCTGCTCTCGCCGCAGATGCGCCGGCAGCAGGGCCAGCGGGTCGAGCGCGGGCACGTCGATCTCGGGGCACACGAACGCGCTCCTGCCCTTCGCCCCCTTCTCGAAGATGCTCACTGCGCGTTCGCGCTGCTGTGGCGTCTGTTCCGCGGCGAGCGCGCTCACACCCTCACCGCCCCGCACTCCCGCACCGCGGCGCGGAGCGTCTCCGCGAGCCGGTCGATATCGGCGGCGCTGCGCCGCTCGGTGATCGCGACCAGCAGCAGCCCCGTGTCCTCATCGCGCCCGGTGAGCGCCTGGACGTCGACGCCCGGGTTGACGCCGCGCTCGATGCAGAGCCGACGCGCCTGCGCGAGATCGCAGGGCAGGCGCACCGCGAACTCGCGGATCGCCGGCTGCTCGTGCATGGCGCTCACGCCCTCGATCTCGCAGAGGCGCTGCCTTGCGTAGTGGGTGCGCGCAAGCAGCAGCTCACCGAGATGCACGATCCCCGCGCGGCCGATCCATGCCAGGTGCACCATTCCGGCCAGCGCATTCAGCGCCTGCGCGGTGCAGATGTTCGAGGTGGCGCGCTCGCGGCGGATGTGCTGCTCCCTGGTCTGCAGGGTGAGCACGAAGCCGCGACGCCCGTCGAGATCGACGGTCTCCCCCGCGATCCGCCCCGGCATCCGGCGCAGGTACTCCTCCCTCGCGGCGAAGAAGCCAAAAGAGGGGCCGCCGAAGTCGAGGCGGCCTCCGAGCGGCTGGCCCTCCCCCACGGCCACGTCCACCCCGCATTCGCCCGGGGAGCGCAGTATCCCGAGCGTGATCGGGTCCACCTGGGCGATCGTCACCGGATCGGCGTCGCCTGCCTTGGCCTGGCAGACCAGCGCCTGCGCGTCCTCGACCGCGCCGTAGAAGTTCGGCTGGGCAAAGAACGCAGCGCCTGTCTCCCCGTCGATCGCCCGCTCCCAGGCCTCGAAGTCGGTCACCCCGTCGCGCAGCGGCACCTCGACGATCTGCGCGCCGTAGCCGTGGGCGTAGGTGCGCAGCGTGCGCAGGCTGTGTGGGTGAAGACCGGCGCTGACGACGAATCTGCTGCGCCCGTTGTGCAGCTTTGCCATGTAGCCGGCGGAAGCCAGAGCGCTCGGGCCCTCGTACACCGAGGCGTTTGCGACCGGCAGGCCAGTCAGCTCGCAGATCGCAGTCTGATACTCGAACATCGCCTGCAGGCCGCCCTGGGAGACCTCCGGCTGGTAGGGCGTGTAGGGCGTCAGGAACTCCGAGCGCTCGCAGAGCATGTCCACGATCGCGGGCACATAGTGGTCGTACATCCCCGCGCCGAGGAAGCTCAGCTCATCCTCCGCGGAGACGTTGCGCGCCGCCAGCGCCCGCAGGTGCTCGTAGACCTCCTGCTCGCCCATCCCATCGGGCAGATCCAGCGCTCGCGCCAGGCGCACGCCCTCGGGTATCTGGCGGTCGAAGAGCTCCTGCGCGGAGCCGACCCCGATCGCCGCAAGCATATGCTCGCGGTCTGCCTGCGTGATGGCCGTGTAGCGACTCAAACGACTTGAGCCTAGCTGCCGACGCTGGCGCGATAGGAGCTCGCGTCCATCAGTTCGCCGCGCTCGGCGGGCTCGGCGAGCTTCACCTTCACCAGCCACCCCTCCCCATAGGGATCCTCGTTGATCGCATGGGAGCGCTCGCCAAGCGCCTCGTTGACCTCCACGATCTCCCCCGAGAGCGGCGCGACGACGTCGGAGACGGCCTTCACGGACTCGACCTCGGCGTAGGGCTCGTCCTTTGTCAGCGTCGTACCCACCGCCGGCGGCTCGAAGAAGACGACCTCCCCGAGCGCGTCCTGCGCGTACCACGTGATTCCGAACGTCGCCTGCTGCGGGTCCTGCGGGTCGATCCGGACCCAGTCGTGATCGGCGTGGTAAAGCAGATCCTCGGGGTAGCTCGCGTCAGTCATCGACTCTCCTTCGCTCACTGATCGTCATCGCTCGGGAAACATAGTGCCAGCGCCTCAGGCGCGCTTTGGCAGCAGTGGCTTGCTGCGCACGATCGCCTCGCGCACGCGGCCACGGACATCGATCTCCAGAGGGGTGCCGACAGCGGCCTGCTCGGCGGGCACGTAGGCGAGCCCCACGCCGATTCCAAGGCACGGCGAGAGCGTGCCGCTGGTCACGACCCCGCCGCCTGCGATCTCGTTGCCGGCACGGGCGATGCCGCCGCCCTCGATCGCGAAGGCGACGAGCTTCTCGGGAGCGCCCTGCGCCCGCATCGCGGCCACCGCGGGTGCGCCGATGAAGTCGGTCTGCTCCTTGCAGCACCAGCCAAGCCCCGCTTCGATCGGGTTGCGCTGCACGCTCAGGTCATGGCCGTAGAGGTGAAAGCAGGCCTCCAGGCGCAGCGTGTCCCGCGCGCCGAGGCCCGCCGGCTGGGCCCCGCGTGCCACGAGCTCATCCCACAGCGCCGGTGCGTCGGCGGACGCGCAGAGGATCTCCACGCCGTCCTCACCGGTGTAGCCAGTGCCGCACACGAGCGCGCTCACGCCACCCAGCTCCTGCCTGTGTGCGCGATGCCGCTCGGGCAGCGGCGCGGAGGCGATCTGCTCCACGATGCCTCGCGCGGCTGGCCCCTGCACGGCGAGCATCGCGGTCTGATCGCGCCGATCGATCACCTCGACCCCGGTGATCGGCGCGTGCACGCCGAAGCGGTCGAGGTCGCGCTCGTGATTGGCGGCGTTGGTGACCGTCAGATAGGCCTCCTCTGAGAGGCGATATGTGAAGAGGTCATCCAGCACGCCGCCATCCTCACGACAGAGCAGCGCGTATTGCGCGCCCTCGGGCGGGATCGCGGCGAGGTCGTTGGAGAGCAGCCGCTGCAACAGCGTAAGCGCCCGCGGGCCGCGCGTCTCTATCTGGCCCATGTGCGAGACATCGAAGATCCCGCAGGACTCGCGCACCGCCATGTGCTCGGCGCGCAGGCCGGCCGGGTATTCCAGCGGCATCTGCCAGCCGGCGAAGTCGACGATCTTTGCGCCGGCGGCGAGGTGAGCGTCGTAGAGCGGGGTGCGATGTTGCATGCGCCGGGAGGCTATCCAGCCGGCGCATGCGCCGGCTGGCGGGACCGCACATGTGCGGTCCCGAGGGAGGGCCGCATGCGGCCCTCCCGACCCTGCCGCATGCGGCAGGGTCCTCTCAACGAAGGAAGGGGGGCACGTCGATCTCCTCGTCGGAGATCTCGAGCGAGGAAATGCTGTCCTTATCGCTGCGCAGGCGCCTTTCGCGCCGCTCGCCCTCGCGCGAGCGCGGCTCGCGGCCCGCGGCCCGTCCACCCCCGCGGCGGTCGAAGCCGGTGCCGATCACGGTCACCCGCACCTCGTCGCCGAGGCTCTCGTCGATCACCGCGCCGAAGATGATGTTCGCGTTGGCGTCGGCGGCATTCTGGATGATCTCGGCCGCTTCGTTGACCTCGAAGAGCCCGAGCTCCCGGCCGCCGGTGATGTTCAGCAGGATCCCGGTCGCGCCCTCGATCGACTCCTCCAGCAGCGGCGAGGAGATCGCGGCCTTCGCGGCCTCGGCACAGCGGCTCTCCCCGCTGGAGGCACCGATGCCCATCAGGGCCGATCCGGCGTCGTGCATGATCGTGCGCACGTCGGCAAAATCGAGGTTGATGAGGCCCGGGATCGTGATCAGGTCGGTGATGCCCTGGACGCCCTGGCGAAGCACGTTGTCGGCCTCGCGGAAGGCGTCGAGCATCGAGGTGCGGCGCTCCACGACCGCGAGCAGCTTCTCGTTCGGGATCACGATCAGGGTGTCCACGACCTCGCGCAGACGGTCGATGCCTTCGGAGGCCTGCCTGGCGCGCTGGGAGCCCTCGAACTCGAAGGGCCTGGTCACCACGCCGACGGTGAGCGCACCGATCTCGTTCTTGGCGATCTCGGCGATCACGGGCGCCGCGCCGGTGCCGGTGCCGCCCCCCTCGCCGGCGGTGATGAACACCATGTCGGCGCCCTTCAGCGCCTCCTTGATTTCGTCCCTGCTCTCCGCCGCCGCCGAGAAGCCGACTTCGGGGTTCGCGCCGGCGCCAAGGCCCTTTGTGGACTCATGGCCGATGTTCAGCTTCACGTCGGCTTCGCACATCGTCAGCGCCTGAGCGTCGGTGTTGGCCGCTATGAACTCGACGCCACGAAGACCCGCGTCGACCATCCGGCTAACCGCGTTGGTGCCGCCGCCGCCGACGCCGACGACCTTGATGACTGCGAGATAGGTTCCGCCGCTCTCCATGTGAGTTTCCGTCCGAAGCCTTGACTAGGAATTAAGGGTTGCGCGCAGCTTAGCTGCCAGAACCCGCCGATGGCACGTTATGCAGGGAACTTCGCCATGTCAACGGTCGGCGCGACTCCCGCAACAAACGTTGCAGATCGCCGAAGTCTCGACCCGGCGCTGAGAATCTGGTCGAGGGTTCAGTAACCCTCAGGTTCAGGTTGAAGGTTTCCCGCAGTCCTGCATCTAGCCACCTTCGGCTGCGCCGGAGGCGCTTTCGGCGGCTTCGCTGCTCTGCGAGGTGGCCGCCGGTTCGCTGGCCGTCGCGCTCGACCGCGGTTCGGTGGTGGCCGGTGGCGTGGAGGGCGTGACTGGCGATGTGCTGGATTCCCCGTTGACGGCCCGCGCGAGGCTGGCCGCAAGCGCGGCCGATGTCGGATCGGACGCGCTGACCTCCCCGGATTCGCCGCTGCCGACGCCCCCGCTCGGCACGCCCGCGGCAGGTCGTTCTGGAAGCCGCACGTCTACGTAGCTCGCGCTCGCTGAGCTCGGGGCGCTCAGCACCGTCACGAGCGAATCCCACTTCGCATGCGGCCGCGAGTCGTCTCCGAAGTAGACGAGCAGGCCGTTTGCCATCTTGACCGTGAGTCCCTGCGCGCCCACGTACACGCGCGAGATCAGCGGGAGCAGCGGCGCGGGCGCCGCGCCGAGGACAGCGAGGTAGGAGCGCAGGCGCGCCCCGCCCACCCGCCTGCCGACCGTCGGGACGACACTCGCGGGAATGGTGGGCAGCGAGCTGGAGGCCAGCGACGGACCAAGCACGACGCCGTCGGCGGCGACCGCGGCATGCAGGCCCCCTGCCGATAGCCGTGCGACCGGCAGCTGCTCGGAGACCACGATCCTCATCCGATGCGGGAAGCTCGTGCTCACCTTCAGCGAGCGCACGACCGGGTACTGGGCGACCGCCGCCTCCAGCGCGCCGGCGCTGTAGTCCATCGTGCTCATCCTCGCGGCGGCGCGATCGAGCGCCTCGCTAATGGGGGCGGCCTGCACCCCATGGACGCCGGTGATCTCGATCTGCTGCACCGCGACCAGCGGAGAGCTCCTCAACAGCATGAAAGCGCCCGCGAGCGCGACTGCCGCAAGCAACGCGATCAGCAGCGTGCGTCTCGTGAGCTTCGCGCGCAGGCCGATGCCCGCCAACGGGGAGACCGGCGGGCGTCTGAGGCGAGCAGCTAGGACCGACTCCATCTTCGCGTTCTTCGACCCCGGCCGGCCGAGCCCTGCCGGCACCCCGAATCGGTGCAACAATGCTTCGATGAGCGGCGATGCCGACGGGCTCGTTCGGCGCCTGCTGGAGGCGTTCAACCGCCGGGACGTGGAGGCGGTGCTGTGCCTGCTGCACAAGGATGTCGTCTTCGAACCGGTGTCCGGTCTGTTGCTGAACTCGGGTCAGCCCTACATCGGCCATGCGGGGGTCCGCCTCTACTTCGAGCACGTCTCAGAGCACTGGCGCGAGCTGCAGGTGACACCGTTTCAAATCCGGGCTGCTGGTACGGCGGTCGTCGCTCTCGGCCAGACCAGCGGCGAGGGAGCCGGCGGAGCGCTGGACGCGGTGCCCACCACCTGGGTGTTCAAGTTCAGGGACGGCCTGGTCGCCCAGGTCCAGATCTTCTCCGATGAGCGGCTGGCCAGACGAGCGCTCTTGGCGATCGAGGAGGAGCAGCACACGGCCCCGACGGGCCGGCACGGCGGGCTCTGACCTCAGCCCGCGATCGTCACGAGCGTCCCGATCGGCGTGTAGGGCCAGACTTCCGCTGCGGCCTGCAGCGGAAGCTCGACGCAGCCGAGGCTCTGTGGCGTGCCGAAGGAGGCGCGATCGAAGTTGTGGATCGCGTCGCCGCCGTTGAAGTAGCTGATCCACTTGATCCCTTCGTCGTGGTAATGGGAGCCATCCGGATTGGTGCCTTCCATCGTGCCTTCCGGGATGTGCTCGAAGACGGCGAAGGTGCCTAGTTCGGTTTCGGCGCCGGCGATGCCCGTGTTCGCGGGCGTGGTGAGGACCGTCTTGCCGGAATGCCAGAGCGTGAGCGTCTCGGGGATTTCACGGTGGACGTAGACGTAGGTGTAGCCGCCCGAGTGCTGCCTGCCGGCGATCGCGGCGCCGATCAGCGCCCGCCATACCTGCCGCCGGCGACGCCGTCCGTGGTCATGTCATGTTCGCGCTCGAAGGTCATCACCGCGCCCTTGGTGACCGTGTTCGCTTCGCCCTGACTCCACAGCGCCTTCAGCGCCGAGGGCGTGCTGGCGTAGCGCCAGGAGAAGCTGCCGGCCGGCGGCGCCACCGCGGCCTGCACCTCGGCGGCGGGCGTGCTTTTGCACTTCGCCCCCGGACGGGCGTCCATTCCAGCGGCAGATAGCCCGCCTGGGCCAGCAGCTGCTGCAGGCGCAGCGTCGAGCCGCCGGGAACGGTCCATCGACAGCTGGCTGGTCTGGCCGAGGCTGCCGCCCGCCGGGCCGGTGACAGCGATCGCGTGTGGAAGCGTAACGTGCAGCTGGCTGGCCAGCGCGGCGCCAAAGCCGGAGGGCGAGAACACGAGCGTGTGGCTGTTGATCGCGTGCCAGCGTCCAGGAGTGCTCGGTGAGAGCTTCGGCAGCGCGGAGCCAAGCACTTCCGAGACGGGCTTTGAGAAGGTCAGCTCGATGGTGCTCGTGGGAGAGATCTTGGCTCCCGGCGCCGGGCTTGCGACGATCATCGGCGTCGAGGAGGCGGGAAACCACATGACCCTGACCGGGCGCCCCAGCCGCTCCCACGAGCGGGGTGCGAAGGCCACGAGCGTCGAGCCGGTCGCAGAGCGCGACCCGAGAGTGACCCATCGGTGGGCTGCCCAAGAGCGCGCCGAGTCGGTCCTGCCGTCTACTTCATAGGCCACGGCGGCGACCGGCTGATCGAAGCGCACCCGCGGAGCGGAGCCGGGCGCTACCGTCAGCCAGCGGCTGCCCACCTGTGCCACGGGCGCGTCGATCGTGAGGTGCTCACGGCTCGTCGATCCAAGCGCCCATCCATCCCAGCCAGGCCGGCGCACGACGGCTTCGATGCTCACCCGCTCGCCCGGCGAGAGCTTTGCGCGCGGGATGAGTCGGCCTTCCACGATCGAGAGCAGGATCGGCCTGCCAGCGGGACCGAACGCGTGCACGCTCTCCACCGTGCCGCCGAACGGCCCGACGCTGAGGAGCGCAAGCGCGCTCGGGTCGCTTGCCAGCGACGCGCCCGACCACACCACGACGGCGATCACGAACGCCAGCGCCACGAGCCCGAGCGTGCCGAGTATCCCCAACCACAGCCGCCAGGGCGAACCGGGCCGAGGACGAGCCCGACCTCCCGCTCTGCCCATCATCGCCATCCGCAGAGCATAAAAGCCCGCATGGCGGAATTGCGGCGGTTGGTTGGCGGACTGACATTTCCGTGCCGCAAAAGCGGGCGCGCTCAGCCCGGTTGGATGCCGAAGCAGCCGGTGAACGACTCGCCCGGCTGCAGCGTCCGCAGGCCCATGCCGGAGCGAAACGCGTTCGGGGCGCAGGTCATCGGCTCGACCGCAAGCGAACATCTGCGCCGCTGCGGTTCGGCCAGCGTGTCGCCGGTGAACAGCATCAGGAAGGGATGCTGCTCGTCCATCCAGAGCGTCACGCTCCTCCCCTGCCCCGGCGCACGCAGGCGCACCCGCGCGCGCCGATCGGCGTCGCGCCGCAGCTGGCCAAAGCAGGTGTCGAGCCGGGTCGCGCCGATCGGCCGCGGCGAGCGGAAGTCGTACTCGGTGCCGGCGACGCTCGCCTCGCCGGTCGGGATCGCGCGCTCGTCGCTTGCAAGCCAGGTCGCACCCGGAGCCTCCAGCACGCAGTCGTCGATCGAGCCGCCGCCGAGGGTGAGGTACGGGTGCGCTCCTGCGCCGTAGGGGCAGGCGGTCTCGCCGAGGTTGGTGGCCGCGATCTCCACGGTCAGCCCTTCCTTGCCGAGCGCGTAGGTGGCCTGCAGGCCCAGCGAGAATGGATAGCCGTCCTGCGGATGGAGCGCGTGAGCCATCCTCACGCTCTCGGCCGTGCGCTCCGCGACGCTCCAGTTGGCGAAGCGCACGAGCCCGTGGATCGCGTTGGACCTCGGCGGCTCGCTCAGCGCCAGCTGATTGGTCTGCCCCTCCCACTCGTAGCGTCCGTCCTGCAGCCGGTTCGGCCACGGCGCGAGGATCTGGCCGCGGCCAGAGCGGCAGCGCTCATGCTCGGGGTAGCCGTCGAGCACGGGCTCTCCCGCAACCGTGTATTCGCGCAGGCCGCCACCGACCTCGACCACGACGGCGCGCTGCTCGCCGTGGCGCAACTCGACCTGCTGGCCGGAGGAGGGCGAAGGCATGAATGCGCCGCCGCAAGCACCGGCCGGGGTGGATGTGCGCGCTTGGTCGATCGGATGATCCTACGGCGCGGCGGGGGTGGGGGCTTGGGCCGCGCATGGTGCGCCAGCGAAGGGCAGGATGGCCTGCGCTGGCGCGGCGTAACCTATGTCCGATGCCGCCAGCTGGTGGGAGAGCACACCTCCGAAACCGAGTGTGGACGCCGTCGCAGGCCATGCCTCTGCTGCATCGCGGGCGGCCATTGAAGCGCTGGCGATATGTGGCGGTCTTCTGCGAGGAGCTGATGGCGTGTGTTGCCACGGTTCAGGTGGGCCCCGCGAGGCCGAGCTTTTGGGCGGTCCTCGACCGTCCAGAAGGAAGTCTGCGCGAGCGCACGCGCCGCATGCCACGACATGGCCTGATGGAGCTCGCCCCAGGCCGGATGAGACTGTGCGACGACGGCGTGCGGCTCGAGCTCGAGCTGGACGAAGAACCCGGCGTGCAGGCCAGATGCCCGCACGGCCGCGCCTGGATCTGGACGCGCAAGCAGGCGGGCATCCGCGCCCACGGCACGATCGGCTTCGACGGTCGTCCTCCGCACGCTGTCGAGGCGCTGGCCGTGATCGACGACACCGCCGGCTACCACGCGCGCGTCACCGAGTGGCGATGGGCCGCAGGCGTCGGCTTGGACCCCGACGGCGTTCCACTCGCGTTCAACCTGGTGGAGGGTGTCAATGACCCGCCCACGGGCAGTGAGCGAGCCGTATGGGTTGCAGGGGTGCCGCATGAGGCGCCGCCGGTGCAGTTCGCCGCAGACCTGACAGGGGTCGCATGCGTGGACGGCTCCAAGCTGCGCTTCAGTGCCGAGGCGAAGCGTACACGCCGTGAAAACCTGCTGCTCGTGCGCAGCGAGTACCACGCACCCTTCGGGACCTTCGAGGGAACGCTGCCCGGAGGTGTAGATCTCGCCCATGGGCTCGGCGTGATGGAGCACCACAGAGCAAGGTGGTGAGGGCCTGCGCCATTTGCGCCTTCGTATCCGCCTACGCCCTCGAACAGCCATGAGCGCTTCGCCGATGCTCCTTTGCCCCGAATCAAGACAGGGCGTTTCGTCTTCGTAGGCAGCGGCGACTGCGGCGCCGGATGGCCGCCATAGCGGCGCCTAGAACCCGCCGCCCGCAAGCATTACCAAGGGTGAGCGAAGGGACCGACCGCCTGGACCACAAGAAGGCCCCGCGAACCGCAGCCGACTTGACATCTAGCGATAGGATGACAGCGCTTGCACGTCTCTACGCTAGGACGCCATTCACATGTCAACAAGAATCGACCGCTCCGCAGACATCGTCATCATCGGCAGCGGCGCAGGTGGCGGCACGATGGCCTACGCGCTGAAGGACACAGGCGCCGAGGTGCTCATCCTGGAGCGAGGCGACTTCCTGCCCGTCGAGACCGAGAACTGGTCGCCTGAGGCAAGCATCAAACAGGGGCGCTACAAGCCTGACGAGTACTGGGAGCATCGCGGCAAGCGCTACCGCGGATCCAATCACTACTACGTCGGTGGCATGACGAAGATGTTCGGCGCATGCTTGGCGCGGATGCGTACCCCCGACTTCGAAGAGTACGGGCTCGACGATGGCCCCTCGCCTGCATGGCCATTTGGATACGAGGAGCTGGAGCCTTATTACGGCCGGGCCGAGGAGATTTGGAAGGTACGCGGAAACGGCAACGAAGACCCGATGGAGCCGCCGCGTGCCACGCCCTATCCCTTCGCCGGTCTCGAGCACGAGCCCCAGGTCGCCCGGCTGGCAGCCAAGCTTGCAGAGCAGGGACTGCACCCCTACACCCTCCCGATGGGCGTCGCCTTCGGCGGGGGAGGCAACTGCATACGATGCAAGTACTGCGACGGATTCGCGTGCCCGCTGCACGCCAAGTCCGATGCAGACGTGTGTTGCGTAAGGCCGGCACTGCAGAGCCCCACGGTCTCGCTCCAAACCAACGCCTACGCCGAGCGGCTGCTCACCGACTCCAGCGGACGGCGGGTGAGCGCTGTAGAGGCGCGGATCCACGGGGAGTTGCAACGGATCGCAGCGGATGCGTTCGTCGTCTGTGCAGGCGCTGTCAACACCGCCGCGCTGTTCCTGCGCTCCGCAAGCTCCTCTCACCCGCGTGGGCTGGCCAACTCCTCCGACGAGGTGGGCCGCAACTACATCCAGCACCGCGACACAGCGCTCTCGGGCGTGGATCCACGCAGGCGCAATGACGGCGGCTTTCAGAAGACCCTCGGGATCAACGACTTCTACCTGAGCCCCGACGGAAGGCATCCGCGGCTCGGCTCGCTGCAGCTGACCGGCAAGGTGCTGCCTGAGCACATCCGGGGACAGTTGCCCTGGGTGCCGCGAGCGCTTGCCAACGCCGTTGCGTTCCACTCGATCGACTGGTGGCTGATGACAGAGGACACGCCACTACACGAGAACCGCGTGGCGCTGGCGCCAAACGGCGGCATCCAGCTGCAATGGCGGCCGACGAGTAGGCAACGGCACCGCAAGCTCGTGAAGTCTGCCGCCAGGATGATGCGGCGAGCCGGCTACCCATTCGCCGTCTGGAGCCACTTCGGACTGAGCACCAACGCGCATCAGTCGAGCACCATGCGCATGGGCACCGACCCGAGCATCTCTGTTCTCGATCCGTTGTGCAAGCCGCATGACCTCGACAACGTCCACGTCGTGGACTCCTCGTTCTTGCCGTCGCTCGGCGCAGGCCCTGGCGGGCCGACGCTGACGGTCGCAGCGATGTCGCTGCGCGTGGCGGACCGCTCAGAGATCCTAAGGAGGCCAGCCTGATGAGACCCGATCGCCCAAGTGCGCCCGCCCGGGTTCTTCCATCGGAGATCCGTATGCGCACCGAGACCGATGACGGCGGATTCAAGGTGGGCGTGGTGATCGACAAACAGAGCCACGGCTCGCCACTGCTGCTGGGCCTGGAGTGGATCAAGCCAGGCACCGAGAAGGTCTCCTGGCAGGCGCCCGCCGACGCCCACGAGGTCTACTACGTGCAGCAGGGCCGCGTGCTCGTCGGCTGGGACGGCGAGAGCGCCGGCGAAGTCGAGGTCAGCGCCGGCGAGTCATTCTATTTCCCGCCTGCGCTGACCTACTCGCTCGAGAACCTCGGCAACGAGGAAGTCTTCATCGTCTGGAGTATCGTGCCTTCCCCGTCTTGACCGCCGGCGCTGAAGCGGTGAGCTCAGATCTCTGGGTTTTGGGTCAGATCCGCGACCATTGCCCCGATCACCGCCAAGTGGGGGATCAGGGGCTGCAGGTAGATGCGCTCATGGCGGGCGTGTGCCCCTGCACCGCGAACGCCGAGCCCGTCGAGCACGGGCGCGACTTCCTGCACGATGCTGGCATCGCTGCTGCCTCCGGTGCCGCCCTCACCTACTTCCAGCCCCACCGCGGTGGACGCCAGCCTGCACCGCTCCAGCAGCGCCACCGTCGAAGGCAGCCTTTCTACTGGTCCGTGGTCGACGTTGCAGACGATCTCTATCCGAGCGTCGGGGTGCTCTGTGCTCAGCGCGCCGATCGCTGTCGTCAAGGCGCTCATGTCATCCGCGGTCCATGCACGGATATCGACGCCGATCTCCGCGTGCTCGGGAACCACATTCAGCGCGCGCCCTCCGCTGATGCAACCAGTGGTCACTGAGCTTCCCGGCGCCAAAGCAGCGATACCCCGGAGACGGCACACAATCTGCGCTATCTCATCGATCGCATTGATGCCCTCCTCTGGCGCTATGCCGGCATGCGCTGCCCGGCCGGTGACCGAAATCCTCGCATAGCCGTGCCCCTTGCGGGCGGTCTTCACTCGCCCGTCGTCGAGCGGCGGCTCCAACACCAGCACTGCGTTGCTCTTGGCGGACAGCTCTGCGATCGTGGCATGGCTCACCTCACTGCTGACCTCCTCATCGGGCGTCAGCAGCAGACGACCGCAAGGCATACCCAACTCTTGCAACGCGAGTAGGATGTGCCGGCCACAGACCGAGCTCGCCTTCATATCGAATATTCCCGGCCCGGTCGCCATGTCTTCCCTGATCTCGAATGGCCATTCGGCGAGCGTGCCCATTGGCCACACCGTGTCGTAATGGCCGAGCAGCAGCGGACCGCCGTCGGTTGCGCCAGGAGGCTCGAGCAGAAGCAGACGCCGCCCATCTGCGGCTGCTATCACGCTCACTGTGCCAGCCGGCTCGAGCCATTCTGCAAGCCAGTCGGCGGCACGCCCCAGTGCTTCGATGTCATTCGAAGGAGACTCCAGTTTGACAAGCGTGCCGATGTCGCCGAGGATCTCATCCCGCTTCCCGGCGAGGTGCTCGTGTAGCTCACGAGCGACCTCCGCCAGCATCGAGCTCGACTCTGTCTCCCCTCTGGCGCTTTGATTCATTTCGCCAGCCTTACGCCCGCCGCAAACGGACCATACAGGTTGGTCCAAGGCGAGAAGGTCGGGAACACGTACCTGTCCGACAATGCTATGGATTCGGCAGGGGTGAACAATATTGCATAAGGCTCGTCTTTGCCAGCGACCTTCAACAGTCTGCCTATCACCTGCAGCCGCTGCGCTGGATTCAACTTCTCGCGCTGTTCTATGAGCAGTTTTGCGACTTCCTCGTTTCTATATCGCGAGCCATTGAGCCCGGATCCAGGCGGATCGATCTGCGACGGCGATAGCAACAGGGAGAACATAGATTCCGGATCTGGGTAATTACTAGCGTAGCCCTGCAACCAAATCGCGTATTTACCGGCAAATAGGTCTGGGTATTCACTCGCCGTGAACTCGTGGATTTTCACCGTGATGCCGACTTTTGCCAGATCGGACGCGAGGATTTCGCCTAGGCCGAGTTCTACCGGTGAACCTGCAGCCACCTGCAGCGTTGTGCTGAAGCCGTGCGGGTAGGGCGACTTGGCAAGTTCCCGCTTGGCCGCAGTCAGATCGAATTCATACTTAGGCAGTGAGTCCAACATCGCATTGACTTCTGCTGGAGAGCCGAGATTCGCGAACGACTCACGCGAAGCAAACGTCGTCTCTTCAGTCGCAAATCCCGGCGGGAACATAGCCCTGAGCATACCCTTCACGTTCGCCGCATATCCAATCGCACGACGCACATAAACATTGTCAAAAGGCTTGGCGGTCGTGTTCATCTCCAGGAACTCGAGACTGACGCCTGGCGCCGTCAGCTCACGAACGCCAGGGATGTTCAGGAACAGCTTTGGCGCCGAATAGAAGGACGCTCCGTCGATAGCGTTCGACCGCAGCGCCAGCGCCTCGGAGGCTTCGGTCTTAAAGACGCTGACGTCGATCTTATCAGCGCCCTGGCGTGGGCCAGACCAGTACGGGTTGCGCGAAAGCTTGACGCCGACTTCGGGGGTGAAGCTGTCGATCTTCCAGGGCCCGGTGCTCACAGGCAGATTGTTCTCTGTTCCCAGCGTCTTTTCACCGCCGGCCTCTTCCGCGGCTTCCTGCTCGACGATCTGATCAGTTAGCGCAAGGTACTCCGGCCACAGCGCGTTCGGACGCTTGAGCTTGACCACCACCGCCGAGCTGCCCTGCGCAGACACCGAGGAGACGTTTTCCCAGTAGCCCTTGACCGCCGATTCGCTGCCAAGATCCAGTTTGAGGGAGTAGATCACGTCTGCAACGGTCAAAGGCTTGCCGTCCGAGAACTTCACGCCGGCCTTCAGGTGGTAGACGTAGGTCGTCGGGTTTGGCTGTTCGGTCGAGCTGGCGAGCTCGGGTTTGAGCTTGCCGTCTGGTTCGAAGGCCTCCAAGCCCTGGACGGCCAGCCCCTCGATTGACGAGATAGCCGTGGAGAGTTCCTTTCTCAGTTCCAGCTTGCTGCCAAACGCAGCCGATGCCCCAGCGCAGTTCCGGATATGGCCTCGAGGAGCCCGTCTGACTCACCGATTTGCCTGTCTGGGCCTTGCCAACTCCCACCACCACAGGCTGCCAACTAGCGCCATTACAAGCACAAGCGCGGCGCAGCCGCCCACACGCTTTCTCATCTTGCTCCTCCCATGCTCACGTATGCGACATCGCTCGACGAGCGCTATATGCCCATCTCGCCTGTCCTCTGTCTTCCGTTGTGGGCAACCCACAGCGGAAACCTCTCAATGCTTGGCCAGGCGCGGCTTGGCACTCGCGCCGCCTACGGTCCTTTGCATTCATTCGCTATTTGGCCGACATTTACTGGGGCCCATAATGGCATAGACGGGAAGATTTGTCAAGATATGTTCGCTATTTGGCCGACACTATTGCCGGCTGTGATGCAGCTTGTGCTCGAGGGCGGCTCCGCGGCCTGACGACAAGGCACAGGCGATCGTCTTCCCGATCACGCCGGTCGGACAAATATGCTTCGGAGGCGGCCGGTCCTTCGAAGGTCGTCGCTCGCGATCGACGACTCCTGGTCTACGATGCGCAGGCCTGAGCATGCTGCAGACCACCGCATACGGACAACTTGCCGCGCAACTGCGAGAGGAGATCGCGCGGGGTGACTACGCCGGTGGGCGCAGGCTGCCGACCGAAGTCGAGCTTGCCGCCACGCACGGCCTCGGCCGCCAGACGGTGCGCCGCGCGCTACAGGAGCTGGTCAACGAGGGACTCGTCTTCCGCGTGCGCGGCAGGGGGACGTTCACGACGACACTCTCGCCCACTGCTCACCACTTCCGTTCGATCGGCTCGATCGCAGAGATCGTCGCGCTCTCGCTCGAGACGGTCCGCGAAACGCTCCAGCCGCTGCAGACCAAGGCGGACGTCGGTATCGCGAGTCGCCTGCAGCTCGACTCCGACCAGATCATGACCGCGTCCTTCCGCCGCTTCCACGAGCAGACGCCCTTCAGCATGATCGAGATCTTCCTGCCACCAGCGATCGGTCGCAAGCTCCAGGCCCATAAGGAGTTCACGACTCCGGGTGAGACTGCAAGGCACTCGGTTGTGAGCGTCGTCGACGAGCTCGTGCCCGATGGCATCGCCGGCGCGCATCAGAGCGTCACCGCAGTGGCGCTCTCGGAGTCTCTCGTCGTGCTGCTCGATCGCCCGCAGGGCACTCCCACCCTGCGGATCGACCGGCTCTTCTTCGATAGGCACGGACGACCTGTGCTGCTCTCCATCAGCCACTTCGACCCTGGCCGCTACACCTACAGAGTGCAGCTTTGGCGCGGCGGCACCACGCATTGAATGAGGCGATCCGCGCTCCGCCGGGGGCGGATAGTTTGCCGTTCCTACATCATGAGCAGATGAACTGACGCAGCCGCTGCACAACCTCTGCCGGCGCATCCAGGGATAGATCGTGTGCGGCGTTCTCGATCGTCACGAACTCGACCAGATGGGCTGGTAGCGCCTGCGCCAGCTCGGCTGCCCCCTCGAGCGGTGTGATCGGATCGCGCTCGCCATTGATGACCAGCACCGGGCACCTCACCCCGGCCGCGCCATCACGATGATCGAACCTCATACCCTCATCGCCAAAGAAGTGGCGACCAACGTCGGCACGGTCAATGACTCGCGCGGCGACATCTGCGTCTTGGGGCACAACCGAGTAGAGAGGCCAGCACGCCTTTCTATATGCGAGGTGATGCGCCTCGGTCGGTTCCGTGAAGAACCGGCGTGCGGCGGCGCGTTGCTCCTCGCCGCCAAAGCGCCCCATAGCATCGCAGAAGCGCTCCAAGTCGTGGCGTGCTCCAGTTGCCATCAGGACGAGCTTGCTGGGGTGGTCGGGATATTCAATCGCGTACCGCAGCGCGACGAAGCTGCCGAAGGACTCGCCGACCACCACCGGTCGCTCGATCTCCAGCGTGTCGCAAAAATCACGGACGTCAGCCGCCCATCTCTGCAGATTCCATGACCTCGGCTCACTGGGATCGCTGCGTCCCTGCCCACGCTGATCCAGATAGACCACCTGCGCGCAATCTGCCAACGGACTGAGATACGGCTTGTACTCAGAATGGTCCCCACCAGGCCCGCCGTGAATCAGCACGATCGTCGGCCGCTGATGCATGCGCGGCCCGTCGGGCACAAGCGACGCACCGTCCACATCGAAGTACAGCCTCGTATCGCCGACCATCACACGCATGCCCTCACCCTTCTTCGCCTGTTGCCTTGGATGGACCGCCGATCCAGCTCACGACGCTGCTTGCGATCCCTGATCCGCACACCTCGGGAACCGCGCGTTAGATCGCCCGCTCGGAAATGTTCCCCGTTATGTCCGGCCAAAGTAGTCCATAGTTGCGGAGCTGTCAAGCATCGTCCATCACCGAGGCGGACCAGTCGATCGCCACAACACCGTTCAGACGCCCACCGGCAGCGCGTGGAGTTGCTCCCAGACCCCCGCGGCCTGCCAGTCACGCAGTCCTCGCCATACCGTAATCCCCGAGCAACCCATCGCCCGTGGCAGATACTGCCACGTGATCCCGATGACCAACACGAACAAGATCGCGTTGAACGCCACCCGATCGGGCACAGGCCGCTGCCCCTGATGAGCCGGCGTCTTGACCGACGCAATCAACGACTCCGCGAACTCCCACAGCTCATCGTCGACCTCCAACACGCTCGCCAGGCCCGACCTCCCCTCGCACTGGATCATCTTTCCCAGCCAAGGCGCCAGCCCAGCCACCAATCTTCCGTGGAACAGCTTCTAAGCGTCGAACTGCTCGACAAGGTGGATATCGAGACGATCGCCCGGACCTAACCCACAACTAAGAGGATGGTGGACGATCTATGAGCCTCATCAGTTCGCAGGCTGAACGGACGTCGGTGGCTGGAGGCTGTAGACCGTCGTGGTCCAGGAGGTCTGCATCGCCGGTCACGATCGCTTGCGCTCCCGAGAGGCGCGCAAGCGCGACCAGATAGTCGTCGTCTGCGTCGTGCAGAGGAAGACTCTCAAGAGCGCGGCCGAGAGATCAAAGTCTCCGTCAAACACAGGATGGCTCAGGCGGCAAAGCGCTCATCGTGTGGGGCGGGTAGGTCTGGTGATCTGGCTTTGGGTGGCCTGACGCGTCGCCGATAGCGCGCGTCAGACCGTGCACCTCGGATCAGTGCTGTCTGCGCCACGCAACGTGCTCACTATCTCCTACCCGCACGCACGAAAGCCTCTCCGAGCGTAGTCAGCATGACCGTCTCCGAGGCGTGCGGCACTCGGGCGAGCGTTGGCAGCGCCACGCTGAGGACCGTGCTGTCCAGGCCTACAGTCAGAGCAACCGGCATCAACGCGCCAAGCGCCCACCACCGGCGAGCACCCAAACCCCGAGGGTCAACCGCGGCTACCATCCCCCACGCTCAGCCAGGCGTGCCAACGCGGCTTCGCGGCTGCTGATTACCTCGCGCGGGGCCGAGGCGCTCACGCAACTCTTCATATTGGCCAGATGTGATCTCGCCGCTCGCCAAACGCCGATCAAGAAGCTCACCGGACGACTCGGCCGACGCTTTCGCGCCGGCGCTTTGGTTGGAAGCGATCCAGAGCACCGCCGCAATGATCAGCGCGACGATGATGACTGTGCCGAGGATCGAGAAGATCCAGCCCTCGGTACCCATGTTGTTGCCGTACATCATCGCCGCACGCTCTTATGGTTGTTGTGAGACATGTCGTATCTGGCCGCTCACGTCGCGACCGGCGGCGCAGGCGCGACGGGCAGGACCGTGGTCGTCGCAAGCGGGGTCGCGTCCTTGGCTCGGGGTCCGATCTCGGCGATGCGATGCCACCAGGGCACTCGCTGCTCGATCAGACTGTCGACGCTGAAGTGGCTTGGGCCGGTTTCGTAGTCGAGCGCGAGCAGGCCCATGAATACGACGGCGTAGATCACCGCGGTGCCAATGTCGGTCGAGGTGGAGGTGTAGGGGCCTCCGAAGCCCTCGGCGGTCGCCCAGACCAGGACGCTGAAGAGCGCGGCGCTGATGTAGGTGAACTTGCGTGCGAAGCCGAGGATCACAGCCGCTGCGACCAGTGTCTCGATGATCGCCGTGGAGTAAGCAAAGAAGCCGGAGTTGGGGGCCACGAGGTTGATCCAGAAGTGAAACCAGCCGTGCAGCCATCCAGGCTGCCCGTTGGCCGCTTCCTTCAGCATGCCGGTGAACCCGCTGCGGAACGCGGGCTCCCACTTCAGCCCGGCGTCGATCAACCAGATCAAACCGAAGAGGACCCGGAACGCGTCCTTCGGGCGGCAGTTGGCGCGGATGCGCTGCGCGATCCCAGCGCCCTCGGTCTTGGAGTGCTGCGGTCGAACACTTGCATCTAGAGCGCTCATGAGGTCACCGCCGCCAGAGCGACGACATCTGAGTTGTGGTTACTCTCGCTGCCATCTAGCACGACCTTGAGTGCATTGGTGTTTGCTGCGTCGGCGAATGTGTCGTAGGCGGTCATCGTGTCTCCTAGCGCGTAGTGGTGTGTGGCGAATATCGTCGGGTCCAGGCGGCCGCTGGCCACCAGCTTCATCAGTTGGGGGATCGTGTTGGTGTCGACGAGGCCCGTCGTGATCGTCACGTCGCGGGTCCACAGCTTCTCCAGATGCAGCGTCGCGGGCTTGCCATGCACGCCGATGTTCGCCACGCGTCCACCGGGGCGGATCAGCTCGGTCGCAAGCTCGAATGTCTGTGGCACGCCAACCGCCTCCAAGGCGACATCTGCACCAAGGCCGTCGGTGAACTCCATGATCTGCGCAACCGCGTTCTCGCGCCCGTTGTTGATCGTCGTGTCGGCACCGAACCGCTTGGCACTTTCCAGCCGGCCGTCGGTCAGGTCGATCGAGACGATCCGTCCGGGTGTATAGAGACTTGCAGTGAGGATCGCCGCGAGTCCGATCGGTCCGGCGCCGACGATCGCCACAACATCGCCGGGTCTGATGTGGCCGTTGAGCACACCAACCTCGAAGGAGGTCGGGAGGATGTCGGCGAGGAACAGGACCTGCTCGTCTGAGAGTTCCTCGGGGATCTTATAGACGGAGTTATCGGCGAACGGAACGCGTGCATACTCCGCCTGCAGACCGTCGATCAGATGGCCAAAGATCCAGCCACCGCCGCCGAGACATTGCCCATAGCGAGCTTCCTTGCAGTAGCAACAGCGCCCGCAGGCGCTGACGCAGGACATAAGTACCCGGTCTCCGACCGCCACCGTGCTCACGCTTGAGCCGATCTCCTGCACGGTGCCGACCGCCTCATGGCCGAGCACCGTGCCGGGAGTCGTCTCGGGCACGTCGCCCTCGAGGATGTGCAGGTCTGACCCGCATATCGTCGAGGTGTCGATCCGCACAACGATGTCGGTCTGATCAATGATCGTGGGGTCAGCCACAGTCTCCCAGCCACGCTGGCTGGGACCGTGGTAAACGAGAGCCTTCATGTCAGGCGCCAGCGGCTGCTGGGCGGCGGCCTCTGAGGTTGACCTGCCAGGCGACAGCGGTGGGCGCTACGCCGTTGCCGGTGGTCGGAGCGAGTGGGTGCGACATGACTGAGCTGGGCATGGTGTTCGTCGTTTCGTTGGATGTGCGCATGAGCGCCAGCGACCAGAGGAGCACCGCAGACCTGAACAACATAGCATGAAATCTGTATCCATGAATTAGATATCCAGATACGCTAGTCTTGACACATGACCGAGACCACAACGCACCGATGGAAGTTCCTTACGAACCACGCTCAGGTCCTGGCGTGCATCGCCCACGACCCGGGCGTACTCCTGCGAGAGATCAGCGAGCGAGTCGGAATCACCGAACGCGCTGCCCACCGGATCGTCACCGAGCTCGCCGACGGGGGCTACATCACACGCGAGCGCAACGGGCGCCGCAACCAGTACGCGATTCAATCCGGCCTTCCGCTCCCCGATCGTCTCGGCCGCGTGCAACGGATCAGCGACCTGCTCACGATCCTGATCGGTACCACCGACGAGTTTCCAGACACAGCGGGCCTACAGGTGGCATCGAACGGGAAGGCCGGCCGGTAGTCGTGCCCGGCGATCCCGGCCCCGTGCCAACAACCGGCTCGTGTCCGGAGAAGCTCCGTGTGGTCATCGCCGGCGGGGGAGTAGCCGCCCTTGAGACCGCGCTGGCCCTGGCCGATCTCGCGCCCGATCGCACGGAGGTGACCGTGATCGCGCCCAACAGCGAGTTCGTCTACCGCCCGATGGTCGTCCGCGAGCCATTCGCCTACGGCGCCGCGCACCGCTATCCTCTTGAGTCGATCGTCCACGACGCTGGCGCAAAGTTGATCACAGGCGAGCTCGGCTGGATCGACCCAGCCAGGCGAACGATCCACACCAAGGCCGATGAGGCGATCGAGTACGACGCGCTGATGCTCGCGCTCGGAGCGACCGTCACAAAACGCTACCCACACGCCCTCACAATCGATGACCGTGATCTGGCACAGGCCATGCACGGGCTGATCCAGGACGTCGAGGACGGCTACGTCCACAAGCTCGCGTTCGTCGCGCCCAGTCGCATGGCGTGGCCGCTGCCGTTGTACGAGCTTGCGCTGATGACCGCCGGGCGCGCCTACGACATGAGCATAGAGCTAGAGACGACAATCGTCACCCCAGAGGACAGCCCCCTCGCGATCTTCGGATCATCGGCGAGCAGCACCGTGGCCGAGCTGCTCGCCAGCGCGAACGTCGAGACGATCAACTCCGCCTACGCCCAGGTCCCCAGCTCCCACGAAGTGCTGATCAACCCCGGCGAACGCCGCCTCGAGGTCGATCGGGTGATCGCATTGCCCGAGCTCTACGGCCCCGTCGTACGTGGCATTCCACTGGGCGAGCACGGCTTCATCCGCGTGGACCCCCATTGCCGAGTACCCGACGTCGAACGCATCTACGCAGCCGGCGACGCGACCGACTTCCCCATCAAGCATGGCGGCATCGGCTCGCAGCAGGCCGACGCCGCCGCGCAGTCGATCGCGGCCCTAGCCGGGGCGCCCGGAACGCCCGAGCGCTTCAACCCCACGATCCACGGCACGCTGCTGACCAACGGAAAGCCTCAATACCTCACCGCTCACATCACAGGCGGGCACGGGTTCAGCTCCGAGATCACCGCCACACCGCCCTCCTCGCGGCCGAGCAAGATCGCCGCGAAATACCTCGCGCCGTACCTGGAGAAGCACGACCGCGAAAACACCCCGACCTGACATAGATAAGTGCTCTTGCTTTGCCCGATTAGGAGCAGCCTCGGGGCGGCTCCACGCAAACGTCGCCGCGCGCCTTTACTCGGCCTCGGGTTGAGTCGCGTCCAGCCCGAGCACGTTGAAGTCCTCACCGAGCAGCATAGTCCGGCTGAGCGCCGTGAACACATCCCGGACGCCGTCGGGCACATCGGCCTTGGGGAACTCCGCGAGCCGAGCGAGCATCTGCTCGTGAAGCTTCGCGGCGGTCCCCTGGAAGTGTTTGCTGACATCCAGCAGCTCGCCGAATGCCTCGGTCTTCAGCCGCGGGCCCGGACCGCTATTCGCGATGCCCATACCTCGCGCCTTTCCTTAGGGGTGAGCGAGGGGACTCGAACCCCCGACCGCCTGGACCACAACCAGGAGCTCTACCAGCTGAGCTACGCCCACCAAGTCGGCTCAGCGGAGTCTAGCGAGCGCGGCGCTGCGGATCAGGCGCGGCGGATCCACAGCGCTGCGGCGCCCGACTCCATCGTCCAGGAGTCGATCGCCGCAAGCGCCGCGGCGAGATCGGCCTCCTGCATGGGCGCGGCATCCTGCCCACCCGCGGCGACGACTTCCGCAAGGCGCGAGCCGACGAGCGAGGCGATTGCTCCGCGCGTGAGGTCGAGCGTGACGCCGATCGGCATCTGCGGATGACGTTGCGCGGCTGTCCTCCACGCCGCGGGAAGTGATATCGGCGTTTCGCCAAGCCCGCGCAGCAGCTCGAGCCCCAGGGCGTCCGCGAGCACCGCTGCATCTGCCGGCCCGATCTGGGCCACGGCGGCTTGCGCGATCGCGCCTTCGCTTCCAGGTGCCTCACCGGTGACCGCGCCCTCGGCGGTGGAGGCGGCGTCGGCGATCAGCGCCTCTCTGACGGCAGCAATCGCCCTTTCGGTCACGTCGGCTCCCTCGCGTTGGGCGACCGCCCACCCCCGGCCCATCGTCAGTCGGCCGATCGGTATCTCGGGGCCTTCGAGCACCGCTATCGAGGCGGCCGAAGGGTCCCAGATGCGTTCGCCCATCTCGAACTTCACGCCTCTGATCCACGGCTCGAGCACCGCGGCTCTGAGCTCCTGGTCTCCGAGGTTGAACCGGTGCAGGTGGTGGGGTGCCTGGCGCAATTCGATGTGGAACATCGCCAAAGGCTCGCAGATGTGCGCGACCCTCGACACGATGGCACTCTCACAAAGGATCTTATGGTCTGTAGATACTTGACATCGCCGGACTCGCTGCCGATGAGGTGCCATGTCCGTCGTAAGCAAGGCAAAACGAGTCCTTGGCAGAGTCCTGCTCGGACTTCCCTACCCTTCGCGCAGCGGACGCTTGACGGCGCCTTCGAGTCAGCGTTTTGGCGCTTGGTGGGCACGCCATCCGCGGCTGCTGCACGGGTTCGTCGCGCTCTCGCTCTGTTGGAGCGCCGGCTATCTGGCATGGCGGATCGGCTTCAGCGCTCGGGGGGCCGAGCCGGTGCTTTGGGCTGCGCTGCTTCTCGCCGAGCTCTACGGCCTCTGGAACCTCACCACGCTCGCGTGGATGACCTGGCACGTGCATACGGAGTCGCTCACGAGCTCGGATCAGCCGGTATCGCCCGCAAGGGCTGCCCCCGCGCCAGGCGCAGCGCCACTCAGCATCGACATCTACATCTGCACCTATGACGAGCCGCTGCACGTCCTGGAGGCGACGCTCGCCGGATGCACGCTGCTACGCGAGCCTCACACGACCTATCTGCTCGACGACGGCCGGCGCGAGGAGGTCGCCGAGCTGGCCGCGCAGTGGGATGCGAGGTGGATCACTCGCCCCGACAAATCCCACGCCAAGGCGGGCAACATCAACCACGCGCTGCCGCTGACCGGCGGCGATCTGGTGCTCGTGCTCGACGCCGACCATGTGCCGCTTCCCGATGCGCTCAGCATTCTCTGCCAGCCATTCGAGGATCCGAAGGTCGCGCTGGTCCAGAGCCCGCACGACTTCTCGAACCACGATTCGATCCAGCACTACGCGCTCGGGCGCCACGAGCAGTCGCTGTTCTTCTCGGTGATCTGCCCCGGCAAGGACCGCCACGGCGCAGCCTTCTGGTGCGGCTCGGGCGCGGTCATCCGCCGTCAGGCGCTACTGGAGATCGGCGGCGTGGCGACCGAGACGATCGCGGAGGACTTCCACACCACGATCAAGCTGCATCGCGCGGGATGGAAGAGCAGGTATGAGCCGCGCACCGTCGTCCAGGGCCTTGCGCCCCACGATCTCGCCTCCTACCTGCTGCAACGCGACCGCTGGGCGCGAGGCAACCTCGCAGTCTTCAGCACTCCGGAGAGCCCGCTGCGGGCACGCGGCCTGAGCATGGCGCAGAAGCTCAGCTACCTGGCGAGCCTGACGGGCTATCTCGCCGGGCCGATCAGGCTGCTGCTGCTCTGCATCGTGACCGCGGTGCTCTGGAGCGCGGCGCTGCCGCTGCGGATCTCGCCGATCGCGCTGGTGAGCCTGTGGGCGCCGGCAACGATGCTGAGCATCCTCGCAGGGACGGCACTCTGCCGCGGCGTCCAGAGCACGGCCGAGACCTGCCACTTCGAGCTCTGCACCGCCGAGATATTCACCCGCGCGCTGCGCTGCATGGCAAGGCCTGGGCGCGCGAGCTTCCGCGTGACCCCGAAGGAGGGGGTCGATCACGGCGGATGGGAGTCGCTGCGTCAGTTCAGGGTGATCCTCGCGATCGCGGCCCTGCTGAGCACAGGCATCTTGCTGAGGCTCGCCGAGGACTTCGGCGTGGGGTTCCTGCCACCGATGCCGGGATTCGCCGCGTGGTTCGTGCCACTGCTTGGCGCTATCGAACTGCGACGCGTGCTGCGCACCCTGGTGGTGGCCGGTCGCAGGCGACAGCTGCGCGGCGACTATCGCACGCCACTGGAAGCCTCCGCGTTCGTGGAGACCTCACACGCAGGCCAGGATGTAACGCCGAGCGTGACGATGCTGCTCGCCAGAATCCACGACATCACCGTCGGAGGGCTCGGCTTCGAGATGGACGTGCCGCTGCCGATTAAGAGCTCAGTGCGCCTCTCGCTGCATCTGCCCGGCGCCGAAGAGCACGACGCAAGCCCGATCTCAGTCGAGGCGAAGGTGCGCTCCTGCCGGCAGACCGCGGCAGGCTGGCGCATCGGCACGGAGATCACCGACGCAGAGCAGGACGCCAGACGCAGAATCGTCGAGTACTGCCACGTCGTCTGGCCCTACCGCAGGCTGCGCGGCAGGGGCCCCTCGCTTCCCGCCGTCGCGCCAGCCCCCGCGCCAAGCCGAGAGCGCATCACCGAGACCGCCTCGGGGTTGCTGTCGATCAGCACATAGCGGCGCCCGCTCTCCGCGGCTGCCGCTCCGAGCGTGCCGCTGCCGGCGAAGAAATCCAGGCACCAATCCCCCGGCCTGCTGGAGGCAAGCACGATCCGGCGCAGGACTCCAAGCGGCTTCTGGGTGGGGTAGCCGGTCTTCTCGGCGCCACTGGTGGGCACGATCGTATGCCACCACACATCCGTGGGCAGCTTGCCTGCAGCCGCCTTCTCCGGCGTGACGAGCCCCGGTGCCATGTAGGGCTCGCGGTCAACCGCCTCGCTGTTGAAGTGGTAGCGCGAGGGGTGCTTCACATAGACCAGGATCGTGTCGTGCTTTGCAGGCCAGCGGCGCTTGGAGCGGCCACCGTAGTCGTAAGCCCAGACGATCTCGTTGAGGAAGCACTCCCGGCCGAAGATCGAGTCGAGCAGCAGCTTGCAGTAGTGGGCCTCCCGGAAGTCGATGTGGAAGTAGAGCGTGCCCTGCTCGCCGAGCAACCGGTGCGCGTGGCGCAGGCGCGGCTCCAGGAAGGCGAGATAGTCGTCGTAGGCGTCCTCGTAGAGCCGCTCCGAGAGCGGCCTGCTGGCGTACCTGCGGCCCTTGAAGCCGACCCTGTCGCCATCGGCATCGGCGACTGTCTGCAGCACGACGCGCCGGCGCGAGACGCCTGTGTTGAAGGGCGGGTCGATGTAGATGAGCTGGAAGCAGCCGTCCGCGAGCTGCGACAGCAGGGCCAGGTTCTCGCCGAGCAGGATCTCGTCCTGCTCGGGGACGCGCTGCTCGCTCACGCAACCGCCCGCAGGTGCCGGTAGGGAGTGCCGCGCAGCTCGCGCACCACCGCGTCGAGCACTCCTTCCTCATCCAGCTGGCGCCCGTCGGTGACCGCGCCGATCACAGCGCGCTTTCGCTCCAGCAGCGTCGCGATCGTCTCGTCGATCGTTCCCGCGGCAAGCAGATAGGCGGCATTCACGGCGTCCTGCTGTCCGATCCGGTGACAGCGGTCCTCCGCCTGCTCGAGCTTTGCGGGCGTCCAGTCGAGCTCCAGGAAGGCCACGTTGGATGCGCGCGTGAGGGTGAGGCCGTGCCCCGCGAGCTCGATCGAGCAGACGATCAGCTGGTTGCCCAGCCCGTCTGGCTCCTGGAAGCAGGTCACTGCGGCGTCCCTGGCCGTGTGGCTGTCGCCGCCGAGCACGTGCAGCGCGGATGGGAAGCGCTCGATCACGGCCTGCTGGATCTTGCGGTGCCTTGCGAAGACGACCAGCCGCTCGCCAGATGCAAGGAAGTCGTGGATCCAGGCAAGCGCCGCGTGGAGCTTGCCCTCGGCAGCGAGCAGCTTCAGCGCATTCAGGCGCACAAGCCGCTCCGCGCGCAGCGCGGCGGCGATCTTAGCGTCCAGCTCGCGCAGGTCGAGCGGCTGGGTGGCAAGCCAGGCGATCACATCGCGCTCGGCAAGCCTGTACTCGGACTCGTTGTCGAGCTCCACCGGGACGATCGCCCTGGTCTTCGCCGGCAGCTGCGGCAGCACCTCGGACTTCAGCCGCCGCACGAAGCAGCGCGCGCGCAGATGCCAGTGCAACCGCAGGTTGGCGTCGGGGCCGCGGAAGCGTCTGCTGAACTGCGCGCCCGAGCCGAACTCCGCGAGCCGCCCGAGGATTCGCAGCTGGGAGATCAGCTCGGCAGGGCGATTCATCACGGGCGTTCCGGTGAGCGCGAGCACCAGTCCCTCCCTTGGCACCGCGGCCGCAAGGCGGTGAACGGCCTGCGTGCGCTTGGCGGCGGCGTTCTTGCAGTAATGCGACTCGTCGAGCACGAGCGCCTTCGGGCCAAGTGAGGAGAGCGCCGCCAGGCGAGCGGCGAGGATGTCGTAGTTGACGACGCTGATCTCCGCCTCCGGCAGCGGCCCCGATCCGGTGCCCGAGACGATCTGGACCTCGCGACCGGGCAGCCATCTGCGGATCTCTCTCACCCAGTTGAGCTTCAAGCTGGCAGGGCAGACGACGATCGCGGGGTAGGCGCCGTCTGCCTCGATCGCGGCCAGCGCCTCGATCGTCTTGCCAAGGCCCTGCTCGTCAGCCAGAAAGGCGCGCCTGCGTGCAAGCAGGTAGCTCACGCCTGCCCGCTGGAAGGGCTTCAGCTCGCCGCCCAGGCCAGGCACGTGCAGCTCGCCGTCCGCCGCCTGGGAGAGCGCCACCAGGCCGGCTGCCTGGGCGTGCTCCTCGCGGATCTCCTGCAGCAGCGAAAGCGCCTGCTCGTCCACCCAGGCCTCGTGCTCTGCGAGGAAGGCGTCGAGCTCCGGCACGCAGAAGGGGTCGGCGTGGATCGCAGGCAGCAGCGCGTGCTCGTGTCGCTGGCCACGATCGGAGCCTGGCGGCAGTGCGCCGGGCAGGGCGGCGAAGGCAAGCTGCTGGCCGGGGTCGTGGCCCGGAGCGAGCACGAAGGTCGGCTCCTCGTGAACCTCTGAGAGCTCGAGCACCGATGGCGGAGCGGGACGCCCCTCTTCGAGCGCCGCGATGCACCGTCGGGCTGCCGGGCTGATCCAGCTCTGTGACCTGCTGCCGATCGTCTGCTCGATCAGCCGCCAGGACTCGATGCTGAGCGGCAGACCCGCCCCGCCGGGCACGCTCGCCGCGCGCTCGCGCAGCTCCGCAGGCAGACGCGCGGTCTCGCCGAGCAGCAGGAAGCCCGCCTCCTCCGGGACGCCCGCGACGTCCAGCGTGCCGCGCCAAGCGGAAGCCTGCGCTACCCAGCGGCTCACGCGCCCGTCGACCTCGGCCACCTCCAACGCGGCGAGCAGCTCGGCGATCTGGAGCGCGTCGGGCTCAGCGGCCGCAAACGCGAGGCTGCCCCCCATCGTCTCCCTCGCGCGCAGCCCGAGGCTCTCGGCGAGCTGGCGCCCGAGTGAGGCGTGCTCGGCCGCAATCACTATCCAGCGACGCCCGTTGCGGTCGCGGCGCATCTCGACCTCGTGGGTGAGCCGGTCGCCCGAGCGCTCCGTGCCCGAGGACTCAGGCGCGCTGCGGCTGCCGAGCTCCGTGAGCGCATGCCGGGCGTCGAGCGAGACCCGCAGCCCGCCGGCGCCGCGAGAGAGCCCGGCCACGATCATGGCGGCCTGCTCGTCGAGGGGCATGAGGCCCCTGTCGATCAACGGCAGCCTGTAGGCGCCGGGATGCTCGAACAGCGCCTCCACGACCGCGGGCGCTCGGTCGGTGGGAAAGCTCAGCCACCAGCTCTCGTCCGGCCGCGCGAGGTCGAGCAGGCACTCCTGCACGTGCCTGCGGCGGCGTAGCCGCACGAGCTCGGCGGCCAGCTCTTCGCTGACCTCCGGCTCCACGGGCAGCCGCGCAAGCAGCTGGCCGACCGCCTCCGCGCGCTCGGGGTCCAGGGGCACGCGCCAGACCCTCTGCTCAGGGTCCCAGCGCCGGCCTGGAATCGCGCGCAGCAGCTTGCGCAGATCGTCGTCGTAGGGGAAGCGCAATAGCGCATCTCCGTCCTGCAGGAAGGCATGAAGGGGAAACGACATGAGCACTGCACGATAGGCCGTGGCGAGGATGCGACCGCGCTCTTCCCTGTGGCAATGGCCAAGCCCCGCGCCGGTCATGACGAGATCCGAAGACCGGGACTGCCGGCAGCGGGCAAAGAGCAGCCCGCTGCCCATCCCATTAGCTCGGCCAGTCGACCCCGACCGGCTCGCGCCGCTCAGCCTGCGGCTCCTCCAGGCGGCTCATCTTCGAGGGCCACCAGTTCCAGCGCCCGAGCAGTGCCACCGTCGCGGGCACGAGCAGCGTCCGCACGACGAAGGTGTCCATCAGGATCCCGATCGCAAGGCCCGCGCCTACAGCCCTGACCTGGCTGCCCGAGGAGCTGGAGCCCGCGGCGACCGCGAGCACTCCGAAGGTGCCCGCGAGCACGAGGCCGGCGGAGGTGACCGTCGTGCCCGTACGCCCGATGGCGTGGATCACCGCGTCCTTCAGCGGCCGGGTCCTGGCCTCCTCCCTGATCCGCGTCATCACGAGGATGTTGTAGTCCTCGCCAAGCGCGAGCAGGAAGATGAACATCAGGAAGGGCAGGATGAACGTGAGCCCCGATTCGCCGAGGATGTCGATGAAGATCAGCGTCGCCACGCCGAGCGCGGCGAGGTAGGAGAAGGCGACGCTGACGATCAGGTAGAGCGGCGCAACGAGGCTCCGCAGCACGAGCGCGAGCAAGATCCCAATCGCGATGATCGCGACGGGGATGATGTCGATCAGGTCTTTGTTGGAGGTGGCGCTCACATCGTAGAGAGCTGCCGCCTCCCCGGCCACGCCGGAGTCCTGTGCACCCGAGCGCGCGGCTGCCTGTATGACGGCTTCCCTGATCTTCGGGGTGGCGTTCAGGGCAGCTGTGCTCTGCTGGCCACCTGCCGCGAGGGTCGCCTGGAACTGGATCGTGCGCCCGCCGCCGCCGACGAAGGCGGAGCTTGCCCTGTAGGCGTTGTATTCCAGAGGCAGGACCCTGCTGTGCGCGGGCTGCACGAGCGGCAGCTTGCCCGGTTCGCCGAGCTCGCTGTACAAGCGCGCGTACGCCGCGGGGCCAAGCCGCGTGCCGTTCGGGGCCAGCGGCCCGAGCAGGGCCTTGAACTGGCCCGATGAGGTGAGCGACGCCTCCGCCTTGGCCACCTGTTGCGGCCTGGTGAAGACCGGCGTGCCGTATCTGAAGACGAGGTTCGCCGGATTGGCGCTCGACTTTGGGAAGTGCTTTGCCAGCAGGGCGTTGCCTGCTGCCGCCTGGCTGCCTTTCGGCGCCCCAGCGGCGCCGCCGAAGCCGCTTGATTTGTAGCCGACAGCGACGACCGCGAGCGCCGCGAAGAGCAGCACGCCGGTGGCGAGCGTCAGCTTCGGCTGCGATACCAGGCGCGCGGCGATCCTGCCCCAGACGCCCTCCTTCACCGCGCCCGCCTTGACATGTGTGGGCCAGAACGCGGCTCTGCCGAAGATCGCAAGCAGTGCCGGCAGCAGCGTGAGGCCCGCCAGCAGGATGATCGCCACGCCGATCGCAAGCGGAACGCCGAGGTCGCGGTAGATGCCAAAGCTTGCGAGCGTCAGCGTGAGCAACGCCAGGATCACAGTGCCCGCCGAAGCGGTGATCGACTCCCCCACCCGCACGAGCGCCCTTTCCACCGCGGCATGGCCGTCGAGGCCGCGCCGCAGTTCCTCTCTGGTGCGAAAGACCAGGAACAGCCCGTAGTCGGTGCCGGCGCCGAGGATCAGGATGATGAGCAGCAGCTCGGTGATCTCGGAGATCTTCAGGCCGTGCGCTCCCAGCTCGCCGATCACCCGCATCGAGACCAGCAGCGAGAGGCCGGCTGGTAGCAGGGTGATGAGCGGCGCCAGCAGCGAGCGGAAGATCAGCAGCAGCAGGCAGATGATGAAGATGAACGAGAAGGCCTGGGTCTGGTTGCCCGTGCGTTCGGAGCTGGCCTGGTTGGCGATGTTGGTGGCGATGGCGCCCGCGAGCTTCAGCGTCAGCTGCGGTGGGGCATGGGCGCTCTGGATCGCGCTTTCCAGGTGCTTGATGAGCGTCTTCTGAGAGCTGATGTCCGCCTGGTTTATGTTCGAGCGCACGAGCAGCTGGACGGCCCGGCCATCGGAGGAGACTCCGAGCTCGCGCACCGAGGCGACCTTCGGCACCGCCCGCGTGGAGGCGATCACCCGCGCCAGTCCCGCCTGGTCGAGGGCCGATATCGTGCCGCCGCTGCGGGCCGCGACGATCGTCACCTCACTGCTCTTCGCGATCGATCCGAGGATTGGCGTGGCGAGCGTCGCCGCGCGCTCGCTGGGCGTGCTGGCCGGCAGGAACTGGCTGTTGTCGTTGTTGACCTCGCTGCTGAGGCTGGGAAAGCCGGCGGTGAGCACGACCAGCACGATCCAAATCGCCACGACCAGATACCGGAACCGCACCACGAGGCGCCCGAGGATTGAGAAGAAGCGGTCGATGGCCGCCTTATAGCAGGGGCCGCGGGCACACGCGCGGCATTCCTGTATCTGCTAGCGGTGTCCGCCGCGGGCGGAGAGCTTCCGCCGCCGCAGCTCCTCCGCGAAGCTCAGCAGCGGCTGCATCTGCTTGCGTGCGATCAGCGCCGGGGTGGCCGCGAGCAGGAAGTTGAAGGCGCGGTAGGCGACCACCGCGGCCAGCGCCTGCGCGAGTGGCGCGCCCAGCCAGTGCAGCGAATAGGTCATCAGCGCCTCGGTGATGCCGGCGCCGCCGAGCGGCAGGCTGCGGCGCGTGGCGACGTACCCGGTGGCGTAGGCGAGGATCACCCTGCCCGCGGAGAGGTTCAGACCGAAGGCCTGCAGCCCGCCGTAGAAGGCAGCGATGTCTGCGGCCCAATAGAGCATCGTGCCAAGCCAGGCGCCCGCGTATTTGCGCGGATGCGCGATCAGCGTGCGCAGCACGCCGACGCCCTCCAGCAGGCTGGCAAGCCACTCGCGGCGCCTGCCGGCAAGCCTGGCCAGGCGCTCGGTGCGTCCCGGCGCGCTGGCCCAAAGCGCAAGCCCGAAGCCAAGCGGCACCGCGATCGCCCAGGGCCAGAGCAGCGAGGCGGGCACCTTGGCCCCGGTGGCGATCAGGAAGATGGCCACGGCGCAGGTCGCGGGCGCGAGCACCGCCCACTCCAGCGCCCCGAGCCCGAGCACGCGCACACGGGCGCTGTGCTCATCCTCGTGCAGCGCGTGCAGCGCCTGCTTGTCGATCCCGAAGCCCCCGCCGATCGCAAAGGGCCCGAACCCCGCGACCACGACGCGCGCCACGAGCGGCAGCGAGAGCGGCGCGTGACCGTGCACGCGGGCGATCGACCTGTAGGCGATCACATAGGCGGGATACGTGATCAGCTCGGCGCAGGCGATCAGCGCGATCCAGCCGGGATCGACGTCGGTGAAGGCGCGTCCGAGCGCGTCGCTGTGCGTGGCCTGCGCGATCGCCAGGACCGCGATCGCAGCGATCGCGGTGGCCATCGCGGAGGCCGCGATCGGCCGCTTGGCAAGCCGAACCCTCACATAGGCGACGATAGCCGGGCACCGCTCGGCGGACGCCGGCAGCCGGCGCATGCGGCTCAGAGCGAGGACTCGGCGGCCAGGCTCGCGGGTCTCTCGTGTTCCTTCGATTCGGCCGGCAGCAGCATCGCGACCACGAAGCCGCCGAGCGCCACCGCGGCCAGCACGCCCGTGGCGGCCAGATAGCCGCCGTTGCCCGAGGCGACAGCCGAGACCAGGATCGTGCCGGCGATCGCGGTGCCAAGCGAGGAGCCGAGGTTTGAGACGCTGCGCGAGAGCCCGGATATCTCTCCCTGTCTGCTCTCGGAGAAGCTCGACTGGACGACGTTCACCGACGGCGTGAGCATCGTTCCCACGCCGAGGCCGATCAGCAAGAGGCCCGGCTCGAAGGCCAGCACGCTGGAGGAGAGGTGCACGAGCGCCAGCAGCAGGCCCATCCCGGCGAGCGTGACCAGGAAGCCGGCGCGGATCAGAGTCCGCTGCTCGCGCCGCTTGGCAAGCCGTTCGGCCGCCAGCGAGGAGACGAGGACGCCGACGGTCGCGCCGGTGAAGATCAGTCCCGTGTGGATCGCGCTGTAGCCTCGCACCACCTGCAGGAACACCGAGACCACGAAGGAGAGCCCCATCAGCAGCAGCCACTGCAGGTTCTGCGTCACGAGCGCGAGGTTGGCCCGGTGCTTGGCGAACACGCTCATCGAGAGCAGCGGCTCCCTGCCCGCTCGCTCGAAGCGGCGGATGTGCCAGACGAAGATCGCAAGCAGCGCCACGCCCGCGGCGATGAACGCGATGGTGAGCGCGGTGTTGGTGCCCGCCTGCAGGATGCCGACGATCAGCGCCAGCATGCCGAGCGCCGAGAGCACGCTGCCCCGCACGTCGAAGGGGCGAGAGCGATCGGCCGGCGCGGGGTCGTGCAACTTCACGCTCAGCAGGACGATGCAGACCACGATGACCGCCTGCAGCAGGAAGGATGCGCGCCAGCTGATGCTCGTCGTGATCAGCCCACCGATCAGCGGACCGGCCGCGGCGCCCACGCCGCCCATCCCACTGATCGCGCCGAAGGCGCGGGCGCGCGAGGTCACATCGCCGTAGTACATCGTCGCGAGGATGTAGATCGGCGGGATCATCAGCGCCGAGCCGACTCCCTCGAAGGCCGAGTAGCCGAGGATCAGGACGCCAAGGCCCGGGGCGGCCGCCGCGATCACCGCGCCGGTGCCGTAGATCGAGAGTCCCGCGACCAGGCAGCGCTTGCGGCCGAAGATGTCGGTCAGCTTGCTGCCGGGCATCATCAGCGCCGCCATGCACAGCAGGAACAACGTGATCGCCGTCTGCACGCCGTGGACTGTCGTGTTCAGGTCCTTGCTGATGCTGTTGATCGCGACGTTCATGTTCGAGCCGGCGAAGCTCGCCACGAACTGCGTCATCGCAAGCGGCAGCAGCAGCCTGCCCGAGGCGCCTCCCGCCCGACTCTGAGCCGCGCTCGCCGCCATCGTCGCTCAGGCGGCCGCGGCACTCGCAGCCGGAGTCGCGGCCGAGATCGCGCGCGCGGCCCCGATCAGCGCCAGATGGCTGAATGCCTGTGGAAAGTTGCCGACCTGCCGTTTGCGCGCCACGTCGTACTCCTCGGCCAGCAGGCCAAGGTCGTTTGTCAGGGCGAGCAGGCGGCCGAAGAGCTTCTCCGCATCGGCCACCCTCCCGTTGATCGCAAGCGCACTCACAAGCCAGAAGGAGCAGGCCAGGAACTGACCCTCGTCGCCGGCCAGGCCGTCGTCGGTCTCGCTCGTGGAATAGCGCGAGACGAAGCCGTCGCGGCCAAGCTCGGCGGCAACCGCGTCAATCGTGCCGCTCACACGCTCATCCTCGGCCGGCAGGAAGCCGACGAGCGCGATGTTCAGGACGCTCGCGTCGAGCTCCTGCGAGCCGTAGTACTGGGTGAAGGTGCGCCGCTGCGGGTCATAGCCCTGCGCACAGACCTCGGCGTGGATCTCATCTCGGGCCTGCTTCCAGCGCTGCAGCGGCGCCTGCTGGTCGAACTGTTCGGCGAGCTTGATGGCCCTGTCGAACACCACCCAGGCCATCACCTTGGAATAGGTGTAGTGCCGTCGCGGCCCGCGCGACTCCCAGATGCCATCGTCGGGCTCACGCCAGATCGTCTCGACGTGTTCGACGGCCGAGCGCCAGCGCGGCCAGTAGCGCGGCTCGATGCCGCCGATGGCCTGCGCCCCCAGATAGGCGGCCCCGATCACCTCGCCGTAGACGTCGAGCTGAAACTGCTCGGAGGCAGCGTTGCCAATCCTGATCGGCCTGGAGCCCTCGTAGCCGGGCAGGTCTGACAGCTCGAACTCGGTCAGGCGTCGCTCGCCGCCAAGGCCGTACATGATCTGGATCTTGGCCGGGTCGCCGGTGCCCACTCGCATCATGAAGTCACGGAACGCAAGCCCCTCCTCTACGTAACCGCCGGCCAGCAGTGCTTCCAGGGTGAGCACCGAGTCGCGCAGCCAGCAGTAGCGGTAGTCCCAGTTGCGCTCGCCGCCGAGGTCCTCGGGCAGCGAGGTGGTGGGTGCCGCGATCACCGCGCCGGTCTGCTCGGAGGTGAGCGCCTTGAGCACCTGCAGGGAGAGCATCACCTCCTTGCGGTGGGGACCGTCGTAGGTGCAGCGGGCACACCATCCCCGCCACCACGCCTCGGTGCGCGCAAGCGCGGAGTCGGCGTCCTCGACCGGCGGCGTGCGCTCGTAGGAGAGGTGCCAGCAGAGCGTGAAGCGCTCGCGCTCGCCCGCGGACAGCGAGAAGTCCGAGGTGATCGTCCCGCTTCGCATCTGCAGGGACAGCGGCGTGCTGAGGCGAAACGAGTCGGGGCCCGCGGTGACGAACGCACCATCGGGTGCGCGCTCGACCCAGGGCACGATCGAGGCGTAGTCGGGGCGTAGGGAGAGCTCCATGTGCATGGGCACCTCGCCGTCGAGCCCTTGCACGATCCGCATCAGGCGCGGCGGCCCGCCGGCCCTCACGGGCATGAAGTCGGTCATCCGCACCACGCCCTCTGCTGTCTCGATCTCGTTCTCGAGGATCAGCGAGTCTGGCCTATAGCGGCGACTGGAGGAGCGCACCTCGCCGTTGGGAGCCAGGCGCCAGGTGCCGTGGCGCTCGTCGCCTAGCAACGCGGCGAAGCACGACGGGGAGTCGAACCGCGGCAGGCAGAGCCAGTCGATCGATCCGTTGCGGCCGACCAGCGCGGCCGCCTGCATGTCGCCTATCAGGCCATAGTCCTCGATCAGCATTCGCGCCCTTTCCTTTCAGCGTGCCGGCCGCCGGGGCGTGCCCCCTGGCGGCCCCTCGAACTGCTCCCACCACCGGCTCAACCGAGGATGCGCGCCTTCTGGGCGGCGAGCTCCTCGTCGGTCAGCACTCCTTCCTGGTGCAGCCGCGCGAGCTGCTGCAGTCGCTCCATGTCGGCGGAGCTGAGTCCCTGGCCCCCGCTCTGCGGTGGCGGCGCGGCGGCGGGCGCCTGCACCGGGGCCTCCTGCACGGATTGCTCTGCGTGTCGCTTGCCCATCGCGTAGGCGCCGCCGCCGACAGCGGCCGCTCTGAGCAGTGGGCGGCGTCTTCTCAGTGGCATGACGCTCACCTACTCCCCGGTCTCGGGCAGGTCCAGCTCAAGCGCGATCATGATCTCCGGCGCGGCGGCGATCAGCCTCGGCCCGCCGACCTGCGGGGCGATCGCGCGCAGGACCCCGATGATGTCCTCGGCACTCACGCCTTCGGAGAGTGCGTTGGCGACCTGCCAGGCATAGGACGCCGGCGGTGCGTCAAGCGCTATCAGCGCCGCGATCTTCACCAGCGAGAACGCCCGCGCCTCCAGGCCACTGTCCTCCCGATTGATCTCCCGCAGGCCGAGCGAGGTCTCCAGCAGATCGATCTCGCCGAGGGCGATCTTTTCGAGCGTGTTCTGCGTATCGTTCGATACAGCTGTCATCTTCTCACCTTTCATGCGACGCCAGATCACACCGGGCTTTCAGCCGCGTGCGCGCCGGCCGGCCACCAAGCTCCTGCGGCGGCTATTCGCACTTCGATTTGGTTGCACTGACGAATTCATTGACTCCCGATCCGAGCGCCACTATCTCCGCCGGGATCTGGGAGACGGCGCTGCCGCGCTTCTGAGGGTCGGAGGCGGCCTTCACCGAGTCGGCAAATTCTTTCGCCGCGGTCGAGATCGCTTCGGTCTGCGTGGGAAATTCGCTCTTGGCAGCTTCGACTAGCCCTGTTGCGCTGCTCTGGACCTTCCCCACCGCCGCTTCGGCGCCTGCGATCCCTTCCTTTGAGAGATCCAGGTGCGTGATAGCGCTGACCGCGGACTTCAGTTCGGTGGTCTTCTGGCAATAGGTCGGCTTGCTCGACCCGCAGCCACCCGTGAGCAGCGCCGGCAACACGAGCCCGACGACCAGCGCCGCGATACGGCCCCTGCGCACTGCCCGGCCGGCGGTTGCCTCCATTTGGCAACCGTCGCAGGCAAGACACGAGGGTGCAACGGGGCAAACCCCTACCCCTCTAGGTGATTTTCACGGTTATCTCGCCGCCGAGCAGACCATACGGTCGAATGTCGAGATGGAGCAGGCCGCGCACCCTCCGCACCGGTGGCTCGTGAGAAGCCTGATCGGCGTTGCGACCGTGATCGGGATCTTCGCGATCTTCGCCGTGTGGGCAAACCGCCAGTTGCTTGGCACCGCGGGCTGGACCTCGACCAGCACGAAGTTGATCGAGAGCCCACCGATCCGCGAAGCGGTCTCCGGCTACCTCACCGAAGAGATCTACGCCAACGTCAACGTCTCGGGCGAACTGCGCAGCATCTTCCCAAGCCAGCTCAAGCCGCTCGCGGGCCCGGCGGCTGGCGCGCTGCGCAGCGTGGTGCAGAAGGGCGTGAACCTCGCCCTGGAACGCCCAGAGGTCCAGCAGCTCTGGCGCTCGACCAACGAAGTCTCCCACGCGGAGTTCGTGAAGCTGATCGAGAACAAAGGCAGCGTAGTGAAGACGCCTGGTGGCGGCAAGGTCGTGCTCGACCTGCGCCCGCTGGTGACGCAAGCCGCTGAACGAGTGGGAGTTCCCGCGTCCACGGTGGCGAAGATCCCACCGAAAGTCGCCGAAATCCAGGTCGTGAAGTCCAAAGATCTACAGACCATGCAGACCGCGGTGAACGTGCTTCGCAACCTAGCGATCGCACTGCCACTGTTGGCATTGTTCCTGTACGGGCTCGCTATCTACCTCGCGCGCGGCCTGCGGCCGCGAACGCTGATCGCGGTTGGAATCTCGCTGATCTTCGCAGGCGTCATCGTGCTGATTGCCAGGTCCCTGATCGGCAAAGTCGTCGTCGAATCGCTCGCGAGCACCGCGGCGGTGCAGCCCGCCGCGGCGGCGGCGTGGTCGATCGGAACCGGCATCCTCGTCTCGGTCGCGGGCGCCGTGATCTTCGTCGGCGTGCCCGTAATCCTCGCGGGCATGCTTGGCGGTCCCACGCGGCCCGCGAGAAGCATGCGGCATTCGATGGCTCCCTATCTGCGCGAGCGCCCGGGAATCGCCTTCGGCGCGATGGGTTTGCTACTGGTCATCCTATTCGCGTGGGGGCCGATCCCCGCCACTAGGAGCTGGCTTGGCATCCTGCTGATAATCGCCCTGGCGATGTTCGCTACCGAGATGCTTCGCAGGCAGACCGCGGTCGAGTTCCCCGACGCGCAAATCGGGCCATCGCTGTGGCTTCAGGAGCGCATGGAGTCGATCCGCCACCGCTTCTCCGGGGCGCAGAGCAGCCTGCGCGCCGAGGCACACGCGACCCGGCAGCGATGGCGCCCCAACGGGCCGGCGCCGCAGACCGCTTCGCCCGACGCCGCAACGTCGGGCGAAGCGGTGCCGCCGCCATCTGACTCCGAGATCACAGCCCCGCTGCCCCACCTGGCTGCCGCAACGACCGCCGTGGTCGCGCAGGATCTGCCCGACCAGCTGCAACGGCTCGCAGCGCTGCACACCGCAGGCGCACTCACCGACGCAGAGTACGCCGCCGCCAAGCAGCGACTGATCTCAGGCGCTGCATAGGTCTTGCACGCGCGTCCGCTCTCAGGCAAGCGCGGGGCCGAGCTCGCTGCCGCAGTGTCTGCACTTGCTGGCCGCATCGGGGATGTCCCCCGAGAGACAGTAGGGGCATGTCTTCACCGCGGCCGGCTCCCCAAAGACAGTGATGCCGTGACGGCGCTGATAGGCACGGTAGGGCACGATGATCGCGAAGTAGACGACCGCCATGAAGATCGCGAAGTAGATCAGCGCCGAGATGAACGCGCCGAAGTCGATCAGTTGGCCGTTGACCCGCACGCCAAGCCCGGTGGTGCCGCCGCCGCCCGCAGCGTTCACCAGCGGGGTGATCACGCTGTCGGTAAACGCCTTGATCAGCGTGCTGAAGCCGAGCGCGATCACAAGCCCCACCGCGATCACCACGAGATCGCCTTGCATGAGGAAGTTCTTGAATCCTCTGAGCAGTGACATCTTGCTCCTCTCGCGGTGTCGATCCGGGCCTCTGTGGAGGACTCTGAGCAACCAGAGCATAGGCAGCTCCCCAGCTGATGAGGTGCTTGCGCGGTCGCGCTGATCGTTCGGGGATCCGCGAATGGCGCCGCCGGCTGACCGCTAGGATTGCGCCGAATGCCCAAGGCGCTCTTCTTCACCGACTCCGACGAGGCCAATGTGCTGATCGCCTCCGACCCGATGGCGTTGCTGATCGGATTCGCGCTCGATCAGCAGGTGACGGTGCAGAAGGCGTTCTCGGGGCCGCTCGCGCTCAGGCAACGCATCGGCTCGCTCGACGCCGAGACAGTGGCCTCAGCCGATCTGGATGAGGTCTTTCGCGAGAAGCCTGCAATCCACCGCTTCCCCGGATCGATGGCCAAGCGCGTCCACGAGCTCGCCGTCCACGTGCTCGAGGAGTACGACGGAGACGCGGGCCGAGTATGGAAGGATGCGCGCGACGCCGAGCAGCTGCGTGCCAACATCGCGGGCCTGCCCGGCTTCGGCGAGATGAAGGTCAAGTCGCTGGCTGCCGTGCTCGCCAAGCGCTACAACGTCAAGGTGGCCAGGCCGCTGCTGCCACCCCACCCCACGCTTGGCGACGTGGACTCACCGCAGGCGCTCACCGACTACCAGGCCGCCAAGAAGACGCACAAGGCTGAGTGGTCGAAGATGCGCGCCGCAGGCTAGGCGGCCGGCGCCCCGCATCGGCGCGCCGAGCACTGCCGGTGCTCTCAGGCCTCCAGCACGACGGCCAGCCCCTGGCCGACGCCGATGCAGATCGCCGCTAGGCCCTTTCCGCCGCCCCGGGTGTGCAGCTCGTGGGCCAGCCGTCCGAGGATGCGCGCCCCGGATGCCCCGAGGGGATGGCCAACTGCGATCGCGCCGCCACGCACGTTCACCTTCTCGGGGTTGAGGTCCGGCCAGCCGGCAAGGCAGGCCAGCGATTGGGAGGCAAACGCCTCGTTCAGCTCCACGACATCGATCTGCTCCCACGTCAGGCCCGCACGCGCGAGCGCCTTGTTGGCCGCCTCCACCGGCGCGATCCCGAACACGTCGGGGTCCACGCCATGGACACCGCGCGCGCTGATGCGCGCCAGCGGCTGCACACCCATGCGCTCGGCGGCCCCCTCGGTGCCGATCATCAGCATCGCCGCGCCGTCGTTGAGTGGAGAGCTGTTGCCCGCCGTGACCGTGCCGTCTGCCACGAATGCCGGCTTGAGCTTGGCGAGCTTCTCGATCGAGGTGTCCGCGCGGATGCCCTCATCGCGCTCCAGCTCGACTCCCGGGATCGGCGCGACCTCGCTCATCACACCCTCCTCATATGCCTTGGCGGCAAGTGTGTGGCTGCGGAGCGCGAACGCGTCCTGCGCTTCGCGGGAGATCGAGTACATGCCGGCCAGCTTCTCGGCGCTCGCACCGAGGCTGATCGTCCACTGCCCAGGCATCTGCGGGTTGACCATCCGCCAACCGAGCGTGGTTGAGTGCAGGGTCTCCGGCCCGGCGGGAAAGCCCTTCGAGGGCTTCTGCATGACCCAGGGAGCGCGTGTCATCGACTCCACGCCCCCGGCGATGACGATCTCGACGTCACCGGCCTCGATCGCACGCGCGGCCTGGATCGCAGCCTCCAGGCTCGACCCGCAGAGCCGGTTGACGCTCACGCCGGGCACGCTCGTGGGAAGACCGGCGAGCAGCACCGCCATGCGCGCAACGTCGCGGTTCTCCTCCCCTGCGCCGTTTGCGTTGCCGAGGATCACGTCGTCGATCGCCTCGTGCTCCAGCGCCGGCAGACGCTCCAGCAGCGCATTCATCGCGTGCGCGGCCAGGTCGTCGGGCCGTACCGCAGACAGGGCGCCGCCATAGCGCCCGAACGGCGTGCGCACAGCCTCATAGACATATGCCGCGCTCATCGGCGTGCCTGCATCATCCTCGTCTCCTTCCGTGCCCCCGGCTGACTCAACGAGCGGCCATTCTAAGCAGCGGAGCGCTGCGAGGAGGCCCCCGTGGTCTGCGCCAGGGGTGCGCATACCAGCGCTGGGGTCTCGGAGCGGTTCAGCGAGCGCCGCAGACCAACGAACGCGATCGTTCCCAACACCGCCGGCAATCCAACCTGGAAGGCGCGGTATGCAAGCGTCGCCGCGACCGCCTGGGAGAGCGGGCTGCCGTAGAGCACGAACGCCCCGATCAAGCCGCCGTCGGTGCCGCCCACTCCACCGGGCAGCGGTATCAGCCCGCCGAGCTGACCGATCACGTAGGCAAAGATCAGAGGGCCGAGCGGAAGCAGCGGCCCGAACGCCGCGAAGCCGACGATCAGCGCAGCGATGTCAAACCAGAGGTAGCCGAGCGCGCCGAGGATCGCCTGCCAGCGGCCCGTGCGCAGCAGCTGGCCGGTGTCGGCGATGCCGTCTCCGACAACGATCGCCGCTGTGCGGAGCTTGCCGAGCAGCCCGCCGGTCGGCTTGTATCTGTCGATGCGGCCAAGCAGAAGCGGCAGCGCGGCGGCGATCGCGACGCTGCCCCACGCCAGCGCGCTCAGCGCGCCGGTCAGCGCGACCGGGATGTGCCCGGGAAACAGCCCGATCAGCAGCAATGGCCCCAGCAGCGCGGCACAGGCGAAGTTCGGGATGCTCGTAAGCACGAAGAAGACGACGCTTCGACGGCCGATGTGCTCGGTGCTCATCCCTCCCTGGCGCAGCGCCCAGGCTCCGAGCGCAAGACCTCCTGCGCCACCGGTCGGCACCAGTACGTTCACCGCCTGCTCGGCCATGCCCAGCCGGTAGCTGAACCGCCAGCTCATGCCCGGGCAGAACACGTCGCGAAAGGCGACCACGTTCGAGAGGCAGGAGGCGAGCTTCAGCACGCAGATCAGCACGAGCAACCAGGGGTCTACCGCAGAGAAGCGCGCGCGCAGCGTGCCAAGGCCCGGCAGTGAGACGATGAGGGCCGCGATCAGCGCCAGGGGTACGGCGAGCAGGATCAGCTGGCGCAGCAGGTGACGAGGGCTCAGCTCGTCGGGCATCTGCGCCGAGGAGTCGTCTCCGTCGGTCCTTGTGGCAGTCACAAGCACGATCTACCCTATCCCGCTGCCGCAGTCCCGCCGTGTCGCAGGCGCAGCGCCAGCGCGGTGGACCATCGGCGCGGGCGGTCCGGCGCCTGCGCTAGCTTGCGGATCAGTGGCGAGCAGGCGGCTGGAAGTAAGGCGCCGATCCAGCCGGGAGCGGGATTCTCGCCGGCTGCGACTGCTTGCGCTCGGCGCGATCGTGCCGGTCCTGCTCGCGGCGATCCTGCTGCGCGCCGCGACCGAGCGCCTTCCGCCGCCTACGCTGCACCGGACGCTAGCCGCCTCGCTCACGCTTGGCGGCCACCATCCCACGCTTGCCTGGCCGCGCGAAGGCGAGGCCGCCGTCAAGATCGAGGGCTTGGGCAGCTTCGGAGCCTCGGGGGCCAACGTGCCGGTGCCGATCGCAAGCGTCGCGAAGCTGATGACCGCCTATCTCACGCTGCGTACGCACCCCCTCTCCGCCGGCCAGGACGGCTTCACCATCACGGTCACCCCCGCGCAGGCCGCCGAAGAGCAGCGACGCGCGGCCGAAGGCCAGTCGGTCGTGCCTGTCAGGGCGGGGGAGCGCCTGAGCGAGCGCAGGGCGCTGCAGGCGCTGATGCTGCCCTCCGCCAACAACGTCGCCGCAATGCTCGCAGCGTATGACGCGGGCAGCATCGAAGCGTTCGTCGCCAAGATGAACGCGCAGGCCAGAGCGCTCGGCATGCGCTCTACCACCTACACCGACCCAAGCGGTTTCATGGACACCACGGTCTCGACGGCGGCCGATCAACTCGAGCTGGCGCAGGCGGCGATGCGCGTGCCGACGCTCGCCGCGATCGTAGACATGCCGGCGGCCAGGCTGCCGCTGGCCGGAATCGTCGGGAACTACAACCAGCTGGTAGGCCATGACGGCTACGTCGGCATCAAGACGGGGTCTGACCGCAATGCCGGCGGCTGCCTGGTCTTCGCCAAGCGCCTTGCCGTGGACGGGCGCAGGGTCACCGTGCTGGGAGTCGTCCTCGGCCAGCGCGAAGGGCCGCTGATAGAAGCAGCGCTGTCAAGCGCACGGCGGCTGGGCGACTCGGCGGCATCGGCCGTGCGAGTGCAGAGCGCGCTTCCGCAAGGGGCGCGCGTCGCGGTGCTCAGATCCGCCGACGGCGCCCACGCGAGCGTGGTCACGGCTCAGGCGGTGCAGACGCTCGGATGGCCCGGGCTGCGCGTGCCGGTCGAGGTGTCCTTCGGCCCCCCGGCGAGCAGGCTGCACGCCAACCAGCGCATGGGGACGCTCACTGTCGGGCGCGCGGGATCCGCCCGGTCGAGCACCGCTACCGTCGTAAAGGGCTTCATCGGCAGACCCTCGCTCGGCTGGCGTCTGGCACATCTGCTCTGACGCTGCCCATGCGGCCTGTGACGCGCGATCAGCGGATGATCGGACCGCTCTGCACCGCTTCGAAATCCGCGCCACTCAGATGCTCGATCTCCAGCAGGCTCTCTTCATCCCAATGCTCGCTGGGCGCCCCGGTGATGTACCAGGGCGAGCCATTGTCGGCGACGATCAGCCCGTAGCGCTTGAGTGCCTGGAGTATCACGAGTGCCTGTCCCGAGAAGCGCTTCAGGCTGAAGCTAGACTTCAGCCTGAGCCTCAGTCCCATCGGCGGCAGGCTGGCCTGGGAGCTGTCGGAGGCAAAATGGGTGGCAGGGTGTACGTAGCCGCGCTGGGTGCGGGGCACCGTGACGCGAAGCGCGTGGTCGATCTGGCCCGAGCGGACCTCGTCGTAGCGCACAAGCAGCGGGAAGATCGGCAGTCCGGCCGCGTCCGCGGAAGTCCACCCTTCCGGGCGTAGCCGGGCGCTGCGCAGGTTGAACACCGCGCCTGAGCCGGCCTCCCAGCCGCTTCGCGTGGGACGCGCGTTGTAGAGCTCGTAGAGCCTGCAGGACCCACGCTGCAGGACGAGCACATGGCGATCGCCGCTGGAGGCGCTGCCGCCCTCGACCGGAGCGTCCAGCGGCACGGGATATGGACCCGGATTGGATTCCTGCCCGAATTCGGTGAATCTGACCGGCAGCTTCCTCTGGTTCGACGCCACAACGGTGTAGGGGATGCCGTATGCCGGGTCCCTACCGAAGTCGGGATGCAGGTGGGCACCAAGGCCGATGCTCGCGATGTATTCGGCGGAGCGCGGACTGACCGGAGCATGGGCAATTTCCTGGTTCAGCGGGTCGCTGGCCGGCATGATCGGGCAGCCGTACTCGTGAGGACCCCTGGAGGCGCTGGCGGCGATGGACGGGCGAGCGGCGGGGGCACCGAGGGTCACCGCTGCAGCCAGGAGGCCGAGCATTGCCACGGCAGCTATCGTCGGCACCCTGGTCATGAGGCAGAGCAACGTGTGCAGACGCAGATTGCTGCTCGGGCGATCCATCTGGGCAGTCTATGCAGCGCTCGCCTGCTTGGGCGCCCTCTCCGCGAGCGCCGCCGCGGGAGGCCAGGCCCACCAGCCGGCGGGCCCGATCACTCTGGAGTGGGTTGGGGACATCGCGCTCAGCACCCAGCGCGGGCTGCCGCCCGGTGGCCTCGTGCGCGCACTTTCAACCGTGCGCCCTTTGCTGCGGCACGCCGAGATCACCGCCGGCAACCTGGAGGGGACGCTCTCCGTCGGTGGAGCCTCCAAGTGCGGCGGGATCGGCGGTGGTAACTGCTTTGCCTTCCAGGCTCCCCCGTCGATCGCGGGCGAACTTAAAGCGCTCGGCTTCAAGATCGTAAACCAGGCCAACAACCACTCACTCGACTACGGGGCCTCGGGGCGAGCCCAGACGATCGACGCGCTGCGCAGGGCGGGCGTCGCGCACACCGGGCTGCCCGGCGAGATCACGATCCTCCACGTCCACGGCGAGCGGGTCGCCTTCGTCGGCTTCGCCCCCTACGCATATGACGCGAACCTGCTCGACATCCCCGCCGCCAGGGCGCTCGTCAGGCGCGCGAGAGCGCAGGCCCCGCTCGTCGTCGTGATCATCCACGCAGGAGCCGAGGGCGCCGATCAGCTGCACACTCCGCAGGGCACCCAGTACTACCTCGGCGAAGACCGCGGAGACGCGAGAGCCTTCGCGCATGCGGTGATCCAGGCAGGCGCCTCGATCGTGCTCGGGTCCGGGCCGCACGTGATCCGCGGCATCGAGCGCTACGGCGGTCGTCTGATCGCCTATTCGCTCGGCGACTTCGTCGGTTACCACACCCTCGCAGACGGAGGCGTGCTCTCCGAGAGCGCGATCCTGCGCGTCACACTGGGCCCGGGCGGCCGTGTGCTCAGCGGGCGCTGGATTCCGATCAAGCTCATCGAAGGGCTGCCGCGCCCCGATCCCTCGAACGCGAGCGCAAGGCTCGTCTCCCAGCTCTCCCGAGAAGACTTTCCGGGGCATCACTTCACGATCGGCCCCACCGGGCGCTTCTGAGCACGCCCGCCGCCGTGTGCCGCGAAGCCCTTCACCTGGACGCTGTAGATCGGCTGCCAGCCGCATCCATGGGCGATTCTCCTCGGCGTGCTCCTCGATCCCACCGACACGGTGCGCATCCGCACCTCGCAGGGCCTGATGAGTTGCAGCGCTCCGCCGTTCCCGCAGACCTTCACACCACCGCCGTCCTGGCACACGCAGCCTTGGACCAAGCGCCAAGCGAACTGCTCGTCGAGAGCTTCTCGGGAAAGGTGATCCAGAAGCACAACACAGCCCGTCGCATGCGCGAAGCCGCGAAAGCCTGCGGAACGAGAAGCCGAGCCCTGACCGCAGTGATGCGCAGAGCCGATGGCGCTCAGGCCATGCCATCCAGCAGCGCGCGGAGCTCCGTAGCGCTCTCTGCGATCCCGTCGGCGCTTGCGAGTCCCTCACGCCCCAGTGGCCCGGTCGTGACGGCGATGCACCGCAGGCCGTCGGCTCGCGCGCAGGCGATGTCGAGCTCGGTGTCGCCGATCACGATCGTGCGCTCCCGCGGGTAGGGGACAGTCCCCCGCAGGGCGCCGGCGCGCTTGCGCGCGAGCGGCGGAAGGTCCGTGCGGTCATCGGAATCGGACCCGAAGGCTCCCTGCCCGACTGCGAAGAACGAGGCGAGGCCGGCGCGACCGAGCTTCACGCGGGCGATGCCCTCCAGGTTGCCGGTGACGAGCGAAAGCATCGTCCCTGACGTTGCCTGCAGCTCCTCCAACAGCGGCCTCACGCCCTCCACGACCCGATCGCTCAGGTCATCGGGGGCCAGCCGCACGTATTCGCGGACACAGACGCCCATGAGCTCTGACCTGCCCGCGTCGAAGCGCGCGATCGGCAGATCGCAGAGCAGCGCAATCTCGCGGGCGATCTCCATGTCGGTGCGGCCGGCGGCCCGGACCTCGGGCAGGCCGGCCGCGTCACCGTCGGGCAGCCCCAGCCCGTGCACCTCGTGCAGCGCGACACGCAGCGCGCAGGCATGGGCGCCCGCGCTGTTGCGTACCAGCGTGCCGTCGATGTCGAAGAGCAGCAGCAGCGCGCCGGCCTACGGTTGAGGCACGATCCGGATGTAGGGACGCGGCGCCTCCCACTCTCCGAAGATCTCCTTGGCCTGCTCGTCGGAGACCGACCCGGCGATTATCACGTTCTCGCCAAGCGTCCAGTTCGCGGGCGTTGCGACCTTGTGCTGCGCCGTGAGCTGCAGAGAGTCGATCACGCGCAACACCTCGTCGAAGTTGCGCCCAGTGGTCATCGGGTAGACGAGGATCAGCTTCACCTTCTTGTCGGGGCCGATCACGAACACGTTGCGGACCGTCTGATTGTCGGCCGGGGTACGTGCGCCCGCCTGCCCGGAAGTGTCAGCCGGCAGCATTCCGTAGAGCTTTGAGACCTGGAAGTCGACGTCGCCGATGATCGGGTAGTTGGGGGCGTAACCCTGCGTCTCCTCGATGTCGCGTGCCCAGCGCTCGTGGTCGTCGGTCGCGTCGACCGAGAGGCCAATCACCTTCACGCCCCGCCGGTCGAACTCCGGCTTGATGCTCGCCATGTAGCCGAGCTCCGTCGTGCACACCGGGGTGAAGTCCTTGGGGTGGGAGAACAGGACTGCCCAGGAGTCCCCGATCCAGTCGTGAAAGCTGATCGGGCCCTCGCTGCTCTGCGCCTCGAAGTCCGGGGCCGTATCTCCAATCTGCAAGCTCATGCGTGCTCCTTCTTATTGCTTTGATGGCGGCGGCTGTTCGCCGGGATCATCTCACCGCTCAGACGACCTCGCTCAGTCGTCCCGTCCGCACGTCGTAGACGAAGCCGCGAACCGAGTCCTTGTGCGGGATGAATGGCGACGCCTTGATTCGCGCGATTGACTGGCGAACGTCGACCTCGAGGTCAGAGAACGACTCTGCGGCCCACTCCGGCTTGATCCCAATCTCCTGCTCGATCGCGCTCTTGAAGTCATCGTCGGTGAAGGTGAGCATGCCGCAGTCGGTGTGATGTATCAGGACGATCTCCTCGGTGCCAAGCAGTCTCTGGGAGATCGCCAGCGAGCGGATCTCGTCATCGGTCACGACGCCACCCGCGTTGCGGATCACGTGCGCGTCGCCCTCTCGCAGGCCCAGCGCACCGTAGACGTTCAGCCGCGCGTCCATGCAGGCAAGCACCGCCACCCTCTGGCCGGGTGGCAACGGCAGATTGCCCTTGTCGAACGAGCGAGCATACGCCTCGTTGTTGGCCAGCAGTTGATCTGTAGCGCTCATCAGCTCCTCCTGAATGGATCGATGTCGAAGGTCTAGCTCAGAGTGGACTCCGCCGTCAACTCCTGCTCGAAGGATTGAGCAGCCCGCTCGAGCTCACCGCCACTGCCGATGCGATAGGCCCCGGTGCGCCGCAGGGGCGGCGAGTAGGCGTGAATGGTAGTCGCCGGCGCGGCGCCGGGATGACGAACCCGATGGATCGCCGTCGCCGGGATGAAGACCATCGTTCCGGGGCCGATCACGTGCGCATCAGCGCTCGCGCCCAGCCGCAGCCGCTCTTCCTCGACGCATCCATCTATCCCGAAGATCGCCGCGGCCGAGTCGTCGTGGTCGTGAAAGCCGGTGTCCTGCTCATCGCTCCAGCAGATCACCCACGCGTTGACATCATCCGCATCCCAGATCTGCTCGTAGACACGCGCGTCGCTGCCGTGCTTGACGTGGTGCTGCCAGAGATGCGGCATCGCGGCCAGCTCGGCAACAAACCCGGCGAGATCTACCTCTGAGAGGCTCATGCGGCCGCCGCGGCGATCGTGAACAGGGGAGCGCCGTGCCTCTGCAGATGCGCGGCGCTCGCGCTCGCCGACGGGTCCACAACCGGACGATCGGAGCCGTAGAGCAGCTGCGTCTCCCCCACGCGATGAGCCATCATCTCGACCACGTCAGGGCCGTAGCTGGAGGTGTCGTAGAAGACGCGCTCGTCGCGCAGCTCGATCGGCGGTCCGCCGCGAGCCTGCAGGCGCTCGCTCAGCAGCGGCGCGCCGCCTGCAAGCATCGCGAAGATCACGTTGAGCTCGGGGTGCTCGCGACGCCCGAACGCGGCGAACGTAACCCACGCTGCCTGCATCTGCACCACGTATTCGGTCAGAGCCCGCCACCACAGTGGCTCCCTCAAGGACGTCTCCTCATGCCACTGCGCAAGCCCCGGTCCGGGATGCACGAACAGCGGCACGCGCCTCGCGGCGCTCCGCGCAAGGACGGCACCCAGTTGCTCCAACCTCTCCGGTCCCGCAAGCGCTCCGGCAGGCACCGAGATACCCAAGCAACCGCGCGAAAGCAGCTCGTCCACCTGATCGGCCTCGGCGCCGTCGAGCGCGATCGGCCCCCATGCCGCAAACTCATCCGGCAGCGCCGCCACGCCCTGCAGATGCGCGTCGATTAGCTCCAACGCGCTTTCCCGCGGAAGCGCCTCGATCCCGATCGGGCTGGAGATCGCGATCAGCGCGAGGTCAAGGCCGTCGGCGTGAACGAGCCTCGCCCGCCGCTGCGGAGCCTCTGCCTCCACGTCGATCACCCACGGCTGCTCGGCGACGCTGTGCAGCACGGTCAGCCCGTTGCTGTGGCGGACCAGCGGCGGGGTCTGGCGAGCGCGGAGCCGCGCCAGCAGCGAGGCGGTCCAGACGTGCTGATGTACGTCGACGCGCATCTCAGCCGGCCCTCGCACGAAAACCTCCGCTGATGTCCGCACACTCGGCGCAAACCGTCTCGGGCACGAGGCCGGCGCGCATCAGCAGCCCGAAGGCCTTGCAGCCTAGGCAGTAGCCGGCGATCGACTCGAGGCCCGCCGCCCCCGCGAGCACGACCAGCAGGCCATCGGCCACCTGATGGGACACGGCGAACGCGAGCACGAGTGCCGCCGTCGAGATCGCCAGGCCAATCCCCTGCGCAAAGCGCTTCGGCGGCCCTGGCACCGGCCGCCTCGGGCCAAGCCGCGGTGCAATCAGGTTCTGGGCAGCCCAACCGAGCGGGCTGAGAGTCGGACCGGTGAACGCTCGTGCCCAGAATCCGTAGACAAGGGGTATCAGCAGCCAATACCAGGAGCTCGCAAGGATCACAAGCACCTCCAGGAACACCACGCCGGCCACGACCCTCGCGGCCTTCTCATTGACGGGATTGGGGAAGGAGAGCAGATCGTGCATCGGAGGCAGACTTGTGGCCTGGGACCATAGTCTACTAAATCAGTCCGCTTTATGGGGATTAGGCGTTGCGGCCACCTGCTGACGCTCTCAAATCAGACGAGAAACCCGGCTCAGATCAGGTCGAACGGCGCGCGCAGCGCGTTCAGCGCATCGCTGTAAAGGCGCTGCTTGATGGTCCTCAGCACGTCTGAGCCCTTCGCGGACTGCGAGGCCGCGCGCTCGATCGCACGGGCGCGCACCTGAGCCTCCGGCACCGCCTCGTCCACGATCCCCACCGCGGCGGCGTCGATTCCGCCGTAGCGGCGGCCGGTCGTCATCGCCTCGTGCAGCGCCGGCTGCGGCAGGCGCGCGGCGATGAGGGCGCTCATGCCGACGGTGAAGGGGATGTTTATATCGACCTCGGGCAGGCAGAAGAAGCCGCGATCTGCACGCATCACGCGCTGGTCGTGCGCCAGCGCGAACATCGCGCCGCCGGCGAAGGTATGCCCCTGCAAAGCGGCGACCGTCGGCACGCCGATCTCCAGCACCCGTGCAAGTAGCTCGTGCATGCGAGAGATGAACTCGCCGACGGCGTCGCCCTGTGTCGCAAGCCAGTCGAGATCGAGACCCGTGGACCAATGCTTGCCGCTCGCCGCGCTGACGAGCGCGCGCGGAGCCGGAGCCGCTTCGACCTCATCGAGACACTTCTCGAGCGAGTCGAAGAACCCAGCGTTGAAGCGATTCTCGCTCTCACCGAGATCGAGCACGAACACGTCGTCTTCACGGATCAGGGACGGCATCTGATGGACTCCTCCTCAGGCAGCTTCAGGGCCGGAGCATCCTAGCCTGGCAGAGCACTATCCACTCCGACCGCCGCCCACGGCCTCGCGGACGCCTCCCCGGCGCCGGGAACGCCGAGCTTCGCGTAGACGTGCCGCAGGTGCTGAGCGCGCCGCACAATGCCGATCCTGCTCGCGACCTGGCCGGGCGGTGGCCAAGCGCGATCCAGCGAAGCGCCTGCGCCTCGCGTCCTGTCAACCCCAGGCTGCGCAGCGCCGCGACGCTCATCCCCCCGCTTCGGCTTCGAAGCACCCGGCGGCCGTCCTTGCGATGCGCGGAGAGCAGCCGGACAAGCGTCTACGCATCCACTACGCATGCGGGAACACGTCGCCATCCCCTCGCGCTGCTAGCTTCAAGCGCGCTGGGGAAATGGCTGACCCTCCGCACCTCTCCACAAGGCCAAGGAGGACACATGATTCGCTTTCTGAGACGCGTGCTGGCGCTGATGAGCACGACCGCTGCGTTCCTGCTCGCAGCAGCCATGCTCGCCCTGCCGTCATATTCCGCGCTGGCGGCGCCTTCGGGCAGCCATCGCGTCGCATCGGCCAGCAAGAAGGCGAAACACAAGAAGAAACAGAAGAGGCCGAAGAAGAAAGCCAAACCCAAGCAGGAAGAAAAGGCCGGCCCGTCGGTGTCGGTGATCGGCCTGGGCGTCAACAGGCTCTACGTGCCGGCCGGCAAGACCGTCAAATCCGATGCCCAATGCGCCGAAATGGTCGCCTCAGAGAACCCGTCGGTCCCGATCGGGCCGCCGCAGCAGGTCTATCTGGTGGCGTTCATGCGGGCCACAGACATCCCAGCGTCCGCGCCAACGCGAATCGCCGACGAGCTGCCAGAAGGCGACAGCGACCTCGATGAGCCCGAACTTTCGCCGCCCACACCGTGGTCGAAAGCATTCGCCAGCGGCAGCTTCGTCTTCGGCGGTCCTCCGGGGAGCACGAAGAATCTGTTCCATGCCCTGATACTGTCCGCGAGCGCCGAAGAGGGCGAGTACGAGGGTCCCTCGGCCGAAGAATTCGACGGCACCTACTCGTGGACGGTCTCCGTCGAAGCGGGCGGACACACACTCACCTCGACTGCCAAGGTCACGGTCGACTGTCCGCTGCTGCGCTGAGCCGGTCGCCCAGCTCTGCTAAATCGCCGGGATGAGTCTCGGCCGGCACCAATGCAACTCCGGGCGGATCGAACTTCACGCAGAGCCGGAGGCGCTCAGCGCAGCCGGTACGCAAGCGGCTCCTGACGCTCCTCGCCTAGATCCAAAGTGAGCTTCGTCTCGGACGCGCTCCCCACAGGCACCTACAAGATCACCCTCTACGCGCGCGTGCGGCCACCCGCCAACAGCCTCTCGTCATCCCCACTCAAGAGCTCCGATCCTGCAACGCTCGTCGTGGCCGAAGCGCCCGAAGGCAAGGCCCGCGCGGGCACCGTGACGAAAATCTAGGCTGGGGCGGCTGCGCGGTCAGCCGCGTCAGACCGTACGCCGTAGTGGAGGTGAACGACGCCGCTTCGGAAGCGGCGCTCGGCCAATAGCTCGAGCTGGGCATGAACCTGGTCCGGCAGTGCCCGCTTTCCGCCGCCCACGACGATCGGGGTCAAGAACAGATGACACTCGTCGACCAGTCCCGCGATGAGCGCCTGGCCAGCGAGCGCGGCACCACCAACTGTGATGTCACGGCCCGCAGATTCCTTGAGCCGGGTGATCGCACGAGGCTCGAAGTCACGCTCGATGAGCGTCCGCACGCTCGACGGCGCCCGAAGCGTCCGGGAATACACGACCTTCTCGGCAGCCCGCCAGATCTCAGCGAAGTCGCTCATCACCGCAGATTGCGCGCCGCCCGTGCCCGCGGTCTCCCAGAACACCATCGTCTTGTACATCCGGCGCCCGTACAGGTAGGTTCCGATCGGGCGCTCGAGGTCATTGATGAACCCGAACATCTCCTCATCCGGCGTTGCCCAGTCGAATTTTCCCTGCTCGTCCTCGACATACCCGTCAAGTGATGCGATCGCCGAGTAAATCAGCTTGGCCATCTCAATCTCCATCGTCGTTTTTGAGCACTCTTTTGCTCCCTTCTCACGAAGCGGCCTCGGCCGTCCACACTACGACCTCGATCGCCAGCCAATCTCATCGGCCCTGTCGCAACCATGTGCCGAGCGCCGAGAGCCGGCTCTCCTCAGCTGGGACCTACGAGTCCGAGCCGTGTCCGCAGTAGAGGCCGTTGCGGCACCCTTCGGCATACACCCGGCGCGGGATGGCTGCCTGCTTCTGGATGGCGACTGGCATTGGGAGCACGAGACCGCGAGCCATGGCCGCGCGAGAGGGCGACGGCGGGTAGTCTCAGCGCCTAGTCGATCACCAAAGGAGCCTCGATGCCAGGAATCTCGCGCCTGCGGGCCTATCGCCGCAGTCCGCTCGCAACGACCGTCGTACTGGGCCTGCTCGTTGCGCTCACAGTCGCCGCGTCGGCTGCTGCGGCGTCCAACAGCATCCATGTGGCCGTGACCAAGAAGCAGATAGCGATCACCGGCACCGCCGCCACCACCGGCGATTCCGTCCAGGTCAACTTCGATCCGCATAAGTGTGCCGCAAGCTACTCGGCAGAGAGTAAGCGCACCAAGGTGGCGTTCACGGACTTTCAAGCTCATGGCGCCGAGCATTTCAAGTTCACGATCAAACTGCCGGTCCCGTCTCCCTCGGGCGACAAGCCCGGGCATTACGCGTGCGCGTACCTGCTCGAGATCGTGAACGACAACGTCAAGCCAGTTGCCTCGACCAGCGGTAAATACTGACAGCCACGGCCCGCGACGCCAATCGCCGTCGCGGGCCGAGCTGCAGGATCCACTCCGCCTCGACGCTCGTAGCCGAGCTGCTCGGGCTAGCTATGCACCGTAGGCTTAGGTGGGTATCGGCTGGGCTCGGGTCTTCCTCTGCGTCGGAGCGACCTCTCTTTCGGCACTGGCGTCATTATTGCGCCGCGCTGGCGCCGAATACGGCGGCCGTCGAGAAGATCTAGCTGATCGCGGACGACATAGATGCGGATCTGGTCGCGCCCTTTGCGAGCGTGACCTAGGAGAAGCACCTTCGGTCGATGCTTTGGAACCTACCGCCATGCACACCAACTACGCCCGACCCTACTGAGAACCGGCACCAAGAGTGTGTGGTCCTCCGGCGAGGAACCCGAAACCAGCAACGAAGGCAACCTCCTCGCCGAAGATGCCAGCCAAAGCAATCCAAAGATGGCTCTGGCTTCCTTCGTGATCCCGCGGACACCTGCGGGGGTTCTCTGGAACCTACGACTCCTCAGCTTGCAGGAGTGATGGCGGCTGGAGGAGGCTAAAGCGAGGAGGACCCCTTCGCGTCCGTGAAATAGATTCGTGCGCTTGCCTTCTTGCAGGTGTAATCAACGGGCGGCCCGCCGTAGTTCGTCCCTTCCCCATGGCAATGGAAACCCTGATAAGCCCACACGTACAGGCTCTTGTGCAGCGCGTGCTTGGAGACCGAGCGCGCCTTGGAGCAGTTCGAGCCGCTCTCGGACAGACCACTGATCTCACGCGACGGAGATCTGCAGATCTTCGTCGCGGGCTGCGCCCCTGCGAACGTTGGCAATAGACCAACGACGACCACCAGCGCGATCGTGCTGCTCGCCGCGACGACTCCGACCAAACCGCCCCGCTTCGCTCCTGTGCTCCGGCTGGCTCTCACCTCTACCCCCTTCGTCGCCCCTCTCGGTTGCAGCGATTGTACGCCTATCCCGATTGGGGGCGCCCATACCAACGGCTCGCTCCCATCTTCCGCCGCGACTTCCAGTCGAAGGGACGCCGAGCGCTGCGGCGGGCCGTGCTGCTGGAGGTCGCGGCGTTTGCGGACTTCCTGCCGGAGCAGGTCCCACGATGCGGCAGAGCGCGCCGCACAGAACCGGTCGCCGCGGGAGAGCTTCCGGAGGGACCTCAACCCGGTGGCCAGCGGTGAGCGGCGCAGGAGAGCCGGCGATCTCGCCATCCTCATCCAGACCCTCATCAGCATCGCCATCGTCCTGGGCATCGCGCTCGCACTCGGCTTCCGACTGGGCCAGGCCGCTCTACAGACAGCGGCGAGCGCGATGAGCTTCGCCGCGCAATCGCCGAGTGCGACGTTTCGTAAACGTGGAGCGGAAGACGACGCGTCACCGCGCGCCGCCCTCCGCCGCCGCAATCGCTGACTCCTTACTGCAGCTTCAGCAGTGCGAAGTCATGGGCCGTCACACCGCCCGTGACGGTTGCACGGGCTCGGACCTCGAGGCCGTGCTGAGACTGCTTCAGCCGCTTCAGAGCTTCCGAGCTCAGGACGGCCGTGAACGCCTTGCTCTCGCCCGCAGCGAGCTTGTACTGGCCACGCGAGAACAGCGTCGTTACCGTCTTGTTGCCCAACTTGTGCACCCAGGCAAGCGAGAGCTTGCCTTCACAGGCGGCTGCTGTGCATTCCAGCGAGACGCTCGCCGTGCCGTGTGCCACCGATCCGCTCACGTGCGTGATCACGATTACGGGCGTCGCGGGCATCGGCGTAGGTATCGGGGTGGGAGTTGGCTTCGGTTCAAGTTCCGGTTTCGACGGCGCCGGCTCGGTCACCTCGTCCGCACTTGTCGCGTTGCTCTCACCGGTCGGACCGATCACCCGCACGTCAACGGTTCCACTCAGCCCGGCAGGCGCCACGGCGGTGATGCTGCTGTCGCTGTTGACGGTGAAGCTCGTTGCCGGCGTGCTGCCGAACAGCACTTCGGTAGCCCCCGTGAAATCGGCGCCGGAGATCGTCACCGAGGTACCGGTCGAGACGGTGCTCGGCGCGACCGAGGAGATCACTGGGTGCGGTCCGAACACTGCGGTGAACGCTGTGCTCTCGGCTGTGGCCGAGGACGGAGCGGCACCGTAGCCTTCCGTTTGGTTATATGACCGCCAGGTCGCGGTCGTCCATTCGGATTCAGCTTTTTCATATTCGTTGTTGAGATACACGTACTCGCCTTCTCCATAGACGGAGTGCGAGATTTCGCCGCCCCACGAACCGAAGGTCGTACCTGTAAGCGCTTCGTCGGTCGCCTGATCGTGAGACACGCTGAAGAAGAGCACGTATTGATCGCCTTCGGTCACAGGGATCCCGCCGGTGTTCGCCGTGACCGGCTCATAGACGCCTTCTTTGGTCGTGTGCATGTCGGGGCCTTCATAGAGAGACGTGCCGGTCGCGTGTGAGCCGTTCCATGCGTACACGAAGGGACGAAAGACGACTCCGGTCGGCAGTTCTACGTAGAAGGTGAAGCTGCCGAGCAGGCTCTGACCCGCGGGAACGGTTACGACCTGGCCGTAGGTCTGCGTGCCTCCCGCTCCAAAGGCCTCGAACATCGAGGAGCCGTCCCATGAGCTGAAGGTGCTGACCATCTGCGTCGTGGTCGCCTGGCTCACAGCAGGTGCCACCGCGCCCAGCGCGAGGAAGGCCGCCAACGCAACGTATGCACGGCAGCTAAGACGCGAATGTCTAGGCACAACTTTCTCCTGTCGGTTGGTATCCCTGTGGGCACGGACCCAGCGCCCAGACCGAAAGTCGGCCATGGACATCCATCGGCCCCGATCACGCGTGCTCGCTGTGATGCAAGGCCGTTTGCATTTCACGGCCCAAACGCCTCCAGCGAGCCGTCCGGCTTAGCCCCTCGCTGCGGAGCTCTTCACCGGCTAGGAAGCCTGCGGGTCAAGCTCGCGAATCGGAGCGCACACGCCCTGGAGGATCAGCTCCATGTGACGACGCCAGTTCGCACTACCGGGCTGGTAGTACATGGTCGATGTGATGCCGCACATCATCATCGAGAAGTCATCGAAGCAGAAGTCCCCGCGGACCGCACCGGCCGCAGCTGCGCGGGAGATGATCCGAGAGACGACCTCGGCCAGGGCGGCCTTCTCTTCCTCGATTCCCTCCCACTCCAGCTCGTTTGAGCCCATCATCGCAAGCTGAAATCCCGCGTCGCCCTCGACCGCCTCGGCCGAGGCCATGATGACGCTCTCTATCGCCGCACGGGGGTCGGGGATCTCCTCCGCGACCCGCGCGATCTCGGCGAACCCCAGAAAGCGATCGCGAACCATTGCGGTCAGCAGCGCCTCCTTGGTGGGAAAGTGGCGGTAGACGGTGCCGATGCCGACACCTGCATGGGCGGCGATCTCGTCCATTTGCGCGTGAGGACCCTCGCGGGCGAACAGCTCACGGCCAGCAGACATGATCCGCTCGCGATTGCGGCGGGCGTCCGAGCGTAGTGTTCGCTGATCGGCAGCCATGAGGTCTACAAACGGAATCTTAGCTCCGAATCGTGCTATAAACAAGTGGAACCGTACTTCCGCTTCCGTATTGCTCCTGCAGATCCGCCCCCTGAGAGGACCAGCATGATCACGACCGAGATCAAAGGCACGACGCAGCGATGATGGCCTCTCGCGCGCCCAGGAAAGCCGCCGACCTCAGCTCCCAGCGCGGCAAGAACCTCGCGCTGCTGTTGCTAGCGATGACGCAGTTCGTGATCGTGATCGACGCGTCGATCGTGAACGTAGCGCTCCCATCGATCGGCGCCCACCTGCACTTCTCCCGAGACGACCTCTCGTGGGTGGTGAACGCATACACGCTGACGTTTGGCGGTTTCCTGTTGCTGGGCGGCCGGCTCGCCGACCTGCTCGGACGCAGGCGTATGTTCATGATCGGCCTCGTCGTGTTCTCGCTGGCCTCGCTGGGCGGCGGCCTGGCGCAGTCGGAGGCGTGGCTGATCACCGCGCGGGCGATTCAGGGCCTCGGCGCGGCGATCGTCTCGCCTGCGGCTCTGTCGATCATCACGACGACGTTTGCAGAAGGCGCGGAGCGCAACCGCGCGCTGGGCATCTGGGGCGCGGTCGCAGGCGCAGGCGGCGCCGCGGGCGTGCTGCTCGGCGGGATCCTCACGAGTGGCTTGAGCTGGCGCTGGGTGCTGTTCGTGAACGTCCCGATCGGCCTCATCGCGGCGACGCTCGCTCCGCTGCTGTTGCTGGAGAGCCACTCAGAAGACGGCACGGAAGGCTTTGACGTACCCGGTGCAGTGACGGTGACGGCAGGGCTCGCCCTGCTCGTCTACGCAGTGGTCGACGCCGTCAACGTCGGTTGGGGTTCGACTGGAACGCTGCTGCGGCTCGCCGGCTCGCTCGTGCTGCTTGCAGCGTTCATCGTGATCGAGCGCCGCCAGCGCCATCCGCTGCTGCCATTCTCGATCTTCAGATTGCGCACGCTGCGCGGTGCGGACATCGTGGGCCTGTTGATCGGAATGTCTCTGTTCTCGATGTTCTTCTTCATCTCGCTGTACCTGCAGGACGTCCTGCATTTCTCGCCGATCAAGACCGGTATCTCCTACCTGCCCCTGGCCGTAGGCATCATTATCTCTGCGGGCCTCGCCTCGCAGTTGGTGACACGGATCGGCTTCAAGCCGGTCCTGACGGGAGGTCTGCTGTTGATCGCCGGTGGCCTGGTTTGGTTCTCGCGCGTCCCTGCGTCGGGCGGGTCCTTCGCCGCGGATGCGCTCGGCCCTTCGCTGCTCGCAGCGTTCGGCCTCGGGTTCTCGTTCGTGTCGGTCACGATCGCGGCGGTGACGGGCACCAAGCCGCACGAGGCGGGCCTCGCCTCGGGGCTGATCAACACCTCCCAGCAGGTGGGCGGCGCGCTCGGTCTCGCGATCCTCGCAACGGTTGCCAACAGCCGCACCCAGAGCCTGTTGAGCGCGGGTGTTCACAACTCCTCTGTGGCCTTGACAAAGGGGTTCGACCGGGCCTTTCTCGTCGGTGCGGGCTTCGCAATCGCAGGCGCGATCCTGACCGCGATCCTGATCTCCTCGCGGGACAGCCGCGAGCAGGCTGCGGCCGCGCGCCGGGGCGAGCTCGACGACGGTCTCGGCCTGAGGCGCTCAGGCCCAGACCGCGCTCCGAGAGCCACAAGCCTAATCACGGAAGCGAAACTAGGCCTGGGCTTTGAGCTCGTGGTGGCGTCAGGAGGCTTATCGCACTGCTGGCGGGTCGGGGATCACGCCGAGCTGGCGCATCAGTGAGACGTCGGCCCTGACGGCGCGGTACCCCACGATCTTGCCGTCGCAGAAAGTGAAGATGTAGATGTGGTGGACGTCGCTGAACCTCCTCTCGATCGGCGTCGCACCCATCAAGCCCCCTCCTAGAGCGGGCGGCAGCAGATTTTGCGACGGTCAGACCGGCTTCATGCCGGGTGTATGCCATACCGAACGGATGTAGGCGAGCATTCTCGGGCGCAGTCGTCCTGCGTGGACGCTCGCTCATTATGTGAGACTGGCGCGCATGCGATTGGGCCGACCAAGGGTCGCGGTGGTGGGTCACGTCGAGTGGGTGCAGTTCGCGCGGGTGTCGCACATGCCAAGGGCGGGCGACGTGATGCACGCACGCGACCCCTTCGAGGAGCCTGCCGGTGGAGGGGCGGTCGCGTCGGTGCAGCTCACGCGCCTTGCCGGCTCCTGCACGCTGATCACAGCGCTCGGCGACGACGAATACGGACGTCGTTCGCTGAAGCGCCTGCGCGAGCTCGCAGTCGACGTTCGCGCACGCTCGTGCGATGCGCCGACGCGTCGTGCGGTAACGCTCGTTGACGATGAGCGCGAGCGCACGATCATGACCTTCGGCGAGCGCCTCGAACCGCGCGGAGGCAAAGACGAACTCGCGTGGCGACGCCTGACGGGCGTCGACGCCGTGTACTTCACCGCCGGCGACGAGGCCGCGCTGCGCACTGCGCGTGCGGCCAGCCGCGTGCTCGTGGCCAGTCCCCGTGCCCATAACGCACTCGGGCATGGCGTGCCGATCGACGCACTCGTGCTGAGCGCCCACGACGAGATCGAGCGCCGCGAACTGCAGCGCAGCCGTGAGGAGGCGGCGGTCGTCGTCTGCACCGAGGGTAAGCACGGCGGCAGCTACCGCACGAGCTCGGGTGAGCGCGGCCGCTTCGAGGCGGCGACGTCGCCCGGCGATCCCGTCGACGCCTACGGCTGCGGCGACTCCTTCGCAGCTGGCTTCACCTACGGGCTCGCCGCCGGCCTGCAACTGGTGCAGGCACTCGCGCTGGGCGCCCGCTGCGGCGCTGTCTGCCTGACCGGTCGCGGACCATACGAACGTCAGCTAACCAGCGAGGAGCTGCAACAAGATGGCCTCAGCACATGAGCCCCACGGCTTGCAACTGTCTCAATCGCCCCTCGCCGGACAGTATTTCAACCGCGAGACCCTTGGGACGATCGGGCGACTACACGCGGCGTCATAGCCGCCCGGCTGGCCGGGATCGCGTATCGCTCACATCGATGGCGCCGGCTGCTCGTCGAAGCAGCGCACCTGGACTCGATCCAGTGCCCGCGCGGGAATAGCGATCCTTGCGAGTCGGGCGCACTCGCCGCTACTACACTCGCCGCGATGCTCGACCTGGATGCCTATCTGGAGCGGATCGGCCTTTGCGGGCGTCCGAGCATCGCGCAGGTACACAGGGCGCACCTGACCTCAATCCCCTTCGAGAACCTCGACCCCCACCGAGGCCTTCCGGTGTCGCTGGAGGTGGAGGATCTCGAGCGCAAGCTCGTGACCGAACGCCGCGGCGGCTACTGCTTCGAGCAGAACCTGCTGCTGAAGGCAGCCCTCGAAACGCTCGGCGCGACGGTGGACATGTTCCTCGCACGTATGCGCCTAGACACGAAGCCGGGCGTGCTACGGCCCCGCAGTCACCTTCTCCTGCGCGTCAGCGAGAACGGCGCAAGCTGGCACGCCGACGTAGGGTTCACCCGTGGCATCCTCGAGCCGATCCCATTCGGACCAGGCCCCACGCAGGAGCAATCGGGCTGGAGCTTTCGCATCGTCGAGGACGGCTCCGAGCTCGTGCTCCAGAAGCTGGCAGGAGACGAATGGGCCGATGTCTACGGCTTCCTCCCACAGCCGGTTCCCCTGATCGACGTCGAAACCAGCAACTGGTGGACCTCCACGCATCCGCACTCGCTGTTCGTCACCGGCCTGATCGTGGGCGTTCGTAACGACGACGGCACGGGCACATTGCTATGCGACTGGAGCGAGCTATCCCTCAACCAGCAAACGCCGGCGGGCGCGAGCGTGACACTGCTCGAGCGAGAGGCCATACCGGAGCTGCTTGCCACACGCTTCTCGCTCCCAGGCTTTGCGCTCGGCGCAGACGAGCGCGTCGTCCGTGCAGCGGACGCGGCATAGACTGATGAGGTACACAGTGCGCAGCGCTGGGCGTCATCCCACTTGACCTGCTCGGGAGGTAGACCTCGCTCAGCGGCCTCGTTAGGAGATCGTCCTCAAGCTAGACTTTTCTATGGATATGAAACCTCTAAACGCCTACACTCAGAGCCACGGTCCCGCAGTCGCCAGAGTGCGCTTTGGTGTCGGCATCTGGCTACTCGCGCTTGGGGCGTACGTGTGCTCTCAGGGCGTCTGGTGGGGGGCGCTGTTCGTAGCGCCGGCGGCGCTCCATTTCTACCTTGGTTATCGCGCCTTGCATCCCCCGCATAAGCCCTAAAAGCGGGCAGAAGGCCAAAGAATCAACCCGGGAGATCAACCCGCGAGCTCGCCGAGCAAGCCGACCTCGTAGTCACGATTGGCTGCGGCGTTCCGCCCCAGTCCCGCTGCACGACGCGCTAGCGGCCGGGAAGCACCACCCACAGCTTCGGGGCCAGCTCGACCACCTCCTCCGCATCGAGGTCGCGAACGGCGGCTGCACCGGTGCGCTCCATCGCCATCGTGAGCTCACGCCAGGCACGCGCGACGGGGGCCACGCGCGCGGTCGGCCCCCACCCCGTCGCGGCGCGCAGCTCGTCCGCGCGGTCGCGGGCGTCGGCGAGCGTGAGCTCGCCGAACGGGCGATTGGCGTCGCGGATGAACACTTGACGCTCGAGTATCCGCTCGTGCTCTGAGCGCGGCTCGGCCATCGCTCAGCAGGCGCTCGTCTGCCCGGTCGTTGCCAGCCGCCGGGCCGCGATCGCTGCCTGACCGTAGGAGATCCCGCCATCGCCGACAGGCAGCTGCCGGGGCACGAGCACCCGTAGACCGCTCGCCCGCAGCCCCTCCATGACCGCCTCGAGCAACCGCTTGTTCTGGAACACGCCGCCCGAGAGCACGATCAGATCGATGCCCTCCGCGCCTGCCACGCGAGCGCAGGCCTGCACCGTGGCGCCCGCCAACGCGCGGTGGAAGCGAGTGGCCATGACGCCGAGCGCGACCCCAGCCTCGATGTCGGCCGTGAGCGCTCGGATCGTCGCGCGCGGGTCGATCGCGATCAGGCCGCTCTTGCCGTCGACCGAGATCGGATAGGCGCCTCGCTCGGCGAGGTCGCACGCCGCCTCGAGCTCGATCGCCGCCTGGCCTTCGTAGTTGACCCGTGGCCTCACACCGCACAGCGCGGCGACCGCATCGAACAGGCGTCCGACGCTCGAGGTCAGGGGCGAGCTCAGCCCGCTGCGCACGAGCTGGGCAACATGCGCCCATGCCCGCTCCTCGACGTCGCCTCGCAGCGCAAGCGGCATCGCGGGCTCCCGGTCGGGGCTCCCGCTCTCTGCAGAGACGGACAGCCACGCGCACGCCATCCGCCACGGTTCCCGGATCGCGCGCGCGCCGCCCGGGAGGCGGACCGGCAAGAGCGCGCCGACACGACGGAAGTCGGCCAGGTCGCCGACCAGCAGCTCACCGCCCCAGATGGTCCCGTCGACTCCGTATCCGGCGCCGTCGAAGATCGCGCCGACCGCGCTGCCAAGCTCAGCGTGCTCGGCCAGACAGGCCGCCATGTGGGCATGGTGGTGCTGGATGCCCAGGACCTCCACACCGTCGCGCTCGAGCGCGTACTTGGTCGAGAGGTACTCGGGATGCAGGTCGTGGGCGAGCACCTCGGGGGCGACCGCGAACAGGCGCTCGAAGTGCTCGATCCCCTCGCTGAAGGAGCGCAGCGTCTCGTAGTTCTCGAGGTCCCCGATGTGATGGGAGACCCAGGCGCGCTGGCCCTTGGCCACGCAGAAGGTGTTCTTGAGCTCAGCGCCACAGGCCAGGATCGGACGCTCGGCGGCATCCGGAAGCGAGAGGCTGGCGGGCACATAGCCGCGCGAGCGCCTCAACAGCATGCTGCGGGGACCGCCGGTGCCGTCCAAGACCCGCACAACCGAATCGTCGGTGCGAGTCTGGATCGGGCGATCGTGGACGAGCAGCAGGTCGGCGATGTCGCCGAGCCGTGTCAGCGCGTCCTCATCGTCGTAGGCAATCGGCTCGTCGGAGATGTTGCCGCTGGTCATCACCAGCGCCGGATCATCGCGCTCGGCGTCAAGGTCGGCGAGCAGCAGATGATGCAGCGGGGAGTAGGGCAGCATGATGCCGAGCTCGAGTGCCCCCGGCGCGACCGACGGGGCAACCGCGGCGTTCGCAAGCCGCCGGGCAAGCACAATCGGGCGCTGCGGTCCGCTGAGCAGCGCCCGCTCGGTGGGGCCGAGCCGCGCGAGCCTGCCCGCTGCGTGGAGCGAGGCCGTCATCAGGGCGAATGGCTTCTCCTCACGGTGCTTGCGCGCGCGCAGCTCGGCCACCGCCGCCTCGTCGTCCGCCCGGCAGGCTAGGTGGAACCCTCCTATCCCCTTGACCGCGACGATCCGCCCCTGGCGCAGAGCCTCGGCGGCCGCACGCACGGCATCTCCGGCGGCGCCGAGCGGAGCCTGCTCACCATCAGCGCGCAGCAGCGATGCCGAGGGCCCGCACTCCGGGCAGGCGTTTGGCTGAGCATGGAAGCGGCGATCGGCCGGGTCCTCGTACTCCTCCCTACAACGGGCGCACATCTGAAAGCCCGCCATCGTGGTGAACGGTCGGTCGTAGGGGATCCCCCGAACGATCGTGAAGCGCGGGCCGCAGTTGGTGCAGTTGATGAACGGGTAGCGGTAGCGGCGGTCTCCCGGGTCCAGCAACTCACGCAGGCAGTCTTCGCAGGTCGCGCTGTCGGGCGCAACCGGGGCGTCGGCAACCCCGGCGCGGGGGCTCTCGCGGATCGCGAAGCCGGCGTCGCCCGTCGGCTCGCGCTCCTCGGCGAGCACCTGCTCGACCACCGCCAGCGGTGGCGCTTGCGGCCCGAGCTGCGCCAGGAACTCCGCAACCGCTCCCCTGCTCCCCTCAACCTCCAGAAGGACTCCGTGGGAGTCGTTGAGAACGAAGCCCGCAAGCCCGTGCTCGCCCGCCAGGCGATAGACGTAGGGCCGGAAGCCGACCCCCTGAACCGTCCCTTCGATCCGCGCGCGGGCGCGTCGCGTGGATGTCGCCTCGCCGGCTGCAGGTGCGCGTGCGCTCATCCGACGCCCCCAGAGCACTCGACGAGCTCGCAGAGTGCATGGTACGCGCTGGCCTGGGCCTCCTGGATGCGCGGAATGTGCTGCGAGCGGGTGATCACGACGTGATCAGCCAGTCCCTCCGCGCCCACCCGTCCGCCGTCGTAGCCGACCATCGCGATGCTCAGCAGTCCGCGACGGCGCGCCTCTGCAAGCGCCTCGATCACGTTCGGCGAGTTGCCCGACGTGGACAGCGCCAGCAGAGCGTCGCCCTGCAGCCCGTAGGCGATCACCTGCCTGGAGAAGATCGCCTCGATCCCGATGTCGTTTGCGATCGCGGTCAGAATCCCGGAGTCCTCCGTCAGGTCAATCGCCGGCCGCGCTGCGCCCGTCGCTGCCGCCGCGCGGAGGTCCGCGACGACGTCCATCGCATCGGTCGCCGAGCCCCCGTTGCCAAGCGCCAGCAGCTTGCCACCGTGATCGAAGCTCGCGCGCAGCGCCCGCGCCGCCTCCTGCAGGATCTCGCGATTGTCGTTCAACGTCTGGATCCGCAGAGCACCGATCTCGGCGGCCTTCATCAGCGCTGAGCGACGCACGTCCTCCAGGACCGGCTCCAGCTCGTGCTCGTCCTCGGACAGGAACGGATAGAGAAAGCTCGATGCGCCGGCGTCGTGTACGCGCCGAGCGTCGCGGCCGGCAAGCAGGCCGCGATGGTCGAAGAACACGTGCACCAGCTCCCAGAGCACGTGATAGAGCGTCTCGACCAGCTCCTGACGCACATAGTCGTCGTCGCTCGGGGGGTCGAACTCCCATTCTGCGCCGAGCTGGGAGAAGGCGATCGTCAGACATCCGCGTGCGTCGGCGCACGCCACGGCGCGAGCCGTCTCGACGGCCTCGTCGTGCTCGCCCGTGAACGCGATCACGATGTCCTCTTTGCACGCGATCGACTCGAGCTGGCGTGCCAGCTCGAGTCGATCGCCCGTCAGCGCGATCGCAGGCAGGGCGCGCTTGCCGACGATCACAGGATGCACGAACTCGACTGCGACGTGGCGCGCATCCGAGCGCGCCGCCGGCGAGGCCCCCAGCGCGATCAGCCGACCGGCGCGAGCGAAGCGCTCGGCCATCAGGTGGCAGAGGCGCGCCAGCCGCTCGGCCTCGTGGGCGAAGAACGCGCGGTTGGCGTCGGTGCGCCGCCGCAGCAGGCTCGCCAGGTGCGCGTCCATGGCGCCGTGGATGGCGGTGGCAGTCAAGCGGGCGCCCCCTGGCGCGCGCGGGCGAGGTCTGCCAGCCAGTCGCGCCATGCGCCGATGCCCTCGCCGGTGCGAGCGCTCACGAGCATCCGCTCGGCGCCGGGGTGGACCTGGTCGACGTTGTAGAGGAAGCGATCGAGGTCGTAGTCCAGGTGCGGCAGCAGGTCGATCTTGTTGACCAGCACCAGATCGCACGCGCGGAACATCAGCGGGTACTTCAACGGCTTGTCCTCGCCCTCGGTGACCGAGGAGACCATCACCCGCACGTCCTCGCCGACCCTGAACTCGGCCGGGCAGACGAGGTTGCCCACGTTCTCGATCACGAGCATGTCGATCTCGCCAAGCGGCAGCACGTCGAGCGCCGAGCGCACCATGTTCGCGTCGAGATGGCACTCGCCGCCGAAGCTCGGGTCGGTGTTCAGCTGCGTGACCGGCACGTGCAGGCTGGCCAGGCGGTTGGCGTCCAGCGATCCCTGCACGTCGCCCTCGAGCACCCCGACCCGTACTCCCGGGACGTTGCCCACCACCCGCTCGAGCAGAGAGGTCTTGCCGGCTCCGGGCGCGCTCATGAAGTTCACCACCGTCACGCCGGCGCGGTCGAAGTCCGCGCGATTGGCATGGGCGATCGTGTTGTTGGCGTCCAGCGCATCCTCGACGATCCTCACTCGTGTGCGATGCATGTGGCCTCCTCGACCTCGATGGACTCGACTTCGAACTCCTCGCCGCTCGCCACAACCACATCGCTGCCACCGCAGGTGGGGCAGCGGAACGCCGGGATCTCGATCTCCCATTCGCGTCTGCAGGGGTTGCAACGCAAGCTCGCCTCCACGATCTCCTGCTCGAGTCGCGCGCCCTCGCAGACCGTTCCCCGGGCGACGAGCTCAAAGTAGAACTCGAGCGTGTCCGGAACGACCTGGCGCAGGCGCCCGACGCGCAGGTTGACGACGCTCACCGGTCGCCCGCCGGCGTGCTTGACGACCGTGTTGAGCACCGCGCCGCTCAGCGAGAGCTCGTGCACGGCGCTACTCCGCGGGCTCCAGGATGTAGCTCAGCCTGAGCTCTGCAGCGGTCTTCACGACCAGCTCGACCGCCCGCTCGACCGCCGTCTGCACGTCGGGCGAGAGCCCGAGCCCCAGTTCCTCCACATCAGCCGGCTCACACGCGATCACAATCACGCGGCCGGGCCAGGCTCCGATCGACCTGATGAAGCGCAGCACGGTCTGGGGATCCATGCCGTGGGGGTTGATCGTCTCGCCGTCCTCGATCTTGCCGTCGATCGACTCCTCGGAGACCTCCATCACGTACAGCGTGCCCGGCGCGCCTCCCTGACGGCTGACGTCGAGGATCACAAGCGCGTCGTATCCGCGCATCACCTCGTAGGCCAGGTCGAGACCGCCGGTGCCGGCGTCCATCACAGCGACGCCCTTCGGCAACCAGCGCTGCTCCAGGCGCCTTGCGACCTCTCCGCCGAAGCCGTCGTCTCGCAGCCACGCGTTGCCGACTCCGGCGACCAGAATCCGCGGCTCGCGCTCTGGGCTCATGCGCTCCTCCCAACTCGCATGAGGCTCACGGGAGCACCTCGACCTCAGGCGCGAAGAAGAACAGCAGGCGCCCACTTTCGCGCAGCAGCTCCTGGCCGGGATCGCCGTCGATCGTGACCCCAAGATGCACCTTGCCGTCGTAGTCGACCATGATCCGCTCGATCGTCGCGGTGCGTCCGTCGAGCAGGCGCGCATGCAGGTCCGCGGCAGGGTCGGGTCGAAGCCTCACCCTGGCGCCCCGGCGAAAGCGCACGCCGTCGACGTCTGCTTCCTCCTGCCCGGCCTGCGGGTCGAGCAGGCCGGGCGGCTCCTGCGGCGGGCTGTCTGTCACCGGGCCGCGAACGCCGGCCCCGACGGGGTCGCGCAACGTGACGCGTCCGTGCAGCGCGAGGATCTCCTGCGGCGAGGCCGCGGCCGCGCGGGCCACCATCTCCCGCACGACCGGGTCTTGACATTCGATCTGCTCGCGCTCGGCGTCGCTGAGCGCCTTGACGTGCAACAGCAGCGCCTCCTCTATCTCGGTCGAATCGAACAGGCCGCCTCGACTCTCGGGCGCGATCTGGGGATGATCGGGCAGCACTATCGCCGCGCCGATGACGGCGTCGTCTGTGGCGCTCGCCAGCACCGGGAAGGTGTTGACGCTCTCGCACGAACGCTCCAGCGGCGAGACGAAGCGCCCGTCCGACGTGAAGAGGATCGGGTGCGTGGACAGCAGCGACCGTGCGAGCGCGCCCGCACGGTCGAGACTCTGTGCGCAAGGCGTGCGGTTCTGCACGCGCAGCGCCAGCTCGTAGGTTTCCGGGGCAAGCTCGCGCGCACTCAGGCCGAGTCTCAGCAGCAGACGGCTGCCGGCCTGCCCGATGACCTCGGCCTCCAGATCCTCCCCCCGGCGCGAGTGCACCAGCGCCTCTGCGCTCACCTCCGCCAGCGCCACGCGCTGCGCGCCAGCCACGTGGCGCTCGCCGCTGGCTGCCAGGAAGCGAACCTCGGCGCCGATCCGCGCCGTGAGGGGCGCCTGCAGCACGCAGCGCAACTCCAGGTGGGCGAAGGTGCTGGGCAGCGCTGCCGCGTAGGTCGGGGGGTAGAGGATCCCGAACGGCGTCGGCGTCGCGTTCTTGGCAGCGCCGGGCGTGTACGGGTACAGGGCATAGCCCTCGTACACGAGCGAGTCGATCAGTTGCTCGAGGGCCTCACGCATCGGATTCCTCGCCGAGCAGCCGCCTGACACAGGCGTCATAGGTGGGCAGTCCGCGCGCGACCCGCGCGCGCTCGAGCGCATGCAGCGTCTGCGTGCGCAGCCCGATCCACGCCGTGTTCGGGTAATAGTGCTCGATCGTCTCCCGCCACACCGAGAGCGGCATCCGGTAGTCGACCGAGCGCGACCATGGCACGAGCACCATCTGCAGGCCACCCCGCTCGTTCGGGTAGTAGACCATGCCGTTGAAGTGCAGCGCCATCGGCACCTCGCCACCGGGGAGCGCGTGCAGGTACTTGGCGGCGGCGACCTCCAGGTCGTAGCCGCAGGTGATCGGGACGGCGACGGTGGTCGAGCCCGTGAACGCCGGGACGACCACGTCCAGCCGCGCCCACACGAGGCTGTGAGTGGTGACCGCCCAGCGCTCCGGCGCGCCGAACAACCCGGCCAGACGCTCCCGCGTCACATCGTCATAGCCGCGCCTGGCCGGCTCGATCATCAACTGGATGGTGAGACCGATCATGTAGACCTGGCGTCCGCTCGGCTCGGAGACCTGGAGGTCCAGCATCAGCATCGGCGCCGCGGCGTGACGTAGCGGACGTGCCCCGAGGACCTCGAACTCCGGCTCGGGCCCGGTGGGCGAGGGGGCACTGGCAGGCTCCAGTCGCTCCGCGGGGATGCCGGTCTGCGCGCTCATGCCGCGACCGCCTGGGCGCGCAGCTCCTCGAAGAAGCTGGACACCGCCTCCCGCACCCCGGGGCCGCCGGAGATCCCCTCCCAGCTCGCCTTGATCGTCCCCGTGAGCGCGTAGCAGCGGTCGATCGGCGCGATCGCGTACGCGGGGGGATCGGAGAGACGGTTGACGATCAGTCCCTCGATGTCGGGCTCGAGGTCGACCAGGACAGGGTTGAGCTCCACCATCCGGCTCCACGAGGCGAAGTGCAGCTCGCTCTCGGTCGCGCCTCCCGGGCTTGGGTATAGGGCGACCACGCAGCCAGCGACGCTCGACTCCATGAAGAACGCCAGGCCGATCGGGATCTGAAAGCTCGACCACACCTCCTCGGGCACTTCGAGGTCCGCGAGCCAGAGCGTCCGCCCGCCGACCGGGCGATACTCGGCATCGCCGCAGCGCAGCGCCCAGCAGCTCTCGCACACGCACTCGATCCTGCGCTCGACGAGGTCCAGCAGGTGGCGGTGATCGTCGGGGATCGTGGTTTCGCAGAGATCGCACCGCTCCTCACCCTTCACGCCGGACGACGCATCGGTCGCGCCGGCCGCGCGGCTCGCCACGAGCCCCGGCCCACCGCCGCTGCCTGCGCTGAGGGCCGGCGCCGAGGAGCGACCCGGCGAAGCCAAGCCGCGCAACTGGCCGACGAGCTGTGCGCGCTGCCTGGCAGTGGCCGCGTCGAGGAGCGCACGACGCCCCGCCGAGGGCGCGCGCGTGGTCTCTTCCTCGCCGGCGGAGGCATGACCATTGTTCGCGCCCAGCTCGCTCACAGCGTCAGCGCCACCTTCACGTGTCCCTGCTCGCGCAGCAGCGGGACGGGCTGAAGCTGCAGGCGCTCGTCGTCCATCGAACGCCCCGCGCGCGGGAGGAAGAACGTTCGCGCGCAGCGAGGGCAGGCGAGGGCGCCCGCCCGCAGCTCGCCGCCGTCAAGCGGGCCGCCGCAGTCCGCGCAGGCATTGGCGTAAGCCAGAAGCATTCCGTCGACGTTGGCGACCACCAGCTCGGCTCCGGCGACCTCGGCGCCGACCATCTGCCCCACCGGCACCAGATCGAGGTGATCGACCTCGAACCAGGAGGGCACCGCGAGCGGTGCGCCAGGCGCCGTGGGCGACGGCGAGAACACCATCGGCAGTTCGCCGGCGCCGCCAGCGAGCGGCAGCGACGGACCCTTGGGAGCGCTCGCACTCGCCACGTCCTCGACCTCCAGACCTTCCAGATCCGGGGCGGCGTCTTCTAGCGCCTGCTTGATCGCGAGCTCGAGCGTCACGGCAGAGGCGGTGCAATCTGAGCAACTGCCCCGAAGGCCGATTCGAGCCACGCCCTCCTCGAGGGACAGCAGCTCTACGTTGCCGCCGTGGGATTCCATGTAGGGCCGCACATGCTCCAGCGCGCCTCGCACGCGGTCCTCGAGCGCGACCGGGTGCAGGTCGTGGATCAGGAGCAGAGGCACGACCAGGGGATCCTCGGCGAGCGCGAGCGCGAGCCGCTCGCCCTCCTCGCCGGCGTCGAGCAGCGAGCCGACGATCCGCTGCATCCCCGCGCCATACATCTGCACCACCGCCGAAACCAGATCCTCGGCGAGCTCTCGGGTGGCCGCGTCGCCGGCCGCATCCAGCTTGGCCTGCAGCTCCTGCACACGCAGCATGAGCTCGTCATGCCCTTCGCTGAGCGCCGTGGACGACATGACCGATGACCTACGACAGCGCCGTCGGCGTGTGGATCACCTTGCGCACCTTGCCGCTCCCGTTGTACATGTGCACACCGCAGGGCAGGCACGGATCGAACGAGCGCACGGCGCGCATGATGTCGATGCCCTTGAAGCTCTCCGGGCCGTTCTCCTCGAAGATCGGCGTGTTCTGCACGGCGTCCTCGTAGGGTCCGGGCGTCCCGTAGACATCCCGCGGGCTCGCGTTCCACGGCGTCGGCGGATACGGCTGGTAGTTGGCGATCTTGCCGTCGCGGATCACCATGTGATGAGACAGCACGCCGCGCGCCGCCTCGTGGAAGCCGCAGCTCACAGCGCTCTCGGGGACGGTGAACTTGTTCCAGCTCTTGGTGCGACCCGCCTGGACCTCCTTCATCGCCCGCTCCAGGCAGTGCAGGGCGATCAACGCGCTGTAGGCCTGGTGATAGGTTCGCGCGCGGTCGCGCTCGATCGCGTTCGACTTCTCCGGCACCATCCACTCGAGTTCCATCTCGGGCATGTTCGGCGAGCGCGGCAGCACCATCTGGATCGAGTGGCCGGTCGCCTTGGCGTAGCCGAAGTCGACCAGCCCGGCCTTCGCGGTGCACCACTGGCGCGCGAACGGTCCGCCTCCCGTGTCGCAGCACACATGCGTGTCGGTGCGCTTGTCATAGATCCGCGGAGAGACCACCCATGTGTACTTGTCTGTGAAATCGCGCTTCTGCGGCCGCGGCAGGGTGACCTTGTTCCACGGATGGTTCTTATCGACCGGATTGCCGAGCGGATCGTGGGTGACGAGCGTCGGCTCGTTCTCCCACGAATCGAAGTAGGAGGAGCCGAGCAGGATCCTGATCATCAGGTTGATCTCCACCAGGTCAGTGGAGATGAGCTCCCCGCCGATCGCAACGCCTGGGGTGACGTAGCGCCTGCGCCCCCACTCGGTCATGTTGCGGTAGTCGTAGTCGACGTAGTCGGGATCGTCGAAGGAGCCCCAGTTGACGATATTCGTCTCGCGATAGCCGACCATGTCGTACCCTGGCAGCTCGCGCAGGAAGAAGTCGTAGAGGTCGTCGTGCATCGGCACGCTGCGCTTGACGTAGTCGAAGTAACGCATCAGGCGCACGTAATAGTCGGTGCACGTCTGGTGGGTGATGTCGGCGCTGCAGCCTCCCGGCATGATCGTCGAAGGATGGGTGTGGCGCCCCCCGAAGAGGCAGTACATCTCGCGCGTGTAACGCGCGGCGTGCAGCGTCTCCAGATAGAACTCGCCGGTGAACGGGTTGAGCGCTCGCATGATGTCGGCGATCGTCTTGAAGCCGTGGATGTCCCGATGGGGCGCGGAGGTGCTCTCCGCCTTCGCCAGGAGAGTCGGGTTGGTCTCCTTGACCATCTGCTCGCAGAAGTCGACGTTCGCCATGCAGTCGTTGAAAATCGCGTGGTCGAAGATGTAGTCCGCAGTCTCGGCCAGGTTGAACGCAAGATCACCCAGTGGCGGCGGCTTGACGCCGTAGGCCATGTTCTGGTTCAAGCACGAGCACGTGCAGTGGTTGTCCCCGCAGATGCCACAGATGCGGCTGGTGATGAAGTGAGCGTCGCGCGGATCGATGCCCTTCATGAAGATGTCGAAGCCGCGGAAGATCATCGAGGTGCTGTAACACTTGAGCACCTGGCGGTTGGTGAAATCGATCTCGGTGTGGATGCCGAGGCTCCCGACGATCCGCGTGATCGGATCCCAGGACATCTCCTTGATCATCACCTTCTGTTGCGGAGGCGTTTCAGTCGCCATTTGCTGCACTCCTCACTCGGCCTTCAGCCGTAGGACAACAAGGGTCAACGGCAAGCTCGGTCAGCGCTCACCACCTTCTCGCGTAGCCGCTGGTGAGCGTCTTGCCCCGGCGGCGCCACTCCGGCTCGACGTCGAACTGCGTCCTGATGTGGCGCCTGCGCATGTAGCGCACGATCGGGCCGTAGCTGTACTGCATGATCCTTCCCGCGGCCCCACCCCACCTGTCCTCGTCCATGAACGGCATGAACTTGTCGGGGAAGCCGGGCATCGTGCACGCCATGCAGATGCCGCCCACATTGGGGCAGCCGCCGATGCCGTTGACCCATCCGCGGACGGGCACGTTGCACTTGACCACCGGCCCCTTGCAGCCGAGCTTGACCAGGCAGCGGTGGTCGGAGCCATATTCGGTCGCGAACTCGCCCTGCTCGGCGAAGCCCGCGCGGTTGCAGCTCTCGCGCACGCTGCGCCCGAACAGCCACTTCGGCCGCAGCGCCTCGTCAAGCTCCGGCGCGGGCGCCAGACCCGCGAGATGCAGCGCGAGGTACAGCAGCGTCTCGGTCATGTTGTCCGGCTGCGCCGGGCAGCCGGGGATGCAGACGATCGGCAGACCAGCTCTGGACTTCCAGCTCCAGCCAAGGTAGTCGGGAACGCCCATCGCGCCCGTCGGGTTGTTCTTCATCGCGGGGATCCCGCCGTAGGTAGCGCAGGTGCCCACGGCGACAAGCGCCGCACACTTTGGCGCCAGGCGGTCGATCCACTCGTTCATCGTGATCGGCTGCCCGTTCTCGGGATTGACAGCGAAGCCTGTCCAATGGCCCTCGCCGTTGATCTCCTCGTTGCCGAGCGAGCCCTCGATCACGAGCACGAACGGGTCGAGCTTGCCCTGCTCGGCGTCAAACCAAGCCTGCGCGTAGTCCTGCCCGTTGGCGTAGTCGATCACCTGGTTGTGCACCACCACCTTCGGCATGCCCGGAATGGCCTGCAGGACGATGTCCTCCAGGCTCGGATTGGTGGCCGAGGTCATGGCCACGGAATCTCCCTCGCAGCTGAGCCCGGTCGTCATCCAAAGGACGTGGGCGGTGACCGCCTCGGTCTTCTTGTGCTCCGCAAACGCAATGCTCGCCACGATGTCTCCTTTCCGCGCAATCAACAGATCCGCGGCAACGGATCGCCCACCAGTTGGTCCATCACCCGCCGGCCGCCAAAGCTCGTCTCCACCAGCACCATTCCGGGCGGCTCGGTGCGCACCTCGCCGATCTCCGCGGCCCGATCGCAGCCCGGCACCGACCGCAGCGCGGCGAGCGCCGCATCGGCCGCCTCGGGAGCGACGAACGCGACGAGCTTGCCCTCGTTGGCGACATACATCGGGTCGATCCCGAGGATCTCGGCCGCTCCAGCTACCGCCGGATGCACGGGGATCGCGCCCTCGCGCACCAGCATCGCCACCGAGGAGGAGCGCGCCAGCTCGTTGAGCACCGAGGCCACCCCGCCGCGCGTGGCGTCGCGCAGGCAGCGAAGCTGAGGGCCGACGGCGTCCAGGAGCATCTCGACGGCCGGCCACAGCGAGGCCGTGTCCGACTCGATCGACGCGCCCAGTTCGAATTCTCCCCGCGCGAGCATGATCGCCATGCCGTGCTCTCCGATGCTGCCGGAGATCAGGATGCGGTCGCCGGGCGTGAGGCCAGCAGGCGACAGGCTCGCTCGCGGATCGCGCCGGCCGAGCCCCGTGGTGCATATGTACATCCCGTCCGCGTGGCCCCGCTCGACGACCTTCGTGTCGCCGGCGACGATCTCCACGCCGGCGCTCTGCGCAGCCAGCGCGATCGCATCGACCTCGGCGCGCAGCTCCGTGGCTGTCAGCCCCTCCTCCAGCACGAGCGAGAGGCTGAGCGCGAGCGGGCGGGCGCCTGAGACCGCCAGGTCGTTGACCGTGCCGTTGACCGCCAGATCGCCGATCGAGCCGCCAGGAAAGCGCAGCGGCCGCACCACATAGGAGTCCGTGGTGAGCGCCAATGCGAGCCCGTCCACGAGCACCTCGCCCGCATCGGAGAGCTGGCTCAGCGTCGCCCCGCCGAAGGCAGGCACGAACAGGCCTTCGATCAGGCTCTGGGTCGCCTTGCCGCCGGCGCCGTGGGCCATCGTGATCCGCTCGTCGCGGAACTTGGCGCGCTTGCCGCGGGCGGTCTCGATGATTGCGAGGATCTTCTCCTCGCGCCCGGAGATCGTGGCCGGCTCGGCCATCACACGACCTCCCGCTCGCGCGCGAAGCGCCCGAAGTTGTAGTAGGCGGCGCACGCCCCCTCCGAGGAGACCATGCACGTGCCGATCGGCCGCTCAGGTGTGCAGGCGGTGCCGAACACCTTGCACTCCCACGGCTTGATCACGCCCTTCAGAACCTCTCCGCACTGGCAGGCCTTGGGGTCCGCCACGCGCACGCCGGGCACGTCGAAGCGCCGCTCCGCGTCGAGATCGGCGTATGCGTCGGACAGCTTCAGCCCGCTGTGCGAGATGAAGCCGAGGCCGCGCCACTCGAAATGCGGTCGAAGCTCGAACACCTCGGCGAGAACCTCCAACGCGCGCAGGTTGCCCTCGTAGGGCACGACTCGCGTGTACTGGTTCTCGACCTCGTGGCGGCCCTCTGCGAGCTGTCGCAGGATCATCGCGATCGACTGCAGGATGTCCAGCGGCTCGAAGCCCGCGACGACGACCGGCTTGCCGTAGTCGGTGGGGATGAACTCGAACGGCCGCGCGCCGACGACCGTTGCGACGTGGCCGGGACCGATGAACCCGTCGAGGCGAAGGTCCGGGGACTCCAGCAGCGCGCGCAGCGGCGGCACGATCGTGACGTGGCTGCAGATGCAGGAGAAGTTCTCCACCCCCTCCGCGCGCGCCCGCTTGAGCGTCAACGCAGTCGATGGCGCCGTCGTCTCGAATCCGATCGCGAAGAAGACAACCTCGCGGTCTGTGTTCTGCTTTGCGACTCGCAGCGCGTCGAGCGGCGAGTACACCATGCGCACGTCGGCGCCCGCCGCCTTGGCCTCCAGCAGGCTCCCGTTGGAGCCCGGCACGCGCAGCATGTCCCCGAAGCAGGTGAAGATCACGCCGGGGAGTTCGGCGATCGCGATCCCGTCGTCGACACGTCCCATCGGGATCACGCACACGGGGCACCCGGGACCGTGCACGAGCTCGACGTTCGCCGGCAGCAGATCGTCGATGCCGTACTTGTAGATCGAGTGCGTGTGCCCGCCACAGACCTCCATCAGCTTGTAGTGACGGCCGGGCTCTACGAGGGACAGGATCTCTCCGGCCACGGCGCGGCCGAGCGCGGCGTCACGGAACTCGTCGACGAATCTCACGCCGGCACCTCGTGCGCGAGCGCCGCAATCGCCACACCCGCGTGGACGAGCAGAACCGCTCCGGTCGCGACCGGCTCCACGAGCGCCGTCTCCACTGTGTGCCGCGCACGCTCGGCATCGGCGCACAGCGCAAGGCCTCTGTCGGAGTCGAGGCGCAGGACGGTCATCGGCACGCCCTCGTCGGCGCAGGTGATGCAGTGCTCGCCTGCGCAGGAGGAGGTCATCGACGCGACGGACGCTGAATGGCTCACTCGATCACGCTCGCCTTGAGCTCCTCGAGCTCGCGCTCGTAGTCCGCGCCCATGCGTTCGAGCAGGTTGCGTGTCGCGCAGGCCTCCTGCTCGTCCACCTGGGAGATTGCAAAGCCGACGTGAATCAGCACCCAATCACCCGGGCCGACGCTCCTGCCCTCGACGTCGAGCAGCCCCACGTTGACGTTGCGCCGAACACCCGCGACGTCGACCAGTGCCAGTCGATGCTCGTCGTCCACCACCTCCACGATCTGGCCTGGGATGGCGAGGCACATGCGACGAGATTCCTCCTCCTGAAATTATTCGCACCTGCTGTCAGAGCGCCCGCGTTCCACCGAGAGAGCGGATGCGAACCGGCGATCACACCCTTCTAGCACCGCCCCTGAGCGGCGTGCAAGGGCCGGTAATCACGGTTACTTCGACACCTGTAATCGGGGTTACCGCCGGCCAGAGCGTCGCGAGAGGCGTAGACTCGCAGCAAGACGACGACGCCGTCCGAGGGAGCGACAGGGCTCAGCGATGTCATTCGACGAAGGCCGAGATGTTGTCAAGCTGGGGGCGCCCCCAGACCGGCCCAGGCGCTCCCCGGACGCCAGGCAGCTCTATGCCTACCTGCTCGACGCCGACGACGACCTTGCCGAAGAGCTCGACATCCGCGCTCGCTTTGCCGCGCGCCAGCTCGCGACGGCGAGGACGTTGAAGACGGAGACGGGTGAGTGCGATCTCGAGCCCTGGTTTGCCGCCGTCGGGAACGGTCCGGGCCTGCTGATTCTCGACGGCCTGGTCGCCGTCGACACCCGCATCACCAACCGAACGGTCACCGAGCTGCTCGGAAGCGGCGACCTGTTGCAGCCGCTGAGCCGACACGTGGACGACATGATCGAACGCGCGGCTTCGTGGCGTGCGCTGTGTGCCTGCCGCTTCGCGCTCCTGGACGCGGAGTTTGCCGAGCGGGTGCTCCCGTGGCCGCAGATCGGCCACGCGCTGCTGCGCCGGACAGAGCGTCGTACAGAGGATCTCGCTGTGATGCGAGCGATCTCCAGCCAACCGCGGCTGGAGGTTCGCCTGGTGCTGTTCCTGTGGCACCTCGCCGCTCGCTGGGGGCGCGTCGAGTCGACGGGAATCCGTCTGACGCTGCCGCTGACCCATCGCCTCCTGGGACAGCTCGTCGCCGCAGAGCGACCGTCGATATCGCACGCACTCGGTCGACTCGCACACGCCGGCCTGGTGACCGGAACCGCCGGTGACTGGCATCTTCACGGCAGCGTCGACGCCCACCTGGCCTCGCTGCTGGAGGGCGCCACCCGTCTGACGCCGCGCAGCCACGTCCGCCGGTCCACCAGCGGGCGGATCGCGTGAGCCGTGAGAGCCAGGCCGTCGCCATCGGACGCAGGCACCCGGGAACACGGTCCCGTGAACGTCCTGTGGATCACGAGCGGTCTCGGCTGCGACGGCGACTCGATCGCGATGACTGCCGCGACCAACCCCAGTCTCGAGGACCTGCTGCGCGGCTGCCTGCCCGGGATGCCGCCGATCATCCTGTACAACCCGGTCTTCGCGTACGAGACTGGTGAGGACTTCATGCGGGCCTTCCTCAACGCAGCGGCAGGCCGGCTCGACCCCTTCATCCTGGTCCTCGAGGGCGCGGTTCCCAACGAGGAGATCAACGGAGACGGGCATTGGGCCGGGCTGGGCGTAGACGCCGACACCGGACAGCCAATCCTCACAAACACCTGGATCGATCGGCTCGCGCCGAAGGCCGCCGCAGCGCTCGCGCTGGGCACGTGTGCGGCATACGGCGGGATTCCCGCCATGCGCAACAACCCGACGGGCGCAATGGGGTTGGGCGACTACCTGGGGTGGAGCTGGGCATCCAGGCTTGGCATCCCGGTCGTCAACCTCCCAGGCTGCCCCGCGCAGCCGGACAACATCACCGAGACGCTCCTGTGCCTGGTGCTCCAGTTGGCAGGAATGGGTCCGCCGCTCGACCTCGACGAACATGGGCGACCGCGATGGATCTTCGGCCGCACCGTCCACGAGTCCTGCGATCGAGCCGGCCTGGCCGAGGAGGGCCAGTTCTCCAACCGCCACGGCGACGGTCGCTGCCTGGTCAAGCTCGGGTGCAAGGGACCGGTGGTCAGGTGCAACGTCCCAGTGCGCGGATGGGTCAGCGGCATCGGTGGCTGTCCCAACGTGGGCGGCATCTGCATGGCCTGCACGATGCCCGGATTCCCCGACAAGTACATGCCGTTCGTGGAGCCCGACACCGCGGCGAAGCTCTACACGAAGACCGCAAGGATTGCCCACGGTCCCCTCATCAAGTACATGCGGGAGCGGCGGATCCGCCGCAACTATGACGTCGAGCCGGCATGGAGGCGGCGCGGCGCACAGCTGACGAGCGGCTATCGAGAGAGCTGAGGAGTCGATGCCAGTCCTGGTGCTCTTCACATGCGAGATCTGCGGGAGCAGGCCGGATGCCGAGACGCAGGTGGCGCTGGAGCGGCAATTGCTTGACCTGCGCCATGGTGAGTACCTGGATGCCGATCCGGGACACTGGCTGACCTGGCACGGGCGCGGAATGTATGGGCCGCAGCGATATGCGTGCGGCGAGCACCGCGGCGAGTTGAAGGCGCTGCTTCGCGAGCACTACGGCACGCTCGGCTGGCACCCATGGGCGATGGGTCCGCACCCCTGGGCGGGGCGCCGCGGAACGGATAGAGCGCGCCTCTTTGCACGCTCGCTGCGCTCGACCCTGGGTGCGCCAGGTCGTTAGTGGCAAGGAGCGAGCTCGATGCGCGTGCGCTTCAGCGACAACGAAATGAGCCGGCGACCCGCATGCTCTCCCAATGCAGGCGCGCCAAGCCGGAGTGCCTGCATTGAGGTTGGACAGCGGCAAAGTAATTACAGTTACAACGTAATTGCGATCACCTTGCAGTAGCGGTCTGCTGGGCATATCGTCATCGCCGTCGCATACGTCCTCCGGCATGGAGCACCTGCACGATAGGAGACGGCTCGTGAGCACGGAGAGTAGTACTCGGCCTGGCTGCCTCGGGTACGTGGTTCAAGTGGCAAAGGCGCTGACCTCGAGAGAGCGGCGGCGGGCTGGCGCGATGTTCGCGACCATCGCGGCGCTGCACGTCGTCGGGTTTGGTGTGTTCATCGCACTCGTGGTCCCCTCCCACTACAGGGGACTGGGAATCGGGGTCGCCGGGCTCGCCTACTCGCTTGGGCTCCGCCACGCTTTCGACGCGGATCACATCTCCGCGATCGACAACACCACGCGCAAGTTCATGAATGAAGGGAAGCGGCCGCTCAGCATCGGGTACTGGTTCTCCCTCGGGCATTCAACGATCGTGGTAGCGATCGGCGTCGGGATCGTCGTAGCCGAGAAGGCTGTCTATGGCGCCGTCTCAAACGACAAATCCAACCTAGAGCAGTTCGGCGGGATCTTCGGCACGGTGGTATCGGCGTCGTTCCTGTATCTCATAGCCCTGCTCAACCTGGTCATCCTGGCCGGGATCCTTCGCGTTTTCCGATCGATGCGCCGCGGCAGTTACGACGAGGCCGAGCTCGAGCGGCAGTTGAACAGCCGCGGGCTGATGTTTCGATTCTTCGGGAGGTGGATGAAGTCGATCGACAAGGAGTGGCAGATGTACCCAGTCGGCGTGGTGTTCGGCATGGGCTTCGATACTGCGACAGAGGTGGCGCTGCTGGCAACGACCGCCCTGCTCGCCTCCCAGCACCTGCCCTTCTACTCGATCATGTGCTTGCCCATCCTGTTCACCGCCGGCATGAGCCTGATGGACACGATCGATGGGATCTTCATGAACTTCGCCTACTCGTGGGCCTTCCTCAACCCGATCCGCAAGGTCTATTACAACCTTGCGATCACGGGACTGTCGGTGTCGATCTGTTTCTTCATCGGGACAATCGAGGTGCTCGGCCTGCTGCCGGCGGAGCTCGGCGGCCTGCACGGAGGCTTTTGGAATTACATGGCCGACTTTGACATCAACAAGGCGGGCTTCGTGATCGTCGGCATGTTCGTCGTCTGCTGGACAGGAGCGCTGGCCTTCTGGAGGTTCGGCCACGTCGAGGAGAGGTGGGACGCGAGACTGAAAGCAGGAACCGCGTCCGTCCATGGCATGGATGTGGCGGGATAGTCCCATGCACTGCACCGCGTTGGTCCGGCCAGTACCAGTCCGATTGGCGATGACCAGCTCCCCTGAGGCTCCGCAGCGGCGCCTCGGCACGCTCGGTGTGGGCGATCACGGCGATGCGCAGCCGTTTGGCTGCGGACGTGGACATTGGACACGATGACCATCTCTCCCGATGCCCGGCCATTGGTGTGCAGCAATCTCACTGAGGCAGCGACGGCGCTGCGCGAACGTGGCCTGCGACTGTCCACCGCTCGACGGCTGGTGCTCGAAGCGCTATTTGCAGCCTATGGTCCAGTGTCAGCCGAGTACGTCGCGCGCGGGCTGAAGCTCGACCTCACATCGGTCTATCGCAACCTCGAAGTGCTCGAGCGCCATGGTCTCGTGCGCCACGTACACCTCGGCCATGGACCCGGGTTGTACGCGCTTCTGATTCATGGAGCATCCGAATATCTGTTCTGCGAACGCTGCGGGGCCGTCCTCGCGGTCCCCCCCGAGGATCTCGATTCCATTCGCGCACACGTCAAGGAACGATTCGGATACGAGGCCCACTTCGCCCACTTCCCGATCGTCGGCACATGCCCCACATGCTCCGCACAGCAACCGCGCAAAGCGATCTCAGGGCAGCCGAGTGCAGGCGTTTCGCCCCCGCTCCTCCGCATCGGCGATTGAGACCAGCGATCGAGGAACGCTCGTAGCACACTGTGACGGTGGACACGTCGTTGTCGTAGCCGTCGTGCTCTAGCGCTATGCATCAGTTGATCGAGCCTACAGAGAAGGTCGCACCGGCATGGCCGGCCTCAAAGTGGACGATCTCGGCGCGAATTCTCGAGTTGCTCTCGCCAGCGTGATCGGGTGCGTAAACCAGCTCGTCCTCCAGCAGCGGGAAGGAGCCGGCCCGTGTATCCGCGCAAGCCAGCGCCGTGGCGTGGATCGGCATGCCAAGCGCTACGTCGGTCGCGTCGACCTCGTCTCCGGCAGCGCATTGACACGTCGCCCCAAGGGATGAGTCCAAGACGTCTCGGTCGGCCGACGCGCGCGCGACTTCAGGCCAGCGCGCAGAAGCCGCTTCTCGTCAGTGAGGACGATGAGGGGAAGCGCGCAAGAAGCGCTGCAACACCAGATAAAGAACGAAAAGAATAACGACAATCGCCACTACCCAGCTGATCTCATTCGAGAATTCAGTTGTGATGTGCGAGCCAAGAAAGTAAGCGCCCAGGCCAAGCGGCAAAGCCCAGATAAGAGCAGACAAGGCGTTGAGAGGGATGTACAGACGCCAGCGCACCTTCTCGACGCCAGCCGCCCACGACGGCGTTAGCATGACCGCCAGGGAGGGATGCAGGTAATAGACGGTCTCGCTATGCTCGAGCATCTTGGTGCGAAAATGGAGCAGGGGGCCAGGAGCGGTCAAGAAACGACGTCCTGCCTGCCAGCCGAGCAACCAACCGATGATGCCGCCCAGCGTCGCTGCCAGCCAGGCGATGAAGAGCACGGGTTCAATGGGCAGATTGTGGTTAGCGACGTAGACACCGGCGCCGAGGAGCGTCACCTCGCCGAATCCGTTGATTCCAACGCCGCTGAGCATGGCAAAAAGGAAAAGTGCCACGTAGTCGAGAGTGGGACCCTGCGGGCGAAGATGAGGATGAACATGGATTCCGAAGATGCGAAAATAGTGCCGGGAATAGTGACGGCCGTGAACCTTCGCAACGGAGGGGTGTTGATGGAGATGAGCATGGACCGTAAAAATGGGGGGATGTGGTCGGGAATGAACCGCGGCGATAGCGCTTATGAGAAGGTGATCCATGGTAAACACCATCCTATCGACTGCGCTGCTAAAAAATCGCGGCGCAGGTCGCCGGAAAACTTCTTTCGGATCGAATTCCCTCGCCGCTTCAGGATGGCCAAGGCAATCCTCACCTGGCGCGATGCGAGCGGACGCACGATCAGGATCCCCCTGCGGTTCGTCGAAAACCCATCGCGAGCAGAGGCGACATGCCGTGCTCGCTTCGACGTGCGCTCGGCGCTCGGCGCTGCCTCGGTCACGCTGCCGTCGATCTACAGAGCGAGCGCGTCGGAGCCGCCCCCGACAGGCGGGCGGCGGTTGAGCGCTGGACTTGACGCGAGGACGAGTACGCCGACCACCATTGACGCGAGCCCGAGGATCTCGCCGGTCACATGCAGAGCACCGGTCGCGATGTGCTCGTGAAAGAGCGTCTGGCCGATGAGGATTGCAACAAGCGGCTCAAGCACGGTGATCGCGGGGAGCGACCATTTCAGATCACCGGCCTGAAACGCACTCTGGTTGAGCAGGAGGCCACCAATGCTCACAAGCACCAGCACATAGGGCGACCAGTCGCCAAGCGCATGTCCAAGCGAGATACCAAGCCGGTGACTTGTTCGCGCAGTGACCGCTGAGGTGATCCCGAAAACGATGCCGGTGGCGGCACCAAGCGCGAGCGACCGGCGCTGTGGTGACCCGTGGCTGAAAGCAACCAGCGCCACCACAGCCATTGTCGAGATAGCGGCGAGGAGAATCCAACCCACAGTCGAGCCCCGCGGATGGCCCGGCCCGGGCTGAGCGGCGGCAATGAACAGCGCAATGCCGCCGAGGATCTGCGCGTTCGCCAGCCATTCGTGCCGCGAGAGCCTGCGATGCTGGGCGAACGTGCTCCCGGCGAGCGCCATGACGAGACCAGTAACCAAGATCGGCTGCACGAGCGCGAGCGAGCCCTTGCGCAGCGCAATGAACTGCATCGCATAGCCAGCCACCCCGGCCGCCATGCCCAGCAGCCAACGCCGCCGCTGAGCAAGCACGACGAGCAAATTGACCCGCAGCGACAGGTCGGCGGGCTCCTCGCTCGCTGCCTGCTGCTCCAGCACCGAAGAGAGAGCGAAGAAGGCGGCCCCCACGACGGACTCGACGATCACGATCGCCGGTATGTAGGCGCGACCCAGTCGCTCACGCAGGCCCTCGGCGAAGCGTCCAGGGAGGCCGAGAGCGGGCGCGAGCCCGTGCACGTGGTGCACGGCGGCAAACAACGTGAAGGTCATAGCACGAACCCTAATAGCGGGACATCCCCGCCACACTGATGCTTAGACGGCATTGCGAGTGTGCGAGGAGCCTGGTGCGACGCTATCGCTCGGGACGAACGGGAGGCGTCCTGCCCGCCCCCCGGTACTGCGTTCACGCGAATGCAAGCGTATCGGGCTCTCGTCACCGGCCCGTGAAGCGAAGCTTACGTTCACGTTCGATATGGTGTAGACGCATGTTCCGCCGAGCGACCCATGAGACCGTGAAGGCGACCGCCGATCGCGGCTTGCTGGACGAGAATCGTGGCGCGGTAGACCGGAACCGCGGCTCGGTGGACGGGAAATACAAGTGGATCGCGCTTTCTAACACCACGCTCGGCGTGCTGATCGTCACGATCGACTCCTCGATCGTGCTGATCTCGCTCCCTGACATCTTCAGGGGCATCAAGCTCAACCCGCTTACGCCAGCGAATACGAGCTACCTGCTCTGGATGATCATGGGGTTCCTCGTCGTGACGGCGGTGCTCGTCGTCAGCCTCGGGCGCCTCGGCGACATCTACGGGCGGGCGCGGACATACAACCTCGGCTTCCTCGTCTTCACGATCTTCTCGATCCTGCTGTCGGTGACGTGGCTGAAGGGCTCGGCAGGCGGCCTCTGGCTGATCCTGATGCGCATCGGCCAGGGCTTCGGCGGCGCGATGCTGTTCGCGAACTCCGCGGCAATCCTCACTGACGCGTTTCCCATCGAACAGCGGGGGATGGCGATGGGCTTCAACATGGTCGCCGCGACGGCCGGCTCGACGATTGGGCTCGTGCTCGGTGGGGTTCTCGCCCCCGTCTCCTGGCGGCTCATCTTTCTCATCTCGGTGCCCGTCGGCATCTTCGGCACCGTCTGGGGCTACATGAAGCTGCGCGACCTCAGCGAGCGCCAGCCCGCGAAGATCGACTGGTGGGGCAACATCACCTTCGCCGTCGGCCTGATCGCGATCATGGTCGGCATCACCTACGGGATCCAGCCCTATGGCGGCCACACGATGGGCTGGACGAGCCCGGCAGTGCTTTCCGAGATCGGCGGCGGGATCCTGCTCCTGCTCGCCTTCTGTGTGATCGAGACGCGCGTGGAGCAGCCGATGTTCCACCTCGATCTGTTCAGAATCAGGGCGTTCACCGCCGGCAACATCGCGAGCCTGCTCGCTGCCATCGGCCGCGGCGGACTGCAGTTCATCCTCATCATCTGGCTGCAGGGCATCTGGCTGCCCCAGCACGGCTACAGCTTCGAGAACACGCCACTGTGGGCGGGCATCTACATGCTGCCAATGATCGCGGGCTTCTTCGTCGCGGGACCGGCCTCGGGCATGCTCTCCGATCGCTTCGGCGCGCGCCCCTTCGCGACCGGCGGGATGATCCTCGCGTGCTGTGCCTTCATCGGGCTCGAGCTCCTGCCCGTCGACTTCTCCTACCCGGTCTTCGCGGTGTTGCTGTTCCTCAACGGAGCAGGCATGGGCCTGTTCGCCTCGCCGAACAGGACGGCGATCATGAACAGCCTCCCTGCGCGCCAGCGCGGCGCCGGCGCGGGCATGAGCACGACATTTCAGAACTCCGCGATGGTGCTCTCGATCGGCATTTTCTTCTCGCTGATGATCATCGGCCTAGCATCAGGACTGCCGGGCGCGCTGCAGGCGGGTCTCACCGCCCACGGGGTGCATGCGGCCACCGCCGCAAAGCTCTCCCACCTCCCGCCAGTCGCGACGCTGTTCGCCGCCTTCCTCGGCTACAACCCGATCAAGTCGCTGCTCGGCGGGCACGTGCTGAGATCGCTCCCACACCGCCAGGTCGCGGTGCTCACAGGGCGAAGCTTCTTCCCCCACCTGATCACCGGCCCCTTCTCCTCAGCGCTCACCACAGCGTTTACGTTCGCGGCGGCCGCCTGCCTCGTCGCGGCGGTCGCCTCACTGCTGCGCGGTGGCAAGTACCACCACGCCGACCGAGAGGCGACGCCCAGCGAGCCCGATCTCGACCCAGACGCGACGTCCGGCGAGCCCGAGCTCGCGACGGTCGCAGAATAGAGCAGACGCGGCCTGGACGGTGCGATTGATCGATCTGTTCTGGCGCCAGTCCAGCCCCGAGCCGTAGGCGCGGGCACAGGGCCTCCCCAAGCAGTGGGGAGGCGCCGTCCGACTGCCAGATGGTCAACCGCCTACCAAGTACTACTGTCATTGCTCTCAGTCGATGAGAGTAGTCTTCTCACCTTCACCGTGTGATGAGTTTCGTGCGTTCTTGCGGTCGCGTGGGACACGGCCATCGCCCTCGGACGTCGGCTTGCCCGACAAGGGCGTCCGCAGACGCACACCACTGCGGCACCTATGTCACGTGCTCGGGTCGGCAGCGGCTGCATACTGCGGGCGCCCAGCCGGCCGGTAGACCTGGAGCGTTACGCCCTTCGGGAAGGCTCGCGAGTCGACCAGGTCAAGCGCCATATCCGGGCCGGTGTCGGGAAATAGCCGCATACCCTGACCAACGACCACAGGGACGATGAGCAGATTCATCTCATCGATGAGATCGTTCTCCAGCAGCCACCGAGCCAGGACGCCGCTGCCGTGCACCTGCAACTCACCCCCCGGCTTAGCCTTCAGCTCGCGGATAGCCGCCGCAACATCACCGCAGAGGACAGTCGTGTCCCCCCAACGCGGCTCAGCAAGCGTATGCGAAACGACATACTTAGGCCGCGTATTCAAGGCACCTGCGATGGGATGCTCCAGATCTTCCCTCACGCCCCAGTAGCCAGCGAACAGCTCATAGGTCCACCGGCCAAACAAGAACGCCTCAGCACGCCGATAGACCTCACCGATGAACGCAAGGACCTCGCCGTCGGACAACAACCTGGGTCGCCTAGCCCACCCGCCCCGCTCGAATCCACCTCTGCAATCCTCATCCGGCCCACCAGGCCCCTGCATCACCCCATCGACCGCAACCTGCGTCATAGTCACCAGCTTCACGCACTCGTCCTTTCTCGTGATGGTCCTTCTCACTACGATCACACCGAGGCGCGCATCTCATCGGTCGAGCCCGGAAGGTACTCTCTGGAATCGCGGCGGAGTCGGCGTGCTACGTCAAGGCGCGCATCGTAGCCGGTGCCGCTCCGACGATCACGGGCAAGCTAGAGCGCCTTCGCGCTGGTTTCAGGAGTAGGTGGGCTCCGGCGGCGGTGAGAGGACCACAGCCGGTCTAGGCGCGTATCTCAAGACGGTACACACGGAGGAGGTCGCCCCCGGCTCGCGTTCATCGCGGCGTGAGACACCCATCAGCTTCGGCGCGACGCGGATCACTACACGCCGTCGCGTAACGCTGATGCCGCGCCCCTGCCTACTCGCCGCTCTGCGCGTAGCTCACGGCGGCGGACCTATTGGCGCACCCCTTCATCTCAACGATGTGCCCGTCGCGGATCGCCACGACCATGTAAGCGATGCCCTCGTCCATCGGACGAGCAAGCTGCGCTGGCTGCTCGGGACGAAACGCCACGATCACGCGCGACCCGTCTTGGATGGTCTCCTCGATTCGGCCTCGCAGACGCCCGGCGAGGTTGCGACTCATCACGTCGATGATTGCCTTGCGGCCATCGCAGAGCTGTCCGTCCTCGACTCCATACCACTGTGCATCGGGCGCCAGCACTTCGCCCAAGACCTCAGGGCCGCCCTGGATCAAGGCATCCCACGCCCGGCGCACCAACTCAATCTCGGAACTCTCGATCATAGCCCTGATTGTCGCTCATATGCTCGCAGGAACTCAAGCCGCCTTCGCTGAAGCGAGGGCATTCAAGCTCGCTGTGACGCCGATGATCCCACGCCCTCGGCTCGGCTCAGTCCCCAGAGGCGGCTGTCGTCAGGGTTTCCGCGATTGTCCCCTACCAAGAAGCTAACCCTCGACTTCGGGCCTCGCGGAACTCGACGTTCAAGCGCGCAGATCAGGCACTATGCCAAGGACGAGCTGCTTGGTCGACAGGTCATCTGCGTGCGCAGGTTCGAGCCCAAGCGGATCGCCGGCTTTATCAGCGAGGTGCTCCTGACCGGCGCCCTCTCAGAGACGCACGGCGTGGTGCTACTGCGGCCTGACCGCGACATTGAGGACGGCTCAGCGATCTCCTAGCTAGCAAGCAGGCCTTCGCGCTTGCTCTTGGCAAGGAGATGAGAGACCGCCGTGAGCCGATCCGCGGTCGAAGGGCGGGCGGGCGCTAAGCTTTAGGGCGTGCCCGAAACATCGCTAGCGCGTGCGCTTCTTGAGGCGGACACAGGGGCCGGTTCATCCGGCGCGCTCGGACTGGGCGCAGGCAACCAGGTCAACGAGCTGCGGGAAGTCGTCGTACCTTCCCGGACCGTAACGTGGCAGACCACGGTCTGATCCGCCACACCGACCCGACTTCACCGCCCTTTCAAGACCACACAGAGACCGCGAGTGACGCTGGGACCGGTAGAGGCTCCGAAGGGATGCGCTTCGGCCTGTTCGGTAGCGCCCAGGCGCCGCGCACCGCGGGCGACCCGGGACGCGGCTTTCGCGAGTACGTCGAGACCAACGTCGACGCCGACCGGCTCGGCTTCTATTCCACGTTCCTGGTCGAGCACCACTTCTCAGGCTTTGGACAGGTCTCGGCCACCCTGGATCTCCTAGGTTGGGTGGCCGCACGCACGTCAGCGATACGGGTGGGAACAGCGGTGCTCGTCCTGCCGTGGCATGACCCGGTGCTGCTGGCCGAGCGCGCGGCGACTCTCGATCTTCTCTCCGGCGGACGTCTTGACTTCGGCGTCGGAAAGGGCTACCGGCATTCGGAGTTCGCCGGCTTCTGCGTGCCGACCGAGGAGGCGGAGGCGCGCTTCGACGAGTCTCTCGCGGTAATCCTGAAAGCGTGGAGCTCCGATGAGCCCTTCTCTCACGAGGGTCAGTTCTGGCGCTACCACGAGATCGTGGTGGAGCCGCCCACCGCTCAGAAGCCGCATCCGCCTGTGTGGATCGCCGCCGGTAGACCCGAGTCAGTTCGTAATGTCGCCGCGCTCGGCGCCAACCTGTTGCTCGACCAGTTCGCCTCCACCGAGGCGATCGGCGAGCGGATCGCCCTGTTCAAGGCTGAGTGTGAGGCTTGCGACCGTGCCTTTGATCCGATGGACGTGGCGGTCGCGCGCAACCTCTACGTCGCACGCGACGCAAACGACGCGAGCGCGGCGCTCGCCCGGCAGGCAGGCCTCCATGACCGCATGATCGAGCGCTCGCGCGGCCCGGACGGGTCCAAGCGCTCACACATCATGGCCTATGCCGGCGCGACCGAGGCCCATGCCCTCTTCGGCACGCCCGAGGAGATCATCGCGGGACTGCAAGCACTGCAGGCTGTCGGCGTCAGGTATGTGCTGATGAGCGGCGCAGACGCCACCCGGCAGAGCATGCAACGCTTCGCCGCCGAGGTGATGCCGGCGTTCGTACAGGACAGCTGACCTGGAATCGAGCACCCTTCCGCTCGAAGCGTGAAAGCAACAGCCGACGCAGGTGCGATCTTGACGCTCGGCCCTCGTCCTTAGCCCGGTTCGCCGCACGTTCGCAACGCCATCCAAGCATCAGCGTGAGAGGCCCTGCACCGGGCTCGTCCGGGCTGCATCGTTGGAGGCGCGGTCCTCGTAACGCTCCCTGAACGCGGACCGGCGAAGTAAGCGACGACGGAGCGATGCAAGTAACGGCGAATGATGGAAAATGTCTCGCTCACGAGGCCACCTCCGGTGATGGGATTTCGACGGTGTGGTCCACGAAATCCGGTCCGAGCGTCGATCCTAGCGAGCATGGACGAGTTCTTGGCTGGCTCCGCAGAGGGCCCCGGCTGGACACAGCTCGGCGGCCGCCCTGCGGCGGGGATTACGGATTCCAGCGAGCGCAATCAGACCCCCGCTGGCGACGAGCACGGCTGCGATCGTGTCCGCAACACGGAAGGCATGCACGGACGCGTCCTCGAAGGTCGCGCGTAGGAGGATCCGCTCGCCTGGGGACACTCTAAGTAGGCTGGCCGAGCCGAAAGGCTGTCGCGCTTGGCGCGGCTGATCGCCGCGCGGCCAGCGGGATCGATCGCGGATCGTCGTAGCGTCGCATCGACCCGACTAGAAAAGGCTAGAGAGACGACGGCTCCCAGCACAGCGACCGCGAAGAGCTGCGCGACGCGTGAAAGATATTCGGCCGCATGCCGCTCACGACAGCGATCATAAGGCGCTGTGACGCGAGGTGCGAGCACTGCTTGCTCGACACGGCTTGGGGCGTCCTTCACTCACCTCGCTTCGCGCGGCATGCGGAGCGCGGGATGAGCGAGTCGGTCTGTACTCGTGCTCCTGCGATGCCGTGATCGAGATATTTGGCTGCGGATCGCGGTCTCAGCCTGTGCGGCCGTGGCTGCACCGTAACGACCGACTGGAGTGGAGATGGCCAAGCTGATTATGCGGCGATCGCCTCGCTTGACGGGTACGTCGAGGACGAGGAGGGCAGGTTCGACTGGGCGGCGCCGGATGACGAGGTGCATGCGTTCGTCAACGATCTCGAGCGGCCAATCGGCACCCTACCTGTACGGGCGCCGGATGTACGAGACGATGGTGTTCTGGGAGACCATGAGCACGGAGGCCGATGAGCCGGCAGTGTTCTGGGAACATGCTGGGATCTGGCGGGCAGCTGAGAAGATCGTGTACTCCCAGACGCTTCAGACGGTATCCAGCGCGAGGATGCGGATCGAGCGCGAGTTCGATCGATACGCCGTCCGGCGGCTCAAGCAGTCCTCGGGGACCCGACATCACAGTCGGGGGTGCCGAGCTCGCTGGCCACGCAATCGGCGCGGGGCTGGTCGACGAGTGCCATCTGTTCTTGTGTCCGATCGTGGTGGGAGGCGGCAAGCGCGCCCTGCCAGACAACGTCCACGCGCAACTCGAACTTCTCGATGAGCGCCGGTTCCGAAACGGCGTCGTTCACCTCCACTACCGCGTAAGCGTCTGACCGAGCCGGCAACGCGACGCCAGGCAAAGACTTGCCTTAGCGATCGCGCGAGCATCTGGCTGGCTCGCCGCAGCGACCCGCTCAGCGCAACAGGAGCGGATGAGCCACGCCGGGCCTCACTCCCGGCCTTCGTCCAACTCGGGCATCTCCCTGGCGGTGCGGGGGGCGCCTGCTTTCCGCGCATAGCGAGACGGCCGGCCTCGGCGCCGACAGGCGCGTCTGGGCATCAAAGCGGGTCCAGACGGACCATCGCTCGCGTGGCAAAGCGCTCGTCCGCCGTCCGACGCGCCGACGACTGCTTTCGTCGCCAACCCGATCGTGCGGCACGAGGTGGCGGCGCGACGAAAGCAGTCGTCCGGCGCTCCACCTCAGACCGCCCTGATCGCCGAAAGCGAGAGTGCTCGCTTCGTCAAATGGCGGCACTCTCCCGTCTGGCCACGGCGCTGTGGCTCTTTGGAGTCCTCGTCAGACGAGGCCCGGGTCGTTCTTTATTCGTAGGATGCAGAGTCATGGCAGCGCTACGATCACGCGTTCAGCAAGTTGGCCGAGCCGGATGACGCCCGGCGACGCATCAGCCGTACGGGCGTGATGGGCGACCACCTCATCGTCCTTCACTCTGCGGTGCGGGCCTGTACGGGCTACAGCCGCCGCGACGCTCCCTCGATTCTGTTGGACGGCTCATCGATGGCGCGCGAGACTGAGCACGGTCGCGCGATGACCGCGCAGCTGACGCGCCGCCACGGCACGCTCGAGGAGGCGATCGATGCAGCGGTTTTTGCGCTCGGCACCGCGGGGTTGTCCAAGAGCATCCGCCGGCAGGCGCACGCGGCGTGCGAGGACTACTTCTACAGCCGGCTCGACCTGGCGCCGAGCCACGAGTTGGGCGGACGGAGAGAGAACGTCGAAACGCTCGAGCTAATGCCCGAGCCGATGTTCCGGGCACTGGAGGACGTCGTCGGCCTCGTCGTGGACGCCGAATACGACGAGCTCCGCGACGCCTCTGGCGATCGGCTCAGAGTCGAGGACCTGCGCCGTCGGGTCGAGGACGACTGCCCCGAGTCGCTGGTGCTGCCGCCGCGCGAGATCTACCGGGTCGAGGCGATCGCTAAGTCCGACGACCCGGACCTGCCGGGCTGGTCCTACTTTCTCGACCTGTGGACCGAGACCGGCCCTGCGCGCCTGCACATCGAGGGTGAGCTCGAGGAGTCGGGCGAGCGGTTCACGGCGACGCTGAACGACATCCTGCCGTGAGGCACCGCCTTCCGGCACCCTTCCGAGCGCCGAGTGCGCGATGGACGGGCTCGACGGACCGTTGCTCAGCAAGGCGCGGGCCATCCTCCAAAGATGCGTCGCACACCGCACCTCGAGCGTCGATCGGCAGGGTTCGAGTCGCTGCCGAGCGTCTCGAGCTGGGCGGCTGACGTAGAGCGCTGGTCAGGGGCAGCGCGACAAGGGGTCTACTGCGGGCCTGTTAAACGCGGAAAGCCCACCCATAAGTGGACTCTCGGCCATCAGAAGATCAGGCTGCTTTCGCGGGAAGGGGACGTTCAGATGAAGGTCTCGCCCTCTGGTTGCCATCGCTATCTGACCCCGCCAGCTTAGCGCACCCTCTCCCAGCACCGCCCTGGCGCCCCACCCGGCGTGGCCGCGTCACCGCTGGGCACAATCCGCTTGCCTTCAGAGAGTCCGGAGCCTTGTAGATCGACATCCAGGGAAGGGGCGTGCTTATGCATTCGCGGCCTCGCCCGAGCCGCATCCAACGAGATACTCTCGGCGCGTCGTGCCGGGGAGAGCCCTTCGTCGCCAACGCGATCGTGAGCAGTCGGGCCAGTCAGACGGCAAAAAGCGATTCGCTCGTTTCGGGCGCACTGTAGTGTCCGTCGGACACCTAATCCAGACCCAACCCGTCTGGAAGTATCTACGCGAGACCGTCGAGCCCGAGACCGCCCAAGCGCTTGCGAAGGCTCGCGTGCAACCACTGCAGATCCTGGACATCGCAGACTACGAGAAGCTCCTCGGGATCGCTGAGGCCAGCACAAGCTTGCCAACGATGCTCAGACACAAGGCCGCCGGGCCATTCCGAGAACGCGACTTTGCGGCATGGCTCCACGGAGACAAAGCCGCACCGTCGGATGCGCCACGCGTCTCAGCACTCAAGCACCGCTGGGACGCAATGAGCATCCAAATAAGCGCACAAACGAACTCGCCGCAGCAGCTCGAGATCCCAAGACGGCATAGCCACACGCTGACTAGATGTCCCGAGTGGATGGATCCGCTTGGTGGACCCAACGCTGTCGCTACGGACGAAGACGGGGTATCGGGCAGGGCGCGTGAGCATTCTTGCTCCCTTGTGCAAGCGGGTGTGTCCCGATCCTCGGCCAGCGCGCCCGGAACTCGTCCAACTCAGTCGTCTCGCCCGCGACGCTAGGGGCGCCTGCTTTCCGCGCCTGGCAGGTCAGTCCGGTACCGCTATTAGATACGCGGGCGCAACCAAAGGGAGGTATGTGCTTGTTGCGCGACAAACCAGTACGAGGAGCGTACGTCGAAGGGTTCCGTATGTCGAAGGGTTCCCTTCCGGTAGGGTGCGCTTCGATGGGGAGGCTAACGGGAGCGGGTGAGGTGGCGGCAGCGACCAAGAGGTCCGAGCGATGCTGGTGTAGTTGGGGCGCTGGCAAGACTGTCGCCCTCGGGGCGACCGCGATCGCGGCAGCATTGAGCTTGTCAGCGATATCTTCGCCGACGGCGAAGGGCGCGGCTTGCGAGCCGAGCTACTACCCTAGCCTCCTGGCCGTAGGTTCTCACGGGACGCTGTACCTCGATGAGAAGCAGTGGTTCGCGGGAGGGGGCGGCTGCGTTAACCGACCAGCCACCTCCAGCGACATCATCGTCAAGCGCACCCGGAACGGGTCTACCTCCGTCATTGCTGGAGAGACCGCCAAGCAAGGACGGCCAATCCCCGGAAGCGCGACCGCGAGCCCGCTATGGGAGGAACCCGACGCGGGCGCGGTTGATTCGGACGGAAACCTCTACGTCCTAGACGATGACGCTGTCCTGAAGATCACGCCCGGCGGCCGTCTGTCAGTGGTCGCAGGCGAGCTCGGCAAGAGCGGACGTCCGACCCCAGGAAAGGCCACGCAGAGCCGGTTTTATGTTCCGACAGCCATCGCGGTGGACGGCAACGACAACCTCTATATAGCTGACGACTACAACGATGTGGTCGAGAAGGTCACGCCACAGGGCGAACTTTCGATCCTTGCTGGTAAGGTCCGCACGAACAGCCCGCCGATACCGGGGCCTGCTTCTCAAAGTACGCTCGGATATCCAAGTGCCCTTGCGGTCGACGAAGCCGGTGACGTGTATGTCGCGAGCGGCGCTGGGAATGAAACGGTAGGGAGATATATATCTGAGATATCTCCGCAGGGAACCCTGTCCGTTGTTGCTGGCGATGGCTCTTGGGGCGTTCCCAAACAAGGCGTTCAGGCTGTGGACAGTCCGTTGGATGTAGTTTGGGGCATGGCGATCGGCAGATCGAGGCCCCTCTATCTCGTCACCACAACGCATTTCACCGCTGCCAGCGTGTTTGCACTGAATGCGTCTGGCACAGTCACACACGTCGCTGGCAGCGTGTACGGCCGCGGTAAGCCCACCGGACTCCCTGCGGCATGCGGCCGTCTCGAAGGCGGCTACAGCCACTGGAGCGTCCTTCCCCTTCAGTTTGATTCTGCCGGCAATGCCTATATGGATGCCGACGCTAGCTCCGTGGACGGCTGCGTGGTTGAGGTGACGCCTCAGGGGAAGCTGTCCGTCCTGGCACGCACGTACACCAAGTGACTAGTGCCGGCGCACGCTTCCTATTCAGGCTCGCAAAGAGGCCCGCAGAGCGGCAGCTTCGCTAAGTGGTGAGCGTGATGAGCGCAACAATCACGCCGGCTGCCGTGAGGATCACGCTCAGCGCCGCGAGGACGATTGTGGCTCGCTCGAACCCGCGCTTCGCGGAGTCGAGGGCGCGTGTGGTTGCTTGCAGCTCCGAAACGGCGCTGATGACCATGACCGCCAGGAAGGCATCGGACGGCTGTAGAGGGGGCTTCTTGTCATCTAGCAGGCGAAGGATGTCCTCAGGCCCGAGCGCGACGAGATCGGCATACGACTGGACACCGACCGATTCGAGCACCACATCGGAAAAGTCAGCCATGAGTCGCAGCATCGCCCGTCGAGCGGACGGTTTCCCCCGCGTTCGGCCTGCAAACGTTCTGCAAACGTTTTGGGCCGCCGCTGCAAACGTCCTGCAAACCGACCGCCGAAACCCCGCGAAACCGGGCGAAACAACTCACGCGATCCCCCGTGTTTTCGGGGTTTCTTGCCCATGTTCGCTGCGTTTCGCGGAACATGAACCTATCGGGGAGATAGGTTTAGGTTGGCTCTACTAAAGGGCTTTCGGGGCGTCCGCAAACGTTTCGCAGACGTCGTGCACGCTCGACGCACGCGCGGCAACTGCCCGATGCACGCTTCGATACATGATACCGGCTGGGCGCGGCGGACAACCGCGGCGGTCGCGGCGAAACTGCATCATCTCTGTGCTGGCAGCACTGGCATGGCGGCTCAGTCTCGGCTCAAACGCCGCCAGCGGGCGCTCCTACCTGTGCCGAGCGGCTTGATCGCACCCTGGTTCTTCAGCTCGCCCAGGACTCTGTTGATGTAGCCGTCGCTCACGCCTGGAGCAGCCTGGCGGACATCGGCGATCGTGAACTCCTCGACCATCAGCGAGTCGATGAAGCTCGTTATCAGCGCTCGCTTGGAACCCCTGCCCGCAAGCGCTTCGGTGCGGCTTTCGAGCTCCTTGTAGGCGGCGAGCAGAACGCCGAGAAAGTAGCTTGTCCAAGGCGCGAGGTCGTGATCGTTCTCGTGCCATCCGTGGGTGGATCTGCCGAGCGCCTCGTAGTAGGTCTCCCTGCTTGAGTCGATCAGCTTCTCGATGCTGATATAGCGGCCAACGTCGTGGCCGACGATGTAGAGCAGCCAGAGCGTGATGAGCCGAGACATGCGTCCGTTGCCGTCCCGGAACGGGTGGATGACCGTGAAGTCCAGCACGTAGGCGGCACACAGCAACAACGGCGGGTAGATGCCTGCGTCGAGCGCGCGGCGAGAGTCGCTGTGGAGATCATCCATTGCCTTGGGCGTCAGGACTGCCGCTACGGGCTTGAAACGGACCACCCTCGTGCCATCGGGCAGCCGTTCCTCGACCTCGTTGTCGAGCTTCTTCCACTGTCCGGCGTCGCGGTCGCCGACATACCTGTGCAGATAGCCGTGCAGCTGCTGCACATACCGCGGCTCAAACGGAATCTCGGCGCCGTTGGCATGGATGGTCGCCAGCACATCCCGGTAGCCGGCGATCTCCTGCTCAGACCGAGTCTGCGGCGAAGTCTTCTGAGCGACAAGCGCCTCGATCCGAGCAAGCGGGGCATGTATGTTCTCGATCGCGTTCGAGGCCTCAGTACTCTGCACCAGCGCGACCCGGCGCAACGTCTCAAGACCCGCCGGATTCTGCTGCCGATAGAGCTCAGCCCTCCCCTTCGCCTCAGCGATGCTCGTCAGCGCCGCAACGGCATCGGGCCGGAGCGCGCCGAAGTGGCGCACCAGATCACGGAAGCTACCCATCCCACTAAACGTACCACTAAGCCCGGTCTAAGTGTACGTTTAGCCGCCGCAGGTATACGTTTCCCGTACGCTTCGGTGGACATCCCCCCGTTCATGTCGCACCGGACTGCAGCATGACGGGCGTTAGTCAGCTCGCCAATCCCTAGACGCACCTCGCTCACTCAATCGTCGCCCGTGATTGCTTGGTAGCTCTCGGTCAACGTGGCGCCAGCCTGCTCCAGCACCTCTTTGATCGGTTGGCGCTCGCCTCGGGAACGCGTGCTGCTTTCTCGCGCGCGTCTCGAGCCGCTCGGTAGCGCGTCTGGTGGAGCGCAAGAGCCCGCGGTAGGTCACAGCGGGCCATGGATCTTGGGGGGGCGTAGTAAACGCCCCCCCTTTGCTGTTTTCTTAGCGAAACGCCGCTGAAGCTCGTGCTCGAATTCTCGAAAACCATCAACGTCCAGTGGGATCCGCTGTGGCGTGACGCCCACAGCCTTGGCCAGCTCCAGGCGGGCGGCCGCGCGATCAGCCTTCAACGCCTGGAGCTGTCGCTCAAGCTCGCCTAGCTAGGCGTTCGGAACCGTCTCCACGCATGTGAATGAACAGTCGGGAGACCCTGCTGCCGTCTGCCATCGTAATCGTCACCTCGGGCAATTCCTCCGTATTCCCGTCAGACCGGGTGTTTTGATGACGGTGTCGTGCACAGCACCCTTTGCCAAGTCTTCCCGCATCTGCAGCATCATCTTTATGACCTTCTGCTGCTCTTGACCTTGGATGATCTGGGCGACGATGGGCATCATCTCGTTGGCTTTGCGACCTCGGCACGCTTCGCCTCGAGTGCCGCCTTGATTTCGTCCACCTCCCCCTTCCGAGAAGGGTTGCCGGACCGCTGCGCTCCCGCAAGTCGCTCCTCGAGAATCGTTGCTTGCTCCTGCATAGCGGCAAGTTCGCGCTCCATCGCTTCCATGCTGAGCGTAGGCCCCGCGATCGCCTCCCTGAGGGCTGGATTGCTCTCGGCGAGCGAGATGTACGGGATAATCTGCCCGGCAAATGCGAGCACCGATTCGAGCGGGTTGCCGGCAAATTGCCCGGTGATCTCTACCACGTCTCCTGGTTCGACGGCATCTGCCGCGCTGGCGTCGCCGATAGGTATGAACATCTCGCGCTCTCGCAGCGCGTTGTAGAGAGCGTTGAAGTGGGATGCAGCCGTGTGCTGCCGGATAGTCCGGGTCTCTTCTCCTTCTTCGCCACGGTCGGCACGACCCGCTCGCGCGGAAGCATCGAAGCTGAGGAACGAAACCAGAGACGGAAGCCTTACTCCCGCGGCCGCCTCGGCCTTCCGCTCTGTCCCAGTCGCAGTTCGCCGCACAGTCTCGTCCTCAAAGCTAATACCGCCCGTCAGCGCCGCCAAAAAGCTCACCATCATCGGTACATCGAGATAGACCGGATGAAGAACCCGGGAGCTGTCGATTGAAGCCATAGGCTAATCCTAAAGAACGGGCCAAAGATAGATCCGCTCCTTGAGATCGCTTGCCCTAAGCGAATGCGGCAACTGGTCCAGACGGGACGGTAGACGACCAGTAGACAAGGCTTCTTGACCCGATAGCATCCGCACTGCGTCTTCCGGTCGCAGGCATAGCCCACACGACGCACGCCAGTTCGGTGGCCGTCCTGCCGGAGAAAGCGAAGTCGCTGACTCCGGGCAACGACTGCGGTCCCTTTGCGGTCCGTCCCTGCTCGGCTGCGGTCCTTTTGCGGTCGCCGAGACCCCCGAACAGTCGCGAATAAGGGCGAAAACCACTCGCCCAAAGACCAGCTTCTACGAGCGCGATAGCACTATTGCTACCGTGTCCGACATGCAGACGATCCCACAGAAGGAGCTACGCAACCACGTCGGCGAGGTGCTGCGCCGCGCCGAGGCTGGAGAGCAGTTCACGATCACCGTATCCGGCCGCCCAGTTGCGCAGCTCGGGCCGCTGCGAGCTCGGCAATGGGTGCCAGCCAGCCAGCTGGCAGACCTGTGGGCGGCGCCCCCCGACCCAACGCTCGACCGGGATCTTGAGCTGCTTGGCGGGGAGCTTGCCGACCCGTGGGCTGCCTAGCCCTGTGGCGGTTCTGCTCGACACCTCGGTGCTGGTCGCTGCTGAGCAAGGACCAGACGAGGACGCGGCGATTAGCGTCGTCTCGCTGACCGAGCTGCACTTCGGGGTGCTCGTCGCGCGCGACGAGCAAACCAGAGCACGACGCATCAGGCGCCTCGGCGCGATCGAGGATCACTTCGACGCGCTTCCCTTCGACGCCCCCGCCGCACGCGAGTGCGGCCGACTACACGCACTCGTCGCACAACGCGGCGGCCAACCACGACGACGCGCACTCGATCTCGCGATCGCCGCCACCGCAAACGTCCACGGCGTACCGCTACTGACCTACAACGCCAAAGACTTCCAAATCATCGCCACAGAGATCAACATCCGCACACCCTGACCCCCAGACCAGGCAAGTCCGAGCAAGCCCTGCACCTCAACAGTCGCCGGTCAACCGCGGATCTGGCGAGCGATTGGTTTGCAGCCCATGACCGCCCACGCCACTCTCGCAACAGGCCAGACGTGAGCACGAGCGGCGATCAACGCCGTACGTGCGCTCTTCGTCCTCAGCGACAGCGCTGCTGGGCTCGACGAACACTCCTGCTTCGCCCAAGGCGAAGCAGGAGTGTCATGTGCAGGGGGCGGTTTCTGCCGCCTTCGTTCCGGAGCAGGTCTGTAAAGCTGTGCTGATCGATGGTGTCGGACTTCCGCTTCGCGCCGAATGCACGCCCGGGCAGGAGCGCCCCTAGCAGCACGCTGCGCAACCTTGCGCAAGGCCTGCCCCGCGCTGTGGACGTTCACCAAGCACCCCGGCATCGAACCGACTAACAACCACGCCGAACCCCAGCTGCGCAGCGCAGTCAACTACCGCAAGCTCTCCCTCTGAAGCCAATCCCAGGACGGCGAACGACGCATCGCGCGGCCACTCTCTGCCCATACCTGCCGCCTACAACACCGCTCGCTGTTCGTCTGCCTCACCGACGCGCTCGCCGCCAACGCCGCGGCGGCCCCGTCCCCACGCTCGCCTCACGCCAGCGACTGAACGCGTACGCGAACCGTGCTGTTTGCAGGCACATCTGAGCGGGGCTACGGGGATCCCTCCGGACACTTACAGACCCGTGCGATCGAAATCCGCCTGTAGCCGCGCGTCGGGTACTGGTTACGTAGCCCTGCCGTGGCCCCAGCCCGGAATCGAACGAGCGTAGGCAAAGACGACGAGACGCGACACTCCAGTCGAGGCGTCGGGATGCAAGGGGCGGTGACACGAGCACCGTGGGCGACAATGAGCCGCGAGAGCGTTTCGCCGTCTTCTCAACTCGCCTCGTCAGATCGACACCGTCGCAGGAAAGATCGTCGCGGCCGCGGCTTAGAAGGACAGCGTGCGCATGTCGTCGTCAGCTCCCCGGTACAAGACCCCCGGCCTCATTGACGACGGCCACGCCCTGCAGGAACGGCGAGTTCGGTGGGATGTACGCGTACGTGCCGAACCTGTAGTCGTAGAAGTTCTTCGAGTCGTAGGGATCGTCGAGGCCTCCGCTGAAGAACGTCACGGTGCTCGTCAGCTTCACTTCATCCTTCGTGTCGATGGTGTGACTGATCGTCAACGTGGTTGTGGTCGTCGTTTCGACGTCTTCATCAGCCCCGAACAGTACGGCGAGCCACCCCGGCTTGTCGTCCTCGACGTGTACCTGCGACGTCGTCGTCACCTGCTTGTCCTCGATTGTCGAGTCGTACGTGATGCTGAACTGATCGCCATTCGGGCCGGTCGAGGTGCCCGACCACTCAGCCGGGTCAGCCGGAACGAACCGCGGCGGGGCGATCGCCGGAGGCCGCAGCTCGCCACCGACAATCGGACGTGCCGGAGGTGCCATGGGATCTTGTGCGAGAAGAGCGTCAATCGCCGGCACGTCGAACCCGAGCGTGCCGGGCTGGCCTCCGTTCAACAGCTGACGCTCCGTGAGGAGATCGTTCACGGCGTTGCTGCTCGCGTCCTCGTAGCCAAGCACGACGATTCCGACCTCGCCGTTCACGGCCATCCACACGACCTTAAGGTTCTTCAGGTAGACAATCCGATCGCCGAGTCCCGGGCCGAGACCCGCGGCCGACTGGTACTGACTCATCGTCGAAAGGGCAAGCGTCAGGCTGTGGTCTTCCTCGTTCGTCGTCACAGAGGATTCCGACGGCGGCGCCGACGCGTCGATTCCGTTGAGGATGTCGCTCACAAGCGACAGCTCGCTCGAGATTTGTTTCGTCGCGTCAGCGGTCGATTCGTTGTCTTTCTTGGCCTGGCCGAACAGGGCTTCACCGAGCTCTTTGAAGGCTCCCGCCACGCTCGCGCCGCCAGCCGCACCAGCTCCACCCGTTCCGACGACGGCGACAACGGCGGTTATTGCCCCTGCGACTTTTCCGATCAAATCGGCCACGCTGTAAGCCTGTACGGTCTTCGTGCCGGTGCCGGACGTGATCGAGGAAGTCACCGTACGCGTAATCGTTTCTGTGTCAGAGTAGGTCGCGATGTTCTTCAGCTGCTTGCCCTGCGGGGGCGCGTAGATGATCGCCATCGGGAGCGCCGGGATAGTGAACGCTCCCATCCCGACGACGGGAGGACGAAGCACGAAGAACGAGGCGAAAATCGGATCGTGCCCCGGCACGTTGATCGTGACCTCCAGACGGCTGACTGCTGGCGTGGTCCACTGCGTCTGGAGCGCCGTGCTGCACTCCAGCCCGACGTCGATGGTGATCTCGTCGGCCTGTGACGAGACGGTCGGATAGCCCGAGATAGTCACGCCGCCGTTCGTCTCGCCGGCGAGCACTCCGCCGACCACGCTCTCCCTAGGCGCAGCCGCCGCCGCAACGTGGGCGGACGTCCGCCCACGCGTTGATGTCCGGCGGGCAGTCAAGACGGCCGGCGGTTGGCTCCGCTGCGGAATCACTGCGAACTTCAAACGCAGATCGACCGCCTTGGTCGCGACGACGCCGACCGTGAGGTTGATGATCTGGTTCGTCGGCGGTATCCCTTCCGGCCGAAACGGGTGGTGCCCCAGCCCTCCAACACCCGTCGCGCCGCCGCCCTCGCCAACGTCAGCGACGAAAGGCGTCATCGGTTCCACGCCGCCGAGGGAAGGTCCGCTCCCCTGCGGCTCCGGATCGATCGGCGGGATCACGATCGTCTGTACGACGGTTGGTACCGACCAGACGAAGGTACCCGCTGTAGGGTCGATTGTGCCGACTTCGATCGTCTCCTGCGTTTCGGGCAGCGTCAGCTGGCCCGTGTCCTCGAGTTTCTTTATCTGTTCATACGCATCTGCGTACCCGAGACCCATAGCCCACCTCCATTTGTCCGGTGACCCGCATAGAACGCGCGGGGCTTCCAACGGTACACAACGGCTTTGCGCCGCGATCGGAAGCCACAGCCCGAGCGGAATCCCATTACGGCCTGCGCAGGAACGCCCATCAGAGTGCCCCTCTTGAGGAGGAGCTGCACGCTCGGCTGATCGTCTCGGACTTCTGCTTTTCAGGGGAGCAGGAGCCTGGACCGACGACACCCTGACTGCCGGATTGGACGAAAGGCAGGTCTGAACCCGCCGCTTATCCGAGTTAGCATGACTTGGTGCGCTTCCTCGTCACCAGTGCAGGTAGCGCCAACGGCGGTGGCCATAATGCGATGCTCGCCTTCAACGCCGAAGGCGAGTTCGTCGGCCCTTTCAGCGACGACCCCCGGATCGTCGATCCGCGTGGTCTGTGCATTGATCCCTCCGGCACGCTGATCTACCTGAACAGCGTGGACCGGATGCTCGCCCTTGATCGCAGTGGAAGCGTCGTGCGCGACTCAGGGCCGATGACCGACCTCGACCCGGGCGGCGCCGTGTTTGGGCCAGACGGTCGCTTCTACGTCACGATGCGGCCCCGTGCCCTCCGGTGATGTGAGCGTCTTCCCGTTCGGTGCTGCTGGTGGGAAGGGCATATCTGGAAACTTGTCGGTCGTGCCGATCAGGATCGTGAGCAGATCGCTGATCCGCTGTACGCGGCCGAGGCGGTCGGGAAGCGGAAGGGCGGATTGGATCGTGTACTTGTTGCGCCGTCCGTTGCGCTCGCGTGTGATGTAGCCCCCGTCGGCGATCTCGGTGACGATCCGGTGGGCAGCGCGTTCGGTGATTCCGACCCGCTCGCTGATCTCCCGCAGGAGCACGCCTGGATCGTGTGCGATGCAGGCGAGGACCTGCGCATGGTTGGTCAAGCTGACGCTTGGTCACCCACGGCTCCGGCCGCGGATAGCCACCCCCGGAACGCTCCACGCCCGCAGCCCGAGCGCCAGCAGCATCTGCTCCCGGCGGCGTCCACAGCCCCGTAGAAGACGTAGAGGTCGTATTCGACGCTCGCTTCTCAACCAACCCAAGCCACCTCCATACAGCAGCAGCGCTCCCGGCTACCCAGAGAGTACACACCCTTCAACAAACAAGCCCTAAGCCCAATAAATAGGATTATTCCTAGCTACGCCACAAACACGAGCGCCATCAAACGCAACGATTTGCAGCGGATCCGCAGCGATCTGCCGCCCACACCGCAGCGGTCGCCCGGAACGCGAGCACACCCCACGACCACTCCCACCCCCTCATGACCTCGAAAACCGCTATTTCAAGCGGTTTTTGAGCTTCAACGGGAAGCCCGCCGAGACCTGAACCTGAGACCACACCCGCATACAAAACACCCCAAAACCCCAGCAACCAAGCCAAATCCGACGCTATCTAAAGGGAACTTAAAGTCGGGGAGACAGGATTTGAACCTGCGACCGCCCGGCCCCCAGCCTGAGGGATCCAGGCGTGGAGGGTGCTCAGTCCCCGTGGTTATTGGCTCTGAGTGTAGCTGAGTGCTCCTGAGTTGCGCTCACATTGGACCCCAAATTGGACCCCAGGGCGTCGTCCGTCTCGCCCGCGAAGCCGTCGTTGACGAGCGCGACCTCGTGCTCGTCGGGGGCGTAGTGCATGTATATCTGCGTGGTCTTGATGTCGGCGTGGCCTAGCCACTCCTGCAGCTTGCGCAGCGGTACGCCTCGAGCAGCCATCCTCGTCGCGAACGTGTGGCGCAGCTCGTGGAAGGTGATGACGGTGACGTGCGCGTCGGCGCAGGCGTCTTGGAAGCGTCTCGTGACCTTCGTGCGGTCGAGGGGCGTGCCCAGCTCGGGATGCGCGAACACGAGATCCTTCTGGCTGGTGTAGGGGGAGCGCTTCGACCAGCGGTCGAGCTCGCCGACGAGCCGATCTGCCATCGGGACGGAGCGTCGGGTCGAGAGGTCCGACTTGCCCTTGGTCGAGTGCTCCCCGCGCGTGTACGGCTTGCGTACTCGGATGCGCTGAGCTGACCAGTCGACGTCGCGCCAGCGCAGTCCAAGCAGCTCGGCTTGGCGCAGTCCTGTCATGGCGGCCGTGAGGATCACGACGCGGAGCACTGGCCCTAGAACGTCCGGGGGCGGCGGAGGCGCGGGGCCACGTCGACCGCGACGAGTCGGAGCCGGCTTGCGTACCACCTTCTCGTCGGGGACCGCACGGATCACGGCCTCGAGCTCAGTCATCGTGAGGAACTGCAGGTCCGGCTCGGCGTCACCAGCGTGTTGCCGGCGTGGCCGGCGCGCGCGACGGACGGGGTTGTCCGGGCACCACCCTTCGTCGACCGAGTGCTCGAAGATGCTGTGCGCGAACGTGAGGACGTTCCGCACCGTCTTTGGGCTCTTGCCGACGTTGAGCATCTTCTCGCCAAGCGCTTCGATTCGTTGGCGATCGACGGTCCGCACCGGGGCGTTCTGCAAGCCGGGAACGATGTGGACGCGCTGCATGGACTCGCAGCCGTCGAGGTAGGACTTGCGGGCGCGCTGTGGGGACCGGGCGAAGCAGGCGGATTCCACAAAGGCACAGAAAGCGTCGCTGTAGCAGCCCAGGATGTAGGCGGCGGCGTAGCGAGCATCACCCTGTCGGCAGACGGGCGGCCGATGGAGACCTACACAGCGCCGTGCAACTTCACCTTCGCCCAGCCCTGCCCGTCATCCACAGGCACGCAGACACTCAACCTGCCTACAACGCAGCTATCAGACGGCAAACACACGCTCACGCTGGTAGCAACCGACGCCGCCGGCAATCAGTCGACCGTTGCCTCTGAGGAAATCATGGTGGACAACAGCGCGCCGCCGGCGCCCGTTGGCCTATCGGCGACTCCGACGCATACGGGCAGCTCTACCTTCACAGTCACTTGGAGCGACCCACCGGGCCAGGTCGCGCCGATCACCGGGGCGCTCTATCAGGTGTGTCCGGCCAGCGGCTCGAGCTCATGCAGCGCGCCCGCCGCCGCGCCAGCAGCCGGGCCGGTGACAGTGGCCGTCCCAGGCGCCGGTAGCTGGACGATCGCCGTGTGGTTGAGCAATGCAGCGGGCAACGCGAACGCGGCCAATGCCGCGCGAACGAACATCGTTGTGCCGTCGTCCGGGTCGGGCGGACCACACTCAGGCAGCGGAACGACGCCGACGATCCACGTCACCGAGAAGCTGCGCGGACGCGAGCTGGTCGTGTATGTGAGCGGACATGCGAGTGGACGGGTCCGCGTCGGCTTCACCGGCAGGTTGAAGGGAAGGATCGTCGCCTCCAGCGCCAAGACTCTCACGCTCAAGCACGGGCACCTGACGGTCACGTTCAAGCTCGGCCCTCGGACCGCAGCGCACGCGCTGATCCGCGTCAGCGCGAAGCTCGACCACGAGGCCGCAGCGACGAGCACGCTGCACCGACACGCAGCGCATCGGAGCGGCTAACGAGCGAGAAGGCCGCTGGTCATCAGCGGTCGGCGGCTTCGTCGATCAGCCGCTCCCAATCGTCGCGCAGCGGCTCGACGCCAAGCTCCACGATCGCCAGCGCGACGACTTGCTCGAGGCCCACGGCGCCGGTCGGTAGGTGAACCTTTCCGAGCCACCGATCGCCGACCTGGATGTTGGCGCCGACGTGCATGTGCGGCCAGGTGATCGGACTGTTGCCGCCGGGATGCCAATGGTAGGAGACGAGCTCACTGCCCTCGTATCCGATGGCGTAGCGGTAGCCGAGAATCGCGACTAGCCAGCCGGCGGAGTCTTGGCGAACTTCATACTGCTCGGCGACCTCGATGGTCAGACGCGGCTCGGCGCGCAACCGCACAGCGTCACCATCAGAGAGCAACAGACGGTGCGGCAGGTCCGAGGCGTGGTAGCCGCTGACGGTGGTGTGGGCGCTCGTCGCACACGACAGCAGCCGAACGGTCCGGCCGCGGTAGTGCTCGACGGCCTCAGCGGGTGTGCTACTTGCGTGTGGCATGGAGCGGGAGCATCATCGCGACGCGCGTCACGTCGGGGCTATCGTCAATGTCGATCTCGCCCGCGCTCAGACGCCGCTCGAACTCCTCGCCGCTCATACCGAGGTACTGGCGTGCCTTTTCATCGACAAGCTGCGCCCACTCCTCGGGGTTCAGCTCGCGGATTTCGTTGTCGGTTCGAGTAGCCATAGCAAACGCTCCTTGGAGGATCGGCCGCGTGGGCCGACTCCTTGACCTCCATAGTAGGGGAGTACACGGGCGACTTCCATCGGTCGGCGTCAAGCAGGCCCGGCGAGCTCGGAACGCCCACCGGGCCTGCTCTGTCATGCGGCGGCGACGAGCTGCAGGGCGCGGGTCTTCTCGGGTCCATCGTCGAGCGCGCGGGCGAACCGCTGGCCGCTCGAGCGCAGCGGGCGCAGCCAGTCGCCGTACTCCACGATGGCGTTCACGGCTGCCCACTTCGAGCCGGGCGCGTTGCCCTGCGTCTCGCCGCACAGGAACAGCTCGGCGATGCAGTCCTTCGTGTGCTGGCGCGACCTGCGGGTACGGCCGCTCACGGAGTCCTCCGTGCCGTTCGGGTAGAGCTCGTCGAGGACCGCGCGAAGCTGGCGCTCGGTGCAGCGCTCGGAGGCGAGCTGGTCGCCGAAGCGCTTGAACTGCTCGTAGTAGTCGATGGACAAGTCGAGGACTCGGCGAGCCTCGTGGACGCGCTGCGTGACCGCTTCGGTGTGGCGGATCGAGAACTTCTGCCGCGCGTTGGACAGACCCCAGTTGAGGGTGTTCTGGCAGACCACGCGGATCGGCGTGGTGGCGACGACCACGGCGGTCGAACCGTCGTGGCTGTTCATCAGCAGCACGTAGGGGCGCACATCGTCGCCGCCGACTTCGACGTGATCGGGCAGCGTCGCGAGCACCCATACGCGACGGCCGCCGTGCAGGCTGCCCGCCGTCTCGAAGTGGATCGAGCTGCCGAGAAGCTGGTCGATGAACGTGAAGGCTTCGTGGTTCTGCACGAGCCTGTAGCGCTCCCCGACGATGCCCAGCACCTCGCGCGTGTCCTGACGGACGGTCGCGTAGAAGCCGGGGATCTCCTCGCAGCGAGGCACCCACCACTCGTCGGCGGATTTGTCGCCGCGGTCGACCGCGATCGGCTCCTTGGCGATACTCCAGCCGAGCCCTGCCGCCTCGATCGCCTCCGCGACGGTCGCCGGCGGCTCGTCGAGAACGACCCCGAGATTGTGCCAGGGCGTCTCGCGCACCGAGAACATGGTGTCCGAGTCTGTGAGTCCAGCGGACATTTGAGCCTCCTTTGCTGTGGGGGCCCCGCCGGGTGCGGGGCCGGTCGCAGCCCCGGCCGCATCCCCGAAAGGGGATGCCACAATGGCCGGGCAAGCCGGCTCCCGCACCTGGTCGGTGAGGGCCCTGAGCCCGCCGACTGGGGAAGGCCGAGAGCAAGCTCAGCGGAGGTCCTTTTGGCGCGCGGCCCTGAGAGGCCGTGAAAAATCCCGAGCGCTACGCTCCTTTAAAGGGTGGAGGCAGGCATCCAGGGGCCATCGAGTCCGGTGATGCTCCAGGTAGACTGCTCCCCACAACTGAACACCTGAGAGCCAGGGTCCGGCTAGGCCTACAGCGCCCCGCCGAATATCCCCCCGGAAACCAACGATCTCGGACGCATCATGCGGGCTCTCCGACCTAAACGAAGGAGACATCCCGTGGATACCACGTCAAACAAGCGTCATCAGTCCTCGTTCACGAGCGACCACCTTGCCAAGCTGAAGTCGGTCGTCCGGGGCAGAGCGTCCGCGGAACTCAGCACCGCCGACGTCGAGGACATCACCGGCGAGATTCTCCTGTCGGCCTGCGTATCGGCAGCGAACTCCGCCCCCGCTGTGCCCATCGCCGCGCTGGCCTTCTCCTACGCCGCGCTTCCCTCCTACTACACGAACGCGCGCAAAAGCGCAGCAGGCGTCGCCGGTCAGAACCCAACGGTTCACGAGTGGGGCTCGGGGGACCTGAGCACCGCAACGCTGTCGGTCGAGATTCGACATGTGCTGCACGGGCTTAGCCCGATCAGTCGCAAGCTGATCTGGATGTGCGACGTCGCGGGCATGACGCTCAGCGAGTCCGCGACGACACTGGGTCTGTCGACAGCAACGGCGCATCGGCGCCTACAGAAGGCACATGAGGAGTTTCAGGCAGCCTGGAACGCCTGAGAGCCTATAACGCTCGGGCGTCTTGCGCCCGGACATGCGATCAACCCTCGCGGTGCAAGAGTTGCCGCGCAATCGAGAGGAGCAGAGACATGAAGGTCAAGGATTCAGCCCAGAAGCACCTGATGGAGCAGCGCGCCTACGTGAAGTCGCGCCATCTGAAGGCACAGCGGCGCACCGCCAAAACGGCTGGCGCGACGGGCCTCGTCGACGAGAAGATGCTGGCGGAGACGATGCGGTCGGTCCGTTACAAGGACGAGGGGCACGCCGCGGGCGACATCATCGACAACGCGATCGAGGCCGGTTCGACGCAGGTCCATCTTGCGTTCCGGACGGAGGGCACCGCAATCAAGGAGATCGCGTTCATCGATGATGGCTCGGGCATCGATCCCGAGTTCCTGCCACACGCGACGAAGTGGGGCGGTTCCTCTAACGAGGGGCGCCGCAACACCTTCGGACGCTTCGGCTTCGGACTGCCGAGTGCATCTGTCAACCGTGGAACGCGCTTTGCGGTCTACTCACGGATCGACTCGGCCAAGCCGTTTCTAGCCGTAACGGTTGACCTGAAGCACCTCGCCGTCGAGGGCCAGGTGGTGTCGCTGCCTGAGCCCACCAAGGAGGACCTGCCCGACTGGATCGCCGAATATGTCGAGGACGCCGCTGCGGACGCCGTGGCGTTCGACGGTGGCCTTGACGCAGTGCGAACAGTCGTGGTCTGGAGCGACCTCGACCGGCTGGCATGGAAGAACCGCCAACAGGCGACTGCACGGTTCCGTGAGCACCTTGGCATCACTTACGCCGGCTGGCTCGACGTGTGTCGGCTCGCCGTCGATCACCAGGCGGTCGAGCCGGTCGACGTGCTTTTCACCACGCCGAACTACCGCTACTACGACATCCCGGGTTTCGCGAAGGCCGAGCCGCAGCAGTCGATCCGCTTCGAGGCACAGGTCGCCGACGGTGCCAAGCACGAGGTAGTCGTCCGGTTTTCGTATCTGAGTGTCGACGCGCACGATGCAACTGTCCCAGCCGGCGGGAAGGGACCGGCGAAGAAGATCCGGCGGTCCGTCCGCAAGACCTACAACGGCGTGTTCGTTACGCGCAACGGACGATTCATCGAGGTCGCTCAACCGAGCGAGATTTCGTGGAGCAACTATGCCCGTCAGATCGGCATGGCGCTTGATTTCCCGCCCGACCTCGACGAGCTCTTTGGTGTGACGCCGGACAAGCAGACGATCGTGTTCACCGACCGTGTCACGGCGATGCTCGAGGCCAACGGGGTGTTCCGCGCGCACAAGTCGCTCGTCGCCCAGGTCGACAAGGAACGTGCACAACTCAAGGCCGAACGAGAGGCAGACGCGGCCAAACCCGAAGGCCCCCGGGCATCAGAGGAGACGATCGCCAAGGTGGTCTCCAAGGATGTCCGCCGGACACGAAAGATGGGCAAGGAGACCAAGCAGGAGGCAGAGGAGAACTTCAAGGAGCGGGTCAAACGCCTGTCCGCGGACACTGGGGTCGCCGAGGAGCAGGTGCGCGAGGCGCAGGAACAACTCGACGCCAGGAAGCCCTACCGAGTCGACTTCGCCGCCCTCAGCGAGGACCTGGCGTTCTACGTGCCCAAGATGGACGGCACGCAGACGGTGCTCGAGATAAACACCGAGCATCCGTGGTATCGCGAGGTCTATCTCCGGCTGGCCGAGAACCCCGAGATGCGATCAGCGCTCGAGTTGATGCTGTTCGTCCTCGGGGCCTCCGAGTTGGACTCGACAGGACAAGCCCGCGTCTTCTACCGCAACGAGCGTCGGGCCTGGTCGCGGCTGTTGGCCGACGGGTTCGATCTCCACCCCCAGGTGTTCAGCGGCGCCGCCTCACGCGAGGAGGTCGAGGACGACGACGCCAGCGCCTGGGTCGAAGATGAGGCGGACCTCGTGGCCGAGGACGCGGCAGAGGCTGCTTGATGACAAAGCCCACGCCGGGCGGGGAGGCCCGCCCGGCGTCGCCGCACCTGGATACTCAACAAGCACAGGAACTGCGAGAGCGGATTCTGCGCGAGCTCGCCGAGGTCAAGGGCCGAATCGATCTCGCGACCGAGATGAACGACGGCCTGCGCTCCAAGGAGCAACTCCGGGTCGCACATCAGGCGCAAAAGGCAGCGCGACTCAAGGACGCCGCGCAATGGATCGTTCGCCACGAGGACGTCGCACTCGAGCACTTCGCTGACGGGTCGCAGATCGATCCTCGTCGGATCGACCCGGTTGTGGTCGCGGTCCGCACTGGCGCCGAGGCGGACCTGTTTCGGTTCGCGACTCTTGACTGGTCGGTGCCGGTCTCCGCCGGCTACGGACGCCGAACCCGATTTCTCGTCTTCGACCGCCAGAACGACAAGCTGATCGCCGTCTTCTCGCTGGGCGATCCGGTGATAAGCCAATCCGCCCGCGACCGGGCGATCGGATGGGAGACCGAGCACCGAAACTCCCGCCTCTACCACGTCTACGACGCTTTCGTGCTGGGCGCGGTCGAGCCGTACCGACAGTTGCTCGGCGGAAAGCTCGCGGCGCTGCTGACCCTGTCCAATGAGGTCCGAGACTTCTTGACGGCCAAGTACTCGGGGACCACGACGGAGATCTCGAAGGAACGAAAGGACCCAACGCCAGTGCTGATCACGACGTCCTCGGCCCTGGGCAGATCATCGGTCTACAACCGCGTGACTTACCACGGCCGGTTGATGCTTCATTCGGTCGGCTTCACTCGCGGCTTCGGACACTTCCAGTTCTGAGACGAGTTGTTCGGGGATCTCGTCACCTTTGTCCGGGGCGAGGTGCTGCCGACACCGGCGACCAAGGTCGGATCGTCGAAGTACGGCAGTGGCCCCAACTGGCGCTTCAGGGTCATTCGCACCGCTCTGAAGGCGCTCGACATCGACGAGAGCCATCTGCAGCACAACGTCCGGCGGGAGGTGTTCCTGGCGCCAGTCGCGGATGGCTGGCGTGAGTACCTTTGCGGCGAGCGCGATGACTTCGTGCCCTACGATATGCCCGCCGCGGCGATCGGCGAGTACTACCGTGAGCGCTGGGCCATCGGACGGGCGGAGCGCAAGCCGGGCTACCGATTCTGGAGCCGTGAGGAGGCGCGGATCAGCCCGCAATTGACAACGTGGCAACTGCGCTCCTCCGTGCCCTCCGGCGCCCCTCCAGGCCGGATCGACATGGGCGCATACCACCTCGCCATCGGCGTAGCAAAGCAATTGCTCATCGCCCGTGCCAAGAGCAACGGCGGGAACGGCATCGCGTACATCAGTCGGCTTCAGGGACCGGACGACGATGTTGAGATCGCCGACGTCACATGGCCATCTGGCGAGCGGGAGGTGGTCGGTGCGATCCCCGGTGTGGCGGCGACTCTCAAGCTATCGGTGGGCACCAGCGCGCTATTCCGGAATATGGGCGTCGTCGACTTCCGTATCGCACGAGTATCGGGTAGCCAAGGGCGCGTGCGATACGTGGAGATGAACCCTGCCAAGCTGAACACGACATTCGGCTTCGACGTGGAGAGCCTGCTCGATCGCCTCGGTGAGGCGAGTTTGGGCACCCGCCGCGACTTGCTTGGTGACGAAGGACCGGCAGCAGAGGGGCTCTGCGTGGTCTTCCATTCGAGAATCGAGAGCTGCCAGTATTGCTTTGGACGCTGGCCCGCGGCCTGTCAGTCACACGCTCGGCACGATCTGATTCGCCGATCGGTGAACCCCGGCTGATTCGACGAGCACCCTGGGCCAACGGCCTGATCCTCGCTCGCTAGGCGGATCGTCGGCTCGCACTGGGACTGACGTTCGCATCTCGGAATGTCGTCGAAACCGATGAGGATCTTCGTTATTTAGGCGGCACGCCAGCGGAACTTCTTCTCCGTCGGGTGAGAATCGACACGCGATCGGGAGGGTCGATCCCAACTCCCGCCTTCGGTACAGCCGTCGAACTGCCAGCCGGCAGCGCGCAGAGAGGCCCCGTCCTCGCCTTCAAGGGTATACGTGATGATCTGCTCAGGCATATACCCCATTGCCTTCGCAGCGCGACGCACCGCTCCGTACAACATGGAGCAGGCATTCGGCGTGCCATCCGTGCACACACGAAGGACCTCGAGGTGAGCACCATCATCGAGTCGACGAGCGACCGGCCGACCAGCTATCACGACGCCACGAATCTGCCCCTGTGCGTCGGCCACTGAGATCGAGAACTTGTGCCCGCGCGTCGGTCCATGGTGCCGGTGATGGACGGCAACGAATGCGTTTGCGGCGCGCAGACCGATCGGTCGAAGGTAAAGCTCGAGCCGCGGTATGTGGGTGTTGTCCACGCGCGAACTAACCGCAGGCGTCTGACCGAGCCGGAACCCGAGCGAAGCGAGGGCGCGCCAGCGAGCCCCGGAGGGGCTTGAAGGTTCGGGCCGACGTCTGCCACCGTGACGCGATTGGACAACACCCAAGACGGTGCGGACCGAATCATCCCAGCCAAGCACCTGAGCGTGCTGGCGAAAGATGTCAGCGCTGCTGCGAACATTGGACCCCAAATTGGACCCCAACTAGCTCGCCCGGTTCGTCTAAAACAGACAAAGAGCCCGTAAGCACGGGCTCTTTGCTCATCGGGGAGACAGGTCCATTAACGCGAACCAGCCTGTCTGGGCCTGGCTTTGCGAAGCGCCGGGCTGTAGTCACGCTGTAGACGACGATCCAGCCGTTCGGCGGCGCAGGGGCATGAGATCACCCTGATCGTGGCCGTCGAGGGCCGTCAGGATGCGTGCTCTGGCGGCTCGCTCGGAGGGGTGCCCGTAGGTGCTCATGACGAGCGCTCCGCCGTCGGTGTGGCCGAGCTGTACGGCCACGTCTGCTGGGCTGAGCCCCAGTTCCAGCAGGTAAGTGGCCGCGAAGTGGCGCAGCTCGTAGAAGGCCATCTTCGGACGGCCGAAGGTCGCTCTGACCGGCGACCATAGCCATGAAAACGATGAGGCCCATAGCTGCTGGCCGTTCAGGCCGGGGAAGACGAGCTGTTGGCCCTCGAACTTCGGGACGTTGGCAACTGCATCTCGGGCGATTCGCGGGTAGACGATCTCGCGTGCTCTGCCGTTCTTGGTCGGGCCGATAGTGCGTATCTTGGAGTCGGCGCTGCGTCGAACGTTGATCGTGTCCTCGCCGAGGTCGTCCAGCCTCAGGGCGAACAGCTCGCCGGGCCTGATCCCGGTGTAGGCGGCGAAGGTGACCACTGCGGCCATCGTGGCTCCGTACGCTCCGTGACATGAGCGAGCTGCCTTGGCGAGCTGATTCACGTCATGGGCGGTGAGCCAGTCGGACGAGAGATCGCGTCTGCCACGGGTGCGCTCGACGCTGAGCCCGGCGAACGGGTTTGTCGTGATGATGCCGTCGCGGCGGGCGTCGTTGAACATCGCTCGCAGCGCCGAGAGCTGGCTGCGGTGCTGCAATGCCCAGCTTCGCGCCTCTTCGATGGTGATGGAGTCGATTCGATGCTGCCCGTACTCATCGGCGAACGCTTTCACGCGCTCTGTGTTGTGCTTGTTGGTGCTTGCCCTTGGTCTCGGGTACTCGGTAGGCCAGCGACGTGCGAATGATTCGATGCTCTCTCCACCACCAAGGGTGCTTCGCGCCAAGCTCGCTTGTTCAGCCTTCAGCGCCTCCCTGCGTGTGCTGAACGTTCCGATCTGGCGTGGACGCCCCTTACTTCGGTCGTAAATCTGAGCGACCCATCGGCCGTTTGGGCGTTTGTAGACCGTCATGCGACGGCACTCTCCTTGAGCCACTGCTCCACTTCCGTTCGCTGGAAGCGCAAGCGCGAGCCGAATCGTTCACACGGCATCCCCTCGCGGACTCTCAGCTCCACCCAGCGAAGAGAGAACCCAAGGTACCTCGCTAACTCCTGCTTCGTGAGCCACGGCTCATGAGCAACCCCGACCGTCATCGGGGCATCAGGCTCACACCTCTGAGACTGCCTCAGTCTCGCCAGATCCGCATGGAGTCTCCCCCAGCCGGGTCCCGACAGATCTACCTCTGTCCAAGACTCTTCCCTCAGCACGCTACGCACTCCTGTCCAAATATCTCCCCTAGCTGGACAATCGCTTCCGCTCGTTTAGTTCCTGCCTTCCATCCCGGCGGCGGGCTCTGGCCGGAGCGTTGGACAAGGAGGGTGCGCAGCAACCAGATCTCAGGCTCGGTCGGAGGCAGATGCCTGAATAGCACGTCACGAACTCCCTCCGGGACCAGCGTGTAAATTCCCGACTGCTTGAGCTGGATCACCGCCGCTGTGTCACCCCCCGAACATATAGACTCAGTATCTTGTTGTCGGTAGGGATAGTAGATCTCTCCCCTTCTCCTTACACCATCACCAATACATAGTTGTTCGGGGGGTGCGTCAACTCCATCTGTGAGGAACGGGATGCAGTAGAGATTTGGTTTGTCGCGCCTGGATCTGCCCGGTCCTCCTTGAATGGCGGTTTCAAGCTCCCCCAGCTTTTCCAGCTCGCGGCGATACTTCCTCACGTTGTCTGGATGGCATCCCGCCAGCTCAGCAATTCGCTCCCTACCAGCAAATGCTGTGCCCGTCTCGCGGTTGATGTGCCTTGCAATCGCTTCGAGCATGGCACGCGCATTGCCTCTTGCCGCTGACTTCTTCCTGACCTCTTTCACGGCCGTCCAATTGTTCATGATGATCTACCCTCACTAGAACTGTCGTAGTCAATCAGGGACCACGAGACCGGGCTCTGACGACGTGTACGCCAAGCCGTCTAGGTCACCTGATACCGGAGGGTGATTCAGCATGAACCCCGTCGTCCAGTTTCACCGAAAGTCTAGCGCATGGGACCCGATTCTTGAAGGGGTGTGACGCTCGTCTGCAATAGATACAAACATAGGTACAACCGATGTGAAACTGGACACGAGCGCTCTGGATAAACTATCTTATGGTCGAATAGGGGAGCCCTCATTGCAAACTCGGACGGTGTCTCCGAGATGGCAAGTTGCCAACGCAAAGAAATGTCATTTACTGGCAACTTAGTTGGTACTTTTCCCTGCAACCTCTGGGAATCAGGGTGTCAACTTCGATCTGGCCGCTCGGCCGGGTTGGCAACTTCATACGCGCCTGAGGGGAACTGTTGCCGGGGGCGTTCTCCTGGGGAGTCGGCGTTTCCGGGCGTGATCTGGCTTCTATGTCAAACGACCCGGCCAACGATCTGCACTATGCGGACACCGGCACGGGTAGCGAACACATACCCGTCGCTCGTCTGGTGGATCAGGCCAGCACGGCGTAGCTCACCAACAGCGTCTACAGCACCGACCGGGCTATCGAGCGCACGACCAAGATCCTCGACGCTCCAGAGTGACTGACAGTCGTCGGGGTTCGTGAGGAAGTAGAGCACGTCACGCTGGGCCATATTGAACACCCGCACTGGGTCGGTGATTGTCTCATCGTGCATTGGGAGGGCGGTCCTTTCCGGGGAGTCGCTTGGTCGTCGTGAAGCTACGGCGCAGGTATTGCGTCTACGGCGGGCTTGAGGTCGGCCGCGAATGGCCGCGAGCGGCGTCTTGTGCGCTTCTGACGGGCTTCCTCGCGTTCTTTGAGGGATCGGTAGGGACCGGAATAAACGCCCCGCAGAATGGCCGAGACACGGCTGCGCTCTGCGCGACACGAAGCGGAACAGCAGAGGGCATCAGATCGGTGGTTGGCGAGCGAGCATCCGCAGACGACGCAGACACGCTCTGACTCGATGATCTCGATAGCAAGGCCGTCAGGCATTGAAGTCCCACTCATGGACAGGCTCGCGCTCGGACGGCAGATCGTCGCCCGAGAGGAACGTCTGCAAGATGCTCTCGGGTTCGGGGTCGTACTCAGACGCCGTGATGACGCCGCACTGGTGGCTTACGCAGAGTGCCAGCCAGCGCTTTCCCTTCGGTGTCTCGCGGTGCTCCCACCACAGGACTGTTCCGCACGCGCATCGGCGGTCGATATCGGCTCGCAATGGTTTCGTCATGGGGCTGTGCCTTCGGCCTTTAAACGCCGACCTTCGTCACTGTGAGCAGCACCGAGCGAACCGCCATCGCGTGCCAGATCCCGCCTCGCTTCGCGGGCACGTCCGAGCCGTTGAGGGAACGGGCGATGCGGGTGGGTTAGGTCGCTCACGTCATCGCCGGATAGCACTCGATCACTACCTTGCGGCTGACCTGGGCGTGAGGAAAGCGATATGGGCTCTCCGAGAAAGCTCGTCTGGCCAAGCATCCATGTGTGGACACTCCCAGCCCAGTCCAGCCACGCTAGGAGCACCGGAACGCCACCGGGAAAGTACGCGACACACATGACGACGCCGAGTGGGATCACCACCACACCGGATGCCATGAACAGCAGCCATACGATGAAACGCTGAGCCATGCGCCAATCTGAGTGGTGGTTCATATGCTTGAGGGCATATCGACGGTCATTATTCACCTTCGTTTCCGCCCTCAGGGCGAACTTCGGAGCCGGTGATGTGCTGTGTACCGCGAGTGCAGCCGATAGAGCCGGTCTCCGGGCCGAAGCATCGCCAACCGTTGACCGTCGTGTAGCTTTCGGCATTGTCGTTGCCGGAGTGGTTTATGCCCTTCCCGCCAAAGTCGTCTCGGATGACTCGCGTCGCTTCAGAGCATGGAGAGGCGCTATCAGTGACTCTCCACCGTTCGCCTAGCGACCAGTGCGCGCTGCGATATGTGAGAACACCGCAGTCTGTTGCGTTCGTGGATTCGCTGGAGGTCGAGGCCGATGCCTCAGGGGATGTCTGCTGCGAGGAAGCTTCCTGGGAGGCTTCCCCTGCGTGTTGGATGTCGCTTTCGGCCGATCTGTTATCTGCTTCTGAGTGTCCATCATTGAGTCCGGCAAGTTCGCCATGCGAGGCGAGTTCACGTTCGGCCGTTTCGTCAAGGAGTTCAACGTGGTTCTCGTTGTCCGATGGAAGGTACGCCCATAGCTGGGGCTTGGTTGCTTCGCCGTTCGTCGCGTGGATCGAGCAAAGGAAAGCGACGGCGTTCGTTCCCATGCTCGGAACAGGACCCCGTTGCTCGCAACTGACGGACCTGATGCCAACGTTCTCGCTCGGATTGAGCGCTTCGATGTGCCTCGTGACTTCCGCCCCGACGGTCTGATCGACCGTGGCCGCCTTGGCAGCCACCGTCGTCTTTCGTCCTCCGCCCCCACAACCGGCCAAGAGGAGGCCGCCGAGCACAACCAGGACACATCGCGCCATCACGGCATCCCGCGAATGGCGCGGAGCCCTGCTGCCCCAACCTCCCGTTGCGACCACACGCATCACGACCTCCTAGACCAAGTTCCACATAGTTGTCGTCCAGCCGCGCACAGGATACTTGAGTTCGACTCTATGGTCATAGGCGGCCTCGCCCGCGAGGGTGCCGGGCATGGCTCCACGATCCGACCCCCAGGTCGCCCTCGGACAGGCGATCCGACAGACCCGACTCGCTCGCGGCCTATCGCAAGAGCAGGTCGCCCACGGCGCAGACCTGCACCCCACCTGGCTCAGCCACATCGAGGGAGGCAGCAACCCAGCCTGGGGCACGGTTCGGCGTATAGCCAACTCCCTCGGTGTAGAGATCTCCGAGCTAGCGCGACTCGCTGAGCAGATCGAAAAGGCATAGCCAACTTGCGCGGGCTGTCCCATGCCGGTGGCTCGTTGCCAATACCATCAGCCTGCATCGCTGTCACCGCCGTACTAGGGCCGATGTGTCCGAGCTGGCGGATGGCCGATTCGTGGCTGCGGAGTTAGAGCCGAGGCGTCGCGTTCCTGGACGGTCCGGATGCCTACCACGCGATCTGGAAGCACAACGCAGAGACTCCTTCCCCAGCGTAGGTACGCAGAGCGGAGGCTCGGATGGGCGTTCTGCAAACAGCTCAATGACGTACCCATCTCGTACTATTGAGGGATGACCAATGCCTTCGTGCAGCCGCTGCCTCCGAGTGGACCGGATGCTGCGCTCCTCGAACGACTCCGGATGCAGCAAGCGGCTGCGCCTCGTATCGAGGTGTTCCTGAGCCATGCGACGAACGACACGGAGCATGTGGGCCTCGTTACGAGCAGATCAAGGCACTTGGAATCTCGGTTTATTTGGCAGAGCATGACCCGAAGCCGGGGACACTCCTAGCTCAGAAGGTGCGAGATGCTATCCACCGCTGTCAAGCCGTCGTGGTGCTCATAACCACGACCAGTCTTAACTCCGCCTATGTGCAGCAGGAGGTGGGCATTGCCCATGAGTGCGGTAAGCCCCTGGTACCTATCGTTGAAAAGGGCATAGACACACGCCAGCTCGGCATCCTGCAAGGTGTCGAGTACCTAGAGCTCGATCTCGAACGACCAGCAGAAACGATGGCGAAGATTACGGCGAGCCTACAACCCCTTGTCCTCAATCAGCTTTCCGCCATGAGCGTGTCTCTTTCAGTGACTCAGACCGAAGTCCCAGATGCCGCAACCACGGTCTTGCTGGTTGGGCTCGGCGTGATCCTAGGTCTGTTCATCTACGCAGCAGTGTCTTCGCAGGGTACTGGCAGCGGATAACCCACCCAGAGCGCGGTTCGTTGTCAGCTCAAGGACTGCTGGACTGCGTACAGGAAGTAAAACGGCTGCATTCGGATGTCCCTATCTGAGCGCCGCTGGTCACGTAGGGCTTGCAGAAGCGGCGCACCTGCGGACAGGGCGGCACCGGTTAGCGTGACAGGATCATTATGTCCTCCGATTCCTGCCGCAGCGACCGCGAGACCGGGAAAGCTGGTGTGTGCGACTCCCGCCACGCCAGCAGCTTTCGTGAGCAGGGATCGGTTGTCGTGCACTGATGCTTCGATCTCGCCTATCGCAGGAGCAACAGACTCGACCCAGGCGTTTTGGATCTCGTCATCAAAGTCCATCTCCCAAGCCTCGCTCGTGAACTCCTTCGATACCCCGACCATTGCGCTCCTGAATTGCGTGAGAGGTTTCGCTAGCTCTGCGCGGATATCGAGCACTTCATCTACTGTGGCCTCGGGGAAAGTTGGCAGCCGTCCCATGAAGGCGGCGGCCGTCATGGCCTGTGCGCTGCGGCCCGCCGGTCCCCGTGCAGGCTTGAAAAGGCCCTCATGGATCGCGGCCTCGGTCAGGGACGCAACCTGCTCATCAAAGATCAGGTACTCCGCTCCAGAGGACAGATGTCGAGAGAGCTTTTCGATGAACGTCGCGACAATCCGACTAGTCTGAGAATCATCCCGGAGGGCTTCTGAGCCTGCCTGACTTGCACTGATGATGCATGATGCAAGCAGATCAACCGAATCGTCAGGATTGGCACTCTCAATCTGTACATACCCCTTAGCCCGAGCCTGCGATAGCTGGTCGATACCCGTTTCGCGTTCGAGGCCGCGAACGGCTTCTGACAGTATTTGCCGCACGGGCTGGAGCTGCTGAACTACGCCCGCCCGGAGCAACCGTTCGGGGGAGAGACGCGCTGCGTGCAGTGCTACGTAGAAGGTCCTCAAGTTGATTGAGCCCAGATTCAGACTCCGCGAGTTCGGCGGCATTAGACAGGTACGGCGCTACACGTCGGACCAAGTCGATCTGCTGTAGCGGTGAGAAATGCTCCAGCGCCTCAACCCCAAGCAACATCGTCGTGATCGGGCTGAGGAGCGTGACCTTCTCCCCGTAGAGGAGGGCCGCCTTCACAAGCCCCAGTTCCGGCGCGACCGTGAGCGAGGAGCCAGGCTGAGCAGCAACGACCAGATGGAGCGAGCTTTGGTCGCGCTTGCCGATCCGCGTGACTCGCGATCCAGCGTGCGCCTTGCGCTTGCGTTTTGGCTTCCTGCTCACGATCCAGACGATAAAGGTCGCCCCGTCGCTCTTCCGAACGCGAAACTAACGCCGCTTGTAAAGAACCGCTGGATCGTTTACGGCCACCAGGAAGCGAGAGGCGCGTTACATGGGGCTTGCGTCGCACGGACGCGGCGCTACCTCACCCCCTCCTGACGTGATCCAGTCGTCAGGCCGGCTCGTCGTAACGGTTGACGGTTTGGCGCGTAGATGCGGCGTAAGCTCATCCATGGCCGTTGAACGTGAAGGCTCTGTGGACGACGCCCTTCAGTAGGATATCCGCACCTCGCTACGGCAGCGGCCAGTTTCGGTAGTGCTGAGTAATCAGTTCCTCGACCCGGTTTGTCTCTAGACCGATATCCCGCAGCAAGCATGCCTGAATCAACGCTTGTAGTCGCCGCGTAGCCTCGAAGGTATGGATAGCGACGTCTAGTGGCCCGATCTCCGCTACTTCATCTGGCTCAAGACTTTTTTCAACGTCGGTCGGGTCAAGATGACTGTGGTAGTTTCGAAGCCCGCCAATGAGCCGAACGGCCTGCTTGTCGACTTTGCTCACGCTCTCGTCCAGTTCCTTGGCTAGGTCCCGTGGCCTCCAAGTCGTGCTCCGCATGCTGCGCCAATAGCCTTCAGCGGCCGTGTAGAGCGTTAGGAATCGCGGCGGCGAGTAGTCCTCTTGCGTGATCGTTTCGCAAAACAGTGCTACTGACGGATCGCTGGCCTTGTACAGCGCGATCCACTTGTTGAAGGCATCGGAGAGATCATCAATGTCGTCGGCCCGAAAGAGAAGATGGCCAGGATTCGGCCGCCAGTCATAGCTATAGAGCCTGCGGCCTTGGCGAAGAACCACGATTTCGCGCTTTGAGTCGTGATTAGAAAAGACTTCATATGGTATGTCTTCAGGTCGGTCGGTGGCGAAGATGATGAAGCCGAGCAGTGGCCGGCGATACTCCCGCCAAAAATCTCCGACGGTCATTGGGCTATTCGGCTTCACGACAAACTGCATCCATGTCTCAATAGACCAATCTGGCGATACCGGTCCACGCCAGGTGTAGTCCCTGGCAAGGCGCAGCTTTAGCTCGGCGTCCGGCAGCGGCACGACGACCGGGGCAACAGGTCGCCAGTTCACTTGTACCTGCTGCATATCGTCGTCTGGATGGCTTATGGACAGCCCGTTTTCCGGAAACCACTCGTGCAGCCCAGGAGGCGCATAACGAGCAAAGGCCCATCTCTCGTCCGAGTCCGTGTGCTCGCCGATAGCCAAAGTCGAACCAGCGATGCGCGTTGCTGCGTTCACCGCTGTCATGTGCACGACCCGGGCCTCCACCAAGGTCACCAATTCGCCGTTAGCGTGGATGACCCCATGCACCGTGAACCGTTCATTGAAGTCGTTTGGCCAGGCGTCTGTGATGTCTGCAAGCTCTAGCTGCGCGCCTCGCTCGGCCGTCCAACTGAGGACCCCAGGCGTATCGAAGGCGGCACCGACAGGCGCAAACAGCCCGGTCACAGAATCGCCAGCTTCTAGCTTCGCTTGTAGCGCGGTCTCTCGCACCTCTCTAGGTTGGCATCTGTCGCGGACATGGATTCAGGCACCGTGAATTGCCGCCTATCCTGATCGAGCTTTGGCTAGCCATGTCCGGTGGTCTCTTTGGCGGGACCCCGGTCACTATCCGCAGCAAAGCGTAGCCTCGGCGAGGAGTCGTGGCCCCGCCGGGTTGGTTACGTATGATCGTCGCCGCGTCGCTCGTGCCAGGTGTCGAGCATGAACTCCGAGACCGCCGACGCTGCCGTGAAGGTGAGACGTGCGTGTCGCGTGAGAGCTGCGCTCGCGCGGTTACGACCGTGGCCGAGTCCCAGCTCGTTGCGCAGCTCGGCGAGGCGCTGCACCGTGGTAGCGAGGGCACGCAGCGCCCCCTGTGCCGCCTGACTGCCCTTTGCGCTGTTCGGAACCGACTCGGCGTTGAGCTTGAGAGCCTTCGCCGCCACCTTGTAGAGGTCAAGAAGATCATCCTTGCGGTCATACTCGATGTCGTAGTCATCAAGGATGACCTTGCAGACCGACTCGACCAGCTCCTTCGAGGACGCAATGGCCGCAGCGGGATCGCTGGAAAGGCCAGCATCTATGCGACGCAGGTGATCCTCGAACACCTGCGGATCGACAAGGCGCTGATACTCGGGGAGCCGCAATGCGGTGGCGGGAGTCTTGACCCCCTTCCTAGATCTGCCCTCAAAGATCGGCCTGCCTGAGACATGCTCTGTCGCAACGAGCGCCCAACCGTCGCCGGCCAGATTCTGGTTGAAGAGATCCACGAGTCGCCGTGCTTCGGCCACGTCAGGACGCACCACTGGATGAACCATTTCGCAGAGGAACCGGAGAAAGGTCTCGTCGTCTCCGTGCATAAGATCGAAGCGACTGTCCGTGAAGACCCAATCGTCAGGCCAGTCTTCGGGATTGTTGACGCGGTGCTGCCAGATGTCCCCTGCGGCATCGCTGAAGCGCCCGTCTGTCGAGGGCATAGCGCCAAGGTCCGAAAGCCGCTCCAAGAACGCGGGCTCCTCAAGGCGTCCGCTCCAGTCGGTCTTCTCGATGGAGATGGTGTCAAGGATGTCCCGACGGGTGATCTCGGAGATGGTCGCTGGCGTGATACGCGGTACTCGCGGCATCCACCCATTGTGGCGACGGGCATTGTGGCAGGGCATCGACGTGCGCAGCGAGGATCGAGGTTCACCGGACATCAGCAAGTGACGCAGTAAGCGACGTGTGCCTAGTAGGAGCACGAGTAGGACGAGCAGCGCTTGCAATGCGGCTGTGCCAACGACCGCGAGACTGCGACTCAGTGCCGCATGGACGGCCATCGAAGCCTTCATCGGTCCCCGAACCCCGTAGCCGTCGAGCGGCTGTAGTCTCGACTGCCTGTCGGCTGTACTCCGGCTGTAGTTCCGCCCAACGCCAGCGCAAAACCCCTGCAAATCGGCCTGGCCGCGTTCGCGCCATTTCGCGGCGTTTCGCAAGCTCCAGAGCGACATTTCGCGTCGCTGCGGCGTTCTTCTCGTGATCGGGGAGACAGGATTCGAACCTGCGACCGCCCGGCCCCCAGCCGGGTGCGCTACCAGACTGCGCCACTCCCCGTGGTGCATTTTGATCGTCGTTTGATGCAAGCGGGCGACGGGAATCGAACCCGCCCTAGAAGCTTGGAAGGCTTCTGTGCAACCACAACACTTCGCCCGCAAGCTCAACCCCATCTTACCGGCCCGCTGGGCCGGCCGCGGCCCGCCGAAGACCATCGCCAGGGGCCGCACCCCAACCGGCGTGGAGCCCAAAGAGGATGCGCTAGCGTGTCTGCGCCGCGCCGCTCTGGGAGAGCCGGGCTGCGGTCTGTCCCCAACTCGGTCTATCGTTTGTTGCGTGCCCACACGGCCCCTGCTCCTGGTCGCGGCGCTTGCCGGCGGCGACTATCTGCTGTGGACCTGGTCCTCAGACGGCGGCAGCGCGACGATCGCGCTGATCTCGGGGCTTGCGCTCGCGCCCCTGATCCTCGCCCTGATATGGCTGGCGTCCGTCGCGGTCGCGCGGCTGCTGCTTGGCCGCGGCGCGACCAAGCAGACGACCTCACGACGGCCGCGCCCCAGGCGGCTGATCGCTGGAGCCCGCCGCCGGCCGGCTCGCTCACAACCTGCCGCAGAGCGGTGGGAGCAGGCCGAGATGGAGGCGAGCGCCTCACCAGGGCAGTCCTCCGAGAAGCTCGCCGCCTGAGGCGGCGGGGGGGCTGCACGTGAGGAGGCTGTCATTCCTGCGCCTGCGCTCGACGCGTGCGCGGATAGGCGCCGTGGCCGCCCTCGTGGTCCTCGTCGGCGCAGCCGTGGGGATCTATCTCTACGAGCAGCATCGCACCGGCTCGATCTACCACCGCGACGTCCGGTTCGTCCCCGAAGCAACCAACACCAAGCCGAAGCCGCCTAAGGAAGCGACGTTCGTGTGGCCGTTCTACGGCTATACGGAGGACCATCATCGCTACCTCGCCGCGCCGGCCTCGGTGAAACCGCCCTTCCGGCGTGTCTGGGAAAGCAAAGAGACCGCTCTGCTGGAGTTCCCGCCCGTCATGTCCCATGAACGGATCTTCCAGTTGGCCGACGACGGGATCCTCAGCGCGATCGACCGCAAGACGGGGCGACTGATCTGGAGCAAGCGGCTTGGCACGCTTTCGGCCTCCACCCCTGCGATTGTGGGAGGCACCGTCTACGTGACGCTGCTCGCACGCATCTCCGACGGCGAAGGCGGACGGGTCGTGGCGCTGAATGCGAGCAATGGGTCGATCGTCTGGTCGCACGACCTGCCGAGCCGCAGCGAGTCCTCGCCGATGGTCGCCAACGGCAAGGTGATGTTCGGCAGCGAAGATGGAACGGTCTATGCGCTGAACGCGAGCACCGGGCAGACGATCTGGACCTACAAGGCCGCGGGCGCGGTCAAGGCCAGCCCGACCCTCGTGGACGGCGTCCTCTATTTCGGCGACTACGCAGGCGAGGTCCAGGCGATCAGCGAGCGCACCGGCAGGCGGATTTGGATCGCGGGCTCCGAAGGCGCTCCGCTTGGCAGCGGCACCTTCTACTCGACCGCCGCCTATGCCTATGGGCGCATCTATCTCGGCAACACCGACGGGCGCATCTACGCCTACGACGCCGGCACCGGCGAACTTGCCTGGGCGGTCCAGACCGGCGCCTACGTCTATGCCTCCCCTTCGGTCGCCGACGCGCCTGGGCTTGGCCCCACGATCTACGAGGGGTCCTATGACGGCAACTTCTACGCCGTGAACGCGCGCACCGGCAAGATCGAGTGGACCTACCCCGCCGGCGGCAAGATCTCGGGCTCCTCGACGATCGTCGGCAAAGTCGTCTACTTCGCCGACCTTGGCACGCACAGCACGACCGGCCTGAACACGACCACCGGCCGCAAGGTGTTCTCGATCGCCCAGGGCGCGTTCGACCCGGTGATAAGCGATGGGCATCTGATCTACCTGAGCGGCTACAACGTGCTCTTCGCATTTGAACCGCTCGATGAGCACGGCAGCGGGAATACGGGTGCAACCGTGAGCACCGGCTCGAAGAAGCAGGCGGCGCAGGCCGCCAAAGCCAGGCGCGGCAAGGCCGCCACGGCAAGCAGGAACTCTCGGGCAACAGGTCCCGCGGGCGCAGCCAGCCACGACAACGGCTGAGGGCGCTCAGAGCTCCGCGAGCGCCCTGAGCGCGCCGCCGAGCGAGAACTGCGCTGTGACACGCACGGTCCCGGGCTCGGTGACCGTGACCTTGGTCCACTGGCCCCGGCCTTCGGCAATTCGTGCCGCGCCTCTCCTCACGCTCCAGTAAGGCGTGTAGTGGACGCGTACCAGGAAGCTGCCAGGGCCGGTGGCATGCAGCGTGAAGCCCTGGTGGCCAAGCTGGGTGAGGCTGCCCGGCCCTTCGGCGAGCGGCCTTGTACCGAGCACCCTGTATACGCGCCAGTGCCTGCTGGCGAACACCAGCTGCAAAAACGGCGCGCCGTGCCTGATCAGAGCCCCCTCGCCGATGCTCGATCCGTCGAGCGGCACGTCGGGCAGCGCCACGTAGCCGACCCCGTTTCGGCAGAGCCAGCTCCGGTAGACCGCGGGAGCCAGTGGGTCGGCTTCGATCGCTTCGTTGTAACGCTTGTCGAGCTGACGCTCCCAGCCGCGCGCGAGCTCGACGTGAGGCGCGAGCAGCGCCGCCTCCCAGTGCGAGCGCGTGAAGGGCACCTCGATCCTGGTCGGCCCCTTGGCGTGCTGGGCCAGGAACCTGCGAAGCGGTGTGTAGTAGGAGGCGCTCGTGGATGGGTCTTCGAACACCTCGGTGCTCTGCACGACCGGGCCCCACACGACCCAGAAGGCGATCCCGACCAGGACGGCGCCGAGCGCCCATGAGGGACGTCTGCCCGCCGAAGAGAACCCGCCGCCCGCCGCGATCGCGCAGAGCAGCAATGGCCCCGCGAGCAGGACTGCGTAGCGCACCACGTTGCTGCCCATCGCCGTGGGAAGCAACGCGAGCACGTTGACGAGCACGAATAGCCAGCCCCCGATCCGAAGCAGACGCTCCTGCTTGGGCAGCGCCCAGACGAACGCGAGCGCGACCGCGGTGGAAGGCAGGAACGATTCCAGGCCATAGGGCTCAAATCCGCCTTCGGGAAAGAGCGCCTGCAGCGGCAGCACGACGATGAGGACGGGCACGATCAGGATCAGCGCGTAGCGGATCCTGCGGTTCGCGAGCGCGTCGGTGGCAGCCGCAAGCGCGAGCAGTGCGCCCGCGACGGGGCTCGAGGCGGCACTCAGCGCTGCAAGCAACGCCGCAAGCGCGATCGAGGGGCGACCCCTGCCGCGCAGCACCGTGAGCACCGCCGCCAGCGCAAAGCTCACGCCGAGCGCGAAGGTGAGCCTGCCGATCCAGAGATCGCCCGCTGCGCCGACCGCGAACCAGATGCAGGCAAGCCGGGTCTTCGGCCCGAACGCCGTCCTTGCGATCTGGCCGAACAGTGCGACCGAGACCACGGCAGCCAAAGCGCCCGCGAGCCTCAGTCCCAGAAGCCAGGCAAGTGGCGGGTAGAGCAGGCTGTAGCCGGGAATGTGGTGCCCGCCGTACCAGTTGTCATCCCAGACGAGCATCCCGAAGTGGGTGAAGAGGTAGGAGCGGTAGGCCTGGGCGGCCAGGTCGGGGGAGTCGGGCGCGACGATCAACCAGGCAAGCGCAAGGCAGACCACCACGAGCAGGTGCAGCGGCACGCGCCGCATCGCCAGCGCGCGCGCCCGTAGCGGCTCTGGCAGCGCGAGACTCATCGTGTTGCTCTCCACGCTCCGGCAGTATGGCGTCGCTCACAGCGCGCAAGCGCCGTACATCGGCGCCGCGGCGAGACTTGGGGCCTGCGGCAGGCAGCCGCCAGCTGGGAGAGCTGCCCCGGGACCCGGTGCGCTACCTCCCCCGGATCCCGGCGCGTCCGCCGCAGAGCGGGCATCTGGCCCCTCGCAAACAGAACTCTCTGCGCCTAGAACAGCCAGCGCTGCTCAAAGTCGCGTGCATGTTGGGCCAGACTCGCAGTACGGGGAACATCTGCCGGATCGCCCTCGCCGATAATGAGGCGATGCGAAGACCTTCGCGCAGAGCGCTCTCCCGCCGGCATGCCCTCCTTTGCCTGCCGATGATGTTGCTCCCCGTCGTGCTCGCCGGCTGCGGGACCTCCCAACCGCCCAGGATCTCCGCCGCCGAACTGGCGAGCGCGCGAACCTTCCCCTACTACACCGTCTACTGGGTCGGCCAAACCTTCGCGCACCACGCCCTGACGGCCGCCGACGGCGTGGACGCCTACAAACCGAAGACGGGCGACTCCGTCTACTACGGCGATTGCGTGAGCGGCAACGGGGTCCTCGACTCCGGCGGCTGCCTGCTACCGCTGAAGGTGAGCACCTCGATATACGCGCTGCACTCAAACGTTGATCTCGGCGCTCAGCGCAACACGATCATCCGCGGCGTCCCAGCATCGATCTTCAACGAAGGCCGCTCGATCGAGCTCTACAGCGGCCGGCTGATGATCGACGTCTACTCCAATAGCAGCGTGCGTGCGCTCGCCGCCGCACGGCTGCTGCGGCCGTTGAACGCCGCCGGGTCGAGCGCCGCCCCCTTGCCGCTGCCCGTCTACTGCCCAGAACTCTCAGGCCATCGCTCGAGGGCCGTGTTCGAGGTGATGCAGCACCTGCCCAAAGATGCCTGCCAGAGCGCCAAAGCGGCGCTCGCCGAGCTCGAAGCGCTCGAACGCTGATCAGCGCTCGGCGACCCGCGCCCGCGCCACGAGCGGCTGTCCGATCTCGCGACGGATGGACAGGAACGCGGCGCTGCCGACCAATGAGGGCACCCACAGCGCGATCGCCCTGTAGGTGAGGACCGCGGCCAGTACGAAGGAGGCCGGCCGCACCCCGAAGAGCAACAGCATCCCGACCAGGCCGCCTTCGACCGCGACGAGGCCTCCGGGAATCGGCAGCGAATTGGCGAGCATGCCGATCAGGTAGGCCATCGCAACCACCCAGAAGGAGGGCGAGCTGCCATAGGCGAGCAGGCAGGCGTAGAGCACGAGCGTGTCGCAGAGCCAGTACACGAGCGCCCCCAGCAGCCGTGGATCGGGGTGGCGCAGAAGCTTCAGCACGCCCCTGACGCCGCTGCCAAGCGCCGCGAGCGCGGAAGCTGTGCGGGGATGCGCCAGCTCGTTGCTCTGCGCGTAGCGGTCGGCCCACACAGCAAGCGCGAGCGTCGCGCCGACAGCGGCGATCGCCGCCACCGCAGGGAAGAGCGTGAGCAGCGGGTCGCTCGAGCCCGGCAGCACGCCAAGCCACATCGGTATGCCGATCACCGCGACCGCGACCACGTTCACCGCGCTCGTGATCACGAAGAGCTCGACCGACCGTGTCGCGATGCGCTCCAGGGAGATGCCCTTGCTGCGCATCACCCAGGCGCCGAGCATGATCCCGCCGAGACCGCTGACCGAGACGACCGCGTTGACCGCGAGCTCGGAGAGCGCGAGCCGGCTCGCCAGGCGCCATCCGAGCTTGCCGAACAGCAGCTCGAAGAGCACCACATAGCCGACGCAGGAGAGGATCTCCAGCGCGATCGCTGCGCTGACCCAGCCCACGCTCGCGTCGGAGATCAGCTCGGCCACCGAGCGCAGCCCCGGCACGGCGAGCAGCAGCGCGGCGACGATCGCGAAGAAGACGGCAAGCACGATCAGGCTGTTGCGCAGGGACCGCGACTGCGCGGCCATTTCGGAGCTGCGCGCCTGCTGCGCCTCCGACTCCTCTCCCCTGCCCGCCGAGCTCTCCATGCTGCTCATCCAGATTGAGCATGACAGGCCAGGTGCATCCAACCGGGACGGTGCCTGAGGAGCAGGCGCTCAGGGAGGTGAGATAGCGCTTCGTTCCCGCTCGCGGAAGACCGCTGGCGCAATCCCGTAGCGGCGACGAAACGCACGCGCGAAATGGGTCGCCCTGCTGTAGCCGACGAGCCTTGCCACATCGGCGACTGGGATGCTCGGCTGATGAATCAGCAGCTGCGCCGCCGCCGCCATCCTGACCACCAGCAGATCCTCGCTGAAGCTGCTCTCAGCGCGCGTGTAGGCGCGCTGCAGCTGCCGGGGCGAGCTGGAGAGTGCCCGCGCGACGCTCGCGAGCGTGAGCGGCCGGCGGTAGTGCCGCGCAATCACGGCAGTGGCCAGCAGGCGCAGGCGCTGCTGCTCGTGGATCGTATGTGCCCGCATGTGCCTTCATCCGACGCGGGCGGCCGGCCGTGACGCGCGGGAGGCCGCCCGCGCTCAGCGAAGGCTCTGGGCGGCAGCTCGCTGCGCCGCCGCGCCGTATGAGCCGCCGAAGAGCGCAGCATGGACGAGCAGCGGCAGCAGCTGGTAGAGCGGCACCCGCGGCTGCCATCCATCTGCCAAAGGACTGATCTCCTGGTAGGCGTCGAAGATTCGGGGCGAGGGCGCCCCGAACAGGCGCAGCATCGCAAGATCGATCTCACGATGCCCGCCGTAGGCGGTCGGATCGATCAGCCACGGCCTGCCATCGGAGCCGGCGAGCACATTGCCACTCCAGAGGTCGCCGTGCAGACGCGCCGGCCGCTCGGCGGGGCCGCACAGCTCGGTGATCCGATCGCAGACCGCCTCGACCGTGCGTGCGCCAAGCGTCGAGATGCCACCGCGCTGCGTGGCGACGGCGAGCGCCGGGATCAACCTGCGCTCGGCATAGAAGGTGGGCCAGTCGGGAGCGGGATCGTTTGGCAGCGAGAGCGAGCCGACGACCGATGGCCCACCCGTCCCGCCAAGGCCCGGATCGCCGAAGGCCGGGGCGCCGGTAGCGTGCAGCCGCGCAAGGCCACGGCCGAGCTCCTCGGCGCCGGCCCGGTCGAGCCCGCCATGCTCGATCCACTCGAGCACGAGATAGTCAGGGCCGATCTCCAGCACCTCGGGCACCTGCAGCGTGCCGGGCTGCGCCAGCCACCGCAGCCCGCCCGCCTCGCGCTCGTACTCGCCCTCACGTGCATCCGGGCGCGTCTTCACGAAAGCGAGGCGCCCGTCGGCGAGGCGCACGCGCCAGGCCTCGTTGATGTCGCCGCCGCCAACCCTGAGCGCCTCGCGGGCGCCGAGCGGAAGGCTCATCGCCTGGCAGGCTCGCCAAGGCCGAGCGAGTCGAGCACCCCCGCGCAGGCGGCCTGCACGAGGTCGATCACGCGCTCGAAGCCTTCAGGGCCGCGTAGTAAGGGTCTGGCACCTCCAGGTCCTCACTGCCCGCCGATGCCGGGTCGAACTCGCGCAGCAGCCTGACCTTCGCGGCCGCCTGCCGGTCGGGCGCGCTCCTTCGCAGCTCGCGCTCGTTGGCACGGTCCATCGCGAGGATGAGGTCAAAGTCGCGAAAGTCCTTCGCGTCCACCTGGCGTGCGAGGCCGTCGAGCTCGAAGCCGCGCGCACGTGCGGCTGCAGCGGCTCGCGCATCCGGGCTCTCCCCCACGTGCCAGCCGCCCGTGCCGGCGCTGTCGAGCTCGACGCGGCCTTGCAGCCCGCGCTGCTCGACCACCCCCCGCATCGCCCCCTCGGCCGTCGGCGAGCGGCAAATGTTGCCGAGGCAGACGAACAGGATCCGGAAGGGCCTGCCGGCGCCTGCCGCCTCCCCGCTCATCGCTTGGCGGGCTCCTCGTCCAGATCCAGCACCGCCAGGAACGCCTCCTGGGGCACCTCTATGCGACCCACCTGCTTCATCCGCTTCTTGCCCTCCTTCTGCTTCTCCAGCAGCTTTCGCTTGCGCGAGATGTCGCCGCCGTAGCACTTGGCGATCACGTCCTTGCGGAAGGCCTTCACCGTCTCCCTGGCGATGATGTGCGAGCCGATCGCGGCCTGAATGGGGACGTCGTACTGCTGCCGCGGGATGCGCTTGCGCAGCCGCTCGGCGAGCGAGCGGCCGAGGTCATACGCCTTCTCGCGATGCACGATCATCGAGAGCGCGTCAACCGGGTCGCCGGCAAGCAGCACGTCGAGCTTTACGAGGTTCGCGGGCTTCACGCCGTGCAGCTCGTAGTCCAGGGAGGCATAGCCGCGCGTGCGCGACTTCAGCTGGTCGAAGAAGTCGAGCACGATTTCCGCGAGCGGCAGCTCGTAGGTGAGCTGAACCCGCTCGGGCGAGAGGTAGTGCATGCCGGCCGGCTCGCCGCGGCGTTCCTGGCAGAGCTCCATCACCGCGCCGACGAACTCCCTGGGAGCAATGACCGAGGCGGTGATGAACGGCTCCCTGATCTCCAGGATGCCGCCCGGGTCTGGCATGTCGGAGGGGTTGTGGACCTCGATCTCTTGCCCGTTCGCGAGGCTGACTTCAAAGCCGACCGACGGCATCGTCGCCAGAAGCTCCAGGTCGTACTCGCGCTCCAGGCGCTCCCTGACGATGTCCATGTGCAATAGGCCCAGGAAGCCGCAGCGGAAGCCGAATCCGAGCGCGTCGGAGGTCTCCGGCTCCCAGGAGAGCGCGGCGTCATTGAGGGAGAGCTTCTCCAGCGCGTCGCGCAGGTCGGGGTAGCGGTCGGAGTCGATCGGGAACAGGCCGCAGAAGACCATCGGCTTGACTTCGCGATAGCCGGGCAGCGGCTCCTCGGCGGCCGGGCGGGCGGCGCCGGTCCGTGCGAAGGTGGTGAGCGTGTCTCCGACGCGCAGCTGCGTGACGTCCTTGATGCCGGTGATCAGGTAGCCGACCTCGCCCGCGGCCAGCTGCTTGACGGCCGTCATCTGGGGCGAGAAGACGCCGATGTCGTCTATCTCGGCCTGGGTGCCGGCCGCCATCGCCCTGATCGCCTCGCCCTTGCGAAAGATGCCGTCGACGACCCTGATGTAGGCGATCACGCCCCTGTACTGATCGAACTGGGAGTCGAAGATCAGCGCCCGCGGCGGCGCGTCCGGGTCGCCGGAGGGCGGCGGCACGCGCCGGATCAGCTCCTCCAGCACCTCGGGCACGCCCGCCCCCGTCTTGCCGGAGATCTTCAGGATCGACTCGGCGGGCTCGCCGATCAGCTCGGAGACTTCGCCGGCGACCCGCTCTGGCTCGGCGCCCGGCAGGTCGATCTTGTTCAGGCAGGGAATCAGCTCCAGGCCCGCGTCCACGGCCAGATAGGTGTTTGCGACCGTCTGGGCCTCCACGCCCTGGGAGGCGTCCACGACCAGCAGCGCGCCCTCGCATGCGGCAAGCGAGCGCGAGACCTCGTAGGTGAAGTCGACGTGGCCCGGAGTGTCGATCAGGTGCAGCTGATAGGTCTGTCCGTCGCCGGCGGTGTAGAAGACCCGCACCGCCTGCGCCTTGATCGTGATCCCCCGCTCGCGCTCGAGGTCCATCGAGTCGAGCACCTGGGCGCGCATCGAACGCTGATCGACGGCGTGGGTCAGCTCGAGGATGCGATCGGCGAGCGTCGACTTGCCGTGGTCGATGTGCGCGATGATCGAGAAGTTGCGGATCTTGCTCTGGTCCATGGGCCGCTACAGGGTAGAGGGCACGCGCTCCTAGACGACCGAGAGGCAAGTGAGGCAAGGACTCAAGTGACGTGGCGTACTTGGTACGCGAGCGAGCGAGGACGCAGCATCGCGCCGTTTAGCGGCTGAAGCGGCTGAGCAGCAGCCGGCGCACCTGGTGCGCCTCGGGCACCCGCATCGCAAAGACGGTCCTCACGTAGACCGCCACGCCCGCAAGACCCGCCACCCCGAGCGCGAGGATCTGGGCGATCAGCGAGTGCGAGCCGCCAAGCAGAGAGCTCAACAGGTGCCAGATCGCCCAGGAGACGGCGCCGAGCAGCGCCGAGGCTACCGCAATGCGAACGGTGATCATCGTCGTCTGGGCGCCTTCGATGCGGCCGTTGAAGCCGATCCTGAGCCGGTGCAGCAGCAGCCCGGTCATCAGCACGTTGGCGACGATGGTGCCGATGATCAGACCGGCGATCCCCAGGGGCTTGTAGAGCGCGACGCTGACGATGATGTCGGCGACGATGTTGATCGCTGCGAGCCGCGTCGGTATCCAGGGGCGCTGCACCGCGAAGAAGGTCCTAGTCAGCAGCAGGTTCAGCCCTCCGAATGGAAGGCTGAAGGCGAACCAGAACAACGCGATCGAGACGAGTTCTGTGGAGCGCCCGTTGAAGTGGCCACGTTCGAAGATCAGCCTCGTGATCGGCGTCGACAGCACGATCATGAATGCGGCCGCGGGGATCAGCAGCAGGTTGATCTGTCGCATCCCAATGCCAAGCGCCCTCCTCATCGCCTCGGGGTCCCGGCGTGAGGCCATCCTGCTGAGCGTCGGGAACAGGACGGTCGCCACTGCGACGCTGAACATGCCCTGCGGCAGCATGTAGATGCGGAACGCCTTTTCGATCGCGCTCGGTGCTTCCTTGTTGACCAGCGTCCCGAAGACGGAGTTGATCAGCTGGTCGAGGTTGACGATCCCGAGGCCGATCGTGACGGGCAGCATCAGCAGGAACACCTGTCTGACCCGCGGGTCGCGCCAGTCGATGTGGAACTGCAGGCGGAAGTCGATCCTGCCAAGCGCAGCGAGCGCCATCAGCATCTGCACGACGGTGGCGATCAGGATCGCGATCGCGTAGGCGTAGAGCTGATTGCCTTCGTTGACGCCGCCATGGAAGTGCGGGCGCAGCACGACGAGCATCACGATGATGACGATGTTCCAGACCGCCGGCGCGATCGCCGGGATCGTGAAGTGGTCGTAGGACTGCAGCACGCCTACCAGGAGGCCGGTGACGCCCAGCAGCAGGACGACGGGGAACAGCACCTGCGAGAGGCCGACGGTGAGGTCGACGAGGTAGGCGTGGAAGGTCGGGCCCGTGAACAGGGGCATGATCACGCCGGCAAGCAGGATGAAGATCGTGGTCAGCGCCCCAAGGACGATCACCATGATCCAGAGCAGGTTCGAGGCGAGCTTGAAGGCCTCGCGTCTACGGCCCTGCTGGAGCAGGTCGGTAAAGACCGGCACGAAGGCCGCCGAGAGCGCGGCGTTGGCAAACAGGTTGCTGAAGAGGTTGGGAACCTGGTTGGCGAGCGTGAAGGCGGAGGCCGCGGGCGTGGTGCCGAAGAAGCTCGCGAAGACAATTTCCCTCGCCAGGCCAACGACGCGCGAGAGGGCCGTCCCAAGCGAGAAGATCGCCGTGTTGCGTGCAACCCGCCCTTCGCCGGCGCCGCCTCCGCCCGGCGGATCTCCCCCCCGCCGCTCGCCGTCTGAGCGCGGAGGCGGCAACGGCTCCTCGGGGACTTCGGTCGTGCTCGACAAGGCCGCTATAGTACGGCGCTCGAACGATGGCCAACATCCATTCACAGAAGAAGCGCATCCTGCGCGCCGAGCGCGAGCGGAACGAGAACCGCAGGTACACCTCCGCGGTGAAGACCTACTTCCGGCGCCTGGAAGCGGCTGCCGCGAGCGGCGAGGCGCAGAGCGCCGAGACCGAGATGCGCACGCTCACCAGCACGATCGACAAGGCCGTCAAGCGCGGCGCGCTGCATCGCAACACCGCCGCGCGCAAGAAGGCCCGCGCCGCTCGCATCAGGGCGAGCGTCTCGGCTTAGAGCCTCACCGGCTGCCCGGCTGACGGGCGATCCTGCGGGTCACGCCTCTTCTCCCGCGATCGAGGCAATGGTCAGAATCGCAACCGTCCGCTCCGCGAGTGCGGCGGCGCTGCGGCGGCCCGCGATCACGCGCGCTCCGCCCCGCAGATCGACCTCCACCTCTGCAAGGCTCGCCAGGCCCCGCCTCAGACGTTGAGGGTCGGTGCGCCGCACGTCGGCAACGAGCCGCTCCGCCGCGCGGGCCGGCATCCGCAGCGAGCGGATGATCTCCTTCGCCGGCTCGCCAGCCTGCAGACGCGCGGAGACCGCGAGCGCATCGCGCAGCCGCGCGGCGATCTGGAAGCTGAGCGAAGGAATCCGCTCGCCTTGGCTCTCCAGCCTGAGATAGGTGGCAAGCGCGGCCTGCCGATCGCCGGCCACCAGCGCGTCCGCGAGCGTGAACGCGCGCCGCTGCGAGGAGTGGGCGGCGCGGTCTTCCACCTGCTCGACACCGATTGCCACCGCGCCAGACCCCTCCTCCCCCTCGCCTGTGAACTCCAGCGCAATCTTCTCCAGCTCGCGAAGCAGGCGCTGCTGGCGCTCGCCGACCTGGGCGACGAGCGCCTTGGCGGCCGCCACATCGAGATCCAGGTCAAGCCTTCGCCCCTGCGCGCGCACCCATTGCGGCAGCTCCCACGGCTTGACGGTGGAGTGCGCGACGATCTGGCCGCCCGCGCCCTTGACCGCGGCGTGCACGCCGGCGGGCGCCTTCGCGCGCGCCTCCTCCCTGGCCACGAGTGCAAGCGTCGTATCCGGCGGCATCGGCTTCATCGCCGCCGTGAGGTGAGCCTCGACCTCCGCCTGCTTCCAGCGCTCGACGCCATCGACGATGATCACCCGCTGACCGACCGCGAAGGTCATCGCCGCAAGCGCTCCCGCAACGCCCTGCGGTGTGGCGGCATCCCCGGAGAGCACCTCGACCGATCCGGCGCCGCCATCCTGCTCGGCCAGCGCGCGCAGACTGGCCCGCCGCTCGGCCACCCCTCCATGGTCGTCGCCGTGGATGAGGTATGCCGGCCTGAGCTTCGCCACCCGGCCGAGTCTAGTGCGCGCTGGAGACAGCGGGCCTAGCGGACCACGAGGTTGACGAGCTTGCCTGCCACGACGATCTCCTTGACGATCTGCTTGCCGTCGAGGTGGGCGATCACGTTCGGCGCGCGGCGGCACAGTTCGATCAGCTCGGCCTCGCCGGCGCCGGAAGGCGCCTGGACGCGGTCGCGCAGCTTGCCGTTGACCTGGCAGACGAGCTCGTAGCTTTCGCTTTCCAGATAGCGCGAGTCGGCCTGCGGCCAGGGCTGTTCCCAGACCCTCTCCCCGGTCAGCATCTCGTAGACCTCAGCGCTCAGATGCGGCGCAAAGGGGAACAGCAGCGATGCGGCACTGGAGAGCGCGAAGCGCTCGCTCTCCACGCCGGCGGAGTCGCGCAGGCGCCAGCAGTCGTTGAGTAGCTCCATCACCGCGGCGATCGCCGTGTTGAAAGCGAACCGCCGCAGATCGCCGCTCACCTTCTCGATCGCCCAGTGCGCCTTGCGCAGCAGCTCCAGGTCGGCGCCTGTGGCGTGCTCATCGGTCGACTCTGATGCTGTTCCGGTCGGCGCATGCGCCGACCGGCGGGGTCGCACATGTGCGGCCCCGGGCAGGGCCGCATGCGGCCCTGCCTTTCCCTTATTGGCGATCTCGTCGGAGAGCCGCCACAGCCGGGACAGGAAGCGGTGCACTCCCTCCACCCCATCGTCGGACCAGTCGGCGTCCTGGTCGGGCGGCCCGATGAAGAGGATGTAGCAACGCGCCGTGTCCGCCCCATGGCTCTCCACGATCGCCGCGGGCGGGACCACGTTGCCGTGGGACTTGCTCATCTTCGCCCCATCCTTGGTGATCATCCCCTGCGTGAAGAGCGCCTTGAAGGGCTCCTGGAAGGAGAGGTGCCCGAGGTCCGCCAGCGCCTTGCAGAAGAAGCGCGAATACAGCAGGTGCAGGATCGCGTGCTCGACCCCGCCGATGTACTGGTCCACGGGCATCCACTCGCGCAGCGCATCCGGGTCCCAGGCGGCATTTTGGTTGTGGGGGTCGCAGTAGCGCAGGAAGTACCAGGAGGAGTCGATGAAGGTGTCCATCGTGTCCGTCTCCCTGCGCGCCGGGCCACCGCAGGAGGGGCAGGTGGTCGCCACCCAGTCCTCCGCGCTTGCGAGCGGCGAGCGTCCCTTCGGCGCGTAGTCCTCGACGTCGGGCAGCTCCACGGGCAGCCGGTCCTCCGGCAGCGGCACCATCCCGCAGGACTCGCAGTAGATGACGGGAATCGGGCAGCCCCAATAGCGCTGGCGGGAGATCAGCCAGTCGCGCAGCCGGTAGCTGACCGAGGCGTGGCCCTTGCCCTCGCGGTCCAGCCAGCGCACGATCTCGCCAAGCGCCTCGCGGTTGCCCATCCCATCGAACTGGGGATCGGAATTCACGAGCGGCCCGTCTCCGGTGTAGGGCAATCCCTGCTCGTCGCCGCCCTCCCGCGGCGTGCCCTCGATCACGCGCCTGATCGGCAGACCGTGCGCGCGGGCGAAGTCGTAGTCGCGCTCGTCGTGCCCAGGGACCGCCATGATCGCGCCGGTGCCGTACTCCATCAGCACGTAGTCGGCGACGTACATCGGGATCTGCTGCCCGTTGACCGGGTTGGTCACGGTCCTGCCAAGCGCAACTCCCGTCTTCGGCCTCTCGGCATCGCCGCGCTCCTGATTGGACTCGGTCAGCGCCCTGTTGATGTATTCGCGCACCTCCTGCTCGCGGTCGGTGCCCTCCACCAGCGCCAGCACGTCGGGGTGCTCGGGCGCCATCACGAAGAACGTAGCGCCGAAGAGCGTGTCCGGGCGGGTGGTGAAGACCGGGTAGTCCACCCCGATCTCCTCGCAGCGGAAGTTGACCTCCGCTCCCTCGGAGCGGCCGATCCAGTTGCGCTGCATGGTCTTGACGTGCTCGGGCCAGTCGATCGTGTCGAGGTCGTGCAGCAGCCGCTCCGCGTAGTCGGTGATGCGCAGGAACCACTGCTCGAGCTGACGGACTTCGACCTCTGCGCCGCAGCGCTCGCAACGGCCTTCGATCACCTGCTCGTTGGCCAGCACGGTCTGATCGTTCGGGCACCAGTTCACCGCCGCCTGCTTGCGATAGGCAAGGCCCGCATGCAGCAGCTCCAGGAAGATCCACTGGGTCCAGCGGTAATAGGTGGGTTCGTCGGTCGCAAGCTCGCGCGACCAGTCGATCGATATCCCCCAGGAGCGGAACTGGCGCTGGAAGGAGGCGATCGAGGCGGCCGTCGAGTCGCGCGGGTGAACGCCCGTCTTTATCGCGTGGTTCTCCGCCGGCAGCCCGAAGGCGTCATAGCCCATCGGATGCAGCACCCGGTGGCCGGTGCGGCGATGGAAATGGGCGATCGCGTCGCCGACGGCGTAGGTCTTCAGATGGCCGATGTGCGGCTCGCCGCTCGGGTACGGGAGCATCTCCAGCACGTAGGACTTGGGCGGGGAGCCCTCCTCGCGGCCGCCGCGCGCCCGCGCGGACCCCTCGTTGGTGACCTCCCAGGTGCGCTCGGAGGCCCATACGCGCTGCCAGCGCGGCTCTATCTCACTTGGCTCGTAGCGCCTCTCACTCATCAGAGTGGGCAGGTTACCGGGCGGGCCTGGATCGATCGATCATCGCAGAGCCGATTACGATGCTCTCGTGGACGCAGCACAGACATCGGCGCGCGTGGAAGAGATCGTCCAGGCAGCCGAGCACACCGCCGAGCAGCTGCGCCGCAGTGCCGAGGACCGCGCGAAGGCGCGCATCGAGGAGGCCGAGAGAGCCGCATCGATCAGGCTCGGCGCAGCCGAGGAGGAGGTGCGCGAAGAGTTGGAGCACGCCAGGACCCAGATCGAGGCGATGCGCAGCCAGGCGCTCGCGAACGCCAGCGAGACGCGCAGGGAGGCAGACGAGCACCTGCACGCCGCCGCCCAGACGCTCGCTGAGGCAAGCCAGGAGGCCCAGCAGATCGCCGAGCGGGCGCGCATCGAGGCCGAGCAGGCGATCGCGACAGCGCGCGACCAAGCCGCCACGCTGCTCTCCGAGACACGCCAGGAAGCCGAGACCTTGCTCTCAGGCGCTCGCGAGAGCGCGACCACGACGCTCGACGCCTCCGCTTCGCAGGCCGAGCAGGCGCGAGCCGCAGCGCGATCGGAGAGCGAGCAGATCCTCGCGATCGCGCGGCGCGAGGCCGAGCAGGCGCGTCTGCGCGCAGAGGCCGAGACGCAGCGCAAGCTCGCCGACGCGACCGATGAGGCACAGAGGACGCTGGCCCAGGCCTCGCAGGAGGCCGAGCTCCTGCGAGCAGCGGCCAAGGAGCAGACCCAGCAGGCGATCGCGCAGAGAGAGGCCGAGCTCGCGCGCATCACAACGGAGGCGCAGGAGCAGGCAAAGCAGGTGCGTGCGCGCGCACGCCAGCACGCGCAGGACGTCGTCTCCGAGGCCCACGGCGTGGCCCAGGAAGTCCTGCGCGACGGCAGCGTGATCTCACGCAACCTGCGCGAGCTCTCCTCCTCCCTGCGCACCAACGCCGAGCGCCTGCTGCGAGACGTCAAGCTCACGCACGGGAGCATGACCGCGCGCCTCGACCAGGTCTCCGGTCCGCGGTCGGCAGACGGGAACCGGGAACGCACACGGGAGGCGACCGGGGCAGACGCCCGAGACACGTCGGGCCAGGAGGGCGATCCCGACCTGGATGTGCCCGAGTTCATGCCGCGGCAGTAGGGGGGCAGAGCGCGGCTGGAGCACTTGTCACACTCCTGGCACAAAGGGCACACTCCTGTCACAGTCGCCGCGCAAGACTGTTGCCATGAGAACGCTGACTCCAAGCCAGAGAGGAGCGATGGCAGAAGCTGCGATCACGGCCGCCGCGATCGAGATGGGGCTGACCGTATTGCGCCCGCTCTGCGAAGGTCGCCGCTATGACCTCGTCATCGATCTCGAGCCCTCACTCCTGCGTGTCCAGTGCAAGCTTGCGCACCGGGTGGGTGGCGTGTTGGTCATAAACACAAGGACGAACAGGTGCACGCCCGATGGCTACCTCTCGACGACCTACACACCTGGCGGGATCGACGCAGTGGCCTCATACGCGCCGGATCTGCGTCGATGCCACTTGATTCCGATCACAGATCTCGGCGAACGATCAACCATGCACCTGCGGATCGAGGCGGCCTGCAACAACCAGTCGACAGGCGTCAACTGGGCATTCGAATACGAGCTGGCCGACGTCCTCGACAGGCTGCGGCGGCTCCCATCTGCGCAGCCAGCCACAGAGTCGCCCGCGCCAGGAAGACGGTAGACTCAAGCTGATCTTGGGGCTATAGCTCAGTTGGGAGAGCGTCTGGCTGGCAGCCAGAAGGTCGCCGGTTCGAGCCCGGCTAGCTCCACTGAACTTGTCGGCGCGCAAACCGTGGGTGTGCTGAGGCGGTAGGTGGGTAGGACTTCGCTGCGGCTGTTGATGCGGAGGTCTGCGATGAGGATTGCGAGTAGGGCCTTTGCTTGCTCGGGCTCGCCGTGGGCGATGACGTGATCGAGCTGGTCGGCGATGGCGTGGAGGGTGGCCGTATCCGGTGTTGTGGGCGCGTGTGAGGCGAGTTCAAGAGCGAGCGCCTGGTCTTGACCGTGGAGCGCGTCCAGGCGCGCATCCAGGGCGGATAGGCGCTCCTTGAAGCGGGCGGGGTCGAGGTCGCCGTTCTCAAAGGCGCCTTGGTAGCGCTCGATCGCGCGCTCAGCGCGGGCGATCTCCTTGGCGAGCGAGGTGCGCTTTTCGGTGAGCGCGGCGCGGTCGGTTTCATCGCTGGCGGCGGCTTGCTCGATCGCGTTGCGGATGAGGCTGCCGTCGCGGTAGAGCCCGGTGAGTTGGTGGAGGATTGCGGCCTCCAGCTTGTCCTTAGGCAGTCGCTCGCCGTCGCAGCCTCGGCGTCCGAGCTTCTGTCGGCCGGAGCAGGCGTAGTAGTGGTAGGTGCCGCCATTGCCTTTGGCGGACATCCCGACGTAGGCGCGGCGGCAGCGCCCGCAGCGCACCAGGCCGGTGAGCAGGAAGTCCGCGCGGCTTGCTGCGCGCATCGCCAAATCCTCGCCGCGCTCCTTCAACAGCGCTTGCGCGTGGTCGAAGGTGTCCGTGTCGATCAGAGGCTCGTGGATGCCGGGGAACGTCTGCTCGCGCCAATGGACCTGCCCGACATACGCCTGGTTGGCGAGAATCCACAGCACGACCCCGGGCTGCCAGCCGCGCGGTGGTGCAGGCGCGCTTTCAGCGTCCAGACGCCGAGCGATAGCGGCGGCGCCCAATCGCCCGGCGGCGTACCACTTGAAGATGCGTCGGATGACCGGGGCGGTGCGCTCGTCGGAGACAAGCTCCTTACGCTCGTTGCGCTGGTAGCCGAAGGGGATGCGTCCGTTCGGCCAGCGACCTTCCCGTGCCCGGCGCTCGATGCCTGACGTAACGCGATCGACGATGGTGGCGTGCTCGAACTCGGCGAACACGCCGAGCATTTGCAGCATCATCCGTCCGGCAGCAGAGCCGGTGTCGAATGGCTCTGTCGCGGAGCGCAGGGTCACGCCGAGCTTGTCCAGTTCCTCGGCAATCCCCGCGAGCTGGCGAACCTTGCGGCTCAGGCGGTCGATGCGGTAGACGAGTAGCTGGTCGATCCTTCCTTGGCGGGCGAGGTCGAGCGCTGCTTGTAGGCCGGGCCGGTCGAGCTTGGTGCCGGTGGCGCGGTCTTCGTGGTGGGCGATGATCCGCCAGTCCTCCTGCACCTTGCAGAACGCCTCCAACCGTTCCCTTTGGGAGGCGAGGGAGGTTGGCTGGTTCTCCTCGTCTGTGGAGATGCGGGTGTAGAGGCAAACGCGCGTCATGGGCACCTCCTTCTCGGGGTTCCGTGGATGGATGAGCAGATCAGATGCCAGCGGCGATCACAACCCCTCCGCGTGCACTGTCGAGCACGTTCGGCGGCGGCTCGCGTCAACGTCCAGCACGTTCGCCAGAGGCGGGTTGGTGCTCGCTGCTCCAGACGATCACGGCAAGAGACGGGCTTATCTCTGCGAGCGTGCCGGTGACGGTGTTTGCGCGTCGTTGGCTTGGTACGACGAACAGCACGATCGGATCGACTTCCCGCCACGCTCTGTAGCGCAGTTCCCGGTCGTAGCGCTTGGCCTTCGCCCGCAGGCGCTCCAAGGTCTCTGTGCCACGGTCAAGCTCGACCAGCAAGTGCATGGGCGCCCGGTCGCGCAGGCTCAGCACGGCATAGCTGTCGGGGATCAACTCGCCATTGAAGAAGCCATTCAAGGTGCGTTCGCCATACCACTCCAGCAGGCAGCCTCCGGCCTCTCTGGCTTCGACGGTCAGCCGCACGATGAACTCGTTGACTTCGAAGTGGTGAGCGAGCTTGGCGCTCGTAGCGACGTTCACAGCGACCGCGTGCTGCCAGCCAAGCTTTGCGCGCTCCACATCGCGTTCGGCCGCGACGATGAGTGCGCCACCCTCATCGAGAATCCAGTGATACGGAGCAGTGCCCTGCCCCCTCGGCAAAGAAGGACGGAAGCGATCAAGCACACGCAATCGATACAGCACGTTCAGACGAGCGGTAGCAGCCCTCGTGTTTGTGAAGTGCATACGCTTGATCTGGCTGCTCGTCAGCACATGATGCTCAAAACAGTCCACTGCTATCTGCCGATCACGCTCAGTCACATGAGCCGCTAGTCGCAACGCATCCTGATCGCTGAACCGCCTGGGGCGGACGATCTCCTTCAACTTGTCTTCTCTCCTCTATTGTCGGACTTCGCCACAGGGCGCCGATCCCGCATGACTACTGGGGATTCCCCCGACCGACGCGCCGGTTCTTCGGAGTAGCTATCGGAGCACCCAACGGCCCATCGATCGCCGCCGTACATCCCTGACGGGCAGCCTCAGCGCGCCTCGCCGCATCAGCCAACAGCACAGCGAGCAGCCGCGTCGCCTCGCGCTCCATCCCAGCAGCAAGCGGCTGCACCCGCAGGCGAGCGACACGCACACGACCATCAGCACGTACACATTCACGCATAACCTCTTTCAGCCGGCGGAATGGCCTAGGGCAATACAAGAAAGGCACAATCCACGGCCTCCACGGGACAGCCGACCAACACAGCCAGCCTGTCAAAGGCTCTCCAAAGTAGAAAGGTCGATCTGACCCTGGTTACGGGACACGCGACCAAGGCAGACACGGCTTGCCAGTTGTGTGCAAGCTGCGTACCAGGTCCGTCGGGTCTCAGGAACCGGCTGGCGGGAGCGATGCGGCGCACGTCCATCCCGAGAACGCACGCCGCTTCTGCCGCTCAATCAGTGGCCGTCTCCGCCAGACCGGCGCCGCAGTCAGGCAGCCCGTCCTCTGCAAGCCTTGCCAGGATCTCCGGACAGGCCACGGCCGCGGTGCCGATCGTCTTGCGAGCATCCTCCAGCAGTTCGTCCGGTTTGTCGGACAAGGCGCTCGCAGAAGACCAGTAGATGCGCTCGATGATCGGGCGCAACTCCCGCGCAGGCAACGTCAGCTCGAACCGCGCTGCATTCGAGTCTCGCTCCCAGCCCAAGTCGTCAAGCAGCCGCAACTCGACCGCGAAACGCCGCCATAGCCGCCTAGCATCGGCAGACTCATCGTGGCTCAGATGCGTATAGACGTCATCGAGCGCCGTGAGATCGGTCATCACCCCGTCGTAGATCGCGTCCCGTTCGCTGCGGTTGATCGTCATATTCATGGAGGGCTCCTTTCGGTCCAAGCCGAAGAAGCACGCGCCAAGCCACCCACGACAAAAGCCAGCTACGGTTTGCCGCGGCATCGAAGGCGAGCCCTTCGGTGCTGAAGGTCGGGCGGGCGCCTCCAACGCCCGTCCGACCGCTGATATGTCGGACGGGTGGATGGGTAGCGAGGTCCCCGGACAGACCGCTGGCGTCGCTCCTTTGCTATATGGGCGACATATGGTTGACCAGCGGTAGACCTATGGTAAACTTGCCTTGTTATGCCCAAGCATCCCTCCCAGCCTCGCGAGGCGCCCGTTTCGTTTCGGCCAGGCAAGCTTCGTACCGCAATCAAGCAGCGTGCCGTACGCGCAGGCACTGAGGGCCAAATCGTGAAGCGTGATCTCGGTCGCTACTACTTGCTCCTTGGACAAGCACTCGGCGACGTGCGCCTGACTAGACGCGAGGCGATCTGGCTAGCCGTAGCCGAGTTTCAACATCAAGTCGAGGAGACGCTGTCCGGCGACCCGTTCGTACCTGAGCACGAGAATCCAAGCGACTATCTGCTGCGCGTTGTCAAGCGTAAAATCGCTCAAGCAGAGAGGCAGGACAATCCCGCCGACGCCATCGCGTACCAGGTTGCCGAAAAGATCGATCGTATGACGCCTCTACAACGAGCGGCCCTGCTCGATGCCCTTGATCGATTGCCTATCCAGGCCGAAGAGGAGATCTACAACGCCGGCAACTGGGCGCTGATAGGCATCTCTCTGCAAGATGATCCTTTGACTGTCAATGATGTTGTATCCAGAAGGGGCAATCATGACTGACCTTGGCAGACAAAGTCGGCCTCGCTGACCTCGGGACCACCGCAATGGGCATGAATACACATGACCTGGTCTTTCCCGTTGCCGTACTGAACGAGAGCAACCAGCCGGTTTCCTTGGCAGGAAGTTGCTTTCCGATTACCACTGACGGCGGATGTTTGACGTGCCTACACGTGATTAGTCGGGTGGACGCAGAGGGCAAGCCGATCCGAGTGGGGATCATTGACCCTGGCCACCAGCATGTGTGGCCGATACAAGAGCACATCTCCTCCCCACCGGATGTTGGACTCGACATTGCCTTCGTGCCACGAGCGGTTGGCCGCACAACTCCGTGCTACCTACCTCTGCTAGACCCATCCGAGGTGCTGATGGGCACAAGCGCCAATTTGATCGGTTACTACTCTGGCGAGCAGCAGTTCGAAGTCGGGTCCTTCAAGGGTACAGTCGTGGCAGTTGCGCGGCAAGGCGGCTTTCAACGACTGAGATTGCCCTACCCGGTAATAGAGGGCTGCTCGGGCTCTCCCCTAATCACATTCCACAACGGCACCAAGGCAGTCGGTATGGCATTTGGTAGCGAATCTCAGCGCGTGCAAGCTTACGAGGTCGTCGATGTCCATGATGGTGAGACGCGGTATCGCGAGACCGTGCATCGGATCGTTGAGTTTGGGCTCGCATATCATCCGAGCACGATCATTGCGTTCCTGCAATCGATCGGCATCGATCCGACGGTGAGCGAAAGCTCACTCGATATTCCCGGCTTGGAGCGGTAGTGAGTTACTTCGCAACAGCGAGGTTAGTTTGCTCACACGGTCGAGTTCATTAATCTGATTCTTGTTCTCGCTCTTCCTTCGCTTGCGCCCAGGCATCCGAGTCCAGTTGGAAGCGGATGGTGTTTGCAGTGTGCTGTGTCGCTTCCACGTAGTAGCGGTCAACTGCTGCATGGGGGAGCAGCCTATTTGCGGTGCCAGGCGGCAGATCGTACTTGTCATCTATGGCGCGGAAGTGAAGGAGCCGTCCACGAAAGTCTCTGCTTGTCTCATACGGATCTATAGCGCCTCTCCAAGCGGGCCTCAGCATCTCCTCATCCAAGACCTCCTCAAGCTCATCGTCAGAGTAGGCCTCGTAGGGTCCGTTATATACGGCGCCAGATCGAAGATCGCTCTCAGCAACCGTCAAGTCCGCGTAACGCGGAAGCTTCGTCTTAATAGTTGCATGGCGAAACCCCTTTAGATTGCCGAATCCAAATAGATCTACGAGTGTCTGAAAGATCTCTCGCGTCTCTGCTGCCTTCCCTAGAGACATCGCTTGTAGGCGACTAAGCGGCTCTGGCAGTGTGCCCTTGTCGATCTCAGGGACACACACGGGAATGATCCGCCCACGGCCGTCCTCCATCTTCGACCATGACGCCCCTACCTCGAACCAAATCCAGGGGCGGTTGAGCGAGACCGGTGTAATCAGGACAAGCACGGCACTTGCGGCTCTAAGCTGGTCGTTGACGTTGCACAGCCAATCCGCTCCGGGCGCGACCTTGCCTGGCACGCTTGACGCGAAGACGATGACCCCATTTGCGAAGATACGGATGATCTCGTCGTGCAGCACACGAACGATGGGGTCGTCCGTAGCAGCGTGGCTGAGAAAGACCGTCGGCTTCTTGATCGTCGCGTCGGGCATGAGAGCCAGCCAGCCTAATGATCGGGACGGACGCTCGCGTGCTTCGTGTCCCCGCTGAAGAGGTTGAAGCGCCTCAAGATCGGATCAAGCGCACCGAGATCGGGGCCAGGTCGCCCAACCAAAAGTGCTCGCGGCCACCCGCCGCGCGGCCGAGATGAAGCGAAAGCCAGCGAAGCGGCCAGTCCCGCCGCCTCCGCTCCGGCTGACTACGCCGCCTGAAACAGCAGTCCGAAGGCGACTTCAGGCGACGTCAACTGTCGGCGCGCAAACCATCGTCTGGGCAGCGTTGAACGACTCTGGTCTACGGCTGGATGGTTGTGCGCGTGTTAGCTGATCGGGATAGTCTCATCCTCAAAGACAGCGCTGATCTTCAGATGGCCGCCGAGAGCCTTGACATAGCTGTCAAGTGTTGAGAGCTTGACATCGTCGCCACGCTCGAGCTGAGACACATTGGACTGGGAAACTTCGAGGCGCTTGGCAATCTTGGCCTGGCTGGCACCGCGGTGCTTGCGTAGCTCCGCTAGACGTAGCTCGGCCCGTATTGCCTCGCGGGCTCGCTGAATATGCGGCTCATCGTCCGGCTTGACGGCCCTACGGCGAGCGTCTCTCCACTTGGTCGTCTTCATAATATTGCTCCAAATATTCATCGTAGAAAGCATCAGCGATAGGGATGTTCTCCTTGTACCACCGTTGCCATTGGCCGGTCTTATCGCCCCCGATCAGGAGGATGGCTTCCCGGTTGGGATCAAATGCAAAGAGGACGCGGATGTTGCCGCCGATGGACCGCAACTCCTTCATGTTGTGATGACGGCTGCCCTTGATCCGGTCCACAAATGGCCGTCCAAGAGCCGGTCCGCGTGCCTCCAGCTCATCTATAGCGGCGGTGATCTGCCTGCGCTCGACGTCACCGAGAGCGAGATACCACTCGGCGGCTTGGTCGGTCAGATTGATCTCCCACACACGGCTAGTATAAGCCATGCCTTATAAGAAGTCAAGGCTTATGGACCGACCGTTGGGTGCGGCGGTTTGCAGTGGCCCCGGCGCCCCGCCGTTCCCAACCGTTGCGCGAGCCCCATGTGGCTCCGCAACCGGCCCCGATCACACGATCGCGACCGCCGGTGCCGCCACCAGCGCATGGTTTGCGCGCCGACAAGTTTCGCCCATTTTCTTGTCGGCAAACAAACCATGAGTCGCCGAAACTGTGCCGACTGGACTGCTACGTGTGCGGGACAAGCGTCACGCGGACAAGTGGCAGAGCCACTTGGCGTTCGTCGCCCGTGATGAGTGTGAAATCGTGGGCGAGCGCGGTTGCGGCGATCCAGAGGTCATTCGTCGGTCGTCTTCCGCTGGCGGCGCGAAGCTCGCCGTAGCGGGCGGAGACCGTGCGATCGACATCGATGACGGGAGCCTCTGCGAGCACGGCGGACAGCAGCCGCAGCCGCAGGGCACGCGTCGCGCCGTCAGGCGCCAGCAGCACGCCCGCCTCGAGCTCGCCGACCGAGATGGCGCTCACTACCCATGACTCACTGATCTCCGGCGTGACGCCTTCGATCAGGATGCTTGTGTCGATCAGCGCCGTCAAGTGGCCCAGGTGTCCTGGGCCAACGCGAGGTCTTCCTCGCGCATTTGGCGCAGTTGCGTGGCCCACGCGGTGTCGGCCGGCGCCTCTGCGAGGATTGCCGCAAGTCGACCAGGTGCTGCTGGCTTGTGGGCGCTGGCCAGAGGTCCAAGTTCGGCTACCGGCCGTCCGCCCACGGTGATCATGAAGTGCTCCCCACTTTCGGCGCGCCTGAGCACGTCGCTTATTTGGTTACGGAGCTCGCGCTGCGGAATCGTGACCGACACGAGAGCCAGTGTAGCAGCATTGCTACACCAGATGGCGGCCTCTTGCTTGGCCGGCACGCGAGCCCGCCGATCGGCGCAAATAGTCTGACGCACCAGCCAGTAGCAGCGCCGCTAGACCACGATCGTCGGCGCGGTTATCAGCGGATGGTTTGCGCGGCGAGCAGTTTCGCCCATTCCTAAAGATTCCTGCATATGAGCCACTTTTGCAGATGAGCTGGCCAGCCCGACCGCGGCCCACTACGCCGTGACCTATCTCGGGTTGAACCGCCCCGGTTCGTTGGGCCTCCAAGATCCCCAGGCCGTTTCATCCGGGGGGACGCGCCTTTACAGAAGCAGCACGGCAAAACGTGCACGAAGGTTTTGGCAGCTAGCCAAGCGCACTATGCGCGCGTGCGTGTCTGCCCGAGGCTCGCGGGCGCCTGGGGCTACGACTCGTGCCGCGCACGAACCGGCGCCCGGTACTTGGCCGGGCGCCCAGTGTCGAAACATCGCTTCCGCGCGGCGAAAGACGCCCGAGAGCGAGAACGCGAAGTGATGTCATTCAGCCTTAGGTGGATGCAACTCACCCTTACGTGACACGACTTTGCCGTCTGGCATCGTGTAACGGTATTCCTTGACATTAGCCTGAGTGGTGTCGTCGGCCACGTTGTTCGTCACTTCGATAGTGCTTGTCGAGCCATCGGCGCCCGTAACTTCGATCTTTGTAACACCATCTGGCACCATAGCCACCACACCGACACCGCCGGGTGTCCCCGTCGCCGCAGAGTTGGTACCTATCCACGAGATTCCTTCGGCTTCGGCTGCGGAGCTTGGCGAACACGCGACCGTAGTTTCGCTCCCCCCTTCAACATCTACAAGACAGTCTTCCTGTCGCGTCTTATGCCAAGCGTAGAGTTCGTCTGTTACGCCATCCACATGACTCACGCCAGCCAAGATAGCGCCTTGCGGAGCAGACGCCTTACCGACATCTGCGCTGTGGGCACGATCTGTAGCAGGATGGGAGAAAATGGAGAAAGGCCACCTTGGTGCGAAATGTGCCGAACGTCTCACGACATGCCTGTGAACCGCCGGCCTGTTAGCCGCGAAAGCACCACTAGCGACAGAGATACCCGCCACGGCAGCCACGCTACCTATAACAACTGCCAGCAATACGCGCCTGTTACGCGTTAGCCTCATAACCATGTTATCAGCCCTCGTAGTCATACTTGTTAGACTCAAAATTGGTTCTTCACGTAGTCTCTACCCAACGCAATCCCTTTGATTGGCAGCGAGATTGCTGGGCGATGGCCTGCGACTCTACAAGGCAAGCGGCTATTTCACCCCTGTCGCTCCCCGCGTAGCACGAAGCGCTCGATCGCCTTTGCGAACCCCTCCTGCTCGTTGGAGGCGGTCACGCGCCGGGCGGCGCGCTGCACCTCCGGACTCGCATTGCCCATCGCAATGCTGAGGCCGGAGCGGGCGAACATGAGGACGTCGTTGGGCATATCCCCGATCGTCACGAACTGGTTGCCCGGAATGCCGAGATGCGCGGAGAGGTAGTTGACGACCTCGCCCTTGTTCGCCCGAGGATGGGTGATGTCCAGGTAGTAGGGTTGGGATTGCGCAGCGGAGACATGGTCGCCGAGCTTCTCGCGCGCCTGTTTCGTGGTCGCCGCCACCAGGCCGTGGTCGTCGGAGATTCCCACGATCTTGGCGACGTCCTTGACGCCGTCAAAGCTTTTCACCACCGTCGGCTCGAACCTCACCGTGCTCGACTCCCGGTCCACATGAGGAGCCTTGGGGTCGCGAACGAGCCAGTCGGCGCCGCTATACAGCCACACGTCGAGCCCGGCCGCGGATAGCAACTCGATTGCCAGGCCGACGACCGCTTCAGGAACAATCTTCTGCTCCAGAACCGACATGTCCGGGCGCACGATCAGCCCGCCATTGAAGGCCGAGATCGGCGTGGTCAGGACAAGCGGCTCGATCAGCATCGACATGCCGCGGGGAGGACGGCCGCTGGTCACGGCGAACTCGATGCCCTGCTCGCGCAAACGACCGACGGCCGTGATCGCACGCTCGCTCAGAAGCTTCTCCTGCGTCACAAGTGTGCCATCCACATCGGCGAGCACAGCTGCAATCGGTAGCTCGGTCATCGCGTTTCAGCTCCTGGTCTTCGATGCCCGATAGCGGCGGATCGGGCGTTCGTAGAGGAGCATCAGGAGACTGGTGGCCGCTGCGGGAGCGATGCAATCGGCTATCGCCGAGCTCGCGCAACGAGCCCCCACGATCACCGCATCCCTCATCTCCATGACACAAGGCTACCCAGTGAGCGAGATCGCGAGAGTCGCTAGGTCGAGCGCCGGCATCTTCGGGCACGACTGCAAGCTCGTTGCACGGCTTGCGGCCGTCGCAGTCCTGAGTCGTAGTGAGCGGTTCAGCGGCACTGTCGCTGTGCCTGCGTGTTCCCCGCCCTCAGGCGCCTTTACAGGTGGCGCGCGGTGAACGTGATCGTGCCGCTGTCGCATACAGGCGGGCTTTCGACACCCAGTTCCTCAGGCGAGGTGCTCCGAAGGGTGCCGGTCCCTTTGCTCCCTGAGAGGGCCACACGAAACTGCATATATTCGTCGCTGGTCGGTGACCCCTGCTTGTAGGAAAAGATGCCGCGCAGGTTGACGAAGCCGTTGGGGACTCCGAATACGCCCCCGCCGGACTGTCCGTTGGGGCACGGATCGGGGATCGTAGGATAACTGAGGGCGTAGAAGCAGCGCGCCGAGGTCTTGGTTCCGCAGCTCGCCTTCGGCCCGTGCTGGACGATCTTGAACTTGAACGTCTGATGAGTGCTCGTCGTCGCCTTCCACTTACCAAGCGCGACCGGGGTGATGTCCGCAAAGGCGTTGGTCGCCGGACCAGCAAGTATGAGCCCGGTGTAGGCCAATCCGAGCGCCATCCAGCGGCAGATCGTTCGTGACAGCACGACGCCATCGTAGCGATCGACGCCCACAAGCGTCGGTGACTCGCAGGACTGCGGGAGTGATCAATCGATGCTCATCCCTGCTGCGTTCGGGGACGGCGATGTTCGTTGACCCACATGGGCCTACAGACCACCATCGGCGCCTGGTCGTCCGCAGCGTCGGTAACGGGTCTCTACACCGCGCCTCACATACTCGTAAGCCGGAGCTGAGCGATCAGGCACGATATGTCTTATCCCAAGCAGCGCGTATCGTCACTGGACCTGTGGTGCAAGCCCACCCCTCACCAGCGTGCCCACACGGGAGATCAAGACGGTGGACGCCAACCTCTCGCCAGCGTCGTTTGACCCACCTCGATCAGGTAGCCGTCGGGATCGCGGATGTAACAGCGCATCTCGGTCTCGTGCTGCTTCGGCGGCGTGAGGAAGTGGGCGCCCCGCGCGCTCCACTCGGCATAGACAGCATGGATGTCCGCAACCCGAATGTTGAGGAAGCTGTTCACCCGATCCGGGTCGGGCAGCGTCTCCAGCGTCACGGTCGGCTTGTCGTCCGTCGGACCTCCTCCGACGTTGATGATGATCCAGCTGTTGGCAAGCGCGACGTAGGTCACCTCGTCATCCGCCTCTCCGGAGATCACAGTCTTGCCGCCCAGTACTTCGGTGTAGAAACGTCGGGAACGCTCGACATCATCTGAAACGATGAAGTGGGCCAAGACCATCCCCTCGTCGAGGGTGCTCATGCTGACCTCCGTTGTTGGAATGACTCGTAGATCGCGTCTCTGGCCCGCCGGCCGCCAACGCTGATGAAGACACGCCCTTGGTCAGGCGAGGCTCGGGAAGGTGATCACCGCTCATTGCTGGCGCCCAGCGGAACGTTGAGCTCGACTCGACCAGAAACTCCATGACTTCTCCTCCGCAGGGAGATCGCAACAGACGCCGCATGGACTTGCCAGCGACGGAAATCTTCATAATAGGCGCGCGGTCGATTCCCGTGGGAGAGCTGACCGGTCGCTGTTGACGAAGGGTGCATGGCCAGCTCTCCCTCCTCAGGGCAGCTGTGGTGCCCTGAGGAAGCCGAGAAGCGCTCCGTTGACCTTCGGAGTGTCCAGCCGATGCTATGAGGACCACACGCAATAGCTTCTCTGGCAGGACGGAATGAGCTGATACGCGACCACCTCGGCGGCGTATTCGCCACGTCCGGTCCGTGCTGGCTAGCGACATCGAACCAGCGCCGGTAGCCGCAAAGGCCTTGGGTTGGCTCCATAAGCCCCGCAAACGCGGGCTGCTGGCGCATTTGGGACCAGCGTGGATCCCCGTTCATCGGTGGTGATCTCAGGCACTGGTGGCTGGAGCGGGCGAGGTCGTGCGAATGCGCACTAAGCATTCGCACAAGGAGTAGCATGACTTCCGTGGAGTTGTCAAGGGAGCCCCTCACGGGTTCTGCTCCGCTCGCGGTGCAGGGGGTGACCGTGCGTTTCGGTGGGATCACGGCGCTGGAGCACGTCTCGCTCGACGTTGCGAGCGGGGAGGTGCTCGGCGTGATCGGCCCGAACGGCGCGGGCAAGACAACGCTGTTCAACTGCATCTCAGGCTTCGTGAGACCGCAATCGGGGACGATCTTCTGGAAAGGCCAACGACTCGAGCGCATGCGCCCGGATCGCCGCGCCGGCGAGGGGATCGCACGTACGCTCCAGGGTGTCGGCCTTTTCTCCGGCCTGACGGTCGCGGAGAACGTGATGGTCGGTGCACAGCGCTTTGGGCGCACGGGCATGCTGAGCGCGCTCGTTGCGCTGCCTCGCGCCGAGCGCGACGAGCGGGCGCTACGTGTGCGGGCACTGAGGGCACTGAGCGCGGTTGGGTGCGACGACGTCGCCGAGCGTCGTCCCGACTCGCTGCCGTTCGCCACCCAGAAGCGCATCGCGTTCGCGCGGGCACTCGCGGCAGAACCTGCGCTGCTCATGCTCGACGAGCCTGCGAGCGGTCTCGACGCTGCGGAGCTCGAGCAGCTCGCGGCGTTGATCCGCAGCATCCGCGGCACGATGAGCGTGATGGTCGTGGAGCACCACATGGACTTCGTCATGTCCATCTGCGACCGAGTCGCCGTGCTCGACTTCGGTCGCGTCATCTGCACGGGACCACCGGAGACCGTGCGCTCGGATTCGCGCGTGCTCGAGGCGTATCTGGGCGACAAGGCAGCTCCTAGGCGTGCGGGACACGATGCTTGATGTCGAGAATCTCGTCACTGACTATGGCCCGGTGCGGGCCGTGGATGACGTCTCGCTCCGGGTGCTGGAGGGAGAGGTCACGGCCGTGCTCGGTGCAAATGGCGCGGGCAAGACGTCGCTGCTGCGCACGATCTCGGGGCTGCAGCGAGCAAGCTCCGGGCGGGTCTCGCTGGCCGGCGAGGACATCACGCACACGGCTGTCGAGGACATCGTGCGCCGTGGTCTTGCGCACGTGCCGGAGGGCCGCGGCGTGATCGCCGAGCTGACCGTCGAGGAGAACCTCCGCCTGGGCGGGCTCTGGCGTCGCCAGGAGAGCGCTTCGCTGCAGGACATGTACGACCTGTTCCCGGCTCTCCGCGAACGTCGGAGCAAGCCTGCGGCGACGCTCTCGGGCGGTGAGCGACAGATGCTCTCGCTCGGGCGAGCGCTCATGGGCGCTCCGCGGGTGCTCCTGCTCGACGAGCCCTCCTTGGGCCTCGCGCCGCGGATCACGGCGCAGATCATGGCGCTCGTGCGGGAGCTCTGCGACGAGCGGGGGCTCGCGGTGCTGCTGGTGGAGCAGAACGCGCGCAGCGCGCTATCGATAGCCGACACCGGCGTCGTGCTCGATCTCGGCCGCGTCGTCACCACCGAGGACCCCGAGCGCCTCGCCGACGACGCCGATCTGCGACACGCCTACCTGGGCTTCTGAGGCGCTCGATGACGCAGTTCGTCAACCTCACGCTCAGTGGCATCTCGACGGGCGCGATATACGCGGCGGTCGCGCTCGCGCTCGTGCTCATCTGGCGTGCCACGAGGATCGTGAACTTCGCCCAGGGAGCAATGCTGATGTTCACCACGTTCCTCGCCGCGGTCGTGATCGAAGCGGGCAATCCGTACTGGGTGGGCCTGGTGGTCGCGCTCGCGACTGGCCTCGTGCTCGGGGCGATGGTCGAGCGCGTCCTCGTCCGCCGGGTGGAGTCGGCACCGCCGCTGAACGCGGTCATAGTCACGCTCGGCCTGCTTGTGCTCCTCGAGGCCGCGGCGGGGATGATCTGGGGCAACACTCCGCGCTCGTTCCCCGCGGCGTTCTCGATCCAGGGCTTCAAGGTTGGTGGCACCCGCCTGCTGTTCTCGCCGAACGACCTCTTCATCGTGCTGGTCGTGCTCGCCGTTGCGGGCGGGCTCGCACTGCTCTTTCGCATGACCACACTCGGGCTGCGGATGCGCGCGGCTGCGTTCGCACCCGAGGTCGCCCGGCTGCAGGGCGTGCGGGTGGGGCGCATGTTCACGATCGGCTGGGCGCTCGCCGCACTCGTCGGATCGCTCGCGGGGGTGCTCGTCGCCCCGTCGGTGTTCGTTGGCCCGAACCAGTTCGATTCGATCCTCATCTACGCGTTCGTGGCGGCGGTGCTCGGAGGTCTCGACAGTCCGCTTGGCGCGATCGTGGGCGGGGTGATCCTCGGTCTGGTGCTCTCGTATGTCTCCGGTTACGAAGGCTCTGCGCTCGCGCCGCTCGCCGCTCTCGTCGTGCTCGTCGCGACGCTCATGATCCATCCGAGCGGCCTCTTCTCCTCCGCCCGGGAGCGGCGGGTGTGAGCGGCGTCCAGGCACGCGAGGATCTGGGTCGGCCGGCGTCTTCAGGCGTGCCGTCGCTCGCCCGCGGCCGCTGGCCGCGGGCGCCGCAGTGGTGGCGTCGGCACACGCTCGCGCGCTCGCTCACACTGCTCGTCGGGACCGCGCTCGTGCTCGTGCTCCTGAGCGAGTTCCTGAGCGAATACCGCGACCTTCAGCTCGCCGACGCCGCCTACTACTTCACGGTTCTCGCAGGCCTGACCGTGCTGATCGGGCTGAGCGGGCAGATCTCGCTCGGGCACGGCGCACTCATGGCCGTCGGCGCGTACACAGTCGCGCTACTGATCGCGAACGAGCACTGGCCGATCGTGCCGGCCCTGATCGCATCGGTGCTCGTGACCGCGATCGTCGGGATCGCCGTCGGCGCGGCGGCGTCACGGCTGCGTGGGCCATATCTCGCGGGCGCGACGCTCGCGTTCGCGGTCGGCCTGCCGGGTCTGGCCTACCAGTACTCCGGCACGTTCGGCGGGGCGAACGGAATCGCGACGAACCCGCCGGCGGTCCCCTCGGCGCTCGGCTCGAGCTTCCCGCTCGAGCGCTGGGAGGCGTGGATCGCGTGCGCCGGCGCCGTGCTCGTCGCGTTCGTGTTGTACAACCTCATCCACAGCGGCGTCGGACGCTCATGGCGCGCGGTTAGCGATGACGAGATCGCCGCGACCGTGTCTGGACTGCGCGTCTCGCGCGTGCAGACGCTCGCGTTCATCCTGAGTGCCGCGTGCGCCGGCCTTGGCGGCGGACTGCTCGCCATCGTGCTCCAGCTCGCGAACCCCGGCGCGTTCCCGCTCGTGCTCTCGTTCTACCTGCTGGCCGCGGTCGTGATCGGCGGGTTGGGCTCGCTACTCGGCGCAGCATGGGGCGCAGCGATTCTGGTGTTCCTACCGAACTGGACCCATGACCTCGCGCAGTCGTTCTCTCTCCCCAACAACGTCGGAGCGAACCTTCCGCTCGCCATCTACGGGTTTGTGCTGATTGTTGCGATGCTCGTCTGGCCGAGTGGAATCCAGGGCGGAGTTCGCGCGGTCGCAGGCTTGCTGCGTGACGCCGTAGCCGCACGCAGTGCATCCGGGTCTCGAAAGTCGATTACCGAACAAGAGGAGGGACAATGAAAGTCAGCAAGAACAGACCGATAGCGTGGTTGGTCGCGGTCGCGGCGCTTGCGCTCGTGGCGGCAGGCTGCGGCTCATCGTCGAGCAAAAGCGTCGTTGGGGTGAGCGCTTCGAGCATCACCTTCGGCACGCATCAGCCGCTCACCGGCCCGGCTGCGCCCGGATACAGCGAGATCGCATCGGCCTCGCAGGCGTACTTCGATTACGTCAACGCACACGGCGGCGTGTACGGACGCAAGATCCACCTGATCATCAAGAACGACGAATACAACCCAACGAACACGGTCAACGTCGTCCACCAACTCGTGCTGCAGGAAAAGGTGTTCGGCATCTTCGAGGGTCTCGGCACTCCAACGCACACCAAGGTCGTCGGATTCCTGAACTCCTCCAAGGTGCCCGACATGTTCGTGGCCTCCGGCTGCCCGTGCTGGGACAACGGCTCGGCACAGCCGTACACGTTCGGCTGGCAGCCGAACTACACGATCGAAGGCAAGATCATGGGCCAGTACATCGCGCAGCACTTCGCCGGCAAGAAGGTCGGCGTCCTCTACCAGGACGACGACTTCGGCCAGGGCGGCCTCGCGGGCATCAAGGACGAGCTGCCGGCGAGCGCGATCGTGTCCGCGCAGCCCTACCAGTCCGGGACCGAAACGCTCGCGCCGCAGATAACGGCGATCAAGTCTGCGGGCGCGCAGGTGGTCGTTTACTTCACCGTCCCGATCTACACGGCGATCGGCCAGCTGACGGCGTTCACGCTCGGCTACAAGCCGCAGCTGTTCGTGTCGAACGTCGGTATCGACCCGACGACGGTCGCGGGGCTGCTCAAGACCGTCTCCAAGGGCAAGGCGAGCGGCACGGCGCTGATCGAAGGCGTTTACACGAACGGCTATCTGCCGTCGGTTGCGGACACGTCGAACTCGTGGATCGCGTTCTTCAAGAAGATCAAGGAACAATATGACCCGAGCGTGCCGTTCGATGGCAACGTGCTCTATGGCATGGCGAACGCGTACACGCTCGTGCAGGCGCTGAAGGCCGCAGGCAAGAACCTCACGCGCGAAGACCTCGTCAAGGCGGTCGACAAGGACGGCGCGAAGTGGAGCGGTCCAGGGCTTGTGCCGTTCCGCTACTCGACGACCGAGCATGGCGGCTACTCCGGCGTCCAGATGGGTCGCGTGGAAGGGGGCAAGATCGCCCTGTTCGGTCCGAGGCTGACGACCGAGCCGACGAGTGGCACACCGATCACGACGTACAGCGGCACGCAGCCGCCACCGCCGTCGAGCGGCATACCGACCGAATAGCCAACAGCTCTTGGCGTCCCAGGAGACCATCACAGGCGGGGCCGCATTGTTGAGTGGCCCCGCCTCTTTGTGGGTGGCGTGTCGCTCACGGGCAGCTCGGACCGATGGCCCCCCTCGGTCAGGCGCCACGAGCCAAGCTGCTGCTCGAGCGGGAAGAGGTTGAGCGCGGTGATGAGCGCGAGGCAACGACCGGTGACGACGGTCGGCGGCAGGCAGGCAGGCCATGATGCTGCGGCGCACGTGAGCATTCCAAGGCGAGCAATGATCGTTCAGGCACTCGTCGCCAGAAGTGCCTGAGTCCACGATGATCACCGATGATCCGCACGCATCCGAGCTGATCTCCGTACCGTGCCGCTCGCAAACCCCTGCAAATTGGCACCTTCCAACCCGGAACTGACGTCCAGCGCGGGCGGATCGCACCCAGGAGGCTGCCGGTTCGAGTCCAGCTATCTCCATGGCTGACATCTGCGGCCTGCCAGCAAGACCTAAGATCAACGACCTCGGCACAACCTCGACCACATGGTCGAGCTGCCGCGGACGTGGCGAGGCTTGGCGATGACAAAGAGCCCTTGGCTGGCGCTCGGCGCTGATGTCGATCATCTTCGATTGGCGAGGCTGCTGCGACGCGCGCACACAATCGCGATCGACACAGGCATCGCACCCGCGATGGTACGAGATGTCGTCTCGGACTCGTGGCGACGCTCTGCCGAGGCCGGTGTCGATCCTGCACGCCCCGCTCCGAGAATGCTCGATGTGCAGCACACCGCGCAGCGCCTGGCGGAGCATCCTCTCGCAAGCGTGCTGCCCCGGGTGCAGGAGCTGCTGAAGGAGGCGATGGTCGACTCTGGTTACTTTGCAGCGTTCAGCGACGCGACGGGCGTCCTGCTGTGGACCGAAGGTCCGGCTCGCGCCCTTCGCAGTGCGGTCACACCGCGATTCCTGCCGGGATGCATCTGCAGCGAGGACAGGATCGGAACGAACGCGATCGGAACGGCGCTCGTCCTCGACCGCCCGGTGCAGATCTTCTCGGCTGAGCACTTCAATCACCTGCTGCACGGCTGGATCTGCGCGGCGGCGCCGGTCCACGATCCACACAGCGGCGAGCTGCTGGGCGCCATTGACCTCTCAGGCGAGTTCCGAACCGCCCACGTGCACAGCCTTGCGCTGGTCTCCGCCGTTGCGCGGTGCGCGGAGGGCTGGATTGCAGCTGAGCGCCGTCGCGCCGACGAGCAGCTCCTGAGTCGCTACCGGGAGCGATGGAGCATGCAGCGGGGCCGATTCAGCGCGGTGGTCGCATCCTCGGGGCGGGTGTTGCGCTCAGACCCGCCGGGCTGGCTGGGCGCGAGCGTCGAGATTGTGCCTGGATGTGACCGCTGGCCGCAACCCGACGGCGCAACGATCCACGCCCAGCCGCTCGGCAACGGGTTCGTCGTCTGGCGCGCCGGAGGAGCACGTCCGCTGCCGCGCCGCACGCGGATGAGCGTTTCGGTCCTGGGTCGGGATCGAGCGGCAGTCGTGATCGATCGAAGGCGCTTGGAGCTGCGGCTGCGGCACAGCGAGATCGTCGCGTTGCTGGCCCTCAACCCACAGGGCATGACGGTGCGCGACCTCGCTCTGGAGTTGTACGGGACCGCGCAGCGCCAGGCGACGGTCCGCGCAGAGATTGCCCGTCTGCGTCCATTGCTGGGTGAGACGTTGCACAGCCGACCGTATCGACTCGACGGTGGCGTGCAGATCGATTTGGCCGCGGTCCGGCAAGGCACTCGCCAAGGGCGACCCGGCCGCCGCCGCGTGCCATTACGCCGGTCCGCTGCTGCCGCCGTCCGTCGCACCTGGAGTAGTGGCCGCCAGAGAACGCCTCGCGCGCGCCCTCGGCCTGGCAGCGTCGCCGACGCCGACTCACCGCTTGCCCGACGTGGACTCGCCGCTTGCCTGAGTCGCCCGACCGCATGCAGCCTCGATGCAGCCTCGGCGCTCCGCTGGCTCCGCCGCCGAACCGGAGCTAGCGTTAGACACGACCCGTCCCCGCGCAGGCGGGAGACAGATGCAGATCCGAGGGAGGATTGCAATGACTGACACGCTCAAAGGTGCCTGTCTCTGCGGTGGCGTGGAGTACGAGGTGCGTGACCCCGAGGGCATGGGCGTTTGCCACTGCACCCGATGCCAGCGGTGGACGGGCTCTAGCTTGGCCGGCGTCCTCGTCGATCGCAGCAACTTCAAGATCACGATGGGCGAGGATCTGCTCAAGCGCTACGAGAGCGAGTTTGCGCCGCGCCACTTTTGCAGCAACTGCGGCTCCAGCCTCTACGATGACCTCGGCGAGAAGTACTTCGTTGCCGCTGGACTGATGCGTGAGCTGGATCTGACGCCAAGCTTCCATCTGCAGGTCGCTTACAAGGCCGGATGGGAGGCGATCGGCGACGACGCTCCGCAGTTCGACGAGAATCCCCCGCCTAGCCGCTGGCTGGCGAGCGATATCAGCGAACACCAAGGCGAGGATTCACCATGCGAATGCAGGCAGCAGTTCTGGAGGAGTTCGGCAAGCCGCTAGTCGTTACGAGCGTCGATCTCGCCGAGCCGAAAGCTGGCGAGGTGCTCGTACGTCTCGTGGCGTGCGGCGTCTGTCACACCGACCTCTACACGGCCTCGGGCGTCGACCCCTCCGGCTACGCGCCGACAGTGCTCGGGCACGAGGGCGCAGGCGTCGTGGAGGCGATCGGGCCGGGCGTCGAGTCGGTCGCGCGTCGGCGACCACGTCGTCACGCTCTTCTCCCCGCAGTGCCGCGAGTGCGAGCACTGCCGCAGCGGCTTGAGCAACATCTGCCTCGCGATCCGGGAGCAGCAGAACAAGGGCTACCTGCCCGACGGCACGACGCGCCTGTCCCGCGATGGCGAGCCAATTCGCCACTTCATGGGTACCTCTACATTCGCCGAGTACACGGTGATGCCGGAGATCGCGCTGGCCCGAGTGAGCCGGGAGGCGTCGCTCGATGCCGCATGCCTGTTCGCGTGCGGGCTCTCGACCGGGCTGGGCGCGGCGATGTACACCGCCGACGTTCGAGCCGGCTCGACCTGCGTCGTGTTCGGCGCCGGCATGGTCGGCCTCGGCGCGGTCGCCGGCTGCCGTCTGCAGAACGCCGAGCGGATCATCTGCGTCGACCTGTCTGCTGAGCGCCTGGAGATGGCGCGCGCTCAGGGCGCAACTGAGGTATGGCAGGCGGGGCCGGACATCGTCCAGCGAATTCAGTCGGAGACACGCGGCTTCGGAGCCGACTACACCTTCGAGGCAACCGGCCGGGTCGATGTCATGCGTCAGGCAGTCGAGTCGGCGCGGATGGGATGGGGCCTGTGCACCATTGCCGGGGTCGCCGGCAAGGGCGAGACTCTCGACGTGATCCCCCGCTGGCTGATCCAGGGCCGCCGCATCGCCGGCTCATCGTTCGGTGGCGTGAAAGGGCGCGACCAGGTACCGCAGCTCGTCGAGCGCTACCTCGCCGGCGAGATCGACGTCGAGGCTTTCATCTCCCACCGCATCACCCTCCCGGAGGTCAACCGAGCGTTCGAGCTGATGGAGGCCAAGGACGGCATCCGCAGCGTGATCACCTTCGGATAGGACGATGCCGAGCCTCGAAATCCACCGCACCGAGCACCCCGACTGGCTCTCGAACGCGTATCTCGTGGTCAATCGGCAAGCACGACAGGGCGTGCTGATAGACGGCAACGGGATCAGCGCCCCTCTGCTGCACCGGATCGAGCGCGACCGGATCGCGATAACGGCGATCATGCTGACCCACCACCACGCCGACCACGTCGATATCGACGCCTACCGGCGATTTGAAGCGCCGATCCTCGCGCACCCAGAGACGGCGCAGCTCGCCGGACTGGAGCGCGTGGACCGCGTCTTGCTCGACAAAGAGGTGGTCAGCACCGCCGGCCTGCAGATCGAGGCGCTGCATACGCCGGGGCACGCCTGCGACCACATCGCATTTCTTCTTGAGGATCACTGCTTCACAGCCGACGTACTGTTCCGCGGCACCGTCGGCGGCACGCGTGGCCCCGCAGGCAGCGATCTCTCCGAGCTCAGGCGATCCATCGAGAGGCTGCTCGCGCTGCCGCCGCAGACCACGCTTCACCCCGGGCATCGCGAGCCGACCACCGTGGCGCAGGAGCTCGCCGCCAACCCGTTCGTGCTCGCATGGCGCGACGGCGACTCGGTGATCCGTGAAGCCTGCACGGTCCGGGGCGAGCCCGCCGAGCTGCTGCTGTGGGGGCCTGACTACGACGGCACGAGCAAGGCATGGGTACGCCTCGCCGATGGCAGCGAGCACATCGTCGGCGGGTCGCAAGTGGTGCGAGGTGCGCCGCAAGAATGAGGCCAAGGCGCCTGCCGACCTGAGCACCACGCCCGTGGTTGAGGGACATCCGCTCACGACGGCAACGCCATTGAGCATCCTCAAGCGCCACCCACCCGCCCCGACAGCCGCACCAAGCCGTTCACGTTACGTCGGTGGAATTGCGGACGACGCTGAGCGCCGCGGCCGAGCTGTCGTCCAAGCGCACATGAAGAGGGTGGCCACCCGCCGTCCTAGAGGAACTCGTTGCCGGTGAGCACGTAGACGAAGGGCACGAGCGGGACGATGCAGAGGATTGCCCACATGACCTTCTGGCCAAGGCCGAGCTCAGACTTGAACGGAATCGTCACCCAGATCAGGACGACGGCGATCGGATGCAGCAGGCAGCAGATCAGTTCGAGGATCTTTTTCACGTGTGCGCGCTCTCTTTCGTATCGGTGTCAAACGTGTATACCCAGCAGCCAACACTCGATGAGCGCGTGCAGCCGCCGCAGCGAGCGGTTTCCCAATGTCGGCTAGGTCGTTCATCGTGCTGATGATGCAGGACGCCCAAGCCTCGGCGCCGCAATCGGCCCAGGCCGATCGCCGAGGGGGCCGACTCACCTCGGAGCGTAGCTCCTGTCAGGAGCTGTCGTTTACGAATGGCTGTTAGGGGCTACCCCGCGGTCCCCGTGGATCTCTCCGCCCCTTGCGCCGGTCCAGAGCCTCAGACCGAGGCCCGGGCAGCAATTGGAATGGGGCCCTAGCTACCCGTGTGCGCACGCCGCGAAACGCACATGCCCGATCTCACTTATCGGCTGGATCCAGACTGTGCCAGCCGCGGCTAGCCCGAGCAATTCGGCAGCACCCACCCTATCCTCATGGCTGGTAGGTGACGCGCCATCACCGCAAGATCAATGCGGCACCTCGCTGGGCCCTCACTCTGATCGTGAGAGCCCAGCGAGCCAGGACCATGCGGCACTCGCGCTCAACGAGGAGCGATGCCTGGCAGCACCCGCGTGCCTTCGATCTGGACAGCCTGCAGGTCGAATGGGTCCAGACCGAGCAGCTTCAGAATCGTCGGGGCGATCTGAGTTGTCTCCACGTGCTCGTCGAAGAAGCCTGGCCGCACCGTGCCAGGCGCGTAGACCACGATCGGTACGTCGCGGTCCTCGGGATTCGCGCCGCCATGCTCAGCGATCTTTTTCTCGCCGCCGGTGTAGACGACGCCAGGCTGCACGACGCCCCACACGTCAGGATGGCGCGGATCGCTCTGCGGCACACCGAAATAGGCAGCAGCCGCAGCACCCGCATACAGCTTTACGAGCCCCGAGGACGCAAGCGTGCGCGGCGCGCCGGTGGCCGTGTTGCCAGTCGCTGCATGGCTGAGCAGGTAGCTTTCGACGAAGTGGAAGGCTTCGGGCGAGCGATCTGAGAGCCACCACATGATCGCGTCATCGTCGGTCGCTGCAGCGACGAGATTGCTCGCGCCCGGATGCAATGTCTTCCACGCTGCGTCGACCCCTTCGATGATCGTTTTGTCGTTTATACGAGTGAGTTCTTCGGGGTTCTCAGGAGCCTGCCCGTGCTTTGCGGAGAGGATGATCGCTGTGGAGCCCGCAAGCCCCTGCATGTCGACCGCCTTCACGATCGCGCCAAGCTCGCCGTTTACGTATTCAAGCGCCCTGCTCAGCAGCGGCCCGGGAGTCGTCGTGCCAGGCAGGTAGCCGCCGGTGAGCCCGTCGGAGCTCGGCAACTTTTGTGCGGTGGAGACGGTCTGGAAGTTCATGCCGAAGATCGCCGGCACGCCGACCTTTTTCGTCCCGCTGTGATCGTAGCCGTCGACCTCGTTGATCACCGACTGGACCTTGTAGGAGTCGTACTGCATCGTCGCGTCGTTGTCAGAGGTCCATTCGTCGCCTTCGGGATAGCCGATCGCCTGGCTGCCGATCTCAGGCGTGAACAGGTCTTCGACGCCCGTGCCCGAGGGGCCATCGAGGATTTCGTAGGAGGGATGCTTGTCAGACCATGCGGTGCGCAGCCCATACTCGCGCGCGACTTCGAAGATCGTGTTCACCTTCAGGTATTCGTGCGGATAGACGGGCCTGCACGTCTGCGGGTTGACAGGCAGCGCAGCGGGGTTGATCACCGACTGCGGCTGACCAGTCATTTCGAGGATGCTTTCGGGCAGACCTGAGAGACCTTCGCCGGCGTCGAGTGCCGCCGGGTTCTTGTCGATCGATTCATCGAGGTTGACTTCGGTGCCGGTCTGCTCGCCTGGCGTGCATTTCGTCGTGCCTGGCGGCAGCAGATCGTAGTTATAGGTGTCGTCGTAGTAGATGCCAGTGGTGCGCGGCGCACCGCCGGTCACCTCCCCGACTAGGCCCGGGAAGGAGTCAGAAGGAATCTGGGTCTGCGCGTTGAGGAAGTCGCTGCCGCCATAGGCGAGCTCCGCGAGCTCGGAGCGAGGGTGGCTGCGCACATACCATTCAAGGTCGGACTGGTGCAGGCCGTCCACAGAGATCAGCAGCACGTGAGAGATCGAGTTGTGCCTGTGCCATCCGCGTGGTGACCACGAGGGATGCGCCGAGGCCGTTGGAGCGAGGACTCCGACAGCAAGAGCCGTGGCAGCAGAGACTGCGGGGAGACAGTAGCGAAGCATGCTTACGCGCATGAGGGCTAGCTCCTTGCTAGTTGACGGGATACGGGGACCATGACGTGCGCAATCCGGCTCAGCGGTAGTCGAGACGTGTAGATCGTGTGGCCTTGTGGTGAACCTGCGCCCGGTGCCGCGGAGTACGATTGTGCATGTGGCGGACCTGGCCAGGTGGCGCCGAGAGGGCCTTCAGCCCCGAAGGAGTGGGTTCGACTCCCACCAGGTCCATCGCCAGATTTGGTTTGTGAAACCGATCACGCCGGGCAGGTGCTTCGCGAGATAGCTGATGCTCGACATCGCTCCCTGGGCGATCAGTTTGCGGTTCTCGACTCGCCTGGCTCCGAGAATCCTTTTGGAGGACGGCGCGCTCTTATCTGCATGTATCGACACCAGCTCGACCCGAAAGGACAGTCATCATCATGCTCGTCATCTCCGTGATCGCAGCGGCCGTTGTCGTGTGCGCCTGTATCTTCATCGCGCGCGCAAGGCGTGCACGATGAGCCGCACTGCTGCTGCTGGCTCCTGGCCCAGCGAGCAGGTAGTCAGCGCGGCGCAGCAGGGCGACCCGCGTGCGATCACGACGCTCGTCTGCGACTCGCACACGCACGTGCAGCGCTTCGCTCGCATGCTCTGCTCGACACCGCAGGACGCGGAGGACGCAGCCCAAGAGGCTCTGATCGTCCTGTATCGGAAGATCGGCACGCTGCGTACCACAGCAGCACTGGCATCGTGGATGTTTCAGATCGTGCGCAACGAGTGCATCCGCAGATCGCGCGTCACGTTTCGCCCGCCCATCCCAGCCACCTCGGTGGAGCCCTCCGCCGAAGACGCCGCGCTCGTGCGGCTCGAGATCGAGCGGATCGTCGAGTCCATCTCGGAGCTCCCGGCCGAGCAGCGGGCCGTGCTCGTTCTGCGCGACATTCAGGGCCTTTCCGGAGCAGCGACAGCAAACGCGCTGGGTCTCAGCCGTGCCGCGATGAAGTCACGCCTGCATCGCGGACGCGCGACATTGCGCTCAGCACTCACAGCAACGCGCGTCACACCCAGCCATCGAGGCAACGATGATTCCAGAACGTGATCGAGGCACGCTTGTCAACGCATCGATCGCTCGCCATCTCGTGCGCGGAGCGATTGGCTTCGGGATGATCGGCGCTGGGTTCGTGCTGGTTGCAAGCCACGGCCCCGCTGCGCTGCTGCTCGCGGTCCCGGGTATGGTCGCGCTTCGCGGCTGCCCGACGTGCTGGCTTGCAGGATTGATCCAAATCATCTCAGCGGGCCGGCTCGAGCGATCCTGCAGCGACGGCAATTGCACTCTCATGCCCACCTGTACTCAGAGCTCTCGCTCTGGACGCAGTTGATCGGTGGCGCATCCTCGCGCAGCCCAGCGAGAGCGCCGCCCGATATGCGCTCCCACGTCTCCGCGGGGACATTCCCTCCAGCGACAGGAATGACATCGCCTGGCCCAGCTTCATCAGCGCGTCCCTGGAGCGCCTGAGCAACAGCGCGTAGGGCTCAGCCGCAAGCTCGTGGTCGACGGAAAGCCCGTTGCCGCCCAAGCCGCTGCGGGTTGCCGAGACGATCGCCTGGTCGGTCATGCGGGCGATCAGACCGGCGATCGGCGCCGTGCGGGCAACTCAGCGTCTGACTGCCATGCGAAGATCATGCCGTGTTGCGGCATGCGAGCTTCCTCGGCGAGAGCCTCGAATACGACCCGAGCGACCCAGAGGGCTACCGCGCGAGCACGGCCAACCTGAGCAAGGCGCTTGGCGCCGAGGCGCTCGCAGTGAAGGTCTTCGAGCTGCCCACGGGCCAGAGCGTGTGCCCCTACCACTATGAGTATGAGGAGGAGTGGCTGGTTGTGCTCGACGGCTCCGTGGCGGTGCGCACGCCCGAGGGTGAGACGACACTCGCGCGTGGCGATATAGCCTGCTTTCCCAAGGGGCCGCCCGGCGCTCACAAGGTCACGAACCGAGGTCAGCCGAGCGCGCGGGTCATGATGTTCTCGAGTGCCCACGAGCCCGCTGTGGCGGTCTATCCTGACAGCGGCAAGATCGGGGTCTGGCCAGGCAACCCCGATGACCGGGTCATGCTGCGCCGCGCGGATGGCGACGTGGACTACTTTGACGGGGAGCACGCGGAGTAGAGCATTCGCGCTAGCTTGTCCGCCTCCATGACAGCGTCGGCAGCAGTTGCCCAAGACTTTCTTCGGGTGTCCGACTGCTCGGAGACGATGATCGAGCGTCTCCTGCGTCACGCAATCGATTCGTGGGAGCGACAGGCGGGCCCACCCGCTCAATGGTGCGCAGGTCGGCGAGTGGCGTTCATCTGGGACGGGGAGGGATTTCGGAACCGTGCCGCGTTCGAAATCGGCGTCGCGGATGCAGGCGGGACAGGTGTGGTGATCCCCGGGGCTCTTGGCGTGCGCGAGGCAATTAGCGATCTAGCCGCCTACCTCGACAATTGGTTCGATGCCCTCGTGGTGCGAACGCCGAGCTTTGCCAGGCTGCAGGAGCTGGCCGACTGGGCCGCTACACCGGTCCTCAACGCACGCACGTATCACAATCATCCATGCGAGATTCTCGGCGATCTCGCATTTGCTCGTCACGTTCGCGGCAGTGTGAGCGGCCTGACAGTTATGTTCGTCGGCGAGGCGACAAACCTCTGCCACAGCTGGTGTGAGGCCGCCGCGGTGCTGGACCTAGAGGTCATCCAGGTGTGTCCGGAAGGTTACGAGGTGGATCGCGCATGGCTTGCCTCACTCTCGCCAAGCCTTCCCAGCCGCGTGAGCGTCTGTCGCACAGCGCAAGAAGCCGTGGGCAACGCCGACATCATCTACACAGACTGCTGGCCCACCCCAGACTATACGCGTGACCAAAGTACGATCGAAGAGGCATTCGCGCCATTGCAGGTGACCGCTGCACTACTCGGACTTGCGCCTGCGCACGCGCTGTTTTTGCCCTGTCCCCCGGTCACACGCGGCGAGGAGGTCAGCCCTCAAGCCATGGAAGACTCACGCTGCAGGGTGGTGGAAGCCAAGGCATGGCTGCTCCACGCCCAGAATGCGCTTCTCGCCGAGCTGCTGACGCCGACACGATGAGCACAGCGCCAGAGACACATCGACGAGAGCGCCGATCCAGTGGATACCACCCGATCAGCCAAGTTGCCGGGTGATTCCCAATACCTACGGTGACTCCATCGGCCAGACCTCCACGACGCCATGCGCAACCGCGCACGGGGTCTCGGCAACGAGGCTGACCGCCTCCTCGAGAGTGGCGGCCTCGATCACCGCGAACCCGGCGATCGGAAGGTCGGAGCGCAGGAACGGACCCTCGCTGGTCTCCACGCCCTCCCCGTCGTGATTGCGCACCTGCACAGGTTGGCCGGCTATCCCAATCAACGCTCCTTCTGCACGTAGACGCTCGTCGTGTCGATGGGCTGCGTTGCGGACAGACGCGTCGGTCTGCTCGTATCCCGCACGATCTCCATACCCGATGGTCATGAATCTGGGCACCAGCACCTACCTCCTCAAACCGTCGGCCCGCAGAACGATCTTGATGCCGATGGGTTCGGCGGCGAGGCCGCTTCGCCGAGCTCAGCCGGTCATTACCCGCTCGAGCTCGTCGAAGCACCCGTGCCATCCCTTGTCCTGAGCCTCACGGCGCTCGTCGGTCGAGATGCCACGGTTTACCATCGTCACCGTCGTCGAGCCCTCTGACTCCGAGAATGAGAGCTCGATCGTCTGCTCGTTGGCGGGGTCGTCGGCGAAGGTCCAGGTCATCTCCAGCCGGTGCGGCCGGTCGATCAGCGTATAGAGGCCGTGTGCTTCGGCAGTCGTGCCATCTGGCTTGCGCATGACCACCCTGACCTTGCCGCCAAGGCGCAGGTCAACCTCGGCCTCCGGAGTGTCCCAGTCGGGGGCGCAGTGGAACCAGCGCCGCATCACCTCGGGGCTGGTCCAGGCCTCGAAGACCTCCTCTGCCATGGCTGCGTATGTCCGCTCGATGTGTAGCACGTGGCCAGAATCCTCACTCACCGGCACTCCTTTCGTTGCTCCAGATACTCGTCGACGACATCGAAGAGGCGCTCCCAACGCGCTCGTTGGCTCTCTATCCAGTCCGACACCTCGGCCAGCGCCTCCGGCCGCAGAGAGAGGCGGTGAGTCCTACCGTCGACCACACGGCTCACGACGCCTGCCTCCTCCAGTGTCTTCAGGTGCCGTGAGATGGTCGGCTTGGAAACCGCGAAGTCCCGCGTCACCTCTCCGACGGTCGCCGACCCGCCGCTGAGGCGTTCCACGATGTCACGCCGGAGCGGATGGGCGAGAGCTCTGAACAGATCATTAGCCACTCTGCTAACTATATAGCCTGACCCGTAGACCAGAGGAGGTCCTACGTTGACCACAGAGCACAGGATTGGGACTCAGGAGCAGTGGCAGGTGGAGCGCGAGGAACTGCTGCAGCAGGAGAAAGAGCTGACCCGCCGCAGCGACGAGCTGGCCCGGAAGCGACAGCAGCTGCCCTGGGTCCCGGTGGAGAATGACTACCGGTTCGAGACCGCAAGCGGCACGAAGGCCCTGGCCGATCTCTTCGACGGCTGCTCCCAATTGCTCGTCTACCATTTCATGTTCGGGCCCGACTGGGAGGCGGGCTGTCCGGTCTGCTCCTCGATCGCGGACACGCTCGATCCTCAGGTCGTCCACCTGAAGGCCAGGGACACCACGCTGCTGCTCGCCTCCCGCGCGCCGCTGGAGAAGCTCCTCGCTTACAGGAAACGGATGGGCTGGGAGATCGATTGGGTCTGCAGTGGCGGCGACTTCAACCGCGACATCGGCTTCCTGCACACCCAGGAGGAGCTGAAGGGATTCCTGGAAGGCGAGATCCCTATCACCGTTGAGCAGAACGCGCACCTGTGCGGGACAGACGCGGGCAGGTACGTCGCCGAGGGGCCCGGCCTAAGTGCGTATGTGCTCTCGGACGGGATCGTCTACCGGACATACGTGACGACCGCTCGCGGCCTGGAGCCTGCGATGGCCTATTACGGCCTGCTTGACAGGACGCCGAAGGGCCGCGACGAGAGCGCCTCGAAGCCGATGTGGATTCGCCGCCACGACGAATACGACCCCGCAGCCCGCGCATGACCCCGCGTCAGGCTGCGCGCGAGCACCCCGGAGTGGTCGCCGCGATGCTGGCCGCCGCTGGTCTGGCATGGTGGGGAACGGTCAACCAGATGGCAGGCATGGTCGGGGAGCCTGGAGCCGCCCTTGGCGCGCTTGACTGGTTCACGGGCGTCTGGGCGCTCATGATGGCCGCGATGATGCTGCCCTCGCTCGCGCCAACGGCAGCCGTATATGCCGCGATCGTGCGTAGTGAGCCCAGCCGGCTGCTTCTGTTCGCTGGCGGCTACCTGCTCGTCTGGAGCGCTGCCGGAGTCGTGGCGTACAGCCTCTTCGAGCTTGGCAAGAGCCTGTTCGCAAGTGCGCTGACGTGGCACAGCGGTGGGCGCTGGCTGGCCGCGGGCGTGCTGGCGCTTGCCGCGCTGTATCAGCTGACGCCGTACAAGCGCGCCTTCCTGCTGAGGTGCCGAAGCCCGCTGCAATTCCTGCGCGGGAGCTGGCGCGAGAGCCGGTCAGGAGCATTCGCGATGGGCCTGCGCAACGGCGGGTGGTGCCTGGGGTGCTCCTGGGCTCTGATGGCTGCACTGTTTGCGCTCGGTGTCATGAGTCTCACCTGGATGGCGCTGATCGCGGTGCTCGTGGCGCTCGAAAAGGTCGGGCCGTGGGCGCACGGGGCCAAGATGGCCACGGCGGGCCTGCTCCTCGTGCTCGCGGTCGCGATTCTCGCCCGACCGCACGCAATTCCGGGATTCGTCGTGCCGGGCTCCTTCAGCTCGATGCACGCCATGAGAGCGATGGGAGCGCCGGCACAGGTGGTCGGATCACGCCCGCCGGGCACCCAGTAGGCAACCCGCACGCTATCCAAGACCGCCACAGCGATCCGTGAAATGGCCGCGGAGAGCGAGCCCACGCGCCTGCGCCCATCCGACGACCAGGTCATCCTGCTGGCAACCCATCGCTACGAGGAGGAGGCTCAGGATGGCATCCATCAGCAAGGAAAGGACGATCGCGGCCGACCCCGAGAAGGTCTGGAGCGCGCTGCGCGATTGGGGCGCTCTGCATGAGCGCCTGGTACCGGGCTTTGCTCTGAAGACCGTCCTTGACGGTGACGACAGGCTCGTCACTTTCTTCAACGGCATGGTCGCCCGCGAGCGTCTGGTCGACCTATGCGACCAGGACAAGCGACTCGTGTGGTCGATCATCGACGGTCCCTACACGCATCACAACGGGGCAGCCCAGGTCATCGCCAATGACGATGGCACGACTCGCTTCATCTGGATCGCCGACCTGCTACCCAACGAGCTCGCCGAGCTGACGGGAGAGCTGATGGAGCGCGGGATCGAAACCGTCAAGTCGACCCTGGAGACGGCCTCTGGCAAATAAAGCCCGCGCCGCCTAGGCAGGCACGCCGCTCATCCGCTGGTGAACGAAGCGGATCGCCATCGCCCCCTCACCGACCGCGGTGGCGCATCGCTTCACCGAGCCCGAGCGCACGTCGCCTGCGACATAGATGCCTGGGACGCTCGTCTCCAGCAGCCCGCCGGCGCCGGCGGAGGCTCCGCTCAGCACGAAGCCATCCTGGTCGCGCGCCACGGCATCGTCAAGCCACCCTGTGCACGGCGTGGCGCCGAGGAAGAGGAACAGGAAGGACAGGGGCAGCGACTCGCCGTCGCGCAGCGTGACCGAGCGAAGCTGGCCGTCGGCGCCGTGCAGGCCTACCACTTCACCGCTGTCGCGGACGGCGACGCCATGCCGGTCGAGCTCTGAGAGCAGATAGTCGGACATCGTCTCGCGTAGGTCGTGACGGCGATGTATGAGCGTGACCAGAGCGCCGCCGCGCGAGAGCCAGACAGCGGCTTGACCAGCCGAGTTGCCGCCACCGATCACGCCCACGCGACTGGCGCCGCACAGCTGCGCCTCGGGGGGACCGGCGGCATAGAAGACGCTGATGCCATCATAGTCTGCGATGTCGGCGACCGAGAGCCGCCGATATTCGGCTCCCGTCGCGAGCACGACCGCGCGCGAGGAGACCTCGTGTCCATCTTCGAGCCGCACGAGATGGCGCTCGCCTTCGGCGCTCAGCCCGATCGCCCGATATGGCGTCGCGGTGCGTGCGCCGAACTTGCGTGCCTGAGTGACCGCGCGACTGGTGAGCTCGGACCCGCTGATTCCCGACGGGAAGCCGAGATAGTTCTCGATGCGCCGTGAGGTTCCAGCCTGCCCGCCCAGCACCGTGCCCTCGATGACGAGCGTCTGCAGTCCCTCCGAGGCACCGTACACGGCCGCGCCGAGGCCCGCGGGACCGCCGCCGACCACCAACAGGTCAACATCCTCTCTGGCTCCGATCTCGAGCCCGATTCCGAGCGCCCGCGAGACCTCGCCGGCGCTCGGGTTGCGCAGCTCAGCGCCGCCTGGCAGCCGCACCAGCGGAAGCTCTGCCTCATCCAGGCCACCAGTGAGCTCCGCAGCATCTGTCTCCTGCCAGCTGAATGGCAGCCGGCTTCGCCGCAGGTACTCGACCATCCTGCGCGTCGAGGGCGAGGAACGCGGGCCGAGCACCTCCACCCCAACGCGCTCCTGCTGTTGCAGGAGCTCACGCCTGGCGGTGAAGCTCGACAGCAGCAGGTCGCCAAGCGCGGCGTCCTCGAAGAGCAGCGATCGCAGGGCATCGCGATCGACGGCGATCAGGCGCGCCTGCTTGGTGACGACGGCGGTGAGGTAGACAGTCTGGCCGGTGAGCAGGTTCATCTCGCCGAGAAAGCCGAGGGCGCCGTGGCGCACGATCTCGTGTCCTGCCGCGTCGAGGATCGCCACTTCGCCCTCGACTATCGCCATGAATGGATAGCGAGGGTCCCCCACCGTGTAGAGCACCTCCCCCACCTCGGCGCTCCGTTCTTCGCCGACCTGGCGCAGCGTTTCGATCTGCGCTGCTGAGAGGAGTGGGCTCGTGGGTGCAGGCATCAGGTCCATCATCCTATGACGCCGGCCTTGGCAGAAAGATCTTCGGTGGATCGACAGCGGCGTCCGGCACACGCCTGCGAAGACCATGAGGCCCCTGCCTGGAGGCGCACTCCAGGCAGATCGGCCCTCCAGCTATGGCAGGGCGCTACGCGTCGCGGGCAGCATGCAGCTCCCGCTGAAGCCCGAGTCGCCGCGCAAGCCGACTCATGTCCTGACGATCCTCGGCGGCGACCAGGGTGATGCCCACGCCGCAACGGCCAGCACGCCCTGTGCGCCCGATGCGATGGACGTATGCGTCGTGATCGCCGGGCGGGTGGAAGTTGATTACGTGCGATATCCCCTCGACGTCGATCCCGCGTGCCGCGACGTCGGTGGCCACGAGCGTGTCCACGCCTCCCGACTGGAAGCGGGAGAGCGCCTGCTCGCGCTGGCGCTGTGACTTGTTGCCGTGAATCGCAAGCGCCGGCACGCCGTCGGCTCCAAGGCGCTTGACCAGGCGGTCGGCGCCACGCTTGGTTCGCACGAACACGAGCGCCCGATTGCGCTCGCGGCCAAGCTCGGCGATCAGCGCCTCGACCCGGCGATCCTCGCGCACCGAGACGAAACGGTGCTCCACCTTGGCCGCCGTGGCCTTGCCCGGCGTGCCGTTCTCGCGCCGCACAGCCCCGCGGGTGTAACGGTCGGCGACCTTGCCTGCGATGCCGTCGAGCGTCGCCGAGAAGAACAGGGTCTGTCGTTGCGCAGGGCAGGCGTCGACGATGCGGTCGATCGCAGGACGAAAGCCCATGTCGAGCATCCGGTCGGCCTCGTCGAGCACGAGGATCTCGATCGCATCGAGCGTGAACGCTCCTCGTTGCAGGAGATCCTCGAGGCGACCGGGCGTCGCGACGAGCACGTGCGAGGCGGCTGCTCTCTTCGCCTGTGCCGCAAGCCCCACTCCGCCATAGACGGCGCTCACACGCAGCTTGCGTGCTTGGGCGATGTCGCTCATCTCGCCCACGATCTGGCTCGCGAGCTCACGCGTGGGAGCGAGGACGAGCGCGGCGGGCTTGGGGCCGCCGGCCTGCACCCGCTCCACGAGCGGGATGCCGAAGGCGAGCGTCTTGCCCGAGCCGGTCGGCGACTTGACAAGGACATCATGTCCGGCAAGCACGTCGCCGAGCACGAGCCGCTGGACGGGAAATGGCTCCTTGATCCCGCGACGGAAGAGAGCGCCGGCAACGGCGCTGCATACGCCGAGATCGGCGAAGGACTGCTTGTTCATGAACTGCTCCTTTGGCTGCGCAGATGGTCCCGCGCACGATTCGGAGGCTATTGCCGACCCGAACCGCTCCAAGCGGGACTCAAGCGAGCTGCCTCGCAGCCGAAAGCCGGCCGCCACAGGTGAAGCTAGCAGACCAGGCGTACATCTCTGCAACTCCGCAATCAACTCAGGCCCGGCGTCGCTGCCCAAAGAGAGACCCGAGGAGCTTCAAGCGTCGCGCTAAGCTGGATGTCAATTGGTTAGCAGACAGGTGCCGCCAAATTCGCGATCTGTTGCAAATCAGCACCCGGACACTGATCCCAGCGGGCGGGCGCGATCTTTCGAGGAGCGATGACGTGCAAGGCCCCCAGCAGCTCCGTCAGCAGGAAAAGCATGAGGAAAAGCTCAAGGACATCCGCGAGCAAGTCGCCCAGGGCAAGCTCGTGATCCGCCAGATGACTGCCGAGGAGCGCAAGCGCTTCCCGCCGCGCGAGGGTGGCCGTCCCCGCAAGGGCCCCGAGCGACGACGCTGATGACACGCTTCTTCCTGCCTTCCTCCAACTCGGGGCAGGCGAGCGCCGAGAAGGACTACCAACAACTGCGAGAGCAGGCGGAGGCGTGTACCGGCGTGCCATCGCGGGATCGCCGCATCCATGAGATCGAGTGCCGTCGCGATGGCCTGGACTGCCTTCTGCGCGTGGGCGACCCCGACGCGGTTGACGGCAGGACGGTTGCGGCGATCCTGCAGCTTGGGCGCGACACCTACACCGTGCACCACCTGCCAAGCCAGCCAGGCGCCTCGACCACGCCGATGGTGCTGCGACGCAGCGCGGTCTACGGCGTCGCCGACTTCGACTGACTCGCGGTCGCCTGCATCCGCTCGATCGAGGCGCGCATAGACTCCAGCTGCCCCTTTCTGGCTGCGCGACCATAGGTGTAGAGAAACGGCCACTGCGGCCCGTCAAAGGCGGCCGGAATGAACCCAAGCTCTCTGACCAGGCCCTTGCCCACCGGATAGACCGCCGCCCCGAGAGCCAGGGCCGGCACCCAACCGACTCCGGCCGTTGCCATTCCCACGACGCCTGCCACGGCCCCAATTGCCCCGATGCCCGCGTCGTCGGGATGGCGCCTCAGTCCCTGCGTGAAGCTCTCAAAGGACGCGCGACCAAGTTCCTGCTTCAGTCGGTCGAACACGACCTTGTCCACATCTCGCGGCCTGTGCTGCTCGTACTCGGTGCAGATCCCGCTCATCCATGTGACGAGGTCGCGGTGGCCAGAGCCACGCAGGAACCGGCGCAAACGCCTGGGGTCGGGAGGACCCTGCAAGTCGAGCTCCGCCAGGAGCCTTGCGAGCTCGCCCGTCATTGCGGAGAGGCCCTCCATCTGCGGTGCCGTGCCGGATTTGGGGACAGGCGCTGGCGGCTTCCCGCCGCCGCTCTCCAGCGGAGGCGCCTGCGAGAGCACCTCGACGAACTTGCGATGTGTGAAGGACTGCAGGATCGGGACTCGCGCGCCTGATTCGGCGAGCGCCCCACCGTGGTTGTAGGCGTCGCGGAGGATGCGCCGCGCGACGGCGACCCGGTCGCCGCCGAGCCTGCGCACGGCTTGCAGCGTGCCGCCCGGGATGGTCGCAGCGGCACTCGCGTTTGTTGCCCGCCTGTACCACTTCGTGGACTCCTGCGGATGCTCGGAGAGGTAGTCCTCGGCCCACTCATAACCTTTTTCTTCGCGCGCGATCACCACTCGGCGCGCTGCGGGAGGCTTGCCCTCGTCGGCCTGCGCTAGATCCCAGATCGGCCCGTCAATTTGGGTATCCCAGGCTGTGCCCGGCCACCTATCGCTGTTCCTGGCGCCCGGCTCGCTGAGCCACGCCCGCCTGCCCATCACCCTGACGTGCCCTTCCTCCACCAGATCGAGGAACTGCTTTGGCTTCAGGCCGCAGTCGCGTGAGCGAAGCAGGAGGCTGGAGGGCGCCCACAGCGTGAGCGGCTGGCTCATCGCGACCAGGCGCGCGAGGTCCCGATAGCCGTCCTCCCCACGCTGGTTGATGTGAAAGAAGGTCGGAAAGGAGGACTCCATCGGCTACACCACCTTGCGCGGGTGGGTGTCGGGATCTGAGTGGTCGTATACCCGATCGCTCAATCCGACGATGTGCATGTCCCGCTCTCCGTCGTTGCGCACGGCGTGCGAGCAGTGGGGAGCCACGAACACGGCCACCGCCTCAGAACCATCGAAGCTCCTGCTGCGCGGCGCAGTCCCCTCACCGCAATCCCACCACAGCGACCAATTCACTCCCGTGAGCACGAGCAGGATCTCGTGGTGCAGCAGGTGAAAATGATTGCCTCGCATGCTGCCCGGGCGCAGGACTGCCACATGCGCGTGCTGCAGTCCAAAGGGTGGCCCAAACGCCTGCGCCAGTGCAGGCGTGAGGCCGTCCAGGCAGAGGGGAAAGCTGGCCCCGCGAGCATCTCCGCCAAGGTCGGCGAGAGGCAGAACGCGCACGGTTGGATCGCGATAGCTCACCCCTGGAAGATACGCCCACAGCTCGATGTGCATGACTCCGCACTGGACTCTGGTGGCTTGCCGACAGGCGACTGGGGTTGACAGCCTCGTGCCCACCGCCATCATGACTGGGCATGAGCCACAGGCTCTGATGGTTTCCAGCGGCGGGGGCGGATGCGATGACTCGCGCACTGTACCGACTGGCGTACCTGTGCATCAGACGCAAGCTCTTGGTGATTGCGATCTGGCTGTTGGCGACGGTCGCGCTGGTCGTTGTCTCCCAGCAGCTAGTCGACGGTCGTGCGCTGCCTGCTCGTCCCGGCGCTGATGGTGATGTTGGGCCAGATGAACTGGTGGATGCCGCATTCCCTGGAGAGGGTGGTTCCGCAGCTGAATGTCGAGGGCGCGCACTACTTCGCGGCTCGCGACCGGGCTCTCTCTGAGCAGTCGCAGATCGGAAGCCCCGCGCTCGAAGCGGCAGAGCCGCCGAGCTGAGCGCTGGTCTCAGCCCGCCCCCTCAGGGCGCGGCGGTCGCGTCGATTTCCAGCCGGATGTAGGAGATCCGCGGTCTCGGACCGAGCATCGCGGAGACCTCGTCGACATAGCGCTCGCGCAGCCCCCCGGGCAGACGCAGCTGGTGCGCACTGAGCGCATTGACCCTCAGCCACTCTCGCACGTCCCCCTCGTATGGAATCGGACGCGGGAGCAGCCTGGTTTGCACGTCGATGAAGCCGGCGGCGCACAGCCGATCGGCGGTCAGCTCCGGGCCGGCGTAGTTCCAGGGCGACCAGCCGTCCAGGTACGCGGCGAACGGCTCTATGGCGCCCACAGCGAGCGTCGCGGCGAGCAGCTCGGCGGTGTTGCCCTCTCCTCCGCACTGCGCGACCAGACGGCCGTCAGGTCGCAGGACGCCACGCAGACGGGCGAAGAGCAGCTCGTGATCCGCCACCCAGTGAAAGACGGCGTTGGAGAAGACGGCATCGACCTTGCGCTTGCCGAGGTCCAGTTCGCAGAGATCGGTGAGGATCAGCTCGGCGCTCTCCCCCAGTCGCCTCCGTGCGGCCTCGATCATCCCGGCGGAGCCGTCCACCGCAATCACCTGGCCGCCCGGCAGGCGCTCGATCAGGGCCTGCGTGACCCTGCCGGATCCGCAACCCGCGTCGAGCACGGTCTCATCGCCCCGCAGCGTCAAACGGTCGAGCACGGCCAGCCCGTTGCGCTCAATCGGCGCAGAGATGCGGTCGTAGGTCGCTCCGTCCCAGTCATGCACGCTCATAGGTCAGTATGTTATCACGTACAAACGTCAGCCATGCCCCGGTGCACCGCCCTACCCGCGGGCGGTCGCTACAGCATCTGGCAGGCGGCGCAGACGAACGATGAGTAAGATCCCTGACATGTGGAGGACGATTCCATCGGGGCTGCGGGCACCTCTCCTCGCGATCGGCTCCTGCGCCGTCACATTGCTCGCAGGCGGCGCCGGGCTCCTTCCCGCCACCGCCTCTGCGAAGGCGAGCAGCCTGCGGAACATCTCCTTCCAGCCCTTCTTCGAGTACACGGTCTCCTTCGTCGGCTCTGGCTCCTACAGCGTCAAGGAGGTGGCCGAAGGCGCGAACACATTGACGGCGAGCGCGAGCTTCAAATGGAAGACCGTTTATCCAAACGTGCTGGTGCCAACCACCTCCAGCAGCCCTCTGGAGGCCTCGGGATTCCCCGCCTACGGCCTGGGCCAGGATGGCTCGGGCACCTGGAAGATCAGCAACGAGGGCAGCGAAGACGAGGACTGCAGTCAGGCGGGAGACCTCGGGCTGCCATCAGGCATGGGAGGCAGCGGCGGGGGCGGCGCCGTGAAGGTCCACCGCTCGGGTATCGGTGCCGGCAAAGGAGTCGTCTTCGAACTCGTGGCGCTGAACGAATACGAAACCACATCGGGCGCCCTCAATGGGCCGCTGCCGTGCGAAACGACCTCCTTCTGGCACGACTGGGTGACGAGCTTCACAGGCGTCGGCTTCAAGCACGTCCGTGAAGGTCTCAAAGACGTGCAGCCGCTCAGCGCGAAAGTGAAGCTGGCGCCAAGCGAACTTCAGCACGGCACCGTCACCAAGCACGTCTCGATCGGCGAATCCGAGGAGGTGCCCTCTGACTGCGGCAGCGGTGGCGGTGAGACCTGCACCCAGAGCTACACCTGGTCGGGGTCGATCCGCTTCACCAAGCGCAAGTTCAAAACCGCCAAACACGGCTGACCGCACGCCGGAGGCGAGCGGCCGCGTACAGGCTGCGCGTGCGATCATCGATGCACCAGGTCAGAGACCGTCCCAGCGACGGCGAGTGCTCGCTCGCCAAGCGCCGAGGCGCTCACGAGCACCTGCCGCAGGCATCGAACCATGAGGAGCCCAAATCCATGACCACCGCCACCCAGCCGATCACCGGCGTCGACTTCGTCTCGATCCCGACCCACGATCTCGAGGCGGCCGTGCAGTTCTACGGCGAGACGCTCGGGATGCCCCGCTCGATGTATCGCAAGGACCGCAACTTCGCCGAGTTCGAGACCGGCAACCTCACGCTCAGCATCATCGACGCGGAGGCGATGGGCCTGGAGCACCACCCAACGCGCAACCTCGCGCTGCACGTCGATGACGTGGCGCAGGTGCGTGGCATGCTCGAGGCGCGTGGTGTGCAGTTCCTGGGTGATACGTTCGACACAGGTGTCTGCCACATGGCATTCTTCGCCGACCCCGACGGCAACCAGCTGATGCTGCACCATCGCTACGCCCCGCGCACCCCGGAAGACACCTGATGAGCAAGATCCTCTTCGCCCCCTTCGGCATGCTCGGCGGCCTGATCGCGGGCCTGATCGGCAGGCGCGCCTTCAAGGCGGCCTGGGCCATGCTGGACGAGGATGAGCCGCCGCAGCCGGGCGACCGCGATGCTCAGTGGCGCAGGGTGCTGCTCGCGCTGCTGCTACAGGGCGCGATCTTCAGCGCCAGCCGCGGCATCGTGGACCGCATGTTGCGCAAGGCGTTCAGTCATCTGACCGGCTTCTGGCCGGGCGAGCGGCGCCAGAAGGCCACCTCTTAGGCCTCAGTCGTCGGCGAGCCAGGGCTCGCGCCAGTGCCCGTGGCCGGACGTGAGCGTCTCGGCGCGACTCGGGCCCCAGGAGCCCTGGACGTAGGTTTCAAGCGGCGGCGGGTCATCCAGCAGCGGCGCCACCACCCGCCAGGTCTCTTCGATGCTGTCCTGACGCGCGAACTGGGTGGCCTCCCCCTGCATCGCGGCGTGCAGCAGCACCTCGTAGGGCGAGGGCACTTCCTGGCCATCGCCCGAGAACTCCGTGTCAAGCTCGATTTCCCGGGGCTTGGGCGATCCGGCCCGCCGCGCGTCGAGCACGATCCGCACGCCCGTCGTCGGATCGATCTTGATCACTATCTGGCTTGGCTGGGGCCGGCGCTGGCCTTCGGGCAGGAAGCCAAGCCGGGGAGGGTGCCTGAAGACCAGCCGCAGCTCGGTCTGGGTGACGGGCAGCCGCTTGCCGGTGCGTATGAAGAATGGCACTCCGGCCCACCGCCAGTTGTCTATCTCCAGGCGTAGCGCGGCATAGGTCTCGGTGTCCGAGTCGGGGCCAACGCCGTCGATCGAGCGGTAGCCCTCGTACTGGCCGCGCACATAGTGCGCCGGGTCGGCGTCACGCATCGCGCGAAAGACGTCGAGCTTCGCGTTCTTGATCGAGGTCGGATCTCCACCCGCCGGCGGCTCCATCGCCGCGGCGGCGAGCGTCTGCATCAAGTGGTTTACAACTACGTCGCGCAGCGCGCCAACCGGGTCGTAGAAGCGGCCGCGGTCCTCGACGCCGAACGCCTCGGCCATTGTGATCTGGACGCACTCGACGCTCTGGCGATTCCAGACCGGCTCGATCATCGCGTTTGCGAAACGCAAGTAGAGGATCTCTTCCAAACCCATCTTGCCGAGGAAGTGGTCGATCCGGTAGATCTGGGGCTCCTGCAGAAAGCGGTGCAGGCTTGCGGCGAGCTCGCGGGCTGAGGCGAGATCGTGGCCGAACGGCTTCTCCACCACCACGCGCGCCTGCGGCGGAAGCAGCTTCGCCTTCGAGAGCCCTTCTACGACGGTCGCAAAGAGGCTTGGCGGCACCTCCAAGTAATAGACGGGGGCCTTGACCTCACCGATCGCCTCTGCGACACGCTCGAACGTCTGCGGGTCGCCGAAGTCGCCGCTGACGTAGGAGAGCCGGTTGGCGAGCCGCTCGAAGACGGAGCGCTGCATCTTCTCGCCGGTGGCCTCGATCGCTTCGTGGGCGTGCCGCCGCAGCCGCTCCACGTCCCAATCCTCGGCGGCGACGCCGACGATCGGGCAGTCCAGCAAGCCGCGGCGCTCGAGCCGGTAGAGAGCGCGCAGGGTCATCTTGCGCGCGAGGTCACCCGTGATGCCGAAGATCACGAGCACGTCGGCGGTACGGGCGGCGTCGGGGTGCGCGGCTGCCACGGCAGCGCAGCATACGGGCTGCGCCGTGCCGTTGCTCAGGTCTGCTCGGGCACCATCTCGATCGCGCCACGCGGACACTCTACGACGCACGTTTCCACAGCCCTGGCAATAGTAGTCGCGGACCCAGGCTGCGCAGGTCGAAGAAGAGCTCCAGCGGCGTGACGCGCTCGCCCTCGCGCATCACCGTGCCCAGGCGCGGGTGGCGTGAGAAAGAACCGCTCTCGCTCGTCCGTGCCTGTGCTCACGCGATCATCTTCGCAGGCGCACAGGGCACAGATCCACCTCTCGCGCCGGATCTCAGACCACTTGGCGCGCGCCGCTCAGAGCCGCTCTGCGTACCAGCAGTAGGCCACCATCGGCACATCGATCCCAGCCGGATCGATGAAGCGATCATCCGCGGCCAGGCGTTGCTCCAGCTGTGCCATGAAGGCCTGTCGCTGCTTGTCGGGAAGCGTGATCACGCCGCTGTAGGTGCCGGCCAGCCCATGCAACTGCTGCCTTGTGAAGCGGCGCGTGTAGCGCACTGCCAGCGGGCCATGCTCGGGCGCAAACGGCGTACCGGCAGGCAGGCGCAGTTTGCGCCGCTTGCGCTCTCGGCCAAGCGCGGGCCCGTCGGGGCGCATCATGCTCCACAGCTTCAGCACCCACTCCTGCTCGCGGTCCGGAGAGGTCCAGATCACGCCGAGGCGTCCGCCGGCACGCAGCACTCTTGCCGCCTCCGGAACGGCGCGCCGCGCGTCGACCCAATGCCACGCCGAGGATGCAAGCACCGCGTCCTGCGAGCCGTCGGGCAATGGCATCTGCTCGGCGCTCGCCTCCAGAGCCGTGGCCTGCGGCACGCGCTCTGCCAGCACTCGGCGCATCCGCGGATCGGGCTCCACTGCGCTTACCCGTTGCACGCGCTGCACCAGCAGCCGTGTGAGATTGCCGGTGCCCGCCCCGACGTCCACGACGGCGCCTGCCCCGGCGGGGAGCAGGACGTCGAGCACCTCTGCCGGCGGTGGCGGCCTGAACTGCGCGTACCGGTCGCTGACTGCGCCGAAGGACATCGCACGCTTCTCGGAAGCCGTGGACGCGTCGCTTGCCTGTGTCATGAGCGCTGCTCCATCGGACACATCCAACACGATTGACGACTCGCCGGTGCGCTGACGCAGAGTCGGGCCGGTTGTGGCGATAACCTCGACATCGCACGAGAGGTGCATGACGAGATGAGCGCGGCCAGCCCACCGCAGCAGATCGATCGAGGCCCACTGTCAGCGAGGCGGAGGTCTGACGTGCGTCCCTCGAGTCCGATCTGCGCCCCGCTGATGGCGCTGCTTGCCGCGGTGCTTCTGAGCGCCTGCGGCGGATCGAGCAAGTCCAGCACCGACTCCTCGACCACCTCATCCTCGTCGAGCAGTGCCACAACCAGCACGAGGACCGCACCAGGCGTCGTGAGCGCAACTGCGAGTGGCGTGACCGCGACGCTGCATGCCACGACGCACAACCCCAAGGTCAACGTGCCCTGGCCAATCTCCTTCACGGTCACGAAGGCCGGCATTCCGGTGCAGGCGAAACTCAGCTACGAGTACCTCTTCGGCGGCAACGTCGTGGCCAAACGCTCGAACTACACCTTCACCGGACACTTCTCCGATCGCTTTCTCTGGCCGGGCTCGGCCGCCGGCTATCCGCTCACCTTCAGGGCCGTGATCCTCGCCGGCGGACAGACGCTCAACCTCGACTACCCGGTTCAAGTCGTACGCTGAGAAAATGAGCGACGCCGCTGGAGCCGAGGTGGCCGTCGAGCACGTCCACAAGCGCTTCGGCAGCATCAGCGCACTGCACGAGGTCTCTCTGCAGGTCTGCTCCGGGGAAGCAGTCGGGATCACCGGACGCTCCGGGTCCGGCAAGAGCACGCTGCTGGCGCTGATAGGCGGTCTGGCACGCGCCGATCAGGGCGAGGTCATGATCGACGGCGAGCCGATTTGGCGCCAGCGCCATCCGGCACACGCGCGCCGCAAGATCGTCGGCTTCGTCTTCCAGCGCCACCTGCTGCTCGCGTCGCTGAGCGCCCTGGCAAATGTCGAAGTGCCGCTGCTCGGCGCCGGCATGCGCCACTCCGAGCGCCGCCTGCGGGCGCTCTCGCTGCTGGAGGAAGTCGGCCTGCGAGACCGCGCCGAGCACCTGCCTTCACAGCTCTCGGGCGGCGAGCGCCAACGCGTCGCGGTGGCGCGGGCAATCGCCAACGAGCCCCGTCTGTTGCTGGCCGACGAGCCCACGGGAGCGTTGGACTCGACCACCTCCGAGCGTGTGCTCGACCTGCTCTTCGGCCTGCGCGACCGGCTCGGCATGACGATGATCGTCGTCAGCTACGACGTCGCGCTCGGCGCCCGCACCGACCGCACGGTGACGCTGATCGATGGCCAGATCGTGCAGGACACTGGCCCCGCAAGAGCACTCGAGAGCGAGCGCGTGGAGCCGTGTTGAGAATGATCCTCTCCAATCTGCGACGCAGCCCCACGCGCACGGTGTTCACCGCTGCTGGCATCGCGGTCGGCGTGGCGACGATAGTCGCGCTGCTGTCCTTCACGCAGGGCCTGCGCAACACGGCAGCCGGTATCGCGCATCTCGGAGGCTCCGAGCTCTCGGTCTTCCAGGCCAACGTCTCGGACCCAACCGCCTCGGTGCTGCCGCAATCGCTGATCCCCAGGATCAAGGCCAAGCCCTATGTCGCGTCCGCCACACCGCTGCTGCTGCTGATCGAATCGATCAAGGGCGAACCGGGCGCCGTAGTCTTCGGCGCCGACCCGAATGGCTTCTTCACACGCCGTCTGGTGCTCGTCTCGGACAAAGACCAGCAGCGCCCGAGCGTCAGTGGGGCCGGCTCCGGCGTCCTGGTGGGCGAACGGCTGGCCGCACGCATGCATCTGGCGCTCGGCGACGCCCTGGCCATCCACGGGCACAGCTTTCACGTGGAAGGCATCTACCACTCGGGGATCTTCTACGAGGACTCCGGCGCCGTGCTGCCGCTGCGTGTGGCCCAGGCACTCGCCGGCCGCCACGGCGAGGAGACGAGCATCGCGATCGACCTCGCCTCCACCACGCGTGCGAGCGTGGCCAGCAGCGCGATAGAGCGAGAATTCGCGGGCACGCAGGTGATCTCCACAACCGAACAGGCACTGCGAGCGGGAGCGAACGCGACCTTGATCTCCAAGGCGATCTTGGTGATCGTCGTGATCGCACTCATAATCGGGGCAATCGGCGTCACCAACACGATGGCGCTTGCGATCATCGAACGACAGAGCGAGCTGGGGTTGCTCAGCACCGTGGGCTGGTCGCCCTCGCGAGTCGCGAGCCTGATCCTTGGAGAGGGGGTCGCAGTGAGCCTGCTCGGCGCCGCCATGGGACTGCTGCTGGGAGTGGTGGGCGGAGATCTGCTCGTGCGCGTGCTTGGCGTGAGCTCGTACATCTCGCCCTCCTTCACCGCCTGGGGACTCGGGCGCGGCCTGCTGGTCGGGGTGGCGATCGGGGTCCTTGGCGGCATTTACCCCGCATGGAGAGTCACGCGGATGCAGCCGCTGAAGGCGCTTTCGGGCACCTGAAAGGCATGCGGGCGCCGACCGCAATAGCCGGCGCCCGCAGGTCGTCATTTGAGCGTCATGTTGGGCTCGCCCGCGGCGTTCAGGCCAGTGCCTGAGATCGTGCAGGTGCCGCCCTTCGGGGTGCCGGCGTCGTAGGCCTGGGTGAGGCAGTTGCGCAGGCCCATCTGGGCCCAGTAGTTGGGGTGCAGGTCTTCCTGCAACTCATAGGGCGGGGACAGCGCGGTGACCGTCCTCACCTGGTTGAACCACTCCGTCTTGTTGACGGCTTCTGTTTCTTTCCAGGATTTCAGGCCCTCTTCCTCGAGCAGACCGACGCCTTTGTCGCAGAGCCTGTGGCTGTTGAAGGCGCCCGAGACCTGCATCTCCTTCAAGTTTGAGAGGCCCGCTTCTTCGGCGCCTTTGAACACCGAGCTGTCAATCGTCGGCAGCATCGTGGAGTTGGCGTAGTTGGCGTCCTGATTCCAGAAGCCACAGCCGCCGACTTCCTGACGTGTGTAGCCTTTCTGGCTATAACGGAATTCGGAGCCGTTGGGGATCGGCGATGGATAGTCCTGTGCCAGCACCGTGTACTGCGAGCTCGTATAGCCGGCTTCTTTCATCGCCTTGGCCACGTTTTCGAAGGCGCCCTTGATCGCGGCGGTCTGCGTTTTGACGTTGCTGGCGGAGAAGTTGTTGGTGACTGAGGATTCTTCGCTGCAATAGGAGGGCCACCATTCCGGCGTGAGCAGGAAGTCCTCGATGCAGGTCTGCACGATCGAGGCGAAGTTGTAATTGTTGCCTCCGATTGTGACCGCGACCAGCTTCACGTTGTGGGTGGCGGCAAAGTGCTGCAGCATCAGCGCCTGGCCTTCGTGGCCGCCAGAGTTGTAGAAGTCGATGCCTGGCTTGAATTCGCCTTCTTCGTTGGTGAACGTCGAGGTCTTGGCCCCCGAGCAAGCGAGGTTCTCCCCGTCGATGCCGCCGCCGATGTAGACCTCGGCCGATGCCGAGCGGTGACAGCCGGGAATCAGTTCTTCGGTTTTGGCGGCGTTGTCGTCATAGGCTTTGGACCCCAGCGCGTCTATCTCCGACGAGCTTTCGTTGGTGTTGCTGGCCCAGCGACCGGCCTCGCCGGATATGTAGGAATCGCCGAGCGTGACGACGTACGGCGTGCCTTCGCCTGGGCCTTCTGCGTGAGCGGTCGACGGCAGCGCGACGCCGGCAAGCCATGCAAGCGACAGCACAAGGACTGCGGCTGCTGCAAGCAGAAGGCGTGGAGACGTCGCATCGCGACCCGCGAGCGTGATGTGCCTCATCGAGCTCCTCCTCGATCAGCGCGCCGCGCCGTCTGCGCGACGCAGGTTTACGGCGAGCCTAGCGAACGAATCCAGTCCGATGTATGGAACTAGCTTGGTTTGTTTGGAAGTCCGGTAGTTGCGGACCAAAGTATCGGCCGGGGCGTTTCCATCTGGCTTCGCTCGGAGACGCTCAATCGTCGCCGGGCGTGGTGTTTCGCGTGCGCAGACGCGGGCGCGACGCGCCGCTCAGGCGCCCTGCGAGGCGACGCGAGCAGGCGCCTCTCCCCAAAGCTGCTCGAGACGATAAAAGTCTCGTGTCTGGGGCGTGAAGATGTGAACGATCACGTCGAGATAGTCCATCAGCACCCATTGGGCCTCCGAGACGCCGTCCACGCGCCGGGGCAAAAGGCCGTGCTCACGCTTGCAGCCCTCATGGATAGCGTCGTGGATAGCCTTGACCTGTCGATCGGTGTTTCCAGAGCAGATCACGAACCAATCGGTGTATCCCACGACCCCGCGCATGTCGAGCTCGACGATGTCGTGCGCCTTGCGATCGGAGGCGTAGCCGACGATGTCCGCCAGCAGCTGGTGCTCTGAGGCGCTCATACGGCAGCCGCCTCGTAGAGGTGGTGGCTCTCGACATAGGAGCCCACTTCGCCGGGCAGCAGGCCCTGCGCAGGGCGTCCCTCTGCGATGCACTCGCGCACGGCAGAGGAGGAGACGTCGATCGGCTGCATGGTGAGGAACCTGACGCGGCCGGACTCCACGTGCAGCGGCTCCAGCGCGTCGAGCACCTGCTCCCTGCCCGCGCCGCTGCGCTCGGCGATGGCGAGGTCCGCGAGCTCCAGCAGCCGCTTTGGCTGGCGCCAGCTCGCAAGTGTCAGCGCCATGTCAGCGCCCACGATCAGTGTCAGTCGAGCTTTGGGGTGTGCATCGTGAATTTCCTGAAGGGTATCGACCGTGTAGGACGGCCCTTCCCGGTCGACCTCCAGCGCACAGGCGCGCACTCCCTGCACTCCATCCGCCGCAAGCTCGCACATCGCCAGACGCTGCTGCGGCGTGGCCGCGTCGGCGGCCGCCGGCTTGTGCGGCGGCGTATGGGCGGGCATCAGCAGCACGACGTCCAGGCCCAGCTCGCTGAGCGCGTCGCGCGCGAGGGCGAGGTGGCCGGCGTGAGGAGGGTTGAACGTGCCGCCAAGGATGCCGAGGCGAAGAGGCGAGTCGGACTTCCTCACGTGCGGACGTGGCCGTCGCCCTCGATCAAGTACTTGACGGCGCAGAGCTCGCGCAGGCCGATCGGCCCGCGCACATGCAGCTTCTGAGTGGAGTTGCCGATCTCCGCGCCCATCCCCAGCTCGCCGCCGTCGGTGAACCTGGTGGAGGCGTTGACATATACGCAGGCAGCGTCGACGCCCAGCTGGAAGGCCCGCGCAGCCGCGAGATCGCCGGTGACGATCGCCTCCGAGTGCCCGGAGCCGTAGCGGGCGATGTGCTCGATGGCCTCCTGCAGGCTGCCGACCACCTTCACCGCGAGCTTCATGCCCAGGTACTCGGTCTCCCAGTCCTGCTCCTGCGCATCCGCTATCGCACCGTCAAGGGATGCCAGCAGCTCGCGCGCAGCGGGGTCGACGTGCAGCTCCACGCCGGCGCTCGCCAACGCCTTCGCGATCACGGGCAGCGCCCGCGGGGCGATCTCCTCGTGCACCAGGAGCGTCTCGGCCGCATTGCAGACCCCGGGCGCTGGACCTTCGCGTTCAGCGCGATCGCCTGCGCCATCTCCAGGTCGGCGGCCGCGTCCACGTAGACATGACAGTTGCCAGAGGCGGCGTAGATCACAGGCACCGTCGCGACCTCCGAGAGCGCGGCCTTCAATCCCTCCCCGCCGCGCGGGACGATCAGGTCGACGCTCTGCTCCTGAGTGGCAAGCTCCGCGAGCTCCCGCCTGCCGCCACCGGCCACCAGGCTCACGCACCCTGCGGGCAGCCCCGCGCTCTGCGCCGCCTGCGCGGCGATGCCCGTGAGCACCGCATTGGAGTGGGCAGCGCTCGAGGAGCCCCGCAGTACGATCGCGTTGCCCGACTTCAGGCACAGCACCGTGGCGTCGATCGTGACGTTCGGACGCGCCTCGTAGACGACGGCGACGACACCGAGCGGCACGCGCACCTTGCGCACCGTCAGGCCGTTTGGCAGGCGCCCTCCCTCGATCACCTCGCCGACGGGGTCGGGCAGCGCCGCCACGTCGCGCACGGCGGCGGCGATCGCTTCGATGCGCTCCTGGCTCAGCAGCAGCCTGTCGAGCAGCGCCGCGCCGATGTCGGCCTCTCGGCCCGCCTGCACATCGCGCTCGTTGGCCTGGAGGATCTCCTCGCTTCGCTGCAGCAGCGCGGAGGCGATCGCCTCCAGCGCCGCGTCCTTGGTCCGCGAGTCGATCGTGGCCAGCACCCGCGCCGCGCGCTTGGCCGCCGCGCAGATGCCGGCTACCGGTGTGAGCGTGCTGGCCATTTGGGCCAAGGATAGGCGGTTCCGCGGGTACCTTCACTGCCCGATCACCATGTAGTCGCGGTGCACGGCCTCCTCCACCGCCTCGGGCATGATCTCGCGCACCGCCGCGCTCTTCATGCCCATGATCCTGCCCAGCTCCTCAGCGGAGTAGTTGCAGATGCCCTTGCCGATGAACCCACCCGCGGAGAGGACCTCCACAGCGTCGCCCGCCGAGAATGAGCCCTCGACCGCGACGACGCCCACGGGCAGCAGGCTCGTGCCGCCGTTGAGGAGGGCCCTCGCGGCACCGTCATCTACGCGCAGCGTGCCGTGGCTAGGCTTGGCGTAGCGCAGCCATAGCTTGAAGGAGCTGTAGCGAGAGGCTCGGGGCGGAAAGCTCGTACCCACCATCTCACCAGCCAACACGCGCGGCAGCGCCTGCGCGTCGATCCCGTTGCAGATCACGGTGCGGATGCCCGCCGCCGTCGCCATCTCAGCGGCCAGCACCTTTGAGCGCATACCGCCGGTTCCCAGAGGGGAGGTGGTGTGCCCGATCTGCAGCGCGGAGAGCTGCTCGAAGTCGCCCACCTCTCCGATCAGCCGAGCCTCCGGGGTGTGCCTAGGATCGGCGGTGTATAGGCCGTCGATGTCGCTCAGTAGCACGAGTAAATCGGCCGAAGTCAGGACCGCCACCTGCGCGGCCAGGAAATCGTTGTCCCCGAAGGAGATCTCGTCGGTCGCGGTCGTGTCGTTCTCGTTGATGACCGCGACGATCTTCCAATCGAGCAACTTTCTGAGGGTCTGGCGCGCGTTGAGATAATGGCCGCGCACCGACAGGTCTGCGAATGTGAGCAGCACCTGGGCGCTCGTCACGCCACGGTCGCGCAACAGCTCATCGTAGACGCGGTAGAGCTTGCCCTGTCCCACGGCGCTTGCGGCCTGCAGCTCCTCGATCGCCACCGGCCTTCGTGGCAGGCCTAGCACGCTCACGCCCCTGGCGATCGCGCCGCTTGAGACGATCGCGACCTCGTGCCCCTGATCGTGGGCGTCTGCGACCACCCCGCAGATGCGCTGCAGGACCTCGCCGTCCGCTGCTGCGACGCTCGACCCAAGCTTTATCACCACCCGCCGGCTCATCCGCGCCAGCCTAGACGGTCGCAATCATGGCCGACGGCTCCCGTCGCAGCGCGGCTTACGGGCATGCTGGCGCCGCTGCGCAATTCGGCGACGTTCACGAAGGTGAGCGTCGACAGGCAGCTCGGGACCATGGTGTGGCCAGGGGGACTCGACATCGCTCCTGAGCCGCTCTATCAGCGCTCCTCGGTGCGCGCTTCAGCTACGTGAGCTGAGGCTTCCTGAGCCTTATTTGGCCCCGACGCCTACTGTGGCGGCCCGGGATCCAGCTCGAAGACGGCGCCGCCGATCCGGATCTCATCGCCGGGCTGGAAGCCCGCATTCTCAAGGGCGGCGATCACGCCGATCCGCCGCAGACGGCCCTCGAGGTGAGCCATCGCCTCTTCATTCTCGGCGTCGAAGCGCTGCACGAGCCGCTCGATTCCCCGGCCGCGCACATCAAAGACGTGCTCCTGCAGACGCTGCACCGAGAATCCGGCGCGCTCGGCGGGGCGATAGACCATGTGCTCGGCCAGGTCGGAGCCCGGTTGCGCAGAGGCGGGCAGAAGGCCACCGTTGCCCGTGCCCACCGCGTCGATTACCAGCGCGGCATCCTGCCCGCCCGCGCTCGCCGGCCGCGGCCGCTCGGCCGCCGGCACCTCGCGCAGGAGCGTGGCAGTGAGCTTCTGCAGACCCTGTCGCGTCGCCGAGGAGGTGGCGATCACCGGAACCTCCCCGCCAAGGCGCGCGGACCATTCCGCGACCGCCTGCTCGACCTCCTCCGCCGGCAGCAGATCCGCCTTCGAGAGCGCGAGCACACGCGGCAGAGCGGCCAGGCGCGCGTCGTAGGCGCCGAGCTCGTGCTCGATGGTCTGGTGATTGACGAGAGCGTCGGCACCCTCGCCCTGGGAGAGCTGCGGAGCAAGGTCGAGCACGTGCACGAGCAGGCGGCAGCGCTCGACGTGGCCGAGGAAGTCGTGGCCGAGACCCGCGCCGTCGCTTGCACCCTCGATCAGCCCGGGGATGTCGGCGATCACGAGCTGGCGCTCGTCGGTCTCGAGCACGCCGAGCGCCGGCTGCAGGGTTGTGAACGGATAGTCGGCGATCTTCGGCGCAGCCCGCGTCAGAGTCGAGATCAGCGAGGACTTGCCGGCGTTTGGCAGCCCGACCAGCCCGACGTCCGCGAGCAGCTTCAAACGCAGCGAGAGCCTCCCCTCTTCCCCGGAGAGGCCGCGCTCGGCGAAGTGCGGAGCCTGTCGCGTCGGGGTCGCAAAGCGCTTGTTGCCGTGGCCCCCGGAGCCGCCGCGCGCGATGACCGCTCGCTGGCCGTGGAGGACGAGGTCCCATCGACGCCCGTCGAGATCGCCCTCGACTCCGACCGCTTCGGTGCCGGGCGGCACCCCCACCACGAGATCCTCGCCCCGCGCGCCGTGACGCAGAGCCCCTTCGCCACGGCCGCCCTGACGCGCCTTGAACTGGGTGCGGCCCTTGAATCGGTGCAGGTCTCGCAGCGAGTCGTCGCAGAGAAGCACGACATCGCCGCCGCGACCTCCATCTCCGCCGTCGGGGCCGCCTCTGGGGACGTGAGCTTCGCGCCGGAAGCTCGTGCATCCATCACCGCCGGCGCCTGCCTGCACCTCTATGTCAGCGCGGTCGTAGAGCACTTCGAGATCGTGGCACAGTCATGCGACAGCGCCGGGTCCGGCATCCGCTCGCCTTCTGCGGGCCGATCGGGCCCGCGCGCGCCGGGTCAGGCGTCGGGAAGCACGTTCACTACCTTGCCGCGACGGCCGGTCGTGAACTGCACGGTGCCGGCTGCGCGTGCGTAGAGCGTGTCGTCCTTGCCGATGCCCACGCCGTCACCCGGCTTGAAGCGTGTGCCGCGCTGGCGCACGATGATCTCCCCGCCGGTCACGGCCTGCCCAGCGAATGTCTTTACGCCCAGCCGCTTCGCGTTTGATTCGCGGCCGTTGCGGCTGGATCCAAGTCCCTTCTTATGAGCCATTCTCGGCCTCCTGGGGCATCTCGGGCGCGGTGGGCTCGGCCTCGGCCTTCTCTGGCTTTGCGGCCCGCGCAGGCGCAGCCTTCGTGGCGGCGGCCTTGCCGCTCTTGCCTCCGAAGGAGATGTCTGTCACCTCGATCATCGTGAGCTCTTGTCGGTGGCCTGTGCGGCGCTTGTAGCCGCGCTTGGGCTTGAACTTGAACACGCGCAGCTTCTCACCGCGCTCGTGGCCGATCACCTTCGCCTGGACCTTCACGCCGTCCAGCGCGCCGGCGTCGCAGACGATCTCCTCAGAGCGGTACATCAGGGGCCGCAGCGCGACGGTCTCGCCCTCGGCGGCCGCAAGGCGCTCGACCAGCAGGCGCTGGCCGGGCTCAACCCGGTACTGCTTGCCGCCTGTCTTCACGATCGCGTACATGGTATGTGTCGGTTCAAGATTTGGATGGCCGGCTTGCGAGATCCGCCGGTGGTCACGCTCTACTCGGTGCCCGCCGGCTCCTTCGCAGCCGAACGGCGCCGTCCGCCCCTGCGGCCACGGCGCCGAGGCTTGGATTGTACGCCATCCTCGCCGCTCTCGCCCATGTCGTGATCCTCGCCGGCGTGGCCCACGCCGTTTCGAGCCTCCGCGACGGCGTCCAGCTCGACGCCGTCGATCGGCTGCGCAAGCTCTGCGCCCGAGATCTCGGCGGCCTCCTCGGGCGCGGTTCCGTTGCGCGCGGGAGCGCTCGCGGGCGCCTTGGCAGAGGAGCGCCTGCGCGAGCGCACGCGGCGTGCAGGCGGTTTGGGCACCGGCCGCACGACGTTGCCCTCCTCGTCGAGCAGCAGTGCCGTGGCGGCGGTACGACCGACCTCGTCGATGCGCACCATCCGCTTCTCTCCGATCTCCCCGGCGGCGCCGGCGATCGAGATTATGTAGCCGTCGAGCTTGGCGACCGCGTCGTCGGGCTCGTACATGTGCGGCTCGACGATCTCGACCAGCACCTCGTCGCCCTGCCTGAAGGGCAGCGCGCGCTCCTCGACCTCCTCGCGGGTGCCTTCGAAGGTAACCGCGAAGTGGTTCAGCGGCAGCCCTTCGGTGCCTTCGAAGTGGAAGAACTTGCCGGTTTCGGACTCCAGCGCCGAGAGCACGCGCGAGCTGTTGCCGGTGAACTGGGTGCTCACGCGCGGGTTGAGCTGAACCAGGAACGCCTCGGTGTCCGGTCGCTGCGCCGCGATCGTGCGCAACTGGCGCTCGAAGTCGATCGCGAAGGTCTCCTCGGAGCGGATCACGCCCTCCCCCACGCAGGTCGGGCAGGCCCTGGTCATGATCTCGCGCACACCCTCGGTGACGTTCTGGCGGGTCATCTCGACCAGGCCAAGCTTGGATATCTCGGCGGTGAAGGTCTTCGTGCGATCCTCGTCGAGACACTTGCGCAGCGTCTTGAGCACGGCCTCGCGGTTGCGCGCACGCGCCATGTCGATGAAGTCGATCACGATGATGCCGCCGATGTCGCGCAGGCGCAGCTGATCGACCACGGCCTCGGCGGCCTCCAGGTTGGTCCTGGTGATCGTGTCCTCCAGCGATGCGCCTTTGCCGCCGGTGAAGGAGCCGGAGTTGACGTCGATCACCGTCAGCGCCTCGGCGTAGTCGATGATCAGGTAGCCGCCGGAGGGCAGGTCCACCCGCCGCGATAGCACCCCTTCGATCGCCTTCTCCACGCCGTACTCCTCGAACAGCGGTGCCTTGCCGGTCCACAGCTCCACGCGCTGTGCGAGCTCGGGGGCGGTGCGGGCGAAGAAGGAGGAGAGCCGCTCGTACTGCTTCTCGTCGTCGACGATCGCGCGCTCGAAGTGGGCGGAGAAGATGTCGCGCACGACCCTGACCGCGAGGTCCGCCTCCTGGAAGACCAGGGTGGGCGCCGTGCTCTGCTCCACCCTGCGCATCAGCACCTCGTGCAGCTTGTGCAGGTAGAGCAGCTCGCGTTCGAAGTCCTCGCGGTTTGCGCCGTGTGCCGCGGTGCGCACGATCACCCCGCCGCCGCCGAGGTCGAGCTTGGCGCTCTGGCGGCGCAGGCGCTCGCGCTCGTTGTCCTCCAGGCGCCGGGAGACCCCAACGCCCTCGCCAGTGGGCGCATAGACCATGTAGCGACCGGCGATCGTCAGCTCCATCGAGAGGCGCGCGCCCTTGCTCTTGAGCGGGTCCTTGACCACCTGCACGACGATCTCCTGCCCCGGTTTGAGCAGCTCGCCGATCTTGCGTCCGCCGCCACGGCCGCGCCGCGGCGCCTCGACGCCGGGGAGCACGATCTCGTCCACGTGCAGGAAGCCGTTCTTCTCCAGGCCGATGTCCACGAAGGCGGCCTCCAGCCCAGGTAGGACGTTGTCGACCTTGCCCTTGTAGATGTTGCCCACGATCGAGCGCGACCCGCGCCGCTCGATGTAGAGCTCAGCGATCTTGAAGCCGGCGCCGGTGCGGCCTCTGCCGCGCCGGCGAGATCCCGCCGAGGGTGTGGATGGGGAGGCGCTCGGGTCCTCCAGGAGCGCGACACGCGTCTCTGCGCGGTCGACGCTTACAAGCACTTGCTTTCTCAATGTTCAGATCCAGTCGTTGGGTGTGTGCATCGTCCTCCAGGCATCCCCGGAGGGGCATCGGCTCCAGGCGCGCGACGGCCTCCGTGCCCTGCATGGAGGGACGGGCCTCGCGGCTGCGCGGCGCTGCGCGATGCGCTTGAAGATCGGGGGGTGTTGCTTGGAGGGGCAATCCAGGTCAGCTCTTGCGTCTCACCATATGGGAGCCCGGCCCTTCATCACGTCGGAGGATCGCGCTCTCACGTAGATCGACTGCAGCAGCCCGACCGCCAGCATGGTGCTGATGACCGAGGAACCACCGTAGCTCATGAGCGGCAGCGTAATGCCTGTATCGGGCATGATCCCCACGGCTACGCCAACGTTCACGAACACCTGGCACATCAGCATAGCTACGACCCCGGCGGCGATCAGGGAGCCGAAGAGATCCTTGGACATCGTGAGGATCCGCAGCGCCCGCCAGATCAGCAGCGCGAACAGCGAAAGCACGAGCGCCGCGCCCACGAAGCCGTGCTGCTCGCCCACCGAAGCGAAGACGAAATCCGATTCGTCGTAGGGCACGTAGCCTGCCGCTACCGCCCTCGGGTCGTGCAGTCCCGTCTGGCGGCCGGCGCCGATCGCGAGCTTGGACTGAAGCTGCTGGTACTTCAACCGCTTGGCTTCGCTGGCTTCGACGTGGGTGGTGTTGAAGAAGCCTGTCAGACGTTCGGTCTGGTACTTGGAGAGCACGTGCACCCCGAGGCTCGGCGCCACGACCAGCACGAGGCTGAGCGCAAGGACCACCAGCAGGGCCAGCGCGGCGAAATGCTTCCACGGCGTGCCCGCGATGAACAGCGCCGCCAGGGCGATCGAGACGTAGACGAGGCTCGACCCGATGTCGGGCTCTGCGATCACGATCATCGTCGGCACGAGCGTCAGCGCGATCACGCGTACCGTCGTATCGCGCGATCGCAGCGCACGCGAGCGGTCGACGATGAACGCCGCCAGGAAGACGATCAGCAGCACCTTGCCGATCTCCGAGGACTGAAAGGAGAACAGCGGCAGGCTGATCGCACGCGTGGAGCCGAGCGCTTCTTTGCCGAGCGCGATCGCCGCAAGCAGGATCACCAGCAGGCCGCCGTAAAGCCAGTGCTTGAGTGGGCGTAGCAGGTCGTAGCTCATGCGCGAGATGGCGATCATCAGCGCCATGCCCACGGCCAGATAGATGATCTGGCGCTCGGTGAAGTAGTGAGGGTCGCCGGCGATCTTGTTGGCAGTTGCAGCCTTGATCGTGAGCACCGAGCAGATCCCGAGCCCGATCACGGCCAGCGTCAGCAATGGGTCCAGCGGCAGCGAGAAGCCTGCGCGCCGTGTCTCCTGGGCGGTCTCCTTCGAGGGCTGCAGTGGGCTCAGAGCAGAGGACATCGCAGATCAGCCTTTGGCGGTTGCGCCCGAGCTCTTTGGCTGGTTGAACCACTCGCCCGCCATGGCGCGCGCGATCGGGGCGGCGGCTTCGACACCGTAGCCGCCCTGTTCGACGGTGGTGGCGATCACGATCGGGCGCTTTTCGCTTGCTACGTAGGACATGTACCAGGCCTGGGTTTCCTGGCCGAGCCGTTCTGCGGTGCCCGTCTTGCCGTAGGTCTCGTGCAGCTGCTGGTTCCAGCCCGCCCAGACGCTGGTGGAGGTGCCGGCCGGTCCGGTGGTGGCGTCGTGGAGCCCTTCGAAGATCAGGTTCACGTAGGTGGGGTTGAGATGGAAGCGCCTCTTGGGCTTGTACTTCGCGTCGAGCGACTCCACAAGGTCGCCGTCCGGTTCGAGGATCTCGGTGCCAAGGTGCGGCGTAACGATCGTCGCCTGGCCCTGAGTGCGGTAGGCGTCCACGAGCGCGGAGTAGGCGATCGACATCTGCAGCGGCGTGGTCAGCAGGCTTCCCTGGCCGACGGCGAGGATCATGTTCTGGCCGACGGTCCAGAGCTCGTGCGGTTCGCCTACGTAGTCGCAGCTGTGGCCGTGGTTTTCGTGTGTGCACTTTTCTTCGGCCCGGTCGAGTCCTTGCAACCACTTTTCGTCCGGAACGGTCCCCTTTTCTTCGAACGGCAGGTCGATGCCGGTCCAGTCGCCGATTCCCAGCTTGTGCGCCATCTGCTGCAGCACCGTGCCGTGGCTGTATGCCATCTTGCCGACGGTGTAGAAGTAGGTGTCCGAGGACTCTTCCAGCGCTTTGACGAGGCCGGTGGCTTCGTAGCTTGCGCCTTCGGCGTTGTGGAACCTTCTTCCCCGATTTCGACGTATGACCCGCCGCCAAGGGGTTCGTAGGGGTTGAGGAACCCGGCTTCCATCGCGCCGATCGCGACGATCGGCTTGAAGGTCGATCCAACCGGATACCCGTCCTGGAGGGCGCGGTTGAGCAGCGGCCGCCCCCCGGACGGCGGTGCCACTTCCTTTGCTTTGCCGAACAGCGATTCGGCTTCGGCGTTGCTCAGTGGCTTGGTGAACACCGTCGGGTTGTAGGTCGGGTAGGAGCCCATCGCAAGGATTTCTCCGTTGAGCGGGTCGATCGCCAGGAACGCGCCGCCATCCGCGGGCTTGCCCCTGCCCTGCGCAAGCGCGATCTGTTCGCGCAGCGCCTTTTCGCCCGCAGCCTGCAGGCCCGGCTGCAGGCTCAGCTTCAGGTTGTAGCCCGCCTCCGGCTGCTTGGCGGCAACCTCGGAGCCAACTGGTTCGTTAGCGGCGTTAACGTGCACGGTCTGTTCACCGGCCTTGCCCCGCAGGTAGTTGTCGTAGGAGGCCTCCAGGCCGCTCTGGCCGACGATCGCTCCGTGTTCCAAATTCTTGTAGGGGCCTCTTTTGAGCTCTTCTTCGGTGACCGCGCCCACGGTGCCCACGACCTGGGCTGCCATCTCGCCGAACGGGTATTCCCTGGTCGAGACGGGCTGAGCGATCACGGCCGGGAATTCGTTCTGGCGCTCCAGCAACACCGTGCGCGGCCCCTGCCCCACGCCGGCCTTGATCGTCACGGGCGCGTAGCGAGTCGTTGCCACGCCGCGCACCACCAGTTCGTCGATCCTGCGCGCGGACATGCCCAGCACATGTCCCAGCCGCTTGAACAGGCCGTGCAGCCGCACGTCGCGCGCCGGCAGCCGCGGCACGAGTGCGGCGGGCACCGATTCCAGGCGCGCTTCGAGCCGTTTGAGCTCGACATGTTCTCGCCGGGACATGCGACGCCCGGAGGCGTGCAGCGTGCTTTCGAACGCCTTCAGCTGGCTGCCGTATTCGTTTTCCCTTTCGGCTGTCGCCTTCTGTCGTTCTCCGTAGATGCGAACCTGTTCTTCGAGCCCCGATGGCAGCTCGGAGGGCACCACCTGCACCGCGCTGGTCGGCTTGCTGCCGACCAGCGGCAGGCCGTTGGCGGCAAGGATCTGGCCCCTGGGCGCCGGAACCGGCAGAGGCCTGGTTTCCTGCTGGCTGATCTGGCGCACGTATTGGGTGCCGGTGAGGATCTGCAGATACCAGAGCCGGAAGAAGATGATCCCGAACATGATCAAGGCGAAGGTGCCAAGCACGGCCACCCGCAGCGCGATCTGCGGCGAGACCGGAATCCGCGTCTCGGCTCCTTTTGCAGGCTCGATGCCCATCAGCTCCTCGATATAGGGCTGAGGCCACCGGTCGAGTAGGTCCTGCGGCTGCGCCGCCGCCTACGCGGATCCTCGGGCATGCTGCCCTGCAGCGCTCGGCGCACGATCAAGAAGAAGGGCAGCGCGATGATCGCGTCCACCACGATGCCGAGCACGATGTCCTGCAGCAGCGCGAAGCTGACTGGCGCATCGACGCCGAGCAGGAACTCGATTACCGCGTAGCCGACGAAGGCCACGCTCGCCGCCGCCGCGCCGACCACGATCGGCACGGCCGCCGCCTGCGGATCACGCGTCTCGCGCAGACGTCCAGCCCAGAAGCCCACCAGGGTCAGTAGCAGCGAGGTGATTCCCATCGTCTGCACGAGCGCCAGGTCGACCAGCAGCCCGATCGCGAAGCCCGCGACCGCGCCCGGCACCGACCCGCAGAGCAGGCCTATGAACGCCGCCAGCAACGGCGCGAGTTCGATGTTCACGCCGAAGACCGTGACCTCGGCCAGGACGCCGATCTGGATGAAGACGACCGCAAGCGAGAGCGCCGCGATCCGCAGCCCCATCCCGCCCTCCAAGCTCGAGGGCCTCACTTGCCTTCCACCTGTGCGTACCCGCTGCCGGGCGGGGCGCCTTCGCTGCCTTCATGGCCGCTCGGCAGGCTCGCAAGCCCAGAGGCGACGTTGGCCGGATGGGAGCCGGGGCCTGCACTCATGACCTGCACGTGGTCGAGGCCATGCAGTTCGACGGCGGGGCGAACGTTGACGCTATAGGGGCTTTCGCTTTCGATCGATGTGATCGTGCCGATCGGGATGCCCGGCGGGAACAGGGATTCGAAGCCGTTTTCGACGGTGCCCGATGTTTCGACGAGTTCCCCTTCGGAGGCTTTGGTGTCGCTTGGCAGGTACTGCAGCAGCAGATCGGAGGGGTTGCCGACCTTCGGCTGGATCATGCCCGCTGCACGCCTGCCGCTGATCCGCGCCGAGACGTAGACCTTGCTGTCTGTGATCAGGCTCACCTGCGCTGTTTCGGGCGCCACCGCGGTGACCTTGCCGACCAGCCCTTCGCCGTTTATCACGGGATTGTTGACTTCTATGCCTTCGGAGCTGCCTTTGTTGATGTCGACCGTCTCGTACCAGATGCTGGCCGACTCGAGCACGACTTCCGCGGAGACGAGCTTGTAGCCGGCAAGCTGGGCGTGCCGGTCGACATTGTCGATGTCGCGCTGTTCCAGGGCGGTCCTGCGCCCGGAGCGTTCGGCGACCACGGCTTTGCGCAGCTGCGCCAGTTCGTGGCGCAGCTTGTTGCGTTCGTCCTTGGCTTTGAGCATTTCTCCGAACCAGCCGACCGCGCCGCGGACGGGCTTGAGCACCGTGTTGGCGCCGTCCTGGATCGGCGAGACGACGGTCATGAACCCGCGCTGCACGGAGTGCAGGCCGCCGCCCGAGGACTCGCCGAAGTATGCCGTCAAGAGGATGATCGAGAGCACGACCAGCAGCACAAGCACGATGCGCCGCCGCCGGACCGTCTTGCCGTACATCGCTGTCTACCTTCCGAAGACCACGTCCACGCTGAAGAGTACGCTCCCCGCAGACGGCGCGTGCCGCGCGAGCCCCGCGGCAGCGCAGAGCGTCGCCCGGCCGCCGGCCATCGGGAGGCGCCGCTTAGCGACGGCGTCGACGCGAGGACTTGCGGCTGACACGGTGGATGGTCTCGAACTCCTCCAGTGAGCGGCCTGAGCCGACCGCCACGCACGTGAGCGGCGACTCCGCCAGATGCGATGGCATCTGGGTCTCGTCGCGCAGCCGCACATCCAACCCCTGCAGCAGCGATCCGCCGCCGGCGAGCATGATGCCGCGGTCCATGATGTCCGAGGCGAGCTCCGGCGGGGTGCGGTCGAGGGTCTCCTTGACCGCGTCCACGATCTGCGAGAGCGGCTCCTCCAGCGCCTGACGGATCTCCTCGCTGGTGATGACCACGGTCTTCGGCAGCCCTGAGACCATGTCGCGGCCGCGAATCTCGGCCTGCAGCTCCTCCTCCATCGGGCAGGCAGAGCCGATCTCGAGCTTCAGCTCCTCGGAGGTCTGCTGACCGATCAGCAGCTTGTACTCGCGCTTTGCGTAGGTGATGATCGCCTCGTCCATCTCGTCTCCGCCGACCCTGATCGACTGCGAGACGACTATGCCGCCGAGCGAGATCACCGCCACCTCGGAAGTGCCACCGCCGATGTCGACGACCATCGACCCGGTCGGCTCGCCGACCGGCAGCCCGGCGCCGATCGCGGCCGCCATCGGCTCCTCGATCAGGTAGGCGGCCCTCGCGCCCGCTGAGAGGCATGCCTCTTCCACGGCGCGCTTCTCCACGCCCGTCACACCCGAGGGGACGCAGACCACGACACGCGGATGCGCCCAGCGATTCTGGTGCACCTTCTGGATGAAATGGCGCAGCATTTCCTCGGTCACGTCGAAGTCGGCGATCACGCCGTCCTTCAGCGGCCTGATCGCCTGGATGTTGCCCGGGGTGCGGCCCAGCATCCGCTTGGCCTCGATGCCGACGGCGTGCACTTCGCCAGTGCGCGAGTCGATCGCCACGACGCTCGGCTCGGAGAGCACGATCCCGCGCCCGCGCACGTAGACGAGCGTGTTGGCCGTGCCGAGGTCGACCGCCATGTCGCGGCCGCCGAACCCTGTCAGATAGCTGAATATGCCCATTGCTCAGATGTGTGCGAGCGGCCGCTCCGGCCTGATCTCACTCAACCGGCGCGTCGCAGAGCCTGACGCGCAGGCGGGTCGGGGCCTCTCCGCACGATGCCGCAGTCTAGCGGACCCCCTGCGGCTCACACCATGTTTGCAACGCCTCTGCACGCACACGTGCAGCACCGTGCCGTCACTGCGCCAGCATCTGCGGCCAGAGGTCGATCAGCGTCGCGACCGGCAGCCCGACGACGTTGTGGTAGTCGCCCTCGATCCTGCGCACGAGCACGACGCCGATGCCCTGGATGGCATAGGCGCCGGATCGGCCGCGCCACTGTCCGCTGGCCAGGCTGCGGTGCATGAGCGCCTCATCGATCTCCCTGAAGCTGACCGCGGTGCTTGCCAGCGCCGTGCGCTGCCCGTCGGGCAGCAGCAGCGCCACGCCGCTGTGCACGGTGTGCGTGGCGCCGCTCAGCGCCTGCAGCGTCGCGCGCGCCTGCGATTCGTCGGCCGGCTTTCCGTACAGCACGCCGTCGAGCTCGACGATCGTGTCGACCCCAAGCACCGCCTCGCCCTCCTGCTCGCCGGCCGCACGCGCCGCCTGCGCCTTGGCAAGCGCGTTCTGCAGCGCCACCTCGGCGCCGGGGCCCTGCTCTCGCTCCGCGACGCCCGTAGGTCGAACCGTGAAGTCGACCTTCAGGCTTTCGAGGATCGCGCGACGCTGGGGCGAGGCGGAGGCCAGGACGAGCGGTGGCTGAGGACGCCGCTGGCCGGCGCCATACGGCGTCCTTGCTCGCTCGCTCGCTGCGTCCTTGCCTGGTTTGGCCATCGACGCAGTGGACGGTTAGATCTGGCCGAAGAACAGCTCGATCTCGCGCGCCGCCGACTCTGCGGAGTCGGAGCCGTGGACCATGTTCATACCGGTCTGGGTCGCGAAGTCGCCCCTGATCGAGCCGGGCGCGGCCTCCAGCGGGTTGGTCGCCCCGATCACCTGGCGCGCGGCCTGGACGGCACTCTGGCCCTGGAGGGCCATCGCCACCAGCGGACCGGAGGTGATGAAGTCCACGAGCTCCCCGAAGAACGGCTTGCCGGCGTGCTCGGCGTAGTGGCGCTCGGCGAGATCCCTGGTCATCGTCATGTGGCGCAGGGCGAGAATCCTCAGGCCCTTGCGCTCGAAGCGGGCGATGATCTCGCCGCTGAGGGAGCGCGCGAACGCATCGGGCTTGATCAGGATCAACGTACGGTCCATGTGGTCCTTTGGGTCGGTGTGGTGATGGATTCGGGCGACGCGAGGGCCAGAAGCGGCTGCGAGGAGCGTCGCCAAAAGGCTATGAGCTGGGGCGCTGGCGCTCCGAGCGGCTGCGCGGTCGCGACGGCGCAGGCGGAAGGCGATCTTCTGCGGCCGGCACCGGCGCCACGCCACCGCCCGCCTCCTCGGAGATCGCCAACTGGTCGGATTCCACCGTCTCGCCGAGCAGATCGCCGTCCAGCGCGGGCTCGACGCCAAGGCCATTGCCGATCTGCGTCTCGACCACCAGCGCCTCCTCGGCGGGGAGAACATCCCGTTCGGCAGAGCGCCGCCGTGCGCCGGGGCGGCGCGCAGGGGCAGCAGCCGGCTCTGGCGCCGGCTCCTCCACTCGCGAGCGTCGCCGGCGGGCGCGCGGGGAGGGCGAGGCAGAGGCGACCTCCGCCTCGCAGTATGGGCAGATCGTCCAGCTCTGGTCCAGCGGGCGCCCGCAGGAGGTGCAGCGGTCCTTCAGCTTGCGCAGGCAGCTCGGACAGCGCAAGAAGTCGCGCTCGACCCTGTAGTCGCAGTGGGGGCAGAGGCCGTAGTCGAGCTCGCCGAGCCGCGCTTCGGCGGCCTGCATCTCGAGCTCCCGCTCGCGCACGTCTTCGAGGTACTCCGGCGGCCGCAGGATCATGTAGACGACCGGGCCGACGAACGGGAACAACGCGGCTGCGGCTGCGCAGCCGACAAGCAGCGGATCTTCGATGCGACGGCGTGCGTCGGCAAAGGTCCAGTAGACCAACGCGACGTAGACGACCGCCAAGAAGACGATGAGCAGATCGATGGCCACGCTGAACGTGCTGCTTTTTATTCCGAAGTACGCGAGGGGCACCATTGGCCTGACTGGAAAACGACCCAAATTGGGCACACGGCAGACACGGAGTGCCCGAGTTTAGAGAAAGAGCCGGCCGAACCCGTAGCCAGCGGCGAAGAACACGAGTATCACGACCGCGACGAACAGCGCCACGGCGCCGATCATCCGCAGCATCGACGGGCCTTCGTCGTTCACGCCCGCCACCCTCTCTGCAGCCTTCTGTCTGTGTCATCGCTCTGACCCGCCTGGCCGGCGATGCGCTCGGTATCGCCGAGCAGGGCCCCGACGAGATAGACCGACCCCGTCGCCAGCACCGCGGCGCCCGGCTGCTCCCGCGCCCAATCGCGCGCTGCCGCCAGCGCAGCTGCGGGCTGCGGCACGCACTCGCTCTCAGTGAAGCCCAGCTGCCGCGCAAGCGACTGCAACGCCGCGGGTGAGAGTGCCCGCGAGCTTTCCGGCGCCGTGAACCAGGCGTGCGCGCTCACCGGCAGCAGGTGGCCGAGCATGCTCGCGGCGTCCTTGTCCTCGAGCACGCCCATCACCAGCGCGACCGGACGATCTCCGACGATCTCGGGCAGCGCCGCCACCAGCGCCCTGGCAGCATCCGGGTTGTGCGCGCCGTCGATCACCGTGAGCGGATCCTCGCCGATCGTCTGGACCCTCCCCGGCACGATGCTCACAAGCGCCGCATCCCGCACGGCCTGGGGCTGGATCTCGATGCCGAGGCTCGCGAGCATGCGCTCGGCGGCCAGCTGCGCCAGCGCGAAGTTCGCTCGCTGGAAGCTCCCGGGCGCGCTGAGCGCCAGCTGCGGATCGCGTGGGGCGGCCGCGGCGATCCGCAGCCTCACTGCGCGCTGCGCCGCCGTCTGGCGCGCCAGAGCGACCACCTCGGGCGTTGCGCCGGCACCCAGCACAAGCTCCGTGCCAGGGCACACGACGGCGAGCTTCTCCATCGCGATGTCCGCGACGGTCGACCCCAGCCAGCGGGTGTGCTCGAGGCTCACATTGGTCAGCACGGCGACGCTCGACTCGATCACGCTGGTGGCGTCGTAGCGGCCACCGAGGCCCGCCTCGATGACGGCCACCTCCACCCCGCGCTGCGCCATCGCCCAGTATGCGGCGGCCGTCAAGAGCTCGAACTGCGTGACGTGGTCATCCGTGGCCAGCGTCCTGTTCACGCGCTCCGCGGCCCAGGCCGCACGCGCGATCGCGCCCGCGAACTCGTGCGTCTCCAAGTCGCGCTCGCCGACCTGGACGCGTTCGCGGTAATGCATCAGGTGCGGCGAGAGGTAGGCCCCGCTGCGCAGGCCGTGACGCTGCAGGATCGCCGCGATCATCCGCGTGGTGGACGACTTGCCGTTGGTTCCCACGACGTGCACCGAGCGGAAGCTCTGCTGCGGCGCGCCGAGGACCGTCATCATGCGCCGCATGCGGTCCAAGCCGAACCGCATCCCGAACAGCTCCAGCGAGCGCAGGTGACGCTCGGCGCGCGTCTCGCTCCAGGGGGAGCTCATCGTATCCCCATCCCCTCGGTGGCGCCTGTGATCAGAGAAGGCACACGGCTGCTGAGAAGCGGGCTCACAACGACTCCAGCTCTGCCTGCAGCCGCCGCAGCTTCTCGCGCTCGGCCTCGACGACGTTCGCGGGCGCTTTGGCCACGAACTGCTCGTTGGCGAGCTTGACCTGCGCGCGCCCGATCTCGGCCTGCAGACGCTCCTGCTCCGCCAGCCGGCGCCGCTGCGCGGCATGAAGATCAAGGCCCTCAGCGGACAGTACCTCCACCGTGCCGCCCGGGACCGAGACGACGGCCACGGGCTCGGCGAGCTCCTGCACGCCCGCCGCCCCGTTGGGGACCAGCAGATCGAGTCGCGCGAGCTTTCCGATCAGCGCCGCCGTGTCGCCGTAACCATCGGCTGCGATGCGCGCACGCACGAGCAGCCCCGCCTTGGCGTTGACGCTCTGGCGCCACCCGCGCAGCAGCGTGATCGCCTCGATCGCCCGCGCAAGCTGCGCCTCGGCGTCCAGATCGATCAGGCCCTCGTGTACCGCCGGCCAGAGGTCGCCCGCAAGAAGGCCCTCTGCGCCGAGGTGCCCCCACAGCTCCTCGGTCACGAACGGGATCACTGGATGAGCCAGCGCGACGGTCTCGCGCATCACGTGCAGAAGCGTGGCGCAGAGCGCGTGGCGCTCCAGCTCGCTGGCCGGGCCGTCGAGATCGAGCCGCGGCTTGACGAGCTCGATGTACCAGTCGCAGAGCTCGCCGTATACGAAGTCGTAGAGGCCCAGCGCCGCATGAGAGAAGTCGTATGCCTCTATCCGCGCCACCAGGTCGACCTTCACGCGTTGCAGCCGCGAGAGGATCCAGCGATCCTCCACCGCATGGGGTGCCGGCCTCGCCTCGATCTCGTCGAGCTGCACCCCCGGCTGCTCGGCGATCCGCAGGAGCGCGAAGCGCACTGCGTTGTAGAGCTTGTTGGCAAGCGCCTGGCCCTGCTGGACCTTCTCGGCCGAGTAGCGCACGTCCTGGGCGGAGGACATCGCGAGCAGCCCGAAGCGGACCGCGTCGGCGCCGTGGCGCTCGATTTCCTCCACCGGGTCGATCCCGGTGCCAAGCGACTTGGACATCCGGCGGCCGTCGGGCGCCTGGATCACCGAGTGGATGTAGACCTCGCCGAAGGGTGGCTGGCCGGTGAACTCGATCCCCATCATGATCATCCGCGCCACCCATAGGAACAGGATGTCCCGGGCGGTGGAGAGCACGTCGGTCGGGTAGAAAGAGCGCAGCTGCGGCGTCTTCCGCGGCCATCCGAGCGTCGCAAACGGCCACAGCGCCGAGGAGAACCAGGTGTCCAGCACGTCCTCCTCCTGGCACAGCTGCCCGCCACAGGAGGGGCAGCCCTCCGGTGTGCTCACCGCAACGTGCACGGCCCGACAGTCGTCGCAGTAGTAGACGGGCAGCCGATGTCCCCACCACAGCTGCCTGGAGATGCACCACGGGCGGATATCGGCCATCCAGTCGAGGTAGACCTTGCGTTGGCTCTCAGGCACGATCTTCACGGTGCCATCGCGCACCGCCGCGAGCGCGGGCGCCGCCAGCTCGTCCATCTTCATGAACCACTGCAGCGAGATCAGCGGCTCGATCCGTTGGCCGGAGCGATGCGAGTAGGGCACGCTGTGCAGGTATGGCTCGCGCGCCACGACGCGGCCTTCCCGCTCGAGCGCCGCCACCACCGCCTCGCGTGCCTCCAGCACGGTCAGCCCGGCGAACCGCTCGCCCGCCTCTGAGGTCATGCGGCCGTCCTCGCCGATCACGGATATCTGATCGAGGCCGTGGCGGCGACCGATCTCGAAGTCGTTGGGATCGTGGGCCGGCGTGACCTTCAGCTGCCCGGTGCCGAAGTCCACCTTTACATACTCGTCGGCGATCACCGGCAGAGGCCGGCCGATCAGCGGCAGGATCGCGGTGCGTCCGAGCAGGTCGCGGTAGCGCTCGTCGTGTGGGTTGACGGCGACCGCGGTGTCGGCCAGCATCGTCTCCGGGCGCACGGTCGCGATCGTCACCGTGCCGCCCCCGGCGAGGTCGTAGACGATCGAGTAGAGGGTGTCGCTCTCCTGGCGCTCCTGCACCTCCAGGTCGGAGATCGCAGAGCGCGTTCCCGGGTCCCAGTTGACGATGTAGCGGTCGCGGTAGATCAGGCCCTTCGCATGGAGCGCGACGAACACCTTCGCAACCGCCATCGCATAGTCGGCGTCGAATGTGAACCGCTCTTCCTCGTAGTCGCAGGAGGCGCCAAGCCGCTTCAGCTGCTCGACTATCTGCCCGCCGTAGTGGCCGCGCCACTCCCAGACCCGCTCCACGAACGCCTCTCTGCCGAGATCCCGACGGCTCTTGCCTTCGCTCGCGAGCGCCTTCTCCACCTGCGCCTGGGTGGCGATGCCGGCGTGATCGGTACCGAGGATCCACTTCGTGCGCAGGCCGCGCATCCGGTGGTAGCGGATCAGGACGTCCTGGATCGAGCCGTTCAGCGCATGGCCCATGTGCAGCGTGCCGGTGACGTTCGGCGGTGGGATCGCGATGCTGTATTTGCCATCCCGGCTCTGGTCGGGCTGCGGGTGGAAGAGCCCGCTGGCAAGCCACCGCTCGACGGTCCGCGGCTCGACCTGCCCGGGCTCGAAGCGCGTCTGCTCACGCAGGCGCTGCAGTCGCATCTGGTCAGCCTCGGGGTTGCCGCTGCACTCGCTCATTGGAGCGATGAGTGTAAACGGGCCGCTGCCCCGCGAGAAGGCCCCGAGGGAGGTTCAGACGCCGAGGCCGCCAAAGACGGCGTAGGGGTGCATCGATTCCCAGATCGGCTGACCGACGCCCTCCACCACTGCCTCGCTACCCTCCGGGGCCTCGCTGCGCACGCGCGAGGCCAGCACCGCGGCAGCGTCTTCGTCGCGCGCGCCGATCAGCAGGTGCCGCCAAAAGCGACGACAAGGTATGCCCTCGGCCTGCAGGCTCTGCGCCAACTCATTGGCATCGTGGTGGGTCGGCAGGCTGACACGTACCTCAAACTCGGCATACGGGATCGCGCTGGACTCCGTGTCCTCGGTCTCGATGCGCCGCTCCTGCTCGGCCTCTATCTGCGTCTGGGTCGACGGCAGCGGCACTGCGGCGTCCTCCCAGCGCTCCTCCAGAGGATGCCAGCGCCAGAGGCTGAGCGCGCCGTCGATCCCGTGCTCATCCATCACGCGCCGCACCGCGTCGCGAACCGCGATCGCGGCCGCGTCCGAGTCGGCGTAGAGGAAGACGTGCTCGCCTTCGCCGGTCGCCACGACCCGGCCGAGCGCCTCGCGCTCGGCCTGCTCCACCGTCGCCTCGTGCAGCGCCCGCAGCAACCGCCTGGGCTCCGCCAGCTCGATCCGCACCCTGTATTCGTCTTCGCTGGCCACGGCTTCGGGCTAAGCCGATCCCTTGCGCAGCGTCCGCCGCTCGGCGATCTCGCTGTCCTCATCATGGTCGTGGACCGCTTCGGTGACGAGCGTCGGCGCAAGGCCCTTCTCCACGGTCTCGCGCGTGACGACGCACTTCTTGACGTCCGCGCGCGATGGCAGCTCGAACTGCACCTCCAGCAGGATCTCCTCGATGATCGAACGCAGGCCTCTGGCGCCCGTTTCGCGCTCCAGACCGCGCTCCGCGATCGCCTGCAGGGCGTCCTCGGCGAAGACGAGCTCGATTCCGTCGAAGGAAAAGAAGCGCTGGAACTGCTTGACCAGCGCGTTGCGCGGCTCGACCAGGATCGAGACGAGGTCCTCGCAGGTCAGCTGATGGACCGCGGAGGTGACCGGCAGGCGGCCGATGAACTCGGGGATCAGGCCGTAGTGGATCAGGTCCTCGGGCAGGCAGTGCTCGAAGATCTCGCCCTTGTCATGATCGGCCTTCTCCTCGATCACCGCCGCAAAGCCGACGCCCTTGTGGCCGATCCGCTTCTCGATCACCTTGTCGAGGTTCGCGAAGGCGCCGCCGCAGATGAACAGGACGTTCGTCGTGTCGATCGTCAGGAACTCCTGATGGGGGTGCTTGCGCCCGCCCTGCGGAGGCACCGAGGCCTGCGTCCCCTCGAGGATCTTCAGCAGCGCCTGCTGCACGCCCTCGCCGGAGACGTCGCGCGTGATCGAAGGGTTGTCGGCCTTGCGCGCGATCTTGTCGACCTCGTCGATGTAGATGATTCCCGTTTCGGCCTTGCGGACATCGAAGTCGGCGGCCTGGATCAGCTTCAGCAGGATGTTCTCGACGTCCTCGCCGACGTAGCCGGCCTCGGTCAGCGCCGTGGCATCGGCGATCGCAAAGGGCACGTTGAGGATTCGGGCGAGCGTCTGGGCCAGCAGCGTCTTGCCGCAGCCGGTCGGGCCGAGCAACAGGATGTTGGACTTCTGCAGCTCGATGTCGCTGTCGCCGCTCTGCATCATCTGGACGCGCTTGTAGTGGTTGTAGACAGCGACCGAGAGCGTCCGCTTGGAGGGGTCCTGGCCGACGACGTACTCGTCCAGCACGTCATAGATCTCGCGCGGCTTTGGCAGGTTCTGCAGATCGAAGGCGGGCGGGGCGACGAGCTCCTCGTCGATGATCTCATTGCAGAGATCGATGCACTCGTCGCAGATGTAGACGCCGGGCCCGGCGATCAGCTTCTTGACCTGGCGCTGAGACTTGCCACAGAAGCTGCAGAGGAGCTGCTCGTTGGTGTCGGTCGGTCTTGCCATGGTCGCTTCCCGGATTCTCTGCGGTCTGAGGAGTCGCCCCGAAAGCCGCACACCAACACGGCGGGCGTGGCCTGCTCGGCGGGCGAGCGAGGACGAAGCCTCGCGCCGCCCGGCGGCTTCCTAGTGCTCGGAGATCACCCTGTCGATGATGCCGTAGTCCTTTGCCTCCTCCGAGCTCATGAAGTAGTCGCGCTCGGTGTCCTTCTTGACCTGCTCGAAGTCCTTGCCGGTGTGCTTGGCGATGATCTCGTCCAGGCGCCGGCGCACGTCGATGATCTCGCGGGCATGGATCTCGATGTCAGTCGCCTGGCCCTGGAAGCTCGATGAGACCTGATGGATCAGGATCTTCGCGTTTGGCAGCGCCATCCGCTTGCCGTGCGCACCGCCGGCCAGGAGCAGCGCGCCCATCGACATCGCGATCCCGACGCAGATCGTCTGCACGTCGGGCTTGATGAACTGCATCGTGTCGTAGATCGCAAGGCCGGCATAGACCGAGCCGCCCGGTGAGTTGATGTAGAGCGAGACGTCCTTCTCGGGATCCTCGCTCTCCAGGTGCAGAAGCTGAGCCACCACGAGGTTGGCGATCTGGTCGTCCACGGGAGTGCCGAGGAAGATGATGCGCTCGTTCAGCAGACGGCTGTAGATGTCGAACGCGCGCTCTCCGCGGGAGGTCTGCTCGACGACCATTGGGACCAGTGGGCTCATGTTCCTCGCTTCAGTTTCGCCTCAAGGGCTCGATTCCTCCAGGACCTGCCAAGCGCGCCTTCACGCCAAATGCCGGCCCCGCCCGCTCCGGCCGGCGGCGGGACGCCAATAGACACTAGCGGTCCGGGGTCCACAGCTTCGCACCTGACTGGCCCTGCTCCGCAGCCTGACCTTCCGAGGAAGCCGCCTGGGCCTGCTCGCTCTCGGGCGTCCATAGCTTCTCCCGCGCCTGCGCAAGCTCCACCGCGATTGGCTCTGCGTGCTCGGCGATGAGATCGACAGCGGTGCGGGCGGCCAGATCCTCGCGCAGCTCCTCCAGCCGACCGGCCTGGCGCAACTGTGCCACGAGCTCCGCGGGATTGCTCTCGCGCTCGTCCGAGGCATTCTGGAGCGCCTCTTCGAGCTCCTGCTCGCTCGGCGAGATGCCCTCGGCCTCAACAACCGCGGTGATCACGGCCTCGCGCCGTAGAGCGCGCTCTGCGTCTGGCGCAAGCTCGGCGAGGATGTCCTCCTCGCTGCGGCCGTCGATGCTCAGGTACGCCTCGCGTGAGAGACCACGATGGGAGAGTGAGTGCAGCATCCGCTCCCACATCTCCTTTGCCCTGGCCTGCACCAGAGCGGGCGGAGTCTGGACGGTCGCCGCGTCAACTGCCGCATCGAGCGCGGCCTCTCGGAACTCGGCGAGAGCGCGCTGACGCTCAGCCTCCTCCAGACGCGTGCGGATGTCGACCCGCAGCTCCTGCAGGTCCTCGAAGCCGGCGTCGATCGCGAAGTCCTCGTCAAGATCCGGAAGCTGCTTTTCCTTGACCTCCTTGAGGGTCACCTGCAGCTTGGCCCTGCGCCCCGCGAGCGGGCTCTCGCCGTACTCCGCTGGGAAGTCCACCTCGGCGCTGCGCTGCTCGCCGGCGCTTGCGCCGATCAGGGCGCGCTCGAGATCCTCCGGCAGGCGACCGGCGCCGAGCTCGACAAGCTGGTCGCGACCGCTGAGTGCGGCCTGCGCGGAGGCTGTCTGCTCGCCCTCGGCCTGTGCGTCGCCCTCCAGCTCGCCCTCGTGGTCGATCACCAGGAAGTCGCCGCTCGCAGCGGGGCGCTCGGCTCTCTCCAGGCGCGCAAGCCGCTCGCGCATCGCCGCGATCTCCTGATCGATGCGCTGCTCGTCCACCTCCGGCTCGCGGCGGGCGACCTCGAGGCCCTTGTAGAGCCCGAGCTGCGCCTTGGGCAGCACGCCGATCTCGATCGAGAACTCGAGCGCCTGTCCCTGCGACGGCAGCTCGCCGAGGTCGACCTGCGGGTCGCCGACCGGCACGATCCCCGCGCTCTCCACGGCGTCCGCATACCAGCGCGCAAGCGTGTCGCGAACGGCTTCCTCGAGCACGGCCTCGCGGCCGAGCCTGCGAATCACGATCGGCGGCGGCACCTTGCCGCGACGGAATCCGGGGATCCGGAGCTTCGCGCCAAGCTCGCGAGCCTTGCGCTCCAGGCGATCGTCAATCTCGCTCGGCGGCACCTCCACCTGCAGGCGCACACGCGACTCGGGCAGCTCGGTGAGCTCTGTCTTCAGCGCGGCTGGCACGCCGCCACGATACCGTGCCGGCCCATGTCTGCCGCACCTCGCGCTCGGCGCGCCCTGGAGACCTGGCTCTGGACCGGCCCTCTGGGCCACCTCGCAGGCGGCGCGGCAGACTTTGCGACCGCGCTCGTCCGCTACGGCCAAGCGCGCCTCGCTAGGCGATACTCGGCTCGCCGCTCGGCTGCAGCTCACGCACCGCGCCGCGCGCGAATGAGAGCGTGGAGCCGCGTGGGATCACGAGCACCGGGCAGCGTACGATCCCCTCGATCAGATTCTCGGCAGCCGCGCTGAGAGCGACCTGACCCTGCTCTGCCTCCGGACGGGAGGCGACCACGAGCAGGTCCGCACTCTCGTCGGCTACGGAGGTCACGGCCGCGCCGGTGGCCGCGGCCAGCGACTCCGCGCTCGCCTGGGCACTGGGGTCATCGCCGCTGACGGCGATCAGCTGCAGGCGCTCTGCCTGCTGCGCGAGACCGGCCGGCGCGATGCCAACCGCAAGGCGGCCGCCTTCGAGCAGGCGCCTGGCAGAGTTGCCGATCGCGATGTGACCCTTGGCGGTGTGCGAGTCGGAGCAGAAGACAACCGCCTGAGCGCCCACCTGCTCGGCCAGCCTGCGCAGGCCCTCGGGCGTGGAGCGGTCGGTAACGACGTGGCGGCCAGACTCGCGTCCGCCGAGCAGCGCCGCCCCGCGAGCCAGAAGCTCCTCGGCCTCGTGCTCAGCCAGAGCCTCCTCGCCGGCCTGTGCCGCGGGGACGTGGCGCACGTATGCGAGAGAGACCTCCGCACCGGCCTGGGCAAGGATGCGGCCCAGCACGACAGCGTCGTCCTCGTTGTGGGTGCCGTCATAGGAGACGATCACGGATGTGGAAGTGGTTGACATGCTTGGCTCCTCGCGAGATCAGGTGTCGATTGCTGCATGATGACACCCACAAGCCATCAGCACCAGCGGTATTACTTAGGCATGCTATAAATTTTTCTTATGCTTCACTTGTCCCGTCTGCAGACATTCGTGGAGGTGGCAAGGCAGGGCTCCCTCTCGGCCGCGGCGCTCGAGCTCTCCTACACCCAGTCGGCCGTCTCGCAGCAGATCGCGCGTCCTGGAGAGCGAAGCCGGCCTTGCGCTGTTGAATCGCCACGCGCGGGGAGTGCACCTCACCGCGGCCGGGGAAGCGCTGCTCGTCCACGCCGAAGGGGTGCTGGCGCGCCTGGACGCAGCCGAGGCGGAGCTCGCGGCGATCGGCGGCCTGCGCGGCGGGCTGCTGCGAGCCGCCTCCTTCCCCACGGCAGGCGCCACGCTCATGCCGCTTGCGATCGCGACCTTCCGCGCTCGCCACCCCGAGGTAGAGATCACCCTCGCCGAGGGCGAACCAGAGCAGATCGCGCCTCGCCTGCTCGCCGGCGAGCTGGATCTCGCGCTGCTGTTCGAGTTCGACGAGCAGGCCGGTGAGAACGACGGCCTGCAGCGCACCGATCTGCTGCGCGACCCCATGTACCTCGCGCTTCCCGGTGGGCACCGGCTGGCCCGCCGGCGACGACTTCGGCTCGAGGACCTGCACGGCGAGGCGTGGATCCAGACCTCCAGCGAAAGCGCCTGCGCACGCCAGGTCGTCCGCAGCTGCCTGGCCGCCGGCTTCGAGCCCAACGTCTCCTTCGAGAGCGACGACTACCAGACGATCCAGGGCCTGGTCGCCGCCGGGGTGGGCGTAGCGCTGATCCCCGAGCTTGCGCTCTCGGGCGTTCGCCAGGACATCGCGATCCGCGCTCTGCACCCCCATCCGCCGGGACGCCAGGTCGTCGCGGCCAGCCCGCCGGGCGCCACGCGCACGCCGGCAACGAGCGCAATGCTCGCGATCCTCCAGGAGATCGCCTCTCGCTACACCCCGATCGGGCCGCCGCGGAGCAGCTGAGACGGCCTAATCCTCCCAGGGGAAGCGCACAGGCCCCAGGCGCTGGACCTCGGGCTCCAGCGCGACCCCGAAGCGCTCCAGCACGCGCCGGCGCCCCTCGTCCATCAACGCCACGATCTCGGCAGTGCTGGCGGCGCCGAGATTCTCCACGAAGTTGGCGTGCTTGGAAGCGAAGCGCGCCTGGCCGACCTGCAGCCCATTGCAGCCAGCGAGGCTCAGCAGCATGCCGGCGCTTCGACCCTCCGCCCGCGGATCGGCGGGGTTCTTGAAGGTGGAGCCGAAGGTGCGGATGCCCTGCGGCTGGGCATCGTGGCGCATCGCCCGCATCTGCTCGAGCCTCGCCTTCACCGACGCGGCGTCAGTCGGGCGCAGACGAAAGACGGCGCCGCAGATGACCTCGCCGTCGTGCAGTGAGGAGCTGCGGTAGCCGAAGCCGAGCTCGGCGCTCGCGCGCTCGCTCACTCCCTCCGCGCTTGCCACGCGCACCGACTCCAGCGCCTGCGCCAGCTGGCCACCGTAGGCGTTGGCGTTCATCCGCACCGCGCCGCCGACGGTGCCGGGGATGTTCACTCCGAACTCGATGCCAGAGAGCCCGGCTCTCGCGGCCTGGGCGGCGAGAGCCGGCAGGCGCGCGCCGCCGCCGCAGATCAGACGCTCGCTGCCCTGCCGCCTGATGCTCGCCAGATCGCGGTCGAGCTTCAGCACGAGACCGGCGACGCCCTGGTCGGCGATCAGCAGGTTCGAGCCCGAGCCCAGCACCGCGACCGGGATCGCGCTCTCCGCGGCCCAAGTAAGCAGCGCCAGCAGCGTCTCCTCGCCGCCCACGCGCGCGAACCACTCCGCGCTTCCACCGGTCCTGACGGTCGCAAAGCGACGCAGCGGCTTCTCGCGCTCCACCGGCACGGGCGGCTCAGGCCGATCGCTCACGGCTGCACGAGCCCCCGCGCGAGCGCGTCCACGTCACCCGCTCCCATCACCAGGCAGATGTCCCCGCGTCGCAACAACCCGCGCAGCACCTGCTCAGCACGGTCGAGCCGCGGCAGCCACATCACCTGCCGCCCGCCGGCATGCTCACTGGCGGCACGCGCGATCGCAAGGCCGCTGACGCCTGGGTGCTCCTCTCGGCTCTCGCGTGCGGCATAAACCTCCAGCACGGCCACCAGATCGGCGCTTGCAAGCGCTTCTCCGAACTCGTCCGCCAGCAGCGCCGTGCGCGAGAAGAGGTGCGGCTGGAAGACCGCTGCCAGGCGGCCGCCGCCATCTGCGAGCTCGGGGCGGGCGGCCGCGATCGTGGCCCGCACCTCGGTCGGGTGGTGGGCGTAGTCGTCGACCACGAGCGCGCCCGATGGGGTGTGGCCGAGCCTCTGGAAGCGCCTACCGGCCCCGGCGAAATGCGCGATCCCCTCGATCGCGCCCACCTCCTCCACGCCCGCCAGGCGCACGGCCTCCAGCGCACCCGTCGCATTCACCACGTTGTGGGCACCGGGCACTTCTAGCCTCACATCGTGTCCGCGCCAGGTGAAGCACGAGCCGCCGGGATGCAGCCGCGGCGAGCTCGCGTCGTAGGGGACATACGGCCCCTCGCGCAGCGCCAACAGCTGAGGGCGCGCCCAGATCACCGCCTGCGGCGCGCCGGCGAGAAACTGCGCATAGGCGTCCATCAGCTGCGCGAGCGATGCATAGGCGGCGTGGTGGTCGAGCTCCGCGTTGGTCAAGACCGCGATCTCGACCTTCAGGCTCAGCATCGAGCGGTCGGACTCGTCGGCCTCGACCACCAGCCACTCCGCCTCGCTCCAGTGTGCGTTGGCCAGGCCCGCTCCGATCGTGCCGCCGATCATCCAGCCGGGGTCGGCTCCGGCGCCGCGCAGCGCGTGGACGATCATCGCGCTGGTGGTCGTCTTGCCGTGGGTGCCCGCGACCGCAATCGTGCGCCGCAGTGCGCTCAGCTCCCCAAGCACATCCGCGCGCGGGCGCTCGGGCAGCCCCCGCTCGCGCGCCGCGACTCGCTCCGGGTTCTCAGGCGGTACGGCGCTCGAGTAGAAGACCTCGACCTCTTCCCCCGCAGGCACGTTCGCCTCCGTGTAGCCGACCTTGGCATCGAGCACGCCGTCGCTCCGCAACCGCGCCAGGTAGGGCGTCTGCGCGCTGTCGGATCCGCTCACGCTCGCACCGAGCGCGAACGCGGCGCGCGCATAGGCGCTCATGCCGGCCCCACCCACGCCAATGAAGTGCATTCTGCGACCCGCCCAGGGGCTGCGCGAGGCGCTCATCGCGCCTCCACCGCGCCGCGGCGCCCGGCGAGACGAGCAGGTATTCGCCTGCGAAGGACCCGGCTCCTGGTGCTCATCCCGCCGCGGCCTCCAGCAGCGCGTTGGCGACATCGGCCGCAGCGTTCGGCCGAGCCAGGGAGGCAGAGGCCGCGGCCATCTCTGCCAGCCGTGCCTTGTCATGCAGCAGCGCATCGACCGTCTCACGCAGACCTTCGGCGCTCAGCTGCGCATCGGGGATCACGTGCGCGGCACCTGCCTGGCTCATCCAGCGCGCGTTGGCGCTCTGGTGATCGCCCGCCGCCTGCGGGTAGGGCACGAGGATCGCCGGCAGACCGTGCGCGGCCAGCTCGAAGACAGAGCCGCCCGCGCGTGCAATTGCTAGATCGGCCGCGGCCAGGGCGTCGCCGAAGTCCTCGACGTCGAGGTACTCGATCAGCTGGTAGCCAGCCGGCAGCTCGCGGCCGACCAGATCGGGGAAGTCGCGCCGGCCGCAGATGTGCAGCACTCGCAGGCGCTGCTTGCCGTCCCCGCCGATCAGCGCTGGCAGGCCGTCGATCGCCGCGTGGTTGACCGAGCGCGCGCCCAGCGAGCCGCCGAAGACAAGCACGCAGCGCTCGCCGGGAGCGATCTTCCATCGCTCGCGCGCTCGGGCCGCCTGCGAGCTGATCGGGAAGGTGGGACGCCCAGTGACCAGGTAGCGCGTGTCCCCGTCGGCGAGCTGCCGGCCAGCGCCGTCGGCCAGCGGAAATGCAAGGCAGACGCGGCGGGCGCCACGCGCCAGCAGCCTGTTGGCCAGGCCCAGGTGGCTGTCGGCCTCGGTCAGCACGAGTGGCACACGCGCAAGCAGCGCCGCCAGGCCGACCGGGCCCGCCACGTACCCCCCGCCACCCATCACAGCGTCGGGGCGCAGCTCGGCGATGATGCGGCGCGCGGCGAGCACCGCCGCGGCGCTGCGCAACAGCGCGCGGGCGGCGAGCAGCGGATTGCTGCGACTCAGACCCTCGACCGCGAGCGCACGGAAGGGGAAGCCCGCCTGCGACACGAGCGCCGCCTCGGCGCGCTGCCCGCCGAGGAAGCTCACCTCGACACCGCGCTGCCGCAGCGCCTCAGCTACCGCGAGAGCGGGCACCACGTGGCCTGCGGTGCCCCCCGCCGCTATCAACATCCGCTTGTGCTCCGGTTCGCTCACGCCTCAATCGTGCCGTCTCGGCGCCGCGAACGTCACGCTCGCGATCGGCGCGGGCACGGCCGCCTGCCCGCGAGGCGGCACGACCGCGGCGCGGCTGGCGGTCGGGCACGGCGCGCACGTGTGCGCTGCCGCCGGCGGCGACGTTCATCAGCAGCCCCATCGCGGCGAGCATCACGATCAGGTTGCTCGCGCCGGCGGAGACGAACGGCAGCGGCACGCCGGTGAGCGGCGCAAGCCCCAGCACCGCGAAGGTGTTGAGGACCGCCTCGGAGACGATCAGCGATGTCATGCCGACCGCGATCAGGGCGCTGTGCAGGCTGCGCGCCTTCCGTGCGACCCGCAGGCCGGCGTAGCCGATCGTCCCGTATAGGCCGAGCAGGGCGCAGATGCCGGCCACGCCGAGCTCTTCGCCGATCACCGCGAGGATGAAGTCGGTCGAGGCCTCCGGCAGGTAGTAGATCTTCTGTACCGAGCGGCCTGGGCCAACCCCGAAGAGCCCGCCTGAGCCGATCGCGATCTGACCCTGCACGGCCTGGAAGCCGCCGCCGCTTGGGTCGGACCAGGGGTTCAGGAACGAGGTCAGCCGCTGACGTGCGTAGGGCACCGCGATCGCGTAGAGCGCCACCAGCCCGAGCACCACCCCGGCGATGATCGCCAGGTTGCGCAGCGGTATGCCTGCGGCGAGCAGCATCGCCGCGATCGTGAACGCGATCACCATCGCAGTGCCGATGTCGGGCTGGGAGGCGACCAGCAGGCAGGCTCCTCCAACCACCAGCAACAGCGGCTTGGTCAGCTCTTTGAGGTATGCGAGCCGGCGCGGCCGGCGCGCGATCAGGGTCGCCGCGTAGAGCACGAGCGCGAGCTTCAGCAGCTCGGAGGGCTGAAAGACCAGCGAGCCGTGGCCAAGCCAGCGGCGCGCACCGTTCACGCTCACCCCGAGACCGGGCACGTGAACGGCCAGCACGAGCACGAAGGAGACCACGAGCAGCGGTGCGACGATGCCCTGCACGCGGGAGATCCCGTCCTTGGCCAGGACTCGCATCACAACCAGTCCGACGGCCGCGAAGACGGCGAACTTGAGCAGTTCACTGCCGCCGCTGCCGCCCTGCAGCACCGTCGTGGCGGAGGTTGCGCTGTAGACCATCACCAGTCCGAACGCCAGCAGGCACAGAGTCGCGGTGAGCAGGACGCGCTGCTCGATCGTGCCGCCGGAGCGCGTGCCCGTGCGCTTGCCGGCCTGCGCTGACCCGCGACCGCCTTTGCCACCAGAGCGGCCAATGCGGGCGGATCCAGCGGCGCTAGACATCCAAGCCGATTTCGACGCACGGGCACGAAGCCCTGCGCTGGTCTCGTGATTCAGAGATTTGGGGTGGGTTGCCGAGTGGATGGTCGTGTCTGAAGTGCGACGGCGGTGCGGCGTGTAACGGGATACGCAAGCGTCGGCGGCGGGCTTCAGGCGCGATCGGGCGCCGGGAGACGCCGCCGAATCGCTGACTTACGACACTAGATCTGCGCGACCAGCTCCCGGAACCGATCGCCGCGTGCTTCGAAGTCGGCGAACTGGTCGAAGCTCGCGCATCCGGGGGCAAGCAGCACGACCTGCTCGGGCTCTTCCCCCTGCGATCCACCCGCGGCCCGCGGCCCGCGCCTGGCCGCGCTCACCCAGCGCGCCGACGCGATCGCCTGCCGCGCGGCCGCCGAAGCACGATCGAGAGCGGCCTCGAGCTCGCCGCACTGCGCGACGGGCAGATCCAGGCCCTCCAGCGCCGTGGCGATGATGCCGGCGTCCTGGCCGATCAGGTAGACCCCTGCACAGCTCGACGCGACGGGCTCTCGCAGCAGCGAGAAATCCTGCCCCTTGCCCTGGCCGCCGGCGATCAGGTGGATCCGCCGGCCTGTGCCAGCCAGCGCTCTGAGCGCCACAATCGCGCTGGCCAGGTTGGTCGCCTTGGAGTCATTGACGTAGCTGATCCCATGCTTGGCGGCGACCTGCTCAAGGCGATGCTTGACGCCAGGGAAGCTGCGCAGCCCTTCACGCACGGCCTCGCTCTCCACGCCGCGCTGCAGGCACACTGCCGCCGCGGCCATCGCGTTGCGCACGTTGTGCTCGCCGGCGATCCGGATCTCCGAGACCGCCAGCAGTTGCGCACCCCGCCACCAGAGGGCGCCTTCGTGGAGGCGCATCTGCGCCTCCTGCCCGCCGCCGAGCCCCACGACCTGCGCGCGAGAGCCCAGGCGCGCGATCCGCTGTCGCACCTGCTCGGCGGAGATCGGACGTCCGGTCGTGTCGCGGCCCACGCCATCGGGGTCGGCGGGCAGGACGGCCGTATCCTGCTCGCGCTGTCGGGAGAACACCTGCAGCTTTGCCGCCACGTACTCCTCGAACCCGGCGTGTCGGTCGAGATGATCGGGCGAGAGATTCAGCAGCACCGCGACCTCCGGCGCGAACGCCGAGGTGTCCTCCAGCTGGAAGGAGGACGTCTCGCAGACGATCGTGACCGACTCGTCCACTCTGCCGGCCAGCGAGCTGAGCGCGAGGCCGACATTGCCCGCGGCCGCGACGGGAAGCCCCGCCTGGGCGTGGATGTGTGCGATCAGCTCGACCGTCGTTGTCTTGCCGTTGGTGCCGGTCACAGCGATCGTCTCATTTGCGAGCAGTCGCCAGCCGAGCTCCAGCTCGCCGATCACCGGCAGCCCCTGGGCGTGGGCGCCGACTATCGCGGGCGCGTCTTGCGGCACGCCGGGGCTCTTGATAACCGCCTGCACGCGGGTCAGCAGGGCCAGCCCGTCGTCTTGCGCATGGACCTCGACACCTTCGGCGCGCAGCCTGTCGAGCCCTTCGGGCGCACCGGAGTCTGCGCCGAGCACGGTCTCGCCGACTCGCCGCAGCGCGCTCGCTGCAGCGAGCCCCGAGCGTGCAAGGCCCAATACCAGATAGGGCCCGCCAGGCAACGGGGGCCTCACGATCGACGAGCGGCCGCCGGCCATCAGCCCACGCTCTGCTTGTACAGCGTGAAGCCGATCGCCGCGCAGACTGCGGCAACGATCCAGAAGCGCAGGATGATCTTCGTCTCCGACCACCCCTTCAGCTCGAAGTGGTGGTGGATCGGTGCCATCAGGAACACGCGCTTGCGCCGCCACTGGAAGTAGGCGACCTGGATCAGCACCGAGAGCGCCTCGATCACGAAGATGCCACCGATGATGATCAGCAGGATCTCGGTCTTGGTCATGACCGCCAGCCCAGCGATCGCGCCGCCGAGGCCGAGCGATCCAGTGTCGCCCATGAACACAGTCGCCGGGAAGGCGTTGAACCACAGGAAGCCGACCGAGGCGCCCACGATGCAGCCGGCGATCAGCGCCACTTCGGGCTCGCCGGCGATGATCGCGATCGCGATGTAGGCCAGGGCGACGATCGCGGTGCAGCCGGCCGCCAGGCCGTCCAGCCCGTCGGTCAGGTTCACGGCGCTGGTGGTGCCCGCGACGACCAGGTAGATCAGCAGTGGATAGAAGGGCCCAAGTTCGATCTGGTAGTCGACGATTCGTAGCCGCAGCGTGCTCTGCAGGTGCGCACAGTGGACCGCGATCAGCCACAGCCCGATTGAGATCGCGACCGTGACGATCAGCTTCGTGCGGCCTCGCAACCCGAGCGAGCGGCGCCGCGCGAGCTTTGTGTAGTCGTCGGCGAACCCGAGCAGCGCGCAGGCGATCGCCACGCCGAAGATCCCGAGCGATCGCCATTCGGTGAAGGCAGTCAGGATCAGGTATGGGACGGCCATTGCGATCATCACGATCACGCCGCCCATTGTCGGCGTGCCGGCCTTGTGGTGGTGGCCTTCGGGGCCCTCCTCCCTGATCTGCTGGCCGAACTCGCGCTTGCGCAGGAACTCGATGAACTTCGGGCTCAGGAAGATGCAGATCAGCAGCGCCGCGGTTCCCCCGATCAGGATGCGGCCCATCAGCTGCCTTCCACCCGCGCGAGCGCGCGGCGGCGCCTGCTCATGCTCTCGCCTGCGTGCGCGAGCGGCCGGCCCCGCGAGCGCGCAACTCCTCACGAGCCACGGTCACGTCGTCGAAGGGGATCTTCAGGCCGCCGGCAAACTCCTGGCCCTGCTCGTGCCCCTTGCCCGCGATCACCACGACGTCGCCCGGCAGCGCGAGCTCAAGCGCGTGGGCGATCGCAGCGCGGCGATCGACCTCCACCTCGACCGCCGGCGCCCCGGCGGGACGCTTTGCTCCACTTGCACCCGCGAGCACCTGCTCGACGATCTTCCGTGGGTCCTCCGAGCGCGGGTTGTCCGAGGTGATGACCGCGACGTCGGCCAGCCTCGCCGCGATCTCGCCCATCAGCGGTCGCTTGCCGCGGTCGCGGTCGCCGCCGGCGCCGAAGACGCAGAGCACTCGGCCACCGGCGATCTCGCGGGCGGCGCTCAGCACGTTGCCAAGCGAATCGGGCGTGTGGGCGTAGTCGACGAGCACGGCGAATCCCTGTCCCTCTTCCACGGGCTCGAATCGTCCGGGCACGCGAACGCCCTCCTTCAGCGCCCTCAGCAGGCTTTGAAGCTCGCCCCCCAGCCGGTGGACGGCCGCGAGCGCCCCAAGCGCGTTAGCGACATTGAAGCGGCCGGGCAGCGGCAACACGAGCTCGGCTTCCCCCTCGGGGGTGCGAAGCCGAGCCGTGGCTCCATCGCTGGCGATCCGCAGGTCCCGAGCGGTGTAGTCCGCGTCGCGCTCGATGCCGAATGTGACCGCGTCGCCGATTTCCCGCGCGAGCCTTGCGCCATAGGAATCGCCGACGTTGATCACCTTCAGCGGCGGGGCGCCGGCACCCAGGAACAACATCCGCTTGGCTTGGAAGTACTGCTCCATCGAATGGTGGAAGTCGAGGTGGTCCTGGGTGAGGTTGGTGAAGATCCCGGCGGCGAAGCGCACACCCTCGGTGCGGCGCAGCTGCAACGCGTGCGAGGAGACCTCCATCGCGCAGCTGCTCTCGCCCGCCCGGAGCATCGCCCGGAAGTCGGCCTGCAGGTCCACCGCCTCCGGCGTCGTGCGCGCCGCGGCGCGCTCGACGCCGCCGACCACTGCCTTGACGGTGCCCAGCAGGCCGCAGCGCCGGCCACCGGCTTCGATCAGCGCCCTGACCATGAATGCCGTCGTTGTCTTGCCATTCGTGCCCGTGATCCCAACCACCTGCAGGGTCGCGGTGGGGTCGCCATGGAAGCGCGCAGCCGCGGCCGCCATGGCGCTGCGCGCGCAGGCGACCTGGACCTCGGGTACGCCGAGGTGAAGCGGATGCTCCACCACGAGCGCCGCCGCGCCCGATTCCACAGCCTGCGCTGCGAAGCGGTGGCCGTCCGTGCGCTCGCCGGGGACGCAGAAGAAGAGGGCTCCTGGCCCCACGCGCCTGCTGTCGTAGGCGATGGCAGAGATCTCCGGGCTTTCGCTCGCCGGGGCCAGCACGCCCGGCGCACCGGCTTGCAGCAGATCATCGAGCCTCATCGAGCCCTGAGTCTAGTTTCCGGCTCCGACGAGGGATCAGGCTGGCCCTGAGGCTCGCCCGCCATCTCAGTAGTGGGGCGCGATTCCGAGATATGGCAGCGCGAAGGCCATGATCTGCCCGAAGGCAGGTGCTGCAACGGTGCCGCCGTAGACCGAGCCGGTCTGAGGTTCGTCGACGACCACGGCACAGAGCAGCTTGGGGTCGCTGGCGGGCGCGAAGCCGACGAAGGAGGCGACCATCTGGGTTTCGGAGTATTCGCCGGTCTGCGGATCGATCTTGTTGGCGGTGCCGGTCTTGCCCGCAAGCTGGTAGCCGGGGATCGAGACCTCGCTGGCAGTGCCGCCGGGCGCGAGCACGCCTTCCATCATCGTGCGAAGCTCCGCGGCGGTGTGTGCGGAGAGCACCCGGTGGCCGCGCGGCAGCGGCAGCTGAGCGCCGCCGATCGAACGCACGATGTGCGGTGAGCGCAAGACGCCGCCGTCGGCAAGCACCGAATAGGCAGTCGCGATCTGCAGCGGCGTGACGTCCTCGCCCTGCCCGATCGGCAGGTTGCCCATCGAGGAGCCGGAATACTGCGAGGGCGAGATCACGATGCCGCGTTCTTCCTCGGGCAGGCCGAGACCTGGCGAGGCCCCGAAGCCATAGCGGTGCGACCAGGAGTTGAAGCGGTTCGCGCCCAGCATCGCGCCGATCTTGATCGTGCCAACGTTGCTCGACCGTGCGAGGATCTCCGAGGCGGTCAGCTCTTCTTCGGGGTGTTCCTCGGCGTCATGGATCGTGCGGTCGGCGACCTGGATCTGATCGGGCACGTTCAGGGTGCTCTGCGGGGTGATCAGCCCTTCTTCCAGGGCGCCTGAGAAGGTCACGATCTTGAACGTCGATCCCGGTTCGTAGTCGAAGCTGACCGCTTTGTTCTGGAGCGATTCCGCGGAGCCCGAGAGCGCGTCGTTGGCATTGATCTGCGGCCAGTCGGCCATCGCCAGGATCGCGCCCGTGCGCGGGTCCATCACGATCGCGGTCGCGTCTTTGGGCGCAAAGACCTTCCCTACCGCAGCGAGCACCTGTTCGGCGCGATGCTGGATGTTGGCATCGAGCGTGAGTGAGATCGCCTTGCCCGGCTGCTCGCGCTTGGTTTCGCTGATCGAAACCGGCTGGCCGATCTCGTCGCTTGTGACCTCGCGCTTTCCCTCCACGCCGGAGAGCAGCTTGTTCTCGGAGTATTCGAGCCCGGAGACGCCGTCTCCCTTGGCGCCAATCGCGCCCAGCACCTGCGCCGCGAGCGTGCCGCGCGGATAGACGCGCTTGGTCACCGGCGTCTCTTCGATGCCTTCGATTCGCAGCGCGGCGATCTGCTTTGCGCGCTTGGCGGGCAGCGCGTGCGCGAGGTATGTGAAGCCGGCGCGCTCGCTGAGCTTCTCCAGCACGGCTGAGCTCGATTCGCCCAGCAGCGGCGCGAGCTTCCTGGCGTCCGGGAGCGGTTCGGCGATCAGGTTTGGATCTGCTGAGACTTCGTCGGCCGGCTCGGATACCGCGAGCACGACGCCGTCGCGGTCGGTGATCGTGCCGCGCGGAGCGGGCAGTGTTTCGATCGTCTCGTGCTCGTCCTTGGCGTGCTGGCGAAGTGCGGCGCTGTGAATGGTGCCCAGGTACAGGCTCCTGAGCCCCGCCAGCGCGAGCAGCACGACAAAGACGCCAAACAGTGGGCCCACACGGCGCTGGAGGTTGGCCACCGGCCGCTAGCCTCCCGCGCCGGCGGGCGCTTCGGCCGCGCCTGCCTCGACGCCGGCCTGCGCTTCCTCGACCGGCGCGGTGTCCGGCTGCGCTTCCTGGCTTGGCGCAACTGCCGTCTGGCTCGCAGGATTCGATGGCTGCCCGGAAGCGGCTACCTGGGACGACGGGGCGACCTGCTGGCTTTCTTGTGGCAGCCCGGCGATGGCCGTTTCGCCGCTCGCGGGCATGACCAGGCTCATCGAGCTGGAGCCCGTGCTTGTCGATGTCAAGCCGCTCGGTGTCGAGGAGGCTTTGCTGGAGCGCAGCGCCTCGGCCGCGGCCTGCGCAGTCGCGGGCCGGGCGGCGCGCAGGAATTCGAGTTCTCCGGGAGCGAGCGCGATCATGCCCAGGTGCCGTGCTCCCGCTTCGACCGCTTCCCCTGAGCTGGCTTCGGAGTTGGTGATTGCCATCGTGGCGTCTTCGCGCTGCAGCGCGGCCGCCCGGGTCAGCGATTGGCCGATGCCCGTGTTCAACCGCAGGACGATCAGCTGGGCAGTCACGATCCCGATCAGCGCGAACGCAACGACGCCGATCCAGACGCGCCCCCGCAGGCTGAGCGCAAGCAGCCTGCGCGGAGACAGGACGGCGGCAATCGGCAGCGCCAGCGAGCGGTCTCTGCGCGCGCGCGGCGCCGGCGGCCGGCGGCGTGGAAGCGCAACGCCGGGCGCGGTCGCCACGGCGGCTGTGCGCACGAGACCACCGGTCGGACCCGAATAGCGGCGCGGCGGACGCCTGCCGGCGGGGCGAGTGGCAGCCGGCCGCTCTCGACGGTGCCTTGGAGCGGGTTGTGCGGCCGAGCGAGCAGCGGCCGATGCGGGCGGGGTCATCGCGCCTCCATTCGGTCGGCTCCTACGAGAGGATCGTCCACCGCACAGGTGGCGCTCGTCGCCCCTGCCGCAGCTGGGTGCAAGCATTCCCTGACGGTGCCGGCAGCGCTCATGCGGCCCTCCCGCTCTCGTAGAGGTCCTCGTCGGCCTGCATGGCGGCGAGCTTGCGCGCGGCGCGCAGGTGCGCGGAGGCGGCGCGCGGGTTTCTGCTCACCTCCGCTGCGGAGGGAGCCAGCGCACGGCGAGTCAGCAAAGTGGCCTCCGGCTCGCGGCCGCACGCGCAAATCGGCAGCTCGGGTGGGCAGATGCAGCCGCGCGCCCGCTCGACGAGGAAGCGCTTGACGCGCCGATCCTCCAGCGAATGGAAGGAGATCGCCGCCAGCACGCCGCCCTCGCGCAGCAGCTGCCACGCCAGCGGCAGCGCGCGATCGAGCTGGCCGAGCTCGTCGTTGACGGCGATCCGCAACGCCTGGAAGACGCGCTTGGCCGGGTGCCCCGCGCCGAATCTGGCCGGCGCTGGAATCGCGGCCTTGATCGTGTCCACGAGTTGCTGGGTCGTCTCGATCGGGGCCTGCCTCCTTTGCGCCACTATCGCTCTCGCGATCGCGGTGGCGTGCCGCTCCTCGCCGAGCTCGCGCAGAGTGCGGGCAAGCGAGCGCTCGTCGAAGCTCTCCACGATCTCCCTGGCGCTCAGCTGCTGGCGTGGGTCCATGCGCATGTCCAGCGGCGCGTCGTAGGAGTAGGAGAAGCCGCGCTCGCGCGTGTCCACCTGCATCGAGGACATGCCGAGGTCGAAGTAGACGGCGTCGGCGGCGACTCCCTCCTGCACCAGCATCTGCAGCCCCTCCGCGTAGCCGCCGCGGATGAAGCGCACGCTGCAGGCCACCTCCGCGGCCAGCTCCACGAAGCACTGCTCGGCCAGTGGATCGCGGTCGATCGCGATCAACGTCCCGGCGGGTCCGAGGCGTTGCGCGACCATCCGCGCGTGGCCGCCGGCGCCGAAGGTGCAGTCGATCGCGGTGGCACCCGGCGAGAGCTCGATCAGGTCGAGCAGCTCGTGCGCAAGCACTGGGACGTGGGATGCGCCGCCGCCCACGTCCTCGGCGAGCTCCTCCGGGCGCCGCGCGCGCCCGCCGTGGCGAGGGGGCCTGCCGCGACGCCCGCCGCGGGGACGCCTGGCCTGTGACATGTCATGCAGGATGGTCGACACCAGCGGTGATCTCCGCGACGCCGCCGAGCAGCGCCGGTCGGTGTTGATCCCAGCGAGTCCTCGTCCACAGCTCCAGGCGATCGCCCGCACCCACGACCGCGACCTCTTTCTGCAGCCCCGCATGCTCGGCCAGGAAGCTGGGGACCATGATCCGCCCCGCGGCGTCGAGCTCGGCATCGTGCGAGCTGCCGTAGAAGAAGCGCTCGAGCTCGGCCAGGCGCGGAGAGAGCGGCGGAAGCTCCGAGAGCGCCCGCTCTGTGTAGCGCTCGTAATCCTCGGGCCGCCAGACGCCCACGCACGGCTGCTGGTCGATGGGCATCGCGAGGACCGCCCCATCGGCCAGGGCAGCCCTGTAGCGAGCCGGAACCGTGAGGCGACTCTTCGCATCGAGGGTGTGGTCGAAGGTTCCGCGGAACGCCATGTCGTGCACTCCTGAAGTGTTGGCCGAGCCGGGGAGGAGGAGTGGGAGGAGCCCCTCCACCCCGGCTCGATGCGCGCAAACTACCCCACTTCCTCCCACAATGCAACCATCTGACGACATTTTCCCCCACTTAGTGACAGAACGCTTGCATAACGCGCTCGAGTGGCAGGAGCGTGTAGCGTTCGGCGCCAGGGTCCGGTCTCGTCAGGGGAAAGGAGCGCATTGCGCACAACCGTCAGCGCCCACGGGCGCCAGGCCGTCGGTGCGGCGATCGCCGCCGTGGCGCTCTGCCTTGGAGTGAGCGCCTGCGGCTCCGCGGCGCCGAGCGGCACCGAGGCCGACCCTGCGAGCCTTGCGCCGTCCTCCTCCGTGCTCTACGTGAGCGCGGCCGTCCACCCTGAGGGCGCGCTGCGCCAGAGCGCGCTGGCCGATCTGCGGACCCTGAGCCACGAACGGGAGCCGCTTGCAAAGCTGCTGCAGGCGATCGCCAGCTCAGGCGCACTCGACGGCGTCGACTTCAAGCGCGAAATCGAACCCTGGGTGGGCACAGACGCCGGGCTCTTCACCTCCTCCGCCGGCGCTCTCTCGCACGCTGCAGAAGCGATCGGCAGTGCTGTGACCGGCGGCGGCTTCTCCCCACAGGCGCTGCTGAGCGCCGCCAGCACGGGGCTGTTCGAGCAGCCGCAGGCAAGCGCCGCGCTGGTGCTCGACACGCGCGACCTCGAACAGGCGCGCTCCTTCGTGAGCCGGCTTGCCAGCAGGATCGACGCCCACCACACCACCTATCGCGGGGTGGCATACGACGTGAGCAGCCGGGGCGCAGCCGACGCCATTGTCGGCAAGTTCGCGGTCTTCGGCGACCAGGCAGGCGTCAGGGAGGCGATCGATACCCACCTCGGCGGGGCCTCACTCACCAGATCAGGCACTCCGTACGCGACGCTCGCGGCCAAGGGGCCCTCGGGCGCTATCGCAAGTGTCTACCTGAGCCCGCAGGCCGGGAAGGTGGATTCTCTGCTGCAAGCGCTGCCCGGTGAACCGAAGCAGGTCCGCATCTCAATCGTGCCCCAGCACAGCTCTCTGCAGATCGATGCCGATCTGCTCGCCGCATCCGGTCAAGTCGAATCGCAAGCAACGGCATCGGCGGCGCGGGCCGCCAGTCTGCTTGCCGGTCTGCCAGGCAACTCCTGGCTTGCCGCCGGCCTGGGCGAAAGCGGCGCGCACGCCTCCCGCTACCTCACCCTGCTGGGCGCCGTCGTCGCCCTGGCCGGCAAATCGCTGCTGGCCAGCTTCGGCGGCCCCGCGCTGCAAGCGCTCGTGCAACGGCTGAGCGAACACGACTCGGCGGTGCGGCGGCTCTTCTCCGGTTGGGCCGGGCCCTCCGCGGTGTTCGCCGCCGGCTCGGGGTTGCTCAGCATCCAGGCTGGCCTCGTGGTCGAATCGATCACCACGCCCGCAGCGGCGCGCAACGCCGTCGGCCAGCTCGGCGCGCTGCTGAGCGCAGCCGGCGCGAGCGTCAGCAGAGTCGTCGTGCCCGGCGCGGAATCGGCGCTGACCGTACGCCTCCAGGGGCTGCCGGTCTCGCTTGACATCGGCGCCGGCGCCGGCAAGCTCGTGATCGGCCTCGGACCGGAGTCGATCCAGGGCGTGCTCTCGCCCTCCAGCATGCTTTCAGGCTCCTCGCTCTACAGCGCCGCGTCCTCCTCGCTCAGCGGGACGAAGCCGTCCGTGATCCTCGACTTCTCGCAGGCGCTCGCGCTGATCGAAAGCCTCGGCGTCAGCGAAAACCCAACCGTTGCCCCCACACTCGGCTACCTGCGCTCGCTCGGCAGCCTCGTGGGCGGCGTTCAGGGGCTCGGAAACGGAGTCCTGCGGCTGCGTCTGCTCGCCGCCCTGCAGTAGCGCTTGGCGCGCTTGCAGGACATGGTCTCGTTATGCACTCAGCCCGAGGCCGCGCTCAAGCCCGCCGCCACCGCGGCCACCCGCTCAGGCCGGTTCTCCGTCTCCACGATCACCCGGCAGGGACGCTTGTTGAGCAGGTAGACAGCCGTTGGCCCGATCTGGCGCTCGCCTGTGGGGGCGTGCAGAGTCGACCAGTAGATCACGTCCGCTCCCACCCGCTCGGCCTCTTCGACGATCGCCGCACCCGGGTTGCGCGTGCGGATCAGGCCGGTGTGGATCTTTATGCCCGCGCGGCGCGCCTGCGCGCGCGCGCTCTCCAGCGCCAGGCGACCTGCTTCCTCCTCGTCCTCGAGACCGGCTTCGAGGGAGAGCTGGCTTGGCACGGGCAGCACGAAGACCGCGTAGACGACGCCGTCGTGGCCGATCAGCTTCGCCGCGCTGCCAAGCGCGGCTGCGCTCACGTCGTCGCCGAAGATCGGGACCAGGGCGGTGCGGTAACCCAGAGCCTGAAAGTCGGGCGGGCGCTGCGCGCGCGGGATCCTGTGGGTCGAGAAGAGGTCGAGGCCCTGTTTCCTGCGGTAATAGACATAGCCGCACAGGCCGAGCACCATCCACGGGATGCCGACGTAGCGCGTCTCGGTGTGCAGCGCGACGACGGCGACCCATACCGCCGCGGTCCCGATCGCGCCCACCACCGCTGTCAGCGGGATCGACGACCCTCTGATCCGCACGTTGAAAGGCAGCCTGTAGGGCCGCTCGCGGTCGGGGTCCTTGACCCGCAGGGCGATGATCGAGATGTGCGCCGTCGTGAAGGAGAGCAGCGCGCCGAACGAGTAGAGGTTGCCCAGCACGTTGGTGTTGCCGTATAGGATCAGCGCCGCCGCGAACAGCGAGAAGAACACGATCGTGAACCACGGCGTCCGGTAACGCGGGTGCAGGCTGGAGAAGATGCTCGGAAGCTGCCGGTGCTCGGAGAGCGACCAGGACAGGCGCGATATGCCGATCAGCCCCGCGTTGGTGGCGACCAGCAGGATCGTCGCGGCCAGCAGGCCGACGTAGTATTCGGCAAGGTGCCGCACGGTCCCGTGCAGGCCGAGCCGGGAGACGATCCCCAGCACGGGGTCATTCTGGAATTTGCCGCCGAGCGCCGTCGCGTAACCTGCTTCTTTGTAGGAGTACCCCAGCGCATGGCTATAACCCACACCATGGTGGAGCACCGGCAGTGCCGAGAGCGCCACAACCGAGATGCCCGCATAGAGGCCGAGCACCGCGATCAGCACTAGGTTGACGGCTTTGGGCACATCTTTGCCCGGATCCTGAGCCTCCTCGGCCATGTTCGAGACGGTCTCGATGCCGGTGTAGGCGAGCATTGCAAGCGAGAGCGCGAAGATCACTTCGTGCCAGCTCGGCACGGAACCCAGGTGAACCTGGTTGATCAAGAGCGACGGGTCGAGCACCAGCACCGCGCCGAGCCCGACGAGCAGGGTCTGGGTGCTCAGGTCCAGGATGGCCAGAACCACGTTGAGGTTCGCCGACTCACCGATCCCGCGAATGTTCAGCGCGACCAGCCCGACCACGACGGCCAGCCCGCCAAAGATGTCGCCCGGGTTTTCGTTGAGCGCATGCAGCCCCGGGAACGCGCTCAGGTAATGCGGCACGAAGAAGGCCGAGATCGCGATCGTGAGGATGTAGTCGAGGCTCAGCGCCCAGCCCGCAAAGAACGAGACGAACTCGTTGAAGGCGTGCCGCGCAAACGACGAGGAGCCCCCCGCTTCGGGGAACATGGCCGCGCCCTCTGCGTAGGTCTTCGCCGTGCAGACGAACAGCCCGCCGGCACACAGGAACACGACTGGCGTCAGCCCAAGGGCGTGCGCGGCGACCAGGCCGAGCGCGTAGTAGATAGAGGAGCCCACGTTGCCGTAGGCCGTGGCGAACAGACCGGAGACTTTCACCGACCGCCGCAGACCGTGCTCGCTCAGACGCGCCATCCCCGGCAGCGTATCCAGGAGCCCTCCCCGGAGAGCGCGCCGCATGGCCCGGCCTCTGCAAGATCCCATTCAACCCGTGCGCCTGCGCAGGATTCGCGCTTATGATCCCGACGCCGCCGGACCGGAGGGCTAATCCCATCCCGCATCGGCGCCGAGAAGCACTAGAGAGCAGACACGACCCCCTCACAGGACCCGATACGACGATGCACATGGCTCGCCGCGGCAACTACAACTCAGGTACCGACTTCGTCCTCGAATACGGCGAGCTGCGCTTCACCTTCAGCGAGCGCGACTTCTCCGAACGCTGCGAGCAGGCGGCGATCAAGCTCGGCTTCGTCGGCGGCCGCCTCGGTGAGCCCGAGCTCGAGGATCTCGTCAACCTCGCGGTCAACGGCGAGATCCCGGATCCAGCCTCTGCCCTGGGCGAGCACGTCAACGATTGCTGGCCCGCCCTGGTGGGCCCCGTCGAGCGCTCCCTGGTGCACTGGCTGCGACGCCTGGTATTCCGCGGCGCCTGGCTTGATCAGCGCGTCAACGAAGGCGAGCTGAGCGTCGCCTTCATGGAGGAGACCGGCAGCTTCATGTACGTGCAGCCCGATCGCGCCGACGAGCCGATCGAGCTGGCGCCCGAGCCCTCCTGGGGCCGGGTGGCTTACAGGCCATAGATCGCAGCCGTCGGCACCGCGCAGCCGGCGCGCGACGGCACGCCTGTGGCCGGGCGACACCGAAGCACCGCCCAGCCACACCGCGCAATGCCGCTATTTCACTTCTCATGTCCCGCCCGCGAGCACGATTTCCACGCGGATGATGGGCTGCGTACTCCAGGGATGGCGCCGCGCGCCTGCCTACCCCAGCGAGGCCGCGGCCTCGGCACGGGCCTTCACTATCTCTGCGGCAGACTCATCGCCGACCAGCAGTTCTGCCTTCAGCGTGCCGCTAGCGAGCAGGTCGAGCGCCGGCAGCCGGCCGGTGCTCGTGTGCAGCACGTCGAGCGCGATCACAGTCGTCTCGCCGCCGAAGGGCTTGCTCGCAGTCGCGATCACGGTCAGCGAGCCGCCGTCCACGATGTTGCGGGCGGCTGCCAGCGCACGCCGGGCGATATGCGGCGCGACCCCGTCGAGGCAGTCGATCGCCAGCAGCACATGCTCGCCACGGCCGGCCAGGCGCTTGGCCGACTCCACGGCGCGCTCCACGGCCTGCCCCTGCGCATCGGGGCTGCCGGCGAGGCTCACGGCAGCCGTGGGCTCGCTTACCGTCCAGTCCGCCACCTCCTCGGGCCGCACGCCGGCGAGCACGAGGCTGATCTGGATGTCCTGGCCCGCCTGCAGAGCGCCGAGCAGCGCTCGCAGCGTCTCGGTCTTGCCTGCGCGCGCGGCGCCGCAGATCGCCACCCGAGAGCCCCGCCCGATGGGTGTGAGCCACTCGATCGCCTTCAGCGTGGGGTCCTCGGATCCAAGCTGCAGGCGCTCGCTGGGAAACGCGGCCGGCAGCGAATCGAACTTCGGCCGCCCGACGACGGCATCGGCGGCCTCGCCGTTGATGCTCTCGACTCGCACAAGCGAGGGATGGCGCTCGGATCCGCGCGGCGCGCGCATCGGGCCGCTAATCCGGTCGCCGCTGTCGAGCTCGCAGCGGCGAACCTGCGCGGCAGAGATGTAGACGTCGCCGTCGAGATCGAAGCTGGCGTCGGGACGCAGAAACGCGGAGCCGTTGGCGAGCACCTCGATCGCGCCCTCCACGAGACTCTCCTCCTCGCGCCCGGCGCCCTCGGCCGGCGGCTGCGCCTCCTCGGGCTCAGCCTTGCGCCGCGCCCTTCCTCCGCGCGGCCGCGGCTGCTCCTTCTCCTCCTCGGCAGAGCGACGTCGGCGAGGCGTGGATGCAACTCGCTCAGGCGCCTGCTCCTCCTCGTCGGCCGAACGGCGGCGGCGTGAGGGTCGACGCCTGCGGGTGCTGGGCGCAGGCTCAGCCTCTGCGCCCTCATCCTCAGCGGCCTCCGGCGGGTCTCCGCCGTCGCGCTGCAGGATCCGCTCGATCAGCTCGGCCTTGCGCAGACGGCGGTAGCCGTCGAGGCCAACCTGCCCGGCGATCGCGTGCAGGTCTGCGAGCGGGCTCGCTTCCAGGTCGGAACGGTCGAGTACGGCCATGTGTTCTCCTTCGGTGGTTTCGATGGGCGGATGGAGCCCGGTCGCGTTGGCGCAGCGACCGGCACCCGTGCGCCAGGGAGACTAGCGGGTCAGGCGCCGAAGGCAATTCCCTCCGCCTGCGCCTCCTCGCCGAACCGTGCCGTCTCGACCTGGGTCCTCGCGGCGTCCCAGCCAAGCGGCCCGGCCATCGCCTGCGCCACCGCGCCGACTGGCTCTGAGGTCAGCTGCTTGGCCGCCAGCAGTCCCAGTCGCGTGCGCCGCAGCAGCACGTCGCCCACGCTGCGGGCCTGCTCGCGAGTGGCCGCGAGCGCCGCCTCGGCGAGCAGGTCGGGCATGCCGGAGAGGATCGGCTGCGCAAGCCGCGAATCGCTTTGCGCCACCGCGAGCACGTCCTGGGCGGCGTGGCCGTAGCGTCCGGCAAGCGCCGCGTAGGAGATCTCCGGCACACCCGGCACGCGTGGCAGATCCTGCTCGGAGATCTGCTGCCCCAGAGGGATCTCATGGGTGCGACAGGGAGCGTCGCGAGCCTCACGCTCGACGAGCCGGTCCACCGTCATCTTCGCCATCCGCCGCCAGGTGGTGAGCTTGCCGCCGGTGATCGTGATCATGCCGCTGGAGGTCTCGTACAGCTCGGCCTTGCGGGAGATGTCGACGGACTTGCGCGTGTCCCCAGTGGAGATCAGCGGCCGCACGCCGGCGAACGCTCCGGTGAGGTCGGCCGGCGTCAGATCGGTGGCGAAGAACTCGTTGACGGCGCTGAGCAGGTACTCGACATCCCGCTCGGCGGGACGCACGTGCTCCAGGGAACCCTCGTAGTCGTTGTCGGTCGTCCCCACGAGCGTTCGCCCAAGCCACGGCAGCGCGAATATGCTGCGTCCGCCGCCTGCCGGGACGATCGCGCCGGAGACCAGCGGCAGGTCACTGTCCCGCAGGGTGATGTGGGTCCCTCTGCTGGGCCTGATGTTCGGTAGCTCGGCCTCGTCGTGGAGCTCCTGGGGACGCAGCTCGTCCGCCCACACCCCGGTGGCGTTGACGACGCTCGCAGCGCGCACCTGCAGCTCTGCGCCGCTCTCCATGTCCTTCGCCAGCACGCCGCAGGCGCGCCCGTCCGCTTCGAGCAGGCTGCAGGCGGCCACGCGGTTGGCGCACACGGTCCCGAAGCGCTCGGCCTCTCCGAGGATCGTGAGCACGAGGCGCACGTCATCGGTCTGGCAGTCGTAGAAGAGATAGCCGCTGCTCGGCGCCCTGGAGGCGAGCGCCGGCAGCATCTCCACCACCTCCTGGCCACTGATCACACGGTGGCGCTCCGGGCTCCAGGATTCGCCCTGGCCGCTCTGCGGCCGGGCCTGGGAGCCCGCGCGCCGCGCGCGGCGCGTGCGCAGCCGATCGCGGTCCACCGACATCACGTCATAGAGGTTCAGGCCCACGCCGACGAGCCGGTCCGGGCGCGCGCCGTCGAAGGCGGGGACCACGAGCGGCAGCGGCCGCACGAGGTGCGGCGCGAGCGAGACCATCAGCGCTCGCTCCAGCAACGCCTCGCGTACCAGCCCGAGATCGAAGCTCTGCAGGTAGCGCAGCCCACCGTGTACCAGCTTGCTGGAGCGGCTGGATGTGCCCGAGGCGTAGTCGGCGCGCTCGATCAGCGCGACGCTGAGGCCGCGCGTGGCCGCGTCGAGCGCCACACCGGCGCCGGTCACGCCGCCGCCGACCACGACGAGGTCGAATTCGCTGCCCTCGAGCGCCGAGAGCGCCTGCTCGCGATCGATCACATCGCCAGTCTCTCAGAATGCGGCCCCGTCACTGAAACCGGCGCCGGTTCACCGTGCAGGCTGCGCGATGACGATCTGCGGCCGTCGGCCAGGCGACGTCAGATCTCTGAGAGCTCGGTGACGATCTCGCCGACGGCGCCCTTCGCGTCGCCGAAGAGCATCGCGGTCTTCGGGTCGTAGTAGAGCTCGTTTTCGATGCCCGCGAAGCCAGGGTTCATCGAGCGCTTGATGACGATCACGGACTTGCCGTTGGCGACTTCCAGAATCGGCATCCCATAGATCGGCGAGGAGGGCGTGTTCTTCGCCGCAGGGTTCGTCACGTCGTTTGCGCCGATCACGAGCGAGACGTCGGTGCGATCGAACTCCGGGTTGATGTCGTCCATCTCCTTGAGCTGGTCATAGGGGACATCCGCCTCGGCCAGCAGCACGTTCATGTGGCCTGGCATCCGCCCCGCGACCGGGTGTATCGCGTACTTCACGTCCACCCCACGCTTCTCGAGGTCGCTCGCAAGCTCCTTGACGACGTGCTGGGCCTGGGCGACCGCCATGCCATAGCCGGGGACGATCACGACTTTGCTCGCGTAGGCGAGTTGCACCGCCGCGTCAGCCGCGCTCGTGGAGCGCACCGTGCCGGCATGCTCGCCTGCGCCTTCGGCGCCTGCTACCGCGCCCCCGCCGCCGAAGCCGCCGGCGATGATCGCCGGGATCGAGCGGTTCATCGCCTTCGCCATGAGATTCGTGAGGATCGTGCCGGAGGCGCCGACCATCATCCCGAAGACGATCAGCGCAGGGTTGTTGAGCGCCATCCCGGTCGCGGCGGCCGACACACCCGTAAAGGCATTCAGCAGCGCGATCACGACCGGCATGTCCGCGCCGCCGATCGGCAGCACGACGAAGTTGCCAAGCAGCGCGGCGACGATCAGCATCCCGATGAAGAGCAGTTCCGAGTGCGCGCCGGCGACCAGGTCCACGCCAGCCGCGAGCACGAGCACGAACAGCACGAAGTTGACCGGCTGCTGGGCGGCGCCGAGGCTGATCGGCCGGCCTGGGATCACTTCCTGGAGCTTGCCGAAGGCGATGTTCGACCCCCAGAAGGAGATCGAGCCGATGATCGCCGCCGCGACCGAGAAGATCGCGATGTACGTCGGCAGCGCACCCCGATGGATCGCGAAGACGCCAAGCTGGACGACGTGAGCGCCATAGGTGGAGCCGTAGCTCCTGAACTCGACCCAGGAGATGATCGCGACCGCCCCGCCGCCGACCCCGTTGAAGAGCGCGACCATCTGCGGCATGGCGGTCATCTTCACCTGGCGCGCGGCAGGCACGCCGACTGCGCCGCCGATCAGGACGCCAAGCGCGATCAGCGCCCAGTTGCCCTCCCCTGGCTTCAACAGGGTGGCGATCACGGCGATCGCCATGCCCAGCGCGGCGATGCGGTTGCCGTTGACGGCCGTCTTGGGTCCCACGAGGCCGCGCAGGCCCTGGATCACAAGCGCGAAGGAGACGATGTAGAGGACGTAGATGAAGCTCTCGGCCTGCAGGAAGCTGCTGGCAAGCGGCAGCGCGCTCATGCCTGCCCATCCTTGCCGGTGGAGGCGGAGTCCTTCTGCGCCTCGGCCTCCTTCGGCTTGGGGCGGCTCTTGAACATCTCCAGCATCCGGTCGGTGACCAGGAAGCCGCCGACGATGTTGATCGTGCCGAAGGCGACCGCGATCACAAGCAGCGCCTGGCTCAGCGCGTCGAGTTTGAAGAGGCCGATTTCAGGCAGGCCGACGAGCAGCAGCGCGCCCAGCAGAACGACGCCGTGGATCGCGTTGGTGCCGGACATCAGCGGCGTGTGCAGCGTGTTGGGGATCTTCGAGATCACGATGAAGCCGACGAAGCCCGCGAGCACGAGGATCGCGAGGTTGGTCGTAAGCACGCTTGCGAGGATCACGAGGCAGCCTCCGCACTCTCGACCGCGGCCTTGGCGCCGGGGTTGACGATCTCGCCGTCGCGCACGATGCAGGCACCCTTGACGATCTCGTCCTCGAAGTCGATCGCAAGCGCCCCATTCTCGTCCACGATCAGTTCCAGCAGCGAGAGCACGTTACGGGCGAAGAGCTGCGAGGAGTGCTCTGGCATGCTCGCCGGCAGGTTCAGCGGCGAGACGATCGTCACGTCGTGGACGACGATGGCCTCTCCCGACTTGGTCAGCTCGCAGTTGCCGCCGGTCTCACCGGCAAGGTCGATGATCACCGAGCCGGCGCTCATGCCCTGCACCGCCTCCGCGGTGATGAGCTTGGGTGCCGGGCGCCCCGGCACGAGCGCCGTTGAGATCACCACGTCAAAGCCCTTGATCGCGTCGGTCAGCGCCTGCTGCTGCTGCACGCGCTCCGCGTCGGTCAGCTCCCGGGCGTAGCCGCCCTCGCCCGCCGCTTCCAGCCCGAGGTCGAGCCAGGCGGCGCCGAGCGAGCGCACCTGCTCCGCCACCTCAGGACGCACGTCGTATCCGGTCGTGCGCGCGCCGAGCCGCTTGGCGGTGGCAAGCGCCTGTAGACCGGCGACGCCGGCGCCAAGCACGAGCACCTTGGCGGGCGGGATGGTGCCGGCGGCGGTCATCAGCATCGGGTAGAAGCGGCCCATGTTCTCGGCGCCGAGCAGCGCGGCCTTGTAGCCGGCGATGTTGCTCTGGGAGGAGAGGGCGTCCATCGCCTGGGCGCGGGAGATGCGCGGGATCGACTCCATCGCGATCGCGGTCGCCCTGGCCCGGGAGAGCGCGAGCGTGCTCGCCGGGCTGCTCAGGGGCGCCAGGAAGCCGATCAGCAGCGAGCCCTGGCCGAGCATCGCGACCTCCTGCTCGCTCGGCGGGGAGATCTTCAGAACGACCTCGCAGCGCCAGATCGCGGCCGGATCGTCGCTGACCTCGGCGCCCGCCTCCCTGAAGGCATCATCTGAGAGCAGCGCGCCCGCGCCGGCACCGGACTGCACGAGCACGTCGATCTGCTTCGCCTTCAGGCGCCGCACGACGTCGGGCACAAGTGCCACGCGACGCTCTCCCGCTGCTGTCTCCTTGGGAACTCCTACCTGCATTGGCTGAGTGCGGCAACGTATCCGATCAGGCGGAGGCATGACTTGCAGAGCGCCCGCGGCCGGGAGCCAAAAAGCAGGCCCGGGCTGGCGCGGGCCGCACCTGTGTGCGAGACTCGAACCGCTGTGACCGTCAACCTCACGCGGATCTACACCAAGCGCGGCGACGCGGGGCAGACGCACCTGGGCGACATGAGCCGTGTCTCCAAGCTGCACCCGCGCGTGGAGGCCTACGGGACCGTCGACGAGCTGAACGCGAACGTCGGCTTCGCGCTGCTGGCGCAGGGCATGCCCGCGCAGCTAGCGGAGTGGCTGCGACGCATCCAGAACGATCTGCTCGACCTCGGCGCCGACCTGTGCGTGCCAGAGCCCACGGACGAGAAGGCCGCGCAGCGCGAGCGGCTGCGCATCACCCCGGCGTACGTGGAATGGCTCGAGCAGGCCCTGGATGAGGCCAACGAGAAGCTGCCGCGGCTGCGCTCCTTCGTGATCCCCGGCGGCACCGACGCCTCGGCGCGGCTGCACCTCTGCCGGACGGTCTGTCGCCGAGCCGAGCGGCGCGTGCTCGCGGTGCAGGACGCCAACCCCGAGGTCGTGCGCTACCTCAACAGGCTCTCCGACCTGCTCTTCGTCCTGGCCCGCACGGCGAACGAGGGAGCCGACTCGGGCGCCGAGCCGCTGTGGCGGCCGGGGGCGCATGAGGCCGGCGAGAGCCGGTAGCTCAGCCTTCCATCAGCCCTGAGAGCGCCTCGGCACACCGCGCGGCGATCGTGCTCGCGGCATACGCCGCCGCAGGCCGGCCGGCCACCCTCGGCGCAGCGATCGGGAACGGGCGTCCCGCAAGCGCAGCCAGCGCCTCGGCGGTCACCCACACCGGGCTCTGCGTGACACCGCTCGCGTAGCGGACGCTGCCGTTGGCGGCCACGAGGCGCTCCAGGTAGGAGATCGGCGAGCGGCCCCCTCTGCGCGGCGGATGCCCGGCGGCGATCAGGCCCTGGATCGCCCACGCGGTCGACGGGGCGTTGGATTCCCCTCCCGGCTGCTGCGGAAAGCCGCCGTCCCGGTTCTCGGCGCGCGCGAGGTAGTAGAGCGCCCGCGAGAGCGTGCCGGCCGCCGGGATGCCGGATGCCACGATCGCCTGCACCGCCGCGGCCGTGTCGTCGACGTCGCCGGGGTCCCCGCGCGCGCCAAAGCTGAATCCGCCGTCGACGTTCTGCTGGGCGGCGAGCCATCGACCCGCCGCCCTCATCGCGGGATCGCTGGTCCGGTCGCCAAGGGCGCGCATCGCGAGGATCCCGAACGCCGTGTGGTTGGCTTCTCCGGCGAAGGAGCCGTTCGCCTTGCGGTAGCCGGCGAGCTGGGCGGCGAGATCGTGGCCGCCGAGCGTTCCCGCGGGCAGACCGCAGGCGTGCAGCGCGAGGATCGTGCGCTCGATGCCGCCGAGGCCTTCGAGCTGGCCGGCCTGCGCCTGCATCGCGTCGAGCACCGTGTGGCCGTCTCTCTGGATGCTCAGCGGCAGCCGGCCGGCGGCGGCAAGGCCGACCGCAGCCCACCCCGTGTACAGCCCGGCGCTGGGCGCGCCGGGCTGTTCGCCGAAGCCGCCGTCCGGTTTCTGGGCGGAGATCAGATAGGCCGCGCCGCGCACAAGCGGTGAGCCGGAGGGCGCAGCGCGCGCAGGTGCGACGTCGATCGCGGCCATGCCCGCCAGCAGCGTGAGCGCCGCCACGAGCGCCGTCCCCACCGGCTGCCATTCGACCTGCGTGCGGGCCCTGGTCCTTGCCAGCATGCGTGCGAGCTCGGGACCGAAGGCGAGGCCGAAGAGAAGGGTCGATGCGACATCGACGATGTCGAAGGGAAGGCCTTTGGCGACTTCGAGAAGCAGCGCCGCCGGAGTGTGGCTCGCCCCGATCGCCCAGTCGTAGAGGTTCATGATCTCCTTGGCGACCAGCGCCGCCGCCGCGCATCCGAGCGCCAGCGGCAGCCTTCGCAGGCGCCTGCGCGAGAGCCGGCCGGCGAGCGCGCCGAGCAGCCCGACGATCCCCCAGGCCGCCATCTGCCACGGGGTCCAGGAGCCCTGTCCAAGGACGATGTTCGAGGCGAGCATGCCGATCGCCCCCACCACGAACCCCGGCAGCGGGCCGAGCGCGTAGCCCACTACGAAGGTCATCGCCGTAATCGGCTTGACGTCGTCGAGCGCCGCAAAGGCATCGCGCCCGAGTGCCGCGAGCGCGGAGAGGGTCGCAACCAGGGCGACCGTGCGCGCCGAGGGCCGCGAGCGCTCATAGGCCAGCCAGCCGATCAGCAGCACGGTTGCGACCAGCGCAAAGCAGGCCAGCGGCCAGCTCACGCGGCCGTCCGTCCCCGCGCGAGGCTCGCGATCAGCTGCGCTCCCTGCTCTGGCAGCAACGCGCCGCCGTGGCCGCCGAGGACGCGGGCGGTCTCGGTGGCGAAGTACCAGCCTCCGGCCAGCAGCCCGCTGCAGGGCGCGTCTGCGATCACGCGCCCGTCGGCCAGCAGCACTGCCCTGCTTGCGCAGCTGGCGGCGAACTCCGGGTCGTGCGTGGCCACGATCACCGCCGTTCCCTCCTGCGCCCGGCGGCGCAGATCCTCGGCCAGCGCGGCCTTGGCTCCCCTGTCCATCCCGCGCGTCGGCTCATCCAGCGCGAGCACGGCCGGCGGTTGCTCGGAGTCGGTCACGATCGCAAGCGCGAGTCGCTGACGCTCGCCGCCCGAGATGTCGCGCGGATTGCGATCTGAGAGGGCCAGCAGGCCGGCGCGCTCGATCGCCGCCGTGGAGGCCTCCAGCTCCACCCGCTCGTGGAGGAAGTAGTCGCCGGGGCTCTGCAGCAGCAGCGCGACGCGCCCGGCGCTCTGCACCTTGCCGCGAGTCGGCTTCAGCAGCCCGGCGGCGTGGCGCAGCAGCGTGGACTTGCCGGCGCCGTTTCGGCCCATGAGCGCGACGACTCTCGCCCGGCATCACTGTGAGATCGACGCCTCTGAGGATCGCCGGTCCCTCGCTCAGCTCGTGCCAGACCCGACGCAATCCGCAGGGCGGGCTGCGCCCGCTCGCCGCGATGCGTAGTGAGCCGCGCCAGGGCACCCGGCGTTCGCGGGGTCGGCGCCTGGGGGTCGGCCTCGCCGCAGGGCAGCAGCCCGCGCGATCGCAGGCTCTGGCGCGCCTGGCGCACCCCGGTCGGAGGCGTGTCCACCCCGGCCAGCTCCAGCAGGCGCGCCGCAGGTGTCTGCAGGTGCGTGGCGTTGGCCCCGGCCCAGGTCAGGAACGAGCCCGGGTCGCCGTCGTGCGCCACGCGTCCGTCGCTCAACGTGATCACGCGGTCGGCGACGTGCAGGCAGCGCTCGAGGCGGTGCTCGGCGAGCACGATCGTCGTCTCCCACTCCTGGTTCAGGCGGCGCAGCAGGCCGATCAGCTCCTCGCCGGCCACGGGATCGAGCTGGGAGGTCGGCTCGTCGAGGAGCACCAGCTCCGGGCGGCCGGCAAGCGCCGCCGCAAGGGCCACGCGCTGCTTCTCGCCGCCGGAGAGATCAGCCGAGCGTCTGTCGAGCAGATGGTCCACGCCGATCGCAAGCGCCACCTCCTCGACGCCGCGTGCAACGGCCTCCGGGCTCTGCTCCCTACTTTCCAAAGGCATCGCGAGCTCTGTTCGCACGGAGCTCATGACGAGCTGCGTCTCGGGGTCCTGGAACAGCACCCCGACGCGGGCGCCGAGCGTCGCCGGCCCATGCTCGCGCGTGTCGTGGCCGCACACGAGGACGCGGCCGGCGAACGAGCCGCCGTGGAAGTGGGGCACCAGACCACATGCGGCCCGCAGCAGCGTCGACTTGCCCTGACCGGAGAGACCGGCGAGCAGGCACACCTCCCCCTGCTGGATCTCGAGCGAGATCCGCTGCAGAGCCGCGGAGCCCGCTCCCGGGTAGCGGTAGCTGACCTCATCGAAGCTGAGCAGGGCAGCGCTCATCTGGGCTCGATCCCGCGCCGTTGCAGAAACGGCATCAGCGCGACGGCGACGATCGCGACGCAGAACCCGATCGTCGCCGCCGAGATCGGGCAGCGCAGCAGCGGATAGGCGTCGAAGGCGGCCGCGCCGTTGAGGCGCGCCGCGAGCGCGAGCGCGAGCACGCCCGCCGCCGAGCAGGCGAAGGCGAGGTCATGGCGCGAGTTTGGCCTGCGTCCTCTGCGCACGCGGACAGCACCGGCGGCGCCGCGCACCTCGAGTGTCGCGGCGACGTCGAGCGAGCGGTCCAGGGCGCCGCCCACGGTCGCGGCGAGCAGCAGCGCCTTACGCCGCAGCGAGCCCCTGCCCGCCGCGTCGGGCCGCGTGCGCTGCGCCTCAGCAAGGCGCTGCGCATCCGCGGCGAGCAGAGGCACCATGCGCAGCGTGAGCGAGGTCGTCAGCGCAGATGCAACTGAGAGCCGCCGGCATCCCGCCAGCAGCTCATCAGGATCGATCGCAAGGCTTGCCAGCGCACAGATCAGGATCACGAGCGTCACCTTCAGGGCGATCACGACGCCATATACGAGCGCCTCCAGCGTCAGGTCGCCCTGGCCGAAGGGCCCAAGGTCGCCGATCCGCGCGAACACCGTCAACCCCTGCCGCGAGACCAGCACGTTCACGAGCACGATCGGCAGGCCAATCACGAGTGCCAGGCGCAGTGTGCCGAGCACGCGGCGCCCCACTCCCGCCGCGAACGCCGCGATCAGCGTCGCGAATCCGATCGCCGCAAGCATCAGCGGGTGATCGAGCAGCACGCAGACGATCGTCAGACTGAGCGCCCAGCAGGCTCCGGCGCTCGCGCGCGCAGCGTGAAGAGGGCTGGCCGACGGGCGGTATGACAGCGCGCCCGCCATGCCTTCAGCCGCCCTGGTCCGGCAGCCCGATCACACGGTCGGCCGACCCCGAGGGCGCGATCGCGACCGCGAAGCGGCCATCGAGCGAGGAGGAGTCGAAGGCTTCGGCTGCTGCCCTCACGCCGGCGGCGTCGGTGCCGGTCACGACCCAGATGGGCGCTGTGCCCTGATACCGCGTAGCCGCGATCATTCCGGCGCCGGCGCCGAGCTTCTGCACCACGACGCCGTCCTTGTCGAGCAGGCCCAGTTCATCGCCGCCACGGAGGATCCGGACGAAGACCCCGCCGACCGAGGGGCCCTTTGCGATCGTCTGGGCGGCCGCGGTCGGTGCGATCTGCGACCAGGTGCCGACGATCACTTTCAAGCCGTCTTCTTCGGTGGCTTCGCCGACCGTGCCAAGCGCCGCGAAGCCGGCGACGATCCCAAGCGAGGTGAACCTGTGAGAGACCGCGTGGCATGCGGCCGACTGCGCCTGCACGCATTCCAGGCTCACGGGCAGGCGCTTGCCGCCGAGGCCGTTGAGAAACGGCTCGGGGAAGGAGCCGACGACGGCGGGTATGTGCGCCGACTGGCTCCAGTCGTGCAGATCCCACCAGATGCGGTCTCCGGAGTGGACGACCGTGTCGGCAGCGCCCTTTGCGGCTTCCTCGCCATTTACGTAGTAGAACCAGTCAAGCGGCTTGCCATATTCGTGGCCCTCGGAGTGTCCGTCGATGCTCGATACGAAGCCGCCGCCATATTCGGTATCCACCTTCGCGTTGCGCACCAGTAGGCTCATCGCCGTTTCCGTGCCGCCGACCTTCGGCGAGGAGAACGTGAGCAGGTTCTTGGCGCCGAAGTCTTCGGTCACCGACAGCTTCACCCCAGAGGGCGCGGCGCCCGGACCGAGGCTGCAGCCGGCAAGTGCTGCCGCCGCGAGCGATCCCGCGACGGCAGCAAGCAGCGGACGAAGCGACACGACCCTCAGCGACCCCTGCCGGGCTCGCCGCTCAGCGCGCTGCCTTTCGTCTTCGGCGCCTTCGGGCACGCTTTTCCAGCGCAGGCTGGCTTGAAGAGCACGGTCTGTCCGCTCTTCGGCTTGACTACGCAGACGCCGGCGCTCGCTTCCTTGCCGCCGACGAAGAAGCCCCAGTACCAGTTGGCGGCGGATTTCGACTCGAAGGGCAGGCTCAGGCCTGCGATCTTCGTCACCTCGTAGTCGGCGTATTCGGCGTCCCAGCTTCCACCCCAGGCACCTTTGGTCGCCAGCTGCAGCGCGCCGGCCGCGCTATCTCCGGTGCAGGAGCCGCCGAACCTGGCCACCGGCTTGGAGGTGAGCGTCACGGTGCGCTTGAGCAGCACCTTCGAGGCCGGCGGCTTGCCGAGCACCTCGACGGTGACCTTGGTCGGCTTGGCATTGGCGCCGAGGGCTGCGGGCACGACCAGCGCGCCGGCGCCTGCGAGCGTCAGGCAGGTGAGCGTCACGGCAGCAACCGGACGCGAGGCGATGCGACTTCTTGGCATGAGCCACCCCTTCCACGAGGGCTTTGAGGGCTTGCGATCGGCGACAGGTCTCCTGGCTCCCGGGACCACCTTCCCGCACCTTCCCGATCGGCTACCAGCCGGTCAGTGGCTTGCGCATCAGCGCGTCGCGGTCGGCATCCCCGGTCACAGTGGCGGGTCCGCGCCGGATTCTCACCGGCTTCCCTTGGCCACCGACCGTATGAACGGGGGAATCCTACTGCCCTTGGGCGGCAATCGCAGAGAGATCGCAGTCCAGATCGGCCAGAGCGCTCTGCTCGGCCGGCGTGAGGACGGCGCCGTCGGCGATCATCCGGCTCGCCTGCTCGAGCTCTGCCGGGCGCCCGACGGTCAACGCCGCCTTCAGCTTGCCCTCTCCGTCCAGGTAGAAGCGCGTGAACTGCCCCTGCTCGTGGGAGCCGCGCAGGATCTCCTTCTCCCAGGAGCTGGCTGGTCCCACGTATTCGAGCTCGGCCCAATCGCCGAGTACAGAGAAGAAGTAAGGGACGACTTCATGCGGCACGTCCTGGCCGAGCATGTTCCGCGCGGCCGTCGCGCCGTGGTTGAAGGCCACGTCCCAATGCTCGATCCGAATGGGCCCGCCGTGGATCACCGACTCGTACTGGCAGATGTCGCCAGCGGCGAAGACGTCGGGCGCAGAGCTTGCAAGGCGTGAGTTGCAGCGCACGCCGCCGCTCTCCCCTATCTCGAGCCCCGCGGCGCGCGCGAGCTGGACGTCGGGGATCACGCCCGCGCCGATCACGACCGTCTCGGCGGCCAGCTCCAGCCCTTTCTCCGTGATCACCTTGGCGACCCGCCCATCGCCCTGAAAGCGCGCGAGCGCGTCCTCGCCGTGGATCGTGACGCCGTGCGCCTCCAGCAGCTCGCGGAAGAAGCGACCGGCGTGGGCTCCGAAGCCGCGTTCGAGCGGCTCGCGCTCCTGCATCACGATCGTGGAGCGATGCCCCATCATCGCAAGCGACGCCGCGACCTCGCAGCCGATGTAGGAGCCGCCGATGATCACGACGTGCTCGGCGTCGGCGACCGAGCGCCTGATCGCCTCTGAGTTGCCGAGGGTGCGGAGGTAGTGGATCTCCTCCAGGTCGCAGCCCTCGACGTTCAGTCTGCGCACGTTGGCTCCGGTCGCGATCAGCGCCTTGCCGTACTGAAGCTCCTGCTTGTTGGAGAGCTTGACCGTGTGCTCAGCGGGATCGAGCTTGAGTGCGCTGCTGCGCATGATCAACTCGATCTGCTGCTGCTCGTAGTAGCCCGGCTCGTCCACGTAGGCGTCCTGTCGCTCCTCGATGCCGCGCAGGAATCCCTTGGAGCAGTTGGGGCGGTTGTAGGGCGGGTCCGGCTCTCTGCCGAGGATTGAGATCCTGCCCGTGGCGCCCTCCTCGCGCAGGGTGCGGGCGCACTTCGCGGAGGCGAGCCCTCCGCCGATCAGCAGGTAGTCCACCCTCTCGATCGCCATAGGAGCAATCTAGGGGATCGCCAACTCGGCTGCGGGGCGAGTGCTGCGGAGCGCACCTTCACAGCCCCGGCGGGTGGCGCACGGACCAGTGGGCCCAGGTCGGGATGCGTGATGCCAGGCGCCAGCGCGGTCCACCCTCACGGCGATTGGGGCCTTCGTCGGTGGCGCCGCCCACGGTGTCGAGTCGCAATCCGGCGATGACGATGAAGACATGTGGGGTGGGCAGATCGGTTGCGTAGATCGTCACCCACCTGCCCGGCCCCGGCATGCCCCAGCTCACGTAGTCCTGGGCGAGCGGGTTCTCGCGCACGATTTCAGCCAGCGAGCGCACCCCGGAGCGATAGAGGACGTAGTTGACGGTGCTGGAGCAGTCCTCGCTGCTGGCGCCAAGGGGATCGGGATGCCCGGTGGGCCCGTAGGGAAGACCCTGCATCTCGTTGCCCGCCACGATCATTGCCTGCACGGCCGCGGGCGTCTCTTCGGGGATCAGCGCCACGTGCCCATTGCCACGCAGCAGCTTGGCCTGATCGCCCGCCACGTATAGGACCGGCGTTCGCGTGGCCTGCTGTGAGATCCCCTGATCGCCGGCAGGGTCGGCCTCCGTCTGCAGCGAAGCTCCCTGGTCGCCTTCGCCACGGTATCGGGCCGCCCACCCCTCGACCTCTTCGACGTACCACCAGGCGTGGTTGTAGGCATAGATCGCAGCGCGGTAGTCGCTGGGGGCGCCGGATGCACGCAGGTAGTTGGCAGCAGAGTAGATCGCGTCCGCCGGGCTCCACCGATCGGCGCGGCCATCGCCGTTGGCGTCCACTCCGTACATCGCGAAGGTCGAGGCGAGGAACTGCATCGGTCCCCCGGCCCCGGCGGCGTTCTCGACGCCCTCCCTGGTGCAGGAGGGGCTCGGGTCGCGTCCATGATCGCACTCGACCTTGCCGATGCCCGCGAGGATCGCCCAGTCGAGCCCGTATCGCTTGGCGGCCGCGATATACAGGCGTAGGTAGGACGGCGGGATCTCAGCTCTTGCAAGCGCGGAGACCTGGTACTGCTGCGGCATCGAGGGCACCGTCGAGCCGCCTACGAGCGCGCTCGCTGCTCCGCCGAGCAACAGCAGAGCGAGCGTGAATGCGATCGCAAGCGCCCCTGCGGAGAGCCCTGCCAGTCTGCCAACGGGAGATGTCTTGCCTGGGCTCAATCCTCGCTCATCCAACTCCACCCGAGCTGGCGCTGGCGATGCTCGGCCACCTCGATCGCGTCGCGCATCACGGGGTCCTCGGTCGCAGAGGCGATCCGCGGCGGCCGCCGTCGCGTGTTGCCCCGGCGCGACTCTGCGTGAGAGCTCTGAGGTTGCTCGTCCGCATGCGCGGGACGCCGCCCTGGCTCCTCCTGTGCGTCTGCTGCGCGAGATCCAGCGCGGTCGAGCGAGCTTGCGCGCGCTGCCTCTCTGCGCTCTGAGATGTCATGGTCGAGCCCGGCCCGGCCGGCCCGCGAGCCGGGACGCTCGAAGCATGCGCGCGGCGCCTCCTGGGACGTTCGCGGAGCCTGGCGCGCATCTTGGGTGCCCGCCTTCCAGCCGACCGGCCGCGCTGCTTGGCCTGGTGACGCTCCGGACCGGCCACTCGCACCGCGGCGCGCAGCCGGGCGGATCGCTCCGTCTACCGGAGTGCTCCCGGAGGTTCGGGCAGCTCTAGCGGTGCGCGTAGAGGAGCTCCGGCCACGCCGAGGCGCGCGATCGTCCTTCTGGGTCTCTGATCGCGAGCCTTGCCCATTGCGATCTGCGATCTGCTCCTGCACCCTCTGGCGACGCAGGCGCAAGCTGATGGCGCGTCTCACGTCACCGTCAGCCAGCGCCGTGGCGTGCGCCGCTTGAAGCCTTGACAGCCGCTCCTGCAGCGCGCCACCTGTGGCTCGCCGGGATGCCAGGGTGGCCGGCGCAGCGCGGGACCCTCCAGAGCGGGACTCCGCATCGACAAAACCGCGCGGTGCTGCAGTCGTGGAGAGCATCTGCTCAAGCGCCCCCGGCCCCGATGCCGTCGGACCCTCCTGCTCATCTGGCCGCCGCTCGCGCCGTTTGCGCCAGGGCACCACCCGCCGCCATGCAACCTGGCCCGCCTCACGCCCACGGGCGATCGTGGTGTCTTCGGCGCTGCGCGCAAAACGCGACTGACGCGCGCCCGCCATTGCCCGCCCGCCACTGCCTCGGGCCAGCAGTTCGTGGCGCCGGCGAAGGACGCCCCACCACAACGCTCCGCTCAGCAGCCATTGCACGAGCCAGCCAAGTCCCTGGAGGCTGAGGATGATCCGCAGGCTGCCGAGCAGCCCACCGAGGACGATCGACCACAGCAGCTTCGCGGTCACCGCGCCGAGCAGGCGGGCCGCCCAGCTCCGAAACGCAGCGCGGCCCGGCTCGCCGAGGGTTGGCGCGAGTGCCGCTGCTGGGGCAAGCAGCAGGAAGAGGATGCTGAGGATCGCGGCCTCCAGCAGACGCACGACGACGAACCCGAGCAGCAGCAGCATGCCGAATACCCCGAGCGCGATCACGAGCAGCCCCGCGAGCCTTGGCAGGGTGCCCGAATTGGCGCGGAACTCGGCCCGTGCGGCAGTTGGGCCGCGGCATCTGGTCGCGTCGCTGCCGCCGCCGCAGAGCACATAGAACAGCGAGCTGGATTCTTTGACCGAGTTCCTTACAGGCCCGTTGGCCGGAAACGCGAGAAATATCTGCCCGTTGGTGCGTGCCGCGCGCAACAGCTGCGCCCTGCGCGAGAGCACCTCTGCGCTGACGCCGCTCCGGTGACCGGAGCGGCCGGCTTCCGCTTCGATCCGAGAGGCGATCCTGACGGCTGCCTTCTCCAGGCGATGGTCCAGTCGCGTCGGCTGATCACACCAGCTGACGTCTCCGAACTCGAGAAAGCACCAGGGCGCTTCGATCGTGGCCGAGTAGAGCCCCTCCATGCTCGCCGCCAGCGCGTGATAGGGACGCACATCGCTGCCGCTGCCGATTGCAGCGAAGCTGCCGATGCTCGCTTCATCGGCCCACCGCGAAAGCACCCCAACCGTCCCGCTCGGATCGGCGATCACGAACATCGCGGCGGCGATCATCGCGATCATCGCCGCCGCCTCGCCGAGGGTCTGCGCGACTCGACGTCGCACGATCCCGTGGTAGGCGGCAAGGACGCCCGCGAAAGCCAAGGCGCTCACCAGCCAGGGTCCGGTGAACTGCGCCTGCGCTGCGCCAAGTGCCAGCGTCAATCCGCTTGCAAGCGGCCCCCGCAGCAGTTCGAGTGTGTAGGACCACTCCAGCGCCACAAGCAGCGCGTGCACGAGCCAGACGAGCGCCATCCAGGCCGGCCGCACGACATAGTCCTGCAGCAGGGCATCGATGCTGAGGCCAAGCGTCGTGTCGATGTTCGTGTCGAACGCATAATCCTCCGACGGAGCGGCGGAGGCCACGAATCCCGAGGTCCTGCAATTGCTAAGCGCCCCGGCGGAGAGCTCCCCCGGCACCATGCGACACAGCGGGCTGCCGAGGCCGTTGCGAACCAGCGGATCCTCGCTGGCCGCGGCCGATTCAGGTTCCGATTCGTCCGCGCCAGATGCCTGCGGCGCCGCATATGCCGAGGAGCCGGAGACCAGCGGCGGCCCATTTGGCGCCTGTGCCCGAGGCGCAGGCGACCGCCGAGCCACGGCCATGCGCTCTCCTGCCGCGTCCATCGGCGAAAGCACCTGGCCGCAGACAATCGCAGCGCATAGCGCAAGCGAAATGTACGCACGGCGGACGATTGGGCGAGTCAAGCCGGCCGCGGCGTCGTGCAGAACGCGCGCAGCAGCGAGGGCACCACGAGCTCCACCTGGATCGCCTCCACCCGACCACGGTGATCGCGGAACAGGCAACGCCCGGCGTCGAAGCTGAGCAACGCGTTTCGCGCCCGCGTGTCCTCCGGGTCCAACCCGAGCAGCGCAAGCGCCTTCGCCGCCTCGGCCTCGGATCGCATGCCGAACGCAAAGGTCGCCCCGAGCAGGCTCTCCAACGAGGAGCGCTCTCCGAGCAGTGTGTCGCTCACCAGTTGGGTGGAGATGATCGGCACCGCCAGCTCGGAGCGGCCCATTCTTTGGAGCGAGGCGAGCAGGCTGCGACCGACAGGGTCCCCGAGCAACCTCCACCCCTCATCGAAGGAGAAGACCTTCAGGCGATCGCGCTCCAGTGCCATCAGGTGCATCGCGAACATCGCGATCAGGCGCACTATCTGCTGGCCGACGCGCTCTGCCTGGGAGTGCTCGGAACGCGGCGTGCCAGCATCGGGACCGGGCAGATCGCGAATCGGCAGGTAGGTGACCTGGGCCGCCCCCGCAGCCGGCAGGCGCACGTCCGGATCGGCGAAGGCGAGCTGGGTCAGGCCAGAACGCGAGTAGATCTCGAGCGTCTTGCCCACCTGCACGTCGACCTCATCGCCCTGCCCCAATGCGCGCACGACCTCTGTGCAGGTGGGAACGCGCGCATGCCGCATCACCGCGTCGACCGCCCTGAGCACCGCCGTCTCCCACGCTGGCTCAGCTCTGGTAGGCAGCAGATCGCGCAGGAACGCAACGGTCGCGTCGTGGCGCAGATGCTTGGGCGCCACCCGCAGCGGGTCGAGCATCCCGCGCAGGCGCCTGTCGGGTGCCAGCGCCAGGCACTCTGCGTGCGGGGCGACCTCATCGAGCAGGTGAAAGCGGTGGTCACCCTTCGGGTCGCAGTCGATCACCCGTGCACCGAGCATGAACGCCTCGTACTTCAGCTTCTGGTCGAGTGTCGTCTTGCCCGAGCCGAGCGAGCCGACGCTCAAGATCGTCGCGTTGCGGTCGCTATCGGAGCCCTCGCGCAGATTGAGCTTCACGGGCCTCGCCGATCCCGTGAGCGTTCGACCGAGGTGAAAGCCGCCAGTGGAGCCCGCGATATGCGCTGCTGTGGGCATCATCGCCGCGACCTGCTCCGGGGTGAGCGTGTCCTCGTAGCCGATCACCCTTGTGCGCTGTCCCGGGAGGTGCTGGAAGAGCAGCTGCATCTGCTCCCCGACCGGGCGGTGCAGCCTAATCTCCCCGTAGGCGCGACGGCAGGCATCCACCCGCTCCTCGAGCTCAGCCTCCTGCGCGGCGCCGAGCGCTATCGCAAGGCTCGCCCGCAGCAGCGGCGGACGACTGGATGCCTGCAGATAGGAGAGCAGCTCCCGCGCCTGCTCGCTGCGCTGGAAGCCGAGCTCGGAGACGCCCTGCTCCCCGTCGGCCTCCGCGCGGGCAATCTGGTCGGCATCCTGGATCCGCCTGCGGGCGATCCGTAGCGCGAGCTCGTTTGGCAAGAAGCGCGCGTTGAGTGAGAGATCGACGTCGAATGGCAGGCTCTCGACCGGAGCGAACATCAGCTCCGCGCCCGCCCCTGGGAAGCTCACGCTCTCGGGCAGAGCACCCAGGACCATGTGGGCCTGCCAGCTGTCTCCCAGCTCCGATTCGACCCGCAGGCACCGCCCGCGACGCTGCACGACGCAGTTCATCCAGCGCAGAACATCGGCCTCCAGCGGCGCGAGCACCGCCTGGCCGTTTCGCTCGAAGACCAGCGCCTGCGGCTCGTGCAAGCCCTCGACCTCCGGCTCCCCGAGACCACGACAGAACGACCGCCGTACGAGCCACTGCAGCTCCACGCTGCGAGCCGGCCGCACCGGCAGATAGCTGGCCAGCCGGTCGTGAGCGCGATCGGCGCTCACGCGCGTGCGCTCCAGCTCCGGCGGGCGCAGCAGTCCGCGACCGCGGGATAGAAGCGCGCCGCGCAAGGTCACTGCCCAGTCCCTGGGGCGTGCCTCCGCGAGGCTCGACAGATAGCTCGCCACGTCCCGCTCAGGCGCTCGCAGACTGACGAACAGGAACAGCTCTGGCCGGCTGGCGCGCGTCTGTGTGAGCAGCCGCCGCTCGGCCTCCCTGTAGGCAGCCGCGCCATCCTGCTCAGTGGGCTGGGCACGATCGCCGACCGGTACGGCGCGGCTGACCCGCACCAGCTGAATGTCGGCCTCCAGCGCCTCGATTGCAGCGAGCAGATCGAGCATCCGCGCACGCTTGCGCTCGACTGAGAGCCATGCGTAGGAGGAGGTTCTGACCGCGAAGGCGGCCCACACGTCGTCGGGGCCCTCGCCGTATACGCAGTTGCCGTATACGAACCAGATCGGTGGCCGGCTCGCCTTCATCGCACCCGCAGCCGAGCACCACGGCCCATCTCGATCAGCTGGGGGCGTGTGAGGCGATGGCCGTGCAGCTCCCGCAGCAGCAGCTGGGGGCGCCCGGTCATGCGGGCAAGCTTCCCGTCGGGAAGCTCGCAGCGCTCGTGGGCCACGGCGATGAGCACCGCGCCTGGCCCGGTGTAGCTGGCTCTGCGGATTCGCGCATCCGAGCCATCTGACAGCAGCAGAAGCTCATCCGGGCGCCACCGCGCACATGGCGCAGGACGACCGCAGCCCAGCAGCTCGTTGGACGTAAGCGCATGTGACGCCATCGAGAGCGCAGCGAGGTGAAATGGCCTCCCGTCTATGCGCAACACCACGAGCAGCGCCGCGAGGCCCGCCGGTAGCGCGACCTCACGCACATACCAGGGCGCTACCTCCGCGAGCAGGCCGATGCCGGGCAGTGCGGAGAGCGCCGCGGAGCAGGCTGCGATCGCGAGGAAGTAGACGACTCCGCGCACCGGCACTCCGCCCGGGTTCAGACGCAGCCTGTCGATCCTGTAGACACGCCGCTCCAGATCGAACACGGCCCGGTAGGAGCGGATCTCCATCGCTCAGGAGCCGACGAGCGCGTTGACGGTGTCGCGAAGCAGGCTCTCCCCTGCCGGACTGGCCAGCAGTACGCACACGATCCCGACCGCGAACACCGCCGCCGCCTCCCGGAAGTCACGCCTGAATGCGAGCACGATCGAGGCCACCGCGAGCGCGAGGCCGATCAGGCTCATCGCTACGTTGCGGCCGGTTTCGCCGGCCTTTGTGGCCGCCGATTCGAGCGAGGTCGCTCCGGTCCCCGTGCTCGCAACCGCAGCCACGGCCGCATCCCTCCTGGCACTCCCCATGCGCGCGCCCGCAGCTGAGGCAGCCGATGGGCTCGTCAGCATGCACACGCATGTGATCAGCGCGGCCAGAGAGCGCCGTCGGCCGGCACACCTTTGGTCATTTGAGCGTAGACGTGGCACTTGCGGCTCCTCTCGGTCGTCGTTTCTTCGATATGGGTGGCTGTGCAGGCTCACGCGCCGGCTTCGGCCTGGATGGCTGCGACCTCCCAGCGCCCCGCCAGGTCGCGCACGTCGATTTCGTAGGCGAGCGTGTAGCGCGCGCCTTCGGGGCCAAGTGCGAGTACCTGGGCCACCACGGCGTCGCTGCGAGACACCGCCCAGGTCAGGCTCTGCAGAGCTTCGAGTGAGAGACCTTGCGCAGGCGTGGAGACGCTCGCCCCAGGGGCGAGGTCGGCTGCGAGGTTGCCGGGCGCCGGGGCGAGGTAGTTGCGCAATGCGCGCGTGACCACCGTGCGAAGGTTGGCGTCCTGGACTTCGCCGCCGGATTCGAGCACCAGGCTGGCGGGCGCCGAGCTGGGAGGCCCGACGATAGCCGGGTAGCCGCCTAGTGAGAGGCTCCCGTCCGGTGGTTGCAAGACTGGAACCGCGAGGTACACGAGCCCCTGCGGATCGGTCTCGACGGCGATCGAGTAGACGTGCAGGTGGGGCTGCGGTTCGCGTTCCTGGACGACCTGCTCGAAGGTGACCTGCTGGGAGCCGCTCATCGGAGGCTGGGTCCCGGCTTCCAGCGCGAGACCTGAGCCGGCGAATGGTTCGAGCGCCCTGCGGCGCGCTTCGGGATCGCCCTGCTGCCAGCTCAGATACGTGCGCGCGAACAGCGACGCGAAGCCCTGCGCCTCCAGGTCGGCGGGCCTGGCGCTCGCGGATGCCCGCAAGGGCGCCTGCGAGCGCGGCGGCGCCACGGCAAAGCGGATGCTCGCGAGCAATCCCGCCACCGCGGCGGCTTGCAGGACCCAGCGGGGCAGCCCCTGCCAGAGCCGGATGCGCCACAGCGGCCTGGCGCTCACCGAAACGCTCGCAGTCTGGCGGTGCGGTGGCATCCCCTCACCGTTCGAAGCCGAACTCGACCTCGGCCGCCGTCGAGGTCGACGGCGCTTGAACCGCCGGCGCCTCACCAGACGCTGCCAGCGCCAGCGCGTACCGGGATGCCGATGTCGCAACGCCCGTGCAGGACGACGAGCACCTCGCACGCGGCGCCTCGCCTCGACGGGGCACCGCGGAGGCAGCCACTGGCGACCGTGTGGCTCGCAACGCGAGTGCAGCTCGCTTCTGGAGCACGACCGATCGTGGGGGCTCTGTCAGCACCGGGGTGTCGTGGGCTCTCTTGGATGCGCGGGCAGCTCCCAAGCGTGCTCCTCGCACGAGCTCGCCGCCTGCAGCCCTCGGCGTGGGCGGCACCCGAGCGACCAACCGATGAGATGCCCCGGCGCCGCTGATCGCATGCAGAAGGGCTACGGCGATCGCAGCAAACGCGCAGACGGCAGCGGTGCAGAGCAGCGCCCCCGCGAGCATCCTCCTCGGTGCACCGTGTGGAGAGCGGCGCTCCACCGTGGGCGCAGGGCCGGCGAGCGTCTCCCCCAAGTCATGCGCCAGATCGCCTTCCGCCCGCTCCTGCTCCTGCTCGCCAAGCCGTTCCTCAGCGTCGTAGACCTCATAGACCGCGCGGGGGTGACGGCGGGGCAGCCTCACGACCAGATGCCTCCCACCGGCTGAAGGCATGTCCCGGCGGCTGGGAGCGAGGGCGCGAGGTGCGCCTGCTCCCAGCCGCGGGGTGCCGGACGGGATGCGCCGCGCAGTCGCTGATCGAGCCGACTGCCGGCGTCCCGGGGGACGCGCCTATGAGTGGGGGGAGCGATTATCGTCATAGGTGGGTCCCTGTTCTAGGATCCGACGCCCGCCGATCGACCGGGACGCGAAATCGAGTGCGCCCGCGCGTCCTCTCAGACGCGCGGGTTGGCGAGCTCGCGCAACCGCGCCCTCGCCCGCTGTGCCACCTTTCGGTACTTCTCGTGCGACCAGCCGTAGCGCTTGCAGAACTCGGCGCAGTCGATCTGCAGATAGATCTGTGAGGCGAGCACGAGCCGCTGATCCGGGGTGAGATGCAGCAGCAGGCCACCGATCCGCCTCAGCTCAAGACGCAGCTCGACGAGCTCGTCGACTTCGATCCGCTGGTCTAGCACCTGCTCCTCGGCGCCGCTGAACAGACCGTCCGCCAGCGCGTGCTCGAAGGTCGCCTGGGCGGTGCTTCGCCCCTCGAGTGCTCGCCGTCTGTCCTGGATGCGCGAGACGAAGCGCTGCTCCAGCGCCCGCGATATGTGCAGCGCATTGAGCAGTGGAGCCCCCTCGCGGGCACGCACCACCAGCTCGAGCGCCGCCTGGCTGAAGCAGTCCTCGAGATCCTCCGGGCGCAGACGGCGCCGGTGCACCCCAAGCAACCGCTCTCGCTGCGCGCGCACGACCAACGCCACGCGATCTGCGGGATCCTCACCTGGGTGGGCACGCGCGATTCGGGTAGACACGCCAGCATGTCGTCAGCAACGCATCGAACACCCCCCTCCAAAATGGACCTCACCAAGATCCTGCACCTGCAAACCGTGGATCGTCTCCAGCGCGAGCACGCACCGGCCGCATTCTCGGTCGGCGTGCTCAAGAAGTACGGCGAAGACCAGGGCGGCCAGCTCGCGGCGCTGATCACCTACTACGGATTCGTCTCGCTGTTCCCGCTGCTGCTGGTCTTCGTGACGATCCTCGGCTTCATCCTGGAGGGCAATCCCAGTCTGAGGGCAGAGATCGAAAAAGGCACGCTCGGCAAGTTCCCGCTACTCGGCGACTCCCTCAAACTGCACGCTCTCTCCGGCAGCGGGGTGGCACTGGCGATCGGCCTGGCGCTGACCCTGCTCGGCGGCTTGGCGATCACCAACGTTGCACAGTTCGCACTCAACCGGATGTGGGGCGTGCCCTTCAGACGGCGTCCGGACTTCTTCATGAGCCGGCTGCGCGGGCTGCGTCTGCTCGGGGTCCTTGGCGTGCTGAGCGTGCTCTCCAGCATCGCCGGCGGCTTCGTCGGCGCAAGCGAACACGGCAGCGTGAGCGCTTGGCAGCTTGTCGCAGGTGTACTCGTCTCGCTGCTTGTGAACTGCGCGCTGTTCTTCTCGGCCTTCCACATGCTGACCGCGGCGCGGATCCCTTGGCGCGACCATGCTCCCGGCGTCGCAGTCGCGACCGTGCTCTTCACCGCCCTGCAGTACTTCGGCGGCCTCTACATCAGCCACGAGCTCAAGCACACGAGCCCGCTGTACGGCAGCTTCGCACTGGTGCTCGGGCTGCTCGCGTGGCTCTACCTGTGCGCGCACGCGACGCTGATTGCGATCGAGGTCAACGTGGTGCGCGCGCAGCGCCTATGGCCGCGGACGCTGTTCGGAGACGAGCTGCTGGAGAGCGACAAGCGCGCGATCAGCGCCGCCGCGCGCATCCAGGAGCGGGTCGACTCCGAGCGCATCCACGTGCGTTTCGAAGACCACGACCCCACCCCTTGAAGACCGGCATGAGCCGACGTATACTTACTTCACATTCGTAAGCTCATATGGAGCCAATACCATGCCTTCACCTTCATCACTGACACCCGAGCCGCAGAGCAAGCAGGTGCTGCGGCTGATCCCGCTCGACGACACGATCGTGATGCCGAGCATGGGCATCACGCTGACCGTCGACGTGGGCGAGGACGAGCGCGTGGTGCTCGTGCCTCGCCACGAGAGCGAGTTCCTCGAGGTCGGCACGATCGCCGAGGTCTCAGACCGCGTGCGGCTGCCCGGCGGCGGACGTGCGGTCGCGCTCTCCGGCGTGGCACGCGGACTGATCGGTGCCGCGCAGACCGGCCCCGAGGGCGAGCTGCGCGTCGAGGTCACAGAGCATCCTGACCAGACGCCCGTCGACCGCCGCACCCGCGAGCTCGAAAGGGAGTACAGGGCTGTCGTCGAGGAGATCCTCGAGCTGCGCGGCGACGATGGCCGGATCGCCGCCTTCCTGCGCGCGATCGTCGAGCCCGGTGCGCTGGCCGACTCGGCCGGCTACTCCCCCAACCTCAACTACGAGCAGAAGGTCGAGCTGCTGAGGACTCTCGACGTCACCGACCGGCTGGAGCTGGCGGTCAAGCTGCAACGCGAGAGCCTGGCCGAGCTGCAGATCAGAAAGCGGATCCGCGAGGACGTGCAGGAGGGCGCTGACAAGCAGCAGCGCGACTACTTCCTGCGCAAGCAGATGGAGTCGATCCGCAAGGAGCTCGGCGAGGACGAGGGCTCAATTGTGGAGGAGTACCGCGCCAAGATCGAGGCCGCGGAGATGCCCGAGGCGGTGCAGGAGCAGGCACTCAAGGAGCTCTCGCGCCTGGAGCGCACGGGCGAGCAGACCGGCGAGTCCAGCATGATCAGGACCTACCTCGACTGGCTGATCGCGGTTCCGTGGAGCAAGCGCTCCGAGGAGAAGCTCGACCCTGTCGCAGCACGCGAGGTGCTGGACGCCGACCACGCCGGCCTGGAGGACGTCAAGGACCGCGTGACCGAGTACCTGGCGGTTCGCAAGCTGCGCGAGGACCGCGGGATCGAGGCCGACCCGAAGTCTGGTGCGATCCTCACCCTGATCGGGCCTCCCGGCACCGGCAAGACCTCGATCGGCGAGTCGATCGCCAGGGCGACCGGGCGCGAGTTCGTGCGCATGTCGCTGGGCGGCGTTCGCGACGAGGCCGAGATCCGGGGCCACAGGCGCACCTACATCGGCGCGCTGCCCGGCCGGCTGGTCAGGGCGCTGCGCGACGCCGGCACGATGAACCCGGTGATCCTGTTGGACGAGGTCGACAAGGTGGGCGCAGACTGGAGGGGCGATCCCTCCGCGGCGCTGCTGGAGGTGCTCGACCCGGCGCAGAACCACTCCTTCAGGGACCACTACCTCGACGTGGAGCTCGATCTCTCGCAGGTGATGTTCATCGCCACTGCGAACGTCGCGGACACGATCCCCGGCCCGCTGCTCGACCGCATGGAGGTGATCCGCTTCGACGGCTACACCTCCGAGGAGAAGCTCGCGATCGCCAAGGGCTACCTGTGGCCGCGCCAGCGGGACCGCAACGGCCTGCGGCAGGACGAGGTCGAGATCTCCGATGAGACGCTGCGGACGGTGATCTCCGAGTACACCCGCGAGGCTGGCGTGCGCAACCTCGAGCGCGAGCTCGGCACGCTGCTGCGCAAGACCGCGACGAAGGTCGCCTCGGGAACCGTGCAGCCGCCGATCGAGATCGACCTCGACCAGATCAGGGACGCGCTTGGGAGACAGAAGTTCTTCCAGGAGTCGGCGATCAGGACTGCGGTGCCGGGCGTTGCGACCGGGCTTGCCGTCACGGGCGCGGGCGGAGACGTCCTGTTCGTGGAGGCCAGCTCGATGAAGCGCTCAGGCGGCGGCGGATTGGTGCTCACGGGCCAGCTGGGCGATGTGATGAAGGAGTCGGCGCAGATCGCGCTCTCCTACGTCCGCGGCCACGCGGAGGAGCTCGGCATCGACGAGAGCGCCTTCGAGGACCACGAGTTCCATGTACACGTGCCCGCGGGCGCGATCCCGAAGGACGGCCCCTCGGCCGGCGTAACGATGGTCACCGCCCTGGCATCGCTGCTGACGGGAAGGCCCGTGAAGCACACGGTGGGCATGACCGGTGAGGTCACGCTGCAGGGAAGGGTGCTGCCGATCGGTGGGCTCAAGCAGAAGGTGCTGGCCGCGCACGCGGCTGGGCTGACCGACGTGATCCTGCCCGAGCGCAACAGAGGCGACCTTGACGAGATACCTGACGAGGCCGCAGAGCAGATGAAGTTCCACCCGGTGATGAGCATCCAGGAAGTGCTGGATAGGGCGCTGGAGCCCTCGCCGAATGTCGCGCGGCTCTCCTGAGGGCCCATGGAGGTCTGAAGATGTCCGCGCGCAGCCCCCGCAGGTGCACGCCCGTTCCGTTGGAGGTCCGCCAGGCGGCGGACCTCCTGGAGCGGCGCTGGCAGCTCTCGATCATCTATGCCGCGCTCAGCGGCGCGCTGCGCTTCTCCGAGTTCGCCGAGGCGATTGCGGGAATCTCCCCGAGGATGCTCTCAGAGCGTCTGCGGGACCTCGAGGCGGCAGGTCTGATCGAGCGCACCGTGCTGCCGACCAGCCCGCCGGCGGTCGAGTACCGGCTGACAGCCCGAGGGCGCCAGCTTGCGCCGATCGTCGAAGCGATGCGCGCCTACGCCGAAGGCCCCGCCGGCTGAGGCAGCCCAGTGGCGCGCTCCGCCACCACGGCGTCGGCGCTCGCGCCGACGAGCGCACCGCCCTCGCACGTGGAGGCCCGCACCGAGCTCTTTGCGTTACGGATCCCGATCGCGCCCGCGATCCCACCGGCGGCCACGAGCGCCGCGGCGATGCCCATCGCGAGGTGAAACGCGCTCACCGACGAGGCCCGCGCGGCTGAGTCGATGCTCTGCGCTTCGGCGGCAGGCAGACTCGAGGTGTCGGGGACCCCAAGCGCCAGGCGCTGTGCCTGCGCCACGGTCGTGTGCCCGGCCGGGCTGAGGCTCGTGCCGGAAAGGTTGCTGCTGAGCGCCGAGGCGAAGGACGCGGAGACCGCGACGCCCACGGCCGCGGTCGCGAGCAGGCCGGCGACGCGCGCAAGCGCGTTGTTGACCGCCGAGGCGATGCCCGCATCGGAGGAGTCCGCGCCGGCCAGCACCGCCGCGGTCAGCGGCGCGACCGTGATCGCGAGCCCGAGCGAGAAGAGGAGCAGCCCCGGCAGCAGACCTTCGAGGTAACTGACCGAGGCGTCGACGCGCTGCAGCCACAACAGTCCGGCCGCCGCGATCAGCGGCCCCGCGCCCATGAACAGCCTCGGGCCATAACGGTCGGCGAGCATGCCGAAGCGGCGTGAGAGCGCGAACATCACGATCGTCACCGGCAGGGTCGCAAGGCCGCTCTGTAGTGGGGTGTAGCCGCCGACCTGCTGCATGAAGAGCGTGAGGAAGAAGAAGAGCACAGCCAGGCCGCCGTACATCGCAAACGTCTCGGCGTTGCCAACCGAGAAGTTGCGTCGGCCAAAGAGCCCAAGCGGCAGCATTGGATCGCGCGCGCGATGCTCGTGCGCGAGGAAGAGTCCCAGCAGCGCGAGCCCGCACAGCAGCGGCGCCAGCACGCCTGGGCTGCTCCAGCCGAGCTTGGGCTGCTCGATCAGCGCGAAGACCGGCCCCGCGAGGCCGAGCGCGCCGAGCGCGGCGCCGGGTAGGTCGAGCCTGCGGACGCCCGTGCCGCGTTGCAGGCGTGGCACGGCCACCAGGATCAGGGCGACGCATATCGCCACGAACGGGATGTTGATGATGAAGATCCAGCGCCAGGAGACGGTGCTCAGCAGCTCGCCGCCGACCAGTGGGCCCACCACGGTCGCGATCCCGCTCCAGGCGGTCCAGCTGCCGATCGCCGCCGAGCGCTCGGATTCCGAGAAGACGCCGACGATCACCGCAAGCGCGCTTGGCACAAGCAGCGCGCCCGCGACTCCCTGCAACGCGCGCGCCGCGATCAGCGCCTGTACCGAGGGCGCAAGAGCGCAGAGCAGGGACGTCACGCCGAAGCCCCCAACTCCGATCGCGAAGATCCTGCGCTCGCCGAAGAGGTCGCCGAGGGAGCCGCCGATCAGGATCAGCGATCCGAGCGTGAGCAGGTAGGCGTTGGCCACCCACTGCTGCGCGGCCAGCCCCCCACCGAGATCGCGCTGGATGCTGGGCAGCGCCACGTTCACGACGGTGCTGTCGAGCAGCGCTATGCCAGAGCCGAGGATGCAGGCTGTGAGGGTCAGGCGCTTGATCGATCGTTCGCTCATGGCTCACACGGGCGGCGGCAGCCCGGACCCGGACCGCGGCGCTTCCCACCTTCGCACATGACCGGCAGGCCAGGATCATCGCACCGGCGCGACTTGCCTTCCTAGCTATTCCTGATATTCTTGATTGAATTAGTGATGAATTTCGGAGCAAGGAGCCCAATGCCCCCCATTCCCCCCCTCCAACTGTCGGCCATCGGCCGTGTGGCGAGGACTGCTCTCCTCGGCGCCGCGATCGCCACAGCCAGCCTCAGTGTCGCCGCTAGCGCCCGCGCAACCTCCGCGCAGGCCGGGCCGAGCGCAAGCCCAGTGCCGGCGCCGCCGCCCGTGACGGTGCTCCAGCGCACCGGACGGCTCGCGAGCGGCGATGTGTTCATCACTCCGACAGCGACCACGGGCGCTGGATACGCCAACGGCCCTGAGATCCTCAACGACGAGAGCCAGCCGATCTGGTTCCTGCCGCTGGCCTCAGGCCAGGCGGCCTCTGACTTCCGCGTCCAGAGCTATGAGGGCCAGCAGGTGCTGACCTGGTGGGAGGGCACGCCACTGAGCCTCGCCGGGCCCGGCCCGGGCACCGACTACATCGCAAACGACCACTACCAGGTGATCACAACGGTCACAGCCGGCAACGGGCAGTCGGCCAACGGCCACGAGTTCCAGCTCACGCCCTGGGGCACCGCGCTGATCACGGTCTACAAGCAGCAGACCGCGAACCTCAGCTCCGTGGGCGGCTCGGCGGATGCTCAGATCCTCGCGGGTGTGGTCCAGGAGATCGACGTAAGGACGGGCAAGGTGCTCTTCGAATGGAACAGCATCGACCACGTGCCCTTCAGCGACAGTCATGAGCCGCTGCCGGCCAACCCGAGCGAACCGTGGGACTACTTCCACATCAACGCCGTGAAGGTAGACCCTGATGGAAACATCCTGATCTCCGCGCGCCACACCTGGACGATCTACAAGGTCAGCCTGCACACGGGCAACACGATCTGGGAGCTCGGCGGCAGGCAGAGCACCTTCAAGCTCGGCCCGGGCGTCCAGTTCGCCTGGCAGCACGACCCCGAGGTGGTCAGCGAGAACGGCCAGGGCGAGACGCTGCGGATCTTCGACAACGAGTCCAACGGCACGCCGGTGCTCCCCTACAGCCGAATCATCACCGTCCACATCGACTACCGCACCGACACCGCAACGCTGCTGAGCGCCTTCAAGCATCCCGACAACCTCTCCGCGCCGTCGCAGGGCAACTCGCAGGCGCTGCCAAACGGCGACACGTTCGTCGGCTGGGGCCAGCTTGGCCGCTACTCGGAGTTCGACTCGGGCGGCAACCTGCTCTACGACGTCTCACTGGCAAGCGGGTATGACACATACCGCGCCTATCGCTTCCCGTGGGACGGCGAGCCGCTCAGCGGCCCGACCGCGATCGCGCAGGCGCAGGCCAGCGGCGGGGCGAGCGTTCAGGCGATCTGGAACGGAGCCACAAGAGTCTCCCGCTGGACGGTGCTCGGAGGCTCTGGTCCGGGCAACCTGCATCCGCTCGCAAACGTGCCTTGGAATGGGCTGGACACGACCATCCCCGTGTCCACCCAGTCCCCATACGTGCAGGTCGTGGCCTATGGCCACGGCTGGCACCGCCTGGGCGTCTCGCCGCTGAGCAGCGAGAGCCCAGCCTCATAGGGCCCCTCTCCCAGGCCCCTCCCCGACGAGAAGGGCCCGCCTCCATCCGGCGGGCCCTTCTTCGTCGGCGCTTCAAGACACCGACGCCTCCTGGACGGGAGCAGGCGCCCGCGCCGACGCCTCTCCGAGCGACGCGGCCACACGTTTGGCTGTCAGCCTGGCCCTGCGTGTGGTGCTCAGTACGCCGAGCGCCAGCACCGCGAGACCGCATCCGAGCACGACCCACCACCCAATGTCGCTGAGCTGCAGATGGTGGACGGCCAGAGCGCTCGCGGCAGAGCCGACAGCCAGCGCTCCCACGATCGCGACGCCGAGCGTCTGGCCGACCTGCCGTGAGGTCGAGGCGATCGCCGCCGCGACCCCCGCCTGAGAGGGCGGCATCCCGACCACAGCGGTGTTCGTGATCGGCGGATTGACCGTCCCGAAGCCAATGCCGAAGATCACGTAGGAGAGCAGCAGCACCCACACCGGCGTGGTTGGGCTCAGGCCGGTCATGATCGCGCTGCTGATCGCCATTCCGCAGCCGCCGATGATCAGCGGCGCACGCGCTCCGCGCGAGCCCACGATCCGGCCCGAGATCGGCGCGCAGATCACCGTCATGCCAGCGATCGGCAGCATGTAGAGGCCCGCTTGGAGTGGCGAGTGCCCGCGGACCTCCTGCAGGTAGAGGGTGTTGAGGAACAGGAAGCCGCCGAGCGCCGCGAAGGCGCAGACGGCGATCGCGGTCGCGCCGGAGAAGGGCACGCTGGCAAAGAAGCGCAGTTCCAGCAGCGGCTGCTCACGCTTGCGCTCGTAGAGAATCAGCGCCGCGGTCGCAATCGCCGAGAGCGCGAAGAAGCCGAGCGTCCTGGCCGAGAGCCAGCCGCTGCTCGGAGCCTCGATGATCGCGTAGGTGAGGCTGGCGAGCAGCACGATCACGAGGATCTGGCCCACCGGGTCGACACGACGTGGCTGGGCGGCCTTCGATTCAGGCACGAAGCGCATCGTCAGTGCAAGCGCGGCGAGCCCGATCGGGATGTTGATCAGGAAGATCGACGGCCAGCCAACCGACTCCACGAGCGCCCCGCCGAGCACCGGCCCAAGCGCAAAGCTCACGCCCACCGTGGCGCCCCAGAGCCCGATCGCCTGGGCGCGCTCACGCGCGTCCTCGAAGACGTTGCGGATGATCGACATCGCGACCGGATTGAGCATCGACCCGCCAACGCCCTGGAGCATCCGAAAGACGATCAGCCACTGCAGGCTCGGCGCGAGGCTGCAGAGCAGCGAGCCTACCGTGAACACACATAGCCCGAGCATGAAGACCCGGCGGCGACCGAAGCGGTCCGCCATCGAGCCGGAGAGCATGAGCAGACTGGCGAGCACGAGCGTGTAGGCGTCGATTGTCCACTGCAAGCCGGAGATCGGCGCGTGCAGATCGTGCGCGATCGATGGCAGCGCAACGTTGACGATCGTGGCGTCGAGCCCGACGATCAGCAGGCTCATGCAGCAGATCGCGAGGATCAGCAGGCGCCGGGAGCGATCTGGCGCAGACGAACGCTCGGGTGCGAGGGTCGCGGCCATCGCCCTGTTATATGCGCTTCGAGGATCGATCCTCGGACGGAGCGATGGACACCATGATGCGCATCCGCAATCCTGCATGGTTCCGGACTCATCGCTGCTTTTGTACGTAGACGAGCTGTCCGTCGCTGAGGCGGTAGACGGTGCCGACTTGTTGGCCATGGCCGCTGGCGGCAGGCGCGCCGGATGACGGTGTGGGCACGGTCTGGGTGTGTTGGGTGGTCGGTGTGCGTGTTTGTAGGCGGTGGCTGTGTTGGTCGAGTGTGAGGCCGAGCCCGGCGATCAGGAATGCGACGGCGAGGACGATGCCGATGTCGAACAGGTTGACCAGGCCGTCGAGTGGATCTCCGGCGGCGTCGTCGATGCGGCCGTGACGGCCAAGCCCTGTGCGGCGATTCATTGACCGGCCTCCGGTAGCGGTGGTGCGACGGAAGGCTCGGTACTGGCGGGAGGGGTGATGATGCGCCGCGGCGGCGGTGACTCGGCTGCCGGTGCTTGTCTGCCGTCGGCAGATACTGGCGAGCCGGACACTGGTATGGGCGTATGAGCGGGCGGGTGTGACGCTCCTGCCGGCTGCGGCGCCTTCGCTGCGATCGAGTCGGTGGCTCGCTCCAATGCGGTGAGGTCTTCTGTGTACATGCGGGTACGGGTGAGCGTCAGTGCGAACGCGACGGTGCCGACCAACAGCCCGATCGTGGTCGCAGCGAAAGCGGTGCGCAGATCAGTGGCGAGCGTGTTCACTTCGCCGTGGCCGAGGGCGGCGAGTCCCGGCGCGAGTGGAATGAGGGTGCCCATCAGGCCGAGTGCTGGTCCGGCGCGGACGAGGATGCGGGTGTGGTCCAGGCGCCGTTGAACCGCAAGCTCGTAGTCAGCGAGCGCGTACTCGATGCCGGCCTGTTCACCGGCAAGGATCGCTCGCGCGATCTCGAGCAGCGCTTCGCGCGCGAACGCGCTGGGCGCGCGGGCAGAGAGCGTGGCCGCCCGCTCAGGGTTGGCGATGACCTGGCGAGTGAGGTTCCGTAGCGCGCTGCGTCCAGCGCGTGCGCGAGTCCACAGCTCGATCGTGAAGCGTCCCGCCTCAAGGGCGCAGACGAGCAGCACCAGCAGCGCGAGGATCAGGACCGGGATGCGTAGCGAGGAGGCGATCCGTGCGAGTGCTTCGGCGAGACTGTCCGTGGCGGCCAGCGTGTTCACATGATCACCTTGGGCCTACGCAGCTCGATCTGGGTACCGATGAGGGCAGACAGGAGTAGCGCGACGGCGATACCAACCGTGAGCCACGGCGTCTGGTTGGTGCCCGCGCCAGCGCCACGCAGGCCCGGAGCACCGGGTTCCAGCGCATCGGCGGGCGCCCCGATCAGAATCCCTTTGACCACACGGCCGCTGCTTTGCCCTTCGCCGCCTGTGCCGGTGCCGGTGAGCGCGAGGCGGCCCGTGCCTTTGCCGCTGGCCGGGTCGTGTTTCTTGACATGGTGAAGGCTGGCGGTGATGACTGTCGGGACGGGCGTCTTGCGTGGAGGTTCGGGGTTGCGGTGACGCTTGGGCGTGTTGTGGTGCTCGTCTTTGGGCTGGCGCACACCGCCGGGAGTATGGCCCTGGCTACCCGGTTGGGGGCGGCTGAACAGGGGCGCACCGTTGCCGCCGCCGCCGACGGTCACGCCGCCGCCGGGCTTTGAGGATTCGCCGCCCTGTCCATCGCCCGACGTTTCAGTTGGTGCCTGCGGGAGTCCGGCATAGGACGACGGCCGGGGCGGATACGTGTCGCCGGCCATCGCCGTCCCGACGTAGGCGGTCATCCACACGCCGTTTTCTTCCTTGCTTGCCTCATAGCGGATGTGCCCGTCTTCCCGCTGCATGGATGCCATGTAGCCGAGCGGTTCTTCGCTTGCCAGCCCCGAGTGCGTGACCCACGTTTCGGGGTTGATGCTCGCTGACCACATCGCCTGCACCACCCAGGCGGTCGAGGCGACATTCGGTTCGGGGTTACCGGGCTCCTCCGGGAAACCACCGTCGGGGTCTTGAGCCGTCTTGAGGTATTCAAATGCGTGCTGCTCAACTTCCTTGGCCTGGCTCTGGCGTCCGGCGGCGTTCAGCGCCTGGATCGCGGCGCCGGTCATGTCCACGTCGCTCTGTGGTTCGCGCGAGAGGCTGCCCCCGCCGCTGGGGCAGGCTCCACCTGTTCGGTAGGCGGTGGCGGGCCAGCCGTGGTCGCAGTCCTGCTCTCTTTCCACCCATTCCGCCGCGATCTGCACAGCGGTTTCGACAGCTGGTTCGTGGATCGGGCTGAGCGCGAGGATCGCGAAGATCGTGTCATTCATCTCCGGTTCGCCGGAACCTGCCTCGTGGACGAACGCGCCGTCATTCGGTCCCGGCTGGGTCAGCTGGCGCTGCAAGATCTTTTCGAGAAGGTTGACGCCACCGAAATCGGTCGGGGAGGTGCCGGTCGCGTCCACGACCAGCAGTTCGCGGTCGAAGTCGGTGGTAGAGGACAGTGTTCCTGCCTGTTCAGTCAGGTAGCCGTAGACGCTGTGACCGCCTATGTAGTGCTGGTTGACGGGGGTCTGGTCGCGTGGGTTGATGCCCGCCGCGGCGAGCGCCAAAGCGACCCACGCACCGACGTCGTTGTTGGAGCTTTCTCCCGGTTCGCGTCCGAACCCGCCATCGGGGTTCTGGTCGTTCTGCAGATAGCGCACCATGCTGTCGAGGCTTCCCTGATAGCGTGCCGGCGCCGCGAGCGCCGACCCCACCCCACACACCAGGAGCAGGATGCCGGCGGCGAGGCTCAGCGCCGCCAGTGTCCCGCGAGCAGACGCGGCTGGTTTACCGTTCGAACACGGCGTCATGCGGGCTCACCGTCGTCTGCGGGGCACGGTCAGGGTCTTGACGACAGTCCTGGCGCCGGTCAGGCTGATGCTCACCCGGTAGCTGCCTGGCGCCAACCGTGGCAGCTTGATATCGAGCGCTCCGATCTTGCTCGTTTTGAGGACTGTCCTCTTCACGGTCTGCCACCTGCGGTGCTGTCCCTTGCCGAGCAGGCGGGCGATCTTCACCGTGACCATGCCGGGCACGGTGAGCTTCAACCGCAGTCGCGCCGGCCTGATGCTCTGCACCATCAGGCCGGCAACGGGACCACTCGTGCTCGATCCGGGGACTGGGGTTGAGCTTGTGATGGGACTTACTACTGGTCCCGGGCTCGATTCGGTTTTGGGCTGCGGGCCTGGTTCGGGTGCCGGGGTGCCGGTCCCGTCGAGCGGGACTTGCATTGTTTGGCTGGTGCCCTGCACAGTGGCTTGCAGTTGCGCTTCGTGTAGCCCTGCCGTCGTCGGGTCGAAGCTAACCTGCGCTTCGCAGCTCTGCCCCGGTTGCAGCGTGCGGCCAGCGCAGCTCCCACCGGCGAACTGGAAGTCGCCGGCCTGTTCGCCGGCGATGCCGACAGTCGCGATCGTGACGAGCCGAACGTCTTCGTTGGTCAATGTAGCGGTCAGTGGTCTGCTCGCGGAGCCGACCGTCCGGCTTTCAAAGAACAACGATTCCTGGTCGAAGCTCGCGTCATAAGGGCCATACGGGCCGGCGATCGTCAGCGCGTCGAGCGCGTAGACCGTCGGGGCCTGCGCTCCACTGTGGACGCCGTATTCTTCGCTCGAGGAGATGCCGTTGAGGAGTGCTTCTTTGAGCGCGCCTTCGTCTTCTGTGAATGCGCCGATCAGGTCTTCCGCCGGGGTGTGTTCGCCGGTTTCGGAGTCGCCTTCGCCGGCATATTCAGCCGTGATCTGGTAGGGCGTGGCCCACTTCGCGGCGCGCTGTGCTGCTGCGCTGTGCCCGGTGAGCGATAGGCCGACCGCGCCCAGCCCGGTCGATTCGTTGGTTGGTTCGGCGTCTTCGTGGCCAGTGCTGGCACGGATGCCACCATCTGGTTCCTGAAGGCTTTCGAGGTTATCGCCTGCTTTTATCAGCGCCGCTTCGATCGCGTCCATGCGTGTCTGTCCCAGAGCGGCCGCGTCATTTTCACGGGCCGCGACGAGCGCTTCGATCGCTTCGACATCGACGTTGGTTTCCGCTTCAAAGCTGCCGGTGCTCGTATTCTGCTGAGCAAGGAGCAGATCGATCGTCTTCAGCGCCTTCGCCGGCAGCGCACCGGTACGGGCGAGTGCCAGCACAGTAGCTGCGAGAAGGTATGTGGCTCCTTCTTCTTCGACCTCGCCAGTCGTTTCTTCGATCAGAACTTCAAGCGCGCCGCGCAAGTGCATTTCTTCTGTGTCTTGACCGAGGGCGTGCAAGGCTAGGATCGCGACCGCGTAGCGCTTTGGGTCCGGCCTTCCAGTCAATTCGCGCAGGCCGCAGCTACCGATCGAGACGCCTTCTTCTTCGCAGGTGCGCGAGAGCCAGTGCGTGATCGGCGCGAGTTCGGCCGGCTTGACCCCCGCCTGAGTGAGCGCGACGACTCCCTGAAGGAGCGTCTCCAAGCCGCCACGGCTGAGTCCTTCTCCTTTGTGGAGTTCGTCTGTTTCGGTTTGCACGGCGGTTTCGTTCAGCGTCGGGGCGAGCCATTTGCGCGCGAGTCGAGCTGGGATTACCGAGGATTCCTGTATAGGAGGCAGCGTGAACGCGTGCGGACCTGCGCCGTCCATCGGTTCGATCCGAGGTGCGGGTTTGTTCGTGCCAGCGTTGAAGCCCCACCCTTCGACGGAGCCGATCGCCGGTTTGCAACTCTCCGCGCCGCAGCCACTGAAGCCCCACTGTCCACCGGGCTTGCCATGCCAGTAGGTCCAGTAGGCGCTCGCACCGGGCGTGTGTTCGCATGTCTGTTCGGCTGGCGTGGGCTCGCCATCGATACGGCAAATGAACCCCAGCCCGTATTCGCTAGTGCCTTCTGCGTGAAAGCCAGCGTGAACCAGGGCTTCCGCGCCGTTGGCCTGTTCCCCAAGCGCGCAGCCGACATAGATCTTGCCTTCGCCGAGGTTGTGGTCATCGACGATCACGGTCACCCCCGTATCCGGTTCGCATGGTTCCCAGCGCGCAATCAGGTTAGGTTCGGGGTTGGGCACGTTCGCCGCCACTGCCCCAGGGGCATTCAGGGCGCTGGCCGCCAGCAAGGAGAAGCCGACGAGCAGGACAGCCAAAGTGGGGCGTCTACGATTGGGTCCGGCGATGAGGCGAGTCATGTCTGTCGCTCCTTGGGGTTCCGGGGCGACGGACACGAACCCCACGAACGCAAGCCGGGAGGATCGGGCCGGCCGCCTATTCGCGAGGCGATGCCATCCAGTCACGACCGGGTATTCGGGCTTGGGATCGACCTCCCGGATCTCCTTCCCAAGCCTTCTTTTGCTCGGCTCAGTGGACCTGCGATCCGTTCGTCACCCACACCGCTGCGCGCCAGCCCCGGAATCCCACCGGGTTCCCCGCACTCGTGAGAGCACAGAAAACTACCCGAGGGACGAGCATCATGCCCGCCCCCCAGGAAGCCGCATCATAGGCGCGGCTAGGGAAGCCCCACCAGATGCGGGTAGCTAGTTTCGGAGAGGCCGAGGATGCCCTGTGCTGTCGCTAGCACATCGGGTTTGCCCGTTTTGCTGCACGCCGGCAGGCCGCGTTCGGTCGCAGGCTGGCCTTCGACAGCTTCTTCGAGCCATTTCACCGCTTTGCCGAAGGAGGCTTTGTCCTCGACATCGGCCATGATGCCCAGCGCCGTGCTGTTGGCGCTCTTGAATAGTTCCGTGAATTTGGTTTCGCTGCAATAGCTTTCCCAAGCTCCGCTGCCAGTCTGATTTTTTTCGAGCCATTTGAGAGCGGATGCGGCAGACGTTTTCGCTCCGGTCGTTCCCACGGTCAGCAATGCCTGGACGGCCGTAGCGGTCGAGTCCACTTCAACCGCGTTCGGGTTTTCTTCTTCTTTTTTATTGAACGCTGGTTTGGTGTTGCATTCGGTGGTCGTCGGCAAGCCCATCGTTGAACGAAATGCGCCAGCCTGTTTTTCCGTGCACTGCTGGCTCACCAGATACGTGGCGCCTGCTTCGATCACCGATTTGAGGTTCGGTTTACTTGTGCAGGATTTCGCTTCGCACGCCTTCAGCGCGATGATCGCAAACGACTGCGTGGTCACGTTCGAGAATTCTTCGGTGCCCTTGTCCTTGAAACGGCCTGCTTCGGTGCCTTCTTTGACCTGCAGACACTTCAGATCGGCGATCAGATTGCGTGCCCCGACTTCTTCGGGGTTATGGCCTTCTGCCTCCACACCCAAAGCTAGCTTCGCGACCGAGCCCGCGTGCATCGCGCCTTCTTCGGCACAGGATTTGGTGCCGATGTATTCGCTCTTGTGTTCGACAGCGTAGTCATACATCGCCGTGCTCTTGCTACTGAATTCGCTGCCGGCGGCCTTGAACGCCAGCTCGCATTCGATCGTCTCGCCGATCGACGCCGAGCCGAACAGTTCGCAATAGGCCGGGCTGCTCGTTTCAGTCGGCTTTAGTTGCGAGGCAAGCCATTTGGCCGCTTCTACCTTCGGCTGCGCACTCGCCATAACGGGCGCCGCCAACGCAACGGCGAGCGCGAGCACGCCCGCCAGCATCCCGGCTCGTTTGAGCCATTTCGGATGGGTTGACATGGTTTGTTTCTTACCTCCTGGTGTTGCCGAGACGGCCAGCCAGAGGGTCCGAAAGAGCCCTGAAACGAAACAGTCCCCGCACACCAGCATGTGCGAGGACGGAAACTGGACCGGGACTCGATCCGGCTCCGCCCGCAGACCACGACGGGATTGATAGAGCTTCAACCCGCGGATGAGGTATCCCGGCTTGCCGCACACCCATGAGTGGTGGTACGGCCTACGGTTGCGGGTCAGCGCCGGACTTCGACCGGCTTCCCCTCGCCCACGAGCGATATTCAGTTGTGCGCGATCACCCTAGCATCCGGAGTGCAGAGCATCAACCGAATCACTAGGCTTCAGCTGGTCGTCGTGAGGGTCACTGACTGCCTGTCTCGTCAACGGCTGTGAAGACAAACCGCCCACGGCCGCTGCGACGGCGTCCCGGGTGGCAACGCGACCGGCGTTCCTTTGCGCATCAGCGCCAGCGGTGACCGGAACGCTCGATCTCGGCGATCACGCTGCTACTAGTGTGCTGGCCCAGCCGGCAGATGCTGACCTGTCCATCAAACTCGGCTGGTCTCCGTCACTGGCAGGCCTCGCACTCCTCACCGTTGCGCATCGCCTCGATCGAGCAGGCCAGCTGCTCAGGAGTTGGCTCACTTACCATTGCCGGGGCCGCAACGGTGGACTTCTCGATGCTGGACGCACCCAGAGTCCGCAGGTAGTACGTCGTCTTCAGGCCAGCGCGCCACGCCTGGCGATACATGTGGCTCATGGCCTTTATGTCCGGTGCCGGCAGGAAGAGGTTCAGCGACTGTGACTGGTCGATCCACTTCTGTCGTCGTGCCGCGGCAGCGATCAGCCATGAGGAGTCGATCTGAAACGCGGTGCGGTGGCGCTCGCGCAGCTCGGCGGGGATCTGTGCGATCTCCGTCAGGTCGCCGTCATGGGCCTTGATCTCCTCGGCCATCTGGCGGCTCCATAGGCCGGCGTCCTTCAGGTCGCGCACGAGGAACGGGTTGAGGATCACGAAGTCGCCGGAGATGTTGGACTTGGCGAACAGGTTCTTGTAGAGCGGCTCGATGCAGGGCGAGGTGCCCATGATGTTCGAGATCGTAGCCGTCGGCGCGATCGCGAGCACATTGGAGTTGCGCATCCCCTGCATGGCAATCTTTTCGCGCAGCGGCGTCCAGTCCAGGTGGCCGCCTCGCGGCACGTCGATCATCTCGCCGCGCTCTGATTCGAGCAAGTCGATGGTGTCGGGCGGCAGCAATCCGCGGTCCCACTTCGAGCCGGCGTAGCTCGAGTAGGTGCCGCGTTCGGTCGGCCAGGTCGCTGGATGCCTCGTAGGCGTGGTAGGCGATCGCCTCCATCATCTCGTCGTTGAACTCGACAGCCTGCTCGCTGGCGAAGGCGAAGCCCTTGCGATAAAGGGCGTACTGCAGGCCCATCACCCCGAGACCGATCGGGCGGTGGCGCGTGTTGGCTGTGCGGGTCGGCTCGGTCGGATAGAAGGTGACGTCGATCACGCAGTCCAGTGCGCGGACGGCGACGCGGATCGTCTCGCGCAGCTTCGTGTGGTCGATCTCGCCCTCGGCGTGTGAGGTGCTGCTCGATCGCTATCGAGCCGAGGTTGCAGACGGCGGTCTCTTCGTGCCCGGTGTTGAGCGTGATCTCGGTGCAGAGGTTGGAGGAGTGGATCACCCCAGCGTGGTCCTGCGGGCTGCGGACATTGCCGGGTCCTTGAACGTGATCCAGGGGTGCCCGGTCTCGAAGAGCATGCGCAGCATCTGCTTCCACAGCTCGATCGCGGGGATGCTCTCGCCGTGGATCTCGCCTGCTGCGCGCGCCGCTCGTACTCCTCGTAGCGCGTCTGGAATGCCGAGCCGTAGAGGTCATGCAGGTCCGGTACCTCCGAGCTGCGGAACAGCGTCCAGCTCTCGCGGGCCTCCATCCGCTTCATGAACAGGTCGGGGATCCAGCAGGCGGTGTTCATGTCGTGCGTGCGTCTACGGTCATCGCCGGTGTTGCGTCGCAACTCGCAGGAACTCGCGGATGTCGTTGTGCCAGACCTCCAGGTAGGCGCAGCCGGCGCCGGCGCGCTTGCCACCCTGGTTGACGGCGACGAGCTGGTCGTTGTGCATCTTCAGGAATGGCACGACGCCCTGGCTCTCGCCGTTGGTCGACTCGATGTGCGCGCCGGTGCCGCGCACCGCCGTCCAGGAGCCGCCGAGGCCGCCCGCCCACTTGGAGCACATCGCGTTCTCGGCGATTCCGCGCCCGACGATCGACCGAGAGAGTGTCGTCGATGTAATAGAGGAAGCAGGAGGACAGCTGCGGGTGCTGGCGTGCCGGAGTTGAACAGCGTCGGCGTCGAGGAACAGAAGCGCCGTTCCTTGTAGACGCCGTAGAGGTCGAGGACTCGGCTATCGCGTGGATGGGTGGGATCCTCGTCGGGCTCGGCCAGGCAGACGCCCATCGCGACACGCATCCAGAACAGCTGCGGCGCCTCCAGGCGCACATGCTGCTCGCCGGTCTTGTCGCAGATCAGATAGCGGTCATACAGCGTCTGCAAACCAAGGAAATCGAAGTCCAGGTCCGCTGTCGGATCAAGCGCCCCAGCGAGCCGGTCGAGGTCGTAGTCCAGCAGCGCGCGCGTCGATGCGCTTGATCTGCACTCCCCGCTCGAGCATCCTCCGCAGCGCGCTGCGATGCGCGGCAGCCAGGCCGCCGATCCCGTCGCGGAGGATGTCCCACTGCAGCGTCTCTTCATAGACGTAGCTGAGCAGGATCCGCCCAGCGAAGCGCGCGAGCTCGCTGTCGCGTTCCACAAGCGCCTTGGCGTTCAGGATCACGATCTTGCGGATGTCGCTTGCAGGCACGCCCGGGCGGATCGCGCGGCGCAACTCGCGCTCGAGCTCGACGGCGTCCATGTCGACGTCGAGCCCGATCGTGGCGAACGCGATCCGTGCGCGCAGGTCGGCGCCGTCCCACTCGACCTCCGATCCGTCCACGTCGAGCACCGGGATCGCGGCCGGGCCGGCTGGCGGCTCGGCCGTGGCCTGCTGGGCACGCAACAGCGCCCGCTCGGCGCGGTAGACGATGTAGCGCTCGGCGACGCGCATGTGCCCGCCGAGCACGAGCTCCTCCTGCACGATGTCCTGAACCGTCTCGATCGGCACGTACGCCTGCCCGAGCGCCTGCGCGCGCTCGGATACACGACACGTCAGCCCGGCGGCGGGCTGCGCGTCGGCTTGCGATGAGAGGAACGCCTTGCGGATCGCGACCTCGATCTTGGCCGGGTTCCACGCCACGACATGCCCGGAGCGGCGGATCAGCTTCAACGTCGCGGCGTGTGCGGACGTGCCGGCCGCCGGTTGCGCGCGTCGCATCACGAGCGCCTTCGCCAGCTCGTACTGTCCGCCCGCGATCAAGGCCGCCTCGACGAGCGCGGACAGGTCGGCCTGGGTGATGCGCGTGCTGCCCTGCTCGCCCAGGCGCGCGAGGACGTGCTCGACGACTGCGCGCAGGATCGCTCGCCCGGCCGCGGTGTCGGCGTCCTCTTCACCGTGAGCATGGGCGAGCACGGACAGCGCGTCGGCGATGAGCACGGCAATGTCGCCGACGCGAAGTGGCTGCTCGCCGCCGTCGTCGAGCACCAATGTGGCGGTGGTGTCCGGCAGCTCGATGCCGTCGAGCGCCGCGGTGGGGTCGAGCGCCGGACGCTCGCCTTCGGGCAGCACCGCCGCCCGCTTGAGCTCCAGGTCGCCGAGGATCTCGGCGAAGTCGATGGCCATCGCTCGTGGCTCCTTTCTAGAGCTCGTCGTCTGAGACCATCGCCAGCGACGAGGCCTTCTGGTACTCGGTCACGCGTCCCTCGAAGAAGTTCTGCTCCTTGCGGACGTCCATCAGCTCGGCAAGCCAGGGCAGGGGGTTCTCGATCGCCGCATCGTGCAGCGGCTCGAGACCGCAACCGACCAGCCGCCGATCGGCGATGTGGTCGATGTACTGCGAGAAGTCCTCAGCCGATAGGCCGATGCCCTCGACCGGCAGACAGTCGCTTATGAACTGCTGCTCCAATGCGACGGCCTCGCGCATCAGCTCGCGCAGCTCGCCCCGAAACGCCTCCGTCCAAACATCCGGGTTCTCGGCGACCAGCTCCAACAGCAGCCGCCGGAAGACCTCGATGTGGTTGGACTCGTCCCGCAGCGTATAGCGAAACATGGTGCCGATGCCGGTCAGCTTGCCCTGGCGGTAGAGCGAGAGGATCATCCCGAACAGCCCGTAGAACTGGGTGCCCTCCATGCACTGGCCAAAGACGAAGATGTTCTTCGCGAGCAGCTGCTTGGCCGCGGTCTGCGTCATGTCGAGGTCACGCCGCAGCTCGCGTGAGACGTCGGTGACAAACCGATTCTTGGCGAGGATCGTCGGGATATCCTCGAACATCGCCTCGCACTCGTGCGGGTCGATGCCCAGCGAGGAGATCATGTAGAGCAGCGAGTCGGCATGGATGTTCTCCTCGTGCGCATGCCGGCCGAGGATCAGCTTCAGCTCGGCAGCTGTGACGAGCTCCCGCACGACGTGCAGGATGTTGTCACCGACGATTCCCTCCGCCGCGCTGAAGTAGCCGATGCCCATGCGGATGATCCAGCGGTCGATGTCCGAGAGCGCTTTCGGCTCGCGCCACTGCTCGAGATCGTGTGCCATCGGCACGTCCTCGGGCTCCCAGTGGTTGGCCTTCATCGTCCGGTAGAGCTCATAGGCCCAGCCGTAGCGCAGCGGCAGCAGGTTGAAGGTCATCGTCTCCCGTCCTCCGACCACGCGCTTGCCGGCCAGCGCCGCCTCGGCCTTGTCCTGGTCAAGGACGAATGACCTCGGGCCGATCGTGTAGGTCTTCTGCATCTGCTCCTCCGGGTGGACGGAGGAAGGAGGCCCGAATACGGCGATTGAGAAATCGCACGCGTCGCGTGGGCAGTCCTTCCTTCGAGGACGTTCCGACGGCATGAAGCAGGCGACCGGACTCGTCCGCCGCGCGCCAAAGCACGGGACGGCCTTACCGTTGCGGGACAGCGCCGGGATCGCACCGGACTTCGCTGACGTCCACACCACCCCGGTATTCCGAGGCGCAAACCAACTTACGGCGAGCCCCGGACGGACCATTTGCGTCCCGACTCAAACGGGTGCGGTATCGTTCGCCACGAAGTCGATTCGCCCCACCAGGCCAGGGAATCCGGTCTAAATCCGGAGCTGACGACTGTGCTGGCCGACTTTCACGCCCGTCCGGGTATCGCCGACGCGCTCGCGGTCGCCGAAGCGGACGTCACGAGCGGAGCGGCAACTGTCCCGCAGGTAGTCCAGAGGCTGCTCGCCGAAATAAATATTGCCGTCTAACGTCAGACATGCGCGTCCACCGTCGTTCTGACCGCGTCGCTCATGCTGTGAAGCACGCATGACCCAGGCGTTGCCTCGCTGTCGCTGTCCGGCGTAGAGGCTGTTGCTTTCGGTGACTTGTTTTCGACAGGCTACGCGAACCACATGGGGCTAGGGCGTGATGACGACGCGGCCAAACGCCTTGCGACTCTCGGCGTATTCGTGCGCAGCGGCTGCATCCGAGAGCGGGAACGAGCGATCGATCTCCACCTGCAGCTCGCCGCTTGTGACGCGCTCCAGCATGTCGCCGATCATGGGATGAACGCGGGCGTACTCCGAGAGGATCGCGCCGCCGAGGAAGACGCCGTACAGCGCATTGTTGCGCGCCCAGAGAGACCGCGCCTCGATCGCCGATCCGGCACGGGCAGCCACCCCGACGCTGACGAGCGTTCCCCGGTACGCGAGCACCCCGATGCTGTCGATGAGGTTCTGGCCTCCGATCGAGTCGAGGACGACCTCGACTCCCCGCGAGTCGGTCAGCTGGTTGGTGCGCTTGACGAAGCTCTCGGTCGCGTAGTTGATCCCGTGGTCGAGTCCAAGCGCCTTTAGCCGGTCCAGCTTCTCCCCGCGCGAGGCAGTCGCGATCACAATCGCGCCTACGTGCTTGGCAAGCTGGATCGCGGCCATGCCAACGCCACCGGCTCCAGCGTGGATCAGGACAGTCTGGCCCTCGGCAAGTTTGCCGGCGGTGAACAGACACTCATGCGCGGTGCCAAACGCGACCGGCACGCACGCAGCGCGCGACGCATCCAGCCCGTCGGGGATCGACCAAGTCATCGCCGCGGGAACCACTCGCTTGGCCGCATGCGAACCGGCTGCATTCAAGGCGACCACACGATCGCCGACCGCGCGTCCCTCGACCCCAGCGGCGACATCGCTGATGGTGCCGGCGCTCGAGTAGCCGACTATGTGTGGGACCGTGGGCAGCTCGCCTGCCGCGCGGGCGAGCAGATCGCCTCCCTCGATGCTGATCGCCTCGGCCTCAACCACCACACATCCATCGGGGCATTCAGGGTCGGAGACGTCCTCATAGCGAAGCACCTCCGGCCTGCCGTTGTCGTAAATGACCGCCGCCTTCATTTGCTCCATCCTCTCGCTCTCGACGCCGCGCCATCAGACGTCATGTCGGTTCTACAGCCACGCACAGTAGCGGCCAAGCGTGGGACGGTCTCGGCCCCGGCGCACTTTGCAACCTTTCAAACGCGTTCCAACTCGGGGCGTCGTTTCTGGACTCGACGGTGCCCGTGCAGAAACAGCGATACTTGCTAGTCGGACTCGCCAGGTCACTACACTCGCCGCGATGCTCGACCTGGATGCCTACCTGGAGCGGATCGGCCTGCACGGGCGCCCGAGCATCGCGCAGGTGCACAGGGCACATCTGACCTCGATCCCCTGCGAGAACCTTGACCCGATCAGGGCCTTCCGGCGTCGTCCGCACTCGCTGTTTGTTACCGGCCTGATCGTGGGCGTTCGTAGCGACGACGGTACAGGTACAGTGCTATGCGACTGGAATGAGCTATCGCTCGGCGAGCAAACGCCGACGAGCATGAGCGTGACGGCACTCGAGCGGTAAGCCATACCGGAATTGCTTGCCACGCGCTTCTCGCTCCCAGGCTTCGTGCTCGACGCCGACGACCGCGTCGTCCGTACAGCAAACGCGGCATGGACCGATGGGCTCGACACCTGAGACAGACCTCGCAGAGCGACCTCACCAGGAGATCGTCCCCCGGTCCAACCTTCCGGTGGACGCGAAATATTCGAGCGCCGGCGCGGCGGCGCAAGCAGCCCATGCGAGGCTCAGAGGCGTGCAAACTGACGCTGATCGGCAACCGCGCACGAGATCGCATGCAACTACATCGGTGGCCCCGTCGCCTCCACACCGAGTTCGACGAGCTACGATCGAGGACGATGATGCGCTCGGTATCGACATAGAAGTCGTGCTGCTCGACCACCTTTCCCCAGCGGGTGCGGAGGACCAGGACGGTGCTGTTCTCATAGATTCGTCGTCCGTCAGGAGCATCGGCGTGATCATCAAAGCGAACCCACATGGTCAGCGCCCAGAGCGGCCCGCTGGTCGCAATCTGGCGGATCTCCCCCTGGATGCCCGCGGCGGTGAAGTTCTGCAGGAACCGGCCCATCCCGGCCTTGCCGACCCAGTCGCCCGACCAACGATGCGGTCCTTCGTTGAAGTGGAGGACGAAGTCCTCGGCATAGGCGTCGAGCAGCACGGTGTGGTCACCGGCGTTCAGCTTGGCGACGGCCGGGGAGAATCGGAGGAGAAGGAGGCGGGGAAGCGCAGCGCGGGCGGCGAACGCGAGCGCCGCGCCGATGAAGAGGTTCACGAATTTCATCATTCCTCCTTGCTGGCCAGATCGCTCTAGTGGGCACTAGCGGGTGGTGCATCAGTAGCGTATACCTTCGACGGCCTGGCTCCCGATGCATTTCACGTCCGGCCGTGATCCCCCGTGGACGTCGGCCGGCAATCCAACGGGTCGAATCCTCCCGAGGCGCTGCGCCATGCTGACGCAACAATGCCGGCGAGGCGATGATGATCGATTTCCATACGATACTCGTGCTCATCCGAACGCAATCCGGCGTTTGGGAGGGCAAGGCCACGGATATTGCAGACCTCGGCGTCCGCCAGGCGATATCCCGGATGACGCGATTGCCCCGGCGCCGGCATTTGACTGTAAGCATCACAGCGTCCTCTCGTCGGTCACGGAGCTCTACGGTGATGCCCTCCACCTGCTGTGTGAGCATTACCGCAGTCATCCAGCGATCATCGGCTTCTGCGATGATCCCTTACACCGAGTCTTCCTCGTCATCGGCAGCTACTCGAGCCGCGTATCGTTTGCGCGCTCAAAGCTGCTCGTGGCGGCTGCGCGTGAGTGCACACCGAGCTTTTCGAAGATGCGAGCGAGGTGCCTGTCGATTGTGCGGGGGCTGAGGAACAGCCGCTCCGCGATCTCACGGTTGGTCTTGCCAGCTGCGACGTGTTCCATGACTTCATGCTCACGGAGGGTTAGCGCGAGGACGCTTGGTGGGCCGACCTGCGCTTTGCTCCGGCGGGGCACATGGCGACCGAGTTTGCGGAGCTCTCTTGCTGCTTGGTCGCTGTAGTGCAAGGCACCGCAGGTGAGCAGAGTCTCGTGGGCTGCACGGAGCGTGGCGATGGCGGCTGCACGCTCTCCGCTTGCAGCCAGTGCAGTGCCAGCAAGGATCTGGCTCCGTCCAGCTTCCAGTTGCGCACCTGCCTGCTCGGCGGCTTTGCATGACTGAAGGGCCGCGACCAGAGCCGCCTGCGCATCGCCGCGTTCGAGAGATATCAGTGCGACAGCTCGCTGGGCGACGGCGAGGGGCAAGTTCGTTCCCAGCCGCTGCGCGGCTTGCGCGGAGCGTAGTGCGAGTTCCTCGGCGCGAGCCACGTTGCCGAGCAGCAGCTCTGCCGCGATCAGGAGTTCGTAGGCATGCCCTTCCAGGCGGGGAGCTGGCGGCAGCCTGAGCTCGCCGTCGGGGCTCGTAAGCTGCTGGCGGCAACGCTCTGGCTCTCCAATCTCCAGAAGCACCCAGGCAAGCATCAACCGTGCCGCTCCAGCGACTGGGCTGGTGGCTGCCAGTAGACTGGCGCTGCGCTCGGCATAGCGCAGCGCGGAATGGAGATCTCCAGTAAGGACGCCTACCATCGCACGCGTCGAAGTCGCCATGCTCAGAATCACGTCGCTGGTGGAGAGCAGTGCCTCCTCGGTCGCAGTCTCAGCCAGGGAGGCGAGCTCGGTCACTCTGCCCATGGGTGCAAGCGCCTGTATCTGCACAGCAAGTAGGCCCACCGTTAGGAGCCGTTGGCCGTTTGCGCGCGAGATGATGATCGAACGCTCGATGTGGCGAGCGGCATCGGCAAAGCGCTCCGTGTGTATCTCAGCCTGGGCCAGAAAGGCGGTCAGCCCCAAGTGAGCGGCTACCTCCATGTCGTCGAGGCGATCGAACATCTCGACGGCCTCGGATGCAGCCCGTCGCGCGAGGTCGAGGCGAGCAAGACTGAACTCCGCCACGGCCAAGGACGCCAATGCCCCGACCCTGGTCATGCCCTGGCAGTCGGATGCAAGTGCCTCCGTTGCCCAATGCAGGGATGACCGCCAGTCTGCGTCGAAGAAGTACGTGGCGGCGAGTTCGCACTTCAGTTCGGCTGCGGGCCGACCTCTTTGATCCTCCAGAGTGGCAAGCCGGTCCAGCAGAAGCCTGCGCGCGTCAGCGTGAGCGCCGAGCAGCAACTCGAAGCCGACGCACAGCATCGTCACTTGTTGACGAAGCTCGCCCGGCGTGTGCATCAGCAGCCGTCGAGCCTCGTCGCGAGCAGGCTCGATTTGGCCAGCAAGCCCTAGAGCTATCACGTGCTGAGCCATCAGACCAGAACGCAGCCCAAGATGCTTGTCCTGTTGAGGGGTCAAGTCCAACGCGATCTCGAACCAATGAGCCGCGCTCGCCGGCGAGCGCAACATCAACTCTTGACCGGCTTGCATGAGAACGGCGGCGCTGATGACATCCCCGAGCCGGGCGGAGCGCTCGATGTGAGGCGCCCTGGTTGCCGCGCTCGCGCCGCGACACTCGAGCACCTCAGCGACACGACCGTGCGCCTGCAGCCGCCACCCGGCGCCTGCAGCCTCATAGACAGCACGACGGACAATCGGATGTCGAAAGCAAAAACGGCGCGGCGAATCCGTGACACGGACAAGATCGCACCCTAGAAGCTCATCGAGACAGCTGAGCGCAGCCTGCGCTCCGAGCCCAGCCGCTTCGGCAGCAAGCTCGGGCTCAAACGGATCGCCCACCACAGCGGCGCCCTGCAGCACGACCCTCGCCGAGGGCGAAAGACCATCGATCTCGTTCTTGATCGCAGCACTCACTTGCTGGGGCACCCAAGGCTGAACAGGCACCGATTGCCTGCGAGCCACAGTCTCGCCAAGGCTGGCGGCGGCGAGTTGCCCAAGGTAGAATGGATTGCCGCCGCTTTCCTTGTATAGCGACTCTGCCAGCGCACGATCCACCTCGCCAAGAACCTCCTCAGCGTCCGCAGCACTCAGCGGCCCGAGTTCCATGCGCATTGCCTGCCCGTGGCGCTCGGCGTCAGCGAACGCGGCTTGCAATCGCGTTTCGTTCTGGCCAGGGCGCGAGGCAAACACGAGCAACGCCTTGCCCGCCAGCCCGCGGTGAAGCAATCGACAGACCAGATCAACAGAAGCAGGATCCGCCCATTGCAGATCATCGAGCGCGACGACAAGGGAACGCCGGTCTGCCAAGAGCTCGAACAGTTCATGAAGCGCACACAGCAGCAGATGTCGCTCGTCAGGATCGACCTGATGCGTCGCCCCGCCGCAAACGGTGACTAACGACTGAAAGACCGTCGCAAGAAGCTCGAGCTGTTCCTCGCCGAGCAACTCACGGTGTTCTGAAGACAATGATCCGAGCGCATCCTCGAATACCCCGGTGAACGCCGCGAACAGCAGATCGCGCTCGAACTCCGAGGCACGAGCACTCAGCGTCTCAAAGCCAGCCCTCCGAGCACGCCGAAGGACCTCGCCGATCAACGCGGTCTTACCGATCCCCGGCTCGCCAGAGACCACGACCACAGCGCTATCACCGGCAGCCAAGAGGTCATCGAAGACGGCAAGCTCGTGGTCACGCCCAACCAGTGTCCTTGCCTGCGAAATTGGGTAGCGCGATTGGGTAATGCACTGGATTCTAAAGCGTCGTACTAACTGAGATGCTTGTGCGACGGCCGCATTCGGCACCCATTCAAGATTGGCACGCCATGCACAGAGAGTCTGTTTCTATCTCGAGTCATCAGTACGCGGACGCAGAGGCCTTGGGGCCTGGTCTTGGAGACGGCGTCGGCGTTGAGAGGCCCGCCACAACTAACATGCGTCAACTGACGGCGCTGGCGCGTGCGGCCAGCCGCCAACTAATCTGCGGGTTTCGCCTTGCTTCCAAAGAGTCTGCGCAGTGGCGAGCCAGGGCGACTTGCATCGCGGATCCCAGGCTACGAGACAACGCATTGCATGGGATCGATGGCAAGAGCACGAATATCCACAGTGCCGCCCTATTCTGGACATTGCCACACAGCCGCTCGCAGACACTGCTGCATCTCCTCGTGGTATTCGAGGTGATGGCCGACTATCTGGATTGCCTCGACGCGCATGCGGCCAAAGGTCCAGAGCTACAGCGCGCTTTGGTCGACGCATTCGACCGTTCCGCCCGGAACGCGGGACCCTTACCAGAAGCACCCTTGTGGCGACGACGGCAGCTAACAAGTAGCCTCAGCCGCGACCTGGCGTCAGTCCGCCCGCACCAGCCCGTCAGTCGCGGGCGAGACTGCGGATGCACATCACACGTTCGAGGCGCCCGTCTGGGAGCATCGGGACAGTGGTGCAGATCATGCCTCGCCAGCTCCTCGAGGCTGAACACAGCGCTCGGCGACCACGAAATACGGATGGCCTTCGCGCCCAAGAAGCAGTCGTCCTCGGGGTGCTGCAGTTATCCCCATCAAGACGCCGGCGTCCAGCCGGACTCTTGACCGGCTCCAAAGCTGCGCCTCGCAGCAGGACCAAGACATCCAATGAACCGGCCGTTCGTGCGTATGCGGCAGAGCATCAAGGCATCGTCGAAAGCGAATCCAATCCGCCGCGTCCATCAAGTGATGCCACGTCCATACGAGGGCGGGCACGTCCTCGCGCGATGAACGCGACATGCTGCCCGCCATGCTCGCATGCTCCACAAGGCCGACAGAAGCTCCCTCGAGATCCATCGACCAACCGCGCGCCGCGCGCGCCTATCCTCCTGGAATCGAGCACCTACGTCGATCAGCGGCTCCGATAAGAAACACCAAAATGATCTAACGGCGCCTCATCCACGTTGGATCTCTCTCAACGTCCGGTGCGCCACGCGCGCCCGGCGGTTGCGTCTCGTCTCAGGCCAAAATGAGAGACAGTCAATCGAACCTCCACAGCAGCACAGCCCCCCGGGTATCAACGCCAATCCCGCTATAGATCGAGCTATGCGCTGCTTGGAACGGCGATGGATGGCGTCCCCCGCCAGACCATGTTGCGCGAAGCCGGTGCTCTTGACATCTTTTTCCAGACGCGTTATGCATTGCACCTGATCCATCCTCTCGAACCTTCGGAAACGGAGCCCGAAAACACGCCGTATCACTTACACATGCGTCCGTAGCTTAATGGTAAATTGCCTTCCGCCAACGCAGGCTTGAGCGTCGATCGCCAGCACTTCAGCCAACTAAGCGGCCAAATCGCCGCGCCAGAGTTGGTGTCTGTACGCCGCACCGCGGCCGCTCGATCTTCACCCTGTCGAGACTTAGGGCATAAGAGCAATGGCCCTAGGCGCCATCGATGCGGGTTCGATTCCCGCCGGACGCGTCGAATTCGTTACCAAAGATCATATCTGCCAGCATCCCACACTTCATGCAACCTCAATCCGATAATTTCACCCCCGAGACCTACTCGTTCAAAGATCTCGAGGGACACTGGCAAATGGCTTGGCATGAAGCCGGCGCTTTCGCCACGCCGCACATGGCAAACGGCTCCAAGGGTTGCTACGTCTTTCCCGTCCCGCCGTTTACCTCCGGTAGCGCCCATATGGGGCACATCCGAAGCTATACCCTTGGCGATACATACGCAAGGTTCCGCCGCGCGTTAGGCGACGCCGTTCTGTTTTCGCTGGGATTTGATGCCTTTGGACTGCCCGCCGAGCTTGGCGCAATCAAGGCAGGGATACCGCCCGCTCAGTGGGTCTCGGAGTGCGCGGACCGAATGCGGCAACAATTTACGTCAATGGGATACTCTTTTGACTGGGATCGCACGTTCAACACTTGCGAACCGAACTTTTATAAGTGGTCTCAGTGGCTCTTTGTCACTCTCATGAAGCTCGATCTCGTTTATCAAGACGAAATCGCGGTCGACTGGTGTGGCTCATGTAACACAGTACTCGCCAGACTCCAGGTGGAGGAGGGTGCTTGCTCACGCTGCCATGGCCCGGTAAGCCTGGTGAGACGGACACAATGGTTCGTGCGTATGAGTCGCTATCTGGACGAGAACTACAATAAGCTCGCCGATCTTGACAAGTGGGACAAGCTCGCGCTCGGTGAGCAGCGCGCCGCTCTCGGACGAGTAGACGGCGCCGAGGTCGATGCCTCCACTGCCGACGGGCTTACCGTCACGGCCTTCACACCTCATCCGGAAGCTATACCCGACGCGGCCTTCGTGGCTCTATCGCCACGCCATCCAGAACTCGAGCAATGGATGACAACTGACCACATTCGCGAGCAGGTCATGAGCCTAAGAGGCGCCGGTCTCCAGCGACAAGATCGAGAAGCAGGAGCCATGCCAGCAGTCGACCTCGAGCGACAAGTCACGATCCGCGGCGTACCTCGCATGCTACCAGTGGTAGTATCGCCAACGGTCGATGGTCGCTTCGGCGCCACCGCCATCATTGGCTTGCCCCAAATGGATGCAAGCGACGCAGCGATTGCCGCGGCACTGGCAACACGACCTGCGCCTTCATGGCGGATCGCCAACGACGGGACGGTGTCAGCACGACCAGCCGCGCGGTATTCAGCGGGCGACTTCCCGGTTTCGCGCCAGCGGGGCTGGGGGGCGCCAATTCCGGTGATTTATTGCCCCGATTGCGGTACGATCCCAGTTCCCGTGGCGGATCTGCCCGTGAAGCTGCCGGAGGATCTGCGAGTTACAGGCTCCGGGAACGCGCTTGCCGATCATCCAACCTTTGCTGACTGTGAGTGCCCAGGCTGTGGCGGGAAGGCGCGCCGTGCGACCGACACTCTGGACTACAATTTCGACGGGCTGTGGGTGTGGATGCCAGCATGTGTGCCACGCGCGGACCGTCCGGACATGATGTTTACTCATCCAGAGCTCGCTAGTTGGATCCCCGTCGAGATGGTCGTTTGGGGTGCCGACGGTGGAATCTACATGGCGAATGAGCGGACATGCGTCAAGATGCTGCGGGATGCCGGTGTGTTCGGGGATGTGAACGATGGTGAGCCCTACGAACGAGCCGTCATGCACGAGATGGTGTGCTTCGACGGCCGTAAGATGAGTAAGCACATCGGCAATGTCGTGAAACCTGATGAGCTGGTCAAGGAGGTTGGGGCAGACACGGTCCGATTTGCGATTGCATATATGGCGGCGCCGCGAAGCGTAATCAACTGGAGCGAGAAGGACATCTCCTACTGCCATCGCTTCCTGGTACGTCTCTGGCGCTACACACGACCACGTTTGGCGAGAGCGACCGTCGCGGGGGACGAGTCTCAACCCAGCCGGCCGGACCCGCTACGCCGCAAGCTCGAAAAGTGGTGCAAGGCTGCAGTGAGCAAGATTACAGCCGACTTCACTACCCTCCAGGCTCATCGGGCGACGCGAAATATTGCGATGCTGCTTGCGCGAATCGAAGACTTCGAGAAGCGCGTCGTCGATGAGCGCGGCGCTCTCGACGAGCAAGACCAGGAAGCGGTACGGAATGCCCTATTGCTACTTGTACGGCTCAGTGCTCCTCTCGTGCCTCACATCGCTGAGGAGCTTTGGCGCGTGGCGGGTAACGACTCCTTCGTGTACTCTGAGCCCTGGCCTCAGGTCGATGATGTGAAAAGTATCCAAAGCCGAGTCGAGCGAGTATAAAATGTGTGCGGCCAACCGGCGCGTCTCTATACTGGACACGACACTGCGAGATGGCGAACAGTCCCCGGGCATCGCGCTGACTGCGGACGAGAAGCTGGAGCTCGCACAGCAGCTTGCGCGACTGAATGTTGACGTTATCGAAGCGGGATTTCCGATTACATCAAAGGGTGACTTCGCTGGCGTCCAGATGATTGCACGCGAGGTCGAAGGCCCGATCATCTCGGCACTCGCACGAGCCGTGAAAGCCGATATCGATACTGCGTGGAAAGCACTTCACGACGCAGCACGACCACGTATCAACGTGTTCTCCTCATCATCCGATCTACATATTGAGCGCCAGCTGCAAACCACCCGTGCTGATGTTAGAGCTCAAATAAGAGCCGGAGTGGCCCAAGCTCGTCAGTATGTCGAGGATGTCGAATTCTCGATGATGGATGCTACACGAGCGGATCCCGAATACCTTGCAGACCTCATTGAGGTAGCCGCCGAGGAGGGGGCCAGCACCTTTACAGTCGCTGACACCGTTGGGTATGCCATACCGGACGAATTTGCTGGACTTGTCCGACGTCTACATGAGCTCGTCCCGGACTTGAAGGATTATATCTTCTCCGTTCACTGTCATAATGATCTTGGCCTAGCCGTCGCCAACTCATTTGCCGGCTTGTGTGCCGGTGCGGAGCAGGTGCACTGTACGATCAACGGCATTGGCGAGCGGGCCGGAAACGCAGCGCTGGAGGAGATAGTCATGCTTCTCCATACGAGGCAGGATGTCGTGGATCTCGAGACCCAGATTGACACAATGGAGCTAATCGACACAAGTCGTCTGGTCGAGAAGCTGACAGGCTATCCGGTCCAGCCCAACAAGGCGCTTGTCGGTCGTAACGCGTTTGCGCACGAGTCTGGCCTCCATCAGGATGGGCTCCTGAAGGATCGGACGACATACGAGATCGTGGATCCGAGGACGGTCGGGCTCGATGAAAGCACGATCGTGTTGGGCAAGCACTCGGGCCGTCATGCAATGAGGCACGTCCTGTCGGGAATGGGCGTCGAGATCGAGGGACAGTCTCTGACGAGGTTGCTGGCGCGGTTCAAGGAGCAAGCCGAAGAGCAAGAGGCGACGACGGAGGTAGACCTGAAGAGGCTAGTTGGCGAGGTTGAACTTGATCGAGCCAAGAGCGTCACCAAACAAGCCAGTTGAATGGCAGATGGCGCAGACTCTCTTTGAGAAGCTTTGGCAAGCACATGAGATTGTGCCAGAACTGCTGTATGTCGACCTACACCTTGTCCACGAGGTCACTAGTCCACAGGCATTTGACGGGCTGCGCCAAACGGGCCGAACAGTCCGCCGTCCGGAGCGTACGCTCGCGACGGCCGACCACACCACGCCGACAGACGGCACGCAACGGGCCTCGCTGGTCAAGGACGTGCTTGCACGCACGCAGATCCAAGCACTCGAGCGCAATTGCCGGGAGTTTGGGATACCCATATATTCACTAGGATCTGAGCGCCGAGGGATAGTACATGTGATCGGACCTGAGCTTGGTTTGGTGCAGCCGGGCATGACGATCGTCTGCGGCGACTCTCATACGTCGACCCACGGTGCGTTTGCGGCGCTGGCGTTCGGTATCGGTACAAGCGACGTTGAGCATGTACTCGCCACACAGTGTGTGATCCTGGGTAAGCCGCGGTCGATGCGTATTCGCTACGAGGGCGGTCTTGGCATCGGCGTGACGCCCAAGGATCTCATCCTCGGCACGCTCGGACGTCTCGGCGTGGATGCGCTGGCCGGTCATGCCGTCGAGCACTCCGGCCCCGCGATCGCCGAGCTCTCGATGGAGGGTCGGATGACAGTCTGCAATATGACGATCGAGGGTGGAGGACGCGCTGGCATGATCGGCCCGGATGACACCACATTTGCCTGGTTTCGTGACCGCGCACGGCCTGGCGCGCCGTCAGGAGTCGCACTCGATACCGCAATCGAGCGGTGGCGTGAGCTGTCCACCGACCCCGGCGCCGAGTTCGAGAAGGAAGTCGAGATCGATGTTTCGACCCTCGCCCCACAGGTCACCTGGGGCACGAACCCAAGCATGGTGGTGTCCGTGACGTCTGAGGTGCCCTCGCCTCACGATTTCGACAAGCCTAGTGATCGCGCGGCGACGGAACGCGCGCTCCATTACATGGCGCTGGAGCCCGGAACGCCGATCGAAGAGATTGCGATCGATCGCGCATTCATCGGCTCGTGCACGAACGCGCGCCTCGACGACTTGCGGGCAGCAGCCAAGATCGTTTCTGGGCGTAGAGTCGCACCAAGAGTTAGAGCGATGGTGGTACCTGGATCCCAGCAGATCAAGGCACAAGCCGAGGCTGAAGGGCTTGACCGGATTTTCCGGGACGCCGGGTTCGAGTGGCGTGCGGCCGGTTGTTCGATGTGTGTCGGGATCAACGACGATATCCTCGCACCGGGCGAGCGTTGCGCGTCTACCTCCAACCGCAATTTCGAGGGCCGCCAGGGACATCTTGGACGAACTCATCTCGTATCACCGCAGATGGCAGCCGCGGCAGCAATCGAGGGGCATTTCACAGACGTCCGCGCCTGGTAGTGCCTAAGACGCACAGTTGGGCGGTTCGTGGTGCCTCGCTGGGAAGACGCGTATGCCATCGTGAACGCGTGTCCGTCATTGCTTGTGCGCGGTCGGCAGGCTCAGCGCCAGCCATCCAAACGCGCATCGCACTAGGGGCGCCCACCATCGTGGGAAATCGGCGCCCCGGGTCCCTTGCTTCTTGCGCGGAACAAAGAGGATGCTTCGCCCGCGCAAGCCTTGTTTGCAGCGCTCACTAACCCATCAGCAGGACGACGCTGGTGGAGATCGCCGCGCCATGGCGCGGCATGAACCGCAGATGTACTCGCACCTTCAATTGGCGACCTGGATGGAGGGAGAGCAGGCTCTCCTCGCGCTTTGAAAGCGTCACCGTCACGCTCTCATTGCCGGCATGCACCCGTCTGTGCACGCCAGTCACGCCCGATCCCGACGCGGTCAGGGTTCCCGCTGAGGGAACGTGAACATGGATATACGCACGGGTTCCGTTGACGCTGTGCCCGACGACCAGAATTTCCGGCTTGCAGCCTTCCACCTTGACCGTCGTCCGCTGGGTCTCGACTGCCCCGTTCTGCCCGGTGATCCTCGTCGGCATGTACAGCGGCTTGCTGCACATGTTCCCGTAGCCGCTGAGCGCCGAGTGGGGCCCGGCGGGCAGGACCAGGTCGAACCGGCTGACGGGCACGTCTGGGACGCTTGCGAACGTCGAGGAGGTGACGCTCTGTTTGTTGATGAACGTATTGCCGACGAGCTCAATCGTGACGCCGTCGCCCTGCAGCACGACATCGAGGTTCGGGAAGCCCGCGCCGCCGTGGCTGACGAAGATTGCCGGCCCTGTCAACGGCACCGGCAAGACCGGCGTGTGCGCGGTCGCCGTGCCCACGAACGAGCCGGCCGGACATCCCGCGGGGTTCTTGGCGAACTGCGCTTCGGTGCAGGCGAGTTTCAGCGTTTCAAGGCGCGAGGGCAGCTTGCCTGGCAGTGTCACGTGCACCTTCGCGATGTTGGCCTGACCGAACGTCGAGGTCACCCTCACGTGCAGGTACTCGCCGGCGCGTTTGCTGTGCTTGGCGTGGATGGCCGCGGAGAACGTCGGTTCGAACGCGAGCCCACGGCAGCCCGCGGCCTGGAAGCGGCTGCTGACCGCGCTGCTTGCGCCTTCGACGGAGCCGATCGTGCCGGAGACCGCCATCGGCTGACAGCTGGTCGGGTTGAAGATGAACTGAGGCCGATCCACATCCACGTGGATCGCCTTCACATCGAGCGGGACCCCCTGCAGGATCGTCGGTATCGGATTGGAGACGACCGACACCTGGCCGGTGTGGGAATCCACTTCGATCTTCGACCGCACTACGACCCTGCCAAGGTTGAATGGCCCGGCTTCGGCGGGAACCACGATCGATAGCCCGAACGGCGCCCCATCGTATTTTTCAGTGAGATACACGGGGTCTTCGGGCTTGCCGGCTTGCGGTAGGACGACCGGCTCGCTGCCGACCCCGGCTTCTGAGGTCACGTGCCCGATCTGCGAGGAGGCCGCGCAGTCGCCGGCTTCTGCCTGTGCGTTGCCGCACGGAGTCACTTTCGAGATCATCCCCGCAAGGCCAAGCGGCATTTTCAGCGCAACGGTGCTGAAGCGTTGTTCGCCATCCTTGCGGGTGAGGGTCAGAACGAACGGGCTGTAGGAGCCAGCCTGATTGCCTTCCGTGCCGGCCGTAAAGGACGGCGCAAACGGAGAACTGCCGCAAGCTGACCCGCCTGGGCCGCTCGTGATTTCGAATGGGTCGATGTAGGGTTCGGCGTTCGGCGTGCCTTCTTCGCCTTCCGCCCCCTGGTGGGAGAACGGTTCCAGGAGCGCCGCCGGCTGGTAGGAGCCGCAGGCGCGCGGCGTCGCAAGCGGCGCCCGTTCCCCGCCGAAGAAGTCGAGCTTCAGCGTTTCGAACGGCAACTGCGGGTTTTCGTCAAACGTCGTTGTGAGCTGGCCCGTCGTGGGATTCAGTTCGACGTCGCCGGCGAGCTTGACCACAACGCCCCGTTCGGCGTCTTCAGCCGTGATGTAGAGCGCCAGCAGCGATTTGAACGGGTTGGCGTTCTGCTGCGCGACATAGACACCACCGGTCAGTTCTTCTTCCAGCAGCGGCGTCTTGATCCTTACGTCGCCGACCTTCGAAGCTGCCGGGCAGTTGGCCGATTCGCCGTTTTCGAGATCGATGCCGGATGTGCCGGGGTGCCCTTCTTTACCGCTCAGCAACGGACAGCTGGCCAGGCCGTTCGCCGAGGATGGGTTGACCGTCACGCCTTCGGGCAGAGTCACCTTCGCATCCTTCAGGTCGGGCGTGGCGAGGCCGTTCGGGTCTTCGTTCTGCGGCACCTTCAATTCCACGTCGAGCCCGCTTGCTGAGTCTGACGCTTTCGAGGTTGGCGTGATCGTCATCGAAGGTTTGAATTGGAGCTTGCCGCAGCCGGTGATCGCCGGCATCTTGTCCGACGCGCCGACCACCACGCGCGGTTCGTCTTCCTGCCACGGTTCGACGGTCATGCGCGCTTCGCGTTCGCCCGTACACGCAGTCGGGTTGCTAAGGAAAGGGATCAGCGGACCACGTTCTGTGCACGGGTGTGTTTCATAGATGCCTTCGCCGAGATGCTCCTCGTTGACGGCGCCCGACACGGGGCAATAGCGTTCGGGGTCGTGGCTTTCGGCCGACGGTACACCCCAAAGCGTCACTTCCGGTACGACCACCCCTTCGCCGGCGGAGCCGTTTATCACTTCGGCGGTCACGCCGTAGTCTCCTCCGGTACGCACACGTGAGTCGATGTGCACGGTGACGAAGCCGTTGAAGCGCGCGCCGAACTGCGCCGCCAAACCCTTCGGCGGCACGAGGTTGTATATCGGCACCGGAGTCTCGCCGTTTAGTTTCCCTTCCAACGTCGTTCCCGGATTGCCTGTGTAGATCTCAATGACGCCGACCTGCGCAGCGCCACTGCAGTCGGCATGCGCGACATCGTACGGTTCGCACTTCGGCGTCGCGTCGGGGTCGCCGATCAGGCCGGGGGGCAGTTCAGTGACGACGTCCTTCGGGTTCGCATCGGTGGCCAATGGGTTCGCTTTGCCCTTGGTCGTCGATCGCTCTGCCGAGGTGTTCAGATGGAACGTGTCGGTCAGATCTTCGGGATGCCCGCCTGCCTGCGCGAACGGTTCTCCCCCTTCACCTATGGCAGCAAACGAGAACGATCCGGAGACGATGCCGAAAGTCGCGAACTCCTCATCCGGCCCAGTCGACGTGCCAGCCTGGTTGGTCGCCAGGAACCTGTAATGGTACACCGCATCGGCCGGCAGTCCCGTTATCGTTTCGGATTCGACGTCGTACTCACCTGGCGTGCTGCCTATCGACGCCGTACAAGGCACAGTCGTCGCGTTCGCATATTCGGTCGCGGTGTATTCCGCTTGGTCGACGTACTGCATCTCGCACGTCGCTTCCCCTCCGACCAGGAGCGTGACATGCGCACGCGGCGTCGCTGTCATGACGGCTGCTTCGGCGGACTCGCTATCGATCATCGGTGGACCGAACGCCTGGTCTTGCCCGTCCTGCGTGAAGCCGCCCGCGCCGATCGCGGAGATCCGGTAGTGGTAGTCCACGCTCGGGCTCAACCCCGACAGCGTCGCGCTGACGGAGGTCGTTTTCGTGTATGCGCCGGCCGGATTGCACGGCACGGTGTTGCCGTAAGAAGTCGTAGGCCCATATTCGAACTTGCAGGTCGGAACGGAGGTTCCCGGTTCGACTTCCATGGTGCCGTGGAGAGTCGCCTGCCCTTCCGCCACTCCAGTGACCGGGTCAGTGCTGTCCGCCCATGAGGTGAACTGCTGCACAGCTCCTGTCCCGTTATTGGCCACGTAGAGGATTTCGTGCGCACCGTCGATGGCGACTCCGTTGAATATGCCCGCGAGGGTTTCCGTCAGCAGGCCCTGCCCAACTGTGGCGATCGCCGTGCCGGCCGGACCGTACTCGATCACCTCGGGTTCGATGCCTTCGCCCCCGATAGACGCAAACACGTCGCCGGACGCATCGACAGCCACAGCCTGCACGTGTGGACTGGAGATTTCCTTGACGAATTTGCCGTTCGGTTCGAACTCCTCGATCCGCCCGTCGCCGGTATCTGCCACCCACACATCTCCGGCAGGGTCGACCGCGACGCCTTCTGGGCTTTTCAACGCTTCCGGTCCGCTGCCCGTGATTTCGGAGGGCACGCCCCCTTCCGGCGCGTTGCCTTCTTCGTTGAAGACCTCTATCTTGTTGCCCGGAGCGTCGGGGACATACACGTTGCCGTGCGTGTCGGCGGCGATCTGCACGAAGGCGTACGTCGCAAAGATATTGGCTGTGCCCGGGATGGCAAACGAGTGTTCCATCTGGCCGGTGGTCGGATTGAATGCTTCGACAGCGAGTGCTTCCGCGTTTACGACGTACACGTTGTGGCTGGCCGGGTTCACCGCTACACCGGAGCGGAGCGCAGGCGCGCCAAACGGCGCGGGCGACACGAGCTCGCCCGCGATATTGAACTCATAAATCGGTTCCGAAAAGGCGCTCACGTAGATGTTGCCCGCTTCATCGGCAGCCACTGCAATCGGAGAAATCACTCTTTTTTCCACGCCGATGGCCTTGTGAAACCCCCAGCTCGCCAACGCCGGGGCTGCGGCGACTGTCAGGAGCAGGCATGTGAACACTGCCAGGATTGCGGCAACGATGCCATACCCAACCAGGCTGTAGCCACATGCCTGGCCAACGCTGGACCTGCTCATCTGCTTCTGCACCGTCTTCCCCTCTTGGCTGTCGCGATTGATCGTTGCCTCGGTCGCTGCGCTGATCATCGACGACCTCCTTTGCGAGCACGAGAATCCCGACGGATCTGGTTTCTCGATGCGCGGCGGCGGGTGGCTTTGCGCTTCCGCTTGGGTTTCTTCGCTTTGAGCTTCTTCTTCTTCTTCTTCGCCTTGGGTTTGGAAGACGTCTTCGCTTCCACTATGTTGCCCGGCCCCGCAAACGTCGTGCTGCTCGGCGTCGAGAAGACGGAGAGCATCGCGGCCCCGGCCTTGCACCCTTCGCTTTCACAGGGCACCGGCGGCGAGGCGGGTTCGGGGAAGCCGCCTTCCACCCGCGCGTCATAGACGTCATACACCGAGTCGGTGTCGCGCGGCAGCAATTTTTGAGTAGTCGCAAAGAAGACATCGCTTCCGCTCGCAGTCGCGTCCAGGAAGTACGACGGCGCATTGCTCGTGCCGCTGGAGATCAGATGCAGCGCACCATGTTCGTACTCATAGACATCGCGCAGGCCATTGGTGTCCTGCTGGGTCAGCAGCGCTTCCGCGGTTTCGAAGAAGACCTGGCCCGATTCCGAGACGTTGCGCTGGGGATAGAGGTCCAGCGCTTCACTGTCTTCGTCTGGCTCTGCCGCCCAGTCGATCGCCGCGCCACCGGCAGACGGCGCCGCACCGCTCGGCTTGCAGGAGACGCAAGCCAGGTTGCCGTCTTCGGCTTCATAGAGGAAGATCTCCTCGTCAACGCCGCCTGTCACGGAGTCGGTGTTCGCGTAGCCGGTGAGCTCGTTCACCGAGTTGAAGCCGAAATAGCGGCCGTTACCGGAGACGCGCGCAGTCAGCCCGGTTGACATCGGGTCACCGGGTTCCGTGACGTTGCAACCCGCGCTCGATGTCCAGTCGCAGAGGTCTTCATCATTGAGCATCGCGATGAACGCGGTCGCGCCTTCGTGGCTGACGTAGAGTTTCGGCTGCCCAGCCTCGGCTGTCGCTTTCTCGCTGTTTTCGCCGCTGCCCGGCAGTGCACTGTCCGCGACGAAGTAGAGGTAGGAGCCGTCTTCGCTGACCCCGCTCACGCCGAGCGCTTCGGCTTTGGCGTCCGGCGTCAGGTCGACCAGGATGCCAGGCTCATCGGCTTCGCCCGGCAGCTCGTACTCGTAGAGGTTGGCGCCGCTGCCTTCAACGGTCGTGGAGGTCAGCCCGTTGGACGCTTCATCAGAGAAGAAGACCTCCGTGCCTTCGGCGTTCGCGCCGAGCCACTTGCCACCGCCACCGGCGCCTATGCCGCCTTGCGGCACGTCGAGTTGGACCGTGCAGGCCTTCGCCGGTTCGGTGCATTCGCCGTGCGGGCCGAGCGCGCTCTGCGCCTGGCCGCCGTTCTCGCGGACGTAGAGGTTGCCTTCGGCTTCGAAGAAGATCCGCGAGCCGTCGGCCGAGACGGCGTGGCGATAGTCAGCCACATCCTTCCCCGCAGACCCCGCCAGCGTGCCCGCAACCGGTTCGCCGTCCGGCAGAACGCTCACCAGCCGGACGGAGGGCTGCTGCGCTTCGCTCCACACGTACGTGTCGTCGTGGCCTTCCCAGCAGGCTCGGCCCTTCGGTTCTTCTTTGCAAGCCGTTTCAAATTCTTTCTGCTCCGGTTCGCCCAATTTGGTCAGGTGTTCCGCTTCATCGGTGAGTGGCAGTTCGTCTTCGAAGACGACATGGCCAAGATCGGGCGAGCCGGCGAGGAACGTTGGCGAGCGGTGTACCTGCTGTTCGACGAGTTGGCTTGGCGTCGGATGCGGTGCGGTGCTCGGCGTGACATTTACGAGCTGGTAGGAGCCGCTCGCACTGTCACGCAGAAAGAGGTTTTGGAAGCCTTCCGGCTCGCCGGCTACCAGGCGTGGTTCGTCGTGGCCACAGTCGAATCCTTGTTCAGCGAACACTTCTCGCAAGTTGCCCAGTTCCTGAGCGTCGCCATCGCTCAAGATGCCCTCGGTGAGGTTGCTCGACCAGCCCACCATGCCGTTGAGGAGCGGGCACAGCAGCCCGTTCTCCGGGGATTGCGGCGGCACCGTTGCTTCTGTGCTCCAGCCTCGCGGGCCGCGTGTGGAAAGGTAATCCAGGCCCACAGAAGACGGGCCCGCAAGTCCAGGCAGAGCATATTCCGAGTGCCACGCCATCCGCTCGCCGTCGAGCGCCGCGTGCGCACCCAAGATCGGTTCAAACGGCTTACGTTCGGCGAAGCCGGCTTGCACGGCGTTTGGTTCCCCCGAGTCCTTTTCTGGCGGCGAGACCTGCTCATAAGCGCGGCAGTTGGTCAGGTAAGTGGATGACTGTTCGGCCCGGCGCGCTTCATTCGGGCAGCCGCCTGCGGCGGCCAGCGCAGGTGAGGTTGGTAGCCAGGCCAGCAGCAGGGCCACCCCACCTGCAGCCACTGCCGCGCCCCATACCACGATGATTCCAGTGCGCCTCATACCTCTCTCCTTGTCCCTCTTGCTCTCCCGGTCATTCCTCGCCCGTCCAACAGAGCGAGCCTGCGGGGCTGGCGTCAGTGACGCCAGCCCCGCGCGGCCTTGCTACCTGTCCGGCGGTTCCTGCTTAGATGCTGTCGTTTTTAGGTCTGTTCGATTGCTGCCGAATACGTCACGGCTTCTTCTGTCGCTTGGGAGTCTTTTTCGGTGAACGTAAAGACGTCCGTCGCTTCCGCTGTCAGTGAAATTCCAGAAACTGTTTTGCCCAGAGATTCACCGGATGTATATAATTGCGCGCCGTTTGTCGTTCCTTGAGCGCATGTGACTTTGCCGGTTGTGGCAGGTTTCCCGGTATTTGGTTCGTCTTCGCAGATAACTCCACCCGTGACCGTGACTTTGATGCTGCCGCATGTGAATTTAGCCACTGGGCCTCCGGCTGTCGCAGGCAGAATTAACAAGCCGCGGTTGCTGCTTAGCATACCAGTGATTGTAATGGGCGCAGCTTGCAGTTCTTCCGTTTTTATTGGTTCCGTGCAGGCTCCTTCGCTGACTTTGAGCGGCGTGTTCCTGATTAAGCAGTCACCGCTGTACGTGACGGTCAGTTTGGCCTTGGCGCTGGTTTCCACACTACCGGAGCTTAAGCTGTTTTTACACATGACGGTGGTGCCTTTTTCACTTGTGAACGTGGCTAATCCGCCCACACCGTGGAACGTGATCGGGAATTTGCCGCCACTAGCAAATTTGAATTCGCTGAAGCCGAACGCCGCCGAAGCCCCCACAGCCATCACGATCATCGCGACGACGGCGAGCAGCCCCGAGACGCCAAGCCTTCTCGTTGTTGCCTTCTTAGACATACGTTTGCTTGCTCCTTTGCTTTCTGTTTGTAGAGCTGACCCCGGGAACGGACCGTGCATCGACCGTTCCATCTGGGCCGGCCACCGACGTGCTGCGCACGCCATGCGACCGTAGGGCAGTGTCTATGACACGCCGAGTGCGGATCAAGCAAACGGGGCAGATGGTTTCCGGTCGCAGACGACTGTCTGCGCGACGTCCGCGCCGGGACGCGCGACGCCAGCATCCATCGGAGATTCGCCCGCTGCGCTGCGCTCGCTGAACATGCGCCTGTTTCCGTCTCTTCTCTAAGATGATGGCGCTCCTGCCGGTCCTTGCGCGACCGGTCTGGACGATAGAGCGCCGGGCCGGGGCGTACTGTGCAATTCCCAAAGAGCGCCCCGGCCCGGTCGAGCCCCGGCCCGGTCGGCGCACTTTGCTGCCGTGCGCCGCGCGCTGATCGTACGAGCCACACGAGATGAATGCACGACGTCCCAAGGTTGTCAAATTATTGGAAATGTACCATTGGACGGCAATCCCTCGCGTTGAGCGCGGTGATCGATGGCTTCGCATCATTGGCAGGCGAGCTCACCGAGAGCCGGAGCGAGGAGGGCTTCGATTGGTGCGGCAACGTCCTGCAGACGGGCGACGCGAGACCCAGCGACCTGTTCGGCGATCACTCCCCACGCTGCCGCGACGCCCGCTTCGCACGCCGCACTCGCAGACGGCGGGCCAAGGAGCATGGCTTGCCGCAGCCACTGGACGGTGCGCTCCACGAGCTCGGCTCTCACCGAGTGTGCGCGCTCTCCGAGCGAGAGCGTCTCGACGAAAAGCGCATGTGCAAGCGCCTGTTGCGCCCCAAGCCCCGAGAGCAGCGCCAGCAGACACGCTTGCAGCCTGTGCTGCCACTGCTCCTGTTGCGAACCGGCCGCGATCGCATCATCGAGCAGTAGCCGCCCGCCCTGCCGAACCGCCTCGAGAAGACACTGCTCATGGTCGCCAAACAGAGCATGCAGGCGTCGTGCAGGCACACCCGAGCGAGTCGCAAGCGTGTCCGGGCTGAGGCGCAGCATGCCGCCCTCCGAGACGAGCATCAATGCGGATTCCATCAGCAGCGCTCGCTCGTCACGCTGCATGAAGAGCCTCGAGGTCGGCAGAACACCGCACGCCCCGGGACGGCCTGCATGCGCCGGGAACGCGCGCACCTCGACAGCTTCCTGCGACCGAGCCGGCGCGGCGAGCGCGGCGCGAGCGAAAGCCCACTCGGTGAGCTCGGGGGCAAGCAGCGGCAGCTCCGCGGCGCGACCATCGAGCAGACGCGTGCAGATGACGTGCGAGAGGCCGGCGACGATCCCGCGCAGCACGAGTGGACTCACAGGTGCCTTCGCGGTGCCTTCGAGACGGCGGGCAATCTCTTGTTGGATCTGGAGTGCCGCCCATCGTTGGCGCTCCAGTCCGGCAGGAGTGGCATCGATCGCGTCAAGTAGCGCGAAGCGTGCTGCCTGCGGCCTGCGTGCGGCTTCCGTGAGCAGCACCGTGAGCGTGGCTTGCAGCGACTCCTGCGGCCACCCTTCGACGCGAAGGGCACGCCGCATGCGTCCTGCGGCCTGGCGGACGACGCGCTCGTGAGCCGCAACGAGGCACTCCTGCTTGCTGTCGAAGATCTCGTAGAACGCCCGCTTGGAGACGCCGGCGAGCGAGCACAGCTGGCCGACGGACGTGCGGTCGCAGCCCTTCTCGGCAGCCGCCGCCAGCACGGCGCGGCAGAGGCGGTCGCGCTGGTGAGAGACAACTTGGGCGCGTGGGAGCCCGTTGGGACGGGGATGAAGCTTCTCGAACAGGGCGCGGGAAGACCCCCCGCCAAGGTGGCTCGCGACCGCGCTCATCGCGGGCCGTGCGTTCCCGTTCGTATACAGCCGGTTCTATTCATCTCTCCGAAAGAGCCGCCTCACCATGCGGCGAGGTCCATTTCTCCCCATGCTTGCAGAAGAATGATATTCGCCTGCACGATAAACAAGACGTGATATATAAGATTCTAGCTTGTGAATAGCCGGGCTTCGCAGACGGTGAGGGCAGCGTCCTCGACATCGCGACCCGCTCGCGAGCGTCCGACCTTTTGCTCTGGAACAGGAAACTTCTAGTTTGTGAGTATTTCCACCCCCTCCGCCTCTCGGAGTAGTCTGGCAGTGCGATGGGAGGCAGAGAGGCGACTGAGAGAGGCGTCTTGGCGATGCGTTCGCCGGTCAACTGGGCTCTGCTCGGACTGGTGATCCAGCGTCCAAGCTATGGCTACGAGCTCGTGCAGCGCTTCGAGCGCACCTTCGCCGAGGCGCTCGAGCTCTCCAGCCCCTCGCAGATCTACACGGCGCTCGACAGCCTCGCCAGGCGTGGCCTGATCGAGGAGATGCCGCCCGCGGCCGAGCGGGACGTCATGCGCCAGCCGAAGCCGAACTACAAGGCGACGCGCGCCGGCGTGCGCCGCTACTCCGACTGGCTGCTCTCGCAGCTGGACGACGAGCGCAGGCGCTGCCGGCTGCTCGCCCAGCAACTCGCCCTGCTCTCTCGGAAGGAGGCGCTCGGCGTCATCGACCGCTATGAACAGGTGTGCCTGAAGCAAGCAAGCGCCCCACGTTCGACGCCGCAGCGAGGCGACGGCTCGCCTGACGGGTCTTCCACGCTCGTAGAGCGCCTCGCGGTAGAGGACGACCGGCTCAGAGTCGGGGCGCGCCTTGCCTGGCTCGAATATGCCCGTCGCGAGCTGGAGGCGCGCGCCGCGCGCTGAGAGCAGAGGCGAGCACCCTGTGATGAGGACGCGCGCCAGCTCGTGCATCGTGACCCCTTTTGGAGAAATGCGGCGATGACCCTGCTCGAACTGGATCGCATCCGGTACACCTACCGCCAGGGCGCACATCGACGGATATTGCTAAACGACGTGAGCCTGCAGATCGACGCGGGCGAAATGGTCGCGGTCCTGGGCATGCGCCGGTCTGGCCGCTCGACGCTGCTGCGGGTCGCTTCAGGCATCGAGCCGGTCGATCAGGGAGTGATCCGCCTCAAGGGCGTCGACATCTCCTCCCGTCGCACCCACGGTCTCGGCAAAGGCATCGGCTACTGCCGGCGGTCGATTCAGGCGGCAGAGGGGCGTGTCGTGCTCGAGGAGCTGATGGTCGGCCAGCTCGCGCACGGGATTCCGAGCGCACCGGCGCGCAGAAGTGCCGCCGACGCGCTTCAACGGGTCGCCGCATCCCACTGCACAACGCGACTGCTGCAAGAGCTGGACGCTGGCGAGGCGGTGCGCGTGGAGCTTGCGCGCGCGCTGTCGCTCTCGCCCTCGCTGATCGTGATCGACGAGCCCACGAAGGGAGTCGACCTGCTCGAGCGCGACGAGATCCTCAGGCTGCTGCGCAGCGTCGCCGACGAAGGCATCGCCGTGCTGATGAGCGCGGGCGAGGCGACGGCGCTCTTCGGAGCCGACAGGGCGCTATCGCTCGCAGACGGGCAGCTGCGCGGAAGCCTCACGCCGCATATCGCTGAGGTGCTGCCGCTGCGGCGCCGCGCAGCCCTCTGATGAGAGCGCAAGCGCTCACTGAAACCTTTGTGAGATGCCCGCACTGCCTTTGGCTTGATGGGCATGCTCGAGCTTGAAAGCGTGGTCAAGCGCTTCAGGACCGGTGGCGAGGAGGTGCGAGCTGTCGATGGCATCACGGTCGCCGTGCAGGCCGGCGAGATGGTCGCGCTGCACGGCCCGAGCGGCTCGGGAAAGACGACGCTGCTGCTGCTGATCGCCGCGCTGCTGCGCGCCGACGAGGGCAGCATCCGCTTCGAGGGCCGCGAGCTCGCCCGCCTCTCTGAGACCCAAGCATCGCTGTATCTGCACCGTGACGTCGGCTTCGTCTATCAGAGCCCCCAGCTGATGCCGCGCGTGAGCGTGATCGAGAACGCCGCGATGAAGCTGATGATCGGTGGCCTCAGCATGCGTCAGGCTAAGGCCCGCGCGCTGCCCTGGCTGCGCAGCGTCGGCCTCGGCGAGCGCCTTGCCCACACCCCCGAGCAGCTCTCCAGCGGCGAGTGCCAACGCGTGGCGATCGCCAGGGCACTCGCCGGCGAGCCGCGTCTCGTGCTCGCGGACGAGCCGACCGGCAACCTCGACAGCGCACGCAGCGGAGAGATAGTCGCGCTGCTGCGGCAGGTCGCCCACGAGCGTGGCGCGGCAGCGCTGCTGGTCACACACGACCTCGAGGCGGCGGGGATCGCCGACCGCCGCTGCACGCTACGCGACGGCAGGCTGCTCGAGCAGGCCGAGATGCTCGCCGAGCAGGAAACAAAGCCCTCACAGAAGCGAGGAGTGAACGTTGGCGAGTGCTAGCAGCGAAACGGCCGGAGCCAGGACGGTGATGGGCCCCTACGCGCTGCTGTGGTTTTACCGTCGTCGCCTGCGCGTGCACGCCGTCCAGGAGCTGCTTGCCGGTCTTGGCGTGGCGATCGCGGTGGCGCTCGTGCTCGCGACCCTTGTCGCAGCAGGCAGCGTCTCCGGCTCCGCGCGGCAGGTGGTCGACACGGTCATAGGGCCAGCCAGCCTGCAGCTGCACGCCCGTAGCCAGCAAGGAATGCCACAGCATCTGCTCGCAAGCGTCGAAGAGCTGCCGGCGGTCGCACACGCCGCACCGCTGCTGGAACAGTCCGCTACGCTCTCCGGGCCTCGGGATAGTCGCGTCTCGATCGACCTCGCCGGCGCCGACGCCAGCCTCGTGCTGCTCGACGGGCTTGGACACACCCTGCCCCGCCAGACCCTGCAGGCGGGCGGGATCGGCCTCAGCGCAAGAACCGCAGCCGCACTTGGAATAGCACGCGGCTCCTTGGGGTACCAGGGCCGCGGCGCAGAGGCGCACGTCCTGCTCACGCTCGCCGGGCGAACGCTGCGCCTGCCGGTCTCGGCAGTGCTGGGGCAGGAAGCCTTCGGCGCACTCTCGCATGCACTCGTCGCTGTGATGCCGTTGCAAGAGCTGCAGAGCGTGGCCGGCCTCGCGCACCGCATATCGCGCATTCTGGTCCAGCCACGGCCGCACCGCACGGTGCAGGCGCGGGCACAACTGTCGCGACTTGCGGCGGGCCGCCTCGACGTCGCCGCCGCCGACCAGGACGTGGGGCTGCTCTCGCAGGCGCTGCGCCCAAGCAAACAGGCGAATGCCTTCTTTGCGACGGTCTCGGCGATGCTCGGCGTGCTGCTCGCCTTTGACGCGCTGCTCCTCACCGTCCCCGAGCGCAGGCGCTCGATCGCCGATCTGCGCCTGGTCGGGATGAGACCGAGCGCGATCGTCCAAATGCTCCTCTTCCAGGCGCTCGTGCTCGGAGTGCTCGCGACGATTGTCGGGCTCGCCGCTGGCTACCTGCTCTCCATGCACGCCTTTGCGCAGTCCACGCACTACCTCGCGGAGGCCTTCACGCTCAGCGGTGGCACCGTCGTCGGCGTCAAGCCCGTGCTGCTGGCTGCAGCCAGCGGGATATGCGCGGCGTGCCTGGCCTCCACAATGCCGCTGCTCGACCTGCGGCGCGGGCGTGCAATCGACCTGGTCTACCGGGACAGGGAGCCTCCGGAGGGCCTGCCACCACGGATACGGCGGCCGATCGCGCTGGCCTGCCTCGCCCTGCTGGCGGCGGCGGGGACGCTGTTTGGGACGTCCCCTTCGCAGGCGCTGATCGCGTGTGCGCTGCTTGCCGCGACCGCGATGCTGCTCGTGCCACTCGCGCTCGCGACGGTCATCGCCCTCGTCCGCCGCTTCGCCACGCGCTTCGAGCGGTTCGCGATCCTGCCCGTCGCCCTGAGCTCGCTGCGCTCCACGGCGCTGCGCTCGCTCGCGCTCGCGGGCACGGGCGCGATCGCGCTGTTCGGAAGCGTCGCGCTCGGAGGCGCGCGCTCAGATCTCACGCGTGGCATCGAGAGCTTCGCGCACAGCTACTCGGCTGACGCAGGCATCTGGATTGGCAACCCGGCCGACAACCAGGCGGTGGTGCCGTTTGCGGCCGGCGATCTGCAACGCAGGATCGCGGCACTACCGGGGGTCAAGTCAGTGCAGAGCTTTCTGGGCGGCTTCCTGCAGCTTGACGGCAGGCGAGTGTGGGTGCTCGCGCGCCCAAAGGGATACGAGCGCCACGTGCTCGCCAGCCAGATCGAAGGAGGGTCACTAGCCAGCGCGCTGGCCCGGATCGGCAGCGGCAACTTCGTCGCCGTCTCCAAGCAGACTCCTGCAGCAGGAGCACGCCCGGATCGGAGGCACGATCACGCTCCCGACACAGAGCGGGCCTGCGCGCATGCGGGTCGTGGCGAGCACGACCAACCTCGCATGGAGCCCCGGGGCGATCTTCATCGGCAGCGCCACATACCGCAGGCTGTGGCGCGCCTCCGAGCCCACCGCGCTCGCGGTCGAGCTTGCGCGCGGAGCGCGCGCGCAGACGGCGATACAGGCAATCAAGCGCCTGCTGGCAGCGCGCTCCAGCGGGCTACAGGCGCTCACCGCCCGCCAGCGCGAAGCAAGCATCGACGCATTGACCAGCGAAGGGCTCGGCCAGCTCGGGGAGATATCGACGTTGCTGCTGATCGCGGCGATCCTCGCGCTCGCGGCCGCGCTCACCTCGGCCATCTGGCAAAGGCGCACAGCGCTTGCCGGATTTCGCCTCTCTGGCGTAAGGCCACGCCGGCTGCGCCTGATCCTGCTGCTCGAGTCGACGGTGATACTCGCCGCCGGGTGCATCACCGGCACGCTGGCCGGCGCATGCGGCCAGCTCGTAATCGACGGCTATCTCTCGCACGTCACCGGCTTCCCGGTTGCGCGATTCAGCGCGAGCCTGCGCCCGCTCGAGATCCTCGCGATCGTCGCGGTCGCAACGCTTACGATCGCCTCGATCCCCGCCTGGGTCGCCTCCCACGTATCCCCTACGGTCGCCTTCGGTGAGTAGCGCCTGCATAAAGCCACAGTCCGCGGCGCTGCCAGGCGCTCCGGTGCTCTCCACAGGCTCGCTTTCGCAAGCAGACCGGCAGACCCAGACCGCAGCCGTGCGGGCGCTGCTGCGCGCGAACGTTCGCTACTGGGGCTCGGTGGCACCTGTTGTGAGGACCCACCTGACGCGTTGGCGGCATAGCGCCGGCTCGATCCCCGATCCCAGACTGCGCCGCGCCGCGCTTACCAAGCTCGCCGAGGAGCGCTTCAACATCGAGGTCGCCGCCACGCTTGCCACGCTCGCGCCGCGTGCCTGCCGGACGGCCACGGTCGAAGCCACCGTCGCACTGCAGACCGCATATGACCACCTGGATCTGTTGACGGAGTGCCCAACGTTTGCGGGGGACGGTGGCGCTCGCCTACTCAGCGGGCTGGCTGCCGCGATGAGCACGGAGCGCCCCGCAACCGCTGCCGGAGACGGTGGCTACCTCCGAGCCCTGTTGCATACCGTCCAGATGGCTCTGACGGAGCTTCCCAGTGCCGCAAGGGTGCTCGCAGTCGCTCGTCGAAGCGCCGAACGGTGTGCGCAGGCGCAGGCGCTCAACCACGCCTCCGCGAGCGCCTCAGGGGAGCAGGCATTCAGACGTTGGGCGATGCAGCAAGCACAGTTCAGCCCGCTTGGCTGGCGCGAGCTTGCGGCCGGCGCTACCGCTTCGGTGCTCTGCATACACGCGCTGATCGCCGCGGCAGCGCAGGGAGGCACGCACGCCGGCGACGCGGAGACCCTGGAGAAGCTCTACCTGATGATCGGAGCGCTGACGATGCTTGACAGTCTGCTCGACCAAGAAGCCGACCAAGCCACCGGCGCGCGATCGTGGCCGTCTCGATATCGCGACGAGCACGAGATGGTGGAAGCGCTTGCAGGGACCGCGGCAAGGGCCAGGGCCTGCGCGCTCGATGCGCCAGACGGCGCCCACCATCTGATCACGCTCGGCGGCGTCGTGGCCTACTACGCCTCCGCGAGGCCCGCCGGGCTGAGAAAACAAGACCCTCTGGCCCGTGCCCTGCGCACCGAGCTTGGAGCAACGCTCGACGCACCGATGCTCGTGATGAGACTCTGGCGCCTCGCGAAGGCGATCCGGGGCGCAGGGGCATCCTCTGGGACGTTTGATGATCGGAGCCTTCAGCGTGTATCGTCGGTTGGGAGGGTCGTGAGACTTCGGCTTCGCGGAGCCGGGTCTGGGCGCCCAGGAGGCCAGGTGAGGAGGTAGAGGATGGGAGAGACTCACAGGCGAGCATGTGCGGTCGCGGCAACCTCAGCCTTCGCGCTTTCAGCACTCAGCGGGGCGGGACAGGCGAGCACGAAGCCGAGCGCCTTCGGTGCCGCGCAGGCCAAGAGGACGGCGCTCGTATCAAAAGCCAGAACGACCAGGGCGCTCAGGGCACACGACATGGCCAGCCTGCACTACGTCTCCGCGTCAGGATCGACGCTCTACGAGATGGGCAGCGCCTCAGGCACGCTACCTGGCAGCATGCGCGTGCACATGCAGCTCTCAGCGAGGTTCACCGGCAGCTTCGTAATCTACGCCCACGGCGGCAGCATCGTGGGCAATGGCTCGGCGACGCCGCATGGCTCCGGCACCTACGAAAGCTTCGCCGGCACGCTGTCGGTGATCCGCGGCACCGGGCGCTTCGGGCACGCGCACGGCACCGCAAAGCTTTATGGCGTCTTCGACCGCAGGAGCTACTCGCTCACGATCCAGACGGCAGGCACCCTCTACTACTGAAGGCCTGGCTGCCGCGCACAGCAAGCAAACGGATGAGGGTCTCATTACAGCGCCGCCGCTGACACGGCAACCGGCCAGGCCGCTTCTCGCCGGTCTGCTCTGTGTGCTCGCGCTCCTGACGTCGCCCGCGGCGGCGAGCGCGAGCACGCTCGCGCACCTTGTTGCCTCCTTCTCTCCCGATCGCCTCGGCGGCAGGACGACGCTGAACTTCGGCTTCTCCCTCTCGGCGCCCCCGGGTCAGGTCCCGCCCCCAATCACGCAGATCCAGCTGCGGTATCCACGTGACCTTGGGATCGACCTCAGCGGCCTTGGGCTTGCCACCTGCACTGCGCAGATCCTCAGCGCCTCCGGCCCGCGCGCCTGCCCGCGCGACTCGGTGATGGGCTATGGCGTCGTGCTCACCGGGATTGTACTCGGGAGCACGATCATCACCGAGCACGCCCCGATCACGATCCTGCGCGCACCGTACAGCAGCAACAGCAACAGCCTTGCCCTGCTCTTCTACGCCGAAGGGACCAAGCCGGTCTCGACGGACACAGTCTTCTCCGGGCTGCTCGTGCCTGCGCCGATGCCGTTCGGCGGCCAGGTCAACATTGGCGTGCCGCTAGTGGAAACGCTGCCCGGCGCGCCCTACATATCGGTCATCCGTCTGCGTGCCACGCTTGGCCCCAATGGCATCACCTACTACGAACAGGTCGCCGGCGTCACGCTGGCCTATAAGCCCCCTGGCATACTGCTGCCCCCGCGCTGCCCCCGTGGAGGCTTCCAGTTTTCCGCCGAATTCGCCTTCGTAAACGGCAGCCATGCGCGGGCACGCACAGCAGTTCAATGCTCGCACCGGCGCAAGTGAGAGCATATTCTGCCACTCGCTCTCCAAAGGCTCCCGCTCACTCATCACTCGCATCTGCTCACGCGTCTCTGCGACCGCGTCGCGATCCTGAACGAGCAGGCTGCCGCGGATCGGCCTTGCCTCGAGATCCTCATGCGCAGAGCCGTCAAGCGCAAGGTCGAGCAGGCGCAGGTTCTTGCTCGCCTTCAGGGCATCGAGCGCGTCCTGATCGAAGCCAGGCGCGATCAGCACCTCGACGAACTGCTTGGCGATCTCCTGCGCAGCGGCCTTGTCGACTTTGCGGTTGAGCGCCATCACGCCCCCAAAGGCGCTCATCAGGTCACACGCGAAGGCGCGTTGATATGCGCTCAAAGCGCGTCCTGACCAAGCGCGCGGCCGCATGTTTAGGCCACAAGCACGAAAGCCGCAGACGCAACGGCCCTGCAACGCGCCCGCAATCGCTTTGCCGACAGCCCGCAGCGACGTTACAGCCGCGCAGCATGCCCGACGACCACCCCGCCAGCTCGCGACCACAAAACCGCTGCTGCGAAGGGTCGCGCCTGCTTTTGGCGAAATGGCGGGTGTTTCAAGGACCGCTGAGTGTTGCGAATCGCAGTGCTTCCTCGAAGATCACGAGCAGCCCGATCTGCTCGACGCCTGGGACAACTGTCACAGGCGGGTCTCCGCCGAGCAGTTCGGCGACACGGCGGGCGTGTGATGGCGGGTGCATCCGGTCGAGCTCGCCAGTCCAGAGGGAGGCGCGGACCGCGCCGGGCGTGATACCCCACGGTTTGCAGAGGATCCGGATCTCCTCGATGAACCCGTTTGGGTTCGCAAACAGCTCCCCGGTTGTCGGTATGAACAGTTCGTTGACCCACGGGATCTGGACGACCTCCGCGTCCGGTCCCTTGAACAGTCCCATAGCTGAATCTGGCAACTTCTTGTACTGCTGCTTGAAGCCCGCCCGCAGCAGAAACGGCGCGCGCCGTGACATGAACGCCGCCATCTTCAGATCCTTCCCGGCCGCGCGCCACTGGTCCTTCTCCGCGAGCGGCGCAATCGCTCCGAGCAGAGAGTGGGCGGAGACCCGCTCTGGAGCCACACCGGCAACGGCGATCCCGTAGGGGGTCCCGCCGGATTGCGTCACGATCCCGAACCGGTCAACGCCCAAGGCGTCCATCAGGGCGAGATGATCGGCGGGCCAATCGGCGACCGTGCGACCTGGTTTCGGTGTGCTGCCTTGTGATCCCGGGCGGTCCGGGATCACAAGTCGGATCCCTAGTTCGCGCGCGGTAGCGGCGAGCGCCCGCCCGAGCCCGCGGCTACATGGACCGTCAAGCACGGTCACCACGGGCCCACTATCGGCGCCCGCGAGGAGGTAAGACAGGGAGCGCCCGTCCGGGAGGGCGATCTTGGTGTCAGGCTCTAGTTGCGACATGGTGTCGCGTAGTGTTGCATACACTGCGACATGGTGTCGCAAAGAGTTCCGTCAGACGAAGCCCGGCGTCGGATCCTCGAGGCCACGCGGGAGTTGCTGCTCGACCGGCCGTTTGCCGCGTTGACCGTCGGTGACGTAATGGCACGTGCCGGCCTGACTCGCACCGTCTTCTACCGCCACTTCGACAGACTGGCGCAGATGGCGCCCGAGCTACTGCCGGACGCGGAGGACCCGTTGCTCGATCAGCTCGTGCGCGGTCCTGCGGAAGACCTGATCACAGCGATGGTCGCCGGCCTGGTGCAGCTCTATGCCGACAACGGTCGGTGGCTGCGCGCGCTCGACGCCGCCGCCGCAGCCGATCCGACAGTTTCGACCGAGTTGGACCGCGCTCTCGTCGGCCCGCGCCAACTGCTCGAGCAGCTGGTCGCGAACGCCCCGCACCCACCGGCCAACCCACACGAGTTCGCGCTACTACTGATGGCCACCCACCGCGCATACCTGCTCGACACATTCGGCGGCGGCCACGACTCCCCGGAGCGACGCACCAACGCTACAGCCGCGCTGATCGCGCTCTGGGGCCGACTCCTGGCTGAGTAATCCGACCCCGTAGCCTGACGCGGTTGCTGTCCCGCTTCGCGCGGAATCCGGGCACGCCCTGCCTCAGCTGGCGGTCGCGGTGGGTAGAAGCGGTGTAGAGGGCCTTTCGGGTAGGGCGAGCACCGCGCTTGCAAACGTCCGGCAAACGTGTCGGGCTGCTGCTGCAAACATCCTGCAAACACCCGACCGCCGAAACCACGCGACACCGGACGAAACGACCCACGCCGATCCCGCGAACCTTCGGGGCGCTTCGCCACAGTTCGCCTGCCTTCGCAGACAACTAGCTACATCGCCCTAACCGGGACGGTATTGAACCCCGACGCGATCCGCGTAATCCGCTCGCTGCACGAGGCTTGCAACGCTCAACGCAGGAGTGAGAGCACCAAATGGGCGTTTGCCATCACCAACTGGATCAGGTGATGCCATCGCCGACGTCACGGCGACTGGCCGCGGGGACTAATAAAAAGCCTAGGCGCACAAATCTCGCCAGCGGCGCCATGTTTAGGTCAGCGTGGAGCCTCCTCAGACACCGATTAATGAAATGCACGTCGCGATCCGATTAACGGCCCAATGGACGCTCTGGCATTGAACAGCTCCAGCGATGGGCAGTCGGGTCCATTGCCGCCCACCTTGCTTGTCACACAGACCGGCGAGGAGGACTTGCATCGTCTTGGGGAGGCGTTGAAGACGCGGACTCAGGACGTACTGCGCGAGACGGTCGCCAGCACGCTCACGCAGGGCGAGGACCTCGATCCGGTGGTGCAGGAGCGTTTCGAGCGGATCAGCGTAGGCTCGACGATCGCCGTCGCCCGGTGGATATCTGGAGAGACCATGCAGGCGGCGATCGAGGCCGGCCGGGAAACGTGGGAGATCTTCGCTGAGCTGGCGGCACATAGAGCGGCGTCCCTGGACGGGGTGACGAAGTGCTGCTTCGTCTGGCGCAACGTGATGGCCAAGGTCCTGCGAGATGACGCCAGCCGGATGGGCGTTTCCGCAGAGGCGTTGCGGCAGGCGATGAACCTACTTCAGTTGAGTCTCGAGTTCAGCCTGCTGCGGATGTCCGAATGCTTCGAGACGGCGCGCAAGCGCACCGACGAGGAGCTCTCCCGGCGTGAAGATGAGCTGTCTTTTCTGGCCACCCACGACCCGTTGACCAGGCTGCCAAATCGCACGCTGATCTTGGATCGGGTACAGCAGATGCTCGGCCGCTCGGCTCGTCGCCAGACGCCGGTCGGGGCGTTGTTCATCGACCTCGACAACTTCAAGCAGGTCAACGACACGCTCGGTCACGCCGTCGGCGACGAACTGTTGCGCGCGGTCGCCGCAAGGCTGGACGGCGTGATCCGCTCCTCCGACGCGCTTGGGCGCCTGGGTGGGGACGAGTTCGTCGTGATATCCGACGATCTAACGCTCTCGACAGGACCAGAGCTGATCGCCGATCGGCTACTCGCGGCGTTGCACGAGCCGTTCAAGCTCGGAGAGGAAAAGCAGACGCGCGTGCGTGTGACCGCAAGCATCGGCATCGCAATCGGGAAAGGCATCACCGCGGAGGCGCTGCTGCGCGACGCCGACATAGCGATGTACAGCGCCAAGCGCGAGGGCAAGGACCGCCATCTCGTCTTCGAGGCTGGGATGCACCACACGATGCAGGCCCGCATGGAGCTCGAGATGGACCTCAGCGACGCGCTACAGAACGACGAGTTCTTCCTCGCCTACCAGCCCACAATCGACCTTGGCGACATGACTCCCACGGGAGTGGAGGCGCTCATCCGCTGGCGTCACCCAAAGCGCGGAGTGATCCAACCCGACCATTTCATTCCGCTGCTCGAGGAAATCGGGCTCATCATCGAGGTCGGCAGGTGGGTTCTGAGACAGGCCTGCGCCCAATGCGCAGCCTGGCGGGCGGCTGGCCATGAGATCTCCGTCGCGGTGAACGTGTCCGGCCGCCAACTCGACACCGACGATCTGATCGCCGAGATCGAGGGCACCCTCAAGGACACCGGCCTTGACCCGAACGCGTTGACGATCGAGGTCACAGAGACGATCCTCATGCGAAACATCAAGGACACGGTGCGCCGCCTTACGCAGATCAAGCAGCTCGGCGTGCGAATCGCGATCGACGACTTCGGCACCGGATACTCATCGCTGTCACATTTGCAGCAGTTCCCTGTCGACGCGCTGAAGATCGACCGCTCCTTCGTGACGGCACTGAAGCACAACGAGGAGGGTGAGACGCTGATCCACACCCTCGTCCAGTTGGGCAAGGCGCTCTCGCTGCAGACGTTCGCAGAGGGCATAGAACAGCAGCATGAGCTCTCCCTGCTCCAGGGCGAGCACTGCGACACCGGCCAGGGCTTCCTGTTCGCCGAACCCCTTGACGTCGCAGAAACCGAAGCCTTCCTCAAAGATTGGGCGCCAAACTCAAGGGTTGGCAACGCACCGGTCTGATGCACGCCTCGATGCGCTCGATCTGTCCGGCAAGCCAATCTGAGGCGGAGATCTCTAGCCGCACTGTTGCCCACGGCCTGCTCTGATAGCTCAGGTGCACCTCGCAGCGGGTCGCGTGCGGGCCGCGTGGCGTCATCTCGCTGCGCCTGAAGCTGAAGTTGCAGTAGGGCCGCGTGAGCGCATGATCCAGGGAGCCAGGCAGCTATCCTGGGTCGCCGGCGAGATCACATCGACGTTTCCATCCACGCCACCACACCCGCCAACGAGGCCAGCACCCGTATCGCTGCAGGTCCCAGCGGCGTCGAACCCGCGACCCCGATCCTGCTCCGCGGATGCCATCCATAGCGCCGCGGGGCGCCGACCGTGCTCTGAGGGCATACCACGTGATGGCGCAGCTGTTGCCTCGGTTGACCGCCGTCGTTAAGCAGTCCTCTCGGGAGCCCCAACCGCGCTCGCACCAACGCGCGGCCAACGCCATGGCACCGGCCACCACCACCATTATCACCACCACATGCACTGGCACCACTGGCACTGGTCGTGGTGGCACTGGCTGATGCACTTCATCTTTGGCGTCTAGCCTCTGATTGACCGGACGGGGCGGTCGCGCCGCTTTTGACGAGCGCGCGATCGCCTCGCTCGGCGTCCTCTACGTTCACCGGGGCAGGCGGTGTCGTGTTGGCATGCAGAACAAGATCTGTACCACCTCGAGAACTTTTACCATCAGCAACGCCCCGAGCACTCCGGCTATGTCACCGAAAACTACTATCAGCCTCGCACATCAAGTACCGGCCTCAACCTCGAACTATCGGCCAACGACCGCCACGACTCCCTACCAGCCACACAAGTCACCAACGACGAGCAGGCCGCATGCACAGCTCGCCTGCACAGCACACCGGGGCTGCGGCTCCCGCAGGGAGAGCACGCTGAACCCAGCGCTCTCGAACGCCGCGACCATCTCAGTGAAAGGCCTCTGCCAGAACTGCACATCGAACTCTTTCGCCACCCTTGGTCCAACGATCCCGCAGCAGCTCGATGTCGAAATCATTGCCGCTAGCAGACCGTTCGATGTTCTGCATCGGATGGCGAGTCGAGATTAGAAGCAGCCCATCGGGTCCGAGTTGTCGAGGTCAACCAGGGCGGAGAGCTGGCGGAGCGCTTCAAGCTGGGCCGCGCTTGCGGGGGAGTCTTTGGTTATGGCTGCTTCGAGTAGCGAGCGAGCTATTAGCTTGCACGAGCCATCCTCGAGGTGACGGATGCGTAGCTTGAGTCCGGTTCTCGCTGGCTGTTCTGTTAGCAGCCAGTGCACATACGCCTGGAGCCTGCGTTGCCCTGCGGGCGGGAGGGTGAAGATGGCGGCGAGTTGATGGATACGCTTCGGGCTATCACCACACTCGCGACAGGCAATGACGTACAGGTGCAGCAGGACTGCGGCCGCGGCGAAGTTCTCTCCTGCCGGCGCCGCAGCTGTGTCATCACGCCATAGCACGACTTGACGATGAGAGGAGAAGTTGCCGTTCCCAAGACGTGGATCGGGTTCGAGGCCTACGCCTAGGGCGGCGAGTAGCGAGGTGATCGTTTCGGCATCACGCTTGAGCAGCTGCGACGTCGGGGTGTCGCTGTGAAGTGCGGTGATGCGAGTGGCGGATACTACGGCGTGACCCTCGGCGGGCAGCGCGGAGCAAAGGTCGATAAATACGTCAGGCGCGCGATCGCGTGCGAGCGGGGCTGGCAGCAGCGCAAGCGCTCTCAGGGAGTCATGGCTTGCGTGTCTGGCGAGGTGACGACTGTAATCGCTGAGCTCGTCGGCGACGCTGTCGAATAGCTTGGCAAGTCCGACTTGGTGGTCGTAGCGGTATTTCACGTCACACAGGCTCTTTGCGCAGGCGGGCCGGGCCACCTCGCCAAAGGACGCCGATGCGGGCACAAACTCGAGCGGATGGAGCGTCTTGACGGGTTTGAGCTGCAGACCATCGCCATACGTGGCCGCGTAGCGCGCCAAGAACAGCCGCTCGAACTCCTCCGGGCAGCGGGTCACCGGCATCCGCAGGGGATGGCTTGCGTCGATCCGTGCCCAAGCCAGCGCCCACTCACCGGGGAGTGGCTTGCGTTGGGAAGCAAGGCGCCTGATGGCGAGCTCGATGGCTACTGGTGTTTCGCTACGAAGCCGTCTGACGGGCGGTATGAGGTCGGATATCCGTCTGGCTCTGTCGAAGCGAGCAACGGAGATGAGATTGGCGGCGTAATGCTGGAACGATGAGTTGTACCCGTAAAGGTCAAGCAGCCGTTCGGTCTGGCGGCACGAGCGCAACCTGAGCGCCGCCAGCCACCGATGTAGCGCCAGCGAACACCGCAAGGCGTGCGGACAACTGTCTAAATCGGGGCGAACGGTTCGGATTGGCTTTGTAATGCGGTTTTCGAGGCTCCTGCGGTCCCTGTGCGGTCCCAAATCAAGGGTCGTCCCGCACGCTCGAGCTAGGAAGCCACAACCCCTCACGACCAACAAAGGTCTTCTAGGAAGCGTTGGGGTACGCCCGAAGGAAGAGGCACCAGCGGCAAATGGGTCGAGACTGGATCTTGGACCTATGCTACCATGCCACTATGGCTAAGAACCTGACGGTCCGGCTCGATGATGAGCTTGCATCCGACACAGAAGCCTTGGCGCGGGCCGAAGGTAGGAGTCTCAACGAGACGGTCAAGCACGCCCTCGCCGAGGCGGTACAGCGTCGCCGCGACGATCCCGAGTTCAAGGCGCGCGTACTTCGCATCATTGAAGAGGACCGCGAGCTGCTAGAGCGGCTCGCCAAGTGAGCGTCCGCTACGTCGAGCTCGCCGACTACCTCGCCATCGCTGCCGAGATCACCGGGCTCGACACCCCCACCCTCATACGCGTCACGAAGGTTCGACCTAGCTGAGTCGGCGCTGCACGCGCCAGCAGCCGGCTTCGGCGAGACCGAGTTCTACCCAGACTTCATCGACAAGGCCGCCGTTCTCATCGTGCGCCTCGCGAAGAACCACCCGCTACCCGACGGCAACAAGCGAGCAGCCTGGGTGGCACTACGCCTGTTCATCGAGATCAACGACTGGACATGGCACACCACGCCCACCGTTGACGACGCCGAGCGATCAGTGCTCGCCATCGCCGCCGGCACCTGGAGCCAAGACGACGCGAGCACTTGGCTCCGGCGGCACCTTGCACCAACGCCAACTGGCTCCACGTAATGATCAAGGTTCGCAGCTAGTTGATCGGCAGGGACTCGTTTCCGTTTGGCTCTCCGGCTATTCCTCCGATTCGGTCTCCGTTCTGTCCTCCGCTTAGATCGGAGGGCTTTCCGGCACAAACCTGCTGCAAATGGCGATTTGTGATGCCGTGACAACATCACGTTGTCAAAGAACTTGCAGCACGCGTTGCGCAGGCTCGGCCCCGCCACCGGGAACCTGTTGGCGATCGGACTCAGAACACCGCGAGATCATGGGGCTTCTCGGGCGGGGTGTCCCTCACCAGCCGCTCGCGTAGGTAGAGATTGATCGCCGCAGCCATGTTAAGGGCGAACTCCGCATCGGCCCGCTCCACGTCCGGTAGCTCGTTGCTGCCGTGCGCGATGCCCGGCTCATTGCCGCGCCAGGCGTACAGCTTCTCGATCAGGCCGTCGAGTGGCTTCGGCAGTCCGGCTTTGACCGCGAGCTTGAGCGCCTTCTTCATGTCGCGTTCGCCGGTTAGCGTGCACAGGCACGACTCAACCGAGCAAACCGCCTCCTTCGCCGCGTTGGGATAGTCGCCGTCGCGGATCATCCGCTTGGCATTCCCGTAGTGGACACGCGCAGCGTGCAAGTCTGACTCGTTCAAGACCTGACCGAAGGCCGTATGCAGCTCCGCATCGATCAGGCTCTGGTACTTGCTCGTCGCCGTACTCATCAGCCGGACTTCACCATCTACGTCAGTCTCGATGCGCACCCGATAACCATCGAGAATGTCGGCCACGTGCCACAGCGCCACGTCGCGGGTCTGCTCGTCGTCGAACTCGCCGATATTGAGAATCTCCCTCAACACAGACTCGATGCCGACCGGGAGCCGGCTTTCGCCGAGCGACGTGCGGTTGCACGCCGAGAGGCACTTCACCGCGCGCACGTGACGGCTGTCCTCGTCGCCGGGCTGCGCCATGTCCTCGAAGCGAGCAAAGAACTCGTCGAGGTTGACATGCCGTCGGTAATCGAATGCGTCATTGTCCGTGCCGCCGGTGATGCACGCGGCGAGGCGACCGATCCGGTTCTGGCCGAGTCTGGGCATCGGCTTATTGTGGCCTCGAGTGAGGCGTAACCAGCAGCGGCCGAGGCGTGGCCTATCTGCACGTCGGTCCATGAAGTCGAGCCGCTGCTGGTAACAGCCGCCATCGACCCAAGGGCATCAAGGGCACCCAGTTCAAGCAGGCGGCTGTTGGCCAACGCGCTCCCCAGTCATGGCACCGGGTCTGAACCGGATCGCAAAACGGACCGCAAGGCGCTCTCTGCGGTCCCTCTGCGGTCCAGAGTCCTCCGAGCATCCACGAGATGCCGCGAACACTGCCCCGCGAGTCTCAGCGTTTTCGGGGGATTTCGCCCGTACTCGCGGGTACTCGCAGGCCATGAACCAATCGGGGCGCCCGGATTTGAACCGGGGATCTCCGCGTCCCAAACGCGGCGCGATAACCAGGCTTCGCTACGCCCCGAAGCCTTGCGATTGTACTGCCAGTCGCTGTGCAAACGATCGATCCACGCCAGCAGCCGGGCTCGGAGCAGCATACGGGTCATCTGTCCGCATCCGATGCAGACAGCATGTCCGTGCCTCGGCACGCCACAAGTGCGAGCGTCCTCGCGGCGAGGAGCACGAGCGGACCACGATCGGAGGGCCCGCACCACTGCGCACCGCCGGATCCCCTGCCGCACCCCGGCAGTCCCATCCACTACTGTCATCCCGCATGGCAGACATCCAGCCGCTGCAAGCGATCCGCTACGAGACCGCTCTCGCAGGCCCGCTCTCAGATCTCACCGCGCCCCCCTACGACGTGATCTCGCCGCAGGGCCGCGCAGAGCTGCTGGGGCGCTCGCCCTACAACGTGGTCGCAATCGACCTGCCCGCGATGGACGCCGAGGGGCGCCTGCAGGCGGATGAGCATGCAAGCGACCAGTCCGACCCCTACGCAAGCAGCAGGCGCCCTCTTTGCGAGTGGCAGTCCGATGGCGCACTCGTGCGCGACCAAACGCCCACGCTGTGGGCCCACACCCAGGAGTACACGGGCCCCGACGGCATCGCCCGAACCCGACGCGGCTTCTTCTGCAAGGTCCGCATCGAGGACTACGGAGAGGGCAGGGTCCGCCCCCATGAGCGCACCCACCCGGGTCCCAAGGAGGACCGTCTACGCCTCATGCGCGCCACGAAGGCGAACCTCTCTGCGATCTTCTCGCTCTACTCCGATCCCTCCCACGCCGCCTGGGACGCACTGGCGCCGGCCGGCGAGCAGGCCCCCGACGGCGAGGTCACGGACGCCGAAGGCACCGTCCACCGAATCTGGCGCGTCGCCGAGAAGGAGACGATCGCGGCCGTTCAGGAGACGCTGCGCGATGCCGAGCTGCTGATCGCAGACGGCCATCACCGTTACGAGACCGCACAGACCTACGCGCAGGAGATCGGCGGCGAGGGACCTCACCGGTATGTGCTGATGTGCCTGGTCGCCCTGGAGGACCCCGGCCTCACCGTCTTTCCCACCCACCGCCTCGTCAGCGGCCTCGACGAGCCCCGCGCGCCAGGCGCTGGCCGACGCCATCGCGCGCGACTTCCTGGCCGAGGAGGTCCCCCTCGACCAGCTCGCGCCGCCGCCCGGCGAGGGCCCGCTCCAGCTCGGCTTCATCGACGCCAACCTGCGTCCGACGCGCCTGACACTCAGAAGCCAGACGATCGCCGAGCAGGCGCTGCCCGGCCGCTCCCCCGCCTACCAGACCCTGGACACCGGCGTGCTCGAGGCGTTGCTGCTTCAAGGGGCCCTCGGCATGAGCGAGCACGACATCGCGGAGCTCAACGGCCTCTGGTACGCGCGGGACGCGCAGGAGGCAGTCGAGCGCGTGCGAGGCGGTCAAAGCGACGCGGCCTTCCTGATGCGCCCGACGCCCGTGGCCCAGGTGCGCGACGTCGCAGCAGCCGGAGAGAACATGCCGCCGAAGTCGACCTACTTCTTTCCGAAGCTCCTTACGGGCATGCTCTTCAATCCGCTTGCCTGACGGGACTTTGGCGGGCGATACCATGAGCCCAGTCAGTCCGATGATCAACTGGAAGGCGCCGCAAGAATGCAAGCCACTGCCCGACGCACCGACGGAACCTTCAAGCACTCCGTCCAGGTGCGCGATCACCAGGTCCTCGTGGACGAGGCCACCGACTCCGGCGGCAGCGATGCCGGCCCGGACCCGCAGGAGCTGCTGGCGGCCAGCCTCGCCTCGTGTACGGCGATCACGATCGAGATGTACGCGGTGCGCAAAGGGTGGGACATCGGGCCGGTCGAAGTCGACGTCGAGTATTCGCCTGCGGAGCGAGGCACGCCGACCAAATTCGACCTGGTGCTACGCCTGCCGGATGGCCTGAGCGAGGAGCAGGTGGACCGGCTGCGGGTGATCGCCGCGAAGTGCCCCGTGCACCGCACGCTCGACGGCGAGGTGATGTTCAACGAACGCGTCGAGCGGGTCCACCTCGCCGCCTGAGCAGGACAGCGCGAGATTGGCGCCCTGGCCACGCGTCGATGCATTGGCTCCGGCGCTAGCGAGCTTGATTGACGAGACGGGGTCAGGTCCTCCCAGCGAGACGACACAGGACGACCAGACCAAGGCTGCAGTGCTCGTGCCGATCTACCTGGCCGGCTCCGAGCCCCACGTCGTGTTGACCAGGCGACGAGCAGACCTGCGTCATCATGCGGGCGAGATCAGCTTTCCCGGCGGCCGGCACGATCCAGCCGATGCGACGCTCGCCGACACCGCTCTGCGCGAGGCCGAGGAGGAGATCGGCCTGCGCCGAGCCGACGTGAGCCTCGCGGGCAGCCTGACGCCGACCTCCACCTTCGTGACCAAATTCACGATCCACCCGTTCGTTGGCGCGATCGAGCCTGGACGCGCCTGGACCTTGAGCGCCAGGGAGGTGGACGCCGTGCTTGAGCTTCCCCTGCCCGCGCTGCGCGACGCCCGCGGCACCGCTGAGCTCACCCGCCGTGGCTTCACCTTCGAGACCGACGCCTACGTGATCGCGGACCACCTGATCTGGGGCGCGACCGCCCGCATCCTCGACGACCTGCTGGCCCGCCTGGCGCCGATGCTCGACGGCTCCTCAGCTCGCTGAGCCCTTCTCCACCGGCACCCCTACAAGACTCCCCCACTCCGTCCAGGAGCCGTCGTAGTTCTTGACGTGCTCGCGACCGAGCAGCTCGTGCAGCACGAACCAGGTGTGCGCCGAGCGCTCGCCGATGCGGCAGTAGGCGATGATCTCATCGCCATTCAGCACACCCTTGCCGCCGTAGAGCTCGTTCAGCTCGTCGGCTGACTTGAAGGTCCCATCCTCCTTCACCGCCGCTGACCAGGGGATCGACGCCGCTCCGGGGATGTGCCCGGCGCGCTGGGCGCCCTCCATCTCATAGCCCTGCGGCGAGATGATCTCGCCGGCGAACTCGGCGGGCGAGCGCACGTCGACCAGCTTGGTCGAATCCTCGATCGCGGCAAGCACCTCCTCGCGACGCGCTCTGATCGCCTCATCCCCGGGCTTTGCGACGAACGCGCTCGGCGCGTAGCTCGGCACCTCGGCGCTCGTGGGCCGCCCGTCGGAGATCCACTTTTCGCGCGGGCCGTTGAGCAGCTTGACCTGCTCGTGGCCGTAGTACTTCAAATACCAGTAGGTGTAGGCGGCGAACCAGTTGTTGCGGTCGCCATAGAGCACGATCGTGTGGTCGTTGGAGACACCGCGGCTGCTGAGGAGCCTGCCGAAGTCATCCGGACCGAGGAAATCGCGCCGCACCGGGTCCTGCAGGTCGGCCTTCCAGTCGAAGCCGATCGCTCCGGAGATGTGCGCCTCCCGGTAGAGATCGGGGTTCTCGTCGACCTCGACAATGCGGACGCTCTGGTCGTTCAGATGCTGCTGGAGCCACTCGGGCTCCACGAGCACATCCTTGGCGTACTCGGACATGCGACGCCTCCTATGAAACTGGATCGGCTTTTAAGGATTTAAGGATGAGGATAGCGTCATCGGGCTCCTGTTCAGGTGGGAGAAAGCAGAGCCTGCACAGCGGCACACGCCTCGGTGCGCCACGGCTCGCGCTTCGCTGGGTCAGCCCTCAGCAGCTGCAGTGGGATCTCGTTGCGCGCAGCGACCTGCGCCGCTATCTGCGCGCCGCCTGCGAGCATCTCGGCGGGGACGGTCCCTGCGGCCTCATAGAGCACGCCTCTGATCGTGGTGTCGATCGCCTTGACCATGAACGAGTGCAGACGTAGGTCGTGCAAAGCTCGGACCTCCTCCTCCGTGCCCGTGGCGCAGCCGAGCAGCCAGCAGGCGATCGTGACGCCATCGAGCGCGCCGATCAGCGTCCCGAGGCGATCGGGAGTGCCGATCCAGCACTGCGCGCCCGCGTCCTCGATCGCCGCCCGGCCGCTCTCATGGCGCGTGACGATCCGGGACGCATGCCCCTGCTCGCCGAGCCGGCCGGCAAGCCATCTGCCCCGCTGACCGCCGCCGACGATGAGGATCCTAGCCATCGGCGCCGCATCCTACGACCAGACGGCGGGTGCCGTGGCCCGCAGCCACGGCACCCGATGAGGAGACCCCGCACGCTGACTTCCACATGAACCGAGCCTCTCAAAGCGCCGTCGGAGAGGTTGGGGTAACGACGCCCTGGAAGACCCGAGACATGCGGACGGGCACGTGGCCATCACACCCTGCTCATCGTCGTCCGTCCGGAGGAGATGGTTTCGACACCACCTCACGTCAAAAGCTAATCACACCTCAACATCTATGTCAACCCCAGTTTCTTTGTTGTGGCCTTCCACCCATGCCGAATCGGTTTGGCACCTGCCACCAGAGTCTCGCCGCCAGCCTCCGGGATGGACGCCGAACCCGCCCCGACCTGCGGTTCCGTGCGGCGGCGATCGACCGCACGGAACCGGCGCTGATGCCACGCGCCGCAGCGCGGCTCACCTCCAATACGATGGCCGGCACGCAATGAGCGAGAATTCCACCCCCACCCCAGATGCCGTGACGATGGACAAGATCGTCGCACTGTGCAAGCGCCGCGGCTTCATCTTCCCCTCCTCGGAGATCTACGGCGGCGTGGGCTCGACCTACGACTTCGGCCACTACGGCGTGCTGCTCAAGAGCAACGTCAAGAACGAGTGGTGGCGAGCGATGCTCCAGGAGCGCGACGACATCGTGGCCCTGGACTCCGCGATCCTGCAGCACCCCCGCGTCTGGGAGGCATCCGGGCACCTCGCCGGCTTCACCGATCCGCTCGTGGACTGCAGAACCTGCGGCCAGCGCTTCCGCGCCGACCACCTCGGCGACCTGCCCTGCGGGCGAAAGCCCTCAAAGCACCCGGGGCAGACCGAGGAGTGCGACCTCACCGACGCGCGCGACTTCAATCTCATGTTCGAGACCACGATCGGCCCAGTCAAGGAGTCCGGTGCGACCGCCTACCTGCGCCCGGAGACCGCCCAGGGCATCTTCATCAACTTCAAGAACGTGCTGCAGTTCTCGCGCAAGAAACCCCCATTCGGGATCGCGCAGGTCGGCAAGTCCTTCCGCAACGAGATCACGCCGGGCAACTTCATCTTCAGAACCAGGGAGTTCGAGCAGATGGAGATGGAGTTCTTCGTGCCGCCGGCCGAAGTCACCAGGTGGTTCGAATATTGGCTCGATCAGCGTAAGCGCTGGTACTTGGGCCTTGGCATCCGAGAGGACCACCTGCGTCTGCGCGCCCACGAGACCAGCGAGCTCTCCCACTACTCCAGCGCCACGAGCGACGTCGAGTACCTCTTCCCCATCGGTTGGTCGGAGCTCGAGGGCATCGCAAACCGCGGCGACTTCGACCTGACCCAGCACGCCAGGCACTCGGGCGAGAAGCTCGAGTACTTCGATCAGGCCACCGGCGAGCGCTACGTGCCATACGTGATCGAGCCGGCCGCCGGCGCCGATCGCGCGACGCTCGCCTTCCTGGTGGACGCCTACGACGAGGAGATCGTGGCAGGGCAGGGAGCCGGCGCCGGCGAGAGCAGGACGGTGCTGCGCCTGCACCCGCGCCTTGCGCCGGTGAAGGTCGCGGTGCTGCCGCTGGTCCGAAAGGACGGCCAGCCAGAGCTTGCCCAGGAGGTGCATGGCGCGCTTCGCGCCGCCCTGCAGAGCGAGTACGACGACGGCGGCTCGATCGGCAAGCGCTACCGCCGCCAGGACGAGATCGGCACGCCCTTCTGCGTCACGATTGATCATGAGAGCGTCAGTGAGCGCACCGTCACCATCCGCGACCGAGACACCCTTGCCCAGGAGCGGTTGCCGATCGACGGCCTGGCCGCGGAGCTCTCACGGCGCGTGAGCGCACCGTGGAGCACGCCCAAGCTTGCCGCCGCGCGGTAGCGTCCAGTCGCTGAGCGCCCCTTCGGGGCACAACACGACGAGGAGAGCACACGGGCCATGGACTTCGACCTCACCGATGAGCAGCAGCTGATCCGCAAGACCGCAAGGGAATTCACCGACAACGAGATCGTTGCACAGGCGCGGCAGAACTCCAGAGAGCACCGCTTCGACCTCGATCTCATCGCCAAGCTCGCGCAGCAGGGCTATCTCGGCGCGATCGTCCCACGACAATACGGTGGCGCCGAGCTGGACTATCTCAGCTACGGCCTGGTCGTCGAGGAGATCGGCAGGGGCGACTCCTCGATCAGGACCGTGGTGTCGGTCCAAACCTCGCTCGTGTGCTCGGCGATCCTGAAGTGGGGCACCGAGGAGCAGAAGATGCACTGGCTGCCGAAGCTCTGCTCGGGAGAGTGGCTTGGATGCTTCGGGCTGACAGAGCCGGACACCGGCTCAGACGCCGCCAAACAGCGCACGCGCGCCCGCAGAACCGATAACGGCTGGGTGATAAACGGCGCGAAGATGTGGATCTCGATGGGCAATTACGCAAAGCTCGCGCTGGTCTTTGCCCAAACCGATCCCGACCTTGCCATCAAGGGGCTGGCCTGCTTCCTGGTCGACACCGACCAGCCGGGCTTCAAGCCGAGTCCGATCGAGCACAAGATGGGCCTGCACGCTTCCGACACCGCCGCGATCTCGCTCGAAGACGTGGAGGTCGGGCAGGACGGCTTGCTCGGAGGAGTCGGCGAGGGCTTCAAGGTCGCGATGTCGGCGCTTGACTCCGGCCGCTACTCGGTCGCCGCCGGCTGCGTCGGCGTCTGCCAGGGCTGTCTGGAGGAGTCGGTGAAGTACGCCAAGGAGCGCGAGCAGTTCGGCAAGCCGATCGCGAGCTTCCAGCTCGTGCAGGCGATGATCGCCGATATGGCCCTGAAGACCGAGGCTTCACGGATGCTCGTCTGGCGCGCCGGATTCCTGAAGGACAAGGGCCGCCCGAACACGATCGAGACCTCGATCGCCAAGCTGCATGCCTCAGAGGCTGCGGTCGAGTGCGCCAACACGGCGATCCAGGTCCACGGCGGCGCAGGCTATGTGGACGATCACCCCGTCGAGCGCTACTTCAGGGACGTGCGCGTCACCACTCTCTACGAGGGCACCTCCCAGATCCAGAAGCTGATCATCGGCCGTGGCCTGACAGGCATAAACGCGCTGGTGCCCGCATGAGCGCGGATGTGGCCGCAGAGGAGCGCGCACCCGCCTGGCTGACGCAGGCGCAGGCATGACCCAGGCGCCTCAGAAGATCGGTGTGATCGGCGCCGGCACGATGGGCTCGGGGATCGCCCAGCTGGCCTGTCGCTTCGCGGACACGCTGCTCTACGACCCGGTGCCGGAGGCGCTGGAGCGCGGCATCGCCCGCGCGCGCGAGGGGCTCGTGAAGGAAACCGCGAAGGGCATCCTCACCGAGGAGCAGGCCGCGGCGGCTGCCGAACGCCTGCACGCTGCCCTTCCGGGGCTGGACGCGCTCGCCGACCGCGATCTGGTGATCGAGGCCGCGCCCGAGCGGCCCGAGCTCAAGCGCGAGCTCTTCGCCCAGCTCTCGGAGGTCGTGGCCGAGAGCTGCGTGCTGGCCACCAACACCTCCTCGTTGCCGGTGACGGGAATCGCGGCCGCCGCGACCCATCCCGAGCGCGTGGTCGGGATGCACTTCTTCAACCCCGCGCCGCTGATGCGGCTGGTCGAGGTGATCCCGGGCGTGCGCTCGGGCGAGCGCGCCGTAGCGCTCGCGCGCGTGGCAGGCGAGGCGATGGGCAAGACCGTGATCCTGGCCGCCGACGGGCCCGGATTTCTGGTCAACCGCTGTAACCGGCCCTTCGGCCTGGAGGCTCTGCGGCTGCTGTCCGAGCAGGTCGCAGACGTGCGGAGCATCGACCGCATCTGCCGCCTGGAGGGTGGCTTCAGGATGGGCCCGTTCGAGCTCAGCGACCTGGTCGGCGTGGACACCGGATTCGACGTCTCCACGAGCTTCTACGAGCTGAGCTTCGGAGAGCCGCGCTGGCGTCCCTCGCCGCTGCAGGCGCGCCAGGTCGCGGCCGGACTGATCGGCCGCAAGGCCGGCCGGGGCTGGTACGACTATGCAAAGGAGACGCCTCATCGCCCGGCCGATCCTGAGCCCCCGATCCCCTCGCCGCCGCCAGGCGGCGAGGGGATCGTGGTGATCTCCGGCGAAGGCCCGCTTGCGGCGCAGCTGCGCCGGGCGGCCGACGACGCCGGATACGAGGTTCGCACCCCCGCGCAGCCGAGCCACGGCGAGCTGCCCGCCCTGATCGTGCGCTGCGAGCTTGGGCCGGAGAGCCAGGCGCAGGAGCCGCTCACATCCGATCGCCCCGGCCGCGGCGAGCGGACCGCCCAGGGCGCGCCGGAGCTGATCCTCTGCGCCGCCGGATCGCTCGCGGCGCTCAGCGGCGACGGCGCAGCGGCCGGCTTTCACGTCGTGGGGCCGCTCGCCGAAACGAAGCTGGTCGAGCTCACGCGCACGGCGGGAACCTCCCCTCTGGCAGCGATGCGCGCGGAGCGATTCTTCCAGACGCTTGGCCGCCACATCTGCTGGGTCGCCGACTGTCCCGGCCTCGTGCTGGGCAGGATCGTCTGCCAACTCGTCAACGAGTGCGCCTTCGCGCTCGGCGAAGGCGTCGGCAGCGCGCAGGACATCGACAGCGGCATGCTGCTCGGTCTGAACCACCCGCGCGGACCGTTGGCCTGGGGCGATCAGATCGGCCTCGACCACGTGCTCGCCGTGCTCGACGCCCTCTGGCACGAGCGCCGCGAGGAGCGCTACCGGGCGGCGCCGCGGCTGCGCTCGCTGGTGCTCGAAGGCCGCACCGGCTCAGGCGCCGGTGCCGGCTTCTTCGAGTACCGGAGCACTAGCTCGTGCCCCCGCTGGGCAGCCACTGCGCCTCTGCGAGGTCGCCGGCGGGCATGCCCTCCGGGGCGGGAACGCCGGGCGTGTCGCGCAGATACCACTCCGCGTCCAGCGCCGCCTGACAGCCCGATCCGGCGGCGGTGATCGCCTGGCGGTAGGTGTGGTCGACAAGGTCGCCGGCTGCGAAGACTCCGGGCCTGTTGGTCCTCGTGGAGCGGCCGTCCACCTTGACGTAGCCGTCCTCGTCGAGATCGATCTGCCCCTGCACGATCTCCGACTGAGGCTCGTGGCCGACGGCGATGAACGCACCGGTTATCGCCAGCTCGCGCTGCTCGCCGCTCTCGGTATTCCTCAGCACCGCGGTGCCGAGCGCGCCACCATCTCCCGGCTTGAGCTCGTGCACGACGTACGGCGTCAACAGCTCGATGTTCTCCCGCTCCCGCGCCCGCTCCAGCATGATCTTCGATGCCCTGAACTCGTCGCGTCGGTGAACGACCGTGACGTGGCTGGCGAACTTGGAGAGGAAGATCGCCTCCTCCATCGCCGAGTCGCCGCCGCCGACGATGATCGTGGTGGCGTCCTTGAAGAAGGCTGCGTCACAGGTGGCGCAGTAGCTGACGCCCCTGCCGCTGAGCTCCTCCTCGCCGGGCACGCCGAGCTTCTTGTGCTCGGCTCCCATCGCAAGGATCACCGACCGTGCAAAGTGCTGCTCCTCGCCGACCCAGACGCTGTGCAGCTCGCCGGGCTTGCTCGCAAGCTCCACCCGATCTGCCTGGTCGGTCACCAGCCGCGCGCCGAAACGCTCGGCCTGCTCGCGTAGGTGCTGCATCAAATCAGGGCCCATGACGCCCTCCGGGAACCCGGGGAAGTTCTCCACGTCGGTCGTCTGCTGGAGCAGACCGCCCCACGCGAAGCCCTCGACCACGAGCGGCCGCAGGTTGGCTCTGGCGGTGTAGAGCGCCGCCGTGTAGCCCGCTGGGCCGCTGCCGACGATGATCACGTTCTCGATGTCCGTCATCCCACTCACTTTCCTAAAGCTCTCCCCTCACTTTACTTTTTATAGTATCAGCTAGGCGCCTACGATTTCAGCCGCTGCGCCGGCTTGCGGCGTGGGCTCGGTCTCCTCCTGGCGCCACCTGGCCACGGTCCGCCGCAGCTGCAAGATAGGCCAGCGCGCCCGGCAGCGTCGGCAGCCAGAAGGCTATGCCCCTGTATGTCAGCACCGCAAGCACCGCGAGGTTGAATTCGACCCCGAAGACCGCGAATGCGCCGATCATGCCGCCCTCGACACCGCCGAGCCCGCCGGGCAGCGGCAGCAGGTTGCCGAGCATGCCGACGAAGTAGGACATGAGGATCACCGTGAACGGCGGCGCGGTCCCGAACGCGTGAAAGCACGACCACAGCACCGCGACGTCGAAGCCCCACCACGCCGGCGCGCCGAGCAGACCGGGATCGCGGGTGCGCAGCAGCTCGATCGCGCTGCGGATGCCGTGCGCGGTCAGCGCCGGCGCGCTCACCAGGCGCGCGATCCAGCGCGCCGCGCGCCCGGACCCGGAGCTCCAGCGGCCCAGACGCCGCTCGATGTCTCCAGGCAGCAGTGCGACCGCGCCGCCTGCCGCGAGCAGGGCGGCGGCCACGATCGCGGGCAGCGAGCGTGATCGCGACCGAGCCGCCTCCGGGAAGCACGCCGTACGTCGAGACCGAGGCCGTCGAGCAGCACCGCCGTCGCGTAGATCACGTACAGCAGCGTCATGAAGGCGACCATCCGCGAGGCCACGATGCGCGGCGACATGCCGGAGCGCCGCAGCGCCCATGCCGTAAGTGCCACACCGCCCGCGCCCGCCGCCGCGAACAGCCGTGTGGCGGCAAGGCCGGCCATCGTGATCAGATAGCTCTCGCGCCATCCGATCCGCCCACGCTCGCGCACGAAGACGGTCCGGAACAGCACGATGTAGCCGCCGAATGAGCAGACCTCCAGCAGGACCCCGATCGCAATCCACCAGGGGTCGCCCTTGCCGATCCGGCGCACGGTTTTGCCGACGCCGGATATCTGCGGCAAGCACGAAGTAGAGGAAGGCGACAACCGAGACGACGAACAGCGCGAAGGCAAAGGCGCGCTGGCGCGTCACTCGCACCCGCGGCATCTCCTCCACGGCGGGACGCTCCGGAGCAGCGGCAAGGACCTCTTCCCGCGCTCCCGCTGCGCTGAGAGCGACCCAGCCGTCCTGATCACAGCGCCCTCATCGCCTCCGGCCGCCCGCGCCTCCAGGGCGGCAAGGCTGGCGCGCACGCGCTCCAGCAGTGGCCCGGCATGCGGGCCCAGCTCCTCTGACGAGCATCGTCAGCGCCGCGCCTCCCACCAGGTCGATCACGTAGTGCTCGCCCAGGTAGATGAGCGCGAAGCCAAGCGTGGCCGTGTAGCCGAGCCCGAGCGCGCCGGCCACGGGCCCGGTCTCTGCGAGCAGCAACGCGGCCATCAGGGATGTGGCGAAGTGCAGCGAGGGCATCGCGGCGACTGGATTGCCTCCGAAGACACCGTAAAGGGGCCCCCAGCCGTCTTTCCAGAAGAACTCCCCATACTCGGCCATCATCCGGCGCACGGCGACTTCGCCGCCGAGCTGCTGACGCTCGGCGACAGTGGCGGCGTACCACGGGGGCGCCGTGGGCACGATCCAGTACAGACACGCGCCGAGGTCGAACACGGCGTAGGTCATGACCGCCGCCCGCGGAAAGCGCTCACGACGACGCCAGAGAATCCACCCCAGGGCGGTATGCGGCACCAGGAACCACGCCCAGTGCGTCCAAACGAGGATCTTGTCCAAGAGGCCGCCAGCGGTCGGGCGAGGCAAGCGCCCGCTGCAAGCGCAGGGTGGGCAGACGACCGAGAGCCGAGCGCCTCGTCGGCAATGATTGGATAGTCGACGTGGACGCGCTCGCTCTGGCGGCTGCTCGTCGTCGTGCGGCGTCTTGTAAGCGGAGACGTAGGCCCACATCTGCAGGCAACAGACCGCGACGTCTCGCGTGCGCGAGCGGCGCATCGCAACGCTCAGCCCCAGCGGGGCGCCGAAGGCGACGCTCTGCAGCACGAGCGGCGGGGCCTTTACCCGCTTGCGCACCACCGGCGCCGCTACGCCGGCCGCCACGACCGCCCACGCGGTCGTCCTGATGGCCCTGCTGGAGCGCCCCACGGGGCGGGCAGTATATGTGTCGCGCAGGCGGCGCCCCGGCCCGACTCACCGATCGCAGACGCCAGAGCCATGCCACGACCGGCCTCGCGGGGCTTCTCGCCGGATGGCTGCCCTGTCGAGCGGGACGCCGCTAGACCGCGGTGAGGCCGGGCTCGCCGCGGCCTGCGCCGCTGCGCTGCGATGCCGCGGAGATCAGCGCGCCGATGACCCTGCTGTGCTCGTCGGCCTCGGGATGCCACTGCACGCCGAGCACGAACCGCCTGCCCGGCAGCTCGATCGCCTCTGGCAGGCCGTCCACGGGTGCGACGCCGCTGACCAGCAGATCCTCGCCCACCTCGTCGACCCCCTGATGGTGGTGGGACTTCGTGATGTGGCGAAGCTCCCCAGCCGCCCGCGCCGCAAGCGACCCGTCGACCAGGTCCACCTCGTGGTCTGAGTCCTCGAAGCTGCCGAAGCTGCGCAGGTGCTCGTCGTGGCCAAGCCGCTGAGGCAGGTGCTGATGGAGAGTGCCGCCGAGCGCGACGTTGATCAGCTGCATGCCGCGGCAGATGCCGAGCATTGGCATGTCGCGCGCGATCGCAGCGCGCACCAGCGCGATCTCGAACGCGTCGCGCTGCGGCACCGTGCCGACGGTCTCGGCCGCGGCGAGCTGGCCATAGCTGGCGGGATCGATGTCCGCGCCGCCGGCGAGCATCAGCCCGTCGAGCGCGTCGAGGGTCTCCTGCGGGTGCTGCACGCTCCACAGGTCCGGTGGGAGCATCAGGGCAAGCCCCCCGGCGCGCTGCACAGCCTGCACGTAGGAGCTCGGTAGCAGGGCAGCCTCCTGCTCCCACATCGCCCAGCACGCGTGCTCGAGCGCTGTGCAGATGCCTATGCGGGGACGGGCCATGCGATCGCGTTCTTGGAGCTCATCGATCACACCATAGGATCTATCGCGATCGCCCGCCGACGAGAGGAGACTAGATGGGCCAGAGTCTGAGAACGGCATGCGCGGCGGGGTGCGGCTGGATGCCGGCCTCGGCGCGGTGGCGTCTGCTCACCGCCAAGGGCAGGCAGGCGCCATGAGCTCCCTGGAGACGGTGAGCGTCACCACATCGCAGACCGGCGCGGCCACGATCGAGCTCAACAGGCCGCAGCGGATGAACGCATGGACGCCGCAGCTGGCGCAGGACCTGCTCGCGGCGCTGAGCCAGGCCGCCGAGCAGGAGAGCATCAGAGCGGTGATGCTGACCGGGGCTGGCCGCGGCTTCTCCTCCGGGGCGGACCTGAAGGAGGGCGGCGCCGGCGAGCTGCTGCCCACCGGCCGCCCCGAACGTCTACAAGACGCTGACCGAGCGCTACCACCCCGTGATGAGGGCGATCAGGGAGCTCCCGAAGCCGGTGATCGCGGCGGTCGATGGCGCCGCGGCGGGGGTTGGGTGCTCGCTCGCGCTCTGCTGCGACCTGGTGCTCGCGTCGCAGAGCGCCTACTTCCTGCTCGCCTTCGTGAACATCGGCCTGGTCCCCGACGGCGGATCCTCGCTGCTCGTGCCGAGCAGGGTCGGCATGGCGCGCGCGGCCGAGATGGCGATGCTGGGCGAGCGCATCCCGGCACGCCAAGGCGCTGGAATGGGGGCTGATCAACCGCGTCGTGCCAGACGGTCAGCTGCGCGAGCAGGCCGGCGCGCTGACCGAGCGGCTGGCGTGCGGCCCGACGCGCTCCTATGCGGCCGCCAAGCGCGAGCTGAACAGCTGGCTCTACGCCCGCATGGACGAGCAGCTGGAGCTCGAGGCGCGCCTGCAGCAGGAGATGGTCGAGACCGAGGACTTCTTCGAGGGGGTCACCGCCTTCCTCGAGAAGCGGCCGGCGAAGTTCACGGGGCGCTGAGGTTTCCGTGCGCAAGAGCGGATCCGAGCACGATGCGGCTCTTGTGCGATGTGTCATAAAGCACTTCGCGAGCAAGCCTGAATAGAATCCGCTCGCCTTGGTCGAGAAGAACCCACAGACGAGCCTTCCGCGGCGGTCGCCTCGCGCATCCCGCAGGCTGCGCAGATGGCCGAGGATGCGTCCGGCATCAGTGGTCGCGGCGCCGGGGCTCGCGGTCGCGATGCTGCTCCTCTTCGCCCCGGGTGCCTTCGCCTTCATCACCCCGGAGGCGGGTGGATCGCCAAACGCAGACTCGATCGACAGCCTTTACAAGATCATCCTCTACATCGCGGCCGTCGTCTTCGTCGTGGTCGAGGGCGCGCTCGGGTACGCGTGCTACCGCTTCAGCGCCAAGCGCAACAAGGTCGCCACGCAGACCCACGGCCACACGGGCCTGGAGATCGGCTGGACCATCGGCGCCGTCGCGATCGTGATCCTCCTCGCGGTGGTGACGCTGCTGAAGCTCGAGCTCGATCCGCAACCCGCCGAGCTCCGACCCCGAAGGCCTCTCGACCGCCAGCACCGGCGGGGTCCTCTACGCGGACGCCGAACAAAAACCGCCACCCGGCAAAAAAGATCTGGAAATCAACGTGATCGGGCGCCAGTACATCTGGCAGTACGTCTACCCAGGCGCGAACAGCCCAGACGGGCTCGGTGCCCCGTATTCCTACGAGCAGATGGTCGTCCCCACGCACACGACGATCCTGCTCAACGCGGTATCGATGGACGTCGTGCACTCCTGGTGGATTCCGGAACTCGGCGGCAAGATCCAGGTCGTGCCCGGCTACCACAACTACACCTGGTTCAAGATCGACAAGCCCGGTCTCTACCGCGGCCAGTGCGCCAACATCTGCGGCCAGGGCCACGCCCGCATGATCGCCTCGGTACGAGCCCTCCCGCCAGCTCAGTTCGAAGAATGGCTCACCAACCAGAAGCGGGAGATCTCCGAAGCCAACATCGAAGCGGCCAAGGAGCGCCACAAGCTCGAAGCCGAAAACGGCGTCGGGAGCAACTGAACCACCGACAGGCCTCCAGAGCTGGCCTTTCGCAGCACAGCAGCAAGAGCCTCGCCCCCAGCCAGTCAAAGATCAGGAGAGCAGCGCAAAACCATGTCGACCTACGCAGCCCCAGTTCCACAGATAGCGGCTCATAAAGTCGACCGCGAGGCGCAGGGCTGGACCAGCTGGTTCACGACCACCGATCACAAGAAGATCGGGATCATGTACATCGTCACGACCTTCGTGTTCTTCATCCTGGGAGGCACGGAGGCCCTGTTGATGCGGCTGCAGCTCGGTGCGCCCGAAAACACGCTCATCAACCCCCAGACGTACAACGAGCTGTTCACGATGCACGGCACGACGATGATCTTCCTGTTCGTCGTGCCGGTCTGGGCCGGCTTGGCCAACTACTTCGTGCCGCTGATGATCGGCGCGCGCGACATGGCCTTCCCGCGAATGAACGCGCTCTCCTACTGGCTCTTCCTCGCCGGCGGCCTCGTCTTCTACGCCTCGGTCTTCTGGAACCCGCCGGACGCCGGCTGGGTCAGCTACCCGCCCCTGTCGGGCATCGCCTTCTCGCCCAGCGGCGGCCAGGACGCCTGGATCTATCTCGTCCACCTCACCGGCCTCTCCTCGATCCTCGGCGCGATCAACTTCTACGCGACGATCGCGAACATGCGCGCCAGGGGCCTCAGCTGGGGCCGGCTGCCGCTGTTCATCTGGACGCTGCTGGTCTACTCGATCCTGATCATCTTCGCGATGCCGGTGATCGCGGGCGCGGTCACGCTGCTGCTCACCGACCGGCACTTCGGCACGCACTTCTTCGAGCCCAGCGAGGGCGGCTCGGCGATCCTCTGGCAGAACATGTTCTGGTTCTTCGGGCACCCAGAGGTCTACATCATGATCCTGCCCGGATTCGGCGTGGTCTCCGAGATCCTGCCCGTCTTCGCCAAAAAGCCGGTCTTCGGCTACAAGGCGATCGCCGCCTCCAGCGTCACGATCGCCTTCCTGTCATTCCTGGTCTGGGCGCACCACATGTTCACGACGCCGATCCCGTTTGTCGTGCTCGTGTTCGTGATGATGAGCTCGTTCCTGATCGCGGTCCCGACAGGCGTGAAGATCTTCAACTGGATCGGCACGCTCTGGCAGGGCTCGATCGAGTTCACGACGCCGCTGCTGTTCTGCGTCGGCTTCATCGCGATCTTCCTGATCGGCGGCATCTCCGGCGTCTTCCTCGCCGTCTTTCCCGTCGACTGGCAGCTCAACGAAAGCTATTTCGTCGTCGCCCACATCCACTTCGTGCTGATGGGCGGGGCAGTGTTCACGGTCTTCGCCGCCATCTACTACTGGTATCCGAAGATGGCCGGCCGGATGCTGAACGAAACGCTCGGCAAGCTGAGCTTCTGGCTGATGTTCCTCGGCTTCCTGTGCACCTTCCTGATCCAGCACGTGATCGGCCTGGACGGCATGCCGCGACGGGTCTACGAGTACCCGAACGTCGGCAACCTCGCCGCCTACAACCTCATCTCCACGATCGGCTCCTTCATCCTGGCAAGCGGCATACTCGTCTCGATCATCAACTTCGCGCGCAGCCTCAAGGTCGGCGCGATCGCCGGCCCCGATCCCTGGAAAGGCAACACGCTGGAGTGGTTCACGACCTCTCCGCCGCCCGTGAATAACTTCGACGTGATACCCGTCGTGCGCTCGCTGGAACCGATGAAGGACTACCGCCGCGAGATCGAACGGCGGACCGGGCAGCAGATCGAGCAGCCGGTGCCGGTCCCTGCGGGATCCGGCCAGGTGGCCCCAAGCGTTTAGTGTCGTGGGGCCGCGGCCAGGCGTCGGCGCGGCGGGACTGCGATATGGTCGCGGCCAACATGCTGCGGCGAACCACTGACCGATCGCTGTGAGACTCCTGTGAGCGAGGGCTCCCTCTCTTCGGCGAGCCTCCCCGTGGGCGGTCTCGAGATCGCAGCGCAGAGTGGCGCTGCCGCTCGCGCCAGGCAGACTCTCAGCGACTATCTGCAACTGACCAAGCCCAAGGTCCAGTCGCTGCTGCTGCTGACGACTGTCGCGACGATGTACGTCGCCGGAGATCCCTCCGCCTGGCTGGTCCTGCTCACCTGCCTCGGCGGCTACCTCTCGGCCGGCGGCGCGGGCGCGGTCAATCACTGGTTCGACCGGGACATCGACGCCCAGATGAGCCGCACCGCCAACCGGCCGATCCCAGCGGGCCGCATCAGGCCGGCAGCAGCTCTGGCTTTCGGCTGCACGCTCGCGGGACTCTCCTTCCTCGAGCTCTCGCTCACCGTCAACGTGCTCGCCGCGTCCCTGTCGCTGTCCGGCTTCTTCGGATACGTGTTCGTCTACACCGTCTGGCTCAAGCGCCGCACCCCACAGAACATCGTGATCGGCGGCGCCGCCGGCGCCGTGCCGCCACTGGTCGGCTGGGCAGCAGTACGGGGCTCGCTCGGCGGCACCGCGGTGCTGCTGTTCTTCATCGTGTTCTTCTGGACGCCTCCACACTTCTGGGCGCTCTCGCTGCTGATGAAGGGCGAGTACGAAAAGGTCGGCGTGCCGATGATGCCCGTAGCCCGCGGCGAGGCGGAGACACGCCGCCAGATTCTGCTCTACACCGCGCTGCTCTACGCGGTCACGCAGCTGCCGTTCTGCGCCGGTGGCTTCGGGGTCGCCTATCTGATCGCTTCTCTGCTGCTCGGAGTCGGCTTCCTCTGGGGGGCATGGCGCCTCTATCGCGACGCAACCCGGCGCCGGGCGCTGCAGCTGTACCTCTTCTCGCTGGCCTATCTGGCGCTGCTCTTCGGGGCGATGGTCCTCGATGCGAAGCTCTGAGCAGAGCCATATAATGCTGCCCTGATGGACCGACGCCTCGCACAGAAGAACATCCGCACGGCCCTGATCGTCTCGGCGATCTGCATGGTGATGTTCGGCCTCGCATTCGTGGCGGCCGCTATCTACATCTCATGAGCTCGCTCGACCCAGAGGTGCCGCCAACCGGCGAAGAGGTCCACCTCCCGGGCCCGAGCCTCCTGCCGCTGCTCACAGCCGTGGGGATCACGCTGACCCTGATCGGCATCACCACCTACATCGAGCTCACGGTCGTCGGGCTGATTCTGACGATCGTGGTCCTGCTTCGCTGGGTGCGTGACACTCGTCGAGACATCGACGAGATGCCGCTCGACTAACGGCGCAGGGCCGCACACACACCCCGCCCGCGCGCGGCCCCACTTCACAGGGTGCGCCGTCTCCTCAGGCGCCGCACCCCGATCGTGTTCTCACCCCACCGCGGCACCCGCCGGCACTGGGCAGATGGCGCCATCACTGGTCCAGCAGCGCACCACATCGCGCACGGAGAGGACCCCGACCATCTCCCCCCGTTCGACCACGAGCAGATGGCGAAACCCGCCCTTGACCATCGCCGCCGCCGCCTCCTCCAGCGACCATCCTGGAGCCGCCAGCACGACCTCCCGCGTGAGGTGATCGGCGACCAGCTCACGATCGGGGTCCTGATCGGCGCCAAGCGCGTTCAGCAGATCGCGCTCTGTGATGATCCCCGGCCCGTGGCTGTCGGGATCCATCACGACCGCCGCTCCAACGCCACGCTTGGCCATCAGCCGCGCAGCCGCTCGCAGAGTATGTGAGGGGCCGATCGACAGCACCACTCGGGTCATCCCATCTCGCACCTGCATCGCAGCTCCTTTCGCTTGACTTTGGCCGCGTCGTGGCCGTCCTCGCCGAGTTTGCAACGATTGCCTCAATCTATGGGATCCATGGAGCCTGTCAACCGCAGTCGCAGCTCAGGCTGCGGGCAATCCCTCCAGCCTGCCCTCCGCCGCCGCGATCACGCCCTCTGCGACGCCCTCCCAGGACCACAGGCGAGCGACAGTCTCCACGATGCTCTCGATTGCCCTTGCACGCGTGGCCTGCGGTGCGGTGAGCCATGAGATCAGCCGGTCGGCAATCGCTTGCACCGCCGCCTCGTCGACCGGGAAGGAAAGCCAGTCAGCGACCGGATGCACCCACGGCGAGCGCCAGCCGCTCGCTGACCTCGGCCAGGCCCGAGTGCCCGGCGCTGATCGGGAGCAGGCCGCAGGCCGCGGCCTCGACCGCGACCATCCCAAACGCCTCCGGGAAGGTGCTCGGCACCACCGCCGCCTCGCAGGCGGGCAGCAGGTCGACGAGCTCGTCATGGTCCAAGCGCCCGGTGAACCGCACGTTGTCTCTCAGTGCCGCACCAGCGGCCCGGTAGCGATCGACCTCCTCGCAATCCAACGCCTCCAGAAATGCCTGCAGATGCGCAAGCGGCACCGCCGGCCCGCCCTCCAGCGCCCGCCCCGTCCGCGCGATCTCGCGGACGGCCCCAAGCTCGCCGGCGGCCAGATGGCCTCTCAACGCTTCCAGCCCATCCTGGAAGGCGCCGAACCCCACTATCACCAAGCGTGCGCTTGGCATGCGCTCGAGCACGAGCGGCCAGGCCGCGAGCAGCAGCTCCACCCCCTTGCTGACGATCAGCTTGCCGACATAGACGACGATCGGCCCGTCCGCCGGATCCAGGTCGGCAAGCGCCTGCGCTGCTCGCGCGTCATCGCGGGCGAACGCGTCCGCCCGCTGCCCAGGCGGCGTCTCTGGGCCTTCGATCGCTCGTCCCCCACCTGCGCTCAGCCGGCGGACGAGCGATCGAAGGCCCGCGCCCGCCTGCACGCGGTCACGAGGCCCGAAGGCGTGGATGTCGACCCCGGGCGGCCCGAGTCGCGTGCGGGCTTGCAGATCGTGCTCCTGCACCCAGTCCTCGCCGAGCGCTTCCCAGAGGCTCTCGGCGGTGTGACGGGAGCCAACCAGGACGCCGCGCGCCCCTGCGATGCCCTCGCGAGCGTAGGGCAGGAAGCGCGGCAGATCGGGCTTCACGGTGTACTCCAGCGCGCTGCCATGCACCTTGACGGCGTAGGGAGTCTGTCCTTCCAGCGCCCTTGCGAGGATTGTCGGGCCCATCACCAGATGGTTGGCGAGCGCGATATGCGGCCGCGCGAGGCTTGCCACCTCGCGCACCGCCTCGACGTTGGCCTCGATATAGCTGCGCACCTCCTCTTCGCTGCAGTCTGCGAACGTGCGCGCCTCCACGCCCTCGTAGCGATCCTGGACGTAGACCGGCAGCAGGCCGCCGATCGGCGGCCGGTAAGCGGTGCAGCACGCAGGGCCCTCGCTCAGCGAACGCAGCGTCAGGGCTGCCATCGTCCCAGTCGCCTGCGGCGTCCAGGAAAGACATCCGCTCGGGGTGGCGCTCCTGGCAGAGCAGGTGCACCTCGTGGCCGAGCCGCGTGAGCGTCCTGGCCAGCCGCGCGTTGTAGACGTTTGACCCGGTGCCGCCGAGCAGGTAGCCGTGGAAGATGAGTATTCGCATCGGATCGGGCGTCGCCGCAGGCACTCCCGGGGCGCGATGGCCGCCCACACTATCCGCTAGAGTCCCTGCCTGTGAGCGAGCTACAGCGATACCGGATGCGGACCCCCTCGAGCGGCCGCGAAATCGTGATCGAGGCACAACCGGACCAGGTCTACGTCGACCGCGAGACCGGCGAGCATCTCGAAGTGCTCGGCAAGCTGCTGCCCGTGGCCCCTTCGCCGTCGAAGCTGCCGTGGAGCATCGAGAACCTGCGCTTCTGCAACTGGTGCGAGCAGCTCTGCCAGAAGGACCTGAACGACTGCCCGACCTGCGGCCGCCGGATGGCGCCGCTGGGCTCGTGATCCGAGCGCCGCGCGTCCTGCCAAAGCGCTCGCGGCGGGCAGCCGCACTCGCACTCGTCCTCCTGCTCGGCGTCAGCTCGCTTGGGCTTGCCGCCTGCGGCGGCAGCAGCGTCGTAAGCACGGCGCCGAAGAGCACTCCGGAAATCACGCCACCGAACGACACCTCCGCAGAACGTCAGGCGAGCAAGTCGACCTCGTCGACCTCGACCACGAAATCGAGCTCCCACGGCGCCACCGAAGCGCAGTCCACAACGCCAACCGAATCGACCGGCGAAGCGCCGACCTCGGAAACCGGCGGCACCAGCGCCGGCACCGAAGCCAAAGCCGCCGAAGGGACCACAGGCGGCGAAAAAGCAGCAGCGGGCGGAACCTCCCCGTCGACCAGCGGCACCGGCGGGGCCAGCGCCCCTTGAGAACCGGTTTGACGGGCGCTCAGGGCGTCGATATCAGCGTCGCGCTGTAGGTGAGCCTGGCCGTCTGGTAGAGGCAGTCGTACTGGCGCAGCTTGCCGAGTTTGATGTGCGCGGTCTGGGTGTCGGTGACCGAGCACTGCGAGGTGGGGCGACTCGCTCGCCAGGACGTGTTCTTTTCGTAGCCGAGCGCCAGCGCGGGCGCCCAGGTCGGGACCGTGAGCGCGACGATGTCGCCCTTTTCGGCTTCGATGGTGCTCGTCAGCGGGAACTGCACGGTGAGCCCGAAATACGGTTCCAACTGGATCAGCGGGCTCTGTGCGACGAGCTTGTAGGAGTACTTCGGCACCGTCTTGGAGCTCTTTTCGGGCCGCAGCACCGAGATGTTGGCCTCGGGCGCGCCTCCCTCGTTGGTGTCGAAGAACTTGATCTGGGCGCTCGTGGGCTTGCCGAGCTGGATGGTCCAGGCGACGATCCTGCCAGAGCGCGGCAGCACGAACGGGTTCGACATCGAGCCCACGCCGACCTGGAAGCCGGTCGTGCGGCTGACGGCAAGGCACGGCGCTTCGGTGGCCGTGGCGGTCGTCGTGCTCGTGCTGCTGGTCGTGGTCGTCGTGGTGGTGAGCGCCGCACTGCGGGCGCTGCGCGAGCTCTTCTTCGCTTTCTTCCTGCGTTCTTCTTCTCGCTTCTTTTCTTCGTTGCGCTTTCTTTCTTCGGCGCGCTTCTTGGCTTCGGCTTCCTTCTTGACGCGTTCTTCTTCAGCCTTGCCGAAGGAGCCGATCGGTCCGGCAGTGCAGCTCGGCGTGCTAGCGGAGATGCTCTTCGGCAGCACCCCGACTTCGGTCAGGGTCGCGGACGCGGCGGCGGGAAACGCCAGCAGGAGAGCGGCGCATCCGGCGACGACTGTCAAACGATGTCTGTGCATATCTGTTTCCAACACCCTGGAGGTGGCAGATGTAGCGGTTCGCTACGCGCCCCTGATCTCCTGCGCGGCGGCCTCTATCTCCGCTGTCTGCCCGGGCGCGGGAGTCCAGGGCAGGCGCATCGAATCGCCCTCGTAGCGCGGGATCACGTGGAGGTGGAAATGAAAGACGGTCTGCCAGGCACGCTGCCCGCAGGAGTTGATCAGGTTGACGCCGTCGGCCCCGAGCCGATGCTTGATCTGGCCGGCGAGCCGCTGCGCGGCGATTGCCACGGCGCTCAGATCGTCCGCGTCGATATCCAACAGGTCCCTGGAGTGGCTGCGTGGGATCACGAGCGCATGGCCCCGCGTGGCGGGGTTGATGTCCATGAACGCAATGGTGCGCTCGTCTTCGTCCACGACGATGCCGGGCAGCTCGCCGTCGAGAATCTTGCAGAAGATGCACTCGGGATCGCGGTTCATGCCCGCTAAGCCTATTGGTCTGCGAGCAGGCACCGCGCGTGGGCAAGCGCCTGCTCGGGATCGTCAATCTCGCCGGCGTACTGCGCTTCGCAGAGCGCCTCCAGCAGCTGCCCGAGCTGGGGACCCGATTCGATGCCAAGCTCCCGCGCCAGCACGTCGCCCCGCAGAAGCGGTCGGGGCGGCCCCTGCAGATGCCAGCGCAGGGCGTCCTGCAGCATCTCGGCGGCCAGCCGCATGTGCCTCTCGATCGCCTCCTGTGCTCGGGCGCCGCGTGTGGCGCGCCGGTCGGCGACCGAGAGCAGCGTGACGTCCGCGGCCACCGGCCCGGTGGCGCGCAGATAGGCGTAGACGGTCCTGCGGGCAAGCGGCTGTGGCTCGTGCACCAGGAAGCCGAGGCGCAGGTGATGGCGCACGAGTGCGCCGAGGTGGGTCTGCAGGCGCTCGCTGGCACGTAGCCTGTCGAGCATCTCCGTCGCGATCCGCGCGCCCAGCGCGTCGTGGCCGATGAACGTCACGCGCCCGTCACCGGCGCGCACCGCACGCGTCGCCGGCTTTGCGATGTCGTGCAGCAGCGCGCCCCACCGCAGCGCCGATCCCCGTGTCAGCCCGTCGGCAAGCGGCTGCGCCAGCAGCGCCGCAACCTGCTGCCCTGCGGCGCCCGGCAACTCTCCCGGCTCGCGCTGGAGCGCGATCGCCTGCTCGAGCACCTCCATCGTGTGGCCGTACACGTCCAGGTGGTGGAAGTGGCTCTGCTCCACGCCGCGAAGTCGCGCCACCTCCGGCAATACAGCCGCAAGCGCATCTGTCTCCCCGAGCAGTGCGAAGCCGCGCACCGCCTCCGGCGCGTCGAGGATGCGGCACAGCTCGGCGAAGACACGCTCGGCGGCGACGCGGCGAAGCCCACCGGCGCTTGCGCGGGCCAGATGCAGCGTGCTGGCCTCCGGATGCAGTCCGAGCTCCACCGCAATCCGCGCCAGGCGCATCACGCGCAGCGGATCGTCCTGGAATGCGGAGGGCCCGGCCGCTCTGAGCCGGCCGACCGTCAGATCCGCAAGGCCGCCGAGCGGGTCGATCGCGATGCCGCCGCAGATCGGCTCCGCGATCGCGTTGACAGTGAAGTCGCGCAGCAGCAGATCGGCCTCCAGCGAGCCTCCCCGCAATGGCTCTACGTCTACCTGCCAGGAGCGATCGCGGGCGACCACCCGCCAGCCACCAAACTGCTCCGAGAGTGAGAAGCACGCCGCCGGGCTGCCCGCGCGGCGTGCCTGTGCGGCAAGGGCGCGCGCCGCCTGCTCGGGATCGCCGTCGATCACGATGTCGACGTCCTCGCCTCGCCAGCGTCCAAGCGCTGTGTCGCGCACCACTCCGCCCACCAGCCACGCCGGCCGATCGCACAGCGCGGCGCGCGCAAGCTCGATCGCCGAGGCGCTCATGAGGCGCTGCCGAGCCTGCTCGGCTGATCGTGTGAGACGGCCGGCGCAGCGGAGCCCGCAAGCCCGTCGCGGTGATGGACTCGCAACACGCGCGGGGTCAGCCCGCAGGTGATCTCGTAGTTGATCGTGCCGAGCCGGCGCGCCACCTCCTCAGCGGTGATGCGCTCGCTCCCCTGTGAGCCGATCAGAACCGCCTGCGCGCCGAGCAGCTCCGCCCCGTCCGGCGCCTGCAGGCCAATCTCGACGGTCACGTTGTCCATGCTGATGGTGCCGACGAGCGCTCGCCTTTGCCCCTTGATCAGCACCTCTGCTCCGTCGCGGAGAGCCCTCGGCGCCAGCCGTCGCCGTAACCGATCGGCAGCACGGCAAGGCATGTGTCCTGCTCGGCGATGAAGCGCCTGCCATAGCCGGCGCTTTGCCCGCGGCCGGCAGTCCTTGACCTCCGCCACATAGGAGGACAGCTCCAGCGCGGGCTGCAGGCCCGACCTGCCTCGGGGTCGCTCCGAAGGGATCCATGCCGTAGATGGCGATGCCGCAGCGCACCATGTCGAAGTGGCGCGCGGGATCGCGCAGGGTCGGCGGCGCTGTTGGCGGCATGCGCGATCAGCCGCGGCCAGCGCTCTTGACATCGCTCGCCCAGGCGGAAAGAGGTCGAGCTGGTGCGCGAAGAAATCGCCGTCCTCACGCTCGTCGGCAGTGGCGAAGTGGGTCATCACGCCAACTGCCTGCGACGCCTGCGCCCGCTCGGCGGCTTCGAGCGACGCGCTGGCCTGGACGGCGTCGCGCGTACCGAGCCGGCCCATGCCGGTGTCGAGCTTGACGTGTACGCGCCCGCCGCCGGCCGCCTGGATCGCCCGCACCTGGTGCTCATGCCAGACGACGACGTCGGCGCTCGACAGCGAGCGCTTCGCTGCCGCTCGGCGTCGCTGAGCGCGCCCATCACCAACAGCGGCACCTCCGCAAAGCCGGCCCGGCGCAGCTGGACCGCCTCCTTGGCGCCTGCGACCGCCAGCCAGCTTGCACCGCCGGCGAGCGCCGCGCTGTGGCCGTCTCGACGGCGCCGTGGCCGTATCCATCGGCCTTTACGACCGCACAGAAGGCCGTGCCCTGCGCCAGATGCCCGCGCAGTCGCGCGACGTTGCGCTCGATCGCGGCGAGGTTGATCCTCGCGACCGCTCGGCGCCTGGTCATGCCTGCTCCAGGGATCGTGCCCGCGGCAGCGCCGCGATCACATCGCTGGCGATCACTGCCCTCAGCGCAGCCGATATCCGCGGCTGCGATCTGGCCCGCGCGCGTGTGCATCCACACCCCGGCTGCGGCCGCGAGGAAGGGCTCAAGCCCCTGTGCGAGCAGTGCCGCGATCACCCCGCTGAGCACATCGCCGGTGCCGGCGCTCGCAAGCGCCGGAGCGCCGCCACGGCTGATGGCGAGCGTCCCCGAAGGATCGGCGACAAGCGTGTCGTCTCCCTTGAGCACGATGACCGCCTGGGCAAGCTCCGCTGCACGCTGCGCGTGCTCGATCCTGGCGGCTCTGGATCTGGTCTGAGTCCACTCCCAGCAGCCGCCCAAGCTCACCCGCGTGGGGCGTGAGCACGCTCGGAGCGCCGCGGACCGCAAGCCTGCTCAGCATGCCCGCGTGGGCGCTGAGGCCATCCGCGTCGAGCACCAGCGCATGGGGCAGCCGCGAGGCGAGATCGCGCGCCAGCTCGGCGGCATGCGGCGCGCGGCCTAGCCCTGGGCCAAGCGCGACCGCGCCGCCGCGGGCGGCGGCGTCGAGCACCTCCTGCGCCGCCGCGGGCGTAAGCTCCCCATCCCGCTCGCTCAGCGGCCTGGTCATCATCTCGGGGCGCCCGCCACCCGCGAGCACCGGCTGCAGCGAGTCGGGCACACAGGCGGTGACGTAGCCGGCGCCGGCACGCATCGCGCCCTCGGCGCTCATCCGCGGCGCGCCGGTCAGGCCCCGCGAGCCGCCGACGACGAGCACGTGGCCGCTGCTGAACTTGGTCGAGCGGGCGCCTCTGCGTGGCAGCTCTGCAGTCACGCCCGGATCGATCAGGCCGGCGCTGGCCTGACTCGGGGCGCCGCGCGGGATGCCGATATCGAGCACCTCGACCTCACCCGCGTGCTCCTTGCCGGGATGAACCCACAGGCCGGGCTTCGCCGCGTGAAAGGTGACGGTCGCCGACGCCCGCACCGCGCCGCCCTGCACCGCGCCGCTCGACGCGTCAACGCCGCTTGGCATATCCACGCTGAGCACCGGCACCGGGAGGGCACAGATCGCCTCGATCGCCTGCGCGGCCGCGCCGTGGGGCGCGCCCTGGAAGCCAGTTCCAAGCAGCGCATCGACCACCACCGCGGCCTCCCCCAGCCGGACCGCGGCATCCGCGCTGCCAAGCCGCAGCGGGGCCTCTCCCCCAAGCCGCGAGAGGTTCGCCCGCGCGTCCTTGCTCATCTCCTCCTGCTCGCCGAGCGCGATTATGCTGGCGGCCCTCCCGCGCTGACGCAGCAGCCGCGCCACGACAAGCCCGTCACCACCGTTGTTGCCCTTGCCGCAGAGGATGACGATTGGGCCGTCTGGCCATCGGCGCTCGAGCGCGGCCGCAACTCCCTGGCCCGCGCGCTCCATCAGCTCCAGCGAGGGCACGCCCCGCTGATCGATCGCCCAGCGGTCGATTAGACGCATCTGCTCGGCGTCCGGCAGGGCGGTGCACCAGTCTGGCAGCTGATCCATGAGCGCGATGCTAGACGCCGGGCCGCCGCGACGGCGCCTGAGCGCGGGGCTCACCCACCTCGGGGCCTGCTACTCGACGGTCACCGTCTTTGCGAGATTGCGGGGCTGATCGACGTTCAGGTCGCGCTTGCGCGCGATGCGGTAGGCGAGCATCTGCAGCGGGATCACCGCAAGCAGCGGCTGCAGCATCCAGTCGAGTGCCGGCACCTCGATCGCCAGATCGAGGTGGCTTGCGATCTCGCGGTTGCCGGCGGTGATCACCGCGATCACGGTCGCCCCTCGCGCGCGCACCTCCTGCATGTTGGAGGCGAGCTTCTCCAGCACCGGCGAGTCGGTCGCCACGCACACCACGGGCGTGCTCTGCTCCAGCAGCGCGATCGGGCCGTGCTTCATCTCCCCAGCGGCATAGGCGTCGGTTGCGATGTAGGAGATCTCCTTCAGCTTCAGAGCGCCCTCCAGCGCGACCGGCAGGCCGACGTTTCGGCCCATGTATAGGAAGAACTCGCGCCCAGCGAAGCGCTCCGCGATCGCCGCGACCTGCACGTCGATGCCCTCCTCGCGCCCCGGCTCCTCTGCGCCGGTGATCTCCGCTATCAGCTGCGGCAAGCGCCTGATCTGCGCCACCAACTCTGCGATCCGCTCCGCCGGCAGCGTGCCCGCCATCTCGGCCAGCCGCAGCGCGATCAGGTACATCACCGCGACCTGGCAGACGAACGTCTTGGTCGCCGCTACTCCGATCTCCAGGCCCGCCCTGGTGAAGAGCACCCCATCGGCCTCGCGCGTGGCCTGCGAGCCCATGACGTTCGTGACCGCGAGCACGCGCGCGCCCGCGGCACGCGCCATTCGCATCGCGGCCAGCGTGTCGGCGGTCTCGCCGGACTGGGATATCCCAATCACGAGGTCGTCCGCTCGAACGACCGGTTCGCGGTAGCGGTACTCGGAGGCGATGTCCATCTCCACCGGCACGCGCGCCCACTGTTCGATCGCGTACCTGCCGATCAGGCCCGCGTGGTAGGAGGTGCCGCAGGCGACGATCACGATCCGTCCCACGCCCTCGAACAGGCTCTCCTCCAGGCTCTCGTCCGCCAGGCTGACCGTGCCGGAGCGCGTCGTGCGCTCGGCGATCGTCTCGGCGACGGCGTCGGCCTGTTCGTGGATCTCCTTGAGCATGAAGGTCTCGAAGCCGCCCTTCTCGGCGGTGTCCTGGTCCCACTCGATGCGCTCGACCGGACGATGCGCGACCTCGCCCGCGGCGGTCGTGATGCTCACCCCGTCGCCGCACAGCACGGCGATGTCGCCGTCCTCGAGCCGTTGCACCTCTCGCGTCTGGGAGAGGAACGCCGGCACCGCGGAGGCGAGGAACTGCTCGCCCTGCCCGCGGCCGATGATCAGGGGCGTCTCCCATCGCACAGCCACCAGAGTGTCGGGCTCCTGCGCACTCATCGCGACGAAGGCATAGCGGCCCTCCATCTCGGCGTCGGCGCGCCTGACCGCTTCGCCGAGATCGTCCTGCAGATGGTGTGCGACCAGGTGGGCGACCACCTCGGCGTCGGTCTCGGAGCTGAACGTGCAGCCGCCGTCGGTCAGCCTCTCCTTCAGCTCCACATAGTTCTCGATGATGCCGTTGACGACCACGTGTACACGCTCCTGGCAGTCGGAGTGCGGGTGTGCGTTACGCTCGCTCACGCGGCCGTGCGTGGCCCATCGGGTGTGGCCTATGCCGGTGGTGGGCGCGGCGCTGGCGAGCGCGAGAGCCGCTCCTGCTGGCCCCTGGAGGGCCTGTGTCTCCTGCTGGCCGTCTGGCTCGCCGAGGCTCACACCGTCGCCGATCTCCAGCAACCCGGCGCTCGTCAGCTTCTCCTGCAGGGCGTCGAGGTTGCCGACAGCGCGCACGGAGTCGATCTGGCCATCGGCGATGACCGAGATCCCGGCCGAGTCATAGCCCCTGTACTCGAGCCGTCTGAGGCCGTCGAGCAACAGGCGGCGGGCCGCCCGGTCGCCGACGTAGCCAACGATGCCGCACACCGCGCCGAAGATACCACCGTGTGCAGTGACGCTAGGGTCGTGAGCCGCTGAGCTCGCGCTGCACGAGCGCCGCTATACGCTCGCATATCTCTTGCGACTCATGCTCGGAGGGCGCCTCGACCATTACCCGCACGAGCGGCTCGGTGCCGCTGGCGCGCACGAGCACCCGCCCGCGTCCGCGCAGCCGATTCCTCCGCCTCGCGGGTCGCCTGCTCTATGGCCTGGCTTTCGCCGAGCAGGCTCGCGTTGGCTACGCGCACATTGATCAGTCGCTGCGGCAGGCGCTCCATCGCGTCCCGCTCGGCCAGATCGGAGCCCTCCAACGACTCCAGCGTCAGCAGGCGCTCGCGATCCCGTCGCCGGAGCGGTTGAAGGCCAATTCGATCATATGCCCGGACTGCTCGCCGCCGAGCGTCCAGTTGCGCGAGCGCAGCTCCTGCAGCACGTGGCGGTCGCCGACGCTGCGTGCTGGCGACCTCGATCCCAGCCCGATGCATCGCCGCGTGAAAGCCGAAGTTCGTCATTACCGTGACGGCCACGCCGGCGCCCGGGAGACGGCCGGCGCGATGCAGGTGCAGCGCGACAAGCGCCAACAGCTCGTCGCCGTCGACGACGGCGCCGGTCCGATCGACCGCAAGCACCCGGTCGCCGTCACCGTCGAAGGCAAAGCCGACATCGTGCGCGCCGCGCCGCATCTCCTGCGAGCAGCGCATCGATGTGCGTCGAGCCGCAACCAGCGTTGATGTTGCGCCCGTCGGGCTGGTCGGCGAGCACGCTCACCTGCGCACCAGGCGCCTGAACATCTCCGGCCCTACCTTGTAGGTCGCGCCGTTTGCGCAGTCGAGCACAACCTTCACCCCGCGAGGTCAAGCGAGCGAAACGCGTGTGAAGCTCGCGCAGATAGTCCTCGTGGGCGCCGCGCAGCTCCCTGATGCGGCCGACGGCCGGCGCGCACCTCCGCCGCCCGCGGTCATGCTGCGCCAGCTCCGCCTCGATCTGCTGCTCCTGCTCGTCTGAGATCTTGAAGCCGTCCGCGGCGAAGAACTTGATGCCGTTGTCGGCGTAGGGATTGTGCGAGGCGGATATCACCGCCGCGAGGTCGAGCCCGTAGCGGCGCAGCAGCAGCGGAGCGGCCGGTGTGGGCAGGATGCCGCCGAGCAGCACATCGGCGCCCGCGGAGCTCACACCCGCCGCGAGCGCCGCCTCCAGCATGCCGCCCGACTCGCGTGTATCGCGCACGATCAGGACCTGCGGGCGCTCGCGGGCAGCCATCCTCGCGGCCGCGAAGCCTAGACTTCAGGGCCAGCTCAGCGGTCAGCTGGACGCCGACAAGGCCCCGCACGCCGTCGGTGCCGAACAGCCTGCCTGGCATGGGCTCTCAGCGCTTGGAGAACTGCGGCCGCTTGCGGGCCTTCTTCAGACCGGCCTTCTTGCGCTCCTTCACGCGCGCGTCGCGCGTAAGGAAGCCGCGGCGCTTGAGCTCGCCGCGAAGGTTAGGATCCGCCTCCAGCAGCGCCTTTGAGACCCCGTGGCGAAGCGCCCCGGCCTGCGCCGAGATGCCGCCGCCATGCAGGCGCGCGACCACGTCCATGCGCTCCTGGTAGCCGACGGTCTCCAGCGGCTGACGGATGCCACGCTGCAGGGTTGGGCGCGGAAAGTGTTGCTCCAGCGAGCGGCCGTTGATCACGTAGGCACCGGTGCCGGGGCGCAGGATCACGCGGGCGATCGCGGTCTTGCGCTTGCCTGTGGCGATGTAGCGAGCCCCGGCGGCAAGGTCGATCGCAACCGCGGAGATCGGCTCAGGCGCGGCCTGATCCTCCTCGACCGCCTCGGGCTCGGCGTCCTCCTCGACCGCGTAGGGGTCGCTCGCGTAGGGGTCGATCTGCTGGTCGCGACCAAGCGGATCGACGCCCTCGGGGACGATGTCCACCTCGAGGTGCATGCCAGGCACCTCCGGCTTGACGCGCGGAGCGGGCTCCTCCTCGTCCTCCTCGTCCTCTGGGGCCTGCTGCTGAGGCGCTCGCCGCAGCCTCGGGCGCGAGCCTTCGGCTCGGGCTCGGTCGACGCCTGCGGCTCCGAGCAGCCTCGGGAGCACTCTCCTGCTGCGGCTGCTCGGCGGCCGGCGTCTCCTGCTCCTGCTCGGCCTGCGGCTGCTCCGGGACCTGCGGTCGCGTCCTCCTGCGGCTGCTCGTCCTCTGCGCTCATGCATCCACCTCCTGCGGCTGCGGTGCCTGCGCCACGTGAGGATGCTCTGGGCCGGCGTAGATCTTCAGCTTGGTCAGCTGCTTGCGGGCAAGCCTGTTGCGCGGCATCATGCCCTTCACCGCGAGCCGGATGATCTCCTCCGGCCGGCGCGCCATCATCTCCTCGAAGCTGCGAGAGGAGAGCCCGCCGGGGTATCCGGAATGCCGGTAGTAGCGCTTGTCCGCGCGCTTGTTGCCGGTGACCGCGACCTTCTCGGCATTGACGACCACGACGAAGTCGCCTGTGTCGATGTGAGGCGTGTACTGCGGCTTGCGCTTGCCCCGCAGCATGTCGGCGATCTGCGTCGAGAGACGGCCAAGAGTCTTGCCGTTGGCGTCTACGAGCAGCCAGTTGCGCTCGCGGTCTGTGGGCTTGGCGACGTAGGTCTTCATCGTGACGTGAAAAATGCCGCACGCAAATAGGAGCGCGCGGCGCGAAGACGCATGATAGGCGAAGTCGGAGCGCTTCGCGGCGCGCTCATCGCCGAACATCCACGGGAAGACCACGCCGCATGCGGCGTGGTCCCGGACCGTGCATGCACGGTCCGGCCGGCCGGCACATGTGCCGGCCGGAACGACATCCGGCTACTCCCACTCGATGGTGCCTGGCGGCTTGCTGGTGATATCCAGGACGACACGGTTGACCTCGCGCAGCTCGCCCATCATTCGCGAGGCGATCTTCTCCAGTAGGTCATAGGGCAGCCGCGCCCAGTCGGCGGTCATTGCGTCGTCGCTGGTGACGGCCCGGATCACCACGACGTTGCCGTAGGTGCGCTCGTCGCCCTGCACCCCGACCGTCCTGATGTCCGGCAGCACGCAGAAGGACTGCCACAGCTCGCGGTAGAGGCCTGCGGCCCGGATCTCCTCCTGCAGGATGTGGTCGGCCTCACGCAGCACATCCAGGCGCTGCTTGGTCGCCTCTCCGCCGATCACCCTGATCGCAAGCCCGGGGCCCGGGAAGGGCTGGCGCCAGACCAGCCGATCCGGCAGCCCAAGCTCGCTGCCCACGGCCCTGACCTCGTCCTTGAAGAGCGCGCGCAGGGGCTCGACGAGCTCGAACTCGAGATCGTCGGGCAGCCCCCCGACGTTGTGATGGCTCTTGATGGTGGAGGCGCCAGGGCCGCCACCGGACTCGATCACGTCCGAGTACAGCGTGCCCTGCACCAGATAGCGCGCCCCGTCTCCATCCGGCGAGAGGCGTCTGGCCTCCTCCTCGAAGACGCGGATGAACTCGGCTCCGATCGCCTTGCGCTTGGCCTCAGGATCGCTCACGCCCGCCAGCCGCCGGAGGAAGCGCTGCTCGGCATCCACGGCGACGAGCGGGACCTTGAAGGTGTCCCTGAAGGTCCTTATCACCTGCTCGCCCTCCTGCTTTCGCATCAGGCCGTGATCGACGAACACGCATGTCAGCCGATCGCCGATCGCCCTGTGCACGAGCAGCGCGGCCACAGATGAGTCCACGCCACCGGAGAGGCCGCAGATCGCCTTGCCATCGCCCACCTGGCGCCTGATGCGCGCGATCTGCTCCTCGACGATCGAAGCGGCCGTCCAGGTGCGCTCGCAGCCGCAGACATCTCCCAGAAAGCGCGTCAGGATGTCCTGGCCGTAAGGGGTGTGGACGACCTCGGGGTGAAACTGGATGCCATAGATGCGCAGATCCGGGTTTTCGACGGCCGCCACCGGCGAGGCCGTTGAGGAGGCCAGCGCGCGGAAGTCGGGCGGCGGCTCATAGACGGTGTCGCGGTGGGACATCCAGCAGGTCTGTTCCACCGGCAGGCCGGCGAGCAGCGTGCCCGGCTCGATCACCCTCAGATCGGAGCGGCCGAACTCCCCGACCTCCGCCTGCTCGACGCTGCCGCCGAGCTCGTGGACGAGCAGCTGCATTCCGTAGCAGATGCCAAGCACGGGAACGCCGAGCTCCAGCAGCCCCCGCTCCAAGCGCGGCGCGTCGGGCGCGTAGACCGACGCGGGGCCGCCTGAGAGCACGATGCCCGCCGGTTTTCGGGAGGCGATCTCACTGAGCGGCACGTGATGTGGCAGCAGCTCCGAGAAGACGCCGCACTCCCTGATCCGCCTGGCGATCAGCTGCGAGTATTGGCCGCCGTAGTCGACCACGACGACCTCCGGCTCCTCCCGGACCGTACCTGCCCGCACCGCTACGTCTGCATCCTCTGAGATGACAGGTCCGGCAGGGAAGCCGAGCGCCGTCTCAGTCATTCACCAGCGCCGCCTCGGCCCTGCCGTTGGAGCCCATCCCAACCGCCTGGTCCCGCTGCAACTGCTTTCCCTCGGTCTGCAGCGCGGGCGCGATCACGACCTCGGCGCGGTTGAACTCGGCCAGATCGCGGTGCCCACAGGTCGCCATCGACATCCGCAGCCCTCCGAAGAGGTTGAAGGTGCCGTCGTTCTCGCGGGCCGGCCCGACCAGGATGTCCTCGAGCGTCCCATTCTGGGTGGTCGCCACCCTCGCGCCGCGCGGCAGCGTGGGATGGAAAGTCGCCATGCCCCAGTGGTAGCCGCGGCCGGGGGCTTCGTAGGCGCGTGCGAGCGGCGAGCCGATCATCACTGCGTCGGCGCCGAGCGCGATTGCCTTGGAGACGTCGCCGCCGTTGCGCATACCGCCGTCGGCGATCACCTGGCAGTACTCGCCGGTCTCCAGCATGTGCGTGGAGCGCGCGTGGGCCACGTCCGCGATCGCCGTGGCCTGGGGCACGCCGATGCCGAGCACGCCACGCGTGGTGCAGGCGGCACCGGGGCCAACGCCGACGAGCACGCCCGCCGCGCCGGTCCGCATCAGGTGAAGGCCCGTGTGGTAGGAGGCGCAGCCGCCGACGACGACGGGAACGTCCAGCGAGGGGATGAACTCCTTGAGGTTCAGCGGCTCGGTGGTGGTCGAGACGTGTTCGCCGGATACGACGGTGCCCTGGATCACGAGCACGTCGAGCCCGGCCTCCAGGGCAAGCTCGTAGTAGTTACGCACGCGCTGGGGTGTCAGCGAGGCCGCGACCACGACTTTCTGCTCTTTGATCTCCGCCACCCGACGGGCGATCAGCTCGGGCTTGACCGGCTCGGCGTAGATCTCCTGCATCCGCCGCGTCGCCTCCTGCTTGGGCAGCGTGGCGATCTCCTCCAGCTGTGCCTCGGCATCCTCGTAGCGAGTGAAAATGCCCTCCAGGTTGAGCACCGCCAGCCCCCCGAGCTTGCCGACGATTCCGGCCGTGGTCGGAGAAACCACCCCATCCATCGCCGAGGCCATCATCGGCAGCTCGAACTGGTAGGGCCCGAGCTTCCAGGCGATGTCGATGTCATCGGGGTCCCTCGTGCGCCTGGAGGGCACGATCGCGATGTCGTCGAATCCATATGCGCGGCGGGCCTTCTTGCCGCGTCCGATCTCTACTTCCATCGATCGATCCTTGCAGTCGAGGCGGACGAGAAGACCCCGCGCAGGGCGGGGCCATGGGGGGACCTTCGACGGTCCGAAGAGGCGTTTGAATAGGCGCTTGCCAAGTGGCGCCAGCATAGCAATGGGGCCGGCCGTCGAGCCTCCCCTTGCTTCTCCTCCCAGCAGCCCGCGAATGCCCCCGCCGCAAACATGCGAAGAAGTCGAAAACGACGCTTGACATGCCGCCTCGCACGCTGCGACGATGCCCCGGCTCGCCTCATGCGCGGCCCTATACTTTCTAGGTGGGACGCGCGCGAGAGTTGGCCGCGCAAACCCACAGATCCATGCACGCTTCGCGAGAATCCCGCAATCACGTCTGACCCGCTCGGGTCGAGCGGCCTCGCGCGCCAGGAGCTGGAGGATTGGCGTCCCACACCGCGAGCCATCGGACCCGGCGTGACGCGTGACGGTGGCCCTTCGCCAGGAGCGGCCGACCGGCAGGCTCCGACTCCGTGAAGACAGAGTCGGAGCCGATAGACAGATCGACGCATGGATCACCACGACCAGGACCAGGACATCAGCGAGAGGGACATGAGCAGCGCCGCACACGACAACCAGCACGAGGGCACGCACGGGGACGCCGAGGCGACCGCCGCGCAGGGCGCCTACGTGCCCGCCGAGATCGAGGCCGCCAGACAGGCGGCCTGGGCCGCGCGCGATGCCTTCAGGACCCCCGCGATCGATGATGGCAGGCCGCACCGGTACATAAAGCCCTCCGCCCCGTTCACCTCGGGGAACATCCACATCGGCCACGTTCGCAGCTATTCGATCGGCGACGCATACGCGCGCTTCAACAGGGCCCGCGGAGAGTCGGTGCTCTTCGCCTTCGGGTTCGACGCGTTCGGCCTGCCGGCCGAGCTCGGGGCGATCGCGCAGGGTGTCCCGCCGGGCGAGTGGGTGCAGAGCTGCGCCGAGCACATGCACGGCCAGCTGCTGCGGCTCGGCTTCTCCTTCGACTGGGATCGCGCCTTCATGAGCTCCGATGCCCAGATGTACCGCTGGTCGCAGTGGCTGTTCCTGACGCTGCTGCAGGCCGGCTTGATCTACCGGGGCACCGGAAGCGTCGACTGGTGCGAGCACTGCCAGACGACCCTTGCGAGCATCCAGGTCGAGGACGGCCTCTGCTGGCGCTGCCACAACCCGGTGCGGCTGATCCAGCGGCCGCAGTGGACCCTGCGCATCAGCGCATACCTGGAGGAGAACGACCGCCGGATCGCCGAGCTCTCCCCGTGGGATGAAACATCCCTGGCTTCTCAGCGCTACGTGCTCGGCCGGGTCGACGGCGTCGAGGCCCAGCTGCGCACGCCGAAGGGGGACGCGCTCACGGTCTTCACCCCCCACGCCGACGCCGTGGCGCGCCCACGCTTTGTGATGATCTCCCCGCGGCACCCCGAGGCCGAGCTCTGGGCGCAGGATCCCGAGGTCCAGGCCGGCCTGGAGGAGATGCGCTCGGGAGGCTGGGAGCGCAGCTCGCGCGAGGCCGAGGCTGTCCCGGTGCTCGACACCGGCAGGCACGTGATCTCGCCCTCCGGCGAGACCCTGCTGCCAGTGGTCATATCCCCGGTGGTGGACTCGCGCTTTGGCGTGACGATCATCTTCGGCATACCAGAGGCCGACCGCACCGACGAGGTGCTGGCGCGCAGACTCGGCATCGCCGCCGACCCGCAGCCCGCACCCGCGCCGCACGGCCCGGCGGAGATCCGCGAGGCCGTGCGCTACAAGGCCTTCGACTTCTCGGTCTCCAGGCAGCGCTCGTGGGGCACCCCGATCCCGATCGTCAACTGCGAACGGTGCGGGCCGGTGCCCGTGCCGATGGAGCAGCTGCCGGTGGAGCTGCCGCGGGACCTGATCCCGACCGGCGAGGGCAACCCGCTGGCTGCGCGCGATGACTTCGTGAACACGACCTGCCCAAGCTGCGGGCAGCCCGCCAAGCGGGAGACGGATACGCTCGACTGTCACTTCGACGCGCTGTGGCTGTGGGTGCCGGTGTGCGTTCCGCCGCAGCATCGCGACGACGCCCTGCCGGAGATATTCGGGCTGCCCGATCTGCGCACGTGGCTTCCATGCGAGCGCGTGGTCGCCGGATCGGACAGTGGCAACTTCGTCTTCGACCAGCGGCTGGTGACCAAGGCGCTGCGGGACATCGGCCCGCTCTCATTCCTGGCCGACGGCGAGCCGTTCGCCGGCTGCCTCTTCCACGAGATGGTGATCAGGGACGGGCGCAAGATGAGCAAGCACCTCGGCAACGTCGTGGACCCCGACGAGCTGGTGGCACAGTACGGCGCGGACACGGTCCGGCTGGCGGTGCTCTACGCCGCCAGGCCGCAGCGCTCGTTGAACTGGACAGACAGCGCCGTACAGCACTGCCATCGATTCCTGACCCAACTCTGGGACTACTCCCAGGCGCAGTATGCGAGAAGCCGCGACCGCGCACAGCTGCCCGCCGCAGCGCAGGACGTGGGCAAGCAGCACACCGAGCATCTGCGAGCGCGGCTTGCGAAGTGGTGCGACGTGGCCCTGGAGCGGATCACCGGCGAGCTCGAGCGGCTGGAGATGCACAGCGCGGTGCGCGATGCGATGCGGCTCTTCACGCGCATTCAGGACTTCGAGGCGCGCGTGCTCGAGCGGCGCGGGACGCTCAGCCGTGAGGACAGCGACGTGCTCGTCGCCGCGCTTGCGACGCTTGCCCAGATCATCGCCCCCTTCGCGCCTCACATCGCTGAGCAGTCCTGGCTCGACTCGGGCCACGGGCGCGAGGGCGTGGAGCCTCCCTGGCCGCAGGCGGGAGCGATCGAGCGCCTTTCCGGCATCGATCTCTCACAGAGAGAAACAGAGCCGCCTTCGCCGGCCCCGGCCGGCCATGGCGCAAGCTCGCCGGCGGAGTCGTAGGCGATGGTCTCTGCGAGCATCCCCAGACGTGCTGAGCCGTTGCGCAGGCAGGACCAACACCCCACTTCGATGCGCTCACACAACCAATTGAAAGGCTCCGGAGCGCTCGCTACGCTGCGCTCAGAGACCACCGGGGGCGCGACCGGCCGCTGGATGACCAGCGTGAAGGTCGACGCAGGCACCCTCGAGGCTTCTCAGTGGCAAGGAGACAGCCGTACGGGACGTCAACCGGCGTCACCGCCATCCATCAGAGGGTGAGGCCATGAGCACCGCATTCGCGCAAGACCAATGGAGGCACGAGACGCGCTCGTGCGCGACCAGCCTGGTTTGTGAGCCGTGCGAACGCTCCTTCCCGGTCTCCGAGCCCGTCTTTGCGTGTCCGGACTGCGGCAAGAACCTCGACGTCGACTTCGACTACGAGCTGGCGGCCAAGCGCTTGCGCGATGTCCCATTGAGCGAGCGCCCGATGAACATCTGGCGCTTCGAGGAGCTGTTGCCGATCCTGGACGCCGCCGCGCAGCGGCGCGTGGGGCAGCACTCCGGCTTCACCCCGCTGATCAGGGCGGACCGCCTGGGCGAGGCGATCGGCCTGCGCAATCTCTACGTGAAGGACGACTCGACCTCGCGGCCAAGCCTCTCCTACAAGGACCGCGTCGTCTCCATGTCGATCGCTCGGCTGCTGGAGCTGGGCAAGCAGGAGATCGGCTGCGTCTCCACCGGCAACGTCGGCACCGCGGTCGCGGCGCTGGCCGCAAAGGCGGGCGTGCCCGCCTACGTCTTCTACCCCAACCGCCTGGAGCGCACCAAGGCGCTCGCGTGCAGGGCGCTGGGAGCGAAGGTCTGCCAGGTTGAGGGCAACTACGATGAAGTCAACAAACAGTGTCGCGAGGTCGCGCTCGCAAGCGGACTGGAGTTCGCCAATATCACGCTGCGCCCCTTCTACGCCGAGGGCGCCAAGACGATGCCGTTCGAGATCGTCGAGCAGCTTGGTTGGAAGGCGCCCGACCACATCGTCACTGCCGCAGCCGGCGGGACGCTCTCCTCACGCATCCACAAGGGACTTATCGAGCTCGAGACCGTCGGCATGGCCAAGACTTCCGCGGTCAAGCTCCACATCGCCCAGCCAGAGGGCTGCGCTCCGATCGCGAGCGCGATCCTCGCAGAAGATGCCGACATCCGCGCCTGCAGGCCAACGACCGTCGCGCATTCGCTGGCGATCGGCGCGCCGGGCGACGGCCATCTCGTGATAGATGCTGTTCGCGGCCGCGGCGGTACGGCCAGACAGGCCAGCGACGAGGAGATATTCGAAGGTCTCGACCTGCTCGCCGCCACCGAGGGCGTGCTCACCGAGCCGGCCGGGGGCACGACGATCGCCGTGCTGCGAAAGCTCGCCGAGGAGCAGGTTCTCGACCCCGACGAGGTCGTGGTGGCGGTCATCACCGGCAACGGGCTGAAGACCATCGAGGACCATCCCGCCAAGCCATGGCCCTCGATGGTCGCCTGCGACGCCGAGACGATGCGCTCGATGCTGGAGGAGCTTCAGCACGAGGGCGCCGCCGGCGCGAGCGTCGGCTGAGCGCCGAGCACTCCGCGGCGCACTCGCGGCGGGCCTGCTGCGGGAATCATCGCGGCGATCCAGCGAGGGAATCCCCTGCCGCATTACGGGGTAATCACCGATGCGGCCGCGATGGTTGCGACCTTACGCTGGCAGCGTCAAACTCATCAAGGAGAGTGAGGGCACCATGCCACGAAAGAGAACACCTCCCTCTGTCCCGATCGACGACCCTTTCGCTCCCGGCGTCTACCTGACCGACGGGAGCTCCCTGTTCAACATCGTGGGCGAGCTGCCGCACGAGCCTTCGCTGCGACTGGTCGAGGACTGCACGACGCTGGAGATCCTCATGATCCACGTTGATGGCCTGAGTGCCCCCGGCGTGCGGCGAGTCAGGGCGCAAGACGCGGAGGAGACCCAGCGCGCAGCCGGAAGCGAGGAGGATTCGGTGCTGGACCCCTTTCCGCCCGCCGCACAAGCACGCCGCTGAGACCGCGCCGCCGCGGCCTCGGACGGAGCCCGTGGATGCTCACCACTCGCCGTCGGTCTCGCTGGAGCGGAAGCCGTCGGCCTCCCCGCTCTGCTCCTCGGCCTCCTCGTCGCGGTCGTCACGGTGGTGGTACGCGGGCCTGGCCGACTGCTGATCGCCGTGGCTTGCGTGCTCGATCAGATCCTCTTCGGCCAGCTCGAAACCCTCGGCGACTCCGCCGCCACCCTCCACGAGGGCACGCTGCCCCGGATCGATCCCCTCCTCCTGCGGGACCCTTCCGCCTATCTCGGCGGCTTCTCGTGCCGCCGCGTCAGCCTCGTCGTCCGCCAGTGGGTCTTCGCTTCGGGCCATGACCCGCACTTACCCGGCGAGGCCGCGTTCGAAGCGGCACAAGCATCCGTCGAGCGCCGCCGCCGCGTTCTTCACGCGAAGGCATGCAAGAACGAGCATGCAGCCTTCGATTGCGCTGAGGACGGTAGACCCAGAGCCTCTCCGCGCAGGAAATCCTCCCTGCAGTGCCCTCGACCACGCTCATCACTCCGCGCAGGATGAAACGTCTACTGCGGTGAGCAGCGACTCAGCTCGCAGACGCGCCGCCGCCGAGTACCGGGGGGTGATCGATCAGCTCGCCGCGCGCGATCGCCTCAGCTGCGCGCTGCTGCGCATCGACGATCTCAGCGACCGCCTGCTCGCGTGGGCACCAGCCCTCCACCGTGACGCTCTTGCCCGCCTCCAGATCCTTGTAGATCGTGAAGAACTGCTCGATCTCGTGCAGCAGCAGCTGGGGCATGCTCTCCAGATCGCCAAAGCGGCTCCAGTTGGGATCGCCCGTCGGCACGCAGATGATCTTGTCGTCTATGCCCGCCTCGTCCTGCATCTTGAACATCCCGACCGGCTCGACCGGTATCAGGCAACCCGGGAAGGTCGGTTCGGTCAGGCACACGAGCGCGTCCAGCGGATCGCCGTCGAGACCCATCGTGCTGCGCAGGTAGCCGTAGTCGGCTGGATAGACCGCAGCGGTCAGCAGCAGGCGGTCGAACCTGATGCCCCCGAGGACGGGATCGTGCTCGTACTTGTTGCGCGTGCCCTTTGGGACCTCGACCACGCAGACCAGTGGCTCTTGGATTGACTTCTCGTTCATCGCCCTCGCGATGCTACTCAACTCGGGCCGCCGGGCTCGCGGCCCGTGCCGCGGCGCCCCATCTGCCGATCCAGTCCGCAAGGCCATACGCATGGACGGCGACGCATGTGGGTAGGGCAATGTCCGTAACGGCAAACCACGAGAGGATGGTCACGATGGCTTCGACTGTGCTCACACCGCCGCGAGCGCGCACCGCACCGCACTCCACGGGCGATCTGCATCTGCTCTTCAGGGGATGGCAACAGGAAGCAGACCAGCAAGCGCGCGAGGCGCTCGTCGGCCGGTTCACGCCCCTGGCACGCAGCCTTGCGCGGCGTTATGACCGCTCCTCCGAGCCCTTCGAGGATCTGCTGCAGGTCGCGATGCTCGGCCTGCTGAAGGCAATCGATCGCTTCGATGCCGCGCGCGGCAACGCGTTTGCTTCGTTTGCCGTACCCACCATCCTCGGCGAGATGCGACGCTACTTCCGCGATTCGGGCTGGGCCGTGCATGTCCCCCGCAGTCTCCAGGAGCGCACCCTGAAGGTGGGCGAGGCACAGGAGCAGCTGACCCGCGAGCACGGACGGGCACCGACGGCCGGCGAGCTGGCCAGATATCTGGAGCTGAGCGTCGAGGAGATCCACGAGGCGCTGCAGACGGCGCGCGTCTACGACGTGATGTCGCTCGACGCCCCGCGCTCCAACGAGGATGGCGAGTCGCAGAGCTATGGTGAGAGCATCGGGCATCTCGACGGTCGCTACGAGCTCATCGAGCTGGACGCGACGATATCCAGCGCGCTATCGGAGATACCGGAGCGCGAACGGCGGATCCTGCACATGCGCTTCGTCCAGGAACTCACGCAGACCCAGATCGCTGAGCGCGTGGGCATCTCCCAGATGCAGGTCTCCAGGCTGCTGCGCCGCTCGCTGGAGCGGCTGCGTGCTCTCACCGACGCCTGATTCGAGCGGCGCCACGCGCCGAGACTTGACCGCAAGCAGAGCCAAGGCCACCATCTCGCATCTGGCGAGGCCCCGCGTAGGCGGCCGCGCGGCCGGGTAGCGTCCATCAGGAAGCCAGAATGCATTCGACTGTCCAATCGCAAGCCAGGCCCAACGTCCGCCTCGAGCTTGCTAGCCGCCCTGAGCACGTTTCGCTGGTGCGCGAGCTGCTCGGGGGCGTGGCCGAGGCGACGAGCATCGATGTCGGAACGATGGACGACGTTCGCACCGCTGTCACCGAGGCCTGCAACAACGTGGTTCAGCATGCCTACGACGGCGCGCTGGGACCGGTCGAGCTCGATCTCACGCTGGAGGACCACGCGCTCGAGGTGAGCGTCCGCGACCGCGGCGCCGGCATGCGAGAGCCGGCGCTCGCTCCTGGCCCGGAGAGCCATCACATCGGCCTGATGGTGATCGAGGCGCTCTCGGAGAGCATGCAGATCAGAGACCTCCCCAGGACCGGCGTCGAAGTGCGGATGCGCTTCTGCGCGCCAGGGCTCGCAGCGCTCGACCCAGGTGGCCAGCTACCGCAGATGCCACGCCCGTTCGATGCCGCAGGCATCTGGGTCTCGGCTGCGATCGGTCCCTGCTCACTGGCGGGGCCCGTCCTCCCGCGGCTGCTTGGCGCACTGGCCTCGCGTGCTCACCTCTCCACCGATCGGATCTCCGACCTGCAGCTGCTCGGCGAGGCGATCGCCGCACATTGCCAGCCCGCGATCGACGGGTCGCATCTGTGCGTGCAGGTGGCCGCTACTGCCCGTGCCGTCCAGCTGAGCGTCTCCCCGCTGTTGCCGGGCGGCGCAGCACAACTGCTTGCCGACACATCGATCGAGGGCCTCGGTGCGACGGTCGAGCGACTCAGCGACGAGCGCGAGGTACGCCGGGAGAGCGAGAGAGAGACCCTCGTCTTCGGCATTCGCGAGAGCCGCTAGTCGCCAGTCGCATAGCGTCACTTCGACAGTCGTCGTGTTGCGGAGCCCTCAGAGAACGCACGGAAAGGCCCAGACCCACCTGGCCTCCTCGAGCATCAATACCTGGGCCCCGGCTCGGGCGGCGTTTCGGCCTCCGCCTGGGCGCGCCCTCCACGCGAACGAGACCACACGCCCATCCACATCAACGAGAGCACGAGTCCCACGATCCCCACGATCATCAGCACGAGCCCGACCGTCTGTAGATCGATGCCACTCGTCGTCGCGGTGACCGCGTAGCGCAGGATTGCGCCGGCCGCAATCAGCAACAGAGAGGTGCCTGCAGTCATGACACTTGCCTACCCCGTCCCGGAGGTGGATAATCGAGAAGCTGCAACAAACCACTCAAAGCGCCCAGCGTGTACGAGGGCGCGTTAGGGTATCGATCCGCTGTGGCACGTTCGATGTGGAATGGGGCGATCGCGTTCGGCTCGGTCACTGTCCCCGTCAAGGTCTACGCCGCGACAGACCCGCGGTCTCTCGGCATGCGCGAGCTGCACGCAAGCGACGGCGCGCCCATCGCGCATCGCTACTTCGACCCAGACAGCGGCAGCGAGGTCGCCTCAGAGAAGGTGGTCCGCGGCGCCGAAATCTCCTCCGGCCGTTTCGTCATCCTCTCCGCCGAGGAGCTGAAGGGCGCGGACAGACCCAAGCGGCGCGCAGTCGAGATCGAGGCGTTCGTGCCCGAGCAGCAGATCGACCCCCTCTACTGGGACCGCGCCTACAATCTCGCGCCCCAGCCCGCCGGAGAAGATGGATATGCCGTGCTTTTGGAGGCGCTCACGCAAACGCGCCGCAGCGGCATCGGCCGAGTGGTGTTGCGCAGCCGTGAGCGGCTCGTGACCGTAAGGGCAACCGAGAACACGCTGAGGATGCACACGATGCGCTTCCATGACGAGCTCGTCCGCGGCTCCAGCGTGAAGCTGAAGACCAAGGCGCGCCGCACCGGCAGGCCCGAGATGGAGATGGCGGCGACGCTGATCGCGCAGCTCTCGGGCGCCTATGAGCCCGGCCGCGTTCGCGACACCTATCGCGAGCGCGTGGAAAAGCTCGCGCGCAGCAAGGCCAGTGGCAAGAGGAGCAATATGCGGCGTCGAGCGGCGCCGAAGGAGACCGACGACCTGCTGGCAGCGCTGAAGGCCAGCGTCGCGAGGGGCACGTGATGCCACGCGCGCTTTGGAATGGCTCGCTCTCCTTCGGCTTGGTCAACGTGCCGGTCTCGCTGCTCTCCGCGACCCGCAACCGCGACATACGCATGCGCGAGATCGATGCCGACCGCCAAGAGCCTGTGAGCGTTCGGCGCATCTGCACCGCCGACGGCAGCCAAGTCCCGATCGATGAGGTCGCTCATGGGCTCGAAGTCGATGGCAAGATGGTGATGCTCACAGACCAGGAGCTGCTCGCAGCCCAACCACGTCGTACGGACACGATCGAGATCGAACGCTTCGTGGAGCTCTCTCAGGTCGATCCCGTGATGTACGACCGCTCCTACTGGCTGGCCCCAACCGGCGAGGCTCAAGGCCCGATGCGCGCCTATCGCCTGCTGGTCGACGCGATGGCCTCAGGCAGGCGCGCCGCGATCGGCCAGACGGTGATCCACAACCGCGAGCACCCCGTGCTCGTACGCGCCCACGAAGACCGGCTGCTGCTCAGTACCCTGCTCTTCGCGCAGGAGATACGAGACACCGGGGAGCTGGAGATACCCGACGCCGACCCTGACGATCTGGCGGTCCAGAGGACGATCGCCGTGATCGAGGAGCTCAGCACCGACTTCGAGCCATCCCACTACCGCGACCGGCACCGTGAACGCCTGAAGGCGCTGATCGACAGCAAGGCCAAGGGACAGACGATCGAGATCGTGCCCGAGCCGCCCGCCCCCTCACCCACGCCGGATCTCATCGGTGCGCTCGAAGAGAGCCTCGCCCAGATCAGGGCGAAGCACCCGCCGGCGGCCAAAGCCAGCCGTGGCCGCCGAAAGGCCCCTTCCCCCGCGCCGGCACGCGAGCCGGCGGACAAGGGCGCCTCCTAACCCAATAGGACGCGGCTCGCGCACCAGCCCGCCGGGAGACCACCAACACAAGGGCTCCGATCGTTGGGGACCTTGACAACGGCCTGGGATTGGGCAAGGCTGAGAGTCGATGGCAGACGATCGGGGAGAGCGTGGCGCTGAGCAGGCGTTGCTCCCCAGCCAGCCGGACCTGTCCGCGGACAAGGCCGCCTCGCTGCTGATCGAGGCCGGCGCGGTGCTTGCCACGTCTCTGGATCCCGCGACCACGATGCGACAGGTGGCACAGCTGACGGTGCCGGAGATGGCGGACCTCTGCATCATCGACCTCTGCAACGAGGACGGCCAGATCAGGGAGGTCGCCGTCGCCTGCAGCAACGAGCGGATCGGGCACGAGCTGGAACAGATGCGCCGCCTGCATCCGATCTCGAGCGCGGGTGCGCATCCCGTGGCGCAGGTGATCAGGAGCGGCGTGCCGCAGCTGCTCGGCGAGCTTTCCGAGGAGAGGCTTCGCAGCTACGCGGCGGGCGACGAGCACGCCATGTTCATGATCGAGAACCGCTACCGCTCCGCGATCGTCGCCCCGCTGGCCGCCCGCAACCACACCCTGGGAGCGCTCTCGGTGCTGCGGCTCGGGGAGGGCCAGCCGTACACAGAGACCGAGACGGAGCTGATCAACGAGCTCGCACGCCGGGCCGCGCTCGCGATCGACAACGCGCAGCTCTACTCGGATCTGCGCGGGCTGGAGCAGCGACTGGAGGCGATCCTGATCGGCCTCGCCGAGGCGGTCACGGTCATCGATCGCGACGGACGCACCGTCTTTGCCAATCGAGCCGCCGTCGATCTGCTCGGCGCCTCCTCGGTAGAGGAGCTGACGCAGGCGCGGCCGGGCACGATCATGGACCGCTTCATCGTGCTCGACGAGCACGGGGAGCCGCTCTCCCTGGAGCAGATGCCGGGGCGCAAGCTGCTGCGCGGCGAGCAGCCCGAGCCGCTGCTGGTGCGCAACATCGCAAAGGCAAACGGCCGTGAGCGGTGGCTGATGGCGCGCGCCTCGCCGATTCCCGACCCGGAGACCGGACGCCCGCTCTACGCGGTCAACGTCTTCGAGGACATAACCGAGGTCAAGCGAACGCAGATCGCCGAGAACTTCCTCGCCGAGGCCAGCCGCGTGCTTGCCTCCTCGCTCGACCATCAGCAAACCCTCGAGCAGATCGCAAAGCTCGCGGTACCGCGGCTGGGCGACTGGTGCTCGGTCAGCCTGCTCGATGCGAACGGTCTGATCGAGCCGGTGGCGACCCATCACCATGACCCGACCAAGCGTGAGCTCGCAGGTCGCATCGAGACCGCCTATCCCTCGCATCGCGACGATCCCAGTGGTGTCGCCGAGGTGCTGCGCAGCGGCCGAGCGATCTTCGCCGAGGTGCAGCCCGACGCACTCGAAAGCTATGCACGTGACGCCGAGCACTATGGACTGCTCGCGGAGCTTGGAGTCGGCACCGCGATCGTCGTGCCGATGAGTGCAGGGGGCCGCGTGGTCGGCGCGATCACGCTCGCAAGCGACCTGGAGGGCCGCCAGCTCGCCGAAGCGGATGTGCCCCTGCTCGAAGAGCTCGGCCGCAGGGCCGGCATCGCGGTGGAGAACGCGCGCCTCTACACCGAGCGCACGCGCATCGCGAGCACGCTGCAGCAGGCGTTGCTTCCGGAAGACCTGCCGGATGTGCCGGGAGCCGAGCTTGCCGCCCTCTACGCCGCGGCCGGAGAGCTCAACGAGGTCGGGGGCGACTTCTACGACGTCTTCGAGCATCGCGATGGCCGGTGGGTGCTCGCGATCGGCGATGTATGCGGAAAGGGCCCTCGGGCCGCAGCGGTCACGGCGCTCGCGCGCCACACCCTGCGCGCCGCCGCGATGAGCGGCCAGGCGCCACGGGTGATGCTCGAGTCGGTACACCAAGCGCTGATGCAGCAGCCCCCCGGGCTTGACATGTGCACGCTCGGGCTGGTCCTCGTGGATCTGCGGCCCCCCGGGGCGCATCTGACGATCGCGCTTGCGGGGCATCCCCAGCCGGTGCTCGCGAACAGTGTGGGAGAGGTGCGGGGGGTCGGTCGGCCGGGCACGCTGCTCGGTGTGCTCGACCCGATCCACATCGAGCAGGCCGAGGTCCAGATGGGGGCGGGCGACACGCTCGTGCTGCATACCGACGGCGTGATCGAGGCAGGCGCCCCCAGAAGGCCGCTGGGCGAAGAGGGACTGCGAGAGCTCTGCTCTGCGGCGCCGCACATACCTCTACAGGAGCTTCTACGCCGGATCGAGGCGGCCGCTGTCGCGCATGCCGGAGGCAGCGCGCGAGACGACATCGCCCTGCTTGCCATCCGTCTCCACAGCGCCGGCAAGCGGCGAGGCGACAGGCCCTCGACGCGCTCGGAATCGCACTAGCGCTGCGGTAGGCTCTGCCAATGTCGGCGGCTGACCGTCTGCGAATAGAGGTAGCGCAGGATGGCGGCACCGCTGTCCTCATGCTGCACGGAGAGCTCGATCTCGCCACCGCACCCGCGCTGAACACCCAGCTCGAGACGGCAAGCGCAACGGGTGCCTCCGCGATCGTCGTCGACCTGACAGAGCTGGAGTTCATGGACTCGACCGGCTTGCGCTCGATCCTGCTCGCCCACGAGCGCTGCGGCGAGAGCGGCCAGCGCTTCGCCATCGTGCCGGGCGGCAGGCAGGTCGCCCGGCTGCTCGAGATCGCAAGGGTCGAGGACCATCTCGATGTGATCTCTTCGCCGGCTGAGCTCGACTAGCGTTAGGCGCCCCCCCGAGCGCGCTGGCTGCTAGAGCCGGCCACCCTTGCTCTGATTGCATCGCGCGCAGAGCAGCTGCAGGTTCTCGATCGTCGACGCGCCGCCCATGCTGAACGGGATCAGATGGTCGAATTGGATCTCGAAGTCGCTGCCGCACTCCACGCAACGGCCCTTGTCGCGTTGCCATACCGCAAGCCTCGCCTCGCGGGGGATCCGCTCCCGCCTTCGCGGCGCCGGCGAAACCGCGGCGGCCATCAGAGCGTGTGCGTGCTCGAGCCTGCGCGCCCGCCGCAGGCTCTCAGCGTTGAGCAGCGCCTGTACGTCGGCGCTGTTGTAGGCGGCGCTCGTCCAGTAGACGACGCCGCCGTAGTACCAGAAGCGACGTTCGCGGAAGCGCACCAGATACTGCGGGTGGACAGCCTGAGAGTCGCCGATCGCGGGCCACCTCCGTCGATCGAGCTCGATCGGCGGCGTGCCAGAGCCTACGAACCAGATGCGTCTGCGGAGCATGATGCCTCCACGGTCAGCGAAGATGCGCGCGTCGGCATCGGCGTTGAGCCCTGTGCCGCCCGCGCCGCTCGATTTCCATCTGCGACCCACTCGGATGTCGGGAGCCCGGCCGCGCATCAAACCATCGCCGACATCACGCAAAACACCCGCCACCCACCAAGACAGACACCAGATCCCCGGCGAGAGAACGATGAACGTCAGCATGGCTCGAGCTGGATCGGAGCTCGAGCATACGATCCACAGCAGAAGAGTGGCCGTCGACCCCGACGCGGCAAGACCGCGGCCATTTCGTAGCAGCCGCCGCAGCTGACCCCAGGCGTGGTCGAGAATCTCGAAAGGCATCTGGTGGATGAGAGCGGTCCGCGACGATCGCTTCTCCCTGCCTTCTCCGATGAGCCATCGATCGGCTGGATACCGATGCGAGCAGGAACTTTCTGTGACAGCCGATCGTGACGCTCTCCAACGCAAGCACACCAGCCCGACGGCAGCCGGCGTGCCGTCGATGCCCGGGATGTCGCGCGTCCATTTGCTGCCGTTTGAGTTGATGCAGATTCGGCCTGATAGAGATGCTGCCGTGGATGCTGAAGAGTGAGCCGCAAATGCCCGTTACCCGACCGCGGATCACGGGCGTAAACGTGCGAATTTCGCATTGGAATGCGGGATCTCATGTTCGCCCTCATTCCGAACCCGGCCGGCGACTCCGCCGCTCACGTGGCGTCGCTTCGAGCCTTCACACGACCGATATTCGACTCTGCAATGCTGATCCCAGCGCTTTCGACACGCCGCCGTCAACGGTGACCAAAAAGGGGGAATCAGAGCCCCATACTGTCTGGTCGTCGGTATTCAGGCAGGTCTTCATGCCTATGGGTAGACTCTGCACCGATGAACGTATGGGTCGCAATATCCGATCCCGGAACGGAATTCACGAAGATCGCTGGCGTGTACACCACTGAAGATGCGGCTCGCGCCGCTGCAGAACGCTCCACAGACGGGAGATGGTCCATCGAGTCCCTGGTGCTCGACCAGGTGCCAGATTGGATCCCGGACTTTGAAAGCTTCCTGCAGGAAATCGAGCAAGCCCAAGACGCTGACAGCAACGCGCCGTAGCAACGTAACGCCACGCCTTCGAGGAGCACGGTCGCAATCAATGGTGATCGTGCTGTAGCGGGGCTCTTCTTTTTTGCTCACCCAGTCGAGAACCCAGCGACTGGCCCCATAGAAAAACCCCGCGTTAGCGGGGCTTTTCCTTAGCGGGCCGATAAGCCGGATCCTGTCGTGGGTGACCATCCATCTGAGCGGCCTACCTGGACCTTGGCGGGCAGCCTACAAGCGGTCCTGTTTGGCCTTGCATCGGGTGGGGTTTGCCCAGCCGTCGCGTCACCGCGACGCTGGTGCGCTCTTACCGCACCATTTCACCCTTGCCCGTCAGCCATTCACGTGGGACGGCTCACGTCGGCGGTATGTTTCTGTGGCACTTTCCCGCGGGTTTCCCCGGGTCGGTCTCCTGACCACCCTGCCCTGTGATGTCCGGACTTTCCTCCAGGGCTTTGAGCCCCAGCGGCCACCTGGCCCGCACCCTCAATCTAGCGCGCATACGACCCGCGCGCTAGCACGAAGCACCGAGCAGGCTCACTGAGCGAAGCGGTCCGGCGCTGACGAGCAGCTCTCAGGAGCTCAAACTCGGCGCAACAACCCTACGACCCGCCCCAGCACCTCGACTTCGCGGCTACGGATCGGCTCCATCGCATCGTTCTCAGGCTGCAGCCGGATGTGGTCCGACTCGCGGAAGAAGCGCTTGACGGTAGCCTCCTCGCCCAACAACGCGACGACGATGTCGCCGTCGGAGGCGGTGTCCTGGGGCCGCACGACGACGAGATCGCCGTCGAGTATGCCCGCATCCTTCATCGACTCCCCGCGGATGCGCAGCAGATATCCACCGTCTGCGCCGCCTGCCATCTCGGGCACCGGCACGTATTCCTCGATGTTCTCCTCCGCGAGGACAGGCTGCCCGGCTGCGACGGAGCCGACGAGAGGCAGTCCTCCTCCCGAGACCAGGCTGCGCACGCCCCCCACAGCTCCGCCAACCGCCTTGTCCAGCAGCTCTATCGCGCGCGGCTTCGAGGGGTCGCGCCGTAGCAGGCCGAGCTTCTCCAGGTTCGCGAGATGCGCATGAACAGTCGAGGATGAGGCCAGCCCGACCGCCTTGCCGATGTCGCGCACAGTCGGCGGATAGCCGTACTTCGCGGAGTGCTTGCGGATGAAATCGAATATCTCCTGCTGACGCTTCGTCATGTCCATTGAGACGCGGCTCCTGTCGATAGGGCCATGCGGCCTTGAACGAACACCTGTTCGTACAGTAGCGGGATCGACGGACGGATGCAAACCGGCTGCCTGCCGCGAGGCCATCTCGGTCTCGGCGCGTCCCGCCGAGACCGAGAGCTTCGCGCGCTGGCGGCTGGCTATACTCGCCCCCTCTGCGCTCGTGGCGGAATTGGTAGACGCGCAAGGTTGAGGGCCTTGTGGGCTTTACGGCCCGTGGTGGTTCGAGTCCACTCGAGCGCATAGAAAAAGCCCTGCAAATCAGGGCTTTTTCTACATTAAGAGCGCTCCTGTCACGATCTGGCGCTGTTGTTCGGTTTTGTGCCGCTGGCACAACCGAACAATTTGCCGAACATTCTGCGTGCCGGGCGATTGTGCAGGCTTAGCCTGCCTGCGACCCAAGGTATGGTTTGACACACCGCCGTGGCCGACCGAGGAGGCTCAGCCTTGGGAAGCTTCGGAGCGATCGATGCTCAGCTCCCAGTAGGCGAACGCCCAGCTCGCCGCCCCGATTGCCAGAAACGCCATCGCCCACCCGTACGTCTTCCAGTCGGCGCCACCGAAGGAGAGCGTGACGGCGCCAAGGCCAGCCAACGCGATCCCGCTGAGAATGCGCACGCGCGCCCAGGCGCGGAGGTGACGATACTCCCAGGGCGAGATTATGAGCCGCATGCCGGTCCGCGGGGGAGATGCCCACCACGCGCGAAGACCTTTGTTCGGTGCACTCACCTGAATGACTCCTGTTTAGCCGCGTGTGCAATGAGCGTAGCTCGTGGAAGGACCCACGCCAGGTCGCTTTTTGCCTCCTTGCATGTGGGGCCTCAAGGCGCTGACCTGCGAGCGCCAGCAACTCGGGCGCGGCCTGCAGATACCAATATGTGCGTCCGCGAGGAGGCCCTGCTGGAGTGTAGAGCCGCGAGCTTCTTGGCTAGCTAGGCGGTCAAGCCTCCAGCGAACCTCGTGCGCGGACAGCGACGATCGAGAGCCTGCTCGACAGCCTAGCGACGGCGGCACGCCGCAGGTCGTCGCCTAGCAGTGCTTCGACGGCTCGGCTGGTTCGACCACGACCTCGCCCTCGTCGCTGAGCGGCCGGACTCCGTGTCCTTGCGCAGTGTGCGTTAGAGCTCGATGCGCTCGACAAACCCAGCTCTGTCGATCGAGCGGTCGAACGAAAGGACGACCCCCACGCCGGTGGCCTCAGCACTGGCAACGAGGTACGCCTCGGCAAAGTCCAAGCAGTCCGTCTCATACAGCTCGAGTGATCGCAGCAGCAAACGGGCATCGATTACCGAGATAGAAGGAAGGGCGATCGCAGCTCGCATGAGATCCGCGACCTGGGCACGACCGACCTCGTAGAAGGACTCGAGCACATATACGCACTCGGCGAGCACCAAGTCTGCGAGCAGCAGCGGACCCTCACTCGTAAGTGCCGCGGTCGCGCGCTCGGCCATCTCAGGTGGATCACCGGTGAGATGCCGCACTAGAACATTCGTGTCGATGAACGCTCTCAGCGGCGCCTCTCCGCGCGAGCACGTCGTGTCTGGCGCAGAACCTCATCCCATGACGTCCCACGCTTGGCCTTGGAAACAGCGACTGTGCCGGCCATATCGATGAAGTCGGCGGTCTTGGCGACGATCGCCCTGGTGCGCTCCACGCGGAAGACGATCTCATCGCCCTCCTGCAACTCCAGAGCATCGCGTACCGCCTTGGGAATCGTGACCTGCCCCTTGGAGGTCAACCGCGCCGAGGTATCCATGACGTTCTCCTTACTTGTGTCTACGAGTAAGGATACCAGCCTCGTCCCACGTTCCCCAGCCCCGACCTCCTGCCGAACAAATGCCCTGTGCGAACCCCCGACGGTTGGCGAGCAGGAGAGGCGGCGCGCCGAATCCAGATCGATCCGGGCGCGATCCGGTGAAGCCCGAAAGAAGTAGTTCTCCTATGCGTCAATTACCAGCGGCCGGCAGCAGCTACAAGCGAACTCGTTATCCACGGAATAATGGGGTCCAACCAAAGGAGGGCCGCGATGCGGAAGCTGATCTACTCGATGACTGTGTCGCTGGACGGCTTCATCGCCGGACCCGATGGCGAGATCGACTGGACGGTGCCTGACGAGGAGCTGTTTCGGTTCCACACCGAGCAGGTGCAGGAGACTGGTGTCCATCTCTGCGGACGGCGGCTCTACGAAGCGATGGTCTATTGGGAGACGGCCGAGGAGGGCCCGCTTGTCGCGGAGCACGTCAAGTTCGCCCAAATCTGGAAGGCCCTGCCGAAGATCGTGTTCTCCACGACGCTGGAGAGCGTGGTGGGCAATACCAGGCTAGCCGGGGACGGCGTTGGCGAGGAGCTCTCAAGGCTCAGGGAACAGCCCGGAAAGGACATCGCCGTCGGCGGCGCCGGCCTCGCTCGTGCGTGTATGAAGCTGGAGTTGATCGATGAGTGGCGGCTGTTCGTCAGCCCGGTACTACTCGGCGGCGGCACGCCCTACTTCCCGACCCTCAACGAAAGAATCAACCTGGAGCTGGTCGAGACGAAGACGTTTAACTCTCGTGTCATTTACCTTTGCTACAGGCGCGTGCCGGACGTCCTGTAGGTGATCCTCCCGACACGAGTCAGCTCGCTCGCCACGGACCGGCCACTGCTCGAGCGCAGCTCGTAGCGCATCGGTCTCGGCTCGTGCTTGAACAGCTTGACCAGAGCCGAAGCGTCGAGGTAGGCGGCGTTCACTCGCCGCGCACCCACTGAAGCGCGTCTGTCGCCGGCCTTTGGCTCACCGGGATCGGATCGGCTGTGGGTGGGTCGAGCTCGAGCAGATCTCCCCGAGCCGGTGTCGCGCGGCCGCCGAAGACTATTGGGTGCACAGCGGCGGCGTAGCCCAAATGAAGATCGTCACGCACCTCAATGATCTGGGTGAAATCGAACCCAGCCGCTGTCGGCTTACTGGTGGCAGCCGGGGCGATCATCGTAGTGGTGTGGTGGCTCAGCTGAGCGTCACCGTGTGAACCATGGGATGGGTCTCATCGGCGCAGACATGAAGGGCTTGCGCCGAGCATCAATACGTGGCGTGTAGCCGAGATCGACCAAGGCTCTGTTGGGACCCCGCTCCCGCAACGACCAGGGCGTTCAGCGAGAGTTGCCGAACAGCCGCAAAAAGAGCAGAAACACGTTCAGGACATCGAGAAAGATCCCGGCTGCGATGGGAATCGCTTCGGCCTGCCGGGCTCGCCGCAGGCGGTTGAAGTCGATCACCGTATACAAGCCGAACACGGCCAGGCCGGCGATCGCGTAAGCGGTGTAGACGGCGGAAATGTGGACGAAGATCAGTGCGATCCCGGCGAGGATCAGTCCCAGCAGCAGCCAGAAGGCCAGCCGGTACAAGAAGGAGAGGTCGCGCCTGGTGGCGTAGCCGACTGCACCCAACCCTCCCACGAACAGCGCCGTTGCGCCAAAGGCCTGGCGGACCGCCGTCGGATCGACTTCGGAGTAGTAGTTGACGGTCGTCGCGATGCTTGCTCCGAGCAGCAGTCCAAATGCGAGCAGCAGACCGAGCGCGAGGCTCTGGGTGCCTCTGGCGCTCGCCACGTTCAGGCCGACCAGACAGCCAAGCGCCAGCAGCCAGGCGATGAACCATGTCACGCCGCCAGATTCGCGGGCGAGGTAGACCCCCAGGGTGGCAAAGCTCACGGTCAAGGCAACAAGCGCCATCACCCGGCCGAACAACGTTCGGGAGCTCGATGCAGCCAGGCCTGGCTCGTAGCCCACTGCGCTCATTGCCTTGGAATCGTATACGCGGACGAGGAGGCCTCACCCGCGCCAAGGCCAGCGCCCTGTCTCCTCAGGCCACCGCGGTACGCCCCAGCAGGTCGAAGAGCGCCTGAAAGTGCCGCTCGGCTGCCGCCTCATCATAAGCGGGCGTGTCGGACATCGTGTAGCCGTGGGCCGCACCGGCGTAGACCTCTGAGAGGTATGTGGCGCCGGCCTGATCGAGGGCCTGCTCAAGCTTCGCTATCTGCTCGGCGGTCATGCTGTGGTCGTTGTCGGCGAAGCCGAAGTACATCTCGGCCTTCAGCTCGCCGGCGCTCAGGTGCGGGCTGTCCTGATCCTCGGTCACGAGCCCGCCCGTGTGAAAGGCGCCAACCGCCGCGACGCGGCCAGGGTACGCCGCCGCGATGCGCCAGCCAAGGCGCCCGCCCAGGCAGTAGCCGGTGAGGGCGACGGGTCCGCGGCCGAGCTCTTCGAGCTTGTCGAGATAGGCGCCGCCATCGCTCACGATCCGCTCGGTGGTCAGCTCCTGCATCAGCGGCATGATCTTCTGGAAGAGCGTCCCGCGCCTCTCCGGATCATCGAGCCCGTCGAGCGAGACCACAGGCGCCCGGCCGGCGCGGTAGAAGACGTTGGGGGCGAGCACGACAAAGCCCTGCCCCGCGATCCGATCTGCCATCTGCTCGATCTGCGGGCGCAGGCCGAACGCGTCGACGAGCAACAGCACCGTGGGATGAGGACCATCGCCATCCGGCTGCGAGAGGTAGGCGTCCGCCACTCCGTCCTTCGTCGTCACATCAACCGTCTCGCTGCTCATCGCTGCCTCCCCTGTCGGGTCGTTGCCGGAAGGGGTGAACCTAATCACCATCGGGGCGATGTCTGCGCCGAGACCGCCGCACCCAGGCTCGGTGACGGGCCGACCTCGGGCACAGGCCTTGGACGGCGCAGCAGCGCAAGGCCCAGCAGGCCTCCGGTGAACGCGATCGCTGCGATCACCCAGGAGCCGCGGTCGTAGGCGTCGAGCGCAGCGGCGGGCGACGTTGGGGAGCCGAGCACCGCGATCAGCACTGCGACCCCGATCGCAAGGCCCACCTGGCGCAGCATGTTCACCACGGCCGAGCCGGTGGCGAATGCCTGCGGCGGTAGCGAGGAGGCACCGGTCGCCATCAACGTGGGGAGCGTAAGGCCCACGCCGATGCCCGTCAGCAGCATGCCGCCCAGCATCTCGCCCACGTAGTCGGGCGCGAGCCCCGCAGCCAGCGCCCACCAGGCCACGCCGGCCGCGAAGATGCTCGATCCGGCCGCGATCACGAGTCCCGGGCCAAACCGCGCGATCAGCCGCCCTGCGACCAGGAACGAGAACAGCGGCACCATGATCGGCCCCGGCGCGATCGAAAGGCCCGTGATCAGGGCCGACCAATGCCAGACGTCCTGGGCCCAGAGCACGCGTGAGAGCAGCATGCCGCCGAAGGCGGCCGAGAACAGCAGAGCCACGGTCGAGGCGCCTGTGAACGAGCGCACCTTGAACAGCGCTCTGTCGACCAGCGGGTTGCGATGCCTCGCAGTGTGCATCGCGAGCAGGCACAGCACCGCAACGGCGGCCGCGAGCACCGCGATCGTGCTCGCGCTGCCCCACCCCCACTGCCCACCCTCGACCAGGCCGAGCGTGAGCGCACCGACCCCGCCCGTGACGAGCAGCGCCCCCAGCGCATCTGGCCGCGGGATCGAATGTCCTGGGACATGCGGCAGCTTCCACCAGCCCACCGCGAGCGCCAGCAGGCCGATCGGGACGTTGACCAAGAAGACCCAGCGCCAGCTCGCGGCGACGAGCAAGCCGCCGATCACCGGGCCGAGGGCGGCCGCCAGGCCGCCGACCGCAGTCCAGGAGCGCACTGCTCCCGAGCGGCGCTCCGGCTCGGCGGTCGCAAGGATCAGACCCAGCGATGTGGGCGTCAGTAGCGCCGCCCCGGCCGCTTGCAGCACGCGGAAGGCGACGAGCATCGCGACGCTGTCAGCCGCCGCGCAGGCGGCAGAGGCAGCCACGAAGACCGCCACGCCGAGCAGGAACCCCCGCTCCCGCGGATAGCGGTCGGCAAGCCGCCCAAACAGCACGAGCAGCGCGGCGTAGACGATCGCGTAGGCGTTCAGCACCCAGGAGAGGCCGGTCAGGCCGCTGGCGTGGAAGTCCCTGGCCATCTGTGGCAGGGCGACGTTGACGATGAACAGGTCGAGGCTCGCGAGCACGACTCCGGCGCAAACGATCACGAGCACCAGACGGGGCGAGGCGGAGGAACGCGAAGGCTGGCTCAGGGATCTCATAGCCAGGCACCTTAGCACCCTGACTGAGGGATGCCATAGTCAGCTAGAATAGGTCCGATGACAGGCGACGCAGGCCCAGAGACCACCATCCGCATGACCGGCAGGCTCGACCCACGCGATGGATGGGAGGCGCAACGGTGCTCGATCGCCAGGGCGCTCGACGTGCTCTCCGCGCGCTCGGCGTTCCTGATCCTGCGCGAGGCCTTCTATGGCGCAAGCCGGTTCGAGCAGTTCGCCAAGCTCGCCGGCATCAGCGAGCCGGTCGCGGCACAGCGCCTGCGCGAGCTGGTCGATCAGGGCCTGCTCGCGCGTGAGGACTACCGCGAGCCGGGCCAGCGCACGCGGCAGCGCTATCGCCTGACACAGATGGGGGCCGATCTGCTGCCCGCGCTGGTCGCGCTGATGCAATGGGGCGACCGCTGGCTGGCCGAGGACGGCGGCCCGGTCGAGGTGCGCCACCGCGGCTGCGGAGAGCGCGTCGGGGTGGAGCTTCGGTGTCAGGCAGGGCACGAGGTTGCCTCCGACGAGCTCGACCTCGCAGAGCTACCGCGGCGTCGCGGGGCCGCCGTCTGATAGCCCGACGGGACGCGCCGCGTCCCCAATCTCAACACCGCCGTATGAGAGACTGCCCCGGATGACCGCATCCACTGGCCGCCACCGCATCCTCGTCATCGGCGGAGGCTTCGGCGGCCTGCAGACAGTCGAGGCGCTCGCGGGCGCAGACGCCGAGATCACGCTGATCGACCGGCACAACTATCACCTCTTCCAGCCACTGAACTACCAGGTCGCCACCGGCGCGCTCTCCCCGGGCGACATCGCCGTGCCGCTGCGCCGCATCTTTCGCCGCCGGCGAAACGTGAGGGTGCTGATGGGTGAGGTCAGCGGCTTCGACCTGCAGAGCAGAGAAGTGATCGTCGAGCCCGCGATCGCCGGCACCGCCGCCAGGCGCGTGCCCTACGACACTCTCGTGGTCGCAGGTGGCTCCAGCTACGCCTACTTCGGCCATGACGAGTGGAGGACGCTCGCGCTGGAGGTGAAGTCGCTCGACAGCGCCCTGCAGGTCAGGGGCCGCATCCTGCAGGCCTTCGAGGCCGCCGAGCTGGAGGACGACCCCGAGACCCGGCTCGGCTGGCTCACCTTCGTCGTGGTGGGCGCCGGGCCGACAGGAGTGGAGATGGCGGGGCAGATCGCCGAGATGGCGATGGACACGCTGCCGGCCGAGTACAGGAGCAGCGACCCGCGCACCGGCAGCATCCTGCTTGTGGAGATGGCAGACAGGGTGCTGACGGGCTTTGCGCCCTCGCTCTCCCACCGCGCCGCCAAGGACCTCGAGCACCTGGGCGTGACGCTGATGCTCGACCACAAGATGATCGATGTCCACCCCGACTGCGTGGAGCTGCAAACCGCCGACGGCGCGCACAGCAAGATCCCGACGCGGACTGTGGTGTGGGCGGCCGGCGTCACCGCCTCTCCCCTCGCGCGCGCTCTGGCCGAGGCGGCCGGCGCGCAGACCGACCGCGTCGGCCGGTTGCACGTGCATCCGGACCTCACACTGCCGGGACACCCTGAGGTCTTCGCGCTCGGCGACATGGTCGTCGTCGCGGACGCCGCGAGCGGCCAGCCGCAGAGCCTGCCCGGGCTCGCGCCGGTGGCGATGCAGCAGGGCCGCTACGCGGGCGCCCTGATCGCGGCGCGCTTAGGCGGCAGGTCCCTGCCCCCCTTCCGCTACCGCGACAAGGGGTCGCTTGCGACGATCGGCCGCGGGCACGGGGTCGCCGAAATCCAGGGCATGCGCCTGCATGGGCTGATCGCCTGGGTCACATGGCTCCTCGTGCACCTCTTCTACCTGATCGGCTTCGAGAACCGGGCCGTGGTGCTGATGCGCTGGGCCTACAGCTTCTTCACGCACGGGCGCGGCACGCGACTGATAACCGAAGCGGCGGGGTTGCCGCCCTGGCACGAGAGCGATCCCTCCTGATGACGTGGCCGGTCGGCGCATGCGCCAACCGGGGAACGGCCGCATGCGGCCGTTCCAGAGGAGGGCCGCATGCGGCCCTCCTGACCCCCGCATGCGGGGCTGTCTACCGCAATTCCGCGGAGGTCTTCCCCAGCAGCTGCCGGGCGACGATCAGCAGCTGGATCTGCTGGGTGCCCTCGAAGATGTCGAGGATCTTCGCGTCCCGGGCCCACTTCTCCAGCAGCTCGTTCTCGGCGTAGCCGACGCTGCCGCACAGCTCCACGCAGCCGAGCGTGACGTCGACACAGGTACGGCCGGCCTTCGCCTTGGCCATCGAGGCCTGCAGCGAGTTGGGCTTTGAGTTGTCGGCCATCCAGGCGGCCTGCATCGTCAGCAGGCGGGCGGCGTCCCAGTCGGCCTCCATCTCCAGGAAGCGGGCTGCCGCGGCGCTCTGGCAGAGCGCCGGCGCGGCGTCGTCGATCTCCACGCCGGCCTCCTGCAGGCGCTTGCGCGTCTCATCCAGCGCCGCGCGTCCGACGCCGACGGCCATCGCGGCGACCAGCGGGCTCGTGTTGTCGAAGGTCTGCATCACGCCCGCGAAGCCCTGCTTGACGTCCACGGTCGGGCTTGCCGAGCAGCGCGTCCTTGGGCACCCGGCAGTCCTCCAGGCGGAAGTTGGCGGTGTCGGAGGCCCTGATCCCGAGCTTGTGCTCCAGGCGCTCCAGTTTCAGCCCCGGGTTGTCGCGTTCGACGATGAACGACTTGATCGCGGCGCGGCCCTTGGAGCGGTCGAGGCTCGCCCACACGACGATCAGGTCGGCGCGCTCGCCGGAGGTGACGAAGATCTTCTCGCCGTTGAGCACGTACTCGTCGCCGTCGAGCTCGGCGGTGGTCCTGATCGCGGCGGAGTCAGAGCCCGCCTCGGGCTCGGTGATCGCCATCGCCGCCCAGCGGCCGCCATAGCGCTGGAGCTGCTCCTCGGTCGCCACGGAGGCGATCGCGGAGTTGCCGAGACCCTGGCGGGGCATCGACAGCAGCAGCCCGACGTCGCCCCAGCACAGCTCGATGATGCCGAGCACCGTGGAGAGGTTCGAGCCGTTGCGGTTCTCCGCGCCGCCGTGCGCGTTCGTCGCGACGCACGCCGGTCGCGCCGGCGCCGCCGTGTCGCTGCCCTCGTTCATGCCGTCGATCAGCGCGGCGAGCATGTCGAGCTCCTTGGGGTAGCCGTGCTCGGCGGCGTCGTACTTGCGCGAGATCGGGCGGAAGACCTCGCTCGCAACCTGGTGGGCCTGGTCGACGAGCGGCGCGAACTTCTTGGGATCTCGAGGTTGATCATGGTCTTCTCTGTGCTGCGCTCACACCAGCAGGGCGCCCTCGATCACGCCCGCCGCCTGCAGGTCGCGGTACCAGCGCTCGACCGGATGCTCCTTGACGTAGCCGTGGCCGCCGAGCAGCTGCACGCCTTCGGAGCCGATCCGCATGCCCTTGGCGGCGCACAGCCGGCTTGCGAGCGCGGCCTCGTCCGCGAAGTCGCTGCCGTCGTCGGCGCGCGCGGCCGCCCTGTAGGTCAACCAGGCGCATCGCCTCCGTCTCGATGCCGATGTCGGCGACCCCGAAGGCGACCGCCTGGCGATTTGTGATCGGTTCGCCGAAGGCGGCGCGCTCGTTGACATAGGGGATCACGTAGTCGAGCACGGCGTGCGCCGTGCCTAGCGCAAGCGCGCACCATGCGAGGCGGGCGCGCTGCACGCAGTCGACGATAGGCGTCGCGCTCGCCGTCGGCCAGCAGCGCCGCCGCGGGCACGCGCGCGTCCTCGATCAGCAGCCGTCCGTCGCGGCGGGCGCGCAGGCCCATCGCCGGCTCGGGCTGGACCGAGAGCCCGCTCGTGGAGGACTCGACGACGAACAGCGCCGGCCCGCACGCCCTCGGCCTCCGCGGCGATCACGAACAACTCGCACTCGCCGGGCGCTGGCCACGAGCGCCTTGGCCCCGTCGAGCACCCAGTCGCCGCCGTCGCGCCGCGCTGGTCGTCCAGGCGCAGCGGGTCGAACAGCGGCCTGCGGCTCCAGCAGCGCAAGCGCGGCCGCGGGCGGTCTCGCCGGCGAAGGCGGGCAGGTAGGTGGCCTGCTGGTCGGCGTCGCCGAAGCAGGCCGAGCGCGCTGGCGACCGCGCCCGGCGCGAGCGCGGCGTAGGCGATGCCCATGTCGCCGTGGGCCAGCGCCTCGGCGATCAGGACGCCCGTGACAGCGGCACGCTGCTGGCATCACGCCGCCGAGCTCCTCGGGCATGCCGAGCATGTTCAGCCCGAGCTCGCTCGCCTGCGCCGAGCAGCTCCGCGGGGCTGGCCGCGTCCGCGGCGGCCTGCGCGGCGGCCGGGCGCAGCCTCTCGGCGGCGAAGTCGCTGACGGCCTCCTGGAGCATCTGCTGCTCGTCGTCGGGGGTGATGTCGAACAGCGACGGGCGCTTTGGCGGCGCCCTGCCTGGCCGGGCCGGGCAGCCGCCGGGCGATCTTGAAGGTGCGGCTGGCGGCGGTCGCCGCCTTGAAACCGTTCTTGGTGGCGCGGTAGATCAGCTTCTCTGTCTGCTTGCGCACGCCGAGCTTGTCGAGTGCGGGCGAGCCGGCGAGCGCGCCGAGCGCCCGCAGGCCAAGGCCCATGCTCCGCTCGGCGATCACTTTTGGGCGCTCACTTCGCCTTGCTCCTTTAGTCTGCTCGAGACGCCTGACGCGCCATCGAGATGGGGCGTGCCTTCCTCGCGTCGCTGAGCGCGAAGCGGATCTCACCGGCGCAACGTCAGCCGGCGCCTGCGAGAGCGAGCTTGCGAACTGCACCTTCGCCGGCAGCAGGATCGGCTTGCGGAAGCGACCTGCGCCTCCACAGCGTCCGGCAGGCGACTCTCGAGCGCCGCCAGGCAGCGCGCCTTGCTCCACATGCCGTGCGCGATCGCGCCGGGAAAGCCGAGCAGCTTCGCGCTGAGCGGATGCATGTGAATCGGGTTGCGGTCGCCCGAGACCGCGGCGTAGCGACGGCCGAGGTCGCCCGGCAGCCGCCATATGGCGCTCGGCCGCAGATCGACGGCGGGCGTCTGCCCTGCCTGCCGATCCGCGGCCTCGCGCTCCCCCGGTCCGACGTCTTTGTCGCCGGGCTCGCGCCGCGGCGCAGCATCGTGCTGAAGCCCTCCCAGACCGGCTCGCCGTCCGCGTAGACCTCGGTGACCAGCGTGAAGGCCCGGCCGCGCGGGTGGGGCGCCAAGCGCCGGATGGGACCCTGATCGTGATCTGCTCGCCGATCGCGATCGGCCGGTGCTGGCGGATCCTGTTCTCGATGTGCACGAGCCCGACGGCGCCGAACGGAAAGCGTCCGTCGGCCATCACCGCCATGTGCAGCGGGAAGGCGAGCACGTGCGGATAGGTGATCGGCACGTGCTCGCGCAGCGCGAAGCCGCACACCTTCGCGTAGGCGGCGACCTGTCGGCCTCGGCGCGCACGTCCTGGAGCAGCAGCTCGATCTCGGGGATCGCGCTGCCCCGGCCGGGGACGAACGGCAGCAGGCAGGCGCCGGGGATCATCGGCATGCGGCGCGCGCATAGAGCGGCAGCAGGTGCGGCGGGCTCTTCAGCGTGCGCGCCGCCATCAGGCCCCCAGCAGGCTCTGCCCGCAGACCCGGACGACGTTGCCGTTGACGCCGGTCGAGGCGGGGCTCGCAAGCCAGGCGATCGTCTCGGCGACGTCGACCGGCAGGCCGCCCTGCGACATGCTGTTCATGCGCCGTCCGGCTTCGCGCAGCGCGATCGGCATCTTCGCGGTCATCTGCGTCTCGATGAAGCCGGGCGCGACCGCGTTGATCGTCGCGTGACGCTTGGCCAGCTCCCCGGAGAGCGCCTGCACCATGCCGATCACGCCCGCCTTGGAGGTCGCGTAGTTGGTCTGGCCCGCGTTGCCGGCGATGCCGCTCATCGAGGAGACGCAGACGATCCGCCCGTTCTGCGGCGAGCAGCCCGCGCGAGGTCAGCTCATCGTCGATCCGCTCCTCGCTCGAAAGGTTGATCTCCATCAGCGAGCTCCAGCGGTCCTCCGGCATCTTCGCGAGCGTGCGGTCCTTGGTCACACCGGCGTTGTGGACGACGACGTCGATCCCGCCAGCAAGCCTGTCGGCGATCCGCGCAGGCGCGTCGGCGTCGGTGATGTCGAGCTCGATCGTCTGCGCGCCGAGGCGCGTGGCGACCTGCGCCAGGTCGGCGGAGAGCGCGGGCACGTCGAGCAGCACGAGCTGCGCGCCGTCGCGGTGCAGCGTGGTGGCGATCGCCTCGCCGATGCCGCGCGAGGCGCCGGTGACCAGCGCCCGCTTGCCGGCCAGCGGCTGCTCCCAGTCGATCGCGGGCGTCTCGCGCGACCGGGGCGCCGATCTCGATCACCTGCCCTGAGACGTAGGCCGAGCGCGGCGAGAGCAGGAAGCGCATGCGTCGAGTCGATCTGCTCCTCGGCGCCCTCGGCGACGTGGACGAGCTGCACCGCGATGCCTCTGCCGACCTCCTTGGCCAGCGAGCGCGTGAAGCCCTCCAGGGCGCGCTGCGCGGTCGCGTAGCGCGCCGATGCGGCCCGCTCGGCGGCGGCGCGGCCGGAGGGCGGCTGCGGCGGGGCGCCCAGCACGACGATCCGGCCAGCGGCACTGCACCCGTTTGAGATTCGGGTGGAAGAAGCGCTGCAGCTCGACCAGCTGGGTGGAGTCCGCGATCCCGGTCGCATCGAAGACCAGCGCCTTCACGGGCGCCTGCCCGTCGTCCGCGCGCTTGGCCTCGATCGGATCGAGCAGCCGCTCCAGCGCCGGCCGAGCCGACCGCCGGGAGCGGCGCCGAGCAGCACCGGGCCGGAGATCACCGGCGCGCCGGCGCGATGGCGCTCCAGCCGCGCCGGGCGCGGCAGGCCGAGCCTGCCGGCGATCAGCCGGCCCGGCAGGGAGTTGACGGCCTCTGCGTAGAGATCGGTCACTTGGCGCCTCCCGCGCTCTCGAGCACGGCGAGCACGCCCTGGCCGCCCGCCGCGCAGATGCTGATCACGCCGCGGCCCGCAGCCGCGCTCGTGCAGCGCCTTGGCCAGCGACGCGAGGATGCGCCCGCCGGTGGCCGCGAACGGATGGCCCGCCGCCAGCGAGCCGCCGTTGACGTTCAGCCGCTCGCGGTCGATCGCGCCGAGCGCCGCTCCGCGTCCCAGGCGCTCCTTGCAGAAGCGCTCGTCCTCCCAGGCCTTCAGCGTGCAGAGCACCTGCGCGGCGAACGCCTCGTGGATCTCGTAGAGGTCGAAGTCCTGCAGCGCGAGGCCGTTGCGGTCGAGCAGCAGCGGCATCCCGTAGGCGGGCGCCATCAGCAGGCCCTCGCGCTTGTGGACGTGGTCGATCGCGGCGGTCTGGCCGTCGAGCAGGTAGGCGAGCACGGGCAGACCGCGCTCGCTGGCCCACTCCTCGCTTGCGAGCAGCACCGCGGAGGCGCCGTCGGAGAGCGGCGTGGAGTTGCCCGCGGTCATCGTGCCCTCGGGGCCGCCGAAGACGGGCTTCGAGCTTGGCGAGCTTCTCCACGCTGGAGTCGGGGCGCAGGTTCTGGTCGCGCTCCAGCCCCAGGTACGGGCGTGACGAGATCCTCCATGAAGCCGCGCTCGTAGGCGGCGGCGAGGTTGTGGTGGCTGCGCGCCGCCAGCTCGTCCTGCTCGGCGCGGCCGATCTCCCACTCGCTGGCCATGATCGCGCAGTGCTCGCCCATCGACATGCCGGTGCGCGGCTCCTCGTTGCGCGGGATCGCCGGGCACGATCTGGCCCGGGCGAAGGCGCGTGAGCTGCATCGCGCGTCCCACCAGCGACTTCTGGCGGTTGACGTCGAGCAGGATCTCGCGCAGGTCCTCGTTGAGGCCGATCGGCGCATCCGAGGTCGTGTCGGCGCCGCAGGCGATGCCGCAGTCGATCTGCCCGAGCGCGATCTTGTTGGCCACCAGGATCGCGGTCTCCAGGCCCGTGCCGCAGGCCTGCTGCACGTCGTAGGCGGGCGTCTCGGGAGCGAGGCGGGTGCCGAGCACGCTCTCGCGCGTCAGGTCGCGGTCGCTTGCGTGCTTGAGCACCGCGCCCCCAGCGACCTCGCCCATGCGCTGCTCCTGCAGCGCGAAGCGCTCCACGAGCGAGTCGAGCGCCGCGGTGAGCATGTCCTGGTTTGAGGCATGCGAGTAGTGGGAGTTCGAGCGCGCGAACGGGATCCGGCTGCCGCCGATCACCGCGACGCGCCGAGGCGTGTCGATCAACTTGCCTGCCCTTTCTTCGAGCGCAGCGTGAGGCCGGGCTCGACCGTCGAGATCAAGAAGCTCGGCGGCCTCCGCGGCGGAGACCGCCTCGGTGGCAAGCCACCAGCGCGCGAGCGCCTCCGCGGCGCCGAGCAGCGCCGCCGAGAGCGCCTCCACCTCGACCCGCGCAGCGTCACGGCGCCTGGCCGGCAGCCGAGCCAGCAGCGAGCCGGCGACGAGATCGGCGATCCGACCGCGATAGTCGGCGACGCGCTCGGCGACCTCGCCCACGTGCGCGGATGTCTCGTCGAAGAGCACCGCCCAGGCGGCGCTGTCGGCGTCGAGGAAGCCGAAGAAGGCTCTGATGCTCGCGCCGAGCGCATCGCTTGGCCCGCTCGCCTCGGCGACCGCCTGCCCGATCATCGCGAACAGTCCCTCCCCCGCCCGTTCCATGCAGGCGATGTAGAGCCGCTCCTTGTTGCCGAAGTAGTTGTAGAGCAGCGGCTTGGTGACCCCCACGGCTGCCGCGACCTCGTCCATCGTGACCGCCGCATAGCCGCGCTGCGCGAACAGATCGTGAGCGGCCGAGAGCGTTTGTTGCATGCGCTGCTCGCGCGGCATGCGGGTCCTGGGGGAAGTCTCGACCGCCATCCAGCGCGATGTTACCCGGATATAAATTTATACACAAGTAACGTGATCCATGTCACACTTTCAGCCAATGGGTGCGCTCGACCCAACAGCCTTGCGAGACCTGATGCCGCTCTGCTCCCTGCTCGGCATCGAGCTGGTCGAGGTCTCGCCTGAGCTCGTGCGGCGGGCGCATGGATTGGGCGCCGGAGCGCTGCACCGCAGGCGGCCTTCTGCACGGCGGCGCGCTGATGGCGCTTGCGGACAGCTGCGGCGGAGCGTGCGCGTTCCTGAACCTGCCACAGGGCGCACTCGGTACCGCCACGATCGAGTCGAAGACCAACTTCCTACGGAGAGTTACAGATGGATGCGTAATGGCCACGAGCAGGCCGCTGCACACGGGCGCAACGACGATCGTGGTCGAGACCGTCCTTGCACGCAAGGACGGCAGCTCGCCGCGAAGGTGACCCAGACACAGGCCTTCCACTACGAGAGGCCTCGATGAGATAGGGGCCAGATGAGACGATCTCAGATAAATCGACCGCGAGGCGCGCTGCGTCACTACGCCGGCATGCTCGGCCCGAGCGCCGCCGCGGTTGCGCCGGTGTTGCTGGAACGGGACCTCGGCGAGCGGCTGCGACGAGCAGCCGCTCGCGCGAGCGACGGCGCCCGCCAGCGCGTGCGTCCGACCCGCGGGCGGATGCGCTCTCTGCAGGCCGCCCCGGGAGCCAGGCTCAGCTGGAGGAGCGTGCCCGAGCCCGCCCTGCCCGGCCCGCAAGCTGCGATCGTGCGGCCAATCGCAGTCGCGACCTGCGACATCGACTGCCCGCTGGTGATGGGCATGCTGCAGATGCCGCTGCCGCTGCACCTCGGCCACGAATGCGTCGCCGAAGTGCGGGCCGTCGGCGAGTCCGTCCAGCACAGCAGGCCGGGCGACAGGGTCGTGGTGCCGTATGAGATCAGCTGTGGGACCTGCAAGCCGTGCCGAGCCGGGCTGACCGGCAGCTGCGCCTCGGTGCCCCCGGTCTCGGCCTTCGGCATGGGGTTTGCGACCGGCCACTGGGGCGGCGCCTACTCGGACCTGCTCGCCGTCCCCTACGCCGACGCGATGCTCGTACCACTGCCCGACGGCGTTGACCCCGCGGCGGCGGCGAGCGTCGCCGACAATCTCTGCGATGCCTACCGGCACATCGCGCCTCACCTGCCAAGCGCCCTGGAGCGAGACGCCGAGGCGGAGGTCTTGATCGTCGGCGCGCTGCGCCCGCGCAACCCATTCGGCGCGAGCCTTCCCCTCTATACGGGCCTGATCGCAAAGGCACTCGGCGCACGCAATGTCTGCCTGATCGACGGGAGAGCAGCGGTGCGCGCCCACGCCGAGCGGCTTGGAATCGAAGCGCTCGAGCCACGGACACTGCGGCGACGCGCGCCCGCGCCACTCGTGGTCGACGCGAGCGTCGCCGATCTCGGCAGGGCGCTGGCCGCGACCGCGGCCGACGGAGTCTGCACGAGCTCCGGGAGCCTGCACCGCAGCACGAGCGTCCCGATCGCCCCGATGTATGTGCGCAAAGTGACCCTGCACGTCGGTCGCACCTCCGCGCGGCCGCTGATGCCCGCGGTGTTGAAGCTGATGCAGGAGGGCCGGTTGCAGCCCGAGCGCGTGATCAGCACGCAGGCGCCTCTGGAGCAAGCGCCGCACGTGCTCAGCGAGCATTTCCGCTCCGGCGGCGTCAAGGCGGTGCTGACCGCCTGATGTACGGCCCTTCCGTGCCCTCTTCCATGGGGAGCGCCGTCCCAGACGGGTAATGATGAGATGCGGCCACGGTGCCGCACAGGAGCCATTCCCGTGTCCGGCACGCAATCGTCCATAGACCAGCCCTCCCCGCCACCGCAGGCCAACAGCGAGACGGAGGGCGCCTCGCCCCAGCTGATCAACCGCCGCCGGCTGCTGATCAGCGTGGCGGTGATCGTCTTTGGCCTGATCGGCCTGTACTTCCTGATCCCCAAGCTCGCGGGTCTCGAACACACCTGGGGGCAGTTGCAGCACGGCGACCCGATGTGGCTGGGCGTGGGCGCGGCCTTCGAGGCGTTCTCGATCGCCAGCTATGCGGCGCTCTTCGAGGCCGTGTTCGGTTGTGGGGTGCCGCGAATCGACTGGCGGGTGAGCATTGCGATCCCGCTGGCGGGCATCGCGGCGATCCGCCTGCTGGCGGCGGCCGGCGCAGGCGGCGTCGCGGTCACCGTCTGGGCGCTGCGGCGCGCGGGCATGGCGGGCAGGGCGATCGGCTCGCGGATGGTCGCCAACCTCGTGATCCAATACGCGATCTACCTGCTCGCGCTGATCGTGTGCGGCCTCGGGCTCTGGGCTGGCGTGCTGGAAGGCGGCGGCTCATTCGCCCTGACGATCCTGCCGGCGATCCTCGCCGCAGCGCTCGGAACGCTTGTGCTGAGCATGGGCCTGCTGCCCCAGGACTTCGAGCGACGCCTACGCCGGATGGGCGGCAGATCGGGGCGCCTGGGGCGCCTTGCGAGCCGCCTTGCACCCGTGCCGAGCACGATCTCCGAGGGTGTGCGCACCGCGATCCCGCTGGTGCGGGAGCGGCCCTACGGCGTGCTCGCGGCGATCGGATACTGGGGATTCGACATCGCTGTGCTCGGCGTCAGCCTGCGCGCCTTCGGAGCCGTAGTCTCACCGCCTGTGATCGTGATGGCCTACTTCCTCGGCACGCTTGGCAGCCTGCTGCCGCTGCCCGGGGGCATCGGCGGAGTCGAGGGCGGCATGATCGGCGCGCTCGCAGCCTTCGGGGTGCCGGGCGGCCAGGCCGTGGTCGGCGTGCTGGCCTACAGGGCGATCTCCTTCTGGCTGCCGACGCTGCCGGGGATCGGCGGCTATCTGGCGCTGCGCGCGACGGTGAAGACGTGGACCGCCGACGACGAGAGCGAGGCGCAGCGCTCGCAAGGGACCGCAGCAGCCGCGTCCGGCCGGGGCTGATGGCAAGCCAGCGAGCAGCGGCCCGCGCCAGAGGCGCGACCTGGAAAGCGATGCGCTGGAGCGCGAGGGTGACGCGCGGGCAGGTGGTCCAGATGGTCGGCGGTCCCGCCCGGGCGCGTGTGGTCGTGCTATTTGGCTGCGTGCTCGCGCTCAGCAGCGCCGACACCGCGACGATCGGGGCGGTCGCCAAGCAGCTTGAGAGCGCGATGAAGATCAGCAACACCGAGATCGGGCTGCTCAGCTCGGCCTCGCTGCTCGTGGGAGCGATCTTCGTGCTGCCGGCAGGGATGCTCGTGGACCGCTCCAAGCGCATCCCGCTGCTCTCGGGCAGCATCGTGCTTTGGAGCGTGGCATCGCTGGCATCCGCACTCGCGGCCAGCTACTCCACGCTGCTCTTGACCCGGCTGGCACTCGGCGCGGTGATCGCCACCGCCGGCCCGGCGATCGCCTCGCTCACCGGCGACTACTTCCCCGCCCGCGAGCGGGGTCGCGTGTACTCCTACATCCTCGCCGGCGAGTTGGCGGGCACCGCGATCGGATTCCTACTCTCGCTGCCGCTGGCGAATCTGATCTCCTGGCGCGCCGCGTTCGTGATGCTCGCAATTCCCGGGTTCTTCCTGGCCCGCTCACTGTGGCGCACCGTTCCCGAGCCGCGACGCGGCGGCCAGAGCCACCTGCATCCGGGGGCCGAAAGCTTCGAGCAGGTGCCGCCCGGGGAGTTCGAGTGGGAGGACCCCGCGGGCAGCTCGGTCCCGCGAGACGCCGATCCGGCACACGAAGCCGCCCAACGCCATGGTGTGCAGCCGGATCAGCGCCGCGTGCTGCGCCGCAATCCGCGCGAACTGAACATGCGGGCGGCAATCCGCTACGTGCTCTCGGTTCCCACCAACGTGATGCTGATCGCCAGCTCCGCTCTTGGCTACTTCTTTCTCTCCGGCCTTCAGATCTTCGCGGTCGTGTTCGTGGAGGGTCACTACAAAGTCGGCTACGGCTCGGTGACGCTCGTGCTCTTGCTGCTGGTGGTCGGCTCGCTGATCGGCACGCTGGTAAGCGGCCGCCTTACCGACGCGATGCTGCGAACCGGCGTGCTGCAGGCGCGCATCTGGATTCCGGCGCTCTGCTACTTCGGAGCCGCGGCGCTGCTGGTGCCCGGCATACTGGCCAGCAAGCTGAGCACCGCGCTCTGGTTCGACGTCGGCGGCGCAACGCTGATCGCGGCCGCCAACCCACCGCTAGATGCCGCGCGCCTGGACATCATCCCCTCCGGGCTCTGGGGCCAGGCGGAGAGCACCCGCACCTTCCTGCGCTCGCTGGCACAGGCGCTTGCACCGCTGCTGTTCGGTGGCGTCTCGGACCTGATCGCCGGCATCTTCCCCGTACAGGCGCCCGTGGGCACCCACCCAGGCCCGATCTCCCCAAGCGTCGCAAACGGCCTGGAGGTCAGCTTCATGATCATGCTCGTCACCCTCGTGGCTGCGGGCGTCTTCCTCCTGCGCGCCCGGCATAGCTACGCGACCGACGTGGCCACCGCAGGCGCCTACCAGCCCGAGCCGGTCACCAAGGTCATGTAGTGGTCGCGAGCGAGAGCTCTCCCTCTGGCAGATCCTGTCCTGCGTTGCCGCTGGCGCCTGTCACATCCGCGGCCGGCTGGCGTACTGTCCCATCTGAGAGTCAACGAGCTCGAAGCAGCGGGCGATGGCGCCACGCACGAGCTCGACATCGAGGCCTATTTCGAGCAGATCGTCTGCCGCCGAGAAGGCGCGCTGGGCGAGCAGAAAGATGCTGAGCAGGGTGCCAGCCTTCAGGCCGGCGGTGAGCGCGGCGACGATCACGACCGCGATCGGACCAAGGCTCGCCGCGGCACCGGAGCCGTAGCGGCTGGCGGCTTCCAGCCAGCCCAGGCGCACCTCGCGACGCAGCACGCGCGTGGCGGCATGCGCGAAGCGACCTCTACCGTCGCCGTCCTGCAGCCGGCGAGACAGCTCGGCGGCAAGGCTCCTGCTCATCCCCTCCAGCGCCTCCTGGCGTTCCTGCGCGGCGCTTGCAGCCGGCGCTTGAAGCAACCGCGCGAGCATCGTGGCGAGCAGCCCGAGTACGATCGCAACCCCGGCGCCAGGCGCGTTGAGGATCGCCAGCGCGATCAGCGCGGAGACCAGCTCGAAGGCGCCCATCACGGCCGTGTCCAGCGGCGAAACAATCAGCTCCTGCATCGCCTCGGCGTCTGAGACGAAGCGAGAGGTGAGGCCGGCGAGATGCTCCGCGCTCTTCTGCTGCGTCCGCTGGGCCCCGGAGAACATCATCACCCGCAGGTCGCGGTAGAGGCCGGAGACGGCCTTGCTGAAGAAGCCGTCCGAGAACGTGAAAGCGATTGCCTCGATTACGATCGCAGCCACGATCAGCGCCCCGGCGACCATCGCTTTGCCATGCCGCGATCCGGCAAGGTCGTCGACAAGGCTGCCCAGCGCAAGCGCCGGCACCAGCCCCACCAGCGACCCGACGCCGGTCAGCGCGACCATCGCCATCAGCGCGGGGCGCACCGGCGCCATCAGCGAGGCCAGGCGCCGCCATGGGATCTCAGTGCGCGTGGGCCTGCCGCGCGAGCGTATCGCGGCGGCAGATCCGATCATCCTACGCAGTTGCATTCAAAGGAACCCAAAGCAGTTGGGACGTGAGTCACGTCCATGACCTGACCCACGTCCCGCATCCGAAGATCCTATTTCTTCTTCTTTTTCGTGCCGCCCTTTTTCTTCTTTTTCTCGGTTTTTTTCTTCTTCGCTGAGAGAGCCATTTGTTCACCTCCCTGACGTGCGTGGGTCGAACTGACAGGACGGTAGGGAGCGCCACATTGGTCGTGTTCGATGATTCGTTAAGGCTGGATTGGGAGCTCAAGCACCCGACAGGCGCGCCTGGACGGCGATCACCCGAGTGAATATAATGCTTGCCAGCAAGCAAGTATCGACACTCGCCAGAGGAGCGATCCGATCCCCACCACCGACGCCACAGGCCTTCCACCGACAGGCACCGCGCCGGCTGAGCAGCCGGCCCCCGAGCTGCCCGCCCGCCTGCGGGCGGTGATCGGCAAGCTCTCCCGCCGCCTGCGCCCGACCGTCGCCGGCTTCGACCTCACCCCCTCCCAGGTATCGGTCCTGCTTACCGTCGATCGCCACGGTCCGCTGCGCCTGACCGACCTGGCTGCGATCGAGTCGATCAACCCCACGATGCTCTCGCGCATCACAGGCCGGCTGACTGAGCGCGGCCTGATCAGGCGCACGCCGGATGCCGTCGATCGCCGCGCGGCTCGGGTCGAATCGACGCCGGCCGGCAGGCGGATGCGCGGGCGCATCACGAGGGAGCGCACCGCTGCCCTGGAGCGGCACCTTCGCCAGCTCAGCCAGCAGGACCAGGCGGCGCTGCTCGCGGCGCTGCCTGCGCTCGAGCGGCTCGCGCAAACGATCGGGGAGACCCACTCTTGACCCGAATGCTCAGAGCGGGTCGACTCACCTTCAAGGCACTCGCCGTACCCAACTACCGGCGCTACATCTCGGGCCAGTCGCTCTCTCTGATCGGCACCTGGATGCAGATGGCGGCCCAGTCCTGGCTGGTGCTCACGCTCACCCATTCGAGCACCGCGCTCGGGCTGATCGTCGCACTGCAGACCGTGCCGATCCTGCTTCTTGGCCCCTACGGTGGCGTGGTGGCAGATCGCACGGACAAGCGCAGGCTGATGATCTGCCTGCAGGCGATGATGGGCCTCCAAGCGCTCGTACTCGGGCTGCTCACGATCGCCAAAGTCGTGACGGTGTGGGAGATAGGAGCGCTGGCGATGCTGCTTGGCCTCAACAACGCCTTCGAGAACCCGGCGAGGCAGTCGTTCATGCTCGAGATGGTCGGCCCCGATCATCTGCGCAACGCGGTCAGCCTCAACTCGGTGCTCGTGAACGTCGCGCGCAGCATCGGCCCCGCGCTCGCCGGCGTGCTGATCGCGACAGTGGGCGAGGGGGCCTGCTTCCTGCTCAACGCGGTGAGCTTCCTGGCGGTGATCGCCTCGCTGCTGAGCTTCGACCGCACGGCACTGCAGCCGAGCGCCCCCACGCCGCGCGCCCCCGGCCAGCTCCGCGAGGGCCTGCGCTACGTGCGTCGCACGCCCGACCTGGCCGTGCCGCTGCTGATGATGGCGCTGGCAGGAATGCTCGCCTACGAGTTCCAGGTCTCGCTGCCGGTGATGGCACGCAGCGGCCTGCACGTGGGAGCGGCCGGCTACGGCTTCATGACGGCCGCGATGGGCGTCGGCGCTGTCGTCGGAGGACTGATCGTCGCCGCGGTCGGCCGCACGGGTGTGCGCACCCTCTCGCTCGCCGCAGCGGCCTTCGGTGTATTCCTGCTGGCGGCGGCGCTCGCTCGCAGCCTGCCGGTCGAGCTGCTCGCGCTCGCGCTTGCGGGCTGGGCCAGCATCTCCTTCATGGCGACCGGCAACAGCACCCTGCAGCTCACGGCCGCCCCGGAGATGCGCGGCCGGGTGATGTCGCTCTGGTTCGTGGCCTTCCAGGGCTCCACTCCGATCGGCGGCCCGATAGTCGGCTGGGCGATGGCGGCCGCGGGCGCCCGCGCCGGGCTTGGACTTGGCGCGCTCACATGCGTGCTGGTGGCACTGCTCGGGCTGCTGGTCCTGAGAAGGTCATCCGCCGGGTCGCCGCCTCAGAGCATGCAGGTGCCGCCGGCTCGCACCGCACAGCTCGGTCGATGAGCCCTCGGCCTGTGCCGCGTCTCTCCAGAGACCTTCTCAGACGCCCTGCGGGCGATCGTGGAGCACCTCCCCCCGCCCGTCCATATCCTGCCCCGCCCCGGAGGCACCGCCCGCCTGATGCGGGGCACTGAGCCCGTCCAAGGAGTCAGTGGCTTGCGCCGATCCGATCTGCGCGCGCCAGGCCACCGCGAGTGCGGCGCCGAGGCCCACGGCCGCGCACGCGAGCAGGAACGCCGCCCGCACGCCGAGGCCTTCGACCAGTGCGCCGCCGACCGCGGTGCCGGCGGCAATCCCGGCCACGAGTGCGGCCGTATGCCAGTTGAAGGCCTCGGAGGCCGTCCCGGGAGGAGCCAGCGCCTCCACCAGCGCGTACTGGCATGAGAGAGCCGGCGCACAGGCAGTGCCCGCAAGCATCGTGAGCAGGATCGCCTCAGGCAGCGAGCCGACCAGCAACAGTGGCACGGTGAGCAGGGCCGCCGCCGCCAGCAGCGCCTCGTGCCGAATCGCCAGCGGCTGCCGCCAGCGGCGAGTGCCATAGAGCACACCCCCGGCCATGCTGCCGACGCTCAGCATCGCGAGCAGCACGCCGGCCGCCGAGGAGGCGTGCAGATGCACCGCAAGCGCCGGAAGGCCCACCTCCATCGCCCCGATCGTCACGCCAAGCAGCGCGACCGACACGAACAGGGCGCGCAGGGCACCGCTGCGAATCGCTCCTCCGGCGCTGCGCCGGTGCGCGTGCCGCGAGGCCGCCAACCCGAGCGGCGGCCTCGCCGCGAACAGCGTGGTCCCGACCAGGCAGACCCCCGCGCAGAGCACGATCGCCGCCGAGGCCGAGGTGATTGCCGTGCAGGCGCCCACGATCAGCGGGCCAAGCGTCCAGATCACCTCCTGGGTCGTGGCGTCGAGCGCGTAGGCCGATTCGAGCGCTCCGGCACGGCCCACCACCTGCGGCCACAGCGACCTGAGGCTCGCCGAGACGGGCGGCGTCGCAGCGCCCGCGAGCGCCACGAGCACGATCAGCGTCCCGCTCCCCGCCGAAGCCTCGGCAGCCGCCACGAGCGCGATCAGCAGCGCCGTCTGGGCGAGAGCGCCTGCGAGCAGGACCCGGCGGTGGCGCAGCCGGTCCAGCAGCCTGCCCTGAAGGGGCGCCACCGCCGCGCTTGCGAGGGTGTAGGCGCCGACCGCGATGCCCGCCTGCAGGAAGGACCCGGTCCTGGCCCGCATGAACAGCAGGATCGCCAGCGAGTTCATACCGAGCGGCATCCGCGCGAGCACAGAGCTCGATAGCAGACCGGCGAACGCAGGGTCGCCCAGCAGCGCCCGATAGCGCGACCATGCGCTTGGAGCGGCCATCGACATGCGTCCACATTACGTGCGTTGGCAGGTGCCCTCGAAGAATGGAGCGCGTCGTCCGCACGATCGGCCGCTGTCGTCCGAGGCGCGTGTCACCGTGATGGGTCGCGATGAGCGCGCTTCTTTTGATACTCGGCATCCTGCTCGGCGCCCTGGTGGGTGTGCTGTCCGCAGTGCTGCTGGCCCGGCCCGGTCGCGAGCGCCTGCGCGAGGATCTGCGAGAGCTCTCGGCCGAGGGGCGCGAGCGGATGCGCGACGAAATGAAGGCGATCTCCGCCGACGTGCTCAAGCAGACCGGCGATTCGCTGGCGCAGCGCCTGAGCGAGACGCGGCGCTCCGAGCAGGAGGCGATCGCCGCAGAGATGGCCACTCGGACCGAGCAGATCAGGGGCCTCGTGGGTCCCGTCAACGAGAAGCTCGGCAAGGTCGAGGGCGAGATCGCCCGACTGGAGCGCGAGCGCAGGCAGGCACAGGGCGAACTGGCCAACATGGTTCGCCAGCTGCATGAGGGTGTGGGCTCGCTGAGGCAGGAGACCGGCAACCTCGTCTCGGCGCTCAAGCGACCGAGCACGCGCGGCTCCTGGGGCGAGATCCAGCTGCGCAACGTGATCGAGATGGCCGGGATGGTCGAGCATTGCGACTTCCTCGAGCAGAGCAGCGTCTCCTCCGATGAGGGCATGCTGCGGCCGGACGTGCTCGTCAAGCTGCCGGGCGGCAAGGTGATCGTGGTCGACTCCAAGGTGCCGCTCGACGCCTACCTCTCCCACCTGGAGGCCCAGAGCGACCAGGAGCGGGCGCTGCATCTGGCGCGTCATGCCAAGCAGACGCGCGAGCACATCACGAAGCTCGCCTCCAAGGGCTACCAGCGCCAGTTCGATCAGACGCCGGATCTCGTGGCGATGTTCGTGCCCTCCGACGGCATCTACCAGGCCGCCCTTTCAGAGGACCCCAGCCTGATCGAGTACGGCGTGCACCAGCAGGTGCTGATGGCCACGCCGACGACGCTGATCGGGCTGCTGCGGGCGGTCCACTACGGCTGGCGCCAGGAGCAGATCGCCGAGTCCGCGCGGGCGATCGCCGAGGCCGGGCGCGAGCTGCACAAGCGGATTGCAGTCTTCGCCGAGCCGCTGGCGAAGGTGGGGCGCCAGCTCGGGTCGGCCGTGGACGCCTACAACCAGGCCGCCCGCTCCTTCGACGCGCGCCTGGTGCCGAAGGCCACGGAGCTTGCTGAGATGGGCGCCTCCTCCGGACGCGAGCTTGCCGAGAGAACGCTGATCGAGTCCAGCCCGCAACCGCCGAACGCCCAGTCGGAGGTCCCCGCGGCGCACCGGGACGCGCTGGATGCCCCCGCAGACCGTGAGATGCTGGACGCGCTTGCCGAGGACGGCCCGATCAGCGCGTCGCGGGACCCTGAAGCAGCGGCGGCCGATCGGGCGCCTTCGCGGACGCTCGCCCGCTGAGGGTCCCGTACAGCGCCCGGACCTCTCGCAGCACCTCATCTGCCACCTCCTGCTGCTGGTCGCGGGTGCTGCCACTGACCTGCTGATAGCGCAACGGCTGGCCGTAGGCGACGCTCACGCGCGGGAAGCGCAGCCGCTTCCAGCCGCGCACGCGCTCCGAGCCGTGGATCGCGACAGGTACGACCGGGGCGCCGCTTTCCAGCGCCAGACGGCCGACCCCCGGGCGCGCGTGCCCACCGACCTCTCTGCCGCGAGAGCGCCCGCCCTCGGGATAGATGACGATCACGCCTCCCCGCCCAAGGATCGCGAGCGCCGTCTCGATCGCCTGCTCGTCGCGCTGCCCGCGGCGCACCGGGAAGGCGCCAGCATGCTCGAGAGCGCGGGCCAACACGCCGCTGAAGAGCTGCGACTTTGCCATGAAGCGCACGCGGCGGCGCAGGTAGATCCCGCAGAAGAAATGGTCCATCGCCGAGAAGTGATTGGGGGCGATGATCGCGGCGCCATGGCCGGGCACGTGCGCGCAGTCACGGCAGCTGGCGCGGTAGAGCACCATGCTCAGAGGCAGCGTCAGCAGCCGCAGCAGATCCTGCACCCAGTCCGGGCCATGCGCGCGCGCCCACTCGTGATAGGGAGCAAAGCGCTCCGCAGGCCGCGGGTCGAGGTAGACCTGGGGCTTCAGCTCGCTCGACACGAGGCCATGGGTCGCGCGACCGCTGTGCGGTGAGCATCCTTGCCGACTGTCGTCCGGGTCTGACATCTCAACTCGACTACTACCACCCGCTTCGCCGGCGGTTACGCGCTAGCGCAGCTGCTCTGCGACCTCGCGGCCAGACGCCTCGGCGCCCGCCAGTCGGAGCGGTGTGCCGACCACACGAGCATGCCGGCGCTCCACGAGCAACATCAGGATGAGAGCGAGCGCAACTGGCGCGGTCGCGGGCAGCTCGTTGACCAAGAAGAACAGCAGGTCGCAGGCGAGCGCCAGCACGGCCACGAGCGCGCTGACGCGCCGCTGGCGGCCCGGGCCGCCGGTCGCTGCGAGCAGGCCACCGAGCAGGGCGGCAACGAAGAGATCCCCGTAGCCCATGGCTGCCGAGCCAAACAGCTCGGCCTGCAGGCGCGGCAGTTTGGCCGCCGGGTGGGCGAGATTGAGCGCGTTGTTCGGGCGCTGCAGCAGTTCGCTTGCGACCAGCGCGATGTCAACCGTCGCCATCGTGACGATCCCCACCATCAGCCAGCGCGGCGGGGTCACGGCGGCGAAGATCGCGCCAAGCGCAACGCAGCTGAGCGCCGTCAGCGCGACAGCCGCCGCCTGCCCCGGCAGGCCCTGGCCGTCCGCCCATGCGAGCGCCATCAGCGGCACGACTGCGAGCGCCAGCGCCGGTCGCGAGAAGCGTCCCAGCCAGCCGAGCGCCAGTGCGGCTCCGATCGGCACGGCACACAGCGCCAGATAGGTGAGGAAGCTTGCGCTGGCGTTGGCGGCGGCGCTGCCGATCGCCACGAATGCCAGCACCGATCCGGGGGGCACCAGCGCCCACCAGCGACTGCTCAGTCGCCCCGCCATGCGCTGGTCCTCCAAGGCGAGGATTGCCCTGCTGCCCGGCAAGGCAACCGTGATCGCCTGCACCAGAGAGAGCACGCCGATCGAAGCCCAGAACGGAAGCATCATCTCAACATAGACTTATCCCGTGCCCGAGTCGCAGATAGCACCCAATGAATCCTCCGCGAGGTTGCATCAGGTCGTCGGCGCGCTCGTCGCAAGCGCGGTGATCATCGCCGTTCTGATCGCGGTGTTTGCCAGTGGCAGCACCTCTGAACTGCGTCCCGGCAAGCCGGTGCCCGGCGCGTCCTCGACGATCTCGATGCTGAAGGGCATCCACCAGTCCGGCCTTGCGCTTGGCAACCAGACGGCGCCGGTGACGCTCTTTGAGTACGGGGACCTGCAGTGCCCCTCCTGCGCGAGCTTCGCCGAGGAAGAGCTGCCCGGGCTGATCTCCAATTACGTGCGCACCGGCGAGATGCGGATCGTCTACCGGCCGCTCGACATCATCGGACCGGACTCGCTGCGCGCCGCGCGAATGGCGGTCGCACTCGCTGGCCAGGATCGGCTGTGGCAGTTCGTCGACCTCATGTACCGCAACCAGGGCGCGGAGAACACTGACTATGTGACCACGACATACCTGGAGGCGCTCGCAAGCGCAATCCCTGGCGCAAACGTGCGGCGGGCACTTGCCGCACGGGGCTCAGCGAGGGTCAACGCGCAGATCGCCCGCGCCTCGGCCGAAGCGCACCGCCTCAACCTCACCGGCACCCCTTCCTTCACGATCGCCCGCACCGGCGCCAAGGCGCATCGTCTGGCAGCATCTGCAGCGGTCCAGAGCTCGGTGATCGAGGAAGCGGTGGAAGGACTGCTCCGCCACCACTGAGCTCGACCGCTACAGCATGAGCAGCCAGCCGACCTGGTAATAACACCGGCTCGATGGGCTCCGCCTGGGCCCGCACAAAGCGGCAGCATCTCCCCGCCAGCAGCATCGTTTCAATGACCGAGCTCTGCCGCCTTTACGATCAATAGGGCCACCGCGACCACGAGATAGGCACGCATGGCAAGCATCGCCGCCTTGCGAGACGCCGACCACCTGGCGGGCTCGAGCAGGGCGAGCGGCGGCATGGTCCAGGTCTGCCTGCGCTCCCGGTCCACCTTCACTGCCTCGCTCGTCGGCTCTCTGTGCCAGGCGATGTAGATGCCGACCGCGACCAGGCAGACGATCAGGGCGACCGACATGTAGAGGAATGCGCTTCCCGCGTTCAACGCCGGGAACATCGTCGTTGCCACGAGGATCAGGGAGAGCTCGACCAGGACACCTACGATCACAGCGGCAATGAGGTTGAGCCAGGTGGGATTCACCCAGGGCCCGAGCACCGCGCGATCGTTGCAGAGCAGAACCAGGAATACGCTTGCGCTTGGGAGCAGCACGCCCGCCAGTGCCTGCACCGAGGTTGTGATCAGGCCGAGCGGCGCGCCGGGGATCAGGACCACTCCGGCGGCCAGCGCGACCATCGTCGAGAAGCTCATGTAGAAGACCTTGGCGTCCTTGATGCCCCGGTGCAGCGAATGACTGATCCCAAACACGTCGCCAAAGGCATAGGAGGTCGCCAGGGTCACCGAGGCGGCGCCGATCAGGGAGGCGTTCAGCAGCACGACTGCAAGGAACCCTCCGGCGAGCGGGCTCACGTACCGGCGCAACGCTTCGGCGCTCGCCCCGGCGTCGGAGAAGTGCCCGGCGGCAGCAGTGCCGCCGAACGCGAACGCGGCTACCGCGATCAGCGCGCCGGCACCGACCACCACGACGCAGGCGCCGATCACCGTGTCGGCGCGCTCGTAGTTGATCCAGCGCGGGGTGATCCGCTTGTCGATGATGTTCGACTGCTGGAAGAAGAGCTGCCACGGCGCGACAGTCGTGCCGACGATCGCGATGATGAGCAGCACCGCGGTGGAGTTGACGCCACCCTGCACGCCGGGCACGAAGGTGTGATGCACGATCGTGCCGGAGCTTGGATGGGACATTACCAGCAGTGGGATCACGAGGATATTCGCGACGATGAAGATGTACATGAAGCGCTCCCAGCTGCGGAAGCTGCCGGTGGAGGTAATTGCCACGAGGGCGATCGCGGCCAGCGGCACCGCGATGTAGCGGCTCACCCCGAAGTAGCCGAGCGCGAGGCTCACGCCGATGAACTCGGTGACGATCGTCAGGAAGTTGAGCACGAACAGGTCGCCAACCGAGAACCAGCCCCAGAAGCGGCCGAACCGCTCGTTGATCAGCCGCGCGTGCCCGACGCCCGTCACCGCTCCGAGCCGGATCACCATCTCCTGGTTGACGATCAGGACCGGAATCAGCAGGATCAGCACCCACAGCAGGCTTGGCCCGTAGTTCTGTCCCGCTTGCAGGTAGGTGGAGACGCCGCCGGCGTCGTTGTCACCGACCATCACGATCAGGCCGGGGCCCATGATCGCAAGCAGCGCCATCGCGCGTGAGCGCCAACCATGCCTGGCGGCCAGATCGGAGGCTTTGATCGTCCCGAGCGCGCCCCGGATGTCGCCGATGTGAGCCTCGTCGAGGACGGGCGGCACGCCCTCGGGCCGCGTGGGCGCCGCAGTGGAGATGCTCTCCCTCACCGCGCTCTCCTTCTCAGACATCGGAATCGACCTCCTTTCGCCATGCTCGGGTGACTGACTTCCACGGCGGCCGGGCCGCCACACATCGACCGGCACGAGCGGCGCCCGGGCGTTAGCTCATGCCAGCCTGGGCGCAGGACGACATCGCCGTCATCGCTCGCGTCCTCATGGGCACGGCCGCGCGGCGGCGGACTGTCTCGCAGGTTTCCCCTAAAGCGAAAGAGACGAGCCCGGCGTGCGCGCTACCGGCGTGGTACTTCGTGGCATATCTGCGTCCACACCGGCCTCCTTTCTGCGCATTTCCACGGGCTCTGCTACCGCTTCACCCTAGCAGCGCGGCCGCCGCCGCGCTCGCTCGCAGACCGCTCCGCGCCGGCTCGCGCGATCAGTCGCTGACGAGACCGTAGCGGCGCCGCCATCCAGCCGGCAAGGTCTCCTCGAGCACGTCGTCGACGGTCACGACACCGACGATCCGGTGCTCCTCGTCTACCACGGGCAGCGCCATGAGGTTGTAGTCGCTCATCGTCCTTGCGACCTCGGGCAGATCGGCGTCGGTGCCCAAGGACACCGGCTCGTGCTCGGCAACCTCGCTCACGGCCACGGTCGAGCGCGCGCGCAGCAGCGCAACGATCGCCAGCGTGCCCGTGAGCTTGCCCTCCGCGTCGCAGACGAAGAGCACGCTCAGCGCCGCGGGCGCAATCTCGCTGGATTGCACCCGCTCGATGGCCTGCTCGACGGTGTCCGCTTCGCCGAGCGCCAGGAACTCGACGCTCATCAGCCCGCCCGCGGTCGAGGGGTTGTAGCCGAGCAGGGATTCGATCTTGTGCCTGTGCGCCGGGGGCAGCAGCTCCAGGATGTGAAGCCTTCGCTCCTGATCGATCTCGCCGATCAGGTCCGCAGCGTCGTCTGGCTCCATCCGCGCGATCACCGCAGCAACCTGAGCATCGGGGCGCTCGCGAATGAACTCCAGCCGGTGATGCTCGTCGAGCTCCTCGAAGACGTCGGCCTCGAGCTCCCGGTCTTGGCGCACCGCTTCGATGATCTCCTCGCCCTCGTCGTGGGAAGCCGCCTCGACCAGGTCTGCGATCTCAGCCGGATGCAAATTGGCGAGCTTGCGATGAGAGAAGCGCAGGCGCGCGCTCGGAACATGACCGACGAACGGCTCCATGTCGGCCCAGTCGAGGAAGGGCCTGTCCTTGACCAGTCGCTTGAGCCTGCGGGGCAGCGCGCGCCGCATCTGCGCCGCAGCGCTTGCATCGAGGCCCACGACCCGCCACCAGCCATCTATGCAAGCGAGCTCTATCTCGTGTGCGGTGACAAGCCGCGGGGGCTCCGACTCGACGTCCACGAGCTTGCGACCGAGCACGTCCTGGCGCAGCAACACCTCGCCGGGGCGCCGCTCGAAGCGCCCGAGCGAGAGTTTTTCGCCCGAGAGGCGCACAGCGCCGGGCTCCAGGGTTGCCACCTTGGCGACCGGCACGAAGAGTTCGCGGCCGCCGATGCTGCCCTTGACGCCGGTCACCGGGGGGTATCCGCCGTCCGCCAAGCGAACGATCAGATCCTCTACGCAACCGAGCTTCTCACCTGCTCGGTCGAGGAGGGGGCTGCGCAGAACCGTCGAGAGATGCACGACTGGGTTGGACAACGCTTCGGTATACGTTAGTGCAAGGAACGGCGTCAGGAGTGATCTGCGACGGGATCTGAGGCGATCTCGGCCTTTGCGCCGGCAACGGCACCGCACAGAAGCGTCGCTCCGATCGCGCCGCCAAGGTCTCCAAGCCCGGCCACTCGCACATCGGGGGGACGCTGGTCGTTGAAGAGATGGGGCTGCATCGCTTCGGCGATGCGATCGGCCATCTGCGGCCCAAAGCGCGTGCCGAGACCACCACCGATGACCACCAGCTCGATGTCGAGCAGGTTCACCGCGGAGGCCACGCCGGCACCCAGAGCCTTGACCGCGCGCTCGATCAGCCGCTGCGCGAGCGCGTCGCCATGCTCCAGCGCCCGCGCCCAAACCCCGCTGCTGAGCGATTCCCGTCCGTGGTGGCGCATGATCTCGAACAGGTCCGTGCTGTGGCCACGCTCGACTTCCCGCCGCGCGCGCTGCTCCATCGCCTTGCGGCCCGCGTAGGCCTCCATGCAACCGCGCCGCCCGCAGGGGCAGCGCGCGCCTTTGCGCTTGACGACCATGTGGCCGATCTCGCCCGCACCGTCGCGACCGCGCCATAGCTTGCCGTCGAGCACGATCCCGCCGCCGACGCCCGTGCCCCAGAAGACCCCGAGTAGCGAGTTGGCCTCCCTGCCCGCGCCGAGCTCGAACTCGGCGAGAGTGGCGACGTCAACGTCGTTTCCGACGCATGTCTTGGCGCCCACCCGCTCTGAGAGCGCCGCGGCCAGCGGGAAGGCGTCCTCCCATTCGGAGAGGTTGCGCGCATGCTCGACCGTGCCCGTCTGCGCGTCCACGTCTCCGGGCGAGCCGACGCCGACGGCACTGAGGCGCTCCAGCGGGACCTTCCCGTCCTCAGCGGCTTCCTGGAGCGTTTCGGCCATGGCCTTGACGATCGCCTGCGGGCCACCCTCTAGAGGTGTGGAAGACCGAGCCTGGCCAAGTACCTTGCCGCTCTGCGCGTCGAGGACGATCGCCTGGATCTTCGTGCCGCCGAGGTCGATCCCGCCGTAGGTGACGCTCATGTCGCGATCATCGCAGAACCGAGCGTCGCGCCCGAAGCGATCACTGATGGGGCGATTCGCGGTCCGGAATCGCGGCCGAGCTCGGCTTGTGCGTGATCTGAGGCTGTGGGATGGCGCCGATGCGACCCATCAGGGCGCTCCACTGCGATGAGCGCAGGCCCCCACCGAGCAGCAGAGTGCTCGAGGCCAGTGCCTTCGCCGCCTTCGCGGCGCCGCCCGCGGGCGTGCTGGCGCCCTGCGACCACCGGTGCGCTGAAGGCGACTCGGATCGTGCGCCAATGGGAAGCGCTCGCCTGCGTCGCCGGGGAACCCGGATAGTGCATCAGGCTTGCGATCCTGGCCGGGGCGAACCTGCCCTGAAGCGTGAGCAACGTCCTGATCGTCAGGTCCGCGATCGATCCCGCGCCCTGATGGCCGGCGATCTTCACGCCGTTGACCTTGACGATCTGGAAGGAGTGCAGCGGCGGCTGGGCGCCCGTCTGCCCCGGCAGCGAGATCCCGCCCTTGACGATCGTGGCACAGGGCATCGCGCCGAGCGTGGGCTTCAGGCCGCTACGCGAGAGGAAGACGAGGCTCGCGAGCGCACGAGTGTCGACCGCGCCATTTGCGACGTCGGCCTTGGTGCAGGCGTCGAGGCCTATGCCAGGGTCTGAGAGCACCGCGCGCTGCAGCGCCGCGCGTGAGAGCAGGAAGGCATCGCCGGCGGTCGCGCCGATCAGCCCGGCATTGCGCTTGGCGCCGCGCGGGTGAAGCGCCGCGTCGAGCTGCCTCCAGCTCTGCAGTACCGGCTGAATCTGAACGGTGCCAGCGTCACCGGCCGGGCTGATCGCAAAGCGCAGGTGGCCCTGAGCCGACCCCGGGCCCGGGCTGGTCTGCCCGAGCACGGTTCCCTGGGAGACGACCGAGCCCGCTCGCAGCGGCTTGCGCTGGCCGTAGAGCGTGCCTGCGGCGCGTGCCCGCGCGACTGCGGCGTGCGCGTAGGAGCTGCCGGGGTGGGCGTACATCCTGACCTTGCCGATGCCTTCGCCGGCTTCGCCTTCCGGTTCCACCGAGCCGGGTTGCGCACCTTCCCCAGACTTCGCGGACTTCGCCGACGTCTGGACGTGCAGCGTGAGCGGCGACTGGCGTCCGGCGGTCGCGGGGGCGGCCGGCGTCGGGTCGTTCGCGGCTTCGGCGCCGGCGGCGACGACGCCGGAGACCTGTCCAGATGCGGTCAACTTCGGCGGCGAGTAGGTCGTGGCGATGCTGCCGAGCCCGGCGTATGTGAACACGTCTCCGTAGACGTCGCGCAGGATCACGTAGTTGCCGAGCTTGCGAGAGCGCCCGAGCCGGACGATCCTGCCGTCCTGGACGGCAACGACCGGCGTGCCGGCGGGCGCGACGAGGTCGCCGAAGCGCTGCGCCGAGGTCGCTGGGCCCACGGTGAGCGCTGCGGCGCTTGCCGTGGGCGTCGGTGCCAGTGTCGACCCCGGCCTCACCGTGCCGGCAGGAGTGGTTTCAGTGGTGTTCTTGCTCGATGCGCCGTTAGAGTGCTTGCTGGTGGTGCTTGCCCCGCCCGGACGGACCGAGTCGATGTTCGCAGAGGCCGATCCCGGTCGCAGCAGCGCTTCTGCGGTCGCAAGCGCGTGCGCGACGGGCAGGCTGCCCTCCGCCAGCCCTGTGAGCGTCTCGATCACCGCGGCCGGATAGTGGGCGATCAGCTTCGCCCTCAGCAGCACCGATTCGACGTACGCCTGGGAGTGGTTGTAGGCGAATATCGCGCCCTTGAGATCGTGCGCGGCACCGGCGGCCCGCAGGTAGCGCGCGGCGGCGAAGATCGCGTCGACCGGGTTGTAGGGGTCCGCGTAGCCAGCGTCCTGCACGTCGACGCCGTACCGAAGCCAGGTCGAGGGCATGAACTGCATCCAGCCCTCCGCGCCCGCGGTGGAGATGGACAGGTCGCTGCCGTAGTTGGTCTCGACTTCGTTGATCGCGGCAAGGACCTGCCACGGCACCCCGTACTGCACGGCGGCGGCCTGGTAGATCGGCAGCAGGAACATCGGGATCCGGTAGTAGTCGAGCGCCTGGACCGACACCGCCGGGGAGCCCAGCAGGGCCGTGAGCGCTTCCGTCGCGGAGGCGACCGTTTGCGGCGGCGGCGCGACGTTGCCTTCTCCGCCGCTGTTGCCGCTCTTCTTGGAGGAGCCGCCGGAGCCCGAGTGCGTCTTGCTCGCGGTGTGGCGGGTCTGTGAAGGCCCTGTGGAGCCGCCGGTACCCTGCTGGCCGTGTTCGCCGAGCACCGAGGGTGCCGCTTCCCTGCGGTGGGTGCTCGAACCGGTCTGGGTGGAGCTGCTCGAGGAGGAGCTCGTCGAGCTCTGGGTGCCAGAGCCGGTCGATGAGCCGGTCTGGGTGGTCGAGGTGCTCGATGCGCTCGAGTTCGACGAAGAGCTGGAGACAGTCGAGGTTTCGGTCGTCGTCGTCGAGGTGAGCGTTTCCGAGCCGCTCGCCTCGGCGTGGCTCGAGCCGCTGCCCGTTGCCCCTTCGGCACCGATCGCAGGCGTCAGCTGACCGCCCAGCCCGACCGCCGTGATTCCTCCTCCGGCCAGCGCGGAGAGCGCTGCGCGCCGCGCCCAGCGACGCGGGATGCTCATCGGCAATCTCCTGAGATGAGGCTCATGACACTTCGGTTATCGGCCCGCAACCGACACTCCCTTGACTTTCGCCAGGCACAGGGCATCGCGGTAGCCAACCACAGTTGCCTGAGGCGCTCGTAAACGTACGGTAATCGCGGCATAGAGCCGATCGGCTAGTTGGTATGTCTGCGGGCCCGACGAAGGCAAGGCGCCATGACTGTAACGGGGACACAGGCGGGAGGCGCAGATCCCCTTCACAATGTGGCGGCGGCCTGCAATCGTGCTTGCAACGCTTGCCGGGCATGCGATCGGACCACTTCGCGGAGCCTGCATTCGCATCGCCGGCGCTGCGCCTGTACCCTGATCGTCGTGGAAACGATCCTCTCGGTCATACAGGTGATCATCGCGGTGGTCCTCATCTTCCTGGTGCTCATGCACTCGGGCAAGGACACGGGGCTCTCAGGCGCCTTCGGCGTCGGCACCGGCACGGGACCACTCGGCGGGGGATCGATGGTCGAGCGCAACCTCAACCGCTGGACCGTCTTCTTCGCGATCTTGTTCGTTCTGAACACGATCGTGCTGCTGAAGAAACTGGTCTAGGTATCGACGAGCGGCCCTGGCTGCTGCTCGCCTGCGCCCTCGGCCTCATCCAGCGCGCGGATCCTGTCGAGGATCGCAAGCGCCTCGCGCCGCAGCCCGCCATCGACAGCTTCGTGATCCTCGACCGAGAGCTTGCCGGTCTTGAAGTCCATATCCGCGTCCCTGATCTCCTGGTACTTGGCCTCCCGCTGAGCCTCCAGGTCGGCGCGCTCGCTCGAGCGCCGTCGGTGCAGGCCAGGCACCGCGCTTAGGGGCGCGAGCACGATCGAGAGCACGATCCCGACCAGGACGATCATCAGGGCTGCGGCGGGCAGGCTCATCGACTCACGCCGGCACACGGTCGCGCCGGCGCGCGCGCGCTGGCGCCGGCAGGCGCATGCTCACCCGCCGGATCATCGCGCTCGGCGCCGGGAAGATCGCGATCAGGCCGCCGAACAGCACGATGAGCGTGCCGATCCAAATCCACATCACCATCGGGGAGACCTCGAAGCGGAACTCAGCCGGCGGCGTCTTGGTCAGGTAGGAGCGTGCGAGGTAGGCAAGCGCGATCATCGCCTCTTCGGGCTGGTTGACGGGGATCGCCTTGTTGCCCGCCGCCAGGATCCGTTCCAGTCGCGGCGCGGTGATGTCGGGCGCAATCGCGGCCCAGAGGTCGCGCAGCGGTGTACTGTTCAGCGCCACGTGGCTCACGGCCTGGCCGCCGATCAGGTGCCCGACCGAGCCCTGCGAGGGTTCGCCGGAGTCGTAGAAGCCCTCGGCCGGCAGCAGCGTCGTGACGTATTTGCCTCCCTTGGTGACCCTTACTACCGCGCCGAGGCTGAGCGTTGCACCGGTCTGAGCGGCGTCGTACTTGGCGGTCACGCTCGCCGTTGGCCTGATGTAGCGCATCGTGTACCCATCGATCCTCAGCGACTGCCCAACCCGCAGCCTGGGCTCGGCGGTGTGCTGGAAGGACGAGGACGCGGCCACGCCGATGAACAGCGCAGCCATCCCCACGTGAACCACGTACCCACCGTAGCGGCGGCGGTTGCGCTTGACCAGGCCGAGCAGGGCCAGAGGCGTGACCTGGCCCGTGCTCTTTGCGCGCACCCGCGTTCCGCGCCAGTACTCCTGGGCCACCGCGGTAAGGGCGAAGCCGGCACAGCCGAACATCACGATCGCCAGCGGTTTGCCGCTCACGCCGCCTGCGATGCTTGTGGCACAGACCGCAAGCGCGCCGAGAATCGGCAGGCGCAGGTTGCGCAGCGCGTTTGCGAAGCTCGCCCGGCGCCAGGCGATCACCGGCCCGACGCCGGAGAGCAGCACGAGCACGAGCGCCAGCGGCACGGTGTAGCGGTCGAACCAGGGCGCGCCGACGGAGGCCTCCTGGCCTGTGATGGCAGCCGAGATCAGCGGGAAGAAGGTGCCCCAGAAGATCACGAACGCCAGCCCGGCGAGCACGAGGTTGTTCAGCAGGAACGCCGCCTCGCGACAGAGCAGCGAGTCCAGCTGGTGCTCGGAGCGCAGGATGTCTCGCCGAGTCACGACCAGGTAGATCGAGCCCCCGATCATCGTCGCGATCAGAATCACGAACGGCAGCCCGAGCGTTGCGCCGCCAAAGGCGTGGATCGAGTCCAGGATCCCGCTGCGCACCAGGAAGGTGCCCATGATCGCCAGCGTCCCCATCGCGAACACCAACGAGGCGTTCCAGACCTTCAACATTCCGCGCTTTTCCTGGATCATCAGCGAGTGGATGAAGGCCGTGCAGGCAAGCCACGGCATCAGCGCCGCGTTCTCCACAGCGTCCCAGCCCCAGTAGCCACCCCAGCCGAGCTCCGAGTAGGACCAGCGGGCGCCGAGCACGATGCCGATGCCGAGGAAGATCCACGCGGCCAGCGCGAAGCGCCGCATCGCCTTCAGCCACTCCGCGTCGACTTTGCGGGTGATCAGCGCGCCCACCCCGAACGCGAAGGGCACGATGCAGAGCGTGTAGCCCGAGTAGATCATCGGCGGGTGGATCATCATCGTCCAGAAGCGCAGCAGCGGATCGAGACCCGCGCCTTCCACCGGCGCCGGATGCGTGGTCACGAACGGGCTCGCGTAGACCAGCATCAGGAAGATGAAGAAGGTGTCAAAGGCAAGCAGCACCGCGGTCGCATAGGCCGCTATCTCGCGCATCCTGCCTTTGATGAGCAGCAGGGCCAGGCTCGACCAGATCGCCGAGAGCAGCGACCAGAGCAGCAGCGAGCCTTCCTGGGATGCCCAGACTGCCGCGGCCCTGTAGAAGAGAGGGGTGGTGACACTCGATGTCTGGGCGACGGTGTTGAAGGCCCAGTCGTTTGAGATCAGCGCCACCTCCAGCACCGCGAACGCGCACAGCAGCGTCAGCGCAAGCGCATAGACCGATCGCCTGCCCGACTCCATCCAGCGATCCTGCCCGGTGCGCACCCCGTAGATCGAGGCGCCGATCCCGTAGAGGCACACCACGACACCGAGCACCAGCGCTCCAGTTCCAAGCGAGGGCATCTAGAGAGGCGCTCCTGCGACCGGCGTGCGCAGGGACGCGCGCAGGCGCCGGGTCATCAGTATTTCCGCGTCGCGCTGGGCGGCGCGGACTTGTACTTGGAGGGGCACTTGGTGATCAGCGAGTTGCGTTCGCCTATGTAGCGATCGCCCTCCTTCTGGACGGTGACGATCACCTCGCGCCCTTCCTTGAAGGGATCTGGGACTTCTCCGGTGTAGCGCACCGGCACCGAGTCTTCGCCGGCCCTGTCCCTGACCTGGAAGTCGAGCACTTCGCCTTCGTGCCGGACGGAGTGGGCGACCACGGTGCCCGTGAGCTGATAGCTGCGCCCTGGCACCGCGCTGTGCATCAGCTGGGTGGGCGAGAGTGCGGGGCTTGCGGCGCTGAAGCTCGTGTAGATCAGCGCGCTCGCCAGCGTAACCGCCGCCGTGAGGGCTACGACCAAGCGGATTGTTCGCTTGCGTGCGGGATCCATGCGCTCTAAGTATCCCAAACGTCAATCGAGCACGCCGAGGGTCGACCGGCGGCAGGCGAGGAGTTATCGATCTGGCAGCGAACAATTTGCCCGTGCCGGCGAAACCTTCGCCTCCGATCGGAGTCTAGGAATAGAGAGCATGATGCGACCGAGCCTCTTCCATCGCAGCAATCCCCGTCACGGGCCAGGCAGCCCCCGCGAGCTCGCGCGCCTGCGGCGCAGGCGCCCACGCAGCGCTGCCAAGCCCGCCGCGAGGGTGTCCGTCGTGGAGGCCCAGCAGCCCGAAGGCGCCTCCGGTCGCGTGCGGGCCGCCGGCGGCCCGGTGGATCTGGCCACCTATGCCTGCAGCTGCGGCCTGCTCTTCAGCGCTCCGGTCTCGACCACCGTGGCCTGCCCGCACTGCGGCTGTGAGCAGGCCTGGTAGCAATCGGCGCGAGCGGCAGCAGCTTTATTTCTTCGATTTGCCAGCTTTCCCCGGTTTGATTTTGATCGTCCTGGTCGTATGGAGGGTGCTGCCATCCACTTTCTCGGATACGAGCAGAGTCGCGTTCAGGCGACCGTGGTGCTTGGCCAGCAGGCTCTTGCCCGCTTTGGTCAGGTGCACGCTCAGCTTCTGAGACCCTTTGCCGTGGATCGTGAAGGTGCCGCTGCCCAGCGTGACGCTCTTGGGTTTCTTTGATTTCTTGGCGTGCGCCGCGGTGCCGTTCACGCTTGCGGTGCTCGCGCCACTGATCGTGATCGTGAGCGTGACCGTGCAGGGCGTCGAGGAGCAGGTGATCGTCACCGTGACCGTCGCGCTCGTGCTGGTCGCGGATTCGCTGACCTTGGGCGCCGTGAGCGCGTCCGCGGCGATGAACTGCTGCGCGTAGACGGACCCGTTCTGGACCCATGCGGCCCAGCCCTTGCCGGCCGCGTTGACCGAGCTCGTCAGTTCGCTGGCTTCAGAGGTCGCGTCAAGCGTGGCCGGCCCGGCCCATTCAGTGCCACCATCGCTGCTGTAGGCGAGGCTGACCGGACCGCCGGACCCTCCGCCCAGGAACGTAGCGTAGACGCCGCCCGACCCGTCCTGGGAAAGAGCCGGGTCCAGCTCAGACTCTCTCGCGACCATCGTCTTCGACGTGTCGAACCTGTCAGTGGCTTCGTCGAAGCGGTGATAGACCGTCTGGCCGGTGGCCAGATCGTCATCGAGCACGCCGAACCCACTGGGGCCTCCCGCGACCGCTGGGTACTCGACGTCGCAGTCGGCCTGCGTGACCGGCACCTTCCAGGCGCTGCCCGGGGAGCCGGGAGAGAGGTTGTAGCTATTGGTGGCACTCTGCGCACCGCTGCCGTACGCGAACGCCGTGCCGAAGTTGGACGTGCCGCTGCCAGCGCACCCGAGCGGCCCGTTGGAGAAGTCGGTGTTGAAGACGCCGATGACTCCCGGCTTTGAGCCCTGCTGCGCGGCAAATTCGCCGCCGGCGTTGCCGATCTGATCGGCATTGCTGCTCGGCTCCAGTTCGGCGTACTTGCCCGCGGGGCAGCTTTCGAGCGAGCACTGCGGAGGTGAGGAGAGCGGAAATGCGTCGAAGGTGGGCGGCGAGCCGCCGGCCGTGTTCCAGCCGTAGCCGAGCACATTCGTGCCAGGCACGATCACCGCAGTCAGGGGCGCGGTGTCGGCATTGACGATGCCGTCCGCAACCGAGGCCCCGCCGGCGACCTGCACGAAGGTAGCCCCGCCGTCGGTCGACTGCCACTCCTGCTCAGGCTCGTATTCGCCGCTCTTTTCGCCGTGGGCGCCATAGACGTCGGCGAGCACCACGATCGTGGAACCGTCGAGGAGAACCTGCACTCGGTCGATGTATTCCGCGGAGTCTGCGGGCTTGAGCGTGCCGGCGTGGCTGCAGGATTTCGCACCGAGCGGCAGCACGCAGTATTCGACCTTGTTGGTTTCACCCCCAACATCCTTCGTGTTCGCCCACGCGACGTACGCGGTCCCGGATGAGTCGACGGCGAGCGCCGGCGGCGCAGAGCTGAGCGGTTCGCCGGCCTTCACCGGCGTGCCGCTGAGCGCCGCCGCGCCGGTGGCGCAGACCAGCGTCGCAACGCCGGCAAGCGCGCCGGCGCCTGCCAGACGCCGCAGCACAGCCGCCGCCTTGACTCGCGCGTGGGAAGGGGTGTCGGTGCGCATCAGCTGCTCCTCTTGGCTTGGGTGGGCCAGGGCGCTCCGCGCGCCCCCGCAGAGAGCCGATCGCGTCGCGCCGACCCACGAAGTGATCGACCCTATGTGCTCGGGCCAGGCTACTGGATGTGCATCCCCGAGATCGCTCTGGAGATCACGAGTTGCTGGATCTCCGCGGTGCCCTCGAAGATGTCGTAGATCTTTGCGTCACGGTGGAAGCGCTCGACGGGAAACTCGCGCGTGTACCCATTGCCGCCGAGGATCTGGATCGCGCGCTCTGAGACCCAGACCGCGACCTCGCCGGACTTCAGCTTGCTCATCGAGCCCTCGGCGTTTTCGAATGGGACCTGGTTGCGTCCCATCCAGGAGGCGCGCCAGACCAGCAGGCGAGCCGCGTCGATCTCCATCTTCATGCGCGCCAGGGTGAAGGCGATCGCCTGGTTCTCGATGATCTTCTTGCCAAACTGCTCGCGCTCCTTGGCGTAGTCCAGGGCGTACTCGTAAGCGGCCCTGGCGATGCCGAGCGCCTGGGCGCCGACCGTCGGTCGGGAGGCCTCGAAGGTCGCCATCGAGGCGTTGCTCTTGCTCTTCTTGCCCTCCCTGACGCGGGCGAGCCGTTCGTCGAGCTTCTCCTTGCCGCCGAGCACGTGGCCGGCAGGGATGCGGCAGTCGTCGAGGTAGACATCCGCCGTATGGGAGGCGCGCAGGCCGTGCTTTGAGACCTTCGCGCCCTGTGAGATGCCCTTCGCTTCGCTCATCGGCACGACGAAGGCCGCATGGCCGCGGGCGCCGAGCTCGCGGTCGACGGAGGCGATCACGACGTGGACGTCAGAGATGCCGCCGTTGGTCGCCCAGGCCTTCTGGCCGTTGAGCACCCACTCCCCGGCGGCCTCGTCGAACTTCGCCGTCGTCCTGAGGGCGCTGACGTCAGAGCCCGCATTGGGCTCCGAGGAGCAGAACGCGGCGACCTTCAGCTCGTCGGGGGTGCCGAAGCAGCGCGGGATCCACTCGCCGACCTGCTCCCCCGTCCCCTGGCCGAAGATCGCAGCGACCGCAAGGGCCGTGCCCATGATCGCCATGCCGATGCCGGCGTCGCCCCAAAAGAGCTCCTCGTTGACGATCGGCAGCGTGAGCCCGGTGGGGTCGGCAAAGAACTGGGCCAGGGCCTCGAAGCCGTAGAGCCCGATCTTCGCGGCCTCCTCGATCACGGGCCAGGGCGTCTTCTCCTTCTCGTCCCACTCGTGGGCAGCCGGCCGCATCACGTCGGCGGCGAAGCCGTGGACCCAGTCCCGGATGTCCTTCTGATCCTGGTTGAGCGCGAGCGAGAAGGACACCTCCTGCCCAGCCGCTTTGGAAATCGCCTCGACGGCGGCGTCGGCCGCCTCTGCGTCGGAGACGGTGCTCGATGACATGGGTTCTGCCTCTCCTTCTCGGGGATGGTGGACGATGGAGGCGCTCAGGGGCTGCCCGGAGCGCCGACCGCAGGGTGTGAATGCCTTGCGAGGACCGCCAAGAAGCGTAACCGACGCCGCCTCGCGCGCCAAGCCCAGAGACAGAACGGGGCAGAACTACATACCCACGATTCTTGACTGGATTTATGGTATTCATTGACAGGCCCTGTTGATCAGCTCGCGGATGGAGATTGTGTTGATACACCGAACCTTTGGGAAGAAGACGATGATTCGGGCGCTCTGCGCCGCCGCTGCCACGCTCGCGGTGGCACTGGCGCTCGCGGCCTGCGGCTCCTCTTCGGGGGGCGGGTCCTCCAAGAGCCTCACGCTCATCGCCTACTCCACCCCGCAGTCGGCCTTCAGCTCGCTGATCTCCGCCTTCCAGAAGACCTCCGCCGGCAAAGGCGTGAGCTTCAACCAATCCTATGGCCCCTCCGGGGAACAGTCGCGAAAGGTCGCCGACGGCCTGCACGCAGACGTCGTCAACTTCGCCTTGGAACCGGACGTCACGCGCCTGGTCAAGGCGGGCATGGTCTCCTCCTCCTGGAATCAGAACGCCACCCACGGCATGGTCACCAACTCAGTCGCAGTGATCATCGTGCGCAAGGGCAACCCCAAGCACATCCACGGCTGGAGCGATCTGATCAAGCCGGGTGTGGAAGTGCTCACGCCCAACCCCTTCACCTCCGGGAGCGCACGCTGGAACATCCTGGCCGCCTATGGCGCCCAGCTCAAAGAAGGCCACACGCCCGCGGAAGCCACTGAATACCTGCAGAAGCTGTTCAAGAAAGTCGTCAGCCAGGACAGCTCCGCGCGCAAAGCTCTGCAGACCTTCCTCGCCGGCCGCGGCGACGCGCTGATCGACTACGAGGACGAGGCGATCTCGGACATGAAGAAGGGCGCGCCGATCGAATACATCGTCCCCAGCGACACGATCCAGATCGAAAACCCGGTTGCGGTGGTGGGCAGCAGCTCCACGGCGAAGAGCTTCGTGAGCTTCCTGCTCTCCCCCGAAGGCCAGAAGATATGGGTGCAACACGGCTACCGCCCGGTGATCAGCGGCGTCTCCGGTGCGAGCAATTTCCCCACTCCGTCGGGCCTCTTCACCGTCTCCTCGCTCGGCGGCTGGACCAAGATCGAAGAACAGTTCTTCGCGCCGAGCACGGGCATCGTGACCAAGATCGAGGAATCGCTTGGCGTCTCAACCGCCAAATAGCCTCGCCGCCCCCGCGCCGCCGCGCGGGGGCATGCTCGGCGCGGGTAGGCGCATTGGCGCCCGCGCCGGCTTCGCGCTGGGGCCGGGGGTGCTCACTCTCTACCTCTCGGCCCTGGTGCTGCTGCCGGTCGCGGCGCTGCTTGCGCAGGCCAGCCACGGCGGGACCTCCACCTTCTGGCAGGAGATCAGCGGCCGCGAGGCCGTCGCCGCGATCGAGCTGACGCTTGCGAGCTCTGCGATCGTCGTCGCGATCAACGCCTTCTTCGGCACGCTGGTGGCATGGGTGCTGGTGCGCGACAGCTTCCCCGGCAAGCGCTTCGTCGACGCCCTGATCGACCTGCCCTTCGCGCTGCCGACGGTCGTCGCAGGCGTGCTGCTGCTGGCGCTCTACGGCAAGAACGGGCCGACCGGGATCGACGTCGCCTTCACGCGCGCCTCGATCGTGCTGGCGCTGCTGTTCGTGACGCTGCCATTCGTCGTGCGCTCGGTGCAGCCGGTCCTGCTCGAGCTCGATCGCTCGATGGAGGAGGCCGCGCGCTCGCTTGGCGCCAAGAGCCCAACCGTGTTCGCCCGCGTCGTGCTGCCGAACCTCGTCCCCGCGATCCTCTCCGGCGCGGCGCTCAGCTTTGCCAGGGCGGTCGGCGAGTACGGCTCGATCGTCCTGATCTCGGGCAACCTGCCCTTCAAGACCGAAGTTGGCTCGGTATACGTCTTCAATCAGGTCTCCAACAGCGACTTTCCCGCCGCCTCGGCGGTGTCGGTCGTGCTGCTGCTGGCGGCCCTGATCGTGCTGGGCGCAAGCACGCTGGCCACACGCGCAAGGAGCAGGCATGTCCGCTAGCGAAGTGGGCCGCCCGGGGATCGGACGACTCGGCGGCGCAGATGTGACGCCTCCACGGCGCTCCCTGCGCCTGGGCGAGCGGCTCTCGGGTCGCGCAGGCGGCATTGGCCTGCGCCTGGTGGTGCTGCTCTACCTGGCTGCGCTGCTGCTGGGGCCGGTCGTGATGCTCTTCTACAGAACCTTCGAACACGGCCTCGCCCCTGTCTGGAACGCGGTCAGCGCCCCCAATGCGGTGCACGCGCTGCTGCTATCGCTCGAGATCGTCGCGATCGTCGTGCCGCTGAACACGATCTTCGGCGTCGGGATCGCACTGCTGCTGGAGCGCAGGCGCTTCCCGGGACGCGCGCTGCTGGGCCTGGTCGTCGACCTGCCCTTCGCGATCTCGCCAGTGATCGTGGGACTCTCACTGATCCTCGTCTACGGCCACACCGGCTGGTTTGGCAACTGGCTCGCCCAGCACGGGATCGAAGTGATCTTCTCGGTGCCCGGCATGGTGCTGGCGACCGCGGTGGTCTCGCTGCCCTTCGTCGCCCGCGAGACGACTCCGGTGCTGCGCGAGGTGGGCACAGACGCCGAGCAGGCGGCCGCGACGCTTGGCGCAGGCCCCCTGCAGACCTTCTGGCGCGTGACCCTGCCGGCGATCCGCTGGGGCGTCAGCTACGGCGTGGTGCTGACGACCGCAAGGGCGCTCGGCGAGTTCGGAGCGGTCAGCATCGTCTCGGGCAACATCGAGGGACAGACCCAGACGCTGCCGCTCTACGTCTCCGACCGCTACGAGAACTTCGACCTGACGGGCGCCTACACAGCGGCGGTACTACTTGCAATCCTTGCGATCCTCACCCTGGTGGCGATGCGCCTGCTCGCTGGACGCGCCGGCCAGCAAGCCCAGGTGAGCACCGCCGAGCACTCTGAGATATCCACCGGCTACCCTGCGGAGGTGGGCGCCTGATGGCCATCGAGGCCATGCACATCAGCAAGAAGTTCGGCTCCTTCACGGCGCTCGACGACGTGAGCGTCGCCGTGCCGGATGGCAGCCTCACCGCGTTGCTTGGCCCAAGCGGCAGCGGCAAGTCGACGCTGCTGCGGGTGATAGCGGGCCTGGAGCGCCCCGACAGCGGCAGCGTGAGGATCGAAGGCGCCGACATAACCGCCGCCCCGGCGCGCAACCGCGGGATCGGATTCGTCTTCCAGCACTACGCCCCCTTCAAGCACATGACCGTGGCTCAGAACGTCGCCTTCGGACTGAAGGTGCGCAAACGGCCAAAGCGCGAGATCGGCGAGCGCGTCGAGGAGCTGCTGCATCTCGTGCGGCTCGACGGGCTGGCAGGACGCTATCCCTCCCAGCTCTCAGGCGGCCAGTTGCAGCGGATGGCGCTCGCCCGCGCGCTGGCTCCCCAGCCCCGCCTGCTGCTGCTCGACGAGCCCTTCGGCGCGCTCGACGTCCAGGTACGCGGCGAGCTGCGGGACTGGCTTCGGCGCCTGCACGAAGAGATCCACATGACGACCGTCTTCGTCACCCACGACCAGGAGGAGGCGATGGACCTCGCCGGCGAGATCGTGGTGATGAAGGCAGGCCGCATCGAGCAGATCGGCACCGCGAGGGAACTCTACGAGCAGCCGCGCAACGAGTTCGTGATGTCCTTCGTGGGACCGGTGAGCAGGGTCGGCGACGCGCTGCTTCGGCCCCACGACATCCAGTTGCTGGAGGACCGCAGCGACGGGGGCGCCGAGGCGCTCGTGCGGCGGATCGTCCACCTCGGCTTCGAGGTGAGGGTCGACCTCACGCTCCAAGACGGCACCGAGGTGTGGGCCCAGGTGACAAAGGACGTCGCCGAGCAGATGGAGCTCAAGGAGGGCCAGATAGTCGCGGTACGGATGCCTGCCCCGCGCGTGTTCGCCTAGAGGGCAGCTGACCGACGCATGACGACGTCCTCGCTCGCTCGCGCGTTGGCCGAAGCGGGGATGCGAGCGCAAGCGAGCGTCTACCGTTTTCGGTCGCCACGCTCACTGCGTGCTTGTCCTGCTTGATCATCCACCCTCTAGAGGGCAGCTGATCGGCGCTGGCCGATCGGAGATCGCAGTCGATCTTCGATCGGTGGTGTCCTCGCTTGCTGCCTCCTCGTCCTACTTGGTCATCGACCCCGCCAGCAAGCTCGGTCGCTCACCGCGCGCGCGTGTGCCAAGCATCCTCGTCGTTGGTGAGCGCGAGCACGTCCTCGGGCAGACGACCCGCAGCGACGTCGGCGACGCTGACGCGCTCCAACACCGCTCTGAGGTTGGCTCGCAGCGCGATCCACACCTGCTGCAGAGATGCGGCGCTGCCGACGTACTCGACCTCCTCCGGCCGCTGCCCGCGGACGCCGACGAGCGGGCCGTCGACCGCCCTGATGACCTCGGCAAGCGGCACCTCCTCAGCCGGCCTTGCCAGCCAGTAGCCGCCCTCGGGGCCGCGCTGACTGCGGACGATCCCGGCGGAGCGCAGCTGCGTGAGGATGTTCTCCAGGAACGATGGCGGGATCGCCTGAGCCTTGGCCAGATCGTCCACCTTGCGCGGCGAGTCCTGCCCGGAGTCGGCCAGCTCAACCACGGCCCGAACCGCGTAGTCGGCCTTTGCTGTGACGTGCATGGCAAGGGATTCTCCTGCAAACCGCGGCGGAGCGGCTGCGCCACCTCTCAGCGGACCGTGAAGACGACCGAGCGCGAGCCGCCGCCGCGGACCGCGAGCGTGAGCCTGTAGCTGCCGGGAGCAAGCGTGCGGCCGGCGCTGAGGCCGCGGATGCCGGCGCCCTTGCGGGCCGTGAATGAGATCGAGTCGCGAGCCATCCTCTGCCAGACCTGATGTCCTTGCCGGCGGGCTCGATGCGCAAGCTCCACATCGATCCTCGCCGCCGTGCTCAGACGGAAGGCAAAGGAGACCTGGTCCACGAGCACCCCGATGCCGCGCATCGCGATGCGCGCGGCATGCGTGAGCGTGAGCGAGAGCAGCTTGGCCTGCTGTGATTTCTGTGATCCAGAGCCGCCGCCTGTGGAGGAGGTCGCGCCGCCCGAGGACGCCGTGGAGCCCGCGCCGACCGACAAGGTCGAACCGCCAGGAGGTGTGCCGGTGCCACTTGGCGCTTCTTTGGCGCTGGCTTCCTGCTTGGCCTTCTGTTCTTCTGCCCTGCGTTCTTCTTCTTCGCGTTCGACGCGACGCGATTCGGCCGTACGCTCTTCACCTGCGTGCTGCAGTTCCCTGGCGATGCGTGCTTGTTCTTCTGTTGGCGTCCCGGTCACGGGACGCTCGAAGGCCGCAAGCCCATTCGGCGCGCCGACGCCGGTTGGTCCGTCGTAGCCGGACGCGGCGTTGCAGATTAGATGCCCTTCGCCGCAGTCGAGCGCTGAGCTCAGCGATCCTTCGCAGCCTTTGCCATAGACGCCGTCGCACTTGCCGTTGCCACCGCTTGTGACGTCGAAGAGGGAGCTTCCACCGAGATGGGAGTACAGCGTCTCGGCTGGATACTGCACTTCCTGGGCACCGCCGGAGAGCGCGTACAGCGAGGCGACGATCGGCGAGGCGACGCTCGTCCCGCCGATCGGCCACCAGCCGAGGGGCGTCCTTACGACTTCCTCCCCGCCGCCCGCGCCTTCTTCGGTCCGCAGGTCTGGAACCGAGTCATAGACGGCCACTCCGGTATAGGGATCGGCATCCGCGGCGACGTCCGCGACCGCACGTTTGGTTTCACATCCCACCTGCGACCAGTCTGGGACCGCTCGCTGCCAGGAGGGCGCGTCGAAGATCGCGCTGCAACCGCCGCCTCCGGCACCCTGGTCTCCGCCTTCGGAGTCAGGATCCTCGTTCCAGACGGTCTCGCTCTTGCGGGCACCGTCTTCGAGGGTGAGCTTCGTGCCGCCGACCGCAACGACGTGCGGCGATGAGGCCGGATAGTCCGCGCCAGCGAAGTAGCTTTCACCTTCGGCTTCGGCCGCTTCTGCAACGGTCCAGTTGCGATATCCGTCATCCCCGGCCGCAGCAGCGATCACCGTGCCGGGATGGTTGAAGGCGGCGCTGTCGGAGAGAGGCTCTTCGCCTCCCCAGGAGTTGGATACCTCTGTCGCTCCGTCCCTCACAGCGGTTTCCACGCCTTCCTCCAGAGCTGGGTATCCGGAGGAGCTCGCCTCGACGAGCAGCACGCGGCAGTTCTGACAGATACCACGAGCAACCTCGATGTCGGTCGAGATCTCAACCGCCCATCCATCCGCTTCGAGGGCCTGATGGCAGTCCGCTTCTCTGGCAGTCCGTTCGGTCCTGGTTTCTTTGCTTTTCCCGTTCAGGCAGGCGTCTTCGGTTTTGACGAGTTCTTCTTCGTCACGCGGGAACGGTGGGTTGATGGCCGCGCTTTCGCCCCGCTGGTTCACCTGTTCGAAACAGTCGCTGATCTGGCCCGCCTTGCAGCGTGTGATTTCCGGGAGATCGAACTCTTTGTCATACACCTTCAGATCCGCTTCAGCCGCATAGTCGTTGTAGGCGTCGACCAGCGCGATCGTCTGAAGCGGAGCCGCTGCTGGCGATTCTGGAGATTCCCCATGAAAATATGCCGCTTTCAGGTCTTCCGGGCGAAGGCCGTAGCAACCTTCCGCGGCGGTGGGAGGCTGGCAGACTTTTGTCGCCACGCCCGCCTTGACAACGACGTGACGCGTCATCCCGAGAGGATGCGAGTGCGCCCGTGCGGCGGCGGTCCTTGCACGCAGCTCCAGCGCAAGGCAGCCAGCATGATCGGGGCTTGGTCGGCCGCACGCAGGCCTCACCGCATAGCTTGATTCCGGCAGCGGCGCAACCACCTGCGCAGCTGTCGAAGAGGCGAGCAGGCAAAGCGCGGCCAGCTGGGCAACGACCAGCAACGCAACCGTAGTCGGCTTGCGACCCAACCTCGCTTGACTCACGGCATCGAAGGCTACCCGTTGGCGGCGTCTGCTTAGCCAGAAAGGACGAGTGTCGTATCGCGCTGGGCGATCAGGTGGGCTGCGTTGCCGCGTCTGGAGCGCTCGCCTGATTCGTCCCGCCGACAGGCTGCTCGACGCGGCCAGGAGGCATCCAGCGAAGCGTGACCAGAAAGGCAAGCGCCATTGCGGCGGCCATGCCATAGACGACCGTGCTAGTGGAATGCGCAAAGTCGCGCTGGACGGCGTGGATCACGCTGTGCGAGACGTGTTCCCCGAGTCCCTGCCCGGAGCGATTCGAGGAGCCGGCGAGCGTCTGCGCGATGTGCTGCGACTTGGCTTTCGGCACGCCGGCTTTGCCAAGCGTCCCTTCCACGCGCGAGACGTTTTCTGTGATCAGGATCGAGCCGAGCACCGCCAGGCCAAGGCTGCCGCCGAAGTTGCAGACCGTCTGCGTGACGCCGGTGACCGCGCCGTAGGTCGCACGGGAGGCACGGTTGAGCGCATCGGTGCTGGCAGGTCCAAGCACCAGGCCCATACCCGCGCCGGCGATCGCGAGGCAGTACCACTGGGTGGCGAAGGAGAGCCCCGGCAGCTTGGAGCCCCACAGATAGAAGCCGACCGCGGCCACCGCGCAGCCGAGCAGCACGGTGAGGCGCGCGCCCCTGCTGTCAAGCACCCTGCCGCCGCGCTGAGAGCCGATCACGAAGCCGCCAAAGAAGACAAGCAGGAACAGGCCGGCGTTGCCCGCGCTTTCGCCAAGCGCGATCTGCGCATATAGGCTGGCGAAGAAGAACAGCGGCACGAAGCAGATCGAGAGCAAGAACAGGACGATGTTGTTGACGCTGAAGCCGCGGTCGCCAAAGAGGCGCAGCGGCACGAGCGGCTCCTGGGTGCGCAGCTCCAAGCGCACGAACGCGTACAGCAACGCGAGACCGACCAGCAGGCATATCCAAGTCGCGGGACTGTGCCAACCCCATGTGCCGGCCTGCTGCAGGCCGAGCACGGCAATCGCCATACCTGCGCACACGAGCACCGCGCCACGCACGTCGATGCGTGACGGATTGCGTTCCTCCGAAGGTTTGGCGATCAGGGTGAGCACGAATCGCGACGATCGCGACCGGCACGTTGACCCAGAAGATCGCCCTCCAGGTCCACTCCGTCAGATACCCGCCGGCGATCGGCCCGATGGCGGTCAGGCCACCGGAGATCGAGAAGAAGATCGCAAGTGGCCTTTCCCCGTCCCTCCACGGGGTAGCTCAAGACAGTCTAGTCAGCTGGGATCAGGAGCTCCCGGCCTGCGGAACGACGTCTTCGAGATCAGATGGCGCTGGACCTGTGGGGCTTGACACGATCGCGTCGTTCAGTGCCTCGTCATGCTCATCATCTCGGTGATCTGTCGGCGCAGCCTTGCGATCGCTCTTCTTGGCCTGCTTGAGCAAGCGACGCTCGCGCAGCCGGCTTTCGCGAGCGAGCTTGGCCATCGTCGTCTTCTTCTTGCCGCTCGAGCCCATGTATCCCGTTCCCTCTCACAGCCGTTCGCTGTGTCTCGTGGATATGGATGTCAAGCGCTCAACGCCGGCAGCGGACCCCCACTTCGCCCGCGCAGCCGGCCCCGAGCCTCTCGCTCTCTGTGGCCGGCCGGTGCTACGTCAGCTTGACGTTCGCGGCCTTGGGTCCCTTGTCGCCGGGCTCGGCGTCATATGAGACCTTTGCGCCCTCGGCAAGCGAGCGGTAGCCATCGCCCACGATGGCGCTGTGATGGACGAACAAATCCTTCGACTGGTCATCAGGGGTGATGAACCCGAAGCCCTTGTCGTCGCTGAACCACTTCACGGTTCCGGTAGCCATTGTCTTCCTCCGGTCTAGATCGTGCTGCGAACGCGGAGATTGCTGAGCAAAGGCTACGAGCGCTGGCACCTCGATGTTGGGCCGAAAGCCCAACCTGATGGAGCAACCGTAGCAGCAGCCGGGATATTCGCTCGTCCAGCCTTGGCTGGCTCGACCCCAGTCGGGAGGTCTGCGTCGAGTGTGGTACCTGCCAAAGCCTGGCTCAGCGGACCTGCTTCAGCCGGGCAGCGCAGGACAACGCGGGAGATGTCCTGGCCATGAACGGCGTCAAGCGACCCGTCCAGATCCACTTGAGACACCGCTCTTGATAATTACAAGAATCTTGATAGACTTAGTGATCAATGTTGGTGTTCGCATATCCCCACCCGGCGAACGGAGATGCCACGCAGTGCGTCGTACCCGGCATCGCGTCGGCGCGGGAGCGCGTGCTCGAACATTGCTGTCGTCCCTGATGTCCCTCCTCCCGCGTCCGGGGAGGTGCACCCCCGCCTCCCCGGACGCCTCCTCAGAGCCCGCCTCCGCGGCGGACCTGCCGTCCACCACTCACCGCCAAGTCTCGACAAGGAGCCTCGGATGCCAAGAGTCATCATCACGACTGATCCATCTCCCTTTCCCGCCGACGCCTCCATCTGGCTCGACGAGCGCGTCCAGTCGGTGCACCTCAGCACCGACCACGCTGCAGCGCAGTTCGTCGAGCGACTCGCCTGGGCAATCGGCGACGCAGAGAACGCCGAGGACGAGCGTGCCGATCCTCGCGTACGACCCGGGAGACAGCCCCGAAGCAGCAGATCCGCCACGCGCTCAGGAATCCCACTCCACGTCCACGCTTAGCCAGAGCAGCGCGCCATCCTGGACAACCCGGGGAATCCCATGCTCCTACCGCTGCTCATAGGCGCCTTCTGGATGCTCATCAACTTGCTGGCCCTCAGCCTGTGCATCGCTGCGCGCGACGGCGACCGCCAGCAGAACCGGCCAACGTCCCCCGCCGTGCGCTCGCATCGCCCTGAAGCCCCGGCCGGGCCGAAACGACGCCCTTAACCAGAACAGGCCGATTTCCAGGCCTTTCCTCCAGAGCGGCGGACGGGGATCGAACCCGCGACCCCGAGCTTGGGAAGCTCGTGCTCTACCAGCTGAGCTACCGCCGCACGCCTGCGTTGCGGGCCTCCATGGCCCCAAGCAGCGTTCTGCCGGCAACGGTACCGCAGCCAGGCCTGCGACGCGCGTCAGCCGAGTGCGCGTGGCCACACGAGCACAGGCCCACGCACGCCAAGGCTCACCGGGGAATCGACGGCCACGCGCGTCTCGCCAGGCGCGCGCACGACGACCGGCCGCTCGCCCTCGTCGCCTTCGAGCTGCACACGCAGGACGATCTCATGCCCGTGGTATCCGGCTCTGAGGACCCGGCCGGCCGTGCCCTCGGCTCCGCCTGAGCGCAGCTCGATCTGCTCAGGACGGATCAGCACGCCGACAGCGCAGGGCGTGGGAGCCGGCTCGCTGCGCCACTGCGCAGGCAGGATTCCAAGCGGCGTCTGCACCAGCTCGCCATCCATCATCGTGCCGGCAATCAGATTGGCTTCCCCGACGAAGCGCGCCACCTCGTCGTCCACAGGCCAGGCATAGAGATCCTGCGGAGGAGCGCACTGGACGATCCTGCCTTCGCGCAGGACGGCGACCTGGTCGGCCAGCGAGAGCGCCTCGTCCTGGTCGTGGGTGACGAGCAGCGTGGTCGTCTGCGAAGCGCGCAGGACCCTCTGCACCTGCTCTCTGACGCTCGACCGCATGTGCGCGTCAAGCGATGCGAACGGCTCGTCGAGCAGCACGATCTCCGGCTCCACGGCGAGCGCCCTGGCGAGCGCGACGCGCTGCTGCTGGCCGCCTGAGAGCTGGTGCGGGTAGCGCTTTGCAAGCTCGGCGATGCCGACGAGGTCGAGCAGATCGCCTGCCCCGTGGCGCCGCGCCTTGCGGGGCAGCCCGAAGGCGACGTTCGCCTGGACCGTGAGATGAGGGAAGAGCCCTCCCTCCTGCGGTACATAGCCGATCTTGCGATGCTCGGGATGAACGTGCCTGCCCTTGCCGTCGACGACTCGCTCGCCGATCCTGACGGTGCCGCGGTCTGGCGCCTCAAAGCCGGCCAGCAGTCGCAGCAGCGTCGTCTTGCCGCTGCCGGAGGGTCCGAGGATCGCCGTGAAGGAGCCGGCCTGCGCCTCCAGTTGAAGGCCGCTCAGGACGGCCTGAGCTCCAAAGCTCTTGTGCAGGTCCGTGACGGCAAGCTCGCTCATCCTGTGATCCTCATCTGGCGAGAGCCGCGCGTGAGGGAAGCCGGTCGAAGAAGCGGCCGAGGACGTAGCTTGGCAGCGCGGCGATCAGGATGATGGTAAGCGCGAACGGAGCGGCCTGCCCGTAGGCTAGGTTCTGCTCGTAGGCCCAGAACTGGGTGGCAAGCGTCTGCACGCCTGTCGGGATCAGGATCAGCGTCGCGGTCAGCTCTGTCACCGCCGAGAGGAACACCAGGCAGAAGGCGGCGGCGAGCCCCGGGCCCACAAGCGGAAGCGTCACACGCCGCAGCACCGCCAGCCGCCGCTGCCCGAGGGAGCGAGCGACCTCTTCGATGCCTGGCGGAGCCTGCGCCACGGAGGCACGCACGCCGACCAGTGCCAGCGGGAAGAACAGGATCGAGTAGGCGATTATGAGCAATGGGGCGCTCTGGTAGAGGAAGCCGTTCGCGTAGCGCTCGGTGAAGTAGGAGAGCGCGAGCGCGATCACGAGGCCGGGCATCGCCAGGACCAGATAGGTGCTGCGCTCCAGCAGCTGGTAGCTCCGCTTGCGATGGCGGATCGCAAGCAGCGCGACCGGCAGCGCCATCAACGTCGAGAGGGCGGCGGCGACTCCGCTGTAGAGGGCGGTGTGCCAGGCGGCGCTCAGCAGCGAGACCCCGGTCAGGTAGCCGCGCCCCGCCTCGATCATCCAGTAGATCGCGGAGCCGACCGGGACACCGAGCGCGAGTGCGACCAGCAGGGCGAAGCCGGCAAGCACGATGGGCTTGGAGCGTCCAAGCCGCCGAGGCGAGGCGAGGCGTTGGGCCATCGCACCGGACCTGCTGAGGCGGCCACGGCCGCGGGCCAGCCCCTCGCCGGATAGGACCGCGAGGCTGAGAACCACGAGCACGAGCGAGAGCGCAGACGCTGTGGGCACATTGAAGGAGACGCTGAACTCCGTGAATATCTCGGTCGTGAAGGTCTGGTAGCCGAGGATCTCAAACGCGCCGTACTCGGCGAGCAGCACGAGCGCAACCAGCAGGCAGCCGCCGAGGATCGCCACCCGCGCCTGCCCGATCGTAATCCGCCAGAACGTCGCCACGCGCCCCACGCCGAGGCTGCGCGCCACCTCCTCCTGGCCGGGATCGGCGCCTCGGAAGCTGGCCGCGACCGGCAGGTAGACGAGCGGATACACCGCCAGGGTCATCACGAGAACGGCGCCACGAAAGCCCTGCACCCACGTGCTCAGCGACGCCCAGCCGAAGCTGACGACGAAGTCAGGGATCGCAAGTGGCACCACCACGAGCACCGCCCAAATCCTGCGACCCGGCAGGTCGGTCCGCTCCACGAACCAAGCTGCCGCGGTCCCTATCACCGCGCAGAGCACCGTCACCACGAAGGTGAGCTGGACGGTGTTCCAAAGCAGGCTCGCCGTCAGCGAGCGGAAGATGAGATGCAGGATCGTCGAGGTGCCGGCGCCCTGCGCCTCTATCAGCAGGAAGACGAGCGGCAGAACCAACACGGCGGCGACGGCGAGGCTCCAGCAGAGCAGCCCCCACGGCCGCGGAGCTCTGCCTCCCGGTACGACCGCAGCCTCCGCGCCCGTCGGCTGCATCCTCGCCGAGACCGCTGCGGCCGGCTCGCTCACCGCGGCAGGACCGCGCGCGCTGCGTGTCCCGCTCGCCGCCGGGCGGCGAGCTCGGCCAAGTCCCTGGGGACGTGCCTCACAGCAGCCCCGCCTGACGCAGCAGTGCGATCGCCGTCGACCCGGTCCCCAGCTCGGGGATCGTGATCGAGCTTGGCTTCAGGTTGTCGAAGGGAGTCTCGGGCGCGGCAGTGGTGACCCCGGAGGCGATCGGGTACTCGAAGCTGATCGAGTGGGCGATGATCTCCTGGCCCTGCCTGCTGACCAGGAAGGCGAGGAACTTCTGGGCGGCGGCCTTGTGCTTGGAGGACTTCAGGATCGCCGCCCCCGAGACGTCGATCACGTAGCCGGGATCGTGGGCGGCGAAGTAGGCGATCTTCGAATGGACGTTCGACGCGCCGATCTCGGCTCGCATGCGATACCAGTAGTACTGGTTGACCACTCCGAAGGCGACCGCTCCGCGGTTGACCTCGTCGGCGATCGTCTCGTTGTCCGGATAGATGTGGCCTTCGGCGTTGGCCTTGATCGCTTCCAGCCACCTCAGCGCCGCGCTCTTCCCGTAGGTGCGCGCGTAGGAGGTGACGATCGGCTGGAAGTCGGTCTCACCCGCCGCGAAGGCGAGCTTGCCGCTGTACTTCGGGTCGGCAAGCTCGCTGACCTTGGTGGGCAGCTGGCTGGCGCTGATCAGGCTCGGGTTGTAGATCAGCACGCTGACGCGCGCTGAGACGCCGACCCAATCTCCCTGCGGGGAGTCGTACCTGCTCGGGGCATGTGAGAGCGTCGAGGCCGCGAGGGGCGCGAGCAGCCCCCTGCCCTGCAGGTACTCGAGCGCCGGCGAGTTCTCGGTGTAGAGGACGTCGGCCGGCGAGTTGGCTCCCTCGGTGACGATCTGGTCTGCGAGCGTATCCTCGTCGTCGCTGCGCACGCTCACGCCGATGCCCGTCTGCTTTTCGAAGGCGGCGACCAGCGAATCGGTGGTCTGCACGTGCTGGCCGTTGTAGAGGATGAGCGACTGGTCTGAGCCGGAGGAGGCCCCGCAGCCTGCCAGCAGGCTGCAGACCAACGCCAGGGCCAGTGCCACCCCGGCGAGGCGGCGAGCCTTGGTCGCGCTCATGACGCCACCTCCGGACAGAGAGCGTGGATCGCTTTGCTCGCCGAGGCGACAGCGCTCTTGGCTCGAGCTGAGTCGCCGGCTGCTAGGACCGCGGCATAGGCGGACGCCAGCCTGCCCACCGCGCGGCCGAGCCTTGCGTCGGAGGTGCGTATCTGACGCAACGGCAGCACCTGAGCCTCCGCGTAGCCGACCGGGTCCGCTTCCGGTTCGGGGCCATCGCTGAGCGCCGCTTCGATCTGCCTGCAGGCTCGCCTTGCTACGTGCGCGCCTACAGAGGCATCCGTCGATCCTCCACACGCGGCTGTCAGCGAGGTCAGCGCCAGCATCGCCACGCCGAGGGCGATCGCCCTCGGCAGACGTGATGCGGCACGCTGGCCGGAAGGTTGCATGATGGCCTCTCCTTGCATGTGGAATCGGAGCGCTGGCTGCGCCGCGGCGCGACCATACCACAACTTAGGAGCACCTAATTAGGTCACCCTAAGTCGCGTGGTGGCCTCGTGGCCATAAGACGACGCGTCAGCAAAGGCGAGATGCTGGGCGCCAGGCGGGCGGCCTCGGCATCGGCCCCGTGCTCGTCCAGGCCAAGCAGATCATGGGTAAGCAGATGCGCCGCATGGCGATGGGAGGCGAGCACCAGCGCCGCGCTCGTGCCTTCGTGGGTGAGCGCGAGGCCGCCCGGCTCGAGCAGCCCGAGGGCTCGCAGCCGCCTGACCATCTCCAGCGCGCTTGGAGCGGAGACTCCCATCGAGCGCGCAAGCGCGGCCTGCGTGGGAGCAGCCTCGCCGCGGCCGAGGTCGTGCAGCGCAAGCAGATATCCAGCCTCGCGCGCGCTCACATCCGCACACGGCGGGTCAGCGTGTAGGCGCTGCTCGGGTTGCCTGTCGGGCTGTTTGGACACCGTGGCGCGATCGTAGCCGAGGCCAGGACAGGCCACGGGTCCTGGCACAGACATCCTGGGACCATCACCTCGAAGGAGTGCCGCAGACTAACCTGTGCGCTGATGAAAATGCCTGTCCCCACAGTGCTCGTCTCCGTTGCTGGAGCAGCGCTGATCGGCCTGCTGATATACGGCGTGAGCCATCAGGCCGCCAACCGCAGCCTCGACGAAGCGCTCGCTCACGGCAAGCATCCGCTCGCGCCCTATGCCTCGAAGCCGCTGCCAAGGCTCTCCGGTACGGGGAAGAGCGCGCTCGACGCCTATCGGGGCAAGGTCGTGGTCCTCAACTTCTTCGCCTCTTGGTGCGTGGCCTGCCAGGAAGAGTCTCCGCTGCTCGAGCGGACCCAGCGTCAGCTGCAACGCCACGGCGCGACGATTCTCGGCATCACCTACCAGGATGACGCGAGCAAATCCAAGGAATACCTGAGTCGGTACGGGCTCACCTATCCAACCCTGCGCGACGCAAGCGGCGAAATGGCAAGCGCCTATGGGACGCGGCAGATTCCCGAGAGCTTCCTGATCGGACGCGAAGGCCGCATCCATGCCATCGAACGCGGTCCGATCGGCGCCGGCTTCGCAAGGCAGGCGCTGCAGCTCGCCGAGGGCACCACGGGATGAGCCGCCGGCTCGCTCGTCGCAGCCTGACGATCGTCGCGACGGCGCTTCTCGCCTTTGTCCCTGCTGCGCTGGCGGTGGCTCGGCCGAGCCTGCCTGCACTGGAACCCCAACTGATGTGCGTGACCTGCAAAATCCCGCTGAACGTCGCCGACTCGGCGGAGGCCACCGAGGAGCGGGAACTGATCAAGGAACTCATCGCCAAGGGCAAGGACGAAGCTCAGATCAAGCAGGAGCTCGTCGCCCAGTACGGGCAATCCGTGCTCTCGACGCCGAGCACGAAAGGCTTCCAGCTCTCGGCCTACCTGGTTCCGATCGCGGTGGTGCTGGCACTGGCGGCGCTGGCGCTGACGCTACTGCCGCGCTGGCGGCGCTCCGCGCGCGAGCGGGCACAGACGCTTACACCGGTGCCGACGCTCACACCTCCGGAGGCGCAGCGCCTGGAAGAGGACATGAAGCGCTTCGAGTGAGCTACATCTCCTGCGGCGCGGATACGCCAAGCATCTCCAACGAGCGCGCCAGCACGCGCTGCACCGCCACGCAAAGCCCGATCCGCTGAGATTCAACGCTGACCGGCTCGGCCCCGACGACACGGCAGTCCCGGTAGAAGGCGGTGAACGTCTGTGCAAGCTCCAGCACATAGGCGGCGATGCGATGGGGCGACCTGCGCGCAGCCGCCTCGGCGATTTCGGTCGGGTAGTCAAGCAGCTGCTTGATCGCGGCGCGCTCTGATGGATGCAGCCCAGGCCCTTCGCCTGCGCCCGCCGCAAGCGCGCGCTGTACGCGATCCGCACCGGCCTTCGCGAGCATCGAGGCGATGCGGGCGTGGGCGTACTGCACGTAGTAGACGGAGTTCTCGCTCGACTGCCTGACGGCGAGGTCCAGGTCCAGGTCGATCGTGGTGTCGTGCGATCGAGAGAGCAGGTACCAGCGTGCCGCGTCCACCCCGATCTCCTCCACGAGATCGTCGAGCGTGACGAACTCGCCGGAGCGCTTTGACATCTGCGCCCGCTGCCCGCTGCGCATCAGGTGCACGAGCTGCATGATCAGCATCTCGAGCTCCTGCGGATCGCCACCCAGAGCCTCGTATGCGGCCCGCATGCGCTGCATGTAGCCGTGATGGTCGGCGCCCCACACGTCGATCTGGCGCTCAAACCCGCGCTCGCGCTTGACCTGGTGGTAGGCGATGTCGGAGGCGAAGTATGTGTGCTCGCCCGTGGAGCGCACGAGCACCCTGTCCTTGTCGTCGCCGAAGTCGGTGCTGCGCAGCCAGATGGCGCCCTCGCTGCGATAGGTGTGGCCCGCCTCCTGCAGTAGCTGCAGCGCGTGCTCGACCGCGCTGAGCGGCTCGCCGTCGCGACCGCGCAGGTCCTCGCGAGGCTCGTGGAGCTCGCTCTCGTACTGCCAGTGGTCATAGCCGAGCACGTTGAATCGCCGCAGCGAGCCCTCTATCTCCCGCATCATCACCGCCACCGCCGCCCTGCCGACGCTCGCAGGCTCCATCGCGGCGGCCTCGGGGACCCTCGCGACCAGATCCTTGACGTAGAGCCCCTGATAGCCGTCGGCTGGCACCTCCTGGCCGCGCGCGAGCGCCTGGATCGACTCGCCGAGCTTGCGCACCTGCGAGCCGGCGTCGTTGACGTAGAACTCGCGCTCCACCCGATGGCCATGGAAGGCCAGCAGGCGCGAGAGCGAGTCGCCGTAAGCGGCGTTGCGCGCGTGACCGACGTGCATCGGTCCGGTGGGGTTGGCGCTCACGAACTCGATCAGGATGCGCTCTGAATCTGTGCCGCCCGCACCGAAGCGCTCGCCGGCGGCGAGCACGGCCGCCAGAGACTGCCTGTGCCATCCATCGTCGAGGTGGAGGTTCAGGAAGCCGGGACCGGCGACCTCGAAGCGGGTGAGCTGTCCCCGCAGGCGCTCCGAGAGGCTTGCGCCGATGCTCTGCGCGAGCTCGCGCGGGGGTACGCGCGCCGCGGAGGCAAGCACGAGCGCGGCGTTGGTGGAGTAGTCGCCGAGATCGGCGCTGGGCGGCCGCTCCAGCGTGAGAGGCCGGCCCTTCCCCTCTGGGGCAAGCTCCAATGAGACCGCCTCGACGGCCGCCGCGAGCTGCGCCAGTGGCGCCCCCCCTGTCGTGGGGCCTTGATCTCGATCGCTCATCGTGGCTGGTGTCCGTTTCAGTTCTCGCCGGTCCGGCCCGCGAAGGGCCGCGGCGGCTCGGTCTCTTTCAGTAGTGGTAGGGCTCCCCGGCGAGGATCTTATGCGCCCGGTAAAGCTGCTCCAGCAGTACCACCCAGGCGAGCTGGTGCGGGAGCGTCATCGGTCCGAAGGAGAGGCGATGGTCCACCCGCGCAAGCGGCGGTGCGCCGAAGGCGCCGCCGATCACGAAGGCCAGGTCGCGGCCCTCCATCCGGCGCTGCTCCAGAAAGCGACTGAATGCGACGCTCTCATAGGCGCGGCCCTCGCAGGCCAGCAGGCAGACGAAGGCATCCTCGGGCACGCGCCGCGCGACCGCCTGAGCGTCTCGCTGGGGCGCCAGCTCCAGCGAGACATATCGGGACAGCAGCCTCCGATAGTGCTCGACGTCGTCGAGATATGGAGCCCTCAGACGCCCCTCGCCGATCAGCGTCAGACGCACCTGGCGGCTCCTGCCTGCACGCCTTGCGATACTAGCCTGGTGAACGAGCAAGACCCAGGCGCAGAGCGCCACATCAATATCCACCTGTCGCCCGAGGTGATGGGGGGCGTATACGCCAACTTCGCAAACGTCAGCCACTCCGACTATGAGTTCACGGTCACCTTCGCCCGCGTCGACCACGAGGTCGAAGCCGACGAGGTGCCCGGGGTCGTGGTCTCCCGCGTCAACCTCTCTCCGAGGTTCATGCGCGAGCTGATCAACGCGATGGAGGACAACTACTCCAAGTGGCGCACACGCGAGGGGATCAAGAACCTGCCCGAGTACGGTGGCGGGGAGACCGAAGAGGCAGACGGCGAGTAGTTCGTCTGGCGGGGCCGCGCCCGCCGGCGCGGCAGAGCGCCCACCAGCACGATGAAGGTCGCGATCACCTCGGACATCCATGCCAACCGCCACGCGTTCGAAGCGGTGTTGGAGGCGGTCGCCGCCTCCGAGGCCAAGGAGATGTGGTGCCTCGGCGATCTGGTCGGCTATGGCGCGGACCCCGATGCATGCGTCGAGCTGGCGCGTGCGCACGCAGCCGTGTGCCTGGCGGGCAATCACGACCTCGCGGTGACCGGCGCGCTCTCGCTGGAGGAGTTCTCGCGTGGGGCGAGCATCGCGGCCCAGTGGACGCGCGAGGTGATGGACTCGCGGAACATCGAGTTTCTGCGAGAGCTCTCGACTTCCAGCGAAGAGGAGCCCGTCGGCCTCTACCACGCAAGCCCGCGCGATCCGGTCTGGGAGTACGTGCTCTCCAGCCTTCTTGCAGAGCTTTGCTTCGACGTCCAGCGCCAGCGGGTCTGCGTGATCGGGCACTCCCATGTCGCGCTCTCCTTCTCGCGGATGGAGGGCGAGCTGGCTAGCGGCGAGCCGCGGCGAGCGGGCGCCAAGCTCGACGTCGCTGCCGGCAAGTGGCTGCTGAACCCAGGCAGCGTCGGCCAGCCTCGCGACGGCGACGCCCGCGCAGCCTGGCTGCTGCTGGACCTGGAGGACTGGCAGGTGAGCTTCATGCGCACCGAATATGACGTCGCCGGCGCGGCAGCAGCCATTCGTGCGGCGCACCTGCCAGACTCGCTAGCTGAGCGCTTGGGGTACGGTCAATGAGCATGAGATCGAATATGAAGCTCTCGCTGGCGGCGAGTCTGGCTTGCAGCGCCGTGCTGCTGTCCGCATGCGGCTCTGGGACGGGACTGATCCCAGAAGGCAACGCCGGCCCGCTGCGCGCCGACTTCGAAGCCGTTGCAAGCGCAGCTGAAAACGGCCACGGCAGCTGCTCGGCCACCCGCACGGCGCTGGCCAGGACGCAGAGTGACTTCAACGATCTCCCCTCGAGCGTCAGTGCTCAGCTGCGTGCCCAGCTCTCCAAGGGGGTCGCCCATCTCGAATCGCAGGCGCTCAAGCTCTGCCTGCAGCCTCCGAGCACCGGTGCGACCACCACAGCGACCGGAAATACGACCAGCAAGACCTCCTCTCCTGCAACCAGTACGACCACGACGACCACCACGACCACCTCCTCCGAAGAAGAACCGGCGATCACCACCAGCAGCAGCACGAGCAGCACTGCGCCCGGCGCAGTCGGCGGCGCAGAAGCGCCGACCGGAGGCTCGCCGGAATCCAATCCCGGCGGAGGCGCGGTCGAAGGCGAAGGCGCCAAATGAGCGCGGTGGAGAGGATCGCCGGGCGCTACCAGCTGGAGGGACGCCTCGGCTTCGGCGGCATGTCCACCGTCCACCTGGCGCTGGACACTCGCCTGGAGCGCAAGGTCGCCGTGAAGCTACTCGCCGAGCATCTGGCTGAGGACCCAACGTTCGTCTCGCGCTTCCAGCGCGAGGCCCAGGCGGCAGCCCGCCTGGTGCACCCGAACATCGTCCAGATCTTCGACTCCGGCCAGGACGAGGCCAGCGGCCAGTACTTCATCGTGATGGAGTACATCGAGGGCCGCTCCTGCGCAGAGATCCTGCGCGACGCAGGCTGGGTGGAGGTGCAGGAAGCGGCCTCGATCATCGAGCAGTCATGCGAAGGGCTGCACTATGCGCATCGCAACGGCGTCGTGCACCGCGACGTCAAGCCCGGCAACCTGCTGCGCTCCCGCGACGGGGAGGTCAAGCTCGCCGACTTCGGGATCGCGAAGGCGACCGAGCAGTCGAGCATCACGCAGGTGGGCTCGGTGCTCGGCACCGCCGCCTACCTGGCACCTGAGCAGGCACGCGGCGAGGAGGCGGGTCCGCGAGCCGATCTCTATGCCCTGGGCGTGGTTGCATACCAGATGATCTCGGGGCGCCTGCCTTACGAGGCGGCTTCGTTGACTGAGCTCGCGCTCAAGCAGCAGCAGGAGGAGCCCGAGCCGCTGGACGCGCTGGTCGCGGCGGTCAGCCCCGAGCTGGCCGAGGCAGTCGCGATCGCCCTCGCGCTCGACCCCCGCGACCGCTACGAGACCGCACGTCAGATGGGCGAAGCGGTCGAGGCCGCGACCCGCGGGATCGCGCCCCGCGGCGGACGCGGCCGCTCGGACGCCACCCAGGCCACGAGCCTGCTGGCCGCCTCGGCGGCCACCGGCCGAATGCGTTCCACGGCGGCGAGCACCGTCAGCCAGCGCCGGCCGCGCCAAGGGCCGCCGCGCACGCCGGCGCCTCTGGAAGCCGACGCGGAGGCGCAGTCCTCACACGCCAGGCGGCGTCTGGTGGCGGCGCTGATCGGGCTCGCCGTGCTCGCGGTGGTCGTGGTCGCGATCGTGATCGCGACCAGCTCCTCCCCCGGCACCGTCCACCTGCGCGACGTGATCCAGCACAGCACGAAGGAAACCTCCGAAGCGCTCACCGAACTGGTCAACGAAAACGTTCAGTAGGGGCAGGCGCCGGCACGCAGCGCCGCAGCCGTCTGGGTGAGCGTGCCGTCCGAGATCGCCCCCCTGAGGCGGGCCATGAGGCCCGCGATGAACGCGAGGTTGTGGGCGGTGAGCAGTCTCATCCCGGTGATCTCGCCGGCTCTCGCCAGATAGCAAAGGTAGGCGCGCGAGAGGCCAAGCGAGCACGCCGGGCAGGGGCAGCCCTCCACGAGCGGCCCGTGGTCTTCGAGCAGGCGGCGCTTTTTGAGGTCGAGCCGCCAGCGGTGCTCTGGATCTGGCACGAGCGCAGTCCCGTGCCTGCCAAGCCGTGTGGGCATCGCGCAGTCGAACGTGTCGATGCCCAGCTCCACACCGGCGATCAGGTCGTCCACCTCGCCGATGCCGAGCAGGTGCCTTGGCAGGGTCTCGCTCTCCCCCCCGAGCTCTGCGAGAGCGTAGGAGACCACCTCGTACATCTGCTGCTTCTCCGCCCCCAGCGAGCCGCCGATCGCCACGCCGTCGCAGCCGCTGGCCGCAACGGTCGCGCTCGACTCGCGACGCATGTCCTCATAGACCCCACCCTGCACGATCCCATAGACGAGCTGGCCCTGCGGCCCATGCTCGCGCTGCCACGTCAGGCACCGAGCAAGCCAGCGGTGGGTGCGCTCAGTGGAGCGCGCGGTGTAGTCGCGATCGACGTGGAAGGGCGTGCACTCGTCGAAGACGAGCGCTATGTCCGAGCGCAGTGCGGCCTGCACGGCCATCGATCCCTCCGGGGTGAGAAAGCGCTCGCGTCCGTCGACATAGGAGCGAAAGCGCACCCCCTCCTCTTCGATCGAGAGGATCGCCCCCTCCCGCCGCCGTGGGCCTTCCACATCGCGCGAGGCCCTCGACTTGATCTCATCGGCGATCGTGCCATGCCCCATCGAGAAGACCTGAAAGCCGCCCGAGTCGGTGATGATCGGGGCATCCCAGCCCATGAAGGCGTGCAGGCCGCCGAAGCTATCGATCACCTCCGGCCCTGGGTTGAGCATCAGATGGAAGGTGTTGCCCAGCACCATCTCGTAGCCGAGCGCGGAGACCTCCGCGGGCAGCAGGCCCTTCACGGTCGCCTTGCTGGCCAGCGGCACGAAGGCGGGCGTGGCCAGCTCGCCGTGAGCGGTGCTCAGACGGCCAAGACGGGCCGCCGAGGCGTGCTCGCGCATCTGGATCCTGAAGGCAGTCACGGATGCGCCATCCTAAGGGGATGCTGGAGCTCGCGGCGATCGTCAACGTCGACTCCCTGATCGAAGCCGCCGGCTACCCGCTCGTCTTCCTGCTCGTGATGGCCGAGTCGGGTGGCGTGCCGGTGCCCGGAGAGACCGCTCTGATCGCAGGCGCGGTGTTCGCGAGCCAGGGCCGGCTCTCGCTGCCAGCGGTGATCGCCATCGCTGCCGCGGCCGCGATCGTCGGCGATAACCTCGGCTATGTGATCGGGAGGCGCGGTGGGCGCTGGCTGCTGCAGAAGCCGGGCCCCTTCCACCGCCAGCGGCTCGAGGTGCTCGCGACCGGCGAGCCGTTCTTCGAGCGTCACGGCCCGAAGGCGGTCTTCTTCGGGCGCTTCATCCTCGGGCTGCGCACGTGGGCCTCATGGCTTGCGGGAGCGACGAAGATGCGCTGGCGCACCTTCGCGCTCTGGAACGCGCTCGGAGGGATCGCATGGGCATGCGCGATCGGAGTCGCTGCCTACTACGTCGGGCGCTCGGCCGAAAACGCGGTCAGCGCCTTCGGCATCTACGGCCTGGCCGCCGTCGCGCTTGCGGCGATCGGCGTGCTGATCGCGCACCGCAGGCGCCGCCACCTCTCCCAGAGCGCGGCCACCGTGCAGACCGAGGAGGGCGGGCGCCCGCAGGACGCCCGCGCAAGCGATGCCGAGCCGACATCGGCGCCCATCGCACCGTCTGCCGGCCCGGAGATGGACCGGGAGACGGTTCCCCCTACCCGCTCGCGCTAGACAGAGACCCGCAAGTCAGGCGACCTCGCCCTGTCGACCGCGTGCCGAGCGAGAACGGCAGCCCGCGCCGCGGGCGCCCAGAGCTCAGCAGGAGGAGGAGCCGCCGCAGCAGGGAGCGATGCGCTCCCAAAGCTCGGCGAGCGAGCTCAGCTCCTGCGGGGAGAAGCGCGACAGGAAGTGCTCTCTGACAACCGAGCGATGCGTGCTGCGCGCTTCGCAAAGACGCTCCTTGCCTGCCACCGTCAGGCAGGCATATGCGCCGCGCGCGTCGTGTTCGCAGGAGCAGCGCTCCAGCAAGCCGTCGCGCTCCAGCCTGTCGACAAGCCGCGTCAGCCCGCTGCGCGACATCTGGGCCTGCTCGGCAAGGTCGCACATCCGCATCCGGCCCCTCTCGGCCCCCGCAAGGAAATGCAGCACCTCGTAGGAGGTCATGGGCAGACCGTGCTGCTCCTCCAGCTCGGCATCGAGCAGCTTGGCAAGCGAGGCATGCGCGCGCAGCAGCCCGCGCCATGCGCGCAGCTCCTGGTCGCTGAGATCCTCAGCGGCGCCGGAGAAGGAGATGTACGACGGCGCCGGCGGGACAGTGGAGAGCCGTTCTCCGGACTTGGCCGGATCGGCTTCCCTGTGGGATATCTTGACTACTGCCGCGGTCGCCATTGGTCTGTCGATGCTTTTACGCAGGACCTTCACGACCGAACATAGCAGCGTCTGAGCCGGTTGCACGCAAGGCCCACCACACCATCAGCGGCTGCAGCGGCAGCCGCAGATAGAGAGCCCACCTCGGTATGGGCGCAAAGCGGTTCGGCCGCAGCGCCATGTAGAGGTTTGCGGGAAAGACCGCGACCAGCAGAGCAACCAGCGAGAGGCCCGCGAGCCGGCGGGTGCGGGCCGGTAGGATCCCAAGGCCGCCCAGCACCTCCGCCACGCCGCTGATCGCCACCACCGTGGCGGGGTCGCCGAAGCCTGGTGGCACGATCTTGCGATATGGGCCCGGCATCACGAAGTGGTTGATCCCCGCAAGCGTAAACGCGGCCGCCAGCAGGCGTGGCGGCCGTCTGCGTTCAGGCCCCCGCGCGGCGGCGATCGCCGGCTCCGCCAGGTCGGCCGACTTCACGACGGCTGCTCAGCGAGCAGCGAGCGACCGGTCATCGCTGCAGGCTGGGGGATGCCGAGCAGCGCAAGCACCGTCGGCGCGACGTCTGCCAGGACGCCCTGCCTCTCGCTGAGCCGGACGCCGCGGGCGGTGAGGATCAGCGGCACGGGGTTGAGCGAGTGCGCGGTGTTTGGGCTGCCATCGGGCTCGAGCATGTGGTCAGAGTTGCCGTGGTCGGCGGTGACAACGCAGGCGCCGCCGGTGCGGTGCACGGCCTCGACGACCTCCCCAAGACACCGGTCGACCGCCTCCACCGCGGCAACCGCTGCCGGGATCACACCCGTGTGTCCGACCATGTCTGCATTGGCGAAGTTGATGATGCCGAACTCGGGCAGCTGCTGCCCCCAGGCATCCACGAACGCCTTTGCCGCCTCGCCCGCGCTCATCTGCGGCTTGTGGTCGTAGGTGGGCACGTCGCGCGGCGAGGGCACGAGCTCGCGCCGCTCGCCCGGCAGCGGAGCCTCCTGGCCGCCGTTGAAGAAGTAGGTGACGTGCGCGTACTTCTCGGTCTCGGCGACATGCAGCTGGCTCGCGCCGCTGCCTGCGATCACCGATGCGAGCGTGGTGTCCGGACGCGCGGGAGGGAATGCGACCGGGTAGGGCCACCCTTCCTCGTACTCGGTGAGCGTCACCACGCGCTGCACGGGCGGTGCACCGCGCCCCTCCCAGCCTGGCAGCTGCTCGACCGCACCGAAGTCCGGCTCGGCCAGCGCCCTGACGATCTCGCGCATCCGATCAGGCCTGAAGTTGAAGCAGATCACGCCGTCGGTCGGCCCGATCTTCGCCTCGCGCCCGACGAGCGTGGGCTCGATGAACTCGTCGGTCTCGCCTCGCCGATAGGCGGCCTCCACCGCCTCGGAGCCGCTCGCGGCGCTGTGCGGCGCCTGGCCATGCACGAGCAGGTCGTACGCGCGCTGGACTCGCTCCCAGCGCCGGTCCCTGTCCATCGCAAAGTAGCGGCCGATCACCGAGCCCACGCGCGCGGATTGGAGCTGGTCGAGCTGCGCGAGGAAGCCCTTGCCCGAGTGCGGCAGCGTGTCGCGGCCATCGGTGAATGCGTGGATCACGATCTCGATCCCGCTCGCCCTGGCGGAGATCATCTCGATCAGGGCAAGCAGTTGAGCCAGCGAGGAGTGCACGCCGCCGTCCGAGACGAGCCCGATCAGGTGCACCCGCCGCACGCCTTGCAGCGCCTTTGCCAACTCCTCGTTGGACGTGAGGCTGCCGTCGGCGAGGGCCTCGTTGATGCGGACGAGGTCCTGCTTGACGACCGATCCGGCGCCGAGGTTGAGATGGCCGACCTCGGAGTTGCCCATCTGGCCTTCCGGGAGCCCCACGGCCGCGCCGCAGGCACGCAGGGTGGTGTGCGGGCAACGCTCCCACAGCTCGTCGAAAACCGGCGTGTCGGCCAGCGAGATCGCGTTGCCTGGTCCCGGATCGGCCAGGCCCCAGCCGTCGAGCACCACCAGGCAGACCCTCGGCAGCGGCGGCCCCTGCGGTGCGCCGGCCAGCAGATGCTCGCCAGGGCGATCGCTCATCGCGCCTCCGTCCCGGCGCTGCCGAAAGAGTGGGCGGGCACCCTCCGGGAGGCCATCCGGCCATCCCGCTGAGCGCCGCCCACGGCGCTCATGTCAGCGTCTCCTCCGCCGCCGCGACGATCGCCGCAAGGGAATCGGGCGCAAGCGACGCGCCGCCGACCAGTGCGCCGTCCACATCCGGCAGTGCCAGCAGCTCGCCCGCATTCTCGGGCTTCACCGATCCGCCGTAGAGGATCCGCATGCGCGAGGCGATCTCCGGATCGCCGCCCGGCGCGACGGTACGATCGCTGAGCAGCGCCCTGATGAAGGCAACCGCCTCCTGGGCCAGCTCCGGCGTTGCGACCCGTCCGGTGCCGATCGCCCAGATCGGCTCGTACGCGATCACCACGCGGTCGAGCTCGGCGGCATCCACCGCATCCAGGTCGGCGCTGATCTGGTGGCGCAGCTTGCGCTCGGTATCGCCGCTGTCGCGCTCCTCCTCGCTCTCCCCCACGCACAGGATCGGCGTCAGCCCCGCCCGCAGAGCCGCCGGCACCTTCAGCGCGAGCGCGCGATCGCTCTCACCGAAGAGCATCCTGCGCTCGGAGTGACCGAGCACCACCCCATGCGTACCGATCTCGCTCAGCATCGGCGCCGAGACCTCGCCGGTGAAGGCCCCCTCGGGCTCCTCGTGCATGTTCTGGGCGAAGACCTCGACGCGCGATCCGCGCGCGCTGTCGATCATCGCCCGAAGGTCGGTGAACGGGACGCAGATCGCGACATCGATGTGCTGCACCGAGGAGAGCCTCGGCAGCAGTCCCTGGATGTAGGACTCCGCCTGCGACTCGGTCTTGTACATCTTCCAGTTGCCCGCTATCAGCGGCCTGCGCACGGCGTCTGAGGCGCTCTGATGCCCGGAGTCCTCCGCGTCCCCGGATGGCTCGGCGGCCATCATCTCACTCCCGCGCCGTCGAGCGCGACGACGCCCGGCAGCTCGCGTCCCTCGACCATCTCCAGCGTCGCGCCGCCACCGGTGGAGAGGTGGTCGACCGCGTCCTCCAGACCGAAGTGGGCAAGCGCAGCGGCGGAGTCGCCGCCGCCCACGACGGTGACGCCCTTGCACCTTGCGACAGCCTGCGCGACGGCCTTGGTGCCGTCCGCGAAGGGCGCCAGCTCGAACGCCCCCATCGGACCGTTCCAGAAGACGGTGCCCGCACCGGCGATCAGCTCGCCATAGCGCTCGGCCGTGCGATGTCCGATGTCAAGTCCCATCCAGCCCTCGGGCACCTCGACGCCATCGAGCTCGCGGCGCCGCGCCTCCGCGGAGAAACTATCAGCGATCACGATGTCAACTGGAAGCTCGAAGCTCGCACCGTCCATCGAACGGGCGTGCTCCAGCAACCGCCGCGCGTGCTCGACGTCCTCGGTGTCGCACAGGGAGGCGCCGACCTCGTGCCCCCGCGCGGCGAGAAACGGGAAGGCCATCGCTCCACCCACGATCACGACGTCGGCAAGCTCCAGGAATCGATCGATCACGCCGATCTTGTCGGCCACCTTCGCGCCACCGATCACCGCGACCAGCGGCCGCTGCGGCGCCTTCAGGATCTCGGTCAGGATGCTCACCTCGCGCTGCAGCAGCAGCCCCGCGGCGTGGGGCAGCAGATGAGCCACCCCCTCGGCGGAGGCGTGCGCCCGGTGGGCTGCCCCAAAGGCATCGTTGACATAGGCGTCGGCCAGCTCCGCCAGCGCGTGCGCCAGCTCCGGGTCGTTCTTGGTCTCACCCGGCTCGAAGCGCGCGTTCTCCAGCAGCATCACATCGCCTGGCGAAAGCGCCTGCGCCATCGCTGCGACCTCCTCGCCTACGACCGCCGGCGCAAGCTCCACATTCACGCCGAGCAGCTGCGAGAGGCGGACGGCGACGGGCTTCATCGAGAGCTCAGGGTCGACACCCTTCGGCCGGCCGAGGTGCGAGACGAGCACCAGGCGCGCGCCGCGGCGGCGCAGCTCCTGGATCGTGGGCAGCGCGGCCACGATCCGGGTGTCGTCGGCGACCTGCTGTGCGCCGTCGTCATCCTGCTGCAGGGGGACGTTGAAGTCGACTCGGACGAGGACCCGCTTGCCCTCCACATCGAGATCCGCGAGAGAGATCACCGTCCCCGCCTCCGGCCGGCGCCCCTTACGCAGTGAGAGGACATTGCGTCCTGCCCCGCCTCGTCTGCATCGCTCATGGCACCAGCTGGACGAGATCCACAAGGCGGCTGGAGTAGCCCCACTCGTTGTCATACCAGGTCACGACCTTCACCATAGTGCCCTCCATCACGGCCGTGAGCTTCGCATCCACGATCGACGAGTACGAAGATCCAACGATGTCGCTGGAGACGATCGGGTCCTCGGTGTATGCGAGGAAGCCCGCAAGCGGCCCGCTCTCGGCGGCGGCCTTCAGCGCGCCGTTCACCTCCTCGACGCTCGTGCTGCGCGAGCACTCGACGGTGAGGTCCACGACCGATCCGGTCGGGACGGGGGCCCGCACCGCAAAGCCGCCCAGCTTGCCGTTGAGGTCTGGGATCACGAGCCCGATCGCCTTCGCCGCGCCGGTCGAGGCGGGGATCAGGTTGATCGCCGCCGCCCGCGCGCGTCGCAAGTCGGGGTGCGGCATGTCCTGCAGGCGCTGGTCGGCCGTGTAGGCGTGGATCGTGGTCATCAGGCCGTGGTCGATGCCGATCAGGTCGTGCAGCACCTTGGCCACCGGGGCCAGGCAATTGGTCGTGCAGGAGGCGTTGGAGAGGATGTGGTGCTGCTCGCGGTCGTAGACCTCATCGAAGTTCACGCCGAGCACGACCGTGACGTCCGGATCGGTGGCGGGAGCAGAGATCACGACCTTCCTGGCGCCCGCAGCGAGATGCTTGGCGGCATCCTCGCGCTTGGTGAAGAGCCCGGTGGACTCGACCACGACGTCCACGCTGAGATCGCTCCAGGGCAGCGCTCCCGGGTCGCGCTGCGCGAGCACCTGGATCTCGTTGCCATCCACCGTGATGCTCGTATCGGTGTGCTCGACGGTGCCTTTGTAAGGACCGAGAATCGAGTCGAACTTCAGCAGGTGAGCCAGCGTCCCCGTGTCGGCGATGTCGTTGATCGCGACCCATTCGATATCCGCCCCCTGCTCCTTGGCCGCCCTGAGCATGTTGCGGCCTATGCGGCCGAATCCATTGACTGCGACACGTACGGGCATGCCTCAAAGCCTCCTGAGCTCAAAAGAAAGGCCAGGCGAAGGATGGGCACGCCCCCGCCCGGCGAGTGCGCGAAGGCTATCAGGGTCTATCTCGTGTGAGGACGTGCTGGCTGAAGCGGGGATGCGAGCCAAAGGCGAGTGTCTCCCGGCTTCGGCGGGGCGTTCGATGGTCAAGCAGGGCAACGGACTGATGGCCCGCCCACCCGCGAAGGCGTGGCAGAGCCACGTCGAGCCCCGAGGACGCCGCCATGCGCTGGGGGCACACAGCGCGCAGGGCTGGGTCGAGCGCCCCGGGCGTGCGGACCAAACGGGATAGACCCTTTAGGCGTCTCTTGGGCGCTTCTCGACGTCGCGATGGTCCACCGCGACGGCCAGCTGCGCCCACTCGTCGTAGCGCCCGGCCAGATGCTCGGCGATCGCCACCGAGCGATGCCGGCCGCCGGTGCAGCCGATTGCGACGACCAAATGCGACTTGCCCTCGGCCACATACTGCGGCAGCAGGAAGTCGAGCAGCGAGTGAAGGCGCTCGTAGAGCTGGTCGAGGCGGCCGTCGCGCGCGATGTACTCGACCACCCGCGGGTCGTGGCCGGTGAGCGGGCGCAGGCTCGACTCGTAGTGCGGGTTCGGCAGGAAGCGCACGTCGAGCGCGAGGTCCTCATCGCGCGGAGGCCCGTGCTTGAAGCCGAAGCTCATGAAGGTGACGGCGAGCAGGCCGCTCGGCTGATGCGGCAGCAGCTCCTCCACGATCCGGCGGCGCAGCATCGTGGTCGAGAAGCCGGTGGTATCGATCGACACCTCCGCCCGCGCCCGCAGCGGCTCCAGCAGCGCGCGCTCGGCGGCGACACCCTCGGCGACGCTGCCCTCCGGTGCCAGCGGATGGCGCCTGCGTGTCTCCTTGTAGCGGTTGACGAGGGTCTGCTCGGCCGCGTCGAGGAACAGCATCTTGTGCTCGATGCCCAGCGCCTTCAGCTCGTCCATCACCGCGTGCAGCGCCTCGAAGTAGACGCCGCCGCGCACATCGCAGACCACAGCGGCGCGCTCGACCTTCGAGCCACTGTGGACGAAGAGCTGCACGAGCGAGCCGATCATCTCCGGCGGCAGGTTGTCGACGCAGAAGTAGCCGGCGTCCTCGAAGACGTTCATCGCCGTCGACTTGCCGGCGCCCGAGTAGCCGGTGATCACGACGAGGTTCTGCAGCCGCGACTCGTCGCCCGGCTTGGCACCTGCCGGCCTGCCCGCAAGCAGCGGCCTCAGTGGCTTGAAGACAGCCATCTCTCAACACCGATTGTGCCGTGTTTGGCGGACATTGCCGCCGGTTGCCCGTTGGCGTCTGCAGAGCCCGCCCTAGGTGCGCTTCAGGGTCCCCCGGCGTGTCCTGCCGTGCCGTCGCCGGCTCCCTGCCGGCAGACCTCACAGTCTCGTGGCGTGCCGGCTAGCCGCGCGCTCATCAGCGGTTCTTTGCCAGCTCGCCCTCGATGGCGCTCTTGATCTTCTCGAGCGCCGCCTCGGCTGGCCCACTGAACTCCATCTCCGTGATGCCGGCCCACAACCTCTCGGCGCTCCGCGCCTCCGGGGTCTTCAGGAAGCTGATCACATACGTCCGCTCGTCCTTGCCGCCCGCCTGCTTTTGCTCACCCTCGAAACCGCCGCGACCTGCATACATGTCGAACAGGGGACTCGCCGAGGCGATCCGTGTGCCAGAGGAGGCGTCGCTCTCCATCGTCACGACATCTCCGCGGTCGCTGGCGATTATCGCGGCACCATGGAAGTCACCCTCCACCTTGGCATCGTGAACGTGGAAAAGGATGTCGCCCGGCCGCAGAGCAGCCCTTGGGATCGTTCGCGGGATGTACTCGAAGATCTCCGGAACTTTCCTCACCTCTCCGATCTCCTCCAGATTCTTGTTCGCAAGCCATGCCGCAACGAGCTCGGCTGTGGTGAGGCAATCCTTTGGGACCTTCACGACACCTCGATCCTCCCGCCAGCGCAGCCTGTATGCAGGGACCTCTGGGCCGCTTGACCCGAACCCGACTACACCAGTTTGCTCCCACGCAGCGCCTGCAAATGGCGGTTGCGCAACGCCCTTTGCGATTCCGAGCGCCCGCCGGCCTGTCAGCGGCGACGGGGCCTTTTGCTTGTCGGTCCCCACCACGTAGTGACCCGAGTTCGACCAACGCCCCGAATCTGTGTCCTTCAGCCGCTGAAGCATTCTGCCCACCGTGCGATTGCCGGCGCTGCGATGGAGCATGGCAACGCTCGCTGCATTCGGTGGCCAGACGACGGGCACGCTGTGCCGCGAAGGGTGCGCTGGGCGAGGAGCCCGCAGCCCGAGCCTGCTCCTCGCAATGGCTCCCATCCTCGATTGCATGCTCTCTGAGGCTATTCCACTTGTTGAGCCGACGCAATGAGAAGTGCGCGTACACCAGGAATTCTCGATCTGACATGGACGGCTGTCATGGACGATCCGCGTCACACAGCACCCGACCCCGTGCGATGCAGATGCCCGTGCAGCTCGCGTCCCACCTTCGGCGGCAACCCCGGCACCGCCTGGAGATCCTCCCTGGATGCCGCCAGGACGGCTTCCGGCGAGCCAAAGTGCGCGAGCAGCGCCCGCTTGCGCACCGGCCCCACGCCGGGGATCTCGTCCAACAGCGAGCTGGTCATCGCGCGGTCGCGCCTGATCCTGTGATGGGTGATGGCGAAGCGATGCGCCTCGTCGCGCAGGCGCTGCAAGAGCTGAAGCGCGGGGCTCGAGTGATCCAGCAGCAGCGGCTGTGGGCGGCCGGGCAGGAAGACCTCCTCGATCCGCTTGGCGAGCGAGATCACGCTCACGCTGCGCTCACGAAAGCCCTTCAAGGCGCGCAGGCCGGCCGCGAGATGTCCCTTGCCCCCGTCGATCACGATCAGGCTCGGCAAGGCCGCGAAGCTCGCGTCGTAGGCGCGGTCGTGCGGGGATGTCTCGACCTGGCGCTCCCATTGCGAAAGCCGGCGGCCGAGTACCTCCTCCATCGAGGCGAAGTCGTCGGAGCCCTCCACGGTTTGGATCGTGAAGCGCCGGTAGTCGGCCTTCTTGGCGATCCCTGCCTCGAAGACGACCATCGAGGCGACGGTGTGGGTGCCGCCAAGGTTCGAGATGTCAAAGCACTCGATCCGCACCGGCACCGCCTCTAGACCGAGGGCGCGCTGCAGCCCATCCAGGGCCTCCGCGCGGCTCTGGCGGCGGCGCTCGGCCCGCAGCCGCTCCGTGTCCAGCGCCAGCACGGCATTGCGGCGCGCGAGCTCGAGGATCCTGCGCTTGTTCCCCCGCTCGGCGGTTCTGATCGCAACGGGCCCCCCGCGCCGCGCCGCGAGCACCTCAGCCAGCGCCTCGCGCTCTGACTCCTCGCGCGCCATCAGCTGCGGCTCGACGACCAGCTGTGGCGGGATCGCTGTCTGGCCGCCGTAGTACTGCAGGATGAACTCCTGGGAGACCTCCCCCACGTCCCGCTGGGCCTCGTTGGAGAGGTAGAAGGACTGGCGATCGGAGAGTACGCCGTCGCGAACCTGGAAGACCTGGGCGTTGGCCTCGCTGCCATCCACCGCGACCGCGATCGCGTCGAGCGTGCCAACACTCGCACCCACGACGCGCTGGCGCTCCAGCAGTGAGCGCACCGCATGCAGCCGGTTGCGCTCGAGCGTCGCCTGCTCGAACTCTTCGGCGGCAGCCGCAGCGCGCATGCGCTGCTCGAGATCTCGCTCGATCGCCTTGAAGCGCCCGGAGAGGAAGTCGACCACCCTGTCGATGCTCGCCCTGTAGCGCTCGACCGATACATAGTCCACGCAGGGCGCCTCGCAGCGCTTTATGTAGTAGTCGAGGCACGGGTTGCCGGAGCGGCGGCCCGGCTCGGCGCCGGTGCAGGTGCGGAACATGAACACCTTGCCGAGCAGATCGAGCGTGTTGCGCACGCGCTTGGCGTTGGAGTAGGGGCCGAAGTAGACGCGTCCAGGGCGGTGACGCTCGCGCGTGAAGTACACGCGTGGGAACTCCTCGTCCAGCGAGATGCAAATGTAGGGGTAGGACTTGTCGTCGCGCAGCTTGACGTTGAAGCGCGGCCGGTACTGCTTGATGAAGCTCTGCTCGGCGAGCAGAGCCTCCGCCTCGCTGCCGACCACCACGCACTCAACGTGCTGCGCCTGGGCGACCATCTCATCGTGACCGGGGGTGTCCTGCGGCCGGCTCTTGGAGAAGTGCGAAGCCACGCGCTTGCGGATCGACTTCGCCTTGCCGACATAGATCACCCGCCCCTTCGCGTCGCGGAAGAGGTAGACGCCCGGCTGATCGGGCAGCTCGCGGCGCTGCTCTGCGGCGATGGTCATAGCGCCCGCCTGCCCTCGGCGCCTGTGATCGCGCCGCAGGACATCCAGCCCTCCTTGACCGCGCCCGCGGCGCTCATCTCAATAGGAGCGCCAGAAGCGGTAGACGACCATCAGCAGGTAGGCGACCAGGCCCAGCAGCAGGAACCAGGCCAGCTCGCCGCCGCCCGTGTCCCACATCCGCGTGCGGGCGGCGATCAGCACCGCGCCGAGCGCAATCGCCCCATAGAGCATGCCGCGATGCCGGGAGCCGAGGCTGTAGAGGCTGATCCGGTGTTCGCGGTAGAGGCGCACGCCCATGTAGCCGATGCCGGCTGCGAAGACGACCCACAGCACCGACCTGAGCGTATCCGCGGCGCGGCCGCCGCCGGGCAGGAACTCGACCGCGGCAGCCAGCGCAAGCACGATCACGACGTTGCGGACGGTGCCGATGCGGCTCATGCGGCGCTCCTGCTCATCGGGTTCAGTCTAGGGGCATCAGGCGCGGCGCCGAAGGCGCGCGGATGCCCAACAACCGGTGGATTTGACCGCTCGCTTACGCAGACGTGCGCCGCCTGTGCTCCTCGATGTCCGGCATGGCCGGTCCGGCGACCCAGCCGCCACAAGGCCGAGAAGGCCGCCGGACCCCGGCTGGCTTGCTGAGAAGATCAGAAAGCCTTGACCTGCCCCCCTACCATTCTCCCTTCTCGGTCACGGATTCGTAGGTTTTTGCAGCCCATTTCGCGGGATGTATGCCGACTATGTTTTCCTTGCCTTTTTTGACGGCGCCTTCTTTGGGCTTGGTGAATCCGATTTCAAGTTCGCAAGTCTTGGCTGGTTCGCCTGGTTTGGCGGCCTTGATTTCTTTGTTTTCGCATTCGTCCTTGAGCAGGTTGAACGCGGTTGCTACGTACGGCGCCTTTGGATCGATGGTCGCTTTTTCCGTGATTTTTTCCGCAACGCCGGGTTCGGCGTTCCAGATGAGGATGCCTTTTTCGCCGGCGTTCAGGAATTCAGCTTGACCCGGTTTGCCGACGATTTTGAATTTGACTTTGAAGAGTTTTTTCGGCACGGGTCCTATCTGCAGTTTGCCCGCCGCCAGCGAGACCTTTGCCGAGCCTTTGTCGGTCCCTTCTTTTTCTTCTTCGTAAGCGCAGAGGCTGCCGACACCTCGGGACTGGACTTTGCCGAGCGCGAGCGAGGCTTCCACACCTTCGCCGCTGTCTTTGTATGTCGCCCCAGTGAGGGTCTGCGGTGGAATGATGATTTCACAGCCGGTAGTCGAGATCGTCATCGTGTTTAGAAGTTCAACGGTCCCGCCGATGTCGAACACGAGATCGGCTTCCGACACCGTCGCGGTGAGGAAGCCGAACGCTTTGCAGGATGCGTATTGAACTTTGAGTTCCTGCGCTTCGCTCGTATAGGTGCCGGTTTCTTCGTCCAGCGTGCCTTCCACTTCACCCGTGGCGGTCAGTTTGGTGCATTCGACCGTGCCCGCTTTTGAGGTCAGTGTTTGAGTTGTGGCAGCTTCTCCTGTCAGTGCTCCTGTCGTGCTCGCTATGAAGCCCGATGCCGCGGCGCTACCAGGCGTAAATGCGGCCGCGGCCGCGAGTATCAGCAGCGCTCCAGGCAATAGTTTCCGAAACATGGTTCCTCCGTTGGACATGACGTGGCGCAAACCATGGCGCGCAGTCATCAGCTCGTACTGTCAGCCCGGGTCTATCAAGCGCTCACAATGTCGTCAAACTGACATGCCGCGCCCAGGTAAGGCCAACAAGAGGCCAGGTGGAAACGGCAGGGCAAAGCCACATGGATTCGCCTGGATCAGTCGCCGCGGCTGCCAGGCAGCGCCGGCCGCCTGCGGCGTCGGGCGATCAGCCCGCCAACGTCTCCAGTCGCGCATAGGCCTGCTCGACCGCGCGTCGCGCCGCGGTGTGCCGTGCCTCCGACTTGGCGGCCTCGTACTTGGTCGCCCACGCAGCTGGATCGGCAAGCTCGTCTTCGAGCGCCTTCAGCACCGCTTCGGCCTCTTCGATCGCGCGCTCGGCCTTCTGCTGCTCGCGTTGCCGGTTCTTGGAGACGGCCTTGCCCGCAGCGTCGCTGCTCGCAGCACCCTTACCCCTGGCGCCCTTGCCGGAGCCGCCCTTCGCGGCGCCGTCCGCCGACCTGCCGTTGACCCGCGCCCGGCCACCCTCCGCCTCCGCGGCTGCCTGCGCGCCCACGGCCGCGAGCGCGGGCACACCAGCGCGCGTGTGCGCTCCGCCCCCGGCTTCGCGCCGCTCTTCGCGCACCCGCACGTACTCCGGCCAACCGCCGGTGTAGCTGCGCAGCGAGCAGTCCTCGATCGCGACGGTGCGGCTGCCAACCGCGTCGAGCAGCGCGCGATCGTGGGAGACCAGCAGCAGCGCGCCGTCGAAGGCGCGCAGCGCGTCCTCCAGCGCCTCGCGGCTGTCGAGGTCGAGATGGTTGGTGGGCTCGTCCAGGATCAGCACGTTCGGCGGCTCGGGCGTGCCGTTGACAAGGATCGCCAGCGAGAGGCGCTGGCGCTCGCCGCCGGAGAGTCCCTCCAGCGGCTTCTCGGCATCCTGACCGGAGAACAGGAACCGGCCGAGCAGTGCCCTGGCCTTGTTCGGGGTGAGCCCCGTGGCGCGCTGCGCGGCGTCGAGCACGCTCTGGTTGCGGTCTCCCCCGGCGCCGAGCTCATCGGAATGCTGCGAGAGGTAGCCGACCGTGACGTTGTGGCCGGTGCTGAGCTTGCCGGCCACCAGCGGCCGGCGGCCGGTCAGCGTCTCTATCAAGGTGCTCTTGCCGGTGCCGTTGGGCCCGACGAGCGAGACGTGCTCGGCGCGTTCGAGCCAGATCTCGGCGTCGTGCAGCAGCACGCGCGGAGCGGTCCCCTTCCCGCCGCCGACCTCGATCTGAGCCTCGCGGAGCTCGAAGACCACGCGCCCGGAGCGCTGCGCCGACTTGAAGGAGAACTCGAGGCCGCGATCGGCCTGCCCGCCCGCGGCGCTCACGTCGATCGGCTCCATCTTGGCGAGCTTCTTCATCCGCGACTGGGCCTGGCGTGCCTTGGTCGCCTTGTAGCGGAAGCGCTCGATGAAACGCTCCATGCGCGCGATCTCCGCCCGCTGCGCGTCGATCGCCTTGCCCGCCGCGATCTCCCGCGCGGCCTGCTCGCGTCGCCAGGCGTGCCAGGGACCGGAGAAGAAGCGCGAGCGCGTCGGACTCGCGGGCGGGTTGCCGTAGAGCTCGAGCACCGAGGTGCCGACCGCCTCCAGGAACCAGCGGTCGTGGGCCACGAGCACGACCGCGGCTTCGAGCCCTTCCAGAGTCTGCTCCAGCCACTCCAGCGACTCGATGTCCAGGTGGTTGGTCGGCTCGTCGAGCAGCAGCACATCGGCATTTCTCGCAAGCGCCCGCGCAAGCGAGGCCCGCGTGAGCTGGCCGCCGGAGAAGCTGGAGAGCGGCCGCGCCAGATCCTCCTCGCCGAAGCCGAGGCCGCGGGTCATCAAAGTCGCACGGTCCCGCCAGAGATAGCCGCCGAGCGCCTCCAGCCGCGCCTGGGCGCGCGCGTAGCGCTCCAGCACTCGCTCGTCAGCTCCTGCGGCCATCTTCCCCTCCAGCTCCGCGAGCTCGGCCTCGGTCGCAAGCTCCTGCACGCAGCCCGAGAGCACGTAGTCGCGCAGCGCAAGCGGCACCGACCCGTGCGCCGCCTCGCGCGGCGGGCGCTGGTCGTGCAGCGCGAGCCGCGCCCCCTTGGCGAGGCTCAGCTCGCCGCGGTCGATCGACTCCTCGCCGGCGAGCATCCGCAGCAGCGTCGTCTTGCCAGCACCGTTGCGGCCGGCGATCGTCATCCTCTCGCCGCGCTCCAGCTTGAACGAGACGCCGCTCAGAAGCGGCCTGCCAGCGATGTCCTTGTGCAGGTCGGATGCGATCAGTACGGCCACGCAGGCCATCGTATGAGCTTCGCGCCGCGCTCCGAAAGTCGAGTGCCGCAAGCGGGGCGGCGGCGCCGTCTCGATGCCGCGCGCTTGTATAGGATTGACCTCGATGCAGCGCACGATCCAGATGAGCACCCACGTGGCCGGCAGGCTGACCCGGATCGCGCTGGCGATCGGATGGGTGAGCGCGATCTGCCTCACGCTCACCCCGAGCGCACTGGCCGCCGCATCCGACGGGCGCGGTTGGTGGGGCGAGGTCAACGATAAGGTCGTGACCGACTTCGGCTTCATCCTGATCATCGGCTTCCCGCTGCTGATCCTCATCTTCAGCCTGATCCAGTGGCGCCTGGACAAGCGCAAAACAGCGCGCAAAGCAGCCGAGAAAGCGCTGCTGGCCAACGCCAACTGGCACGGAGGCTGGTGAGCCAGGTCCGCTACGAGCGGACGGGCACCACAGCGCTGATCACGATCGAGCGCCCGGAGCGGCGCAACGCGATCGATGGTCCAATAGCCGAGGCTCTGCACGAGGCCTTCCTGCGCTTCGAGTCCGAAGCCGACGCGCTGGCGCTCGTGCTCACCGGCGCAGGCGAGCAGGCGTTCTGCGCCGGCGCCGACCTGAAGGCTGTGGAGACCTTCGCCGATCGACTGCAGGCACCGGAGGGACCACTCGGCTTCAGCCGCCTGAGCGCCTCCAAGCCCACGATCGCTGCGATCTCCGGCTACGCGCTGGCGGGCGGCCTGGAGCTCGCGCTCTGGTGCGATCTGCGGATCGCCGCCGAGGGTGCGCGGCTCGGGTTCACTGAGCGCCGCTTCGGAGTGCCGCTGATCGACGGGGGCACCCAGAGGCTGCCCCGCATCGTCGGCCTCGGACGAGCGCTGGACCTGATCCTGACCGGCCGGATCCTGGAGACGCCGGAGGCGCTCGCGATCGGCCTGCTGACCGAGGTCGTGCCACGCGGTCAGCACCTGCAGCGCGCGCTACAGCTCGCCGAGGGTCTCGCGCGCTTCCCGCAGAAGACGATGCTCGGCGACAGGCGCGCGGCGATCGAGGGGCAGACGATGAGCCTCGCCGAGGGCCTCGCGCTGGAGGCGCAGGCAGGTCCGGAGACCTTCACCGAAGCGTTTGCCGGGGCGCAGCGCTTCGCAGCTGGCGAGGGCCGCGGCGGTGCCGGCGCCGGCGCCTGAAGCGCGCCCGAGACCTTTCAGCTCTCGAAGCCCACCGAGCCTTCGCGAGACCTGGGACTGTCCCCAAGGCCGTCCATGGCCTATCCTCGCCTCACGATGGCCTACTTCATCACGGGTTCAACAGGGTTCATAGGCCACCACCTGCTCGAAGCGCTGCTGCGCCGCGACGGGGATGTCCACGTGCTCGTGCGCGAGCGCTCCCGGGGCAAGCTCGCCGACCTGCTCCAGACGCTCGAGCGCCGAACGCCCGGCCTACCGATCGACCGTGTGCATCCGGTGATCGGCGACCTGCGGAAGCCGCTGCTTGGGATCGAGGTGGACCAGGTGCAGGATCTGCGCGGCAAGATCGACCACTTCTTCCACCTCGCCGCCGTCTACGACATGACGGCCTCGCCGCAGCGCAACGTCGCAGTCAACGTCGGCGGCACGAGCCACGCGGTGGAGCTGGCCCGCTCGCTGGAGGTCGGCTGCCTGCACCATGTCTCCTCGATCGCGGTCGCAGGGACCAAGAAGGGCCTCTTCACGGAGGACTCCTTCGACGAGGGCCAGCGGCTGCCATCTCCGTACCACAAGACGAAGTTCGAGTCCGAGCGGATCGTGCGCGAGCAGCCCTACGTCCCCTGGCGCGTCTACCGGCCCGCGGTGGTCGTCGGCGACTCGCGCACCGGTGAGATGGACAAGATCGACGGCCCCTACTACTTCTTCAAGTCGATCCAGCTGATGCGCCGCCTGATCCCGGAATGGCTGCCGCTGATCGGGCTGGACCTCGGCAGAACCAACATCGTGCCGGTCGACTGGGTCGCCGCCGCGATCGACCACATCGCCCACAAGCGCGGCCTGGACGGGCGGGCCTTCCATCTCACCGACCCGCACTCGATCAGGATCGATCGGTTCTTCAATCTGCTGGCGGAGGCCGCTCACGCGCCGCGCTTCGCGCTCAGCCTCGACAGGCGGCTGCTCACGCCGGTGCCCAAGGCGCCGCTCTCGGCGATCGGCCGCCTGCCGCTGATAAGCCAGGGGCGCAAGCTGGCGCTCAAAGAGCTCGGCATCCCCGAGGAGGTGCTCTCCCACATCGACCTCGTCCCCGAGTTCGACACGCGCGAAACGCGCAGAGCGCTTGCCGGCACCACCTTGGAGACCCCTCCCCCCTTCGAGGGCTACGTCACTCGCCTGTGGGACTACTGGGAGCGCGAGATGGACCCGGACGTCGACCGCTCGCGGACGCTGCGCGAGGCCGTCGACGGGCGCCAGGTCCTGATCACCGGCGCCTCCTCCGGGATCGGCAAGGCGACCGCGCTGAAGATCGCCGGCGCAGGCGGAGTCCCGCTCCTGGTCGCGCGTAACGTCGAGAAGCTCGAGGAAGTGCGGGCCGAGATCGTCGCAGCCGGCGGGACCGCCTACGTCTACGCCGCCGACATCTCCGACATGGACGACGTCGAGAGACTGCTCGCGCGCGTGCACTCAGACCACGGGCACGTGGACATGCTCGTCAACAACGCCGGCCGCTCGATCAGGCGCTCGGTCGCGCTCAGCTACGAGCGCTTCCACGACTACGAACGCACGATGCAGCTCAACTACTTCGGTGCGGTGAAGCTGATCCTCGGCGTGCTGCCGCAGATGCGCGAGCGCGGCCGCGGGCACATCGTCAACGTCTCCTCGATCGGCGTGCAGACAAACCCGCCGCGCTTCTCAGCCTACGTGGCCTCCAAGGCCGCGCTCGACGCCTTCACGCGGGTCGTGGCCTCGGAGGTAATCGGCGACGGCGTCACGTTCACGACGATCCACATGCCGCTCGTGCGCACGCCGATGATCGCGCCGACCAAGATGTACAGCGCCTTCCCCACGATCAGCCCCGACGATGCGGCGGAGATGATCTGCGAGGCGCTGCGCAGCCGCCGCAAGCACATCGGCACGCGCCTTGGCACGGTCGGCGAGGTCGCCTACGCGCTCTCGCCGAAGGCCGTGGACCGGATCCTGCACCTCGCCTACCGGGTCTTCCCCGACTCGGCTGCGGCCAAGGGCCAGCGCGAGCAGATCGATGAGCGGGCCTCCTTCGAGCAGATCGCGATGGCGAACCTGATGCGGGGAGTGCATTGGTAGGGCCGGCCTTGGGGGCCGGCCTGGATGGTTTGCGCAACGCAGAGCACCAGCGCTGCGCGAGGACGGCCAGGCCGTGAAGGAGCTCGCCGAAGGCGTCTTCATGCTCGACGGGTTCCCACCGGGTGCCGTCAACATCTATCTCGTGGGCGAGACCCTGATCGACGCCGGCACGCGCCAGGCCGAGAAACGGATTGTGCGCCAGATCGACGGCCGGGCGCTCGCCACGCACGCGCTCACCCACGCCCATCCCGACCATCAAGGATCGAGCCACGCGATCTGCGAACGGTTCGGCATCCCCCTCTGGTGCGGCCAGGCCGACGTGCCCGCTGTGGAGCGCGCCGGCGGCGTCGTCAACCCGAAGGCGCCGGCCTGGCTGAACAGGGCGCAGGCGCGGTGGTGGACCGGGCCGCCGCATCCAGTCGCACGCGCCCTCTCCGAGGGCGATGAGGTCGAAGGGTTCACTGTGCTCGAGACCCCCGGCCATACGCGCGGGCACATCGCCTTCTGGCGCGAGGCCGACAGGGTGCTGATCCTCGGCGACGTGCTGAGCAACATGAACCCGATGACCAGCAGGCCGGGGCTGAACGCGCTCCCTGACATGTTCACGCCCGACCCGGCTCGCAACCGCGCCTCCGCCCGGCGGCTGGCGGCGCTGCGACCGGCGCTGGCCTGCTTTGGCCATGGCGCGCCGCTGCGCGACCCGGACAGGATCGCCGACTTCGTGGCGTCACTGCCCGCCTAGACCAAGGCCAATAGCATCCGCCGGCGATGACGGCGCAGAGCATCTTCACCCTGCGGGATGGCAGCTTCGTGCCGACCGAGTTCGCGCGCGGGCCATGGGACTCCGGCGCGCTGCACGGCGGCGCCGCCGCCGCCCTTATCGTCGACGAGCTGGAGCGCCTGCGCCCAACGCCGGGCCTGTGCACGGGGAGGCTCTCGTTTCAGTTCCTGCGCCCGGTCCCCATGGCGCCGCTCACGCTGAGCACCGAGATCGTGCGTCCGGGACGCAGGGTCCAGGAGCTCGCGGCGGAGCTGCGCAGCGGCGAGACGCTCGTCTGCAGGGCGAAATCGCTGCGGGTACAAGCGCTCTCGACCGATCTTGGCCAGCACGAGCCACAGAACGGCATGCCCGGGCCCGAAGACGGCAACGCCGTGCGCTTCGCGCTGGATGACCCAGACGAGCCGAGCTTTGCGACCGCGATGGACATGCGCTGGCTCACGGAGCCCTTCTCGCTTGGCCCGGGGCAGGTGTGGATGCGGCTGCGCGTGCCCCTGCTGCCGGATCATCCCGCGAGCCCGCTCTGCCTGCTGGCGGCCGTCTGCGACTTCGGCAACGGCGTGAGCTCGGAGCTGCCCTTCGACCGCTACCTGTTCATCAACGCCGATTTGACCCTGCATCTGCAACGCTCGCCCCAGGGCGAATGGGCGGGCATCGATGCCCGCACCCTGCTCTGCCCAGATGGCGCGGGCCTCGCCGAGAGCGTCGCTCACGACATCCAGGGCCCGGTCGGGCGAGCCTTCCAGACGCTCGTCGTCCAGCCTCGATAGCGGTCGCGACGGCGGCCACGGGACCGCTTGCCATGGCGGCGAGCGAGTTGATTGCGTGCGCAACCAATTGCTGTTATCGTTTGTGTACCAGCAACCATCGACCCAATGTGGATCGGCTTGCCCGATCCCAAGGAGGCCAGCATGTCAACAGAGTCCGTGACCGCCTCGACCGCACTGCCCACGGGTACCTGGACGGTCGACCCGATCCACTCCAACGTCGAGTTCTCGGTCAAGCACGTCGGCATCGCGACCGTCAAAGGCCGCTTCAACGAGTTCGAGGGCACACTGCAGGTGAACCCAGACAGCGGCGCCGTCGGCTACGGCACCGTCGAGGTCCAGAGCGTGGACACCGGCCAGCAGCAGCGCGACGACCACCTGCGCTCTCCCGACTTCTTCGACGCCGCCAACTTCCCGAAGATCGCGTTCCGCTCGACCGACATCGCCGTGGACGGCGAGGAGGTCACCGTCACCGGCGAGATCACGATCCGCGACGTGACGAGGACCATCAGCCTTCAGGGCGAGATCGAGGGCACCGAGACCGACCACCAGGGCAACGAGCGCGTCGGCCTCTCCCTGAGCACCCAGATCAAACGGTCGGACTTCAACGTGAGCTTCAACGCGGCGCTCGGCTCGGGCAACCTCGTCGTATCGGACAAGGTGAAGATCCAGGTCGACGTCTCGGCGGTCAAGAGCGCCTGAGCGGTCGGCGCGGGGCGCTGCCGATCAGCGCCCCGCCTCGGTCAGCATCTGCACCTCATCCTCGGCGAGGGTGAGGGTCGCCAGCGGCAGCAGTTCCTGGAGCTGCTGCACGGTGCGGGCGCTTGCGATCGGCGTGGCGACCGTGGGCTGTGCTGCAAGCCAAGCCAGCGCTACAGCCGCGATGCTCGTCTCATGCGCCGCGGAGACCCGATCGAGCGCGTCGAGCACGCGCAGGCCGCGCTCGTCCATGTAGGCGCTTGCGCGCGGGGCGCGGGTGCTTGCGACCTCCTGGCCGCCAGGCCTGTACTTACCCGTGAGGAAGCCCTGAGCCAACGCGAAGTAGGGAATGCATGGCAGCCCCTGCGCCTGGCAGAGGTCCTGCAGCGGCCCCTCGTACTCGTCCCTTACGAGCAGGTTGTAATGCGGCTGCAGGGCAACGTAGCGAGCCAGGCCCTCGCGCCGGGAGACCTCCAGTGCAGCTGCGAGACGGTCGGCGTCGTAGTTGGAGGCGGCGATGTAACGGACCTTGCCCTGCTGCACGAGCGCGTCGAAGGCCGCAAGTGTCTGCTCCAGCGGCGTGTCCGGGTCGTCCTTGTGGGCGTAGTAGAGGTCGATCCTGTCGGTCTGCAGCGCCCGCAGCGACTCCTCGGCGGCCTGCGCTATCCGCTGCGGCGAGAGCCCGGCCTGCGCGCCCATCCCAACCTTCGTGGCAAGCACGATCCGATCGCGGTTGCCGCGCGCGGCCATCCAGCGGCCGATGATCTCCTCCGAGGCGCCGCCAGCGTAGATGTTGGCGGTGTCGATGAAGTTGCCGCCCGCGGCGAAGTAGGCGTCGAGCACCTCATGGGACTGCTGCTCATCGGCGCTGCCGCCGAACACGTTGCCACCGAGACACAGCGGGAACACGTCGAGATCGGAGGCGCCGAGCAGCATCGCAGCAGCGTAGCGAAGGCGTAAGTAGATCCCCGCCGGCGTACCGCCGCAAAGGTCGGATGGTCCTCCTTCGACGTCGAGCTATGGTCAATTCCTCGCCCTGAGCCACGATCGGGGCCAGCCGAGGAGCCTGCAGCAGACGTGAGCGCATCTGAGCTCGGCCGCACACGGATCTTCGCCGACCGGCGCCAGGCCGGCCGGCGGCTCGGCGCGAGGATTCTCGCGCTGCAGAGCGGGCACAGACCCGCAACGCCAGTCGTGCTCGCGCTGCCGCGCGGCGGGGTCCCCGTCGGATTCGAGGTCCAAGCCGCGCTGAACGCGCCGCTCGACGTGCTGCTTGCAGGCAAGATCGGCGCCCCTGGGAATCCGGAGCTCGGCATGGGCGCCGTCGCCGAGGGCGGGGTGCGGGTGCTCAGCGAGGAGGTCCTGCGAGGCGTACGCGTAAGCGAGGAGGATCTGGACCGCAGCGCCTGCGCCGCCGAGGCGGAGATGCGCCGGCGCGTGCGGCTCTATCGCGGCGAGCGTACCCCGATCGCGCTCGAAGGCAGGACCGCGATAATCGTCGACGACGGCCTTGCGACCGGCTGCACCGCATGCGCGGCGATGCTTTCGGCACGCTCCAGGGGCGCCGCTCGCGTCGTGCTTGCGACGCCGGTTGGCGCGCGCGGCACCGTCGAGGCGCTGGCGGGAAAGGCCGATGAGGTCATCTGCCTGCTCGTGCCGGAGCCGATGTGGGCGATCGGCATGTGGTACGACGACTTCAGCCAGGTCTCAGACCACGAGGTGCTTATGCTGCTCGGGCAGGCGCGGGATCGTGCTGAGCCTCTCCGGGCATCACCCGCGCATGGCGAGGCGGACAGCCAAGCCCTTGCTTCAGGTCAGGCGCCCACAAGCGAGGGCCTCGATGTCCCGCCGCACAGGGGCTGAAATGCAGCCTGGCGCCGCCGCCTCCTGGGAAGCCCCGTCTCAGACCGGCCGCACCCGCGCGCTGGTGCCCGCGGCCGCGAGCAGGCGCTCGATGTCCTGAGGATCGCTTGAGAGGATCGTGTCCCCGTCACGAGCGAGCATCGCCACAGCGGCGTCAGCGATGTCCTCGGTACCGGCCCGCGCAAGCAGGAGGCCGCAGCGACGAGCCTGCTCCTCGTCCAGGGGATGCTCGAGGAAGCCTCGCAGGGCACGGGAGAGCCGTGCCTGGCGTGCAGGGTCGCGCCAAACCTGGGCCACGCATGCCGAGGAGGTGATCACTTCCACTCCGCCATAGGTCGCGGAGTCGAGCATCTCAGCCACGAGATGATCGCCGCGCTCGAGGGCGATCAACCCTCCGGTGTCGAAGATGAGAACAGCCATCGTCTCGCCTCTTCTCGCTCCTGCTCGGTGATGGGCCTGCCAGTCTCTTCAATGATTTCGTTGGCCACTTCCCGCAGAATTTCTTTGCGCAAGCGGGCAGCAGCCGTCTCGGCGATCCAGGCGGACACACCCTTCTCGCCGGCGGCAGTACGCAGACGCTGATAGAGATCGTCATCGAGGCTGATGCTGATCTTCGCCATCGAGACAACGGTAGCACCGTCGGTACTACCAGATAGGTCTTGTTGAAGAGTGGCCATCCCTGGATTCTCCAGATCGCTTGGGATGCCTTGGCGCGATCGCGAGCCCGCCTACCTGCGCCGCCCCTGAGCGAAGCTCGTGACCGCCGGCGCGACGGCCCTGAAGTCGCCAGCGCCCTCCTGCACCTCCTCCGCGGCAGGAGACGGCACGCGCCGCTGTCGCCGCTCCTCCAGGTCGATGATCCTCTTGCCGGAGAGATCCTCCACGGGCAACGTCTGCAGCTCGATCGCGAGCACGTTGATGGCGCCGTCGCCGTCCGCGTGGCGCTCCAGGCGTCCCCTTACCATCAGCAACGGCTCGCTGCGCACGAGCGCGCGCCTTCGCTCATATAGCGGTGGGGAAACGATCAGGTTCACGGTGCCCTGCTCGTCTTCGAGCAGCAGGAAGGTGACGCCCTTGGCGGTTCCAGGACGCTGGCGGGCGATCACGAGACCCGCTAGGCTCACCATCGCGCCGTGGGAAACCTGCGCCAGGTCGGCCGAGGCGAGCGCGCCCTGCTCCTTCAGACGCTCGCGCAGCAGAGCCAGCGGATGCCGCTCGATGGAGACACCGCTGGCGGAGTAGTCGGCGAGCATCGCATCCCAGCCGCTGAGCTGCGGCAGCGCCGGCGCCTGCCCGAGCTCCAGGTCGAGGGCGAGCTGGATCCCGGGGCGCTGGCGCGTGCGAGCGCCCCCAAGGCGCTTGGCTGGCGCCGCGATCCCCAGCTGCCACAGCACGCTGCGACGTGCCCTCGGGCCCCCTCCGGCAAGCGCGTCGCAGGCGCCCGCCCAGGCCAGCAGCTGTAGAGCCTGGCGGGAGATGCCGCTCCTAGAGGCGAGATCCTCCAGATCGGCGAAGGGGCCGACCTGCTGTCGTGAGGCAATCAGCGCCTGCGCGTCCTCGCTGCTTAGGCCCCGCACATACCCAAGACCGACCTGGACCTCGCCCTCGGGGCTGAGGGCGCACTCCAGATCGCTGTGCCGCACGTCGGGGGCAAGCACCTTAACGCCGCGGCGCTCCGCCTCGTGGATCAGGCTGTCGGGGGCGTAGAACCCCATCGGCTGCTCGTTCAGCAGCGCGCAGAGAAACTCGACGGGGTGATGGACGCGCAGCCACGTCGACTGGTAGGCCAGCAGGCCAAAGGCGGCGCCGTGGGCCTTCGGGAAGCCGAAGCCGGCGAAGCCGGAGACCATCCTCCACACCTCCTCGGCGAGCGGACGGGAGACGTCCTGGTGCATCGCGAGGGCGCCCTCCACGAACCCCTTGTGGTGGCGCTCCATCGCCTCCTGCGAGCGCTTGCGACTCATCGCTCTCCTCAGCCCCTCCGCCTCCCCCTGGCGCAAGCCCGCAAACGCCTGGGCGACTTCGATCACCTGGTCTTGGAAGACGATCGTCCCCAGCGTCTCCCTCAGTGGCCCCTCCAGCGAAGGGTGCGGGTAGGGGACCTCGTAACCGGAGTCTGCGAGCAGCTTGCGACGGCGTTCTATGTAGGGGTTCACGGCACCGCCGACGATCGGCCCCGGCCGCACGATCGCCACCTGGATCGTGAGGTCTTCGAGGCTCCTCGGCTTCGTGCGCCGCAGGGAGCCCATCTGGGCGCGGCTCTCGATCTGGAAGACGCCGGTCGTCTCGGCCTTCTGGATGCACTGGAAGGTGGCCTCGTCCTCGAGGTCGATCCGGGACAGATCGACCGCCTCTCCTGTGCGATCGGCGATCAGCTGCACGCAGCGTTCCACGGCGGAGAGCATCCCGAGCCCCAGCAGATCGATCTTCAGGAAGCCGGCGTCGGAGCAGGAGTCCTTGTCCCACTGCGCGATCTGCCGTCCCTGCATCGCCGCAGGCACCACCGGGCAGCAGTCGATCAGGGGACGGGTGGCGATGATCATCCCGCCGGAGTGCTGGGAGATGTGGCGCGGTAGGCCCCGCGCCTCCTCGGCCAGGCGCGCAAGCCAGCTCCAGCGGCCGCAGTGCCGGCGCCGCTTGCCGAGCGCCGCCTCGATCGCGTCCGCCACCGCCCCCGCCGAGCTCCACCCGTCGGCGCAGCGCGCGACGCGCTCGATCTCGCCCGGCGGCAGCCCGAGCGCCTTGCCGAGCTCCCTCACCGCGCCCCTGGCCCTGAAGGTGGGAAAGGCCGCCACGAGCGCGGAGCGCTCGGAGCCGTAGCGCTCGTGGACGCGTGGGATGAGCCGCTCCCTGACGTCCCGTGGGAAGTCGAGGTCGATGTCGGGCAGCGATTTGATCTCAGCGTGCAGGAAGCGCCCCATCGAGAGCTCGCCCGCGACCGGGTCGATGTGGGAGAGGCCAGTGAGGTAGCAGACGATCGAGGAGACCGAGGAGCCTCTGCCGCGCCCGGGCGCCAGCAGCGACCGCGCGCTGCCCCGCCCCCGCACCTCGATCGCGACCTCTTTGGCCAGCTCGAATATCTCGTGGTGCAGCAGGAAGAAGCCCGAGAGCCCCAGATCCTCGATCGTGGCGAGCTCGCTCTGCAGGCGGGCGGCCGCCTCCGCGTGGCGCTTGCTGCCCCGCGGGTAGAGGACGGCGAACTGTGCCTGACAGACCAGCGCAAGCTCACGCGCCGCATCGGCACGCTCGGCGCCGGGATAGCTGTAGCCGAGGTCCTCGCGCAGGTCGAAGCTCAGCCTCTCGGCCAGGCGCACGCTCTCCGCGACCGCCTCCGGGTGCTCTGAGAAGCGTGCCGCCATCGCCTCCGGGCGTGCGAGCACGTGCGTGTGGTTGGGACGGCGCACAGGGTCGCTGGAGTCGAGCGTGAGCCCGTGGGCAAGCGCCACGAAGGCGTCCTGCAGCAGCGCCCTGGCGGGGGCGTGGGCGTGGACGTCCCCGGTCGCCACGCAGGGCACTCCCAGCCGGCGCGCAAGCCGCACAAGCATCCGGTTGCGGGCGTGGTCGTGGCGAGCGTAGGGGCGCTGCAGCTCGACTCGCAGGGCCTCTGGGCCGAACGCGTCCAGCAGCTTTGCCAGCGGCGCATGCTCATGGACGCCGCGGGTGGCGCAGCCGCTGAGGCAGACCAACCCGTCGGCATGGCTCATCACCTGCTCCAAGGTGACGCTCGGCTGCCCGCCGCCAGAGGCGGAGGCATCCTTCCTGTCCCTGCCACGGCGTCCTGGGCCATCGCGCGTGTGGGAGTGGGAGAGGCTCAGCAGCCGGCAGAGGTTGCGCCATCCGCGCCTGTCTGAGACCAGCAGCGTGAGGTGGTGCAGACCGACGGTCCCGCTCTCCCCGCCTCCTGCGGGCTGGCTGTCCAACTTCACGGTGACCTCGGCCCCGAAGATGGGCCTTGGCCCTTTCGTCTCCGTGGCGCTGACCGCGAGCTCCATCGCTCCCGAGAGCGAATCGTGGTCGGTCAGGGCGAGAGCCTGATGGCCGAGCAGCCGCGCCTGCGCGAGCAGCTCGTCCGGCATCGAGGCGCCGTCCAAGAACGAGTAGGCGGAGTGGGCGTGAAGCTCAACGTAGGGCGGGGTGCCGGAAGCGTGAGGCATGGCGAACGTATGTTCGCATAGGCTCTATCCCTTCTCCAGCGACAGAAGTCTGCCTCCGGCCGGTAGGGCCCAGACGACTCCCACGACACTCAGGTGCGCGAGGATGATGAAATCGCATCCCTTCGGACGCTCAATCCACGGAGCCCGCAGCAACGATCCATTCGCAGGGCTGTCCTGTCACTTTCGAGATGCGATCGAAATCCGTGTCGTAGTGGAGAACCGTGAGCCCGTGACTCTCGGCCGCTGCGGCGACGAGCAGGTCGGGGATCTTTCGCCCTCGCTGGTGCTTGGCCACGAGCATGCGCTGAACCTGCAGTGCGCGGCACAGATGCTCGGCCGTCGCCTGCAGCGACTCGAAGACCTCGAGCGCGCACGCCAGCCGATCCCATTCGGCGGCGTTACGGGCAGAGAAGCCAACCTCGAGATCGCTGATGCTCGCGCGTGCCAACATCCCTCGCTCCGCTCTCTCCTGCACCGCCTCTCGGACCGCGGGCTCGCGGAGGCGAGTGAGCACGCTCGTATCCAGCAGATGCGTCAGCGCCATGCCTGCTCGCGGGGAGCGAAATCGGCGCCGGCGAGCACGTCCAGAGACTCCTTGACCGTCGCCCGGCGCTCCCCGCCAGCCAGGCGAAGGGCCCGATTGACTGTCTCCTTGATCGTCGCGGCGCCCAGAGTCGCCTTTGCTGCCCGCAGCGCCTGCTCGTCTATGTCCACGAGATGCTTGGCCATGTCAACCAGTATATACGTGCACATAGCAATATATATCCGGGACTGGCGGGCCGGCGGGCAAGCCCCTTAGAATCCGTCCATGCAGCACATGCTCACCCTCGCTTGGGATGGGACGCGCGAATCAAGCCGCCTGCGTGAACCAGCGTCCGCTGATCAGATCGTGGTAGACGACGAGATTTCGCCCCTTCGCGCTCACGATCTCCCAGTAGCGGCGGCGCAGTGGCCGCTCGGTCCACCAGCGATCCTCCATCAGCCACGTCTCGCGCACGATCTCAACAGGCTCGCCATCGACGCTCAGCGGCTCCCCTTCGCGACTCTGCCTGCCATCTCCGGCGCGCACGCGGACGGGACGGGGCCTGTTCAGCGCACGCGGCGCGCCGGCCTTGGCTCTCGTGCCCATCAGCCCTGGAAGGGAGCAAGCACGCTGCGACGCTCAGGCACACGCGACTCGGGATCCACCAAGACGACCCGCAGGGCGGCATCAGGACCCGCGGTCGCCCGGGCCTGCCCGACCGCCTCCGAGAGTCGTCGGCGGCGCTGCTGCGCCGCCTGCCCAAGCAGGTCCTGCTGATCGCCGCTGGGAGGCCCAAAGCTCTCGACTCCCAGGCGCAGCGCAGCCGCGGGCGCCGGCAGCTGCGCCAGGCGCAGCCCAAGCGCAAGGCACATGCGCCGCGCATCGGCGCTCGCCTCGCGAAACGGAATGCTCTGCCGCCAGGTGCCCCCCTCCACCAGCCGCACGGAGAGCGTCACCGCTCGCAGTGTGCGCCCCCGCCGCTGCGGGTTGGCGAGCAGCCGCTCGACAAGAACGCCGAGCACGCGTTCGAGCGCCTGTCCGGAGTCGGCCTCCCGCAGCTCCATCGTCTCCTCCAGACGCTCGGGGACGCTGCGCGGTGAGAGCGGCGTATCCCATCCACCCGCGAGGTCGTGCGCGAAGACGCCCGCCCTGCCAAAGCGATCGGCCATCGCATCGCGTCCCAGCCTCCCGATCGCCCCGAGGGTGCGGATGCCAAGGCGGTGCAGTGGCAGCACGAGGTCGGCGGTCTGCTCCCTGAGCCGCAGCAGCGCGGCCGGCTGGGAGGAGAGCCAGCGGGCCGCCTGGCGCTGCTCCACGATCACCGCCCCACGGCGGGGCCTTGCCGCAAAGGCGGCGGCCATCGCGCAGAAGCGCCCCGGCCCAACCCCGATTCGTGCCGGCCTGCCCCCGTGCCCAGTGCGGCGTGCCGCCTCGATCACGCCGGGCAGGCCGCCGTGCAGCCGCAGCAGCCCATCGGCGGCAAAGAACGCGATCCCTGCCGACGGGCTCTCCACCGCGGCGCCGATGCCCTCCAGCCCTCCGACCACCGCCTCCCACGCCTCAGCGGCGCCAAGCGGATCGGCAGGCAGCAGGCCGAGCGAGGGACAGCGGGCAAGCGCCTCCCCCAACGGCATGCCCTGCCTCACGCCATGGGCTTCGGCCGCCCCTGAGATCTCCCCCACGCACCGCGCCCCGGGCGCCGGCGCGATCGCGATCGACTCCCCCGCCAGTGCTTCCGCGCCACCGGCGGCGACTATCAGCTCGAAGCAGGGCAGGTGGAGGCAGACGACCACGGCGAACACATGTTCGCATAGGGAGGGTGTCCTGGCAAGGCCGCCTTGCGGCTGCCCGTCAGGCCGCGCCGGCAAGCGGGATGTCCCGCCTGCCGAGTGGGGTCGGAGAGTGAGAGAGATGCCCTCTCCTGCCCTGATCGCATGGAGCACTGACTCGGCTGCGGCGCTGTCGCAGTTGGAGGCATGCAGTGGCAGTTCAGGGAGCCGGCCTCATCAGCTCGACTACGCCTACGTTCTGCTTCTGTGCGCCCACTTCCAGGCCTACTGCCGCGGCCTGCACAGCGACGCCGCGCAGGTGCTCGTCGAATCGATCGCTCCCGAGATAGGCGCGGTGCTCGACACCAACCTCTCCTTCGCCCGCCAGCTCGACCATCGCAATGCCCAGCCAGGGACCCTTGGCGCCGACTTCAAACGGTTCGGGATCGAATTCTGGGCCGTCGTGGAAGCCGTTGACTCTCGAAACACAACGCGCAGGCTCCAACTCGAAGCGCTGAACGCGTGGCGCAACGCGATCGCCCACCACGACATAGAGAGCCGATGCGACGAGCTGATCCCACACGAGGTGACGCTCACTGCCTGCCGGTCCTGGCGCAGCGCGCTGGATGGACTTGCCGGTACTTTCGATCAGGTGCTCGCCGAGCGCCTTCAGACACTCGTGGGCACACGCCCCTGGTGATAGCCTCAGACACCGGAGAAGCCATGTCACCCCTTCCACCACCAACTGCGAAGCCGCCATTCGAGGAGTGGTACAGGCGCGGCCGGCGCGTACGCGTCACCGCCGGGATGGGACCACCATTCCCTGCGATTCTCCTGGAGAATCGCGGCAAGATCGCCGCCAAACAGACCAAGTATGTAGTACGAGTCGCGATCCATCCCGACGATCCCGAAGAACGGGCCGAGTTCGAGACATCCGAGGACCGCATCCTGCTCGATGACGACTGACTGGCAACCTCACGGTCTGGCTGCGATGGACTCGTAAGGTCAGCGCCTGCGCAGACGTTGCATGCGCAAGCATCGTCCACCTTCGGCATCTCGCCCCTCAACGGACCCACCCGTCACAGCCAGGGATCGATCAGATCGACCCCAGCGCCCTTATCGACGTTGCGCGTGGCGAGCGTCGCTCCCAGCTTGCGGCATATCGGCGCTATCTGCGCGTCTGCAACGCCGATGGGATGGCCAGAGCGCTCCCGCTCGCTCACAAGCGCGCGTAATGAGTCGCAGCCAGCGCATCGAACGGCTCCACACGACCGCCGAGATCTCCCCCACCAGACCCACGATCATCTCGCCAAGCCGCTGCCTGCGCCGACCCTCCGGCAGACGACAAGCGCATCCTCAAGACGCTTGAGGTAACGGCCGAAGATTGGGCCTCACTCTTCGCGTGGCTCCCCAAGACGATGGGACAATCTGGGCTTGGTTCGGCGGCCACAACGCCCTCCAGACCTTAGATGTAAACCGCAACACGCCTCGCAGCGAATACAACGTGTACGTCCTAATGACGGTCGGCGAGGTCAACCAACTGCCCAAGAGCAGCTCGGCCTGCACCCCACCGAAGGCCTCATCAAAGCCCAAGCACAAGAAGGGCAAGCAAGCCAAGCATCGCCACTAGCGAGCCGGCACTGCTAATCCATCCCCAGCGGCCCAGTGGCGGCGCCGCTGAGGAACTGTCGCACAAACGGGTTCTCAGAGGAGAACATCTGCTCGGCGGTGCCGGACTCCACGATCCGGCCGCGCCACAGCAGCGCGATGTACTCGCCGATCCTGCGGGCCGACGCGATGTCGTGGGTGACCACGAGGTAGGTGCCGCCGTGCTGGCCGTGCATCTCCTGGATCAGCTCGCACAGCAGAGCGGTACGCACGGGGTCGAGCCCCGAGTCGGGCTCATCGAAGATCACGATGTCTGGCTCCATCACGAGCGCCCTTGCGAATCCCGCGCGCTTACGCATTCCGCCGGAAAGCTGGGAGGGCATGTCTTCGATCGCGTCGGAGAGACCCACGTCGGCCAAGCGCTCCTTGACGGTCTCGGCGATCTGGGTCTCGGAGTAATCAGTGTGCTGGCGCAGCGGGAAGGCGACGTTGTCGAAGACGTTCATCGAGCCGAAGAGCGCACCGTCCTGGAAGAGGACGCCGATCCTGCGGCGCATGTGCAGCAGCTGCGGCAGCGTCATCTTCGGCACCGATTCGCCGTGCACGAGGATCTCGCCCGAGTCGGGGAACATCAGCCCGATCAGGTGCTTGATCAGCACGCTCTTGCCCGTGCCCGAGGGCCCGAGCACAACTGTGATCGTGTCGTCGGGGAATGAGACGTTCAGCCCATTGAGGACCGGCACGCCCGCCAGACGCTTGACGACGTCGGTGCACCGGATCGACCAGCGCGTCTCCTGCCCGTCCATCTGCTCGGGCTGGGTCGGCTGGGTGGAGTGGTAGCGAAAGTCGTCCCCACCATCGACCGCGTCATCTCGGCTCTCGTTCTCGATCGTCTCGCCGCTGTCCATAGCTCTCGATGCTAACTCGGGGAACGGGCACAGCCGTATGCGGCTGCGCGTGGATTACTTGGAGTAGGTGACATGCGGGAACTGGCTGCTCTTGCCGTTGAATGTGAACGCTTCCTGCTGCTTGCAAGCAGGCGCCGGCACCAAGTTGGTCGTGCTACCTGGCGCGTTGCCCACTTTGTAGTGGATCAGTTCGTTGATCAATTCTTCGGAGACGCTTTCGTTGGCGGGGCCTTCGATGATCGGTGCCTGGTCAGCGCAGTTGCCAGCGCTGAAGACTGACAGGCCACCGGCGAGCAGGCTGAAGGCGCCCGAGTGCGAGTACGCGTTGGCGCGGTTGGTACCGATGCGGCTCGGGAAGACGGCCAGCGATTCAGGAGCGATGTGCTGCATCGCGCGCAGATAGTGGGGGCGCACATTGTTCAGCGAGGGTATGTTCGAAACGTTGGTCTTCGCCTGGCTTGCGGCCGTGAAGTTGGCGAAGAAGGCTTCGACCGTGGGCAGGTATTCGCTCGTGTACTGCAGGAACGGATCGAAGTTGTGCAGCACCGGACGCAGCGCTGCCAGAACCGGCGTCGTCAGGTCCAGCGACTTCGAGACGTCTGGCAGTCCCCGCTTGCCCGCAGCGGCGAAAGGTCCGAGCGCGGTCACCAGCGAGTCGAACTGGGGTGCGAAACTCTCGGAGCTGCGCAACAACGGCGTCAAGGCGCGCTCGGCCGGCTGCAGCTGAACCAGCACCGGGCTGGCTTCCGCGGCCAGGCGATTGAGGCTGCGCAGGCCCGTTTCGCTGTTTCGCTCCACAGCTGGCAGTTCGCGCCAGACATCGGCGAACTCAGAGCTGGCGGCCGCCGCTGGCTTCAGCGCCGCTTGGCCGTTGACGATCAGATGTTCGAGCTGTTTTTCGCGTTCAGTCAGCGCATCGAAGACCTGGCCCGTGTTGCGCACGAACGCGCTGACCGCGCCCGACTCGCTATTCAAAACGCCCAGCAGACGGTTGCCGCCTTCGAGGAACGGCGGCAGCGTTGCGAAGGAGAGGTTGATCGCTTCGCCCCGGCCGTTGAAGCTTTCGGCCAGCGACTGCATCCAGACCCGGAAGGATTGCCTTACTTTGGGATTGAAGGTGTTGAGGATGTCATCGAGCGTGACGAACGGTTCGACGTTGGCCTGCGCGAGACGCGCTTCGTTTGACAGTGCAGGCGCCTGGTTGCCGCCCGGCGTGATTTCGACGTAGGTCTCGCCCAGCAGCGTCTTGGTGCGCAGCTGCACTCGGTCGTCGGTGCGCAGCGGCGCGTAGCGGCTTTCGATTTCCATCGTCGCCTGCGTGTCGTTGGTCCCGTCGAGCTTGAGGCTGACGACGTGCCCCACCGCCACGCCGTTGATCTTGACTTCCGACTGTTCTGCCAACGCAAGCGTGCGTGGGAAATCAGCCGTGAAGCGGTAGCCCTTCGGCTTCAGCGGGACGGGTCCGCCGAAGGACTGCCAGAGGAAGAGCAGCAGTCCGAAGCAGCTAAGCGCGAATAGTGCGATCACGAGGATATTGGCGAGCGTGGGAGCGCGCTTCTGCATCTCAGCGGCCTCCCCCTGCGCCATGCGTCGCCTGCGAAGGAATGGGCGCCTGCCCCGTCGCGTGGCTAGCGGCGGCATGTGCCTTGCTGACCGACGCCTTTGTTGCGCTCCCCGACGCAGACTTGATCCCGTGCGCTTCGCACTCCTGTTCGGTCGGCGGATTGAGCAGGTGGTCGATGACTTTCACGGGCGGATCTACTTCTGCCACACCAACGATGATTCTCGCGAGTTCGCAGTTGTAATAGAGCAGCGCGTTGCCCACCGGCCCGTTCGCGTCCGAGCTGCCAACCGCGCTGTTGAAGTCGTGGTTGACCCAGTCCAGGAAGAACAAGAAGCCGGCCTGTTTGGGCCCTGGGTTGTAGCCGAGCTCGTTGAACAGTTCGTTGAGCACCTGAAAGCTGCTCGACAGCTCCGGCAGCGCCTCGTTGAAGCTCTTTGTCGCCGGCGTGACCCGCTGCAGATACGGTAGTGCTTCTCGCGTAAAGGGCGCGATCTCGTTCTTTATCACCGGGGTGCTGCTTTCGAACAACTCCTTGGCCGCCTTCTGGGCGGGCTCGAGCGAGACGGCGGTGGGGTGCAGCTTGGTCAGCGTCGGCGCAATCAGATTGGCCGCCGTGGCGAGTGAGCCGAGTCCCTTGTTGGTCTTCTTCAGTGCCCCGGGCAGTCCGCGCAGCGTCTGTTCCACTGCGACCTGCTGCCTGGAGAAGACCGTGAAGACGCGGTTGGAGGCGTCGATCACTTCGGAGAGCTGCTTGTCCTTGCCGCCTATCGCGGTGATCAGCAGCTGGAAGTTGTGGATCGAGTCTTCGATGTTGCGGTGACGCAGCTGCAGTTCGCTTGTGATCTTCTGGATGTCGCGCGTGAGCGGGTCGAAGCGTCTGAAGTCGGCCGACAGGTTGCGCCCGTTGTCCTTCAGCGCAACGCCGGCGCTTGCCAGCAGCTCCTGGAGGTAGGAGCGCGTTTCGACATCGAGCGCCGCGATGAACTGATCGAAGTCGGCGTCGGGCGCAGTCTGCGAGAGCGAGAACGTCTCCCCTGAGCGCACGGAGCCCGCCTTGGGCAGGCCGGGAGTGATCTGGATCGTCTCGTCCTTCAGCTGAGTCTTCGGCCGCATGATCAGGGCCGCATCGCGGTAGATGTAGCGTGCGTACTTGGGTGTGATGTTCATCGTCACGAGCGCGACGTTGTTGTGCAGTTCGACCGCGCCGATTTCGCCCACCTTCGCTCCAGCGATCGTGACCGGCTGCCCCTGCCCAGGCGTGAGCGCGTCGCCGGCCTGGAATTCGGCCTTCAACACGAAGTAGCTGCGCCCGAAGACCGGCACCCAGCCGGGCAGCGAGAGCCGCTCCTGGGAGAGGATGTAGCCGCCCACCAGCGCTGCGATCACGACCATGCCGACCACCGCGGCGAAGGCGCCGCTGTAGCGGGTGATCTGGTCGCGGATGCCACGGCCGGCGTCGTTGGCCTCTGGGCTCATCATTCGGCTCCGTCCGCTGGGCCCGAGGCGAGCGGTCCGTTGACGTTTGGCGGCTTCTGGGTCGAGCACGGCACGAGCGGCTTGTAGGGCGGCTCGGTTGCGGGGAAGGCCGGGCGCGTGCCTTCGGGCGTCAGCGTGGCGTGGCCGATCAGCTTGCTGCCGGTCGTCTTGAGGCCAACGATCCGGGTTGGCTGGGAGATGATCGTGTGACCGCCACCCCCGGCCAGCGCACGGAAATAATTCCCGTTGCCGTCGAAATTCTGGCTCATTCCGCCAAGGCCGGCGAGTGCGTACCAGAATTCTTCGTAGACCTTCGCGCCGGAGCTCGCCGCACCGTCCAGCAGCTTGGCTTCGCCCGCCGGGTAGAAGACCTTGGTCAAGCACTGGCTGAACTCGTTGTTCTGTTCGAAGAGCCCCTTGGTCCCTCCGACCAGGCCCGCAAGCTGCGGCGCTGCTTCGCTGAGGCTCTTGGCGACGCCGCCCAGCTCGTTGGGCTGTAGCAGCGAGCGCAGCTGCGCGATCCACGGCAGCGCGGCCGTGGAGGACAGAGCCGTCTCTTCGATGCCCGGCGCGATCGCGTTGGTAAAGGAGGCGATCGGCCGCTCGGCACGATGCAGCGCGGCGAACCCGCGATCGAGCGAGTGCGCCGCACCCGGTAGTTCCGCGACTGCCGATTTGACGCTGCTCGCGTTGGCCGCGATGGAGCCAAGGGTGGTGTTGAAGTGCCCCACCCATTCGCCAAGCGCCTGCTCGTGGGCGTTTAGGGCACTCGTGACCTTGTCGAGGCCGGCGATCAGCTTGGAGATGTCGTGCGTTTCGACGCCGCCGAACGACTGCTGGACGATCGCGGCGCCCTTCAGCGCGCCAAGGCCATAGTGAGCGGCGTCTTTGAGTGCTTCCGCAGCGGTCAGGCCCTTCACTTCTGGCGTCTGCGAGGCGTCTTCGGCCGCGGTCGGCTTGTGCGTCAGAGCTTCGCCGTAGCCCTGCAGGAAGTACTGCAGGTTGGCGCGTGTGTCGCTGTTGAGCGCGTCGAGCACCTGGTCGATCTGCACCGGGATCGCCGTCTGGGAGATCGGGATTGTGTGCCCGGAGGAGACCGTCGGCGAGGACGGGCTGCCCGGCTGCAGTTCGACGTACCAACTGCCTTCCAGGAACAGGCGCGGGCGGATCTTCAGCAGTGCGTCATCGTGGATCGGCAGGCCATTTTCTGAGATTTCCATGGTCACCACACCGGCATGCCCGTCTCGTTCCACGGAGGAGACCTGCCCGACCGTCACGCCCGCGATCCGCACCGGCGACTTCGGCGAAATGTTCTGAGCGGAGCTGAACACGGCCTTCAGCCGGAAGCCGTGCGTGAACGGTATGTGCTTTGAGAAGCCGAAGTAGATCGCGACGGCGAGCACCAGTATGAGCACGATGCCGAACCGCACCGGGTTGGAGCGGCGCAGGTCGACCACCGGGACCTCGCTGCGACGGCGCCAGAAGCGAAGGCCGCTCATTTCCTACCGCCTGCCTTCGTGCTGATTCCAAGATCCTTGAGGACGGATGGTTCTTCGTACTTGTGGCCGAGAGCATTGGTGTCGCGACTCGGCGTTTCTTTGGCGTTGTTGGCGCTCGCCGCCTTACCGATTTCGGTCTGCCCTGCTGTGTAGGCCTCGTTGCCGGCTTCGCATGTGGCGGCGTTGGGATAGGCGTTGTAGTGCAGGTGGTTGGTGGGCGCCAGCCGGGGTGGATGGACGTCACGTTCAAATTCTTCAGAGGGCCCGTTCGCCGGTTCAGAAGCCGGGTAACCCTCGTTGTTCGCGCCGCTCGGGGGAAGCACGGGAAGCACGCGCGCAACCGTGCCAACGCCGATGCTCTCCGAGAGCAGGCTTGCGACGTTGCGGAATGTCAGGCTGAGGTAGCTGCATTTGGTCTGCTCGATCGCAAGCCCCTTGACCAGCGGTCCACCAACCGTCGCGGTGTGCGTGAAGTCTTCCAGCGCGGCCAGACGATCGGGTCTTCCGAGAACTTCTGCAGCGCCTGTGCGGCGGAGGCGAGCTCGCCATTCAGCGACCGCGCCGCTTCGAAGTTGACCGCGCCGACCTTGAAGGCATGTCCAAGCGGTGGAGCCGCGACGCGCAATGCCGCTGCGCTCGGCCGCAGCAGGCGCATGAACTTGGTGTTCAAGTCGATGAATTTGGCCTGGTAGCGCAGCGAATAGGTCGCCGTCTTCAGCGAGGAGGGCCCTCCCTCGATCGACGCTTCGAGCGAGTGAGGCCACGCCCGCCCATGCGCCGAAGAACGTGTTCAGGTCGGCGTAGAGTTCGCCCTGCTGGGCGGCAACCGGAGCGGATTCTTTGGCCGCGCGGTCCAGCGCCGGAAACAGCCCAGCGAGGTCGGTCTGTGAGGAGGCAAGATTGTGCGCGACCGGCGTCAGGCGTTTGACCAGCGGCTTCAGCGTGCCGAGCGCTTCATTCAGGCCCGGTCCGCGGCCCGCGAGGCCGGCGCTGAATTCATCGAGGTTGCGTTGGCTGTCCACGCGCGCCTGCTTGTCGAACATGTCGAAGAATTCGCCGATATCCACCTGTTCGTGGACCTGCGAGATCGGGATCTTGCCTCCGGCAGGGATCGTCTTCCTCGAGTTTCCGCGTTCCAGCGCCAGGTACTTCAGGCCGACCGAGGAGATGGAGGGTACGGTGGCGCTCGTGTTCGCCGGCAGCGACTGCACCCCCTTTTCGAGCTTCAGATAGGCGAATACGACACGTGTCCGTTGCGCTCCTGCTCGGGCACGAGCTTTTCCACGATCCCCACGCGGGAGCCGCCGATGCGCACGTCATTGCCGGGGAACAGGTTCGCGGCGCTCTGCAGTTCGACCCTGATGTCATAGGTCGGCGTGAACGGCAGGCCGTGGTTGGCGTTGTAGGAGATGTAGACGGCTACGACCACGATCAGCGTCGTGACGGCGCCAATCAGCAGCGGGCTGCCCGCCAGCGATCCTCTCCTGCGGTTCATGCTCGCGCCCGCCTCATGGGATCTCCGACGGGTCGCAGCCGAGCAGCCCTTCGTCGGTGAACGGCGAGGAGCCGTCTTCAGCCGGCTGGGTCGCGGAGCCTGGGCAGCGCCGCAGCTGTTTGAGGTTCAGTCCTTCAAGGCCCTGCGCCGGCGTGACGGGCGTCAGTTTGTTGCCTTTCACCGCGAAGTCGGCAAAGTCGGGGCTCACGCTCACGTACTGGCCGTTTGCGTCGCGATAGCCCGCGACCTGGCCGAACGTGCGGAAGAGGCCGATCAGGTCCGGTGCGTAGGGGCCGAAGAACCTCGTGATCGGCACCGATTCTTCCAGCGCCTTGACGTTGTTCGGCGAGGAGGTCTGCAACGTCTTGTAGAAGCCGGGGAACGCGCGCGCCAGATCGGTGAGATCGTTGTTTGGTCCGGGCTTCGAGATCGCGCTGCTCAGCTGCGCCGTGACCGGCGTGCCCTCTTCGAACAGGCCGCGCAGCTGCGTGAAGAATGGCGTGAGCGTCTTGGCGGTGGGCTTGGTTGCGTTGAAGAGGCGCCGCAGCCCGGCGACCGTGGCAGGCAGTCCGACGAAGGCGGCGTTGCCTTCGTGCAGCGCTTGCGGCAGCGCCTTCAGGCCCGTTTCGAAGCTGTGCGCCTCCGAGGCGATCGCGCCGAAGGTCGTGCCGCCGTTCCGCACGAGACTGGCCAGTTCCGCCCGGTGGTTGGCAAGCGTTTCAAGCGCCTTGGCGCCTTCGACCAGCAGGGACGTGAAGGTCGGTTCTTCGCGCAGCAGCTCGTGGAAGATCCGGTTGGTGGCAGCCAGCGCAGGGCTGAAGTACGGCGTCGCCTCGTTGATCTCCTTGCCGACGCCCTGGTACTGGGTCGCGTTGCCTTCGATGAACTCCTGCAGGCCCTTGCGCGTCTGCGGGTTGAGCGTGTTGAACAGTTCGTCGAGGTCCACCGGCGTTTCGGTTCTCGTCGTGGGCAGCGTCGACCCGGAGGGCAGCACCGGCATGTTGTTGGGGCCGGGCGTGAGCGCGATATAGCGGTCGGCGACGCTGGTCAGCGATGGCACCCTCACCTGCGCAGTCGTGCCCTGGTGCAGCGGCACCAGCGAGGACTCCAATTCGATCGTCACGCGCGGCGCGAGGTTGGAGTTGAGTTCGATGTTCTTCACGGTGCCGACAGGCACGCCGCCGACCTGCACCTCGTCGCCGCGGACGAGCAGGCTGCCGTTCTTGAAGATGAGGTAGTAGCGGGCACTGCCGCCTCCGGAGAAGAGCAGGTAGGCGACGATCAGCACGACCAGCGCGAGGCCCCCGAGCGCCAGCACGCGTGGCCAGGTGATCGCACCGCGGCCGGTTCCTCCCGAGACGCCCCGGCCTCACCGCCGGCGGGACCGGCAGGCGGCTGGCTGGGTCGGCTGACGGTCGCCATCGCTACCCTGCCCCTTCCTGGGCGCCCAGTGCATCCGGGACCGACGCGGCCGAGCGGGCCTGCGGGACCGCCGGGTCCGGGATCTCGGCCAGCCGTTCGTCGAGCGCTGTCCACTCGCTGCCGGCCAGCGGTGCGCCGGCAGTGGCGATCTTGGCGCTCGAGCTGCTCGAGCCGGTGGGCGGCGAGAAGGCCACGTGGACGAGGTCCCTGCTCGCCGGCAGCGAGACCGCCTCGCGCGCTCCCAGATAGGTGACCGGGCCGACTATCTGCTCCGGCTTCATCGTGCCCTGCAGGTCGAGCAGCTTGCGCTCGAGCAGATCGGCGACGGCGCCGGGACCAGCGTGGCCCGCGATCGGCGTCCCATTGACGGCGGTGATGTCGAACGCATCGCCGCGTCCATAGCCACTCAGGCCCATGTGGCTGCTCTGGCTCACTCCGCACCTGAGCCCCGCGACGGTGGGTCGCAGGCCCGAGACGGACAGCAGCTCGAGCGTCGCAAGGACCCGCCTGTCGACGCGCCCCGCCTCCACTTCGCGCCGCCCGCAGGCTGCCAGGCCGACGCCTCGGTTGCGCAGAACCTGCTGTTGCAGCTGACCCCTGGACTCCAGCAGCGCCTGGCCGGCCGTAGGCGAGACCGACAGGAACGGGCTCTCCCCCTTTGCTGCGTAGATGCCGGTCTCTTCGAGCGCCACCCAACTGTCCAGCAACGGCTTCGGATCGATCAACGGCGAGCCGCCGCCGCCCGGCTTCACCTGGAAGATCATGTGCGCGCCGGCGGCGCTCGAGAGATGCCCTAGCACCGTTCCCGCCATCACCGTCACACCTGGACGCAGCGCCTGCAGATAGACCCGCTCAGGGCCTTCCTGGAACGAGCTCACGCGCTGCACCGCCAAGCGATGCTTCAAGGGCAGGGCGGCGAGATGCCCCTGTTGCGGACCCGTCGTCTGGCTGAGCTCTTCGGCCGGGCCGAAGGTGAAGCCGGCGGACACGGCCGCCATGCTCAGCGGCTGGTGCGGCTGCACGCCCTCGCTCGCCGGCCCCTGTGGCGTCGCTGCCGGCCTGCGCGTGGCGGCCACCCGTGCGGCCGGCTCGCGGAGGTCACGGGGCGCGAGCACCGGGTAGACCGAGGCGACTTCGCCGAGGTCCGCGTAGGTGAAGATGTCCCCGTCCGCGTCCTGCAGGGAGATGTGCAGCCCGAGCGCCGGCGAGACGCCGATCGCCGTCACGGTGCCGTCCTTGACCGCAATCGCAGGCGCATCCGGTTCGCTGTAGATCGTCGTGCCGACGAGCGTCCTGCCGCCCGGAGCGGTCGTGAAGCCGTCGTCAAAGTGCGCGCGGGCGTGTACCGGGAAGCGCGCTTCTGCCAAATCGGTCACGGCGCCGAGCATTTCGGGCGGCATGCCGCCGAGAAGCTGAGCGCGCAGCATCACCGATTCGACATACGTTTGAGAGTGGTTGTAGGCATAGACGGCTGCACGGATGTGCGCCGCGCCTCCGGCAGCGCTCAGATAGCGCGCGGCCGCGAAGATCGCGTCGGCCGGGTTGTAGGGGTCCATGTAGCCGACCCCGCCCGCGTCGATACCCCACTGCTTCCACTCCACCGGCAGGAACTGCATCCAGCCCTCCGCGCCGGCGCTCGAGAGGTTCACGTCGCGGCCATAGTCACTCTCGACTTCGTTGATCGCGGCAAGCACCTGCCACGGCACGCCGTAGGCGATGCCGGCCGCCTGGTAGATCGGCAGCAGGAACGGCGGCACGTCGTAGGCTTCCAGGAAGAGGCTCGGAAGCCCCGAGACCGGGGTGCGTAGTGAGAACGGCAGAGGAGCGAGGCCGCCCGCGCCCGCTTTGGCTGGGGGCGGCGCGACTTTCCCGCTCTTAGAGCTCGGTGCCTTGGCGCCGCCCTGGCTGCTGGTCGTCTGTGTGCTAGGGGTCTGTGTGTGCGAGGTTCGTTCGTCTGAGGTCTGGCGCTGGGGGGCTTGCGTGCGGACTTCCGGCGCGCCACCCGCGGTGTCCGTGCTCGACGTCGCTTCTGTTTGCGTCGAAGGCGTGGTTTGCGAGGTGACGGTCGAGGTGTCTTCGGTCGTGGTCGCGCTCACCGTCGTGGACGTCGCGCTTTCCGCACCCGCAACGCTTGCGTTTGCGAGGACGACGGCTGGGATGCTGACGATCAGCGCTCCGAGCGCACCGGCGATCGTTCGAGTGGCGAGTGCTCTGCGCATCAGCTTCCCAGCAGGTATTCGAGGAGTCGTTCGCTGGCGCCGGGGGCTTCGGCGCCGGGCTTGTAGTAGGTGGTGTGAGAGGAGGCGCCGCCGGCGGGCCGCGCGTAGCCGGCATTGGCGCCGCTGCCCGGCAAGCCTTCGCTGCCCGGGTACTCCGCGATCGCCTGCGCCGTGGTCTTGCCTTCGAGCACCGCCAGAGTGCGCGCCATCACCGTGCTCGTCGCCTGTGCGCTCGCGCCATGGACGCTCGCCGCTTTTGCACCTTCTTCCGATTCTTCCTTGACGAAGTTGGCGGAGCAGCCGCTTACAGGCTGGACTTTGTACGAGAGGCAAGTCGCCGCCACCGGTTCCGCCCGCAAGAAGTGCCCCAGCGCGTCGTACCCGTTGCTCGATCCCGCGCCGAGGAAGATGAAGTCCATCAGCCGCTCGATGCCGCCGGTGTCTTTGAAGCTCCTCAGCAGTTCGCTCAGGTTCTTGGAGAACGGCTCGGCAACCGGCCCGAGCTTTTCGAGCTGGTCGAGCAGCTGCGTGCTGCCTTTCAGCGCCGGTCCCGTGACCTTGCCGGTACTGCCGAGACTCGCCAGGTAGCGGCTCGTGGCTTTGGAGAACGGACCGAGATTCTCGAAGACCTCGTTGATCGCAGGAGCAGCCACATTCAGGTCCTCGAAGGTGGGGGTTGCCTGTTCGCCGAAGTGCTGCAGCCGTTCTGCCGCTGGCCCCAGCTGATGCACGAAGCCGGGTAGTCGAGCAAGGCCCGCTTCCGCTTCTGAGAGATGGCGGGCCGTGGCCTGAGCAACAGTGTTGCTGTGTTCGATGAAGCCGGCGACGTCTTGGCGATGGGCCGCGAATGGCGCGAGCGCACGATCGGATTCGACTGCCAGATCGGCGAGCACGTGGTTCTGGTCGGCGAGGATCTTCAGCACGTTGTTGAGCTCGCGCAGGCCCGGGTCGGCTCGTTCGACCACTTCGTGCAGTTCGCTGCCGCGTCCGGCGAAGCCTGCGCCGAGTTCGTTGAGGAGGATCCGCAGCCCCTGCGACTGGGGCAGGCGGTTGATGTCCTGCAGCTGGTCGACGCCGACAGGGCTGTGGGTGTTGTTGAGCGGCAGCAGCCATTCGCCGGCTCCTTCCCGGCCGGCGGGGATGCGGTGCAGCGAGGGAGGCAGCGCCGCGCCTTCGGCATGTTCCTGGGTGGGCACGCAGTTGACGTACTGCTCACCCAGCAGGGACTGGGGCAAGATTTCGCATTCGGCGTCCTGGCGGAAGTTCTGGAAGCCGGGGTTTTCGATGTGCAGCTGGACCGCGGCCTTGCCCTGCGGCGTGGCCATCACTTCCCCGATCGTGCCGATCTTCGCGCCGTCGGCCTTGACTTCCTCTCCTTCGACGACGTTGTTGGCGTTGTCGAAGATCGCGCGGACGCTGTAGGAGCCGGTGGAGCCGCCGGCGGCGGTGGCGAGCAGGATCGCGACGACGACCGCGACCATGCCGGCCACGGCCGCGACGAACCCCATCGCCCCTCTCCTCCACCTAGCGGTCTTCTTCACCCCGATCCCTTCCTCGATCCCCGACAGCGGCAGGGACGCGGCCCATCCTTCGGCAGCGCCCCCGCGCCTTCGCGGCTTCACCGCGCGGCTCGCCCTCGTCGCGAGCCGCGCGTCTAGGCCCTGCTTCGGTCTATTTCTTCGGGCACGGCGTCGTGGACGTCTTGGTCACCTTCTGCCAGCTCGATTCTTCGCCGCCGCCAAACCACAGTTCGGCCTTTACGGGGAAGCCGCCCTTCGGGCAGGTGGTCGGCACGGTGCCGTAGGACATGAGCTTTTTGCCCTTCTGCATGATGGCGCCAACGGTGACCTTGATCTGTTCGGCCATCGCGTCAGGGGCGCCCGAGGTGGTTTCGATCAACGGCACGTTGGAGGTCAGCTTCCTGCTGAACGGCCCCGAGGCCGAGGAGATCCCACCGGTCGCGTATTTTTCGATCGACGCCGGCGACTTGCCTTCGATCCAGAAGGTCAGCCCGCCGCCCGGCGAGAAGTAGGCCTGTACGAGCACTTTCTCGCCCACGGCCGTTTTGCCGAAGAAGACCTTGCCGCCCGCTTCGCCGGGCGGGCTGGCTTCAGAGCCTTTCGGGCACGGCGGTTCGAGGTGGTTTTCGAATTTGCTGATCGGGCACGTCTTGAAACCTTTTGTGCTGATCTTCGTGCCTTTGGGCAGGTAGACCGTGACGCGCCTCAGCGGCGCCGGGCCGACACTGAGCTCGGTGCCTTCGGTGAAGCCTTCGCTCGCGGTCGGGTATTCGTTGCCTTTGATCGTGAACTGCGCTTCGACAGCCGCGGGCTTGCCGAGGATGTTGCCTGTGCCGGGCCAGGTCGGCCCGCCCTTTTTGTTCAGGTTCTTGGGGACTGGCACGACCTTCGCTTTGAAGGTCACGGTGGGCGCCGCAGATGCAGCCGCCGGGAGCCCAAGGACCGCTGCGCCCAGCAGCGCCAGACATGCAGATGCTCGTCGCATCATCTCGTCTCTCTCCTCTGGTCTATTGACAGATCCGCCTCGATCCGGGTAGCTCCGAGACCCATGACGGCCCGGCGACATCGAGACCTCCATGCTGTTTGGCATGGAGAACCACTAGAAACCATATCCCTACGTTCGGTTGCGTTCAAGTTCAAGCCATCCGTGCAAGAAGGTTTCGACGCTGGAGCTTCCCCCTGTTTCGCGTTTCCATGCATCGAGTGCGACGAATGTCGGCGGCCCGATTCACCTGCGTATCGGGCATGGGGTCATCGCTTTTAACGAGACGATGCCCTGAATCCGCATTGCGATGCGGATTCAGGTAAGAAACTAAACCTCCAGTTGAGGGTTAGTTATTGCTTTGAAAAGGCAATAGTGGTCTCAGCCGAGCTCGAGCCGCTCGCTTGCATAGCGCACGCCTACCGGCTCCAGCACGACTTCGCGCGGCCCTTGCTCCGCGCGCCCCGCTAGCAGCGCCTGATAGCCCAGGCGACCTGCCAGCTCGACCACCAGGGCGCCCGACCCCGGCCTGCAATAGACCGCGAAGCCTGCTCCCATGTTGAAGGTGCTGTGGGCCGCCTCGGCGTCCATCTCCGCCTGCTCGACGAGGAAGCCGAGCACCTCCGGCACCGGCGGCAGCGCGTCGATCCGGTAGCGCAGCTGTGCCGCCGGGCGCATCAGCTTCAACAGGCCGTGACCGGTGATGTGGCTCAGGTAGACGACCGGAAGGTCCCGATCGAGCAGCGCGGCCACCAGCGGGACATAGATGATCGAGGGAGCTAGCAAGGCCTCCCCGAAGCTCGCGCCGCTTGGCAGCGACGTGGCGTAGCCTCGGGCAGCTTGCCGGCGATCAGTCGCGCAAGCGATGCCCCGTTGGCGTGCAGGCCGCTGGAGGCGACGAGCACGATCTCATCCCCCGGGAGCAGATCGGCGCCGAGGACCGGAGCGCGGCCCTGCGGCACCGCGCCGATAGCCGATCCGGCCAGCTCGATGTCGGGGCCGGAGAGCAGACCTGGCAGCGAGGGAGACTCTCCTCCTCCCCACGTGCAGCCTGCAACCTCGCACGCCTTGCTCCATCCCGCACGCAGCGAGCGCCCGCGGGAGTCATTCCCGTACCACTCCGAGGCGCCTGTGGCGAAGTAAGCGGAGCACACCAGCGGGAGAGCCCCGACGCAGCAGAGGTCGTTCACGATCGCCGCAACGGTGTCATAGGCCACCTCGGCGAAGCGGTCGAGACCCATCTGCTCCTCTACCTGCCTTGCGATCACAGACTTGGTGCCAAGGCCCTCGACCACGAAGGCGAGGCTCGAGCCGCCATACTCGAAGACGAACGCCGGCTCCCCGCGCGAGGCATCGAGCGCCCGCCCGCCGCGCGCCGCCAGCAGCGAGGAGGTCGCCAGGGCGCTGGCCACCGCATCGCGCTTGCCGGCATCCAGCGCGTCGTAGTCGACGCCCGCGTCGCGGTAGCTGCTTGCTTTGCCCTGCGCCTCGCTCACTTGCGGGGGAGCCTATCCTCCCCGTGGCCGACGCGACCTCCAAAGAGCGACAGGAGAGGCAATGGACTTCCAGCACAGCGAGCGCTGCAGCGAATTCGAGCAGCGTCTGAAAGCCTTCATGGAGGAGCACGTGCTCCCGGCGGAGGAGACCTACTCGCGCCAGCTGCGCGAGTCCGGGGACCCCCACCACCAGCCGCAGATCATGGAGCAGCTCAAGGAGCGCGCGCGCGAGCTCGGCCTATGGAACATGTTCCTGCCTGACGCGCAGGACGGTGCCGGGCTCTCCAACTCCGACTATGCGCCGCTGGCGGAGATCCTCGGCCACTCCCCGATCGCCTCCGAGGCGTGCAACTGCTCCGCGCCGGACACGGGCAACATGGAGGTGCTGCACCAGTTCGCAAGCCAGGAGCAGCGGGAGCAGTGGCTTGCGCCGCTGCTGGCGGGAGAGATCCGCTCGGCCTTCGCGATGACCGAGCCCGATGTCGCAAGCTCCGATGCGACCAACGTCTGCCTCTCGATCGAGCGCGACGGCGATCACTATGTGCTCAACGGGCGCAAGTGGTGGATATCGGGCACCTACCACCCTCACTGCAGGGTGATGATCGTGATGGGCAAGACCGATCCATCGGCAGCCAGGCACCGCCAGCAGAGCATGATTCTCGTGCCGCTTGACACGCCTGGCGTGAGCGTGCTTCGCAACCTGCCGGTCTTCGGCTACCTCGACCACGAGGGCCACGCCGAGATCCTCTTCGAGCAGGTGCGCGTGCCGGCTTCCAACCTGATCGCAGGCGAGGGCGACGGGTTCATGATCGCCCAGGCACGGCTTGGCCCCGGCCGCATCCACCACTGCATGCGCAGCATCGGCGCCGCCGAGCGCGCGCTGCAAGCCCTGTGCGAGCGAGCCGCCTCGCGTGTGACCTTCGGCGCGCCGCTGTCGCAGCGCGCCAACATTCAGGACTGGATCGCCGAGTCGCGCGTGGAGATCGAGATGGCACGGCTGCTGACGCTCAAGGCGGCCTGGCTGATGGACACCGTAGGCAACCGCCAGGCGCGGATGGAGATCGCGGCGATCAAGATCGCGGCCCCGAACATCGCGCTGAAGGTGATCGACCGTGCGATCCAGGTGCACGGCGGCGGCGGGGTCTCAGAGGACTTCGGCCTGGCCTGGGCCTACGCGCACCTGCGTACGCTGCGCCTGGCCGACGGCCCCGACGAGGTGCACAAGATGAGCATTGCAAGGCGCGAGCTCGCGCCGCATGTGAGCGCCGGGGCCAGCTGACCCCGGCGCGCGCTGCCGAGCACTGTCGCTGGAAACAATCCGTGCGACTGCAGGCCGCGCTCTGCAAGGCCGCAACGGCTGTCCGGGCAGGCCTCCGGCGCTCGCCACGGGCGCCTTTCCTGAGCCGCTTTGACGTCCATTGAGTACGACGGTTAGGTTCGCCACGTGACAACGGTCTCCCAGCATGGCCTCGCGCGGACGCAGCTGCCCGGAGGGGCGCGGTGAGCAAACGCTCCCGAGGTGCGAGGCTCGGTCAGAGCTCCAGCGGCCGGCCAAAGCAGGATGCGAGCGCTTCCGGCTCGGGCGGGGGCCAGCGAGCGGGCAAGCGCTCGGGCGGAGGCGCATCCGCAAAGCCCGCTCAGCGCACGAGCAGCTTTGCGCCATGGCAGATCGGCGGCGCGATCGCGGCGCTCGTGGTGCTTGTGGTGGTGCTCGTCGCAGTGCTCGGCTCATCGAAGAAAACGACCGCGCCGCCCGTCTCCTTCACGGGCACCGGCTACGAAAACATCAACACCTCGAACACCCGCTCCACAGGCGGTCCGATCGACCTGGCGACGGTCAAGAGCCTGCACGCGGCATGGAGCATCCCGCTGAACGCGAGCAGCGTCTACGGCGCCTACGCCTCCACGCCGGTGATCGCAAACGGCGTCGTGTACTCGATCGACCTCGACTCCGACGTCCAGGCGATCGACCTGCAGAGCGGCCAGGTGCTCTGGAGCAACGAGCTCAACGTCCCCGACTACGGGCCAAACGGGCTGGTGGTTGCAAACGGCGAGGTCTTCGGCGCGACCGGGAGCTCGGCATTCGCGCTCGACCAGAAGACCGGAAAGCAGCTCTGGTCGGTCTCGCTCGTGGAAAACGAACACGAGGGCATCGACATGGCGCCCGGCTACCACGACGGCATCGTCTATGTCTCCACGGTTCCCGGCAATGTCAACAACTTCTATGAACCCGGCGGCAACGGGGTCCTCTGGGCGCTCGAAGCCAAGACGGGGAAGAGGCTCTGGCACTTCGACACCTCGCCTCCGTACTTCTGGAGCGCGGCAGGCGCGAGCGTCAACTCCGGCGGAGGCGTGTGGTACCCGCCGGCATTCGACGACGAAGGCAACATGTACTTCGGCACGGGCAACCCCGAGCCGGATCCCGGCACCGAACAGCTCCCTTGGGGCACGAGCAGGCCAGGCCCCGACCTCTACAACGACTCGGTCGTGAAGCTGAACGCGACCACCGGCAAGCTCCAGTGGTACTACCAGGTCACGCCCCACGACCTCTACGACTGGGATCAGCAGGCCCCGCCGATACTCGCCGACGTCGGCGGCAGGCAGGTCGTGATCAGCGGCGGCAAGTCCGGAGTGATCGTCGCGCTCGACCGCAAGACCGGCAAGCTGCTGTGGCGGCGCGACGTGGGCATCCACAACGGCCACGACCACGACGGCCTCTACGCGATGAGGCACGAATACTCGAAGCTGAAACTCCCTGAGACGGTCTATCCCGGAGAGCTCGGCGGCGTCATTGCGCAGATGGCAAGCAACGGCACCATGGTGTTCGCGCCGGTCGTCAACCTGCCGATCAATTTCACCTCCCAGACCAAAAGCACCGAAGGCCCCGAAGAGAGCGGGGAAGTCGACGCGCTCGACATCGCAACCGGCGCGGTGAAGTGGACCCACAAATTCCCCGCCCCCGCTTTCGGCGCAGCGACGGTCGTCAACAACCTCGTCTTCATGACCACCGCCAACGGCGAGCTCTATGCGCTGAACGCCGCCAACGGCGAAGTCGCCTGGGAAAGCGAACTGCCTGCGGGCAGCATTGCTGGAGTCGCCGTCGAGGGCAACACGCTCATCGTCGGCGCCGGCAAAGCCGCAAGCGGCCAGCAGCCCGCGCTCGTGGCCTATCGACTCGGCGGCTGAGCGCTCGCTGGCACGGCGGCCTGCGCCATCGCGTGCAGGTGCAGCACCGTATTCCAGTTTCGCGCAGTCGCGCTCACGCCCGCAAGCCGCTTCTCCCAGAAGGCATGGGTGAGCTTGGTCTCGCTCACTCCGCGCGGCGCCCACACGTAGATCTCGCGCTCGCCCGCCACGAAGCGGTCGGGCGCGAACTGGCGCTCATCCACCTCGCCGATCAGGGTCCGATCGACGGGAGCCGAGAGGAAGACGACGAGCAGCCGTGAGGGATTGGTGGCGATGTCCTGCAGAGGATGCGCCCGCACGACCCGCGCGAGCTCGGCGCTCGTGCGCGCCAGCACGGCGATGTTCAGACCGAGTCGCTCGGCGATCGCCGCTTCGATCGCGCAGGCCGCCTGCGCCGGCTCCGACCCTGGGGCACCGAAGACCAGATTGCCACTCTGTAGGTGGCTTGCCACATCGAGGAAGCCGAGGTCCGCGACCAGGTCGCGAAGCTCGGCCATCGAGATCTTGTTGCGTCCGCCGACATTTATGCCCCTCAGCAGGGCGATCATCCTGGGAGGGGGCTCATCGGCAGGCACTCACCGGATCGTAGTCGCCGAGGCCGATCGCCTGTGCCACATGGTTGCCCGCAAGCACCGGGCGACCTTGGCGTTGGGCTTGGAGCAGCCTGAGAGGCAAAACGGCTAGAGCGACTGCGCCGGCAGGGTGCGCGGAAGCCGGACCATGAACGCCGCTCCGCCCCCCTCGGCGTCCTGCGCCTCGATGCTTCCGTGGTGCACCTGCACGATGCCGCGGGCGATCGCAAGGCCAAGGCCGGCGCCAGCCTTGCCGCGCTCGCGGCCCGCCTCAGTGCGCCAGAAGCGCTCGAAGAGATGCTCGCCGGCGTCGGGCGGCAGGCCCGGGCCATGGTCGCGCACGCATACGCTGACCTGCTCCGGCGTCTCGGCGACCGATATCTCAATCTCGGCACCGACGGGGGTGTGCAGGAGCGCGTTGCGCGTCAGATTGCTGAGCACCTGGCGCAGCTGATGGGGGTCGCCCTCCACGATCGCGTGCTCGGGCGCCCGCACACCGATCGTCCTTGCGGGCTGGATCGCGCAGGCGTCGGCGGCGGCGTCGCGCGCCAGCTGGGCCAGGTCGACCGAGCCGGTGCGCAGCTCGCGCTCCTCGTCGAGATGCGCGAGCGTCAGCATGTCCTCGACCAGCAGGCCCATGCGCGTGGACTCGTCCTCGATCCTGCGCATCGCGGTGTCGTTGCCGACCGCATGCTCGGTCGCGCCCATGCGAAACAGCTCCGCGTACCCGCGGATCGAGGCCAGCGGCGTGCGCAGCTCGTGCGAGGCGTCGGCGAGGAACTGGCGCAACCGCTCCTCGCTGCGCTTGCGTTCGGCGAAGGCGCGCTCCAGCCGGTCGAGCATCGCGTTCAGCGCCAGCCCGAGGCGCCCGATCTCGGTCCGGTCTGTGGCGGGACTCACGCGGCGAGAGAGGTCGCCGCCCGCGATCTGGCCCGCCGTGGCCTCGATCCTATCCAGGGGCGCAAGGCCGAGGCGCACGACGAAGAAGGCGCTCAGCCCCAGCGCAAGCAGGACGCCGAGGATCACGAGGCCCTCGACCAGCAGCAGCTGGTGCAAGGTCTGCTCGAGCTCGGTGAGCGGCACGGCCGCGATCGTGATTTCGCGATCGTCGGCGTCGTGCATGGCAAAAACGCGGTAGGCCAGGCCGGAGGAGCCGGCCGAGCCGACTGTGAAGAGCGTGTCGAGCGGCACCTTCGCGGGCAGCTTCGGCGCCGCCCGCTCGGTTTCGCCGTAGGTGAAGAATTCATGGCCGATGACCTTTCCCGAATAGGTGCGGCGCTGCCCGTATGTGCCCGGCGGCAGGCTCGGCCCGGGCCCCGGGCCGCCGGGACCGCTGCCCTGCCCGCCATCGCCGCCCCCCGGGCCGCCCGGAGGAGCAGGCGACTGGCTCCCTTCTGCCTGTAGGGCGCCGACGCCATGCGGGGTGCCCAGCACGTCGGAGACCGCTGGCACGGCTGCCCTTGCCTGCTGGTTGGCACGGCTCTCCAGGAAGGAGCGCTGCTCCAGATAGGTGACGGCCGCGAGCGCGATCAGCCCTGCTGCCGCGAGTGCCAGCACGCTGGCCAGCACCCGCGCGTGCAGGGAGGCCATCGAGAAGCCACGCACGGCGCGCTAGCCCCTCGGCGGCTGCAGGCCGTAGCCGACGCCGCGCACGGTCCTGATCATCGCCGGGCCGTGCGCGTCGAGCTTCTTGCGCAGATAGCTGATGTAGGTCTCGAGCACCCGGCCGTCGCCACCGAAGTCGTACGCCCAGACGTGGTCGAGCAGCTCCGTGCGCGTAAGCACACGCCGCGGGTTGATCATCAAGTAGTGCAGCAACCGGTATTCGGTCGGGGTCAGCTCGATCGGAGCTCCCGCGCGCCTGACTTCCCGCGATTCCTCGTCCAACTCCAGGTCGCCGAAGACCAGCTGGGAGTACTCGGTCGCAGCCTGGCCGCTGCGACGAAGGACGGTCTGGATGCGGGCGACGAGCTCCTCCAAGCTGAATGGCTTGGTCATGTAGTCGTCACCGCCGCCGCTGAGTCCCCTCACCTTGTCCTGAGTCGAGTCGCGGGCGCTCAGGAAGATGATCGGGATGCCCGCGCGCTGGGCGCCGAGGCGCTTTGCGACCTCGAAGCCGTCCATGTCGGGCAGCATCACATCGAGGATCATCAGGTGCGGCTTGAAGCTCACGACCTTCGTGATCGCCTCCCGCCCATCGCCCGCGCCTTGCACCTCGAATCCGTGGAAGCTCAGCGCCATCGTGACGAGCTCGACGATGTTCGGTTCATCGTCTACAACCAGCACTCGCTGCAGCGAGCCTTCAGGCACCGCCGTCTCCCCACCAGGGTTGCGCTTGCTCGGTCATCTGCTCTGTCCAGCTGAGGCCATCTTGGCCATGCGATTCGAAGTATCGCCCAGGAAGCTGGGAATTTCCTGAGTGGCCTGGCCTCACCATGGCCACGGCGCCCAAGCTACCGCGCGACCCATCCGGGCATCCGAAACTACCCGAAAGGGCATCCTGCGCGGCGCTCGCGCGACGTAGGATCGATGGCGAATGACCAATGCAGCGGCGGGCACGATGATCCTCGCCGACCTCGACGAGGCGCTGCGCGAGCTGCTCGAGCGAGAGCTCGCGGCACGCGGGCTGCTGGGCGTCGCCGTCACCTTCGAGGCCCCCTCGCGCGAGCGCACGGCACAGTGGCCTTCGCCCGCGATCGACCTCTTCCTCTACGACCTGCGCGAAGCGCCCGGCCGTCGTGACCGCTCCCCGCATCCCACCAACGCCGACGGGCGGGCCATGCTCGCACGTGCGCCGCTGCGCCTGGCCTGCACCTACGCGATCACGGCATGGGCACCCACAGCGCTCGACGAGCACCGCCTGCTCTCGCAGGTCATCGGGATCCTGTGCTCGTACCCGCTGCTGCCGGTCGAGCTGCTGCCGGCAAGCCTCCTGGTGGGCGACCCTCCCCAACCGCTGATCGCCGACGTCGCCCACGTCCGTGACGAGGCGCGTGCGGAGTTCTGGACCGCGATGGGCGTGCAGTACAAGGTCTCGCTGGAGTACACGGTCACCGTGCTGTGCGACCCGCGCCTCAGCACGCCTCGCGGCCCCGCCGTCCAGACCGAGGCGATCTCGACGCAGATGAGGCCAGACGGCGGCGTGCGCGAGTCGAGCTTCACGGTCGCCGGCCGGGTGATTGGCGAGGCCGGCCAGGGGCTCGCGGACGTGGCCGTGAGCGTGCCCGCCCTCGGGGTCGCATGCGTCAGCGGCAGCGATGGCCACTTCCTGCTGCGCGCGCTGCCCGCCGGCATGCACACCATCCAGGCTCGCGCAAATGGCCATCTCGCGAGCGCGCAGCTGACGGTTCCCGGCGATGCCGCCGTCTTGACGCTGCCCCTGAGCGCGTGAGCCGGTGCCCGTTTGGGCACCGAACGCTGCCCAAAGTCTCGCCCTTTTGCCTCTGGAATCGCGTGGTGAAACAGGTACAGCTTTCCTCCTTGATGCACCGGCAAAGGAGCGCCGGCCCCCCCACCACTCCCAGCGTCAGGAAGGACCAATGCCACAGCCACCAGCAACACCAGGCGTCTACGTTCGCGAGGTTCCCTCTCAGAACAAGCCGATCGAAGGGGTCGGCACCTCCGTGGCGGCGTTCGTGGGCCTGGCTCCCTGGGGGCCCGTGAACACGCCCACCCGCATCACCAGTTGGATGAGCTTTGCGCGCACCTTCGGCGCTCCGCAGAGCAAAGACAATCCCGAGGGGCCCTTCATGGACGGCGCCTATCTGGCTCATGCGGTCTACGGCTTCTTCCTCAACGGCGGCGGCGCCTGCTGGGTGGTGCGAGTCGGCTCAGGCAACTACGGGGACATTCCTCAGGCAGCGCTGCCAAGCGCCGCAGAATCCGGGCTCACCTCGCTGCGATTGCTGGCCACCGAAGAAGCTGTCAAAGCGGGCGAACCGGTGTCGGTGACCATCGTCGACGAGAGCGCTGCGGCCGGCGAAAAGGGGACGGCCAGCGAAAAGGGGGCAGCCGGCGAAAAGGGCGGGGCATCGCAGGGCCAGGCGTCCTCCTGGAAGCCGAACCCGACCTTCACCGTCGAAGTCAAGGTCGGCGAAAAGGTCCAGGAGACCTACAGCAAACTCACCGTGACACCGGGGCCGAAGTACATGCTGAGCGTCCTGGATGCCGAATCCAAGTTGGTGAAAGCCGTCCCCGGCGACGGCGGCGCGCCCATAGTTCCCAACGCGGCGACCTACAAGCTGGAAGCCCCCGCGGCCGGGAGCGTGAAACCGAAGCTCACGGACCTCACAGGCGACAGCGCACACGGCACCGGCCTCAGCGGACTGGCGATGACCGACGAAATCACGATGGTGTGCATTCCGGACCTGATGAGCCTCGCCTCCTCAGACGAAGACATCCGCGGCATCCAGAAAACCCTGACTGACCTGTGCACACAGGGCCGGCGGATGGCGATTCTCGACCCACCGCAGGGACTGAGCGCCCAGGAGATCGCCACATGGCAGCAGAACGAGCAGACGCCTTCGACGCCCTTCGCGACGCTCTACTGGCCCTGGATCCGGGTTCTGCACCCGGTGGACGGCCAGCTCGTCGAAGTTCCGCCATGCGGCCACATCGCGGGCCTGTGGGCCAGGACCGACGAGACGCGTGGCGTCTTCAAGGCTCCAGCCAACGAGGTGGTGAGCGGCGCGGTAGGGCTCGCCAGCGACATCAACAATAGCGACCAGGATCCGCTCAACCGCAACGGCGTGAACTGCATACGCGGCTTTCCCGGACGCGGCATCAGGACCTGGGGGGCGCGGACGCTTGCGACCGACAGTGACCCGGAATGGAAGTACATCAACGTTCGGCGCCTGTTCAACTACCTCACCGCTTCGATTGCCCAGGGCACCTCGTGGGCGGTCTTCGAGCCCAACGACGAGATGCTCTGGGGCCAGCTGCGGATCGCCGTGGCGAACTTTCTGATGGGAGTCTGGCGCGAAGGGGGCCTCTTCGGCGCGAGCCCCGACGAGGCGTTCTTCGTCAAGTGCGACTCCGACACCAATCCGCAGGAAGCGATCGAGGCCGGCCAGGTGAACGTTCTGGTCGGCGTGGCGCCGGTGGAGCCGGCGGAGTTCGTGATCTTCCAAGTCAGCCAGCACCAGCCGGCGACCTGATCGGCCGCCTGAGAAAGAGAGGCGGTCAACGTGGCAGCAGCAGTTCAGCAACCTGTCGGAAACTTCATCTTCAAGCTCACCCTCGGCGGTGCGGAGGCCGCCGGCTACTTCGCGGAGGTCGCGGGCTTCTCGACCGAGTCGCACGTGATCGACCACACGGCCGCGACGGCGAAGGGCTTGCCGCTGCCGCAGAAGTTCGCGGGGCAGGTGACCTGGACCAACATCACCCTGAAGCGGGGGATAGACAAGGAAGCTCAGCTGTGGGCGTGGCGCAAGACCGTGCTCGAAGGCAAGATCGACGCCAACCGCAAGGACTGTCAGATCGACGTCCTGGACTGGACGCAGGCCGTGATCGTGACCTTCAAGTTCATACGTGCGTGGCCCTGCAAGTACAGCGCCCCTGGCCTGAATGCGTCAGGCAATGAGATCCTGGTCGAGGAGCTGGAGCTCGCCCACGAGGGATTCGAACGGGCCTGAGGCGATGGCTCTGCTGCAGACCCACCACCCATTCACTCTCCCCCGGGGATACGTCGACCCTTCCGGCAGCCTCCACGCCGACGGGGTGATGAGGCTGGCCACCGCGCGGGACGAGATCGAGCCGCTCAGGGATCCGGAGGTGCGGCGCAACGAGGCATACCTCAGTGTGCTGCTGCTCTCGCGGACAGTCGTGCGGATCGGCGAGATCACCGAGGTAACGCCCAATCTGATCCAGGGGCTCTTCGCCGCCGACTTCGATCACCTTCAGCGGCTCTACGAGCGACTGAACACCGACGAGCGGGCCAGCGGATCGGTCGCCTGTCCCGGCTGCAGTCAACGCTTCGAGGTGGACATCAGCCAAATCGAGGAGGCATTGGCGGGAAAATGAGAGGGCCATCTCCCGCAGAGCTGTACTCGGAGATGGCCCGTCTCGCGCACGGCTATCGCTGGTCCTTGGACGAGGTACTCGACCTCGAGCACGCCGATCGCCGCCGCTTCCTTGCGATGCTCGGCTCACTGGAGCGGGCGTGAGATACACCGATCGTCTCGTGCGCCTCGCTGCACGCGTCGCGGAGGCCAGGCGACCCAAGCGCCTTGACGCAACCACGCGTCTGGCCCGGCATGGTGCCTCACAGCCAAGCGAGCAGGAGCTGCAGTCCGTGCCCGCCGTCAGCGCCCCAGTCATGGAGTGGCGCGGCGATCAGGCGCCGGCGCCATCGCTGCCGCTCAGCGACCAGGCCTCCCGCTGGCTGACGCGCGGGGAGGTGCCCGCCGACTTGGTCCCGTTGCTTGGCGATCCCACGCTCCCCGCCGAGCAGCCTGTATCCGCAGATCCGCAGCCAACCAACGGCACGAGCAGCGGCCCGATCCTGGCGAGGATCACCGAGGGCGCGCCTGTGTCCTACTCGACGCCGCCCAGCGATGGCGGCCAAGCCGCCGCCGAAGGCACTACGAGACGACCTGGAGGACTGGCCAGCATCGAGGAGCTGCCGGGCGCGCACCGCGAGGGGCCGCCGATGCTGCGGCTCGCGCGCTCGCCCGCGCAGACGCCGCCTCCCATCCAGGCGCTGGGCGCAGACCCAACCCCTGCCCTGGCCGCGGCCAGCTCGGCGATCCCAGCGCAGGAGCTTGCACGACGCAGCGGTGGCGAGCTGAGCAACGATGGCACGGGCCAGAGCATCGTGACCTTCCAACCGCCCGCCTCCCCGGCCGCCGAGCAGCCCGCTGAGGCTTCCGAGACGGGCTTAGCCTCCCAGACCCCGGTCGCGCCGGCCTTGCGCAAGCAGCTGGGAGACATCGATATCGACGAGCTCTACGAGAGCTTCCTACAACGGCTGCGCCGCGACCTGCTCCATGACCGCGAGCGCCTGGGAGACCTGCTGGGGCCCCTGCGATGACGCTGATCTCCGGCGGCCAGATCGCGCTGGAGCCCGCCTTCTCGGTGATGATCGGCATGGCGCTGCTCGGCACCTTCACCGAATGCAGCGGGCTGGCGGCCGAATACGAGACCTACCCATACGCCGAGGGCGGCAACAACCTCTTCGTCACGACGCTCCGGGGCCGTCTGCGCCACCCCAACGTGACGCTGAAGGGCGGGGTGACAGACCACAGCGTGCTGCTCGACTGGGTGCTCGGCTCGGGATGGATCCTCCCCGACCCTGCCAACGTGACCGTCACCTTCCACGATCCCACAGGCGCGGCGCTGCGGCAGTTTTACCTGCTGGCAGCATCGCCGGTGCGCTGGAGCGGCCCGACCGGAAATGCGGCGGCCAACGCCGTGGCGACTGAGAGCCTGGAGATCGCTCACCAAGGTTTCAGCCAGTGACCTCTTTTGCGCGCGCTTATCTGCTGCGGGAGGACCGGAGCCGGATCGAGTTCTACTTCAACCCGAGCACGCTGCGCAGGGAGCGCCGCGCCAACTACAACAGCTGCGAAGCCGCAGGCCAAGCAGCACCCACGCTCGAGTACCGGGGGACCGACTCCGAGTCGCTTGCCTTCGAGCTTCTGCTGCACGCGCATGAAAGCGTGACCGCCGACGCGATCCAGAGCAAGATCGATGCGCTCGAGACGCTGATCCAGCCAACCGTGGAAGTGCCGGACACCCATCAGCAGCGCCCGGAGCAGGTGCAGTTCGTCTGGGGCCAGTACACAGGCCCGCTCTCGGTGTGCACGTCGGTGACCACGACGATCGAGCTCTTCGACATCGACGGCACGCCGCTGCGCGCGCTGGTGGCGATCGCGCTGACCCAGGCGATGCCCGAGCCCGGCCAGCAGGGCCAGAACCCAACCACGCGTGCCACTCAGCGGCGGCGTGCGCACCTCGTCCACGCGGGCGACACGCTGGCGAGTGTCGCCTACGCGCACTACCGCGATCCCACCCGCTGGCGCGCGATAGCACTGGCCAACGAGATCGACGATCCGGTGCGGCTGCAGGTGGGCTCTCGACTAACGATCCCTCTGGAGATCCCATGAGCGCACCTGGTGTGGCGGGGGCGATCGTCAAGGTGGAAGGCAGGGAGACCGACCCGGCCGTCGCGGCCAAGCTCGTGGACGCGATCGTCGACTGCCAGCTGAGGATGCCCGACCGCCTGACCCTGCGCTACCGCGACTTCGACCTCGCGCTGGTGGATGGCAAGACCTTCCCCGTCGGCGCCTCGCTGGAAGTCGCGCTCGGCTCGGCGGAGTCGAGCGGCATCGCAACCGTCTTCGACGGCCTGCTCACCGGTCTCGAGCCCGAGTTCAGCGACCAGGGGGTGGCGCTGGTCGTCTGCGCCATGGATCGCAGCCAGATGCTCCAGCGCACGCCGCAGACGGCCACGTACCATCAGATGAGCTACGGCGAGATCGCGGCCGAGCTGGCCGAGCGGGCGGGCCTTGCCCCAGAGCAGATCTCGCCGGGGCTGCGACTGCCGTTCGTGCAGCAGAGCAACGAGACGGACTGGGACTTCCTCTGGCGTCTGGCGATCGAGGTCGACTACCAGGTCGCAGTGGTCGGGAGCACGCTCCGCTTCTCTCCCGCAGGCACGCTCGACCCGAGCGTGACACGCCTTGCATGGGGCGAGAGCCTGCTTGCGTTTCGGCCACGCGTGAGTGGTATGCAGCAGGTCGAAGAAGTCACCGTACGCGGCTGGGATCCAGCGAGCGCAAGCGCGATCGAGGCAAGCGCCTCAGCTCCGGCGCCCGAGAGCCGCATGGGCATATCTCGTGAGACGGTCGTGAAGGCGATGGGAAGCGGGCAGGCCACCGTCGTGGACCGCCCGGTGATGAGCCAGGGCCACGCCGAATCGATCGCAAGCAGCCTCGCGGCGCAACTGGCCAGCGTCTTCGTCGAGGGCGACGGCACGGCGCAGGGCACACCGCAGCTCGCGACAGGGTCGCAGGTGCACATTGATGGGGTCGGCGAAGCCTTTTCAGGCACCTACGCAGTGACCGGAGTCAGGCATCGATATCGCGCACGAGCTGGCTACCGCACCGACTTCTCGATCTGCGGGCGAGCCGATCGCACCCTGCTCGGGCTGACCCGCGCCCCCGAGCGGCCCGGCTGGCGCCGGCGCATCGCAGTGGGCCTGGTCACCGACAGGAGCGATCCCGAAGAGCTCGGGCGGGTACGGGTGCGATACCCCTCCCTCGGCGAGTCCCACGAGGGATGGTGGGCGCGGGTGCTGGCGCCCGGCTCTGGCGCCGGACGCGGCTTCTTCTCGCTGCCGCAGGTTGGCGACGAGGTGCTCGTCGCATTCGAGCACGAAGGCGACCAGCACCCCTACGTGCTCGGATCGGTGTTCAACGGACCGGGCGCCCCCGGCGCCGTCGTGCAGCCCGACGGAGCCTTCACGCTCGCCACTCCTCAGCACATCACGATCGAAGCGGCCAAGAAGGCCGCGATCACGACCGCAGAGACATTCACGGTGACATCGAGTGGCACCGCGAAGCTGACCACGAAGCCGTCGCAGGAAGACGGGGCGAGGGAGCCCGCGGGCGGCCCGCCGGGCGACATCCAGCTGGATGCCAAGGGCGCTCTGTCGCTGAGCGGGGACGGAACGGCGAGCCTCTCGGCTGGCACCACCGCAACGCTGAGCGCCAAAGCGGGGCTGACGGTCTCAGGCGGCCAGCAGCTACAGATCGGCGCCGACGGGACGATCGAGATCTCGGGCGCCACCGTCTCGATCAAAGCCTCCCAGATCATCCTCGGCTGATCGTGCCTGCTGAGCTGCTTGGCACCGGGCTGGCCTTTCCCGTGGCGGTCGACGTCCACCGCGCGATCGCGCTGGCCGAAGGCAGGCAGGACGTCGAGCAGGCGATCGGCATCATCCTGGCCACCGCGCCCGGTGAGCGTCCGATGCGACCGGAGTTCGGCTGCGACATTCACCGAATGGTCTTCGAGCGCCTGGGCGGGGCCACCATGAGCCGCATGGAGCGCGCGATCAGAGCTGCGCTGCACCGCTGGGAGCCGCGGATCGAGGTCGAGCAGGTGTCGATCGAGCTTGGCGAGGCCCACACGGGAGAGCTGTTGATCGACGTCGGCTACCGGCTGCGCGCAACCAACAGCCGCCGAAACCTGATCTATCCCTTCTATCTGGTGCCGGCCACCGAGCACTCGTGAGCCTGCCGCAGATACAGCTCGACGATCGCGACTTCCAGTCGCTCGTGGACGAGGCGCGGACGCGGATCGCGCATACGTGTCCCGCGTGGGACGAGCACAACGTCTCAGACCCGGGCATCACCCTGATCGAGCTGTTCGCGTGGATGACGGAGCTTTTGATCTATCGGGTCAACCGGATCCCCGAAAAGGTGCAGATCGCGCTGCTCGACCTGATGGGAGTGGAGCTGGCTCCCGCCAAGGTCGCCAAGGCAAATCTACGCTTCCGCCTCTCGGCGCCGGCGCGCTCCAGGGTGCAGATCCCAGCAGGCGCGGCCGAGGTGGCCACAGCCAAGGAGCCCCAAGGCGAGCCGGTCGTCTTTCGGACCATCGATCCGATCTCGGTTCCAGCTCTGCAGCTGGAGGACATGAAGCTCGTGCGCCAGGGCGTGGCAAGCGATCTGTCCGTGAAGGACGGAGTTGCCTGGCTGCACGGCACGACGGCGTATCCCGGCCTCTGGAGCCCCTCAGAGCCCGAGGATGGCATCTACCTTGGCTTCCTCGATCCGCTCGCCTCGCTGTTGGTCTCGGTGAGCGTCGAGGCGACGCCCGCGTACGGCGCGGGCGTCGCGCCAAGCGCGCCCCCCTGGACCTGGGAGGTCGCAAACGGCGATGGAGCCTGGTCGCCGGCCACCGTGCTGGACGGCGGTGACAGCACGGGCGGGCTCAACTACGCCACCGGCACGATCGAGCTGCAGTTGCCGCGTGCCGAGGCCCCAGCGAGCATCGCCGGCCGCCACCTGCACTGGCTGCGTTGCCGGCTGCTCGAACGAGAGGCGCCGGGGCGCAGCGGCTACACCCGCGCCCCCGTGATCAAGCGGGTCCAGGTCGCGGCGATCGGAGCTCTCGTGCAGGCCGAGCACGCCGCCCGCGTTGCAACTGCCAAGACGCTCGCCGAGGCCCAGAGCGTGGATGGTGGCGCAGGTGAGATCCTCGGCTACAGCGACGGATCGCCGGGGCAGGTCTTTCGCGTGCGCCACCTGCCGGCGCTGGAGCTGGCGCGAGACGAGGGTCTGGAAGTGATCGATCCAAGCTCCAAGAAGTGGGTCTCCTGGACCCTGCGGGACTCGCTCGCTGACAGCGGACCGGACGATCCCCACTACTGCTTCGACCCGATCTCCGGCGAGGTCAGCCTTGGCCTGGCGATCCGGGAGCGGGACGGCTGGGTTCAGCGGGGCAGGATCCCGGATGAGGGCGCCGCGGTGCGCCTGCGCTACCGCTGGGGTGGCGGCAGCGCCGGCAACGTGGACGAAGACACGCTCACGGTGCTGCGCCGGACGCTGCCGGGCATCGCCTCGGTGACCAATCCGGAGCGCGCGAGCGGAGGTGTGGACCAGCAGTCGCTGGCCGAAACGCTGCGCTGTGCCCCGATGGAGCTGCGGACCAGGTCGCGCGCGGTGACGGCCGAGGACCACGAGGTACTGGCCTGCAAGGCATCCCGCAACGTCGCGCGCGCACACTGCATGACCGCCGACCAGGGCGAAACGCTCGTGTGCATCCTTCCGAGAGCCACCGATCCCGCCGGCCGCGTGCCCTACGCGGAGCTCGATCCCTCTGAGGATCTGCTCGCAGAGGTGGCGGCCCACCTCGACGAGCTGCGTCTGCTCGGAAGCACCCTGCGCGTCATCCCGATGGCGCTGCGGGGGGTGAGCGTGGTCGCCGAGGTTTTGCCGGAGGTCCACGCCGACCCAGGGCAGGTCGAGCGCGACGTCGCGCAGGTGCTCTACCGATACATCAACCCCTACACGGGAGGCAGCCTCACAGGCGAAGGCAAGGGATGGGAGCTCGGTCGTCCGTTGACCGTCGAAGAGGTCAGGCTCGCGATCCGCGAGGCTCCTGGAGTCAGCGAGGTCCTGCTCGCACGGCTCTACCGCACCGATCTTGCGACCGGCATGCCCGAGCCGCGCCCAGCCGAGGACCAGATCGAGATCGGGCCGCACGAGCTCCTGGCCTCGGCGGAGCACGCGGTGGCGGCGCGAAGGCCGCAGGCGCCATGAGCGCGCCTCCCGGCGCCCTGCGCGCCGCCTCGGCGCGGCGCTACCTGCGTGGACATCTCCCCGCCGTTTACTCAGAGAGCCCGCAGGGGCAGGTGCCCACGGTCATGGTCCTGCTGGAGGAGCTCGAGCGGGTGCTCGATCCCGTCGTGGTCCTGCTCGACAACCTCGCTGGCCATTTGGAGCCGGCGACCGCCCCCACCGAGCTGATCGACTTCCTCTTGGAGATGGTGGGGGCGCCGGTCGATCGGACGCTCCCGGTCCAGGCCCGGCGAGGTCTGGCCGCCGACGCCGCGCAGATAGCGCGCAGCCGGGGAACAAAGGCGGGCCTACAGCTTGCCTTGGAGCACGTCTGTCCAGATCTGCAGCCGACGGTGATCGACAACGGCCGCGCGACATGGACGGCCCGCGCCGCCGCGCCGACTCCCACGGGGCCCTCCCCGCCCGCACCCCAGGCGCCCGCGGGCCAATCCTGCGAAGTGCTCCTGACGCAGCGGCCCAACGCCCTGCAGCAGGCTCAGATGGCCGGCTGTGTCGCCGACCATCTGCCGCTCGGCGCCAGTTGCAGATACAGGGTCGCGGGCGACTGAGATGGCGACTGAGACGGCAAGCCGGTATTGCCCGAGGTGCAAGGAGAGCTGTGACTCGGATTTCTGCCCGTCCTGCCGCAGCTACCTGGCCTGGGAGCTGCCCACCGACACCGAGCCATCCCCGATCGAGGAGGCCCAGACCGCGGTAATCGACGCACCGACCGCGGTGCGCCTGCAGGTCCAGGTTGCTGGTCTTGACGTCGAGGACCCCGAAGCGCTCGGCGCTCTGCGCCTGGCAGCCGGCTCTGCTCTCACGCTCGCGGCGAGAGTGCGAAACGAGACGGGCATCGTCGATGAGTTCCTTCTCGACGTCCAGGGCCTGCCAGCGGAGTGGGTCGAGGTCCATCCCCCCACCCTGCATCTCGCTCCAGCAGGCTCTCGCGAACAGGTGGCAGGCAACGTCACGATCGTGATCGCACCGCCACGATCGGCGTCCACCCGGCCTGGACGATGGACCTTTGCGGTGAGGGTCAGCGCTGGCAGCCCCGCCACCGAGCGCGCTCGCGCGACGACGGCGCTGACGGTCGAGCCGTTCGCCGCACTGGAGATCGATGCTCAACCGAAGATCGCCGCGGGGAGGCGGCGGGCGAGCTTCGCCTGTGAGCTCGGCAATCTCGGCAATGCAGATGCGATCGTCACGCTTCTGGCCTCCGATGCGGCCCAGGGCTGCTGGTTCGACCTACCGTCCCAGAGCCGTCTGGCGCCGGGAGCGAGGATCAGGCAGGTGGTCAGCGTACGGCCCGTCAGGATGCTGTGGGTCGGGCGCCCGGTCGACCATCGCGTGCAGATCCAGGCAAGTACGCCCACGACTGGCCTCGGCGCCAGGGCGCCGGCGCTGATCTATAGGCAGCGGCCCTGGGTCCCGTGGTGGGCGCCACCGCTGATCCTGCTGCTGCTCGTCCTGGCTGCAGGGCTCTACCTCGCACTGCCGCGCGAGGTCACGATGCCGGCGCTGATCGGAGCGCCGAGCGCCTTCGCCGCCCAGCAGGAGCTCTCGCAGGCGGGCCTGCACAGCACCTCCCAGATCGCAACCGAGATCGTCTCCAAGGTGGCGCCCGGAACCGTTGTGGGACAGGCGCCGGCGGCTGGCAAGCGCATCCCCGCCTCGACTCCCGTGAGCCTTCAGGTCGCCGCGGCGCCGGCCACCACGACGATCGTGCCGAGCCTGGTCGGGCTGACCCCCGCTCAAGCCGAAGCCGACCTTGCGCGGATCCACCTCAAGCTCGGCGCGGTCTCCCCGCAGCTCGAACCCAAGGCGCACGTGGCAAGCCAGCTGCCCACGCCGGGCTCCCTGCGCTCTCAGGAAACATCCGTCGAGATCGTGCTGGCGCCGCGGACCGTGCGAGTGCCCGGTCTCCGCGGCCGCCGCCTGCCGGCGGCCGAAATGGCGCTCGGCCGCGTCGGCCTCTCGCTGGGTGGCGTTACCCCCAAGCCTCTCCCCGGTGCCAGGGTCCTCACGCAGATCCCCACCTCAGGAGCCCAGACGCGCGTGGGCAGCAAGGTGGAAGTCGTCGTGGTCCAGCGCGCCGTCGTGGTGCCACGCCTGCGCGGCATGACCGTGCAGGCCGCCGACACCGCCCTTGGCATCTGCGGCCTGCGCCTTGGACCCCTTCCACCCACGATTCGCGCGGGCCAACTCGTGGCGGCGCAGGTGCCGGGATCCGGCTCGCACCGTGAAGCGGGAACTGCGGTCACGGTGATCCTGCAGGCGAAACCCAGGCAGGGCGCGCGTGGGACCAAGGCGCCCGCGCTGCCCACCCCCAGGCAGTGTTCGACCTCATTATGAGTGCTCTCCCGCCCTACCCCAGCTGTACCTGTACCTGGGCCTGGCCCGGCTCGAGAACGATCACCGGTCCCGGCGGGACGCCATTGGTGATGGCGATCAGAGTCTGCAGCAATACAGGCTCTCCGGCCGCCAGCACGTTCTCCGCCCACGATCCTGGAAACACCTCGGCCACGAGCGTGCAGGGCACGGTGGTTGGGGTGGGCGCAACCGGACAGCCGACGATCGGCGCGCCCTCCAGGTCGCTGAGACGCAGCATCGGAGCCCCGCCTGCGAGCACATTCGCCTGTCCGGGAATGATCGTGACGCGCCCGCCGTGCGGACATTGGAGCTCTGCGTTGGCGTTGAGGACGAACGGCATAGGTGAGTCTCAGGTTTTGATACCAAAGAGTAAAATCCGTACTGGAGAGTAATGGAGAGAACCCCTGCGAACGTCTTCGTCATCGACCCGCAGTCGATCTACCGACGCGGCCTGATGAGCTGCCTCGGCGATATGCCCTTCATCGCCGCGGTCGACGGAGTGGACGCGCCTCAGCAGGCATGGGAGCACCCCGCGCTGCAGGACGCCGACCTCGTCCTGATCGACGTCGGCGTCCGTGACGCCATCGAGGCGATCGAACGGCTCTCCAGGCGCGAGAGCTGCCGGGTGCTCGCCACCGCCATGGGCTGGCAGCAGGCCGAGCTGCTTGGTGCCATGGGCTCTGGCGCCCTCGGGGTGATGTGTAAGAAGGACCTGACCCAGGAGGCACTCGTGGCCCAGGTACACGCGATCATCAACGGCGCTGGCGTGATGCCGCCGAGGATGCTCAGCACGCTGGTCGCAAGCAGGGATGGCGAATCGGGCACGGCGCCAAGGCGCCTGGCGCGCATCACAGGCCTCACCAGCCGCGAGCAGATAGTGCTCAAGCTGATCGCGGACGGTCGCCTGCTGCGCGAAGTGGCCGACGAGCTCTCCTACAGCGAGCGCACTGTGAAGATGGTGCTGAGCACCGCCGTGGGCAAGCTGGGCGCAAGAAGCAGGTCGCAGGCCGTCGCGCACGCCGTCCGCGAAGGGATCATCTGAGATGCCGCTCCTGCTTGGCGAGAAGCACCCACTCGCAGCGAGCGGCAAGCGAGCAACGCAGCGCCCGGCGGCCTCCCCGCGGGCCACTCTGCCCTTTCCCGCCGGCAACGCGGCGCTGGCCCGGCTGGCGAGCGCAAGCCGCGGGATCCTCGCGGACGGGTCGGTGCATCCGGCCGTCGCCGGCGCGATCCGCGGCGCCGCCGGAGGCGGGCAGGCGCTCGGCTCTCAGACCGCGAGCTGGGCGATCGGCTCCTTCGGCGACGCGGTGGCGGGTGCTCGCGTTCACACCGGCGGGCTGGCCAACGCGCTTTCCAGAGCCGTAGCGGCACGCGCGTTCACGGTCGGGCGGGACGTGTTCTTCGCGTCCGGCGAGTACCGCCCGCACACGACGCCCGGACGTCGCCTGCTGGCGCACGAGCTCGCCCACGTCGTACAGCAGCATCGTGCGCCGGCCGGCGCACGCCTGCATGCCACCCAGCCGGGCGATGACCGTGAGCGGGCCGCCGAGGTGGCTGCCGAGGCGGCTATTGGCTGAGCTCGCATCCGTCTCGATGGGGCACATCGACGCCGTGATCGGCGAGGCCGTCGCTCGCGTCGCCGCAAGCGACCCCGACCCCGCCAACCCCTTCCGCGGCCTGTATGTGACCGACGCATGCGCCGTGCAGACCGCCCAGGAGCTCCACGGGGCGGCCCTCGACTCCCGGCTGCAGCAGGCAGCCGCGCTGCTCGATCTGTCCCCGCTGGACGCGGCGCTGCTCGGGCTCTGTGCAGCGCCCGTCCTGGACGGAAGGTACGGGCGCCTGATCGGCTATCTCCACGACGACCTCACCCGCAAGCTCCCAAGCCCGCGCCTGCTGGCGCTGCTGCTCTGCTCTGAGGCCACCGAAGAGGACGTCCTCGTGCGCCTGGCTAGCGACGCGCCGCTGCGGCGCGATGGCGCGATCGAGATGCTGCAGGAGAGCGGCGGCGTGCCCGCGATCGATCGTCTGTTGGCACTCGACGAGCAGCTGGCGACGTTCCTGCTCGGCGCCGAGCTTGGCAGCGGTGAGCTCCTGCAGGAGCTCACCGAGGTCGTGCTCGACCCTGTCCCGGCGCGCGATAGGAGGACGATCCAGGCTGTCTCCCAGACAATCCTCGCCGCCGAGGGCCTGCCTGTGCTGTGCGCCGGCCCCGACGCCGAGCAGGTCCTCGCTCAGGCGCTCGGCGGCGGACTGCTCGTGCTGGAGGCCGCCCAGCTTAGCCAGCAGCGGCTGATGGCCAGGGCACGACTGCGAGCGAGACTAACCGGCGACAGGCTGGCGCTCCACGGGCTCGACCACCTTTCCTCGCAGGAGGCCGAGCGGTTGCGCGATCGCCTTAGCGAGCTCGGATATCCACCGCTCTTGTGCTGCAGAAGGCCGCAGGTTCCGGCGGCACTCGCCGGCGTGCCGCACCTGAGCGCGATCCTCGCGCCACCCGGCGAGGCCGAGCGCGCTCGGCTGTGGGCCGCGCACGTTCCCGAGGCCGAGCACAGCGACGTGGTCGCCACGTTTGCCATGAGCTCTGGGCAGATCGGGCAGGCCGCACGCCTGGCGCTGGCCGAGGCCTGCAGCGCAGGCCGCCAGCGCCCCGCCGAGGAAGACCTGCGCAAGGCGGCTCGCCGGATCGCGCGCGGCGACCTCGAGGAGCACGCGCGCCTGCTCCAAGGTCCGTACCGCTGGGACGACCTGGTGCTCGCAGAGGAGGAGCTCGCGCAACTGCGCTCGATCGCCGCTCGCCTGCGCCACCGCACACTGGTGCTCGACACGTGGGGGTTTGGGCGACGTGTCGCGCCCGCCGCCGGGTTGAAGATTCTCTTCGCGGGCGAGTCGGGGACGGGCAAGACGATGGCCTGCCAGGTGATCGCCAACGACCTCGGCCTCGACCTCTACCGAGTCGACCTCTCGCGCACGGTCTCGAAGTTCATCGGCGACACCGAGAAGAACCTCGCCAAGCTCTTCGACTCCGCCGAGGATGCGGGCGCGGTGCTCTTCTTCGACGAGGCCGACGCCCTGTTCGGCAAGCGCTCGGCGGTCAGCGACGCCCACGACCGCTATGCAAACCTGGAGGTGGCCTATCTGCTGCAGCGGATCGAGGAGTACGCGGGAGCGGTCGTGCTTGCGACCAATCTGCGCCACAACCTCGATCAGGCCTTCCTGCGCCGTCTGGACTTCGTCGTCGACTTCCTCTTGCCGGATCGCGCCCGGCGACGCATGCTGTGGGAGCGCCACCTTCCCGAGCAGGCGCCGCTGGCCGCCGACATCGATCTCGACGCCCTCTCCGGCCACACCCTGCCGGGCGGCTCGATTCGCAATTGCGCGCTTGCCGCTGCGTTCGCGGCGGCCGACGACGGCGGTGCGATCTCCTCAGCCCATCTGGAGCATGCGGTCAGACTCGAGCAGCGCAAGCTGGGCCGCCTTTCGATCTTGCCCGAGAGCGCCGCATGAAGGCGCTTGGGTGACTTCCCCGAAACGGCGTTGCGATCTGCCGCCCGTTTCGCCCGACTCCTCTGCTAGATCAGCTCGTTGCCCGGCTTGGCTGTGAAGCTCACCTTGCCGGTGGTGCAGTGGATGCCCGCGACGGTGAAGGAGTCGGTGAACGATCCACTGAGGGCCTGCCCGTGGAACTGGCCGCTCAGAGAGACGCGTTCGCCAGATACCGTGAATTTCCCCCCGAACTTGCCGTGCTTGATCGCAAGGCCCTTGAACCCGGTGTTCGGATCGAGCCGCTGCGCGTCGGGACTGTCGGAGAGCGCGCAACGCGAGCTGGTGCCCGTGAAGCTTGACCCGAAATACACCACAGTCACCTTGTTGTGGCTGACCTGCAGTGAGAATGGCATCACACCGCCGCCGTAGCTCTGATTGGTGTTCCCGGCCCAGATGCCCGATTTCACCGCAAGCGCAGCGCCGGCCAAGGCGAGCGCCAGGCATGCGACCGCCAGAATGGACCCCGCGAGACGAACCATTCTCGTCATTGTCACTCGCTCCTTTTCTGGGCGCTCGATCGTGGGCATCTGCCTACGTGAATGACCCGGTCGGCAGGATACAGACTGCCGGCCCCGGTCAACGGCCAAACCAGCGCGCACGGCGGCTGGAGCCAAAGCGCTCCTTCTTGGCAACCAGGTCGGTGGAGGGGGGATTGAAGACGCCGGTTCGCGATGGACCTGACAAGAAGTCGATGTCAACGCTCCCGATCCGTCCCTGCCCGAACTCGATGTAACAGGTGCCGCGACCGAGGTGAGGACCGGACGGCTCACCGCCGCGCAGCCTGTATATCAGCGTTTGCGCAACCACCCGCGCCGCCCCCTCGGCGAACACGCCGGCCTTTGGCACCCCTGCGGTGGCGACGTCCCCGACCGCATACACGCCTGGGAACCGCGTCTGGAGGGTGGCCGAGTCCACGGGCACATAGCCCTCCTCGGTGATGCCGCTCTGGATCACCACCTCGGGCGCACGGTGCTTCGGCACGCCGAGAAAGAGGTCGAATGGCAGCTCAGCCCCGTCGTCCAGCACCGCGACGCTACGGTGCGGATCCAGCGCGCTGACGCGGCGGCCAGCCATCAGCCTGATGTCGCGCTCCGCGAACTCCCTTTCCAGCGCAGCTGAGGTCTCCGGCGAAGGCGGCACAGGCGTGCCGAGCGGAATCACGAACGATATCTGGCAGGCATCGCGCACCCCGCGCGCGGTGAGCTCATCGTGCAGCAGCAGCGCGCACTCGCTCGGCGCCGGGGGACACTTGAACGGCGCGCCGCAGACCCCGATCACTATGTGCCCCCGGGAGAACTGAGGGATGATCCCGGCCAGGCGCTCCGCACCGGCGACCGAGTAGAACTCGTTCCCGCCCTCGGCAAGACCGGGCGTGGCATCCATGTCATAGTCGGCGCCGAGCGCGATCACGAGGGTGTCGGCGTCGTATACGCCCGCGTCGGTGGTGACGCGGCGAGCCTCGGGGTCGATCGCCGTGATCCTCGCCTGCACGAAGTCCACGCCACGCTTGGCGATCTCGCCATATGGCATGCGGACCGCCTCCGGGCTGGTGCGACCGAACATCACATCGAGCTTCGAGAACCCGAAGACGAACGCATCGCTCTTGTCGATCAGCGTCACATCGACCTCATCGCCGAGCGCCTCTGAGAGCATCGTGCAGAGCTCCAGCCCACCAAACCCGGCGCCCAGCACGACAACACGTTCGCTCATCCCTCGTCCCCCTTGTGCAGCGGCGCCGGGTCCAAAGACCCCTCCGCGTTTGACCCGGTCCTCATCCTCTACGGCGATGCCCGCGGTGGAGAGGACCCTCTGTTGCAGACACTGACGGTAGCGTGCATCATCGGCCGGCGTTGGCTCGACCAAGCACGCGGGAAGGGTGCATAGCACGACGTGTGGCTCTCCCGAGATGACAGCATCGCGCGGCGTTGACTTGGAGCGCGATTTAGGCGACGATCACAAGCGTGCACGCCATCGGTCCGGCTCCTGATCGTGAACGCCGACGGCCTCGTGCGCGGGCGAATGCGCACATGGGAGCGCCACGATCGCTCCATACGCCCGCGAGCCGGCGCTTCTCGCAGCTGATGCATGCCGCTGGTCCCGTGGGGCTCCCTGCAACGCTCGGCAGCGGCGCTGGAAATCGAGCTCTGGCTCGGCTGATCGACGCCTCGCAGGGTCCCCTCCCGCCTGCGCGCCAACCGGCCAAGCCAAGGCGCGCGGCGCGGCGTTTGCTGCAACGCTACCAGTCCGTCCAAGCGCCCCCGGCGATGTATTTCCACCCTGCGCTTGCGAACGCGCAGCACGTATTGAACGTCAGATACGGAGCCCCCTCCTTCCCATGGCGGGTCTCAGACGACGGCAGACTCCTGGTATCGATGGGCGTGCCGCATCTCGCGGTCGTGGCCGCGGGAGTTCAGCGGGCGCCCAACGTGATCGTCGGCGAAGCTCTCACGGCCACCGTCAACGGGGTGCAGTTCTTCCAGCTCGCCTTCCAGCCAAATTACCCCTCGGATTGCGGCCATGCCGCCCGCAAGGTGATGGCCGAGGCTCAGGGACAGCCGCTGCAGCTGGCGGCGCCCGCGCCCCCCGCCGCCCCCGCAATGCAGGTCGTCAACCCGGTTCAGGCTCGCCTGGGGCCGGCCTCCATCCCATTTGGCGATCCCCGGACACTCCCCTCTCCGGTCGGCGCGGGCCAGGCCGCCAAGCAGGCTCATCTGATGAACAAGCATGCGGCCCCAGGGATCGGCGAGGCCTACGTGACCGCCACGACGGCCCTGGCGCCCGGGGTCTGGAACTTCCATTGGGGAGCGGTGATCGCGCGCTCCGGAACGGACGTCATCACTTTGGAGGGCTTCCAGAACGGGATGGCCGCCTGGAATCAAACCTGGTCGTTGCAGATGTACAGCCAGGACGCGGTGAACCATGCCGCGCAAACGTTCCACAGAGTCCAGAAGCATTCGGGACATCACGGCGGCCTGCTCCAGGCTGCTCCTGCAAATCCGGACAAGCCGTACGCATGGGCCCAGCCAGGTGTCGCCTACCCGCCGGGTCATCCCTGGGCCTACGCGCACAAGCCCTTCACCGCCGTGGCCACCCTCGTGCCTCCGCCGCCCCCGCCGCCCGTGCCGATGGTCATCGGCTGAGCCCCCGCGTTGCTCCACGCCTGCCTTCGGCACCCATGCAGGCGACGCTCCTGTCGTCCTTGCAGAGCGCGCCGGACCGTACGGCATGGCGGTGATGAGAGGATGCGCCGATGCCCCACATGAAGCCGAGCGATGCAGAGCAGAGCAAGGACGAGCCACAGTGCGTGGCGGTGGTCATCGGCAGCACCCGCCCTGCGCGCATTTGCCCGGGTATCGCCGAATGGGTCAAGCGCATCGCCGAGACGGAGAGCCCGCTGAGCTATGAGCTGATCGACCTGGCTCTGGTCGACCTGCCATTCCTGGACGAGCCGCTGAAGGCGGCACTGCGGGAATACGAGCACGAGCACACGCGCGCCTGGAGCCGGCTCGTCAGCCGCCTCGACGGCTTCGTGTTCGTGTTTCCTCAATACAACTGGGGATATCCCGCGCCGCTGAAGAACGCGGTCGACTTCCTCTACCACGAGTGGCACGGGAAGCCCGCAACCTCGGTGACCTATGGAACGCGCGGCGGCAACAGGGGCGCTCAGCAATTCCTCGGCGTCCTCGAAGGACTCCACATGCGCCCCCTGAAAGAGCGCCTGGAGATCCTCATCGCAGACCAAGACGTCGACGAGAGATGGCAGTTGCGAGACCTCGATGCCACCCTGGGCCCCTATCGAGAGCAGGTCAGGCAGCTCGACGCTCAACTGGTGGAGGCGCTGAGCGAGACACAACCGAGCGCGCGGGTTGCCGGCGCCTGAGCGCAGAGCACCGGCCTTGCCACCGCCGAGGAGGACTTCGAGATCACGGCGACCTGGCCAGATCCGGGACGTCAGTGGAGTGGAGACGGCGGGAATCGAACCCGCGCAACGTTCCCAGCGTCGGGAGGACTGAATCAATCCCCGGCCCAGCCTTACGCCCGGTCGAGCGGATGTTGGACCGTCTCGCCGCGCTTCGCGGCCTCGGCGGCATCAAGCAAACGGCGCGCGTTCGCTGGCGAGCGGAGCAGGTAGGCCGTCTCCCGCCAGGCAGCGTGATCAAGTCCCGCGGTCGATCCCAATTCGATCCCGACGAACCAGTGATGCTCCGGACACGACCGCAGCCGTTCGAGCGGGCCATCTGTAGACATAGGAGGCATTGTAGACAAAGCGCTACACTGCGAGTGCCGCCCTACCCAGAGATACAGGCGAGCAATGCACCGACACACCGACAACGAGATCCAGCAGGCCGCCCACAACTTTCTACAGCTCGCCAATGTGCTCGACCCAGCGACTGCGAAGGTCGAGAGCGTCGATCATGCGGCGACGACCCGCTCCACGCGCTACCGTTTGGGCATGGCTGCCACAGACAAGATCACGGTTTCTCTCGACGCTTCCATCGTGGCGCAGGCTCGCGAGCAGCTCGGCGAGCCCGTGGCTGGCCTTGCGGACGACGCAGTGATCGAGCGAGCCATCAACGCCTATCTGCTGCGACGTATGGTCGACACGACACAGCTCGCCGCCGGCCTCAGCGAGGAGGAGGCCGAGCGCGTGGCTTACGATGAGCTGTCAGCGCTCCGCGAGGAGCGCCGCGCCAGCGCGTGATCCAGGTCGTCGTCGATCCCGGCGTCTACATCTCTGTTCTGATCGGCCCTCGCGGATCTCCGCCCGATCGGATCTTCAGCGCATGGATCGACGACCGGCTTGAGGTCATCGCAAGCCCGCAGTTGATCGCCGAGCTACGTCGGGTACTACTGCGACCCAAGTTCCACCGCTGGTTCGACGAGACGAGCGCACAACAGCTCGTTGCCCGACTTGAGCGTCATGCGACGATGCACGACGACCCAGCATCGGTCAAAGGCGCAACCCGCGACCCGAAGGACGACTACCTCGTAGCGCTTGCCCGGTCAGCCAAAGCCGATGCCATCGTCAGCGGCGATGGAGATCTGCACGACGCGGAACTCACCGACGTGTCGGTGTGGACGCCGCGACATCTCGCGGACCTCCTCAGCGAACGGTGATCAAGGCGTCCACTGGCACACGCCGGCTGCTGATCGGCCGCACCGACGGTGGCCGAACGCTTACGCTGGCGATCGAGCAGCGGTCGACCGACGACCTGGCTGATCATCACGGGCTGGGACTCCTCAGGGCGCGAGCGTAAACCGCTAGAGAGATGAGCATGCCCCACAATCCTTGGACAGACTCCGATCCCCAGCCCGGCGATTTCGACGCCGGGCTGACCGAGATCGACCCACGCTACGTCGAGGCTCACGTCGGCAACCCCAACGCCAAGCTGACAATCGTCCTCGGCGTCGAGGACGACGACGCCGAGCGACTACAGCAACTCGCCGCACGCCGCCACCAGCGACCTGCCGAAGTAGTCGCAGACCACCCGCGCAGCGCCTGACCCCTGTCCCTCCCTCAGCGTCTGCCGTCGCCGCGCAGCCACGCGCGTTTAGAGATGTTGCCGCCAGATCTCATGCCGACAGGCTCTTTAGAGCAACAGCATCGCCGAGGTAGGAGCCATCTCAAGTCAGCACTCACCCGCGCTCGTTGCGACCTCAGTCGGCTAGATCGACGACTCGCTGCAACCAGCTTGATGATCCGCCGGCATAGATGGAATCGTAAGGGGCCATGATGGAGGAGGCAGATGCTCCCAACAGCGACGCGAGCGCTCAGATCAGCAGCGTCAGCGAAGACGAGAATGCGCTACGCACCGCATTCGTCGCATTGCCAGGGCACGCGGCTGCCGATTGGGCAAGCTCGAATCTAGCCGTTGTGATCTACGCAGCTGGTGAGGTCGGCTGGGCAGGTACCGTCGATCGGCAGCGTGAGCGAGCCATACTGATGCTCGCAGTTCGCTTCTTCCACGCCGTCCGCGCGACTATGGCTGTCCTTGGCGCTGGCTATGAGGTCGAGGGGCGCGCGATGGCCCGGCTCGTGATTGAGACCCGCGCTCGCCTGTTGGAGGTAACCACCGATCCGTCCGATGAGACTGCACGCCGTTGGCTAGAAGGCAAGCCTAGGACGACGATTACCACGGCGATCCAGGCCAGCGCTCCCGATCTCGACCCTGAGGTCGCTCGACATCTCTACGGCGGTATGTCGCAGGATTCCCACGCCGACGTCGGGGGCATAACGCGCTCGCTAGCTTCTGTCGCTGAAGACCTGACCGCTTTGATCAAGTGGGGCCCACATCGCACTGCTGACACCCAACGCTCCCTCTTGCTGTGCGCCGTATTCGCTGCCGAAGCAGCGACCTTGCTAGCTGCCGAGGCGAGGGTCGATCATCCAAACCGTGGCGCCCTAGCTCAATACCTGAAGAAGGTCGCTGCCGATCTCGTGCCCACCTTTGATCTGTAGCGACTGAACAACGCGCGAATATGCACATGCCAAACTGGCAAGACATACTTCTGGGCGAAGCGCCCGATCAGGATGGTTAGCGGAAGCCTTAGCGGCTGGGTGATGGTCCGCCCGGTGCGTCTAGGTCTGCTTGTGGCAGCAGGTTACGACGAACTCATCCGTGCCGCCCAATGCGCAACCTCATCGTGGGGAGGTATCTATACACCGTTTCTGGATCCTCGTGATCGCGACAACGCACTGCGCCAAGCCGATGCCCTTAGTGTCGATGCGATATACACCGCGACGGACGATCCCTCTGTTCGAGAGATCACTACGACGCCGGGTTATCAATGGGTCAGTCGCTCGCCATTTGGTCCCTACGATGAACCAAATGAATACAGGCCGTCTCGCCTACTCGCGGCGAACACGCTCCTAGGCTCGATCGGCCACGATTATCAGCTAGTTCATCATAGTTGGGCTTCAACCGACCCATTGGCGTTGTTGTTTACTGTCTGGTTCGGCGCGTATGGGCGTTCAGATTTCGACCGTCCAATAGAAGCCCAATTTGCGGATCGGGCAATCGAGATAGCCATAGATCCAGGGGGCCAGATTTCCCCGATCGAAGGCATCACGCCGGTACAACTGACCGCGGCACACGTCACCTACACTGGCGAGTCCGCGTTTGACGGTTTTGTCGTTCTAGACCCGTCAGATCCTATTGACGTTGCACGCTTTTGGAATGCCCGTGCGTATGGCGGCCGAGTGTTTCCGTGGCCTCTCGGCCATAGCAACAGAATCGCAGAGGCGGCTCTGGCGTGGCTTGAGGAGTTGCGCGCCGACGGTGCGCTGAACCGCTGGCGACGCGGCGATGGCACCCAGCTGCCACCGCATGTCGGCGTGCTATCGCGCCCCACAGACACGGCAGCGCCCGATGACCTGCTAGCCGTTTTGCGTAGCGCGAGCGTTGACCCATTCGTAGAGCAGGAGATCCAACTCATAGGCTGGAACGGAGTCCATCCGATCCAAACCCGGTTCTCACGCACCTTCTCTATAGAAGCCGCCCCCAGTGATCGGCATCCGAAGGTCCCGCTACCGACACTACCCCTAGAAATCGCACAACGATCTGCTGCCGCTGAGATGCTAGTCGCAGCACAAATCTCTATTTCTGGAGAGAGCGACCCGACCGCGATGCATTGGGCCACTTTGCCTAATCTTCGCGTACTGTCGGATCTACTTGGCAGGGCACCACTTTCTACACCGATGCATCGGCCAGTAAGTGAAGGCCGCGTAACAGTAGTTGAGACCACAGCCACCGATTGTCAGCTTACGCTTGTGCCGGCCCACGACGCTGTGGCGACCCTGTTTCGTGGATCACAGTGGTCATTCACGCAGAGCGACAATGGCGTCTTCGCCACCAGACTCGGAACGATCCTCGGAGGCCCGGACACGTCAGCGCCAATGGAACCAGCGACGAGAGAAATCCTGTCTGCCGTGATCCGCTCGCCCAGCGGAAAGACTGGCAAGCAGCTTGACGTTATCGCCCGCAAGCGCATGGGAAACTGGCCCAGCGAGCTCCTCTTTGCAACCCAAGAACCGGCCGTATACGCCAGAGGCGTATCTCTGCGACTTCTTCGTCAGAAGCTGCTGCGACCTTACCTGTACGTCCGATGCCCGGAATGCACGATTCCAGCCGCGATGCGCCCCGAGGATCTTGAGACCGAGATCCTCTGTCCGATGTGCTCGGCTCGTTACCCCCTCGGGTTTGCTCTGGCCCACGCAGAATCACAGGCTGCTTGGATGTACCGCACTCCGCCGAACATCGACGAGGATCGCCTCCTGGAGGCAATCGCCTTACTCGCCACACGCGCCGCTCTCCGAACCTGGAATCACACTGGCAATGCGACACCCCATATCTTTGGCGCGAAGTTGACGGCGACTGACTCGGCTGTAAGACGACAACCAGGCGATACATCATGCGAGATAGACCTTCTCCTCTTTGGAGATTTTCACGGACAGACGCAGGTTATCGTCGGCGAGGTTAAGCACCAATACCGAATAGATGAGGCCGACCTCAACAACATGCGAGCCGTGCAGGAATGGTTCGCATCCCAGGACATCGACTGCTGGCCACTTTTTGCGACACTGCGACCCAGCCTCCATGTCAGCGAGGTCGAGCTTCTGCGGGCCGCCTGCGAAACCGCCCTACGTGCCCGAGGAAGCATGATCGTCCCGCAGTTCCCAATCATCCTGCTGGAGCCAGAGCTATCGGCCCCCTGGATGGACGACAACAGCATCGCAAAGTGGTGTTCAACGAGGTCTGCGGGAGATCTAGCGCTGGCGAGCTGTGTGCGTAACCTCGGCCTACAGCAATGGTCTCCGGCGCCAACCGGCTGGGCATGTCAGTGGGCACCGGCACCCTTGACCTCGCCGGCAAGCGCAGACACACCCGACCACTAGCGGCCAGGACCGTCCGAGGTCTTTGGCCCGTTAGCGACGGCCGGACACCTGAAGCTCGCTTAAGCACTCTCGAAACGAGCAACTGCGAGGCGCCGCGAAGCCGCACGAAGTTTCCGCCGCGGGCTCTGCTCTGATCGCTGGCGACCAAAACCAAGCGGCCGAGACGGGTGTTGGTAGCACCCGCCCCGGCCTTAGCACCGAAGACTGCGCCTTCGATGCCGCGCCTAACCGTAGCTCCTACGGCTAGTTCGTCTTGCATGGATCGGGGCGCCTTCCTCGGTGTCGAACCGAAAGGAGTCTCCCAAATGGGCATGACGATCAACCGTGGATATCGCGACGCGCTGTACGACGGCGTGTTGACCGACCTCACCGCGCACGGCGACATCCTCACGTATCTGAGCCACGACGAAGCGACTGAGGCCAAGCGGCTGCACCATCGCTTCCGGGTCGAGCTGAGGCTGCTCGATGACCTCGGCTGGGAGCGCGAGCCCGATGCCGAGCAGTTCGAGTTGACGATGCCGCCACGCGAGTTGCGACCGATCATTGAACGCGTCTATTGGTCGGCCGTCTCCGGGCTCAATGACGCGCCGGAGGAGCTGACCGAGGAGTGCCTTGCCAATCTCAAGGAAGCCGTCGTGGCGTGCCCGGAGATGCTTGCCCGGCTCGCCGACGAGTTCATGAACACCGGGCAGGAGCCGTGCGGCGGAGAGAAGGCCGCAGAATCGATCGAGTCGTAGTCTGGGCTGCACGCACGACAAGAGCACGGTCCATCTCTGGATCGTGCTCTTGATCGTGCCGTGTCAGTAATGTGTCAGTGCGTCGTCAGCGCTTGCGGAGACGGCCCAGGGATGATGCCCGCTGCCCGTCCGCCACGCTCAGCAGCCGAACGCACCCATCGGGGGGATGGGCCATGAAGCCCTCGGCGGATCTTCGTTGCCGACGGTGAGGGCAGCGCACCGGCCAGGGTGGTTCGTCGGCCAATGGTTGAGCCCGAGAGTGCCCTTCGCGGCAAGCGTCGCCGGTCGTCTTTCGCTTTAGCTCTCGCGTTACCCCTCGCGCAATGGCTCCTGTTTAAGAAGAGGACCCTTTGGGGTGAAAGCCGCTGCAAATGGCGTTTTTGTGTGCCACGACAACGGTACGTTGTCAGATGATTGTTCCCGGTGCAGCCAGCGGAGAGTCGAAGTCGCGCGGACTGCCGTGTACCGCAAGGGCGCCTGGATTGCCCTTTGTCCGTTGCTATGGCTCCCCAACCGACATCCACACATATGAAGGCAAGAGAACAAAAGACTGTTGTTCGCCCGAAGAAGATTACGTACAGCCATCTGGTGAGCCTCGGTTCACGGCTGACCGACCGTGACAGGCAGATCGCGGTTGATTGCTACGACCATCATGTCCTGACGACCGAGCAGATTCTGCGGCTGCACTTCGACGGTAAACGCACCGCAAATGCGCGTCTGGACATCCTCTACCAGCTACGGGTGCTCGATCGCTTCCGCCCGTCGGTGCCGATGGGCGAGGGCACCGCGCCGTATCACTGGGTCCTTGATGAGGCTGGCGCGCACATCGTCGCTGCATGCCGCGATATCGAGCGCCGTCAACTGCGCTGGCGACACACCGACGCAATGGGCGTCGCTTACTCGGACAAGCTGCGCCACCACATCGAAATCAACGAGTTCTTCTCGCTGCTCGCACTCGAAGCCGAAATCGAGCACGGCAGGCTCGCGGAGTGGTACGGCGAACGCACCACCCATCGGCTGTTCAAGGGCATAGCCCCGGACGGCTACGGCGTCATCACCATGCCCGGCCGCCCGCCCGCGCATGTGCTGCTGGAGCTTGACCGCGCGACCGAGCCCTCAAAGCGGCTGCGCCAGAAGGCAGTGCGCTACGCCCGAGAGATCTACCGCAGCGAGCTTGGCGAGCGCGATGCATTCGTGGTCCTCGCCGTCCCGACCGCCACGCGCGCCAGGCTCGCCAACAAGGCCGTCCACGGCGTCGGGGCGCCGATCGAGGTGGCGGAATGGAGCAAAGGCAGCACCAACTCGCCGCTTCAGATCGTCGCCCGGGCCGCCGCTGACCGGATCACCTCACGCCGCCTGGCTCAAGAAATGGGTCGACCGATATGAGGCCGCCGACACAACGCCGACAGCCCTGGCACCTATGCACGTCTCCACGCCAGGCTGTCAGACCCCTTGAGATCGGAGCCTGGGTCTGGTCTGATCGACGTGAGCAGCCATGCGCCATGCGCACCGGACACAGGTAGCCCAAGCACGGCGCGGGACGCGCCACCGTCCCGCGCCGACCCCAGGCCGTGACGCCAGCGCACCCGACTGCGCCCAGCCTCGGCGACGCACCGGCCCTCGGTGCCTCGCCGACCCTCGCCGAAGCCGCACGGCTCGTCCGTGAAGCCGTGCGCGACAAGAGCTACCAGCTAACACCAATCGGAGCCGATGCTGCCGGCTACCTGCGCGCGAAGCGCAAGCGCCTCACCGACCCCAGCTACCGCGACTACGAGTCGTGCCTGGACAAGCTCGCCCGCCACTTCCTCGACCTCCAGATCAAGGACTTCGAGCCACCCAAGGGCACCGAGCATCTGGAGGAGTTCTTGGATGCCCTGTGGGGCGACGGCGCACCGCGCACGTACAACAAGAACCTCTCGATCGTCAAGGACTTCTTCCGCTTCCAGATCCTCCGAGGCCGCCTGCACGGCGATCCGACGCTTCCGATCGAGCGTGCCCGCAGCCGGCAGGTCTACCGCACGACGTTCACCGCCGAGCAGCGCCGCGCGATCATCGCCGAGCAGCCGCGAGCTATGCGACCGGATCGCCCTGCGCTTGCTGCTCGACTACGGACTGCGCAAGGGCGCACTGCAAGCCGTCCAGTTCAAGCACTTCGACCACCAGCGCCGCCGTCTGACGATCTTCACGAAGGGCCAGAAGGTGCGCGAACTGCCCATCCCTCACACGCCATTCTGGCTGGACCTCGAACGGCACATCATCGAAGTCGAAGCCAAGCCCGACCACTACCTGATGCCGCGCATGAAGGGCAACGCGCGCCAAGGTCACCAGCGACCCGACGAAGCCGATGGGCATCCACGGCATGCACTCGTGGTGGTATCGACGGCTCGCCGCCGCCGGCATCGTGCAAAAGGGCACCACCAGCGGCGAGCGCATGCACAAGGCGCGGCACACAGCCGGCCAACGCGTGCTCGACGCCACCGGCAACCTAAAGGCCGTCCAAAAGCTCCTTGGCCACGCCTCCATCCAGACGACCGGCGACATCTACGCCGACTGGGACATCGACCAACTCGCCGCGACGATGGCAGACGTGCTCGCCGACGACGAAGATCCCCAAATGCAAAGATTCCCGGCAGCCACCGGAAAATCCCTGCAAATGAGCTGAAAGTGGAGACGGCGGGAATCGAACCCGCGTCCGCGGTCGCGTGAGTATGGCTTCTACGAGCGTAGCCGGCTCTCTGATCTCATCTCACGCTCGCCTAGCCGGCCGGGTTGTGTGAGACCAGCCTCCTTGGAGGTCCCCGGATCGGCGAAGGCGGGCCTCTCCGGGTAAGCCTGCTATCTGATCCCGGTCATCCCCGCCGCAGGCGAGCGGAGGCCGAGACCTCACACCTGGTTTCTAATCAGGCAGCGAGGGCGTACTCGTGTGAGTCCGCACTTATGGTTTTGCCAGGTGTTTTACGAGGCCGCCTGGCACCTCGACTCGCAACCACACTCACGGAGCCAACCGCGTCGAAGCCTGTCGTCCCCGTGGGTGCTTATGTCTTCATCCTAGCGCCACGGGGCCGGCTGATCGGCCCCAGATAACGCAAGCGACGCGGTCCCGGGCCGCGTCGAGGGCCCGCCACGGCCGAGCCAAGGGCTCTGCTGGGCTGGCGGCGCGGCCTTCCACCTCTTGGCCTCGCTCTTTCGCGGCTCGGTTCCGCGTCTGGTTTGCACCATACGCCGATCGCATGGATATTGCAAGATCTGTCACAAGCTTTTTCTCGCTCATTGCGGACTCGGTATCGAGGCCTGCTGCCAGAGTGCTCGCCGGGCTCCGAAGCAGCCTCTTAGCCGCCGCTTATCGCCGGTGCCACAATTGAGCGATGGATCCGACCGAGATCACCTGGCCCCCAGTAGCGCCTGAGCCTGCGGCGCCGATCGTCGCGCAGCCGAATCCCTTCGCCGAGAAGAGCCGCAGGCGCTCTCTGCGACGCCGAGCCGGCAGCGCACTGGCCGGCGCCGGTGCGCTGATCGCCAAGTTCGCCGCGCAGCTGAAGGCGCTGCTCTTCCTGCTGCCAAAGGCCAAGCTCCTGATCACGGCGGGCAGCGCCCTGGTCTCAGTGGCGGCCTACTCCCTGCTCTGGGGCTGGCAGTTCGCGGTCGGCTTCGTCGTGCTGCTCTTCATCCATGAGATGGGGCATGTGATCCAGCTGCGCAGAGAGGGCATTCGCGCCAGCGCTCCGACGTTCATCCCCTTCCTCGGGGCGGTGATCGCGTCGCGTTCGCTTGGAGACGACGCCTACGCCGAGGCGAAGGTGGGTCTCGCCGGCCCGATCCTGGGGACGCTCGGCGCCGCGGGGTGCCTTGCAATCGGAGAGCTGAGCGGCAGCGGCCTGTTGATGGCGCTTGCCTACGTGGGCTTCCTGATCAACCTCTTCAACCTGATCCCGGTGGTGCCACTGGACGGCGGCAGGGCGATGGCCGCGATGGCGCCGTGGCTTTGGTTCGTGGGCTTCGGCGTGATCGTCGCCGCCGCGATCGCCTTTCACAACCCGTTCCTGGTGATGATCGCGCTGTTCGCCGGGTTCGAGCTTTGGCGGCGCTGGCAGCACCACCGCTCGCGGACGATCGAGAGCGCCGCCTATTACCGGGTGTCGCCGCGGGCAAGGCTCCTGGTCGGCCTGCTCTACATCGGGCTCGTCGCCGTGCTGGCCCTCGGCATGGACCTCTCCTACGTCGCTCGCACGATCGCCTGACCGGTAGCCCGGGCTCACAGTCAGTGCAGCAGCACCTTCAGCGCGAGCACCACCGCGCCGATGGCCGCCCCCACGCAGCAGCTGAGCGCCAGCTCCAGCGGCCGCACCTTGGCACGGAGCCCTGCGATCAGCTCCAGGCACACGAGAGTCGCCACGGCGCTCCACAGAGCGATGTCGATGGAGGTCTGCGGAGCCGCGCCCGCCCCCCAGGCCACCAGCAGCGCCAGGAGCGGGACGAGCGCGCCCTGCAGCACCGAGGCGCTGTCCCGCGCGCCGTCGTACAGCGAGCGCAGCGATAGCACCTCGCTGCGCTCGATCCTGCGCCCCAGCACGAGCGAGTAGGCATGGGCCAGCCAGTAGACGACGAGCGTAATCGCGACGGAGAGCAGAACATCGAGGTGGCTCTCCTGCTTGTAGCTCTCGGCGGCCATCAGCGATCCGACGAGTATCAACCCATATATCGCGCCGACCTCACCGTCCCGTGGGGCGAGCGAGCGCAGGACGGTCGAGCCGATGCGATCCCAGACGCTGATCTCTGAGGCGGCCCTGGCTCGCTCGTTCTCGTCGACGCTCACGCGACAATGATGATCGCCGGCCCGGAAGCATGTAGCCTGTTGCTCGATGTTTCGGGGATTAGATCGGGGCGGGGCTCGCAGCGGCATGGCGCGCCGCCCTCGTGTGGCGCGACCGCTCATACCGATCGCAGCCCTGTCTCTTGTCTTGGCGGTGGCGGGATGCGGCTCTTCCAAGCCCCTGACCAGAGCTCAGCTGGTCAGCCAGGCCAACGCCCTCTGCACGAGGGTGCAGACGAAGATGAAGAGAGTTGGCCCAGCCAAGACGACTCGACAGTTCGCCGACCTCGCGGACAAGCTCGCGTCCTTCGAGCAGCAGCAGCTCGACTCGATGCGCAAGCTGAAGCCGCCACCTTCGCTGGCGTCCGACTGGAAACGCATGATCGAAAGCGCCGAAGAAATCACCGATGCCGTGGGCACGCTGAGCACCGACGTTCAGCTCAAGAAAGATAAAGCGGCAGGCGAAGAGCTGCAGAAGGTCGGCAAAGTCGAGCAGAGCATCAGGCCAATCGTGGAGCACGATGGCTTCACCAGATGCAAGGAACTTGCCTAAGCGTCACGTGGCGATCCAGCGCTGCGTCCAGACACGCATCCGGGCGTGCCGATCTTTTTGAAAGACCTTTTTAGCGCCTCGCCTCGCGCAAGGCCCGGTCCATGTCGCGCTTGCTCTCGCGCTCCTTGATCGCCTGGCGCTTGTCGTATAGGTCCTTGCCGCGCGCCAACGCGATCTCGACCTTCGCGTGGGGGCCTGAGAAGTAGATCCTCGTCGGCACGAGTGTGAAGCCACGCTCTGCCACCCGGCCAGCCAGGCGGTCCAGCTCAAGCCTGTGCAGCAACAGCTTGCGGTCCCTGTCGGGGTCGTGGTTCTCGCGCGCCGCGGGTCCGTAGGGCGGGATGTGGACTCCCTGCAGCCAGAGCTCGCCGTCCCTGATCGTGGCATAGGAGTCCTTCAGCTGGGCGCCGGACTCGCGCAGAGCCTTCACCTCGGTGCCTTGCAGCACCATCCCGCACTCGATCCGCTCCAGCAGCTCATAGCGGTAGCTCGCGTAGCGGTTGCTTGCGATATCGCCGGCGCCGATCTTGCGCTTCTTGGTCTTTGCCACCTCAGCAGCCTAGCCGGGCAGCACCAGGTCGACCCGCCCGCGAGCGGTGTCCACCCTGCTCACCTGGACCGACACGGGCTGCCCAAGGGCGAGCACCGATCCAGAGCGTTCTCCACTCAGAACCGTCCCCTGCTCGTTGAGCTCCCACCAGTCCCGGCCGCCATCCTCTGCCTGCAGCCGCCGCACCGCCAGCATCCCCTCGAAGGGCATCGCCGCCGCCGCTCCAAGCGTGGGCGCGATCTGCTCGCCGAAGGCAACGAAGGCCCCTGCGGAGATCAGGCCGCTCACCTCGCCGCTGAAGACCTGGTCGAAGCCGTTCTTCAGCAGCGCCGCCTCCAGCGCGAAGCAGCGAGCGATCGCGTCGGTCTCGCGCTCGATCGTCATCGCCTCTCGCTCCTTGGCCGAGGCCCATTCTCCGAGCTCCGCGAGCCCCGCCGCTCTCGGCGCGCTCTCCTGCCCACCCAGGGTTGAGAGCAAGGCCCGGTGGCAGACGATGTCCGGGTAGCGCCTGATCGGCGAGGTGAAGTGGCAATAGCAATCGGAGCCGAGCCCCGAGTGGCCGATGTTTCGCGGCGAGTAGATGGCCTGCTGGAGCGAGCGCAGCACCAGCGAGGTGAGCGCGATGCGCCCGCCGGTGAGTGGGATCGAGGCATCGCCGGCCCGCGCGCGGGCCTCGGCGCCTGCCATATGTCTCTCCAGGCCCTTGGCGATCTCACCGACCAGCGCCTTGGCCTGCGAGGGCGAGAGCCGCTGCGGCACCGGTGGCGTCTGGATTCCGAGCGAGACCAGCTGGTCGACCAGGCGAGTCACGCGCTCGGGCTGCGGCTGCTCGTGGACGCGATACAGGCAGGGCACTCCACGTCGCTGCAGCAGCTGAGCGACAGCTTCATTGGCGGCGATCATCAGGTGCTCGATCAACCGATGCGACTCGGTCTGTACGCGCCCCGCCACCTCGGCGACGTTGCCATCCCGGTCGAAGCTGAACTCCGGCTCGGGCGCGTCCAGTTCGAGCGCTCCGGCTCTGGCCGCCCGCGCAGCGCCAAGCTGCGCCGCAGCCTCTCGCGCGGCGCGCAGCGGCTTTGCCCACGGATCGCTTGCACGCTCTGCGCCAGCGAAGATGCGGTCGACCCGCTCGTAGTCCAGACGCTCATCGGAGCGGATCAGCGAGCGGTAGAAGGCACCTGCAAGCGCCTTGCCGTCACGGATCTCCAGCTCGACGGTGACAGCGAGCCGCTCTTCTCCGGGGACCAGCGAGCAGGCGTCGTTGGAGAGCGCGTGCGGCAGCATCGGCTCCACCGCACCAGGCACGTAGACGCTCGTGGCCCTCCTGCGCGCCTCGCGGTCGAGCAGCGAGCCCTCTCTCACATATGCCGTCACGTCGGCGATGTGGACCCAGACCCGCAGGCCACCGTCTGCCATCCGCTCGGCGGAGATCGCGTCGTCGAAGTCGCGTGCGCTGGCGGGATCGATCGTAAGCGTAGGCAGGCCGCGCAAGTCTCTCCGTGCCTGATCCACGGCCGGCGCCCTGGCGACGCTCCGCGCCTGCGCCTCCACTGCCGGATCCAGCTCGCGCGCGAGCCCGCGATCGAGCATCGCCGCCTCGATCACGTCGCGCGCGAGATCCGGTCGGCCGAGCACGCGCAGTATCTGAGCGCCGCCGCCTCGACCGCCGCGGCGGTCGCGTGCGCCCCTGCCGGCTGCTGGCAATCCCACGAGCACGATCTGACCGTCCCCGGCGCTGCCCCTGCGTGGGAACGCCAGCCGGTTGGAGGCCAGCGTGAGCCGGTGAGCCGGCGCTCGCCCAGGCGATGCGGCTGCGTTTGACGCGCGCGGGAAAAGCGGCTCTGCAACCCAGAAGCGCCCGCGGCGCTGGAGCACCGCGACGAGCGTCTGGCTCATTGGCGAGGGCTCACCCAACCTCCACGGCAAGCGCCTTCAACGCCACCTGGAGCCCCTTTTCGCTGTCGACCTGGTTGCTCGAGACGACGATTTCCGGGGTGATGCCCTTGCCCTCGTGGACGCCGCCCCCGCCGAGGTTGCCCCCGTTGGGCGTGAAGTACTCACCAACGGTGATCTTCAGCCCGCCGCCGTTGCTGAGCGGCTCCAGCTCCTGAAAGACGCCCTTGCCGAAGGTGTGAGTGCCCACCACCTTCGCACGGCCGTTGTCCTGGAGCGCGGCTGTGACTATCTCGGCAGCCGAGGCCGTGTCTTTGTCGACCAGCACGACCATCGGGATACTTGCCGGGATCGAGCCGCCGAGAGCCCGCAACACGATTGTGGGCTGGGCGCGACCTCTCGTGGTCACGATCTTCTGCCCCTCGCGCAGGAAGAGGCTTGCCACCAGCTGGGCTTCGCTGACCAGGCCGCCACCGTTTGCGCGCAGGTCGAGCACGAGCGCCCTGGCGCCGTGCTTGAGCAGCGAATGAACAGCTTCGGCGAGCTGGCCATGAGCGCCTTCGCTGAAGGTCGCGAGGTAGGCCCACCCGATCTTCACGCCTTTCTCCTTGCGCATTTCCGAAGCGACGACGGGCCTCGAGATCGTCTCGCGGGTGACCGTGACGTGGCGCGTGTGGCCTTCGCGGCTGAGCTCCAGCTTGACCTGGGTGCCTGGCGAGCCCTCGATCAGGGAGATCGCCTTCTTCAGCGAGACGCCTGCGAGTGAGCGGCCGTCGGCGCTCAGGATCGCTTCGCCGCCCTGCAGGCCGGCGTGGTCGGCGGGAGAGCCGTCGAAGACCGTGAGGATCTCAAGGCCCTTGTTGCCCGGCTTGACCGAGACGCCGATGCCGGTGAACGTTTCAGGCGCGTCGAAGGACTTGAACGCGCTGGGCGGCAGGTAGACGGAGTAGGGGTCGTGCAGGCTGGAGACCATCCCGTTGATCGAGGAGCCGACCAACGACTGTGCCTTTATCGGACGGTAATAGTCCTTGGTCACGGTGCCGATCGCTTCGTCCAGCACCTTCGTCTGTTCCTCGGCGACGAACGCGCTGCGCAGGAAACCGGGGAGGTCTTCGGGATGACCGCCGAGCCAAAGCCCCAGCGCGAGGAGCCCGAGGATGAGTGCGACGGTGAGCGCGAGCAGCGTTGGAGTGCGGCGAAACAGGGACATGTGTCTGGACAGAGACTATTGTGCAGGGCGATGGCGACCGTCACTTCCAGCGTGCTCGCGGCCAACGAGATGCCGCTGCACCGCATCGCACTGCCCGGCACCCGTGCCCTCACGGTGCTGCTTGCCTTCGATGCGGGCGCGCGCACCGAGCGCCCGGATGAGAACGGGATGGCTCACTTCCTGGAGCATCTCGTCTTCAAGGGCGGCGAGAAGTACCCGACGCACCGAGACATCAACGAGACCGCCGAGCAGATCGGCGGCGTGCTGAACGCCTACACCAGCCACGACCTCGTCGCGTTCCATATCACCATCAGGGCCCAGGCAGCAGCGCAGGCAATCGACCTGCTCACCGACTTCGTCGCGCGGCCACGGATCGACCCCGAGGAGCTGGATCGCGAGCGTGGGGTCGTCATTCAGGAGATAAACAGAGCCTACGACCAGCCATCGACGATCGCCGAGTACCTGATCGACAGGGCTGCGTTCGGCGAGCATCCGTTGGGACGCACGGTGCTCGGCCCCGAGGAGCATCTGCGCAGCTTCGCGCGCGAGGCGATCATCGCCTTCCGCACCCGGCGCTGGTCGCCGGCGAGCGGCGGCGCCTTCCTGGTCGGCAACCTCGAGCACCTGCCCCCCGAAGAGGAGCTCACGCAGATGCTCGGGCGCTTCCCGCGCCTGGAGGAGCCGGAGCCATACGTGCCTGCGCCCAGCTTCGATCCGCAGATCCTCGTGGAGCAGCGCGAGACCAACCAGTCGCACCTGCGGATGATCTACAGGCCACAGGTCGACGTGGGCGATATCCGCAAGCGCGCCGCGCTGACGATCTACTCCACCCTGCTGGGGGGCTCCATGAGCTCACGCCTCTTCGAGGAGATCCGGGAGCGCCGAGGGCTCTGCTACTCGGTCTACGCAATCGATCACGCCTTCGCGGACGTACCGATCCTGCAACTCGGATCTGGCCTTCAGTCGAGCAAGTGCGTCGAGGCCTACGGACGGATGCGCGAGATCGTCAGCGAGCTGCGCGAGCATGGGCCAACCGAGCAGGAGGTCGCGCGCGCAAGGGCATACGCGGCCGGACGCCTCGTGCTGGCCTTCGAGAACACCGGCGCGGTCGCGCGCTACGCCGCAGGCACCTCGATCGTCTTCGGCGAGTCGATCGACCCCGATGCGGCGATCGCCGCGCTCGACGAGGTCAGCCTGCGAGATGTTCGCGAGGTCGCAGACAGCGTCGCGGACGAGCTTGCGATCGCCTGCGTCGGACCCCACGAGGCAGCGGACTTCGACTAACTTTGAACGCAAGCCGGCGGAGCGCAGCCGGGCCGGATCAGGCACCTGCCAGGTGCCATCTCCGGGTGCGACACTTCCTCTCAGCCGATCGCCACCATGCGGTCGATCGGCACCTTTGCGGCCGCCGCGATCTCCTGCGGTACTCGCACCTCGAACTCGTTCTCGCGCAGGCTGCTCAGCAACTTCGGCAGCGTGATCATCTTCATGAACTGGCAGCTCGCCTCCGGGTTGGCCGGCACGAAATCCATGTCGGGGGCGGCCAACTTGAGCGGGTGAAGCATCCCGACCTCGGTCGCGACCACCGCCGCGCGGCGATGACCTGCCGCGGCCGCGGCGGCCGCGGCCTGCTCCGCCTCATGCGCATAGCCGAGCATCCCGCCGGTGGAGAGCATCCTGACGTCCTCCGCCCTCACGTCTCCAGCGGCCACGTACTCCATCACGCTCGTAGTGCAGCCGCACTCGGGATGGATGAGAAAGTCGGCGCCGGGATGGGCGGCTCGCGTCGCTTCTATGTCCGAGGGCCTGATCGCGGCGTGCACGTGACACTCGCCGTCCCAGACGCGCATCGGCTTGCCGAGTTGCTTCTCCACATAGGCACCGAGCCACATGTCGGGGCCGAACAGGATCTCCGTATCGGGACCCTGCGTCTCGTATATGTGCCTGACGACCTCGACGGCGTTGGATGAGGTGCAGCAGTAGTCGGTGAGCGCCTTGACCTCCGCGGAGGTGTTGACGTACATCACCACCACCGCCCCCGGATGCTCAGCCTTCCACTCGCGCAGCTGCTGCGCGTCGATGCTCGAAGCCAGCGAGCACCCGGCGTCGAGGTCGGGGATCAGGACCGTCTTCTCGGGACATAGGACCGAGGCGGTCTCGGCCATGAAGTGGACGCCGCAGAAGACGATCGTCTGCTCCAAGGCAGCGGCCGCCTGCCGTGAGAGGCCGAGCGAGTCGCCCACGAAGTGGGCCACATCCTGGACCTCAGGCACCTGGTAGTTGTGCGCGAGGATCACCGCGTCGCGCTCGGCGGCCAACGCGCGAACCTCTCGCTGCATCGCCTCGATCTGATCTGGCGAGAGCCCAGATGTGCCTGAGCCGAGAGGGGACATCGGAAGGTCGATCACAGCGCCTCCAGGATCATTGAGAGGTCGAGGGCCGGCGCCGAGTGGGTGAGCGCGCCAACCGATATGAAGTCTATCCCGGTCTGCGCGACCTCTCGGAGATCCGCGAGCCGCATGCCACCGCTGGCCTCGAGCAGCGCCCTGCCGTCGACGAGTTGGACCGCGGCGCGAAGCTCATCGAGACCCATGTTATCCAGCAGCAGGCGTGGCGCCTGCGCCTCCAGCGCCTCTTCGATCTCGGCGCAATCGCGCACCTCGACCTCCAGCGTGTCAGCGAGCTGCGGCGCAGCCTGCCTGACCATCGCGACCGCTTTTGCGATCCCGCCCGCGGCGGCAATGTGGTTCTCCTTGATCAGAACCGCATCGAATAGGCCGACGCGGTGATTGCTGGCGCCACCGGCCGCAACGGCGGCCTTCTCCAAAGCGCGCAGACCCGGGGTCGTCTTGCGCGTGTCGAGCACGGTGGCGCCGGTGCCCTGCACCGCCTCCGCGGCCTTTGCGGCCATGCTGGCCACCCCGGAGAGCCGCCCGAGGAGATTCAGCGCAGTTCTCTCCGCGCTCAGCAGCGCCCGCGTGGCGCCTTCGATGCAGAGCACAGGCCCAGGATCCTCCCGCCAGCGGCCCTCGCTGGCCAGACGTTCACAGCGCGCGCGCGGGTCCAACAGCCTGAATGCCGCCTCGGCCGCATCGAGCCCGTACACCGCGCCTGGTGCCTTCTGGCTGATCAGAGCACGAGCGGTCGCATCCGCGGCGACGATCGCCTCGGTCGTCACATCCCCCTCGCCGAGGTCCTCGGCGAGCGCACGCTCCACGATCGCCGTCAGATCTTGCGTGGATATCTGGGCAGGCATTGCGCCCAGGATATGCAAATGCCAGCAGCGGGTAGGTCAGAGATCAGCAATGCCTACTGTACGCTGTTACCAACCCTTGATGACCACTGCCCATGCCGCAGCTGCCGTGATCTCGCTCCGCTCGCCGGCCTGGCCTGCTCGCTGAGCCCGATGGCGATCAGACGGTCAGCCAGCCTGTTGCGGGCGGCAGAGGGCGCACCCGGCGGGGTTCGTGGCAGGTTGCGCCGCTTTCCGACGCCAAACATACACGAGCGCATTCACGCCGCCACCGCGTCAGTGGTTGCCGCAAAGGGCTACCGGCAGGCGAGCGTCGAGGAGATCTGCGTGGCCGCGGAAGTATCGGTTGAGACCTTTCATGAGCACTTTCCCGGCAAGCTCGAGGCTGTCCTCTCAGCCGTCGAAACTGCCGCTGACTACGTGATGGCAGACTGCCGTGCCGCGTTCGCGGCGGCAGGTGACTGGCCAGAGGCGGTGTGGGCAGCCACGGTCGTGTTCACCGATTGGGCCGCCTGCGAGCCGGCCTTCGCAGAGCTCGCTCTGATCGCGATGATGAAGGCCGGCCCACCGGCGCAGGAGCTGATGGACTCGCTGATCGATGCCTTCGCGCTGTTCCTCTCGCCCGGCTACCGCCTCGCAGGCGCGCAGGCGCTGCAGGCCGGATCGCTCGACGCCGACATCGGCGCCGAGCTGCTCGCGCTCCTGCGTGCTCAGGTGCTGCAAGAGTCGGCCCGTACGATGCCGGCGATCGCGCCCGAGCTTGCTCGCACCGCCCTTGCCCCGTTCATCAGCCCGGCCACGGCCGAGCGCGTCGTAGCCGAGCAGCTGGCAGCGGAGGGCGGCTGACTGAGATCAGGCGCTTGCCGCGGCGCTCAGCAGATAAGCCCGCACGAAGCCGTCAAGGTCGCCGTCGAGCACGCGCTGAACGTCGCCGACCTCGTGCCCGGTGCGGTGGTCCTTGACCATCGAATAGGGATGCAGCACATAGGAACGGATCTGCGATCCGAAGTTGACATCCTGGGCCTGCCCCTTCTCGCGCGCTATCTCTTCGCGGCGCTCGCGCTCATGCTTCTCCAGTAGCTTCGCCTTGAGCATCGCCATTGCGGTCGCCTTGTTCGCAGACTGGGAGCGCTCGTTCTGGCACTGGACGACGATGCCGCTCGGCCGGTGGGTGATGCGAACGGCCGAGTCGGTCTTGTTGACATGCTGCCCGCCCGCGCCTGAGGCCCTGTAGGTATCGACCTGGAGATCGTCCTCTGAGATCTCCACCTCCCCCGTCTCCTCCACGACGGGCGCGACCTCGACACCGGCGAAGCTCGTCTGCCTGCGATGCGCCGAGTCGAACGGAGAGAGCCGCACCAGCCGGTGCACACCCCGCTCGGCCCCGAAGAGCCCATAGGCATTCTCTCCGCGAACGTTGAAGGTCGCCGACTTGATGCCCGCTTCCTCGCCCGGGCCCACCTCGAGCAGCTCGACGGCGAAGCCCCTGCGCTCCGCCCAGCGCATCTCCATCCGCAGGACCATCTCCGCCCAATCCTGGGCGTCGGTGCCACCGGCTCCCGCGTTGACGCTCACCAGCGCGTCACCGCTGTCATAGCGCCCGGAGAACAACCGCTGCTCCTCCATCTCGGCCAGCCTCGCCTCGACGGAGCACAGGTGCTCGTCAATCTCCTCCTGGAGTGCCTCGTCTTCCTGTGCGAGCTCGACGAGCCCCTCCAGGTCCTCGATATCGCCTTGCAGGCCGGTGAAGGTCTGCAGACGCTTGGATGCCTTGGCGTGCTCGGCCGAGACCTTCGCGGCCTCCTCGGCGTCATCCCAGAAGCCCGGAGCTTCCATCTTCGCTTCGAGCGCCCTCACACGCTCGCTCAGGCCAGCGGGGTCAAAGATAGTCCGCAAGCAGCTTCAGCTGCTCACGGACTGCCGCAAGGCGCTGCGGCGTGGTCTCGACCGGTGCGGTGGCCATGTCCGCCACGATATCAGTGGACCCTATGCGCGAACACGCTGAGACGGCCCTGGACCAGGAGATCCCGACCCCCACGTGACATCTCCGTACGCAAACGCCCAAGCACCGCCAGATCCCCGCTCCGCCAGCGCACACTGGCTCAGGCGCCGTGGCACTTCTTGTACTTCTTCCCGCTCCCGCACCAACAGGGGTCGTTGCGCCCGACCTGGTGCTCGGCGTCCACGGTGTGCTGCTCGACCACTGCCACCGGCTGTTCAGTCTGCGCTCCGGCCGCATAGGCGGCTTGGGTGCCGGCCTCCGCATCGGCTGCAGCCGCTGCCGCAAGCGCGCTTGCACCCATCGCGCTCGTGCCACCTGAGTAGGTGACCTTGCCTGCACGGGTCGCGGTGCCCGCGGCCGCAAGGGACGGCGCCTGTGGAGCGCCTTCGCCTTCGACGTTCACCTGGACGTTGAAGATCATCCGCGTGAAGTCCGCCCAGATCGTGTTCATCAGGTCGCCGAAGAGGATGTAGGCCTCGTTCTTGTAGGCCACGAGCGGGTCGACCTGGGCGAAGCCGCGCAGACCGATGCCTTCGCGCAGGTATTCCATGTCGTAGAGGTGCTCGCGCCAACGCTCGTCGATGATCTGCAACAGCAGGAAGCGCTCCAGGGCACGCATCAGCTCCTCGCCGAGCTCCTGCTCGCGCTGCTGATAGCGACCCAGCGCCGCTTCGGCGATCCGCTCACCAAGGCCAATCCGGTCCAGCGCTTCGCGATCTATGACCTCTTCGCCGAGGTCGATCGGGAAGAGCTGCGCGAGCGCCGAGAACATGCTGTCCAGGTCCCAGTCCTCGACGTATTCGCTGGCGGTGTACTGCTGGACCGTGCGCTCGATCACGCTGCTGATCTGCTGGTGCGCCTCATCTCCCATGTCCTTGCCTTCCAGCACGCTGTCGCGATATGCGTAGACGACGCGACGCTGCTCGTTCATCACATCGTCGTATTCGAGCACGCGCTTTCTGAGCAGGAAGTTCTGTTCCTCGACCTTCTTCTGGGCGTTCTCGATCTGTTTGGAGAGCATGCCCGCCTCGATCGGCTCCTCGTTGCCCTCCTCGTCGGTGCCGCCGAGTCGGTCGAGGATCTTGTAGATCCGGTCGCCCGCGAAGAGCCGGATCAGGTCGTCCTCAGCGGAGAGGAAGAAGCGGGTTTCGCCGGGGTCGCCCTGGCGGCCGGAGCGGCCGCGCAGCTGGTTGTCGATCCGCCGCGACTCGTGGCGCTCGGTGCCGCAGATGAACAGGCCGCCGGCGGACATCACGCGCTCGCGGTCACTCTCCACCCGCGCCTCGAACTCCGGCAGCACTTCACCGAGGCGCTGCTCGTAGCCCTCTTGCCCCGGCTCGACGCCCTCGCGGGCAAGCTCGGTCCGAGCGAGGTGCTCTGGGTTGCCGCCCAGCTTGATGTCCACGCCGCGACCGGCCATGTTGGTCGCGATCGTGACAGCGCCGGGCCTGCCGGCCTCGGCGATGATGTCAGCCTCGCGCGCGGCATGCTCGGGCTTGGCGTTCAGCACCGAGTGCTTGATCCCACGCTTGCTGAGCTGATCGGAGAGCAGCTCGGAGACCTCGACCGAGATCGTGCCGACGAGCGCCGGCTGGCCGAGCTCGTTACGGGCGACGATTTCTTTGACGACCGCGTTCCACTTGCCGTCCTTGGTCTTGTAGACCTGGTCGTTGCGGTCGGCCCTGACCATCGGCATGTTCGTCGGTATCTGCACGACGGGCAGCTCGTAGATCTTCATGAACTCGGTCGCCTCGGTCAGCGCCGTGCCGGTCATGCCGCCGAGCTTCTCATAGAGGCGGAAGAAGTTCTGGTAGGTGATCGTGGCGAGGGTCTGGTTCTCCTCCTGGACTCGCACCCCCTCCTTGGCCTCCACCGCCTGGTGCAGGCCTTCCGACCAGCGGCGCCCGTCGAGGATGCGGCCGGTGAACTCATCGATGATCTTCACCTCGCCGTCGACGACTGCATAGTCGACGTCGCACTTGTAGAGCGACTCGGCACGCAGGGACTGGATCAGGTGGTTGACCAGGTGCCCGTTCTCGGCCTTGTAGAGGTGGTCGATGCCGAGGAAGCGCTCAGCCTTTGCGACGCCCTGCTCCATGATCGAGACGGTCTTGTGCTTCTCGTCGAACTCGTAGTCGAAGTCGGCGACGAATTCGCGCCTGGTGCGCGGGTCGAGCCCTTCCGGAGTCTTGCCCGGCGTAAGCCGCGGCGCGAGCTTTGCAAAGCGCTGGTAGAGGTTGGCGGCCTCTTCTGGAGCGCCGGAGATGATCAGCGGCGTGCGCGCCTCGTCGATCAGGATGTTGTCGACCTCGTCCACAATCGCGAAGGGGTGTCCGCGCTGGACCCTTTCGGAGAGGTCCTTGGCCATGTTGTCGCGCAGGTAGTCGAAGCCGAGCTCGGAGTTGGTGGCATAGACCACGTCGCAGGCGTAGGAGACCTGCTTCTCCTCGTATGGCTGCATGTTCTGGAGCACCCCGACCGAGATGCCAAGCGCCTCGTAGATCGGGCTCATCCATTCCGCGTCGCGCTTTGCCAGATAGTCGTTGACGGTGACAACGTGGACACCCTTGCGGACCGGCTCCCCGCCCGCCCCGTCCTCCCTGACGGCAAGCGAGTTGAGAGCGACCGCCAGCGTCGCGGTCAGCGTCTTGCCCTCGCCGGTCTTCATCTCGGCGATCTGTCCGTCGTGGAGGGCCATGCCGCCGATCAGCTGGACGTCGAAGTGGCGCATCCCCATCGTCCGCCGGCCCGTCTCGCGCACCAGCGCGAAGCACTCGGGCAGCAGATCGTCGAGGCTCTCGCCATCTGCCGCGCGTTCGCGGAGGACGTCCATGCGCTCGCGCAGTTCAGCGTCGTCCTCGTGTTCGAGCTCCTCCTCGAAGACGCCGATCTGCGCCACGCGGCCCTGGTATTGCTTGAACTTCTTGCCCTCGCCGATGTTGAGGGCCCGGTCTAGGATGGACACGTCCCCAGGGTAGCGACTGAGCGCCGATCCGGTGTGCGGTCAGCCGCCGAGCAGCAGCACAGCGGGCTGCTGCTCGGGCAGCGGCTCCACCGGCTGGCGCTCTGGCGCCGCGGCGGCTCGCTGCTCCCGCCTGCGGCGACGCTTGTCGCGGTGGCGCTTGACCTGGCGGGCAAGCTCCTCGGTGACGAGGTTGAGTGAGTGCTGCATGTCCGCCGAGGCCTCGCGTGCGCGCAGCGTCGCGCCCTTCAGGTAGAGCGTCGCCTCCGCCACCTCGCGATCGGGGATCGAGGGATTGCGCTCTCTGAATATCTCCAGCTCGGCTCGAGCCAGTGGCGAGACCTGGCGCGAGATCTTCTCGAGCCGGCGCGCAACGCGCGCACGTATCTCGTCGGTGACCGGGACATTGCGGCCCTTGATGTCTACCTGCATCACGGCCTCCATTCTTGGTCTGGAGATGTGGAGCTGATTTCGATGGTACGCCGATGCCCGGCGTCTGTCCATCGTGTTTCCACGAATGGACGAGTGGTATGCACGAGCTTCTCCAATCACAGCGCCCCGGGACCCGGACGCCAGGGAAGGCGATGTGAGATCAGGCCGGGCGGCGCAGGCTCTTGGCGATCTCGGCGTGACCCTCAATCGCGCCGATCACGATAGCCCCCGGAGCGATCTCGGTGCCAGGGAAGACGATGCTCGAGCGCAGCTGTGCGCCGGCGCCGATCCTGGCGCCGTCACCGATCACGATCGGCCCCATCAGCCGGGATCTCTCCCCCACGCTCGCGCCGGCGCCAATCCACACCTTCCCGTCGACCTCGACACTCTCAGGCAGATCGCAGTCCTCGGCAAGAATCACCCCGGGACTGCGCTCGCTGCCCTGCATCTGCAGATGCAACTCCCCGCGCAGCGCGTCGAAGGTCCCCTGGCGCAGCTCGGCCAGCGAGCCGACGTCATTCCAGTACTCCCTGGTCTCGTGGATGTGGAACGGCACATCCCCCTCCAGCAGCGTGGGAAAGACGTCCTTGGCGAAGTCCACGAACGGCCGCTGCGGAAAGTAGTCGAATATCTCCGGCGTGAAGACGTAGATTCCGCAGTTTCCGAGGTCCGAAAGCGCTTCCTCGGAGGCAGGCTTCTCCTGGAAACCGGTGATACGGCCCTCCTTGTCGTGCAAGACCACTCCGTACTCGCGCGTATCCGCCACCTTCTTGACCGCGAGCGTGGCCACGCCGCCCGCCTGCCGATGACGCTCCACAAGCGCCGTGAGGTCGATGTCGGTGAGCGCATCGCCTGAGATCACCAGGAAGCTCTCCTGCCCGAAGAACTCCGCGCAGCCCCGCACCCCGCCTGCGGTGCCGAGCAGCTCGGGCTCGAAGCTGTAGGTGAGGCGCTGCCCGAAGTGCTCGGTGATCGTCTTCGGGAAGTAGTGCAGGTTGGCGATCACCTCCTCGAAGCCGTGATCGGCGAGCAGGTCGAGGATGTGAGCCATCACGGGCCGGTCGAGCACCGGCACCATCGGCTTGGGGATCTCGTATGTCAGCGGGCGCAGTCGGGTGCCGAGCCCGGCCGCGAGGACCATCGCCCTCATACCCTCACCAGGAGGACCGCTGGCCAAGCCAGTCCAGGGCGCAGTGAGCGTGGCGTACCGAGTACGCAAGCGAGCGAGGGCTCAGTCGGCCAGCCAGCATCCTGGCCTCAGTAGCGGTAGTGATCCGGCTTGAAGGGGCCCTGCACCGGGATCCCGAGATAGGCCGCCTGCGTGTCGGTCAGACGCGTCAGCTTCACGCCAAGCGCATCGAGATGCAGGCTTGCGACCTTCTCGTCGAGGTGCTTGGGCAGCACATGGACCCCGAGCGGATACCGCTCCCCACTGCCGAACAGCTCGATCTGGGCGATCACCTGATTGGTGAAGGAGTTGGACATCACGAAGCTCGGGTGCCCCGTCGCGTTGCCGAGGTTCAGCAGCCTGCCCTCAGAGAGCAGGATGATCGCGTGGCCGTCGGGAAACACCCACTCGTCGACCTGGGGCTTTATGTTCACGCGCTCGATGCCAGGGATGGCGGCCAGTCCGGCGACGTCGATCTCGTTGTCGAAGTGGCCGATGTTGCCCACAATCGCCTGGTGCTTCATGCGAGCCATGTGCGCCGCGGTGATGATGTCCTTGTTGCCCGTCGCGGTCACGAAGATGTCCGCGCTGTCGACCACTTCGTCGAGCGTGCGCACCTCGTAGCCCTGCATCGCGGCCTGGAGCGCGCAGATCGGATCGATCTCGGTGATCAGCACCCGGGCGCCCTGGCCACGCAGCGACTCCGCACAACCCTTGCCCACGTCGCCGAAGCCGCACACGACGGCCACCTTGCCGCCAATCATCACGTCTGTCGCCCGGTTGATGCCGTCGATCAGCGAGTGCCTGCAGCCGTAGAGGTTGTCGAACTTCGACTTCGTCACCGAATCGTTGACATTGATTGCGGGGAACAGCAGCTCGCCGTCCTGCATCATCTGGTAAAGCCTGTGAACGCCGGTGGTGGTCTCCTCGGTGACGCCCTTGATGGCGGCGGCGATCCTGCCCCAGCGCCCGGGATCCTCGGCGAGGCTGGCCTGCAGGAGACTCAGCACGACCTGCATCTCCTCGGAGTCGGCGCTGGCCGGATCCTCGGCCACGCCAGCCTTCTCCATCGCCGCGCCCTTGTGCACAAGCAGCGTCGCGTCGCCACCGTCGTCGAGAATCATGTTCGGCCCCTCTGAGCCCTGACCGTCGGCTGGTGGCCATGCAAGCGCCTGCTCGGTGCACCACCAGTACTCCTGAAGTGTCTCTCCCTTCCAGGCAAAGACCGGTACGCCTCGAGGGTTCTCCGCGCTGCCCTGAGGGCCGACGAGCACCGCTGCGGCAGCATGGTCCTGGGTCGAGAAGATGTTGCAGCTGCACCAACGCACCTGCGCGCCGAGCGCCGTGAGCGTCTCTATCAGGACGGCCGTCTGGATCGTCATGTGCAGGGATCCGGTGATCCGCGCTCCCCGCAGCGGCTGGGCATCGCCATGCTCCCGCCGCAGCGCCATCAGTCCGGGCATCTCGTGCTCGGCGAGCGTGATCTCCTTGCGGCCAAACTCGGCGAGCGAGAGGTCGGCTACCTTGAAGTCAGTTGAGGTCTGCGTGGCTGTCGGGATCATGCGGGCCACCTTAGCAATCGGCTTTGCGTGCCGCTCATGCCGCACCGCCGCAAGCCCGCACAGCGACCTCGCAGAGTCACCGGCGAGTCCTTTCAGCGTTGACTGAGACCCGCCTTCAGGCGCTCGATCACCTCGACCGGCCCAGGATCCACGCCGCGCAGGCATGCGAGGTAGATGGACACCAGGTCACCCAGCAGCACGAGCGAGATAACGCGCTCGAAGGCGCTCTCGCCGCGGGTCTCGATGCGCAGGCACGCCGCGGCATGCGGGGCGATCAGACGCTCGGTCAGCTCGATCCGCTCCTTCACGCGGGGATGCGCGTCGGAGTCGTCCAGGAACACCGCCGCGAATCTACCGAGCTCGGCAGAGCCTTCCCAGCCCACGATTTCGTTGTGGTCGAGCTCCGGCAGCTCGTGAGAGAAGGCGGGCATCTTCGCGTTCTCGTTGATCTGTGTCTTCCAGCGGTAGGCGATCGGCGCCGTCAGCCCCGCTCCGGCGATCACCGGAATGGTCCCGCGCAACACGCGGGACAGCGACTTGGCCAGCGAATCCTCCGCCGACTCCGGGCCCCACTCCGCGACCAGCTGCTCGGTGTGGGAGGCGGCGACATCGATCTCGGAGGTCAGCCGTGGGCCGGCACCGCAGAGTGCCGCCACCTCGAGCGCGGCAACCGTCATGTATGCGACCGCCGCGCGCGGCTGGAAGCCGCCGGGCACCGGGATCACGGGAATGCCGTCGTCCCTGGCCATCGCCGCAAGACGGCCGCCGGTCGTCACGACGACCCGCTGGGCGCCGAGCGCACCGGCCGATTCGTAGCACGCGAGCGTCTCCTCGGTGTTGCCCGAATAGCTTGCGCAGAGCACCGTGGTCTCCGGCGTAGTCCACGAGGGCAGGCCGTAGGCCCTGGTCACGAAGATCGGGCGCGAGGAGTGGTCGCCGAGCGCCGCGCGAGCGAGCGCTCCGCCGATCGCAGAGCCTCCCATGCCGGCGACCACGAGGCCACCGGGGGTGTTCCATTCGGACATGATCGCCGACTCCACCCGCCAGAGCGCGTCGCGCAGGTGATCTGGCAGGCCGAGCACGTCGCGCAACTGCCCCGAGACGTCCACGCGCTCGATCGCCTCGCGAGAGAGCTCTTCGGTTGTCGGTGTCGATGCGGAGGCGCCGTCGCTCATCTGGTCATTCTCCTGTAATCGCAGCGAGGAGGCGGAGCCGATCAGAACTTGATGGCGCCGTCGGGGATGCTCACGCCTGGGAAGATACGCGCGCCGCCCGCGATCACGTTGTCCGCCCCTAGGGTCACACCCTCGCCGAGCACGACGCCACCGCTCAGATGCGTGCGCGGGCCAATCCTGCACCCTGCGGCCACGATGCAGTCTCGCAACGTGCATCCCTCCCCAATCTCGGTGCCGTCGAGCACCACCGCCCTCTCGACGCTGGCCCCGTCGGCGAGGCTCACACCCTGGCCGAGGACAACCAGCGATCCGGCGTGTGCGCCCTTTGCGATCTTCACACCGCGTTCGAGCACCGCCGGAGGGATCACCCTGCCAAGCACCTCCGCGCCGGGAGCCACCGCCAGATAGTCGGCGCCGAGCCGCTCGCGGACCTCCGTGCCCACGTTGCCCTCGATTATGTCGAAGGTGGCCTTCAGGTAACGATCGGGCGTTCCTATGTCAAGCCAATAGCTCTCGGAGGGGTAGCCGTATAGGCCCTCTCCCACCAGCAGCGGCCAGACTTCACGCTCGATCGACACCTTGCGGTCGGCCGGCACCAGATCGAGGACCTCGCGGTCGAGCACATAGACGCCGGCGCTGATCATGTTCGTATCGATCTGATCAGGGCTCGGCTTCTCCAGGAAGTCGAGCACCGCATTATCTGCGTCCAGGTGCACGAGTCCGTATGCACTTGGGTCCCGCACGGGAACCAGGGCGAGCGTGGCCTTTGCGCCCGAGCGCTCGTGCTGAGCGACCTGCGCACCTAGGTCGATGTCGGTCAGGACATCGCCGTTGAGCATCAGGAAGCGCTCGTCGAGCATCGACTCGGCGAACTTCAGCGCCCCTGCAGTGCCGCGCGGGTCAGGCTCCTCCACGAACCGCAGACGAAGGCCGTACGCAGAGCCGTCACCAAGCACGTTGCGCACGCCTGAGGCCAGGAAGCCGCAGGACATGATCACGTCGTCGACGCCGTGCTCTGCGAGCCACTGCAGCATGTAGGCGATGAAGGGCCGGTCCACTAGCGGGACAACCGGCTTTGGCACAGTCGAGGTGAGCGGCCGAAGGCGCGTACCCTCCCCGCCAACGAGGATCACCGCCTGCATGGTCTGCGCCCCATTCCCTCGTATGTAAGCCCCGCACGCTCCACCGCCCGCCCGTCGAGGGCGTTGCGTCCGTCGATCACAAGGTCTCCCAGCATCCCGGCTGCAACATCGCGCCAGTCTAGCTGGAGGAACTGCGGCCACTCCGTCACGAGTATTGCGGCGTCGGCGTCACGCAGCACATCCTCCACCGAGGAGGCGTAGTCCAGGTTGGGCATCAGCTTGCGCGCCTCCTGCTCGGCCACCGGGTCGTAGGCGCGCACATGGGCACCCTCGGCCTGCAGGCGCGCCGCCAGCACGAGAGAGGAGGCGCCACGCATGTCGTCGGTATTCGGCTTGAAGGCGAGCCCCAACAGCGCGATGCGACGGCCCGCGAGCTCGCCGAGGTGGCGCTGAAGCTTTGCGACCACGCGGCGCTTCTGCAGCTCGTTGACCTCGATCACCGAATTCAGCAGCTGGAAGTGGTAGCCAGAGTTGCCTGCAAGCAGCTTCAGGGCGCTGACGTCCTTGGTGAAGCAGCTGCCGCCGTAGCCGATGCCGGCCTGCAGGAACTTCGGCCCTATGCGGCTGTCCAGACCCATTCCCTGCGCCACCTCGACCACGTCGGCGCCGAGCTGCTCGCAGACATTGGCGATCTCGTTGATGAAGGAGATCTTGGTCGCCAGGAAGGCATTCGCGGCCAGCTTGGTCATCTCCGCGCTTGCGATGTCGGTGCGCACCAGCGGCGCGTTGAGCGGCTCGTAGAGCTCCACGACCGCATCTCCGGCCCAATCGCCCTCGTCGCCGACCACGACCCTGTCCGGCGCCAGGAAGTCGCCGACCGCCGAGCCCTCCTTCAGGAACTCGGGGCAGGAGACGTAGCGCATCCCGCCGCGGCCCCGCTCGCGCAGCACCCGCTGGATTGTCGCGCCCGTGCCGCAGGGCACCGTCGACTTCATCACCAGGGCGTGGCTCTCCGAGACGGGCATCGCATCGACCACCTGGTGCACGGCGCTCAGATCGGCATCGCCCGATGCGGTCGGGGGAGTACCGACGGCGACGAAGAGCAGCCGCGCTTGCTGCACTGCGTCGTCGAGCTGGGTGGAGAAGTGGATCCGGCCTCGGTGCTGCTCGATCAGCTCCGGCAGGCCCGGCTCGTAAATCGGGACATCGCCGGCGAGTAGGCGGTCGACCTTCTCGGCGTCGGTGTCCACGCAGAAGACCTCGCTGCCAAGAGAAGCGAAGCCCGCCGCGGTCACCAGGCCGACGTATCCGGACCCGACAACGCCGATCGGCTCGCGCTCAGCGCTCATCGCAGGAGTGAGAGATCGCCCACTGGAGGCGGAAGGCTAGCGGCCCTGCTCGCGCGTCGGCGTTGCGCCAGCCCTACCCACACGTGGCGCTTGCCGTGCAACTCGCCCACCACCGTGCTCGGCGCTCCGCGGCTTGCGGCCGGGAGCGCCGTCTAGAACAGCCTGAACACCGGGTGCTTGGGTGCCGCGGCTCGCATCTGCTCCTCCGGGGAGTCGGGCCCCACCCCGTCGAAGAACACGCCCACCTCGGCCTTCCAGCGCTTGAGGTAGGCCCGCAGGATCGGCGCCTTCTCCTCGTCTGGCAGCTCGACGGCGCTGAAGCTCTCACCACCGCGGCCGAGCAGCAGCCGCCCCTCCCCGCTGACCCTCAGATTGCGCACCCACTGCGTCTCGCCGCGCGGGGCGACGAGATAGCGCTCCCCTTGGAAGGAGAGCAGGTTGACCGGCGTGCGTCGCGACTTGCCGCTGGTTCGCCCCTGAACCTCGAGCACGCGCGAGCCCATCAGACTGATGCCCATCCCCGTCAAAGCACCGACGAGTGGGTTGAAGACGTGCGCCGTGAACCAGCCCGGGCGCTTGCGCTGGAAGTGGGCGGCGGCTGGGCGCTGCGCCTCCATGAGGAGAAGGCTACTCGCCGATCGCTAGAAAGGCTTCGTAGCGCTTGACGTCGCGGAGGGCGCTGGCGCGCTCCTCGCTGCCCTCTCCCGCCCGCTCGGCGATACCGCGCGCGTCGGAGAGCTTGCTCTCCAGCGTCGGGCGGTCGAGCTGATCGGGCGCGATCGCCTCCTCGACCAGCAGCAGCGCGCGGTTGTCGATGAACTGCAGGTAGCCCTCCGCCTGCGCGAAGCGGACGATCTCATCCTCGGAGCGGTAGATCCGAAGCTCCCCCGGCACGAGCGTCGCAAGCAGCGGCTCGTGCCGGGCGAGCAGGCCGATCGAGCCGAGCCCCGTCCGCGTGGAGACCATTTCGACCTCCTCGGAGAAGACCTCGCCCTCGGGCGTCAGCACTTCGACTGGGAACTTGGCGTGGGCCATCGTCTACCGCTGCACGTCTGCCAAGACGTCGTCGATCGTGCCCTTCAGAAAGAACGCCCGCTCCGGCACCTCGTCGTGCTTGCCGTCGAGGATCTCCTCGAAGCCGCGGATCGTCTCCTTGATCGGCACGTAGGTGCCGGGCGTGCCGGTGAACTGCTCGGCGACGTGGAAGGGCTGGGAGAGGAAGCGCTCGATCTTGCGCGCCCGCTGCACCACGAGCTTGTCCTCGTCGGAGAGCTCGTCGATGCCGAGGATCGCGATGATGTCCTGCAGCTCCTTGTAGCGCTGCAGCACCTCCTTGACCCGGTTGGCCACGCGGAAGTGGTCCTCACCGAGAAGGTCTGCCTTCAGTATCGTCGAGGTCGAGTCGAGCGGATCGACGGCCGGGTAGATCCCCTTCTCCGCGATGCTGCGCGAGAGCACCGTCGTGGCGTTCAGGTGCGCGAACACCGAGGCCGGCGCGGGATCGGTCAGATCGTCGGCGGGCACGTAGATCGCCTGCACGGAGGTGACGGAGCCGGTGCGGGTCGAGGTGATCCGCTCCTGCAGCTCGCCCATCTCGGTGGTCAGCGTCGGCTGGTAGCCGACCTGGGAGGGCATGCGCCCGAGCAGCGCCGAGACCTCGGAGCCGGCCTGGACGAAGCGGAAGATGTTGTCCACGAACAGCAGCACGTCCTGGCCCTGGTCGCGGAAGTGTTCGGCCATCGTCAGGCCAGAGAGCGCGACGCGCATGCGGGCTCCGGGCGGCTCGTTCATCTGGCCGAAGACGAGCATCGTCTTGTCGATGACGCCCGACTCCTTCATCTCGAGCCAGAGGTCGTTGCCCTCGCGCGTGCGCTCGCCCACGCCGCAGAAGGCGGAGAGGCCGCCGTGCTCCTTGGCGAGGTTGTGGATGAGCTCCTGGATGATCACGGTCTTGCCCACACCGGCGCCGCCGAAGAGGCCGACCTTGCCACCCTTGGCATAGGGGGCGAGCAGGTCGACGACCTTGATCCCGGTCTCGAACATCTCAGTCGTCGGGCTGAGATCCTCGACGCGCGGCGCCTTCTGGTGGATCTGACGCCGCTTTACGTCCGCGGGCATCGGCTCGCCGAGATCGATCGGTTCGCCGAGCAGGTTGAAGATGCGGCCGAGCGTCGCCTCGCCGACGGGCACCGTGATCGGCCCGCCGGTGTCGAGCACCTCCGTGCCGCGCGAGAGGCCATCGGTCGAGTCCATCGCCACCGCCCTGACACGATCATCGCCGAGGTGCTGCTGGACCTCGCAGACGAGCACGTCGCCGCCGGCCTCGGAGCTGATCCCCTCCGCCTCCTCATCGGCGGCAGCCGCAGGGCGGGCGATCGTGATCGCGTGGTTGATCTCGGGCAGGCGCTCCGGGAAGACGGCCTCGATCACGACGCCCTGGATCTCCTCGATGCGCCCGACGTTGCGCTTGCCGTCGGCGCTCTCAGCGGGCGCGCCCGGGCCGCTGGTCGGTGTTGTGGCAATGCTCGCGTCCATTGATCTCAATTCTCCTGGTTCATCTTCAAGTTCTCTTAGTCCACCCTAGCCGAGGCCCTTAGCCAAGACCCTCGGCGCCAGCGACTACCTCCATGATCTCCTGGGTGATTTCCGCCTGGCGGGCGCGGTTCATCTCCAGCGTAAGGTCCTTGATCAGCTCGCCCGCGTTCTGCGAAGCGTTTCGCATCGCAGTCATGCGGGCGCCGTGCTCGGAGGCCGTGGACTCCAGCAGAGCGCGGTAGATCGAGAGCTTCACGTAATCGGGCACGAGCCGCTTGAGCACCGCTTCGGCATCCGGCTCGTATTCGACGTTGATGCGGCGCGAGGCGCTCTGCGCCTGTCCTGACGCCGCCGCCTCCCCAGCAGCCTCATGCTCCTCCTGCCCGCCCTCCACAAGCAGCGTCGCCTGAGCGAGCGGCAGCAGCGTCTCGCGGCGCACGATCTGGGACATCGGCGAGACGTAGCTGTTGTAGAAGACCTCGACCCGATCGACGTCTCCGTCGACGTAGGCGGCCATCAGCCGCTCGGCGATCCGACGCGCGTCCGCGTAGGCGGGGCGGTCGGTGAAGCCGATGAAGCTCTCGGTTGGCTCCAGGCCGCGGAAGGTGAGCGATGAGGCCGGGCGGCGCCCGGAGGCGAAGTAGAGGACCCTGCGCCCATCTGCGCTGTGCTCCCGACCCGCGGCCACGCCGGCCCTGACGATGTTCGAGTTGAACGCGCCTGCAAGGCCCCTGTCGCCCGCTACGAGCAGCAGGCCGACGGCGTCCAGGCTCTCGTGCTCGGTGAGGATCGGCACGCTCGGCACGTGGCCGGCCGCCTGGGCTGCGTCCCTGGTCATCCGCCGAATCGCGCCGACATAGGGACGCAGCGCCCCGATTCGCTGTTCGGCGCGGCGCAGCCTCGCGGCGGCGACCATCTCCATCGCCCGCGTGATCTTCTGGATGTTCTTGACCGCAGCGATGCGGTTCCTGACGTCGCGCTGTGATGCCATGTGGCTCCTGAAGCTCCGTGCGGGATGCTCGCGGCGCTAGGCCGCGGCCTCCGCAAGCTGGGCCGACTCCTGAGCGTCTGGCGCAGAGAGCGGGCGCGCGGGGGGCGTGTCGATCTCGATCGGATGACCCTCCTCGTCGAGGTCGTAGCCGAAGTCCTCGGCGAACTCGCTGACGGTCTTCTGCAGCTCCGCCTGGACCTCATCGGACCAGTCGCCGCCGGTGATCTTCTCCAGCAGCTCGTGGTGGTTGGCGTGTGCGCGTTCGGTCAACTCCTTCAGGAACTCACCGACGCGCTCCAGCAGCATCCTGTCAATGAAGCCCTGGGTGGCGGCGAAGATCTGAAGGACCTGATCTGCGACCGACAGCGGTTCGCGCTCGCCCTGGTTGAGCGTGGCGACCAGGCGCTGTCCACGAGCCAGCGTCTTCTGGGTCTCCGGGTCGAGCTCGGAGCCGAACTGGGCGAAGGCCTCGAGCTCCCTGTACTGCGAGAGCTCGAGCTTCAGGCGCCCAGCGACCTTGCGCATCGGTCCGATCTGGGCGTTGCCGCCCACGCGCGATACCGAGATGCCGACGTTGATCGCGGGACGCACACCCGAGTTGAACAGGCCGGGCTCCAGGAAGATCTGCCCGTCGGTGATCGAGATCACGTTCGTGGGGATGTAGGCCGAGACGTCGCCGGCCTGGGTCTCGATCACCGGCAGCGCGGTAAGCGAGCCGCCGCCGAGCTCGTCGTTGAGCTTGACCGCGCGCTCCAGCAGCCTGGAGTGCAGGTAGAAGACGTCGCCGGGGTATGCCTCGCGGCCCGGTGGGCGGCGCAGCAGCAGCGACATCTGCCTGTAGGCGTAGGCGTGCTTGGTGAGGTCGTCGTAGATGCAGAGCGCCGCCTTGCCTTTGTAGAGGAAGTGCTCGCCCATCGCGCAGCCCGCATAGGGGGCAAGGAACTGGATCGGGGCGGCCTCGTCGGCGGCCGCGGCGACGATGATCGTGTTCTGCAGCGCTTCGGCCTGGCGCAGCGTCTCTGCGAGCTGCACGACCGTGGACATGCGCTGGCCGATCGCGACGTAGACGCAGACGACGTCCCTGTCGCGGTTGTTGATGATCGTGTCGATCGCGATCGCGGTCTTGCCGGTCTGGCGGTCGCCGATGATGAGCTCTCGTTGGCCGCGGCCAATCGGGATCATCGAGTCGATCGCCTTCAGGCCGGTGAGCATCGGTTCCTTGACCGGCTGGCGCTGGACCACGCCGGGCGCCTTGAACTCGGCGGGACGAAGCTCAGTGCCGCCGATCTCACCCTTGCCATCCAGCGGTTTGCCGAGCGGATCGACGATTCGGCCGAGCATCTGCTCGCCGACGGGAATCTCCAGCAGGCGCTTGGTGCGCTTGACGGTGTCGCCCTCGACGATCTTCTCCCACTCGCCGAAGAGCACGGCGCCGACGTTGTCGGACTCGAGGTTGAGCGCCAGCCCGGTCACGCCGTGTGGCAGCTCGAGCATCTCGAAGGACATGCAGTTCTCCAAGCCGTGGATCCGGCAGATGCCGTCGGCGACCGACAGCACTGTCCCGACCTCGGTCAGGTCGGCGCTGGCGGTATCCAGCCCTTCGATCCTGCTCTTGAGGATTGAGGTGATCTCGTCTGGGTTGATCTGCATCAGTTGGCTCCTTGGCAGGCGGTTCGATTACGCCCGCGCGACTTGCTTGCGAAGTTGATTGAGCTGGTTGCGGATGGAGGCATCGAGCACGAAGTTGCCGACGCGAAGGACGATCCCGCCGAGGATCTCGGGGTCGACGCGGCTGGAGAGCTCGACCTCGCGACCGGTCTGCTGACCGATCCGATCACCGAGGCTTGCCACGAGCTGCGAGTCGAGCCCGACCGCGCTTGTCACTTCGACGGGCAGTAGCTTCATCTCCTCCCGCCAGAGCCGCTCGTAGCGGTCCTTGATCGCGAAGATGACGGGCATCCTGTGACTCTCCAGGAGCACCTCCAGGAACTGCATGAACGTCTCATCGGCGTCGCTGACGGCGCGGCGCAGCCCCTCCTTCTTCTCCTGGGCGGAGAAGTAGGGCGAGAAGAAGAAGATCATCAAGTTGCGGTTGGCGTGCAGGGCATCGACGAACGCCGCGAGCTGGTCGCGCACCGCGTCAAGGACGCCCCTGCCCTGGGCTGCCTCGAACAGCGCGCGGGCATACACCTCGGCGATCCGCTCCATCAGCGCACTCCGCCGCTATGGGTCCCGGGGACGAACATCGACCTACCGTGCCCCGCTGCTGAGTGTCTCGAAGTCGAGCTCGGACAGGGCGTCCTGTACCAGGCGCTGCTGGTCCTCCTCGGTCAGCACCCTGCGCGTGACCTTCTCGGTGGCCATCACCGTGAGGTCGGCGACCTCACGACGGATCTGGTCGATCGAGCGCCGCGTCTCGGCTTCGATGTCGCGCTTGGTCTGCTCGAGCAGGTGCTCGCGCCGGGATTCGGCTTCGGCGTGCGCCTCGCGCGCCTGCGCCTCTGCCTGCTGGCGCGCGCGCTGCACGATCTCCTCGGCCTGCTGGCGCGCTTCTGTCAGCCGCTCGCGGTATTCGACGAGGATCTTCTCCGCCTCTTGGCGGGTGAGCTCCGCCGCGTCGATCGAGTCGGTGATGGCCTTGCGGCGATCATCGAGCGCCTGGCGGATGCGCGGGAAGACGAGCTTGCTGAGAATGAACAGCGATATGCCGAACACGACCAGCGTCCAGACCGTGAGGCCCACGTTGGGGGTGATCAGCCACGAGTTGCTCGAGGCCGCGATCGGGGTGCCGACGATGTTTGCCAGGGGTGCCATGGATCTAGAGGAAGAAGGCGATGAACCCGCCGACGAGGCCGTAGAAGAAGGTAGCCTCGGTCAGCGCGAAGCCAAGCCACTGGATCGAGGTGATCTCATCGCGCATCTCGGGTTGGCGGGTGACCGACTCGATCACCTTGCCGAAGAGCATGCCGATGCCTGCGCCCGCGCCCGCGGCGCCGCCGCCTGCGCCGACGCCCAGCGCGATCGCGCGACCGGCGTCCTGGCCCACTTCAACAGACGAACTCGCCGCGAGGACGAGCGGGTGGACCGCTGCCTGGATGAGCGCGGGATCGAAGAGTTGGGTCAGCATTGTGTGAGGCTCCTTGTCAGTGCTTAGTGGTGGGAGGTGGACCCACCGATATAAATGGCGGTGAGGATTGCGAAGATGAACGCCTGCAGGCCAGCGATCAGCACGGCCTCCAGCAGATAGATCGCCACCCCGATGGGCAGCGTCAGCCAGCCGAGTAGCTGCAGGCCAAGCAGGACCGCAAGCGCCCCGCCCATGAAGTCGATCAGCAGGTGGCCTGCGAGCAGGTTGGCCCACAGCCGGATCGTCAGCGAGAGCAGGCGCAGGAATGTCGAAACGATCTCAAGTGGATAGATCAGGATCAGCATCGGGCCTTTCATCCCTGCCGGGACGAGGCTTTTGATGTAACCAAGCGGGCCGTGCGCTCTGACGCCTTCCACGTTGAAGGCGATGAACACGCCAAGCGAGAGCAGCAGCGGCACAGCCACGTTGGTGTCGGCGGCGTAGATCTGGAAGGCGGGAACTTTTACGCCAAAGACGTTGAAGGTCTGCGCGGAGTCCACCGGCAGCGGGATGTAGCCGATCATGTTGGTGATCAGGATGAAGACGAAGAGGGTGGCGATCACCGGGAACCACCTCCTGGCCATGTCCTCGTCCATGCTCTCGCGCGTAACGTTCATCGCGATGTCGTAGAGCCATTCCACCGCGACCTGCAGGCGGCCTTCCGGACGCGCCTGCATGCGCCGCGCGACGGTCAGCATCACCCCGATCGTCAGCCCCGTGGTGATCAGCAGGTACATCACGCCCTTGTTGAAGGCGATCCCCCCGACGCTGAACCACGTCAGCAGGTGGAAGGAGTCGATGACGTTGAAGGTTTCGTTTTTGTGGCCTTTGATGCCGTAGACGACCCCAAAGAAGATCAGGCCAAGCACGTAGATCAGCGCGATCCCGTAGAGGATCTTCTTGCGCTTGCTCATCCGGCTCAGGCGCCCGCCCTTTGGAGCGCCGCTCATCGCGGGACCACCCGCGGGATGCGCTTCGACGGCGCTCATCGCGCTGCCCTCTCAGAGGAGTCGCGGTCGGCGCGGCGGTCCGGCGGGCCGGTGAGGACTCTGATCGCAAAGGCGATCGAGTAGGCGCCGAAGATCACCAGCGCGGCGGTGAGGCCGTCGGGGCGCCCGCCGATCAAGCCAGCGGCGACGATCGCGCCGGCCAGCAGCCAGATCCGGCCGAACGCCTCGAAGAGGTTCAGCCCGAGCTGGGTGCGCGGCTCGCGCGCCTGCTTGATCCAGCGGCGATCGGTCTTGGCGAGGATGCGTTGCGTGATCCAAGCCACCGCCCCGACCGCGTAGCCGAGACTGGGGGCGCCGAGCGCCAGGGCGGGGATCGCGAAAAGGATCACGAGCGGTACGTCGAGGTTGCGCAGCAGCGCTGCGATCACGCCCTGGCCCTGGACGGCGGGTGGGCGCGCCTCGATGCCGCGCAGCGGCGCCAGCTCGGTCTGTCCGAGGGAGTCTTGCATGATTGCCGCGGGCACCCTACCGCACAGCTTCGAAGTGCCCGGTGCCGCTTGGCAGAGGCGCGTGGCCCCGTCGCGCGGCATGGCACAGGGCGCGTCGGGCGCCGTTCCGGCAAGCTCGATGGCGCGTGGCGCAGCACGAGAGAAACGCTCCTCTCGCAGCCGCGCCAACGGCGCTGCACGGGGCCGCGCCCCGCGCATGACGGCTCCGCGCGAGGTCCGCGCCGGTGCCTGCTCTTCTTGCCTCGTTGTGTCGCATTTGATGGCGGCCAGCCTATAGAGGGGAGGGCCGGCTTGCTCTCTGGATAGGAAAGCCAGCCTCTGTCTCGCGGCGGCCGATCAGTCGATCGGGGATCCGCGGCTGCCGGTACGCGAGTCTACCCGATGCGAGACTTCGTGACAAGTTCGTGACATTCGATACTGGCTTCGCAAAGCCATATTGGCGGTCACCTTGGAGACAAGTCCCACGATCCCGAAGGCGAGCGCCGCGGTCGCGGCTCCCGCGACCACGTCGAGCAGGAGGTGATTGCCGGTGCAGAGCACCACGAACGCCGTGATCGATACATGCAGCAGACCGAGCGCGCGCAGCCAGCGACGTGCGGTGAGCCGCCAGATCACTACTACGCACCAGACGGCCCAGGCGATGTGCAGCGAGGGCATGGCTGCATATTGATCTGCGTCGTGGGCGAGGCTGCCAGTGTGCCAGGAGCCGAAGGCATGGGTCGCGGCGACGACGTCGGTGAAGCCGGCGCCCGGAAGCATGCGTGGAGGCGCCATCGGCCACAGCCAAAACACGACGAAGGCGAGCACGTTCACGGCCACGAGCGCATTGCGTAGCGAGGGATAAACGTCGGGCCTCCGCCACCAGAGCAGCCCAAGCAGGCCGAGCGTGACCACGAAGTGGGCGTTGTCGTAGTAGTCGGAGAGCACGAGCGCAAGCGTGTGCTGAGAGGCCAGCCAGCGGTTGAGGGAGAGCTCGGGATCGACGCCGAGCAGACGCTCGAGGTGCAGCGCTGCGGCGGCGTGGCGCAGCGCGATCGCGCGGCGGGTGGGAGCCAGGTTGGTGAGAATGTCGTAGAGCCAGCACAGCCAGGCGATCGCGAGCGCCTCGGCCCACAGCGGCGAGCGGCCCGCCCTGGCATCCGTCAGCCAGCCAGCCGATACGGCGAGCCTGCGCCTCAGGGAGACCACCTGCGCGTCTGTGCTCAGCTCACTTGCCAAGCGGATGATGCTACCCGTCGGCGCCCATCTGCACGGCCGCTCAGGGCGCCGTGAGCGTGAGCCCGGCCTCGCCGATCCGCTCCAGCACGCGCGGCAGGGCGGCGGCGGTCCGGCGCCAGGACCCGCTCGCGCTGTAGTCGTCGGCGTCGTGCAACAGCAGCACCGACCCCGGGCGCAGCTCGGCGGTCACCAGGGCTGCGATCGACTCTGGGGTCGCCTTGGCCGCCCAGTCGCGGCCCCAGTGGCTCCACAGCAGCGTCCTCCATCCCTGCCGCTTTGCGATCCGCAGCGCCTCGGCGTTGAGGATGCCGTATGGCGGCCTGTACAGCAGCGGCGCAACGCCGGTGGCCTCGCCGATCGTCTCCCTGGCCCTTGCGATGTCACGCCGCACCTGCACCGGCGCCAGGCGCAGCAGGTTTCGATGGCGATCGCAGTGCAGGCCGATCCAATGTCCCTGCGCCACGATCTCCCGTGCCAGAGCGGGATTGGCGCGCACCTGCTCGCCGACGAGGAAGAAGGTGGCCCTGGCCTCCGCGGCTGCAAGCGCCTTCAGAGCTGCCGGCGTTCCCTGCGGGTGAGGGCCGTCGTCGAAGGTGAGCGCGCAGCCTGCTCCGTCGGCGGTGCGGTCCTCAACCCCGAGGACGCGCCGCAGCCTCGCCGAGGTGGGGGCAAGCACAGGGAGCTGGTAGCCGAGACCCGCGAGTGCCGGAAGCAGATAGGAGAAGCCTGCAAGACCCAGTGCCGTGCATGCAGCCTTTGCACCGAGGCTGCGATCATCGGCGGTCATGGTCGATCTCATCCTTGGGCTGCTCGCGGCTGTCGTGGCCTCGAGCCTCTACAGCATAGGGGTCGCCTTCCAGGCGATGGATGCCAAGGAGGCTCCTTCGCAGTCCCACTTGCGGATCGCCCTCGCCACGAGGTTGATCCGGCGCAAGAGGTGGCTTTTCGGCACCGGGCTCTCGATGCTCGGCTGGCCGCTGCAGGTGGTCGCGCTCCTGCTCGCGCCGCTGGTCGTCGTACAGCCGACGCTTGCAGCGGGGCTGCTCGTGTTGATGTTCATGGGCGAGCGGATGCTCGGCGAGAGGGCGGGCCGCCTCGAGCACATCGCGATGGCGGCGATCGTGATCGGCGTGGTAGGCATCGCGCTCACCGCGCCGAACCGCAGCGACGAATACGTTGGCAACCTCGCGCTCTACATCGTGCTCGCCTGCCTTGCCACCGCGAGCCTGCTGCCCTATGTGCTGCGCTTCTTCCATCACCCTGCCGCCTCGGTCACGATGCTCTCAGCCGGCCTCGCGTTCGGCTGGGCCGGCGTGAGCACCAAGCTAGCTTCCGACGCACTGGGAAAGGGCCAGCTTGGGATCGCGGCCGGCTGGGCGCTCGCCACCGGCATCGCCTCGGCGCTCGGCACCCTGAGCGAGATGAGCGCCCTGCAGTCGCGGCCAGCGATTCAGGTGGCACCAATCGTGTTCGTGACTCAGACGGTCGTACCGGTCGTGCTCGCGCTGCTGCTGCTCGGCGAAAGCTTCTCCAGCACCATCCTCGACGGCGTGCCGCTTGCGCTCGCGCTCGCGGTGCTGGTCGCGGGTGCCGCGCTGCTCGCCCGCTCGCCGCTGCTGGTGGCGCTGATGGAGGGCGAGCGCGTCAGCGCACCCAGCGACTCCGGCTGCAGCCCCTCCGAGCGTACGCGCGCCACCACCCGCTCCAGCCCAAGCAGCGAGGCGCTCGACCCGTCGGCGCTGACGACCAGGACGTCGCCGGCGCGCGCCGACCGGTGAGCTTGCGAGGTTGCAGAGAACCTCTGGGCGCCCTTGACCGGCTTGGCGTCTGCGCTGCGTGCGAGCACCATCTGCCCTACGGTGAGGCCCCCGTCGGGCTGTAGGAAGTAGTAGCCGTGGTCGAGCCCGAGCGCGCGCGCCTGGGCGCCGAGGATGCCACGGGTACGCAGCCATCGCAGCAATGACGCAGAGACCGGCATCTGCGGAACGATCTGCTCGCCCAAAGCATGCATCGTCGTGACGGTCGTCTGCGGTGGCGCGCTGCCGTTGTCCGCAAAGGAGACGTGGATGCCACGATGCGCAAGCTCGCTCGCGAGCAGCGTCATGTCAACTGCTGGAGCACGCACGATCATAGCCACGGCGTGCTGCTTGGTCTGGACGTGCGTGAGCGGCTCAGCGTGCAGGATCACGCTCGCCAGCGCGCTGACCTCATCGGTGGACATGATCCATGTGCCCAGTCCCAGCAGCACCGCCAGCTGGACCGAGATCGTCACGAGCGCGGCCCTCCAGACTGCCCGCGGCAGAACGCGCCAGGGAGGGTCGAGGACGATGTCGACTGCCGCCCGCTGGCCCGCTAGCTCTGCCCGCGCATGCCCATCCACGGACCCGCCGTCGAGCCTGGCGAGCTCGATGTCCAATGCAACTCCCGCGGGCGCCGGCCTGCTGGAGTCGCTCGCAGGGGAGTCCTCGGCGAGGGCGCCGATTCCGGGCAGCCCACGCAGGGCCGGCCCGCGCTTCTGCGCGATGGTCAGGGCGCGCTCGCGCACAGGTGCCCGTTCGGCAAACGATGCACGCACCTGCTCTACGAGATCCTCGGTGTCGCCTGCCAAGCGCAGCAGGTCGAGGTCGGCCATCGCACGCGTGTTCAGCCGTGCGTGGCCCACGGGCAGGCCGTAGGAGACCACCGGAGTGCCTGTTGCGCGTGCCTCCAGGCACGTCACCCCGCCGGTCGCATGCACGAGCACGTCGGCGGCGGTGAGCAGATCGGGCATACGGTCGGTGAAGCCATAGATATGCACGCGACCCTCGTCGGCGAACACCCTGCTCAGTCGCTCGTAGAGCTGGTCGTTGCGCCCCGCCAGGCAGACCACGCAGCCGATGCCGCCGGCCTCGCAAAGCTCCCTCACGGCGCCCTCTATGTCACCGACGCCCCAGCCTCCGCCGGAGACGATCACCATGCGGCCGTCCTCGGGCAGGCCCAGCGAGCGCCGCGCGTCAAGCGGGCAGCGCGGCCGCAGGAACTCCGCCGAAATCAGCGGGCGCACAAGCGTCACGCTGCCCTCCCCTGCGATTCTCTCGACAGCTGCAATCGAGGCGTCGTACATCACGAGATGCTGGTCGATGCCCGGCTGCGCCCAGAAGAAGAGACCTGTCAGGTCGGTGATCGTCGCGACCGTCGGGCAGCTGATCTCGCCCCGGCGACGCAGCCACGCAAGCACGACCGTGATCGCCGGGTGCGTGGAGACGATCACGTCGGGGGCGTGCTCGGTGATCCGATTTGCAAGCGGACGGCCGCCCAGCAGACAGAGCACCTTGCGAGCGATCCAGCGTACGGGAGGGACGCGCTCCAGCAGCCAATAGACGACGGTGTAGGTCCATGGCATCAGCTTGAGCTGGATGCGATAGCCGTCCTGGACAACCTGCCGCAGCAGCGGCCCCATCGCGGCTAGACCGTCGATCACGACGGCCTCGGCGGGCTCCTCCGAGGAGGCGACCTGTTCGGCCAGCGCGCGCGCCGCGGCGGCATGTCCCTCTCCGACGTCGGCGGAGAGGATCAGAACCTTGCGCGGGCTGCGAGCGGGCTGGGTTGGTGTGCTGTTGCGAAGTCGCATGCGGCTTGCCTTTGACCTTCCCTGACCCTCGTGCGCATGGCATACCCGCGGGCTCCTGGGCGAGCACGATGCCGTGTACAGAGTACATGACCGCCGCGACAGCCGAAGGCAAGCGCCGCGTGGGGTGGGATCGCGTCGCCGTGCGGGCCGGCACAATGACCGCATCAAGGGCACCCTCCAGATACCCCGGATGGCGCGTTCGGTCTCCGGCCAGGCCTATGCGCGGGCCGACACCGGACCCCGCGCCAGGAGCCTGACCCTCTCGGGCACACTGCCGCTGCGCGTACTCGGAGCGCTCGGACTGCTGGGAATCGTCACTAGTGCCTTCCTGATCGCGGCCCGAGCCGCCAGAGCGCCGTCCACCTATGTGCGAGTACGCGACGCGGGCTGGCCGGGCTGGATCTCCGGCCCCTACCAGGCTCTTGGCCTTGGCATCAGCAAGGGCAGCTTCGAAACCCTGATCCTGATCATGGTCGGCTGCTACGTGCTCGTGCTGATCGGCGCGCGCACGCTGCCGCTGGCGGCCGTAGCAGGCGCAATCGTGGCGGCACACCTGCTGCTGCTGCTGGGGCCGCCGCTGCTCTCCCAGGATGTCTTCGGTTATATCTCCTACGCGCGCCTGGGCGTCCTGCACAGCCTGGACCCCTACACCCACGTGCCCGTCGAAGCGCCGGCGGACCCGACCTTCGCCTACATCGGCTGGCCCTTCCAGCACAGCCCCTACGGGCCGCTGTTCACGCTTGCGAGCTACGCGCTCGTGCCGCTCGGCTTCGCCGCCGACCTGTGGGCGTTCAAGCTGCTTGCGGTGCTCTGCAGCCTCGGGGCGGTGGCCCTGGTCGCCAAGGCGGCGGCTCGCGAGGGGCGCTCGCCGCAGGCCGCGGCGGCCTTCCTCGGGCTCAACCCGGTCCTGCTCGTGTTCGCCGTCGGAGGCGCCCACAACGACATGGTCACCGGGCTGCTGCTAGCCGCCGCGCTGGCGCTCACAGCGGGATCCTCGCCGCGACTGCGAGCCGCGGCATGGCCGCTCGCGGCCGCCGTGGGCTGCAAGGTCTCCGCAGGCCTTCTGCTGCCATTCCTTGTGCTCGCTCCGCGCACCGCGGTGCAGCGCTTGAGGGTGCTCCTCAATGCTGCCGGGGGATTGGTCGCGATCGTGGTGATCGGGGCGATCGGCTTCGGCCTGAATCTGACGGGCTTCGTCGTGCCGATCGCCGAAGAGCAGCAGCAGATAGCGATCCACAGTATCCCCGCCGAGACCGCCCGCCTGCTGAGCCTTGGTGGCACGCCCGCATGGTGGCGCTACATGTTTCTGGCGGGCTTCATATGCGTGGTCTTGATCTGCCTGTGGCGGACCGCCAGAGGCTTCGATTGGCGCGTGGCGGCTGGCTGGAGCACGCTCGCGCTGGTGATCTCCACGGCCTGGCTGCTGCCTTGGTACGCGGTCTGGGCGCTGCCGCTGGCGGCCGTGTCGCCGGACCGCAAGCTGCGCGCCGCGGTGCTCGTCTTCTGCGCCTACGCGGTTGCGATCCGGCTCCCGGTGGCAGAACCGCTGCTGCACTCGGGCGTCTGATCCAGAACCTGCCTCAGCGCCCCACCTCAGGGATCGAGCCCGGTGGCGGCGTGGCACGGTGGGCCTCCGATCCCGAGGGACCCGGTCGGTGCGTCTCCGTGGCCTCCGCGCCCGGAGCTGATGCCTGAGCCGAAGGAGAGCCTTGCTCGTCGGAGGCAGACAGCGAGACGACGTTCATCTCTCCCGTCTCGAAGTCCTCGATCACCGTGCGCTCGATCTCGGCTGCGGAGGCATCTGGTCGCAGCCGGCGCAGTCGCGCGGTCGCCACGCGGCGGAACTTAAGGATCTCCAGCACGTAGACCAGGTAGATGCTCGCCGCGACGGCAAGCAGCCCGAGCAGCACCATCACTGCCAGCCAGCCGGCGTGGAAGTGGCCGTGATGGTCGCTGTAGGGCACAAATCGCAGCGCCAGCGCGAGACCGGCGAGCATCAGCGTCCAGCCGTAGAGGTAGGCGATCGTGCGTCTGCTGGAGAAGCCGATGCGCGCCATCCGGTGATGGAAGTGCTCGCTGTCCGGCGCATAGATCGGACGCCTGTACTTCACGCGCTTCAGGACCACGAACGTGGTGTCCAGGAACGGCACCGCGAGTAGGATCAGCGGTAGCACGAAGGAGACGACGGCGGTCGTCTTGATCGCTCCCTCGACCATCACGCAGCCCATCAAAAGCCCGAGCAGGTTCGATCCGCAGTCGCCCATGAAGCTCGACGCCGGCGGGAAGTTGTGGATCAGGAAGCCGAGCGCAACGCCCGCGGTGAGCGCGGCGAGCACGCCCGGAGCGGCGCGGTGCAGGTCGAATGCGATCACCGCGAAGGCGGCGGCGACGATCGCGCAGACCCCCGCCGCCAGGCCGTCGACGCCGTCTGAGAAGTTGACCACGTTCATCAGGGCGACCAGCCCGACGACCGTGATCGGACCGCCGGCGTTGGGGAAGCTCAGGCGCCCGAGGAATGGGATCGTCACGAAATGGATCACGACTCCGTAGTGCACGACGATCACCCCCGCAGCGATCTGGCCGGCGAGCTTGACCGCGGGCGGCAGGTCGGTGCGATCGTCGATCGCACCGACCACGGTGATCAGAGCTGCCGCGATCAGCACGCCGTGCCAGAGCTCGGGCTTTTCCTGGTAGCCGGCGGGCAGCCAGATCAACCCCGCGAGCAGCGCGCCCGCGAATATCGCAAGGCCGCCGAGCAGCGGCGTGACCCGCTGGGAGAGGCCGCGCTCGCGTGGCACGTCGATCGCGCCGACCAGCCTCGCGAGTCGCATCGTCAAGGGGGTCAGCAGTGCGGTGACCGCGGCCGCCGCTAGGAAGGCGTAGAGCGCATCGAGCTCAGTCGGTTGGCGCATCGGCTGCCAACAGCATCGCAGAGGCTCAGGACCAGCGGCTCACACGGCTGCGGCAAGGCTCTCGTAGAGCGGGTAGCGCTCTACGAGAGCCTTCACGCGTTGCGCCAGCTCGCCCGCCAGCTGCTCGAATTCGTCGCTGAGCGTGTCGGCGATGATCTCGCCGATCTCCGCAAAGTCATCGCGCTGCAGCCCACGTGTTGCAAGCGCGGCCGTGCCGATACGTAGCCCTGAGGCCTCCATCGGCGGACGCGGATCGAAGGGCACCGCGTTGCGGTTGACCGTAATGCCAATCTCGTGCAGCCGGTCCTCGGCCTGCCTGCCGGTCAGCTCGGGCCGCACCTCGCGCAGGTCGACGAGCACCAGGTGCACATCGGTGCCTCCGGTGAGAACCTTCACGCCGCCTGCCGTGGTGGCGTGCGGCTGGAAGCTCGGCGAAGTCGCAGGAAGGCCAGCCGGCGTCGCCGGCAGGCCCGTGGGAGCGGCCGAGACCCCGGGGGGGAGCCTGCAGCCGCGCCGGGGCCATCCGCGGGCTCCACTTCGGCGAGCAGTTCCTCGGCTAGCACCCTGGCGCCCTCGACGGTGCGGCGCTGACGCTCGCGGAAGGACTCGGTCGCAGCGATCCGCAGCGCCACTGCCTTGGCGGCGATCACATGCTCCAGCGGCCCTCCCTGCTGGCCGGGGAAGACCGCGGAGTCGATCTTCTTGGCGTGCTCCTCTTTGCAGAGGATCATGCCGGCACGCGGCCCGCCGATCGTCTTGTGGGTGGTGGTCGTCACGACGTCCGCATAGGGAATCGGGCTCGGGTGCAGGCCCGCGGCGACCAGGCCCGCAAAGTGGGCCATGTCGACCATCAGCAGCGCGCCGATCTCATCTGCGATCTGCCGAAAGGCTGCGAAGTCGAGCTGGCGCGGATAGGCCGACCAGCCCGCGATCAGAAGCTTCGGGCGCCGGTCGCGGGCGACGCGGGCGACCTCGTCCATGTCGATCAGGCTGCTCTGCGGATCGACCTCGTAGGCAGCAACATCGTAGAGGCGCCCGGAGACGTTGATCTTCATGCCGTGCGTGAGATGGCCGCCATGGGCCAGCGATAGGCCCATGATCGTCTCGCCGGGCTGGATCAGAGCGTGGTAGACGGCGGTGTTCGCTTGGGCGCCTGAGTGTGGCTGGACGTTGGCGTGCTCCGCTCCGAAGAGCGCCTTGGCCCGGTCGATCGCGAGCTGCTCGGTGACGTCGACCCACTCGCAGCCGCCGTAGTAGCGACGGCCCGGATAGCCCTCGGCGTACTTGTTGGTCAGCACAGAGCCCTGACATTCGAGGATCGCCCTCGGTACGAAGTTCTCCGAGGCAATCATCTCGAGCGTGTTGCGCTGGCGCGCTAGCTCGCCTGCGACCGCCTCTGCGACTTCGGGGTCGACCTCTTCCAGCGGGCGGTTGAAGTAGTCGTCTGGCAGCTTAGACAAGACTTTCTCCTCGGACAGGGGCAACCATGTGGTGCCCAGGCGCGCGGCAAGTCCCATCTATCGCTCCCCAGTGGTCGATTCCACACTAGCGCCAGTCGCGACATCTACGAGGCTAGCAGCGAAAGCCGACGGCAGCGAGCGCACTCGCTATCGCCTGCCCGCTCACCGCTCCCTCGCGAACCACGCTCCAGGCGCCGCCACGCTCGAAGTTGCTCAGATCGATCACCGTCGAGGCCAGCCCCGGCAGCTCACCCCCGTCGATCAGCAGGTCCGCCGCAGCTCTGATCCTCTCGGGCACTTCACTTAGCTTTCGGGGCGGCGGATCGCCTGAGAGGTTCGCGCTCGACTGCAGCGCGGGCGTCGTCACTCCTCCGAGCGGCGTCAGTGGCGCCGGCCATGCCGGAACCCGCAATCCAAGCGGCGCAGGCGGGTTCAAAGCGACGCCGTCGGGCTCGCAGGCCAGCGGGAACCTGCGCTCGTGATTGGGCAGCAGCAGCGTCACCGGCCCAGGCAGCAACGCCTGCGCCGCTCCTCTGGTGCGTGGGGGCAGCCGCGCGAGCTCCGCTTCGGCCGCGCCGAGCGAGAACCACATCACCGCTGCCGGCTTGGCGGCGGGCCGACCCTTCATCTCATAGATGCGCTGCGACGCGAGCCGGCATGACGGCTCGCAGGCAAGGCCGTAGACGGTGTCCGCGGGGAACACGGCCACGCCGCCTTCGGAGAGGCAGTCCTGCAATGCAGCCGCGTCGCTGCTCTGCACCGGCTTCCCACTCACCGCCTGCCGCTCACGACCCGCTCGATTCCTGCCAAGTCGCGCAACCGCTCGGTATGCCCAAAGCCAGCGTCCTTGGCCATCTGCTCGACGATGATGGCCTGCCCTGCGCCTACCTCGAGCGCGAGGTGGAGCACCCGCGGGCGACCCGACAGCTGCGCCAGCAGCGCGGCGATCGTGCGCAGGCCATCCGCACCGGCGAAGAGCGCCATGGCGGGCTCGTGCCTGGCGATCTCGGGAGCCAACGAGGCGGCTTCCCCTGTCGCTATGTAAGGGGGATTGGACAGGACGGCGTTTATCTCCAGCGGCACGTCCTGCAGCAGATCTGAATGCAGCCATCGCACATGCAAGCCCAGCCGCCGGCTGTTGGCGCTTGCGAGGGCGAGCGCCTGCTCGCTCACATCGCTGCCCCAGACATCGAGGTCCGGGCGCTCGTCCTTGACGGCGAGCGCCACCGCGCCGCTGCCGGTGCCGAGATCGAGCACGCTCGCACCCTGCGGCAGCGAGAGAGCAGCTTCCACGAGCATCTCCGTCTCCGGGCGCGGGATCAGCACACGACTGTCCACCATCAGCTCCAGATGTCGAAAGCCCTTGTGGCCGAGGATGTAGGCGACCGGCTCTCGCTCGAGAGCCCTGCGGCGCACCGCCTCCCTGAAGGCGTGGACCGCCTCCCCTTCGACTTCCAGATCGCGATCGAGCAACAGCCTCTCGCGAGTGACCCCCAGCACTCCGGCAAGCAGCACTTCGGCGTCCAAGCGCGGGGTCTCGCAGCCCGCGGCGGTGATCGCGATGATCGCGCTCTCCAGCGCCTCGCGCGCCGGTGTCCCCGCACGCACGCTCACGCGGCGGGCCCTCCCGCGCACTCGCACGCCCAGCCGTTGACGTTCGGTCTCACCTCAGCTGTCCTCGCCAGGCGCGCGGGCGCTCACGCGGCGGCCTGCGCCTGCAGCCGCCGGCGCCGCTCATCGGCGCCCAGCGCGTCGGTGAACTCCTCCAGCTCTCCTGCAAGCACCTGGTCGAGGTTATAGGTGGTGAGCTTGATCCTGTGGTCGGTCACGCGCCGCTCGCCGTAGTTGTAGGTCCGGATCTTCTCCGCCCTGTCTCCCGTGCCCACCTGGGAGCGGCGGTCGGCGGCCAGCTCGGCCTGCTGCTCTGCCAGCGCCCGCTCGTAGAGGCGGGCGCGCAGCACGCGCATCGCCTTCTCACGGTTCTGGAGCTGGGACTTCTCGTCCTGCATCGAGACGACGATGCCCGAAGGCCTGTGGGTGATCCGCACCGCGGAGTCGGTCGTGTTCACCGACTGGCCGCCGGGCCCGGAGGAGCGGTAGACATCGATCTGCAGGTCCTGGGGATCGATCTGGACGTCGACGTCCTGCGCCTCCGGCAACACCGCGACGGTCGCGGTGGAGGTATGGGTCCTGCCCTGTGACTCGGTCACCGGCACGCGTTGCACGCGGTGGGTGCCTCCCTCGAACTTGAAGACCGAATAGGCGGCGTCGCCCTTCACGGCGAAGGTGTACTTGCCCTCCCCCACCTCCAGCGGCTCGGTCTGGAAGCCACGGCGCTCGGCATACCTGCTCAGCATCCGGTAGAGGTCGCCGGCCCAGATCCCCGCCTCGTCGCCGCCGGCGCCGCCCTGGATCTCGACGATCACGTTCTTGGAGTCGTTGGGATCACGCTCGAGCATCGCCAGCCGGATCTCCTCCTCCAGCTGCTCGATGCGCTCGCGGGCGGCCCGCAGCAGCTCTCGCATCTCGGCATCCTCACCGCTCTCGGAGATGATCTCCTGTGCCCCCGCGGCGTCGTCGCACGCTCGCCGCCACTCCGTGGCGAGCTTCGCGGCCGGCTCCAGCTGCCTATAGGAGCGCGCCACCTCCGCGTAGCGGTCCCGGTCGGCGATCACCTCAGGGGCGCTCATCTGCGCAGCAAGCTCGCTGAAGCGCGCCTCGATCTGAGCCACGAGGTCTTCGATCATCGCCCCAGCTTAAGGGCCTATCTCGTTGGAGGAGGTGCGACCGGGGCCTTTTCCATGGTCAAGCGGGGCGAGGACGCACTGCTGGCGCTGCTAGGCGACCACCTCGACCCCAATCAGGTCCTCCGCGCTCAGCCCCTCGAAGTCCTCCCGCTCCAACACAGCCTGCAGCGCGGCGATCGCGACCGCGAGCTGGCTCAGATCCGGCTCCCTGGTGGTGAGCAGCTGCAGCTTCAGCCCAGGCCACATCATCGTGCGCACCCAGCGATGGCGGCGATTGCGGCCGGCGAACTTGATCAGCTCGAAGCTGATCCCCGCTATCAGGGGCACGCCCAGCACGCGGATCAGGATCAGCCAGTACCAGGCGTGCATCCCGATCGCCCCGAACAGGAAGATCGAGACGACCATCACCACGAGCAGGAAACTCGTCCCGCAGCGCGGGTGCAGGCGCGAGAAGCGCTGGGCGTTGACCGGAGTGAGCGGCAGGCCGGCCTCGAAGCAAGAGATCGTCTTGTGCTCGGCGCCGTGGTACTCGAAGACTCTGCGCAGGTCTTTGATCCGCGTCAGCAGCAGCAGGTAGCCGAGGAAGATCACGGTGCGGATGAGCCCCTCCACTACCCAGAACAGCACCGAGGAGTGCAGCTGCTGCTTGACGAGGCTCGTCAGGCCGAGGGGGAGCAGGAAGAAGACGCCGATCGCAAACGCGAGCGCGACGACGATCGTGCCCACCCAAAGGCCACCCGATATCTCCTGCGGCTTCTCCTCGCCCTCGCCGGGGGGCAGTTGAGCGTTGGCGGCGATCCCAAGCGCCTTGAATCCGATCGCGAGCGAGCCGCCGAGGGCGACGACGCCTCTTATGAGCGGCAGGCGAAGCCACCTGTGGCGAGCAAGGGCAGATTCCAGCGGGAAGCAGCTGACCTCGATGTCTCCGATCTCGCCCTTGGCAGGACCGGCGGCCGCCTCGCCATCGCTGTCTCTGACGACCTCAGAGGGCGGCGGCTGGGACACCGGCTTGCGCACGGCGACTGCCCAGCTGGAAATCCCGCGCATCATCACGCCCTCGAGCACTGCCTGGCCGCCCACGGGAGCATCGCGAGAGGCTGTCAGGAGCCCGTCGATCTCTGAGGCGCCTGCCTCGGTCTCGCGCTGCGGGGCGGCGGCGAGACGGGATGACATCGCCCTAGTTGGTGCTCTGCTGCTGGGCGGCGCCCTGCGCCTGGCGCAGCCTGCCCTTCGCGACGCGCCTCTGGAAGCGCTCGACACGACCGCCCGTGTCGATCAGCTTCTGACGGCCCGTATAGAACGGATGGCAGTTGGAGCAGACCTCGACGTGAAGGTCGGGCTTGGTCGCGTGAGTCGTGAACTCGTTGCCGCACGTGCAGCGCACGTGGGCTTCGACGTAGTTGGGATGTATGGCTGACTTCATCGTGAACGTATTCTAGCGGTCGCGTCTTCGCTGCCAACCTGACCTTCGGGCGCGGGCTGATGGCAAGCGGGGGTGCGCAGGACCTCCCGCCTGATCACAAGGCCCTTCGCGTTGGTCCAGCGAAAGCGCACGACCGCCCGGTAGTCAACCGGGGCTTCGAGGTTGGTCAGGACCTTGACGTCCTTGAATATCTTCACGTCTGGTTCCGCACTGCGCCAGGCGCCTGCCACAGGCGTGCCGGCCCCTTCGAGCTGATGGAAGCCCGCCTCCCCCGCGGCGCGCTCCTCGACGGCAATGCGCATCGCCATGCCCGTGCTGCCAGGGACGGCGCTCATCCGGCCTACGAAGGTCGCATAGCGTTCGAGCTGGCTGGCAGCCGTGACGCACTTTTCGAGCACGGCGGACGCCGGAGCGTGAAAGTCAAGGCTCGTGGCGGCCAGCGCCCCCGCAGCGCGGGACATCCCCCGAGACCGGCTCCCGCCGGCGCTCGCAGCGGTGGCTGACCTGCCCATCGCGGATGGATGCGAGGCAGGCGCGTCCCCTGCGGCCATGTCCCGCGCTTGCCCGGAGTCCGCGAGCGCACCCTGGCCGGCGACCGCAAGCGTCAGCCCGCAGCACGCCAATGCCAGTACAAGCCGCGCGCCGCAGCGGCGGCGGTGTCTCAGAGAATCCATGGCAATCAGCTAACACACTTGGGAGGCCGCATGTTGCGCCAATGTCAAACAGTCCTGAGCGTCATCGACCAAGCAGTCCAAGGACGCAGCGAGCGAAGTGTGCGCCAGCACACGAGCGAGCGAGGACGCCGGAATGCGTGATGTCGATGGCGCCCATGTCAACGAACAGTCCTGAGCGTCATCGACCAAGCAGTCCAAGGACGCAGCGAGCGAAGTGTGCGCCAGCACACGAGCGAGCGAGGACGCCGGAATGCGCCGGTCGATGGCGCTCAGGCGGTCGATGGCGTTCAGGTGATTTGATAGAGGGGGCCGTCGCCACCCTCCGGCGTGGTGAGGCGTCCACCCTTCGCCGTGATCGCACCGCACTGGACACAGTTGGTGTAGTTGACGATCAGATCCACGTTGCCATGCTCAGGGGCATCCTCAGGGATCTCGTAGACCCCGGCGGGGCACATCCACCGCCACGTCTCGGCGACCTCGCGTGGCACGTTCTTGCGCACCCTGATGTGGTTGGGTGCGTCGTCACGGGTCGCGTTGCCGGTGATGAACACGGATGAGAGCTTGTCGAAGGTGTACTTGCCGTCAGGCTTTACGTACCTGTCCTTGGTGTTGCCGACGAACACCGGCTTGAGGTCGTTGCGGTGCCAGCTGGCGCGCCCTGGCAGCTTGCCCTTGGTGATCTGCTGGATGCCACTCAACGGCGCGCCGAGAGGAAGCCCCTTCTGCAGCGGCTGGCGCGCGTTGCGCACCTCCCACAGCTCCTTGCCGACAGAAGAGCGTTCGATCGCCGTCTCGTAAGAGGAGAGGTCGTGGCTGCTGCGCTGCAACGCAGCGCAGATCGTCTCGGCCGCGAGCATGCCCGACTTGATGCAGTGGTGCACGCCCTTGAGCGCCATCGTGTCGACCATGCCGCCGGAGTCTCCGACAAGCAGCGCACCCGGCATCGAGAGCTTTGGCATCGACCACCAGCCGCCGCCCGGCAGCGCCTTGGCGCCCCAGGCGATCCGCTCGCCGCCCTCCAGGATCCCGCGCACGAGAGAGTGGGTCTTGAAGGTTTGGAGCAGGTCGTGGGCGGAGGTGGTCGCGTCGGCGTAATCGAGCTCGACCACGAAGCCGATCGAGATCAGATGCTCGCCCTTGGCGTTGGTCATCGGATAGATCCAGGTGCCGCCGATCTGGCCGTACTTCGGAGAGATCTTCAGCGGCCAGGGACCCATCGTGTGGATCAGGCGGTTGAGCGGCTTGGGGACCTTCCAGACCTCCTTGACGCCGAGCTCCCACACCTGCGGCTCGCGCCCGGCGGCCAAGTCGAACTCGCGGATCGCAGCGCCGGTCAGGTGCCCCCAGCAACCCTCGGCGAGCACGGTCGCGCCCGCCTTGATGTCCGTCCCCGGCTCGAAGTTGCCAAGCGGCTCACCGTCCTTGCCGCGTCCCTTGTCGCCAGAGCGGACCCCCACCACCCGGCCGTCTTCCACGACAAGTTGCGTGGCCGCAGTCTCGGTGAGGATGTATGCGCCGGCCTCCTCGGCCTGCTGCTGCTGGTAGCGCGCCAGCGCCGAGACGGAGACCACCTCGTTGCCATGGTTCTTGAACGGCGGTGGCGTCGGTATCCGGATCGCCATCTTGGAGGTCGGCGTCAGGTAGACGGCCTCCTTCTTGACCTCGCCGAAGGCAAAGCCCTCCTGGCGCCACTGCTCCCTGCTCATCTCGGGGAACAGCTCCAGCAGCGGCTTGGGGCGCATCACCGCACCGGAGAGGTTGTGGCCGCCGCAGGTCTTCGCCTTCTCGATCACCGCAACCGGCACTTCGCCAAGGCGCTCCATGGTCTCGGGATCCTCGCCGAGCAGCTGCAGCAGCCGGTTTGCACACGCAAGCCCAGCAGTGCCCCCGCCGACGATCGCGACACCGACCTCGATCCGCTCGTCCTCGCCGTCGAGCCCCTGCTTGATGAATTCCTTCGGGGAATCGACGGGAGGCGGGAAGGCCGCCGGAACGACCTTCCCGTTGCTCGAACCTGAACCGCCGTGACCACTCATGGCTTCAGCCCTTCTTCGCCTTGATCGCGTCAGTCAGCTTCGGCAGGATCTTGTTCAGATCGCCGACGATGCCGAGATCCGAGAATTCGAAGATCGGTGCGTTCGCGTCCTTGTTGATCGCGACGATGTTCTCCGAGGCCTGCATCCCGACCTTGTGCTGGATCGCGCCGGAGATGCCGGCGGCCAGGTACAGCTTCGGCGCGACGGTCTTGCCCGTCTGGCCGATCTGAGCGGCGTAGGGATACCAGCCGGCGTCCACGACCGCCCGCGTTGCCGCCACGGCAGCGTTGTTGCCGAACGCGGAGGCGAGCTGTTCGCAGAGCTCGAAGCCCTCGGGCTTGCCGAGGCCGCGGCCGCCCGCCACGAGGATGCTCGCACCCTCGATGTCGACGTCGGCGCCACGTTGCTCGCCGCGGGTGACCATGCTCGCCTGCCGAGCCTGGGGGCTCAACTCGAAGCTCAGCTGCTCCACTGCCGCGTCTCCGGCGCCGCTCTCCTTGATCTCGAACGCGTTCAGGCGCCCAATCACGATCCCGACGGGCGAGCGATAGTTGATCTCGGAGATTGCCGAGTCGCCGAGGATCGGCCTTTCAGCGATCAGCTTGCCACCCTCGGCACGTACACCCGTGACCTCCATCGCCACACCAGCGCCGAGCCGGGCGGCAAGGCCCGCGCCGATCTCGAAGCCGAGCAGGCCGCCCCCGAAGATCGCGTAGGAGTAGCCGCCATCGGAGATTGCCCTACCCATTGCATCGATGACTGGCTGCGAGAGGCCCTCGGGCCCCTCGGCCACGAGCACCTTGCTCGCGCCGTAGCGGCCAAGCGAAGCCGCCAGATCCTGCGGAACTCCTTCGCCGACGAGGATCGCGTGCGCCTCGCCGCCGAGCTCGGCCGCCAGACGCGCGCCCTCACTCACCGCTCCCAGAGAGTTCTTGTTGATCGCGCCTTCGTAGTGAAGCGCGTAGACCAGGATGTTCGCCATTTCTCTAAGTTCCTTTCGCTGGTCGATCTCTAGAGGAGCTTGCGCTCGTCGAGCCAGGCGACGATCTTCTCGACCGTCTCCCCTGTGTCTTCGTCCTCGATGATCTCCCCCGCGGCCTTCTGCGGCGGCGCCTTCACCGACACCCACTGAGCCGCCGAGTTCTCTCCACCTACCTTGCCCGCGTCTATCTCCGCGTCTCCGATCGAAAGCGTGTCGAGCGGCTTCTTCTTCGCGCCCATGATCGCCTTCAGCGAGGGATAGCGGGGCTCGTTGATGGCATCGCCGACAGAGATCACCGCCGGCAGGCTGACGTTGACGGTGTCATAGCCATACTCGGCCTGGCGCTCGCAGCGCAGCGCACTGTCAGCGACGTCCATCTTGATCACCTGCGTGAGCGATGGCATGCCGAGGTGCTCAGCGACGACCGCGCCAATCGTGTAGCACTCGCCATCGTCGGACTGCTGCCCAAGCAGCACCAGATCCGGTTTCTCGCGCTTCAGTGTCTGCGCAAGCGCATACCCGGTCGCCGCCACGTCGGAGCCTGCAAGGGCGCCGTCGGTGAGATGCACCGACCGGTCGGCACCGAGCGAGACCGCCTTGTGCAGGGCGCGTACGGCGCTCTCGGGGCCCATCGTGACCGCGACGATCTCCTCGACGGGCACTGCTCCGCCCTCGCGGATCTGCATAGCCGCCTCGATGGCGTGGGTGTCATAGGGGTTGAGGTTCTTCTCTCCGCTGCGGTCCATGCGCCCCGTCGATGGGTCGATTCGCTTTTCGACGGCGGCGTCTGGGACCTCCTTGACCAGGACGCATATCTTCATTTCAGTCGACGACTCCTTGAGGGTCTAGTTGGCGCTGATCCTACCCGAAATAGCGGTTGACTGACGAGTCAATCAGATCCGCGTGCGCTCACGCCGCCACGGATGAAGTCGACGATCGCCTGCGTGGGGGCGCCTGGGGTGAACACCTCGGCCACGCCAAGGCGCTTGAGCTCCCCCACATCCTCGCCGGGTATCGTGCCGCCCACGGTCACCAGCACGTCGTCGATGCCCTGCTCGCGCAGGAGCGTAAGCACTCGCGGCACGAGCGTCATGTGCGCACCGGAGAGGATCGAGAGCCCGACAGCGTCGGCATCCTCCTGGATCACCGTCTCCACGATCTGCTCCGGGGTCTGGTGCAGACCCGTGTAGATCACCTCCATGCCGGCGTCTCTGAGCGCCCGCGCGATGATCTTCGCGCCTCGATCGTGGCCATCCAGCCCAGGCTTGGCCACAACGACACGAATCTTCGACTTATGCTCGGCGGCGGTGCTCATCATTGCGCTCTCTCGGTCGACGGCTCTTGTGGTGGGCGCGCTCGCGGCCAGCTGCCGCAGCACGCCTCAGCTGCGCCGGCGGCGCCGGGGGACCGCTCCTGGTGGAGCGTCCGCGTCACGGGCTCTCTCACGCGAGCGGGATTGTAGAGCCCGCGCGCGCCTGGCGATTGCGCGCTCCTGACCGGTGCCCACACCGAGCCTGCCGCGGGCCATGCCGCCGATCGATGCCAACAGGGCGCCGGATCCCACCGCGGCCAGCAGCTTCAGACGCCGGCCGAGGCGGTCCAGGCGCACGATCTCCCACCCCTCCTCCAGCGCGACCTGCATCAGCTCCGCGTCCGGGTTGACAGCGACCGGGTGCCCCACGGCACGCAGCATCGGCAGGTCGGACTCCGAGTCGGAGTAGGCGTAGGACTCTGCCAGCTCGATGCTCTCTCGCTGTGCAAGCTCCTGCAGCGAGACACGCTTGCCGTCGCGATAATTGAAGGGGCCTGCGGCCCTGCCCGTGTAGACCCCATCGATCACCTCCGAGCGGGAGCCGAGGCCGCCGTCGAAGGCCAGCACGTGCGCGAGCAGGTCGGCCATCTCCTGGGAGGCCGCGGTGACGATGAACACGAGGCGCCCCGCATCCTGGTGTGCATAGGCGCGGGCGAGCATGTCCGGATAGATGCGGGGGAGCACGCCCGCCAGCACGCGTGGAGCCAGGCGCTCGAGCTCGCGCACCGGCACGCCAGCGATCATCTCTCCCACACGAATGCGGACCGCGTCGGCGCGATCGTCGGTCGAGCCCACGAGCCTGAAGCGCAGGTTTTCGTAGAGGTCCCTCAGCAGGCGCGAGCGCGAGATCATGCCCGTCTCGAAGGCGGCCTTCGCGAAGAAGACGCCGGAGGAGCCGGCCATCAGCGTGCGGTCGAGGTCGAAGAAGGCCGCAGACCGAGGCGCCCCTTCGCGAACGCGCGTAGGAGAGCCGGACACCTCCGGCGCCCCCGGGGCGCCGGAGCCCTCCTGCCGGGCCGCCGTCAGAGGCTACCCTCCGACCCGTACGATCAGCGCATCGCCCTGGCCACCGCCGCTGCAGATCGCAGCACAGCCGAGGCCGCCGCCGCGCCGACGCAGCTCGTGCACGAGCGTGCCGATGATGCGAGCGCCGGAGGCGCCGATCGGGTGTCCGAGGGCGACCGCGCCGCCATTGACGTTCACGCGCTCCTCCTCGATGCCGAGCATCCTGATCGAGTTCAGCGTGACCGAGGCGAACGCCTCGTTGATCTCCCAGAGATCGATGTCGCCCGGCTGCAGACCGGCCTTCTCCAGCGCCTTCTTTGCGGCGCTTGCGGGAGTGGTCGCCAGGTATGCGAAGTCGTTGGCGCTCTGGGCGTGGGCGACGATCTCGGCCAGCGCCTGGCGTCCGTTGGCGTGCGCCCACTCCTCCGAGGAGAGCACGAGCGCGCCGGCGCCGTCGTTTACGCCCGGCGAGTTGCCTGCCGTGTGCGAGCCCTCCTTGCCAACCAGGCCGGGCAGCGCGGCAAGCTTCTCGAGCGATGTGTCGCGGCGAGGGCCCTCGTCGATCTCCACGACGGTGTCCTGCTTGCGGCCTTTGATGGTCACCGGGACGATCTCCTCCGGCAGACGGCCCTCATCGGTCGCCTTCAGCGCAAGCTCGTGGGAGCGCAGCGCCCAGCGATCGAGGTCGGCCCTGGTCATCTCGAGCTCGTCGCCGATCTCGGTCGCCTCGACGAACATCTGCTTGCCCGAGAAGGGATTGGTGAGCCCGTCGTGGACCATCGCGTCGAGCGCCTTCACGTCTCCCATCCGAAAGCCGAAGCGAGCGCCGGGAAGCAGATATGGGGCGCCCGACATCGACTCCATGCCACCGGCGAGAGCGACATCGAGGTCGCCCGCACGTATGGCCTGATCGATGATCACGCAGGAGCGCAGCCCGGAGGCGCAGACCTTGTTGATCGTCTCCGAAGAGACCTCCTTGGGGATCCCCGCCTTGATCTGGGCCTGCCTGGAGGGGATCTGCCCCTGCCCCGCCTGCAGCACCTGCCCCATAACCACATGCTGGACCTGCTCGGGCTCGACCTCGGCGCGCTCCAGCGCGGCCCGCATCGCGATGCCTCCGAGCTCGGTCGCTGCCAGCGAGGAGAGTCCACCGCCCATCTTGCCGACCGGCGTTCGCGCGGCGCTGAGGATCACTGTCTTTGGCATGGGGGCGGCTTTCTCCTCTGATCGGGTGCTAGCGAGCGTACGCAATGGTATCGGGACGGATATCGTGCGCACCAACCGTGCGGGTCTCGTTCACCAACCAACAGGCAGCAGAGACACACGCCGACACGATCGCCCTCGGCGTCTTCTCCGAGCAGCCCGGATTGGAGCTCGACCAGGCAGGATCGGCCCCGACGGAGGTGGAGGCGCTGCTCGCAAGCGGCGAGGCCAGGGGAACGTTCAGATCGCTTGCGCTGACCCACGCAGATGGCAAGCGATGGCTACTGGTGGGACTCGGCAGGCGCGCCGAGCTGACGAGCGAGCGCCTGAGGGTTGCCGCCGCCGTGGCAAGAAGGCGCGCCCGCGAGTTCTCCACCGAGACGCTCTGCTGGCAGGCGCCTGTCCAGGGAGCCTCCGAGGCCGACCGGGCCCTGGTCGCGGCGATCGTGGAGGGAACGATCCTCGCCGACTACCGGTTCGACCGCCACAGGTCGCAGGCGGCGCAGGGCGAGCAGGAGACCAGCACCCCACAGCACCTCGAGGGCCTGATCGTCTGCGGAGAGGGCGAGATGAGTGCGGCAACCGAGCAGGCGGCACTCGTGGCGAAGGCCGTCAACGAAGCGCGCGACCTGCAGAACCGGCCCGCGAACGACCTCACCCCAACCGCGCTTGCGCAGCACGCCTGCGACCTCGCCGCGCAAATCGAGAACCTTAGCGTCGAGGTCGAGGGCCGGCAGGGGCTGCTGTCGCGCTCGATGGGGGCCTTCGCCGCGGTCGCACAGGGCTCCGCGCAGGAACCGGCGCTGATCACTTTGCGCTACGAGCCCTCCGCGGCGACTAGGCAGGACGGTCAGCCGGATGCGCCCGTGCTTGGCATCGTCGGCAAGGCCGTCACCTTCGACAGCGGCGGCATCTCGCTCAAGCCGGGCGCGAAGATGGCTGAGATGAAGTTCGACATGTCCGGTGGCGCCGCCGCGATCGCCGCGATTGGCGCGATCGCGCAGCTTGGCCTGCCGCTGCAGGTGATCGCCGTGATCGGCGCAACTGAGAACCTGCCGAGCGGCACCGCGGTCAAGCCGGGGGACATCGTGACGGCCGCCAACGGTAAGACGATCGAGATCAACAACACCGACGCTGAGGGCCGGCTGGTGCTGGCCGACTGCCTCTGCCATGCAATCTCGCTTGGAGCGCAGCGGATCGTCGATCTCGCGACTCTCACTGGCGCCGTGCTCATCGCGCTTGGCAACACCCACGCAGGCCTGGTCAGCAACGACGACGAGATCGCGCAGCGCGTGCTCGCCGCCGGGGATCAGACCGGGGAGATCGTCTGGCGCCTGCCGATGCACGAGGAGTACGACGAGCTGCTCAGAGGCGCCTATGCCGACCTCGACAACGCCCCTGAAGGGCGCAAGGCGGGCACGATCGTGGGCGGCACCTTCCTCTCCCACTTCGTTGGCGATGTGCCCTGGGCGCACCTGGACATAGCCGGCTCGGCGTGGGACCTCGGCAGAGCCTACGCGGAGAAGCACGCCTCCGGCTACGGGGTGCGGCTGCTGGTGGAGCTCGCGCGCTCCTACTGCCAGTAGGCCTCGGCTGCCACCCTAGCCGGCGTAGAGGGAGAGCCAGGCAAACAGGCTCGTCGTGGCCGACATGGTGCGCAGCATGCCCGGATGCGTTTCGGGGTCCTTGATCGGCCCACCCCACCAGCTGCTGAGCCACAGGCCTTCCGAGTCCGCGGCGTGCTTGGCGGCTGCCGCAGCGTTGACCTCGGCCAGCCTGGTCCAGTAGGGATCGCCGACGGCCTGTCCGTAGGCCATCATCCATTGCATGTAGATCGCGTCGTACTCGGGGCCGTAGTCGTAGCGGTAGCCCGTGCGGTTCACGTCCTGCTCTGACATCGTCGCCGCAACGCGGCCGGCCCGTTCGCAGTAGGATTGGCCCTCGCCGTCCTGGCAGAGCAGGTACTCGGCGTAGACGAGCGGCGCCTGGACATAGTCGTTGACGGAATTGGGATCGTTCGTCTTCTCCAGGTAGAGCTGACGTTCGTCTTTGGTGTCATTCGCATCGGCCCAGTCGACGAAGGCCTTGACCGCTTCCAGCTGCGAGGCTTCGTGGTCTTCGGCGTAGAGCAAGGCCCCCAGCAGGCTCTGCGAGGCAAGCGCCGGTCCGGAGTGGTAGGGATGTTCGGTGTTCCACCACATGCCGCCACCTTTGCTGACATCCCACCCGTAGCGAACGGCGAACGCGAAGGCGTCCTTCGCGTCGGCGAGGTATGCATGGTCCTTTGTGGCTCTGAACGCCTCCAGGAAGGCAAGCCCCAACCACCCGTTGTCGTCGAACCAGGTCTTCACACCCGGGCCGCGGTCATGGGGATATGGCGCAAAGCCATGGACGTGAGGGTTCCAGTAGCCCTCGAACTCGCGGGCAAAGCGGCCCACCAGCGCCTCGTGCGCAGACGTGGGGTCACTCTGCTCCAGCGCATCCGCGGACTCGAACAGCGGCACCGATCCCCAGATCGTCGCCAGCGGGTAGTAGCCGTGAGCGCATTTGGGGCATTTGCAGCCCAGGTATTCGCAGTACCAGCTCCCGGCCTTCCAGCGTGCCGCCTGTCGCAAGCCGTCTTCCGCAAGCGCTGCGTAGTCGAGCGACGCCGAGTCGGGCAGCACCACCCGCGGTTTGCGCCACGGCGTCAGCGGCGGGTAGGCGTATCCATCGCTTGCGCTGCTGCGAGCGAGCCCGTCCGAGCTGGCAACGCTCCCAGCCGGCGCTGCGGTCATGACGACCAGCGCAAGCGCAAGCGCGGCAAGGAGCCTCGCCGCGCGAGCGCCAAAGGTGGAGAGCTTGCTGGGAACGGTGTGCATTCCGCCCAAGATGCCCGCACAGGGCGTCGCGATGCGCCTGCTGGACGAACGATCCAGGCAGGGTCCGTCAGCCCACTGACAAAGCGATTCGACAGCCGTCGGATCGCTGACCGGCGATCCGAATTGGCCTGCGCCCTACTCCACGCGACTGAACTCCGCGATCGCGATCGCAAGCATCGCGAAGCCGAGCACCGCCACTACCCCAGCCTCGAGCAGGCCCGGCACCTGCCATCCAAACCAGGTCACCCCGGGGTCGAGCGCCTGCCGGGCCGCCTGGGAGATGCTCAGGTGGGCGAAGACCGCGCGTCGCATCGGGTCGACCGCGTAGGTAAGCGGGTCGATGCGATTGAGGATCGTCAGCCACTGCGGCAGCCCTGAGACCGGGAACATCGCGCCGGAGATGAAGTACATCGGCAAGATCACCATCTGAGTCAGCGCCATGAACGACTGCATCTGGCTCACCCTTGCAGCGGCCATCACGCCGAAGGCGGTGATCGAAAAGGCCAGCAGTAGCTGCAGAGCGAATATCTCCAGGATCATGACCGGCGCATAGGGAACGTCGACCAGCCCCGCAATCGCAATCACGATCACGCCCTGGAAGGCGGCGACGGTCGCGCCGCCAAGACACTTTCCGAGCACGATCGAGCTGCGGCGCACGGGCGCGACCATCATCTCTCTCAAAAAGCCGAACTCACGATCCCAGACGATCGAGGCAGCGGAGAACATGGCGGTGAACATCACCGCCATGCAGAGCACGCCCGGGTAGACGAACGTGCGCAGGTTCACCCCGTGCGTGCCGGCGGCGGCGAGGCTGGAGAGCCCGGTCCCGAGTATGAACAGGAACAGGAACGGCTGCACGAGCGAGGTGACGATCCGCAGGCGGTCTCTGGAGAAGCGGATCAGCTCTCGCCTCCAGACGATCTTGATCGCCCGCAGCTCGCCGCGCAGGCTGCGGGCGGGGACGCGCACCTGGGCGTGCTGAGTCCCACCACCCGTGGGCGTCGGCCGCGAGATGGTCGCCGTCGCCATATGGGTGCTCGCCTGCTCGGCCATCAGCGCGACATCATCCTGGCGAAGTTGCGGCTGCGATCGGAGCTCGAGGCCTCCGCGTCTCGGATCGTCGTGCCCGTGTAGGACATGAACACGTCATCGAGAGAGGGACGCGAGACGCTCACCGATCTGATCGGCTGGCCAAGCTCTGCGAACAGGCGCGGCACGAACTCCTCGCCCGCCGGCACCCTGAAGGTCACGGAGCCTTCGGCCATCCGCGCCTGGAGCCCGAAGCGCTGCTGCAGCGCCTCGATTGCGGCGGAGTCGTCGGCGGTCTGGATCTGGACGCGGTCGGCACCGACGCTCTCCTTCAGCGCCTGCGGCGTGTCGAGCGCGACGATCTTGCCCTGGTCGATGATCGCGATCCGATCGCAGTACTCGGCCTCGTCCATGTAGTGGGTGGTTAGGAAGATGGTTATCTCCTCTTCGCGCTTGAGCTTTGTGATGTAGCCCCAGATCGAGCTTCGCGTCTGCGGGTCCAGGCCCACGGTCGGCTCGTCGAGGAAGAGCACCCGCGGGGAGTGAAGCAGGCCGCGGGCGATCTCCAGGCGCCGCTTCATGCCACCGGAGAAGGTGTTGACGAGATGCATGCGGCGGTCGGAGAGCTGGACCATCTCCATCACCTGGCGCATGCGCGGCTCGACGGCCTCACGAGGCATGCCGTAGAGCTCCGCGTGCAGCCGCAGGTTCTGCTCGGCACTCAGATAGCCGTCGAGAGTCGTCTCCTGGAAGACCAGGCCGATGTTGCGGCGCACCTCGTCGCGTTCGGTGGCAACGTCGTGCCCGCCGACCAGCGCGCGGCCGCCGGTCGGGCGCACGAGCGTGCAGAGCATGCTGATCGTCGTCGTCTTGCCGGCCCCGTTTGGGCCCAGGAAGCCGAAGGTCTCATTGACCGGCACCTCGAAGTCGATGCTCCGCACCGCCTCCAGATCGCCGTATCGCTTCGCTAGACCGTCGACCAGGACCGCGGGACCGCGAGCGTCGAGGTGGCCGTTGCTTGACACGCCGGCACACGATATCGAGGCGGTTGGGCCAAGCAATGCAGTCCGGCCATCATCGCCCGCGGGGCGCCCTCGAATGAAAGGCGCCCCGCGCGTCCTCTCGGCTTACCGCCCGATGCCCGCCACAGTGGCTTTGAGCGTGCCGCCTCCGTGCACGTTCACCGTAACGGCGAACTTGCGGTCGCGTCCTACGCCGTGCTCGAGCCGGAGCTTGGCGGAGATCACGCGCTTGCGGAAGGACCCGGTACCCCGAGCGAGCGTCTTTGAGTCGCTGGTGACACGCACGCCCACCTTCAAAGGTCCGCGGACTGAGGCAACGTGGGCTTTCGAGGCGACCTCGTGGCAGATGACTTCGATGTTGGGCAGCCTCAGCGACAGCACGCACACGATGGTGCCGACGGAGCCTTCAGGCCCTGCCGGACCCTGCTTGCCTTCCTTGCCCTGCTTGCCTTCCTTACCTTCTTTACCTTCCTTGCCCTGCTTGCCTTCCAGGCCGATGGGGCCTATCGGACCGGCGAGGCCTTCTTTGCCCTGCTTGCCTTCTTTGCCTTCCAGGCCGATGGGGCCTATCGGACCAGCGAGGCCTTCTTTGCCTTGCGGACCTTCTTTGCCCGGAGCTCCTTCTTTGCCTTCTTTGCCTTCCGAGCCCTGCGGACCTTCTACGCCCTGAGCCCCTTCCTTGCCTTCCGGCCCCGCTTCCTTCATCGTGATCGGCACGGTGAGAATGGTGCGGTAGAGCGCGGCATCGGTCGGGCTCGGGGTGAACTGGAAATCAGGATCAGAGCCCACCGGCTTCACTTCGCTGCCCGTGGCCGGCAGCGGCTTTCCTGTCCGGTAGCCCGAGAAGACCATCTCCAGGTTGCCATTCGAGGTCTCGATGATGTTCGGGTCGTACGCCCGCCCGGAGTAGTAGGCGGAGACTTCGAGCGGCGTGTCCACACCTTCAGCCGCGAACGCGTTCTGAAGCGCCGAGGCCAGGAACGTTGGGTCGTTCTTGACCAGCGGCACCGGCCGAGCCCATTCGATGCCGTTGGTGGAGTTCGAGTAGAAGATCTGCTCGAACGCGTCGCTGTCGCCGTCCTGGCAGTCGGCCCCCGACATGAACATCGTGTAGCCCTGGGCCGTATCGACGATCGTTCCGCGTGAGGCCACCCAGCGCAGTTCGTCGGTGCCGGTCTGGCCAACCGGCGTCGTGTCGGCCCCGTTGCCGGTGTATCCGGGGTTGTTCAAGCCGCTGACCGTGCCGAGGTCATGGAATTCGGTGCCGTTCGTGGTCCAAGCGGCGCGCACGACCGAGTAGTCCTCGTTGTTCTTGTAGAGCTTCTTGACGCTCGTCGATCCCTCGCCTGTCTGTGCAAGCACTGCCGCAGAGCTGATGCATGCTTCAGGACCGCCGAGATCGCTTTCGCTCTTGGCCGAGACGCTGGTGATACCCGAGGGCAAGCTCGGCGAGCTGGCCGTGCAGCCGGTGAGTTCGTCGGTGCCGGACTTGATCACTGCACCCGTGCACGTAACCGACGCGAGTCCTTCTTCAGTGGAGGACTTCGACGTCGAGGAGTAGCCGATATATACCGTCACAGGGACCGGGAACTTGGCCGCGGTGGTGGTGGGCTGAGTGTCGTCGGTGAGACTGACATAGGACTGCGGCCCACTGCCGGTGTAGCCGAAGCTCGACACCGGGATGCTCGCTCCGGCACCCGAGGTCGGGATTTCGACCTTTTTCTCGGTGATCGCCGGCTGATAGTAGTTGAGCAGCTTCTCACCGTAGATGAAAACCGTCGCCGACCCCGGGATCGAGCTGCGCGCGGTTCCGTTCGGCAGCGTCACTGGAAGGCTCGACATCGGCACGGTGCCGATGATGCCGTCGGGCGCCTGCAGACCGGTGCCTGACGGATTGCCCTCGGCGCTCGGATCGGTCACCATCGCGGTGTCGGGAACCTCAGGCGCAGCGACGAGGTGGTCGCCGCTTTTGACTTCGACCGTCTGTGCGCCACTCTGGCCGGCGGCGTCCACGGCCACGCAGCCCTCGAATTCGGTGGCAGTCGCATGTTCGGTGCAGTGAATGACCGGGGCGGCCGAGTCGTTCTTGTTGCTATAGGCGGTTTCAGCTCCCACATCGAAGAACTGGCCGCCAGTGTTGCCGGTGACTTCTTTGAAGCTAGTGGTGCTCGCCACCTTGATGTTGACGCCGCCCGCCGGGTTGGTCTGGTAATTGGGCACGGTCACAGTCGCCGTCGCCGCCGTCTTGCCTTCTTCCTTGGTCACGCCACTGGCATAGCCCGGTGCGCTGTCACCAGTCTGTTCATTGTCAGGGTTTGGCCCTTCGCCGACCGGCTCCGCGGCGGGCAAGCTCGCAATCGGGTCGCCCCAGGGGTTCTGCTTGGACGGTTCCCAGCTGAGCTTGTAAACGAGCAGGCCCTGGCCGAGCGAGTCGCCGCTGACGCGGTTGAGCATGTAGAGGTAGGAGCTGCCGCCGATTTCCACCACATACGGATGACCCTGTCCGTTGTCATTCTGGATCCCATCGGAGCAGACGTTGGCGTTCAACTCGAGCTTCTCGTCCACGAAGTGCCAAGTCTGACCGTTGTTGAACGAGTTCGCGACGACCAGCGCCTCTTCAGATTCCTTGGGTCGGTAATCGAAGAAGCCCGTGAGCACATTTGGATCGTTGGGGTTGTGCATCACGTATGGGAAGTAGTAAGGGGACATCGGCATGATGGTGCCGGCCGGCTGACGGTCGACCGGGCCCGTCTCAGGGTTGGGACCGCCGCTTCCGCAGTAGCCGGGCTGGGGGCCAGGCGTTCCCGCGAAGCCAGCTGCATAGGGGATTTCGCCGGCTGCGCCATCTCCTGGATAGACGGCCAGGTTCGGGTACTTGACGCCATCGAATTCCAGCAACGGCGACCCGCCGAAGGAGAAGGTGGGCAGTGAAAGGCTGTAAGGCGATGCCGAGGGATCGCCTTGGGAGAGAGTCCATGGCGCGGGATTGGCCGCGGTTCCGGTCACTTCGTCGACGACGGGTGTGGCGGCTGTGTAGGCAGGCCCTCCCGAGCTTGCCAGTGCATCCCCCACGCCGAGCGACAGGACGATCGCTAGTACGGCAGCGGTCAAGATCGCACAGACGGAGCCTCTGCTCATGATTAACCCTCCCTGGCGGGTAAGCTGGATGTGTATGCAGGAGTAGCCGCTTCGGCGCGCGTCTTGCGCACGAAACCAGCTGTCTCGGGCTGGCAAGGTATGCGCAGCTTGTGGTGAACGTGTGAACGAGGTGCTGTCGTGCGGTTACGATTGCGTGACCGGGGCGATCATGAATTCATCGCAGTTTGCGCGATAGAGAAGTGGATTCCCATACTGTTCACAATTTGTGGTCGGGAATGTTGTAGTCCTGGCAACAGCAGCCGTTTCCAACGTCCACGACGGCATCCCCCTTGCCGGTGGGTTTCCTGCCGCAGCCGCCGTGCACGAACTACTGATCGGGTGCGTCCCGCTGCAGCAGCTGTGCGGCGGCGCTGGCGGGGTCCAGCCGCCGCTGGACCACTTCGTCGAGCAGGCGCTGGAACCCGGGGTCCTCGGTAAGCTCCTCCTCCAGGCGTCGGCGCATGCGGGCGGTCGCGATCGCGATCACCTCGCTGCGCAGGTTGCGAGATCTGCGCGCCTCGATCTCCCCCTCTTGCCGGATGTGCTCCCTGTGTTCGTCGAGCTTGCCGACCAGCTCCTCGATGCCGCGCCCGTTTGCCGCCTCGGTCTTGATGATCGGCACGCGCCAGCCGCCGCGCTCACTGTCGAGGTTGGCCAGGGAGAGCACGCCGCGGATCTCGCGGACCATCGTGTCGGTCAGCGGATGGTCGGCCTTGTTGATCACGATCACGTCCGGAATCTCCATCACCCCGGCCTTCAGCGCTTGGATCGAGTCGCCCGAGCCGGGCATCAGCACGAGCACGATCGTGTCGGCATGGTCGATGATGTCGATCTCTGCCTGGCCCACGCCGACGGTCTCCACGAACACTTCCTGGCGACCGGCCGCGTCGAGCAGCAGTGCCGCCTGCAGCGCGGCCTCCGAGAGCCCGCCGAGCGCTCCACGATTGGCCATCGAGCGGATGAAGACGCCTCCGTCCAAGAAATGCTCGGTGAGGCGGATTCTGTCCCCCAGCAGCGCGCCCTGGGTGAATGGCGAGGAGGGGTCGATCGAGAGTACCCCGACGGTGCGCCCCTGCGCGCGGCGGGCCTTGGTCAAGGCGCCGATCAGCGTCGACTTGCCCACTCCGGGCGGTCCGGTGAAGCCGTAGACGGCGGCGGCGCCGGTGTGCGGGTAGATCTCGCGCACGAGCTCCCACCCCTCGGGGCGATCGTCCTCGACCAGGGAGATCGCGCGCGCGAGAGCACGCCGGTCTCCGGCGAGCAGCCGCTGCGCGAGGGTCTCGGTCATCTGAGGGCCCGTCCCTGTCATCTGCGGCCCAATCATTGCAGGGCGGCCGCGCACCAATACGATTTGCCACGTGGAACAGCTGCTGGCAGACAAAGCGCGGGAGGCACCATCAGGCGCCACGCCGACTCCGCCAAGCGCCGCGGTCCGTCTGCCGCCGCCACCACGCCGCGGCGGCCCGCTCGTACTGCTTCGATTCATGGCCGCCAACAACATGTTGCGCCGCCAGTACCTCGGCCTGCTGCTGCGGCTTGCCTACCTGAAGCTGCGTCACCGTGGCCGGCTCAAGACCGATGGCCTGTGCTTCATCTGCCCGGATGTGACGCTCGAGATCGGGCCAAAGGCATCTCTGCGGCTCGGTCGCTGGTCGTGGATCGGCCACGGCACCAAGATCCGCGTCCACGAGGGAGAAGTCTCGATCGGCGCAAAGACGGTGATGGGCCAGGACTGCACGATCTCGGCCTACCAGCACGTCTTCATCGGGCGCGAGTGCATAGTCGCCGACAGGGTGATGTTGATCGACTTCGACCACGGCGCGGTGGAGGTCGAGCGCCCGATCAGGCTCCAGGGCATCTACAAGCGCGACGTCGACGTCGGACACAATGTCTGGATCGGATACGGCGCCTGCGTGCTGCGGGGCGTGCAGGTCGGGGACAACTCGATCGTCGGCACCAATTCGGTGGTGACCAAGGAGGTGCCCGCCAACGCGGTGGTCGGCGGGACGCCGGCGCGGGTGATCCGGATGCGAGACGCACCCCAGCAGATGCGCTGGGAGTGAGCCCGAGCGCCCCTCGCCCACGGCCACCGCAGAAAGGATGGCCGTCCGCCGAGATTCCGATAGCCTGATCGGTGATGGTAGGAGGAGCCAAGGCACTGCTGCTTGCCGTTCTGCTGGTCGCCGCTGCGCCGGGCGCGGCGCTGGCTGCGAGCTCGAACGCCGCCTCGACACACACCTACATTGACGCCGGCTACGCGTTCGGCCGCGCAAGCGAAGCGCGCATGGGCACGATGCGCAGCGCGATCCAGGCGCGCAAGCGGGCGCTGCTGCGGCAATGCCCGCGCGCCGCCCTCGGATCTCCCCAGGACGAAGAGTCCTACAAGCTCAGCTATGAGGCAGCAGGCGCGCTGTGGGCGGCCGGCTACGGCGCCGACGCGGGCCCAATCGCGACGCTCGTACGGGAAACACGCGGCCTGCGCTGGAGCAACGCCAAGACGAACCGAGCCTTCACGCGCTTCGTTGACGGCCTTCACGGCCTGAGCAGGCTCGCAAGCCCCCACCTGTGCGAAGACATCGCGACCTGGAAGGCCAGCGGATTCACCGTCGTGCCGGCGGCGACGCTGAGCTTCGACAAGCACGTGGAAGGCCTGGAAGCGATGCCCGTGCCCTCCCGCCTGCTCGATCCGTACGCGCAGGGCGCAGACCGAGCCCTGCTCGCGCAGGCTCAGCGGATCGCCACCAAGCTGCTGAACTTCGAAACGCAGGTCGGCGGCGATGCCTGGTACGCGCTCACCGAAGGCCTCGAACTCAACCCGTAGGCGACGCCAAAGAGCTCACGCGAGCGCGAGCAGAGCCGGGTCGGCGTGGATCGCGAGGTTGCGCAACCGCTGCTGCGCCGCGGGCGAGCCACCTTGCAACGCTTGGCCGAACGCTGCGCGGTGGCCTTCGAACCGCTCGTGCGCGTAGACGAGCGCCTGCTTGCGAGAGACCATGAAGGCCCAGTCCGAGGACTGCATCGCCATCAGCTCGCGTAGTGCCTCGCGCTGTGCGCCAAGCGATCCGCGGCGCAGCAGCCGCAGCTCGGCCGCCCGCTGCGCGAAGGCGATCTCCTGCACCGCCGGGCCCGACCACGTCGAGAGGTCGCCGTGCTCTCCCCAACTACTCGCCTCCCAGCAATCCGTGTCCACCGAGAGGGGCTCACAGCGCTCCAGCGCGTCGTCGAGCCGCAACAGCGGCAGCTCCTGTCGCTCGCACTCTCGCACCACAGCAGTGAGCCAGGCGATGCCCTCATACCACCAGTGCCCGAGCAGCTCTGTGTCCAGGGCACAGACGACAAGCCCCCCTCCCGGCAGCGGCGCGGGAGCCCGTTCCTGAGCATCGCTCAGGCGTGCGCGCACGCGAGCGACGAAGTCGACGGCGTGCCCTGCGGCAAGCCTGACGGCAGCGTCATGGTCGTAGGCGCCACCATCGTTGCGCCAGGGATTATGGTGGTGGATCGTGTGGCGGTGGTAGTCGCGGTATTCGCCGTGGGCAGGATAGCCCTGCTCGCTCCAAACTAGCGAGATCGTCTCCCGGTCGATCGGCACGAGGGTGATTCCGGCGCTCGTCCGCAACGGCCGAAGATGCGCACCGCTCCCCAGCCCGAAGCGCGAGGTGAGCTCGACGCAGCAGGACCGCACGCCAGCGTCGAGCAGAGCCGGCTCGATGACGGGCGCGTGCGCACACTCCGGCAGCCAGAGCCCGCCCTGCCAGCCCTCGCCGAAGCGCGCCCGGTGCGAGTCGATGCCGGTCTGCACCTGAGCGCGCAGCGCCGCCTCGCTTGCAAGCAGCGGCAGCACCGCATGAGTCGCCGAGGAGGTCCACTGCGCGTATGGAGCAAACGCCGCCAGAAGATCGCCACCGCGTTCGGCCATCCGCTGTGCGGCGCCGCGATAATCGTTCAGCGATCGGTCGAGCTCGCCTGCGAGCTTCTCGTGGCCGCCGGCCCTCAGGCCGCGGGCATCCTCCTCGTGAGTGTGCCTGCGCACCTTCTCCACGAACCGCGTGAAGCGGGAGGCCATGCCCTGCGCCTCGAACTGGTCGCACAGCACCGGCGTGAGCGACACTGTGAGCGGCGCGCCCTGATCGAGCAGGTCGAGCAGCGGCAGGTAGCACGTAGCGATCGCCTCCCAGAGCCACTCCTCCCCGAAGGGCCAGGTGCCGAACCCCTCGACGTATGGCATGTGGGTGTGCAGCAGAATCGCCAGCGCCCCACGGGCGGAGCGGCCCGCTACGCCCTGCATACCGCGATGAAGTCGAGCGCCCGCTCGATGTCGGCCCGCCCCTTTGGCTTCAGGGCGAAGTCGCGCGCGGAGATCGCGGGAGTGAACCATCCATAGAAGCGCTTGGTCACCCCGATGCGCGGGTGCACCGAGTCCCATCCAAGCCTCAGCGCCAGCTCGTGAGCTCGCAGCTTGCGCGCGTGGAAGAGGCCGAGCATCTCGACACTCCCAAAGTGCTCATGGCAGAGCTGCTCGAATTCCGTGGCTGCGTACTCGTGCACGTGCCATGGGTTGTCCGAGCGCTGAGCGCCCTTGGGCGCGAGCGTGCGGACGTTTGGCGTCGAGAGAAAGACGAGGCCACCGGCACCCACCAGCTCCTTGAAGTGCGTAAGCGCACCCCCGGGATCCTCCAGATGCTCGATCGTCTGCAGGAACACCACCGCCTCCGCGGGAGCGGTGAAGGTTTCGATCAGCCCACGCTCAAAGCTGATGTTCTGGCCCTCATACCGGAGCCTTGCGTGCTCATGCGCCTCCGGGTTGGCGTCGACGCCGATCACACTGGCCGCGCTGCCAGCGAGCGTATGCGAGCCGTACCCCTCGCCGCAAGCCATGTCGATCACCCGCATGCCTGCGACCATCTTGGCGATCCACTCGTAAACGACCAGATGGCGGCGGTACCAGTAGTTCTCCTCTGGCACGTCAGGGAGCGTGCGCTCACCTGTGAGCGCCAGCGGCGGGACCCCCTCGGGCTGGTCTCGCTGAACGTGGAGCGCCGGCACCGCGGCGAGTATATGGTGCCGGCCCATGACGCAAGCTCTCAGCCCCGAGGAGATCCGGGACGTCAACACGCGCTACCACGACGTCGCCGCGCAGCATTACGACGCCAAGTGGGGGATCGACTTCGGCGAGATCGGCCTGCACCAGGTGACCGCGAAGGTCACCAAGGCGCTCGCAGGCAAGCCGGGCCACTACCGGCGCTCGCTCGAGATCGGCTCGGGCACCGGCTACTTCACGCTCAATCTGATGAAGGCGGGCATCGTCGAGCAGGCGACCTGCACCGACATATCGGCAGGTATGCTCGCCACGCTTACGAGCAACGCCGAGCATCTTGGCCTGAAGGTGAGCACGCTCGCAGCCGACGCCGAGAGCCTTCCCTTCGAGGACGAGAGCTTCGACCTCGTGCTCGGCCACGCCGTGCTGCATCACATACCCGACCTCGCGAAGGCATTCTCCGAGTTCAGGAGGGTGCTCGCCCCAGGCGGCACACTGCTCTTCGCGGGCGAGCCATCCCGCTATGGCGACCGCATTGCCAGGGTGCCAAAGCGAGTGGCAGGCCGCGCCGCGCCGCTCTGGCGCCAGGCAATCGGCGCACGGCCCGCGCCACCCGCCGAGGGAGGAGCGCCTGAGGCCAGCCTGGAGCGCTTCGTCGACGTCCACGCCTTCGCCCCCGGCGAGCTTGCGAGCTTCGCGCGATCGGCTGGCCTGACGCAGGTCAACGTCAGCGGGGAGGAGCTGCTTGCCAACTGGTTCGGCTGGACCAACCGCACGCTGGAGGCGACAGCCGATCCGCGCGACGTGCCATGGGCGTGGCGCCAGTATGCCTATCGCGGCTACCTGCTGTTGCAGGGGCTCGACCGGCGACTGCTGGAGCGGCGCCTGCCGGCGGCGATCTTCTACAACCTGATGATCACCGCGCGCAGGCCCTCCGCGCCCTGACCGCAGGCAGGGCGCGACCGCCTCGCTGAGCGCTGCTCAGGCCGTGACAGCCACACCGCCGCGGCGGGGATCGCCCGCGCCGGTGATGAGGCCCCCATGACGCTGCACAGCCTGAACGCCGCCAAAGAAGAGGTTCAGCTCGTGGAAGCGCACGAGCTCGCGACCGTCGCGTGACACACCGCGCATGTCTATCCCCGGCTCGTGGTAGATAACGCCGTCCTCGAAGTGCGCCCGAGGCGCACGGACGGCCTCGGCGACCGGCAGCCCCCTGTCGACCACCCCCAGGATCGTCTGCAGCAGAGCGGAGCGAATCCGGTTCGAGCCGGCGCTGCCCAACACGAGCTCGACCTCGCCGTCGCGCCGCACGACGGTGGGAGCCATCATGCTCGGCATCCTCCTGCCGGCCGGATGGCGGTGGAAACCCTGCGGGTTGAGGTCCTCCTCGCCCATCACATTGTTGAGATGGATGCCGGTGCCCGGCACCAGCACCCCTGAGCCCTCCCCGTTGGTGCTGGTCACACCGCAGGCCATGCCCTCGCCATCCACCACCGAGATGTGGGTGGTCGAGCCCAGGCGCGAGGCGCGAAAGCGCTCGAGGAATCCCTCCTCTCCGAGACCCTCCATGAACGCGGGCGTGCGCTCGGCCTGAGCAGCTTCCATCGCCTCGATCAGCTGCGGAGTCGATGCGGGACCACGGCCCTCGCGATCCAGCAGCGTGAGCGCGTAGGCGAGCAGGGCGCCGCCGGCCGCCGGAGGCGGGTTGGTGAGGACCTCGCGATCCCTGAACCCCACCTGCAGCGGCTCACGCTCGATCGCCTCATAGGCAGCGAGCTGGCCAGCATCGATCGACCCGCCGAGTCGAGCAAGCAGATCGCAGACCGCCTCCGCGATATCGCCCGTGTAGAAGGGCGCCGCACCCTCCGCCGCCAGGCGCTCGATCGCATTCGCAAGGTCTGGATCGCGCATCACATCGCCCTCGCGCAGCACCCGGCCGTCAGGGCTCCACAGCGACGCGCACTCGCGCGTCGAGCAAAGCAGCTCGGTGAGGATCTTCGCTATGTACGCCTGCTGTGCATTGAGCGCAACACCTTCGCGCGCGAGGCTTGCAGCCGGCGCCGCAAGCTCGCCGAGCGGCATCGTGCCCCAGCGCGCAGATGCCGTGCACACCCCCGCTGGTGTGCCGTATATACCGCAGGACGCAGGTCCGATGTAGAAGACTTGGACGGCATCCCCGAAGGAGACGTCGACCGCTTCGAGCTCTGCCGCCGAGCCGTCGCTGGCCCGCCGCGGCGCCTCGACGAAGAAGTCCAGCAGCGCCGTCTCCTTCTCTGAGACCACGATCATGTGCCCACCCGCCCCAAGTCCGGTGAGCAACGGCTCGGCCACGAAGGAGGTGAGCATCGCGGCAAGCGCGGCGTCGACCGCGTTGCCACCTTCGCACAGCACACGAGCCCCTGCCCGCGCCGTGAGTGGATGGCCCGCCGCCACCACGCCCTTGCCCGCGCCAGCCGCCGACACATTCATGCTTTCAGCGGATAGCAGACCGAGCGACGCTCCGCCAGCTCGAGCGCCCGCAGCCCAAGCTCAGACTCTCGGGACGAACTCGGGAATGTCGTACTCGTCCACGCCCAGCCCCCCGCGACGTTCCCGCCCGGGCCGCCGATCGGTGATGCGCGGCTGGCGGTTGCGCGTGATCCGCGGCTCTCCCGCCGGCTCGCGCAGGCGCTGGATTGCGTTGTGCTCCCCGTAGCCGGTTGCGACGACTGTCACCCACACTTGATCGTCGAGCTTCTCGTCGACCATCGCGCCGAAGATGATGTTGGCATCTGGATGGGCGGCCTCCGAGACGGCCTTCGCGGCCTCGTTGACCTCCCAGAGGGAGAGGTCTGCGCCTCCGGTGATCGAGAGCAGGATCGAGCGGGCGCCGTCCATCGAGGTTTCGAGCAGCGGAGAGGCGACGGCCTGCATCGCCGCGTCGATCGCCCTGTTCTCGCCGACGCCCATGCCGATGCCGAGCAGCGCGTTGCCCGCGTCGCTCATGATCGTGCGCACGTCGGCGAAGTCGAGGTTGATGAGTCCCGGCAGCGTGACGAGGTCGGAGATGCCCTGCACGCCCTGGCGCAGCACGTCGTCGGCGACGCGGAAGGCGTCGACCATCGAGGTCTGCTTGTCGAGGATCGAGAGCAGCCGGTTGTTCGGGACGACGATCAGGGTGTCCACCTCTTCGGCGAGCGCCTCGATCCCGTGGCTGGCCTGCTCTGCGCGGCGCGAGCCCTCGAAGCCGAAGGGCCTGGTGACGATCGCGACCGTGAGCGCCCCGACCTCCTGGGCGATGCGGGCGACGATCGGCGCGGCGCCGGTGCCGGTGCCGCCGCCTGCGCCGGCCGCGATGAAGACCATGTCCGACCCCTTCAGCAGCGCCTTGACGCTGTCGTAGTCGTCCATCGCCGCCTGCCGACCGACGTTGGCGTCAGAGCCCGAGCCGAGGCCGCGCGTGATCTCCACGCCGATGTGGATGGTGACGTCGGCGCTCGATTGCTGCAAAGACTGCAGGTCGGTGTTCACGGCGATGAACTCGACGCCCTCGACCTCCGCTTCGACCATCCTGTTCACGGCGTTGGTGCCCGCGCCGCCGACGCCGACCACCCTGATCACCGGATGACCGGCCGAGCCGTCCGGGCGGGCTGATGAGGGCTGCTCGCGCACCTGCATCTGCCCGGCCGGGGTGGCGGCGGAGGGATGCTCCATCACGTTTGCGGGGATCTCGGAGGAGAAGGCATGCAGCAGCCGCTCCTTCGGGCTTGGCACACGATCCTGCTCGGAAGCCGAGGTGGGCAGCGGCGCGGCGGGCGCCACCAGGGAAGGATGGGGCGCGGCCTGGCGAGCCTGTTCGGTCAACGGCGGCGTTCCGCCGAGCCGCCCGGTCGTGGCCTCGCCTCGAGCGGGCTCGCTGCGCTGCTGCGGTCGATCGCTCTGGGGAGGCGTACCCGCAGCAACCGGCTTGCCGGCCTGCGGCTGCTGTGGTTTGGCCAGGGTGGCCTCGCCCTGCTCTGCCGCGCCGTCGGGCAGCTGGTCGTTCTCTTCGGTCTTGCGGAAGAGGGATGCGAGCGGGCCTTCGCGCATGCTCGCGCGCTGTTTAGCGTTGGCCATTAGCGAGCACCTCCTGCGCAAGCTGACGATAGGACTGGGCGGCCATGCCGTCGGGCTCGTACTTCAGCACGGACATGCCCTTCACGGGCGCCTCGGCAAAGCGCACCGTCTTGCGGATGCGGGACGCGAAGACGCGGTCGCCGAAGTTCTCCTCGAGGATCTCGATCGCCTCCTTGGCATGAATCGTGCGCGAGTCCACCAACGTGGGCAGGATACCCTCGATGTCCACATCGGGATTGAGGTTCTCCCGAATCATCGCCAGCGTGTTCTGCAGCTGGATCAAGCCGCGCATCGACAGATACTCGCACTGCACCGGCACGATCACCTTGTCGGCCGCCGTGAGCGCGTTGATCGTGAGCAACCCGAGGCTCGGCGGAGTGTCAATGCAGATGAAGTCGTAGTCCTCACCGATCGGTTCGAAGGCCTTTTGCAGCGAGCGCTCGCGGCCGATCATCGTCGACATCGCGATCTCTGCGCCGGCGAGGTCGATCGATGCGCACGCGACGTCCACCTCCCGCCTGCGCACGACCTCCCTGATCGAAACTTTGTGGACGAGCACGTCGTACATGGACAGCTCGAGCGTGTCAGGGTCGATCCCCTGAGACATCGTCAGGTTGCCCTGGGGATCCATGTCGACGCACAGCACCCGATGGCCCTCCTCGGCGAAGGCCGCCGCGAGGTTGAGGGTTGTCGTGGTCTTGGCGACCCCGCCCTTCTGGTTGGCGAATGCGATGACCTTGGCCTTTTTGGCCTTTGCTTCCACGGGAGGCTCCGATGCTCGATGGTGCGAGTGCCGTCGCGCCCTAATTCGCATCCCAGCGCGCGATTCCTTCCCGGGCCACCCCTTTCTGCCCGGTGCTGCGCAACGGAGCTGCGCTCTGGGGCTCGCGCTCTACGATCCAGCAGATGCCGGACGGAAAGATAGGCGAAGCCCCGGGAGGACCGAGCATCTATGTGTGCGCAGGGCCTGGAGGCGTCGGCAAGACGACCGTTTCCGCGGCTCTCGCGCTCGGCCTCGCCGAGCGCGGCCGCAGGGTCGTCGTCGTAACGATCGACCCGGCCAAGCGCCTGGCCACCGCGCTTGGGCTACAGCAGCTCGGAGGCGAGCCGCAGCTGATCGAGCCTGAGCGGCTGCTCGCCGGCGGGCTTTCCGTCAAGGGTCAGCTCTGGGCAATGACGCTCGACGTGAAGAGCACGCTCGACAGCCTGATCGGCACACTGGCGCCCGACTCGCGCACACGAGAGGAGATCCTCGGCAACCGCATCTACCGCGACCTCTCCTCCGCGGTCGCCGGCTCCCAGGAGCTCTCGGCGGTCGCAAAGCTCTACGAGCTCCACCACGAGGGCGGCTTCGACACGATCGTGCTCGACACCCCGCCCTCGCGCAACGTGCTCGACTTCCTCGACGCGCCCACCCGCCTGGAGCGCTTCCTCGGCGGTCGCGCGATCAGCATGTTCCTGACGCCCGGTGGGTTGGCAGCGCGCCTGATCGGCCGCCCCACCTTCCTCGTCTTCTCTATCTTCGCGCGCGCCGCAGGAATCGACCTGCTCGGCGACCTCACGGCCTTCTTCCGATCGCTCGCTGGGACGATCGAGGGCATGCTCGAGCGCGCTCGCGGCGTCGGCGAGCTGCTGCGCAATCCCAAGACCACGAGCTTCCTGATCGTCACCTCCGCTGAGCGTGGCCCCGCCCAGGAGGCGATCGCCCTCGGCGAGCACCTCGCCCAGGAGGGCATGCCCTTCGGCGGCTTGATCGTCAACCGTGTGCACGTCGACGGCCTCGGCGAGCACACACCTGAGGAGGTGAAGTCACTGCTCGCACCCGAACTTGGAGAGCGCCTCGCGGCGCGCGTCGCCGAGAACCTCGCCAACTTCGACGTGCTCGCCCGTCGCGACGCGCAGACGATTGCGCACCTGCGTGGCGCTCTCGGCGATCAAGACCCAGTCCTCATCCCCCATCTCGACGAGGACGTGCAGGACGTCGACTCGCTTGTGAAGGTAGCCGCACACCTCCTCCGCTGAGCGTAGGAGCCCGGACCGAGTGCCTACCGGCACACGTCCGCTATGGCTCAGATCGGCAACGCACCCTGACGCAACGAGTCTTCTTGTGCCTGCTCCGGCGTACCCCTGCGCCGCGCTCTGATCACGCGCGTCTGCTCCTCTTCAGAGGCGGCCTTCCGGGCCCTGGAAGGGGCAGCCCTGGCTGCCTTGAGAGGAGCCTTCGCTGGGGCCGCACCGGCCGCGGGCTCCTCGCCGGCAAGCATCAACTCGCTGGCAAGGGCGATCAGATCGGGCTGGAGGTGCCCGCAGATCACGTCTCTGAGCAGCGCTCTCACATGTGCCGCGACCTCGCGTGCGAGCTCGACGGCAGCCGCGCTCTCGACCGCGTCCCCTCGCACTGCGTCACCCTCGAGCTCGAGCGCGCGCAGCACCCGCGCGGCGGCATGCTTGCGGCTCTCCGCGGGTGCGCACAGCACCGCAGTGCGCGCCGCGAGAAGCCCGTGGGCTACACGCTCGGGCTCCAGCAGAGCCTGCAGCGCCAATAGATGGTCGCTCAGCCCCTCGAGCTCGCTCTCCCGTTCGCAGCCGAGCTCGAAGCGCCGCAGCGCCCATGCCAACGAGTCCTCGCGTGGCGTGCGGCGAGCGAGCAGGTTGCAGAAGGCGCGCAGCTCGTCCTCCTGCTCGGCCCGGACGACGAGGACCCCGTGCGGGCGGCCACCGAATCCCAGGGCGACTGGAGCGAAGGGTCCCTCGCCGGCGCACGCCCAGGCAAGGGGACCGAGTGCGATGCGCCCGTCGCCGTAGAGCCGCAGCGCGCACAGCAGCCCGCGCAGCAGATCCCGGCCATGATCGAGCGCCCGATCGATGCGATCGTCATGCTCGGGAACGTCGAGGACGACCAGCAGATGGTCAGGGCCGCCCGCCTTCCCGGAGGCGCTCCCACCGTCGGGCAGCAGCGGCCACAGCGCCTGCTCGGGCACGCCGGAGAGTGCGTCGGGACGAGCGACGATCAGCCGCTCGGCGAGCTGCACCTGCGGGGAGAGAATCGCAAGCCCATGCAGGCTCGCGACCAGCGTGAGCGAGCCCGATTGTGCCGCGGCTGCTGCGTCGAGCCGCGCAAGCGCCCCGCGCAGGCGTCCCTGACGCAGCGCGAAGTCGCTCTGCTCCTCGAAGACATCCTCCGTGAATGCCTTTAGCGCCTGACTCGCCAGCGCACTCCTAATCGGCGAGCGCAACCCTGAGCGCAGCTCCGACGAGGCGAGGTAACGATCCAATCCGCGGAACGCCTCCAGCGCCTTCATAGCGTGGTCGTGACCCGGCAACGGCAGGAGCAGATCCCAGCGCTCGGCGATGAACCTGCCCGTCATCGGGCTGTAGAGCTGCAGCCCGGCTCGGCCCGCACGCCCCGTAGCGCCGGCGGCAAGCTCGAACGGTATCTCCGCCCCGGCGGCGAGCTCAGCCTGCAGCGCCCTCGATGCTTGCTCGGCGAAGTCTCTCAGCGTGTCGTGGAGCAGCCTCGATTGCATGGGTCGCGTTTCGCCGCCGGCGACCGCGCTCCTGCTCGGCGCACCAGCGGTTGCATGACGCAGCCACCGGGCTTGGGACCCATGTGCGGCGCGGCGCGGCCCGGCGAGACGGGCCTAGTGCTCGTGTGGCTGATCGGGATGGTGCAGGTGATCGTGGTAGATACCGGCCTGGTGCAGTCGCTGGTGAAGCCGGTTGTAAGCCGCGGACAGCGTGGCTCGGAGCTGGCGGTGGCGCCGCTCCTGCGCAGGCGTCGCCAGCGTGTCCACGTAGGCGATCGCGCCGGCAATCTGGTCGAGCACCTCGCCGGCGTCGACGTCTGACCAAAGTGGGCGACCCTGCACGACCACCTGAACGGCGCTCGTATGGGCGGCGACGTGATCGGCGTCCTCGGCAAAATTGCCTCCGCGCACGCGCAGGGCAACCCACGTCGAGCGATCCACTTTCACCTCTGCGGTTCCATACGCCTCCAGCGCGCCCTCGCATTGCTGCTCGTGCGCGAGAAGTCCTCCGACGATCACCTCGACGCGCGCGATCGGGACCGCCACCGACTCCACGCGCCACTCAACCGACACGTGTCCACCGGCGCCAGGCAAATCGAGGCTTCCGCCTGGAGCAACGCCCTCCACCGCGAGCGTCGCGAGCGGGCCGATCGTCGCGAACGTGTTGCCCTCGCGGATCGCGGCGATCCAGTTCTCGTAGGTGAACTCGCGCTCGCCAAGGTACGCATAAGTTCGCATCCCGCCCAGAAGGTGACTGTCTGCCATCTTGTCTGAGCCGCCGACGATCGGCAAGTGGTAGCCGAGGTTGAGATAGCGATACCAGTCGGCGATGCCGTAGGGATCGACGCGAGCCTCCACAATCTCGTTTCGCCATCCAGACATGAGCGGGTTGCCGACCATCAGCTCATTCGCATCGGCCAGGCCCAGCACGAAGTCCGCGGCTCGCTCCAATTGTGGCGCGGGAGCGTGCGGCATCACGACCAGACCGCCCTGGTCGCGGCACCGGCGCGCCCACTCGGCCATCGTCACCTCGAGCGGATCACCGATCGCCGACTCGGTGGGTCCGCCTGTGCACAGCGGATCGATCAGGCTGCCCGAATAGCCGAGCAACGAGATGTGACCGAGCACCTGCATCCTGTTCTCCGATCCCACGCGCACGAGGAACTCGCCGTCGCCGCCGAAGTCCCTGGCGCCGAATGTGGTCTTCCCGTCGAAGTCCCCGACATTGGTGAACAGCTCGCCCCACTGGGTCGCGAGCAGGTTGACGACGTTCACTCCCTCTGCGCTGCCCTCGAGCAGGGCCGTCTGGGGACTGAGAAAATGCACGTGCGTGTCCGCAGTCACCCAGCCTCGCTCGCGCCAGTGCAGGACGCGCGTGAGCGAGAAGGTCAGATCTGAGGTATCGGGACTGACCGTCACCGTCCGGCGAATGGGAGCGACCTCATAGCCACGTGTGATCTCGACGAACACCTCGCCGAGTGGCAGCTCGACGACACACTCTCCGTCGATGTATGCCGATTGATGGCGCTCGGTGACGAAGTCGCCACCACGGCCCTCGAATATGGCAGGGTTTACCGTGCGGTGATGCCCGCGGGGTGGCAGGTACGCTCCCGCCCCGTCATGCATGTGCAGCCGCGCCGGCACAGCTTCACCAGTGCTCGCATCGACCACACGTACCTTCACAGGCAGTTCCGCGGGCGGCAGCACCTCGACCGAGTCGGTCGGCGCAGCAAGATCGGCCAGCAATGACCACGACTCGCCTTCCCTGGAGTAGAGGCGCGCATGAGAGTGAGCGACGAGCTCGACGATCACCGACGTATCTGACTGCCGCGGTGTCACATGTGCCGTGTCGGGCGACCACAGCTCGCGCTCGTACTCATTGGCGGCACGGGCCGAGATCACCGTTCCCAGGTCGATTCCAAGATCCTCGTACTCTCCCGCCTCATTGAAGCTCGCCCCGGTTGGCAGCGCGAACCTGACCTTGGCCCTCCTGCCGGTTCGCAGCGGATGCTCACGCAACGACGTCAGCGTGATGGCATAGATCGCCGAAGCGTCACCACTTGGCGTCGCCTGCAACGCGACCAGAGGACGCTCTGGGTGGGGATTGGGAAGCGCGTAGATCCACAGCATCTCTGCCGGGTAGGACACTCTCGAAGCGGTGTCGCGTCCCGACTCATGACGTGCCTCCGCGTCCGCCAGGCCATAGCTGACAGCGCCGCCAACGGCCAGCTCCTCCGAGATCGACCGGCGAACCAGGTCTGTGCGCGCCGGAACGGCCGCGACCGGACTCGCCCCCCACCCGATGCGAGCCTGCTGTATCCCGAATCGTCGCGAGACCTGTGTCGCCTCTGTCGATCCATCGGCGTAGAGGAGCGAATACTCAGAAACCGCGTCGCCGATTGGGTTCCCATCCACCTGCGTGTCCGCAAAACCGGCAAGGTAATCGGTCGGTATGTCGGTCACCACATGTACGAAGACCACATAGGTCGCTGTCACAGTTGGCAGCTCAACTCGGATGCTCTGTGAATCCAAAAAAATCACATCCGGACCGTCTGCTGGGCCAAACGAAAACGGGATACCACGAATAACACGCTCCCCGAAGGCCTGATCGCCGATCGGCGGCCGCAACGGGGCCGGCAGGTCCATGCGTCGAAGGTTAAAGGCAGTATTCAGCGAGACGGGCTGGAAGTGCGGGGAAACAGGCGAGTTCATGGGAAAAGTAGGGGGATCCTACCATGCACTCTCACAGAAGTCTAGTGATCCCATCATTGCCGCTTTTTGTTGTTATGCTCACGCCAATGCGTCCTCTAAAGCAGCTGCACGCTGGCGAGCGCACCCGTGTGGCGGCGATGTTCGCGTTCATCTCTGGGCTGTACGTCCTTGGGCTCGGTCTCGTCGCCACCTACGCTCCTGGCCACGCTGGGCTTGTGGGCGCGGCGATCCTCGCGTTCACACTTGGCCTGCGTCACGCGTTCGACGCCGACCACATCGCCGCAATCGACAACACCACACGCAAGCTCGCCAGCGCGACCGAGCGGCCGGTTGGCGTGGGGTTCTACTTCTCGCTTGGCCACGCCACAGTCGTGCTGGTCCTCACGCTGCTCGTCGCGGCGGTCACGCACAGCATCCCCGCGGTCGGAGGCTTCGGCGGGTTCTTCGGTGCCGCGATATCAGGTGGCTTCCTATGGATCGTGGGCAGCCTGAACCTCGTGGTCCTGCTCGATGTGCTGCACGCCGCACGGCGGATGCGCACCGGCATCTGTGACGAGCGCGATCTGGAGACCATGCTCGTCCCCCGTGGCATGCTCACCCGTCTCGGACTCGACCGCCCGATGCGCTTCGTCTCACACTCTTGGCAGATGTTCCCCGTCGGGCTGCTGTTCGGACTGGGCTTCGACACCGCCACAGAGGTCGCGCTGCTGGCGCTGGGCGCCGGCGCAGCCGCCGCCGGCCTGCCGCTGATGGCCACCGTGGCACTGCCGACGCTGTTCGCGGCCGGCATGGCCACCATGGACACGCTCGACGGTGTGTTGATGAGCCACGCCTACGACTGGGCGCTGCGCCGGCCCGCGCGCAAGCTGTTCTACAACCTCACGATCACCGCCCTCTCCGTGACTGTAGCGTTTGCGGTCGGCACGATCGAGCTCGCGAACGTCGCCATCGGAGCTTTCGACCTTCAGGGCAGCTTCTGGAGCACTGTGGCCGGCCTGGATCTTCAAGCGATCGGCTACGTCCTGGCCGGCCTCTTCCTTGCAACCTGGCTGATCGCCCTGCTGCTCTGGCACCTGCTGGACATCGAACGACGCTGGACGCCAGCGGTGAGCAACGCAGCCGCCACCAGCTCCTCTATGCGGCCGCAGCGACCTTCGGCGTGAGCGATCGGCGCACTGCGCCTTCGCAGTCGCTCAGGTCGAGCCACCGTTCGCCGTAGGCGCGCATGTCCTCGACGATCGGCAGCAGCGCCCTGCCCTTCTCGGTCAACGCATACTCGACGCGCGGAGGCACCTCGGGGTAGGTGTGACGCTCGACGATGCCCTCCTCCTCCAGCGCCCTGAGCCTCAGCGAGAGCGTGCGGGGGCTGATCCCGGCAAGCGAGCGTTCGAGCTCGCAGAACCGCGCACGTCCCTCGGCGAGATCGCGGACAAGCAGCAGCGTCCACTTCCCGCACACCACTTCGGCGGTGCGGCAAACCGGACAGGTCTCGTCTACAGGCATTGCTGCCTTTACTTTACCAACTGAAGTGAGTACGCCTCGGCGGCGCACCCCTCAGCCGGCCAGCACCGAGGGCTGGGGCGCGGGTGAGCTCGGTCCACCGGCTGGCTTGGCACCGTCGGGCCCCGCGCCCTCGCGTCTGCGCTCCGCCGCCGCGACGTCCTCCATCGTGGTGCCCATGCGGCCGTCTGCCTGCACGAGCAGCTTGAAGTCATGTGGGCTGCTGGCCACCCGCATCGCATCCTCCATGCTCACCCTGCCGGCCTTGAGGTGGCCAAAGAGCGCTTGGTCGAAGGTCTGCATGCCGTAGTAGGCACCGGTGGAGATCACCTCGTTCAGCTTTCCCGTCTGAGATGGGTCGACGATCATGTCGCGCACCCGCCCGGTCATCCGTAGCACCTCGCAGACCGCGACGCGCCCGCCGTCGGCGCGCGGCACCAGGCGCTGGGAGATCACGCCCTTGATCGTGCCGGCGATCATCGAGCGCGCTTGGCCGTGCTGGTGGGGTGGAAAGAAGTCGAGCATCCGGTTGATCGACTCTCCCGCATCGACAGTGTGGATCGTGGAGAGCACGAGATGTCCGGTCTCAGCCGCCGAGAGCGCCGTCTGCACCGTCTCCTCGTCGCGCATCTCACCGATCAGGATCACGTCGGGGTCCTGGCGCAGAACGCGTCGCAGCGCGCGCTTGAAGGAGGCGGTGTCCATTCCCACCTCGCGCTGGTTTATCACCGAGTCCTTGTCTTCGTGGACGAACTCGATCGGGTCCTCGATGGTGACGATGTGCTTGCTCATCGTGCTGTTGATGTGATCGATCATCGCCGCGAGCGTCGTGGACTTTCCCGACCCGGTCGTGCCGGTGAGCAGGATGATCCCGCGCTCCTCCTCAGCAAGATCGCGAACAACCTCGGGCAGCGCGAGCTCCTCGATGGTGCTGATGCGGTGGGGAATCGCCCTGCAAGCGAGGGAGGTCACACCACGCTGCTGGAAGGCATTGATCCTGAAGCGCGCAACTCCAGCGAGCTCAAATGAGAAGTCGACCTCGTGCTCGGCGTCGAATTCGCCGAGCTTGCTCTGGTCTGAGAGCAGGTCGTGCAGCGCCCGCTGCGTGTCCTCCGCGGAGAGCTTTGGCCCATCGCCAGTTGCGAGCACGCCGTTGACACGAAACAACGGCGCCGAGCCGACCTTAAGATGCAGATCGGACCCATTCCGCTCCACCAACTCGCGAAGCGTCGCTTGCGCGTCCAACATAAGCCAGGCATCGGCACGCCAGCCCCAGCGCTTGAATCAGGGACCGCGCTTTAGCCCACGCGCCTTGGCCCTAGCGTCACACCTGAGGCACGCATCGGGGTGGCTGGCAAGGACGCAGTGAACGTGGCGTACGCGTGGTACGCGAGCGATCGAGGACGCCGCCAGCCGCCCCGATGCGCGTCTCAGGCGACGTCGCGGAGCTTTTGGGCCTCTGCGAGCGACTGCAGCTTCTTCAGCGACTGGTTCTCGATCTGGCGGATGCGCTCGCGGGTGACGTTGAAGGTCCTGCCCACCTCGTCGAGCGTCCGAGGATGCTCGCCACCGAGGCCGTAGCGCAGCTCGAGCACCCGTCGCTCGCGATAGGAGAGGTTCTCCAGCGCCTCGCGCAGCGCCTCCTTTGTGAGGATCTCGGCGGCACGCTCGTAGGGAGACTCGGCACGCTCGTCTGCGATGAACTGGCCGAACTCGGACTCCTCCTCGTCGCCAACCGGCTTCTCCAGCGAAACGGGAGCCTGGGCAGAACGCTTGATCGCATCGACCTCCTCGGGGTCGATGCCGGTGACCTCGGCAATCTCGTCGGGCGTGGGCTCGCGGCCGAGCTCCGTGACGAGCTTACGCTCGGCCCTGCCGATCTTGTTCAGCTTCTCGACGACGTGGACAGGGATCCTGATGGTCCTTGCCTTGTCGGCCAGCGCTCTTGCGATCGCCTGGCGGATCCACCAGGTCGCGTAGGTGGAGAACTTAAAGCCCTTGCGGTAGTCGAACTTCTCCGCCGCCCTGACGAGGCCGAGCGTGCCCTCCTGGATCAGGTCGAGGAAGGGAAGCCCCTGGTTGCGGTAGTTCTTGGCGATCGAGACGACCAGGCGCAGGTTGGACTCGACCATCTTCTGCTTGGCGTCGAGGTCGCCGCGCTCGATCCGCTTGGCGAGATCGACCTCCTCTTGGGCCGTGAGCAGGCGGACCTTGCCGATGTCCTTGAGGAACAGCTGCAGCGAGTCGGTCGTCATGTCCGGCTTGAGGTCGAGCTGGCTTTTCGCCTTGCGCCGGGTGCGCTTGTCGGGGGCGCGCTCGACCTGCAGTGCGGCCGCTGTCGCCGGATCGATGTCCTCCACGAGCTCGATCTCGGACTTCTCGAAGAAGCCGTGGAGCTCCTCGATGTCAGCCTCGTCCAGATCGAGGTCAGAGGTGGCGGACGATATCTCCGAATAGGTGAGGACTCCTATCTGCTGCCCCTTCGAGAGCAGATTCTTGACCTCTTCGAGCTCTTGCAGTTCGACCACTGACATGTTGCCTTCCGTTTCGTCTCCTCGAACGAGCCCTCGCGTCCCGCTCGCGGCGCAGCCGCCTTTGAGAAGCGATTACAGCGAATCCAGCCAGCTGTTACGGCCGGAACGCCCCCAACCGTAACAGGATGCTCACATCTCCTGTCTCCATTGCGGCCCTCATGCTACCGCGCCACGCCGTCGTCTCCGGTGGCATGGAGGATCGCATGGTGTTGCGCGAATGTCGCTGTTTAGGCAATGATTGAAGCCGATGGTCGACGCATCGTCCCCAGAGAGCCGACGTTCCGACGGGCAGGAGCGCCGCAGCGTGCTGGCAGAGCTGCCCAGCATGAGGCCACAGCGCGCAAGCGCGCGCCGGGAGGCCGCGCGCGCACGCCGCAGCCGCGCGCGCACCACGGAGGCAGAGCCAAAGGAGCCAGCTGCTCCCAAGGCGCCGGCTGGCGGCCCCAAGAAGGCACCCGCAAAGGCCAAGCCCAAGCCCCGTGCCAGCAACTCCCAGGCCAAGGCGCCAAGGACCGCGCCGCAGAGGGCGCCCCGCGTCGGCAAGCGAGCGCCGAGTCCGCCACCATCCACTCCTCGACAGGGCTACGAGGCCGACCACGATCTCACGGGCACGCTCACCCCGCCGAGCGGAACCGAGGTCGTGGGCTCGCTCGCGGAGCTGGCGGGAGAGCTCGTGCAGAGCAGCATCTCAGCCGGCGGGCGGCTGATCAAGGGCGCGCTCTCGCGACTCTCGGGCTCCTGAAGCCTCGACGAACATCCCGCAAACTGCGAGATGTCCTCGCCTCTTCTTCGCGCCGGCAGCCTATATACTGCCGCCCACGCCGAGCTTCCGCGGCGCTGATCGCGGAGGACGGGGGAACCACTGCGTGCCGGACCGTCGGCACGCCGGGGCGAATCGGTCGATCGAGACCGTAGCGCGACACCCAGCGCGAGCCCGTCAGCTCACCCCGTAGGCGAAAGAGGATGCCCACTTTCGCGAAAAAGACTCCGCTCGTCGCTGCGCTGCTCTGCACTGCTGCGCTTGGCACCTGCTCCACTCTTGCGGGACCCGCCTCGGCGGCCGAAAGCGCAGCCGCCGAGGCGGGCGCGACCGCCGCGCCGAACGACACCGTCGGTACACCGAGCACGCCGAGCCTGCAGGAAGGCATCGCGCTAGCGACCTGGTTTGGGCCCGGCCTCTTTGGCCGCCACACCGCCTGCGGACAGCTGCTCACCAAGCAGCTCCTGGGTGTGGCCAATCGCACGCTGCCCTGCGGCACGCTCGTCGACTTCAGCTACCGCGGACGCCAGGTCACCGTGCCCGTGGTCGATCGCGGCCCCTATAGCTCGATTGGAGCCGACTGGGACCTCACCCAGGACGCTGCGCGCCTGCTGAAGATGAGCGGCACCGCAAAGGTCGACGCAAAGGTCGTCGGACACATGGTCAACTCGCCCAAGCTAGGGCAGCCCGCCGGGCACAGCTCCTCGCATGCGGAGACGCCCGCACCCGCCGTCAGCAGCCCGACGGGCGGCATCGAAGCGGGCTGACCTCCTCCGCAAGCTCTCAGGCTGCGGAATCGCCGTCTGGATCGCTCAAGACCGTGCCGCCGGCCTCAGCGGCGTAGAGGTCGACCTCCGCGTGGCCAAGCAGTGAGTCCACCTCTATGCCGTGCTCGGGACACAGCGCAATGCCGACAGCCACCTCCAGAGGCACGCCGCGATGCGATGCCGAGCGTCGTGCCGCAGCGGCGATCCTGCTCGCAAGCGCCCGCGCGGCGGGCGTATCCGTGGCAGGAGCCGCCAGCCAGTAGCGGCCGTGCGTCTCGCGCACGAGCGTGTCAGCGGGCCGCAGCTCCTGCACCATCGCTGCCTCGATTTCGCGAATCCGGCGCTCGGCGTCGATCGGCGACTGAGCCAGGCGCAACCGCTCGGCATCCAGCAGCTCCACGAGCAGGACCGCGAAACGCTCGCGGCTGGCCAGATGGCGATCGATCCTGCGTTGCACGACCGTGCCCCACGGGGTCGCCTCAGCGCTGCGGCGCTCGTCGCGGATCGCGATCGGCGCGTCCAGCGCCTCACCCTGCTCGTCGACGATCACGGCGGCGGCGTGCTCAACGCCGCGTGGCGCCTGCACGCCGCTTCCTCGGACGCCATCTCCCTCATCGGCACCGGTGCGGGCCTGCTCCGCAATCCGCGTCCGGTCGCTCTCCTCGCGCTCGGGCGCGATGCGCACGAGCGCCGAAACTGATCGCGACACATCCGCGATCTGGTCCGCGAGCATTGCCACCTGCTCGGCGGAGCCCGCTCTGAGCTGTTCGTGAAGCACCTCCCAAAGAGCTTGGCAGAGCTGCTCGGCCGCCACAGCGGCGCGCGATGTCCGCTCTGCGCTCACCCGTGTGGGATATCACGCCGCGAGGACGTTAGCCTCATTGGTGATGCCGATCGCGACAGTCGCCAACCTGCAGGACGACACCACCGAAGATCGTCTGACGGGCGCCGTCCGCTCGGTGCAGACCGCCGATCTCTCGCTTCCGGAGACCGATCTCGCCGAGTTGTGGGCGCCGATGCACCTGGAGCAGCTTGCGCGCACCTACTGGCGCTTTCTCACCCGAGTGACACTCGGGCTCGTACGCGTCCGCTACACGCAGACCAAGCGGTTTGTGCTGCTGGTAGCGGCGCCGATCAAGCTGCTGACGTTCATGGCCCCCGAATACGAGATGGACGCAGAGCACGGGCTCGTGCGCTGGCGCATCGAGAGCGGGCTGCTGGTCGCCAGGCGCGGACGCGGCGGCTACGGCCATCTCCAGATCCAGGTGCAGCGCCGGCCGAGCCAGACGCCTGGCCAAGTGTGCCTGCACGTCGAGGTCGAGGTCGCCAACTTCCATCCCGCCATCGCCTCCGGGATCAGCCGCCGGATCTACAACGTCACCCAGTCGAAGATCCACGTCTTCATCACCCACGGCTTCCTGCGCTCGCTGGCACGGCTCGACCTGGCCATCTCGAAGGTCGGGCGCTTCGCGCCCTGAGAGCGCCGCGCCCGCTCAGCCGCGCAGCGCCCGCAGCTTCTCGCGGTCGTGCTGGGCGCTGATGCGGCGCACGGTATTCGAGCGCCCGCGCATCACAAGCGATTCGGTCGTCGCGCCACCGGCGCTCGGGTAGCGCACGCCCTGAAGGACATCGCCGTCGGTCACGCCGGTCGCCGAGAAGAAGACGTTCTCGCCTTTGACCAGGTCCTCGCATCTGAGCACCTTCTGCAGGTCATAGCCCGCCTCCACCGCGGCTCTGCGCTCGTCATCGTCGCGCGGCCAGAGCCTGCCGAGAAGCTGTCCCCCGAGGCACTTCACCGCGGCGGCCGAGATCACTCCCTCGGGCGTGCCGCCGATGCCCCAGAGCATGTCCACCGGCGTGCGCTCTGTGACGGCCAGCAGCGCCGCCGAGACGTCCCCGTGCGGGATCAGACGCACACGGGCCCCCGCCTCCCGGATCTCGGCGATGCCCTGCTCGTGGCGCGGCCTGTCGAGCACGACCACCATCACGTCTCCGACCGCATGGCCCTTGCGCTGCGCGACCAGCTTTACGGTCTCGGCCAGCGGGCGATCCAGATCGAGTAGGTCCGCGATCTCCGGCGAGCCAGCCATCTTCTCCATGTAGACGCACGGGCCCGGATCGAACATCGTGCCGCGCTCGGAGAGCGCGATCACCGACAGCGCGCTCGGCATCCCATGTGCCGCCAGCGTCGTTCCCTCCAGCGGGTCGACAGCGATGTCGACCTCCGGCGGCGAGCCATCGCCGATGCGCTCGCCGTTGTAGAGCATCGGCGCCTCGTCCTTCTCTCCCTCGCCGATCACGACCACTCCGTCCATCTGAACCGAGTGCAGCATGTAGCGCATGCCGTCGACGGCCGCCTGATCGGCAGCCTCCTTGTCTCCGCGTCCGGCAAGCGGCGCGGTCGCGAGCGCCGCCGCCTCGGTCACACGCACGAGCTCGAGGGCAAGGTTGCGATCTGGGTGTCGGTGGCCGTCGTCTGCGCTCAAGGGGCGCAAGCTACACCAACGCAGCGCGACGACGCCAGCTGCGACTACGATCGTGCTGTGAGCGAGGGCGAGCTGACAGTTCGAGCGCTGCTGCCGGAGGATCTCCGTGCGGCCGTCTCCTCGGAGCTGAAACGGGCGCTCGGCGAGGATGTCGAGCGCCGGGTGCGCGCAGCCGACGCGAGCCTCTGGGCCCCGGCCGGTACTCCGGAGGTGGCCAACCGGCTCGGCTGGCTGACCATCGCGCAGCGCATGCTGGGCGAGCTGCCGGACTTGGATGCGTTTGGCCAGGAGCTCCTTGCCGAGGACACACACGACGTGGTCGTGCTGGGGATGGGCGGCTCCTCGCTTGCACCGGAGGTGGTCAGACGCACCTTCGGGTCGCTGAGCGCAGATCGCGGGCGCGATCCGAGCGCACCCGCGCTGCACGTGCTGGATTCCACGAACGCCGCGGCCGTGAGAGCAGTGCAGCAGGCAGTCGATCCTCAACGCACGCTGTTCCTGGTCTCATCGAAGTCGGGCGGCACGATCGAGCCGCTGTCGATGTTCGCGCACTTCTGGAGCATCGTCCCGAGCGGCGAGCGGTTCGCCGCGATCACCGACCCCGGCAGCGGCCTCGAGCGCCTGGCCGGCGAGCATGGCTTTAGACGCGTCTTTCACGGCGACCCCGATATCGGCGGCCGCTACAGCGCGCTCTCTCCATTCGGGATCGTCCCGGCAGCGCTCAGCGGAGCCGACGCGAATGCGCTGCTGGCCGGGTCGCAGGCCGCCTTCGATACCGAAATCGATACCGCCGAGCCGTCAGGGACGCGACCTCCAGCCTGGGTGTGGCTCGGCGTAGCACTGAGCACGCTGGCGGGGCGCGGCCGCGACAAGCTGACTCTGCTCGTCCCTCCCAGCCTGGATGGCCTCGGGCTGTGGCTCGAGCAGCTCTTCGCGGAGTCGACCGGAAAGCACGGCAAGGGGATCCTGCCAGTGGCTCAGGAGCCGCTGCTCGAACCCGATTGTTACGGGTCCGATCGCGTCTTTCTCGCCCTCACCGACCCTGAGAGCGCGGAGCCGGGCACCGAGGCGGCCATGCAGGCGCTCACGGCGGCAGGCCACCCGCTGATCACGATCCCAACGCGGGGTCCAACAGACCTCGGTCGGATCTTTCTGCTGGCCGAGCTCTGCGTCGCCGTCGCGGGCTGGGGTCTCGCGATCAACCCATTCGACCAGCCGAACGTGCAGGAGGCGAAGGACGCGACCGCCAGAGTGCTCACTCAGATCGAAGCTGGCCAGCCGCCGCCGCCGCCCGCTGACGCCTTGCCGCAGGAGCTGCGCAGCCTGCTGGGAGAAGCCGCACCGCCGTCCTATGTGGCGCTGATGGGCTACATGAAGCCCTCCAGCGAGGTCGACGCCGCCATCGCGGAGCTACGGGCGGCGATCATGTCGGCCACAAGAGCGACCACCACCTTCGGCTACGGCCCGCGCTTCCTGCATTCGACCGGCCAGTTCCACAAGGGCGGGCCACCGACGGGGCGATTCCTGCAGCTGCTCCATGACAGCGGCGACGACGTGCCGGTGCCAGCCAAGGCATACACCTTCACCGCGCTCGAGCACGCCCAGGCGGACGGCGACCTGCAGACGCTGCGCGCCCACCGCCTGCCTGCCGCCCGAATCACGCTGCAGGAGGAAGATCCGGCCGCGGCACTGAGAGCACTGGCCGCCAAGGTCCGTGAGCAAGCGCTTTGAGAAGCCAACAGAGGACCACTATCGAGGAGGCTCCGTGACGCAGATCGGATTCGTCGGGCTGGGCAAGATGGGCGGCAACATGGTGCACCGCATCAGGCGGGACTCCGAGCACGAGGTGGTCGCGTTCGACTTCGATAAGGATGCCGTAAAGCGTGCTGTCTCAGATGGAGCGGTCGGAGCCGCGACGCTCGCAAGCCTGGTCAAGAAGCTCGCGCCCCCGCGTCTTGTCTGGATCATGGTGCCGGCCGGCGATCCAACCGAGCAGACGGTTCAGAAGCTCTCCAAGCTGCTGCAGCGCGGCGACACGATCATCGACGGCGGCAACTCGAAGTGGACCGACGACAAGCGACGCGCGACCGAGATGAGCAAGCTCGGCATCCACTACGTCGACGTGGGCACATCCGGCGGAGTCTGGGGCCTGGAGGTGGGCTACTGCATGATGGTCGGCGGACCCTCGACCGCGGTCAAACGCCTGGCACCGATCCTCGACGTGCTCGCGCCGCCCACCAACGAGCAGAGCATCCAGGCGATCGGGCAGAGAGGCTGGCTGCACTTCGGTCCGGCCGGCGCCGGGCATTACGTGAAGATGGTCCACAACGGCGTGGAGTACGGGTTGATGCAGGCCTACGCCGAGGGCTTCGACGTCTTCGACAAGTGCGAGTACGAGCTCGACAACGCGAAGATCGCCCACCTCTGGGGCCAGGGCTCGGTCGTGCGCTCCTGGCTCTGCGAACTTGCCGCGCGCGCCTTCGAAGCCGATGGCAACGACCTTGCCGAGATCGAGGGCTACACCGAGGACTCCGGCGAGGGACGCTGGACGATCGAGGACGCCACCGCTCACGACGTACCCACGCCAGCGCTCACAGCGGCGCTGCAATCGCGCTTCTACTCGCGCGGGAACGGCGACTTCACCCACCGCCTGCTCGCGGCCCTGCGAAACCAGTTCGGGGGGCACGCGGTCAAGGCGGCCGGCGTCGGCGCGGGCGGTGGCAAGACCGCCAAGGCTCCCGCCACCGCGAAGACCAACGGACGCAGAACAACCTCCAAGCCCGCCACCGCAGCGAAGGCCAGCAGCCGCAGAACAACCTCCAAGCCCGCCACCGCGAAGCCAAGGAGGTCGGCGAAGCGATGAGCTCCCCGTCGGCTGCGCCCTCCGCAGCCGCAGCAAGCAACCCACTCGTCGCCGGGCTGGAGCGGCTGCCGGTGCCGCCCACGACGATGGTGATCTTCGGTGCGACGGGCGACCTTGCGCGCCGCAAGCTGCTGCCCGCGCTCTACAACCTGGCCCACGAGGGCGCGCTGCCGGAGCGCTTCCACATGATCGGGGTCTCCCGACGGGACAAGCCCCACGAGGACTACAGGGCCGATTGCGAGCAGGCGATCCGCCGCTTCTCGCGTCGCAGCCCTGATAAGGACGTGCTCGAGGGCCTGCTGGAGCAGGTCAAGTACGTCGCCGGAGTCTTCGACGACGACTCCGTCTATGTCGAGCTTGCACGGGAGCTCGACGAGTTCGAGCGCGCCGCGGGGGAACCGCTCGCGCGCCTCTTCTACCTCTCCACCGCACCGGCGTTCTTCCCCGTGATAGTCGAGGCACTCGGACGCCAGGGGCTCGCTCGCAGGGACGGCGATCAGGGGAGCGCCGCGCTCGACGGCGACGGCCGGAGCGACCGCGGCGGCCGGGACGACGCCGGCCCGTCAAGCGCCGGCAGGGAGAGCTCTGGGCCTGAGAACGTGAAGGTGATCATCGAGAAGCCCTTCGGCACTTCGCTGGCGGAGGCGATGGATCTCAACCGGCGCGTGCTCGCGGTCTTCGAGGAGTCCCAGGTCTTCAGGATCGACCACTACCTCGGCAAGGAGACGGTCCAGAACATGATGGCGTTTCGCTTCGCCAACGGCATGTTCGAGCCGCTGTGGAACCGCAACTACATCGACAACGTCCAGATCACGGCTGCTGAGGACATCGGGATCGAAGGCCGCGCCGGCTACTACGAGGGCGCGGGCGCGCTGCGCGATCTGATCCAGAACCACATGCTGCAGCTGCTCTGCCACGTGGCGATGGACCCACCCGTGCGATTCAGCGCCGAGGAGGTTCGCAACGAGAAGGTCAAGGTGCTGCGCTCGATCCATGCCCCTGCCCCCGAGGAGGTGTCGCAGATGTCGGTCAGGGGGCAGTATGCAGCCGGCCATGAGGGCGGCGAGGATGTACCCGGCTATCTGGAAGAGGAGGGCGTGCGAGCGGACTCCAACACCGAGACCTTCGCCGCGCTGCGGCTGGAGGTCGACAATTGGCGCTGGGCCGGCGTGCCGTTCTATCTGCGCGCCGGCAAGCGGCTCGCGCGCAAGGTGACCGAGATCGCGATCACGCTCAAGCCCGTCCCGCATCTGCCGTTCAGCCGCGAGGGCTCGCTTGGGGTCAGGCCCAACCAGCTCGTGCTCACCGTGCAACCCAACGAGGGGGTCTCGCTGCAGCTCGGCGCGAAGATCCCCGGCACCAGAATGGTGATCCGGCCGGTGAACATGGAGTTTCTCTATGGCACAGCCTTCCTGTCCCAATCGCCGGAGGCCTACGAGCGCTTGATCCTCGACGCGATGCGCGGCGACGCGACCCTGTTCACCAGGAACGACGAGGTCGAGGCGCAATGGCGGATCTGCGACCCGATCGTCAAAGCATTCGAGCACACGCCGGGACCACTGCCGCAATACGAAGCCGGCTCGCAGGGACCCGCGGAGGCGCGCGAGGTGATGCTCGAAGGCCAGGGCTGGCGCGCGATCTGATGCACGCGGGCGGGGAGGCGCTCAGCGGGGACTCGTTCTGGAGCGCCCAGGACACGAGTCCCGATGCGATCGAAGCGGCGCTTCGGACCCTGCTCGCGGAGCGGCATGCCGAAAGCGAAGGCGTCGCGCCAGGCCGGGCGCTGAACATGATCGCCTTCGTGGAGAAGGCCTGGGCCGGAGAAATCGCCAACAGGATGCGCGCGGTGGGCCGCTACCACGCCTCGCGCATGCTCGTACTCGCCTATGACCCGCAGCGCGACCGGCTGGATGCGCGGGCGAGCATCGCGCCGGTGCAGCCTGGGCCGGGCGAGCCCGCTGTCCTGCGCGAGACGATCGTCGTGGAGATCGGCCCGCGCCACCTCGACGACCTTCCGACGATCGCCGACCCGCTCGTGGTCAGCGACATGCCGACTGTGCTGTGGTCGCCGCATGGCCACCCGGAGGCGATCGACGCACTGCTGCCGCTGGCCCAGGCGGTGCTGCTCGACTCGGTGGACGACCCGAACTGTCACGAGGCGATCGAACGCGCCTCTCAGCTGGCCGGGAGGGCCTACGTGGTCGATCTTGCCTGGCTGCGCAGCACCCCCTGGCGTGAGCGGATCGCAAACGCGTTCGATCCGCCACAGCTGCGAGGAGATCTGGATGCGATCTCCTATGTGGAGATGTCCCATCATCCCGACTCGACGGTCGTCGCGCTGCTGCTGGCGGGGTGGCTCGCAGCGCGCCTGCGCTGGCGGGTCGGCAGGTTCATTTCACGTGGCGACTGCCTGCAAGGCAGAGCCCGTGCGCATAAGGGTGAGGTCACCTTCGATCTCCACGCCGCCCCTACGCAACTGGAGCGCGGCCTTGCCGAAGTCACGCTGAAGACCTCATCCGGACGCAGCGTGAGCTTCGAACGCGGACCAGGGGGCCTGCACACCAGGCGCAGCGTCGCAGGAGGACCGGAGCGGCAATGGACGATCCTCGGAGCCTCGCGCGGCGAGGGCGGGATCCTCGGCGAGGGCATCAGACAGGCGCTACTGCGCGATCCGACCTACGAGCCGGCGCTGCATGCAGCAGCGGAGATGACGTCATGACGCGCATGAGCACGCTCGCCGATCCAGAGGCCGTGGCTGTCAGGGCCGCACGAGACATCGCCGCCCAGCTGGGCAGAGCGGTGCAGCAACGGGGCAGGGCTCATCTGGCGCTCAGCGGTGGCGGCACTCCCGAACGCACCTACGAACTGCTCGCCGAGTCGATGGAGAGCTGGGAGGCGGTCGAGGTGTGGTTCGCAGACGAGCGCTGCGTGGCACCTGAGGACGAACAGAGCAATTACAGGATGGCGGCGCAGAAGCTGCTGCAGCGCATACCCATCGCGCCGCAAGCCATCCACAGGATGCAGGGCGAGCTTGGCCCAGAGGAGGGTGCCAGGCGATACGCCGAGGAGCTCCGAGATCGCCTCGGCGAGCAGGGCACGCTCGTGCCGGTGATCGACTTGATCGTGCTCGGCATTGGGCCGGACGGCCACGTCGCCTCGCTGTTCCCGGGCGCGCCGACGCTCGATGCGCAGGAGCACGAGCTGTGCCTTTCGGTGCACGACTCGCCGAAGCCCCCGCCGCAGCGGATCACGCTCAGCCTGGCGATGCTGCGCACCGCCCATCGCTGCCTGCTGCTTGCGACCGGCCCGAGCAAGACAGACGCGGTCAGCGCAGCACTCGGCACGCCGACCAAGCACGTGCCGGCAAGCCTGCTTAGACGCGAGCGCCTGACGTTGATCCTCGACGACAAGGCAGCACCAGCCGCACCGACGAGATGAGCGCAGATCGATCTCCTGCTGAGCGCCAGGTGCTGCTCGTCCGCCACGCCGCGACCGAGTGGAGCGTATCCGGCAGGCACACCGGCCGCACCGACCTGCCCCTCACGCCCGCGGGTCGCCAGGCCGCCGCGCAGATCGCCGACAGGCTTGCAGGCCACAGCTTCGAGCTGGTCCTCAGCAGCCCGCTGCGACGCGCCCGGGAAACATGCGAGCTCTGCGGGCTCGGTGGACAGGCACAGACCGTCGCGGATCTCGCCGAGTGGGATTATGGGGACTACGAGGGCCTGACCAGCGCCGAGATCGAGCAGCGCCGGCCGGGATGGAGCCTGTGGCGCGACGGCTGCCCCGGCGGCGAGAGCACAAGCGAAGTCGGAGCTCGCGCCGACGCAGTGATCGCCTTGCTCTGCGGCCTGCCTGGGCAGGCGGCGGTCTTCGCTCATGGCCATATCCTGCGGGTGCTCGCAGCGCGCTGGATCGAAGCGGGGCCAGAGCTTGGAGCGCGGCTGATGCTGAGCACCGCAACGCTCAGCATGCTCTGTGCCGAGCACGACACTCGTGCGATCGGCGGCTGGAACGATGGCGGCTGAGGCCCTTGCCGATGCGCAGCGATCTCTCTGAAATGCGATTCAAAGCTGGGATCGCAGGCTTCACGTCGTTAGAGTGAGCAGGCAGCAATGGTCGAGAGCGCAATCAAGACCATCGCGCCGGAGGTCGGCGCGCAGCATGTCGTCGCGGACCTCGAAGAGGTCCGGGCGCGCACCCACCGGCTCGTATCTCATCTCGACGCCGCCGATCTCGAGCGCGTCCACTCGCCGCTGATGAGCCCACTGGTGTGGGATCTCGCCCACATCGCCGCATACGAAGACCTCTGGCTTGCACATCGGCACGCCCGACGGCCACTGCTGCGTCCAGATCTCGCAGCCCTGTACGACGCCTTCGAGACGCCGCGCGCGGTCCGCGGCAAAGTCGAGCTGCTGGACGCTCCAGCCGCGCTTGCGTACATGAGCGACGTGCGTGACCGGACGCGCTCCCTTGCCTTCGATCGCGGCGTGGGCGATGGCATGACGCACGAGATGGTTCTTCGCCATGAGCTGCAGCACACCGAGACGATGCTGCAGACCATGTCGCTGGCAGACCTGCTGCCAGAGGGCTGGCGCGATGGCCCCACGCTGGCCTCCGCCGCGACTGGCGGCCCGCGGTGGATCGAGGTCGAGGCGGGAGCGTTCGAGATGGGCGCGGGCCCCGACGGCTTCGCCTACGACAACGAGCGGCAGCGCCACCGCGTGGAAGTGCGCGCCTTTCGGATCGCCCGCCTGCCTGTAAGCAACACGCAGTGGCGTCAGTTCCGCGAGCAGGACGGCTACGAGCGCAGGGAGTGGTGGTCGCAGGCGGGATGGGCATGGTGCCAGAGCACAGAGCAGCCATGCGACCCAAGGGCCGGCGCCGGCAAGGACCTCGACCCGGTCTGTCACGTCAGCTTCCACGAGGCACAGGCGTTTGCCGCCTCACAAGATGCGCGGCTTCCCACCGAGGCCGAGTGGGAGCGCGCGACGGCCGAGCAGGAGCTCGCCGGCATAGGCGCGGTGTGGGAGTGGACCGGCAGCGAGTTCAGCGCTTACCCCGGGTTCTCCGCTCATCCGTATCGCGAGTACTCGGAAGTGTTCTTCGACCGGGGCTACCGCGTCTTGCGTGGCGGCTCCTTCGCAGCAGAGCCGCGCGTCGCGACGCGCACATTCCGCAATTGGGACCTGCCTGAGCGACGACAGATATTCGCCGGGCTGCGCCTCGCAACCGATCTCTGAGGAGGACGCTCAGATGCAGCCTGACACAGGCATCGCAGAAGCACCGATCAAGATCGACTCATACCTCGAGCCCGGCGGGGAGCGCTCCCTGGCGGACGACGTGCTGGACGGCCTCACGCGCCCGTTCAAGGAGCTGCCGCCGAAGCACTTCTACGACACGCGCGGTGCGGAGCTGTTCGACCGCATCTGCGAGTTGCCGGAGTACTACCCGACCCGTGCGGAGCGCGCGATCCTTGATCGGACGGCGGCCCGCATCGCGCAACTCACGGGTGCGGCCGAGTTGGTCGAGCTCGGCTCCGGGACAGCGGCCAAGACGCGGGTGCTGCTCGATGCCCTGCACGCCTGCGGCAGCCTACGTCGCTACGTACCGCTCGACGTGACCGAGGCGATGGTCCGGGATTGCGCCTCCGATCTGGTCGACGAATACCCGGGCCTGCGCGTGCACGGCGTGATCGGCGACTTCGAGCGTCATCTCGACGGCGTACCGGCGCCGGTCGATCAGGGCAGTCGCCTGGTCGCATTCCTCGGCGGCACGATCGGCAACTTCCCGCCTGGCAGCAGGCGCAGGTTCCTGCGCCAGATCGCAGGCCTGCTGAGGCCGCAGGACCACCTCCTGATGGGCACGGATCTGGTCAAGGACCCGGAGGTGCTGGAGGCCGCCTACGACGACAGCGAGGGCGTCACCGCCGAGTTCAACCGCAACGTCCTGCACGTCCTCAACAGGGAGCTCGACGCCGACTTCGAGCCCGCCCACTTCGACCACGTCGCCCTGTTCGACCGCAACCACGAGTGGATCGAGATGCGGCTGCGCTCAAAGCGCGAGCAGACCGTTAGCGTGAAGGCCCTCGAGCTCTCGGTCCACTTCGAGGAAGGCGAGGAGATGCGGACCGAGATCAGCGCGAAGTTCACCCGCCGCCGCATCGAGGACGACCTCGCCTCCGCCGGCCTCGCGCTGACGCACTGGCTGACCGATCCCGACGAGCTCTTCGCGCTCACGCTTTCGGGCCCGGCCCAAGCGACCGGCGAGTAGCTGCGCCGCTCGGAGGCGGCGGCGCGAAACGCCTCGCGTGCAGACGGGAGACGCTGATGCTGCCGGTAGAATCGGGTCGTGAGCACTCCAGCGAAGGCTTCCCTGCTGTCGGTGGGCCATGAGGCCGAGTGGGCCGCGATCAATCACGAGGCGGCCGAGCAGGAACGCGCGCTCAGCGCAAGGATGACGCCAGCGCAGCGCATCGCGATGGGCCAGCGGCTCTCCCAGCAGGCGGTCGCCCTGCTCGCAGTCTCGATCCGTGCCGGCCATGCCCCAAGACGAGCTTACTGGTCCTGATCTGGGCGGCGTCCTCGCCGACGCCGATGCGGCCGGGCTGTCCTGCGTGGTGATCGGCGGCTTCAGCGTCATCTACCACGGCTACATCCGCGCGACCAAGGACAGCGATCTGCTCGTGGACGACGGGCCGGATGCCGACGCGGCCATCCTGCGCTTTCTGGAGCGCACAGACGCCAGACGGCTAAGCGACGAGAAGGTGCTCACGCCAGAGGACATCTTTGGCGCGGAGCACCTGCGCGTATGCTCTCGCCGCGGCATCGTGGACATCCTGCGCGGCGGAGTGCCACCGCTGGACTTCGAGACCGTCGCCGGCAACGCCGTGGCTGCCGAAATCGACGGTCATCCAGGGCGCTTCGCCGATCTGCAAAGCCTCGTCGGCTTCAAGCGCCTCGCAGACCGGCCTCAGGATCGACTCGACCTCAGCGAGCTCGAAGCGATCTACGGCTCGCTGCCGATCCAGCCTATTCCTGGGCTGGACAGCTGATCGATCAGCTCAGCCGTTCGACGAGCATTGCCATGCCCATGCCGCCGGCGACGCACATCGACTCGATGCCGTAGGTGCCATCGAGCGTCTGCAGGTCGTTGATCAGCGCGGTCATGATGCGCGCGCCGGTCATGCCGAATGGATGCCCGAGGGCGATCGCGCCGCCGAAGGGGTTGAGCTTCTCGGCGTCTATTTTCAGATCCTCCATGCAGGGCACGATCTGGGCGGCGAACGCCTCGTTGATCTCCACCACGTCGATGTCCTGCATGCTCATCTTCGTCTGCGCAAGCAGCTGCTGGATCGCAGGAATCGGGCCAAGGCCCATGATCTCCGGCCTGATCGCGACGACCGTGGAGGCGATGATCCGCACCTTCGGGGTAAGCCCAAGCTCGCTCGCTCGCTCCTGCGACATCACGAGCAGCGCGGCCGCGCCGTCGTTGAGCGGGCAGGCGTTGCCGGCGGTGACGGTGCCATCGGGCTTGAAGGCGGGTGCCAGCTGGCTGAGCTTCTCCAGCGTGGTGCCTGGCCGCGGGCCATCGTCCTTGCTGAGAATCGTCTGCGGCACGTCGATCTCTTTGCCTTCCTTGTCGAGATCTTTGTGCGCGGGCACGGTGACTGGCACGATCTCGCTGTCGTAGTGGCCCGACTCCTGGGCCGCGACCGCCCTGTTCTGCGAGGTCACCGCCCATTCGTCCTGAGCCTGTCTGCTTACGTTGCAGCGCTCGGCGACGTTCTCGGCGGTTAGGCCCATCGGGATGTAGACGTTGTAGAGCGATCCCTCCGAGCCGTCGAGAGCTTTGTTGAACTCGAACTGCGCTCCGCCGCCAGCTCGCGAGACGGCCTCGACGCCGGCGGCGATATAGGTATCTCCCTCGCCGGCCTTGATCGCGTGGAAGGCCATCCGTGCGGTCTGCAGCGAGGAGGCACAGAAGCGGTTGACGGTCGTGCCAGGCACGTGGTGGTCGATGCCCGCCAGAAGCGTCGCGTTGCGGCCGATGTTGTAGCCCTGCTCGCCCTCGCAGAAGCCGCAGCCCATCATCACGTCGCCGATGGACGACGACTCGACCTGAGGGTTGCGCTCGATCAGCGCCTTCAGCGGAATCGCGGCGAGGTCGTCGGCCCTGACGGTCTTCAGTGACCCCTTCACCGCTCGGCCGATGGGCGTTCTGATCGCGTCGACGATGACTGCTTCAGGCATTTGAGTGCTCTTCTCCTCGGTAGAGATTTGAGCGCGAATCCTATGGATGCGGCGACCTTGGCGGTGCGCCGTTACAAATCGAGGCGGCTGACGCCCAGCTCGTCGAAGCCGACGTGGTGCGCAAGCTCGTGGCGGACGGTCCTCGTCACCTGGTCCCGCAGCAGGTCAGGGTCGTAGCCGAAGTCTCGCCGCAGCGTATCCCGGAATACGACGATCCGATCGTGCACGTCGTCGCGGCTGACGGTGCCGCCCATGTAGAGCCCGTAGGCCCCGTGCTTGCGTCCGTCGTCGGAGATCACGACGGCGACGTGGCGCAATGCGTTGCGCAGCAGCTCGGGCAGGTCGTCGAGTGCTTCGCGCACCAGCTCCTTGAAGTCCTCGTCGTCGAGCGGGTCAAGCGCGTCGAACTCGGATTCCTCGGGATCGGCGAAGAGGCGTTCGCGCGCCAGCTGCTCGGAGTGGCGCACGATCTCTTCGAACTCCGTCTCCGACTCGGGTTCGCGCCAGCCGCCCAGACGCACGGCGACGATCGCCGCGCCCCCCGCGAACACAATCACGGCGATCACTCCAAGCGCGACCTCCTCCAGCGCCTTGATCGCCCCGATGGTGCTGAAGCCCTGTCCCACGACGATCACGATCAGCCCGAGCGAGAACGCGATCAGCGCCGCCACGCCAACTCGCCGCAAATGGCTAGATGGCAGCGAGGGGCGCAAGCGCGGCATCGGCCCCTACTTCAGCGTGCGGGCAATCACGAGCCGCTGGATCTCGTTCGTGCCCTCGTAGATCTGAGTGATCTTCGCGTCTCTCATCATGCGCTCCACCGGGTACTCCTTGACATAACCGTAGCCGCCCAGCACCTGTACCGCATCCACAGTCACGGCCATCGCGGTGTCCGAGCAGAACACCTTGGCCATGGAGGAATAGCGGGCGGCTGCCGGATCGCGGCGGTCAGCCATCGCGCAGGCCTTGTAGAGAAGCTCTCTGGCGGCGGCAGTCCTGGTCTGCATGTCGGCCAGCTTGAACTGGATCCCCTGGAAGTCGAAGATCGGTTTGCCGAACTGGACTCGCTCCTTGGCGTAGGAGAGCGCGTAGTCGGTCGCCCCCTGTGCGATTCCCACGGCCTGAGCCGCGGCACCGAGGCGAGTGCGCTCGAGCGTCCCGAGAGCAACCGAGAGACCTCTGCCGACCTCACCGATCACGTTCTCCTTCGGCACCCTGACCTCCTCGAAGATCGGCTGGCCGGTCGGCGAGGCCCTGATTCCCAGCTTGTGCTCGAGCTTTCCGACGCTGAAGCCGGGCCGGTCAGCCTCCACGACGAAGGCGGTGATGCGTTTGCTCTCGCGGTCGGTGACCGCGAAGCAGATGTAGAAGTCGGCAACCCCGAGGTTGGAGATCCAGTTCTTGGTGCCGTTGATCACCCACTCCTCACCGTCGAGGACTGCCGTGGTCTTCATGCCGGCTGGATCGGAGCCGGCCTCCGGCTCCGACAGCGCAAAGGCGGGCGAGAACTCTCCGCTTGCGCACCTGGGCAGGAACCGCTGCTTGAGCTCATCGGAGCCGAAGAGCTGGATCGGAAGCGTGCCGAGCTCCTGGACCATGAGGATCAGCGCGCAGGCGGCGTCGACCTTGGCGATCTCCTCGATGGCCATGTTGAGCATCAGCGTGCCGGTGCCGGTGCCGCCGTACTCGACTGGAAACGGCAGCCCGAGGATGTCCTGCTCTGCCAGCACCTTCCTGATGTCCCACGGATATTCGGCCTTCTCGTCGATCTCGGCGGCCCGCGGCGCGATCCGCTCGCGCGCGATTTGGCCGATGGTCTCGCAGAAATCGAGGTGCTCGCGGGGAATCGTGTAGACGTCGCTCAAAGTCTGTTGCATAGGGGCTCAGGTCCTCAGTCGTTGGGTAGCTGATCCTAGTGGTCGCGAGGCGATCGCTACGCTCACGGCGATGAGCGCGACGAGCAGCGAGCCCTCGATCGAGATTGCGCCCGCAGACGTGGCCGGCTGGCAGGCGCGGGAGCCCGCCCCCGAGGTGATCGATGTGCGCGAGACATACGAGCGCCAGGCCGGCCACATAGAGGGCTCGCGGCACATCTCTCTGAACGAGCTCACGGAAGCTGCCGGGAGCGTTCCCAGGGATCGGCCCGTCGTCTTCTACTGCAGAGTGGGAGCTCGCTCCCAGATGGCGGCCCAGGCGTTCAGGGCCGCCGGCTTCGAGGCTTACACGATGTCTGGAGGGCTGTTGCGGTGGGCGGCGGAGGGTCGGCCGCTCGTTCCCGATGGCGGTTACGTCGCCGACCACTAGAGCAAGGAGACGATCAGATGGAGTCATCCGATTATCCTGACGTGCGAAGGGGCGAGGGCTACGCCGTCGGCCACCTCGACGACCTGGGCGAGGGTCACGGCTTCCGCAAGGTCCGCAAGGGCCTTGGCGTCGCCGCCTTCGGCGTGAACGCGATCGTGATGCCGGCTGGCTACCAGACCGGCTTTCACTACCACGATGAGCAGGACGAGCTCTACTTCGTGCACGAGGGAGCGATGGAGATCGAACTCGGCGACGGCTCTGTCTACCCGATGCCGGCAGGCACGTTCGCCCATGTGGAGGCACACACGCTGCGGCGACTGCGCAACGTCGGCGAGAGTGACGCGGTCTACCTCTGCGCCGGCGGCAAGGACGGGTACGTAGGCCGCGACGGAAAACTGCCGGAGGGAGAGCAGCGCGTAAGCGGCCATCCTGGCGCGGGTTCCTGAGCACCGGGAGCTCAGAATGCGCCTCATCGAAGGCGGCAGACCTTCTCAGTTCATCAGTTCGCGGACGATCCGCTGGTGCTGCTTGCCAAGTGAGGTCTTTTCCGGGTGCAGGCCGATCGCGCCGGTCAGATCCGATGCGCTCGGTACCCACACCACGATCAGATAAACGCTGAGAAGCGCCATCGCCATCCGTAGCCTGCTGGAGCTGGACAGAGCCACCAGCGGCAGCGCCCAGAGGATGTACCAGGGCAGCACCCAGGCCAGCGTGAGCAGCAGACCGATCGTCGCCCATCCGGCCGGGGTGACGATCTCGCGTCGCCGGTAGGCCAGCACGCAGCAGGCGATCACGACGCCCACCAGCACGAGCGCGATGGCCTCGCGCAGCAGCCCTGTCTCGCCGCCGAGCCCAAGCGCCATCCCGAGCAGATTCGGCACGCTCAGCCCCGTGACGATGCTGCCCTGAGTGATCACCGAGGGAACGTGGGCGCCGAAGACGAGGTAGCTGAGCGTCGCCAGGAGCACCCCACCCACCACCAGGCCGATCAGGGTTTGCACCGCTCGTCGCGGAGCCCTGAGCAGTGCCGCGAGGAAGATCGGCACAACGATCGCGCCCGAGGCCTTCACGAACACGGCTGCCGCGAGCGCCGTGCCGGCGGCAACCTCGCTCACCGCTAGCGGCAGCAGCCAGGAACGCACCTGCGCGAGCGCCCCCCCGCCGGGCGGCGTCTGAGAGGAGTCGCGCCCGGCGCCCGCGCGCAGCAGCAGCCAGCCGGCAAGCATGATGAAGAAGACCATGAAGACATCGTTGTGGTCTCCGCCGAAGCCCCAGACGAGAACGATCGGATTGAGGCCCGCGAAGGCAACCGCCTCGACGGGATCGCGGTCGAGCAGGCGTGCGCACTTCCACACCAGGCCAAGCAGCGCCAGGCTGAGCAGCACGATCGCCCCCTTGGCCACCCAGAAGGCAGCCGCAATCCCAAGCGAGGCCACCGCGAAGGTGATGATCGTAAACAGAGGCCCGTAGGGGCTCAGCAGATCGTGCCAGTTACTGAGCGCGTAGGCGGGGTCGCCGTGCGGCTCGAGCGCAGGAATCGTCGCGTAGGGGTTGAGGTTGTGCACCACCTCCATCCGCGCGTAGTTGATGTAGTTGAAGACATCGGTGAGCGTGAGCGGCGGAGATAGAAAGAAGATGAGCTGAACGGCGAGGATCGCCCCAATCACCCACCTGGACCCAAGCCCGGCGATCCTTCGCATCAAAAGCGCGTAGCAGCCGTACATCGCCAGCACCACGATGGTGAACACGATCTTCAGCGCCGCCGCGCTCCGCGTGAGCCCCGGCCAGAGCCCACCGAGCGGCCCCGCCATCCATCCGGGGAAGAAGTCGGACCTTGTCGTCGCCGAGACGATGCTGGGCCGGTCGGCGGCGATGATGACCAGCAGCAGGCTGCCGCCGATGATCACGCTCAGCGCGAGCAGGCCGAGGATGTGCTGGCGCGTCCAGGCCCCGGCTCGGGCGCGCTTGGGCGCCCCCAGACGCTCGCCGCCAAACAGGCCGATCTCAGCGCGAGCGCCGCCATCGGAGACGCCATCCCGCAATGTGATTGATGTCGCGTCGGTCGGCATGCTCGCGTGAGCCCCCGCGATCACCAGGCGCAGCCGCGCCCATCTGCAGGACAAACGTCCGCGGCGGGTCACGGCGGCGCGGCGGCGATCGCCGGCGGTGTGAGGCATATTAGGCGCGCTAGGGGCCGAGCAAGCCAGGTCGGGGGCGCGGCAAAGCTGGATCCCAGGTCTCAGCACGCAGAGAGCCCGCACGCGGCGGGCTCTCTGAGCAACCCCTTCAACCTGTGCCCCGACGCGCTGCGCGGGCCGCAGGCACGCCTCCCGCCGCCTGGGCGGCCGATCGGCGAGGTCCGCTGGCTACAGCGTGTTGACGTTGACGGCCTTTGGGCCCTTGTCGCCATCCTCGGCGTCGTAGGAGACCTTCGCCCCCTCCTTCAGGGAGTGATAGCCGTCCCCGTTGATGCCGGTGTGATGAACGAACAGGTCCCTGTCGCCGTCGTCAGGGGTGATGAACCCAAACCCCTTGTCGTCGCTGAACCACTTGACGGTGCCGGTGGGCATTCGATTCCTCCGCTATGTGTGTGCCTGCCGGCACGCGGAGGATGCTGTTCCAGCGTCAACCTGCGGGCCTGCTGCACTAACTACTTTTCACCGGTCCACAGGGGCCGGCCAGACGTCACGAAGGTACCACGTCATCAATCTGCGGTGTTGATAAGCTGCTACGCCCAAGGAGGACCTCACGGGGCTTGCCAGAGCCGTAAGCCTTGCCTGATTTTGCGGCGCGCGGCTTTGGGCGCTGATATATCTGGAACACCATCGCCACCGCACAGCCTCCCACCCCCGCGCTCAGACGCCTGCTCCCGTTTCCTTCTGGAGCCAGGGAGACGGTCGCGATCCCCGAGATCCTCGACGAGCTGGCCGCACAGGCCCGGCTACGCGGCACCGCAGACGCGACTCAGGAGCGGCCCTACGTACTGCTGAACATGGCGAGCACGGCGGATGGCAGGGCCAGCATCGACGGACGCGCCGGGCCGATCGGCGACCGCGCCGACAGTGCTCTGCTGCATGGGCTGCGCACGATCGTCGGGGGGCTGTTGGTCGGAGCGCAGACCGTCCGCGCTGAGCACTATGCGCGCGTGCTGCGCGGCGAGGAAGACCGGGAGGCGCGTCGCACCCACGGCCTGAGTGAGGAGCTGCCCACGTTCATCGTTTCTAGGAGCATGAGCCTTACCCAGCAGGAGGTCCCCCTGCTGGCCGAGCCGCAGCAGCCCGTGACGATCGTCACCCCGACCTCGCAGGAGATCCCGCCGTGCCCAGCCGCGCCTGGCTACCTGCGATGCGAGCGCTCCGGTGCGCTCGATCTCTCCCTTGCGCTGCGGCAGATCGGCAGCAAGCACGGCGTGCGCACATTGCTGTGCGAGGGCGGACCCCATCTCGGCTGCCAGCTCGTCTCAGCGGGCTTGGTCGACGAGCTCTTCCTCTCGTTTGCGCCAAAGCTCGCGGGCGGTAACGAGCAGCTGCGAATCCTCGTCGGAGCGGAGATCGCCCCCCCAAGGCAGATGGAGCTGCTCGCGCTCTACGAGCACGAGTCCGCCCTCTTCTTGCGCTACAGGCTGACAGGCTGAGCCGCCACGCTTTTAGTCCTCGCCGCTGCGCCGCGGTCGCGGCGGCGGTGGCGGTGGGGAGCTGGCGCCGACTGCCTCACTGGCGGATCGTCGGAGGCAGGGGCGCCGTCGTGGCGCCCAGCGGCGACTCCTCGGCCACGCTCGCCCGGCGTCGGCTGACACCGAGCCAGCCGGCCGGTGAGGTGTGCTGCTCGCTGGTGATCACCATCACGCTCAGCACGACGCTGTTTGGCACCATGATCGACTCCTCCCCGGCGAGGAAGGTCGTGTAGAGCAGCCCAAGCGAGCTGACCACCCCGTCGACCTGCCCGGCGAGCGGGCCGCCCTGCAGGCGCACGCGCTCGCCGACGCGGAACGGTCGGGCGCTCAGCAGCACGGTGCCGGCGATCACGTTGCCGAAGGTCTGCTGTGCGGCAAGGCCGATGATCACCGCGGCGAGGGCGCCGCCGATCGCAAGCGTCTGGAATTTGACGCCTCCGGCGCTCAGCGCGACGGCCAGCGCGACTGCAATCGTGATCAGGCGGATCAGGAAGCCGACGGTGCCCGCCGTGGCCGGCTCGAGGCGCCTGAACAGCGCCGGGCCGAACGCCCTGCCGGCGTCGCGCGCGATCACCCAGCCGAGGATCGCGAGCGCGATCACGCTCACGATCTGGATCGGGACTTCGAATTCCCGCGCCAGTTTCGAGCCGCCGATCACAGTCTTGAGGTGGTGATCCAGCACCGCGATCCCGACGAATATGGGCAGTAGCAGCAGCGCAGTCAGCCGCGCGCGTCGCACGGCGTGCGGGTTGATCTCGCGCAGCAGCCCCGCTTCGCGCCAGGACTGGCTGCGGGTTTCGAACATGCGCGCGCGAGCGCGCTGGGAGGGGCTCTCGGTCTCGGGGCTTGGCATCAGTCGATAGACGTTACCCAGGAAGGCCCCGGCACCCGCGGAGTCCGGCACCGCAACCGCCCATGCATTCACGTGTTCTCAACATTCGGCGTCAGGCGCTGGCGAAAACTACCGGCCCCCAATCATGCCGGCGCCCCTTGCCACCTGCGAGCGCGGATCGCCGTAGAGTGGTGGTGGCGGCCCGCCGCGAGGGGGCGGAGAGATTGATGGGGAAATGAGATATCAGCGACCGACCGCACGAGGGCGCGGCCTACGCGCACTGCCCACCACTCTGTTGGGTGCGTTGCTGGCGCTCACGCTCAGCGCCGCCTGCGCCTCGGCGGCCTCGCCGCCGCCGGTGACCGTCTCTCCGCTGCCGGGCACCCCGGACGCATCGCCGCACACCCAGATCAGCTTCCTTGGCGAGCCCGCGAGCGAGATCAGCGACGTCTCGGTGATCGGATCGCGCAGTGGCGCCCACAGGGGCAGCCTGCGCTCATACGCGAGCGCCCCCGGCGCGAGCTTCATCCCCACCACAGGCTTTCGCGAAGGCGAGCACGTCACCGTCTCGGCGATGGTCGGGCCCGCGCACCACCAGCAACGCGTCAGCAGCGACTTTCAGATCGCACGCCTCTTCCACTACGAGTTCCCGCCGAAGAGCGCCCACGAGGCGGCCACGTCCGGCACCGAAGTCCAGAGCTTCGTCTCGGAGCCGACGCTGCACCCGCCCGCCATCTCCGTGCAGGCCGACTCCCCCAGTGCGAGCGCAGGCGACATCTTCTTCGCCTTCAACGAAGGCGCCGCGCAGTGGGGACCCACGATCATCAACAGCAGCGGCCAGCTCGTCTGGTTCCAGCCAATGGCGAGCGACGAACACGCGATGGACTTCAAGACCGCCGAATACGACCACGAACCGGTGCTCGTGTGGTGGCAGGGCTACATCGCGCCGATCGGCGTCGGCTTCGGCCAGGACGAGATCTACAACGACCACTACCAACGCGTAGCCCAGATCAACGGGGGCAACGGCTACCACGCCGACCTGCACGAACTGCTCGTCACGCCCCAGGGTCAGGCATACATCACCGCCTACACGCTCGTGGACGCGAACCTCTCCTCGGTTCACGGCCGAAGCGATGCCGGCGTGCTCGATGCGGTGATGCAGGAGATCGACATCAAGACCGGCCTTGTGATGTTCGAGTGGCACGCCTACGGCCACGTCGCGCTCAGCGAATCCTATTCGGCGCCTCCCGGCTCAGCCGGTTGGCCCTACGACTACTTTCACATCAACTCGATATCGCTCGACCCTTCGGGCGACGGCAACTTCCTGATCTCTGCGCGCAACACGTGGGCCGGCTATGAGATCAACCACCGCACCGGCGCGATCGAATGGCAATTGGGCGGCAAGAAACCCAGCTTCAAGATGGGGCCGGGCACCGAAACCGCCTACCAGCACGACTTCCGCTGGCAGCCGGATGACACGATCACCGCCTTCGACGACGGCGCCTCGCCACAGGTCCACAAGCAGTCGCGCATCGTCCACGAGCGCATCGAATGGAGCCACAAGGAAGTGAAGCTGATCAGCAGCCGAGTGCATACGCCCGCGCTGGTCGCCGACAGCCAGGGCAACTACCAGCTGCTCGCAGACGGCGATTCCTTCGTGGGATGGGGACAGGCGCCCTTCTTCACCGAATTCGCGAGCAACGGCTCGGTGCTCTTCCAGGCGCAGCTGCCGAGCAGGGGCACCTCCTACCGTGCCTACCGGCTGCCCTGGAAGGGCATGCCGGCAAGCCCGCCGGACATCGCGGTGCGCAGCGCGGCAACGGGGACCCTCGACGTCTACGCGAGCTGGAACGGTGCGACCGAAGTCAGCTCCTGGAGGGTGATCGGCTGGGATGAAGTCCATCACACCTCACAGCTTGCGAGTGCACCGCCCTCCAATTTCGAGACGGCGATCCCGGTCCACTCCGGCTACAGCTGGTACGCGATCCAGGCGATCGGGCCCTCCGGGAAGGTGCTCGCGACCTCGAACGCCGCCAAGGGGTAGCTCACCCGAGCGCGTCCACGCCGGCGAGACGGGCAAACGCGCGCGCGGCGGACGAGAGCGATCCCCGACGGCGGATCAGCCCGATGCGACGCGCTATGCGCGGCTTTGCGGCCCACAGCAGTGCTCCCCTACGCTGTGCCTCCAGCGCAAGCGGCGCCGGCAGCAGCGCGCCGCCTGCGCCGGCAAGCACGAGCGGCACGATCGCCTCGCGCGCGTCGGTCTCCACGGCGACGTTGGGGACCACGCCGGCTGCCTCCATCGCCTGGTCGAGCAGCATCCGGGTCGAGGTGCCCGGCGGGGTCACGATCAGCGGGACCCTCGCCAGGGCGGCGGGCGAGATCGCCCGCGGCGAACCGCCTGCCGCAACGCCGGCGCGCATCTCGCCCGCGATCTCGATCGAGGGGGCGAGCACGAACAGCAGCTCCTGGACCCCCAGCTCGACGGTGCGAAGGCCCTCCTGCGGCAGTGGCAGGTGCGCGAGGCCGAGCTCGCATCGGCCGTCTCGCACCAGCGTGCTCGTTCCGGCGGCGCTCTCCGCCTCGCGCACCCGCACGATGACGCCCGGATGATCGGTCCTGAAGCGGCCGACGAGATCCGCCAGCGGATCGACGGCCAGCGTGGGCAGCGCGGCGATCTCCAGCGTGCCGGCCAGCAGCTCAGAGACCTCCACCACCGCCTCGCGCGCCGCCTGTATCGAGCGCAGGGCCTGCCGCGCCGGCCCAACCAGCGCCTGCCCGGCGGCGGAGAGCCGCATACCGCGACCGGCCCGGTCGAAGAGCGCCACGCCGAGCTCGCGCTCCAGCGCGCCAAGCGATTGCGAGAGCGAGGGCTGGGCGATATGCAGCATCCTGGCCGCCTTGGTCATCCCGCCCTCGTCGACGATCGCGAGGAAGTACTCGAGACGGCGCACGTCCATAGGACTAGCCTATCATCAATATAAAAAAATTATATTTGATCTATGGATGAGGGAACGCTGGAATGGAGCTGTGAGCGATGTCGCCGCTGCCTCCACGATGGCCTCCCTGCAGCGCCGGCTGCTCAGAGAGGCGCCGCGCCCGCACGCGATCCGCGCAAGTCGCAATGCGCACTGGCTCGTAGTCGCGGCCGTGTGCATCGGCGCTTTCATGGGGCAGCTGGACGCGAGCATCGTCACCGTCGCACTCGCCCACATAGGCCAGGGCCTGCACGCGAGTGCCGGAGCGGTGCAATGGGTGGCGCTCTCCTACATGCTCGTTCTGCTCGTGGCCCTCCTGCCGGCCGGCGCGCTCGCGGACGTGCTCGGCCGCAAGCTGCTCTACACCTACGGCTTTGGGGTGTTCGCCCTCGGCTCGCTGCTCTGTGGGCTCTCGCCGAGCCTGCCGCTGCTGATCGGCGCGCGCGTGCTGCAAGGACTGGGCGCCGCGATGCTGCAGGCCAACAGCGTCGCCCTGATCAGGGAGGCGATGCCGCAGGCGCTCCTCAGCCGCGGGATCGGCATCCAGGGCGCCGCTCAGGCGATCGGCCTGGCGATGGGACCGGCTCTCGGTGGCCTGCTGATCGCGCTTGGCGGCTGGCGACTGATCTTCTACGTCAACCTGCCCGTGGGCATCCTCGCGATCACGCTCGCAAGGATGTTGATTCCGCGCAGCAGGCTTGGCGAGAGAGATCGGCGGCGGCGCAGCGGCATTGCGCAGCTGCTGCGCACGCCCGCGATCGCCTTCGGCCTCGGTGGCGGCCTGATCTCCTATCTGGTGATGTTCGGCGCCCTGTTCGTGATCCCCTACTACCTGCTTGCGGCAGGGGTAAGCCCGTCAGTCTCGGGGCTGCAGCTCGCGGTGCTCCCGGTGGCGCTCGGCCTCCTCGCCCTGCTGGCCGGGCGGATCGCCGAGCGACGGGGAGCCAAGCCGCTCACCGTCGGTGGGCTGCTGCTCTGCGCCGCCGGCCTCGCGGTGCTGGCGCTGGTGCACGAAGTGCCAGCGCGGCTTGCGGGCCTTGCGCTCACGGGCGCGGGCCTCGGCGCCTTCACTCCCCTCAACAACGCCAGGGTGATGGCAGCGGGCACACGCGAGCGCGCCGGAGCGCTCGGCGGCTTGGTCAACATGACGAGGACGCTCGGGGCGATCCTCGGCGTCGCGCTTGCGAGCCTGATCTACACGGGCGCGGCCGGACGGTCAGCGAGCACGAAGGCCGTCTCGACCGCGGCCGCCGGCCACGGCCTGACGCTCACGCTGCTGGTGCTCTGCGGCCTTGCGGCGGCCGCCGGCCTCACTTTGGCGGCGGAGCCGAGCGGCGCGCGAAATCGCGGAACAAGCGCACCCGTGTGAGGCTTGCCGCCTCAGCGGCTGGCCCGCAGCACGCGCCGTACCGACAGCCAAAGCAGCAGCGGAACCGCGACGGGCATCACCCACCATGCCGCGACCCCGGCCCCTGCCAGAATCGCCGTGATGCCGAGCGCCGCGAGCACCGCAACCGCGTTTCGCCAGTCATCGCCGACGATGAAGTCCCACACCTCCAGGCCGAGCGCGCGCAGTCTGCTCATACCCTGACCTCATCCTCTTCGATGGCCATCGTCGCGTGCGGAGCGGCGGCCACGGCCTCCCGCTCCCTGCGCAGCAGCCAGACCAGCCCGACCGAGAACAGAGCGACCGCCGGCACGACCACGAGCAGCGCCGCGTCTGAGCCCGGCCAGGATGCGCCTGCGCCCTCGGCCCCCCAGAACATGCCAAACGAGGTCAGCATCACGCCCACCGCGAACTTCATCGTGTTCTCGGGCACCCGCGCAAGCGGCGCCCGAGCAGCCAGCCCGAGCAGCACGACCGCAGCCACCGCGGCGGCAGCGGCGAGCGCTGCGATCCCGACGTGGTGCTGATTGGCGCCGAAGGTGAGCACGATGAATACGACCTCCAGACCCTCCAGCAGAACGCCCTTGAAGGACAGCGTGAAGGAGTAGGCATCGAAGCCGGACCCGCCGGTCCCGGCTTCCTTGGCCGCGCGCCGCTGGTCCTCGAATTCCTGCGCCTCGTCGTGCAGCGCCTTTAGGCCAGAGGCTCTGAGGACCGCCTTGCGCAGCCACTGCAGCCCGAAGATCAGCAGCAGACCGCCGACGATGACTCGCAGCACGCCGATCGGCATGGAGGTAAGCGCCGGTCCGAGTGCCGCGACCACTGCGCAGAGCACGATGGTCGCGGCGCCGACGCCGCTGAGCGCCGCGGACCAGCTGCGCGTCGTGCCGACGGCGAGCACGATCGTGAGCGCCTCGACCGCCTCGACGGTGCACGCGAGGAATACCGAGAGCGTCAGCCCGATCTCGGCGCCGCTCATCGCAGAGGCCTCATGAAGGCTTCATCCTCGCCTCAGCCGCGGCGAGAGCTCAATCGAGATGAGGTCCCTGCCCTCGTGGTCGACCTGAAGGGTGCTGTGCTCGATCGAGAAACGCTCCCGCAGCATCGACTCGAGCTCGCGGCGCGCGGCGTGGCAGTCACTGCGAGTCGTGACGAGCACATGCGCCGACAGCGCCGGGAAACCCGAGGAGACCTGCCAGACGTGCAGATCGTGGACCTCGACGACCCCGGACACCCCGGCCATCGCCTGTCCGATCGCTGCCGGGTCGAGCTCCTGCGGCGCGGCCTCCAGGAACACGCGTGCAGAGTCGCGCAGCAGACCGGACGCCGAGCGCACCATCAGCGCGGCGACCAGCAGCGAGGCGATCGCGTCCGCGCGCAGGAACCCGGTCGCGAGGATCACCACCGCCGCGATCGCGGTGCCGATGAACGCGAACAGGTCAGTCAGCACGTGCTGGTAGGACCCCTCGACGCTCATCGAGCTCCTGTTCGCCTTGGCGAGCTGCCTGCTCGCGAGCAGGTTGACCGCGATTCCCACAAGCGCGACCACGAGCACGGGGAGACCCCGCGTGTCGGGCGGCACGATCAGGTGGCGCACAGCCGCGTAGGCGATCAGGATCGCCAGCACGAGCAGCAGCGCGCCGTTGAATTGGGCGCTGAGCGCCTCCACGCGCCCAAGGCCGTAGGTCATCGCGCCCCGCGCCGGCCGCCGCATCAGGCGCAGCGCCAGCAGCGAGACGCCGATCGCGAACGCGTCGGTGAGCATGTGCGCCGCGTCTGAGAGGAGCGCGAGCGAGTGGGCCAGGATCCCGACCACGACCTCACCCGCCATGAAGGCGAGGATCAGCCCAAGCGCGATCTGCAGACGCCCCGAGTCGGCGCCGGCGGCGATCTCGTGAGCGTGAGCGTGACCGTCGTGTATGTGCGCCATGCGCCCCTACTCTCGCAGAGACGCGCGGCAGATCTTAAGCGGCTCGGGCCGGCAGCTCGCTTGCGCGTGCCGCCGGCCCGAGGCCGTCAGGGGCGCGGCCATCTCTGGCCGCTGTGAGTCCGCTCCGCTAGAGCGAGTTCAGCGCGTTTTCGTCCGCGTTGAGGATCACCGACGGGAGCTTTGCGAAGTCGAGCGCAGGCCCGAACTTCTGGCCGGTCGTCAACCCGTACTTGATGAATTCCTTCAGGGTGCTCAGCACCGGTGAGTCCTTTGGCACGATCACATACGTGAACGTCGAAAGCGGGTATGCCTTCTTCGCCTTCTTCGGCGGGTTCACGATGTGCATTTCGAGGTTGGACGGGACTTTTTTCACCACGGCAGCCGCTTCCTCGATGTTTTCGAGGTTCGGGTACTCGTAGCGGCCCGCCTTGTTCTGCAGGCGCGCAGCGTTGAGGCCGTGCGAGTAGATGTAGGACGCCGCGATGTAGGCGATCGAGCCTTCGGTTTTTTCGACGATCGCCGTGACGCCACTGTTGCCGGCGCCAGCAACCCCACCGGGGAAGTTGACAGTGGTCGAGGTGCCGATCGTTTTCGCCCATTCCTTGTTGACGCGGGACATCAGGTCGGTGAACGCGTAGGTGTCACCGGAGCCTTCGGCGCGGTGAACCGAGGTAATCGTCAGGTTGGGCAGTTTGATGCCCTTGTTGATCTTCTTGATCGGCTTGGCGTTCCATTTGGTGATCTTGCCAAGGTAGATTTCGGCGACGATTTCCGGCGTCAGCCGCAGCTTTTCGATTTTGCCCAGGTTGAAGGCGATGCCGGTTGCGGTCAGCGCCCACGGGATCTGGACGCATTCTTTGCATTCAGCGGCCTGCGCCGAGGTCAGAGGAGCATCGGAGGCACCGAAGTCGACGGTCCGGGCGCTGATCGCCGCGATCCCCTTCGAAGAGCCCACAGCGCCGTAGGTGACTTCCACCCCGTGCAGCGCCTTGAATTCCAGCCCCCAATAGGCCTCGAGTGGCGCGACCAGGGTCGAGCCCGCACCCGTGAGGGGTTCTGCAGCCGCAGCACTGGTAGCGGCGTAGGTCAAGCCTGGTAGCAGGCATGCAATCAGCGCCGCGAATGCGAGCGCCGACTTTGGTGTCCGTCTCAACTGTCCTCCTAGTGGATTTGGTGTTGTCGGCGGTGCGGAGCATCCCACCGGACCACAGCCCAGCTGTGGCAATTTTGTGAACATGATGCAGCGGCCCCATGAAAGTTGTTACCAAGCATGTGGCCGACCTGTGTAGATCTTGTGAAGATCGGCCTTCAGCCTGGCTGCGCCTGTAGTCTGCGGCCTCTATGAGCGTCCGCTTCGCGCCTCCCGCACCGAGATTGCGGGCCTTCATAGTACGTTCACGCAGGGATGCCGGCGCCACGGCCGATCGGCTTGGCGACGGGGTGCTGCGGGGCCTGTGCGTGTTCGCCGCCTTCCTGGCTTTGTTGACCCTGGTGGCGATCGCCTATGAGGTCATAAGCGGCGCGAGCCTGGCGATCGGCCATTTCGGGCTCAGCTTCATCGGTCACACCACCTGGCAGCCGAACTTCAACATCTTCGGCGCCGGGGTGATGCTGTTCGGCACCCTCGTGACCTCAGCGATGGCCATGCTGATCGCAGTCCCGCTCGCGGTTGCCATCGCGCTCTATCTGAGCATGGTCGCACCCGTACGCGTGCGCAGCGTCGTCGGGCCGATGGTGGAGATGCTCGCCGCGATTCCCAGCGTGATCCTCGGCTTGTGGGGCATCGTCGTGCTCGCGCCGTTCCTGCCCAAGCATGTGGAGCCCTTCCTGCACAGCGTCCTTGGCTTCCTGCCGATCTTCGGGGCGCCGCAGACCACCGGCGCCAGTCTCTTCACCGCCGGCCTGATCCTCACGATCATGGTGCTGCCGATCGTTGCTTCGATCAGCCGCGACCTCTTCCTGACAGTGCCGCAGGAGATGAAGGACGGCGCTATCGCGCTGGGCTCCACAAGGTGGGAGGTGGTGCGCGGCGTGGTGCTGCCCTCCACCGCATCCGGCGTGGTGGCCGCCAGCTTCCTTGGCCTTGGCCGCGCGCTGGGCGAGGCAATCGCGGTCGCACAGGTGATCGGCGGCGGCAAAGCGATCTACGCGTCGTTGTTCAAGCCGGGCAACACGCTGGCATCGGCGCTCGCCGTCGAAGCCTCGGGCACCTTGGACAAACTGCAGACCTCCTCGCTCCTCTATCTCGGAGCGATGCTACTGGTGATCGGGCTGCTCGCAAACCTCACGGCCCAAGTGATCACGCGCCGCTTCGAGGTGCACAGGGCGGCGGCGCGATGAGCCAGCTCGCCACCGCGACAACCGGAGCCGAGATCGATCCGAGCGACCCGTTCGCGAACTTTGCGGCGCGGCGGCTGGACCCCGCACGACCGCTGACCGCCTCGCGCCAGCTGCGCCGGCGCCACATGGTCAGCGGCGCGATCGAATCCACCCAGACCGCCGCGGCACTGCTTGCCGTCGCCGTGCTGGCGTTCGTGGTCTACTCGGTGGCCTCGCGCGGCGCCAGCGTGCTGAGCCTTGAATTCTTCACCAAGGGACCGCCCGCGATCGAAGAATTGGGTGGCGGGGGTGTCGGGCCGGAGATCGTGGGAACGGCGACGCTGGTTGCGGTCGCGACGTTGATGGCCATGCCGATCGGCATCCTTGCGGCGCTCTACATGACCGAGTTCGCAAGCAACCGCTTCGCACGCACGTTGCGGCTCGTGCTCGATCTGCTCTTCGGCGTGCCCTCCATCGTGATCGCACTGTTCGCGTTCTCCCTGCTCATCGTGGGCAAAGGCTACAACGGCTTTGCGGGCGCTTTTGCGCTCTCGATCATCATGCTGCCGCTCGTAGCGCGCACCACGCAGGAGACCCTGCTGCTCGTGCCCCAGGGCCTGCGCGACGCGGCGGCAGCGCTCGGTGTGAGCCGCTGGCGAGCGCTCCGCGGCGTGGTCCTGCCAAGCGCGCTGGGAGGCATCATCACTGGCACGGTGCTGGCGGTCGCGCGAGCAGCGGGCGAGACCGCCCCGCTGCTGCTCACCAACGCCTTCATCGGGAGGACCATCGAGTTCGGCATCTTCAACCAGTCGATCCCGAACATTCCCACTTACATCTTCGCCGCGTCCGCCGCCGCCAACCAGAACGGCTTGGCGCGCGCATGGGGCGCCGCCTTCGTGCTGCTCACATTCATACTCCTCGTGAACATCGCCGCTCGCACGTTGCACGCGCGCAGCCGCAGAAAGCTGACAAGATGAGCATTGACTTGACAGACGCACCCAGCAGCCCCCGCAAGCGCGTTCGGATCCACACCGGCGAGCCACAGACCGGGCTTGAGCGGCCCGCGCGCACCAACGGCGCAGCACCCGCCGCGGAGAGCAGCGCATCGGTCCTCGCCCCCACTCAGGCTCAGCCGCCTGCTGAGCGCGAGGCGATCTTCGACGCCCGGGACATCGCGGTCTCCTATAAAGGCAGCAACGCGATCGCGGGCATCTCGCTGAAGATCCCGCGACATCTGATCACCGCCCTGATCGGCCCGTCCGGCTGTGGCAAGTCTACGTTTCTGCGCTGCCTGAACCGGATGAACGACACCGTGCCCGGCTTTGCGCTCTCGGGCCAGATCCTCTACCACGGTCGCGACCTCTACGCCTCGGGCGTTGACCCGGTCGAGGTGCGACGCCGGATCGGGATGGTCTTCCAGCGCCCCAACCCGCTTCCCAAGTCGATCTACGACAACATCGCCTGGGCGCCCCGCAACCTCGGCATGAAGGCCGACCTCGACGAGCGCGTGGAGCGCGCGCTGCGCGGCGCTGCCCTCTGGGAGGAGGTCAAGGACCGCCTCAAGCAGAGCGCGTTCGGGCTCTCCGGCGGGCAGCAGCAGCGCCTCTGCATCGCCAGGGCGATCGCGATCGAACCTGATGTGCTGCTGCTCGACGAGCCCGCCTCTGCCCTGGATCCGATCGCCACCGCCTCGATCGAGGAGCTGATGCTCAACCTCAAGCACCGCTTCACGATCGTGATCGTCACCCACAACATGCAGCAGGCGGCGCGGATCGCCGATCGCACGGCGTTCTTCAGCCTCGGCGTCAGCGACGGCAAGCGCACGGGCGTGCTCGTCGAGTACGACGAGACGAACACGATCTTCACACGCCCCAAAGACCCGCGCACGGGCGACTACGTCACCGGCCGCTTCGGCTGACGCTCTGACGCGTCATATCCTGCGGCTCGCGGCGTCCTCGCTCGCTCGCGTCAGGCGCCGATCGCGTGGCTTGGCACATGCGCGAGCAGTGGCTGCCCGCACTGCCAGCAGTATGCGGCGCCGCTGCTGTGTGGCGCGCCGCAGGAGGGGCAAAGACCAGCCGTGCCGCTTTCCTGCATCTTCAGTATTCGTTCCAGCTCGCCAAGCTCCGCATCGACCTCCTGCAGCGCGGCGGCGCGCTGTACCAGCACGTCTACGCGGATGTGGTCGCGGATCGCCATCTCGTAGAGCAGGCCACCGAGGTCCCACTGCAGTTCGGCGAAGCGCGCGGCCAGCTGGTCGCGACGGCGGACGACGTCGACCGTCGGAGCCTCTTGGCTTCCCACCTGCGAGCCATTGCCGCTCATTTCTTGCCTTTTTCTGAAGATTCTTTGCCGCCTTCTTCGCCGAGTTCTTCTTCTTCTTCTTGCTTCTTGCTTTCGCTGCCGCCGAAGAATTTGCCGGTGAATTTGCCTTTCTGGTAGCCGGCGCCTTTGCCCGGGCTACCCACTGTCACGACCGGTTTGGAGGGCGCTTTGCCGCCGAGGATTTTAGCCGCGGTGCTCGAGCCGGCTTTGCTCGAGCCGGCCTTGCTGCCTTTTCCGGTGCTCGAGCTCGGCGTGGAGGATCCTTCGGTGGTGGAGGGCGTCGTGCCTGTCGTGCCGCTCGCGGGAGCGGTCACGTACTGGACCGGGGAGTTTTTCGAGCTTGGGCTGCTCGTGCGTCCGATCAGCACGCCCGTGGCCATCGCCAGCATCAACGTGCCTATGCCGGCAATCAGAGCCGTGTTCGGCGAGACGCGCAGGCCTTTTTTGGCAGGCGCAGGCGCAGGCGCGCTCTGCTTCTCGCCGCCCTCCATGAACGGCGGGCGAGTTGGGCCGCGCCGCTGCCCGCATTCCACGCAGTAGCGCTGATCCGGCGCGAGCGTCGCGCCGCAGGACGCGCAGTGCTGGCCCGTGGTGGAGACGGCGCTCTGCAGCGGCTCGCCGCCCTGGCCCGGCAGCAGGACCGTGGCGTCCTCCCCGGGCACGTGCCGGCGCGGAGTCTCGAACTCTTCGGTGGGGATGCTGGGTTCCATGCCGGTTTTGTGCGCCGCGCGCAAGGCGCCTGACGTCGCTCGCCGGCGGGGCTGCCGCCAACGCCAGCCCAGTATCCGGCCGCTTCCCTCCTCAAATGTGAACGGAAAGTTATCGTTGGGCCAGGACACCCGCTTCAAACAGGTTCTTTACAACATCGACACCCCTCCACGCGACACTCGGCACCGATGGACAGCCCTCCAAGCTCCGACGCCTCCGACGGCGACGCGAACGACCCCACTCCAGGTCAGGACCCCCAGCTGCTGCAGAAACCCGAGAGGGAGCAGGAGGATGAGGAGGGCCGCTTTCCGATGCCCTCGCCCTGGGCCGCCGCCTTTGCGGTGATCGCTTTGCTCGCCTTCGGCGTGGGCCTGGGGGCATACGTGCGACCGCAGGAAAGCTCGCCGGTGCTGCTGGCCGCCTCGCCCTCTGGTACCGCGTCCAGTACGACCACCACATCGACGAGCAGCAGCGAAACCGAAGCGGCATCCGGATCCGAAGCAGAATCCTCCTCCGGGTCCGAAAGCGAAGAAGAATCCAAAGGCAGCGAAGCCTCGAGCAAAGAAGACGGGGCTGAAGGCAATGAAGCCGCCAGCGGCGGCAAAGGATCCGAAGGCGAAGAAGGATCCAAAGTCAAAGGCTCCGAAGGCAGCTCGGGCAGCAAAACCGAATCGAAGCTGCCGCCGATCAAGCACGTATTCGTGATCGTGCTAGGCGAACAGGGCTACGAAGCGGCCTTCGGCGTCGCCTCCAAGGCGCCTTACCTCGCAAAGACGCTGCGCGAACAGGGCGAGCTGATCGGCGACTACTTCGCCGTCGCCTCGGGCCAGCTCGCCAACGAGATCGCCCTGATCGGCGGCCAGGGGCCGACGCCGCAGACCGGCTCGAACTGTCCGGTCTACGAAGCCCTCGCACCCGGCAAGTCCGGGTCCGAAGGGCAGGTGCTCGGCGCCGGCTGCGTCTATCCGGCCAGCGCGCTCACGGTCGGCGACCAGCTCCTGGCAGCAGAAGACACCTGGAAGGCATACGTACAGGGGCTGGACGAAGGCTCCTCCGCCAGCCTGCAGGGCAAGTGCCCGAACCCCACGCTCGGCGCCGGAGACCCCTACTCGGCCCCCACGAGCGCCAACCCGTTCGCAACCTGGCGCGACCCCTTCCTCTACTTCCGCTCGGTAACCTCGAATCCCAGCTGCGCGGAAGAGAACGTCGGCATCGGCCAGCTCTCCAAGGACCTGGCCAGCGCGAGCACCACCCCCTCGCTCTCCTACATTGCGCCCGACCCCTGCGAAGACGGCGATACGGGGGCATGCGGATCCGGCCTGCCGGGCGCCGAAGGCTTCCTGCGCAAAGTCGTGCCTGAGATCGAGAGCTCAGCCGCCTACAAGGAAGGCGGCATGATCGCGATCGCCTTCGACCAGGCGCCGCAGAGCGGGACCGGCGCCGATGACAGCGGCTGCTGCGCAACGCCGAAGTACCCGAACCTCCCCGCAAGCACACCCACCACCACCGCGACGGGCGAGCCGGTCGGCGGCGGGCGCGTCGGGCTGCTGCTGATCTCCAAGTACGTCAAGCCGAACAGCTCCTATGTGACCGGTCAGTACAACCACTACTCGCTGCTTGCGAGCATCGAGGCCCTCTTCAAACTGCAGGCCCTCGGCTATGCGGGCAACATCCAGCTGCCCGCCTTCGAAAGGGCCGTCTACAACGCCTACTCCTGAGCCTCGCAAACAAGGCGACGGCGGCTCAGTTGACGGCGAAGACAACGCTGCTCACGACGCCCAGCCCAATGCAGTAAATCCCGAAGACGGTGAGCCTGTTGGTCTTGAAGTAGGCAAGCAGGAACTTCACGGCGAAGAAGGTGCTCACGGCCGCACAGAGCGCCGCCACGAGCGCCTGGCCGCGGACGCCGTCGCCGGCAGAGCCGAGCAGCTGCGGGAGCTTGAACAGCCCAGCGGCGAGGATCACCGGCGTGGCCAGCAGGAAGCTGTAGCGTGCGGCATCCTCGTTGGAGAGACCAGCCAGCAGGCCGCCGCCCATCGCAAAGCCCTCGCGCGAGATACCGGGCAGCAGCGCCATCGCCTGGGCGGCCCCGATGCCGATCGCCTGGCCCCACCCAAGGTTTGCGAGCCGCTTGTCAGAGTCGCCCTTGTAGTCGCCCGGCCTGGGCGGCCGCGCACGCAGACGCTCGAAGAGCAGCAGGGCGATGCCGTTGAGAATCAGGAGGGCGGCCGCGGCCGAGGCGGCCGCGAACAGTGTTCGCAGGGGTTTTTCCAGCGCCAGCCCGGCCACGCCGGCGGGGATGGTGCCCACGACCAGCAGCCAGCCGAGGCGCGCATAGGTGTCCTCGCGCCGCAACTGCCGTGTCGTGATCGAGCGCAGGAGGCCTCTGAGGATCTCGACCCAGTCCCTGAAGAAGATGCCGATCAGCACCAGCGCTGTGGCGACGTGAGCGCCAACCAGGAAGCTGAGGAAGTACGGCTTGTCCTGGTGGATGTTCCAGCCAAAGAGGTGCGGCAGCACGACGCTGTGCCCGAGACTCGAGATCGGGAACGGCTCGGCGATTCCCTGGACGATGCCGAGGATCACGGCCTGAAAGTAGGTGATGGGTTCGTGCATGGCGCGCAAGCATATGCGGCACGGACCAGAACCGCGCAAGCTATGCGGCGCGGATCAGAAACATCGCTCTTCAAACTTCCGTGCGACCCCACCGGCAGATAGGCCAGCATCCATGCGAGGTGTCGCCCACGCGAGGGGAAGCCAGCTACCTCAGGCGGACATACGGAATCGTCCGAGATAGATTATGCCGGTCCTCCCGGCAGCTCACGGAGAGGAGCGCGCAGTGGGGCCGGGGCAAGTCGAGACCGCCGGGCCTGTATCCACCGCGACGGACGCTGTCCATCAAGGGAACCTTGCGGTCAGGGCGCCCCGGCCCCAAGCAAAGACACTAGCGGCAGAGTGCTCGAAGTGGCGCGGAGCGCGCCCGTCGTCGGCTTTTGTGCTGGGTGGCACCCGTCAGGCGCATCCAGCTGCGCGGGTTTATCTCCAGCCGGGAGCGCTTTGCTCCGTTAAGCCACGGAAAACGTTTATTGACGTTGTATGGCATGTTTTGTGACTCGGCTAGGGTCTATTGTCTTTAATTCCCTCAAGAACCCATGGATCATTTTCTAGGGGCATCTGGGCACATGACGCACGGCTAGGCGCAACCGTGTGTACATCCCGTGACTTAATTGGGGACAAACACTTCTTATTCCTTGACACGCATTGGTCGGCTCTGTAAAAGCCATTGGCGAAGCACTGAAGGTTCCATAGGTAGGACAAATGCTCCCAGGGGTCAAAACTCAGGAGCAAGTTTGAGTGCACTCCTGGGCAGCCTGAGAAGTCAGCAACCCCACTACCAATCGGAAAGGCACAATGAAACGCATCAGTATTACCGTACTGGCGCTGCTCGTCGCGTTGCTCGCGCTTAGTGCGGGCACGGCGTCGTCCGCGTCTGCAGCCACGCAACCGTGCTGGCTCGTCGTAGCGCACGGCGCCAACCACGAAGGCTTATGGACCGATTTCCACTGCAAGAAAGAAGCAGCGACCCCAACGGCGGCAGTTTACGTCCGGGGCAATATCGCATGGGTGAATCCTGGCGTAACCGAAGCATGCGTAAAAACCGAAGGCACAAAAGAAGGCGCTTTTACATCGCTGGCAAACTGCGAAAGTAACACCGGCTCCAGCGGCTTAGGCGGCGAATGGGCACGCGTTAGAGTCAAAGACCGTTGTTTCAAAGTCGCACAAGCGGGCACCGGCTTATACAGCGAAGCGGCTTGCCTGACGGATGTGGCTAAATCCGAATTCATCTTAGGCGTTATCGGAGGGAACTTAAATTTACAGGTATCATCAGGTGTTTTCTGTGTGCGTGTAGGCTTATTCACTGGCTTATATACAACCCCAGAAGCATGCCACAACGGTGGGCCACACGCGACAGCAGGAACAGGCAGCTTTGCCCAGGTCAAAGTCGGCACGCAAATCTGCGCTTCGATCCACGGCTCGGGCTCGTCCTTGCAAAATTTGGCCCAAAAAAGCGTTTGGACCGTGGATTGGCCAAGCTTTGGCTGGCTGACGCCTGAGGAAACCTTAGAATGCGAAGAAGCGCCTGAAGTCAGCTATGAACCTACGAGTAGCGGCAAGGGCCTGGGTTCGTGGGGGTCTAAAAATGGCAGCTTGACGCCTTCGGAAACGTTCAACAAAGAATCGCTGGATGAGTTCGTGGGGACGGATGTAGGCCCAGAAGGCCCGGCGACCACAGCGGGTACGCAGATATTCAACATGGATGTTGCCGGCGGTGACAAAGGCGGCCCATTAAATGGGGTTGTGACGTTCCCGGTAGCGCAGTCTGCGGTCACCGTGATCATTAGCCTGCCGATAGGCTGCAAGGCTCCGAATGATCCTGGTGTGAGTAACAATGCACTATCAAAAGCATGGTTAACCGGCGCTGTCAACTTCTTAGCGCTGGTGCCTGGAACAACAGGCTCGAACTGCGATAACAAAGCGTTACTAGAGGCTCGCGAAGCTGCGTCCGGGACCACAGCTGGGTTCAAGCGTTATCTCTTAGACCTCGAACCGGCTTTATGGAAACCGTGCAACTCGACGGCGGTTGAATCCGAGTCACCGTCATGCTGGGGGACCAAGGCGCCCGACGAGTCGGGTAATGAAACTGGCGGCAAGCTCGCCGCAAAGGTGTTAACTACATTAGGCACCATCGGCTACGCAGACCTGGCCGATGCACGTGCCCAGGGATTCCCCACCCCCGGCACACCAATAGAACATGAAAGCTACTTATCATTCATTGCGTTAGTCCCTAATGACGGTGCCGAAGTCGGCAAAGAAGGGACTACCCAAAACCCTGAAATCACCGAAGCTGGCCCCGAAAACGAAGGCGCGAACTGCAAAAAGGCAAGCTATCCCGTGCCGGGCAAAGTGGCGGTGAACGAAGATTGGTCCAAAGCCAGACAAGAAAATGCCACCAAGAGCGAAGAAGGCGTTTACCCGATCTGCACGCTGACGTTTGACGTAGCGTGGCAGAAGTACAGTTTAGTCGCATGGACAAACGCCGTCACCAGCAGTCCAGAAAAATACTCCAAAGAACAGTACGCCACGACCTTCAACTATCTACGCTGGCTGATATCCGAAGGCGAGGAAAACGCCCAGGCCGAAGAACTAGCCAAAGGCCACTTCCTTGCCCTGCCTACATCCCTGATCACCGAGGATAAAGCGGGCGTGACCATGAAAAACATCTTCTTTACAAAAGAAGGGGAATAGCCATTGAATTGACATACGTGCCGTAGACATGGAAAGGGGTGGGGCTCCGTCGGAGTCTCACCCCTTCTGTCTTCTGCACCGAGAGCACCACGGCCCACGTTCGACCGCGACGGTCGGCGCCGCGACGACCAAGACAGCGAGCACAAGCACGACGCGACCGGCAGAGGCCAGACCGAGATCTGATGCACGACCGGCAGCAGGACCGTAGAGCCCGCCGCTTGGGCGATCGTTGTGTGGCGCTGTCCGTGTGTTTACACTGATGCCAACCGATCACAGTTTGATTACAAGCACTTCGCGTGTGGCCATCATCATCTGGTTCCGGTACGTCTCGATCGCCATCCGGCGGCGAGTGGAGGGTGTGCGTGGAGTGCGTGCCGCCTGGCGAAGCCGCCGGCGCGTGCGGTTTGGGGTCACCGAGGAGCAGAATGTCACCGACGCCGATAAACAAACGCACGCTGGCGAGCAGCAAAGCACCGCTGGGACGGGGCTTTGCTCGCATTGCGGTCGCGATTGCATGCATTGTGGCTCTCCTGATGACGGCCGCGACGAACGTGGCGTCGGCGCAGGAAGCCAGCTGGCACTATGCGCCAGCGGAGGCGCCGCCACCACCACCGGGTGTGGAATCGGCGCCCTACCCGGTGCCCTTGGGGGTCGTGGGCGAAATCAGCTTCTGGGCCCCAAATCGCGGGCTGCTGATCACCGGCGGCACCGAAGAACATGGCGGCGGCCCGGTCTCCTCTGGCATCTACGCCTGGAACGGCCAGACCTGGCACCAGCTCGCGACGGTCTGCGGTAGCGCCGAAGGGAAGATCGTGTGGGCCGGACCGGATGAATTCTGGACCGTCTCAGACCAGCGCGCTGGTGAGCTCGTGGCCAGCTCCAACCTCGGAGAGCATGCGGCGCCGGCGGTCTCGCTCTGCCATTTCGTGGGCGCCGAAGTGGTCGGCTCCTACGCGGTGCCACTCGAGGAAACCGAGCTCGTGGCAGCACATGACCGGCGGTGCATGCTACAGCCCGACCGACTGCTGGTTCGGTGGCAGCGACGGCCAGTACCCGAACGTGGGCGCCTTCCATCTGCACTGGAATGGAAGCACGGTGACCGCGGTCTACGAGCCAGAGGATCACGCGATCGTCAGCATGGCGAGCTTCAATGGCGGCATCGACGAGTCCGTGCAGATCGAAGCTTCGGACGTCCGCACAGAAGAAGAAGGTGCCGACCCCGCAGTGATCCACACGATAGCGCCCGAAGACACGGAACCATTTGACAACCTCAACATCATCTCGCAGACGACCGGGAAACTGCTCCCCGAATACGGCAAGGAAGTGCTACCGGAAGCGCTCGACGGCTTCGATCTCGCAACCAACGCGCCGGCCGGGTCCTCCGCGACCCAGCTGTGGGCGGCGGCCAACGCCATCGCCGTGCCGCCCGACAACTCCAAGCCCACGACGCTCACGGTCCTGCACGATGTGCTCATGCCGAGTCCCGGCGGCGGGGAAGAAGAAGCCTGGTCGCAGCTCGCTCCCAGCAACGAAGCTTCACAGCTCCACGGGGAGCGTCTCGCGGGCTCCTACGCGAACGAGTGGGGCACTAGTGGCGCTATCGCGCCCGAACCGGGCTCACAGCGCGCATGGATCTCTCTGCAGCCGGGCGGCAGGAGCGCGCTCGTGGAGCAGTTGGAAGCGACGACATGCGAACCCGCAAAAGGCACCCCGCAACCGTGCGCGAAGATCGTCGCGACCGACCGGCCACTCGAAGAAGGCGAAGACATTGGCAACCTGGGTGACGCGGGACCGATCGATTGTCCCGCCATGCACGACTGCTGGATGGCGACATACACCGAAGCGCAGGGCAAGCAGTCCGGCTGGCTGCTCCATCTCACGGACGGCGTACCGGAAGAACCCAACACCGACCCACTCTTCGACGGCGCCGACGGCGTGATCACCTACCGGCCGCCGGACAGCGGTGTGCCTGGGGTCCCCTTCGAAGGATTTGGCGAAGATGACTCGCTGGAAAACCAGCAGACGATCAAAGCGCCGACCGCGCCGCCGCCAGCCAAGCCCAAGAAACCACGCCGCAGGGTCAAGCGATTGGTCAAGGACGTGAAAAGCAAGCTGCTGCGCCACCGCACGCTGATCATCGACTTCACTCTCACCGCGAAGGCCCACGTGCAGCTGGTGGCGCGCCGGCGAGCCGTGATCGTCGCGAAGACTCCCCGAGAGACCCTGCACCCAGGTCGTCACTCGCTCTCGATCACCCTCGACCCGCAGCGCTGGCCGACGAAGCTGAAGTTCGAAGCCAAGCCGATTGGAGGAGGGGGCGCGAGCTCGGAAGGCGTAAGCCCAGAAGAACCCGGCTCCGGCAACGTAGTCGGTACCTGACCCGCATGCCAGCCGCCCGCCTCAGCCGCCAGGCCGCGATCGCAGGGCTTGTTGTGCTCGCCGCGCTCACCGGTATGCTCTGGCTGGCGCCGCGCGCGCTGGCCGTGGTCCACCCCGCGCAGGTGATCGCGGGACCAGCAAACGACCTCGTCGCTGTTGCAGGCGCGGCGATGGCGCCTGACGGAAGCGGCGGCGTGCTCTACCGCGCCCGCGTCGAAGGCGTGATGCACCTCTACGCAATTCCCTTCCGCGAAGGCCGGTGGGGCTCGCCGCTGCAGGTCGACACGGAAGACCCCTACGGTGCCAGCGAGCCGGCAGTCGCCGCCGGCGAAGGCGGACGGCTGCTCGTGGTCTGGGTGCAGCCGCGCAACGTGAGCGCCAACGGCGTGACTCTGTATGAGCTGCAGAGCGCCTCGCTGGCGCCCGGCGCGAGCGGCTTCGGCGAGGCGATCACGGTGGACGCGAACGTGGGCGAGCCATACAGCGGCGATGCGGGCCATGTCGAACCGCGTCTCGCGATGGCTCCCGATGGAGTCGCATATGTCGTCTATCGGGTGGTGACCGACGCATGTGACACCGGCGGTCCAGATGTGACCAATCCCCGCGATGTCGAATGCCCGCAAGGGCGAAGCAGACAGTTGGTCGACGTGAGAGTCGCGCGCTTCGACTACCTGCTGTGGAGCTCGCTCGGCACGATCAACCGCGACCGGCAGATCGCGATGCCCGATCCCAGCCCCGCGAATGCGCCCACGATCGGGATAGGCGTGGAAGGCGATGGCGTCGTGGCCTGGCAGGAGCCAGAAAACGCGGGCGAACCGGCCCGCATCTGGACACGGCGGTTGTTCGGCGTGGTGAAGGGCACTGTGCTGGCGGCCAGCCCTGGAACGATCGGCGGGCGAGCGGTCACATCTGAAGCCGAAGCACCGGAGATCGCCGTCAGCCGCTTTGGCGAAGCACGCCTCACCTATCGGATCGATGGCGGCAAGGGCTCAGCGGTGACCACCACCCAACTCTTCCTGAGCTCGTTGCCGAGCAGCTTCGATCCGAACGGTGGAAAGTTCGAAGCACCCGTCACGCTACCCGACGCCGCCGCGAGCAGCCTGGGCGCCTCGAGCGCGGCAGTCGACCCTAGCGGTAACTTCCGGCTCGCCTGGACGCAAGGAGAAAGCGTGTGGCTTATGAGCGGCGGCCTGCAGGGACTCGGCACACCCACCGCGATCGGCACGGGCGACGGGCCGGTACAGACCACGATCAACGCCTCGGGTGGTGGCGCGACCGCTTGGCCGGCGAGCGAGGCAGGGCGCCCGGTCGTGGAAGTGCGCGAGGACTTCACGCGTGGCGCCTACCAAGCAGCGACGCTCGCCGGCGATGTGCCCGGGCCGGTGAGCGGTCTTAGCCTGGGCGGCTCCGGGCAAGGCGACGCGCTGACCGCCTGGATGCAGGGGCCGCCTGGCCGCTCGGAGGTGGTGGGTGATTTCGTGCAGGCGCCTCCCTCGATGCTGGTCGCCAGCACGCCGAGTGGCTGGGTGCGCACACGCGAAGCGACGGTGCTCTGGGAACCGGTCAGCGATGCGGTGCCAGATGTCACCTACTCGGTTTACGTCGATGGCAGGCAGGTTGTGAGCGGTCTGCACGATACGAGCGTCAATCTGCGCTCTGCGCTGCTTGGCGATGGCCTGCACCAGGTGCAGGTGCTTGCGACCGACTCCGCCGGCCAGCGCACGATGAGCGCGAAGGCCCCGCTCAAGATCGATGTGAACCCGCCTATCGTGAGGACACAGCTGATCGACCATCACCGGGGGGTGAGCGTGCGCGTGAGCGACAGTGCCTCGGGCGTGGACGCACAGGCGACCAGGATCTCCTTTGGCGACGGCGCCCACTCAAGCGAACACGCGCGTGCGCGGCACCTCTACCGCCACGCGGGCGTTTACACGATCACAGCAAGGGTGCGCGACAACGTCGGCAACGGCGCAACGGTCCGCATCCGCGTGAGGGCACAATGAGCGTGTCGCGTCGTGCTGTCTCAGTGCTCGTCGTGCTTTGAGTCGTTTGAACGACTTGACACAGGTGTTCTGAGGCCCCGTCCATAGGGCCGGATGTTGCCCGGCCGCCTGAAGCGGCCCTTCCATTTGCCGCTAGAGAGGTCTCCAGCTACGCAGCTACGGCTGGTCCCGGTCACCCGCTCCAGACGAGCGAGCCCAGGCGTAGACCGGCCGCTCCCGGTCGCGCCGCGGGCGCAGCCCGGCAGCTGCCGCGGCGGCAATCAGGACCAGCGCCAGTGGCCACACCGGTGTGGATTCGCCTTCGCCGTGCCGATCATAGGCAGCCATGTTGTGAACGTGCTGGTAGGCGCCCTCCACCTCCTCTTCGCGTTCGGCCGCGGCCACAGTCTGGGAGACCGGGCTCTGGGCGGGAACTTGTGCAGTCCCCGATGGCGGCGTCGGCTGCGCGAGGCTCGGCGCCGGTGGCGGCACTAGCACGGGCAGCGGGAACAGAGTGGCGGGCGCCGTCGGGATGCGCATGGGATGCACGGGCGCGCGCTTCGGGATCGGCGCCTTCGCAGGTGCTGGCGGCGGAACCAGGCTCTGGATCTGAGGGCTGATCGGCGTCGGGCCGACCTGGCCTGTCTGCGGCAATTCGAACGGCTTGGTGGACGGTTCGATGAGCGGCGGTGGGTTGACCAGCGGCACTGTGCTACAGGGGTATTCGACCGAGCCCCCCTGCACAGTCACAGGCGTCGAGTACGACAACCCGCCTGCCGTGATCGTGATCGCAGTCGTGCCTTCGTTGTAAGCGCAGAAGAGCGCAGAGTGTTCGGCGGAAAGCGTTTCGCCGTGTTCGTTGATCGTTTCGCCCTTGGCATTCTCGTCGAAGCGGAGACCCGGGTTCAGTTCGCCGCGGGAGTTCCTGGGTTCATCAGGGATCGGCTTGCGTTTGGAGTTGAGTTGCACCTGTTCGGGTGCCGTGGAGGACGCTTCGTGCACCACGAAGCCGCCAATGTCCGGTTTGGAGGAGGTGAAGGTGTATTCGAGTGGCACTTCGAAGCTGCAGTTGCTACCCCGGCACTCGGTCGGGATCGGGTCGTAGACACTGGGGTAAACGAGCCTGTTTTCGTTACCGGTGCTGCCACCGATCGCGATGCCGGCAGGTGGGCGACGGGCGAGGCCACTGAAGACGGTGGCCTCACTCCGAGTCAACAACACGCCGTTGGTCGCCTTTATCGAAAGCTCACCGATGTTCGGCACCCCGCGGACGCTGACTCCCCACCGGCCGGTCGTTGGGTTGCGGCCAGCCTCGGTGTTCACGCTCAGCAGCAGGGTGGCGCTCGAGTGCAACAGTCCGGCACCCACGCCGGCTTCGTTCGGGCCGAGCGTGCCGGTACCATAGACAGGCATGCTTTCGCCGTGGTAGGAGGTCTGCGTCTGAACGTTGACGCTCGTGCAGTCGAATATGTACGCGGAGGCGTGGCCTTCCACGAGGATCCTGGTGATCCTTTCCGCTTCAGGCGCCAACGTCACACCGGAGCCGAAGCCGAGTGAATCGCGGCCCGCCACGATCGCTGGTTCATCGGCTTGGGCGGCTGCCTGCAGCTCATATTCGAGCCACTGCAGCTGGCCCGGCCCGAGCGGGCCGGCAGAATAATCGAGCATGAGCAGCCGCACAGGTCCGCCGGATGATCCGGTCGATTTCAGCGAGTAGGCGCTTACACCCGCTTCGCAGGGGACGGCCGCATGCGCGCAGGGTTCTGCTGTGCCGCCTGTCACGATCGCTTCTTTGAACGTGGTGGGTTCGACATCCACAGGTAGCGTGCCAGCGGCGCCCAACAATTCCTGGAAGCGAGCAGCTTCGCGCCTGTAGGCTTCGGAGGCGCCGACGCCCACACCTTCGCTCGAACGGGAGCCGAGGTATAGGAAGGCACGCGCACCTTCGATCCGCGCGGAGGTCTGAAGCGCATGCGTGAGCCACACGTCAGAGCCGATGCTCTCGTTTGCCAAGGCGGCGCATCCCTGTTCGCAGTCCGCTTCGCCGCCAACCACGAAGCTCGCCTGTTCCGCGGGAGCCACGATCGGGACGGTCGTCGCCTGACCCTGGCCACTCGCGGCCGGAAAACGCAGTGCACCCGCGGTCTCCCCTTTCGGTTCGGGTTCGTATCCGCCGTGGTTATAGGTCTGGCCGCCAACTGCAAGGCCCTCGCTCCCATTTGAGCTCACCGTCAGCGCGAAGACGGGATCCGGCCGGATCGGCATATCCACCTGTCCGGGCTTCACAGGCAGCGCCTCGTGCTCCATATCGAGCCAGCCGCCCCCCGTTTCCTTGACCACGTAGCCGGTGTCCGGCAGGGGATCGGGCGGTATGTACGGCGGCGGTTGCCCAGGAGTGAGCACTGGCACGTCGCCGCCGTATGGGCTGTATCGCAGGACGCTGGTGTGATTGGGGTTGAGAGCACGATTGAGCTCGATCGAGGCGATCGCCCGCACGGGGCCACTCGGTTCGCGGTATGCAGCTAGAGCGGAGATGTTTTGCGCTTCCGGCAGCGGCACTTCGGAGAGGTGCCACGAAGAGCCAGCCGATTCGCGCTCCATCACCAGGTCGGGCCCCGCGGCTACCGCTCCCCCATCCGGCAGGCCGGCGACCTTGGAGAGCACGGTGTCCTCCGCCGAAGGCTGTTGGGCCAGCAGTGCAGCCGCTGAGGAGTCCACATGCCAGCAGTCGCGTTCACTGGCAAGCAGGTGCCTGCCTTCGTGTTCCAGCTCTTCGTCTTCGTGCGCACACACCGATTCGTCGTTGTAGACGAGCAGCCCGCCGGCCTCGTAGCTTTCGTTGACGACGACACGATACGCCGCCAGCGCTTCATTGCCGGCAAAGGCGATGGAGGTGAGGTTCAGGCGCCACTCTTCCGTGCCGAGTTCCTGTTCGAGGCGTTTCGCTTCCCGCTTGACTACCTGTTTGGAGATTTCTTCCCAAGACTTGCCATACTTGAGCAGCGTCCCCTGCTTGCCCACCGCAAAGCCGAGTTGCGGATCGCTTGCATCGAAAGCAATCGCGGTGAGATTGCCCCTGAAGTTGAACGGCTTGGCAGGATCGGGCACCCAGTAGCCGGTTTCCTTCATCCACAGCCACATGTTTCCTTCGTCGCCCACCGCATATGCGCGATCTGGCTGCGGCCACGCGACGCCTCGCAAATTTGGTTTCGCCACTTCACGCGAGGACGAGCTGAAATCTTGATAAAGGGCTTCCGGCTGCCAGCCCTCGCCCGGCACGAAGCGCCCGACCTCGCCTTCGACGCCGACCGCGAGTGCTTCCACGTTGGGGTCTCCGGGGCTGCTGCCGGGCGCCTGTGTGATGGCAAGCAGTGGGTGCTGGAAGGGCACCGATTCTTCGTGCAGCTGGTCGCCTTCGCGGTGAGAGGTGACTTCTATCACCTGCGACTGACCCTCTCGGTCTTCGCCGCTTTCGCCGCCCACGTCGATCACGCCTTCGGCAGGACTCTGCGGCGAGGAGCGGTACAGCGCCGCACCGCCGTCGCCGGGCGTGCCGCCGTCGCCGGGCATGTATGAGAAGTTGCCGTCGGAGAGCTCGAGCATCATGCCGTCGGGCAAGCCCGTGATCACGCGCGTGCCCGTTTCGCCCGCGCCCGCGCCTGGCCACGCGAAGCTGCGGTAGGTGCTCGGCAGGCGCGCACCCAGCGACTGCGTGCAGTTCGCGACAGTCGGGTAGCACCAGCTGCCGGCGACCTTAGATTCTTCGCCGGCTTCACCCGGCGCCAGCACGAGCTCGCTCACGCTCGCCACCGTCGTATGACTTTCGTCGTCGGTGATGTGGGCTTCGAAGTCCACCCAGACGCCTTCGGCGGTGGCGGTGAGCATCTGCGCGCCCTGCGCCAACGGGGAGATGCCGAGGTCGCTCACATCGGCCGGTAGTGGCTGATGGCCGAGCATCCAATCCGCGACAGGCTGCGCACGCCACGTCCAGCCGGGAGCTTTGCCCGAGCGCACCCGCCGGTAGAGTGCGAGATGTTCGGGTTCGTGCAAGCCGTAGGAGGCGAGCAGCCAGCAGTTTTCTGGAGAGCTTGTGCTGGGGGCCGACTGAGTGCCCGAGCAGGACATCGCAAGCGCGTTGAAGTGAGTGAGCGCTTCGCCTTGCGCTTCCACATTTTCGCGCGTCCATTCCTTGCCGTCGTAATGGAGCACGCCGGGTTGTGATTCAGGCTGCCCAGAGGAGCTCTGCGTGCCGCCGTCGTGATAGGGAGCGATCAGCACCCCCGTATGCTGTGCGCCTTCTTCGACGGCTGCGTAGGGCACGACGGGGCTGCTCGGCGGCAGCAGCGACTCACCGGGGGCGAGCAACGATTCAGTATGAGTTTCCGGCGGCGCTGGCGCCAGCCGCAGCCGGCCACCCGGATCGCGCACCACGATACGCGGCCCCACCAGCAGCACGACACCGCCTGCCTGCGTGGCTTGACCGGCGAGCGCACCGTACTGCGCTGGGTTGCCAAACTGGGAAAGTGGCTTGCCTTCTGGTCCTTCCGGCAGCGGCATCACCTTCCAGGCGCGTGAGGCTTCGCTGCGCACGAGCAGCGCATACTGGTTGCTGTATGCCTTGCCTTCGACATAGACGGGAGTCTGGCCGAGTGCGCCGTAGGCCCACGTCTCGCCCGCCGCCTCCCCGGGCGAGCTGCCGAACACCGTCACTCCGGCCGGCAGCCCCAGCTCCGGTTCGAAGAAGTCGCCTGCCGTGGGCGGCTGAGCCGCCGCCGCTCCAGCGGCGGCGTCGGTGCCGCCGCTGCCCTGGGCCGGCAGGACGACGAGCAGCGCCGCGATTGCGACGGCGCCACCCAGTTGAGCAATGCGCCTCACCTGTGTGTTCTCCGCTTTTCAGAAGCGGTCTCGCGGCTGGTCCTGGTCGCCGTGCCGGCATCGGTACTGTGGAGCGTCACTGGAATCTGCGCCGTGAGCGTCCGATGGCCATGAGCGGTGAAACTGATGTGCAGCACCGCGTAGAGCCCGTGTCGGCTGTCGACCTCGTCGCGATAGGCGGAGCCGGCGCGCAGGCGCAGCTGCAGCCTCGCCGTTGTCGCCGCGCTCGTCGAGGCGTGAGCGATCGTACGCGTGATCAGCCGCGCTCCCGAGGAGGCAGCGCGCACGCCTGTGCGCGTTCCCACACTGCGGCGATGCCGTTTCGCCGACGGGCCGTGGGAGCGCTTGACAGTCGCATCGCCTGCGATCGCGGGCAGCTGCGCGCTGGCCTGCACGGCTAGCCGGCCGGCGCCTGGCACCTGCACATCCACCAGCACGCTGCCGTTGCGTTGCGGGGCGGCAGTCGCGTTCAGCTTCCATTCCAGCTGCGGAGGGGCTTCGTTGGGCGTGGCCGAGAGATGTTCGGTGGCGCTCTGCGCTTGATTTGGCACTTCCTGCGACAGATAAACCTCTGACCCGTTCACCGCGTCTCCGTAAAAGAGATTCGTGGCCTCAGAGGCAAACGCGAGCGTGCCCTGATCAGAGAGCGACAGCAGTCCCGCGGCGCCCGTGGGTTCGACGCCGTCGTAGGTGACGGTCGCCCGCTGCAGTGTCCCCAATTCGAGGTTGGCGACGTACGTTTGATCGCTACGGAAAGCAGCCGGAGGGCTGATCAGCGCCAACGTCGGCAGGGTGAGCTGCGAGCGTTCGCAATCGAAGGCGACACGACTGCCGTCCGGCGAGATCGCGATGTCCTTGACGAAGCCTTCTGTCCCGCTGTCGGTGTTGTCGTAGCTGAGGGTTTCGGTCAGCGGGATGACCTGTGGTTTGGTCGCCGGATCGTCGCTCACTCGTACGGCGTAGGCGTCGCTCTGGGGCGGGTAGTTCCCGCCGACCTCGACGCTCAGCACCTCGGCAGGACGGGGAGCATTGGAGATCATCGCGACCGTTTCGCCGTCTTCACTCAGGACTGGGGGTATGAAGACGTGGCCGGAGTAAACAGCCACGAACGAGCCGCCGCTTACGACTTCTTCCAGTTCGGACCTGTTGAAGAAGAATTCGAGGCCAGCATCGGCGAGCAGCCTGCGCGTGGAGGCGCCTGCACCGTCCGCGATACGTCGCCAGAGCGGCTCGACCTCCTCCGACGCCGGAAAATGCCCTTCGATTTCCTCCGACCCTGGCACCTGCGCAGGCACATCCGTCCCGAGCCAGGCCACGGTGCTGCCGTCGCCGCTGATCGCCGCGGTGGACGCAGTGATCTGGTTGCCCAGCTGTGTCGAGATAGGTTTCAGCGGGTGCGTCTCGCTCTCTTCAGATGGGAACGCACCGCCACCCGGCGTCGGCTGCCCTTCCGGCGTCACGCTCACGACGGTGGTGGTGCCGGCTTCCAGGTTCCGCACCGCCACCTGGCTGGCCGGGGTCTCGGGCAGGCACTGGGCTGGTGGCATCGATGGCGCACAGTCCAGGTTGGAGCGGCTGAGCACCGTGAAGGCAACGCTGCGTCCATTCGCGCTGAGGGCGACACCGGGAGCGCTCTGCGCCCCCGCCAAGACCCCACATCCGCCCGTGAACAGGATGCCCTCTCCGCTCTTGCCCAAGGCAGCAGCAAGCGTGTATGCACCTGGCACGCCGGCGGGCAGGTCCATGTTGCGCACGTACACCTCGGGGCAGCCCGCGTCCGCCGCCGGCTCGCCTTCTGCCTCGCCGGCCTCATCAGTGTGTTCGGGCTCCAGGTCTGCGGTCGTCGTGAAGGCGATATAGCGACCGTCCGAGCTAATTGACGGCGCCACCGCATCTGGGGCAGCCAGAGCTTCGCTGGGAGCGCTCAGTTCAGGGGCGGCCTGGTCATATCCCGTAGCAACGGGTTGGATCGCCCCCGTCTGCAGGTTGCGGCGCCAGACGCCCGCGACTCCCGCAAGCGACCCCTGGAAGGCGACATAGCCTCCTTCGCGAGCAAGCACTGGCGCGTCGGCTTCTTCGAATTGCAGCTGTTGAGTACCGGAGAGAAGCGTCGGAACCGTGAATTCCGCGTCTGCGCCCGCGGGCAACAGCAGCGCGGCCGCGCTGGCCAGCGCCGTGATCGCGGCGGTCCGCTTCATCGCACGCACAAGCCGCGGCTGCCGTCGATCGACTGGACTCTCGCCATCGGAAGGCCCACATCGATCTTCAACCAGCTCGCCGCGCTCATCGCGCGCACGTCGGCAAAGCTTCGTCGCAGCGGTCGTTTGCTGCTCGCGAGCGTGCGTTCGTTGATTGGCGTCGATGACATTCTGCTCCTCGGTGACCCCAAATCGCGCGCACCAACGGCCGTGGCCAGGCGGCACGCGTTCCACGCATACCCTCCATCTCGCCTACCGCTCGCCGCCGGATGGCGATCAAGGCGCAACGGCCATATTGACGGCCGTGCGCGAAGGGCTTGTAATCAAACTGTGATCGTTGACGTCTCTGTAAACACACAGACAGCGCTGCACAACGATCGATCGCCGACGTGCCGAGCCCCTGCACCGCGCGCCGCACCGCAACGCCACCGCAATGCCATACAAGCGCGACGATTCCGCTCGCCAGACGTGTGTCGCGGCGCCAGCATGCCGCGACACACGTCCATCCCTTCGCCCTACTTCCGTTTGCTGCTCTTTTTGCCTTTACCGCTCGCCTTCTTCTTCTTTGGCGGCGCGTACTTCTTCCTCGCCGTCTTTTCACAGCTCAGTCGCTTCTTGCTCGGCTTGTCTTTCTTGCAGCCTTTCAACGCTCGCTCGAGCTCCTCGTGGAGCGTCAGTTTTTTGCCACGTCCACTGACTTTCGTCGTGCTCGTGCTCGTTTTGGTTGTCGTGGTGGTCGTCGTGCTCGACAATGTGGACGTCTGACTGGCGCTGCTCGACGTCGTCGTCGTAGCCTTTTCTTCCGCTTCGACCGTCACTTCATGGCTGGTCGAGTTTTCGGCCGGCGTGCCCGCCTTGTCGTGGATTTCGAGCGTGATCGTGTATTTGCCCGATTTTGTGAACGTGTGCGTCTTCTGCCCGCCCGTTTCTGTCGCCGGTTTTGTGCCGTCGCCGAATTCCCACTTGTAGTATTCAATTTCGGTGCCGGACGTCGGCTTCGATTCGGTCGCATTGCACGTGAGCGACTTCCCAGCCTTGACCGTGAACTGTGTTCCGGCACCGGCTTCTTTGCAGGTGAACTTCGCTTCCGGCGGCGTTTTACCCAGCACATGAACCAAGAACGGGAATTCATTTGTGCCATAGTCGCCTTCCACACGAACACTGGCGTGATAGATGCCCGAGCCTTGGTAGGTGTAGTCAACGACTTCGGGAGACGGCCATTTATATTCAGGGCCTTCGATCTTGTTTACGACCGTGTAGCCATTTCCTTCCATATTCCATTCAAAGCCAAACGGCGTCCATTCATATACCGACGGCCAGAGAAAGGTAAACGTCGTGTACTTCCATGTGCGGTTTGCTTCGACCTGATCCAATGACTCGGCGCTGAGCGTAACCGGTACGCCTTCGTCTACTGTCAAGCTCGGCTCAGGTTCGCTGCCCTTCTGCAATTCTTTCCAGCTGGAGCCTTCCTTTACCTCCACACTGGCTTCGCGCACACCCGGGCATCTGTGTTGCCCGCCGGGGGCAAACTCGATCACTTCATCGTCAGATTCACCTCGTGGCTGAGTCAGCACGAAGATTGCGCCTTCCGCACCGGCCGCAAGGCTCGCCGCTCGATAATCGATATTGCACGAACCCAGTACAGAGCCAGCCGTCGCGGTTCCGGAGTTCGGCGGGCCACCGCCAATCGTATCAACGATTTTCGACTGCTGCCCGTTGAGTTCGAACAACCTGATGCCGATATCACCCAGTTCTTCGGTCTGTCCGCTGCCAAAGGTCCAAGAGGCAAGCGGGGTTTCCAGTTTTCCGTTTTCCTCCACTTCCCATACGCCGGTCGCCTGAAAGTCATCCAAGCCAACCCCTTCGGATCCCGGGTGAGCAAACAATGACGCGTACAATTTGTCCGCGCCTGTCACCTGCACCACCGGAGAGCCGGCGGCGACAACTTCTTTAAAGCTCTGTTCGCCTTTGGGCCGGAATTTGCTCAGCGGGGAACTGAGACTTATGCTCAGTGCCTGATCGCCGTCTTCACCCCGAGTCGCCGCCGTTTCTACTTCGGTGGCTGTGCCCGTACTCACCGCCACCGTGGCCAGATTTGGCGCCACCGCCCTAGCCGTGTACAGGTCGGCCCCGAATTCTTCAGCAGCGGCTCCTGCGAACAAGCCGTTGCCTGCCCACTCTTCCCCGCCATTGACCGCGTGGCTCTCCGTCCAATGCTTCCCGAGCACGCCACTCGGTTCCACCAGCTGTATCGTGGTCGGCCCCTCGCCTGACGCGACCCCTGCCTGCGCCTCTATCGCCACGTCGCCATTCGTCGACGATTCCACCGCCAGACCGGCTGGGGCATAGAGCACTTCGCTGAGGCCGCCGCTCACTTTGAAGCTTGATTCGCCCGCCACTTCAGATGCACCCGTGACTGTATCTTCTTTCAGCGTGGCAGGTTCAGCACGTACCAGCTTCTCTGTCGCCGCTTCCGGGTCGGTCGACCATGCAATCAGCTTGCCTACGACCGGCACGTATTTTGAGCCTGATTCCTGCACCATCGAGCACTCAACGGCGTAGACACGTTTGCGAGCCGGATCGACCGCCAAGCCGATGAGTTGATGCACGTCACTGAAGTTCGTTTTGTCTGTGTATTTCTCTTCGATCGTGGTCGAACCCAGCACCTCATGCGTGATACTCGAGATCTTCTGCAGCCGATAATCCAGTTCGCCAGTCGCCGTGTTACTCAGCGTCCGATCCAGAACATAGACCGCGTTCTTTTCGCCCCCGTTTGGGTTTTGCGGTTCAACCGCGAAACCCACCGGCACCACGAACTTGCCTTCGTCCTCCGGCGAGCTGGAGGAAAATTCTTTTACGGCGCCGCCGAACCGCGTGACTTCGCCATATGGTTCGGCCGCCGCTACGTCACTCGCGCCGATAGTCACGAGCATCACGAGCATCAGGAAAAGCGCCGCAAGCGCAGCACCGGGATTCGAGGCTCCTGCGCTGCGCGCCAGTCTCCACAAGCGCCTACGGGTGGACATCATCGACACGGGTCTTGTCTCCTCTTGGGTTCGATACAGATCACAAAGCAAGGGTGGGGTCCCTCGGAGGGACCCCACCCTTTCACTTACTACGGTACGAATGTCAACCTAATAACTATTCCCCTTCTTTTGTAAAGAAGATGTTTTTCATGGTCACGCCCGCTTTATCCTCAGTGATCAGCGACGAAGGCAGGGCAAGGAAGTGCCCTTTGGCCAGTTTTTCGGCCGCCGTGCCTTCCTGACCTACGGATATCAGCCAGCGCAAGTAATTGAATGTCGTTGCGTACTGTTCTTTTGAGTATTTTTCAGCGGTGCCGCTAGAGGCATTTTTCCATTCGACTAAACTGTACTTCTGCCACGCCACATCGAACGTCAGCGTGCAGATCGGATAAACGCCTTCTTCGCTCTTGGTGGCATTTTCTTGTCTCGCCTTGGACCAATCTTCGTTCACCGCCACTTTGCCTGGCACGGGATAGGCTGCCTTTTTGCAGTTCGCGCCTTCGTTTTCTGGCCCAGCTTCGGTGATTTCAGGGTTTTGGGCGGTCCCTTCTTTGCCCGCTTCAGCACCGTCATTCGGTACTAACGCAATGAACGATAAGAATTTTTCTGTTCCAACAGTATGTTCTGTTGATGTGCCAGGCGTGGGGAATCCCTGGGCACGTGCATCCGCGAGGTCGGCGTAGCCGATGGAACCTAATGTTAAGAACACTTTCAGGGCGAGCTTTCCACCAGTTTCGTTACCCGCCTCATCGGGCGCCTTGGTTCCCCAGCATGTCGTCGACTCGGATTCAACTGCCGTGGAGTTGCATGGTTTCCATAACGCCGGTTCGAGGTCTAAGAGATAACGCTTGAACCCGGCCGTGGTCCCGGACGCGGCTTCGCGCGCCTGCAGTAATGCATTCTTATCGCAGTTCGAGCCCGTTGTTCCTGGCACCAGCGCTAAGAAGTTGACAGCACCAGTTAACCACGCTTTCGATAGTGCGCCGTTTTTCACAGCAGGATCAGCCGGGGCCTTGCAGCCCACCGGCAGGCTGACGATCACGGTGACCGCCGACTGCGCGATCGGGAACGTCACAACCCCATTTAACGGGCCGCCTTTGTCACCGCCGGCAACATCCATGTTGAATATCTGCGAACCCGCTGTGGCCGCCGGGCCTTCCGGGCCTACGTCCGTTCCCACAAACTCATCCAGCTTTTCTTTGTTGAACGATTCGGAAGGCGTCAAGCTGCCGTTTTTAGAGCCCCACGAACCGAGACCCTTACCACTGCTGGTAGGTTCATATACAACTTTTGGAGCCGTTGAACATTCTAATGTTTCAAATGGTGATTTGAAACCCTCGGATTCCCATAACGGGGCCTCGACGTTTTTCTGCGCCAGGTTCTGCAGCGACGAGCCCGAGCCGGTGATCGCAGCGCACGTTTCTGCCGCGCTCGCCGCCGGCGCACCCGTTGCGAGGCCGATAGCAGCGCACACGGCGGCCATGCCGCCGAGGCGCCCTATGCGTCCCAGCAATCTAGCTTGCATTGGAACTCCCTTGATGAACGGGCTCCTTGCGGAGCCGTGTTTGCGCCCCGCCCGCCGGGCGGGGCCGGTGGATACGGTTCCATGCTCCTGCGTGGCGCGCGCACAGTGGTTACTAAACTGTGATCGTTTACGCACGACGGCCTGGAAACAATGTGGTCTGATATCGGCCTGGTCCCCAACCACGGCGTAGGCAGGTCAGATCGTGAGGCGTCGTGCGAGGCGCCTAGACTGCGATAGGGGCCCCGCCACTGTGGCGGGGCCCCCGAATCGCCCTTTCTTCAGCTATGCCAGACCCGGTATTTATGGTCTGTCATTGGAACTTTGGACACGATGCTCGCAGGCCTACGGTTTCGTGTGTTGCTCGGCTGAGCTGATCGCAGCCTTGACAGCACCCCGTGCCGCTTCTTCGGACCCTGGCGTCTTTTCCCAGCCAACACGCCGCTCTCCTTCCTGAGCATCGGCGAGCAATGCGGGCGGCAAAGGCGAATAGTCGCGTTCCTTTGCTATTTCCTGGCCAACCGATCCAAGCGTGTAGGCAAGGAAGTCCTTGACCGTGCGCTGGTTGGCCTCAGCCGCCGTGGTGTTGCCAAACACCGTCGATGCATCATCCCAAGCAAGGAAGTATGTCAGTGCGCAGATTGGCCATCCCGTCTTGCTGCCAGCGGCGGTCACGGCACGCCAGATCGGCGTCACGGTGGTGTCGTATCCGCTGGGCACGTAGTTGAACGTGGGGTTGTCGCAGTTGGCACCCATCACGTTGTCGGCACCCGATTCGGGATCCCGAGTCGGCTCAACCCGTTCATTCGCGCCATTTATCACCGAAAGCCAGAACAGGCCTGATTTTTCATACTTGAAGTTGCTTGGATCGAACTGGCCAAAGCGCATTTCTCGTGCGCTGGGAAGGCTCGAGAACCCGATCGATCCATTGGTTTGAGCAACGGCTTCCGCCTCGCCATGATCGTTGCGAGGAGACCGCGCCGTCGCAGTTGCGCCGCTGTCGTTGGGCCATTCGGTGTTGGCGAGCGAGTTCCAGCCACGGTGCGAATCGACAGTGTTCAGCCACTGCTTGAACATGTAGGCCGTGCCGTCCGAGCCACTCGGGACCACCCGCTTGATCGGTATGCCAGCGCAGGATGATTCGACGTCCGGCAAGAGCTCGCCCCAGGTCGCCACTTCGCCGGCATACACCTTCTCCAGCTCGGCGTTGGAGATCGTGAAGCGGCCATTGCCCGTCGCCTCTTTGGCAGGTATCGTGCAGCCAGCGGGGAAGTGGACGATCGGCACGACCGCGGTGATTGCGACTGGGATCTGGCGGATCAGCCCCGAATCCTTCCCCGGTTCGTGACCGAGATCGATATTGAGCCACTGGCCAAGCGTGGGTGGCTCTTCAGTTGCCGCAAAGGCGAATTGAGGGTTGCGGACGCCGTTTTCCGAGCCAAGCGCCTGCAGCACTTCCGCGCTCCACACCACTTTGCCGAAATAGACGCTTGAACCCCGGTGTGCACACGCGAGGGGCGACTTGGTGTCTTCTTCCGAGAAGAACAGGTTTGACCATTCCCCGATTTCGTTTGGCAGACCTGAGGTGATGGCTTGCGCTTCTCTTGCGCCCGAGCACTGCGTGTTGTACGGTGCTTTGAATTCCGCGTGTGCTGCGGCCGCCGAGGCGAGGGACAGCACTCCCGCACCCAGCAGCGCCGTTGCGCCGCGTTGCCATGCTCCAGAAAACAGCCTTTTCATCAGTGATTCTTCCTTTCCGCTGCGTTGAACCCGTGTCGGTCCGTCGCAGATCGAATGAATACACCAGCAGCGACTGACTGCATATGAGCCTTTGTGATGTGACTCCGAGCGCGGCACGCGCCTGCTCCGAGGCCCCGATTCCTCTCCGTGGATTTCACTGTTTCGCCTGCGCGGTTCCTACGCCGTCAAGTCGCGCACAGCCTGCAAGGCCGCATCCTTCTTGTCAAGGACTGTTTACTAAACAATCACATCGATCCTGAGGCGGGTCTGAAATTCGGCTGTTATCGAGTGCTTGCGCCGGTCATCAGCTTCCCCCCGAGGCTGCCTTGGGCGGAGGCCGCAATGGGCATCGGAGCCACTCACACGCCGGCGGGCTGGCCAAAGCGTCCCAACCAGGTAGCGCCCCGGTAACAACTGGGACACAAGCTGGTCCTACGCTTCACGTCAGTGAACGACGAGACATCATTCGACCGCTCGCTCTGGACGATCGTCTTGACCATCGTCGTGGCGATCGTCATCTTCAGCTTCGCGGAGGGACCGCTAACGGCCTCTGATGAGCCAGCCGCAGCACTGGCCCAACCACTTACGCTGTGGGTCGCCGGCGGGGAAGCGAGCGCCGAGACCGAAACGCTCGCCCATCAGGCTGCCGCCTGCTGGCAGCTGAGCGGTCACCAGGCGGATGTCGGCGTGCTTCCAGGCGGAGCGGTCGACGCGGTGGGTGACTTCCTACACCGCGCTCACGGCGCCTCAGACGACCTTCTGATGCTGACGAGCGCGACCCTCTCGGAGATCGCCTACGAGGCGCTGAGGCCGCCTGGGTCTCCGGCTCGCGAACGCGCACAGGCCACGGCCCGGCAGCTGCTCGACGCCACTCCCGTGGCGATCCTCGGTCGCGACTCGACGTCGCTGGCAGTGCGCTCGAGCTCGCCGATTCATAACACGAGCCAACTGTTTGCGTTGTTGCGCAGCCACACCTCCGAGCCGCTCCTGGGCGTGGCCGCGGGAGCAGGGTTGGAGGGCAGCCTCGCCAACCTCGCACAAAGCGCCGGGGTGGTGGGAGAGATGCCCTTCAACGCCTATCGATCCTCTCGAGAAGCGGTCGTGAGCCTGGATGCGGGCGAAGCCGATGCGATCATCGCGCCACACAGCGTTCTTGCGGCGGACCTGCGGAAGGGCGCGCTGCGCCAGCTTGCCTGGCCTGCGCCGGTCGCTGTCAACCAGGGCTGGGTTGCGATCATGGCTCCAAGCGGCCTGAATGCGCGTGCCGTCGCTTCGCTTCGAGAACAGGCTGCTCAGCTTTGCAATGGCGACGGCTGGCGCGAACGGCTGCGCCATGATGGGCTCTCCCCTGTCAGGGCGAACCCAGACTCGTTGCACGAGTTGATCCGGGGCGGTCTCAGCGAAGCCGGACACTGGCAGGAGCTCGCGGTGCGGGTTGTGCGGGATTACTGACCTCAGCCGCGCAACCATCGGTGGCACGACGATGAGCCATGCAGCAGAGCCCGGTGTGACAGATGTTCACAACCTGCGGAACCGGGATTGACCCGCACTCGAGCATCGCCACCATTGTTTATCTTTGGATGGATGTTCAGGAGGACTCGCGCATCTATGGTGGCTGGACAACGCTGAGACGATGAGATACGGCAGACCCTGCGATGCTCGCTGGAGCCGCGCAGCTCCGCGATGCTGCCCATGCCCATGCACCTCACACCTGAGGATTACACCCGTCTGTACAGGCGCCATGCTCAGCCCCTGCTGCTGCACTTCCAGCGACGCGTTCACGACGCCGAGCTGGCGGCAGAACTACTTGCGGACACCTTTGAGGCAGCGATCAGCGCGGGCGAGTCGTTCCGCGGCGAGAGCGACCGTGAGCTGTCGGGGTGGCTGTGGACGATCGCACGCAATACGCTCGCCGACCACTTCCGCCGTGAGGAGGGCGAACGTGCCCGCCGCAGGCGGATGGGTCGTGTACGGCCTGCGCTCACAGATCGCGAGATCGAGCGAATCGAGGAGCTCGCCGGCGTTGCCGAGTTGCGGGAGGCCGTCGCCCAACGTCTGCTGGAGCTTCCCCCTGAGCAGCAGCAGGCCGTACGGATGCGGATCTTGGAAGATCGTCCCTACCAAGCGATCGCAACGGCGGCGGGCACGAATGCGGAGACCGCGAGGGCGCGCGTCTCGAGGGGTCTGCGTGCCCTGAACGTGGCCCTGGTGGACGAGCACGAGGCGTGGAGAAGAGGATGATCGACGAGACCGACGTGAGCGACCCGGATTGGTGGCACGATCCCGAGCTGCCGTTCCTGGAGACACTCGAGGAGGAGGTGAGACGTAGAGCGCAGCGCGCCCACATGAGTCACGAGCGGCGGCAACGCCTGAACTTCGCTGGCACGCAGGTCAGGAGCGGCTCGATCGCGAGGCCGCACGCGACTCTCTCGGGGCGAGAATCGCTACCTCATCTCGCCCGAGCCGCCGTCGACTCTGCCGACCCTTCCTCCACTCGCCAGCGTGGATCGCTGCGGATGCCGATGCGCATGGTGCGCAGATCCCTGACGCTGATGGCGCTGATGTGCCTGATTGGCGCCAGCGCATATGGCGCGAGCATGGTCTTTTCCAGCCGCGCGCCCAACCCGCTCGCGGCCGGTCGAGGCGCGTTTGCGCTCGTGGCCTCGGGTGGATCGGGAGCAGGCACCTGGAGACTGCGTCTCTATATGCGCGGCGATGAACTGTGCCGCGTGCTCACGGTCGCGGAAACGGAGACATCCGATTGTGCCGCCATGCCATCGGCGCGGGAGATCGCCGTCACGAGCGCACAGAGCCCCTCGAGCCGCTATGTCTTCGGCGTAGCCGGCAGCAAGGTGATGCGTGTCCGGGTTCGCCTCGGTCATACGGCGCAGACGCTCACCACGCGGACGCCTGCCTCTGGGTCGAGCCGCCTCGCCGGCCTGCCGCTCGGTCTGCGCTTCTATCTCGGCAGCTTCGCTCGCTCTTCCAGAGAGAGTGGTCAGGTGGCCCGCGTGGTCGGTCTGAGTGCTTCTGGCCACCCGCTTGGCCAGCCGACGCCGAGCTGCCTGGAAACAGGCGAACCTGGCCAATGCTGAGCGCACCATCAACGCTCGCAGCCATCGGGCCGCCAGCGACCTGAGCGGGCGTCTATGTTGACGGTCAATTCGGCGATGTTCACGCGCGAAGTGCGCTTCCAGCCGAGGCAGATGTATCCATTTCGTTATCGCAAGCCGATGTATCGTCACGTATGTCGTCCATTTACGTCATAATGAGTCCATGCAGATCCCAGGTCTCGGCGACGACCAGATCCTTGGCGACTCGATGCTCGACGAGATCCGCCGCACCGCCGAGCGGCGCCTGCATCAGATAAAGCCGCTGTTGGAGGAGGCAGAGAGGCTTCGCGATGTGCTCGAGGTGCTCGAAAGACAAGGAGCCTCCGCAAGAGCGGCGATGCCAGCCTCTTCCCTCGATCGCCATCAGCAGAACGGCCCCCTTCGACCGGGCAGGTCCAACCAGCGATCCAGGGGCTCTGCGGCGCGAGCCGGCAGCGACGACCGGTCCAGTGGCGGCGTCCGCGCGGCGAAGGGCTCCAACAAGCGCGCGATCCTGCAACTCGTCACCGAGCAGCCGGGCATTACACCCTCAGAGATCTCGCAGCTGACCGGCATGAAGCGCACCGTCGTGGCCTCAACGGTCAGCCGTCTGAAGCGCTATGGCGAGCTGCTCGACCACGAGAGCGGCGGCGTCTGCGTGCCCGCCGCTTCGACCGACCACTCAGAGGCAAGCACCCCCGCTCGGGCTGTCGTCGAGCACAGAGGCGAGTTGTCTGCTCGCAGCGCGCGGACGAGACGACTGGCCTCTCTGCAACAGCAGCGGGCTGCGTAAGGCTCGATACCAGCACGCAGGCGCCTAAACAAGGCGCCGCCGCGATCAAAACTAAACAGAGAGCCTAGATCGAAACATCTTGGTGACGTTTGTTCCCGAGATGTTCACATTCGCACCTTGCTCGAAGTAGATCGTTTCGGCGACTATGAGCAATCCACGCTTGGCCAGCTCGGGCCACCAACGCTCCTCCCGACAAATCGCGATGCAGAGAGCGAGCGAGTTCGGCACCGCGGCTCTGCGGGCCTTGATGAAGGATCCCCTCTCGACGTTCCTGCTGGTGGCATCGGTCGGCCTCGCAATCGCCTTCTTCACGCTGCTTGGCTCCCTAAAACCGGAAGCTACGGGCCAGCGCGTCGCGCTCACGACCATCACGACGGAAGCGAACGCCCAGCACATCCGTTCCGCGGAAGTGCTCGACCATGACCACCAGATCGTCGTGCATACAAACACCGGTCTGCAGCTCTACTCCGACTACATGGCCTCTGACGCGGCGACGCTCGAAATCTTCAACATCCTTCGCAAGGGTGGCGCAATCGTCACTGTCAACCCGCAGAGCAGCAAGCCCGCACGCCAGATCGTGATCCAGTTCCTGATCCCGATCCTGCTGCTGGTCTGCCTGTTCTCCTTCTTCACAAGGCAGAGCAAAGAGGGCTCCGGTGGGATCGCGTCCTTCTCCAACTTCAGGGGCAAGGGCAAGCGAAAGAAGCGTGGCCAGGGCTCACCGATCACCTTCGAGTCGGTTGCGGGGGCCAACGAAGCCCTGGCCGAGCTGAAGGAGATCAGAGACTTCCTCGAGGACCCCTCCCCGTATCTGCAGGCGGGCGCAGCCGCGCCGAAGGGCGTCCTGCTCGTTGGCCCCCCGGGCACCGGCAAGACACTGCTCGCAAGAGCAACCGCGGGTGAGGCGAACGCCGCTTTCTTCTCTGCCTCCGGCGCCGAGTTCGTCGAGTCGCTGGTCGGCGTCGGCGCCGCCCGGATCAGGGACCTGTTCGCCAAGGCGCGCAAGATGGCGCCGGCGATCGTGTTCATCGACGAGCTCGATGCAGCGGGCCGCAAGCGCGGAGCCGGCGTGGGCCAGGGCAACGACGAGCGCGAGCAGACGTTGAACCAGCTGCTGGTCGAGATGGACGGGTTCGGCGGGGATGCGGGCGTCGTGGTGATGGGCGCAACCAACCGACCGGACATCCTCGATCCCGCCCTGCTGCGCCCGGGGCGCTTTGACCGCCAGGTCGTCGTAGACGTGCCAGACGTGCACGGCCGCCTCGAGATCCTGACCTTGCATGGTCGCGGCCGGCGCTTCGCCCAGGACATCAACCTGCTCGAGGTCGCAAAGCTTTGCCCCGGCTTCTCGGGCGCCGAGCTTGCGAATGTGATCAACGAGGCGGCGCTGCTGACCGTCCGTGAAGGCAAGACCGAGATCGATCAGCCGACGCTGGAGGAGGCAATCGACCGTGTCGTCGCAGGACCCGCGAAGAAGCATCTGCTGAGCGAGGACGAGCGCTGGACGATCGCCATCCACGAGGCCGGCCACGCCATCGCCACCCGCGCGATCGGCCAGGTGATCAGCGCCCAGAAGCTCTCGATCGTTGCGCGCGGACGCCAGCTTGGCACCGCCGCGCACATGCTGACCGATCGCGACGCGGTCTTCCATGGGCGCTCCGATCTCGAGCGCCATCTCGTCTCGATCCTCGCCGGCACCGCGGCGGAGCTGATCGAATTTGGCGAGGAGTCGACGGGATCCAGCGACGATCTCCACGCCGCAACCAAGCTCGCGCGGCGAATGGTGACCAGCTACGGCATGAGCCCGCGGCTCGGGCACATCACGATCGGCGAGCCGGGGGGAGAGGTCTTCCTCGGCGCCTCGCTGCAGGATCTGGGATCCATCGGCCCCGATACGCTGAACATCATCGACAGCGAGGTGGAGCGCGTGGTCGAGGAGGCCGAGATGCGCGCAGAGCACGTGCTACGCGCCAATTGGAGCGCGGTGAGGGAGACCGCCGAGGCACTGGTCGAGCACGAGACGCTCTCCGGTGTCGCCCTGGACGTGATGCTCTCGACCGTGCAGGCAGTCGAGCTCTCCTCCATCCCGCTGCCAGAGAGCGACACGGACGCCCGTCGGCGGGGCCTCTGAAGCCGCTCCAAGACCTCCGCCGCATCCCATCGATTCGCTTCGCTCACCCGTGGGAAAGACGTTGCGTTCACGACCCCTTCACACGATGGTTCTCAGTCCGTTACAAGAAATCACCGCACTTTGGGAGAACATCTCACCGTAACCGGAGAGAAATCAGAGAGGACGGGAGATGAGCATTTCGGGCGCAGGCGCCGAGACGCAGGACCCGTTCGTCGGGACGGGGCAGCAAGCCTTCCTAACAGACGAGGCGCAGGGAGCGAGCGTGAGAGTGGACATGCACTGTCACTCGAGCGCCTCGGAGATCTCGCGGCTGGGAGTGCAGCGAGCGGTCGGGCTACCCGAGTGCGCAACCGCGCCTGAGGAGGTCTACGAGCTGGCCAAGCGACGTGGGATGGACTTCGTCACCATCACAGACCACGACACGATCGACGGCGTGCTGCAGATCGCCGACCGGCCAGACGTCTTCATATCCGAGGAGCTGACGGTCGGCTTCAGGGGCGAGCAGCAGGCGGTGCACGTGCTCTGCTATGGCATCACCCCCGAAGATCACGAGTGGCTGCAGGCGCACAACGACAACGTCGAGCAGTGCGCGATCTACATGCACGAGCGTGACATTGCCTGTGCGCTCGCCCACCCCTATTACTCGGTGGCCGCGCCTCTGACGGCACGCCACCGCAGGCGCCTGGCTGAGATGTTCAGAGTCTGGGAGGTGAGAAACGGCGCTCGCGCACGCGAGCTGAACATGCCGGCCGCCACCTACATAGCGGCACTCGACGGCGCCGGCATAGGCGGCAGCGACGACCACGCGGGCGTCGACATCGGCCGCACCTGGACGCAGGCGCCCGCTGTCGGCAGCGTCGAGGAGCTGATGGCGCGCGTGCGTGCGGGCAACGTGGCTCCCGGCGGCTCCCATGGCAGCGCGGCGAAGTGGGCGCACGCGGCGATCGCCCTCGCTGCGCGCTCGCTCGGCCGTGGCGCGGGGCACGCGAGGCGCCCCGATCCGCGCGCGGTGCTGATCATGGCCGGCAGGGTGCTGCGCGAAGGCGACGCCCGCCACGGCAGCGGCAGCGGCGACCTCACCCCAGCGGACGCCCGTGCCCTGCTGCGAGCGTGGCTCTCGGCGGTCGAGCTCGACCACCTCGACGAGCGCGACCTGATCGCCTACATGCAGCAGGACGGCTTCAGGCACTCCGCGCTCTACCGAAAGGCGTGTCGAGCCCACGAGCGCAAGCTGCGCAGCGCGGTCGAGGAGGCACTGGAGGCGATCCTCGGGCGCGGCAGCGTCGAGTCGGCGGCGATCGGCGTCTTCGAGGGCTGCATCGCCGCGATCCCATACGCCCCCGCGAAGGCTTTCCTTGCGCGCGAGCGTTCGAAGATCGACCCCGAGCGCGAGGAGCACCCGCGCGTGGCGATCATCGCCGACGGGATCGGCGCGACCCACGGCGTGAGTCGCACGATCGAGGAAATCCGCCACCGCGGCGTGCCCGGCTTCGAGATCGAGGTGGTGGGCACAGATCCCGAGGTCGACCGGCGCCTTGCGGCTGTCGCGGAGGTCGATGTGCCCTTCTACGCGGGTCTGAAGATCGGTGTGCCCAGCCTGCCCTCGGCGGTCCAGGCGCTGACCGAGGGCGGCTTCGATGCGATCCATGTCTGCTCGCCGGGGCCCGCGGGCGTGGCCGGCATCCTGCTCGCGCGCGCTCTCGGCCTGCCGCTGATCGGCAGCTATCACACCGAGCTGACTGCCTATGCGGAGCTGCGCTCGGGCCAGCAGAGCATCGCCGCCGCGATGGCAGGCGCCGTCGGCGCCTTCTATGGCGCTTGTGACATCGTCCTCTCCCCGAGCGCTGCATCCGACGCAGCATTGGCGGAGATCGGCGTGGCACCCGAGCGCGTGATGCGCTGGGACCGAGGTGTGGACACGAGCAGGTTCTCCCCCTCGCTGCGAGAGCGGCCCACGCTGCACGGGCAGGCCGAGAGCGTCGAGTCGGGAGAGGACGAGCCCGAGCGGATCGACGTGCTCTACGCGGGCAGGATCACGCGCGAGAAGGGCTCGGATCTGCTCGCCGAGACCTTCCTTGCCGCGCGCGAGCGCGATCCGCGCCTGCACCTGATGCTCGCCGGCGGCGGCCCCGAGCAGGAGATGCTGCGCCGACACCTCGGCGAGCACGCGACCTTCCTCGGCTGGCTGCAGGGGATGGACCTCGCGCGTGCTTACGCAAACGCCGACGTCTTCCTGTTCCCGAGCGCGACCGACACCTTCGGACAGGTGATCCTCGAGGCGCAGGCAAGCGGCCTGCCGGTGGTGGCGGTTGCCAAGGGTGGCCCGCTGACGCTGATCGAGGATCGGGTCAGCGGCCTGCTCTGCAAGCCGCAGGCGCCTGCCCTCGCCGACGCGCTGCTCGAGGTCGCGGGCTCACCGCTGCTGCATCGCCGCCTGGCCTCGGCGGGGCTTGCAAGGGTGCGCGAGCGCACCTGGGAGGGCGCCATGCAGCGGCTCGCCGAGGGCTACGTGCGGCTGATGACAGGCGCGGCGGACAACGAGGCGCAGAGCACGCAGGCCGCTTAGCGAAACAGCGACGGCGCAAGCGAGCCCACGCCTGAGAGAGCCGCGTAGCCGAGGTGTTCGAGCCCGAAGATGTCCTCGATCGTGCGCAGCATCGAGAAGTCGTCGTAGGTCTGCTGGCTGATCTTGCCGCCCTTGATGAACGGTGAGAGCAGCAGCGCGCCCACCTCGCCGCCGCCGTCGCCTGAGGTCGCGGAGGAGCTCGTGTGGACATTCGGGAACTGCGGCTGGTCACAGCAGGAGCTCGAGTCGGCGTATTCGCCGCTGCTTGGCGCCTCGTCGACCGTGATGACCAGCAGGCCATTCTGTTTGTATGCCTTCGAGGCGAGGATCTCAGGCACCACCTGTTTGAGGAAGCCTTCGGCGGCCGCCATCCCATCCGCCTTGCCTGGCGCGCACGGTCTGCTGCTGCCGTCGTCGCACAGGTCGGGGACAACGTAGGAGAGACTTGGAGTGCGGGTGGCGCTGCGAAGGTCACTGGCGAGCCGTTGCACGCCGGTGACGTCTGTCGCGCAGGCGTGCGAATCGATGATCGAACGGAAGTAGACGAACGGGTCTCTGAACGTGGCCGAGGCAACTCCGCCACCGGCCGCGGTCGTGGCAGCGACGCCGAGCGCAGCGGTCGGGTCGGCAGCGCCAAGCTGCGGGTGGTGGCAGCTCGAGGAGGCTTCGGAGCCGTTCTCGCCAATTGCCTGTATGTATGCCTTCCAGGTGAGGTGCTTGGCCGCCAGCTGCGAGGCGATCGTCTTCACGTCCGGCGGATAGACGCATCCACTGCCGGTGACCTGCTCGTAAGCGGCCTTGCCCACGGGTGAGATTTCCGCATAGGTGGGGCAGTCGCTCTCGGTCTGTTCGGTGGGCCCCTGGCCGCTGATCAGGGCGATCCCGTCAGCGAGCTGCTGGTGGGCGACCGCGTGATAGCGCTCGAGCAGCTCTCCCTCGGCCCCCAGGGTGTGTGAGAGGTAGCGAGACTTCGATTCCGGCCCGAAGGATTCGGCATACGGGACGTCATCGAGCATGACCACGAACACGTGCTTGATCGCCGGCAGCTTCGTGGGGGCCTTCTGTTCCTGCTGCTGTAAGGCTGTCTGCGATTTGGTTGAAGCTTTCGATTTCGTTGCGCCCGTGTCTTTGGCCCCCCCTGGTGAGGCGGCTTTGCCCCTTTCTTCTTCGCTTCCTTCTTCTTCGCTCGTGGGTGTTGCCGCCGGTTCAGAGGCGGGCGGCAGCTTGGTCGTCTGAGCGACAGCGCTCGGCTCCCGCAGCTCGATTGTGGGACGGTGGGCGTCGCGCGCGGGCACGGCGCTGATCCTCGTAACTCGTCCGATCAGGACCCCGAAGGCCAGGCAGAGGACCACGAGCCCCGCGCATACTGGGCGTGATGGAAGCCTCAACGCCGTGAGACGGATCTCGAAGCGCCTGACCAGATCCTTCATCGCCGCTCGCCGCGTCGGTACGCATGGCCGTCGTTCTGCGATGCGGGCGTCGGCACCTGCGATCCAGGTGTGCGCAGCTGGCATTCCAGCTCGGCCAGCTCGGACTCGCGCTCCTGCAGGATCGCGGCCCTGCGCACGAGCACGTCAAGCCGGAAGTGGTCGCGGATCGCCATCTCGTAGGTGAGGCCGCCAAGGTGGCCGCGCAACCGTTGCACTTCAGCCGCGAGCTCTTGGTGGCGATTGACCAGCGCTCTGCGCGCATCTGCGGCGCCCGCCTGCAGCCCGTCGCTCATCCGGTGGAGATCACGTTGGGCAGGTTGTTCGACTTCTGCTCGTAGCTGCCCCCGCCTTTTTCCTCGAGTTTCTTCACCACGCTGGGTGGTGCAGGATGCGCATCGGAGGCACCGGATTCGTTCGAGGGTCCGGAGGTTTTCGCGTGATGTTTTGCGTGGGAGCCCGAACCGGAGCTCGTCGAGCTGGTCGACGGGGTTTCGGTCGAGGTCGTGCTCGTCGAGGGGGCCGAGACCGTTATCACCTGGGGCGTGCCGGACTGGGACGCGCTGCCGCCAGAGCCAGTGCGCCCGATCAGGACGCCAACGCCGATCGCCAGCAGCAGCACACCAACCGCGGAGATCATCGTGGTAGCGCTGCCGCCCGACTCAGAATCCGCAGATTTCGCGGGTCCACCAAGCAGATGCGGCGGGGGGCTGGACGGCGGCGAGCCGACATCTGCGGGGACCGGTGCAAGGTCGATCGTGGCGGCGCTATCCGCGGGCGACTCCGTGACCGGCGCACCGCACTCCAGGCAGTAACGCTGGTCGTGCCTGTAGGGCGCGCCGCACTCTGGGCAGGCGCCTACCGGCCCATGCGATGGCTGCGGTGTGTTGTCAGTCGCTTCTGTGTACACGGTTGCGTCGCTGGGATCTCCGGAGTCGAGCGATCCGGCACCCACTCGCGACCCCTCGCCGATGCGACGGGCTCTCACCTGCATCGTTTAGGACCACGAACGTGAGCCCGTGACGATTCTGTGAAGGCCTCTTGTTTGTTTACGAGGCTCACGCACAGCAACGGGATGCTCCGCGACGCCTCGACATGACTCGGCGCCGCGGAGGTCCGATCTCTCAGCCTTCTTCGGCGGAGTTGCCGCCAGGCAGCTTGTTGTAGGCGCAGCGGAAGCTCTGCGGTTCGGAGACCGGCTCCGAGCCGGCGAATCCGCCCTTTGTTTCGTTCGAATAAACGGTGACGTACTGTAGAGTCGCGGGCACGGGGTTTGCGGGCTCTGGCACCGGATTCGGTTCGCCGGTGCGCGGGTCGCCGGTTGAGCCGACGCTCACGCCCTCAGAGCCGGCCGCTTCGGGCCCTGCCGTGACGGTCACAAGCGTCGAGCTCATCTCACGCAGGTCTTTGAGCCCGACCGTTGGGTCTTCCTCAATCGTCGCGGTATCGCGGTTTTCATGGATCGTCCCATCGAGCTTCACCCGCTTGGCCGCGCCGATCAGCTGGGCAGCGCTTGGCAGGTAGCCACCGGCTTCGACACAGGTCTGAGCGGCCCAAAGGTAGTTGTTGAGGCCGATCTCCTGGTTGGTCAGCGGGTAGGGCGAGGTTTCCAGGCACCAGGTGCCGAGGTTGACCGTATCCGCGGGGCAGCTGGGCTCGATTTCCTCGAGCTTCTTGCCGTCGAGCTCGCTCGCGTCCTTGACCGTCGGAATCGCTGAGAGCGGGAACTTGCGGTTGCCGCCAAGCAACAGCAGCCCGCCTGGCAGCGGTTTGGCGGAGATCCGGTGGCCGTCGATGCTCGGCGCGCCATCTCCGTGCATCTTGTGAGCATGGTTGCTGCCGCCGACGGCTTGGACGATGGCATGGCGCGCCGCATCGGCGGCGCCGCTGCTGGCGACGATCAGGCTGACGATCGAGATCACCAGTGCAGCGGTACCTGAATTCTTCGAAAAGCGCTCTCGCATGCTGATCGCCTCCTTGACAAGGACCTCGGGACTGTGAGCAGCCGCTTCCTCACGCGGCGCTTCAAGAGCAATGCATGAGATTGACCGGGCGGGCCGACCGCGATGTGAAGGTCTTGCGAACTCGGCACAGGTCGCCCTGGCGGTCGCTATGTTTACGACTTCCTAGGCATTGTTTAGATCGATGCCTCGAACGGCACAGCAATGTTTACAAGTTCTTCTCAAGACCGACACCCCATGTTGACGTCCGCTGCACTGCTGTGCCAGAGACTGTCGCGGACACCCGAAAAGGAGGCAGTTCGATGCGCTTGACGCGTACCGCGGCGATCGTCGCGGCCATCCTGCTCTCGCTCGCGCTCCCGGCCGCAGCCGCAGCGAAGGCACTGCTGATCGACGGCTCGACCTCGATGTTCCCGCTCGTCACCCAGCTCGCGGCCGCCTATCACAAAGCTACGCATGCGCCCGAACCGAAGGTCGGCCAGGGCACCTCCGACGTCGGCGTCAACGACGTCTACCACGGCCGCGTGGACATCGGCGACGTCTCGCGCAATCCGATCATCGGCAGCGATCCGAAAGGGCTCTACTTCAACAAGATCGCCCGAGACGGGGTATGCGTGATCACCAACGAAGCGAACCCGATCAAAAACCTCAGCCAGGAAGAGGTGAAGGCGATCTTCACGGGCAATGTGCGCGACTGGAGCGAAGTGCCAGGGTCGACGCTGAGCGGCCCGATCGACCTCGTCGACCGCGTCGCCTCATCAGGTACTCAGGATGCATTCCAGAACATCTTCCTCGGCGTCACGGCGCATATCTCGCAGAGCGCCGAGGCAGAGCAGAGCAACGGCCTCGTGCAGAGCAAGGTCCGCACCGACCAGAATGCCATCGGGTTCGTGTCGTTCGCCTTCACCAGCAGCACCAACGCGGTCGGCTACAACGGCGTGGCGTGCAACCTGAGCAACGCGAAGTCCGGTCAATACCAGGGCGTGCGTAACTTCTGGATGGTGACCAAGGGCCGTCCGAAAGGCGAAGCCGCGAAATTCATCGACTGGATCACGAACCCCAAAAACTCGATCGCCCACAAAATCATCGGCTCGGAGTGGGTCCCGATCAATTGAGCGGGCTTCCCACACGGCCGGGCAACAGGCCGCGCGGTAATCCCCGCAGGCAGGAGAGGCGCGCCGAGCTCATGCTCGGCGCGATCTCCGCCTGCGTACTGGCCTTCATCGGCCTACTCCTGGCGATCGTCTTCCACGAAGCGTGGCCGTCCTTCGCCCATAACGGCTATTACGAATGGTTCCTGCCGGGCGGCGACGTCGAAATGCAGCTGCGGGCGATCTTCAGCGGACCCACCGAAACGGCGCACTACATCTATCACCTGCGCGCCTGGCCGATCCTGTGGGGCACGCTCCTGGTCACCGGCGGCGCCGTGGCGATCGGCCTACCCTTCTCGATCTTCGCCGCTGTGTTCATCGCGGAGTTCTCGCCCGTGCCGCTGCGCCGGGTGCTGCATCCGGTCGTGCGACTGCTGGCGGCAGTGCCCTCGGTCATCTACGGGTTGGTCGGCATCCTCGCGCTCGCGCCCTGGGTCGAACATACGTTCATCACTGAGGCCGACAAGCGTTCGGTTCAGGCGGTTGCGCAGCTCACCGGCGCAAACGTCACGCTCGCGACGCTGATCCTGACGGTGATGATCTGCCCGATCATGATCGCGCTGACGTCCGATGCGCTGGCAACGGTGCCGCGAAGCTGGATCGAGGGCTCCGAAGCGCTTGGTGCCAACCGCTGGCGCACGATCTCGCGAGTCTCGCTGAGAACCGTGCGGCCAGCAATCGTGGCGGCGACGGTGCTCGCGACCGGACGCGCACTGGGCGAGTCGATCATGATCGAGATGGTCGGCGGCAGTCGCCCGTTCGCCCCAAACCTGTTGGACGGCAAGCTCTTCCTCTTCGAGCCGGTCCAGACGCTGGCGGCGACGATCATCGCCAACTTCGAGGGACTCTCCACGGTGCCGCTTGGGCAAACGCTCTACGCCATCGCAGCGGTACTGCTCGTTTCCTGCGCGCTACTCTCGCTGGCAGGCTGGGCGGCCAGACAGCCGATGAAGCGCTACGGAATCGGTGTGTGATGGCCACCACCGTGCAGCCGATCGTGGGCAAGGGCCGCGACAGCGTGCGCTCCTGGCCGCTCGCGGACCTGATGGCCTACGGCCTCTGCTGGATTGCAGGCCTGCTGCTGTGCGTGATCGCGGGCGGGATCGTGCTGTTCATGTTCTTCAAGGGGATCTCCTACCTGCGGCCCGCGCTGCTGGTGGAGCACCCCAACGCGACCCTCGACCAGAGCAGGTCGGGCGGCTTCCTCGACCCAATCGAGGGCACGCTGCTGCTGACTACGATCGGCGTACTAATCGCTGCGCCGATTGGGATCTCGGTCGCGTGCTGGCTGAGCGAGCACGCGCGTCCGCGCTGGCTTGCGCGCATCGTGGAGTCCGGCGTGGAAATGATCGCTGGCGTGCCGAGCATCGTGCTGGCGATCTTCGCGATCCTCATCTTCTCAAAGCCAGTCTTTGCGTTCCTCTCAGAAACCTCCTCCGGAGGCTCCGTCTACGCCCGCTCGTTCATCAACGCAGGGATAATGATGTCGCTGATCGCGCTGCCATTGATCGTCGGCGCGACGCGCGAGGCGCTGGGACAGGTTCCTGCGCACGTACGCGAGGCTTCCTACGCGCTCGGGCACACGAAGGCCACGACGATCAGACGGGTGCTGCTGCCCTCCTGCCGGCCGGGCATCGCCTCGGGGATCGTGCTGGGGATGGGGCGGATCATCGGCGACACCGCGATCGTGCTGCTGGTGCTCGCCGCCTCGGAGCGCATCGAGCCAGCCAGCGGCACGCCGGTGCTCTCGCTGCTGCGCGGCACCGGCTCAACGCTCACCAGCTACGTCTATGAAAACTCGCCCGCCGGCGAAGGCCACGCGCCCCAGAAGGCCTACGCGGCTGCGTTCGTGCTGCTGATGATGGTGCTGGCGATCAACGCCCTGGCGATGCGCTTCAGCCGCGGGTCGGGGGAGGCGGTGCAATGGATCCGCTGATGCCCCCGCCGGCCCGGCGGATCTCGCTCGAGCATGAACCGACGGTCGTGGACCCCGCCGAGCGCGCCGCCACGACGCTCATCCCGCCATACCTGCCACCACGCTCGCTGGCAGGTGCCCCCGAGGCCGCGGCCTCCGGCACCGACGGGCCTCGCGCCGCCACGCGTCCGCGCAGCTTGCAGGTGCTCGAGCGAATGCGCCTGGAATCGTTGTGGCTCGGCTACGGCGAGCGTTGGGTGGTTCGCGACGTCAACCTGCCGGTTCGCCAGGGCGAGGTGCTGGCTCTGATAGGTGCCTCCGGATCTGGCAAGACGACGCTGCTGCGCTCGCTCAACCGTCTGACCGAGATCACCCGAGGGGCCTCCCGCGCCGGCTATGTCACCCTCGATGGCGTAGAGGTCACCGGGATCGAGGTAACGGAGCTGCGACGGCGGATCTCGATGGTCTTCCAGCAGCCAAACCCGTTTCCGATGAGCATCTTCGAGAACGTGGCCTACGCGCTTCACGACGAGCGCAAGCGTCACGGCCTGCGCCTGCCGAGCAGGTCACGCCGCCGCCGCGAGCTGATGGAGGAGGTGGTCGGCGCACTGCGGCGAGCGGGCCTCTACGAGGAGGTCGCGGACGATCTCGACCACCCCGCGCTGCGCCTCTCGGGCGGGCAGCAGCAGCGCCTCTGCATCGCGCGCGCGCTTGCGGCGAAGCCCGAGGTGCTGCTGCTGGACGAGCCCTGCTCGGCACTCGACCCGATATCCACCGCGAAGATCGAGGAGCTGATCGTGGGGCTGCGCGAGACCGTCGCGATCGTGATCGTGACCCATAACCTCCAGCAGGCCCGCCGGGTCGGCGACCACGTCGCCTTCATGCACCTCGGCGAGCTCGTGGAGTACGGACCCAGCTCGCGTATCTTCGGAGCCCCCAGCCATCCCCGCACTCGCGACTACATTGCCGGGGCATTCGGGTGAGCGGCGGCCGCGGGTTGACCGGCGTGGCGCTCGTGGCGCTCGTGGCGCTCTCGCTGACCGGCTGTGAAAACAACATCGAGCGCAGCGCGAAGCTCGAATGCGCCCGGTTGCGGCATCTGGCCACGCTCAAAGTGACCCGCGTCGATCGCAAGGTCGAGTCCGCCGACTGCCGCGCGGCGTGATCCGGCCCGGCCTGCGTCCTACCTGCTCCTCGCCTGCAGCGTGATCCCCTCGATCACGTGTGCGACGGTCTCGCATGCGTCGATCGCGGCCTCCAGCGACTCGAAGATGTCCTTCCAGCGAATCACGACCATGGGGTCCGCGCCACCGGCGAACAGGGATGCGACGCCGTCGCGCAGCAGGTTGTCGCCGATGTTCTCCAGTCGGTGGATCTCCACCAGCCGCGAGGCAGGATCCACCCCGGAGGTGAGGCAGCGTAGCGCCTCCACCACCTGCTCAGAGGCCTGAACGAGCACGTCGGCGAGCTCGACCGCCCTCTCCATCGGCGCTTCGATGCCGTAGAGGCCGAGCAGCGCCGCGGTCTGCTCGGTGTGATCGACGATGTCGTCGAGCGCCGTGGCAAGCGCAAATCCTTCGCCCGCCTCGAACGGGGCTTTCACACGTCGCGAGCCCCTGATCCGATAGATGATGTCGTGGGTGAGCAGATCGCCCTGCTGCTCGCACTCGCCGATCTCCTGCGCCAGCGACGCACGCTCGGGAAAGTCAGCGAGCAGGTCACGCATCAGACGGCTGGCGCGCAGCACCACCTGACCGACACGGTCGAGCAGATCCGCCAGATCGCTATCCACGCTTCGTCGCAGCGCGCTCATCGGCGCAGCGTACCCTGGCCGAGCACGCCGCGCCACGCCCACCACCAGCGAGACGCCGTGCCTCAGGCCGATCGTTGCGGTCGTTCACTCGTTGTTCACAAGTCGGTCACGAACGCGCAACGATTCGCCGGGGGCTAAGAGGCCAGGCTGTCTGCCAGTGGCAGCTTCGCATGAGAACGTCGGGGTGGCGGCATCCCGTGACGGTGCGGGCACGTTCGCGCGGCCGGAGCCTCTGGCGAGCGACGGCACCCTGCACGTCGGGGAGCTGGAGATCCGTCCCGAGGAGGGACTTGCCGTGGCCAGCGGCCAGGCGCTGATGCTTTCCGTGCGCGAGTTCGCGCTTCTGGTGGCCCTGGCCCGTCGTGCAGGCACGATCGTCTCGCGCGAGGATCTCTACGACGCGGTGTGGGGCGGCCCGATGCGCCCGGGCGACCGCTCGGTGGACGTCTACGTCAGCAAGCTGCGCGGCAAGCTGGAGCGGGTGCTCCCCGACCGGCGCTTCATTCACACCCACGCGGGCTTTGGTTACCGCTTCCAACCACAACCTTCACGAAATCTTTACAACGGGTCTGTCGCCGACTGAACACACTCCGGCGGCACTGGGGCCGGCAGACACCTGCTGCCGGCCACTCGCAAACGACAAGCCAGAGGAGACGCAGTGGAGATCAGAAAGATCGGCGCGCTGGCATCGGCCGCCGCCCTCGCGCTCGGAGTCGCCGCCTGCGGCTCGAGCTCGAAAGAAGAAAAAGGCAGCGGAACGACGAGCGGGTCCAAGACGCTGGTCGGAGCGGGAAGCACCCTCGTCGCCCCGCTGATCACGGGCGAGTGGATTCCCAAGTACAACGAAAAGGAAAAGGTCGCGGTCACCTACGGCCCGATCGGCAGCGGTGGCGGGCATCTCCCAGATCACCGCGCGTACCGTCGACTTCGGCGCTAGCGACGCTCCTCTGACCCCAGACGAGTTCAAAGAAGCCAAAGGCGTGGTCCAGATCCCGTGGGCGCTCGCCGCGACCACGATCGCCTACAACGTGGAAGGCATCCCCAACGAGCTGAAGCTGACCGGCCCGGTGCTGGCCGAAATCTTCGAGGGCAAGATCACGACCTGGAACGACCCCAAGATCGCGGCCCTGAACCCCGGAGTCAAATTGCCGGCGCAGAAAATCACGCCGGTGTATCGCTCCGACGGCAGCGGCGACACATACGCCTTCACCAACTACCTTTCCCACGTCAGCCCCGAATGGAGCTCGAAGATCGGCCACTCCACGCAGGTGAGCTTCCCGGTCGGCATCGGCGGCAAGGGCAACTCCGGCGTGGGCGCCGACATCACCGACACCAAGGGGTCGATCGGCTACATCGCGATCGCCTACGTGCTGGCGAACAAGTTCGACTACGCCCTGGTCCAGAACGCGGCGGGCAAGTACCCGGTGCCTGGCGTGATGAGCATCGAGGCGGCTGCGAAGACGCTGAAATCGGTGCCCGCGAACAACGAAGTCTCGATCGTGGATCCGCCTGCCTCAGCGCCGGAAGCCTACCCGATCTCCACCTTCACCTACGCGCTCGTGCCGCAGAAGTCCTCGAAGGCGAGCCTGCTCAAGCCGTTCCTGAAGTGGGCAATCACGACCGGTCAGGAATTCGGCCCGAAGCTCGACTTCGCGCCCCTGCCGCCGGAAGTCGTCGCCGCAGACGAAGCAACGATCGGCAAGCTCGAAAGCTGATCCGGACGGCTGGCTACCGTCACCCGCACACCACTCCTGCGGAGGCCGCAACGCCTCCGCAGGAGCCGGCTCGCCGCCGTCGTCGGCGAGCCCTTGACCCAGCGTCACCGCCGCTTCGATACGTTGACATTCCTTTGACATCTCTCTGATCGTCGTGGCCACCCCATCTCTCTCCCCCGTGCCGCCGACGCTCCCGCTCTCGCGGGTTCGCCGGGGCCTTGCCGACCGACTCGGCGACCCCACGCTGCGCATGCTGACGAGCATCGCCTCTCTCGCCGCCGTCGTGCTGCTCGTGCTGGTCGTATACAAGGTCTTCGCACAGGCCGGCGAATCCTTCTCCCACTTCGGCCTCTCCTTCATCGGCAAAACCGAGTGGAACCCGGTCACCAAGCAGTTCGGAGCCGCAGACTTCCTGTTCGGCACCGCCGTGAGCACCTTCGCCGCGCTGCTGATCGCGGCGCCAATGTCGATCGCGATCGCGCTCTTCCTGACCGAGCTCGCACCGCGACGAATCCGCCGCCCTGTCGCCACGCTGGTGGAACTGCTGGCCGCGATCCCAAGCGTCGTGCTCGGCCTGTGGGGCATCATCGTGCTCTCGCCGGTGCTGGTGAACACGATCGAGCCGGCGCTGAAATCGGTGCTCGGCTGGATCCCGCTCTTCTCCGGCTCCCCTTCCCCTGTGGGGCTGCTGCCCGCGATCCTGGTCCTCACGATCATGGCGGTCCCGATCGTCTCGGCCGTCACCCGCGAGGTCTTCGAAACCGTCCCCGACGACCTCAAGGAGGGCGCCCTGGCGCTCGGCGCGACGCGCTGGGAGATGGTCCGGATGGTGATCCTGCCCTACTCGCGGACGGGCATCGTGGGCGCGAGCATCCTCGGCCTGGGCAGGGCACTGGGCGAGGCCATCGCCGTCACCATGGTGATCGGCCACACTCCGGGGATCCACGCTTCGCTGTTCGGCTCGGCGGACACGCTGGCCAGCCGAGTGGTCTCCGAATACCAGGGCGCGACCTCGACTCTGCAGATCTCCTCGCTGGCCTACCTGGCCGCGATCCTGCTCGTGCTCGCCCTGCTGGTCAACGTGGCAGCGCGCCTGATCGTACGGCGGGCCGCTCCGAAGATCGGAGCGACGCCGGGAATCGTCAGATGAGCGCCGTGGCCATGCCCCCAGGATCGCCCGCACTCACAGGCGACGCGCGGCTGCGACGGCGCAAGCTCCTCAACCGCGTGATGGAGCTGAGCGCATCCGTGGCTGCGCTGATTGCAGTCGCAGTGCTGGCGATCGTGATCATCTCGGTGGTCAGCAAGGGCATCGGCGCGATCAACATCGCATTCCTGACCAAGGACGCGCCGGTGTTCGGCCAGAGCGGTGGCGGCATCGCCAACGCAATCGTGGGCACGCTGATCCTGGTCGCGCTGGCGAGCGTGATGGCTGTGCCGGTCGGAATCCTGGTCGGAATCCACACCTCCGAGTTCGCCGGCGAGCGCGTCGCCGCGGTCGTGCGCTTCGCGCTGGACATCCTCAACGGAGTGCCTACGATCGTGACCGGCATCTTCGTCTTCGGCCTGCTCGTCGTCGGCAAAGCCCAGAGCGGCTGGGCCGGCGCCGTTGCGCTGGCGATCATCATGCTGCCGATCGTCGCTCGCTCGGCCCACGAAGTGCTTGCGCTGGTACCCAAGGCGATGAAGGAATCCGCTCTCGCGCTTGGGGTCTCGCGCTGGAAGATGGTGCTGCGGATCGTGCTGCCCACCGCCGCCGGCGGGATGATCACGGGCGCGCTGCTGAGCGTCGCCCGGGTGGCCGGCGAGACCGCGCCGCTGCTATTCACCTCTTCGATCTTCGCCAACACAGTCTCGACCAACCCCTCCCAGGCGCTGGCATCGATCCCGTTCAAGATCTTCGCGCTGACCGAAGAACCGAGCCCCGGTGCGCATGAACAGGCATGGGCCGCAGCACTTCTGCTGATCTTCTTCGTGCTACTGCTCAACGTGCTGGCACGCGCCGTCTACGCCCGTAGTAGCAGGGGCGCAAGGAAGGCGCGATGAGTGCCCTCGCGAAGGAGCGGCGGCGCGGCGGCGGCCGCACCCGGCGAGCTCAGGCGCGGCCGCCTATCCTGCCAAGAAGGACTGTGAGGAGCAACTATGTCGACCTACGAGAGGCGCAATCCGCCTCGGAGATCCATGAGCGAGCCGCAGCCGCAGCCTCGAGTGCCCTCTGAGATTCCCCCCATGCCCCTGCCGGCGGCAAAGCCCGGGCCGCCGCCTGCCGCGGCGGGCGCGCCGGCCAGGGAAGTGAGCATCGAGGGGCTGCGCGCCTTCTATGGCGAAAGCGAGCAACTGAAGGGCATCGACCTCAAATTCGAAGCCAACCAGGTGACCGCGATCATCGGCCCCTCCGGCTGCGGGAAGTCCACGATGATTCGTTGCATCAACCGTATGCATGAGGAGATCCCGGGGGCGCGCGCACAGGGCCGGGTGCTGCTCGACGGGACCGACGTCTATGGCGACACGGTCGACATCATCGCAGTGCGCCGGCTGATCGGCATGGTCTTCCAGCGGCCAAACCCGTTCCCCACGATGTCGATCTACGACAACGTGGCCGCCGGCCTGCGGCTCACCGGCCGCCGCCGCGACCTCGATCGCAAGGTGGAGGAGGCGCTGCGCGGCGCCGGGCTCTGGGAGGAGGTCTCAGACAGGCTCTCCGCGCCGGGCATCGGCCTATCCGGCGGCCAGCAGCAGCGCCTGTGCATCGCGCGCTCGCTGGCCGTGGAACCGGAGGTGCTACTGATGGACGAGCCCTGCTCGGCGCTCGACCCGATCGCGACCCTGAAGATCGAGGAACTGATCGAGGATCTCAAGCAGCGCGTCACGATCGTGATCGTCACCCACAACATGCAGCAGGCAGCGCGAGTCGCCGACCGCACCGCCTTCATGCTCGACGGCCGGCTGATCGAGATCGGGCCTACCCAGGACATCTTCACCAACCCCCGCGACACTCGGACGGAGGAATATGTCACCGGAAAGTTCGGCTGATCCGGCCTACACGCGCCGCGCGCAGGCATCCTCCGGCCGCGCGCACTTCCAGCAGCAGCTGCTGGAGCTCGAGGACCGCGCTCTAGGCGGCCTTGACATCGTGGTCGAGCAGCTCGATCGCACGATGGAGGCGCTCGAGCACCAGGATGTCGAGCTCGCCGAAATGGTGATCGCCGACGACGACCGCGTCGACGGGCGTTACCTGGAGGTCCACCAGGGCATCCTCTCGCTGCTGGCGCTGCAGGCGCCCGTCGCAGGCGACCTGCGGCTCGTTGCCGCCTTGCTGCACGTGATGAAGAACCTTGAGCGGATGGGCGACCAGTGCGTGAACATCGCCAAGGTGATCCCGCTGTCGGGATATGAGCCGCCGGTGCGGGCCGAGATCCAGGAGCGGCTGCTGAAGATGGGGGCCTGCGCCCGCTCGGAGGTGACCCAGAGCAAGGCCGCCTTCCACAGCCGCGACGTCGCGCTGGCGGAGGATCTCGTGCGCCAAGACCGGGAGATCAACCGACTGAACCGCGAGATCTTCCGGCTCGCCCTGGAGGTCGGCGACGACGCCGACACTCGCGAGTGGGCGATGCACATGATCCTCGTGGCGCGAGCGCTCGAGCGGATCGGCGACAACGCCGTCGACGTCGGCGAGCAGGTCGCCTTCGTCGTGACGGGTCTCTTCCGGGAGTTCTCGGACTCCTCGCACCGCAGCGGACCGCCTTCACTCGCCTGAGCCTGCGCCACGCGCGCGGCGCAACGTCCTCGTATCGTCGCGGTGACGGATCGTGAGACCTGTCTGGTCGAAATGATCGAGGAAGGCCTTGGCGTCGCGACGGGAGATGCCCAGCTCATCGCGCAGACGGGGCAGCGAGATCTGGCCCTCGGCGGCGATGACCGCACGGAGGCGAGCCGCCGCCTCCTGCACGGCGTCCACGTGGGCATGGCGACCGTGGACTAGGCGCACCGCCAGCCGGGCTGCTCTCAGGCGGACCAGCTGATCGACTTCCACATGATCACCCAGCGTGTCCGGCGTAGGGCTGAAGCGCTCGACTCGCAATCTCTGAGCCAGCGCGAGGTCGGCAGGCGTGAGCGGCGCCGGCTCCTCCTCACCAGCGTGCTGCTCCGACGCGTCGTGGATGTCCTCTACGAGGTCGGTGCTCGCCGGAACGGGGCGATGGCGGCGCGTCACAGGGTCGATCACGATCGCGCCGCCGAGGGTGTCCCTGAGCGCGGTGTCGCGGATCACCAGACGCTCGCCGGCGCGCGCGAGCAGCGGCCAGCGGCAACGCAGCTGGACGAGCCGGGGCGGCTCGAGCAGCGCCATGCGCGCCGCCGTGGCGCGGGTGCCATGGTGAACGTGCACCTGCCGCGGAGCGGGGCGCGAGCGCTCCATCTCCAGGTCGAAGTCAAGCTCCACATCGAGGAGGTGCGCAGGCTCAACCGTGGCAGGCTGGGTGAGCACGTCGCCACGGCCAACCTCTGCGCGTGGCAGGCGTGCAAGGTTGACGGCGACGCGCTGACCCGCCTGAACCGCCTCACGAGTCTCACCGTGGACCTGTATGGACCGCACTCGCACCGCGATCGCTCGAGGTTCGAGCGTCAACGTGTCACCGACGGCGATGCAGCCCGAGCAGAGCGTGCCCGTGACCACGGTTCCTGCGCCCTTGACCGTGAAGGAGCGATCGATGTGCATGAGCACGGGGCCGTCACGCGTGGACCTCGGCACAATGCGCCCCACCAGATCCTCCAGCGCGATCAGCAGCTGCTCGAGGCCCCCGCCGGTGTGCGCCGAGCAGGCGACGATCGGGATCGCTCCGAACAGCTCGCGAGCCTGCGCGCTCGCAGGCGCGGGATCTGCGAGGTCGGCCTTCGTGATCGCCACCACGCCAGCGGTGATGCCAAGTGCGCGCAGGATGCGGGCGTGCTCGCGCGTCTGGCGCCTCACGCCCTCGTCTGCGGCGATCATCATCAGGTGGCAGTCGACGCCCGTCGCGCCGGCGACCATCGTGGCGACGAAGCGCTCGTGCCCTGGCACGTCGACGATCGAGAGCCGCCGGCCCGAGGGTAGCGTGAGCCTGGCGTAGCCGAGCTCGATCGACATCCCCCGCGTCTGCTCCTGCGCAAGACGGTCGGTGTCCACGCCGGTCAGCGCCTTGACGAGCGCCGTCTTGCCATGATCGACGTGCCCCGCGGTCCCAACCGTCAGCGGCCCGCCACCCTCCACCGCACCCGTTTGCGGGCTGCTGCGCTGCACCCGTCCACCCTGATCCACCCTGTGCCCCCTACCGTGCCCGCCTCACGCACTCCGCGGCCGCCTCCGTCTCCTCGTCGCTGAGCGTCCGGGGGTCGAGCAGCACACGCCGCGCGTGAATGCGCGTGAGCAGCGCCGGGTCTGCGGCGCGCAGGCGGGCAGCGAGCACTTCGGGGCCCTCCTCGCCGGGGTCGATCGCAACGGCTGGGCCGGTGAGCTCGAGCAGCGGCAGCGCGCCGCCGCCAACGCGGGCAGTGGCGCGCACGACCTCGCCACTGGTCATCTCTGCCAGTCGCTGGGCGCGCAGCTCCAGCTCGCGAGGGTCTTGGCCAAGCATCGCGAGCACGGGTATCTCGTGGCGCGCGAGCTCAGGATCGCGATGCAGCAGCAGCGTCGCCTCCAGCGCGGCGAGACACAGCTTGTCGATGCGCAGCGCGCGCGCCAGCGGCGAGCTGCGGCAGGCATCGATCGCGTCAGCGTCCCCCAGCAGGATCCCCGCCTGCGGACCTCCCAGGAGCTTGTCGCCGGAGAAGCAGACGAGGCTCGCGCCGCCGGCCAGCGATTCCGTCGCGGTCGGCTCGCTCGCCGGCACCTGCAACTCGCTTCTCAGCACGCCCGATCCAAGGTCGTCGATCACCGGCAAGCCAAGCCCCGTCAACTCAGCCAGGACGGGCCGCTCGACGAACCCCTGCATCTGGAAGTTCGACTGGTGTACCCGCAGGATCGCGCCTGTGCGCTCGCCGATCGCCGCGGCGTAGTCACTTGCGCGGGTGCGATTGGTGGTGCCGACCTCGACCAGCCTCGCGCCGGTCTGGCCCACCACGTCTGGGATCCGGAAGCCGCCGCCGATCTCGAGTAGCTCGCCGCGGGACACGAGCACCTCGCGTCCCGCGCCGGCGATCGCGCACACCGCCAGCAGCACCGCCGCCGCGCCATTGTTGACCACGAGGGCATCCTGGGCTCCGGTCAGCTCGAGAAGCAACGACTCGACCTGGGCGCCGCGTCTGGAGCGCTTGCCGTCCGCGAGATCGAGCTCGAGGTTGCAGTATCCGTCGGCGATCGCCGCGACGGCCGCCGACGCCTGCCTGGCCAGCGGCGCGCGTCCAAGGTTGGTGTGCACGATAACCCCCGTCGCGTTCAGCACTGGCCGCAGCGACGGCCGCAGCCGCGCGCGCGCGCCGCTGAGCAGGTCTCCCCGATCGCCGTCGTCCTTCCCAGCGAGGATCGCGCGGCGTCGCTCGGCAAGCTCGGCGCGCGCGACGGCCACAGCGAGCCGGTCCACCGATGGCAGCGCGCGCAACCGATCCCTCTCCGCGTCAGTCATCTAAGAGTGCCTATCAAAATGCGGGTGCGGCTGGGGTGGTCGAGAGTCGAGTGGAGCGCGGACGCAGGAGCGAAGGCGTAGCAGCGCTACGTCGAGCTCCGAGGACAAAGCTCCGCGAAGGCTATCGGCCGTATCCAGACGTGCATGCATTTTGATAGGCGCTCTAAAGTCAAACCTCATCAGCGAGCGGAACGGCGAAGGAGTCGAACCTTCCCACCGTGGGGCTGCCACGGCTCACCGGCTTTGAAGGCCAGGCGGGGCACCGGCCCCGGCCGCTCCCAGATCCGCCCGCCATCCAGCGGGCCAGCGGATGATATCGCCACCAAAAGGCTGAGATCGCGGACAGTCACAGCCTCAGCGCACGGCAATCGCGCCGGCGGGCCCGGCCTGCATCCTGCCTATCACGCACCCTGGCAGCTGCTCCGCGTGCTGCGGCGCAACCGCGACGATCAGCCCGCCGGACGTCGTCGCGTCGGCGAGCAGCCAGCGCCGCCACTGCGGGACCTCCTCGGCGAAGCTGGTGAAGCCTGCTGCCCATGCCGCCGTGCGGCGTGTGCCCCCCGAGATCGCGGCCTCTGAGCAGAGCAGCGTCTCCACGCCGTCGAGCACGGGCACCGCTGATGCGCTGAGCACTGCACTGAGGCCGCTTTGGCGCGCGAGCGCGTGCAGGTGGCCGAGCAGACCGAAACCGGTGAGGTCCACCGCAGCGCGTGCGCCGGCGGCAAGCGCACATGTGCTCGCGTGGGCGTTGAGCGTGCTCATCACCTCGATCGCCTTGCGGAGCAGCTCCTCAGAGACCTCGCCATGCTTTGCCATCGTCGCGATCACGCCGGTCCCAAGGGGCTTGGTGAGCACCAGCGCATCGCCGTCGCGGGCGCCGTCGTTTCTCAGCATGCGGTGAGGGTCGACGGTGCCGGTGACTGCGAGCCCGAACTTCGGCTCTGGATCCTCGATCGAGTGGCCACCGACGAGTGGCGTCTCGGCCTCCTCGAGCACGCCGATCGCGCCGCCCAGAATGCAGCTGAGCAACTCGCCGCCGAGACGCTGGAGCGGGAAGGCGACGATGCCAAGTGCAGACAGCGGCACTCCGCCCATTGCGTAGACGTCCGAGAGCGCATTCGCAGCCGCGATCGCGCCGAACGCCACGGGGTCGTCGACGATCGGCGTGAAGAAGTCGAGCGTCTGCACCAGCGCCTTACCGTCGCCGAGACTGATCACGGCCGCATCGTCGGCAGCGCCGATTCCGACCAGCACCCGCTCGTCCTGCTGCCCGGGCAGGCGCTCCAGCAGAGCGTGCAGGTCGGCCGCCGGCAGCTTGCAGCCGCAGCCGGCGCCGCGCGAGAAGGAGGTGAGACGGATAGCTTGAGTGGTCTCTGCCTGCATGGCTTCAGTCGAGTCGCCGTGCGCCTGCACTAACCTCCGCGCCATGAGAGTGGGACATGCAGCTCTCGCGACGACCGCGATCCTACTCTGCGCGGCGCCCCCGGCAAGCGCCGAGGCGCTCGACGCACGCGTGATCGGCGCCTTCGCGATGCAGGCGCAGGTGACGAAAGCCGTCAACGTCCGCGGCGAGCGCCGCGGACAGCAGCTGCAGCGGCGCTGGACGCTCACCGCACAGGAATGCGAAGGCAGCGTCTGCAAAGCGCTCAGTTTGCAGCGTCAGCGCAGCCGCGGCATCCAGGAAGCGCTGACGCTGAAGCGCACAGGGACGGGCGTCTATGCCGGCCGCTCCAGCTTCTATGCGCCGCTGCGCTGCAAGGGAAGGCTCTATAGGCGCGGCGCCCGCGTGCCCTACCGCATCACACTCGCGGTTGCCGGCGCCGAAGCAGTGCAGGGGATCGCGTTCGCCCGCAGCATCACCGCCTCCTATCTCAACGCGCGGCGCATCGACAGGACCCCGTGTCCATTGGGCCCAAGCCACGACGCCGCCAGGTACACAGGCGCGGCGCTCGCGCCGTTGCCGACGCCGCCATCCACGTCCTTCACCGCCGGCGTGGACGAAGCGGACCTCACGGCCGCGTTTGCCGCCAACTTCACTGCCGGCGTGGGCGAGGCGCCGATCGTCTCGCGCCTCTGGAGCTTCGGCGACCCGGCCTCAGGCGCCGCCGACAGCTCGACCGAAGCCGCACCCTCCCACGTGTTCACGGCGCCAGGCGCCTACGCCGTCACGCTCACCGTCACCGACGCCAACGGGCTGACCGCGACGGCGAGCGAGCAGGTCCAGATCTGATCTCAGCGGGCGGGCAAGCCGCCTCAACCCTCGGCGGTCAGCGTCTCCAGCACGTCGTTGAGTCGCAGCGCGAGCTGCCTGGGGTCGCGATGGGCGGGGTGGATCACCGCGTAGAGGCAGAAGGGACGGTCCACATCGGTGTAGAAGCGCTGAGCGCCAAGCTGGCCGGCGCGCGTGACCTGCAGCTGAGAGGGGGTGAAGTCCTCTGCACGCAATCCCGCGGGAGGACCAGCGGCGAACAGTCCCTCTCCCGGTCTTAGGAGCGCGTCGGCGCGGTACTGCACCAGCGCGAGGAAGACGTCGTCCGCTCTCATCCTTCCGGTGGCGGCCGCGCCGAAGTCGCCGTCCGAGTCGCTGAGCGAGAATGTCGCCGCGTGCAGCACCGGAGCCGCACCGGCGCGAGCAAAGATGCGCACCTCCCAGCCCTCCGGAGCGTCGATCGAGAGGCCGTGGCCGCTGACCCTCACGCCACCCGCCAGATCACGAGCGCAAGCAGCGCAAACTCCACGAAAGGCACGGCGCGCCGCACCGGGAGCTCGAGCCTCGCGAGCCGGCGGTGCAGCTCTTGCAGGCTCTCCGCGTCGCGCGCCGTGCGAGCCGGCAGCAGCGACAGCGCTCTGACTGCGCCGAAGCTCGCGCCAATCGCCCCACCGGCCGCCACAGAGCCGGACAACAGGGCGGTCGCCGCGGCAGCGTAGATCGCCGCGCAGGTCACAATCGTCGCGATCCCCACGCCGAGCTGGGCGCCGAACGCGACGCCATAGACCCAGCCGCGATAGCGCCCCATCCAGTCCTCATTGACCTGCCGCCGGGTGCTTGGCAGCCATACGCGCAACGGCCCGGCATCGAAGAGGAGCGCCGCCACTAGAACCGCGAGCAGCGCCAGCCCACGCCACCCCGAGGCGGCGGGAAGCAGCATCCCCAGCGCGCCGAGCATGGCGCCCGCGCCTGTGCCCGCGCACAGCGCGCCGATCGCGAACGCCGTCGCGGTGACACCCCATGAGAATCCGCGGCTCCGCTCCCCGAGCGGAGTGATGCTCGCCAGCATCGACTGTCCTCATGGAGACCAGGCCGCTCGCACGGCGCCAAGGACAGCGAGCACGAAGCCAACGAGCGCAAGCTCGATGACGCTCACCGCAGATCCTCCTCCGCCGCCTCACCCGTCAGCGCGTCGAGATCCAGCGGCTGTCCCCCTGCCGGATAGAGGCTTGGATGTCCAGGGCCGATCCCAGCCGCGGCCAGCGCCTGCTCGGCGCGCTCGGCGCGCTGGCTGGTGCTCCTTGTCCGCAGAGGATCGCGTCGGAGCTCCCGCAGATCGCTTCCCCGGGGATCGGATCCCACATAGGCGGCATCGGCGAGCGCCTGCTCGACCATCGCCGAGATCTGCGCCCAGCTGCCCGCCGCCCCACGGCCCGCGATCGTGCCTGAGCCGCCGTCGACGAGTACGAAGTGGGGTGAGGCTGGCACCGCGTACTCACGCCAGGCCTGAGTTGACATCAGCAGCTCGTGTCCTGCCGGAGCAAGGTCCGCGATGCGCGACGGGCTCTCCTGCGCCAGATCCTGCACGACGATGACCAGGCGCGCGCCGGCGGGCACGCTGGCACCTTCGCGAAGACTCCCCCACAACGGCTCGCAGGCGGCGCAGCCGCTGGAGAGAAATGCGAGCAGCGTCGTCGGCGAGCCCGCTGCCAGATCCACCTTCACCGTGTCGCCCGTCAGCGTGCGACCTACGATCCCTGGCGCTCGCTGCTCGCCTTCGATGCCGCTGGGCGACTGCGCTGGCGCCCACGATCCCGAGTCCTGGCCGGTGGCTCCTCCACGCTCGATCGCCGTGAGCCGCCTGATGATCTCCGCATGGCTGCGCAGCAACGCGACGACGAACACCGCCAGCAACGCGGCCAGCGCCAGCGCAAACGCAAGCAGGCCCACGACCACGGCTCAGACCCCTCCCGCGGCCGCGGCCAGGTTTAGCCTGAGACTGGCCGCACACGCAACGGCTGCTGCCGCTGTCGCCATCGCTATACGCCACCCGCGCCGGCGAGCTGCACCGCGGCGGGTTCCAGGCAGCCGGCATCCTGAGCGCAGACGGCATCATCAACGCTCAGCGACGAGCTGCATTTCAACGCTGGAATCGAGCTTGGGTTCTGACAGGTCACCATCCTGCACACCACCGCGGTGACACCGGCGACCTGAGGATTGCACTGGCCATAACGGAAGATGTTGCAGTTGATCCGCTGGTCGGCGCAGGTGTCGTTCGCACACCGGCACCCACCCGGGAACGGGCGCCCTGGGATTGCGTTGCAGTCCACGTAGTAGCGAACGCCCTCGGCGGAGCACAGTTGGCGGCCGCGATAGTCAGTGCACTTCCACCAGCCGCCCGGGTATGTGCCTGCGGGACACTGATTCAAACCTTTGTTGATCTGGCAGCAGAAGGCCGTGTAGCCATCGGTGCACTCGCCCGAGGCACAACTCCACGGCGCGATCACCGCTAGTGCCGAGCCCGGATAGAGCAGGTAGCGCAGCGGCGCGACGCAGAACGCCGAACCCGCGAGCGCGAGGCGCAGCAGAGCCGAGCGGCGCGAGAAACGATGCTCCAGCAACGATGCGGACACGCCGACGAGGCCACCGCCCAGCGACGCCTCAATACCCTCGACGCTCGCTGAGCGGACACGATCGGCCGCAATGCTCGCCGGCACGGCTGCGCCGAGCGCTCCCTCCTGACGGAACCCGCTCGTAGAAGCCGAGCGCCGGGCGCGGCTGCGCCCAGCCATAAGCCGCCACAGCGCAAGCGCGGCACATGCCTCGACGAGCACGAGGAACGCACGTCCAGGATGGCCTCGCAGCAGATGCAGGAGGCTCGGCGGCGCGACGACTGCGGCCAGGATCGCCCCCGCCGCCGCCAGCGCGCATGCCGCAACGTGGGCGCGGCCGGGCGGGCGGGCCGCCTCCTCGCCCAAGCACCCACAGCCCACGCCCCGTTCACCGTGACCAAGCAGGTGGGCAACGAGCGCGAAGCAGACGAAAAGACCCCCAGATGCCGCGCCCGCCAAATGCGCCGGTGCGCCCAGGGCCAGCGCTGCGACTGCGAGCTCAACCGCCGCCACGCCGGGTACGAGCTCTCTGCTCGCCGGCAACCCCAACACACCCAGCGCACGGCGCAGCGGCTCGGGCTTGCGAACCTTGGAGATCGCCGCAAAGACAAGGACGAGCGCCAGCGTGGTGAGCAGACTCGTCAGGGTCAGCGTCGCCAAGCTCATCGGCCGAGGCTCCGCTGCGAGCAGCGGCCTCCATGTATGAGCTGCCCGATCCGCCTCAACGTCCCCGGATGACGCATCGCCTCCTAAAGCTACACGGCCGACCGTGCAGCTGCCGATCCCGGCCATCCATCGGCAATCGTCCTCAACTCTGTGTGTAGATCACCATCGCCAGACCGAGAGCAGGCAGTAGACACCGAACGGGATCAGCGTCCTGGTCTTGAACCAGCGCCCCAGGAAGGCGACGGCGAAGGAGGCCGCCAGGGCGGTGACAAGCACTTGGCCGCGGACTCCCTCATGAAATTCCGCGATCGCAGGCTCCGCAGGCGGGGCTGGCAGACGTTTTCATCCCGCTAGGACCGGTTTTTCCTGCGTTTGGCTTGTGAACATCTTGTGATGTTTTGTTCTCCAGCGCCCACGCCACCGCCCCTCTCACTTAGACTCTCACCCAGATGGCCGTGAGCATCGGTGCCAAGGACGAAGTGGCGCCATCGATCCCCGCAGGGGGATCAGGCGCGAGTCGAACCGGAAAGGACGCCACGTTGCGGATCGCAGTTCTCGACCGCGACAGCGGCTTCATCCAGGTTCTCGGCAAGCGGCTCGACCGCTTGGGCCACGAGCATCGCGTGCTCGGAGGGCCCGTCCCGGTGGAGGCGGTGACGGCGATGCGCCTCAGCGCGCTGGTGATCGACCTCACCGTGCTTGGACACCAGGCATGGGAGTGGCTCGAGCGCCTCTGCGATGCTCTGCCTGAGCTTGGCGTGGTCGTCTGTACGGGTCCCTCCACGGTGGCTCAACGCGTTCGCGGCCTGCGACTAGGAGCCGACGACTGGATCACCAAGCCAACGCACCCCGAGGAGGTGATCGCGCGCGTGGAGAGCGTCGTGCGACGCCGCCGCAGGGCAACCGGCAAGGTCGAGGCCAAGCCGATGGTCGCAGGCGAGGTCGAGGTCCGCCCAGACCGCTTCCAGGCCTTCGTCGGCGGTCGTTCGCTGGAGCTGACGCGGCGCGAGTTCGAGCTGATCCAGCTGCTCTCGGCCGCGGAAGGCCGCGTTCTCGAGCGCGAGGAGATCTACTCTCGACTGTGGGGGTACGCGATGGTCAGAGGTGACCGCTCGGTGGACGTGTTCGTCCGCAAGCTGCGCCAGAAGCTTGAGAAGGCATCCCCGGAATGGCGCTACATCCACACGCATTTCGGGATCGGCTATCGCTTCGCCGCCGAGCCGGCGGATGGCCCGAGCGCCGATGACAGCATCGGCGAGGAGCGCTCATCAGACCTCAGCGGTGGCCTTGCCCGCGATCAGCGCGAGCTCGAGCGGACGCAGCAGGACGGCGAGCTCGCCGGATGCACCGCGTAGGCGAAGCACCGCAAGCCCTCCCTTCTTCAAGCTGACCACGGCTCCTGTGAGATCGCCGATCACACCCGCGAGATCAGGTTCGTGGCCGACGATCAGCAGCTTCGCGTCTGCGGAGAACCCGGCGAGGTCATGGAGGGCTTGGGCAACGTCATAGCCATCCGCGAGCGGCGGATGCTCGCGCATCGGACCCTGCAGCATCTCGCCGGCAGCCTGCGCCGCGAGCTTCGCGGTATCCATCGCCCTCACCTTTGGGCTGAAGAGAACGGCCTCGAAATCGAGGTCCATGCGCGCCAAGGCGGCCCCCGCGGCGCGGGCCTGGCGCTCGCCGCGCTCGGTGAGCGCGCGGTCCGCGTCAGGACGTGTGCCGTGAGGCTCTGCCTCGGCATGACGGAGCACCCACAATTGGCGAGCCATACGCTTCTGCGAGCATAGAGGGTGCAAGCACGATGAGCCACGAGCACGCCCACAACCACCTTCGCGAGCCGCCCACCCGCGGCGGATCGCTGAAGGATCCAGCTCTATACATCAACAGGGAGCTCTCCTGGCTCGACTTCAATGAGCGTGTGCTGCAGCTGGCCGAAGACCGGGCGGTCCCACTGCTCGAGCGCGTGAAGTACTGCGCGATCTACACGACCAACCTCGACGAGTACTTCATGGTCCGGGTCGCCGGGCTTCACGACCAGATCGACGCCGGCGTCGATAACCCCGGGCAGGACGGGCTGACGCCCTCTGAGACGATCGCAGCGATCAGGGAGCGGGTGCTGCAGCTCGACGAGCGCCTGACGGCCTGCTTCGAGACGGGGCTGCGCGGGGAGCTGGCTGCCCAGGGAATCCATGTGCTGCGCTATGAGCAGCTGGACGCGCAGCAGCGCGCAGACGCCGCCGAGCGCTTCCGGCGCACGATCTTCCCGGCGCTGACACCGCTGGCGGTCGCCTCCGGCAGGCCCTTTCCCTACATATCCAACCTCTCGCTGAGCCTCGCGATACTCGTGCGCGATCCCGTGAGCGGGCAGACGGTGTTCGCGCGCGTGAAGGTGCCAAGCGAGATCCTGCCGCGCTTCGTCGAGGTCCGCGCTGCTAGCCAGGACTCGAGGCCCCAGACCGAGCAATTGATCGCATTCGTGACACTGGAGGAGGTGATCGCGCACCATCTCGATGCGCTCTTCCCCGGGATGGAAATCGTCGACTCGGCGGTCTTCCGGGTGACGCGGGATGCAGACCTGGAGGTCTCCGACGATGCCGCCGATCTGCTGCAGGCGGTCGAGGACGAGCTGCGCCGGCGGCGCTTCGGAGAGCTCGTCCGCGTCGAGTTCGACGCGGAGATGTCCCCGCGGCTGCGCGAGGAGCTGATCGGGCTGCTCGGCGTGCAGCCTGGCGAGGTATATCCGGTGCACGGCCTGCTCGACATGGGCTCGCTCTCTCAAATGTCGGGCCTGCCGGGAATGCCCGAGCTACGCTTCCCGCCGTTTGCCGGAGTGACGCATCCGCGCCTGCAGGGCGCAGAGGGCCAGCGGCCGGACGTGCTGGCCGCGATGCGCGAAGGCGATGTGCTCGTGCACCATCCCTACGACTCCTTTGCTACCTCGGTGGAGCGCTTCGTCGAGCAGGCCGTCGCCGACCCGAACGTGCTGGCGATCAAGCAGACCGTCTACCGCACGAGCGACGACTCGGCGATGGTCCCGGCGTTGATCGCGGCAAGCGAACGCGGCAAGCAGGCGGTCGCCCTGGTCGAGCTGACCGCGCGCTTCGACGAGCGCACCAACATCCACTGGGCCAAGGCCCTGGAGGAGGCCGGCGTCCACGTCGTCTACGGCCTGCCCGCCCTGAAGACCCACGCCAAGTGCGTGCTGGTCGTCCGCCGCGAGGGCGAGGGCGTGCGCAACTACGTCCACATCGGCACCGGCAACTACCACTCGATCACCGCTCGCCTCTACACCGACTTCGGGCTGATGACCGTCGATGAGCAGCTGGGAGCCGACGTCGCGGACATGTTCAACTACCTCACCGGCTTTGGCAGGCCCCAGCACTACCGCCAGGTGCTGACCGCGCCAGACCAGCTGCGCCGCGGCATGGTCGAGCAGATCGAGCGCACGATTGCCGCCCACACGCCGGCCGCGCCTGCGCGGATCGCGATGAAGATGAACGCCCTGGTCGACGGAGGCTGCATCAGAGCGCTCTACCGAGCCTCGCAGGCTGGCGTGAAGGTGGATCTGAACGTACGCGGCATCTGCTGCCTGCGACCGGGCCTGCCGGGGATCTCCGAGAACATCACAGTAGTCTCGATCGTGGGCCGCTTCCTGGAGCACTCGCGTGTCTACGCCTTCCAGCACGAGGGCAGCCAGACGGTCTACATCGCCTCCGCCGACCTGATGCCCCGTAACCTCGACCATCGCGTCGAGCTGGCTGCGCCAGTTCGGGACCCGGAGCTGCAGGCCGACCTGCTGGATACCCTCGAACGGGCCTTCGCGGACAACCAGAGCTCCTGGCAGCTACACGACGACGGCAGATGGCGGCGGCGCGAGCGCGCCGACGGGGAGCCGCCGCGCAGCCTGCAGCTGGAGCTGATCGATTTGCACCTGCGGCGCGCGGCCAGCGGTGAGGAGGCCCGTCAGCCGGCCATCGCCGGCAACGCCGCGAGCGTCTCGCGCAGGTCATCGACCGAGCGGTAGGCCAGGCCGAGCAGGTGGTCGTGGCGGTGGCGCACGATCCCCTGCTCGTCGATCACGATCACGGCTCTCCTGGTCACGCCGAGCCGGCGGGCATAGGCACTGTAAGCCTGCGCAACCTTGCCGCCGGGATCTGAGAGCAGAGGCACGTTGAGCTTGTGCTTCCCGGTGAAGGACTGGTGGGAGTCCACGCTCTGTGCAGAGATCCCGACCACGACCGCGTCCAGGTCGGCCAGCTCCTGTGGCCTGTCGCGATAGGAGCAGAACTGGCTCGTGCAGACAGGCGTGCCGTCGCCGGGATAGAACAGCAGCACCACGCGCTTGCCCCGCTGATCGGAGAGCTTGAACGGGCCATCCGTGCCCTTGAGCTCGAAGTCTGGCGCCGGATCCCCGACACCCGGTGTCTTGCCCATTGACCCACCTTCCCGTTCGATCTGCGAAGTTCGAGTGTACAGGACATCGTCCGGCTGCAGGCAGACAGCGACGAGCGTCGGCGACCGCCGTCGCCGACGCGGACCGGGCGCCGGGAGTGAGGGGCTCCCGTGCCCGGTGCGCAAAATGGGGGACGACCGGCGGATGGTGTGCGGGCATGGCCGGCGGCGCCCCAAGCGCGCCTCGCCGCTGGGGTGTCCGTGAGGACGGGCATCATGATGACCAGCGCGACCCGCGGGTCTGTGACATTGCGGTGAACGATTGCGGTGAACGGAAAATGGCGAAGCCGCCTCAGATCACGCTGACGCGCACGCCAGAATGACCAGCGTCCGCCGAGCCTGCGGGCAGCTGCCCCGACCGCGGTAGCCTCAAGGCATGGACTCATCGTTCGCCGGCCAGCTGCTGCTCGCCTCCCCCTCGCTCGACGACCCCAACTTCAGGCGAGCGGTCGTCCTGATCGGCGTGCACAACGAGGACGGGGCGATGGGCGTGATCCTCAACCGTCCGTCGGAGACAACGGTCGCCGACGCGGTGCCCGTGCTTGAAGCGGTCGTGGACTCACAGGAGCCGGTATACGTCGGCGGCCCGGTACAGCCGAGCTCGGTCGTGCTGCTGGCCGAGTTCCTTGACCCCACGCCGGCAGCCCTCCTGGTGCTTGGCCGAATCGGCTTCCCCGCGGGCGCGACCGACGTCGACGGCCTTGCCGAGAGCACCGAGCGGCGGCGCGTGTTCGCCGGATATGCGGGCTGGAGTGGGGGACAGCTCGACGAGGAGATCGAGCAGGGCGACTGGATCGCCCACCCCGCCGTTCCGGATGACATCTTCACGGAGGTGCCCGAGCAGCTCTGGGCGGCGGTGCTCGAGCGCAAGGGCGGAAGCTATGCGCTGCTTGCCCGCATGCCGATGGACCCGAGCATGAACTGAGCTCGCGGCCCAACTGTCCCAATGGCTGATGTGTGCGTCCTTACATTGTAGATGCTCAAGCTGGCGCGCTGGTGGCGCCTGCGGCCTGGCTCGACCGTCTGCTGCCGCGACTGAACGTCGAAGTAGCTGGGTGCGGGCAAGCGCCAACGCAGCAGGCACCGACGCTGCTGCGGTCCCACTAGGCGGCGCAGTCTCTGCACTGCCCCCGCAGAACGATCTCGTGCTCGGAGACGACAAGCGGCACCCGCCGACTGAGGCTGGAGATCGCTTGCTCCAGAGCCGGGTCGGAGAACGGAATCACGACCCCGCATCGCTCGCAGACGAGATGGTGGTGGTGCTCCTCGGCGTCGCAGACGCGCTCGTAGCGGACCATCGCCTGTCCGGTCTCCACGCGCTGCACAAGCCGCAGGCCCTCCAGCTCGTCGAGCACCCGGTAGATGCTGGCCCGGCTGACCGAGCGCTTGGCGCCGCGGAGGAGATCCTCCATCTCCTGCGCGGTGAGCGCGCACTCCTGGCTGCCAAGCAGCTCCAGCACCGCGCGGCGGGCGCCGCCGCGGCGATGCCCGGCGGCGGCAAGCGCGGCCTCAGCGCGATCGGCCCACTGCTCCGCGTGCTCGGCTGTCGTGGCGGCTTGGCTCATGCAGATCCCAGACGATGGTAATGAGAGAAGCCGCGCCCGAGCGCGTAGCAGGCTGCGCTTCCGGCGCCGACGAAGAATCCGATGGGGTAGTCGGTCTGGTAGGAGGCGCCGATCGCCACCCACACCACCAGCAGCGCAATCGCGGCCGAGAGGGCCATGGCCGCCAACGGCCGATTAGTAAAAGAGCGCGCCGCCGCAGGCGCACCAATCGCAAGGCTGAAGAACAGCAGCGTGCCCACCACCGGCACCGTCATCGCCGCCGCAAGCGCGAGCACGGCCAGGAACAACATCTCGATCGCAAAGGCGCTCACGCCGCGTGACTCCCCCACCTCCGGCAGCACCGAGCTCAGCAGCAGCGGACGGTAGAGGACCGCTATCGCGAGGATGCAGAGCGCGCCGAGAATCGCCGTCGGCGCGAGCTCGTTGCTGGCGATCCCGAGGATTTCCCCGAACAGCAGCGTGTAGACCTCGGAGCTGTACTGGTCGCTGAAGCTGAGGAAGAGGGCACCGAGCCCAAGCATGGCCACGAGCGCGAGCGCGGTGGCGACGTCGTGGCGGCCGCGACGGCCCAGCAGGCCGATCGCCATCGCCCCCGCCAGCGCAAAAACGCCGAGGCCAAGCAGCGTGCTCGCGCCGACCAGGGTCGCCCCCGCGGCGCCGGCGAAGGCGCCGTTGGGGATCGCGTGCGCCGCAAAGGCGGACCCGCGCAGGACAGTGAAGAACCCGACCACGCCGGCCACGACGGCCACGATGCCCGAGACCTCCCAGGCGTTGACCATGAAGCTGGAGAACACGGCTAGCCATCCAGCCCGACCCGCAGCAGGCCCTCTTGGGCCGGGCCGCGCCGGACGCGGCGGGCGCTGATCGCCCGCGGCACTCCCGAGAGCAGGTACGCGCAGAAGACGAGCGTCACGACGAAGAAGCTGACCGGCCAGGTGTGCTGGCCGGGAGGCCAGTGGTAGCTGTCGTATGCGAGCACGATCCCGATCCAGACCGTGGCAATGCCGATACCCGCCGCGTAGAGCATCGCCCGCGGCGTGCTCTTGGTCAAGCGCAGTGCCGCCGCGGCCGGACCCACCAGCAGCGCCGTGGAGAGGATCGTCCCGATCGTGATCGCCGCGAGCGCGACGGTGAGCGCAAGTGCGAGCAGATAGAACGCGCCGACAGCGCGCACCGCGATGCCACGGGCGGCGGCGATCTCGGCGCTCACGGAGCTGAGCAGCAGCGGGCGATAGAGGACCGCGATCGTTGCGAGCACGATCAGCGCGAGCGCGAGGGTCAACGGGATGGTGGAGCCCGCGATCGTGAAGATTGAGCCGAACAGGATCGTCTGCGTCGCCCCGGTAGTGTTGCTGCTCGTGACGGTCAGATATAGGAAGAGGGCGCCAAGCCCGATCGCGGCACCGAGCACGATCCCGGTCGCAAGGTCACGGCCACGAGGGCGCTGGACGCCGATCAACTCCATCGCACCGGCGCCGATCACGTTGCCGATCACGAACCCGAGCAGCGGACCGATGCCGACCAGGTAGGCCCCGGAGCCGCCGGCCGTACCGATGTCGCCGAACGCCTCGCCCGCGAACGCCTGCCCCCGGATCACCGTGAACACGCCCACCACCCCCGCGACGATCGCGACCACGGCGCCGATGGCTATCGCGATGTGAACCGCATCGTTGCCGAAGAACCCGGCCGCGAACACGAAGCCTGGAAAATGAGCCGCAGGACTCTCGCTCATCCGTGCGTCCCCGTCTCCGGCAGCGCGATCTCGTGGCCCGCGAGGTCGCTCGCGCTGCCCGCGCCCGCGACGACCAGTACGCGGCCGTGAACATCGAGCACATCGACGTGGTGGCCGTAGAGCCTGCTCAGCACGTCGGCGCGCACGACCTCCTGGGTGCTGCCGCTGGCGGCGCGGCCCGCGGCCATGTAGACGACGCGGTCCATCACCGGCAGCAGCGGATTGATCTCGTGCGCCGAGATCAGCACTGCGATCGAGTGCTCCTTGGCGATCCGCGAAAGCAGCGATACGACCTCCTCGCCGCGGCTGATGTCCAGGTTGGCCAGCGGCTCGTCGAGCAGCAGCAGCTTCGGCTGCCCCACGAGCGCATGGGCGATCAGCACGCGCTGCTGCTCGCCGCCGGAGAGGCTGCCGACCCGCTCGTCGGCAAAGCGCAGCGCATCGACCGCCTGCAGCATCTGCTCCACGCGCGCTCTGCGTCTGCGCGAAGGCCAGGCGAAGCCGAGCCGGTGCGCATCCATGCCCAGGTCGACCAAGTCGCGTGCCCGCAGCGGCAGATCAGGATCGAGCAGGAACTTCTGCGGCACGTAGCCGATCGCCGCACCGCGCCGTGAGCGGGGCCGCCCCTCGATCAGCACCCTGCCGCGGCTCGCGGCCTGGAGCCCGAGGATCACCCGGAAGAGCGTGGTCTTGCCGGCGCCGTTCGAGCCGATCAGGCCGGTCAGCTCCCCGGGCGCAACCTGAAAGCTCACGCCGTCGAGGATCTTGCGGGCGCCGATCCACACATCGACGTCCTGGACGGAGAGGACCTCGCTCATGGCCATCTCACAGCTTCCGCGTCGAGACTTTTTCGCTGATAGCCCCTTCCAGCGCCTTGACCTCCGCAAGCATCCAGGATTGGTAGTCATAGCCCGGCGTCGGCATCGTCTCGTAGACGCCGACGACCGGGATCCCGTTGCTCGCCGCCGCACTCAGAAAGGATTCGGTGAGCGAGTCCGTCACCTGCTGGTTGTAGACGAAGACCTTCACCTTCCGACCCGAGAAGAGCCCGTTCTGAAAGGTGACGTCCTGCGGAGATGGGTCGGTGCCGTTCATGATGTCCGCCTGCAGGCTGAAGGGGGTGAGGTTGCGCACACCGGCCGCTTCCAGCATGTAGTCGCCGACCGGCTCGGTGGTCGCCACGGTCACATCGGGATGGCGCGAGCGAAATTCGCGCAGGGCGCTGCGCCACGGCTGCAGCGAGTTTTCAAAGCGCTGCGCGTTGGCCCTGAAATAGGCTGCATGAGCGGGCGCGATCACGGAGAGATCGGCAACCAACGCCCTGGCGAGAGCGGGCATCGTCTGCGGCTTGTACCAGAGGTGTGGGTTGGGCGTGGAGTCGGGTAGGCCGAGCAGCCTCTGGACGTCGATCACCTTGCGCGAGGCGTTGGGCGCCGCCGCCTCGATCTTTTCCATGTAGCCGTCGTAGCCGATCCCGTTTTGGACGATCAGCCGCGCGCTGCCGACTGTGGCCGCAATGCTCGGGCTGGCCTCGAAGGTGTGGGGGTCGGTGTTCGGATTGCTCTCGATCGCCACGGCATGGACGTAGGAGCCGCCGATCTGGGAGATCACGTTGGCGTACTCGTTCTCGGCACCGACCGCGAGGATCCTGCCGCCAGATCCGGCGCTGCCGGTGGAGCCGCAGCCGGCCAGCAGCGCGGCGGCCGCTAGCACCGCCGCCAGGCAAGTCTCTTTCCTGCGTCCCATCAGGCTGGTCCTCCTTGGAGATCGGTAGCGGAGGAGGAGCTTATAAGATCGAGTCTTATTCTTGCTTGCGGTCGCCAGACCTGGAACGAATCCGGCCGTCCACGCGCGTCTCATAGAGCATGGATCGCAAGCCCTGACGATGGCTTAACTCTGGCCCCCGGGAGCACAGGAGCGATGAGATGAGCACAGGCGCCACCAACATTCATGCCGGAGCGCCGGAGCGCATCAGCCGCGGCGCAGCGACAAGCCGCCTGCGGACCTACTTCGCCTCCGAACCTCGCCGCGCGCTGCAGAGCGCTCTCGGGCTGGTGTGGCTGCTCGACGGCGGACTGCAGTTCCAGTCGTTCATGTACTCGCACGGCTTCATCGAAATGCTGACGGCATGGCCCCCGGCCAGCCGGGCTGGCTCGGCGACAGCGTCAACTGGGCGGCGCACACCGCTGAACATCACCTCGCCGTCTACAACACGCTCTTCGCGCTGGTGCAGTGCTTCATCGGCCTCGGCCTGCTCTGGCGCCGCAGCGTCAAGCCAGCGCTGGCGATCTCCTTCGCCTGGGTGCTGATCGTGTGGTGGTTCGGCGAGGCTTTCGGGATGATGTTCATGACGATGGCAAGCCCGCTGACGGGCGCGCCAGGCGCGGTGCTGCTGTACGCGCTGATCGGCCTGATCGTGTGGCCGAACGGCCGGCCGGGCGGGCTGCTCGGCCTTCGCGGCGCACGCACCGCCTGGGCCGCGCTGTGGCTGGTGATGGCATGGCTGTGGCTGGAGGCGCCGAGCAGCGGCGCCAACGCGACAGCAGGCACATCAAGGCGGCCCCGTCGGGCATGAGCTGGCTCAGCAGCCGTCCAGGAATGGGCCGCGAAAGCCGCCCACGGCAACGGCCTGCCGATCGCGATTGTGCTCTGTCTCGCCTCTGCCGCGATCGCAATCGCGGTGGCGGCCAACTGGCACCCGAAGTCGTTCCTGGCATTGGCGATCGTCCTGAACCTCGCATACTGGGTGCTGGCACAGGGCTTTGGCGGCATCTTCGAAGGTGGAGCGACCGATCCGAATGCAGGCCCGCTTTTCGTCCTGCTTGCGCTCGCAATGTGGGGGCTGATCCCCTACGGGCAACGCGAGAGCAGCGGGATCGCACAATCGCCGCCATTCCGCGACCAGCAGCCACAAATGTCTGACCGAACCCACTTCGCGCGCCTGGGCGCCCAAGCCGCGATGGTTCTCGCCGCCGGCCTGCTGTTCTGCGGGTGCGCAGCCGCGGACAAGAACGCGGCCCCCACGATCAGCACCTCGACGAGCTCCAGCGCGATGGCCGGCATGCAGATGAGCACCGGCTCCTCTGGCTCATCCGCGGTGGCGGCGATGTCGGTGGACGGCATCAAACCGATACCGACGCAGGTGTTGGCGTCAACGACCTGGCAGGGCATGAAGATCACCGCCCAAGCGATGACCGCGGTGCCATTCGTCGTCTACAACGGCACCAAGGAGACCGAGATCAAGCCGGGGCCCAAGACGAGCTTTCACCTGATGGTGATGCTCAATGACGCTCACACGAACGTCCCGATCCCCTACGCGACCGTGTGGGCAACGATCAGCAAAGAAGGCCACATCTACTACGACGACCGGCAGTGGCCGATGCTTTCCGCCTACATGGGCCCCCACTACGGCAACAACGTCAGTGTCCCTGGCGCCGGCACCTATCAACTCAGCCTGCTGATCAGCCCACCCGTCTCGGCGAGGCACATGGAATATGCCGCACGTGTGGCTGAAACCGCACCGCGTGGACCTCACCTTCCACTGGAAGCCGCTGACGTGAGACGGTGCTGACCCGCCGGCGCTTTCTCACAGGCGCCGCCGCGGCGATTGGTGGCGCGGCACTCGGGCTCGGGATCGACCACGCGCTCAGCCGAGGCGCCGCGAGCGTCCCAGCGGTCGCGCTCGGTGCCCAGCCCGCCGGCCTGCCGCAGCGCCAGCACGCGTGGACGGCGACGCTCGCTCTGGATTCCGACGGCAACCCGATCCCGCCCCGCTTCGACCGGCTGCTGTTCTTCGATGTGCGTGGCACCCCCACGCCCGCCTGTGCGCGGCTGCTGGAGGCCTCTCTGCGCACGCTCGAGCGCCGCTACGCATGGGGCCCCTCGGGTCTGCTCTTCACCGCCGGCTGGGGTCCGGCCTACTTCCGGCGTACGCTCTCTCTCGCCTCGCCGATCCCTGAAGCGAAGGCCCTCTCGGACTTCGAGCTGCCTGAAATCGACACCTACGACCTCTGCCTGCACCTCGCCTGCGACAATGAACAGCGCCTGATCTCGATCGAGGATGCGCTCGCGCACGGCGCCCCGCTGCCCGGCGCCGACGGCCCCCTGGCGCTTTCCAGCGCGTTGCGCTGGCACGAGACCCGCACCGGGTTCGTGGGCGCCGGGCTGCCGGCCGCTCACCAGGACGTTGGCGGCATCCCCGCCGGGAAGCCCGTTTCCAGGAGCGCGCCGCTGTTCATGGGCTTCAAGTCGAGCCTGCGCAGAAACCAGGCCAGCGAGGACGAAGTGACGCATTCAGGATGGGCCCTTCGCGCAGGGCACGACCATGCAGGCCAGCTACATGCGACTGCGGCTGGAAGACTGGTATGGGCAGCTGAACCAAGCCGAGCGCGTGGCGCGCATGTACGCGCCGCAGGTGAGCCCCGCGCAGGCGGCCCGCTTCACCACCGACGCCGAAAGCGACCCCGCCAAGTTCGGCGAAGCGGTCAGCCGCTACGGGGTGATCGGACACTCGCAGGCGAGCCGCAAGAGCCCGCAGGAGCGGCAAACCGCTGATCCAGCGCCGCGACTTCGACACCGTCGACGGTGGGCAGGCGGGGCTGCACTTCGTCTCTATTCAGCGCGACATCGAAGACTTCGTAAAGACGCGCACCGCAATGAACGCGGCCAGCGCGCAGCTGCAGAACCCCGCGATCACCGACACTGTCAACAACGGCATCAACGAATTCATCTTCGTGCTCAAGCGCGGCAACTACATCCTGCCGCCACGAGCGCAGCGCTCATTCCCGCTGCTGCCTGGAAGGGATGGCGCTTTGGCCTGAGGCGCCTCAGGAGCGCTCGATCTGCACCAGCGTCCTCTTCACCGCTTTGGCGCTGAAGGGCCAGGAGAAAAGCGCGCGCTCGTAGCCTTTGCCGTCAAGCACGTAGGCCATCTCCGAGTGAGTGACGTAGTGGACGGTCGTGCCCGGCTATTTGCTTGGTCTGGACCTCGACTTCGGCGTCATAGCGCTTCCACACCGCCTGCAGCTGCGCAGGGGTCCCTACGGCCCATTGCCACTGCGGGACCAGGCTCCAACGCCCGAAGTCCTGCATCAGGTCGGCGTGCGTATCGGCATAGATATCGACGCTGACCGCGATGATCTCGGGCCGCTGCGCGACGGGCAGCCTTTCGTCGACTTCGTTTAGGACCTTCGCCTCCAGGGGACAGAGGTTGCGACACAGCGGGTCGATGAAGGTGACGATCACGGGTCGCCCGCGGTATGCCGCGGGCGAGACAGGCCGGCCATTCTGGTCGGTGAGGGTAAAGCTCGGAGCCCGCCGCTGGGCCTCGCTCCAAGTAAACGGCGCTTCCTGGGTGACGGCCTGGGCAGCTGCCTTTGACGGCGTCGAGCTGCCGTGGCGCAGCAGGCCGACGGCGGCGACCGGCACCGCGACGACTAGCGCAAAGAGCGCCGCGACACGCGGCAGCGCCCATTTCAGAGGCACCCTGGAGACTCTGCGACGCAGCCACAGGCCGATGCTGAGCACGAGCGCCAGCACGACCACGATCAGGAGCACGATGCCGCTGCTGCCGCTACTCGAGCTATTTTGGTGCGCGGAGGACGAGACAGCGGTCGAGGCGCCCTTGCCGGCCAGGAGATGCGCTCCGCCGGCAGCAGCAAGGTGACGCACAGCCGCCTGCGCCGCGGCGATCGTTCCTGCTTCGCCCGGCACCACGTGGACCTTGGCCAGCATCCGGTAGGCGGCGGCAGTCGAATGCCCTGGCCAGTTCAAGCCGAAGCCGTTCGGCATCACGACCAGCAGGCGGCCTTTATAGGCGAGCGAGAGCTCGATGCCCAGAAAGCGAGCGTAGGTCTGCGGCCTGTGCCACAGCGCGTAGACCGAGCCGAGGTCGTATTCGCTGGAGATGACCGCAACCCGAATCGGAAAGCCCGCCTTGTTTGCTGCCGCAACCTCCGCGCTCAGCTGTCGCGTCGCGGGCGTTTCCGCGCTGCTTGACTGCAACAGCACGAACACCTGCTGGCTGAGCAGGTAGTCGCTGGCGGGGTCGCCGTCGGCCAGCGCATGGGAGCAGAAGCCGGCCAGCATCGCGACCGTGAGTGCCAGTATGGCGAGCGCGCGTTTGACCCGGACGCTCGCAGGCGCCCTCCCCAGACACGTGCACGGGACCGGTCTTGCCGCCATGCCTTCATTTTGCTCGACATCTGATCCTCATGTACCCGGCGGGAAGCGATAGGAGGCATGCGGGGGCACGTGCGGCCCGACCTCGAGCACGATCTCGGCGTGCCTTGCCAGCGGCACGCTGCCGGGCGCGCCGTACCATCGCCGCCCATCCACGAAGACGGTGACCTCCGTCCCTGTCGGCGCGCGAAACGACGCCAAGCGCGCCGGCGAGAGCGGCTGCCCCCAGGAGCGGAAGAGGTCGTCTGCGTCCAGCTTGTCCCCCTTGCGCACGAGTACCAGGCCGGTCGGGTCGAGCGTGACCAACGCGCCGTAACAGCGGGCGCTTGCGATGTGGCCATCGTGGAGCGTGCGCGGCGGCAGGGTGCCAATGCCCGCCCCGAGCAGCAGCACCCTGTTCTGGGCGAATACCTCAACGTGGACGCCTTCGCGCGCGCCCAGCGCGGGGCTGCACGGCCCGATCACCGTGTCGTGCGCCGGGGGATGGAAGCGGGCGCCTCGGCCGATCGGGCGAGACTGCGCCAGCAGCGCCGACGGGATGCCCGCACGCGTTTGCCCAGAGCCGCTCGATCCGCAGCCGACCAGCAGAATCGCCGCGGCGGCGAGCGCCGCGGCAGCGAGGGCGCAGACCCTCACGCGGGCGAGCCCCGGCGCGATCGCCGCGGCAGTGGCAGCGCGCCTTCCGGCAGGTCCGCCATCCTCACCACGAGCAGTAGCAGCCCTGCGCCTGCCCCCAGGCACAGCGCCGCCGCCGCGCGTATCGCAAACGCTGGCATCGCCATCAGCACGTAGCCGTGGAGGAGCGTGGGGATCAGTTCGAAGTCCTCCCACAGCGAGGCGATGAACACGACGAACAGGAACAAGCAGCCGGGCCGCCCCCACACAGTCCAGGCCAGTCCCGCGGCCAGCAGCACGAGGATCCCCACCAGCAGCGCGATCTGCCACGCGGTGACGGCCGGGCGACCCTGGAGCTGGCGTCCAAGCGTGCCGAGCAGGATCGCCACCAGCACACCGATCGCGAGCATGCGGGCAAGCTCCAGGTCGAGCTGCGGGCGACGCAGCCTGTAGGCGGCAAGGACGCAGGCAAGCAGCACGATCGCCAGCCAGAACCAGGCGATCGGCGGGTCCTGAGAGTGCCAGAGCCCGCCGGAGATCGCGGTGAGGTGGCCGTTCATCCGTACCGAGATGCTCCATCTGCCCACGTATGAGGCACCGGGCGAGAGCACCGTGGAGGCGAGCCCCGAGAGCCTGCCGTCATGCCAGCTGTATTCGTGGCCGCGGCTGACCTCCTCCCATCTCGGCGCCATCTTTGCGCTCAGCCCCGCCGGCGGCACCTCCACTGGAATGAGGTTGAGGTAATAGATCGTGGAGTTGCGATTGACCTGCACCCCTGAGGCCGAGAAGCGCAGGTAGGGCGCGCCGCTGTAGTCGAGCACTTCGACGGTCTGGCTCGACGCCACCCGCAGCCACATGCGCAGGTCCCCGTCGAGCACCTTCGTCTGCACGCCCGCAGGCGCCCTGGTGACCTTCGCGATGTAGCTGGAGGCGTTCGGCGTGGTGAGGCCGTGGGCGCGTGCGAGGCCGGGGAGGTTCGCCACGGCAAGCAGCGCCATCGAGCACGCGAGAGCCGCGCGGCGCGAAGCGGTCGCGGTCAGGCTCATCTCAGATCGCGTACCCTGCGCATACGTCCAGCCTTCTGCTGCATGCCCGTCTGGCGCTGCGTGTGCTGACCTGCACGGCGCTGCTCCTGCTCGCCGGTGCCGCCCTCGCCGACGCTGCGCTCGCCGACGGGGACCCCGCCAGCGACGTGCTGGCGACCCAAACGCTGTTCCTGCCATGGGACGGGGATATGCCGACGCCGCAGCAGGCGCGCCTGGAAGGCGTGCTTGCAAGTGGCAGACAGCACGGCTTCCCGATCCGCGTGGCGGTGATCGCGTCGCCAAGCGACCTCGGGTCGGTGAGCGCGCTCTGGCGCCAGCCACAGGAGTACGCGAGCTTCCTTGATCAGGAGCTCTCGCTCGTCTACAAAGGGCCGCTGCTCGTCGTAATGCCGAACGGCTTCGGTCTCGACGGCTTCAAGTCGCCCTCCGCGAAGCTGAGCTCCGCGCTTGCGGACATGGACACTCCCGCCAACGGCACAGAGCTTGCTCAGGTCACGATCGCAGCAATTGCGAGGCTCGCCGCCGCCTCCGGCCATCCGCTGCCGAGCACGAGCGTCAGCATGCGATCCACGCCGAGTGCGAGCGGTGGATCGACCGCAATGACCAACTGGATCGTGTTCGCACTCGGCTCCCTGGCAATCCTCGCGACGTGGACGGCGAGCTTCCGCGCCCAGCCCCTGCGAGCACGACGTGAGACGTCCATCCTCTGAACCCCGATGCATGTGCAGATGATGGCGCGCCCAGTGCTGATCCGCGCGATCATCTGACTCCCACCGCACCTCGTCAGCGCGCAGACCTACCCGAACAGGACGCCGGAAGGCGTCCCTCAAAGAAAATCGGAGGAGAACGGATGCACAGGCTCAAGCTGGACTCCGAGGAGATGCACACCCCCGCCTACTCCGGGCGCTGCTTCACCCATGCTGTACCGAAGTACAGGCTCCCATCGCAGGGCATGGACGCCGACGCCGCCTACAGGCTCGTCCACGACGAGCTCAACCTCGATGGCAACCCAGCCCTGAACCTCGCCTCGTTCGTGACCAGCTGGATGGAGCCGCAGGCCAACGCGCTCGCGGTCGAGACGCTCGACAAGAACCTGATCGACCAGGACGAGTACCCGCAGACCGAGGTGATCCACCAGCGCGTCGTCTCCATGATCGGCCGCCTCTTCCACGCCCCCACTCACGAGCAGCCGACCGGCACCGCGACGATCGGCTCCTCGGAGGCGATCATGCTCGCGATGCTCGCCCACAAGCGCTCCTGGCAGCGCCGCCGCGAGCAGGCCGGACTTCCCACCGAGAAGCCGAACCTGGTGATCGGCGCCGACGTCCACACCTGCTGGGAGAAGTTCACGCGCTACTTCGAGGTGGAGGCGCGGATCGCGCCGATGGAGGAGGGCCGTTATACGATCGGCGCAGAGCAAGTGGAGAGCCTGATCGACGAGCGCACGATCGCCGTCGCGGGCGTGCTCGGAACCACCTTCACGGGCCAGATGGACGACCTTGCGGGCATCAACGACCTGCTTGCCAGGGTCGAAAGCGAGCGCGGCTGGCGCATCCCGCTGCACATCGACGCCGCCAGCGGCGGATTCGTCACGCCATTCTCCGAGCCGGACCTCGCGTGGGACTTTCGGCTCTCCCAGGTGCGCTCGATCAACGTCTCGAACCACAAGTTCGGCCTGGTCTACCCCGGCATGGGGACGGTCGTCTTCCGCGACCGCTCCGATCTACCCGAGGAGCTGGTCTTCCACATCAACTACCTCGGCGGGGACATGCCCAACTACTCACTGAACTTCTCGCGCCCAAGCAACTCGGTGGTGCTGCAGTACTTCAACTTCCTGCGCCTGGGCAAGGAGGGCTATGAGCGGATCGTCGCCACCGTGCTCGAGAACGCCAAAGCGCTCGCGGCGGGCCTGGTCAAGATCGAGGGCCTCTCGCTGATGAACGACGGCTCGCGCTTCCCGATCGTCGCGCTGAGAGCCGATGACCCGCAGGCCATCGACCTGACGGAGCTCTCGCACCTGCTGCGTGAGCGCGGATGGATAGTGCCCGCCTACACGCTGCCACCGAACGCGGAGCACATTACGGTGCTGCGGATGGTGGTCAGGGAGAGCTTCTCCAGGGACATGGCGGACATGCTGATCCACGACGTCCACCAGGCACTGCATGCCCTGCACGCGGGCGGCCGCGATGGGCAGGCGCGGAGGCGGATTCACTGCTGATGGGCGGTCAGAGCCTTGATCGACCGAGCTTCTGGCGCGCGATTGAATCCGCGTAGCGCGCGACCGCACCCCCACTCCACCATGGGTAGATAGTGTGCGGGCCGGTCGGTAGGCCTCTCAGCAGCTTCCGAAAGATCACCTTCAGGGTCTGCTTGCCGTAGGCGTGTGAGCCGTCGTGCATCGTGAGCACAGCGATTGAGACTCGTGTGCAGCCTTGGGTCAGCAGCGCTATCTGACTGTCGATCAGTCCGGTGCCATACCCCCAGCCACCCTTGAAGTAGAGCTTCCAGCCCTTGGGGGCGACCTCGCCAATGCCCCATCGCTGAGAGGGCACGATGCTTGCCAGCAGCCGCATTGCGTAGGCGCGATGTCGCGGCACGATGTAGCTGTCGATGTGCAAGAAGAACTTGGTCTGGTCGCGCGCGGTGATCTCCGACTCCCCCCAGATCGGCTCCGCGGCCGCAAAATGGGTCATCCCGACCCGAGTGGCTAGTGTCTGAAGCCCCCTGGCGCCGACGATCTCGTCCACCGCGTCGGCGGCGGCGTTGTCTGACCTCGTGATCATCGGGTAGAGCAGCAACTTGTCGTAGGCGTTCAGCGCTCGTCCCGCAACCGATGGCCGATCCAAGTAGGCAACCATCAACATCGCCTTGAGCACGCTTGCCGACCACTCCTGGTGATCGGGACGGTAGCCGTAGAGCACGCCGGCGGTGCGGACCGCGAAGGCGATGTCGCCGCGCCGGCGGCGCTGGTACTCGATCGCAGAGTGGATGTTCGGTCGCCAGATCTGATCCAGCGGCTTGCCGACCCCCGGCATCAGGCACGTCTCGCCGGCTGTGTGCGCCGCCGCGCGAGATGCCGCAGCAGGCGAGGTGTCAATCGCTATCCCGCACAGCGCAGCCAGGATAGCCAGGGAGATTGCACAGCACGCGACTCGCACCCGCATGCAAAGGACGAAGACGCGAAAGCCTGAGTCTGCCATTGGCTGGCCGCTCCTTTCTGCCGGGGAGAGGAGGCCGGATCCAACTTTGAGTAACGGCATTGGGGCCTAATCCTTGACCGACAGCATCCTCATCGTCCTGACCATCAGCCAGCAGCCCACGGCGGCCCAGATCACCAGGGCGAAGAGGTCATGGCCGATAAATCCCGCGCCGTGGGTCTGCTTGAAGGCGGGCCCGATCCCTTCGGCGACCCGCCGCAACGGGAAGAACTTGCCGATTTCCACGAGCGCCTGCGGCTTGTAGATCGGGAAGAAGACGTTGGAGATGAAGGAAAGCGGTAGCACGATCAACATCAGCACGGGCATGCCACTGTCGGGCTTTGGAATGAAGCGGGAGACGGCGATGCCAAGGCTCGTGAAGCAGATGGTGCCCACGGCGACCGTGACGATCAGGCCGGGGACAGCGGAGCCGTTGATCGTGGCTTTGTAGAAGATCACACCGATCGCCAGGAGCAGCACGCAGGCGACGCCGATCGTGATGACCGTGCTGAGCACGATGCCGCCGAGGTAGAGCGCCCAGGGCATCGGCGTGGTGCGCATCCGCTTCAGCACGCCTTCGGAGCGCAGCAGCGCGATCGACATCGCGGTGTTGGTGAAGCCGATCACCATCACCGCGTAGGCGATGATCCCCGGGACGTAGAAGTTGATGTAGGCGATGTTGCCATCGCCATTGACCTTCGCGCCCTGCGTGATCGCGCCGAAGATGAGCAGGAACATCAGCGGGAAGGCGAAGCTTGCAAGCGCCCTGCGGCGGTTGCGCCAGAAGGCGCGCTGCTCGTAGAGGACCTGCCATGCAAGCAGCGATAGGCTGCGGCGGGAGACCTGCGGGGGGCCGAGCGTGGTCCGCTCCGTGTGAGCCTGCTCGCTGACTCCCGTACTCATCTCAGTGCCTCCACCTGCGTGCTGCTCGGGGCCAGGTCATCCCCGGCTGTGAGCGAGAGGTATACGTCCTCGAGCGTCGGCTGGGCGACGGAGAAGCCGCGCAGCTCGAGACCCCGCTCGAGTGCCCAGCCAGTGAGGGCGTGCGTGGCCTGCATGCCCTCGGAGGTCCGAACGAGAACGCCCTCGCGGTCGCCTGCCACCTCCGCCCCGGCCGGCAGCGGCGGCAGGTCGGCCGCCTCTACGCCCTCCGGCAGCGCGAAGCGGATTTCGGTCGGTAGCTCCTCGCGGCCGCCGAGCTCCTGGGGCGGGCCGGAGGCGACGATCCTGCCCGCCGCCATCACCGCGACGCGATCGGCCAGGTACTGGGCCTCGTCCATGAAGTGCGTCGTCAGAAAGACGGTCTTGCCGAGCGAGCAGAGCGAGCGGATCGTCGACCAAGCGTGGCGGCGGGCGTGTGGATCGAAGCCCGTCGTCGGCTCGTCGAGAAAGAGCAGGTCTGGGTCGCCGACCAGCGCGAGCGCCAGGTCGAGTCGGCGGCGCTGGCCGCCGGAGAGCGAGCCGGCGCGCGCGTCGCGCTTGGCGTCCAGCTCGACGAGCTCGATCAGCTCCTCCGCAGACCTGGAACGGGAGTAATAGCGCCCATACATCTGGATCAGCTCGCCGACGGTCAGGTCCTCCTGGATGCCACAGGACTGCAGCACGACGCCAATCCGCTCGCGCATGCCGCGATCGTTTCGAGCGGGATCGTGGCCGAGGACCCTCACGGTGCCGCCGCTTGCGAGGCGATGCCCCTCGAGAATCTCGGTGCAGGTGGTCTTGCCGGCGCCGTTGGGACCGAGCATGCAGAAGACCTCTCCGGCCTCCACCTGGAAGCTCACGCCCCGCAGAGCCTCGGTCTGGCCGTAGCTCTTGCGCAGGTCGTTGACGTCGATCGCCGACTGCATGGGTTGCAGGCTAGGCGATACCGCGGCAGCTTGAAGCAGCGGGCTTGCTCAGCGTCGCTGCCGCGCGGCCTTCAGCCGATCGACCTTGCCGAGCTCGAGCTTGCGCAGCCGCACCGTCTCCGGCGTCACCTCCACGCACTCGTCGTCGGCCACGAACTCGAGCGCCTCCTCCAGGCTCAGGCGCTTCGCCGGGGAGAGCCGCACCAGCACCTCTGAGGTGGAGGAGCGGATGTTCGTCAGGTGCTTCTCCTTGCAGACGTTCACGTCGAGGTCGCCCGCGCGATTGCTCTCGCCGACGATCATCCCCTCGTAGACCTCCTCGCCGGGGCCAATGAAGAGGGTGCCGCGCTCCTGGAGGCTCATCAGCGAGTACTGGGCGGTCACACCGCGGCGGTCGGAGACCAGCGTGCCAGTGTTCCTGGTGCGCAGCTCCCCGGCCCAGCGCTCCCAGCCCTCGAAGACGTGGTGCATGATGCCGGTGCCGCGCGTCTCCGTCATGAATTCGGTGCGGAAGCCGATCAGACCGCGCGCGGGTACGAGGTACTCCATCCGCACCCAGCCCGTGCCGTGGTTCGTCATGTGCTCCATCCGGCCCTTGCGTGCGGCGAGCAGCTGCGTCACCGCGCCGACGTGCTCCTCGGGCACGTCGATCGAGAGGCGTTCGACCGGCTCGTGCCGGTGGCCCTTGATCTCCCTGATCAGCACCTGCGGCTGACCGACTGTCAGCTCGAAGCCCTCGCGCCGCATCATCTCCACGAGCACCGCAAGTTGCAGCTCGCCGCGGCCCTGGACCTCCCAGGCTTCCGGCCTATCGGTGTCCTTCACGCGCAGCGAGACGTTGCCGACCAGCTCCTGATCGAGGCGGCTGAGCACCTGCCGCGCGGTCAGCTTGCTGCCCTCCCTGCCTGAGAGCGGCGAGGTGTTTATGCCGAGCGTGACCGAGATCGAAGGCTCATCCACCGCGATCACCGGCAGTGGCCGCGGATCCTCCGGATCGGCGAGCGTCTCGCCGATCGTCACCTCAGCGATGCCCGCGATAGCGATGATCTCGCCCGGGCCGGCCTGCGGCGCGTCCACGCGCTCCAGCGCCTCGGTGACATACAGCTCGGCGACCTGCGCTTTCTGGATGTTGCCATCGGCTCGGCACCAGGCGATCTGCTGGCCCTTGCGGATGTTGCCGTTTCGTACCCGACAGATCGCCAGGCGGCCGACGTAGGGGGAGGCGTCGAGGTTCGTGACAAGCGCCTGCAGCGGATGGTCGGACTCGTACATGGGCGGCGGGATGTGCTCCACCATCAGCTTCAGCAGCGGCTCGATGCTCTGACCCTGCTCCTGCGGCTTGGCGGGGTCGTAGTGCATGGTCGCCTTGCCCGCCTTTGCGTTGCAGTAGACGATCGGGAACTCGATCTGGGACTCGTCGGCGTCCAGGTCGATGAACAGCTCGTAGACCTCGTCCACGACCTCAGCGACGCGTGCGTCGGCACGATCGATCTTGTTGATCACGAGGATCACCGGCAACTTGGACTCGAGCGCCTTGCGCAGCACGAAACGCGTCTGCGGCAGCGGGCCCTCGGAGGCATCGACGAGCAGCAGCACGCCGTCGACCATCGTCAGACCCCGCTCGACCTCGCCGCCGAAGTCGGCGTGCCCGGGAGTGTCCACGATGTTGATCTTCACGTCCCCGAAGCGCAGGGCCGCGTTCTTGGCGAGGATCGTAATCCCGCGCTCGCGCTCGATGTCCATCGAGTCCATCACGAGGTCCTGGACCTCCTCGCCGACCCTGAAGGAGCCTGTCTGACGCAGCATCGCGTCCACGAGCGTGGTCTTGCCGTGGTCGACGTGCGCGATGATCGCGATGTTGCGGATGTCCTCGCGGGGGGTGGGCAAAGCTCCGACAGGCTAGCGGCCGATGGCGAAGATCACGTTTGAGCGCTGTGATCGGCGCTTACAAGCCGTCTGCGAGGTCAATCATCCAAGCCCTGACGGGCCGCCACGGCGTCGCAAACAGAAGTGCTGGAGGGCGCTATGCCGCGCGACCTCAGCGCCGCCCCGCCCCCGCCAGCATCCGCCGCCCGGTCTGCACCCCGAAGCGGGCAAGGGCGGAGGGAAGGCGCTCGGCGCGGGCCACGACTTCCTCCAGCGCCGCTGCGAAGCGACGAATCTCCGACTCCTCGACGACGAGCGCCGGCAGCGCCTTGATCACGTTCATGCGGTGTCCGGCGACCTGGCAGAAGATGCGGTGCTCGTGGAACAGCGGGACTGTGATCAGCTGGGAGAAGAGGCCCGGCTGGGCGCGCTCGATCGCATTCCAGACCGAGCGGCGCGCTCGGCCGCCAGGTGGCCCAAACTCGATCGCCCACATCAACCCCTGACCCCGCACCTCGGTCACCACCTCGTAGCGATCCACGAGCGGCCGCGTCAGCTCCAGCAGCAGCTCGCCGAGACGATCGGCACGCTCGATCAGGCCCTCCTGCTCCAGCACCTTCAGCGTTGCGAGCGCCGCGGCCGCGGCGAGGTCGTTGCCGCCAAAGGTCGAGCCGTGTCGCACCGCGCGCTCCATCCCGTCGAAGACGCGGTCGAAGGCCTTGCGCGAGACGAGCACGGCGCCGATCGGCACGAGTCCGCCGGAGAGCGCCTTGGAGAGGCAGATCAGGTCCGGCTGCAGGTCGTCGCGCTCCAGCGCGAGAAAGCGGCCGGTGCGGCCAAGGCCGGTCTGCACCTCGTCGCATACGAGCAAGGCGCCCGCGTCATGGCAGAGCCGCTCTGCGGCTTGCAGGTAGCCCGGGGGCGACAGGTTGACGCCCTTGCCCTGGATCGGCTCGACCACGAACGCCGCCACGTCGCCGCGTTCGAGCTCGCGCGCCAGCGCCTGCTCATCGCCGAAGGGCACGGGGTCGCACGCGGGCAGCAGTGGCCCGAAGCCGTCCCTGAACTCGGCGTTGCCGTTGAGCGAGAGCGCGCCGAGCGTAAGGCCGTGGAAGGCGTGCTCCGCGTAGAGGATGCGCGGCCTCCCCGTCGCCGCGCGGGCGATCTTGATCGCCGCCTCGACGGCCTCTGTGCCAGTGTTGGCTGGAATCATGGCGCCGACGGAGCCTGGAGCACGCGCGAGCAGCTGCTCGGCGAGCACGCCGGAGAGCAGCGTCACCCCCAGCTGCGGAAGGTTGCCTGTCCTTGCCTCCATCACCGCCTGGACCGCTGCCACCGCCTCGGGGTGGTTGCGGCCAATCGCGAATACCCCATAGCCGCCGAAGAGGTCGAGATACCGCTGGCCCGATGCGTCGATCAGATGAGCGCCCTCTCCGCCCACCCAGGACTTGTCGAATCCGAGCGTGCGCACGATCCTTCCCACCTGCGGGTTGAGGAAACGATCGTTCAGCGCCATCTCCTGCCCCGTTCGGTGCGCGAGGATCTCGCGCACCGACGGCAGCGGAGAGGGAGGATTTGGCATCGGCTAAGGGTACGATGCTCAGATGCCTTTCGCTAGACCAGAGGCACTGCGAGAGGAGCTTGCCGCAGCGCTCCCGGAGAGACCTTTCACTCTGCGCTTCTGGGATGGAGTGGATCTGCCCTCGACCGCCGGGAACGGTCCCGTCCTGAGCGTGCGCTCACCCGCGGCCGTCGCCCACATGCTGCGTGCCCCAGGGCAGCTCGGTCTCGGACGCGCCTATGCCGCCGGCGAGCTGGAAGCCGACGACCTCGACGGCGTGATCGCGCTGCTTGACACCTATGAACCGCCTGCGATCGAGCGCGTTTCCCGCGCCCGCCTTGCGCTGGCGGCGGTCAGGGCCTGCGGTCTGACGCTGCCGCCGCACATACCTCCAGCTGAGTTGCAACCGAGCGGCCGCAGACACAGCAAGGAGCGCGATGCCCGCGCGATCCGCCACCACTACGACGTCGGCAACGACTTCTTCCGGCTCTTCCTGGGCGAGACAATGACCTACAGCTGCGCGGTCTGGCGCGGAGCCCAGACGCTCGAGGAGGCCCAGCGCGACAAGCTCGAGCTGGTGTGCACGAAGCTGAAGCTGCAACCGAGCGAGCGGGTGCTCGACGTGGGCTGCGGCTGGGGCGCGTTCGTGATGCACGCCGCCATGCAGCACGGCGTGAGCGCCGTCGGGATCACGCTCTCGGCCTCCCAGGCCGAGCTCGCACGGCGTCGCGTCCAGGAAGCCGGGCTGACCGACCGAGTCGAGATCCGGCTGGCCGACTACCGCGACCTCGCCGGCGAGCACTACGACGCGATCGCGAGCATCGGCATGGTCGAGCATGTCGGCTCCCGCCAGATCGACCTCTACGCCCGCCAGCTCGCAGCGCTGCTCGACGGGGGTGGCCGGCTACTCAACCACGGGATCGCGCGCCTGCGCCACGACGACCCCGAGGCCGGCCCGTTCTCCGAGCGCTACGTCTTCCCGGACGCCGCCCCCCTGCACCTCTCGCGCATCCAGCTCGCGTTGGAAGGTGCCGGCTTCACCACCCAGCACGTCGAGGGCTTCGCCGCCGACTACGCAAGGACGCTGGGCGAGTGGATCGCCAACCTCGACGCCAACCAGGCCGAGGCGCAGCGCGTGGTGGGCGCCGAACGCCTGCGCATCTGGCGCCTCTACCTGCGCGCCGCACGCAAGGGCTTCCTGAACGGGTTCACGGGGATCTACCAGACGCTGGCCGTCCGGGCCTAGCGCCGGCCAGGGTGACCTGGCGCGCGACCTCGACCTCAGGAGATCGCGCTCGGCTCCTGCTCGTGCGCAGGCACGCCGGCCGCCGCGTATGCATCCTGCGCGTCGAGCGTCTCGGTCTTCAGCAACGCCTGGGCGAGGCTCTCGAGCTGCTCGCGGTGCTCGACCAGCAGGCGCGTCACCTCTTCGTGGGCGCCCTCGACGAGCTTGCGCACCTCTTCGTCGAGCAGGCGCTGGGTCGACTCTGAGGTGGCGCTGACACCGGGCAGGAACATCCCCTCGCCGTCGGCGGGGAGCACGGCGATCGGCCCCACCGCCTCGCTCATTCCCCAGCGCCCGATCATCTGGCGCGCGATCAGGGTCAGCTGCTGGATATCTGACTCGGCCCCCGATGTGATCGTGCCGTAGACGATCTCCTCCGCCACCCGGCCGCCGAGTGCCACCCGGACCTTCGCTTCCAGATCCTCACGAGAATATGAGACACGATCGGAGTCCGGCGTGGAGAGCGTGATGCCGAGCGCCATGCCACGCGGGATGATCGAGACCTTGCGCACCGGGTCAGCGCCCGGCGTGAGCATGCCCACGAGGGCGTGCCCAGACTCGTGGTAGGCGGTTCGCGCGCGGTCTGCCGGAGAGAGCAGGATGCCACGCGGCGAGCCGAGCATGATCTTCTCCAGCGAGTCGGTGAAGTCGGCCATCTCGACCTTCTCGTGGCCGCGGCGGGCGGCGAGCAACGCCGCCTCGTTGGCGAGATTGGCGAGATCGGCGCCGACCATGCCCGGCGTCGAGGATGCCAGCGCATCCAGATCGACGCTGTCCGCCAGCGGGATCGAGCGCGTGTGCACGACGAGGATTTCAGCGCGCCCCTTGCGGTCGGGAGGCTGGACCGCGACGCGCCGGTCGAAGCGCCCAGCGCGCAGCAGCGCCGGGTCGAGCACGTCGGGACGGTTGGTGGCGGCGAGCACCACGACCGCCTCGGAGGACTCGAAACCGTCGATCTCGGTGAGGATCTGGTCGAGCGTCTGCTCGCGCTCGTCGTTTGCGCCCGTGACCGATACCGAGCCCTGGCGCGAGCGCCCGATCGCGTCGAGCTCGTCGATGAAGATGATCGACGGTGCCGCCTCCTTGGCCTTGGCGAACAGGTCGCGTACACGAGAGGCGCCGACGCCGACGATCGCCTCGATGAACTCCGAGGCGGAGATCGAGAAGAACGCCGCGTGCGCCTCGCCAGCGACCGCTCGCGCGAGCAACGTCTTGCCCGTCCCGGGGGCACCTGAGAGCAGAACGCCGTGGGGCATGCGCCCGCCGAGGCGCCCGTAGCGCTCAGGGTTGCGCAGGAAGTCGACGACCTCCGTCAGCTCCGTCTTGGCCTCGTCGATCCCCGCGACGTCGTCGAAGGTGACGCGGATCTTCTCGGGGTCCACGCGACGCGCCTGCGAGCGCCCGAAGCTCCCGAGTGCGCCCATTCCCCCACCGGCCGCAGCGCGCCGCGCGATCATGATGAACAACCCGACGATCAGCAGCGTGGGACCGAAGCCGAGCAGCAGCTCGGCGAGCAGCGAGGTGCTTTTGGTGGTGGACTTCGCGTTGATCTCGACGTGCTTTTCCTGGAGCAGCGTGGCCAGCTGGTTGTTGTTCCAGAAGGTCGGCACCTCGGTGGCGAACTGCTTGCTCGGCGCCGCCTTGGCGTCGCTCGGGGGGTAGCGCAGCTTAACCTTGAACGTGCCCTGGATCGTGTCGCCCGTGGAGGAGATCGACTTCACCTGGCCGGCCTTGACCTCCTGCAGGAAGAACGGGTTGAACGACACCGTCACACGCTGTTCGCCGGATGAGGGCTCAAACAGCAGCACCGAGAGCCAGTTGAACGCGATCAGGATCAGCACGAACCACAGGAAGCCGCGGCGGCGGTGCGGCGGCGGGCCACTGGGCTTCTGCTCGGGCATGCCCCGCCCGTCCGGAGCGGGCGCCACGCGCCACCCCCGCTTGTCACGCGGCATCGGCGGATGCGCATCGCGCCGGCCGGCGCGAGGGCCAGCTGGATCGCTGGACGGGTCGTCAGGCACTGCGCTCACCGAATCCTCACGATGTCCATCCTACGCGCCGCGGGCGGCCTTCAGAGCGGCGCCGCGATCGCATGCCTGCCCGCCGTGTGGTCCGAGCTGCTCCTTCCTTGGATGGCCAGGGTTGCCAGCGAATAGCGTCCCGATACTGCAAGCGGGGTCCGCGAAGACCTCCCTCGCCTATTGGAGGCTCGCCATCACGTGCTTGACCACGGTGTAGTCCTCCAGCGAGTAGACGCTGAGATCCTTGCCGTAGCCCGACTCCTTGAAGCCGCCGTGCGGCATCTCCGAGACGAGCGGGATGTGGTCGTTGATCCACACGCACCCGAATCGCAGCGCGGCGGAAACACGCAGCGCGCGGCCGACGTCGCGCGTCCAAACAGATGATGCCAGGCCGTAGCGGGTGGCATTGGCCCACTCGATCGCACGCTCCTCCTCACTGAAGCGTTGAACCGTGATCACGGGGCCGAAGATCTCGCGCTGGATCATCTCGTCGTCCTGTCCAAGGCCCGCGACCACGGTCGGCTCCAGGAAGCTGCCCGGCAGATCGGGCTCGCGGCCGCCGGTGACGATCTCCGCGCCCGAGGGCCGGCGCTCCAGGAAGCCCTCCACGCGCTCGCGTTGGCGCTGCGAGTTGAGCGGCCCCAGGGTCGTCTCGGGCGAGAGAGTGTCGCCCACCACAAGCCCTCTGGCCTGCTCGGCGAGCCCCGAGACCACCTCGTCGTAGACACCATCCGCGACGAGCACCCGCGTAGCGGCGGTGCAGTCCTGTCCGGCGTTGTAGTAGCCGGTGCCGGCGATGGTCGCAAGCGCCGTGCTCATCTCCACGTCGTCGAAGACGATCACGGGCGCCTTGCCGCCGAGCTCCAGGTGAACGCGCTTCAGCGTCTCGGCGGCTGTGCGAGCGATGTTCTTGCCTGTCTGCACAGACCCGGTGAGCGAGACCATGTCGACGTCTGGATGCTCCACCAGCGCCTGGCCCGCTGGCTCGCCGCGGCCGGTGATCACGTTCAACACGCCGGGGGGCAGCACGCCGCTGGCCCATTCGGCGAACCGCACCGTCGAGACGGGCGTCGTCTCGGCCGGCTTCAGCACGACCGTGTTGCCCGCAGCAAGCGCGGGCGCGATCTTCCAGATCGCCATCATCAGCGGGTAGTTCCACGGCGTCACCTGCCCGATCACGCCGACCGCCTCGCGGCGCACGAAGGATGTGTGGCCCTCCATGTACTCGCCCGCAGCTCTACCCTCCAGGCAGCGAGCAGCGCCTGCGAAGAAGCGCAGGTTGTCTGCCATGACAGGGATCTCGTCCGCCTTGACCGCCTCGATCGGCTTGCCTGCGTCGATCGCCTCGATCCGCGCGATCTCATCGCCGTGGCGCTCCACCATCTCCGCCAGTGCGAGCAGCGCCTCCGAGCGCTGCGCGGGCGTTGTCCGCGACCAGGCCCCGAACGCCTGCCGGGCCGCTCTGACGGCCACATCGACGTCCTCCGCAGTGGAATTGGCCGCGAGCGCGATCTGCTCGCCGGTCGCAGGGTTGATCACCTCTTCCAGCTCACCCCGGGAGCTGACCGGCTCGCCGCCAATCACGTTGCTCAACGTCTGCTCGCTCATCGCCCCGCCAGCGCCTCCGCGACCGCCGGGTAGGTGATCTCGCCGTCCTGGACGTTCAGACCCAGGGCCAGCCCTGGGTCGCGCGCGAGCGCTTCCTGCACCCCCAGATCGGCTATCGCGATCACATAGGGCAGCGTAGCGTTCGTGAGCGCGTAGGTCGAGGTGATCGGCACGGCGCCCGGCATGTTTGCCACGCAGTAGTGAGTGACGCCGTCGACCTCGAAGGTGGGGTCGGAATGGGTGGTGGGGTGCGAGGTCTCAAAGCATCCGCCCTGGTCGATCGAGACGTCCACCAGCACCGCGTGCCTGCGCATCAGCGAGAGCTGGGAGCGCGTGATCACATGTGGGGCACGGCCGCCGTGGATCAGGACCGCCCCGATCACAAGATCGGCCATCGGCAGCATCTCCTCGACTGCAAGCGTCGAGGAGAACACGGTCGAGGCACGACCGTCGAAGGCGACTTCAAGCTCGCGCAGCCGATCGATCGAGCGATCGAAGACGAACACGTCGGCCTGCATGCCGATCGCGATCGTCGCCGCGTTCATGCCCACCACGCCGCCGCCGATCACGAGCACGTTCGCGGCCGCCACACCCGGCACGCCGCCGAGCAGGATCCCCCTGCCGCCGAGCGGCTTCTCGAGCATGAACGCACCAGCCTGGGTGGCGATCTTCCCGGCCACCTCGCTCATCGGCGCAAGCAGCGGCAGCCTGCCGTCGCGGTCCTCGACGGTCTCGTAGGCAACGCATGTTGCCCCCGAGGCCAGCAGCCCCTGCGTCAGCTGCTGGTCGGCCGCGAGGTGCAGATAGGTGAAGAGAGTGTGGTGAGCTTGCAGCATCGCCACCTCCGGCGGCTGCGGCTCCTTGACCTTGATGATCAGCTCAGATTCGGCGAACACCTCCTGCGCGCCGGTGACGATCCTCGCACCCTGGGCGCTGTAGCGCTCGTCCTCGAGCGCGCTGCCAAGCCCCGCGCCCGACTCGACCAGGACCTCGTGACCGCGAGCGGTCAGCTCCCTTACGCCCGCCGGCGTGATCGCGACCCGGTACTCGTCGGGCTTCACCTCGGTGGGTACGCCGATCCTCATGCCAGGCACATCCATGGGGCCGCGACCTGCGTGAACGGCTGCGCGGTGCCCACGGCTCGCCGTATCTCCTCAGCGCGCCCCGAGCCCGGCCGCCGGCCTCCGCTTGACGATGCGCTCCCACGCCTCGCTTAGCACCGGCCGCAGCACCGCCTCGATCTCTTCGAACTGCTCGGTGTCGGCGATCAGCGGCGGCGAGAGCTGCACGATCGGATCGCCGCGGTCGTCGGCCCTGCAGATCAGCCCGCGCTTGAAGAGCTCGCTGGAGAGAAAGCCGCGCAGCAGCTCCTCGGACTCCTGAGCGTTGAAGGTCTCCTTGGTGCCCTTGTCCTTCACCAGCTCGATCGCGCAGAAGTACCCGACGCCGCGCACGTCGCCGACGATCGGCAGGTCCCGCAGGCTGTCGAGCATCTCCCTGAAGACCGCCTCCCTACTGCGCACGTGCTCGCACAGCCGCTCGCGCTCAATCACATCGATGTTGGCCAGCGCGAGCGCGCTTGCGACCGGGTGCCCGCCGAATGTGAAGCCGTGGGTGAAGGTGCTCGTACCGTGCAGGAAGGGCTCGGCGATCCGGTCGCTGGCGATCACCGCCCCCATCGGCGCGTAGGCGGAAGTGATGCCCTTCGCCGTCGTGATCATGTCCGGCAGGTAGTCGTAGCGCTCGCAGCCGAACCAGTGGCCGATCCGCCCCCAGGCGCAGATCACCTCGTCGGAGATCAGCAGCACGCCGTACCGGTCGCAGATCTCGCGCACGCGCTGGAAGTAGCCGTCCTGGGGCGTGAAGCAGCCGCCGCCGTTCTGGACCGGCTCGAGGATCACCGCCGCAACCGTTTCGGGCCCCTCGAAGAGGATTACCTCCTCGATCGCGTCCGCCGCCCACATGGGGTCGCGCTCGGCCGGCCAGCGGTAGGAGTTGGTGTTTGGCACGTGCCTTCCGCCTGGAGTGAGCGGCTCGAAGGGCTCGCGCAGCGGCGGCAGGCCGGTCGCGGTGAGGGCCCCCATCGAGGTGCCGTGGTAGGCGAGGTAGCGGGAGATGATCTTGTGCCTGCGCGGCTGCCCCTGCGCGGCGTGGTAGGCCTTGGCCAGCTTCCACGCCGACTCCACCGCCTCCGAGCCACCGGAGACGAAGAAGACGCGGTTCAGGTTCCCTGGCGCAAGGCTCGCAATCCTTGCGGCCAGCTCGATCGAGCGCGGATGCGCGTAGCTCCAGTTGGTGTAGAAGCCGAGCTCGGCGATCTGGCGCGCCGCGGCGTCCCCCATCTCGGCGCGCCCGTGGCCGATGTTCACGCAGTAGAGGGCCGAGAGGCCATCGAGGTAGCGATTGCCGTGATCGTCGTAGACGTAGCAGCCCTCGCCCCTCACGATCACGGGCAGCTCGCCGTGCTCGTAGGCGCCCATCCGCGTGAAGTGCATCCACAGATGCCGCTTGGCGAGCTCTTGAAGATCGCCCATTCGCGGTATTGTATCGACTGTCACGAATCTCCGAGAGGAGTATGAGGGATGAGCACAGCAGACGCTGACGTACCCGGCCTTCGTGGTCGATCGGGCGGCGACAGGGCGGCGATCGGGGCCGCGAGCGGCCACGTCGTCGAGAAGGGCCTCAAGCGCAACGCGATCGGCTACGTCTCGAACATCGTGATCGGCGTCGCCTCAACAGCGCCGGCTTACTCGATCGCCGCGACGCTCGGCTTCATCGTCGCGGACCCCGGCGTGGCGACGCACGCTCCTGGTGTGCTGCTGGCGGCGTTCGTGCCGATGCTGTTCATCTCGCTCGGCTACCGCTATCTGAACAAGGCCGACCCGGACGCCGGCACGACGTTCGCGTGGACCACCCGCGCGTTCGGCCCCGGCACCGGCTGGGTGAACGGGTGGGCGATCTTCCTGGCCGACATCCTCGTGATGGCCTCGCTCGGCTACATCGCCGCGATCTACACATTCAAGCTCTTCGACTGGCATTGGGCCGAAACGCACGCCGTTGCTGGCCTGGTCGGCTGCATCCTGTGGATCTGGCTGATGACGTGGATCTGCCATCGCGGCATCGAGCTCTCCGCGCGCATCCAGCAGCTGCTGCTGAGCTTCGAGGTCGCGATGCTCGCGATCTTCTCGGTGGTCGCGATCGTCGGCGTCTACACGGGCAGCCCGGCGCACTCGATCCAGCCACAGGCCTCCTGGTTCAACCCCTTCGCGATGAAATTCCACGACCTGATCGTGGCGCTGCTGCTCGGCATCTTCATCTACTGGGGCTGGGACTCCGGCGTGTCGGTCAACGAGGAGTCCGAGGACTCGAGCGAGGGCCCGGGCCGCGCCGCGGTCGTCTCGACGATCCTGCTCGTGGTGATCTACCTGCTCGTCTCGGCGGGCGCGCAGGCATACCACGGCACCGCCTTCCTCTCCAGCGAAGAAAACGCCAGCGACGTCCTCAACGCGCTCGGCCACAGCGTGCTCGGCGCCGTCGGGGTGAAGTTCCTGATCGTCGCCGTGCTGACCTCCGCTTCCGCCTCCACGCAGACGACGATCCTGCCCACCGCCCGCACGACGCTCTCGATGGCCCACTGGGGCGCAATCCCATCGGTGATCGGGAAGATCCACCCGCGCTTCCTTACGCCCACCGTCTCGACCTGGGGCTTCGGGCTGATCTCGATCGCGACCGCGGTGCCGCTGATCCTGATCTCCGAAACGGTGCTCGAACTCTCGGTCGTCGCGCTCGGCATCCCCGTCTGCTTCTACTATGGCTCGACCGGCTTCGCCTGCGCTTTCTACTATCGGCGAGAGCTCTTTACGAGCGCGCGCAAGTTCCTGCTCGTGGGGCTAGGGCCATTGATCGGGGGGCTGATGTTCTTCGGCATCGGCGGCTACGCGATCTACTATTACGGCAAGGCGGCTAACTCCGAAGGCAAGATCTACGGCGGCCTGACGCTGCCGCTGTGGTTCGGCCTGATCGGCATGGTGCTCGGCGTGGCGCTGATGATCGTCTCGCGCTTCTACTTCCGCCCATACTTCTCGCGCCGCACCGAAACGGCCCCGCCAGGGCTGCTGGATGCGGTGGTGGAGCGCGCGCCGACGCACCTGATGGGCGCAGAGCACGTCACGCACGGAGCGCATCTGCTCACACCCGAGGCCGACAAAGAGCCGCCGCAGGCGCCTCCCGGCGCGCCACGCAGCTGACGCCGCCGCGCCGGCAAGCGCCGGCGTCTGCCAGACCAAGATCCACGCAGTCTCACACACGTGACACGCTGCGTCGCAGTGGACGTCTGTTCGATCTTTTGATCTTGCTCGTGACGAGTCGTCTGTGAAACGGACTCAGCGAACGCACCGACAATCTTCGAGCAGAAGGGACATCCATGCAGACCAATTGGCGCAACTCAATCGCGCTGCCTGCACTCGGCGCCCGGGCAAGGACGTTGCTTGCCTTCGCACTCACCGCCGGCGCGATCGCCGTGCTGGGGGCGATGCCCGCCGCGCAGGCGAGCACGGGACCCTCGAGCGGCCTCGGCGGCCTGACCTCCGGGTCCGGCTTGACGGTGAGCCTTCAGCTACCAGACGGCGAGCTCGAATCCATCCTCGCGCAACTGCCGGTCAGCGATCTTGGCCTTGGAGACACCGAACTGAGCAAGATCGTCTCGGAAACGAGTGAAAAACTCATTGGCAGCCCACTGTCAGGCGAACTCGAGGGCAAAATCACAACACTGCTCACGAATCTGCTGGCCGGCAACCCACAGGCCACCCTGGGCGAACTCGCAAGCTCCGTAAGCGGCATTCTGTCCGGAATACTTGGCAAAAGCGTAGATCCCGGCCAGATCCTGGAATCACTCAGCCCCGCCCAAGCATCCAAAGCACTTGAAAGCCTGCTGAGCTCCGGCGGCATCGTCAAGGTCCTCAGCGGGTTGGCGGGCCGACTGGGAGAACTGGGCAGCGGGGGGCCGGGATCCCTCGAAGGCCTGCTCGCGGCGCTGCAAAGTGCGCTGCCCGGCGGTTCGGGCACACTGCAAGCCGGCGTGGTCAAGGCGCTGGAAGAAGTCGGTCAGACCGCCTTGCGGCCCATCCTCGAAACACTCAGGAGCAGCGGACTCTCCGGCGAAGCGCTCTCACAATTGGAAGGGCTGCTTGGAGGGCTGGGCTCACTATCCCCGGCGGCGCTGCAGCAGCAGCTCACGCAGCTGCTCGGGGCGCTCAGCCCAACCCAGCTGATGACGCTGCTCGGCTCGCTGTTCACCACTCTCACCCCAACTCAGATGCAGGGCATCGTCGAAGACCTGCTCGGTGGACTTGGCACGCTCACGCCCACCAAGACCACGTCAGAACTCGTAGACACGACCGGTACCAATGCGAGCAAGATCTCCGAAGAGATCGGCACGACGCCCTCGAACCTGCCCGAAACGCTTCCAGCGGTCAGCAGCTCTCTGGCTGGTGAAAAAGGCGCGGTCATGAGCTTGATCGACGGCGCGGGCGGGCTCCTTGGCTCACTGGGTGACAAGGGCACCGGGTCTGGCGCGGGCGGCGGCTCCGGCGGATCGGGTGCAGCCGGCGGATCGGGCGGCTCCGGGTCGGGCTCCGGCCTGACGCTGGCTGTGAATGTGCCCGCATCGACGGCCTCTGGCACGACACCCGCCTCCTCGGCGAAATCGGCCGGTGGCACAAAAGCCAAGTTCGCCATCCTCAATCACAAAGTCAATGGCGATATTGCCACGATCGTGCTGCGCGTGCCCGCGGCTGGACGGGTGCGACTCAGCGGAAGGGACATGAAGAGCAACGTCCGCAATGTGCTGCGTGCGCAGCGTCTCGTGCTGAAGATGAAGCTGGCAAAGGCCGGAATCGCTTCGCTGCGCCACAGGCACGAGCGCTCCCTGAAGGTGCGCCTGAAGGCCGCCTTCGTACCGGTGCACGGCACGCACGCCACCTCAGGGACCGTGCTCACGTTCCGCTCGCAGTCGGCCTGATCCCGACAGGCTGCCAGGCGGGGCCGTCCAAAGCTCTCGGACGGCCCCGCCACGCTCATGCTCCCATTGCCCTGAAAGGACGACACGGACCAGCACCTTTGGGGAGACCTCGGTTGCGGGTTTCCACCATATGTCGCTTTTAGAACCGCCACGCTATTTTCGAATGTCCCCAGGGGGGAAACAACAACAGCATGCAGATGGACTTGGCGTGATCGCAGAGCACCAGATGACGCAGTCAACCGATCAAGCGCTGTTGGAGCTTGTGCGGGACGGCGACGAGCGAGCCTTCGACGCCCTCGTGCTGCGCTATCGGAGACCGCTGCGGAGCTACTGCACACGACTGGGCGTTCCCGCCCAAGGTACAGAGGACGTGGTCCAGCAGGCGCTGCTCGAGGCCTGGCTCGCGCTGCGCAGCGGAGCACAGGTGCACGCCCTCAAAGCTTGGCTCTATCGCATCGCACACAACATCGCCCTCGATGCAATCCGCGAGACCTCGCGTGTGGAGACGCTGGCCTGCCGCGAGGCCGAGCACGCCGTTGGCACCCACTCGCCGACGCACGAGCCCGGCCTGCATGAAGCGCTAACGGCAGTGGCGGCGCTGCCGCTGCTGCAGCGCGAGGCGATCGTGCGCACCGCACTGGCAGGCGAAAGCCATGAGCAGGTGGGCCGCTATCTGGGCTTGACCGCAAGCGCCGTCAGAGGGCTGATCTATCGAGGCCGCGCAACCCTGCGCAGTGCGCTTGCTGCACTGTTCCCGCCGTGGCTGCCGCGACTGATCGCCAGCCGAGGCGGCGCATCGGGCGGCCTGCGCGAATCATTCTACGGGCTCGCAACCAACGCGAGCACCGCAGGTTCAGCCGGCGCGCTCGTCAAGGTCGGGGTGATGGTGGCGGTCGCCGCTACCGCGATCACGACCACGCTGCCGGGGCCTGCGACCCACTCAAGCGCCGATCGCAGCTCGCGAGGAGCGCTTGCGCGCATTCAGAGAAGCGACCGCCCCGCGCGCGAAGCCGTGCCTCACCCAGCGCAGAGAAGCGAGGTTCTGCGAGCTCGCACCGTGGTGGCATCCAGGAGCAGTTCAGGGCCAGCCCGGCGGCCAGAGGAGCCAACCTCGAGCGAGCCCGCCGGTGTGCCCGCCGCGGGCTCCCTGGCTGACGAGAGGTCAGGAACAGGCTCCGCCGGAGACGCACCGCCGGAAACCGCCCAGCCGGTCGCCGGTGCACGATCGAGTGCCGGCACCGCCGCAGAACTCTCGAACGCCGTCACAGGCGGCTCGGACTCGACCGACGCAGGAGGCGAAGCCCCTTCCGATTCGAGCACAGCGCCAACCGGCGCCACCAACGGTGGCAAACAGACCGGATCGAGCTCCGGAGAAAGCGGCGGGCCGGTGGGCGAACTGGTGCACACCGCGGAAAAAACAGTGGAAGGTACGTTGGGCGGGCTGCTGCACCACTGAGGCATCGCACCCAGGCGGATGCAGCCGAGCGCTACCGCTCGACTTGACCGTGTGGGGAGCCGAGCTGCGCCAGCCGCTCCAGGAACGGGCTCGCAGGAAACGCCTCCGGGCCGAGCACGCCAGCCCCCTGCCAAACGCCCTCATCGATCAGCTCCAGCGCCACCACCGGGTTGATCGCCGTCTGCCAGACGACCGCCTGACTGCCGTATTCGCGCATGCTCCGCTCGTTGTCCGCCACGTGGTAGAGGTAGGTGGAGCGCGGCTGACCGTCCTTGCCGAGCCCCTTCACCCACGTGCCGGCACAGGTTCTGCCCGTCATCCGCTCGCCCAGCGTCGCCGGGTCCGGCAGCGCCGCCGCGACCACGTCGCGCGGCGCGACCTTCGCACCGCGAACACTCACCGGGTCGGTCGAGTCGAGCCCCAGCTTGTGGAGCGTCTTGAGCACGTCGATGAACTCCTCGCCCAGCCCGTACTTGAAGGTCACCCGCCCGCAGTCGACCCAGCGCGGGATCAGGATCACCTCCTCGTGCTCGACGTTGACGCACTGAAGCGAGCCGATCCCCTCCGGGAAGTCGAAGACCTCGGGCTCCGAGAAGGGCGGAGTGGTGTAGAGGCCCCGCTCGCGCTCCCAGATCAGCGGCGGGTTCAGGCACTCCTCGATCGTGGTCCAGATCGAGAAGGTGGGCGCGAAGTCGTAGCCCTCCACAACGAGGTCGGCACCGTCGCGCACACCACACTCCTCGATTTCCGAGAAGAGCTCATCGGCGGCGTAGCGGGCGAACACGTCGGAGAGTCCCGGCTCGACCCCCATGCCCACCAGCGCCAGCAGGCCCGCATCGCGCCAGGCATGATCGCGCTCGAACTGGTAGGCACCAAGGGGGGAGCCAGGTAGCTCGTAGGGGCGCTGCGGATGGGGCGTGGAGAGAGTCATCGCCATGTCCAGGTAGGTGACGCGCGCCGTCAGCGCGGCGTCGAAGATCGGCTCGTTCAGACGCGGGTCGCAGGCGTTGAGAATCGCGTCGGGACGGCTTGCCCCTATCACCCGCGCCAGATCCTGCCGGTCGGATGCGTCGACATGCTCGGCCGAGAAGCGGTCGGGCTCGCCGAGCCGGGCGACCACCTCGCGCGCCCGCTCTGGCGAGACGTCGGCGAGCGTCACGTGCTCGAAGGAATCCCGCCGCTTGGCGATTGCGGCAAACGCCCCGCCTACCCCGCCGGCGCCAAGCACCAAGACACGCATGTGCGAAGTGTGACATATACCGGGGTGGGGCCTGCTGGTCAGGGGTACGCGATCACGACCATCACCACGCCGAAGGCGAGATAGGCACAGACAATCAGCGCGCCGCTGGCGCGACGCAGCCCGCGGCTGCGGTAGGCGGCGGCCAGCGCGAACGCGCTCAGCCCCACGTACCAGCCGGCGACCAGCGTCGCATCGCCCGAGGCCACACCGATACCGGCCACGCTGGCGGGCAGCAGCAGCCCCGCCACCACGTTCAGCGCGTTGCTGTTCATAGCGGTGCTGAGCGTTGCCGAGCCGCGGCCGCGCCTTGCCAGGTAGACCGCCGCCACAGCGTTGGGCAGGCTCGTGACCGCGGCGAGCACCAGTCCGCCTACGATGATCTGCGGCATCGCGATGCGCTGCCCCAGCGTCGAAGCGCTCTGCTCCATCGCAACGCTCGCGGCAACCACGATCAGCACTGCACAAGCGGCTACCACGGCGTCGCGCGCGTCGCCGCGACGCGGGTGGATGGCCGGCAGCAGCTCGGCCTCCTCCTCCAGCACCGCCTGCGCGAACCATCGCCTCCAGGCGTCAGGCAGCCCGGCGCGCGCCAACCGCTCGTGGGGCACGCCCAGCAGCACGAGATACGGGAGCAACAGCGAGAGTGCGAGCACGAGCCCGAGCGGCGGCGAGAGCACGCCGATGACCACAAGCAGGCAGGCCGCGCCGATGCCGAGCGCGACCACGCTCTCGAACGTGATCACCCGCCGATGCAGGGCGATCCTGCCCGCTACCAGCGCGGAGAGGCCAAGCAGCGCCGCGAGGTTGAACACGTTTGAGCCGATCACGACGCCCGCGCCGATCTTCGTGCGCCCGGCCAGCATCGCGCTGACCGCAGAGGTGATCTCCGGCGCGTCGGCGGCCAGCGCCGCGAGCATCCCCAACAGCGCCTCGGTCAGGCCCAAGCGGGCACCGACACGCTCCAGCCGCGAGACCAGCAGCCAACTGGTCGCCAGACTGAGGAGCGCCGCAGCACAGAAGAGGATGCTCAGCAGCGCGTCGGACACGTCCTACCCCCCGCATTGCTGCACGCCATCCGCGACACCGGCATGTGGTTTGCGGTCTCGAATTGGCTCCAGATCACGATCGGCCTTCCCGTCGAGGGCACGCCGACCAGGCTTCCCGGCTCTCCGAGGCACAGTGTATGCGGCGCCGAGCCTTTCAGCCGCTCGTCTCCGGGTCTGGCAGGCCCTCCGGGCGCCCTCGCCGCAGCGTCGGGTCGGTCACGATCCGCACGTCCACTCCCGGCAGCTCGCGCAGCAGGCGATCCAGCAGCGACTCCGACATCCTTCTAAGGCCCCGCTGCTGCTCTGGCGCGCCCATCAGCACGTAGGTGGTGCCGAGGCCATGCGCGGTCTCGATCACCGCTGCAGCCGCGTCCTCGCGCTCCTCGACGGTCAGGCGCGCACCCAGCACCGCCGCCAGCCGTCGCAGCGCCTCCAGCTGTTCGCGATCGTCCTTGCTCGGCGCCCTGCCGGGTGGACGCACGACGAGGATGTCAAGCTTGGCGCCCAGACGCTCGGCTGAGCGCCAAGCCCGGCGCACGATCCGTTGGGCGTCGGGCCCGAGCGCGACCAGGGCCAGCAGCCGCTCGGTGATCGCCTGCGGCTGTGGCTGCTCGACGCTTGCCCGCCCCTCCTCGTCGCGGCGCACCGCCGGCCCACCCGGCAGCACCAGGCGGCGCACCTCGACGTCTTCGGCCACCTGGCGCAGCGCCGTCTCGCGCAGCGCGGAGAGGTTCTCGACCTTGAAGAAGTTGTTCAGCGCCGCAGCGACCCGCTCGCGCGGATAGACCTTGCCGGCACGCAGCCGCTCGATCAGCGCCTCCGGCGTGAGATCGACGAGCACGACCTCATCGGCCGCGGAGAGCACGTCGTCGGGAATCGTCTCGCGCACGCGCGCGCCTGTGAGACGCATCACCTGGTCGTTGAGGCTCTCCAGGTGCTGGACGTTGACGGTGGAGTAGACGTCGATGCCCGCGTCCAGCACGTCCTGGACGTCTTCGTAGCGCTTCTCGTGCTCGGTCCCGGGAGCGTTGGTGTGCGCGAGCTCATCGATCAGGCACAGCTCGGGAGCCCGCTCGAGCACGCGCGGCAGGTCCATCTCGTGCAGCGGCGTGCCTCTGTAATGGATTGCCCTGGTCGGGATCGTCTCCAGGCCCTCCGCCTGCGACTCGGTCTCCTCGCGGCCATGGGGCTCCAGGTAGCCGATCGCGACGTCCCGGCCGTTCTGCGCTTCGGTGTGGCCCTCCTGCAGCATGCGGTAGGTCTTGCCGACCCCCGCGGCCATGCCGATGAAGACCTTCAGGTGCCCGCGCTGCGGTGAGGATGGCTCCGGCGACACCGGCCGGATTGTGCCCGAACTCAGGCGCCCAGCAATCCGTGGACGATCAGGTCGATCAGCTTGATGCCGATGAAGGGCGCGATGATGCCGCCCAGGCCGTAGATCCAGAGGTTGCGCCTAAGCAGCGCGCTGGCGCCGATCGGCCGGTAGCGCACGCCCTTCAGCGAGAGCGGAATCAGCAGCGGGATCACGATCGCGTTGAAGATGATCGCCGAGATCACGGCCGAGCGGGGATCGCCGAGGTTCATGATGTTCAGCACGTGCAGCGGGCTCTGGCCGTGCGCGCTCACCGCCCAGGTGGTGACGAAGATCGCAGGCAGGATCGCGAAGTACTTGGCGACGTCGTTGGCGATCGAGAAGGTCGTCAGCGCGCCTCTGGTGATCAGCAGCTGCTTGCCGACCTCGACGATCTCGATCAGCTTCGTCGGATTCGAGTCGAGGTCGACCATGTTGCCCGCCTCGCGTGCGGCCTGGGTGCCGGTGTTCATCGCCACTCCCACGTCGGCCTGGGCCAGCGCCGGCGCATCGTTGGTGCCATCGCCGGTCATCGCGACCATGTAGCCCTCCTGCTGCTGTTCGCGAATCAGCGCGAGCTTTGCCTCCGGGGTCGCTTCGGAGAGGAAGTCGTCGACGCCTGACTCCTCGGCGATCTTCGCGGCCGTGAGCCGGTTGTCGCCGGTCACCATCACGGTCCTGATCCCCATCGCGCGCAGGTGGTCGAAGCGGGCCTTCATGCCCTCCTTGATCGTGTCCTTGAGGTAGATCACGCCGAGGATCTGGCTGTCGCGAGCGACAGCAAGCGGCGTGCCGCCCTCCCGCGCGATCCGCTCGACGTGTTCCTTGAGCTCCGGCGGCGGGGAGCCGCCTTCGCCTTCCACGAACTGGATCACCGCGTCGCCAGCGCCCTTGCGGATCTGGTGGCCGTCGAGGTCGACGCCGCTCATCCGGGTCTGGGCGGTGAACGGCACGAAATTGGCGTGCGTATGGGCCATCTCGTGCTCGCGGATGCCGTACTGCTTGGCCAGCACGACGATCGAGCGGCCCTCGGGCGTCTCATCGGCCAGCGAGGAGAGCTGCGCGATTTCGGCCAGCTCCGTCTCAGCCACTCCCGGCATCGGGATGAACTCGGAGGCAAGCCGGTTGCCGATCGTGATCGTGCCCGTCTTGTCGAGCAGCAGCACGTCCACGTCGCCGGAGGCCTCCACCGCGCGGCCGGAGAGCGCGAGCACGTTGCGGCGCACCAGACGGTCCATGCCCGCGATCCCGATCGCCGAGAGCAGCGCGCCGATCGTGGTCGGGATCAGCGCGACCAGCAGCGCGATCAGGCTCGTCTCGGAGATGGAGGTGCCGGCGAAGAGGGCGAATGGGCGCAGGGTCGCCACCACGATCATGAAGATCAGGGTCAGAGCCGCCAGCAGGATGTTCAATGCGATCTCGTTGGGCGTCTTGCGCCGCTGCGCGCCCTCGACCAGCGAAATCATGCGGTCCAGGAAAGAGTGGCCCGGCTCCTGGGTGATTTCGATCACCAGCCGGTCGGAGACGACCTTCGTGCCGCCGGTTACGGCGCTGCGATCGCCGCCGGACTCGCGGATCACGGGAGCCGACTCGCCGGTGATCGCCGACTCGTCGACCGAGGCGATGCCCTCGATCACGGTACCGTCGCCCGGGATCAGCTCGCCGGCCTCCACCACGACGACGTCGCCGCGGGTCAGATCGGAGGCCGCCTTGGTGGAGCCGTCGCGCATGATCGCGACGGTCTCCTTGCGCATCGAGCGCAACGTCGCCGCCTGCGCCCGTCCGCGCCCCTCCGCAAACGCCTCGGCCGCGTTGGCGAAGATCACCGTCAGCCACAGCCAGATCGCGATCGTGAGCGTGTACCACGCCGGGTCGTTGCCGCCGAGCGCTTTGCCGCCGAAGACCTGGATCAGCCACGTGACGGTCGTTATCAACGAGCCGATCTCGACCACGAACATCACCGGGTTGCGGATCTGCACGCGCGGGTCGAGCTTGATCACGCTGTCGAGCAGCGCGCGGCGAATCATCGCACCCTGCATCAGCGAGACGGCCTGGCCGCTGCGCGGTGTCTGTGAATCTGTCATTTCGCTGCTCCCGAGCCGCCGATTTCATCCAACGCGAGGTTGAGCTGCAGCACGTTCACGCCCGGTTCCCCGGAGAAGCCGAGCCCTCGACCGGAGGTGTACGTGTCGATCAGGGAATCGACTCTGGCCAGCGATAGATGCCGCAGCGCCGCGATCCGGTGGGCCTGGACGCGAGCGTTCGCTTCGGAGATCTGCGGATCGAGGCCCGAGCCGGAGCTGTTGATCGCGTCGACCGGAATCTTTGCGACCGTCAGGCCTGTGTCATATGGCTTGTTCAAAGCGAGGTATTCCTTGATGTGTTCTTCGTCGACTTCCCTGGTGATCGTGCTGTTGGGGCCAAGGTTGGAGAAGGTGCTCGCAGCCGCGTTGTACGGTTCAGGTTCGGTCGCCGATGGGCGGCTCTGGAAGTAGCGGGGGTCGGCTTCCAGGACCGGCTTTTTTTCCTTTTCCTCCGGCTTGCCGTTCTTGCCGATCACGGGCACCATGAAGGCCTGGCCGATGATCTTCGAGCCGACCAGCTTGCCGTCGCGATAGATCTTCTGACCGTTTGCGTTGCCCGGGAAGGCGACCTGGCTGACGCCCTCGATCACGACCGGGTAGACGACACCCAGCAGGATCGTGAAGAAGAGAATCGCGATGGCGGATGTGACGATGTCGCGACGCATATCAGTAGAGGTGTCCTGTCAGGCCCTGCACGATCGGGCCGAGCAGCAGGGCGGGGAAGAAGGTGAGTGCGCCGACCAGGATGATCACGCCGATCAGCAGGATGACGAAGGTGGGATTGTCAGTCCGCATCGTGCCGAGGCCTGCGGGGCTGACCCGCTTGCCGGCCAGCGCGCCTGCGACCGCCAGCGCGAACAGGATCGGCGCATAGCGAGCGAACACCATGTCGAACCCGCCGAGGATGTCGGCAAACGTGATCCCGTGGGCGCCGAGGTTGCCCGCCGCCGGCTGTATGTAGCCGGTGTAGCCGGCAAAGGCGGAGCCGTTGTTGTTCGCCTGGGATAGATAGGCGTAGAAGGTCTCCGAGAAGCCCTGCGGTCCTCCGGCCGCAGCTTTGGAGATCGATTCCTGGCCAGCAGTGGTCGCCGTGGCCATCGCGGTACAGAACAATGCGGCCAGAGGCGTCACCAGGATCCCCAGCCCCGCGAGCTTGATCTCTCTGGCCTCGAGCTTCTTGCCAAGCCACTCCGGTGTGCGGCCGACCATCAGCCCGCCGATGAAGACAGCCAGCAGCACGTAGAGCAGGATCGAATACAGACCCGTGCCCACTCCGCCGAAGATCACCTCGCTTGCGGAGAGGTTGGCGAACGGCACCGCACCGCCGATGCCGGTGAAGGACTCCAACGCGCTGTTGACAGCACCACAGGAGGTGACCGTGGTGACGACGTCGAACAGCGCCGAGCCAGCGATCCCGAACCGCTGCTCCTTGCCTTCCATGTTGCCACCGCCGGAGCCGGCGATCACCTGCGTGTGCAGGCCAGCGGCGTGCTGCGCGGGCGAGCCGTGCGCCTCCGCGATGTAGGCGACCGTGACGGCGCCCAGGAACATGATCATCACCGCGCCGTAGATGGCCATGCCCTGGCGGCGATTCCCGGTCATCTTGCCGTACATGAAGATCAGCGCCGCGGGGATCAGCAGCACGATCAGCATCTCGTAGAAGTTGGTGAAGCCGTTTGGATTCTCGAACGGATGGGCGGAGTTGGTGTTGAAGAAGCCGCCGCCGTTGGTGCCGAGCATCTTGATCGCCTCCTGGGAGGCGGCCGGTCCCATCGCGATCGACTGCGTCAGGCCTGTGACCGCGTGCGCCGAGAGATACGTGGCGAAGTTGTCGATCACGCCCTGCGAGACGAGCACGATTGCGCTAATCACCGTGAGCGGCGCGAGCACGTAGAGGATCGTGCGCACCATGTCCTGCCAGAAGTTGCCAAGGCTCTTGCCCGAGCGCCCGACGATCCCGCGCACGAGCGCCACGGCAACCACAATACCGACGCCGGCGGAGAGCCAGTTCTGAACTGTCAGCCCGGTCATCTGACTGAAGTAGCTCATCGTCGTCTCGCCGCTGTAGTACTGCCAGTTGGTGTTCGTCATGAACGACGAGACCGTGTTGAACGTGACATCCCACGTGCCCGAGTGGTAATGCAGCGGGTTCAGCCCGGTGAAGTTCCACAACGTCTGGGTGCGGAGGATAAAGTACAGCAGCAACCAGCCGGCGAGCGAGAAGACGATCAGGCTGCGGGCATATGCCTTCCAGTCCTGCTCCTGGGCCGGTTCGACCCTTATCACCCTGTAGATGAAGTTCTCAGGCCAATGCATGATCGGCGTGAGGAAGACGCGTTCGCCGCCGTATACGCGAGCCATGTAACGACCCAGTGGATATGCGCATGCGGTCAGCACGAGCGCGAAGATCACGATCGTCGCCCAGCCGAGGAACGTCACAGCTTCTCTCCCCTGATCAGAGCGTAAAAGAGGTACGCGATCACGAGCACCGAGACGACCAGCCCGAAGATGTCGGCGCCGCTCATATCTTGTCGATTCCCGCAATCATCGCGAGCAGGATCGCGAACATCGCGATCCCGATCACTATTGCCACAACGTCCATGCCGGCATCATGGTGGACCGCGCGTGACGGGCGCATGACGATGCGCGCGCCGGGCATGAAGATTTCGTAACGGTGTGTCTATTACGCGGCGAACCGGTAGCCGACACCCGGCTCCGTCACCACATACCGCTGCGTCGTGCCATCCGGTTCGATCTTGCCCCGCAGGCGCGCGATGTGCGTCCGCAGCGGCTGTACGTCATCCACGTACTCGGGCCCCCACACCTCGCGCAGCAGGTCGCGGTGGGTCATCAGCCGCCCGCGGTTGCGCGCCAGCACGCGCAGCAGGTCGAACTCGATCGGCGTGAGGTGAACCGACTCGCCGCCGCGCAGCACCACGCGCGCAGCGAGGTCGATCTCCAGCTCGCCCGCCTGGATCGAGGGCTGCTCCGGGTCCCGCCCGACCCGCCGCAGCGCCGCCTGCAGCCGCGCGACCAGCTCACGCGAGCCAAAGGGCTTGGTGATGTAGTCGTCAGCGCCGGCCTGCAGCGCCCTGACCTTCTGCTCCTCCTCGCCCACCGCAGAGAGCACGAGGATCGGCATCTCGCTCCACTGCCGCAGCCGCCTCGTCACCTCGACCCCGTCGATGTCGGGCAGCATCAGGTCGACGATGGCGGCCTCCGGGGGCCGCACCGCCGCGCGGTCGAGCGCCTCGGTCCCAGTTTCGGCGGGCACCACCTCGTAGCCCTCGTCGCGGAGCACGACCCGCAGCGCACGCAGGATCTGCGGCTCGTCGTCGACGACCAGGATGCGGCTGCTCATGCTCGCGGCTCTTGCAGCCCGGCGCCGGTGGATACGACCCGAGTGCTCATCCGCCCGTGCGTCCGCCGGCCGGCAGCGGCTCGCCGAGCGGCGCGCTTCGCGCCGGCTCGCTCAGCGGCAGCTCGAAGACGAAGCTCGTCCCCTGCCCCGGCAGCGACTCCGCGTGCAGGCTGCCGCCGTTGGCCTCGGTGAACCCGCGCGCGATCGCAAGCCCCAGGCCCGAGCCGCGATGGCCGCCCTGCGCGGTGCCGGCGCGATAGAAGGGCTCGAAGACGCGCTCGAGCTGCGCCGGCGGGATCCCCGGCCCGCGGTCCACCACGCGCACTATCAGGCGATCTCCGCTGCCGTGCTCGCCGTCGGCTCCGACTTCCTCCGCGGGCTCGCTCGCACCGTGCAGCGCCTGCCCCGCCGGCGCCGGCGCTCCAGCCAGCGTGCGGACCGCCCGCGCACGCACCGAGACGGGGTGCCCGCTCGCGTGGCGCCGTGCGTTCTCCAGCACGTTCACGAACGCCCGCTCCAGCTGCACGGGGTCGGCCTTCACCATCGGCAGATCGCGATCGATCGCAAGTACGAACTGCTCGGGTCCCGCGCCGATCTCCTGCAGCGCGCCATGGATCAGCTCGTCGACCGCCGTCCACTGCGCCTGTGGCTCGGCCACGCCCGCTTCCAGGCGCGAGAGGTCGAGCAGATTGTCCACCAGCCGCGAGAGGCGCCCGGCCTCCTGCTGGATGATCACCGCCATCTCCAGGCGCTCCTGCTCTGAGAGCGTGGGGGAGGCGATCGCGTCGCTCGCCGTCGAGATGGCGGTCAGAGGGGAACGCAGGTCATGGGAGACGGCCCGCAACAGTGCGGTCTTGACCACGTCGGCCCGGCGCAGCGCAGCGTTCTCGACCACGTCCCCGAGCAGCGTTTCGCGCTCCAGCGCCGCGCTCAGCAGCGCCTCCAGCGAGGGCACCACGCGCTCCTGCAGCCTGCGCAGCCGCTCCTCGCCGGCATCCGCAGGCGCGATCAGCGTGCCAAGCCGGTGCGTCCCATCGCGCAGTGGAAAGGCCAGGTGCCGTTCGTCGCCCTCGACCGCGCCGGTCTCGATCGTGACGGAGCTGAGGCCAAGCGCCTGGGCCAGCCTCGCGGCCGCCGCCGGCAGGTCCACCCCGAGCGGGTTGCCTCGCAGCAGCAGCCGCGCCATCTCGGCGGCGAGGTCCGCCTCCCGCCGGCGCTCCACGGCCTCGCGCGCACGCGCGCGGGTCACCTCGGCGACCGAGCTGACCAGCCAGGCCACGATCAGGAACGTGACCAGGGCCACCCAGTTGTCGGCGTTGCGGATGCTCAGCTGCCCGGTCGGCGGCAGATGGAAGTAGTTGAACGCCAGCGCGCTCAGCACGCCGGTGCCCGCGCCCATCCATCCGCCCCAGGTGGCCGAGACGATGAGGACCGCCGGCAGGTAGACGACGCTGAGCGAGACCACCGGCGCGACCTGCTTCAGCGGATAGACGATCAGCGTGCAGGCCGCTACCGCGGCCAGCGCAGCCAGCACCCCGACGCGACGCGGCGGGGGGTCTGAGCCCAGCAGATAGCCGAAGGGGCTGGCCACGCTTCCAGCGTAAACGAGCGACGGGCGCGACGCCCACGCCGGCGGACGCGAACGTCAGGCCAGCGGGCGCCGCGCAACTCAAGGGGCCGCGGACGCGGGTCGATCCCCACCGCATGAAGGCATCCGTCCTGGTCCTGCTCGTGCTGATGGCGCTGGGCGCCGTGCTGCCCGCAGCCGCGCAGGCCAGCGACGCAAGCGGGACACCTGCCCGCCACGGTTTGCTCCTGCTCGGCGCAGAGGAATCTGAAGGTGCCGAAGAAGAAGATGAAGCGACAGAAGAACCGGAAGCAGCCGAAGAAGGCAACGAAGCAGAAGAAGCCGAAGCCGCCGAAGAAGGCGAAGGCGAAGAAGGCAACTCCGCAGAGGACTCCCACACGGCCGCTGACCGGCACCGGCGCTCGGACCGCAAGCGGGCTTCGGTGCGACTTTCCCGGCTGGCGCTGACTCGCAGCGACCTCTCGGCGCTGCGCCGCTCCCGGCCACAGGCCTCCAGCGTGTGCTTCGACTTCACGCTCACAGCAGCCGCGACCGTCGAAGTGACGCTGTCCACCGCCTCCAGCTCAGCGGGACACGCGGGCTGGCGAACGGTGAGCCGCTACACGATGCCGGCGAAGCGGGGGTCCAACCTCGCTCATCTCCACGGTCACGGTGCGCTTGCAGCGGGCCACGACAGGCTCACGGTGACGCCCGACCGCGGCGCCACACAGACCCTGGCCTTTCGCGTCGGCTAGATACGCGGCGAATCACTGTTGCGTCGGTCAAGCACCGACTCTAGAGTGTCGCAGTCAGCATTCGACAGCGAAGCGAGGTGCAAGATGCGCAAGATGGCTGACTGCCGGCGTTTCGAGAGCGAGAGCAACTGCTCTCTGACGATCATCGGCGAGGAGGCGGAGGTGGTGGATGCCGCGGCTCAACATGCCGCCACCGTGCATGGTCATGACGACAGCCCTGAGCTGCGGGAGCAGATCAGGACGATGCTGGAGTCTGAGGACAGTTACGTCCCTGGTCAGCGGGAGCCAGCGCCTTTCCCAGATTGATGCTCCCCAGTGGTGAGAGCAGGCCCACGGACAGCCAGCATCACCAGCGACTGGAGTGGCCCGGGTTGGTGCACGGCGGGCGGCGTGGCGCCCGCACATGCCACGGCCAGTGCGCGGCCAGAAGGCCCGATCCGATGCCGATCCCCGCACCAACCGCAACATCGCTTGGGTAGTGAACGCCGGTGTGCACGCGCGAATAGGCGACGGCCGCTGCCAATGGCACCAGGGCGGGTGCCAGCATTGGCAGCTCAGCGCAGGCACCGGTGACAAACGCGAATGCCGCCGCGCTGTGGCCTGACGGAAACGACGTTGACCGCGGTGTACGAATGAGCGCCGGGTGCAACCGTGAGGAGGGCCGCCGTCGGCGCGCGAGCAGCTTTGCCGGGCCGTTGGCCACCCCCGCCGCGATCGCGATCGCAGTGAGACCGCGCCCTGCCGCCCTCCGCCCTTGCCTCCCGTCGAATACTGCGAGCGCGCCGGCGAGCACAAGCCACAATCTCGAGTAGTTCGCTGCCCGCGTGATGGCGACGAGGGTGCGATCCAGTGAGGGTGAGCGAGTCCCAAACGAGCGCTTCATCAGCCGGCGGTCCAGGTGCGCAGCGCGACGCCACATCGTCACTGAGCCTCACGCCGCCGCAGGCGGTGCGACACGTAGAGCGCCCAGCCTGTACCGAGCAGCACGCCAGCGGCCACATCGCTTGGATAGTGGACGCCCAAGTAGACGCGAGACGTGGCCATCAGGAGGACGATCAGGAGCGCGAACCCAGCGACTGCACCGGTTGCCGCCGACGGTGCCCCCGCCATATGCAAGGCAAGCACCAGCGAGAACCAGAACGCGCTGGCCTGCGTCGCATGGCCCGAGGGAAAGCTCCAGCCTGTAATTGCCTGCAGGTGCTCGACGGGCGGTCGCGGCCGCGAGACAAGCAGCTTCACGCAGGCTGCGATCAACGTCGCGCCGCCGAGGCTGAGTGCGATCGCGAGCGCCTCTCTACGCAGGCCCACCCGGCCGAGCACCAGGCATACGATCAAGGCCAGCGGGACCAACAGGAATGCGCTTCCCGCCCACGTCACCACACGCGCCACATGTGTTGCTATTTCAGAGCGCTCGGCGGCTACGTCGCGTACGGCGTTCAGGTCTGCTGAGGCGAGCACCGAGGACAACAGCTCCCCGACCCCCCAGCCGACGAGCACGAAGGCGACGAGGCCGAGCGGCAGCCGCGCGTCTGCGCGTCTCACCGGCCCACGGCCACCCGGACCAGCGCGCCCAGGCTCTCCGAGGTCAGTGCCACCGCGCGTGCCGCCGGCGAGATGCCTGCGCCGCGGGGCAGCCGCACGCGCAGCGCCCTGGGCAGCGATGCGAAATGCAGCGGCGCCTCCAGCATCAGCGCCTCGCCGTCGAGGCCGACCTCGACGGGACCGCCGGAGCGGACCTCGAACTCCCGCGCAGACCAGGCCAGCAGGCCGGGGTAGCGCCCTGCCTGGCCAGCCAGCTCGAGCGCGACGAGCTTTGACACGTCCGCGCCCCGCACCCGGGCAGCCACGATGCCGAGCAGGCCCGTATCGATCCGCTCGCGCGTGCCCGCGCCCGAGAGGTGCGTGAGCTCATACGGGTTATTCGATACCAGCACGAGCGGGGCATCGTCGCAATCGGTCCCGTCCGGGACGGTGAACTCGAGGTCGATCGCCTCGGCGTCTGGACCGAGCAGGTCAGGCAGCATGTGCGACCACGTCGCGAGCTTGGCGTCGCGATAGGCCTCGGACTGGACCACCTTCGCGTAGACGCCAAGCGACGCGTTGTTGACGAACACGCGGTCGTTCACGCGCGCGAGGTCGATGCGCCGCTCGACGCCGTCGGTGAACGCGTCGAGTGCACCCACGACGTCGTCCCGGTCCAGACCGAGGTCAAGCGCGAAGTGGTTTCGCGTTCCCGCCGGAATGCAGACGTGGGAAACGTCGCGCCGTGCGGCGACGGTCGCCACGAGCGCCTGCGACCCGTCACCTCCAGCCATTCCGATGACCTCTGCACCCCGCGTGATGGCGCTCTCGGCGAGCTCGAGCAGATCATCGCCCGGCTCGAGGACGATCGGCTCGATGCCACGACGTCGAGCCTCCCCAGCGAGATCGAAGCGCTCCGCCTTTCCACCCCCCGACTTCAGGTTGATGATCAGCGCTCCCGAGCCGGCCGCACCCACCGCCACGACCGCGGCCATCCTTCCGTGCGCTGCCTCCCCAGCCCGGCCCAGCGCGTAGCGCGCAGTCGATCCGAACAGGGCGAGCAACAGGAACAGTGCGGCCAGCACCAGCAACCCCTGCCAATGGGTCGCGAGCACCACGACCAAGCCGGCTCCAGCAAGGACCGCGACCACGGCACCGAGGGCGCGCAGCGCGCCGCGCTCCGTCAAGGCGAACCAGATGGCGGCGTTCGCCAGTAGGACGAGCCCGACCGCGAGCACAGCGACAGAGACGTCGCCCGCCAGTGCGACGGCGGCCACCACGGCCATCGCGGCCGGCGTAACGAGCGCGACGATTGCGGCGATGCGCCGCAGCACGGGACGCATCGCGGCCCAGCCTCCTCGAGAAGTCACCGATGTTCTGGGCATGTTGGTCATGTTCTCAGATCACGTCGGCCGAATCGATTCGAGTTAAGTTGTACTCGGCAGTCCTCACTGAGCGCCTGCAGCCGGATCTCTGTGGGCTCGCATCGGAGCCTGAATTCGGTGACCTCGAAGGTCTATGGTGCAAGTTGACCTCGACACCGCTGTCACTCGCGATGACAGCCACCAGAAGGGACCAGTCCATGTTGCAAAGGATCACAGATATGCCAGCCGGAACGATCGGCTTTGAGGCCGTCGGGGAGGTCGAGGACGATGATTGGGAGGAGGCTGTCGAGCCAGTGCTGCGCCAAGAGATCGCTGCGGGCCGCGACGTGCGGCTGCTCTACCTGATCGGCACCGGAGCCCGTGAGGTCGAGGGTGAGGCGATGAGCGCCGACACGGGATTCCGCGTGCGCCACGCGACCTCCTACGAGCGCGTAGCGGTGGTCAGCGACGAGGATTGGATACGTCCCGCCTTGCGTGCCCTTTCCTTCCTGCTTCCCGGAAAGGCCCAGGGCTTCCGCATCCGCGATCTGGCCAAGGCAAAGGCTTGGCTTGCGGAGGACGGAGCCTAGTGTCACCAGCGAGCAGATACGGGGCCGATGAGATGGCGAGCCACCTGCTCTGACTGCAGCAGTGGGACTCGCCGGCTTTGTTGCGCTAACGACGCTCACTCACCGTGCGCTCACTTGGACTACAGCAAACTACCGAAATGGCGCGGGAAAATTACCGATGCAGTCCTGTCTGCACGGAATACAGTCTGGAGAGATTAATCAGCAAACTGAATCTTGAGCCAAAGGAGCCCGCATGGCCGATCAAGGAGTCGCCACCCACACGCGAACGCGGGACACGGGCGATGGGGTCGAAGGCGGCGGCTGGCTTCTGTTCGCCTCGATCATGCTCGCGATCGCTGGGGCGCTGAACATCGTCTGGGGGATCGCGGCGATCAGCAAATCGAAGTTCTTCACCCAGAATGCGACCTACATCGTGAGCGGCCTCAACACCTGGGGCTGGGTTGTGCTGATCATCGGAGCGCTCGAGCTGCTTGCTGCATATTCGGTCTTGGTTGGCGGGCAGTATGGCCGATGGCTTGGCATCTTTGTGGCTGGTATCAACTCGATCGCCGCCTTGATGTCGATCCATGCGTACCCATTCTGGGCGCTGTGCCTGTTCGGGATCGACGTTCTGATCATTTACGGGCTGGCCGCCTACGGGGGGCAGCACAGAGACGTCATCTGAGCGGCCGACACTCGTAGAGATAGATGAGAGGCACCTAAGAGGATTCGCGCGTGCGAGCTCATGGCGGCAGCATCGGCCCCTCGCGCCGGCGGGCGCCGCGCGCGGCCAGGCCGCGGAGCTTCGTCGCCTCCGCATCCCAGTCGTAGACGACTGCCGTCTTCGCGATGCGGTCGTAAATCGCCTGGTGGGTGCGGTCGAAGATGATGCCCAAGAACCCGATTCCCAGTGTCAGGAACCCGAGTGGGAACGCGATGAGACGGATGATCGCGTGACGGCGGTCGAGCGAGGAGCCGTCTGCCTGCACGATCCTGAGCCCCAGCAGCGTCATCCCGGGCGAGCGGGCAAAGATGGCCCATGAGTTACCGAAGTAGAACACAGCCCAAAGCAGCTCCCCCACGAGGACGAGCATATGCCCAGTCTTGAGGTCGACATTCCACGGCGTGGCGACATCGATCGCGAATTCCAGCAGCGCGAGTGCCGCGGCATAAACGACGGTGAGGATGAGGAGGTCCGCGCCGTATGCCAGCAGGCGGCTCAAAGCACCCGCGTAAAGGCCCTGTTGGGTCAAAGCACGGCGGGCGTTGCTGTCCCTCACTTTGACTCCCCGTCCGGCGCGTCCGCCGACGCGGGCTCGGTGCTCGGCTCGGAAGCCTCTGAACGTGTCTCGCCGGCGAGCAGAGGCGGGCCGGTCGGTACCTCGCTCTCCTTGCGGCCCAGCATGCGGTTCACCACGCGACTCACACGTGTATCGACATCAGCGGCCTGAGTTCGAGCGGCGTCGAGCGCCTCGCTGGCAAAGCCGCTGGTGGACCGTGCTACGACGGTGCCAAGCTCCGTCTGCTCGACGACGGCGTCGACGTCGATGCGTTCCACAACTCGGTTCACATCAATGCGAGCGACAACGGCATCCAGGTCGATTCGCTGCACGAGCGCGTCGATGTCGATGCGGCCGACGAGGTCATCGATCTCGATCCGGCGGACAAGCCGATCGATGTCGATCCGCCGCACGAGCGCGTCGATGTCGAGAGTGTCGAGGAGCCCCGGCGCGACCGCCTCGAGCAGGCGTTGGGTGCTGGTCTGGGCAGCTGACCGTACTCGGATGCGCGTCTCGCGGCCGCTATCCACCAGCGGGCGCGTGGCAATGGTCAGGAGCTGGCCTGCACCGTTCGCGCCCGGCAGCGCCGAGACCAGTCGCCCAGCGGCTAGGCTCGCGCTCAAGCCGGTGGCGCTGACCCGCTGCGCCAAGTGCGTCGCCTGTGAGGCCGCACCAACAGCGAGGTCAGCCGCCAGCAGCAGCGCACTCCTACCCGACTCCGCCTGCTGCGGACTGCAAGACACGATCTCGACTCCCGGCGGACGTGACTGCGGGGTATTTTTGACCATCGATCAGTCTGAATCTACCGACCGGCACCACCGCTGCACAAGAGATTTGCGCCACAGAAAAACATGCCCTGCCCGTGGAGGGGCCCAGAGCGTCCGACCTTCAGCACTCAGAGTGCAAACCTCAGCCGACTGAACGCCCCTCGACGCCCGAGCTCAGCTCCGCTGGCGCGCCATACGCCACGAGCCGCTCCGGCAGCACCACGCTCCCATCTCCCTGCTGCCCGTTCTCCAGCAGCGCGACGATCGTGCGTCCAACCGCCACGGCGGTGCCGTTGAGCGTGTGCAGCACCTCGGGCGAGCTGCCGGCGGGCCGCATCCTGATCTCCAGGCGGCGCGCCTGGTAGTCGGTGGTGTTGGAGCAGGATGTCAGCTCCCTGTATCGGCCTTGGCTTGGCATCCATGCCTCACAGTCGAACTTCTTTGCTGCGGAGCCGCCAAGGTCGTTCACGGCGATGTTCACGACCCTGTATGGGATCCCAAGCTCGCTGAGGATCTCCTCCTCGATCGCGAGGATGCGCTCGTGCTCGGCCGGCGAGTCGGACGGGGGGACGAAGCTGAACATCTCCACCTTGTCGAACTGATGCACCCGGAAGATACCGCGGGTGTCCTTGCCCGCCGCACCCGCCTCGCGCCGGAAGCAGGGCGAGAACCCCGCGTAGCGCAGCGGCAGGGTCGCAGCGTCGACCACCTCGCCGTCGTGCAGCGAGGCCAGCGCCACCTCAGAGGTGCCGACCAGGTAAAGGTCGTCCTGGTCGAGCGTATAGATCTGCTGCTCGGTGTCGGGCAGGAAGCCGGTGCCGTAGAGGGCCCGCTCGCGCACGAGCACGGGCGGGATCACGGGCGTGAAGCCGTGGCCTTGGACCTTCTCCATCGCGTAGCGCACGAGCGCCAGCTCGAGCATCACCAGATCGCCCTTCAGGTAGGCAAAGCGGGCACCGGAGAGATTTGCGGCCCGCTCCATGTCGATCAGGGGACCGGCGAGATCGAGATGGTCGCGCGGCTCGAAGTCGAGCTCGCGTGGCTCCCCGACGATCCGCAACACCTCATCCTCGGGCCCGCCAGCGGCTGTCGGATCTGGCAGGTTCGGCAGTCGGGCGAGCTGCTCGTCCAGCCGGGCGCGTGCAGAGTCGGCCTGCTCGGAGAACGCCTTGACCTGCGCGCTCATCTCTCTGGTCTGATCGAGCAGCGCGCTGACATCGGCGCCGCTGCGCTTGCCGGCCGCGACCTGTTCGGAGGCCTCCTTCTGCGCCGCCCGCAGCGACTCGGCGCTGCTCGCCGCCGCGCGCCACCGCTTATCGAGCGCCACGATCTCATCGACCGCCTCAGCAAGGACGGGGGCACGGCGAGAAAGCGCCCGCTTGACCTGCTCGGGGTCGCGCCGGATCAGCCTCAGATCGAGCATCGGACCGCCGTCCCGCCCTCAGCGCCGATCTCTATTTCGGCGCTTCGGCGCTCTGACCCGGTTCCTTCGGCGCCTGCAGGCCAGAGTATTTGGAGAGGAATTGCGCCACCTCCTGCGCCTGCTTGCCGACGACCACGTTCTCCGGCATGACCTCGCCGGAGAAACCGCCGTTGCGGATCGCGTAGAGGACCTGTTCGACGGTCTCCTTGCGGAAGTTGAAGTTGGGCGCGTTGGTCTTTACGCGGTTCTGGATGCTGGTCGCCGAGCCCGCGGCGCCGACGACGGCGAGTGTGTGACAGCCGGAGCAGTGATCGCGGAAGATCACGGCGCCCGAATAGTCCGGGTTGGACTTCGAGAGCGAGATACCCTGCGTGCCGCAGGCGGAGATGCCGAGCGCGGCCAGCGGCAGCGCCACGAGCGTGGTCGCCGCGCGCGCGCGGCGCAGCGCAGCGATGCGCAGCCAGCTCCTCAGCGAGCCGATCCTGTGGCGGGGGACGAGCATGCGAGCGGGGATATTACGTGACTGTCCCGGCGGGCGTGGCCTCAGAAGCCGTGCGCCGTTTCGGCGGCGCGCCACGCAAGGAAGACCACCACGAGCGCCGAGAGCGCCATCACGCCCATCTCGCGTCTGAGGATCGCAGTCACGATCAGGCGCTGCTGGAGCTCGGGCAGGCGTCCGACGGCCTGGGCATTCGGCAGCTCTTGGCGGTCGAGGATCGTCTGAGCGGAGGTGACCCGCAGCTGTTCAGCGATGAAGGCGATCGCCAGCGGAAGCAGTGCATAGAGGTAGAAGAGCCGTTCGCTCGAGTAGTGGCCGGCTGCCGCAAGCAGGCCGACGGCAATCGCAAGCAGCAGCGCCGAGGCCTGGCCGACTCGCAGCAGGACCCAGAAGGTCCTGCTGGGCTGCTCGCGCTGCCAGTGCCAGCCGCCGATGAGCGCGGGGATCGCATTGAGCGCCGCGACGGCGATCGCGCCGAGCACGATGGCGTGCGTCATCGACGCCGTCCCACGCAGCGAGCAGACCGGCCCAAAATTCCGTAGCAGACGCGGAGGCTCGCGTCAATCGTCACTATGTAACACATTGGTACAAGGGTGATATAAAACAGCGGCCCGTGCTGCGCAGCTACCTTCCAGCCATCGTCTTTCTCGCCCTGGGCGGCGCTGTGGGGGTCGCGTTCGCCACGCTGAACTCGAAGATCGGCCCGCGCCGGGCGATCGCCCGCAAGCAAGCGCCCTACGAGTGCGGCCTGCCTTCGGAGGTCAAGCGCGGCATGCGCTTCGGGATCAGCTTCTACCTGATCGCGATGCTCTTCATCCTGTTCGATATCGAGGTCGTCTTCCTCTACCCGATCGCGATCCAGTTGCGCGCCTACGGCAGCTTCGCGCTCGCGGAGACGATCGTCTTCATCGTGCTGCTCTTCGTCGCCTTCGCCTACGTATGGCGAAGGGGGGCCTTGCAATGGAAGTGAGCAGGCAGTCACTGGGCGGCGGCGTGGATCCGGATCTTCTACGCATCCAGCACACGACCGCCCGCCGACTGCTGCGCGGAGCCGATGTGGAAGGGCCGACGCCCGGCGCCCACCTGGAAGACGAGAAGATCGCAAGCGACAGCACGCGCGACGAGGAGCTCGAGCGCTACGTCCACGAACGGGTGCTGACGACGACGCTCGACAAGGCTGTTGCCTGGGGACGCAGCAACTCCTTCTTCCCCGCGACCTTCGGCCTGGCCTGCTGCGCGATCGAGATGATGTCGATAGTCGCCGCGCGCGTGGACGTCGCGCGCTTTGGCTACGAGGCGTTCCGCGCCTCCCCTAGGCAGGCCGACCTGCTGATCCTCTCCGGCCGCGTCTCGATCAAGATGGCGCCGATCGTGCGCCGCATCTACGACCAGATGCTGGAGCCGAAGTGGACGATCTCGATGGGCGCTTGCTGCTCCTCGATGGGCGTCTTCAACAACTACGCGCTCGTCCCGGCCGACAAGTTCATGCCGATCGATGTGCACGTGCCTGGATGCCCGCCGCGCCCGGAGGCGCTGATGCATGGCGTGCTGAAGCTGCGCAAGATGGTCCAGGAGGACCCAGACATGAGCTGGCGCAAGCGCTACGACGCCGTGGGGACCGAGGAGGGGGCTACTGCTGTGTCTAGGGTGGCACCGAGTGACTGAGAGCACACGCGCGTGCACGGGAGCATCGGATGCCTGACGCCACCGAGCTCGAGCTGATCGCCCAGGAGCTTGCCGCCCAGCCGGAGATCGGCGATGCAGGCGTGCTGGAGACTGCGTTCTTCCGCGATCGGGCGAGCATCTTGCTCGCCCCGCGGGCGATTCGCCCGGCGCTCTCCATGCTGCGCGATCGCGGCTATGCCTTCATGTCCAGCGTCCACGGCGTGGACTATCACCCGCACGAGCCGCGGCTTGGCGTCCACTACGAGATGCTCGACATGGCCAACGTCGACAGGCTGACGGTCAAGGTGCAGGTGCCCACCGAGGACCCTCACGTGGACTCCGTGACCCCCGAATGGCCGACCGCCAACCATCAGGAGCGTGAGGTCTACGACATGTTCGGGGTGATCTTCGACGGCCATCCCGACCTGCGCCGGATCCTGATGCCCGAGGACTACGAGGGCCATCCGCAGCGGCGTGACTTCCCCATCGGCGGCGAGCCCGTGCTGTTCACCTTCAACGATCCCGCTGAGCAGGCCACCCGACCCTCCCCCGCCACCGGATCTTCAGAGTGAACGCGCCGACCAGATCCGCATATCGCCGCATGGAGGAGAGCATCACGCTCTCCCCGATCGAGGAGCCCGAGGCCGACGGCTCGGTCGGGACCGAGTCGCTGGATGCGTGGGGCGGAGGCCACGGCAGCCAGGAGCTGCTCACGCTCAACATGGGCCCCCACCACCCCGCCACCCACGGCGTCCTGCGGCTGCTGATCACCCTTCAGGGCGAGGTCGTGCGCGACATCAAGCCGATCATCGGCTATGTCCACACCGGAATCGAGAAGACCGCCGAGGACAAGGCCTACTGGAAGGTGATCCCTGTCCTTGAGCGGATGGACTACCTCTCCTACTTCTTCAACTCGATGGCCTTCTGCACAGCCGTGGAGGCGATCGCCGAGGTCGAGGTGCCCAAGCGGGCCCAGTACCTGCGCGTCATCCACCTGGAGCTGAACAGGATCATGTCCCATCTGGTCTGGCTCGGGACCTCCGCGCTCGATCTGGGCGCGATCTCGATGTTCTGGTACTGCTTCCGCGAGCGCGAGCAGATCCTCGACCTCTTCGAGATGTCCGCCGGGCAGCGGATGCACACGCGCTACTTCCAGGTCGGCGGCGTGATGGAGGACATCCCGCATGGCTTCACCGAGAAGCTGAAGGCGTTCGTCGATGTGATGCCTGGGCGCACCGACCAGTACAACGCGCTGCTGCACAGCAACGAGATCGTGCTGCAGCGCCTGCGCGGCACCTGTCCCCTGGATGCGCAGAAGCTGCTCGGCTATGGCGTCACCGGCCCTCTGCTGCGCGCTGCCGGCAACCCCTGGGACCTGCGCAAGGCGGCGCCCTACTCCTCCTACGGCGACTTCGACTTCAAGATCCCGGTGGGCACGCTTGGCGACAACTACGACCGCTTCGCCGTGCGCCTCGCCGAGATATACGAGTCGGTGAAGATCATCTCCCAGGCGCTGGAGGGGCTGCCGGAAGGGCCCTACATCACCACCGACCGCAAGATCGCGCTGCCGCCCAGGCACGAGCTCGCCACCTCGATGGAGGCGCTGATCCATCACTTCAAGCTCGTCACCGAGGGCATGCGGGTGCCGCCCGGTGAGGTCTACTCGGCGGTCGAGTCCCCGCGCGGCGAGCTCGGCTGCTTCGTGCGCTCCGACGGCTCATCCAAGCCTGCGCGGGTGCATATGCGCGACCCCAGCTTCGTCAACCTGCAGGCGCTCTCGGAGATGGCCGAGGGCTCCTACATCGCCGATCTGATCGCCACGCTGGCGATGCTCGACCCAGTGCTCGGAGGGATCGACCGATGAGCATTGCCGGTGGCTGGGACCGCGCAACCGACCAGGACAAGCTGCCCGCCGAGATCCCCGACCCCAAGAGCATCGAGGTGCCGCAGGCGCTGCGTGCCGAGATAGAGGGCCACATGGCGCTCTACCCGGATCCGACCTCGGCGGCCTTGCCGGCGCTGGCCGCCGCTCAGCGCGTGCACGGCTGGTGCTCACCGCTGGCGATCGAGCAGGTCGCGTGCGTGATGCAGGTGACGCCCGCCTCGCTCGCCGCCGTGGCGACCTTCTACGACATGCTCGAGACCGAGCCCGTCGGACGCCACTCGGTCTACGTGTGCACGAACATCTCCTGCTCGCTGCGCGGTGCGGATGCACTGCTGGAGGCGATGCAGGAGGCTGCGCAGGGGGACGGGGAGCTCAATGTGCGCCCCTTCGAGTGCCTGGGCGCATGTGACATCGCGCCGATGGCCTCGGTGGACGGCGTCTACGTCGGACCGCTCCAGATCGCAGACGTGCCGCAGTTGCTCGATGACGTGCGAAGCGGACATCCGGTGCTGCCCGAGAAGCAGCTTGCGCGGCTGCTCGTCGCAGACCCAGCAGCCAACTCGCAGCAGTACCCTTCCCACCCGATGCAGACAGCTGAGTGCGGGAGAGGTGAGCAATGAGCGGGGCGACCGCCGAGCGGCCGATGCTGCTGCTCGCCGACATCGACGAGCCGGGCCTGGCCACCCGTGAGGGCTACGAGCGCCGCGGCGGCTATCAGGCGCTGCGCAAGGCCCTCACGATGGATCCGGGAGATGTGCTCGCCGAGCTCGAAGCTTCCGGTCTGCGCGGTCGCGGCGGCGCCGGCTTTGCGATGGGCAAGAAGGTCTCCTTCCTGCCCAAGGGCGCGGCTCGCAAGTACCTGGTCTGCAACGCGGACGAGTCCGAGCCCGGCACCTTCAAGGACCGCGAGCTGATGCAGAAGAGCCCGCACATGCTGATCGAGGGGATCGTGATCGCCACCTGGGCGGCCGGCATCTGCCGAAGCGTTCATCTACATCCGCGGCGAGTACGTGCTGCAGGCGGACACCCTCGACGCGGCGCTTGCGCAAGCAAGAGAGGCCGGCTATGTCGGCGAGAAAGTGCTCGGCTCTGGCGCACTCGCTCTCGCTGGTCGTTCACCGCGGCGCCGGCGCCTACATCTGCGGCGAGGAGACCGGTCTGCTCGACTCGCTGGAGGGCAAGCGTGGCAACCCGCGCCTAAAGCCGCCGTTTCCCGCGATCAACGGTCTCTACCAGGGGCCGACGTTGATCAACAACGTCGAGACGCTCTCCACAGTGCCGACGATCGTGAAGATGGGCGGTCAGGCTTATGCCGGCCTCGGCACCGAGACCTCCAAAGGCACCAAGGTGGTCTCGATCTCAGGCCACGTCCAGCGGCCCGGCAACTACGAGATCGAGCTCGGCATACCCTCGCGGGAGATCGTCTACGACCTCGCGGGCGGCCCTGCCGACGGGCGCCAGGTGAAGTGCTGGTTTCCGGGCGGCTCCTCGGCCCCGGTGCTCACCGGCGATGACCTCGACATCCCCTACGACTTCGACTCGCTGGCCAAGGCGGGTACGATGCTCGGCTCCGGCGCGATCATCGTCGTCGATGACTCCACGCCGATCCTCGATGTCGCGATGAAGGTCGCGAAGTTCTACCGGCACGAGTCCTGCGGCAAGTGCACCCCCTGCAGGGAGGGCACCAACTGGACCGTGAAGATGCTCGAAAGGATCGCCGGCGGCGAGGCAACGCCGATGGACCTCGACATCATGGCCTCGGTCTGCACGAACATCATCGGCCACTGCCTCTGCGTCCTGGGCGATGCGATGGCGATGCCGATCGGCTCGATGATCGCGAAGTTCCGCGAGGAGTTCGAGCAGACGATCGAGCAGGCCCGGGCGACACGCGAGGACGCGCTGATCCACCAGCTGGCTTCAGAGTCTACGCTGGCCGCCCAGGGGGCGACGATTCACGGCCAGCCACAACCCGCGGGTGCCTACCCGGGGGCTCTCTGATGCCGCGGCCGCAGCAGCGCATCATCACCTTCACGATCGACGGCCGCGAGGTGCAGGCGCCTGAGAACTCGATGCTCGTCGACGCCGCCAAGCACGGCGACGTCGAGATACCCGTCTTCTGCTACGAGCCCAAGCTCGGCGGGCCCGTCGGCGCCTGCCGCATGTGCCTCGTGGAGATAGAGGGCATCCCAAAGCTGCAGACCGGCTGCTCGACGCCGGTGAAGGACGGCATGGTGGTCAATACCCAGACCGATCGTGTCAAGGAGGCGCAGCAGAGCGTCGTCGAGTTCCTGCTGATCAACCATCCGCTCGACTGCCCGGTCTGCGACAAGGGCGGGGAGTGTCCGCTGCAGGACATCACCTTCGGCTGGGGCGGCGGCATCTCGCGCTTCATCGAGCCCAAGCGCCACTTCGTCAAGCCCGTCGAGCTCTCCTCGAAGATCGCAATCGACCGCGAGCGCTGCATCCTCTGCTACCGCTGCGTGCGCTTCTCGGAGGACGTCTCCGAAGACCACCAGCTCGTGCTGCTCGAGCGCGGCGCCCACTCCTACGTGGCGACCTTCGACGGGCATCCATACGAGGCGCCCTTCTCCGGCAACATCGTCGAGCTGTGCCCGGTGGGCGCGCTCACGGCGCTGCCCTACCGCTTCAAGGCGAGGCCCTGGGACATCGAGGACGCGGGCACCGTCTGCACCCTCTGTCCCTCGCAGTGCAACGTCACGCTCACGGTCCGCGACGAGCAGGTGCTGCGGGCGCTCGCGCGCGAGAACCAGGAGGTCGACGACGGCTGGCTCTGCAACCGGGGTCGCTTCGTGCGCGATGAGATCCATGGCCCGCAGCGGATCACCGAGCCGATGGTCAGGGACGGAGGCGTCCTGCGAGCCGTCTCGTGGGAGCGGGCGCTCGGCGAGGCGGCCGCCGCCCTGCGGCGCGCCGGGCAGCACAGCGCGGCGCTCGTCGGCGGCCAGGCGACCAACGAGGAGGGCTTCCTGCTCGCGCGCACGATGCGGGAGGGCCTATCCTCCCCGCACATCGACTCACGTCGCGCGGGCGCGCTGCCGCCGGAGCTGCACCGGCAGCTAGCCGAGCCCGGGCTGCAGGCGCAGGTCTCCGACCTCGAGCACGCCCACGCGGTGCTCGTGCTCGACTGCGACCCGGTCGCCGACATGCCGATCATCGATCTGCGCATCCGCAAGGGCGTTCGCCACAACGGGGTCACGCTCGCGATCGCCTCAGATGCGAAGGCTCCGCTGGACCGCAAGGCCGTGCAGTCGGTGCGCTTCGCGCCGGGCATGGGCGCGGTCTTCGCGCAGGCGCTCGCCGCGACGCTCGACGACGGTGCCGCAGGCGAGGCCGATCGGCTGGCGCAGAGTGCAGGCGCCGACCCAGACGAGGTTCGCTCGCTGGCAAAACTGCTCTCCGCTGCAGGCAAGGACGATCGCGGCAGCCAGGGCGAGCAGGCGCCGGCCGAGGTCGCAATCGTTTGGGGCGAACGACTCACCACCGGCGAGCAGGGTGCCGCCGGCGCCAGGGCGCTGCTGGCAATAGCCGAGCGTCTGGGCATGAGCGCCGCCGCGGGTGCAGGACTCCTCGAAGTGCCCTCGGGCGCGAACGGCAGGGGGCTCAGGGAGGCGGGCGTGCTGCCCAACGCCGGCCCCGGTCTGCGACCGCTGACGGACGCCGAAGCGGGCCTCGACGCTCAGGGCATCGCCACCGCGCTTGCCGACGGAGAGCTCACGGCGCTGTACCTGCTGCACTGCGACCCGCTGGCCGACGGGCACGACCGCGAGCGCTGGCAACCCGCACTGAGTCGCACGACGAGCGTGATCGCCCACGCCACCACGCTCAGCGAGGGCATCATCGAGCATGCACACGTCGTCTTCCCCGCCGAGTCCCACGCCGAGAAGGAGGGCACGGTCGTGCACCCCGACGGCCGCATCCAGCGCCTTCGACCGGCGATCGGCAGACAGGGCCAGACACGGGCGGGATGGATGGCGATCGCCGACCTCGCCCTGCAGCTCGGGCTCGACCTCGGCGTGGACAGCGGGCCGATGGCCACCGAGCAGCTGACCGAGGCCGTGCCCTTCTACGCCGGTCTGACGCTCGAGGAGATCGGCGCCAAGGGCGTGCGCTGGCAGGACCGCGAGGCCGCTGCCGGCCTGCACGGTGAGCGGGTTCCGGGATGAGTGCCCCATTGGCCATTGTCGGCTACTACGAAGAATGGTGGGTCCAGATCCTGAAGGGGATCGTGATCTTCGCCGTCGCGCTGCAGCTGGTGCCGATCGTGCTGATCGCAGAGCGCAAGCTGCTCGGGCGCTTCCAGGGCCGCTACGGCCCCAACAGGGTCGGCCCCTACGGCCTGTTGCAGCCGCTCGCCGACATCGTCAAGCTGCTGACCAAGGAGCAGTTCCGGCCGACCACCTCCGCCGGCCTGCTGTTCGCCCTCGCGCCGGGCATCTCGATCATCACCGCCGTGGCGGCATTCTCGATCATCCCGTTCGGCGACGTCCAGCACATCTTCGGCGAACGTGTCGGCCTCTACGGCGTAGACGTCTCGATCGGGCCGCTGTACCTGTTCGCCTTCGGCGCGATCGCCTTCTACGGCATCATGCTCGGCGGCTGGGCCTCCGGTTCCAAGTACTCCTTCCTGGGCGCGATGAGAGCGGCGGCGCAGCTGATCTCCTACGAGGTCTCCCAGGGGCTTGCGCTGGTCGGAGTGGTCTTCACCGCGCAAACGCTCTCGCTGACCGGGATCGTCCACGCGCAGGGCGGCATGTGGTACATCGTGCCCCAGTTCGTCGGCTTCCTGATCTTCCTCACCGCGAGCTTTGCGGAGACCAACAGGGCGCCCTTCGACCTCACCGAGGCCGACGCCGAGCTGGTCGGCGGCTACAACACCGAGTTCGGCGGCGGCCGCTTCGCCTCCTACTACTTCGCCGAGTACCTAAACGTGCTCGTCGTCTCGGGGATCGTGACGACCGTCTTCCTCGGTGGCTGGCTGCTGCCGTTCGGCATCCACCCGCCCGGCTGGGTCGACCCGATCGTCGTGCTGGCGAAGATGAGCATCATCACGTTCTTCTTCATCTGGGTGCGAGCGACGCTACCGCGCCTGCGCTACGACCAGCTGATGAGCTTCGGCTGGAAGGTGCTGCTGCCGCTGGCGACGCTGAACGCGCTCGTGACCGCGATCGTCGTGGTGGTGACCCACTGATGCCCTGGAACCCCGGAGAGGACGTCGTCTCGGTTCAGCGCGCGCCCGCACCGGGCCCTTCGCGCAGCTTCTGGCGTACCTTCCGCGAGACGATGCGGGGTCTTGGCACCACGATGGGACGTTGGATCGAAGGTCCGATCACGATCCAGTATCCCGAGGAGAAGGTGCCGGTCTACCCGCGCTTCCGCGGCCGTCACAAGCTGCACCGTTTCGAGGACACCGGCCTGGAGAAGTGCGTCGGCTGCTCGCTGTGCGCCGCCGCCTGCCCCGCCGATTGCATCCGGGTGGTGGCAGCAGAGAACACGCCTGAGCATCGCGTCTCGGCCGGCGAGCGCTATGCCGCGGTCTATGAGATCAACATGTCGCGCTGCATCTTCTGCGGCTACTGCGAGGTTGCCTGCCCCTTCGACGCGATCACGATGGGCCACGACTACGAGCTCTCGGCCTACGACCGCTCGGACCTGATCTTCACCAAGGAGATGCTGCTCGCTGAGCCGCTCGAGAGAACCCCACTGCGCCGGGAGGGCGAGTAGTGGGCACGCTGAGGACGCGCAGGGACGGGCGCCGGTGAGCGCGGTCATCTTCTTCATCGCCGCAATCGGCGTGATCGCCGGGGCGACCGGCGTGGTGATGCTGCGCGACGCCTTCTACAACGTGCTCGCGCTGGTCACCCATCTTGTCTGCCTGGCGGTGCTCTTCCTGCTGCTGCGAGCCGAATTCGTCGCCGCCGTGCAGGTCGTCGTCTACGCCGGCGCGGTGATGGTGCTCTACGTGTTCGTCGTCGCCTACGTGGGCGAGGAGTCCGCCTCGATCGGCGATCGGCTGCGCGGCGCCTCTTCCGGCGTTGCGCGCACGCGCACGCTTGCCGTCCTCATCGGCGGATGCCTGCTCGCCGAGCTGCTGGTCGCGCTGCTCGGCACCGGCCTGAAGGCGATCGACTCCTACGGCGCCCCGTATCAGCCAGGGCCCAAGGCCTTCGGCACTCCGGCCTACATCGGCGAACTGCTGCTCACGCGCTTCCTGATCGCCTTCGAGATCGCCTCCTTCCTGCTGCTGGTCGCAGCCGTCGGAGCGGTTGTGCTGGCCCGTCGCCGTGGCGGGCTGGGCGAAGAGCCCGAGCAGCTCACGCCGCTTCACATCTTCCGCCCACTTGGCACCGGCACGATGGCCGAGAGCGTCGAAGGCAGGATGCCCGCAGCCGAAACCGCGGCGGGCATCGAGGCGCAGCGCGAGCCGGAGGCGGTGCGATGAGCGCCACACGCACAGCCAGTGAGAGCTGGGCAGCCTCCGATGCGTGTGAAGGCGCCAGCCCGATGGAGGCGCAATGACCATAGGCTGGTACCTGGCGGTCTCCGCGATCGTGTTCGCCCTCGGCGCCGTCGGCGTCACCACGCGCCGCAACCCGCTGGTGATGCTGCTCTGCCTGGAGCTGATGCTCAACGGCGCAAACCTCGCCCTGATCGCCTTCTCGCGGATGTGGGGTAACGGCGACGGGCAGATATTCGCGATCGTCGTGATGACCGTCGCGGCGTGCGAGGTCTGCATAGGCCTTGGCATGATCGTCGCGATCTACCGCCGGCGCCTGCCGATCGACGCGGATGAGCTGAGGGAGCTGCACGGATGAGCCAGACCGCCTTCGGCTGGCTGGTGCTCGCCTTCCCGCTCGCGGGAATGCTCGTGCTGGGCCTCGGCTTCAGGCAGATCGAGGCGCTGCCCGGACGCACGGCCGGATGGATCGGCACCGGCGCGATCTTCCTCTCCTTCCTGGCGGCACTTGGCGCTCTGATCGCCATGCAGGGGCACTCGCCCGATCACCGCATCGCGGTCTCGGCGCTGTGGGAATACGCGGTCACGAACGGCATCAATGCCCGCATGTCGATCCTTGTGGACCCGCTCTCGGTGTTCATGATCCTGGTCGTCAGCGGCGTCTCGACTCTGATCCACGTCTACTCGGTCTCCTACCTGGACAGGGACCGTGGCTTCACCCGCTACTTCGCCTACCTCAACTTCTTCGTCTTCTCGATGCTGCTGCTCGTGCTCGCGAGCAACTTCCTGCTGCTGATCGTGGGCTGGGCGTTCGTCGGCGCCGCCTCCTACCTGCTGATCTCCTTCTGGTATCGGCGCAACACCGCCACCAAAGCCGGCATCAAGGCATTCGTGATCAACGTCGTCGGCGACGTCGGCCTCGTGCTCGGGACCTTCTTCATCCTCAAGCACACCGGCACGCTGGAATTCCTCAGCAGCTTCCACGCCGCCGAAACCGGGGCGTTCAACGGCGCCGGCCACGGCGACCTGGTCGCGGGTTGCCTTTTGCTGCTCGTCGGCGCCTTTGCCAAGTCGGCGCAGATCCCGCTGCACACCTGGCTCCCGGACGCGATGGAGGGCCCGACGCCGGTCTCGGCCCTGATCCACGCGGCCACGATGGTGACCGCAGGCGTCTACCTGATCGCGCGCATGCACCCGCTCTTCGAACGGGCGCCCGCCGCGCAGGACGTGGGCGCGATCGTCGGCGCCGCAACGCTGCTGATCGCCGGCACGATCGGACTGGTGCAGACCGACATCAAGCGCGTGATCGCTTACTCCACGATGTCCCAGATCGGCTACATGATCATGGGCGTCTCGGTCGGCGCTTATGCCGCGGGCCTCTTCCACCTGATGACCCACGCCTTCTTCAAGGCGCTGCTCTTCATGGCCGCCGGCTCGATCATCGGCGCGATGGCCGGCGAGCAGTCGCTGAAGAAGATGAAAGGGTTCCGCAAGGCGATGCCCTACACCTACGCCTGCTTTCTGATCGGCGGGCTGGCGCTCTCGGGCATCCCTCCCTTCTCCGGCTTCTTTTCCAAGGACGAGATCCTGCTGGTCACGGGTGAGCGCGGCGGCTGGCACTGGATTCTCTACGGCGTCGGCTACCTGGGCGCCTTCCTGACCGCGCTCTACACGTTCCGGATGATCTTCATCGCCTTCCACGGCGAGCCCTGCCCGGAGGCCAAGGAGCTGGAAGCGGGCCATCTGCACCACGCAGAGCACCCGTTCAACCCCGCCGACGGGGAGATCGAGGACACCGACGTCGGCTTCCCGGGCCCCGCCCACGCGATCGCCGAGCGCGCGCGGCCGATGCGCTTTGCGATGTCGCTGCTGGCGCTCGGCGCGATCGGCGCCGGGCTGATCCAGATCCCCAACGTCGACTATGTGGTCGACGACTTCCTGAAGCCGAGCTTTGCGACCTCCTCCCTCTACGAAGTGCACACGCGCAACGGCCTGTTGATCGCCGGGCTGATTGGGGGCACGCTGATCGGCCTTGCCGGGATAGCGATCGCGTGGCAGATCTGGGGTGTGCGGCCCGAGCGCGCAACAGCCTTCCAGGAGCGCCTGCGCCCGCTCTACACGCTCTTCGCCGCGAAGTGGTACTTCGACGAGGCGATCGGGCTGCTGATAGTGGCGCCGGTCGCCGCGGTCGGGCGCTTTGCCCGCGGCACATTCGAGCGTTCGGTGATCGAAGACGCACTCATCGGCGGGCCGTCCGGGCTCGTGCGTGCCGGCTCGGCTCTGGTGCGCTCGGTGCAGAGCGGACTGATCCGCTACTACGCCGCGATGATCGTGCTCGGCGTCGCCGCCGTCGGCCTCTACTTCCTGCTGCAGGCATGAGCCAGATGAAGAAGAGCCCCACCCAGATCCACACCCCGACCTCGGTGGGAGCCTAAATGCCTGCGCTATCGATCCTGATTTGGCTGCCCGCCGTCTGCGGGCTGGTCGGCGCAATCGCCGGACGCACGATGGCCGGCAGCGACTCCGCACGCACGATCCCCGGCGCCCTGGCGCTCGTGGGCTCGGTCGCCGCCTTGGCGCTCTCGATCGGCTACATCGCCGAATACACGCCTGGGACGCAGTCCTCGCATCTGCTCACCCAGACTCTGCAGCACGTCACCGACGTGACCTGGATCGCCTCTCTCGGCATCCACTACAAGCTCGGCATCGACGGCCTCAACGTGCTCCTGGTCGGCCTGACCACGCTGCTTTTCGCGGTCGCGATGCTCGCATCCAACCTGCGCGGCGAGAACCCGCCAAAGCGGCCGCACCTCTACTACCTGTTCTTCATGGTGGCTGAGTCGGCGGTGCTCGGCGCGTTCCTCGCGCAGGACCTCGCGCTGTTCGTCGCCTTCTTCGACCTGATGTTGATCCCGTTCTACTTCCTCACGGGCATGTGGGGAGAAGGTGAGCGCGACCAACGCATCAGGGCGACGATCAAGCTCGTCATCTACACGCTGGTGGGGTCGCTGCTGATGCTCGCCGCGGCGATCGCGACCGGCGTCCTTGCCTCCCAGCAGCACGGCACGCCGATCACATTCGTGCTTTCGAGCCTCCAGGCCCTGCCGCTGAGCAGGGGCTCCCAAGAGTGGATCTTCCTCTTCTTCGCCGCCGCGTTCCTGGTGAAGATGCCCGCCTTCCCGCTGCACGGTTGGATGCCAGACGGCTACAGAGCGATGCCGATCGAGGTGCTGATGGTCTTCTCCGGCGTGCTCTCGAAGGTCGGCGCATACGGGTTCCTGGCGATCGTGCTGCCACTGTTCCCGCAGGCAGCCGTTCACTTCCAGACACTGATGCTGCTGATCGCGCTGGTCTCGATCCTCTACGGCACGACGCTGGCCTTCACGCAGACCGACGCGCGCCTGATCGCAGGATTCTCCTCGGTGGCCCAACTCGGCTTCATCACGCTCGGCATATTCGCGCTGAACCCCCAGGGCGCGCAGGGCGCGCTGCTGCAGATGGTCAACCATGGGCTCGTAGTGGCACCGGTGTTCTTCATCATCCTGCTGCTCTCCCGCCGAGCGGGTGGCTCGCAGGACATCAGGGACATGGGCGGCGTCGCCTTCCGGGCGCCCGTGTTCGCCTCTCTCTTCCTGATCGTCGCGCTGGCGACGCTCGCGATGCCCGGCTCGGCCAACTTCGTCGGCGAGTTCCTGATCCTGCTCGGTGTCTTCAAGTCCAAGCTCGCGATCGCAGTAATCGCATTCGCGGGGGTCATCGGCGCAAGCGTCTACGCGCTGCGGCTCTTCATCCGCAGCATGCACAACCGCGTGGGGCCCGATGTGCGCTCCCGCGAGATCAGCGTGCGTGACGGCCTAGTGCTGCTCCCGCTGGTAGGCGCGATCCTGTTCTTCGCCCTCTACCCCCAGCCAGCACTCAAGCGCAGCGAACGCTCGGCGGTCTCAGCCGTGGCAGCTGCGCAAGCGCTCACCGTAAGCCCGATCGCAAGCTTCCAAGGCGTGGGGCAGCGCCCATCGGAGGCAGGCGACCCCGACGGCCCCGTCTCCTCCTCCCCCAAGCCAAGCGCCGTGGCCAGCCGATGATCCCACTGGCCCACATAGCCGCCCCCCACGTCGACTTCGCGGGACTCTCGCCGCTGATCGCGTTCCTCGGCGGGGCCGTGCTGGTCCTGATGATCGGCCTGCTCAGTCCGCGCAGGATCCGCGAGCACGGCGTGCCACTGCTGACGCTCGTCGTGCTCGGCGTGGCCGCAGGGCTCGTGATCGGACAGTGGCACGCCGAAAAGTCGCTGGTCGACGGCGCGATCCGTCTCGACAGCCTCTCGCTTGTGCTCGATCTCGTGCTGATCGCCGCGGGAGTCGCCACCGTCCTGCTCGCGTGGCGCTCCAAGGCAAGCCATGAAGCGGCCCACGGTGAGCTGCATGCGCTGCTGCTCAGCTCGATCGGCGGCATGTCGCTGCTGGCCTCCGCGCAGAGCACGGTCGTCCTGTTCATCGGCCTGGAGCTGTTGTCCATACCCCTCTACGTGCTCTGCGCGACCGAAATGCGCCGCGAGCGCTCGCTGGAGTCGGGGCTGAAGTACCTGATAATCGGCTCCGTCGGCTCGGCGACGCTGCTCTACGGGCTGGCGCTGATCTACGGCGCCACCGGCTCGACGAGCTTCTCCGGGATCGCGGGCGCGATCTCCGCGAAATCGCTCTACAGCGACCCGCTGTTGCTCGGCGGCATCGCGCTGTGCGCCGCAGGCTTCTGCTTCAAGGCCTCGGTGGCGCCCTTCCACCAATGGACCCCGGACGTCTACGAGGGCGCGCCTACGCCGATCACGGCCTTCATGGCGGTCGCGACGAAGGTCGCCGCGCTCGGCGCGTTCCTGCGGCTCTTCGACGTGGCGTTGATCGAAGCTCAGGGCTCGTGGGGACCGGCGATCGCGGTGCTGGCCGCGGTCACGATCATCGTCGGCAACGTCGGAGCACTCGGCCAGAGCTCGCTGAAGCGAATGCTCGCCTACTCCTCGGTCGCGCAGGCCGGATACATGCTCGCGGGCGTGGTGGTCGGTACCACGCTCGGGGTCAAAGCCACCACCCTCTACCTGATCGTCTACCTGCTGATGAACCTCGCAGCCTTCGCTGTGATCGTCGCGCGCGAGCGCGAAACTGGCTTCGGCGACAGCATACAGGCGGTCGCAGGGCTCGGGCGCGAGCGCCCCTGGCTTGCCTGGCCGCTGACGCTCTCGATGCTCGGACTGGCCGGGATCCCGGCCACGGCGGGCTTCGTCGGGAAGTTCTACCTGATCGATGCGGCCGTCTCGGGCAACTACACCTGGCTTGGCGTGGTGATCGTGATTGGCTCGATGATCTCGCTCGGCTACTACCTGCCGGTCATCGCGGCGATGTGGATGCGCGATGCTCCCGCGACCGGCGACCAGCACGGCCCCGAGTCCCAGGTAGGGCGCAGTCCACTGCCGGCGATCGCAGGCGGCTCGCCGGAGCTGGACGAGGAGCCCCTGGGCTCCGCCGCGCCGCCCGCCGCCGCGGGCGATGGGCGGATGCAATTCGAGCTGACGCTCGTCGCGGTGCTCGCAGGCGCGGGAACGCTGTTCTTCGGCATCGTGCCCCAGCCGCTGTTCGATCTCGTGCAGCACGTGGGGCGCAGCTTCGGACTTCTCTAGCCAGATCCAGCCTGGCCGGTTCTTGGATGCGTCCTCGTCTGGAATCGCGTGCAGCAGACCGTGCAGGAATGGGTAAACGATCTTGCCTTATATATTCAACCTGTGAGCGACAGCCCGGATGCAACGGAGGACGATCGACTTGCGGTGTTCCGGCCGGTACGGCTGCGCAGCGCGGCAGACATCGTTCTGGCGGTGCTGGTGGACGCGATTCGCGGAGGAGCCTTCGCGCCCGGTGACATGTTCCCCAAGGAGCGTGACCTCGCCGAGCGCCTGGAGATCAGCCGTCCGGTGCTGCGCCAGGCGTTCGCGGTGCTGCGATCTGCTGGCATCGTCTCGGCGCGTCGCGGCCCAGGCGGCGGCACCATCGTCGAGTCGGTCGAGAATCTCGACCAGGTGCTCGCGCACATCGAAGGCGAGACCAGGTTCGAGTTGCGCCAGGTCCTGGAGGTTCGACGTGCAAACGAGCTCTACGCGGCGCTGCTCTGCAGCGAAAGAGCGAGCGAGGCCGACTTCGAGCTGTTGCAGTCTCTAGTCGAGGACATACCGAATCATCTCGGTAGCGTCCAAGCCGCGATCGACATCGACGTGCGTTTCCATATGACGATCACCGAGAAGGCGAACAACGCGATGCTGGGGGGTATCGTCCGCGATGTCTACAACCGCATGTCCGTGCTGCGCGAGCCATATCCCTACGGGCACGTCGATTACGACCTCAGCATCGAAAATCAATGGCTGGTCTTCAACGCCTTGCGTGGCGGTGACGCGCGTCGCATCAGCGCGGCGATCGACACGCACAATTCCGCCTACGAGCAAGTGATGCTCGGCTACACGCTCACTCCGCACCCGGGCAGTGGCAACGCCCGGCGGCGGAAGGCATAGACCCAGCGCAAGCAGCGCTCCATGCCGGTGGAGTCGGTTCGCGACCGGAATCGGCTTGACAATACCAGCGGTATTACGTTATAAGACTATAGTCTTGACCTATTGTCAATGACGGAAGGGGGGCTCTTGCCGCGCAATCCGCAATCACCCGCGGTGGCGTCGGGCGAGCTCGCCGACCACCTGCAGAAGGTCCGAGCTCGCGCGATCGCCTGGCGCCGGCATCTGCACGCTCATCCCGAGCTCTCGTTCGAGGAGCACGAGACGGCACGCTACATCGCAGCCACGCTCGCCGGGCTCGGGCTGGAGCCCAGATTCCCCACCACGACGAGCGTGGTCGCAGACCTGGAGGGGGCGAGCGCCGGACGCACGATCGCGGTGCGCACTGACATAGACGCGCTGCCGGTCACAGAGGACACCGGCCTCCCTTTCGCCTCGCAAACCCCCGGCGTGATGCACGCCTGCGGTCATGACGCTCACACGGCCGCGGTGCTCGGCGTCGCCGCCGCGCTGAGCGCAACCACGAAAACGCTGCACGGACGGGTCCGCTTCATCTTCCAGCACGCGGAGGAGCGTGCCCCCCACGGCGCTCCCGAGCTGATCGCGGCCGGCGTGCTCGACGGCGTGGATGCGATCATCGGCCACCACATCTGGCCGGCGCTGCCGCTCGGCGTCGTCGGTCTCAGCAGCGATCTGTTGCTGGCGAGCTGTGACATCTTCGAAATTTGCCTGATGGGACACGGCGGGCACGGCGCGATGCCGCACGAGAGCCGCGATCCCGTCGCGGCCGCCGTCGAGCTCGTACAGGCGCTGAACAGGATGATCACTCGCGAGGTAGACCCAAGACAGACCGCGATCGCGTCCGTCACGCGCATACGCGCGGGCAATGCCGTGAACGTGATTCCTGACCGCGCGGAGATTGGCGGCACGCTGCGCGCCTTCGATCCCGCGGTGCGCTCCCAGCTGCGCGACAGGCTGCCGCAGCTTGCACAGCAGGTCGCCGCAGCCAACAGGATGGACGCCGAGGTTCATCTCAGCGCCGGGCTCCCGAGGCTCGTGAACACCTCTTCGATCGCAGAAGTCATCGAGCAGGTCGCCGGGAGCGATCGCGACGCGCAACCGCAGAGGATCGAGCCGATCACGGGCAGCGAGGACTTCGCCTGCTATCTGGAACACGTGCCTGGCGCCTACGCGCTCGTCGGCGCCAGGCCAGATCCCATCGAGCAGCCTTTTCCCCACCACCATCCTCGCTTCGACATCAACGAGGACGCGATCGCGATCGCGACGAGCGTATTGGCCGAGACCGCGATGAGGCTCGCGGATCCCACGAGCGCCATCGATGCCTCCTGACGCCTCCGAGCCCGTGAGAGCCATCGGCGCCCATGCCATGACGTCATCGACCCCCTCGCCAGCGATGCCTTCCTAGCGTCAGGACGTCACGAAGCTACGCAGAATCGGCAGCACCTGCTCGGGCGCATCGCTCCGCAGGTCGTGGGAGGCGTTCTCGAATGTGATGAACTCGACGAGATCGGACGGCAGCGCCTGCGCCAGCTCAGTGGCGCTAGCGAGTGGCGTGACGGGGTCGCGCTCGCCACTGAGCACCAGCACAGGACACCTGACCTGAGCCGCGCCGTCGCGGTGATCGAAGCGCTTGGCCTCGCCTTGGAAGAAGTGGCGTGTGATCTCCGGCCGACGCATCGCCCGCCTTTCCTCATCTGGGTCCTCGGGCACGACCGAGTAGAGCGAGTTGCACTCTTGCAGGTAGACAACTTCATTCTCCGGCGTCGGCTCGGTGAAGAAACGCTCTGCGATCTCGCGCCGACGCTCGCCGCCGAAGCGCGCCATGGCCTCCGCGATGCGCCCCACGTCGTGACGGGCAGCGGTCGACATCAGAATCAGCTTTGCTGGGTGATCTGGATAGTCGATCGCGTATCGGAGAGCCACGAAGCCGCCAAACGACTCGCCCAGCACCACCGGCCGCTCGATCTCGAGCGCGTCGCAGAAGCCGCGCACCGCCGCTGCCCAGCTGTCCAGGTTCCACCTCGAGGGATCGATGGGCTCGCTGCGGCCCTGTCCGAGGTGGTCGAGATAGACGATCTGCGCGCAATCCGCGAGCGGGCTCAGCGAGGGCTTGAAGGCCGCCTGGTCCCAACCGGGCCCTCCGTGCAGCACGACCAGGGTCGGCCGCTGGCGCATGCTCGAGCCATCGGGGACCAGGGAGGCACCCTCCACATCGAAGAACAGCTTCACGCCGTCAACGTTCACCCGCATTCGTACCTCCATCCTGCATCGTGGTTCCCAACATGATCACGAACGGTGGCAGCACCGATCAGCCCGCGCTGCCACCGTCACATCCAGCGGCCAAGCATGGAAGCCCCACCGCTGTGCCGTTCGATCCCTACCGCGCCCGCCCGACTCGTCGCAGATCGCCGAATCAGGGACGCTTACCTGCGGACACTGCCGTCAGTCGCGTCTCATCGCGCCAGCTTCACTCCCATCGCGAATGGACCGTAGAGGTTGATCCAAGGCGAGAAGGTCGAGTACACGAACTTGTCTGAGAGCGCCGTATATTCGTCAGGGCTGAACAGGATCGCATAGGGCGCTTCCGAGCCCGCGATCTTCAACAGCTTGCCAATCAGCTGCAACCTCGTAGTCGGATTCAAGGCTTCGCGCTGCTCGATCAGAAGCTTTGCGACTTCAGCGTTCCTGTACCTCGACCCGTTGAGCCCCGAGCCCGGTGGATTGATCTGCGACGGCGAGAGCATCAGCGAGAACATCGCTTCCGGATCTGGATAGACATCGCTGTAGTTCTGTAGCCAAATCGCATATTTGCCGGCGAACAGGTTCGCGTATTCGCTCGCCATGAACTGGTGTAGTTTGACGGTGATGCCAATCTTTGCCAGATCGGAAGAAAGGATTTCGGCTATACCGAGTTCCACCGGCGAACCTGACGCCACCTGCAGCGTTGTGCTGAAGCCGTGCGGATAAGGCGACTTGGCAAGTTCCCGCTTCGCCGCAGCCAGATCGAAGTTGTACTTCGGCAATGTGGCGAGCACCGCGTTGATCTGGTCCGACGAGCCCAGGTTGGTAAACGCCGCGCGCGCCGCAAACGTCGTCCCTTCGGTTGCAAAGCCAGCGGGGAAGAGCGCTTTGAGCATCCCCTCCACGTCTGCCGCATACGAGAGCGCACGACGCACATGCACGTTGTTGAACGGCGGCACGGACGTGTTCATCTCCACGAAGGTGAGGCTCAAGCCTGGTGAAGTCAACACGCGAGCGCCGGGGATTTTATTGAAGAGCTTTGGCGTCGAGAAGGCATAGGCGCCATCGATCGCGCCCGACCTCAACGCCAACGCATCAGCGGCTTCCGTCTTGAAGACGCTGATGTCGATCCTTTCCGCCGGCTGAGGCGGCCCTGACCAGTAAGGGTTGCGCGAGAGCTTGACGCCCACTTCGGGCGTGAAGCTCTCGATCTTCCAAGGACCGGTGCCGATCGGCAATCCGTTCTCCGTGCCCAGGGCCTTTTCGCCACCCGCGCTTTCCGCCGCCGCCTTCTCGATTATCTGATCGGTAACGGCAAGATACTCCGGCCAAAGCACATTCGGTTTCTTCAGCTTGATGACGATCGTAGATTCACCACGGGAGGAGATCGACAAAACATCTTCCCAGTAGGCCTTGACCGCTGATTCCTTGCCCAAGTTCAGGTTGAGCGAGTACACGACATCTGCCGCAGTGAGCGGCTTGCCGTCCGAGAACTTCACACCAGATTTGAGGTGATAGACATATGTCCTCGGGTTCGGGTTTTCGATCGAGCTCGCCAGCTCTGGTTTCAGCTTGCCATCCGGTTCAAATGCCTCTAGGCCCTGGACCGCCAGTCCCTCGATGGACACGACCGCGCTACCGAGTTCCTTTCTCCATTCAAGCTTGCTGCCGAACGCATATGTACCCCAGCGCAGTTCGGGATAGGTCTTGGAAGACCCTTCTTCATGCGCTGACGCGGTACCACTGCCACCACTGCTGCCGCCACATGCGGCGAGGGCGATGGCGAGCACGAGCGTCACGGCTGCACACAGACACTTCCTCATGCGATCCCTCCCAGGACTTTAGAACCAATGGTCAAGCAGACCCTGCGCTTGATTCCCCCGCCTCTGCGTCGCGCGAACGCCTCCAGCGACACAGCCGTTATACCACCTACAGGCTAAAAGGTCAAGTACTTTGAGTAATTGGCCATTTGCCTGCGTCTTGCCCACTGGATGGCACCCTGCGCGGCCGGCCACAGACCGCGATCCAGCCGCGCATGACGGCCCTCATAAAGACAGGGCAGCTCGCGAGCGCGACCAGAGGCGCTCGACCTCGTTCGCCGGTCAGCGACGCCTGCGCCGGCGATGCGAGGTATGCGCGCGGTGTCGACGGTGGCGTCGCTCGCGCGCTGCCGAGGCGCCCGGGCCGGCGTAGTAGCCCGTCCAAGCGAACAGGCTCGTCGTAGCCGCCGCGGTGCGGAACATGTCCGGATGCGTTTCGGGATCTCTGATCGGCCCTCCCCACCAGCTCGAGAGTCGCAGACCATCGCTGCTGGTGGCATTCCTGGCGGCAGCGGCCGAGTTGACTTCGGCCAACCGCAGCCAGTAGTTCTCGCCGGTCGCCTTGCCGTAGGCCATCATCCACTGCATGTAGATGGCGTCGTACTCGGGGCCATAGTTGAATCTGTATCCGGTGGCGTTGACGCTCTGCTCGGCGGTGGTGGCCGCAACCCGAGCCGCGTGTTCGCAGTAGAAGTTGCCCTCGCCGTCCTGGCAGAGCAGGTACTGCGCGTAGATCAGCGGCGCCTGGACGTAGTCGTTGACCGATTCCGGCTTGTTTGACTGCTCCAGGTAGAGCTGGCGTTCGTCGTGGTCGTCATTGACGTTGGCCCAATCGACGTACTCCTTGGAGTCTTCCAGCTGCCAGCTTTCGTGATCCTCGCCATAGAGCAGCATCCCCAGCAGCGCATCGGAGGCCAGCGCGGGCCCAGAGTGGTAAGGATCGGAGGTGTTCCACCACATCCCACCCCCGCCGGCGGCGTCCCAGCCCTTGGAGGAGATGAAGCGGAACGCGCGCTGAGCATCGCGCAGCCAGCGGTGTTCGTGATCGGCCGCGTAGGCCTCCGCGAACGCGATCCCGAGCCAGCCGTTGTCGTCGAAGAACGCCTGCACTTTCGCTTCGCGGTCGCCCGGATACGGCGCATATCCGCCGAGCGCACTGTCCCAGTAGTGCTCGGAGGCAAGCCCGAACTTTTCGATCAGCCGCCTGTGAGATCCGCTCGGGTCGGCCATCTGCAGCGCGTCCGCGGTCTCGAACATCGGCACCTCGCCCCAGATCGTCAGCAACGGATACGGCCCATCGCTGCAGCCCAGGTACTCGCAGAACCAGCCTGCGTGACGCCAGGACTCTGCCTTGACCACGCCGGTCTGCGCGAGGCTGAGGTAGTCGATCGCAGGCGGCCGCGGCAGTACGACCAGCGGTTTGCGCCAGGGCGTCAACGGCTGGACGCCGCCGAGGCCATCGCCGCGCGCAGCCGGTGCGAGCGGCAGCGCCAGGCACACAGCCAGCAGAGCGCCAAGCAGGATGGATGCGCGCCTTGCCCTGCTGTCGGCGCGGCGTGACGGTGTGTTGTTGCGCGCTGACATCTCGACCATCCAATGCATCGACCGATGGGCCCGCTCCGGCGAGCAGCGCCTTCGCTGCTGGACCATGATCTGAGCGTTGCGCGTGCTTGGGCGATCGGGCCCTACACCCGACCGCTTGCCCTGGCGGCCTCTTCAGCCTCCACCAGCCGGCGCTCGAGCAGGTCGAGACCGGCGTCCCAGAAGCCAGGGTCAGCGAGGTCCACCCCAACTATCCCGCCGAGCTCCTCAGGGCTGCGCGAGCCGCCCGCTTCCAGCAGCTCCAGGTAGCGGGGCACGAACGCCTCCCCCTGCTGCTCGTAGCGGTTGTAGACAGAGAGCGCGAGCAGCTGGCCGTAGGCGTAGGCGTAGACGTAGCCCGGCGTGCCGATGAAGTGCGGGATGTAGGACCACCAGCTGCGGTAGCCGTCGCTCACCTCGACCGAGTCGCCGAGCATCTCCTCCTGGCTCTGCGCCCAGAGCTCTCCGAAGCGCTGCACCGATATCTCGCCCCGCTCGCGGCGCTCGGTGTGCACGAGATCCTCGAAGTGGCTCATCGCGACCTGCCGAAAGACGGTCGCGATCGCACCCTCGATGTTCTCCGCGAGCAGCGCAAGCCGCGAGTCGGGCGAGGTGTCCTGCTCGAGCAGGCGGCCGAACACGAGCGTCTCGCCGAAGACCGAGGCGGTCTCGGCCACCGTCAGCGGCGTGTGCTGATGGAATGGGCCCTGGACGGCGGCAAGCGCGAAGTGCACGCCGTGACCGAGCTCGTGGGCGAGCGTGAGCACGTCGCGGCGACGAGAGGTGTAGTTGAGCAGGACATATGGGTGCACCGACGGCACAGCCGCCGCACAGAACGCACCACCGCGCTTTGCAGGCCGCACCGGCGCGTCGATCCACCGGCCGTCGAAGAAGCCACTGACGAGCTCTCCGAGCTTCGGCGAGAAGGAGGAGTAGCAGTCGAGCACGATCTCGCGCGCCTGACCGTAGCCGAAGCTCGCCTCGTCCTCCGTGACGGCGGCCATGCGGTCGTAGTCGGCGAGCCGGTCGAGCCCGAGCAGCCCGGCCTTCAGGCGATACCAGCGGCGGGCCAGCTCGTAGCGGCCACGAACCGCCGCGAGCAGCGCGGCGACCGAGTCGTCGTCGACCTCGTTGGCGAGGTTGCGGGCCGCCAGCCAGCTCGGGTATCGCCGCAGACGGTCGTCAGTCGCCTTGTCGGCCAGCAGCGTGTTGAAGAGGAACACACGCGTGCGCAGGCCCGGCTCGAGCGCTGCGCTCACCGCCTCCGCGAAGGTGCGCCTGACCTCACGATCGGGGGAGGCCAGGCGGCTGAGCGCCACATCGAGGGCGACGCTCTTCGATGGCTGCCCGCCACCGCCCGGGAGCTGCACCTCGATCGCAGAGGTCAGCTCCTCGAAGAGCCTGCCCCAGGCGCTGGCCCCGGTAACGGACTTCTCGGCGAGGATGCGCTCCTCCGGCTCGGAGAGCAGGTGCTCGCGGTAGCGGCGCACCCGGCGCAGGTGGTGAGCGCAGAAGTCGAGGCCATCGGTGGCAAGCAGGCGCTCGGCCACCTCGTCATCCAGAGCCGCCCATTCCAGCTCGAAGAACAGCAGCGTGGTCTCGATCTCGGTCTCACGCTCCTGAACGCGCTGCAGCAGCGCGCCGTTCGCGGGCTCGGCCGTGTCGGTGGAGAAGCGCAGCGCCGCATAGGCGCCCGCTCTGCCGACGAGGTCGTGCATCGCTGCCAGTTCCCGCATGGCATCCACGAGCCCCGCGCCGTCGAGCTCCTGCAGCTTCCCGGCGTGCTTGTGCGCGAAGCTCTGTGCCTTGCCAAGCGCCTCCTGAAGACGCTGCTCGACGCCATCTGGACCGTCGCCGTCGAGCAGCGGCGAGAGGTCCCAGGCAGCCTCCCTGGCCTCTGGATCCTCGAGCTGATCGGAGGCGCTCACCATCGCCTCAGTGAGCTTATAGCTTGGCGGCGCGCGCCCGCGACGCCTGCGAGGGAGAGAGCGCGCGAGGCGTTGGCACCGTCCGAGACGAGCCCTAGCATCGTCCGCCCGATGCACGAGACCACTCCCTCGGTATTCCTGATCGCGCGTCCCTCGCTCGACCTCGAAGGGCTCGCGTCCTACCTGCGAGACGTCGGCGGCGAATCGTGGCTGAGCATGCGGACCGAGCAAGGCGAGCAGCCGAACCCCGGCGAGATGCTGGTCGAGTTCGCCGGGCGGGCCTGCTACCGCAGCTGGGAGCCGGGCCTGAACCCCAACGTCACGCGGATCAGGACCGACCAGCGCGAATACTTCGCCAACATCCTGCGCAGCGCTCACGGCAGCGTGCTCGAGCACGCCAACTACACCTTCGCCCTGCGCAACTGCTCGCGCGTGCTGACCCACGAGCTGGTGAGGCACAGAGCCGGCTCGGCCTTCAGCCAGGAGAGTCTGCGCTACGTCCGACTCACCGACATCGGCTTCCGCGTCCCGCCTGCACTCGAGCCGCTGCGTGAGCGGGTGCTCTCCATCGTCGAGCAGCTGGAGGAGTTTCAGCGCGACGCCGCGCAGGAGCTGGGCATCGAGGATCAGAGCGTCCCCTTCCACGTCAAGAAGGAGGTCACATCGGCGCTGCGCCGGCTGGCGCCGATCGGCCTCTCCACGGACATCATCTGGACCGCGAACCTGCGCACGCTTCGCCACGTGATCGAGATGCGCACCGCCCCCGGCGCCGAGGAGGAGCTGCGGCTGGTCTTCGACGGGATCGCGAAGCTGATGCTCTCGAGGCGCCTGGCGTCTTCCAGGACTTCAGCCGTCAGGACGACGGCTCGTGGATGCCTGAGCACCACAAGGTCTGAGCCGGCTAGGACGCCCTCGAGGCTGGTAGTGCGCCGCGCCGCCTGCACGTCCCGGGTCTGATCTGTGCGCGAAGCAGAGCAGACGCAAGAGCGTTGACGCGACGTCAGTCGCGTCTGCTCGCCCCGCCGGCCGCGTTCGTGCAATACTTAAGTCAATGCTTAAGCAATACGAGCCCGCCGGCCCAGAGATCGACCTTCTCTTCCAAGCGCTCGCAGACCCAAGCCGCCGGGCGATGGTCGATCGCCTGACCCGTGGACCGGCGTCGGTCAGCGAGCTGGCCGCTCCGCTGGCGATGTCCCTGCCCGCGGTCGTGCAGCACCTCCACGTGCTCCAGGCCAGCGGCCTCGTGCGCTCGGAGAAGCTGGGGCGGGTTCGTCAGTGCTCCATCCAGCCCGCCGCACTGCGGACCGCGGAGCGATGGATCGCCGACCGACGGACCGCATGGGAGCAGAGCCTCGACCGCCTCGGCGAATACCTCGCCGAGCAATCAGACCAACCAGAGCAAGGGAGCACACAGTGAGCCATGCCGAGCAGACCCCGCGCGAGCGCTCGACGGTCCATTCCACGTTCGTGATCGAGCGCATTTACGACGCCTCGCCAAAGCGGGTGTTCGACGCTTGGGCTGACCAGGCCGCCAAGTCGAAGTGGTTCGGCCCGCCCGAGAAGCCGGCGGGGTCTTACTCGCTCGACTTCCGCGAAGGCGGTCGCGAGCACCTGACGATCCAGACTGGTGACGGCGGCCCGACCTACAGCTTTGACGCCGTCTACCAGGACATCGTGCCTGGGAAGCGGATCCTCTACACCTACGACATGCACCGCGACGAGGAGCGCATCTCGGTCTCGGTGGCCACGGTCGAGATCGAGGCGCATGACGATGGCACGCGGCTGGCGCTTACCGAGCAGGGCGTGTTCCTCGACGGCCTGGACAGCCCCGCCGAGCGCGAGCACGGCACGAACGTGCTGATGGACACGCTTGGCGCCCTGTTGGAGGTTGGGGGCCACGGCGCATGAGAGGACCCGAGCACCAGCAACGGGCCCATGCAGAGACCTCGCCCGGGACGCGCGCCGGAGTTGCGCTGTAAGTCTCCGCCGCCACGGCGATCGCAGTGGCGCTATGCCGAGCAAGACGCGGCGCACACGAGCTCGCCGCGCCGAGAGCTCAGGCGTCCATCGTCCTGGTGCGCCAGGCGCCGAGGGCGAGGAAGACCGCCAACCACACGACGATCACGACGATCGCGGTGGCGCTGGACATCGTGATCGTCGGCCCGTGACCGCCTCGCAGATCGGCGATCGGCGCAAAGTGCGCAAGCGCCTGGTTGAGCAGCGCCTTGCGGACGCTGCCAAGCGAGGTGATGTTCGCGAGGATCGGGCTGACGAGCAGGTCGACGCCGATCAGAGTCACGATCGAGGCCGGCCTGGAGTTTGTAAGTGACGCGAACCCGAGCGCCACGACGCAGATCGCTCCTGTCTCCAGCGCCACGAAGCCAGCGCCTTCGAGGACCAGGCCCAAGCTTGGCGTTTCCAGGTTGGAGGCGAACGCGAACACGCCGATCAGCGTCAAGACATAGCCCGCCGCCACGACCAGCAACGTCACCACCAGCGCCGCCGGCACGCGTGTGGCAAACAGCGCGATACGCGAGCGGCCCGTGACCACGAGGTCACGGAACACACCGGAGGCGGCGTCCCCGGCGCCCGCCTCGACGCCGACCAGGATCCCGGCGAGCGGGCCGAAGAGCATCCCGAGGATGCGCAGGCCGTCCTTGAATGCTTCGATCCCACCGGCGGGACCATGTTCGCCCGGGCTGGAGGAGTGCTGGGCCACCTTGACGATGAAGTAGATGACAAGCGGCGCGAGCGCGAGCACCAGCGCCCAGATCATGATGCTGCGCTTCTTGCGCAGCTTGAGGATGTCCGCGGAAGTCATCCGCAGCGCGATTGCCGTGCTCATGCCTGCACCTCTCTCGCCGCCACATCCTGCTCGGCGTCGCCGCCGAGCCGTGAGGTGATCTCCAGGAACCGCTGCTCGAGGCTCTGGCGCACCGGCTCCAGCCGCATAACCGCGAGCCCCTCGGCGACCAGCCGCGCGTTGACCTCCGCCGCCGTGGACAGATCGCCGGCCAGCACGACCCGCAGCCCCTCGTCGGAGCGGTGCGCCTCGCTGACCGCATCAAGACCATCCAGCGCCAGCAGCGCCCGCTCAGGATCGTCCACGCCCACGATCAACTCGCTGCGCCGGCCGCCGCTGGCAAGCTCTGCGATTGCGCCCTGCATGACGATCTTGCCGCGATCGACGATCGCCGCGTGGTCGCAGATCTTTTCCACCTCATCGAGCAGGTGAGAGGAGAGGAAGATAGTCCTGCCCTCCTGCTCGACCATCGCCCGGATCATCATCCTGAACTCCTGGATGCCACCCGGATCAAGGCCGTTGGTGGGCTCATCGAGGATCAGCAGCAGCGGGTCTGCTAGCAAGCAGCGCGCCACGCCGAGACGCTGGCGCATGCCGAGGGAGTACCGCTTGACCTTCTCGTCGGCCCGATCGGTGAGGCCGACACGCCGCAGCGCCGGCACGATTCTCTCCGTGGCCTGCGGCCCGCGCACGGCCGCGATGATCCTCAGGTTCTCGCGCCCGGAGAGATGCGGATGAAAGCGCGGCTCCTCGACGATCGCCCCGACGCGTGCGAGCGCGCTCGCGCGATCGGCCGGTACGGGGCGCCCGAGCAGGCTCATCGTGCCCGCGCTTGCGTGCGTGAGCCCGAGCAGCATCCGGATCATCGTCGTCTTGCCGGCGCCGTTGGGCCCCAGGAAGCCGAAGGCGCTTCCCATCGGCACCCTCAGGTCGACGCGATCGATCGCGACACGCTCTCCAAAGCGCTTGACGATGCCGTTGGTCTCGACGGCCATGCCGCTGGCGCCAAGCGTTGGTTTAGTCTCGATGGCTTGCATTCCCGACAGTCTCGTTGATCGGCTGACCTGAAGCTATCGGGAATCGCCCCTACGGGGCCGTCAAGGCTCACCAGCCGCCGTTGCACCGCCCAGCGGCTGAGCTCGTGGCGACTTGTGAGCTGCAGCTTGCGCAGCACCGCCGAGACGTGCGCCTCCACCGTCTTGACCGAGATCCCAAGGCGCAGGGCGATCTCCTTGTACATGTAGCCGCGAGCGATGTGGCGCAGCACCTCGCGCTCTCGCGGCGTGAGCTGGTCGAGCTCCTCGGACTCGCCGCCGGCGGGCTCCTGGGCGAACGCATCGAGCACGAAGCCCGCAAGCCGGGGCGAGAAGACCGCATCTCCTTCGGCCACGCGGTCGATCGCCTCGACGAGATCCTCCCCCGAGATCGTCTTGGTCACATACCCGCGTGCGCCGGCCCGGATCACGCCGATCACGTCGCTGGCCGCATCGGAGACCGAGAGCGCCAGGAATCGCACGCCCGGCAGCACGGGCGCGACACGGGCGATCACCTCGATGCCACCGCCGTCTGGCATGTGAACGTCGAGCAGCACGACTTCAGGCTCAGTGTCGAGGATCGTCGCGACGGCCCCCTCCACCGTGCCCGCGTCGCCGAGCACCGTGACGCGATCGCCCAACTCGGCCCTGACGCCCGCGCGAAAGAGGCGGTGGTCATCCACTACGACCACCGTCGTCTCGGCGCGAACGGCGTCCGCGACCTCGGCGGCGCTCATCACGCCGAGGAGCCCATCACGAGCTCCACCTCGGTGCCCTGGCCTGGCGCGCTGTGGACGATGCCACGCCCGCCATGCCGCTGCATCCGCGCGATGATCGAGTCACGGACGCCGCGCCTGTCCTGCGGGATCGCAGCCGGATCGAAGCCGACGCCGCGATCGCGCACGAACGCCTCGACCCGGCTCTCGCCCACCTCCGCATAGAGGTCGATGCGCCCGCTTCCGGCAAACTTCGCGGCGTTGGTCATCGCCTCCCGTGCAGCCTGAACGAGCGCCTCCAGGCGCGTGTCGAGCGGCCCATCGCCGACCACGACAACCTCGACCGGAACGCCGTGCAGCTCCTCGACCTCGGCCGCGGCACGCTCAATCACAGCCTTGACGCGCTTGCCGCCCGCCGAGCCGCGGTCGAAGAGCCATCCGCGCAGCTCGCGCTCCTGGCGCCGCGCGAGCGCCGCCACCTCATGCGCGTCGCCTGCCCGGTTCTGGATCAGGGCGAGCGTCTGCAGCACGGAGTCGTGCAGGTGTGCGGCCATCTCCGCGCGCTCCTGCTCGCGAATGCGCGCAGCGCGCTCTGAGGCGAGGCTGCGTCCGAGTCGCACGAACCATGGCCCGAACACGATCACGAACGCGAAGATCGCCAGGGCCAGGCCGCGGATCGCGTACCGATCGGCCCGCAGGATTCCGACCGCGTGCAGCGCCGCCAGCGCCACCGCGGCCCTGAGCAGCATGCCCGGCCACCAGCCCAGCAGACGGCGGCTCACACGCGCAAGCCAATATGACCGCCCGCTGGCGCGGGCGGTCGAGGACTCATGTCCAAGGGGGCTCTGGCCGGACATGCGAGCGTCGATGCGGGTGATGCCCGCGGTCATCGACCCCAATGATGCCACCGCCGCATCCGCCCGGCATCAGGGATGACCCTGAGATGACCCCCTGCTGCCTCTGCTGTATGGCGAGAGCCCCGCGCCCACAAGACGCGCAGGGCTCTCTCGCCGGACCGCCGGTTCCCGGCCTAGTCTTCCTGGGCTTGCAGCTCGCTCACGCGCGCCTGCAGCTGCGCCGTGACTCCTGGATCGCGCAGGGTGGTCACGTCGCCAAGCGCGCGGCCCTCGGCTATGTCGCGCAGCAGCCGCCGCATGATCTTGCCCGAGCGGGTCTTCGGCAGGTCATCGGTCCAGATGATCCGCTTCGGCCGCGCGAACTTGCCGATCCGCTCGGCGACCGTCTCGCGAATGCTCTCCACCTCGCGATCGTCGCCCTCGAGATCGCCCTGCAGAGTGACGAAGGCGACGATCGCCTGGCCGCTCTGCTCGTCGTGCTGGCCGATCACCGCGGCCTCCGCGACGTCGGGGTGCGCGACGATCGCCGACTCGACCTCGGCGGTCGAGAGCCTGTGCCCGGAGACGTTGACGACGTCGTCGATGCGGCCGATCACCCAGATGTAGCCGTCAGCGTCCCGGCGAGCTGCATCTCCGACGAGATAGGTCTCCCGGCCGAACCGGCTGAAGTAGGTGTCCACGAAGCGCTGCTCTTCCTTGTAGAGCGTCCGCAGCATCGACGGCCACGGTCTCGTGAGCACGAGCAGGCCCTGTCCCTGCTCGATCGACTCGCCCGTGGTCTCGTCGACCACGTCGGCCTGCACGCCGGGGAAGGGATTTGTCGCCGAGCCAGGCTTGGTGCTCGTGATGCCGGGCAGAGGCGTGATCATGATCGAGCCCGTCTCGGTCTGCCACCAGGTGTCGACGATCGGACAGCGTTCGTGGCCGATCACCTTGTGGTACCACAGCCACGCCTTCGGGTTGATCGGCTCGCCGACGCTCCCAAGCAGGCGCAGCGAAGAGAGGTCGTGGCCGTTTGGCCACTCGGCCCCCCACTTGATGCAGGCCCTGATCGCGGTCGGCGCGCAGTAGAGGATGCTCACCTTGTAGCGCTCGACTATCTCCCACCAGATTCCCTTGTTGGGGTAATCGGGCGCGCCCTCCCACATCACCGAGGTCGCGCCGTTGGCCAGCGGGCCGTAGACGATGTAGGAGTGGCCGGTCACCCAGCCCACGTCGGCGGCGCACCAGTAAACGTCGCTGTCGGCCTTCAGGTCGAAGACGTAGCGGTGCGTGGCGGAGACTCCCGTCAGATAGCCGCCGGTGGTGTGGAGGATGCCCTTCGGCTTCGCCGTCGAGCCGGAGGTGTAGAGGATGTAGAGCGGGTCCTCGGAGTCCATCGGCTCTGCCGGGCACTCCGGATCGGCCGCTGCACAGATCTCGTCGTAGTAGACGTCCCGTCCTGCCGCATCTCGCACGGCACGCCCTTGCTCCTGACCACGACGATCTTCTTCAACGATGTCAGGTCGCCCATCACCTCGTCGACGCGCTCCTTCACGGGCGCGACCTTGCCCTTGCGCGCGGCCGCATCGACGGTGATCAGCAGCTTCGCGTCGGAGAACTCCATCCGCTCGCGCACCGCCTCGGCGGAGAAGCCGCCAAAGACGACGTTGTGGGGCGCGCCGATCCTTGCGCAGGCGAGCATCGCCACGACCACCTCGGGGATCATCGGGAGGTAGATGCCGACGACCTCGCCCTTGCGCACGCCGAGGTCCTTCAGCGCCGAGGCGAATCGCTTCACCTCCGCCAGCAGTTGCGCATAGGTGATCTCGCGCTCGCTGCCGTCCTCCCCCAGCCAGTGGTAGGCGATCCGCTCTCCGCGACCGCCGGCGACGTGCCGGTCCAGGCAGTTGTGGCTGACGTTCAGCCTGCCACCGAGAAACCACTTGTAGAAGGGCGGGTTCGACTCGTCGAGCACCTTCTCCCAGGGCTTGGCCCAGTCAAGGCTCTCCGCCTGCTTGGCCCACCAGCCCTCGGGGTCGGCGGCCGCCTGCTCGTAGACGGCTGGGTCACTGAGCAGCGCATGCTCCTTGAATTGCGCTGGTGGATCGAACCGCTCGACCTCCAGCAGCGTCGCCAGCTGCCCGTCGAGCTCCTCTCCGCTTGTAAGCCTCTGCTCAGTAGCCATCCTCCACCTCACTGGATCGAAATGTCCGGACGCCCCTCCGTCCTCCATCATGCAGCATCGCTCGTCTTCTCCGCCGCCATGGAGGGCGTGGACGGTGCCACGCCCTCCGCGCGGCTCTCCCTGCCGTGCGGTGCCGTTACCTGTTCCCCAGGGGCACCGTCGGCAGAATCGTGCGACCGAAGGTCGAGTTGGTCACACCCGCGAAGGAGGCGTACCAAGCCACCGCAGCGGTCGCCAGGCCGAAGTAGCCGCCCCAGTGGGTGACCGTGTGATGCGACCCGCTCGCGCCGATGGCCAGCAGGATGAAGGTCGCTGTCAGCAGGATGAACACGAGTGCGACGGCGGCGCTCACCCTCAGCGAGGCGATGGTCATGTAAGCGGTGAAGATCGCCCATGCCCACAGGTACACGCCCACGGCGTGGCCGACGTTGCCGCCAATGTCCTTGGCGTAGAAGACCTGCAGCGCCCAGAAGGAAAGCCAGAACGCGCCGAATGAGGAGAAGGCGAGCGCCCCGAACGTGTTTCCGTTGCGAAACTCCCACATGCCGGCCAGCAGCTGGGCCACGCCTCCGTAGGCAAGCGTCAGCCCGAGAACCACGGGCAGGCCCTTTTCGTTGACGAGGTTTGCGTTGAAGATCGAGAGCACGAACGTCGTCATCGCGAACCCAGCAAGGCCAAGCGGCGCCGGATCGGCCGGCTTCCAGATCGCCTCCCGCGCCGGCTCCGCCGCCTGCGGCTCGGCGGGCGCCCTGCGCATGCCTTCGCCCTGCGCCGGGTGTGGATGGATCGATGCTGCCTCCATGGGGACCCTCCCTTCAGGCCGCGCATGGACGGCGGCCGTAGAGATGCTTGCGATGGGATGCGAGCACGGGCCGTCACCTTGTGACGATAACCACATGTTCACCTACGATTATTCCCACTCGCACCCGATTGCATGCACCGCCCAACAAGGCAGCCCGCGTGCGTGGAACTACGCGACCGGGCGCCGGAAATCACGGACCCGGCGCGTCAGCTGCGAGAACCGCGCTTGCGGCGCCGTCTGCCGCCAGCCACAGAGGACGCAAGCCCCGTCGATGCGCCGGCGGCGGAGCCATTCTCGATCGCGGCGGGCTCATCCTTGACGCCCTGATCGACTTCCTGGCCCGAGGCAGCGGCCTGCCGAGCCGCTCGCAGCTCGGCCTGGCTTGGCCACGGGCGAGCCTCCCCAGCCGCCCACGCCGGCGGCTCCTCGCCCGGCCAGCGGCCCATGTAGAGCATGCCCATCGCAGCGAGCCAGAAGGCTGGCACGAGCGTCAGGGTCTCGCCGCCGATCGGCAGGAAGATCAGCAGCGCGGCGAATATCCCCACCACGCCCATCCAGCGCGTGAGCAGCCCGGCGCGCATCGCGCCCAGAGATGCCGAGATCATCCCGACGGTCAGCGACAGGCCCGCCAGCAGCGAGATGTACTGCATCCCCACGTTCACGCTCGCGTTCGTCAGCGCATAGTCGACGGCGTGGTTGCTGAAGTCATTGCCGGTGGCGAAGTTGTGGGTGAGGATCGCTCCGGCGATCTGGTGTCCGATGCTCACGGCCGCAAACCCGATCCCGCCGATCACCACCAGCGGCATCGTCGCCTGCCACGACTGCAAACGCCTGAAGCGCGTCGCCTTCACGAGCACGACCAGGACGGCGGTGAGCGCCAGCAGCGCGATCGCGGAGATCAGGCTGCCCGCGATCAGCGGAAAGGCGTGGTGGCTGATGTAGATGACCTCGTCGGCGCGCGGGCTTCGCTGCGGGTGAGCTTCGCCCTTGAGCGCAGGAGAGATCGCCTGCAGCAGCCCGACGGTCGGCGCCCCGCCGAGCGCCGAGCCAATGATCACGGCGCCAAAGAGGTAGAGAAAGCCGCCGGCTACTGCCGGCACGCCGAGGCGGGAGCGACGGTCGTGCTCCCACTCCAGCTGAGCGGCGACCTCGGCGCTCGGTCCGCCCTTTGACCGTTTGCCGCTGGACGGCTCGGCTTTGCCTTTCGAGGCCATGCGATGCAGAGTCTATGATGGTGGGATGGAAAGTGGTGGCTTGGGCGATCTGTTCGGAGATCCCGAGGAGCTCCAGCGCCGTCTGGCGGAGTTCGCCGAACAGATGCAGGGCCAGCAGAAACTGGCCTGGGCGGACAACGCGATCAAGCTCGCGGTCGACATGACGGTCGCCGCGGTCAACCGCGTCAACCTCCAGGGCGACGCCGAGGCTCAGGCGCAGCAGATCCGGGCCGTGATCGCCGTAGTCTTCCCGGAGGCCGTCACCCTCGTGCGCGAGGCGCGCGAGGGCCTTCAATAGCGGCATCGAACCGCTGCCGTCCCTTCGTGCGTACGTCGGAGACGCCGCGGCGCGCTAGAGCTCCTCGGCTTCCTCTTCCTCGAGCTCGTCGAAATCGAGCTCCTCGTCGTCCGTGCCGGGAAGATCCTCGTCGTCGTCGTCCCAATCCTCGTCATCGAATTCATGCTCGAGGCTCTTCAGCGTCGCAGTCTGCATGACAGCTCTCCCTTCTTGGATCGGTGCCTTGATCATCGTGCCCTGCAAGCCGGGGTCCCAACTTTGTACCCCCAAAGCGCGCGCATCATAGACCTGACGGCCGCCGGGAGCGAGCCCATCCCACCTACCTACAGCTCGCCGGCAGCGGCCAGGGCCACAAGGATCGCGATCGGGGCGAGCAGCAGGCCCTGCCGCGAGCATGCAAGCGCCGAGGGTCTGGCTCCCGCCGCCCGCGCCGCCCTCCACCACAGCAGCGCCGAGAGGGAGCCGCTGAGGGCGAGGTTCGGGCCGATGTCGAGTCCGATCAGCAGCGCCGTGGGGTGCGTGGAGCGCGAGGCCGAGAGCAGCACGGCGGCCGGCAGGTTGTTGACCGCCACGCTGGCCGCCGCCGCGATCGCCGCGATCGCCACAGGGCCAGAGGAGCCGATCGCCTCGCCCGGGAAGCCGGTCGCTCGCGCCAGCGCCCCCAGGCAGACCGCCAGCACGAACAGCGCGATCAACAATGGCGCGCCGAGATGCCCGATTGCCTGCCTGGTGGAGATTCTGCCCTCGCGCAGCTGAAGCGCGAACGCGGCCACGCCGACCGCGAGCACCGGCAACGCGGCGTTGCGCAGCACCGCCATCAGCGCGGCCGAAGCGATCACGGCGAGAAGGCCGACGCTCAGATGGATCGGCTGCGGCCGGCCGGCCGACGGCACGCCACCGGCACGGAGCGCGCGCCGGTGGATCACGACCAGACCAAGAGCGGTGATCAACGTCGCGGCCAGCGCCGCCGGCAGCATCCTTGCCAGGAACGCCGCGCCGGAGAGCCCGTGAGCCGAGAGCACGAGCAGATTGGTGAGATTTGAGCCCGGCAGGTACAGCGAGGATGCGTTGCACATGAGCAGCGCGGCGTAGAGAAACGGTGCAACCGCCAGCCCGCGACGGCGCGCGGCGACTATCAGCACCGGCGTCAGGAACACAGCCGAGGTGTCGAGGTTCAGCAGCGCGGTGGTCACCGCAACCGCAAGACAGCAGGCGCCAAACAGGGCGATTGGAGGACCGGGCAGGCGCTCCAGGCGCGCCGCCGCCGCCTCGAAGAGCCCGTCCTCGCCGGCCACGAGGCCGACCAACAGCAGCCCGGCGACGAGCACGAATGGCGGCCAGCACTGCTCCAGCGCAGAGATCAACGAGCTATGTGCGCTCGGAGCGAGCGGGTCTCGCCAACCGACATGCAGATCCTCCTAGCTGGATGAGCACTTCCGACGCCGCGCTCGAGCCGTCCGTTGCAGGCGTCTGGGATAGGCCACACGAGACGCCTCTCTTTCGCGCAAAGCGCATAGCCCGAGACCTGCTTTTTCCGTCTGGGAGCGATCCAGCCTCGGGTGAGGACGTCCGTGCTCAGGCTATCGAGTCGGCCCAGTCGCGCAGGCGCCCCGAGAGCTGCGGGAGGGCTGGGCTCACCTCGACGACCACGTCCGCTGGGATGTTGGCCTTCCGCGCAGCCGCCAGGATCGTATCCGGAGAGGGCGCCTCATAGAGGCAGTAGGTGCGTCGCCGGTCGGCGCTCAGAAACGAGAACAGCCAGCGCACCCCCTCGCCGTCGTTCACCTCTTCGATCAGCTCGACATCGTCGCTTGTGAGATCCAGCTGATTGGCGAAGCTGCGCTCGATGACGTACAGCGGCATCCCCTAGATCGTAGCCGACACCAATCCGTGCCGATGAGCGAACGACGCGGCCTCGGTGCGGTTGGCGCAGCCGGTCTTGCGCAGGATGCTGCGGACGTGATTGGCCGCGGTGTGCTCGCTGATCGAGAGGGCGCCGCCGATCTCCTTGTTGCTGAGCCCTTGTGCTACCAGCGCGAGGATCTGCGCCTCGCGTGGCGATAGCTCATTCGGGAGTCGGAGAGCAGAGGCAGACACACCGAGCGCGCGGATCCTCCCAAGCAGCTCGCGCATGCCGATCCGCTCGGCCAGCGCCGCGGCCTCACTCGCCAGGGCCTGCGCGCGAGTCCGTCCTGCGGCGCCTCCACGCATGTGCAGGAAGCGCGCGTACTCGTAGGCGGTATGCGCGACCCACGTCGGCATCTCCGTGCGTCGGTTCAACTCGAGCGCCCGCTCGAAGTGCTCCTCGGCGCGCTCCGCCTCGCCCAGCGTCCCAGCGAGCATCCCGAGATACCGGTCGGCGGCTCCGTAGCAGCTGACCAGATGGCCGATCATCACGTTGGCGCCCGCGAGCGGCTCGAGCTCTGGGTACACGACGGCTGCCATCGACTCGTCGCCCAGCGCGGCGCAGGCGTCGGCCAGATAGGCGAGCGTGGCCGTCCATAGCGACGTGCGGAGGCCCTCGATGCCCTCTGCGGCGAGGCGTGAAAGCTCCCGTCGCGCCTGCACCTCCATCCCCAGCTCGACGAGCACGGCGATGAGCCCGGGGCGCCATGGCCCCTCGCGCTCCACTTCGCCGGCGAGGATCCTGATCACGGGCGCCAGCTCCGCCAGACGCCCCTGCTCGCGCCGAATGCTGAACATCTGGATCCCATAGGTCCCCGTGGCGTCCCGCCCGGTCAGCAGTCTCCCCCACTCGTGGGATCGCTCCGCCATCGCCTCGGCTTCGGCGAGATGCCCGTCACAGAGGGCGATCGCCGAGGCGTAATGCTCGGCCACGTGATGCATGAACGGCTGCGCGGTGCGCTCGGCCATCTGGCGCAGGGCGAGCACCTCGACCCGCGCGGAGCCCAGATCGCACATGGAGACGAAGGTCGGCACGCGCCAGGCCATCGCCTCAGTCCTCAGCTCTGCATCCTGCAGCTCCTCCGCAAGATCCTTTCCCTCGGTGAGCATCGCGAGGATCTCCTCGAGCGGGCTCGTGCCGCGCGCCCAGTAGGAGCGGACCAGCACCCTGGCCAGCCCTGAGCGGTCGTCCAGCCGCCGCGCCAGCTCGATCGCGTTGCCACGCACGATCGCGCCACGCTCGCGGTCGCCCCGAAGGTCGAGAGCGCGCGCGAGTCCGGCGAGCAGGCCGACACGCAGCTCAGCACTGTCCTGCTCTGCGAGCGCGGGAATCGCCTCCTCCAGCAGGTCGATCGTCTCCACGCTGAAGATTCCCGGACGCCAGCCGGCGTCCTCATAGCCGACCGCGGCCCGTGCGAGCAGCTCACCGCTGCCCTGCTCACGCGCTATTGCCGCCGCCGCAGCGAACGCCTCGAACGCGGCTGTGGCGTTGCCGGCCCGGTTATGGGTCATGCCGAGCTCGAGCAGCGTCTCGGCTCGCTCTCGCTCCTCGTCGATGCCGAGGTCGATCGCGGCACGCAGGTGCGATGCCGCCTCCTCGAAGGCGAGCGCGGCGCTGGCGGCCCCCGCTGCACGGACGTTGTAGTGGATCGCGCGCCCGTTGCCGCCGAGCGGGGCGGCAACGGTGAAGTGGTGCGCAAGGTCCGCGAGCGCTCGCTCGGATGCCCCAGCGGCGATGAGCGCCTCCCCGACACGCAGGTGAAGCTCGGCCCGTCGCGCAAGCGAAAGCCGGTCGTAAACGGCCCGCCGCACAAGCTCGTGTGTAAAGCGGCAGAGAAGCCTGGGCGCAGGGAGCTCCTCCACCATTCCGCTGGCCACCGTCTCCTCCAGCGCGGCGAGCAACTCCCGCTCGGCCTGCCCGGCGGCACAGCGGATCACATCCAGCTCGAACTCCGGCCCGATCGTGGCCGCCAGATCGAGCAGCTCCGCAGCGCCGGGGTCCAGACGCGCGAGTCGCTGGCTGACGACCTCCCGTACGCCAGTTGGAGTCGCAAGCTCACGCAGGGGGCGAACCACCCTGACCCGCCCGCCGCCGACCTCCACAGTCCCCGTCTCGACCAAGGCTCGCCACAGCTCACAGACGAGGAACGCATTGCCATCGGTGAGATCATGGATCGAAGCCGCGAGCTCGCGCACGTCGTCGGCGAGGTCGCATTCGACGGCGCGTCGTACGAAGTCGGCGACATCGACGTCGGAGAGCGCGCCGAGCCGCATCCGCACGACGTCCTCGGAGCGACGAAGGTCGGCGAGCGTCTCGCTCAGCTCTCGTTGAACGTCCACCTCGGTGTCGCGAAACGTCATGACGAGCAGCACGCGCCCGCCCCAGGTCGTGCGCGCGAGATGTCGCAAGAGAAGGAGCGTCCCGGCATCGGCCCAGTGACCGTCCTCGAGCACGAGCAGCACCGGCTGCCGAGCGCTGGCGTTCGTGAGCAGGGCGGTGACCGCCGTATGGAGCCGGTGGCGCCCGGTGTCCGGGTCGACGTCAAGGGGCGCCGCCAGCCCGCGGACCCGAGAAGCGAGGTCTGGCAGCAGTCTGGTGAGCTCACCCGCTCCCGGGCCAAGCTCGGCCACGGGGTCCTCAGCGTGCTCGGCGATGCGCACGAGACGATCGAGCGCCTCGGCGAATGGTCCATAGGGCGTCGGAACGACAGCGTCGCAGGCGCCGTAGAGGATTAGCGTTCCCCGCTGCGCCGTCTCACTGGCGAACCTGCGCACCAGCCGGCTCTTGCCGGAACCGGACTCGCCTGCCAGCAGCACGACACGTCGGCGCTCTCCCACGGCGCTCGGCATGAGCGTATGGAGCAGATCGAGCTCCGCCGAGCGCCCCACGAACGGGAATGTCGAGGCGGGGCGCAGCGAGTCGGGCAGATCGTCGATCCCGGCGTTCACGGCACCAACGACGATAGTCAGATCTGACCATCGCGTCGATCTGATGGAGCAGCGCGCTCTCGCAAGTAGGTCAAATCAGGTCATGACACGATCGCATGCAGCGCGTACGTTCGTTCCTGAAAGGTCATTCCGACGATCGCAAGGGAGAAGACCGTGAGCACACACGCCATCACGACAGCATCCGCGCGCCAGGCGCTTCCGGCGTTCCACGGGCGCTTGATCACTTCCGAGGACGCAGGCTACGAGGCGGCACGCAAGGTCTACAACGCGATGATCGACAGACGGCCGGCGCTGATCGCCTATGCCGCCGACGCTTCCGACGTTGCCCTCGTGGTCTCTTTCGCACGCGACCGCGGGCTGCTGCTGGCCGTTCGTGGCGGGGCGCACAACGGCGCCGGACTGGGTGTCTGTGACGACGGCGTGGTGCTCGACCTCTCCGAGATGAAGAACGTCGAGGTCGATTCCGGCATGCGGACCGTCCGGGTGGGCGGTGGATGCACGTGGGGCGAAGTCGACCGAGCCACCGCGATGCACGGGCTCGCCACACCAAGCGGCATCATCTCCAGCACCGGCGTCGGCGGCCTCACGCTCGGCGGGGGCATCGGCCACCTGACACGCATGTGCGGTCTCACGATCGACAACCTGCTCGCGGCGGATGTCGTGCTCGCGAGTGGCGAGCAGGTCCGCGCCAGCGCGAACGAGCACCCGGACCTGTTCTGGGCGATCCGCGGCGGTGGCGGCAACTTCGGCGTCGTCACGTCGTTCCTCTTCCGCCTGCACGAGGTCGGCACGATCCTTGGCGGGCCGACTTTCTGGCCGGTCGAGCTGGGCGCCGAGGTGCTCACCGCCTACAGCAAGTTCCTGCCGGACGCGCCGCGAGAGCTGAATGGGTTCTTCGCCTTCACCACCGTCCCGCCGGCGCCGCCGTTCCCCGAGGAGCTGCACATGCGCAAGGTCTGCGGAGTCGTCTGGTGCTACGTCGGCGATCAGGAGAGCGGAGCACGAGCGATGGCGCCGCTGCTGCAAGCGTTGCCAGAGCCGCTGCTGCACGGCGTCCAGCCGATGGGGCACCCAGATCTGCAGAGCGCCTTCGACGGGCTGTACCCGTCTGGCGACCAGTGGTACTGGCGCGCCGACTTCGTAAAGCAGATACCTCCCGCCGCCGTGCAGGCGCACGCCCGCTTCGGCGCCGAGATGCCGACAATGCAGTCGACAATGCACCTGTACCCCGTGGACGGCGCCGCCCACGACACAGCGGCCTCAGATACGGCCTGGGGCTACCGAGACGCGGTCTGGGCAGCCGTGTACGCGGGAGTCGACCATGACCCGACGAACACCGAGAAGATCCGGCGCTGGTCCGTCGACTACTTCGATGCGCTGCACCCCCACTCCGCCGGCGGCGCCTACGTCAACATGATGATGGACGAGGGCCAGGAGCGGGTGCGCGCGAGCTACCGCGATAACTACGACAGGCTGACGCAAATCAAGGCCCAGTACGACCCCGACAACCTCTTCCGGGTCAACCAGAACATCGAGCCTGCGTAGCAACGGTCCGAGGCCCGGGATGAGCATTCAACATCGAGCCCGGCGAGATCGTCTCGGGACGCGTGGATCCAGTGCCCAGAGCGCTACGCCGCGCTGCGCCGACGAGGATGTCAGGCGCCGGCAAGAGCTGCGATGACCAGCTCGTCGTGCTGAGCCGGCTTGACCTTGCGTAGCACCTCGGATACGCAGCCGCCGCTATCGATCACGAACGTGGTGCGCTCGTTGCCCCAGTAGGTGCGCCCGTACATCGACTTCTGCACCCAGACGCCGTAGGCCTCGGCGACGGCATGATCCTCGTCGGACAGCAGCGGGAACGCGAGGTCCTGGTCGTCGGCGAACTTCTTGATCTTGCGCACCGGGTCCGGCGATATGCCAAGTACGACTGCCCCGGCCTTCTCGTAGTCAGCCCGGTGGTCGCGGACACCGCATGCCTGGACGGTACAGCCTGAGGTTGCGGCCTTCGGATAGAAATAGACCACAACGGATTGGCCACGGAACTCAGAGAGCCTGACCGGCCGACCCTCCTGGTCAGGCAACTCGAAGTCGGGAGCCTGCTCTCCACGCTCGATCACGCCAGGATCCTAACCTCAAACGCATCGTGCGGTCGACGGGAGGTGGCGTCGCAGGAGCTTTTAGCCAAACTCGACGACGGTCCCGGAGCCATCCTGGTGGTGCATCAGCTCGGAGCCGCGGTTGACCTCATTGAGGCCGATGCGATGGGAGATGAAGGCGTCGACGTCAATCTCGCCAGATAGCGGTCGATCAGCTGCGGCACCCGATCGTGGCCCTGACCCGCCGAACGAGGCGTCGAGGATGGTCCATCCGGCGATCGGATCGCGCGGCATGACTTCGAGCGTCGCGCCCCCGGCGGGCCACGCCGGTGATCGAGCGCCGGGATCGAGCGCCGCCACGGTGACGTAGGTCGAGCTCACGCCGCGCAAGCTCAAGGATTGGCTCCAGCGGTCGAGATTCCGTGTATGTGGCCGTCATTCGGCTCACCCGCGAGCGAGCCTGACGCGCCGGTCCTGCGTGCGCGCCGCACCGCTGCGCTCACGCGCATGGCAGTAGGCGCCGCTGGCATCCTGCTGGTGCTCACCGTGCCGGCGCTCACCTCTTCGCCAGCACCCACCATCGCAGGCTTTGCGCTCGTCGGGCTAACCTCGCTGCTGCAGCTCCTCGCCCCCCGCTCAGGACTGCTCGGAGCCGAGGAGTCTCTATCTGGCGGCTCTGCGGTCCTGATCGTCGGCCTTGGCGAGCAGCACGTAAGCGTCCTCAGCATCCTTTGGCTGACCGCAATCGCAAGCGGCGTGCTCGCACGTGGTGGTAGGCAGCATTGGCTTGGACGGTCGATCGTGTTGCTGGCCCTGCTTGCGCCGGTGGTGCACCACGGAGCTCTCAGCATGGAATATGCGGCGTTCTGCATGGCGACACTCGGCCTGCTGCTGACAAGCGGACGTCTCACGCAGGAGCTAAATCAACTGCTCGTGCAGGCACGAGCGCAGGCCACGAGCGCCAGCACCCTGCTGCTGGCCGGCGATATCGCCGCGAGGATGGCAGCGCGCGATGGTCGAGAGCCCGATCAGTGTCCCGGTGTGCCCGAGGCAGCGTCGGAGGCATTCACAGCCGACGAGGTCGCAAGCGCGGGCGCGGCGATCGCACGGCTGATAGACGGCGAAGGGCTTGCGATGGTCGTACAGCCGATCGTGGAGATCGCGACAGGTTCGGCCCATGCATACGAGGCGCTTGCGCGCTTCAGCCACCCGGACATCGAAGGCGGTCCGCTGCACTGGCTCGCACTCGCGCAGGAGCTTGGGCTGCGCCCGGAGCTGGAGCGGGCGTGCCTGCGCGCAGGGCTCGCGTTGTTCGGGCAGCGGCCGCCGGGAACGAGCCTCTCGCTCAACCTCTCCGTGCCGGTGTTGTTGGAGCGCGCCACCCAAGACATGCTGCAGGCGGCCGCTGGCAGTCGACCGGATGGCCTCGATGGTTTGATCGTCGAGATCACCGAGGAGACGCTCGTCCGCGGCGACGCGGATCTGATCGAGGCATTCGAGTCCATCCGAGCGCGCGGCGCATGCCTCGCAGTCGACGACATGGGCGCCGGCTACTCCGGGCTTCGCCAGATCACCGCCGTGCGCCCGCGCTATCTGAAGCTCGACCGCTCGCTGGTCAGCGGCATAGACGGCGATACCGAACGAGCGGCACTCGTGGGTGCGCTGGTCAGCTACTCCGAGCAGGTCGGATGCCTGCTGGTCGTCGAGGGAGTCGAGACGGATGCCGAGCTTGCCGTCGTACGCAGCATCGGCGCGCCGCTCGCCCAGGGCTACCGGCTCGGCCGGCCGGCGCTGCCGTGGCCCCACCCGCTGGCGATGACAGCGAGCGCGGGGGCCCCGGACATGGCCCTCAGAGCCCTCGCCCCACTGACAGGCCCAGTTGGTCGTACGCCCGTCACTCTCAGAGCAACTGCTGGGATTGGGAGGTCTGCAGCCTAGGCCAAGGCCGCAGTGCGGATCGCTGCTCGCCGCGTGAGCGGACGCCTGCGGCGCGACTTGCGGCCAGGTCGGTCGCGCTATCAGGCAAGCGCCTGAGCGACCATCTCGTGCTCGAAGGCGCTTGCGCCGGCTCGAGAGGCAAAATCGGCGATCAGCCGGGCGATCAGCTCGGGGTCGTCGCCCATCGGGACGTGACCGAGCCCCTCCAGGTCCATCCAGTGAGCGCTCGGAACGAGGTTGCGCATCCGTTGCGCGTAGCGCCCGGCGGGCAGGAGAGCGTCCTTGGTTCCCCAGGCAAGCAGCACAGGGCTCGATATCTGCTCGAAGCCAGTGGGCGGCCCGTCGCGCAGAACCGCCTCCATCAGATCGAAGTAGATCGGGCATTCGACCGACCCCTCGACCACCGTGAGCGCGCTGGCAGGATCGAGACGATCTGCGCGAGCCATCGCTCCCGCAAGCACAGCCCTGCGCAGGCGCGGACGGTTGAGCAGTCTGGGCATGTAGGGCAGCATGCGCTTGGAGATCGCGTGATTGCGAGTGAAGAGGCGACGCAGGCGCCTCTCCTCGGAGGTGCCGCGCTCCCAGCCGCCAGCGGGCGAGAGGGCCACCACCGAACGCGCCCGTCCGCGGTTTGCAAGCTCCAGCGCGATCCAGCCGCCGAGCGAGTTCCCGGCCACATGCGCAGTCTCGAAGCCGGCGGCGTCCATTTCGCGCTCCACCACGTCGACAAGCGCCGCCACGGAGGCAACGACGCCGGACGGTAGGTCCACGCCGCCGGCGTGGCCCGCGAGCGCGACGGCGAGGATCTCGAAGGATCCTTCGAGGTAGCCAACGACAGGGCGCCACATCTGTGGCACACCTGAGAACCCATGGACGAGCAGCAGCGGCTCGCCGGACCCTGTGCGAAAGGCACCCTCAGCGCCCATCGCGCGAGTCTACTACCCCGGGCCGCGCAATCAGGCCTTCTGCGATCTATCGCACGTATCTCACCTGCACCGGCCGAGCGTCGATCTTGCGCAAATCGACGCCGATGTCGGCCATGAGCGGGCAGGAGAGAGCAGCACGCACATCTAATGCCCTCCATGACGAGCACCGGATACATCGCCGTGCTCCTGCGCATAGGGGTCGGCGGGCGCGCCTTCGGACGCTTGCGCCTGCAGCTGGGCGCGCGCCTGCGCGAGCGCCTGGCGCTCGGCGGCGTCGGGCTGCGGATACTGGGGATCGATCTGCACGAGCGCATGCACGAGCACCGCGCCGACAGAGATGTGAGCAAACCACTTGTGATCGGCCGGGATGACGTACCAGGGCGCACACTCGGTGCTCGTGTTGCTGAGCATCTCTGAGAACGCGTGCTGGTATGCATCCCAATTTGCGCGCTCGCGGATGTCGCTGGCTGAGAGCTTCCAGTTCTTCTCAGCGAGGTCGATGCGCCCGAGGAAGCGGGTGCGCTGCTCCTCGGCTGAGAGGTTCAGGAACAGCTTCACGACCTTGATGCCGTTGTTGGTCAGATGGCGCTCCCAGTCGTTGATCTCGCGGTAGCGGCGCCGCCATATGTCCTTGCCGCTCGCGAGATCGGGCAGCCGCTGGCGCTCCAGCAGCTCGGGGTGCACGCGCACCACGAGCACCTCCTCGTAGTGGGAACGGTTGAAGATCCCGATCTGACCGCGGGCGGGCAGCCTGCTGGCGTAGCGCCACAGGAAATCGTGGGCAAGCTCCTCCTCGGAGGGGACCTTGAAGCTGTGGACGATCACCCCTTGTGGGCTCATCCCGCTCATCACGTGGCGGATCGTGCCGTCCTTGCCGGAGGCATCGATCCCCTGCAAGACGACCAGCAACCCATACCTGTCCTGAGCGGCGAGCCGGTCCTGGTATTCGGCGAGCAGCTCGACGCTGAGCTGCAGCTGCTCCTCTGCTTCCTGCCTCTTCAGCCACCCAGCCTTGAAGCGTGGATCGAAGTCCTTGGCCAGGCTGACCTTCGAGCCGGGCGCTACGCGCAGCTGCTCGACCAGCTTGCTCAGGCGCTTCGCTCTGGTCTCGGCCATCGATCGTCCGCATCCTCACTTCAGCAGCCGCGAGAGCCGCCTGTCCTTAAGCGCACGCCCGCCCGTTTGGCAGGTCGGACAGTAGGCAATCACGTGCTGCTCGAAGTGGACCGCAAGCAGGGTGGTGCCGCAGCGGGGGCAGGGCTCTCCCGCGCGGCCGTGGACACGCAGCGGCATCGGCAGCTTGTCGGGGATCGGAAGCTTCAGGACCTCCTCGTAGTGGACGATCGCCTCCCCGAAGGTCTTTGAAATCGCCTCGCGCAGCGCCGCGAGCTCCTGCCCGTCAAGGTCGACGCCGCGCTTGTAGGGAGAGAGCCTGGCCTCCCAGAGGATCTCGTCGGCCCATGAGCGGCCGATGCCCGCAATCGTGTGCTGGTCACGCAACAGCGCGTTCAGCGGCCGTGGGACCGCGAGCAGCTCTTCTAGATCGGGTGTGTCCGGCCATGCCTCGGGCCCAAGCCGCGCAAGCGACTCGTCCTGCTGCAACTGCTCGCTCACCAGAAGCTTCACCCAGGCCGCTTGCCTGGAGCCGAACTCGCGCAGGCGCAGCTCCCACTCGCGCGTCGGCTCACGATCGCGCTCTGGCGCCCGTAGCCGCACGAGCAGCCGCGAGGTGCGATCGCGCAGGCCTGCCCGCTTCTCATAGAGCTGCAGCCGCCCCGCGGACATCAGGTGCATCAGCAGCGAGAGCTCGCCGTCGGTGTCGACGATCAGGTGCTTGCCGCGCCTACGGACCGTGAGGACTCTGTTGCCCTTCAAGGCCTCGAGTGGCGGATCGAAGGTCTTCAGAGCGTTGATGCCGGGCGCCAGAGCCGAGTCGATCGCGGCGCCCTCGAGCTGCCCGTCGAGCAGTCGCGCAGTCATCTCGACCTCTGGCAGCTCTGGCATCGCTCTCCCATCGTAGGAGCAGCGCGCCGTGCTGCCGCCGGCAGACGGGCGCCTCGGAAGCCGAAGGGCCCGCCTGCCACCGTCTCAGCTCACGGCGCCCTGTATGCCCCGATCGGGGGACCTTCGTATCCCACCGCGGAGGGGCTCCTCCACCGCACCCGCCAGCGCGTGGCCTTCACCGTGGATTTCAAAGTCCAGTAGCCGAGCGGCCCGGTGCGGACTTTCGCCAATACCTGCCAGCGGCTGGAATGCGGATGCTGCACCAGGACGGTTACGGTGGTTGCTTTCCCGCCGGCGGGCCGGGCGAGGCCCCAGAGGTTGTAGCCGCGACGCGCGTAGGTGACGGTCAACGGCACCGGAAAGCCATAGAACAGCGGCTTCTTTTCCCCGTCGGCGTACTCCAGGCCGGTCTGGAAGGTGACGACGCCTGCTTCTTTTGAAAGCGGGTCGTCTCTGAGCAGATACTGAGAGAAGTCCGCCACGCGGGGGTTTTCCCATGCGATCCGCTCCGCTATGGCGTCGTATTCGGCCTGCCGTGCGACCGAGACGCCGAAGTAGCGATTCGGCTTGCTCATCACACCGAACTCCGTTATGTATACCTGCATTCCAGGCTTGATCGCGCCTGCTTTGCCGGCTCGGTTGAGAGCATTCACCAGCCGGCCGAGCGTGCCGATCGTGACGCTTTCGGGATTGGACGGCTTGTAGAAGGGCCCTTCGATGTTGGAGGCATATGGATGCTGCGCGTATCCGTAGGCGGGCAGCTTGCTGCAGCTCCGTGCCCTGCGGTAGCTGGCGCTCAGACACAGGGTGCTGCGCAGGAAGGCCAGCGGCGCCACGCCCGAGTAGCCGGGAACCTTCCCAGTCATCTTCGCGAACCCGCCCGGCGAGGTTTCGCCCATCAGCACCCGCGGCGCTTTGATCCCCGCGGCCCGCAACCCTTCGTAGCCGGCCTCGAACAGGCCCCTGTAGACCATCGGAGCGGCGGGGCTGCCATTGGCGCCAAACTGAGGCCGCAGCGCGTTGTACTCGTTGGGCTCGTTCCAGATCGCATAGTCGGTCACGATCGAGCCATAGTGACGCCCGAGGGCGGTCATGAATTCCTTGAAGTCGCGATCGTCGGGGCGCGTGACGTAGGGCGCGGTGCGGTTGGCCGTAGCCCAACGCGGCGCTGGCGGTGCCACCGTCAGCAGCACCAGCCAGTGCAGCCGCTTGGCTTCTGCGAGGAGCGCGTCGTACTGCCCCCATTCGTAGGAGCTCGGATCGGTCGCATCGAAGCCGGGGCGGCTGGCGCTGTCACGGCCCGGAGCAACCGAATACCAGGAAAGCTCGATGCGCACGGCTTTGACGCCGAGGTGCTGCATCTGTTCGATGGCCAGCGGGCGGCTCGCGGGATCGAGTAGCTCGCTCGGCGCCTCGAAGAACAGCCCCTGTCCGTGGGAGGCGAGCGCGGAGCCGGCGTCCATGACACCTGCGGCCAAAGTCAGCAGGCCGGCGAGCAGGGCGAGCGTGAAGGTACGGATGCGAGACATTGATTCCCCCAATCGGGTGGCTTGGGCTACGTCCGGACCGGCGCGCACCCGATCGAGCCGGGACGGCCGGCGTGCGCGGGCGTGCTCGCGGGGCCAGTCCACACCGTCTCAATCACGAGACGCACGCAGCGCGCTCTGTGATCAGGACACCTGACATCGAGCCAGGTTGCGGTACCAGAAATGTCATTCCTCGGTCTTTTACGGCACGTGATGTAGCGTGCAGGCGGTGAGTGCAACCGTGGCCCCGGACGACATCGTTGGCAACCTCGCCGAGGTGCGGCCCGGCGCACGGGAACCGCTGCTCGTGCTCGCGCCATTGGAGGACTTCCTGGATCGGCACGGTCTCGGCGAGGGGCCAGTCGAGGCCTCCCCGATCGGAGAGGGGCACTCGAACGTCACCTACCTGATCTCGCGCAGCGGCATCGAGGCTGTGCTGCGACGCCCGCCGCGCGGCCCGCTGCCGCCGAGCGCCCACGACGTGCTGCGCGAGGCGCGCCTGCTGAAGGCGCTCGCGGCCACGCCGGTGCGCGTGCCGCAGGTGCTCGCTGTCTGCGAGGACCGCGATCTGATCGGCGCTCCCTTCTATGTCATGGAGCGCGTGCGGGGCAAGGTGATCGTCGGAGAGGTGCCGGCAGCGCTCGACGGCCCGCAGCAACGACGCCAGATTGCAGACGAGCTGATCGACGCGCTGGTCGAGATCCACGCCGTCGACTGGCAGGCCGCCGGCCTGGAGGGCTTTGGCAAGCCGAGCGGTTACCTGGAGCGCCAAGTGCGCCGCTTCACCGGCCTCTGGGAGATCAACAAGACCCGAGAGGTCCCCGCGGTGGAGCGCGTCGGGCGTTGGCTCTCAGAGCAGATGCCAACGTCGGGCTTGAGCACGATCGTCCACGGCGATTACAGGCTTGGCAACACGATGTTCGCCGACCGGCCGCCCGCGCGTCTGGTCGCGGTCCTCGACTGGGAGATGGCCACGATCGGCGACCCACTCGCGGATGTCGGCTACATGTGCATGTTCTGGGCGCAGGAGGGCGACGCGGAGGACACGCTGCGCCAGCAGGTCGGGCAGGTGACCCGCAGGGATGGCTTTCCCAGCCGCGCAGAACTGATCGACCGTTACGAAGAGCGATCGGGCCGCTCGATGCAGGACCTACGCTGGTACACGGCGCTCGCCCTTTGGAAGGCGACCGTGTTCATGGAGGGTAACTACAAGCGCGCGATCGCCGGCTCGACCGACGATCCCCACCTCAAGGCGTTCGGCGAGGGCGTGTTCGAGCTCGCCCGCCAAGCCGAGAAGGTCGCCTTCGATGAGTGAGCCACACCCCCACAAGGTCGCGCAGGATGTCTGAGGCCGTGCATCGTCAGGGGCTGCTCATGGATTGGGGCGGCGTGATGACCAGCAACCTGTTCGCCTCCTTCGCCGCCTTCTGCGAGGAAGAGTCCCTTGACCCGCAGGCGCTGGCGAGCGCCTTTCGCAAGGATCCATCCGCCCGCAATCTGCTGATCGGCTTCGAGGAGGGCCGCGTGGCGGAGGCCGAGTTCGAGGCCGAGCTCGGCAGGCTGCTCGGCGTGGTCAGAGCCGAGGGCATCATCGATCGCCTCTTCTCCGGCGCCCAACCAGAAGAATCGATGGTTCAGGCGGTTCTGGCCGCCCGCCGCGCCGGCGTCAAGACCGGCCTCGTCTCCAACTCCTGGGGCACGAGCCGCTATCCGCGAGATCTGCTCACTGAGCTCTTCGAAGGCATCGTCATCTCCGGCGAGGTCGGCATCAGAAAGCCAGCGCCGCGGATCTACGAGTTGGGCGCACAGGCGATCGGCCTTGCGCCCGCCAGCTGCGTCTTCGTCGATGACCTCCCCTTCAATCTGCCGCCGGCCGAAGAGCTCGGGATGGCCGTGGTCCACCACACCGCGCCGGAGGCGACGATCGAGGCGCTCGAGATGCTGCTGGGAATCCCGCTGCTCGCGACCGAGCACTGAAGGCGACTTGCGAGCCGCGGCGGATCTCGCCTCAGTCCCGCCTGCCGCGCCCGTAGAGCAAACCGAAGACCCGCTGGATCAGGCGCGTGGTCCTCGCCTTGTAGGGGAACATGTGGATCTCGCGCTTGAGGGCCAGCTTCGTGACGACGAGAGACTGCTCCTCGCAGTACTTGCGGATGCCGCCTGAGCCATGGCGCGAGCCGAGCCCGGAGGCCTTCGCTCCGCCCATCGGCAGCTCCAGCGCGGTGTAGTTGATCAGCGCGTCGTTGACGTTCGCCGCTCCGGCGTGCATTCGGCGCGCGATCTGCTCGCCACGGTCGACGTCTTTGGTGAAGACCGAGGCACTGAGGCCGTAAGGAGATTCGTTGGCCAGCCGGATCGCCTCCTCGGCGTCTGCCACCTTCATGATTGGAAGGGTCGGCCCGAATGTCTCCTCGGTCATCACCTTCATCGTGTGGTCAACGTCCACGAGGACAGTCGGCTCGAAGAAGCGACCGGCGCCGGGAACGGCATTGCCACCGACCAGGACCCGCGCGCCCTTGCCCTTCGCGTCGGCGACATGGTCTGCGATCGTCTGCATCTGCGGCGGGAAGGTGATCGCGCCCACCTCCACCGACCCCGGGCCCTTCGGCGCCCCCACGCGCAGCGCCCTGACCTTCTCGGTCACCCTGCTCACGAACTCCTCGTAGACCGGCGCCTCGACGTAGGCGCGCTCGATCGAGATGCAGGTCTGGCCCGCGTTCTGCATCGAGTAGTAGACAGCGAGGTTGGCCGCCCGCTCCAAGTCGGCATCGGAGAGCACAATCATCGGGTCCTTGCCGCCGAGCTCGAGCGAGCAGGGGATCAGCCGCTTGGCGGCCGCCTGCGCGACCATCCGCCCGGTCTTGGTCGAGCCGGTGAACATCACCATGTCGACCTGCTCGATCAGCGCCGCACCGGTGCCCCCACGGCCGCTGGCGACCTGGAAGACCTCGTCGGGCAGCCCGCACTCCCTCAGGCCTTCAGCCATCAGCAGCGAGGTCAGCGGCGTCACCTCGGAGGGCTTGAGGATCACGCTGTTGCCGGCGGCGAGCGCGGGGATGCAATCGCCGAAGGAGTTCGTGAGCGGATAGTTCCAGGGGCCGATCACGCCGACCAGGCCAAGAGGGCGGTACCGGACGATCAGCTTCTTGCCCTTGACCAGCAGCTGAGAGGACTTCACGTGCCGGTCGGCGAGGTACTTCGGCGCGTTCTTGGCCCAGAAGCCGAAGGCGTTTGCGGCATAGGCGATCTCGGCGAACTCGGCGTCCTCGTAAGTCTTGCCGGTCTCGGAGATGATCGTCTCGATCACGCGCTCGGAGTTGCCGATGAGCCACTTCTGGGCACGCTTCAGAACGCGCCCGCGCGCCTCGAAGCCGATGGCATTCCATTGCGGCTGAACCGCCCTGCCCTTGGCGGTCATCTCCGCGACCGCCGCAGCATCGAGGTCCGGGACGGTCGCGACGATCTCGCCCGTCGCTGGATTCTCGACGGGGATGCCCGGCTGCGGCGGCGTTGCGCCGTTGCTCGCGTGAGCCTCTCGATCGACCTGCTCCTGGACCCCGGCCATTCTGCGCCTCCTTGGGCTAGCTCGCTCTGACTTCAGAGGCTACTCCGCGCGGGGCGATGCCGCCAGCCTGCTGGCTGACCGGCCAATTTCAGGAGAGCTCTACCTTGGCGATCCCGATCGGCGCCAGCGGCCGGTCGGAGCCGTCGGTCTCCACGCCCTCCAGGCTGTCGACCACGTCCATGCCCGAGCTCACCTCGCCGAAGACGGTGTGCTTGCCGTCGAGCCAGGGGCACGACTTCGCCGTGACAATGAAGAACTGCGAGCCGTTGGTGTCCGGCCCGGCATTTGCCATCGCCAACGCGCCGCGAACGATCTTGTGCGGGTTGATCTCGTCCTCAAAGGTGTAGCCAGGGCCGCCGGTGCCGGTGCCCAGTGGGCAGCCGCCCTGAATCATGAAGTCCTTGATCACCCGGTGGAAGGCGAGCCCGTCGTAGTAGCCGTCAGCCGCGAGCTTGCGGAAGTTCTCCACCGTCTTTGGCGCGTCCTCCTCGAAGAGCTCGAAGGTGATATCGCCCGCGGTGGTCTGCATCGTGGCTGTGGACATCTGCGTGGACTTCCTCTCGATCGTGGTGTCTTGCCCGCTGGAGATTAGCCTCCCGCCGACCAGCGCCCGCGATCACGGCTCACGGCCAGCGGCGGCCTGGCGTAGAGGTCAGCCCACCCGCTCTGCGTGCAGCGGCCGGCCTCTCACGCGCTTGCCTGAGAGCGCCTCGATGACGGCATCCGCCTCTGAGGCGGGCACCGAGAGAAACGAGAAGCGGTCGAGCACGAGCACCTCGCTGACTGCCTCCCCGTCCAGGCCCGTGGAGGCGGTGACGGCGGTGACGATGTCCGCGACACGCAGCCCCGCGGCACGGCCGCCCTTCAGCGCGAGCTTTGCTCGCGGCTCGCTGCCGTCGCGGGAGATATGCGGCTTGGAGTGTCGGCGCGGGACCTCCATGACAGGCGTGGGCGGCGCATCGGCGCCGCTCTGCCAGGTCGCGATCGAGGTGCCGATGTGGCGCTCGATCGCAGAGAGCTCGCGCAGCTGGCGGGGCTCCACGAAGGTGATCGCCCTGCCGGAGCGCCCGATCCGGCCCGTGCGGCCGATGCGGTGCACGTAGGTGTCCGGCGAGGTCGGCACGTCGTAGTTGACGACATGCGTGACGGTCGAGATGTCAAGCCCTCTGGCGGCGACGTCGGTGGCAACGAGGATCGGCACGCGCCCGCCCTTGAATGCGAGCATCACGCCGTCGCGGGCGCCCTGGGTCATGTCGCCGTGTAGCGCCCTGACGTTCAGGCCGCGGTCGCGCAGCAGCCGGAAGAGATCGTCGCAGCGGATCTTGGTCCGCACGAACACGATCGCCTGCGCGGGCCGCTCGGCGCTCAGCACCTCGGCCAGCGCCTCCGGCTTGCCTCGCGGATCCACCGCGAGCTGGAACTGGGCGACCGTGTCGATGGTGAGCGTCGTCGCCTGCACCTTCACGTGCACCGGGTCGTAGAGGTAGCGGTCGGCGAGCTTGCGAATCGGGCCCGGCATCGTTGCCGAGAAGAGCGCCGTCTGGCGGCCGCTCGGAGTCAGCGCGAGGATTCGCTCGACGTCCTCCAGGAAGCCGAGGTCGAGCATCTCGTCAGCCTCGTCGAGCACCACGAAGCGACAGTCGTGCAGCAACAGGGAGTGCCGTGAGATCAGGTCGAGCACGCGCCCGACCGTTCCCACGACCACGTGCCCGCCCGCGCGCAGTTGCGCCTGCTGGGTCCTGATGGGAGCGCCGCCGAACACGGCGACCACGTCGACGCGCTTGCGGTGGCCGTAGGCCCGCAGCGCCTGGGTGACCTGGATGCAGAGCTCCCTGGTCGGCGTGAGCACGAGCGCCTGGACCTCGGCGAGGCTGGGGTCAACGTACTCCATGATCGGCAGCCCGAAGGCCGCCGTCTTGCCGGTGCCGGTCTGCGCCTGCCCGATCACGTCGCGGCCTTCCAGCAGCGAGGGGATCGCCTGTTCCTGAATCGGGCTCGGCGACTCGTAGCCAACGTCGTGCAGCGCCTCCAACGTGAGCCGGGATAGGCCGAGCTCCTGGAAGCTCTTGGTCGCGGTGGCCGAGGTCATGCGAGCAGCAGCTTACGTGCTGGGACGCTTGACAGCGGGGACGTCCCGGCAGTCGGCGCCGCCAAAACCGCGGCAGCTGCGCCGCACGGCGAGATCGGCGCCCATCGCAGGCGCTTCAAGCACGAGGATCGAGCAGCAGCTTGCCGCTGGTGCGGCGCGCACGCAGGTCGACGTGGGCGTCAGCCGCACGGCTGAGCGGATAGATGCCGCCGAGTATCGCCTCGATCTGCCCCGCGCCCGCCCGCTCGAAGAGGTCGGCCAGCGGCTCGCGCAGCATCCCCGGCACACCGACGCAGTGGAAGAGGTAGAAGCCGACCACAGACCGCGAGTGGCGCAGCAGCGATCCGGTCGAGACCCTGTTCGGCTGCTCGGAGGAGATCCCGCAGACGACGATCCTGCCGAAGGGAGCGAGCGCCTGATAGGAGGCGTCGAACACCTCGCCACCCGCCATGTCGAAGACGACGTCGACATCGTGCCCGAGGTTCGCGTCCCTGAGCGCCTGCGTCAGTCCCTGTAGGTCCGGCGCGATCGCGACATCGGCTCCAAGCCGCAGCGCAAGCTCGCGCCGATCCTCGCTGGAGGCCGTCGCGATCACCCTGCCGGCGCCAAACGGCTTGGCAAGCTGCACCGCCAGCGACCCGACGCCACCCGCGGCCGAATGCACGACCACGGTCTCGCCTGCGCCCACCCGGCCCGCGGTGCGATGCAGGTGCCAAGCGGTCAGTCCCTGGATCAGGATCGCAAGTGCCGTGGCATCGTCGAGGCCGTCGGGGACCGGGAAGACGAGGTCTGCCGGCGCAAGCGCATATTCGGCGTAGCCGCCGCTGCCGGTCAGCGCGATCACACGCTCTCCGGTGTCCCGGCGCACGCCGGCGACCTCCCCACCGGGCACCAGCGGCAGGCTGGACTTGCGGACATAGGTATTGGTGCGAGTGTGGGTGTCGGCGAAGTTCACGCCCGCGAGGCGGACCTCGATCAGCACCTCGCCCGGACCGGGCTCGGGAACGGGCAGATCGACCTGCGCCAGCACCTCGGGACCACCGAAGGCCTCTATCTGTATCGCGCGCACCTGGGTCCAGGCTATAGGGTCCAGGGCATGTCACTCACAGTCGTTGGTTCGATCGCATTCGACGCTGTCACCACTCCGTTCGGCAGCCGCGAGCGCATGCTCGGCGGCTCGGCGGTGCACTTCTCGCTGGCCTCCTCCTTCTTCACCGACGTACGCGTCGTGGGACCGGTCGGCGATGACTTCGGGCCCGAGCACCGCGATGTGCTCCACCGCAGAGGCATAAGCAGCGAGGACATCGAGCAGGTGCCCGGCGGCGCCACCTTCTTCTGGCGCGGCCACTACGACTACGACCTCAACACCGCTTACACCGACGACACGCAGCTCGGCGTGTTCGGCGACTTCGCGCCCAAGCTCTCCCAGGCGGCGCGCGAATGCGACGTACTGTTCCTGGCCAACATCCAGCCGATGCTCCAGCGCGAAGTCCGCGAGCAGTGCGAGCGCGCCTCGTTCGTCGCCCTGGACTCGATGAACCTATGGATCCAGACGGCCCGGGACGATCTGCTGGCGACGATCGCCGGCGTGGACTGCCTGCTGCTAAACGATGCCGAGCTCCGGATGCTGACCGGCAAGCCGAGCCTGCTGGCGGCGGCGCGCGAGGTGATGAGTCATGGCCCGCGCGCGGTGATCGCCAAGCAGGGCGAGTACGGCGCGGCGTTGTTCACCCCCGAGGGCTTCTTCGGCCTGCCGGCCTTTCCGCTGGAGAGCGTCGTGGATCCCACCGGCGCAGGCGACTCCTTTGCCGGCGGCTTCATCGGATCGATCGCCGCCCACGCCGGCGAGGTGACCCATGAGACGCTCAAGCGGGCGATGGCCTACGGCACTGCGCTTGCGTCCTTCAACGTCGAAGAGTTCGGCACCGAGCGGGTCTCGCGCCTAAGCGCGGAGGAGATAGCGCAGCGAGTGCGTGAGCTGCATGGCATCACGAGCTTTCTCGACGAGCCGGTGGCGCTGCGCCGCTGAGGCCCGCGAGGAGCATGCGTGCAGCGGTAAGGCCAGCGTTCACCTCCACTGCGGCGAGGCGCTGCGAGGTGGCCCATAATCGGGTAATACCAGGAGAGGCCCAAACCCGTCGACAGGAGGACACATGAGCACCGAGACGCAGACTTCGACGGCAGGGCTCGATGGATCCGCCAAAGACACGGTGAGCATCCTCGACAACCGCACCGGCCGCTCCTACGAGATACCGATCACCGACGGCACGGTACGCGGCCTGGACTTCAGGCAGATCAGAACCGACGATGAGGACTTCGGCCTGATGGTCTACGACCCGGGCTACGCGAACGTCGCCTCCTGCCGCAGCGCGATCACCTATCTGGACGGCGACGCGGGGATCCTGCAGTACCGCGGCTACCCGATCCAGGACCTCGCCGAGCACTCCTCCTACCTGGAGGTCGCCTATCTGCTGATCCACGGCGAGCTGCCCACCAAGCCACAGCTGGATGAGTGGACCTACCAGATCACGATCCACACCTTCGTCCACGAGAACGTCAAGAGCTTCATGCAGGGCTTCCGTCACGACGCTCACCCGATGGGCATGCTGCTCGGCTCGGTCGGCGCGCTCTCAACCTTCTACCCAGACGCAAACCACATCGACGACCCAGAAAACCGTGACATCCAAACGATCCGCCTGATCGCCAAGATGCCGACGCTCGCCGCGTTCGCCTTCCGCCATTCGCGGGGCCAGCCCTACGTCTACCCGGACAACGACCTCTCCTACTCGGGCAACTTCCTGGGGATGATGTACAAGATGACCGAGCTGAAGTACGAGCCCGACCCCCGCCTGGAACGGGCGCTCGACGTGCTCTTCATCCTGCACGCAGACCACGAGCAGAACTGCTCGACCAGTGCGGTGCGGGGCGTCGGCTCCTCGCGCGTGGACCCCTACTCCGCGATCGCGGGTGGGATCGCCGCGCTGTACGGGCCGCTGCACGGCGGCGCCAACGAGGCGGTCTTGCGAATGCTGCACCGGATCGAGCGCAAGGAGAACATTCCCGGGTTCCTTGAGGGCGTGCGGGAAGGCAAGGAGCGCCTGATGGGCTTCGGGCACCGCGTCTACAAGAACTTCGACCCCAGGGCGACGATCATCAAGTCGGCCGCGGAGGATGTCTTCGATGTGATCGGCGCTCGCAACCCGCTGCTCGACATCGCGCTGGAGCTGGAGAAGATCGCGCTCGAGGACCAATACTTCATCGACCACAAGCTCTATCCAAACGTCGACTTCTACTCGGGCTTGATCTACGAGGCCCTCGGCCTGCCGGTCGAGATGTTTCCTGTGATGTTCGCGATCGGACGCACCTCCGGATGGATGGCGAACTGGCTCGAGCAGGTCCAGGACTCCGAGCAGCGGATCGCAAGGCCGCGCCAGATCTACACCGGCCAGAGCGACCGCAGCTACGTGCCAATCGAGCAGCGGGCTTAGCCGGCCCGCTGGCCGGCAATCCGGAATCCCTCTTCTTCAGTCAGATCACGAGGGTCGCGCCGTTGCGGGCAAGCCAGGCGCGCTGTTTGCGCCAGTCCGGAAACCGGCTGCCCAGCAGCTCCCAGAAGCGCGGGGAATGATCGCGGATCTCCAGGTGGCAGACCTCGTGCCAGACGACGTAATCCAGGATTCTCTCCGGGGCGAGCAGAAGCCGCCAGTTGAAGCTCATGCCGCCGGCGGCCGAGCAGGAAGCCCAGCGGCTGCGCTGCCCGCGGATCGAGAGGCTCGCATAGCCAGCGCCGACCGCTTCGGTTGCTGCGTCGAGTCGGGAGGCGATCTCCGCGCGCGCCGACCTGCGATAGAAGCGCTCGATCGCCGGCTTGGGGTCGGCGGTGGGCACGAGCAGCAGATCGCCGTCGCGCCTTGCGACCCTGCGCCCGGGCTCTGCGACCAGCACCAAGGAGGCGCCCAGATAGGGCAGCGTGCCCGCCCTCTCGCGTAGAAGCGCGCGCGTCACCTGCACCTCGGCCAAGCGACGCTCGATCCACGGCCGCAGCTCGAACACCGCCGCCGCCGCCGCGCGCTCAGGCGAGCGCTGGGGGAGCACCACCTCCACGCCGCCGTCAGGGTGAATCTTCACGCTCACCCGCTTCGCGCGAGCGGAGCGGCGCACGACGTATTCGATCTCAGCGACCACGCGTCACGACGCTAGGACCGTGCGGCGGAGAGCTCCCGGTAGCGCCACGGCTGCCAGAGCTTCAGTGCAGAGACGATCGCCCTGGTCGCAGGCGAGCGGTTGAGCGTGTAGAAGTGGATGCCGGGCGCCCCCGCCGCAAGCAGCTCCGCGCACTGGAGGGTCGCATAGGCGACCCCGAAGTCGAGCACCGCCTCCGGCTGCCCTGCGCGCAGTCGCAGCTCGGAGTGCAGGCTCCCGGGGATCGACGCTCCGCACATCTGAGCCATCCGCTCGAGCTGGCCCACGTGAGTGATCGGCAGGATGCCCGGGATTATCGGCACCTCAATGCCGGCCGCCCGCGCCCTGCGCACGAAGTCGAAGTAGTGCGCGTTCTCGAAGAACAGCTGGGTGATCAGGAAGTCGACGCCGGCGCTCACCTTCTCGGCCAGGTACGCAAGGTCAGCCTCGGGACTCTCGGCGTGGATGTGGGTCTCCGGGAAGCACGCCGCCCCGATCGCGAACGGATAGCGCTCCTTGATCAGCGCGACGAGCTCGCTGGAGTACTCCAGCCCGCCATCTGCCTTGACCCATTCATCCTGGCCGTCCGGCGGGTCCCCGCGCAGCGCGAGCACATTCTCGATCCCGACCTGCAGCATGTCGTCAAGGGTGCTGCGCAGCTGCGGCACCGTCGCGCCCACGCACGTGAAGTGAGCCATCGCCTCCAGCCCGTAGTCGCGCTTGACGTTGCGCACGATCTCGATCGTCCTCGCGCGAGTCGATCCACCGGCGCCATAGGTGACGGACACGAAGGATGGCGCGAGCGTCTGCAGCTCCTCGAGGGCGCAGTGCAAGTTACGCTCGCCCTGCTCGGTCTTCGGCGGGAAGAACTCGAACGAGAAGGACGGCTCGCCGCGGGCAAGGATCTCGTCTATGCGCATGGGGCGCTCAGTGTGCCACCCACTGCTCGGGCTCGCCAGGCAGCCGCTGGGCGCGCCCGATGCGCTGCAGGTGCGTGAGCATCGAGAGCGTCTCGGTCAGAAGCCACGGACCGTTCTCGCGCGGCAGGCTCGAGTCGTAGGCGCGTGCTACGACCTCGAAGGCAGTGAGGGGCTCCTCCGCGATCGCCGCCCCGACGCGGCCAAGGCGGTGCGCGACGAGCTCACGGTTGGCCTGAACATGGGCATCGACGTCTGTAAAGGTGCGGCCATGGCCGGCGAGGCAGAGCCGTGCCCCGAGGGCATCCACGATGCCCAGGGAGTCGAGGAACTCGCCGACCGGGTCCGGCGAGTGGCCATACTCGAAGTAGGGCGAGACCCGCCCGAGCAGATGGTCGCCCGATATGAGCAGCCGCTGCTCCGCCTGGAAGAGGCATACGTGGTTGGGAGCGTGACCGGGGGTCTCGTGGACGCTCCACTGCCCAAGGTCTGTATCGATCAGCACGTCGCTCAGAAGCGCCCTGTCCGGCTCGATCGGAGCCGCGATCCCGGACTCGCTGTCCTCGCGCTGCTGCATATAACGGCGCAGGATCTCCTCCGGCACGCCGCTCTGGCGAGCGACCTCGATCCGTCGCGCAAGCTCACCGTCGCGGTCCTCGAACATGCGCTGCAGGTGTCCTTCGTCCGGCTTCATCCAGAGTTCGCAGCCTGCACGGGCCACTACGCTCGCCGCCTGGCCACAGTGGTCGGTGTGCGAGTGGGTGCAGACCAGCAGGCTCGCGTCCTCCAGACGCAGGCCGCACATCGCAAGCGCGCGATCGAGCTGCTCCATCGAGCCCGGCTGGTGCATGCCCGTGTCGAAGAGCACGAACCCTTCGCCGTGGCTGAGCGCCCAGGCGTTGCAGTGGGGAACGCCAGGCCACGGCAGCGGCAGTCGCAGGCGAAACACTCCCGGCAACACGCGTTCCCCACGACCGAGCTCACGCTTGCCGCTGCCTGCCGCCTCTGACACGGCGAAGACACTATCGACGCCGGGGCGATGCAAGCGGCCACCCGGTGCCGCATCTGCTCTATCTCCACGCGATCCGAGGCCGCCGCGGGCGTAGCAGGCTCTAGACTTCGCGACCGGGGAGGGTCGAGATCAGGAGGAGCGCGATGGCCACAAGCGAGAACCCAACCAAAGCAGCCTCCACAGAGCCGGGGGACGCCTCGAAGGTCCAGGAGGCGGCCGCGCACCTGCATCAGGCGGCACGCGGCGGCCGGCGCGAAGCGGAGACGGTCGCCCGCAGCTACTTTCAGGCGATCGGCGATCGTGACCTCGACGGCGCCGTGGCGATGTGGGCGCCCGGTGGAAAAGAGCATGTGCGCGGCATCCTGGACGAGCCCGCCCCTGAGGGCGTAAGGCGCCTGATCGGCGAGATGCTCGAGGCGATGCCCGACATGCGCTTCGAGCTGCTCGACACTACGACCGAGGGCGAGCGCTGCGCGGTGCGCTGGCAGCTGACGGGGACCTTCGCCGGTCCGGGCCGATGGAACGGGATCGCGCCGACCGGAAACCGCGTCGTGCTCGAAGGCATCGACCTGCTGCGCGTGCGCGAGGGCCTGATCTGCTCAAACGACGCCTACACCGACACGATGACGCTGCCGCGCGAGATCGGGATGATGCCGCCGTTGCGCTCCCCCGCGGAGCGGCGCATGATCGGCGCCTTCAACGCCAAGACGCGCCTTACGCACGTCGCGCTCAGCGAGGCGCAGCTGATCGCGACCGGAGTCTGGGTCGTACAGGGAAAGCCCGGACGATGCAACGTCTACCTGATCGAGGACGAGGGCGGGGTCACGATGTTCGACGCCGGCGCGCGCACGATGGTGCGCTCGCTGGCGAGCGCCTGCGCAAAGCTCGGCGGCCTGCACCGGATCGTGCTCGGGCACGGCCACACCGACCATCGCGGCGCCGCGCCCAGCTTCGACGTTCCGGTGTTCTGCCACCCCGACGAGGTGGCCGACGCGCAAGGCAGCGGCGGCTTTCGCTACTGGCCGGCGGACCTCGCCGGCCTGCCCGCGCCGCAGCGGCAGATCCACCGCATCCTGCACCGTCTCGCCTGGGATGGAGGCCCTGTGAAGATCTCGGGCACCGTCAAGGAGGGCGATCGGATCGCCGGCTTCACCGTGATCGACCTGCCCGGCCATGCGCCCGGCCTGATCGGGCTCTGGCGGGAGTCCGACCGGCTCGCCCTGGTCACCGACTGCTTCTACACAATTGACGTTGCAATGTGGGGCAGGAGCTGTCCGCCTCAGCTGCCGCTCGACATGTTCAACTTCGACACCGAGCAGGCGCGGGCGAGCCTGCGCAAGCTCGCCGAGATGGAGCCCGCGGCGGCCTGGCCCGGGCATGCGCGCCCGGTCACCGGCGACGTGCGCGGGCAGCTGCTGGCGGCCGCGGAAGGCTGAGCTTTGGCCAGCGCCAAACGAGCCCGCCGGCGCGGCCACGGCCAGGATGGGGCGCCCGCGAAGCTGAGCGCCCCCACCTCCGACTACCGCGACGAGCAGGGCAACGTGCTCACGTTGAGGGGCTCGCTGACAGCCGGCGCGCGGCGCGAGTACGCACAGACGCTCGGCGGTGCCGGTGCCCGTCCAGCGGCCACGCAGCAGGACATCGCGCAGCGCGCGTTCGAGCTGCTGTTCGAGCGCCTTGCGGTGCGCTGGGAGATCTCCGGTGCGGCGATCGAGCGTCAACGAGAGCTGCTCGCCCGACTGCGCGCGGCAGACCAAGGGGATCGAGCGTTCGTGCGCGGCGCGCTGCGGGAGCACTGCGCCGAGAACTTCCCCGAGGTTCAGGTGCTCTGAGGAAGCGCGAGCAGCTCCATCTCCGCGCCATGCGCGGCGCCTACCAACACGAACTTCGCGGTGGCCGGGCTGAGCGCAAACTCCAACCGCTCGCCGCTCTCGCAGCTGACCTCCACGCGCCGGCCGCAGTCCCCTACCGCGCAGACCGTGCCCATCTCGACGTCTCCCCCGAAGTGCCGAATGCGCGCTCTCGTACCTATACGTGGAAGCAGTCTTGTGGGAGCGAGCATCGTGCCTCGCATCCTACGTGGCAGGGCCGCCCTAGTGGATGATCACCTTGCTGCCGATCGCTTTTGGAGATACGCAACAGCGGCGTACGCAATGGCGCAAGCGCCATGCTTCCTGCACCGTACTTGACAAGCCGTGCGTGCGACGTTTCTCTCGGCGACGGGCCGGCGACGCATGTCCGTTCGCCGACCGCTACCGTGCCGACGATGCGCCGCACAAAGATCGTCGCCACAATAGGCCCGGCATCACGCGAGCCTCAGACGCTGCTGCGGCTGGTGCAGGCAGGCATGGACGTCGCCCGCCTCAACTACTCCCACGGCACGCTCGACGAGCACGCCGAGACCGCACGCCGAGTGCGCGAGGCGGCCGGCCAGGCGGGTCGCCCGGTCGCGATCCTGCAGGACCTGCCGGGCCCGAAGCTGCGCATAGGCCCGCTCGCCGACGACATCGCCGAGCTCAAGCCGGGCGAGATGCTCACCTTCTCCTGCGGTGCCGAGGAGCTCGGCAACGCCCACCGTATGACCATCACGTGGGCGGGGCTGGCAAGAGCACTGCGCAAGGACATGGTGATCTACCTCGCCGACGGCTCGATCAGGCTGCGCGTGCAGAGCACCCGTCCAGGCGACGGCGAGGTCGATGCGCTGGTGGAGGTCGGCGGCACCGTCGCCTCCCGCCAGGGCCTGAACATCCCCGGTCCGATCGACGATCTGCCCTCCGTGCCGGAGGAGGACCTCAAGCTGCTGCACCACGGCGAGTCGATCGGCGTCGACATGGTCGCGCTCTCCTTCGTGCGCCATCCCGACGACGTCGAGTTCGTGCGGCGCCACACCAGGCTGCCCCTGATCGCCAAGATCGAGAAGCCCGAGGCGGTCGAGCGCGCGGAGGAGATCATCAAGGCGGCCGACTGCGTGATGGTCGCGCGCGGCGACCTCGGCATCGAGCTTCCGATCGAGCGCGTGCCGATCGTCCAGAAGGAGCTCCTGCGCACGGCGGGCAAGCTCGCGCGCCCCGCGATCACCGCGACGCAGATGCTCGACTCGATGGTCAACTCCTCGCGCCCCACGAGGGCGGAGGTGGCCGACGTCGCCAACGCGATCCTCGATGGCACAGACGCGGTGATGCTCTCCCAGGAGACCGCTGTGGGCGCCCACCCGGTCGAGGCGGTGGCGATGATGGCCGCGGTCGCCGAGGAGACCGAGTCGGTTGTCCCCTACGAGGACTGGAACGCCTCGCGCGTGCTGCGGACAGACGCGGACCCCGCCTACACGCTCGCGCACAGCCTCTGCCTCGCCGCCCGCGAGCTGCGGCTCGACGCGCTGGTCGTGCCGACGCTCTCAGGTCGCTCGGCGCGCCTAGTCTCCGCCCATCGTCCGGCGGTGCCGATCTATGCGCTCTCCCCCGGCCGCGAGACCGTACGCCGCTGCGGGCTGATGTGGGGCGTGCAGGCGGCGTCGATCCGCCGCCACGAGACGACCGAGGCGCTGATCGCAGATGCGGCACGGCGGGTGGTCGAGCTTGGGTGGTGCCAGCACGGCCAGCGCGTCGGCATCACGGCCGGCCTGCCGAGCGGCAAGCCCGGCACGACGAGCCTCGTGCAGATCCAGGTCGTTTGAGCGACGGGAGCTGCGCCGCCCGCGAATGGCGATCGGACTCGACTCGGGCAAACCCGATCAGCCGGCCCTCAAAGGCCGGCCCTCCTTAATCAGCCCGTCGTTGCCACGCCGGTATGACCGTAGAATTCGGCCTCCTGCCGACCGAGCTCGGTCACCGGCTCATCCCCGTACATCCACTCTCTGGCGATCCGGTGCCAGTTCGCGCGCGCACGCAGCTGCGAGAGCACGGCGAGGGTGAGCATCTCCATCCGCCGGCCGAAGAGGTGCTCGGGGCGCATGTCCTGGTGGCGCATCTCGCGGAAGTGGCTGGAGCGAGGATCGGAGCTTTCGATGATCACCTCAGTGGCGATCTCGGGCCGCAGCTCGACGACTTCATCGGCGGTCGTGTACCACCAGATCGCGTCCTCCACGTAGGACAGCAGGTGGTCAGGGTTCACGCGGTCGGGTTCGGGCAGGAAGCCCGAGCTGGCCAGCAGCCGGTGCAGCGCCTGCGCGTCCTGCTCGGAGACCGCTCGCTGGGCGGCGAGCTCCAGGTCAACGGCGGCCGCGTCCATGCGCTTGAACAGACCGAAGTCCAGGAAGGCCACGCGCCCGTCCGCCATCATCAGGAAGTTGCCGGGGTGGGGGTCGCCTGAGAACTGCCGGTGGCGGTAGAGGCACCCGAGGAAGAAGCGGAAGATGATCTCGCCGAGCCTGTCGCGCTCGGCCTGGGGAGCGCCCCTGAGCTCCTCGAAGCCGACGCCGTCGATCAGCTGGGAGACGAGCACCCGCTCGCGCGAGAGGTCGCTGATCACCTCCGGGACCACGATGAATGGGTGGCCGTCGAAGATGCGCCCGAGCGCACGCTGGTTCTGGGCCTCGAGCTCATAGTCGAGCTCCTCCACGATCCGCTCGCGCACCTCGGTCGCCAGGGCCTTCACATCCAGCTGCGGAGTCATCCGCTTGAGCAGCCGCATGATCATGTCGAGGTTCTGCAGATCGGCCCGCACGGCAGCCGCGACCCCCGGGTACTGGACCTTCACAGCCACCTCCCGGCCATCCTGCCGCAGGCTTGCCCGGTAGACCTGCCCGATCGAGGCGGCGGCGATCGGCTCCTCGTCGAAGGTCGCGAAGACCTCGCGGATCGGCTCGCCGAGATCATCCTCGATCACGCGCCGCATCTGCTTGAAGGAGACGGTCGGAGCGGCGTCGCGCAGCTTGGCCAGCTCGTGCTGGAACTCCTCCCTGAACTCCTCGGGAACCAGCCCGATGTCCAGGAACGACATCACCTGGCCCATCTTCATCGCAGCGCCCTTCATCGTTCCCAGCACGGCGACGATCTGCTTGGCGGTCTCCAGCTGGCGCCGCGCAAGCGCAGCTTCGGCCGCCTCCTCGCCGCGGGTCACGTTCGCCGCGCGCGTTCCGAACTGCTTGACGGCCTCCGTCGCGGCGAGCCGTCCGACGGTCGCGGTGCGGCGTACCCTCGAGGTTGGGATCTTCTCAGTGCCCGCCACGCACTGCATCCTAGGCGAGCTCGCGCGCTGCGCCGCGCTCAGAGCGCAGACGTCTGCCGATCGGCCGGCCGCGCAGCCATTAGCTCGCGCTCCTCTCAGGCAGGCTTGACCTGGGAGCCAGGCACGATGTCATCGGAGCCGTCCTGCCACCTGACCCACGCCTTCTTGCCCCCGTCGTAGTCCTCACCCAGCAGGATGAGAGTCGCGGGCTCGCCCATTGCCGAGCACTTGCCATCGCCCTCCGCGTCGAGCCCGCGCCAGATGCGGATGAAGCCGTTGCGCTCCCACTCCTCTCCCACGCTCGTGGGGTCTGAGTGGCCGGGATGGATGACCGTGTCGGACGGAAGCTCCATCAGCGTCCCCATGATCGAGTCCCGCAGGTCAACGTAGGTGGTGTGACCTGGCGCCCTCACGCCGCCCACCGAGCCCTTGAAGAGCGTGTCGCCGGTGAACACAGCGGCCCCCTGGCCGGCGAACCCGCCTGGACCGACGTTGGATCCGCGACCCGTCCCAGAAGGGTGGCTGATCAGGAAGGAGAGCATGCCTGAGGTGTGCCCGGGCGTGTTCAGCGGGCGCACCTCCAGGCCGCCGACCGAGAGCGTGCCGCCGGCGTCTATATCGCCTGTGGCCTCCACATCGCCAAGCAGATCGCGCTCCCGCGGATGGATCAGAACCTCGATCGACGGCCACCGCTCGCGCAGCGCCCCCGTCTCGCACACGTGGTCGAAGTGGTGATGGGTGAGCAACAGGTGACTGGGATGCAGATCGAGCCGCTGTGCGGTCGCGATCAAGGGCTCGACCGGACCTCCCGCGTCGACGAAGAAGGCGTCGCCGCCCTCGCCCGCCGCCACAAGATAGGTGTTCGACAGGAACTGAGGGTGCATCGAGCGTTCGACGATCATGGCGGCATACTTGCACGACAGGCGAGCCGCGGTGTCCAGGCCCGAAATAGAATGTGGCGATGGCCCTCATCCACACCTGCTACCGCATCACCGACATCGAGCGCTCCGTCGCTTTCTACGAGGCCCTCGGATTCGAGGAGATCGGCCGCCTGCCGATCCGCGACGAGGCCGTGAACGTATTCATGAACCAGCCCGGCGACGGCGATATGCCGCGTCTGGAGCTCACCTACAACTTCGGCGTCGACTCCTATGAGATAGGCAGTGGCTACGGCCACATCGCGATCACGAGCCCCGACCTCGATGCGACGCTGGAGCGCCTTGCCGCACAGGGCATCGAGCCGGAGCGCCCGCCCTACCGGATCAGAGAGGGCGGCTCGCGCCTGTGCTTCGTGCGCGACCCGGATGGTTATCGCGTCGAGATATTGGAGATGGGCGCGTAGCGCGCCCCATGTAACCCGGTTCGGCCGGGCGAAGCAACAGGTTGTTGTTGACGCGCCGAAGCCACGGTTCGTGCGCTAGCGTTCAGACATGGGCAACGAGATCATCACAGTAGGCGCGCTGAGCGTCCACTTCCTGATCGAGGCGGCGGACTCGAACGGGACTGCGTCGGTGTTCGAGTGCTATGTACCCGCGAACGCGAGGATGCCGGCGCCGCACAGCCACGACGGCTTCGAGGAGACGATCTACGGGCTCGAAGGTGTTTCGACGTGGACGATCGACGGAGAGACGGTCGAGATCGGTCCAGGTGAGGGGGTCTGCGTGTTGCGCGGGCAGACCCACGGATTCAACAACCGCGGCAGCGACGATGCGAAGTTCCTCGCGATCGCGACCCCCGCCGTCTTCGGATCTTCCTACTTCCGCGAGGTCGGCGAGGTGATTGCCGCTTCGTCCGGCGGCCCGCCGGATCTGGCTGCGATCGGCGAGGTGATGCGCCGCCACGGCCTCACGCCGGCCCCGCCGGGCGCTGCCTGAGCGCGACCGAGGGCATCGAACGGGCTGCAGAGGTGAGTTGCAAACCGTCCAGTATCTAGACGGGTACGGGATCGAGATTCTGGAGATGTAGGCTAACCCTGTGGCTGGGTGGAGTCCAAGCATGTGCTACATTGTGACGCACAATGCACGCTGCGCATCCAAGCTCCGCAGGCAAGACCGTCGGCGTTCGCGAGCTGCGACAGAACCTGAGCCGCTATTTGGAGCGCGTCAAGGGCGGCGAGACACTGACCGTGACGGAGCGAGGACACGAGGTCGCACGACTAGTGCCTTCGCATAGCGCCGTTGACCCTTACTACGTAGAACTAGCCGAGCAGTACGGCGCAACGATCCCAACGAAGAGCCTGGTCGCGGTCATCGACAGCCTCCCGCCAAGGCATAGCCATCCCGCCGGTACGACCGACGCCTTTCTCGACGAGAGTCGGCACGAGCCGTTCTGAACATACGGGTGCGCTCGGTATACCTCGACACGAGTGTCCTCGGACGTATTCTGCTCGATGAGCCCGACACGCCAGCGATCAGGCGAGAGTTGGGCCGTTTCGAGCGGCACATCTCAAGCGCCTTGCTGAGCGTAGAGCTGCACCGCCTCGGGCTGCGCGAGAACATGCTGACGTTCGTAGCCGAGCTCCTCTCAGGAAAAGTCCTGATCCCATTGAATGAGGAGATCCTCGCAACCGCAGAGATAATCGCTCCACCCACGGTTGCCACACTCGACGCCATACATCTTGCCACGGCCGTAAGCCTGTCCAACACGGGCAGACTGGACGCGCTCATGACCTACGACAAGCGGCTCGCGATTGGCGCTCGTAAGCACGGCCTCGAAGTACTGGCACCTAGCTGATCCAACGCCTCAATTTACCTGTGTACACAGCCTTGACGGCTACAGGTAGAGATACGGCCTCTTGCAGACTGTGATGGCGTAGAGCAGCCCCGACACTCGATGAGCCTCGCGAGCTGCGTCGGCTGCTCGCGGTACACCCCTCGCTAGCGGACTCAAGGAGCGAGTCCAGCACTTGCGCCTTGGCAACTGGTGGCAGCTCGCGGCTCTCTCGCTCGATCTCGGACAGGAAAAACTCAAATCCGGTCGCATCGAACTCGAAGGCCCCTTGAATGCGAGGCAAAAGCACACCCAAGATGACGAATGCAATCCCACCCAACGCGAAGACGGGAGCCATAGCCGGCCGATTGCTAAACAGCGCGGCCAGCCCGATGAGCACCGCTGACGCCATGAGCAAGATCCAGCCTCCATACCGGGAGAGCCAGGGGGCCTCTGCTCCTTGTCCTCGCGCGCAGTTGGGTCACTCATGTTCGATAATCAATCAACCGGAGTGGCTGGCTACGGGAAAGCTCGACGGGTTGGAGGGCAATCGCCGCAACTGCCTGGTCGCCACCTGCGGCTGCTCAGACGGCAAGTTTGATTTCCTTGCGTCCACACTAGCTCGACGGGCATCGGATCGAGATCATCGAGATGGCCTGACGGCACCGCCTCGACCCCGCGCTAAGACCGACAGATGTACGTGCTACAACGACGTGGCATCGTGTCCGCTCATCCTGCACACGACGCTCGGCGGCGCCGCCGCCCCGTGGCAGTCGCCGAGCATCGGCCGGCACGGCGAACGTCAGCCGCTACGCTTCGCCTTGCAGCGATGACCGGCAATGGCAAGATCGCGAAGAACCTCGAGCGGTTCGTCCAGGCGGTCGCGGCACACGACCGCGAGAACCCAACGCACACCGCGTGGGGCATCGGCCTATCCCACTTCGACCTGGAGCGGCTCGGCTTCGAGGAGGGTGAGGAGATCATCCCCGGAATCACGATCCAGACCGACGGCGGCGTGAGCGGCAACTTCCGCGTGCTCTGCGATGGCCAGCACGACGAGGGCAAGGTCGAGTCCGAGGAAGAGGTCGTCGAGGCTGTCTCACGCCAGGAGGTGCCCGTGGCTCCCGCGATCAGGGAGCTGCCCTAGCTCCATCGCCGCGGGGCATCTCGTTGGGCGCGTGGACGAGATCAGCCCACAGTCGGCGCCGAGCGAGAGCGGCGAGATCCGGAGGGCCTCCAGCTCAGCCGCCGACAGCGGGCGCGGGCATGCCCGCGCGCAGCGCGATCGCCCCAGCGAGTCGTTCGATCGTCGGGCAGGCGATCCCGTGACGTGCCCCCGCGCGCAGCACGGCGCCAGGTATGGCGTCGAGCTCGGGTGTGCGGCCCGCAGCGATGTCCCGCTGCATGGAGCTACCAAGCGTCGCGTGCGCGTCGGTGAGTTCCTGGAGCGGCCGCGCCGGGGCAATGTTCGCGCCCTCGGCATCCGCGACTGCGCAGCCCTCCTCGATCGCTCCGATCAGCTCGGCGCGCAGCTCGGGCGTGCTGCGGATCCGCCCGATCGGCATGTCGTAGGCGCTCGTCGTACAGGCGAGCGCGTTGAGGCGCACGAGCTTGCCCCACATCACCTCGGCCTCTGAGTCGAGCACCTGTGCCGGCACGCGGGCCCGCTCGAGCGTCGCCGCCAGATGCTCGCAGCGCTCCCGCAGAGCGGGCGGCCCAGCGATGTCCACGCGCAGAAAGGGGCTCGTGTGCACGATCACGCCCGGCTGTGGACGATCGGACTCCACCCTGATCGTGGCCGCCGCGACGGTTTGGGGATCAAAGCGCTCCCGCAGCAGGGCGAGATGATCGAGGCCATTCAGGAGCGGCAGCACAAGCGGCGGATCCACGCGCACCCGTGCAAGCGCCTCTGAGAGCCCGATCGCCTTCGTGGCGAGAATCAGCGCGTCCACCTGCTCCTGCAGCCGCGGAAGCGCCCGTGGATGAACGAGAAGCTCGCCAAAGCGCACGCTGCTGAGGCGGATGCCGTGGGCCTCGATCGCCTCGCAGGTGGGCTCGCGCGCCACAACTATCACCGGTGTCCCCGCCTGCTCCAGAGCGGCGGCGATCAACCCGCCGACTCCGCCTGGACCGAGCACGGCGATCCTCACGGCGCCTCCGATCGCGGCGCGGAATCGATCAGGACGCCCGGGTTCATGATCCCGCCGGGGTCGAGTGCCGCCTTGGCGCCGCGCAGTGCGGCCGCGAAGAGGTCCGGGCGCTGGCGGTCATACCAGGGCCGGTGATCGCGACCGACCGCATGGTGATGGGTAATCGTTGCGCCCTTAGCGATCAGCGCCTCAGAGACCGCTGCCTTGATCGTTGCCCACTGCTCGATCTCCTGGCCACGCATCGCCGGCGCAAGCACCGTGTAATAGAGCGCGGGACCATCCGGGTAGACGTGGGTGAAGCGGCAGGTGACACGGGCCTGCGCGCGCCCGGCGCCGCATGCCGCGCCCGTCGTCTGCGCCACTGCTTGGCAGGCGGCGGCGATGATGTCCGCGTGTAGAGAGCCGAAGCGCTCCCAGGTGATCGCGGTCTCGAAGGTCTCGCAGAGCACACCGGCAGCGACGAGCGTATCTCGGAGGTAGGGCGCCTGAAGGAACACATCACGCCAAGTCGAGACCACGCCGCCCGCGCGCTGCGGCTCTGCCGAGCCCTGGGCGCCGGTCCCCCGCCCGCGCCCGGGGGCGCTGCGCCTGACCTCGTCCCACTCACCGCCGTGCTGGGCGCATATCTGCAGCGCCCGGTCAATCGCGGCGTCCACCTCGTGGTCGGCGGACTCGAAGCCGAGTACGAGCAGCGCGCAGATCCCATCCCCGGCGCCGGTGAGCGCCGCCTCGACGGGGTCGATCAGGCGGCAGTTGGCCGGATACAGATCTGCCTGCGCGATCTCTGCCACGCAGCGTGCGCCGATCTCGAAGCTGGCGAACCTGACCCCCGCCTGAGCGCGGAACCGGGGACGGCGGAGGACCCGCACCCAAGCCTCCGTGATCACGCCGAGAATCCCCTCGGAGCCGATCAGCATCCGGTCCGGGCTTGGCCCCGCTCCTGAGCCCGGCAGCCGCCGCGACTCCCAGATCCCCGCGGGCGTGATCGCCCGCATCGACTCGACCGTCTCGTCGATGTGGGTCCTTAGCGTCGCGAAGTGCCCGCCCGCGCGAGTGGCTATCCAGCCGCCGAGAGTCGAGAGCTCGAAGGACTGGGGAAAGTGACGAAGGGTGAGGCCGTGCGGCGCGAGCGCCGTCTCTATCGCAGGCCCGAGCGCCCCGGCCTGGATCCTTGCGGCGTGCGAGACCTCATCCACCTCGAGCAGTCCATTCAGACGCGAGAGGTCGATCGAGATCGCGCCATTGCAGCCTTTTGCCACCCTCGGCTCGATTCCGCCTACGACGCTGGTCCCACCGCCATAGGGGATTGCCGCGACACGCTCTCCGCAGCACCACTCCAGCAGCGCTTCGACGTCGTGCTCGTGGGCGGGGCAGGCGACGAAGTCCGGCGGATGCTCGAAGCGGCCGCGGAACCCTGAGACCACGTCGCAGTAGGACTTGCCGAGCGCGTGGCAGGCGCGAGCGTGAACATCGGTGGAGCAGATGCCAGCGAGATCCGCAGGCGGGTGAACCTTTGGCTCGGCTAGGCGTACACGCGACAGCGGGACCGGCTGCTCAGGCTCAGACTGCCCGAAGCCAAGATGCCCCACGATCGCGACGGCCTGATCGCGCAGCTGCGCGATCGGCGGCTGCTCGTCCTCATAGCCCCAACCCCAGTGCTTGCGCCTGCGAGAGCCCATGACTGGCGAGTCTATTGGCGGCGGCTCACTCGATCGCCCCGCCCGATCGCAACTCAAGACGGCACTGCCACAGGCGAAACGACAGTGATACAGTCATTATATATTTATGTCGAGAGCCCGGCGCACTGGCTGGGTCCAGCCCAGCTGGCTTGCGTCAGGCTTGTCACAGATGCCCGATAGCCTGTGATTGAGATGTCCACCCAGGAGCAACCGGAGTTCGTCACGCGGGCAGGTGAGCCCGTCGGTCACGCCGAGGGACCGCTGTATCGCCCGGAGCTCTTGGCGCGTGGCCCGTGGGAGCTCGAGCAGGTCCGCGCGAGATGGCGCGAGGAGCACTTCGAGCCCACGCGGGAGCAGGCGGAGGCCGCCGACGCCGCGATCGCGGGCCTGCGGGAACGCGGATCGCCAAGCCATGACGGCCTCGCCGGCCGTCTCGTGGATTACAACGTCCGGCCTGGCGGGCTGGTGCTCGAGTTGCAGCCCCTGCGCTGGGCGCTGCGATTGGTGGACGGCGATGCCTCCCACAGCGTCGCGGCGCTGTGCATCACCCGCTCTGCGGATGGCTGCTGGTTGGCGGGCCGGCGCGCCCCGTGGCTCTCCTCTTGGGCGGGAAAGTGGGCACTCGGCGCGGGCGGCGCGGTCGACCTCGGCGAGAACCCTGCCGACACGCTCGCCCGCGAGCTGGAGGAGGAGTGGTCAGTCTCCCCTGCTCAGATCCGCGGCGAGGCGCTCGTGCGGCTGCCCCACGGCCTGGTGATGTTCGTCGGCCAGGCGTGGCTGCAGGAGGGCGCAGAGGTCACCCCGGACCATGAGCATGACGCCCATGCCTGGTGGCCACGCGATGTCGACCGGTGGCCTGCAGAGGCGACGGAGCCGCTTCGACGGATGGCGCAGTGGCTGACCGAGTGACCGCAGCTCGCTGCGCACGCGATCCCTCCGGCGCGGAGCCTGCCAGGTACCGCTCGCCGCTGGCCTTCAGGACGCTGAAGTGGATCTCTATCTTCCATTCCTGTGTCTATCTGTGCTTGCTGCTCTGCGCGTTCGCGCTGAGCAAACCGCAGCCGGAGACCTTCGTGCTCGGACTCAGCCACGGGCTGCTGTGGATCTTCATGTCAATCGTCTGCCTGGGTGCGGTTCGCGCACGCGTCGTACCACTGCGGCTCGCAGTCGCAGTCGCGGTCCTCGGTGGCATCGGGCCCTTCTTCGGAAGCTACGAGTTCCTGCGCGAGCAGCGGCTGCGCTCAGCCATCGAGGCGCCCATGACTGTTAGCACTTATTGAAATTCGTACGCGCATCGCGTTCCCGGCACTCGCCGTGACATCGCGCCGCGCTAGAGTGGACTAACCGATGGCCGCGGGCACCACGACACAGCAAATAGTCGATGTCGTGACGCCAGCAGCTGGAGAGTCGGTGACAGAGGGCACGATCCTCGAATGGCATGTGAAGGTCGGTGAGACGATCAAGGTTGACGAGACAATCGTCGAGATCTCCACCGACAAGGTCGATGTCGAGCTGCCCTCCCCCGCAACCGGCACCGTCACCGAGATCCTCGTCTCCGAGGGAGACACCGTCACCGTCGGAGACGTGATCGCAAGAATCGCAGTCGAAGCAGCGAACGGCAAGACATCCGCATCAGCAAAGAGCACCAAGGCAGAGCAGGCATCCGCGGGCGACGGCGCGAGCACCCAGGCCTCCGGCGAGATCGTCGATGTCGTGACGCCAGCAGCTGGAGAGTCGGTGACAGAGGGCACGATCCTCGAATGGCATGTGAAGGTCGGTGAGACGATCAAGGTTGACGAGACAATCGTCGAGATCTCCACCGACAAGGTCGATGTCGAGCTGCCCTCCCCCGCAACCGGCACCGTCACCGAGATCCTCGTCTCCGAGGGAGACACCGTCACCGTCGGAGACGTGATCGCAAGAATCGCAGTCGAAGCAGCGAACGGCAAGACATCCGCATCAGCAGAGAGCGTGGCGGCAGCGGCCACGCCGAGCGCCGAGATCCCCGCCGGGACCCGCATCTCCCCTGTGGCCGCGCGCGCCGCTGCCGCCGAGGGTGTCGACCCTGCCGGACTGGCCGGAACCGGGCCTGCCGGCCGTATCCTCAAGGACGATGTTCTTGCCGCCGCGAAGACAGGCGGTAACGGACATGCCGCACCCGCTCCCAACTCCCCGGCCGGCACCCAGAGCAGCGAGAGCAAGCCGATGCGCGGCGCGGCCGCGATGCTCGCGAAGTACATGGACGAGTCCCGCTCGGTGCCCACGGCCACGAGCTTCAGGACGATCACGGTGAGCGTGCTCGACGCACGCCGCCGCGAGCTGAAGGCCGCCGGCCGCAAGGTCTCCTTCACGCATCTGATCGCTTACGCGATCGTCGGCGCAGCGCAGGAGATGCCCGTCATGGCCGAGCACTTCACCGAGATCGACGGCAAGCCGCACAGGGTCAGCGACGGCGTGGTCAACCTCGGACTCGCGGTGGACGTCGAGCGCAAGGACGGCACCCGCACGCTGATGGTGCCGGTGATCAGGAACGCGGGCGCGCTGTCCTTCGACGCGTTCCTTGCGGCCTATGACCAGCTCGTCGAGAAGGCCCGCACGAACACCCTGCAGGCCGACGACCTCGCAGGCGCCAACATCACGCTGACCAATCCCGGCGGCCTTGGCACCGCCGCTTCGGTCCCGCGGCTGATGGCCGGCCAAGGCACGATCGTCGCGACCGGCTCGATCGCCTACCCCCCCGGCCTCGCCCGCATCGGCGCTCAGATCGGTGCCGAGAAGGTGATGAGCATGACCTCGACCTACGACCACCGGGTAATCCAGGGGGCAGAGTCGGGACGCTTCCTGGCCCAGATCGAGGAACGCTTGCAGGGAGAGCACGGCTTCTACGAGCAGGTCTTTGCTGCGCTTGGCGTGAGCGCCGGCCCCGCGCCGCAGCCGCCAGCCGCTCCGGCTCCGGCTCCCACCCGGCCCGGTGCTCCGGACGAGGAGCTGCTGCAGGCCGTCAACGCCGCTGCCACGATGCTCTCACGCGTACGCAGCCACGGCCACCTCGCCGCACATCTGGACCCACTTGGCAGCGAGCCGGTCGGCGACCCGCAACTGGATCCCGCCGCGGCGGGCCTCACGCGGGAGCTGATGGGACAGATACCTGCGCGGATCCTGGAGACCTATGTCCCCGGAGACACCTTCGCCGACGCACTTGCGCACCTGCGGGACATCTACTGCGGCACGATCGCCTATGAGGTCGAGCACATCGCCTCCCACCGTCAGCGCGTGTGGCTGCGCGAGAAGATCGAGTCCGGCACCTACAGAGCCAAGCTCGATCCTGCAAAGCGCGAAGCGCTACTGCGGCGCCTGATCGAGGTCGACGCGCTGGAGCGCTTTATGCACAAGGCCTACCTCGGCCAGCACCAGTTCTCGATCGAGGGCCTGGACATGACCGTGCCGATGATCGACGAGCTGATCGAGATCGCCGCAGCCGGCGGCACGCGTGAAGTGGTGGTCGGGATGGCCCACCGCGGCCGCCTGAACGTGCTCTCCCACAACCTCGGCCGTCCCTACGACACGATCTTCGCCGAGTTCGAGGGCGCCTCGACGCTGGAGGTGGTGACGACGATCCCGCAGGGCGGCACAGGGGATGTGAAGTACCACCACGGCGAGCACGGCACCTACAAGCTGCCCGACGGCGGCTCCATCAACGTCAACCTCGAGTCAAACCCCTCCCACCTGGAGTACGTCGCCCCCGTGGTCGAGGGAGCCACCCGGGCCAGCCAGACCTCGCGCAAGGGCCCGCACGCCCAACAGGACACCAACGCCGCGGTGCCGATCGTGATTCACGGCGACGCCTCCTTCCCGGGACAGGGCGTGGTCGCCGAGACGCTGAACCTGCAGGCGCTCGATGGCTACAAGGTGGGCGGCACCGTCCACCTGATCATGAACAACCAGATCGGCTTTACGACCGACCCCGAGGACGCGCGCTCCACCCGCTGGGCCTCCGACCTGGCCAAGGGCTTCGACGTGCCGATCATCCACGTCAACGCAGACGACGTGGAAGCCTGCATCAGCGCCGTGCACCTCGCCTTCGCCTTCCGCCAGGAGTTCGGCCACGACGTGCTGATCGACCTGATTGGCTACCGCCGCTTCGGTCACAACGAGTCCGACGAGCCCGCGTACACGCAGCCCGAGATGTACGCGACGATCAAGGCCAAGAAGCGCGTCTTCGAAGTGTGGGCGCAGCAGCTGACCGTCGAGCAGATCGTCACCAAGGACCAGGTCGAGGAACTTGGCCAGAGCGTCTGGGACAACCTCACGCTGCTGCACCAGCGGCTGAAGTCGCGGATCGCCGCCGCCGCCGAGCATGGCGCCGTCGAGCACGGCACCGGCGAGTACCAGCTCGACCGCTCCCCCAGTCCTGAGGTCGGCACCGCCGTGCCCGAGGACCGGCTTGTGAAGCTCGGCGAGGATCTGCTGCGCGTCCCGGACGGGTTTACGGTGCATCGCAAGCTCGTCACGCAGCTGAACAGGCGCCGTGCTGCGCTGCACCCGGCTGAGGGACAGGACAGGGGACCGATCGACTGGGCCCACGCCGAGGCGCTCGCCTTCGCCTCGATGCTGACCGAGGGCACCTCGATCAGGCTCACGGGCCAGGACACCGAGCGCGGCACCTTCAGCCAGCGCCACATGGTGCTGCACGACGAAACCACCGGCAGGGCCTTCTGCCCGATCCAGAGCCTGCCCGAAGCGCTCGCGCCGCTCGAGCTGCACAACAGCCCGCTCTCTGAGCTCGCCTGCCTGGGCTTCGAGTACGGCTACAGCCAGGAGGCACCCGACACGCTCGTGCTCTGGGAGGCCCAGTACGGCGATTTCGTCAACTCCGCACAGGTGATAATCGACCAGTTCATCGTCTCGGGACTCGCGAAGTGGGGACAGACCTCGCGCCTTACGCTGCTGCTGCCGCACGGCTACGAGGGCTCAGGTCCTGAGCATTCCTCCGCCCGGCTGGAGCGCTTCCTGGCGCTCGCCGCCGAGGGCAACATCAGGGTCGCCAACCCCACCACGCCCGCGCAGTACTTCCATCTCCTGCGGCGGCAGGCCCGGATCGCCAAGCAGCGCCCGCTAATCGTCACCACGCCGAAGTCGCTGCTGCGCCTGCCTCAGGCGACCAGCACGCTTGCAGAGCTCTCCGGCGAGAGTGCCTTCCAGCCGGTGCTAGCCGAGCCCGGTGTGCAGGACGAGAAGGTGACGCGGCTCGTACTCTGCACCGGCAAGATCTACTACGACCTCACCGGGCACTCCAGCCGCGCTGAAGCCGAGGGCCTCGCGGTCGGCCGCGTGGAGCTGCTCTACCCATTCCCCGAAGCGCAGGTACTCGCACTGATCGTGCGCTACCCAAACCTGCGCGAGATCGTCTGGGCCCAGGAGGAGCCGCGCAACATGGGCGCGCGCGCACACATGTTCCCGCGTCTGATGCAGATCATGCCCGCGCGGATCCGCTTCGGCTACATCGGCCGCCCCGAGCGCGCCAGCCCAGGCGAGGGCTATCCCGCCGCCCACGCCTCCGAGCAGAGCAGGATCGTGACCACCGCCCTGGATCTCGGCATCCCGATCTCGCAGTTCCCGCGCAAGACACCGGGCGAGCGCTAGTCCTACCTCTCAAACCAGTCCCTTCAGGCGGCCTGCTTGTCCTGCACAGTCTGTGCAGCCAGCACGCGCCAGCCAGCCAGGAAGTGGGACCGGGTCTCCGGACCCATGCGCTCCAGGGCCCTGCGCACCGGCGCCAGTCGCTCGGCTGCCATGCGCTCGCACTCGTCTCTGAGGCCCTCGCTGATGCTGACCATCGTGCGTCGACGGTCCTGCTCGTCGACATGGCGCTCCACAACTCCCGCTCGCGCGAGCTCGCCGACCATCAGGCTGGTGGCGGCTACTCCGAGACCGACACGACGCGCGAGCTCGCTCACCGCCATCGTGCCCTGCAGCGAGAGCACGACGATCACAGGCAGATGCCTCGGCCCGAGCGCGCCGGCGCTGAGCAGCGCCCGCACCGTCTCTGGCCGCCCGCCCCCATCCTCAGCATGCTGCCGCTTCAGTGCCCGTATGACCGGCGGCATGATCCGCAACAGCTCGAGCAGATCGGTATCGACACCCGCTCCAGCATCAGGCTCCGACTCCCCCTCCGTAACCATTTTCACCCCTTGACCCTTGACAGATATGTGTTGAAGTATAAAGTATTTGATCCCCAAAGCAAACTGCTCTCGCGGCCGAAGGAGAACCGATGCTCGCCCTTGCCCGCTGGTGCGTAGCGCACCGCCGTCGTGTAGTCGTCGTCTGGATAGTCGCCGCGGTGCTCGTGAGCGTGATCGCCCAAGCGGCAGGTCGCGACTACGCCACCAACTTCTCGCTGCCGGGCACGCAATCCCAGCGCGCGCTCGATCTCCTGCAGCAGCGGTTCCCGAGCCAGAGCGGTGACCTCGACCAGATCGTCTGGCACGTACGCAGCGGATCGGTAGATGCTCCCGCTGTGCGATCCGCGATCGACTCGCTGCTTGCGAAGGTCGAAGGCATGCCGCACGTCGTCGGCGTCCTCAGTCCATATTCGCCTGCGGGATCGGCTCAGGTCGCAAAGAACCGACGCACCGCGTTTGCCACCGTAAGCTATGACAAGCGCGCGAACGTGCTGCCGCACAGCACCGGCAGGGCGCTACTCGACGCGCTCGAAGGCGTACACGTGCCCGGCATGCGCATCGCTGCCGGCGGCCAGGTGGTTGAGCAGGCCGAGCAGAGCGGCATCGGCTTTGCGACTGCTGTCGGCGTGATCGCCGCGCTGCTCGTGCTGCTGCTGACCTTCGGCTCGCTGCTGACCGCCGGCATGCCGCTCGTGACCGCGGGGCTCGGGTTGATGATCGGCGTGGCCGGCATCGGCCTGATGACGCACGTGCTGAGCGTCACGAACATCGCACCGGACGTCGCGCTGATGATCGGCCTCGGTGTCGGCGTCGACTACGCGCTGTTCATTGTCACGCGCTTCAAGCAGTCCTACGCGCAGCACGGCGGCGACGTGCAGGCGGCGGTGCTCGAAGCGATGGACACCTCCGGACGCGCGATCGTGCTGGCTGGCGCGACGGTGATCATCGCCCTGCTGGGGATGTTCACGCTCGGCGTGGCCTTCCTGAACGGCATCGCGGTCGCCGCCGTGATCACGGTCGCGCTCGTACTGCTCGCCTCGCTGACCGTCCTGCCCGCGCTGCTCTCGCGCTTTGGCGAGAAGGTCGCGCGCGGCGGGCGTATGGCGCAGCGGCGCGGCGAGATCAGGCACGACGGCGACCAGCGCTCGATGTGGCGCCGTTGGGCGATCTGGGTGCAGGCCCATCCATGGCCATCGCTGGCCGCCTCGCTCGCCGTGATGCTGCTCGTTGCCTCGCCGATCCTCGCGATGCGCCTTGACAGCAGCGACGCCTCCAACGATCCGCCCAGCCACAGCAGCTACACGGCCTACGATATGCTCGCCTCCGGGTTCGGCAAGGGCTTCAACGGCCCGCTCTCTGTCGTCGTGGAGCTGCCCGGTCGCGGGCAGAGCGCCGGTCTGCCGCTGCTGAGCAGCCGCCTGCGGGCGACGCGGGACGTGGCGGCGGTGCTCGCGCCACGGATCAGCTCCTCGGGCGATACGGCCGTAATCCGCGTCTATCCCACCTCGGCGCCGGAGGCGCTTGCCACCACAGAGCTAGTCGAACATCTGCGGGCGAGCGTGATCCCGCCCGTGGAGCGCCAGACCGGCACGAAGGTGCTGATCGGCGGGTTCACCGCGGGATCGATCGATTTCTCGCGCGTGCTATCCGAAAAGCTGCCACTGTTCATCGCGGTCGTGGTCGCGCTCTCAGCGCTGCTGCTGCTCGTCATATTCCGCTCGCTCGTGATTCCGCTGCAGGCCGCGGCGATGAACCTGCTCTCGATCGGAGGCGCACTCGGCGTGCTCACCGCGATCTTCCAGTGGGGGTGGCTGAGCGACATCGTGGGCGTCCACAGCGGGCCGATCGAACCGTGGCTGCCGGTCTTCATGTTTGCGATCGTCTTTGGGCTCTCGATGGACTACGAGGTCTTCCTGATCTCCCGCGTCCACGAGGAGTGGACCCGCACTCGCGATCCCTCGCGGGCGGTGCTCGATGGCCTCTCCTTCACCGGCCGGGTGATCACCGCCGCGGCGGCAATCATGATCCTCGTCTTCCTCTCCTTCGTGCTGGGCGACGAACGCGCGATCAAGGAGTTCGGCCTGGGACTTGCGGCTGCGGTACTGCTCGACGCGGTCGTGATCCGCTGCCTGATGCTGCCTGCCCTGCTGCAGCTGCTCGGCAAGGCGACCTGGTACATGCCCAAGTGGCTCGATCGCCGCCTGCCGCATATCAGCATCGAGGGCTCGCTGGAGCAGATGCCCGCTGACGCAGAAGCCGTCGAGCCAAGGCCGCAGCGGGAGCCGGCGGGCGCGCGAGACTAGTGCGACACCAGAGGCTTAATGCCCCGCCCCGGTGGACCGCCAGATCCCGGTCGCCCGCGATCGCTCACTTGCCCGCTTGACGGCGTGGCGGCGGCGCAATGAAGCTCGCGGGTATGGATTCTCTGTGAATGCGCCCATCGGCGAGCTCATACTGGACCGCGACCGGGCTTTGGTCTTCCGCCTCCACCACGTTGTCGAGCACCGGCACCACACGCTCAGCGCCGCGGCGGTTCACGATGCTCACGCTGCTCACGCCGTTTGGTAGCAGCATTCCGATCCGCACCCGCGCATGTGAGAGATGTACGGCAAGGATGCCGGATAGTTCGACCTTTTCCGAAGGCCCGCACACCGTTCCCGACAGTCGGCCCGCTTCCACGTCGGTGAGGCATAGGTAGGCGCCCTGCGTGAGGCTGCCATAGGCTCGCGCCACATACTGACGTGACACATATGCCCGGTTCTTGCCGGACACGTCCGCGAGGACCGCTCCATGCGGCACCTTGACCGCCAGAGGCCCATGCCGGCTCGCCAGCGGGTGCGCAAAGACGGCCAGGCCTCTGGCAGACGCGGTCTGCGACGTGCTCTGGCGTGACCGGCTGGACCCGCAGGCCGCAAGCAGCGACGTGCCAGCTCCAGCGGCCAGGCACACGCCCGCCACGGCAGTGGCGGCGTGTACCCGGCGCCTTGCGCTCGGCCAGGTCACAGCGAGCGAGATCTCCTCATGCCAGCCGGCGAGCGAGCGCTATGCCTAAGCCTGTATGCCTTGGAGGTTGTACAGGAATTCGCTGAACCACCGCCTGACTTCTCCGTGCCCGTTGATCGAGCCGGATTCAGCCCATATGACGCTTCCACTTTCGGTGCAATCCTGCGCGACGAGCGTATAGCTGCTGCCACCTTCGTACCGCCACAGCTCGGAGCAGACGCCTTTGCCCGATTCGTTTACACCCCTGTTGATGTGGATGGGATTTTGATTTGGCCCGCTTTCTTTGGCGCATGATTTGCATGAATAGGCGTATTCGGCGTGAGCGGCCGGCGCCGCAGCAGCAAGCCAAGCCGCGGCACCGGGGGCGGCGATCACCGCTGCGGACATGAGCAACACGAGACGTTTCATTGCGTTCTCCCTTATGCGACCCGTTTGCACACCGGAGACGCAGGCAGCCCGGCTGCCGGGGACGCGACGGCTCCCCTCCAGCGCCACCAGTGCATCCTGATAGTCAGAAGGATCGTAGCCTGCCGCGCACTCTGCGGCAACCGCACAAGAAACAGACTACCGGAACTCGCCCGCCTTGCCGCGGCATATCGGAAGGATTGAAGTGAGCGCGAGGCGACTCACACGGACACCATGCGCCGGCGTGGGCATGGTGGCGCTGCTGGCCCTGCCCTGGATACTCAGCGCCCCCGCCAGGCCGGCGGGCGCTTCTCGGCGAAGGCCTTTGCGCCCTCGGTCGCGTCCTGCGAGACGAACACCGGCCCGCTGATCTCGTCCTGTCGCTCCCACATCTCCTGCGCAGCCCAATCGTGCTGGCGCTCGATGATGCGCTTGGAGGCGATCAGCGACAGCGGCGCGCTGGTGGCGACCTGCTCGGCCAGCTCGAGCGCAAGCGCCGTGGCGGCGCCCGGCTCGGCGAGCCGGTTGACAAGGCCAAGCGCGTGAGCCCGCTCGGCCAAGATCGGCTCTCCCGTGAGGGCAAGCTCCATCGCCACGTGATAGGGCATCTGGCGGGGGAGCCTCAGCAGTCCGCCGCCGGCCGCGACGAGACCGCGCTTGACCTCGGGGATCCCAAGCCTCGCGTCCCGCGCGGCGACAATCAGATCACACGCAAGCGCAACCTCCAGGCCCCCCGCGAGCGCGAAGCCCTCGACCGCGGCGATCAGCGGCTTCTCAGAGCCGCGCCTAACGATGCCCGCAAACCCGCGATCGCCCACCCACGGCCGCTCGCCGCTGACGAATGCCTTCAGGTCCATGCCGGCACAGAACCCCTTGCCCGCCCCGGCGAGGACTCCGACCACGAGCTCCGCGTCGCCGTCAAGCTCGTCGAGAGCCGCAGCGATGCCTTCGGCCAGAGGAAGGTTGATGGCGTTGCGCGCCTGCGGCCGGTTGAGCGTGATCAGCAGCGTCTTGCCGCGGCGCTCGGTTAGCAACTCGGGCTGCGATGCCTCGGAGATCGGGAGGGATGCGGCGGGTTGCTCGCTCACGGTCTCAGCCTAACCGCTCGCGGACGCTCAGTGCGTGAACAGCGTGAGCTCGGGCTCACGCTCGCCGCGCAGCACCTCCAGGTCAACCTCGACGCAGTCGATGCCTCGCGCGTTCGCAAGTACGCGCGCCTGGGGCTTGATCTGCTGTGCAGCGAGCACGCCGCGACAGGACTGGAAGGCGGGATCCAGGCGGATGCGCTCCAGATACCGGGTGAGCTGCTCGACCGCGTCGATCGTCGCGATCCGCTTGATCTCCACGGCGACCCACTCCTCATCGCCATCCCTGCACATCAGGTCGACCGGGCCGATGTCTGTCGGCCACTCCCGCCGTACCAGGCGCAGCCCCTCTCCACACCACTGGGGCTGCTCGGCGAGCAGCTCCTGGATCTCGCGCTCGACGCCCTCCTTCTCCAAGGAGCTGGCGGAGTCGAGCTCGTGCTCGATGTCGGAGATCACCTCAGCGAGCGCGATCTCCACACGGTCATCCTGGCGCTGCCTGCGCACGATCAGACCCGTGAGGCGGCCATCCGCGTCGCGCTGCTCCTCCATGACCGTGGGCGGCGTCATCCAGTTCAGCGGCTTTACGTTCGGCCCGCCCCCGTCGGCCCAGACCATAAAGGTGCCGTCCGCCTTGATCATCAGCAGGCGCACTGCCTGCGGCAGCGTGGTCGTAAGCCGGCCGAGATAGGAGACCTCGCAGCGAGCGACGATCAGGCGCATCCCCGCACCCTACGTAGATGCGCGGACGCCGGCTGGTGTCGTGGGTCAGAAATTCGGGGCGGGTTTGCCGAGTGGATGGTCGTGTCTGAGGCTCGACGTCGGCGCGGCGCGTGCCGGGCGTACGTAAGCGTCGTCGGCGGGCGTCAGGCGCGAGCAGGCGCCGGGAAACGACGCCGAATTTCTGACTCGCGACACTAGGGCTCGTCGGTGGGCTGCCGCTCGACCTCGCCGCGCACGACCTCGCCGGTGAGCCCGCCGACGGTCTCGCGGAACTCGCGCACGCCCTTGCCGAGCGCTCGCGCCACTTCCGGCAGCCTTTTCGGGCCGAGGACCAGCAGCGCGATCACGCCGACAAACAGCAGGTGGACTGGACTGTCGATACCCATGACTCTCTAGTCAGATGGTAGTAGGCGTCAGAGGGCACCGCCGCCGCCGGCCTTACCCTGCACCTCGTGTCGAGCACCGAGATCAGGCAGGGAGGAGCCAAATATCCGCCCCCGCCGAGCTCAGAGCCCTTCTGGCCGGCGCAGGCGACGATCCTCGCCGCGATCGCGCTGCAGCTGCTGCTGCCCTCGCGGCTGACGGTCGGCCCGCGCTGGCTGATCCCGTCGCTGGAGGGCGCGCTGCTGATCGGCATGTTCCTCGCGACGCCAAGAGAGCTCGAGGGCGTACATCCGGTGCGGCGTGCGGTCGCGATCGGGCTGACGGCGTTCGTGAGCGCGGCGAACATCTACTCGCTGGCGAGCCTGACCCACGTCCTGCTGCACCACAACATCAACAGGGGCAAAGAACTGATCGTGGCGGGGGTGCTGATCTGGCTGACCAACTTCCTGATCTTCGCCCTCTGGTACTGGGAGATGGATCGAGGCGGCCCCGGCAGGCGGGCGGAAGGCAACGATGGCTCGCCCGACTTCCTCTTCCCCCAGATGAGCGATGACACGATCGAGCCGCGCAGCTGGCGGCCGAAGTTCATCGACTACCTCTACGTCTCGCTGACCAATGCGACCGCCTTCTCGCCGACCGACACAATGCCCCTCAGCGGGGTCGCCAAGAGCGTGATGGGCCTGCAATCGCTGGTCTCGCTGGTGACGATCGGGCTGATCGTCTCGCGAGCCGTGAACATCCTTTAGGGCCTAGCTAGGCGCGGCCGATGCCGTCAGCAGCCGCTGCTCGGCCTCGTAGGCTCTGGCGAGCAGCTCCTCCACCTCCGGGTCTTCGCGCAGCTCCAGCGCCCTGTTGCAGGCGGCGATGCACTCCCCGATGCGATCGCTGCGCGCGAGCGCATGGGCGTAGCGGCTCCAGGCCTGCGCCGAGTCGGGCTCGATCTGGGTCGCCTGCTCGCAGGCGGATATCTCGCCGCCGAGGTCGCCGCAAAGCGAGCGAGCGAGGGCGAGGTCGAGCAGGCCCTCGACGGTGGGCGCGATCCGCACCGCGCGCTCGAAGGCCCGTAGCGCCCCATCCTGGTCGAGCAGCCTCAGGCGCAATCTGCCGAGCCGTTCCCAGGCGCCTGCGTCCTCAGGGCCGCGCTCGGCGGCGCGAGCCGCCGCCTCCTCGGCCAGGTCGATCGCGCCCATGTCCTCATAGATGCGGGCAGCAAAGCGGTGCGCTGCGGGGCGCTCGCCGTCGGCCCTGGCCCAGTCGCGGACCGAGCGCGCGGCCGCGTCCAGGCTGCCCGCCTGCCAGAAGGCGAGGGTCATCAGCCGCAGCACAGCCACGTTGCGGGGTTGCGCGTCGCGGGCGTAGACCAGGCGCTGAGCGGCCAGGGCGTAGTCGCCCTCGGCCATCGCGTGCTGGGCGGCGGTCATGAAGCGCTCGACGCGCTCGTCCGCCGGGTCGGGCTTTGAGAAGTCGACGAAGCGCAGGCTGCCCGCGGGCACGGTCCGCACCCCGTGGCTGAAGCGCACCCGAGCCCACTGCTGCACCTCGTCCTCCTGCCCGCTGAAGTAGATGCCGCTGACGGTTCCCACCCCCCACTCCGGATAGGAGAGGCAGCGTGCATAACGGTGCACGATCGAATGGTCTGGGACCCTGCTGCCGAAGGGGTCGTGCTGCACGCGCTCCTTGGCCTGATCGCGAGCGCGCTGCTCGTCTTCGTAGGCCTTGCGACCAGCCTCCTCGCGCGCTCTGCGCGCGGCGGCGGCGCCGGCCCGCACCGCGTTGCGGCTGATGCGTCCGCCCCTGGAGGTCTCCGCCAGGCGCTCGAGGTGGTCGGCCGCCTCATTTATCGCCTTCAGATGGCGCTCGTGCTCGAACTGCCTGCCGGGCGGCGCGATGTCCGGGTGCCAGCGCTTGGCCATCCGCCGCCGAGCCAGCTGCACTTCGCGCTTGTCGAAGGGAGGCTCCAGCTCGAGCAGGAGGATGTGCTGCTCTATGTCGAGAACCCTCGTGGGCATCGCCCAGTCACGTTAGCGATCGACCTCAGAGAACATCACCCAGGCCGCCCTCAAAGGCGGCCCATCTCCTATCCTGCAACCGAATGTCCTCCCAATACGTCTTTACGATGCACCGGCTGAGCAAGGTGCATCCACCCGATAAGACGGTGCTCTCCGATGTCACGCTCGCGTTTCTGCCTGGCGCGAAGATCGGCGTGCTCGGCTACAACGGCGCGGGCAAGTCGACGTTGCTTTCGATCATGGCTGGGCGCGACGAGGAGTACCGCGGGCAGGCAGCGCTGGCGCCCGGGGCCACCGTCGGGCTGCTGGAGCAGGAGCCGCATCTGGATCAGAGCAAGGACGTGCGGGGCAACGTCGAGGATGGCGTCGCCGAGACGAAGGCGCTGCTGGACCGCTTCAACCAGCTGGCGGCCGAATACTCCGATGAGAACGCGGACGAGTTTGCCTCGCTGCAGGCCAAGATCGAAGCGGCCGACGCCTGGAGCCTCGACACGAAGCTCGACTACGCGATGGACGCGCTACGCCTGCCGCCGCCCGATGCGGACGTCTCCAAGCTCTCCGGCGGCGAGCGGCGACGCGTCGCGCTCTGCCGGCTGCTGCTGCGAGCGCCCGACCTGCTGCTGCTCGACGAGCCCACGAATCACCTCGACGCCGAGTCCGTGGCGTGGCTGGAGCGCCACCTGGCCGAGTACAGGGGCACCATCGTTGCGGTAACCCATGACCGCTACTTCCTGGACAACGTCGCAGGGTGGATCCTCGAGCTCGACCGCGGCAGGGGCATCCCATACGAGGGCAACTACAGCAGCTGGCTCATGCAGAAGCAGGCGCGCCTCGCCCAGGAAGAGCGAACCGAAAAGGCCCGCCAGCGCACGATCGCCTCCGAGCTGGATTGGGTGCGCACCAACCCCAAGGGCCGGCGCACCAAGAGCAAGGCGCGCCTTGCACGCTACGAGGAGATGGTCGCCGAAGAGCGCAACGTGAAGCTGGACGAGGTACAGATCCACATCCCGCCGGGGCCGCGCCTCGGCGACCTGGTGCTCAAGGTCAATGGTCTGCGCAAGGGCTACGGCGACCGTTTGCTGATCGACGACCTCTCTTTCGATCTGCCTCGCGCGGGGATCGTGGGCGTGATCGGTGCCAACGGCGCCGGCAAGACGACGCTGTTCCGGATGATCGTGGGGCAGGAGCAGCCCGACGAGGGCACGGTCGAGCTGGGCGAGACCGTCGAGCTGGCCTATGTCGACCAGTCGCGAGACGAGCTCGCCGCGGAGAAGACGGTCTGGGAGGAGATCTCCGAAGGGCTCGACCAGCTGCCGGTCGGCGATCGGACGCTCAATTCGCGCCAGTACGTCGGCAGCTTCAACTTCAAGGGCTCAGACCAGCAGAAGCAAGTGGGTTCGCTCTCGGGCGGCGAGCGCAACCGGGTTCACCTCGCCAAGCTGTTGCGTCGCGGCGGCAACGTCCTGCTGCTGGACGAGCCCACGAACGATCTCGACGTGGACACCCTGCGCGCGCTGGAGCAGGCACTGCTCTCCTTCCCCGGCTGCGCGGTGATCATCTCCCACGACCGGTGGTTCCTCGACCGGGTCGCCACCCACGTGCTTGCTTTCGAGGGCGACTCGGAGGTAGCGTGGTTCGAGGGCAACTTCGAGGCCTACGAGGAGCACCGCCGGGATCAGCTGGGCGCCGCAGCCGATCGGCCGCACCGGATCACATACAAGCGGCTCGTTCGCGGCTGAGAAGGTCTTTCAGATAGGCGGCGCATCCGGGCGTGCCGATCTTCTTGAAAGACCCTCTGAGCCTCACTTGCCCATCCCGCGCACCAGGCACGTCTTCGCAAGCCACCGCCCGCGTTGCGGGGTCGGCGTCAGCGGAAAGGCGAGGTCGTCGAGCAGCGCCCACAGCTCGCTCTCCTGAGCGGAGCTGAGCCAAGTCGGCGGCCAGCGGGTGAAGTCGGCGTCCTGCAGCGCAACGTGAAGCTGCTCGGCAACAGCCTCAACGCCGGGCGTCTTGATCCCCATGCGACGCCTGAACCGCTCAACACAGTGCTGAGAGGCGATCACCTCGTAGACCTCGGGATGGTCCTCGCGTGCAACCCGGATGTGCATCGCGCGAAGCGTATTGGCCGCAGGGCCAGGATGCGTTGGCCATTCGTTACCGCAAGCCGCCGCCGCGCTCAGCGCGTCAGCTGTGTCTGCTCGTCCAACCTCAACGCGGCGGCAGCGATCAGCGCAGCGCAGGCATGGACGTCGCTCAGATCGACCAGCTCGACCGGGGAGTGCATGTAGCGCAGCGGGATCGAGACGAGTGCCGTGGGCACGCCGCCCCGGCTGAGATGGACGGCGTCCGCGTCGGTCCCGGTGTGGCGCCCGGAGGCGTCAAGCGTAAAGGCGATCTCCTCCGCCTCGCCGGCTTCACAGAGCAGCTCGAAGAGCTTTGGATGCAGAGTCGATCCACGTGTGATCACCGGGCCAGATCCGAGCTCGTGCCGGCCCGCCTCCTTGACGTCGATCCCAGGGGCGTCGGTCGCGTGCGTGACGTCGACGACGATCGCCGCATCGGGCGCGAGCGAGAACGAGCTCGTCCGCGACCCGCCGAATGTCGTCTCCTCCTGTGCGGCGGCGACCGCAACCATCTCCCAGCCGGCGACTCCCCCAGCCGCAGCGACGATCCTCGCAGCCTCTAGCGCGACGAACGAACCAAGCCGATTGTCGAGCGCCCGTGAGAGCAGCCGGCCACCGGGCAGCTCGATTGGGTCGGCGTCAAGCACCGCAACATCGCCGATCCGCACAATCTCCAGCGCCTGCTCCCTGCCGGAGGCGCCGATGTCGATGTGCAGGTCCCTCACCTCGGCGACCTTCTTGCGCTCCTCGTCGCGGAGCAGATGGATCGGCTTCTTGCCGATCGCGCCCGGCAGATCTCCCTTCGTGGTGATCAGCTTCACCCGCTGGCCGACGAGGATCTGAGCATCCCAGCCACCGACCTCCCGAAACCAGAGGAAGCCGTCGTCGTCGATGTGGGTGACGATCAGGCCGATCTCGTCGATGTGGCCCATGATCATCAGCCGACGATGTGGCTCCGCGCGCCGTGAAGCGGCGCAACCACGGCCGACGGGGTCCCGACGCCGTCGACGCCCGCGATCGCGAACTGGTTTGCAGCCTTGGCCCAGATCGCTGCAGGCGCGGTCTCGTATCCGGAGGGCCCACGGGCGTCCAGCAGCCCGCGAGCAGCGGAGGCAATCCCTGCTCGCTCATGCGAGCAGCCGTCGCAGCACATACTGGAGGATGCCGCCATGCCTGAAGTAGTCGGCCTCGCGCGGGGTGTCGATCCGCACGCGCGCATCGAACTCGATCGGCTCAGCTCCGCCTCGCGCGTCGCGCTCACGCTGACCTCTCCGGCGGCTCGCCATCGTCGGCCATGGCCTCGGCAACCCCTGAATCGAGAAGGTCTCCTGGCCGGCGAGGCCAAGCGACTTCGCGTTTTGACCCTTCGGGAAGCTGAAGCGGGAGCACGCCCATGCCAACGAGGTTGGAGCGATGGATACGCTCGAAACTCTGCGCGATCACGGCTCTTACGCCAAGCAGGCGCGTGCCCTTCGCCGCCCAGTCGCGCGAGGAGCCTGAGCCGTACTCGCGGCCGCCGAGCACGACCAGGGGCACGCCTTCCTGCGCGTATTGCATCGCAGCGTCATAGATCGGCATCTGCTGCGGCTCCTGCCGCCGAGGTGCCAGGTGAAACCGCCCTCGGGCAGCGGCAAGGACTGGGGGAAACTTGCAAAAGGTTTTGAAGCGGATGTTCGCGAAGGTGCCCCGCATCATCACCTCGTGGTTGCCTCGCCGCGAGCCATAGGAGTTGAAGTCGCGCGGCGCGACTCCCTGCTCCTGCAGGTAGAGACCGGCGGGGCTCTCGCGCTTTATCGCGCCGGCGGGGGAGATATGGTCGGTCGTAACGCTGTCGCCGAGCAGGGCGAGCACGCGCGCGCCCGCGGACGTCCTGCACCGGCTCGGGCTGTGCGGGCATGCCCTGGAAGTAGGGCGGTTCGCGCACGTAGGTCGAGTCTCCCAGGCGAAGCGCTCCCCGTGGGCACCTGCAGAGAGCGCCAGCTCTCATCGCCCTCGAAGACCTCACCATAGCTCTTGCGGAACATCTCGGAGGCGATCGCCTGCTCGACGGTCTGTGCGACCTCGTGCTCGTCCGGCCAGATGTCGTGCAGGTGGACCTCGTTGCCATCGCGAATCGACGCCAATCGGCTCGTTGACGATGTCGATGTCCATCGTGCCGGCAAGCGCATAGGCGACGCACAGCGGCGGCGAGGCGAGGTAGTTCATCTTCACATCCGGGTTGATCCTGCCCTCGAAGTTGCGATTGCCGGAGAGCACGGAGACGACCGCGAGGTCATTCTCGGCGACTGCCTGGAGATCTCCTCGGGCAACGGCCCGGAGTTGCCGATGCAGGTCGTGCAGCCGTAGCCGACGAGATTGAAGCCGAGCTGCTCCAGCGGCTGCGTCAACCCGGCCTTGTCCAGGTATTCGGTGACGACCTTCGAGCCTGGCGCAACGAGGTCTTCACCCACGGCTTGCGAGTCAGGCCGCGCGCAACCGCGTTGCGCGCGAGGATGCCGGCACCGATCATCACCGAGGGATTGGAGGTGTTGGTGCAACTCGTGATCGCGGCGATCACCACATCGCCATTTGAAAGCTCGAAGCTCTGCCCGTCGAGCTGGACCTCGCGCTCGCCGCTGCCGCGGGCAGCGTCGCGGTGGCCGCCGTGGCCGCAGGGACGGCAGCCGGGGTGGGCTCATGACCAGGCACTCCGTTGGCGGGCGGGTCAGAGGCCGGGTAGGACTCCGCGATCGCCTCGTCGTGGGCGTCGCAGAGTTCCGGCTGCTCCTCCACATAGTCCTTCAGGGCCTTGCGGAAGGAAGCCTTGGCGTCGGTGAGCGAGATCCTGTCCTGCGGGCGCTTTGGCCCTGCGAGGCTCGGGACCACCTCACCGAGGTCGAGCTCGATGATGTCGGAGAAGATCGGCTCGGGCGTGCCCTCTCCGTGCCAGAGCCACTGCTCGCGCGCGTAGGCCTCGACGAGCTCGATCCGCTCCTGCGGGCGCCCGGAGAACTCGAGGTAGCGCAGCGTCTCGGCATCGATCGGGAAGATCGCACAGGTCGAGCCGAACTCCGGGGACATGTTGCCGATCGTCGCCCTGTCGGCCAGCGGCAGCGACGCCAGTCCCTCCCCGAAGAACTCGACGAACATGCCGACGACTCCGCGCCGGCGCAGGCGCTCAGTGACCGTGAGCACGAGGTCCGTCGCCGTGGCGCCGGGCCGCAGCTTGCCGTGCAGCTTGAAGCCGAGCACCTGCGGGATCAGCATCGACATCGGCTGTCCGAGCATCGCGGCCTCCGCCTCGATGCCCCCGACGCCCCAGCCGAGCACTCCGAGGCCATTGACCATCGTGGTGTGCGAGTCGGTCCCGACGAGGGTGTCGGGGTAGGCGCGCGCCGGGGTGTCCTGGCTCTCAGGTGTGGAGAAGACGATACGGGCCAGGTACTCCAGGTTGACCTGGTGGACGATGCCAGTGTCCGGAGGCACGACCGCGAAGTGCTGGAAGGCCTGCTGGCCCCAGCGCAGGAAGACGTAGCGCTCGCGGTTGCGCTCCAGCTCGCGCTCTGCGTTGATCCTGAAGGCGTCCCCGCTGCCGAAGGCATCGACCTGGACGGAGTGGTCGATCACCAGCTCGGCGGGCACGAGTGGGTTGATCTTCTCCGGGTCCCCGTCCATCGCCGCCATCGCATCGCGCATCGCGGCCAGGTCGACGACGGCAGGCACGCCGGTGAAGTCCTGCATCAAGACGCGCGCCGGCGCGAAGGCGATCTCGACGCTCGGCTCTGCCTGGGGGCGCCAGCTCGCGAGCGCTTCGACGTCCCGCGCGCTCACGGTGCCATCGCCCTCATGGCGCAGCAGGTTCTCCAGCAACACCTTCAGCGAGAACGGCAGGCGCGCTACGTCGAAACGTTCCTGGAGCGCGTCCAGGCGGAATATCTCATGGTTGACGCCGCCGACCTGCAGCGAATCCTTCGCGCCGAAGCTGTTGCTCGTGCTGTTGGACATGGGCGCCTCCAGATGATTCGTGGTCAGAGCGGGTCGAGCTGCGGCACAGAGTCTCGCAAAGCCCGCGCCGGGACACCGGCATCGGCGCAGCGAGGTGTCCTGGACCCAGAGCATCGTCTCACGCTGCGAGATACGAGCCGACCCGAGGAGCTCCAGCCCGCATGGCGCAACGGAGCTACCGTGCGCGATCTCCGGCCATGAGCTCGCCGGCGTCGCGAAGCTCAGCGCGCCACGGTGACGCGATGCTTGCCGGCCCGCTTGCCACTCAGCAGCGCCTCATCGCACGCCTCAAGCAGATCCTCGACGCTCATTCCCGGGTGCCACTCTGCAACCCCAATCGAGGCGGCGACGCCTTCCGGGCCGGCCACCACGATGCCATCCAGACGCGCACGGGCGCGTTCGGCCGCGCGCGCCGCACTCTGGAGGTCGGCCTCCGGAAGAATCACAACGAACTCGTCGCCGCCATAACGAGCAACGCGATCGAAGGCCCTGAACTCCCCCATCAGCGTCTCTGAGACATTGCGCAGCAGGACGTCGCCCGTGCCATGCCCATAGTGGTCGTTGACGAGCTTGAAGTCGTCGAGATCGATCAGCATGCAGGCCAGCTTGGAGCCCGTCCTCCCGGCGCGTGCAACCTCCTCGGCCAGCCTGCGGCGCATCGCGCGATGGTTCATGCAGCCGGTGACGGCGTCGGTGCCAGCCTCCACGCGGGCGTCGACCAGCGAGAGCGCGGTGGCCGCTTGCTCTACGAGGCTCGCCGCATGCTCCAAGGACTCCGGCCGCAGCCTTCCAGTCTCGCGCGAGGCGAGCACGACGACGGTCTGGGTCTCGCCGCGCACGATCAGCGGCACGAGCAGGGCGCTGCGCACCGGCGAGGGTCCCTGCGCGAGCCTCGGCACGCTGGCGATCAGCTCACGCTCGCTTGCCGCCAGGAAGCAACGAGCAGTACTCGCCACCCAGCTCACGGCAGCCGGACGCTCAGCTGGCGCGACGAGATAGCTCAGCCGACCATCTCCCTCGAAGAGGTAGACCACAACGAGCTCACGCCCGTCGGCGGTGGAGCTCAAGTGATGGAGGATCACCTCCTCTGCCCCCACCACGGCCATCAGCTCGCGGGCCATCGCGCGGCGTACCTGCTCGGCGTCGCCCGCCCGATCGGCTACCGCGGCGAGCCGTCGCATGGCGGCGACGAGCGAAGCGACATCCAGATCGCCGCCATGCGACGGGTCCATCATGCGCACGCTCATGGAGTCAATCTAGGGCATAAAGGGATGCCAGGCGCTTGCCAGGCGGGGCCCGAGCGGCTGCGGCACCTGAATGCCGCAGCCGCCGTCGCTCCCGCAGGAAGTCAGCCGCCGAAGACGAGCTTCTGGAACGCCTTCGATTCGCGTTTGGCGCCCGTCGATGACTTGAAGCCGACCCGCACCTTTACGTTCAGCCGGTGCTTGCTCGCCAGTATGCGCTGCCCAAGCGGGGAGAGCTTCACGGCGATCTTTGCGTTGCCGATGGCTTTGCCGATCTTCTTGTGGATCACGATCAAGTCCCTACCGCTGGTCGAGAGCCTGCCCGCCGAAGAGACCGCCGCGGTGATCGTCGCCGCACTTCGCCTTCACGGCATGCCCCACCACTCTGACTGGGCATTCGGCGACATGGATCTGGATCTTTTCGGTGATCTTCTTGCCGTTCTGGCCGACGGCCGTCGTCGGCATGTACATCTTGCCGTTGCAGAAGCTGCCATTGGCGGCAAGCGCCGAGTTGCTGCCGGTCGGCAGGGTCAATTCGAAGCTGTCGATTGGCACGTCGGGCAGCGCCGCGAACGTCGTGTGCGTGATCTTTTTGCTGATGTTCGTATTGCCGACGAAGATCACCGTCACGCCGTCTCCCTTGACCACCAGATCCAGGTCGGGGAACGCCGCGCCTCCGTGCGAGACAAAGTAGGCGATCCCCTTCCAGCGTGCCAGGCAGCGTCGGCGTCGTGATCTTCACGGTCCCCACCTGCGAGCCGGCGCCGCAGCTTGCGGGATTGGCAGCAAAGGTCTTTTCCAGGCATGCTCTTTGCCAGCGTGCTCGTGCGCGAGGGCAGCTTCATCGGCAGCGTCACTCTCACCGACTTCAGGTTGGCGTTGCCAGCCGGCTCGCTGACTTTCACGTTCAGACTCGCGCCGAACCGTTTGGTCGTGTTGGCGTTCGTCGAGTAGCTGAACTTCGGTTTAAAGGCCAGCGAGATGCAGCCGGTCGCCTGGAACGGCGTCGAGATCATGGCGCTCGTGCCGCCGAGCGTCGAGGTCAGCGTCGTATTCGTCGAGAGCGCTTCGCAGTTGGTCGGATTGAGCATGAAATTGCCACGTTCGATCGCGATCTTTAGCGCTTTGAGGCGCAACGGCACGCCGCCCACGATCGTCGGCACTTCGCCCGCGACCGTCACGCGGGCCGTGTACGGATCGATGCTGATCCCGGCCTGCGTGACGATGTGCCGTAGTCGTAGGGCCCGACTTTCTGTCGCGGGAACGACGATCGAGAGCCCGAATGGCGCGCCATCGTAGGGGCCGGTCAGGTACACGGTGCCCGACAGCGGGTAGGGCGCAGGGCCCGAGCCAAGGCTCGTGCTAACCGTGCCGATTTCGCTGGACGCCGGGCAGGTGCCTTCTTTGCAGCCGGTTCGCCGCACTGCGGCACCGACGGGATCTTTGCCACCATGCCGGCCGGCAGCGTTGCGCTGACCTTCTGCAGGTATTGCTGTCCATCGTTGCGACCCAGATCAAGCGTGAAGCTCGTGGTCGAGCCACCTGTGGTGGGCAGCGCCTTGTTGTCTGGGAAAGCGAGAAGGGCGGCGTGCCGCACCCCACCGTGAACGGGTCCGTGTCCTGTGCGGCGCTCAGCCCCGTGTAGGGGAAGAAGGTCGCAGACGGTCGCCGGGCCGCAGACGAGCGGATTGGCGAGCGGCGTATGGCCGTCGTTACTCAGCGTGAGGATGAATTCGCTGAACGCGATCTGCGGGTTTTCAGAGATCGTGGTCTTGAGTCGACCGGTCTTTTCGTCTGCTTCATCTTGCCTTCGAGCTGCACGGCCACCCCATAGCGCTTGGATTCCGCATTGATGAAGATGCGGTAGTCGCCGCCCGAGCTTGGTGTGTCGTTCAGCGGCTTGCCGACGTAGACATCGCCCACCAGCGATCCCGGCGGCAACATGGGAGTTTCGATGCGCACCGTGCCGATCTTCGAGCCGGCCGGGCATGCAACTTCTCTGCCGGTGCCCTTGCCGAACTGTTCGTCGCTGCACGCTTCAGGCCGTTGGCTGCCGCCGGGTTGAGCGTCATGCCTTCGGGCAGGAGCACTTCGACCTTCTGCAGTGCCGACGGGCTGATTTCTTCTCCATTTTCTTCCTGGGGCACCTTGACGTCGATCATCACGCCATCGGGCAGATCGGGAAGCGTTTGGCTTGGAATGACTTCGATTTCCGGCGCAAACGGGACTTTTTCACAGCCGGTGGCTTTCAGTTCCCCGGCAGGCGGGAATACCGTGCTTGTGAACTTACTGCCGTAAGATTCCGCTTCGATTCGACTGACCTGCGCAGTCTGCGCATGCGCTTGGCACGGTTAGAAAGTGGTTGCCGCTTTGCCCGCCGTGCCATTGATAATCAATGCGGATTCGAGCAGTGGAGGGGCATCGCCAATGTTGTGGACCTTGAAGAACTGGTGAGAGTCGCCGCTGTCTATGACTGTGCTTTCTTTGCTGAGGCCGGTTTCGCTGTGCCAGCTGACGCCTCCTTCGATCAGCGTGTGCGCATAAAGACCGGGGAATCCAAGCGATTCCAGTGGAAGCGCCACACCGAACTCAGCCGGAACGCCAGGCGGGCGTTCGAGGTTGTACACGGTGCCTTCGATTGGCAGGTCAGTCGACCCGGCACCACGACCACGACCCTGTCACGCCGATGATGTATTGCTCGAACAGGCGCTTTCTTCGAAGACGCCCGGCGAGATTCTTTTCCGAATTCACCCATCGAGCACTGTGGCACCGCTTCCGGATTGGTGCCAGGCCCGCCGGCAAATCCACGCGCTCATTTCTGATGTCTTCCGCAGGCGACTTCTTTGCCGGGTTCACCGGGGTTGAGCGCATTCAGCTTGAACACGGTCAGCCCGATTGGCGGGTGCCCGGCCGCTTGCGTGAAAGGTTCGCAAGTTTGCGAGACCAATTTCGCGCACGTGGCCGACACGAATTCGCTGAAACCAAACGGTTCAGCGGCAGATGCCGATGCCGCAGCGGTCAGTCCCGAAACGGCGACCGCAGCGACAACCGCGACCCGAAGACAGATACCTGCAGATGACGACCTCATTCTCCACCTCCCGTTGGATATGCACCCATCATAGCCAAGCGCTCACGCAATAGGCATAGAGGCTGGTCGACCGCTGCAGACAACTACGGACGCGGCTGTCAGTAAACCCGCAGCTTGACGCGCTACCGGCTACGATGCCGATGCTTGGACTTGGCGTGTTTTGCCGACCCACCCTCTTCTCCTTACAGCCTGCCACCTCGAGCTTCGTCCGCTGGGTGACCTTCTTGCCGTTCTGACCGACGATCGTCGTCGGCATGCGCAGCTTGCTCTTGCAGAAGTTGCCATAGCCGGCCAGCGCCGCGTTGGCGCCTCTGGGCAGCGTCAATTCGAAGCCTCGGATCGGGACGTCAGGGAGCGAAGCGAAGTTGGAGTGTGTGTAAGCACCGAGATTTCGTGCTGCCCACCATGACTATTGTGACGCCATCGCCCTCGAGCACGAGGTCGAGATCCGGGAAGCCGGCGCCTCCATGCGAGACGAAGTATGCGGTGCCGCTGAGCTTACCCGGCAATGCCGGCGTGCTCGACGGTGGCGTGTCCGACCTCTGAGCTCTTCGAACAGGATCCGGGATCTGTGGAAAAGATCTTTTCCAGGCAGGCGTGGTTGAGCGTTTGCAGGTTCGCGACGATCTTCTTCGGCAGCATCACCTTCACGGACTTGATGTTCGCTTCGTGCGGCTGCTCGCGCACGGACACCGTCAGGCTTGCGCCGAGTCTGCGCGTATGCTTTGCGCTGGTCGACGCCCTGAAGGAGGGTTTGAACGGCAGCGCGCCGCAGTCGGTCGCCTGGAAGGGCGTGGAAAGGCTGCCTGTGGCGCCAAGTATGGAGACGAGGCTCGTATCAGTGGAGAGCGTCCCGCAGCTTGTGGGATTCAGCAGGAAGCCTGCGTGGTCGATCGTCACATTCAGCGATCTGAGCCGGATCGGAACACCGCCGATGATGGTTGGGAGGGATGCAGCAACCGTCACCCTCGCGGTGTACGGGTTGATGTCGATCTTTGCTCGCGTCACGATCTTGCCGTAGTCGAAGGGCCCGACTTTTTCAGTGTTGGTGACGATCTCCATCCCAAACGGCGCTCCCTGATAGGGCCCGGTGAGATAGACCGGGCCAGCCGGCAGCGCAAGCGGGCTCGATCCTGAGCCAGCCGTGACGCTGGCGGTGCCGATCTGGCTGCCGGAGGGACAGCTGTCTGCCAAAGCCTCGCGCTTCGGAGCAGAGAGGCACCGCCGGGATCTCGCCCGATCATCCCTTCGGGAAGCATGGTGCTTAGCTCTGAGAGGTACTGCTGGCCTTCGGGTCGGGTCAGCCCGAGCGTGAAGCCGGTTCCCAAGCCAGCCTTGGTCATCGAGGCATGCGTGCTCTGGCTGAGAAGGAAGCCGGGCTGGCAGGTGCCCGCGGTCACCTCGAAGGGGCTTGCGGGGCTTGCCGGCGCCTGGCCGCCGTAGGGGAGCAGGCTCGCCGAAATCACGGCGGATCCACAGGAGAGCGGATTGGCCAGAGGGGGCGTCGCGCCGGGCGCTTTGAAGGTCAGGTGAAATTCTTCAAAAGGCACGGGAGGCAGGTCGGAGAACGTGGTCGTCAGGCGCCCGGTCTGAGGGTTGGCGCTGACATGCCCTTCGAGTCGCAGGCCGATGTCATAAGCGGGCGCTTCGGCGCCAAGCAGGATCCGGTACTCCTGTCCAGAGGCTGGTTCGCTGCTCTTGGGGATACCAAGGTAGACCTTGCCGGCAAGGGAACCATTGGGAATGCCGGGCGCGTTCACCTCGACCGTGCCAAGGACGGATTTGGCGGGGCATTCTATCTTCTGGTCGGTGCCGATCTTAAACTGACTGTCGGAGCAGGCTTCGAGCCCGTTTGCGGTCGAGGGATTCAGCGTCATTCCTTCCGGCAGAGTCACCGTGGCTTTGAGCAGATCCGGCGAGTTGGTGCTTTCCGGGTGGTCGGTGGCCTGCGGGATCCGGAGGGTGACTTCGGTGCCGTCGGCGGCGTCGGACTGAGTCGTTTCAGGCCTCTGGCTTACTTCGGGCTTGTATTCGAGCGAGTCGCAGCCGCTCGCTCCTACCGGGGTTTCGTTGGAGTAGGCTTGGAAGTGGCCCGGATCTTCGTAGGAGTCGACGTGCAGCCAGGTGACCTGGGGGCCACTGCAGTCGCTTGGCATTGTGATGAACGCCTTGTCCGTGCCCGCCAGGCCGCCATTGTAGTCGTATGGCACGCCCCAAAAGATCAGGCGCGACTCAATCAGTTCAGGTTCGGTCGGGACTTCCCGGATCTTGAAATACTCGTGGTAGTCGCCGGTCGCGACCCCACTGGTTTCCCCTCCTTCTGCTTCGGGTTCCTGATGCCAGCTGAGCCCGCCTTCAAGGTAGATCACGCTTTCCAGTTTCAGCAGCGAGATCAGCGTGCTCTTGACTTCAACCCCAAAACGCGCCGATTCACCGTGGTTGCGCTCCATGTTGTAGACGGGAAAGCTTTCTTCCACCGCCAGGGCGGCTGCCGCACCGACCGCCTGGTCTTCGCCCACCTTGCTATCGGGAGGACACGCCGAGGCTTCGATCTGTGCCTGGCTACAGGTTGGAACGGCTTCAGGGTCGACCGCCAGACCAGCCGGTAGATCGACCCGAACGTCCTTTACGTGCCCTTCGGGCCGTTCAAGGACCGGGCCGATCAGTTTCTGGGAATTGAACCTGAAATCGGTGATGCCGTAAGGCGGATGGCCGGCTGCATGCGTGTAGAAGCTTTCAGGCGTGCCGTCTGAGCAGTTGGCGGCGATGCACGTGCCCGCTTCCCACTTCGATACGCCAAGCCCAGCCGCTGAGGCCGCCGGCGCGCTGAGCACGATCACGACGACCACGAGCGCGGCGAGACCACCTGCGCAACCAACGGTTGACCTCCATGTCCCCAATCTCTCTCTCCTCTGCGACGACGACGAGCCAGAGATACCCGCGTCACAAAGGAAATAATCGCCCGTTCATCCCAGCCGCCTGCGAGACTGCGATCGGACATGCGACTGGAAGGCATAAGGATCGGGGACGTCGTGGAGATCGAGCGGCATGGCCGGCGCTTCCACGCACTCGTGACCGGGACGGCGCCAGGTGGCCTGGCACTGCAGCCGCTGGACCGGCGCATCAACTACCACAGCTGCCGCAGCCAGCAGGTGATCGGCCATTGGGCCAGACGCGGACGGCCGAGGCAGACAGACGCTCCGCTCGAGCCCTCGCCGCGACAGCTGCAGCTCTCGCTCGAATGAGCTGTGGCCGCTCTTTGCTGGCGCACCCCCGAGATCGCACGTCGCAGCGCGAAGACGAGCAGCGCCGGCACGACCGGCATCCCGATCGCCGTCAGGACGGCGCCCGATATTGCATGATCGGATGGCGAGTCCGAGCGCACGGAGATCACGTATAAGCTCGCCATCGCGGCGAACACGATCAGCTGACCCTGTCCGTCGGGCAGCCGCCTCAGTCGTCGCGCGGCTTCGTCGGCTATCAGCCCCATTCGGGCCCTTGCCTCTTCCTCCCCGCGGTAGTAGTCGAGCAGGTTGCGCTGGCCCGTCCGCGCGTCCTCGCGCCTGTCCACCAGGCTGTCGAGCAGCGTGTGCAGGCTGCCCGCCCACGGAAAATACGCTCCCTCGAGCTCAGCCGATCGCCGACGATCCATCTCCGGATGCGAGGCGGCCGCGATGAAGCTGAAGACGCCCGTCGATGAGCCTGCCGATGCCGCCGTCTCCCACCATCGCAGGTCGCTGCCCTCGGGAGTCTCCCGTGTTGCCCAGGCCGCGAGCGCGAGGTGCATGCCATGTGGGTGGCGGTGGTTGCGGCCCTGGTAGGCAACTATCCGGCCGATCGCGCGCTCGAGCGGCGAAGCGAAGGCGGTCCGAGCTGGCAATGCGCCGTATGAGGTGCGACACGCGTCGCTCAGCGCCGTCAGGTAGCCAGCGTCGTCAGAAGAGCCGCAGTGGGCGTAGTAGTCGATGTGCGCGCCGGCGCGCTCAGAGACAAGCAGCAGGGCACGGTGGAGCGTCTGGCCGTTTGCGACCGGATCGTCGCTCTCCCGCTCTGCGAGCACGTCGGCATAGTCGTAGGCAGTCTGGAAGGCAACCTGGGCCGCCACGACGCCGTGGCGGTGGGCTCTGCGGGCGAAGACGCCGTATGCCGCCGCACCCTCGACGTTGCCGACCTTGACGCGCTGCATCTGCAACGCAAAGCCACGCAGCAGAGGATCTGGGATCTGCTGCGCGCGCAGGCGCCAGCCGCCGACCTCGGCTCGTACCTGCGGGAACACGCCAAGCCAGTAGCGCCTGGCCACGCACGCCCATCGCGCTGGAAGCGGAAGGCGGTCTCGGAGGCAGATCGGTACGACTGAGTCCATGGCGGGCGGTCATCGAAGACGTGCGGCGCAGTCATTCCTGGAAAGCCGTCTGTGGTGAGACACCGGCCGCTCTCATGCCGGGAAGCGCGACGATCGCGAGCGCTATGCCCGCAACCAAGGCAAGCACCACCAGAACCTGCGTCTCACCAAATGCAAACGGCGCAGGAAACCCTGTGCTCATCTCCAGCCAGCGGCTCGCGAGCGCATGCCCGTAGACGCCAAGGACCGCCCCTACCAGGCAGCCGACTCCGAGCACTATCGCGCTCTCCCACAGCAGCGTGCGCAGCAGCTGGATGGTGCTGAAGCCCTTCGTCTTCAGCGAAGCAAACCAGGCTCGACGCATCCAGATCGCTGCGCTGAGCGCAGCGGCCACGGCAAGCGCCGCGGTGATCAACAGCAGTGCGGATATCTGAGCGAGAGCTCTCAGGCCCTGGCGAGCGCTGGTCCGGTAGACCGCTTCGCGCTCGGCAAGCGTCTGCACTACAAGGCCAGGGCGATCGCTGAGCACATCTCGCACCGACCGACGGCCAGCCGCGGGACTCACACCGAGCTTCAGCTCGACTTCGTAGGCGGTCGGCCAGGTGGCGGCGGAGATGCCCCAATATCTCCGGAAATCAGCAGCGCTGAGCGTGAGCGCTCCCGGCGTCCAACCTATGTTCGTCGTCACTGCCGCGACACGCAGCCGTGCAGGGCCATGCGGAGTCTGCAGCGTGAATGAGTCGCCCACCTTCAGACCTCGTTCTTCGGCAAACCCGCTGGATACGCTGGCCCAACCGCCACCGCGTAGCTCCGCGCTTGCTCTTTCAGCATCTCCTTCAACGATTTGGCTGGCCTCGATCTGGCGGGGCGCCGCTGCGGAGCGCGCGCGCACCCACAGTCGCCGGCTGCCAACGTCGAGCAATGCCCCCTGATATGGACGCACCGCCGCAACGCCAGGCGCCCGCGCGATCTTCGCCTGTGCGCCGGCATCGGCGAAGTGGTCGATGGTGAGGGTGTCGTTGCCTGTACTGACCCAGACCGCAGCTGTGCTCAGGTATTCGCTGATAGCGTCGTCGAGGCCACGGATCAGGTCCTGCCTGGCACCGAGGATCGCAACACTGCCATAGACGGCGAGCGCAGCCACCCCGGCAAGCGCGATCGAGCGTGTCGCGGTCGCTCGCAGTTCGATCACCGCCAGTGCGAGCATGCTTCCGCGCAGTCGACGAGCCAGCGGCGAGAGCGCCCCGATCGCGAGCGCGAACACAGGCAGCACAAGGCACACGACGGCGATCGCAAGCACGACGCCGCCGATCACGGTGAAGGCTGGGACGAGCAGCACTACGAAGCTGACGAGCACGACGATCGCGGCCCCAGCTGCCCCGGCCAGGCCAATCGTGCGATCGCAGAGACGATTGCCAGGCTCGCCAGCCTCCCGCATCACTGCGTCCACGCCGCGACCACGGCGCAGGTCGAGCGCGGGTGGCGCCGAGGCGAAGAGAGCTGCGAGCAGGCCGGCGAGGATCGCCACCACCACTGCCACGAGCGGCACGGTCTGATCTGAGGCGACCGGGAAGACATAGGTCAGCACTCGTGGAACCTGCCTGAAGAGGCTCTGCGCGAGCAGGTCGCCGAGGGCGACGCCGAGCAGCGAGCCCACGAGGCCAAGGATGAGCGCCTGCGACGCGAGGATCAGCAGCACCTGCCTTGGCCCAAAGCCCTGGGTGCGCAGCTCGGCAACGAAGCGGCGGCGTTCAGGCACCGTGAGCAGCATCGCGTTCAGAGCAAGCAGGAATCCCACCATCGCGCTGATAGCGGCAAACAGAGTCGTCGACTGGTCGTTGGGCTTCGCCGCCTCGGCGAGCAGCTGCAGTTCGTGGTCGGCCGAGCCGACTTCAAGCCGCCCGCCTGCGAGCTTGCGAAGCTCCCTTGCGACCTTCGCCTGCATGCCCGGCCGCGGCTCTATGAGCAGCTCGCTCACCCGGCCCGGCAGGCCGGCGAGCTGCTGCGCGTATGGCAGCACGGCGACCACGACCGGACTTGCCGAGACGGGACCGATCGTCTGGCTTCCGAGCACGGCCGCGACCGTTACGTGGCGCTGCTCCCCGGCGACCATCAGCCTCACCGAGCCCCGAGCCGATGCGCCCACATCTTTGGCCACTGCGGATGGCAGTCCGATGCCGCCGGCACTCAGCCGGACGTCGGCGCTGAGGTTGCGAGTTGCATTGCTGTGGAGTGAAATGAGAGCGGGAGTGACTCCCTCGAGCAGCACCGGCGCGCGACCATGCGGGCCGATGAGCGCCGCGTCGGCCCTCAGCACCGGCGCAGCGTGCCATACGCCCGGTAGGCGTTCGGTGCGAGCGGCAAGAGCTTCCGGGAATCCCGTCGCCGAGCGTGCGCTGAGCGCCAGGCGGGCAGAGCCCGTCACGCCGTCGATCAGCTGCCTGGCCGACCCGGTGATGCTCGTGTTGGCGACGAGCACACCGAAGCACAACGCGACACCCACGGCGATTCCCGCGGCGGCGAGCGCCTCCTGCATCGCGTGCCTGCGGACGCGCCAGCGATAGATGGTCAGCAGGGCCGTGAGGCGTACCTGCAGGATCGGGGGGTCCAGGACGCCGCGCAGGCTGCGGCCCTCCTTGACCTGAGCTGCCGCATTCATTGGCCGCGCCCTCCGCTCCTGGCGCTTCCTGGACCTGGGAACGGCACGATCTCGGCGTTCTGGTCCATCAGGTGCACCTCGCCGCCGCCCACCGACATGATCCTGCTCGCTCTGCGCAGTGGCCGCAGATCCTCCGAGGCAATCAGCAGCGCGATGCCTTTTTCGCAGCCGATCGACTGCAATAGATTGAATATCTCCCCTGCCTCGCGCATGTTCAGGAACGCAGCTGGCTCGTCTATCAGCAGCAAGCGCGGACGGTGGACGAGCGCTTGAGCGAGCATCACCCTGATCAGCGCGTCCCTGGCCAGGCTTGCGACCGGGCATTCCGCAAAGCTCAGCGCGTCGGCTCTCTCCAGTGCCGCAAGAGCAGGTGTCCATGCGCCCCGGAGTGACATGCCTGCCGCGAGAAGAGGCAGGGCCACCAGCTCGACGGCCCGCTGGTTGAGTGCGGGACGTCGGTCGGTGAGCACCACGCCAATGCCTCGGTCCCGCAGCAGCGCGGCCCGTCGGTGTCCTGAGACCCTGCCAAGGTCGAATCCGTCGAAACTGACCGATCCCTCTTGAGCAACGTCCAGGCCGGCTGCGAGGCGCAACAGCGTGCTCTTGCCCGAGCGGCGCATGCCCCAGATGCCCACGAAGTCATCGTCGTCGACCTCGAAGCTGACCTTGTCGAGCACGGCGACCTCACGCCGCCCATCCCGGTAGCTCCTAGTGACGTGCTCGAAGCGGAGCAGTGTCATCGCGCCATCAGCGCCGTGACTGCGCCATGAACTCCTGGATCGCCTGGCGCGCGGTCATGACCCAGCGCAGCTCCGCCTGGAGATGCTCGTCGGCTGCGATCCGAGCGAGCGCCATCGCCAGGCCTGACCAGGAGCCGGTGACGACCTCGGCATCGGTGGTGGCCTTCAGCATGTCGAAGCATTCGCGCTCGTATGCATCCAGGGCGCGCAGCAGGCTGGGAACATCCTTGGAGCGGGATACCGCGACCTTTGCCTGCAGCTCCTCCCGCACGGGAGACTTCGAAGCCTGGGTCTCCATCCACACTGCGAGCGCCGCCTCGGTGTGCTCGGTCGGGAAGTAGACGTCGAGCACACCGCGCCTGGTGAGCGATGGCTCGCTGGAGATGAGGTTCGCGCTCTGCAGCTGACTCAGCATCTGATAGACGCCTTTGCGGTCGACCTGCCACGCCGGGCCCAGCCGGCGCGCCATCATCGCCGCGAGCACATACGCGTGCGTGGGCTGCTCGAGCTCGGCAACCAGCCCAAGCAGCACTCCCTTCAAGGGAGAGCCGCGCATCCATGACCTATCGACTGAGTCAGCGATCACCGCCATTCCATCTCCTGGATCGAGTCGCGGCAGGCTAACCAACCCATGTCGGCCCGGGCAAGCCCGCGGGAGCCCCGATGGAATGGTTGGATCAGCCCGCAAAGACGTTGCTCATGCGGCGGCCGGCGTCAAGCAGAAGATTGTCCGCACTCGCATCCGGTAACACCGCGCAAACAACTGTCATGCAGGTTGCGCTCAAAGCGTTGGCCATGCTTCCGACGGACATCGGAGATGCGCAGGAGCTGTTCGGTGATTTTGTTTCCGATTGTCGGGATCCGCAGATCCGGCACAGCGGCAGCGCTGCCATGCAAGCTGGCCTTCTCGTCTCAGAGGATCTCGCGCAGCACCTGTAGCGCTCTCTGGCGATGAGCACCCATCTCAGCGAGAAGCCGATCGAGCTCACCCGCGCGTGCCGCCTGGAGGATGCGACTGTGCGCGTCGTTGGCGACTCGGCGCTCCGCCGGTGAGTTGTAGTACAGCGCCCTATATGCCTCCGTCGAATCCCACAGCAGGCGGATCACTCGCATCAGGTGCGGATGGCTCTCGCTGTCGAGCAATTGCAGGTGAAAGGCGCGGTTGGCCTGCAGCTCACGAGCAACGTCCCCGGCCTCGGCGGCCACTTCGCACTCTCGTGCGGCGGCGGCAATGCTCTGAAGCTCGCGATCGCCGAGCCCAGGCAGCGCTTTATGCACAGCCCGCTGCTCCAGCAGCTCTCGCAGCGCGTATATCTCCTCAAGATCCTCCATCTTCAGCTCGGTCACGAAGTAGCCGCGCCGCGGCCTGTAGGTCACCTGCCCCTCCTGCTCGAGTGCCCTGAGCGCTTCGCGGACAGGGGCGACGCTGAGGCCTACCTGCCCGGCGAGCACGTCCTGGTTCACTCGCTCCCCCGGCCGCAGGGCGCCGGAGACGATCAGCAGTCGCAGAGACTGCAGGGCGTGCTGGGCAGCCGTGCTCGGCGCGGACAGCTGCGATGGAGCGGACGAACTCATCTAAATGCCTGCATGCCCGTGAGCACGCCGCCGATCACGAGGGCGTGCACGTCGGCGGTGCCCTCGTAGGTGACGACGGACTCGAGATTGTTCATGTGCCTGATGACCGGATACTCGAGGGTGATGCCATTGGCACCGAGCACCTGCCTGGCACTGCGAGCGACCTCGAGCGCGGCGTCGACGTTGCCAAGCTTGCCCATGCTGACCTGCTCAGGCCGCAGCCGCCCGGAGTCCTTCAGACGCCCCAGGTGCAATGCCAGCAGCGTCGCCTGGTTGACCTGGAGTGCCATCTTGGCGAGCTTTTGCTGCTGGATCTGGGTGGTGCCGATCGGCCTGCCGAAGGCGATCCGCTCCTTGGCATATGAGAGCGCCGCCAGCAAGCAGGTACGAGCAGCGCCGGCGGCGCCCCAGACGATCCCGTAACGAGCCTCGTCGAGGCATGAAAGCGGGCCACGCAGCGAGCTTGCCTTGGGCAGCATCGCCCCCGCGGGCAGCCGCACGTCGTCCAGCAGCAGCTCCGAGGTGACCGACGCTCTCAGCGAGAGCTTCTTGTGAATGTCCTGGGTGCTGAAGCCTCTGGTCCCCCTGGGCACCAGGAAGCCGCGGATGCCTTCCTCGGTGGCGGCCCACACGACCGCGACCTCGGCGACGGAGCCGTTGGTAATCCACATCTTCTGCCCGTGCAGAATCCAGTCGCTGCCATCACGGCGGGCACGCGTGCGCATCGAGCCAGGGTCAGAGCCAGCGTCAGGCTCGGTCAAGCCAAAGCAGCCGATCGCCTCTCCAGCGGCCATCCTCGGCAGCCACTGCTGCTTCTGTTCCTCGCTGCCCCAGCGCCAGATCGCATACATCGCAAGCGACCCTTGGACCGAGACCAGCGAGCGCAACCCGCTGTCGCCAGCCTCCAGCTCCATGCAGGCAAGGCCGTAGGCGGTACTTGTCGCGCCCGCGCATCCGTATCCCTGCAGATGCATGCCAAGAACACCGAGCTTGCCGAGCTCCGGCGCCAGCTCCAGCGGCAGCCTGGCCTGCTCAAACCAGTCCCCTACATGCGGTGCCACCTTCTCGGCGACGAAGGCGGCAACGACATCTCGAATGTCGCGCTCCTCGTCGCAGAGCAGGTGGTCGACGTCGAGGAAGTCCGTCGCGCGGATATCCGGCGGCGCTGCGGTGCTTGCCATGCCCAAGGTGCTCCTTGTTCTTAGATTTTCGAGGATCTAATATCCAACCACATGCCTGCTTCCTTGGGGGACATCAAGATCGTCGACTTCTCGCGCGTGCTCGCGGGGCCCCTTGCGACGATGGTTATGGCCGATCTCGGTGCGGAGGTGATCAAGGTCGAGCGTCCCGGCCAGGGCGATGACACCCGCGCATGGGGGCCTCCCCATGACGAGACCGGCATGTCCACCTATTTCCAGGCGATCAACCGGAACAAGCGCAGCATCGCCCTCGACCTGCGCGAGACCGCCGATCTGCGCACCGCCCACGAGCTGCTCACCGAGGCGGACGTGCTGGTGGAGAACTTTCGGCCTGGCGTGATGGATCGCCTCGGCCTTGGCTATGAGGCGCTACGCGCAAAGCGTAAGGAGATCGTCTACTGCTCGATCACGGGCTTCGGCTCTGCGCCCGGAGCAGCCTCAATGCCTGGCTACGATCTGCTCGTGCAGGCCGTGGGAGGGCTGATGAGCCTCACAGGGAGCAGCTCTGGGGAGCCACAAAAGGCCGGTGTCGCGCTGGTCGACGTCATCTGCGGCCTGTTCGCATCCGTCGGGATCCTCGCGGCTCTGCGCCATAGAGACCGCACAGGAGCGGGACAACGCGTCGAGGTGGACCTGCTCTCCAGCCTGCTCGCAGCGCTCGTCAACCAGGGCTCGGCCTACACGCTGGCGGGTGAGATCGCCACCCGCATGGGCAACGCCCATCCAAGCATCGCGCCATACGAACTGCTGCAGGTCGGAGCCGAGCAGCTTGTGCTCGCGGTCGGCAGCGACAGCCAGTTCGCCGCCCTTGCACGGGTTATCGGAGAGCCCGAGCTGGCGAGCCTGCCCGAGCTAGCCACCAACTCCGCTCGCGTTGCCAACCGTCACTCGCTGCGTGAGCGACTCGAGCGCCGCCTGCTCGGAAGGCCCGTCTCCGAGTGGGTGGCAGACCTGCTGGCAGCGGGCGTGCCCGCCGGAGAGGTGAACGACGTCGCCAGTGCATTCGAGCTCGCGCAGCGCCTTGGCCTTGCGCCCGTGGTCGAGGTGCCACGCGCCGGCGGTGGGGTCGCGCGGCTGACGCGCAACCCGATCCGGCTCTCGGAGACTCCTGCCAGCTACCGTACCGCCCCACCGCCCATGCCCGCCCACACCGCTTTGCCATGAGTGCCCGCCGCGTCCAGCGCTCCTTTGCGTTCCTCGACATGTGCGGGTTCACCGCCTACATGGACGAGCGCGGCGACCAGGACGCAGTCCAGGCGCTCTCGGCGATGCGCACGGCGATCAGAAGCGCCGCCGAGGAACACGGGGTGCGCGTCGCAAAGTGGCTTGGCGATGGCGCGATGATCGTGGGCGTGGAGCACCCGCCGCTCGTGCAGTGCGCGCTTGCGATCCAGGCCTGGATGCCGCCCGGCCCCTGGCCGCCGTTGCGCGGCGGCGTCTGCACCGGTCAGGTCCTGCTCTTCGAAGGAGACGACTACGTGGGCCGAGCGGTCAATATCGCCGCAAGGCTCTGCGCCGCGGCAGCACCGGGGCAGATACTGGTCGCCGACGGCGGCGAGATCGGCCCTGGCGAGGAAGCTCTGAGTCTTGGCGACTCGCAAGCGGAGCTGGAGCCAGACGCCGGCCAAGATGGACGAACCAGCCGCTCCATGGAGGTGCGCGGCCTCTCCAGCAGCATCCGCGTGCGGCAGTTCGACCGCCACCGCTCACGCCGCTGAGCAGTCCCTCTGGGTGGACGGCAGACCGGGCGTGGATGGCATGCGTGGCAGCCGGTCGCACGCCCAGACGCTTGCAGAGCGATCGAGGGCGCCACGGCTTTGGCACATCGTCCTCTGGGCATCTGCTCCTGTCGTCGCCGGATGTCTGGACCTGTCAATGTTCATCGAAGGACTGGGATGCTCCGCCCTCGCGGGGCTCGCGCGCGCTCTAGCGAACAAGGAGAAGCAGATGCATATTCGATTGGCCCTGGCAGCCCTGCTCGGCGCGTTTGCGCTGCTCTGTGCAACGGGCGCGCCCATGGCGCTCGCCGCCCAGACAGGCGCCCCGCACCACACCTCCAGCAAGGTGAAGTCGAAAGCAAAGAAGAAAGGCAAGCGGGGCAAGAAGAAACACAAGAAGCGCAAGACGACCACGAAACCCACGAAATCGGTCCCCAGCGTCAAACTCACCGGCGGCTCCGCAACGATCGCGTTGAGCTCGACCGCCACGAGTGCACTCGAAAAAGCCAGAGTGACGCTGACCGCAGCCGCGCCGGCGACGCTTACCGTGGCCACTCAGGTGAGCATGCCCATCACGGGCGGAACGCTCAACCCCGGCACCGGCGAAGGCACGGTCGATCTTGGCGGAGGCTTCACCTTCCTCGGGCCCGAAGAGAACCTCTACCTCTTTACGACGCAGTCCGCCGTGAGCTTGGAAAGCCCAGTGGTCATCAAGCTGGCGGGAAGCAACTCGAACCTCAGCGCCAATGTCGGCTCGCCGCCCCTCGATGCTCCCTTCTTCGCGTTGAAGGCGGGCAAGCCGACGAGCTCCGGCGGCACGCTAACGCTCGGCGGGATAGCGGCAAGCCTGAACAGCCCAGCCGCAGAAGTGATGAGCAAGGCCTTCGGAAGCGGCTCCTTCACGACCGGCGAGACGGTCGCCAGCATCTCCCTGTCGGCCAGCACGGCCTCTGCCGGCTGATCTTGAGCGGCAAGCGCCCCTGGGTTCCGCCGAGGCCCGGTGGAACCCAGGGCCAGGGTCCGTCGCGCAGGCGGATCCTCGCCGCAGGACTACCATCTGGCCATGGCCAGGACTGCGAGCAAGCAGCCCGCGGTGCATCAATCGCTGGCGCTGCTCAACCATCTCTCGCGCGTCGCGCGTCGCGAGGCCGACGCCGTGCTCGACCTCGGCGGCCTGCGTCCCAGGCACGTGATCGCGCTCACGCTGCTGCGTGATCACGGCGCGATCGCCCAGCAGGGTCTCGCAGAAGCGCTGCGCCTGGACCCGAGCAACCTGGTGGGACTGCTCAACGAGCTCGAGCAGTCCCACCTCGTCAGCCGCACGCGCGACTCCAACGACCGGCGCCGGCACATCGTCCAGCTTGCTCCCGAGGGCCACCGAGCTCTCGAAGACGCGGAGCAACGGCTCGCGGGCGTCGAGGAGCGGGTGCTCGGAGCGCTCAGCGATGAGGAGCGCGACACCCTTCACGCGCTGCTGCTGCGCGCCGCGGGAGATCAGCTGCCGGCAGATGCCTGCACCGGAGATGTGTGCGCCGAGGAGGAGCGCGTCGCCGAGGAGTGCGAAAAGTCGCTTCGTTGACCAAGCGGCATGTGGGCTCTCTCAGGCCGCTCCACAACCAAGCGTGGCCGCTCGCCCGGTACGCAAGAAGGCGGACGATGCTGGATACAAATCGGGCGTCGGCTTCCGTGCACCCCACCACCAACTTGATAACGACACTCACTGTACGGTCGCCTCCAACACGCTTACAGGAGCCACCGAAAAAGCGTGAAACGTTGACCCCTTCCACAGCGATCCGCGCCGACTGGCCACCAACGCGAGTATCGCGGCCCGGAAACTGCGTTATTCGCTTCCAGTCAGGCTCGCCGAAACTTACAGGGAAGGCATATGAGCGCATACTGTGCTGCATCGCGATCCGGTGGGTCTTTCGCTGCTCCGCACAGGGCGATCGGATCGACGGCGACTCGTCTGGCGTACTGCGTGGGCTGCACGCCACCGGGGATACGCCGGGACCGGTCATCGCGCCTGAGGCGAGCCGACCGGCATGAAGCGGGGTTTCCGCTGACGCGCCCGGAGAGATTCGAACTCCCGACCTTCGGTTCCGTAGACCGACGCTCTATCCAGCTGAGCTACGGGCGCAGAGCGTCTTAGTCTAGTGCTCGACGCCCGCAGCGCGATCCGAGGCGAGCGCGGCCGCAGCAGCTCGGCGCTACGGGGCTCAGCTGTGTCCGTGCTCCTCCTCCTTGCCCAGGACGCCCCCCGGCGCGACGTCGCCCCTGTCGATCCCGCTTGCAAGGCGGTTGCGCGCCTGCTCGCTTCCAGGCGTCAGAACGCCCGACCCCGCGGCCAGGGAGATCGGATCCCCGCCCCGTCCTCGCAGGATGTACGCAAAGCCAACCGCGATCATCGCACCAGCGATCGGCCCGAGAACGTAGACCCAGTAGCTCGACCAGTCGCCGCTGACGAGCGCAGGACCGAAGGAGCGTGCCGGGTTCATCGAGACGCCGCTGACGGGCGCGGCCCACAGGCCGGCCAGCGCAATGTATCCGCCGACGCCAAGCGCGGCAATCGCGCCGACGTTCTGCGCCGCCGAGGCGGTGCCGAGGATCACGCTCACCAAGCCGGTGCTCAGCGCAATCTCCATGAGGAGTGCCTGCCAGCCCACATATCCGGGGCCTGGCAGCGTGGCGCCGAGGTGCTGCACGTTCCCGAAGACCGCGAGCAGGAACAGGCACGCGAGTGTCGCGCCCAGGAGCTGGACGACGATGTAGCCAGGTACGCGCTTCCAGGGAAAGTCGCCGCGCAGCGCGAATGCGAGCGAGACCGCCGGGTTCAGATGCGCGCCGGAGACGGCGCCCATGAAGAGGATGATCGCCATCACGGTCAGGCCGGGGGCAACGACTGCCGACGCGAGGGCGATCTGACCCTTGCCGACCAGGAGCCCACCGCCTGCTGCCGCCAGCACCAGCAGAAACGTTCCGAGCAGCTCCGAGAAGAGGCGACGCCACTCGAGCCGCGGATCGTCGAAGTCTCTGCGATCCCCGAACTCCAGCATCAGCAGATGATGCGCTCGCGGCACAGACTCGAGCCCGGGCGAAGGGACGCCGGTCGTGGCGGTCGTGTTCTCGCTCATGCCTGTCATCGGTCCCGGTGGAGCATGCGGCGTCGGCGAGCCGCATACTCATGCACACCGTGCCAGGGAGGATCCGGGTCAACCCGCATCCCACGCTCCTAGAACTACTGAGCCGCCGCCACGCCTACACAGCACGATAAGTCTCAAACGGGCGCAGAGCCGCGACCGTGAAGTCTGAGCTGACCGCAGCGATCTCCTCGGGGAAGGCGGCGAGGTTCACGTTGAGCGAGAAGCCGGCCGGACCGTCGAGCGGGCGGAAAAAGTCGTCGAAGTGGCTTGCGAGCACGAGGCGTGGCTGCAGGGCGCCGAGGATGCGCTGCCAGTAGCCCTCCGTGAAGCGACGGCCCGCGATGCCGGCAAGGAATATGTCCACGCCACGGTGGCGAATCTGGTCGTCGAGCAGGTTCGCGCTGCCCTGGTGATAGAGGGTGGTACCGGCCACCTCTATGTGTATGCCGAAGACCTGTCCGCACCTGTAGGCGGCCGGCGAGAGCGCATCCAGATGCTCACACGTCATCTCCCCATCCGAGGGCACCCTGTAGCCGAGCAGAAGCTTAGAGTGCAGACTCGGAACAAAGGTGAGAAGGAAGGGGCCAAGCTCTATCTGGGTATGCGGCTCGACCTCGACGGCCTGGTCTAGGAGGCCGTGCAGGCGCATCAGCCTCACCAAGGAGCTCGACCCATATGCCCGACATCCGTGGCGGGCGCAGATCGCAGGCACGTCGACGGCATGATCGAAGTGCGTGTGGCCTACGAGCACACCCAGGACCTCTCCTGCCGGCGCAAGCCACCGCTCGATCGCCGCCGCGTCCGCGAGCGCCGGCCTTCCACGCAGGGCATCCGCGAGCGTGACTCGGGAGAGGTACGGATCGACATAGATCGTCTTGCCTTCATGGCTGAGGCGATAGCCGGCCACCCCGAGCCATTCGATCTCCAGTCCGGGCGGCAGCCCGAGCTCGTGCTCGGCCTGCTCAGCCAGCTCGTTCAGGCTTGCCTGGTCGGCCGCCGCTCGCTGCCGATGCGCAAGCGCAAAACGACCAAGACTCGCGAGGTGGCCTGCCAGCGCCCGCATGAGCGCAGGCTATCGCCTCGGAAGCCGAACGTCGCAAGCCGTGTGCGTTCGAGCGAGCAGGACGCGTCCCCAACAACCGGCGCGCACCAAGAGCTACGATCATTGCATGTGCCGAAACATCCGCACCCTCCACAACTTCCAGCCGGCGGCGGACGAGCAGGAGATCAGAGCCGCCGCGCTCCAGTACGTACGCAAGATCAGCGGCTTCACGAAGCCCTCGCAGGCCAATGTCGATGCGTTCGAGCGCGCCGTCAATGCGGTCGCCGCCGTCTCTGCGCAATTGCTCGAAGAATTGGTCACCTCTGCGCCGCCGAAGGACCGCGACGTCGAGGCCGCCAAGGCAAAGGCGCGTGCTGCTCAGCGGTTCGCCGCTTAGCTCGAAGCGGCCGCGCATATCGAGGCGGGGCCACGGCAGCGGCTGTAGACCGCAGCGATACGCCCATGCCATAGGAGCTGGCGCTCCGCGGAGAGCGGGAAAGCCATTGCACCCCTGCTCGTGGCCCAACAGCGGTGTACGGGGAGCGCGGGACCATGCTCGAACCTTTCCCAGTGTGGCAGTGCATCCGCAAGCTGCACGCTCAGCGCTTTGGCCAGCGCACTCAGAGATCTTCAATCGCGCAGAGCCCTGCTCGTACGACAAGCCATCGCTAGTGCGATGACCCAGCCGATGAAGGTCCAGCCGAGGAACGAGTTGATCACAACCACGCTGCCTTGATGCCTGACTTTGCGCGCGACAGCAACGATGCTTGGCAGAAAGTACAGCGCCAGCACAACGAGAAAAGCTGAGGAATGAATCACCCCAGCCATGATCGGGCTGCCCGCCATCAGATCTCAATCGTAACCGGCAGGCCTGCGGGACCCTGGCCAGTCAATCAGCTCCGGCATGCGGGCAGATCTGCCAGGGCCTTGCAGGGACGACAATTGAACACCTACCCCGTGCTGCACGAGCAGCGAGTCCACGAGCAACCATGGTCTCGTTAGGAGCGCGGGCTCCCTCAGCGGGAGCCAGTCGGTGGCGGTATCTCAAGCTGTCGGCATATCTTGCGTGCCAATCCGAAGTCAATCTCGCGATGGCGTGGCACGACGGAGCGCTTGCCTTGAGGGCCGGCCCAGCGAGTGTGGCTTCCTCCCTCGTCCACTTCGCGGCAACCATGCTCGCGCAGATGGCGCTCGAGATCGCGTCGCTTCATGCAGCGATCGTCAGATGCAGTGCCTCGCGCTCACGGCGATCATTGACCTCGCCCGGCTCCGGAGACAGCATGAGCCGAAGCGCATCGATGACGTTCGCACGGGCTTCCTCTCGCGTGCGCCCTTGGCTGAAGACGCCGGCTACCTCCGGGATCGACGCTATGACCCAATCCTCCTCGCCAGGCTCATAGACGATCGTGAGATCAAGCTGCTCAGACACCTGCCAAAGGATACCGCCCCTCGTGGTAGCGACAGCTGGCCGGATCATTTCAACGCAGAGAGCCGAGTTGTGGGCCAACAGGGGTGTACGGAGAGCGCGGGACGATGTTCGAACTCTGCCGCTGCGTGGCAGCGCATCAGGGAGTTGCACGCAAGGCGCTTTGGTTGACCGGCGTGGGCAGAGCGGCAACAGGTGGTGCCCCGCCAAGCTCAGTCATCTCGCCCGGTATAGGGGCGACTCGATCGCTCGGCTCAGGATGGGCATCGCTCGATTGCCAATAGCCTGCTGGCATGGCCCAATCAGCTTCAACAACTCGCATTCTAATCGGCGGCAATAGCCCCCCTTTTCTTGAGAGTCTTGCGCGCTACATCGGCGAGCACAATGGCTTCGATCTGGTAGGCGTTGCGCCCGATGAGAAGATCATGACGGCGCTCGCCAGCCTAGAGCCGGATATTGCGTTGCTAGGCCCCTTTGGGCCAGAGCACGTACAAGAGCCCGAGATCCTCTCGTACGCAAGAGAACGCGTCCGAGTTGTCTTTGTATCCGCACAACCGGAACCAACGCTCTATGACGCGATCGCTCTTGGCGCCATGGGATATCTCACGCTGGCCGTAACGCGCAAGGAAATATTCGAGATACTGGAAGCAGTGGCTTTGGGGCGGGGCTGCTTTTCGCGCGACGTACAAGATGCGCTTAGACGCGAGATTCGGGAACGTAACCGAACTGTACGTCCTGTTCTCACCCGACAAGAGCAGGAAGTTCTACGTCTGATGGGCCAAGGACTCAATTCTGCGGAGATAGGTAGACGTCTCCACATTACGAAGTCCACCGTCAAGACACATCAGAACAAAATCTATAAAAAGCTCGACGTTCATAGCGGCGGACACGCCGTCGTGGTCGCGGCCCGCCACCGACTGATCTAGCTACACGCGAGCTTGCTGTGGTACTAGAAAATCTAGTCCCTCAGTCCTCCACTTGGATGATGGTCTTGTGTGGCTGAGTCCGCGATCGTCGAGGTATGGCAGGCCCTGATAGGCAACGACCTAATCCCAACCATAGGCTTGCTCTGCGCGAAGCGCTGACATTGGTTGCTGATCTCTTGTGGGTCGTCCTCTTGGGGGCATTTGTGATCTGTGCGATCGCACTAATGATTCGAGGGCGTATTCCCGAGGCCGTAGGCGTAGCGTTTTGCGCTCGTTGCTGTGGAGTCCGCTCTCGGCATCGTTGATGCTTGCTAACCGCTACGGCATGGGCTCGTAGGAACGACGATCAGACTCTTGTGGAAGCACATTAGAGGCGCATGCGAAGCGCTTGGCCGAAGGTGTCAGCGAGCGCCGGCTGGCGGCGGCACCTGGAGCTGGCGGCAGATCTTGCGCGCCAGCCCATAGTCGATCTCGCGATGGCGTGGGACGGCCGAGCGCTCGCCCCGCGGGCCAGACCATCGAGCAGCCGCAGCGCGTCAATGACGTTGTACGTGCCTCATCGCGCGTTCGGCCCTGACTGAAGACGCCAGAGACCTCGGGAATCGAGGCGACGATCCAGCCATCCTCACCTGGCTCGTAGACAATCGTCAAATCAAGTTGCTCAGCCATACAGACAAAGACCCAGAGCGCGGCGGACACGCCTAACAGGGGTGTACGGGGATGGCGGGAAAGTTCTCGAAATCTCCGTGGCCCCTGATTCGCCAGCTTCATCAGGAGCGATTTGGCCCGAGGGCCAGCGTGGGCAAGTGCACAGGCTAGACAACGGTTCGGGGAGCGATCGACTGAAACGACCGCGGCCGTGAGGATGCTCTATGCATGGATGAAGTTGAAGAGCTCGTCCGGCTTGCTCGCGACCTCGCGGAGGAGGTGGTGGGCCTCGCTAGCGAATTGCTGTCGGCAGGGATGGAGATCGCCCACGTCCGAGGCCGGTACGTAGCCGTCGCGGTCGAGCTGCTCGCGGACGCCGAAGCACAGAGCCTGCTGGCGGCCGGAGGTGACCCAGATGCTCTGACTGCGCTTGCGAGTGTCGCCGGCGACCTCGCCGGCCTTCGCGATACGGCGCGCGCCGAGTCAAGCCGGTCACGGGAGCGCTGAGCGTGAGCGAGCGGCCGCGCGATCCTCGAAGCGACGAGCCATCTCCTCGGCGACCCCTCGCTCCCGATCGCTGGCGAGACGAGGCTTGACTTCCCGAAGCAGCGTAGCTGCCTGCATGCTGGACTCAGGCGCCATTGACGCGAGCCCCCGAGCGCTTTCCTCGGCGCTAAGACGAAGATCGTCGCTCACGGCCATCAGCAGAGAGTACCTCACAGGCACTTGGGCAACAAGCCAGAGCAAGTTTCGGACGTCGGCCTCAAACTAACCAAAAACGGGGATGGCGGGAAGTTCTCCCTTCCGTTCGTGCCGCCAACGATCTGAGCGAAGGCTATGGGGGCGCTCCGATTAGCCGACACGGCTCGATCTTGATGCAAGAGGCAGGAACGAAGGCCGAACATACGCTTGGATCGCCTGGTTGAGGTGCTGCTTGATCCTGCGGGCGACGAGCTCGGCAGCAGGCGCTGAACGCCGCTGATCACTTATGGCGCGAGAACTGTGACAATTCGGTTTAAATAGGACTATTCCGATCCTCGGTCTGATAGCTTCTGGTGCTGTTGGGATAGCTGGCATTTGTCGGCTATCCGTTTGCGACGTTCGGGGGTAGTACTTGTCGCGCCAAAGTCAGGCGGCACCAAAGACGCCACCCGTCTCGTCGCCCCGCGCCGCACTCGCTGCCGCCAGCTCTGAGCCGAGCCCTTGCAGGCCCGTCCGCTCGGCACGGGCCAACCGCCTTGGCCGCGGTAGTACGCGGTCACGCTCTATGCGCCAATCACGCCTCAAGGAGTCCCCATGACTGACGCCCCACAGACCGACCCAGGTTTCCAGTTCGTAGGCCACCCCCAGATCGCGGCCCCACCTGCCCAGCAGCTTCCCGACCCGCTCGGGCCGTTGGCGCGGCTTGTCGGCGACGCGAAGGAAGCGACATGGAAAGGCGAAGGCTTCAACGCGATCTGGCGGCCGCACCCGCTCGCCGAAGAGGGGCAAGACCGCTTCCTCGAGCTCAACATCACGACGGAGACGCTCGTCTTCAAGAGGATTCCCGGGGCGATCCCCAACCGAGGGCTGCTGATGCCCGACATCAACATGTTCGGCGTCACCTACATGCAGCAGATCGCCGAACGGCACGACCTGAGCGAAGGTCTGCACATCGAGCCCGGGATCTGGGCGAACGTCCCCCACACGACGAACCCGGCTGAGCCTCCCACCGTCGTGCGCATGGCCTCGATCCCGCACGGCACCGCGATGCTTGCCCAGGGCACCGGCAAAACGATCCTCGGTGGTCCCCATATCGGCGAGAACAACATCATCCCCTTCCCCATCGGATCCCCACCGCCGGCGAACTCCGCCTTTCCCTCGGCCGAGGCCACGTTCACCGAGCTGAACCTCGCTACGCAGACCAACTTCCGCCACGAGTCGCCTGACATCACCCAGGAGGAACTGCAAAAGCTCGTGATGAACCCCAACAGCTTCCTTGCGAAAGGCCTCGCCGGAAAGACCGTCGTCAACACGACGGTGCTCGCAATCTCGTCCCTCCACACACCCGTCAAGGGCGGCGGGACCGCCAACACCGCGTTCCTCGAAGCGGCCAGCGTACCACCGGGCGGCAACGCCAAGGCGGTTGAGGTCGACGCGATCTTCTGGATCGAGGCGATCGAGGGCCAGGGCGGAGCGCCCAACACACATCAGCTGCAGTACACGCAGCTCGTCCAGCTCGACTTCAACGGGTTGCGCTGGCCGCACGTCTCCGTCGCCACGCTCGAGCTCGAGCAGGTGGCTAACTGACGCAGAGCGACCCGGAGGGGAAGCGACGCCAGATCAGCCGCGGCGCCCTCGTTCCGGTGCACCGGCTTCTCCATGAGTGCAGCGCTGGATAGACCGCTCGACTGGTCCTGGACACCATCTAGCAGACCATGACGAAAGAACTTAGCGAGTGCTAACTAAGCTTAACGTACAACGCCCCGGCTGGGCAGGCACGGGGCGCGCTGGACTGAGGAGCGAGGAGGGCTACCCCGTGTGGTCAACGTCCGGGGCGGTAGCTCCCTCAAATACATCTCGTAGGCAGCTCCTGATCAGGAAGCCAGCGCGCCCATGATAGCTCAAACGGTCTTAATGCGGATGCCCGTAAAAGTATGAGCAGTTAAGGTCTTAAATACGTACTTGAAAACAATCTTCCTTTCGATATAATCACTATCGAAGGAAGTATGCCCTGAGCGGGATTTGAACCCGCGACGCGAGGTTTTCTAAGCCTCCGCTCTACCTGACTGAGCTACCCAGGGCATATGTCGAGGAAGACGGCTCTGGCGGGACGCTCGCAACGGCCCGTCAGGAGTCGAACCTGGATCTGACCCGGAGTTAGCGGACTGCTCTATCCATTGAGCTACGAGGGCCTACCTGCGAGCCCCGGCCTGCCAGCCGGGGCTTCGCGCATTCTAGCCGGCGCTCTGTGGCCTACCGGATGCCGTCCAGCAGATCCTTTGGCGCGATCTCCAGCCCGTGAGCGATCCTGACGACGGTCGAGACCCGCAGGTCTCGCTTGCCGCGCTCAGCGCGCCCCAGCTCGACAGGGTGCATGTCGCACTTGTGCGCAAGGGCTTCCTGCGTCAGATCCAAGCGCTTGCGATGAGAACGTATGTTCTGACCTACCTGATCCTTCGGCTCCACGACACAGAGCATCAAGGCCCCAGCCAATAGCGTCCAGAACCAATAGCGTACTATTTGCTGTAGTGTGCTCGGCTAATCCCAGAAGCTAGGACCTTTCCGAGAGGAGTCGAGATGCCTGGAGCGTCTGTAAAAGTCGGGCCAGTGCGCGTTGGCAGCGGCTGCTGCGTGGCTCTGGTGGTCCCTGTGTTGATCATTGTGGCGATCGGTGCGCTTGTGCTGAGCGGAAGTATCTTTGCCTCTAGCAATATCCCTAGAGTTCTTGGTGGATTTCCTCAGCCTATAACGATAGACTCAAGCTACAAGCCCCATATCAAACAATCACCCGTTCCTGCGTACGTAGATGATCCCAATATCTATATTAGCTGGAATGTAGAACGCACACTAGAGAAGAAAAATCATTGGGCTGGCGAACTTGAAATCCCTAATCACGAAAGAGGGATAAGATGCGCCGGTAGAGCATATGCATCGTCATATGAACATACTAAAAGAGGAAAGATAGCAATACTAGATTTCGTGTTGCCATTGAATACTAATGAATGGTGTGCAGGCCGTATGGTAATTAATCTATGTGTGAATTGGTGTGGAGAACCATTCTTGGAAATAGAAGGCCGAATATTTGATAGGCCATAAAAAGGTTAGCAAACTATATTTGAGGAGATTTATAATGTCTAAAGGTGAGAGCCAACTCCAAGAGTGCCTTGACAAGGCCCGTAAAAGCCTCGACAGATTCACAACCGAGAGTCTTTCGAGCGCCAATAATGGCATCATCGACCAGGAACTGTACAAGCTCCTCACGGCGCTTGCGGAATGCCACAGTGCCCAGCTCGAAGCGCTCCAAATCTTTGCGACAGGTGTCTAACTGATCTTGTGTGACCCATTGCACTTTAGGTTAATTATATCAAGATAGGAGAGCACATGCAAGCTTCGTCAAGATCGTGAGATCCACATGGAGCTTGACTCTCGATAGACCACGAACACGAAGTGGTAGAAGCGCCCATTCGTGCTTCAACCGCCCGAACTCGCGCTCGACCGCTGCGCGGCCTTTATAGAGCTTTTTCCAGCGCGGCGTTGAGCGTGGAATCAGGGTGTGCAGCCGGCTTGCCTTGATCCACTTTGATTTGATCTCGCACTGTCCTGTAGGACAGACCCACTTGGCGGCCTTGCGGCCGTTGTCAGCTCCCGCGAATCGCCACTCCCCATGCTCGCAAGTCGGCGGTTTATGATCGCCTCCTTAACTGCAACAGTATTCATCAGAGGAATGATTGGCCGGATATCTCTTTCCTCGCAGCCATCATAGATATGTCCACCGTCATATCCCTTGTCAAAGATGCAAGCATCAATGCTCAAGCCTTTCTTCTGTACTGAATCAACGAGTGCCAAAGCAACGTTCCCCTCAGCTTCTTTGGCCGTGTGAACCTCCCATGCGAGAGGAAGGCCCGTGGCTGTGTCCACGGCCGCATGGAGCTTGTAGCCGTAGTAGCCGCCGCCCTTGCGCGTGGAGATCGCCGAGCGATGTCCCCAAGAGGCGTCAGGATCTGAATACTCATCAAGGGCTCTCTCGCGCCCTTTCTTGCTCACGAACCGCTGGCCGTTGGCGTAGGCAGGGATATCGGAGCCGTCGATCGCAACGGTAGCTCCCATCTCGGGGTTCTTTTTATACAAAGAATCAAGAACTCTTTCTTTGCACTTCTCAACTACATCTCCATATTCAATAAGTTTCTTAGTAAAGCGATAACAAGCAAATACAGATGGAATATCTCCATCAGGAGCAATTACTTTTGACAAAGCTTCATGCTCTTTTATGAGAGCAATGATTTTTGTCCATGTTGGTATTGAATAAAGAGACTTCGCCAAAGCGATCCCCACCATCGAGCGAATGGGGTAGCCAGGGCGCCCAGTCCAGCGCAAATCATCCAGGTCATCAATCAGACCTGCGATCTCTGGCGAGTCGAGAAGTGAGGACAGCTTAGAAACGGCTGTACATGGTACAGTATTCGAGGCCATTGGAGCGCAATCTCCTTGGTCCAGGCCTCCGGACGTTAGCGCGTCGCGGAGGCCACTTTTTAACGTTCTACAACGTTATCGGCTGCCTCGGACGGATCTTGAGCGCAGCGCGCACTCGACTCGCTGCTAGCGTAAATGAGCCCCGGCCGGGGGTCTAGTCCGAACCGGGGCTCTGTGGCGACGGTAGTTCAATTGGCAGAACTCCCGACTTAAAATCGGGTTTGTGCGGGTTCGAGGCCCGTCCGTCGCCTATCTTTCAATCAAAAGTATATTTGAAAGAAAGATTGTTTTCAAGATCATAATCGATCGTTTGCTTCTCGGTCGATATTGCTTTCGGCTATTTGCTGGGCGCGCCGTTTGCGCGCTTCTCTTTCCTCGGTAAATACCTCTGCCCATAGACGTGATCTATCGACCTCGGCCAAGGACTGCGCGCGTCGCTTGCCAACGCGCTCCAGCACCATCAGCGCCAAGCCGAGCGCGATGCAGACATAAACCGCTGCCGTCAGCCAATCGACGTGCTGGAGGGCATCGATCACGCGAGTCCCCGCAAACACAGCAACACTTCAAGAGTCAACTGTGTGATGTCTTGGCTCTCGACATCTTGAGATAGTTTCGTCATTAGTTTCGTGGGTGCTGGAATTTTAATTGTTGGGACTATGGCTGGTATGCTTGCAGCCTTCCTAACAGGGCATAGGCCGGGAAGTGGAGCGGGCAGCACCCGGCCAGGAGAGCCCTTTGGAAAAGGCCCGCAATGCCCTGGCCGGGTGTCTGTTTCAACGTACATCTGTTAGGTATTGCTTACTTCCTAGCTCACGCCTTCGGCGTTTCGCTAGTCCCTCCTAGAGCCCATAGAGCAGCCGACACGTGGGGTATCTCGATCTGGCTCAACTCTGCAATCCCGCTCTACGAGCGGGCTTTCGAGTTTCGTGGGTGGCACCTAGCGGCCAATTGCCTGCGGAAAGTCGAAGTAGTGGTCGGGATCGACGCGGACTCGCGTTGTTTCGAGGCGCCCAAGGTTCTGTCCGTAGTACGCCTGCTGCCAACCTTCGCGAGCTGGATCAATGTAGTTCTGGTACGCCATCCCTGAAACATAAGGCCGCATCTTCGCCGCCGCCTGATCAACCCACACAGCAGTTGAGCCTGCGCCGTAATATTGGATGCAGAACAGTTCCTCCCGGTGAACGAAGGCAGTCGCATCCTTGGCGACCAGGCCGATCGCACCGCCGTATGCGTCGCACAGAAGGGCGCCTGATCCGGGCGCCTCGGCAGCCGCGATCATGGCGGCTCTACCCGCATGTGGCAGCGGTTTAGCGACATAGTCTGACTTGGCGCGGAAAGTCTCGCGCGGCAGCGTCCCGCCGCCGCTGGTGCCCACCGTGTGGCATGCGGCAGCCCCGATATCAGCGCATCCGGCCAGAAGAAGCTGAAGGCGGAAATACGGCATCTCAACGTTGTTCCTCAGGCTCGCGCCGGGTACCGCAAGCAAGGGGCGAAGGAGCTGCTGGACTGCTCCCGAGGAGCCGATGAACTGGCCATTCGCCGCTATTGACGGGGCAGCACCCGAGTTTAGATGCAGAATCGAGGTCACTGCATCCGGCGCGTGAGGGGCCCACGCCTGCCAGGCGGCGATTGCCTCGTCCGCGGACGACCAAGGCCACCCAACCTCAAAATAAGACGCACTCCTCGGCAGCGGATGCACCTTGAATACGAAATCAGTCACGACTCCGAAATTGCCGCCACCTCCACCCTTAAGTGCCCACATCAAATCCTGATCGCTGCTCCCGTCGACTGTTCGGAGCTCGCCATCAGCGGTCACCATTCGTAGAGCAAGAAGACTGTCGACGGTGAGACCGAAACGACGGCTCGCAAGGCCGAAGCCGCCACCCAACGTGACCCCAGCTACGCCAACTGAAGGGCACGACCCGGCAGGCAGCGTCACGCCCTTGCTTGCAAGTGTGGAGGAAATATCGATCAGCTGGCTACCGGCGCCAACAGTGGCGGTCCCATTGCTCTTATCGACCCTGATCGAGTTCAACCTACGCAGATCCAGCACGACGCCGTCGGACATCGTCGAGTAGCCCGCGTAGCTATGCCCACCGGAACGGGCCCGCACTTGTACACCACGTGCGGTTGTAAACCGAATCGCATCTCGGACGTCGCGCGCATCGACTGGACGAGCGAGCGCAGTGGGTATGACATCGTCGAAACGAGGGTTGAAGACGTGAGCAGCTGACTCGAAACCCGGCTGCCCCGGCATGAACACGTGACCACGAATGGCGCGTTCCAACCCCCGCCCAACGGCCGTCGTCGTTACGAGCCCCATAAGCGGCGCAGGCTGAACGGGGACATCGCTTCTAATCGGAGCGGCACGAGCACGACGCAGGACGCCTCTGACATCGACATCCTACGCGAAAACACAAGATCAACAATACGCGACGCCATGGACGAGGTGGGATGCTGCCGAGGTACTCGCCATGTTCGGTGTGAGCATCAACAAGACACCGAACGCAAGCCTTGGCCTGGGTTGAGGCCGTAAAGGCCCCACGAACGGCCGGACCTAGGCGAAAAAAGCGCCCAGCGGGCCAAAGTTCGAGCAACGACCTCATACAGGCCAAAACGGAGAGGGAGGGATTCGAACCCTCGAACGAGGTCAACCCCCGTTACGCGATTTCCAGTCGCGCCCGTTCAACCGCTCCGGCACCTCTCCATGTCATGCGTCGATGCGGCTCGGCCACTGAAGGCTACGACACGTCGGCGCAAATGCGTCCGCTCGCCAGTGGCAGCCCTTGGCGGGGCACGCCGCCATGAGCGGCACGGCGCTGCCCACAGAGCCAGCGCGCCCCGTGGTCCCAGACTGCGCCGCTCCCCTCAGCCCACCACAACCACTGGGCGATGGTAGGCTCCCACTTTCCCGCCGGATCCCAGGAGACCACCCATGCAGATGATCCTTGCCACCAGCTACGCGTTCACGAAGACCTTCGGGCTCGTAATCGTCTTCCTCGGCATCGGCGTGGTCGTCAACGCCATCATCGCGTTCATCGCCCTCCAGGTGCACGGCGAGCGCGAGCAGAACCGGCGCGATCGCCAGCAGCCCTGAAGTCGCGGCGCTCGTCCGAGCTGGCGAGCGCCGTCTGCGTCCAGCAACCGATCGGAGAGCCGCGATGATCATCACGACGATGAACGATCTGCCCGGGTACGAGATCGAAGAGGTGCTCGGCGAGGCGTTCGGGCTCACCGTGCGTGCTCGCAACTTGGGTTCACAGCTGGGCGCATCGCTGAAGTCGCTTGTAGGCGGCGAGCTGAAGGGGATGACCAAGATGCTGGCCGAAGGCAGGGTCCACGCCCAGCAGCGGCTGGAAGAGGAGGCGGGGTCCAAGGGAGCCAACGCGGTGATCGCATTCAGGTTCGACACCTCAGAGCTGGGGGCGACCTGGACTGAGATCTGCGCCTACGGCACCGCAGTAAGAGCGCGCAAGCTCTAGGGCCGCGATCCGTTCAGCGCGGGTCGAGCACGAACACCGGGATCGCTCGGCTCGTATGAGCCTGGTAGTCGTCGAACCCCGCATAGTGACCGTTCATCTTGCGCCACAGCTCGCTGCGCTCCGGCTCCGAAGCCACGCGTGCGGTGACTGCCCCTCTCACGCCACGCACCTCGACCTCAGCCTCCGGGTTCGCCGTCAGGTTCAATGACCAAGCGGGAGCGCGTTGGTTGCCAGCGTTTGAGCCGATCACGATCAGGCGCTCGCCGTCCCTCATGTAGAGCACGGGAGCGGTCCGCGTGGCGCCGGAGCGGCGACCGGTCGTAGTGAGCAGCAGAACCGGAGCGCTACTGACAGTGCCCATGAGCCGCCCCTTGGTCGCGCGATATACAGGCACGTTCAGCTTGCCGATCGCGCGGAGAGCAGAGCCCCCAATCGCCATCGAGAAGCGCGCGTACAGCCGATCACCGAACATGTTCTGATCATCTCACGAAGTCGAGCGCGTGGTTTGTCAGCCCTCCGGGGCACCCGTCGACTCTACGTCCTCGGCAAGCTGGCTCAAAAGCTCAGGATGTCTGAGCGCCCACGCTCTGAGGTCGTTGCGCAGCTGGCGGGTCATCGTGATCCACCGTCGTTGCCGATTGACCCTGATCACGCAGTGCGAGCCCCAGATGAGCAACAGTGCGAGCACGGTGACCGCGATCGAGGGGCCAAGATGGGTGAGGTAGGAGTGGGCGTGCGCAGCAAGGATGTCGAGAGTTGTGGCAGTCGAGATCGCAATCAGGGCCGCGTCACAGGCGCCGAGCGCATGGTAGAGGTCCTCCAGTGCCGCATAGCTGCGCGCGATCTGCCCATCGCCGCTGCAGTAGGTGAGGTTCAGGACGCTCCCAAGCACGTTCGCGTCCGCATCGAGCGTGGCTCCGGAGCCCGACCCCTGCACTCCGGACGCCCGCTGCGTCGTATCGCCCACCGGCATGGGATCGCCGTAGGCGTGCTCCAGCGCGCGCTGTACCAAGGGGATCTCGTGGAGGGTGTCGAGCACCTCCCTGCCGGCATCGCGCTGACCAAAGAGCGTCAGGCGCAGCACCAGGCGTCGCGAGCTCGGGCGATCGGCCAGCCGCAGCCAGCGCGATGGCAACTTCAGGTCCACCTGCACGCGGGGGCGATCCAGCGCGGTGTAGAGCTGATACAGCACGAATCCGACCGCGACCGCCCCTCCGATCGTCGTGAAAGCGTCTGCCTTCGTGATTGGAATCAGCCCTTCGACCGGTTCTTTCCATGCCCATCCAAACACAGCCTCATAGAACGCTCCGATCATCAGGGCATAGCCACCCGTGATCGCGTAGCGGATCAGCTGCCGTCTTGCCTCCATCATCCCTCCTCGGGGGTGAGGGCGCGTGGCCTTGACACGCGCCGAGCTTGCTGGCGCTGTGAGGAGCCGGCAGCTGAGGAATGGGCCTGGCTCTCGCCGAAGCCCGCGTCAGCTCGCTGCGGGCTCCCTCGCTAAGGAGCCGGCCTCTTCAGGCGCTTCCATGGCATGCTCGCTGGCTTCGGCTCGCCCCATCAGCTCGGCAATCGTCAACTCGAGCAGAGGAGCGAGCCGGCGAAGGCTCGAGTACCTCAGATCACGCTTGCCGGTCTCGACGTTGGAGATCCAGCGCTGCTGCAGATCGCCGCGCAGTGCGATCTGCTCCTGTGTGAGGCCGAGCTCTTCGCGACGAGCTTTGACCGCCCTCCCCAGAGCCACTTGCAAGGAGGGAACGAGGGACACGAGCGAGAAGCCTCACCATCGCGGCACCACTCCTCAATGTCATTCCAGTAGAGTGCTTGTAAAGGTCTTGCTTTGTGCCGTGCGCACCGTCTGCAAACCATCGGTTGGACGGCCCATCTTGGACATCGCGCGGGACCCAGCCTGCGCGGGAGATCTACGTCGCGCGGCTGCCGTCCGGCTTCAAGCCGCATACGTGCCTTGCAGCAGGCGAGGCCGAGGCCGCCGCACTCCTAGACGAGTACCACGCCCGACGCCGCAGATGCTAAGGCGGGAACCCACCCCGGTTCCCATCGCCCCTACACGAACGAGAACGCGAGCCATATCGCGTGCGCACGCAACCACGAGTCTGCCTACTGGCACACAACTACCCACTGCCGCAAGGCCGCGTTGATCCGCTTCGCGAGTCTCGGGCGGCCGTTACCGAGCGCCGATCCACTAGCCTTGATGCCCGGTCGTCGCCCTGGAGGGGTGGCAGAGCGGTTGAATGCGGCAGTCTCGAAAACTGTTTCGGGGGTCTAATCCTCCGACGAGGGTTCGAATCCCTCCCCCTCCGTCGCAGCCTCGCCCCCAGATGTGAGCTCTTGCGAGCGAGAGCTCCGCTGACGGCGGGCCGCAAAGAAGTCCCTGAGCAGTCCACCACACTCCTGCCCGAGCAGGCCGCCAGAGAGCTCGGGCCGATGGTTGAGCCGCGGCTCGGCCAGCACGTTCAGCACGCTGCCAGCGGCGCCCGCCTTCGGGTCGCCTGCGCCATAGACGACGCGGGGCACCCGCGCGAGCACGAGCGCCCCGGCGCACATAGCGCAGGGCTCCAGGGTGACGTAGAGCGCGCAGTCGAGCAGCCGCCAGGTCCCGAGCGCCTCGGCCGCCCGCCGTACAACGAGGATCTCGGCGTGGGCGGTGGGGTCCTCGCGCAACTCGCGCTCGTTGTGCGCGGCGGCGAGCACCTCCCCGGCAAGGACGAGCACCGCACCGATCGGCACGTCATCGTGTTCAATTGCACGCTCGGCCTCTCGCAGCGCAAGCCTCATGAAGTGCTCATCGCGGGGAAGGAAGCGCTCGCTCATCAGACATCGATCCTATGACCACCCCCCGAACGGCGGCAGCCCGCGCGGCCACCGCCCAGGTCCGCAAGCAGCCGCCCAAGAAGGTCCCACCGGCTCCGCGACGAACCGACGCGAGGCATCATCATTGCGCCGCGACCGATCCATGCGCCGTCACCTCCACTTAATCCGTACATCAGGCGCGACGCCGGCTTCGCACGCCGCCTGGGTGCCTGCGCCTGCACCGGGCATCCTCCGCCGCTCTCCAGGCCCGCCGGGCCTGCTCGTCGTGCTTCTCATAGCGCTGCTGGCCTGGCCTGCAGCAGCACCAGCGATCGGCCGCGGCAGAGCGGGGGTCTTCGCGCCAGGGCGGATAGTCGTCGCCTACGCCTCCCGCTCACAGAACGCCTTGAATGAGATATCGCGAGCCGCCGGCGCCAGCGGCCGCGGAGAACCGATCGCCACCGAACCAAGCACGCAGGCCGGGCCAGAGCGTTCACTCGGCGTGGCCGGCTCGAGTCCAGGAGGCGGCGAACCACCCCGCCAGACCCGCGTGCTCACGCTTCGCCCCGGCGTGAGCGTGCAGACCGCACTCGCTCGCCTGCGCCGCCGTCATGTCGTTCTGTGGGCCACGCCCGACTACGTCGCGCGAGCGGCCTCCACCAGCTTCATACCCGACGATCCCGGCACGAGCCACGTCCCGGGCGGCTGGCGATCGCTGCAGTGGAATTTCGTAGGTCCTTTCGGCGTCGGCGCACCAGAAGCATGGGCAAACCTGATCGCAGACGGCGAGCCTGGCGGTCGGGACGTGACCGTAGCGGTGCTCGATACTGGAGTTGCCTACGAGAACCGCGGAAAGTTCCTGCGCTCGCCGGACTTCGAAGCATCCCAGTTCGTCAAAGGCTATGACTTCGTGGCCAACACGCCCTACCCGGACGATCGCAACGGGCACGGCACCTTCGTGGCAGGGACGATCGCCGAGGCGACCAACAACGGCCGCGGGCTCACGGGACTCGCCTATGGCGTAAAGATCATGCCCGTGAGGGTCCTCGACGCGAGCGGCGAAGGCGACGCCTCCACGATCGCAAGGGGGGTGCGGTTCGCGGTCGATCACGGCGCGAAGGTGATCAATCTCAGCCTCGAGTTCTCCGGCGAAGTGACAGCAGCGGACGTGCCGGAGCTCGTCTCAGCCCTCTCATACGCCCACGAACGCGGCGTCGTGGTCGTCGCCGCAGCGGGCAATGAGGGCTCAACGGACGTCCCCTACCCCGCGCGCGATCGTTTTGCGATCGCCGTCGGCGCAAGCACCGAACACGGCTGTCTGGCCGACTACTCCAACTACGGAAGCCGCATCGACCTCGTCGCCCCCGGCGGCGGAGCGGACGCCAACCTGCCAGAAGACCCCGACTGCAGGCCAAACGGCACGCCCGGCCGCGATGTCTACCAGGAGACCTTCATGGGCTCCTCTCCGCGCGTCTTCGGCTTCCCAGACGGCTATGAAGGCACCTCGATGGCCTCGCCCGAGGTAGCCGCGACCGCGGCGCTCGTGATCGCAAGCGGTGTCCTTGGGCCCAATCCAGCTCCCGCAGCGGTGCGCTGGCGCCTGGAGCAGACCGCGCGCCCGCTCGGCGGGCCATCGGACGCCGCCGACTACAGCCACGGGCTGGTCGATGCAGCCGCGGCGACCTCGCCCGGCGGTCCAGGGGCGCTCGCGAGCCGGCACACAAGCACCGGCGCGAGCGTAGCGCGCCACTGAGCAGCCCCAGCCTCAGCGCTCGACTTCTTCGGGCTCCTCGTACCAGCGCTTGCGCTCTCCGATGCGTGCTCGCAGCCGCCAAGCACGCGACTTCTCAGCGCTCTGGAGCGCCCGCTGTAGGTCCTCCAAGCGCCCCCGGATACGCGCAGTGCTCTCCTGGCCGAGCCCGGCCGAGCCCACGCTCTCGATCAGCCGCGTGAGGTTCAGCTCGAAGGTGTGATGCAGACCCCAGTCAGCTCCGGTGAGCTGCGTGATGCGGGCAGCGTTGATCGCGCCCTCGTCATGGTCTGCGACCTCCAGGGCATCGAAGAGCGCGTAGAGGTCGCCCATGTCCTTCGCGTTGATCGCCACGATCTGGAGCTTGGTCATCGCGAGCTCCGCCGCCGGTAGCGTTTGGGGATGTACCTGCATGCGCTCGGCGAGCGGCAGGACGTGGCACATCTCGAAGCTCTCGACGAACACATCGACCTTGTGCTGAGCGCCCGGCATATGGAAGAGCAGCCGGCGATGGCCGTTGAGCGCGTTGAAGCGCTCCTCCGGCACCCACCCATGCTGAGTAAGCAGTCGCTCGACCTCACGGCTGCCTCTGCGCGTGGTGATGAAGTCGAGGTCGTCGATCTGGCGTTGCAAGCGCGGGTCCATGCGATCCCCGAGCAGCAGCCTGATCCCCATGCCGCCGAGCAGCCGCATGGGAACCTGCTGGCCTTCGGCGGCCGCCAGCAGTCGCCGTGCCTCCTGGGTCAGCGAGCTCTCTGTCTGCGCTTGCCCGCCGTCCATCGCACCTCAGCCGGTGACGAACTGGTGGCGCACCTCGGTGCCCCTGAAGGCGATCAGGCATCCGGCGATCCTGCCGGTGTGGTAATCGCTGCCAGGATTGATGCACAGCGTCCTGCCGATGCGCTTGGCACCGGCGCTCTCGTGGACGTGGCCGTGCAGCGAGAGGGCGGGCTGGTAGCGCTCGATCAACTCGCGCACCGCTGTCGAGCCGACCGGGATCATCTTCGGCTCCGATCCGAGCATCACGACGCTGAGGTTCTCGTCCAGTTCGGCGGCGGTGTCGAGCGTGGAGTCATAGGGTGGGACGTGAAGATTGAAAACCGCTTTGGCGGGATCTTCCAACTGGGCGGCGAGCCGCTCGACGCGGGCATAGAGCTCGTCCTCCTCCAGCTCCCGCGGCGAATCGAACGGCGTCCTGTTGGAGTAGCCGAGCGAGATCATCTCATGTCCGTCGAACTCGACGATCCGGTCGTCGCACGCCTCGACCCGCGTGGCGCGCTCGATCGCGTCGTCGACGCCGGCGGGGTCGTCGTTGCCTGGCATCAGAAAGCAGCGCACCTCGGTGCCCGCCAATCGCTCCTCCGCCAAAGCCAGCCAGCGATCGAATGTGTGCAGCATCACCTCCGCAAACCACCCCTCGCGCTCCTCGGTGGACATCGCCTGCACGCGGACGAGCTCCTGCTCGTCCATGCGGTGCGGGTACATCCCGTTGCCCCTGATCCGGTTTTCGGCCTCCTGGATCTGCCCCTCGTCGCGCAGCGTCTCACGATGGCCGAAGAGCTCCATCTCATATCCCCCATGCCGCTGCAGGAGGGGGACGACGGCCTTGCCGGTCACGTCGCCCCCCATCACGATCACCGGCGCCTCGTAGACCCTCGCGGCACTCAGGAACTTGCGCCACAAGCTCTCCGAGCCGTGGATGTCGGAGGCGTAGTAGATCCGCAGCAATCCCACACGACCTGGACCGCTGCTCCTTTTGCCAAACAGCGCCATGCCCCATCTACTCTGGCGGGAGTTCGCGGTGCGCCAGCTCGAGGTCGATCCCCTGCGTGCGCCTGATCGCACGAGCGATGAAGTAGATCGCGAAGCCGACTGCGTACACGACCGCGGCGAGCTCGATCTTGCCGGGGTTTTTGGAGAGGCTCGCACCGGAATTGGGGTCCCACAGCAACACGAACACCGCGGTGGAGAAGCCGATCAGCGCGAGCGCGCCGACGACCGTGAACAGCGGGATGCCAGCGATCTTGCGCGCGTATGGCGAGGCCGCGACCATCGCCCTCTGGCGGAAGGGCAGCAGGATGCCTGAGATCGCAGTCACTATCAGCGTCAGCGAGAGACCGAGCAGCACCGAGAGAGTGCTGAACCAGGTGGTGAACGAGTAGATCGCGGTGCTGCCAATCGAGAGCACGAGCATGATCCCAATCGCAAGCAGCGGCGAGCGCGAGCGTGGCTCCACGTAGGAGAGCTTGTCGGGCATGATCCGGTCGAAGGACCAGGCAAACATGCTCCTGGAGACCAGCAGCAGCGTCTGGGGCAGCCAGATCACAAGGCCAGCCGTGAAGCCGAGGATCATGATCACGCCCCACACAGCGCTGCCTGAGGCTATGCCCATGATCTCGGGATAGCCGGGCGCGCCCGAGGCGAACCCGTACGCGGCCGGTTCTTCGAACAGGAAGGAGATCTCGCCGTTGAACGAATAGCCGGTGACGTGCAGGTAGGTCGGGATCATCACCAGCAGCGCAATCACGGCGACCAGCACCGCACCTGGCATCGACTTCAGGTGCGTCCGCTTCTGCAGCCTGATCTCCCCCGCGAAATAGGTGCTGGAGAAGATGAATCCAAATATGAACCAGAACACCGAGACCGACTTCAGGGACTCTTCGAGGCTGAATTTGGTCGGCGCGAACCCGGCCTTGTGGGCAGCGGCGGTGAGCTTGCCGGCGGCGTGCGGCGTGCCGAGGTTGGTGGTATAGGAATTGAAGTTGGAGATGAAGCCCGCTTTGCTCTGGAAGAGCCCGACCAGCGTCGGAATCAGGATCGCGCCGAGTATGTAGAGCACGAAGCAGCCGATTTGCACCCTGAAGAACAGGCGCGTGCCGCCGATCACGAACAGCAGCCCGGAGAGCAGCAGCACGACGGTGCCGGTGATGAACAGGCCCCAATGCGTCGAGAACCATTCGCCGAATTCAAGCCATCCGTGTGAGCCGGTGAAGCCTGCCATCGTGCGGCCGAAGGCGCCGAAGCCGTAGTTGGCAATGTAGGTCGTGTAGATGCCGATCGTGACGGCGAGCCAGACGCAGTAGCTGAAGTTCGCAGCGAATCCGATCGAGGGATGCAGCGAGCGGCTGTTGAAGACGTAGTCGCCGCCGGTGCGCGGCATCACCTGGGTGAGCATTGCGTAGAGGAAGGCGCCGGGGATCCCGAGGGCAGCGGCGAAGCCGACCCCGAGCAGGGCGTTCGAGCCGGGATAGAACCCGATGAACAGCCAGTAGAAGGCGAACGTGAGCGCCACGCTCGACCACATCACGTTGTAGAAGAGCGCGTCCCGCGTCCTGCCTTCGCGAACAAGGCCGGTCGCCTTGCGTGTGAACAGTGCTGGTGCCCCCGCCGCAGCGGAATCGCCCTTGGTGGTGCTCATCTGCTTCCTCCTCGTTCTCCCAATTGAGTGGTTGCCACCCTAACCCGTAGACCTGAGCGCACCTGCGTCAGATAGTCGAGATCGCCACCGGCATCCTGCCAGCCGGCCGGCACCTCCACCTCCAGCAGCTGCTCCCCTTCGTCTGCAAGCGCCACGCGCTGGCCGCTGCTGTCGATTGCACAGCTTTCGCCCACGAACTTCAGGGCGCCGCAGCAGCCAGTTGTGTTGACGTACAGATGTGGGCACCTGTTCTCCAGTGCCCTCGATCGCGCTGCGAGCTCGTGCTCGGCGCCGTAGGGCTCCATGTTCGCCGCGATCGTGACGAGCAGATCCGCACCGGCGCGCGCAAGCGCTCGTGCCGGCTCGGGAAACTCGACCTCGAAGCAGATCAGCGGCGCGACCCTGCGCCCCGCGATGCTGAGGAGATGCAGATCCTCTCCCGCAGCAAACGCATTGCGCTCGGCCCGTCCGAAGAGCTGGCACTTGCGATGCACCCCGGCCAGCGAGCCGTCGGCGTCTATGCATGCCGCCGAATTGGCGATCTCGCCGCCGGCAAGGCGCTCCGCGAAGCCGACCACCACCGCTGTCTGGAAGAGCTCCGCGGCGGCTCTCACCCGCGCAATCTGCTCGCCCTGCGCAGAGATCGCCACCTCTCCGGCGCGCTCGAGCATGTACCCCTGCAGATACAGCTCGGGGAAGACGGCCAGTTGCACGTCGCGATGCTCGCGAAGCAGCGTCTCCAAGCGTGCAAGGTTGACCTCCAGGGCGCCGGCTACCGGTGAGAGCTGGGCCAGCAGCGCGCGCATCTCTCAGCCGCCTGCTCCCGCATGAAAGGCCATCGCCTCCAGCGCGATCCTGCTGGCCATCAGCGCGCTCGCCGGGGTGGCCTCCAGGCTTGGCGCAGTCTCCACGACGTCGACACCGATCAAACCGCCGCGACTGACGCCTCGCACCAGCTCGATCGCCTCGCGGCTGGTCAGGCCACCGGGAGTCGGGCAGCAGGTGCCCGCTGCATGGGCCGCATCGAGCGAGTCGATGTCGAAGGATAGGTAGACGCCGTCGGCCGCCGCTCGGGAGACCTCTCTGGCGCGCTCGATCGCCCAAGTGGTTCCACGCTCCCAGATTTCCTCGAGCCAAATCACCGTGATTCCGTTCTCGCGGCAGTATTCGACCTCTGTGCGCGGGTTCATCCATCCGGATATTCCGACCAACACGATCTTGGCCGGGTCGAATCCGGCCTCTACGGCCCTCGTGACCGGGCAGCAGTGGTTGAGCTGCTCGCCGCCGACGTCGAGCGCGGTGTCCAGATGTGTGTCTATCAAGACCAGTCCGGGATCCTGAAGGCGTGCGCGCACGGCCCTCGCCGCGGGGATCGTGATCGAGTGATCGCCGCCGAAGGTGACCGGCAGCACCCCGGCGGCGAGGATTTCTCCGAGGTCCGCTTGAGCGCGCTCGAAGGTGCGCGCAGGGTTGGCCAAGGCGACGTCGCAGTCGCCGCAATCAACTGGGTTCAGCGCATCACGCAGATCGAAGTCGAAGGTCGCGTTGTAGGTGAGGAACTGACAGGAGACCTCCCGGATCCCGCGCGGCCCGTAGTTGGCACCACTGCGTGAGATGTTGGTCGCGTCGAACGGCAGGCCATAGACCGCAGCCAGCGCGCCGTGCGAGCGCAGCGCGTGCTCCTGCGGGGCCACGTGCGGCAGGCCAAGGAACGAGCCGGCGAGGCCGGCGTGAAGAAGACTTGTCCACATCGTGGGGTCGACCGATGCGCCGGTGCTCATCTGCGGTTTCCTCCTTCCGCGCATCGCGCGCCGTGAACATCTCGCGGCGATACGGTGCCAATACGTTTTTGCACCCTATTCATGCCAGTATTGCAAAAGCGCTTTGCCGCAGTCAAGTCTGACTTTGCCAAAACGTGCTTGCGCAAGTTATGCTGATCGCGGATGGTCAGGCCTGTTGGGATCAGAGAGGTGGCCGAGAAGGCCGGGGTGTCGATCACTACCGTCTCACACGCCCTCAACGGCAAGGGCAGGCTTCACGATGACACCAGACGCCGCGTCCAGGAGGTCGCAAAGCGACTCGGCTACCGCCCCAATGCGATCGCTCGCAACCTCGCCGGCGGGCGCACCGGACTGATCGGCCTTGCGGTCGCCCAGACGCTCGAGGGACAGTTCGCCGTATCCGACTTCGCCTACTACGCACAATTGATGAGTGCCGCCACCGTCGCCGCATTCGAGCACGGATATGCGCTCGTGCTCGCCTCTGGCACCAAGGACAGCGCTTGGAGTCGAGTAAGGCTCGACGGCTTGATCGTCGTGGACCCGATTCGCGAAGACCCGCTCTCCACCGAGTTCAAAGGGCGAGGCATCCCGGTCGTCACGACGGGCCGAGTGCCGGGCGGAGAGGACGGCTACTGGGTAGACAACGACCACAGGGCGGGAACACGATCTATCCTCGACCACCTCATGGCAAGGGGCGCCAGGCGAATTGCGCTGCTCGCGAGCCCGCCGGTCACCTCCTATGCGATCGACGCGCGAGAAGCCTACGAGCAATGGTGTGAGGAGCACGGACAGGAGGCGATGGTAGCGGTAGCGCGCGACGATCTCACCGAGGGGTCCGGGTTCGATGCCACAGTGAAGCTGCTCAGCAGATCGCAGCGCCCTGACGCCGTGTACGCGGCGCTTGACAGGCTTGCGCTCGGCGCCCTGCTCGCGGCGCAGACACAGGGACTTTCGGTGCCTGGCGAGCTGCAGGTCGCCGGTTGCACCGATAGCGAGGCGGGCAAGATGGCACATCCGTCGCTTACCGCTCTGGCACTCGATCCCGAGCAGATCGGACGCGAGGCGGTCGCGATGATCGCGACGATGATCGAGGGCAATCAGCCTCTCCAGCGGCACGTCAACGTGCCGACGACGATCCTGCAACGCGACTCGACTCTGGAGGAGGCCCTGCTGAGTGGCGCTCGGCCGTCTGAGAGGCAAGGACCGGGGGTCCGCGCCCACGAGCACTGAGCGCAAGTCGCCCGTTCACACCTCCATGAGGTCCGTATGGGAGCGCGCCATCTCCGAGAGCGCCTCCCCGACCGCGTCGGCGATCATCGCGAAGTGCTCGGGCGTCGCGGTCAAGGGCGGCGAGACGGCAATTCCCCGGCCGAGCGCACGCACGATCACGCCGTGCCGGCGCGCAGCCATCGCCACCGTATGCGCAGCCGAGGCGTCCCTCTCCAGCAGGCTGGCCGATAGCTCGACGGCCGCCATCGTGCCCGTGCCGCCCCGTACCTCGGCTACGAGCGGGCTCTCTGCAAGCGGCAGCAGCGCCACGAGCAGGTCCTGCTCGTTCTCGGCGCCCCTGCGGACCAGGTCCTCTCGCTCCAATATCTGCAGGTTCGCAAGCGCCGCCGCGCAGCATGCCGCATGGCCCGCATAGGTGGCTCCGTGGCGAAACATCGGCGCACCGGGCCTCCAGAATGGCTCGCTGACGCGCTCGCCCACGACGACGCCTCCAAGCGGCAGGTATCCGCTCGTCACACCCTTGGCAAAGCAGATCATGTCCGGCTGCGCCGAGGGCCAGCGCTCGATCCCAAACCAGCTGCCGAGGCGCCCGAAGCCGCAGATCACCGAATCGACTATCAGCAGCACGCCGCTGTCCCTGCAGATCCCAGCGACCTCCTCGACGTATCCCTCCACGGGCGGGTAGACGCCGCCGGCGCCGATCACCGGCTCCAGGAAGAACGCGGCGACATGCTCGGCCCCATGCACCTCGATCGCCTCATGGAGGGCGGCCGCCGAGTCATGTGCAACCCGGACCGTGGGCAGCAGCTCCCCCACGCCCTCACGGTTGGCGTCGATGCCGCCAAGGGAAGTCCCGTAGCCGTGGGTGCCGTGGTAGCTCGCGGTGCGGCTGATCAGCAGCTGGCGCTGCGGAGACCCGACCTGCGCCCAGTAGCGACGGGAGAGCTTGGCCGCGGTCTCCACCGCGTCTCCGCCGCCGCTGGCCAGGAAGACGCGCGCGCCGGGCATCGGCGCGAGCTCCGAGAGCCGCTGCGTCAGTTCCTGCGCCGGCTTGGTGACGAAGTCCCCGAAGGCCGAATATGCCTCGATGCGTCCCATCTGGCGGGCGACCGCCTCGGCGATCTCCCGCCTGCCATGGCCGGCGTTTGCATACCACAGGCTCGCCGTCGCGTCGAGCAGCCTCCTGCCATCGGAATCGAACACCCACACATCCTCACCGCGTTCGATCGTCAACTCCGCCTCGGCGACTGAGCCCATCGCCGCGAAGGGGTGCCAGAACTTCGTGCTCATCGCGGCCGGCACATCGCTCTACACCTCGACGTCGGCCTCTCAGCGCTCGTCCTCATCGCCCCAAGCATCGCGGGTCACGCAACGTTTTTCAACTGGGAGAACTACGAGCTCGAAAGACCAAGCCCAGCACACCGCCCACTCCGTGCAGGGCGATCGTCGCCGCGCCCGCCAGGCCGTCGATACGTCAGCTTCCCGAGATGGCCTTCAGGTCGTCCTGATGATCAGCACCGAGCAGGGGGCGTGATGGGAGACCTTGTTCGGGACCGAGCCCAGCAGGAAGCGCTTCGCACCCGTCATGCCCTTGTTGCCGACGATGATGAGGTCGGCCTCCGTCTCCTCGGCCACGTCGAGGATCGCATCGGCTGGATCGCCCTGGCGCGGATAGATGTTCACCGGTACGCCCGCCTCGCGTGCGGGAGCGGCCGCCATCTCCAAGGTCGCTTCGACCTCGCTGCGAGGGCTGATCGCCCACTGCAGATCCTCTGGCGCCTCCCGGCGGATCTCGCTCAGCCTCTGCGCCGGCACGGGCTCGTAGGCGCTGACGATCTGAAGCGTCGCCCCGACAGCCTTCGCAAGTTCCAGCGCCTCACGCGTCGCTTCGGCGGCGGTCTGCGAGCCGTCTGTGCCAACCACAATCGATTTGAACATCGGGACCTCCTCGTGTGGGTGCGACCGGCCCTGCCGGGCCGGTCGGCGGATAGGGACCAGATCCGCCGCTGCGAGCGGCAGCGATCATAGCCGGGCAGGAGACTAGAGGCAGTCACGAATGCACACATCGGGTTTCTGATTTCGGCATCGGGTTTCTGATTTCGGTACAACGAGGCGCGAATCGGCTCGCCGCGCACGGCGCTGGAGGGGTCAGAGTGCTGGGTCGGGTGGGAAGTGCCGCTTTGCGTCCTTATCTGCCGCTTTATCTTGGTTTACATAAGATCTGTACGCTGTGATCCATGAGCGCTCACTCGGACATCGCAAGCACTGCGTCCGACCGCTGCGGGCGCCTACGGCCTCGAGGCATATGCCCTCGCCGCCTACGTACCCGAGCGCCTGGTCGACGAGATGTATGGAGCCAGGGGCTTGGTGCGACTGCTGGGCAAGAAGGTGAGGCGGCGACTGGCGGGGAACAGGGCAAGCTCCTCGAGATATTCGATCGCCGCCTGCTACGCCGGGATTGCTGTCTTCGATCGCCCTGAGCAGCACAAGGGAGGATTGGCGTTTGGCCTGGATTTCCCACGCGTCCTGAATGAGCTTGGCATCGGACGCTGCCGACGCCTGTGCGAGTTCTGCGCTGGTCCAGGCTACATCGGATACTCGCTCCTGGCGAGCGGATGGTGTCAGAGCCTCGCACTGGCAGAGATCGATCCGAGCGCTGTGGCCTCGGCAAGACAGACTGCGGCATACAACAGACTCGAGGACTGCGTCTCGGTATACGAGTCAGATGTGCTTGACGCGATCCCCGAGGCGGAGCGCTGGAACCTGGTGGTGGCCAACCCACCCCATTTCCTCCCTGACCCTGATCAGCCAGACAGCCCGCTGCGGTTCGACCAAGACTGGAGTGTCCACCGCCGGTTCTACGGCTCGATCAAGAGCCATATCGAGCCCAAGGGAACCGTGGTGATGGTCGAGAACACCGCCGGCTCCGATCCCGACCTCTTCGCGGCGATGATCCGTGCAGGAGGAGGAGAAGAGCGCTTGCGGCATCCGGGGACCGATATCCATGGCGCTCCCAACGGGCTCTATTACCAAGTCAGCACGTGGTGAGTGCAAGAGCTCGCAGCAAGCGAGACCAGCAGTCTGCTCAGGCGGCCAGCTTCGCCTCGAAGACCGCCTGCGGATCGACTGCGGGGTCGATCGCCGTCATCGGCGCACGCGCCTTCAGCAGCGTCTCCTGATACTCCTCCTCGGCGTCAGACTGCATCACGATCGCGCCACCAACGCCGAGAGTCGCCCTGTCCCGTTCGACGACGAGCGTCCTGATCACGATGCTCAGGTCGCAGCCCCCGCTCAGGCCGAGATAGCCGATCGCCCCTGAATAGACCCCGCGCGCCTCTCCCTCGAGCTCGTCGATGATCTCCATCGTCCGCTTCTTTGGCGCTCCGGTCATCGAACCGCCAGGGAAGCATGCGCGAATGCAGTCCGGCGGCTCGACGTCCTCCCGCAGCAGACCGCGTACAGTGGACACGAGCTGGTGAACCGTCTCGTATGACTCGACGTGCATCAGATTTGGCACATGGACTGTGCCCACCTCGCACACGACTCCAAGGTCGTTGCGAAGCAGATCGGTGATCATCAGGTTCTCGGCTCGGTTCTTCTCGTCGCTGCGCAGATCCTCGGCCAAGCGCACATCCTCCGCGGGCGTCTTGCCACGCGGACACGTGCCCTTGATCGGCTTTGCCTCGACCCAGCGGTCGCGTGCGATGCTGAGAAAGCGCTCAGGAGAGGAGCTGAGGACAGCGCACTCGCCAAACCGAAGATAGGCGGAGAAAGGCGCTGGATTCACGCGGCGCAGAGTGCGGTACAGCGGGAGGGGCTCGACCGCCAGGTCAACGGTGATCTTGTTCGTCAGGCAGATCTCATATGACTCGCCTTCGATCAGGCGCTGCTTGCAGGTCGCAATGTCTTGCAGGTATTGCTGATGCGAGCGGCTGAGCTGGAATGTGGGCTGCTTGCCCCGGCCCACAGTCTCCTCGTTCACGTCGGCAGGCAGCGGCGGCATCGAAGCTAGTCGCAGGCTGGTCTCGGCGATCCAGCGGTCGGCCCGCTCCATGCCATCGGCCTCCGTCACGCACAGGACGTAGGTGCATTGCTCCAGATGGTCGAAGGCTATGAGCTGGTCAGCGAAGATGAAGTCTGCGTCGGGCATCGTGGAGCGATATGCGTCATCGCCTTCGCAGTCAGCCTTCAGCTCGTATCCGAAATACCCGACGAAGCCGCAGTTGAAGTCGAATGGCAGCTCATCCGAGGCGCAGCGCATATCGCGCATCTCACGACTCAGATAGTCGAAGATCGATTCTTTGAGGACCTCGTGCCCCTCAACTCGATCGATTCGCAGCTCGCCACTGCCGACCTCGTAGGAGATCCTCGCGCCTAAAGGCCCGCCGGCTGCGCCCATGAAGGAGAAGCGCGCGCGCTCGTCGACCTTGCTGCTGTCAAGCCAGAAGGCCGCCTCGCTGGTGCCGTAGAGATTGACGAATGCCCGCTCCGCGTCGTACAGCGTGTCTAGCCTCTTGAACCGCAGGGTCAGCTTCGCGCGTCCAGCAGCAGTGCGCCGCCCGCTTGACTGACCGTCGGACTCAGCGCCGGCCGCACAAGCGCCGGCACTTTGCCTGTTGGCCCTGGTCAGGTCGCGAAAGTTGGCAAGCAGCCGCCGTCCATACTCGGTGCAGATCGACTCTGGATGAAACTGAACCCCCCAACGCGGCAGCCTCCGATGGGCAACTGCCATCACCACTCCGTCACTTGTTCGCGCGATGGCCTCCAACTCGTCCGGCAGGGGCTGCTCGACGCAGAGGGAGTGGTACCGAACGGCCTGGAACTCCGTGGGAATGCCGGCAAATAGTGGCGATTCATCGTGGAGAACCGCGCTGATCCGCCCGTGCATCACCTCGGGCGCCGGCAGGACCTTGCCGCCATAGACCCAGACCAGGCCCTGGTGCCCCAGACAGACGCCGAGCAGTGGAGCCTCCGCCTCCCTTATGACTTCGGCGCATACGCCGAAGTCTCCGTCGTGATCGGGACTTCCCGGTCCGGGAGAGATCACGATGTTGTCGAACTCCAACCGCTTCAGGTCATCCCAGTCGGCGTCGTCGTTGCGGACGACTATCGGCTCTTCGCCGTTCGCCTCCGCAAGTAGCTGGAAGAGGTTGTAGGTAAAGGAGTCGTAGTTGTCGATCAGCAGAGTCTTCAAACCAGATACTTCCTGAGAACCTTGCCCACGGCGCTCCTTGGTATCTCGTCTCGGAATTCGACGGTACGCGGGACCTTGAAGTTGGCCAACCGCTCGCGACAGAAGGAGATCAGCTCGCCTTCCTCGCAGTCATCGCTCGGCACGACTACGGCCTTCACTGTTTCCTCTCCCTCGAGCTCTCCCTCCAGGCCGACGACTATCGCCTCGCTCACACATGGATGGGCGACCAGCACGTCCTGTACCTCGATCGGATCGATCTTGTAGCCACCGACCTGGATCAGCAACTTCTTACGTCCTTCCAGGTAGAGCAATCCCTCCTCGTCGCGCCGCCCGAGATCGCCGGTGAAGTAGCGCCCCTGCCGAAATGCTTCCCGGCTCGCCTGGTCGGCTTCGGCGTAGCCGGAGCTGACCGCGGGGCTGGATACCACGACCTCACCGGTCTCGCCGGGCGGCAGCGAGGCGCCGTCATCGTCGACGATCTCGACCGTAACGCCCGGCAGCGGCGGACCCACCGACTCGAACGTGTCGACCGGATCTGGGCTGAGGTTCGCGGAGACCATGCCCGTCTCGGTGCTGCCATAAAGCTGGCGCACCAGCACACCGAAGCGCTCGCCGAAAGCCTCGAAGGTCGGTCGTGGCAGCGCCGTCCCAGCTGAAAAGCAGAGCCTCACCGAGGAGAGATCGGCCGCCACCGGCGCCTCCGCCATCAGGCGGAAGTTGAAGGGTACGCCGGGCAGGATCGTGACTCGCTCGCGCTCGATCAATTCCAGTGCGTGGCGGCGCCGAAGCAGAAACGGCTGCGGGTCCTCGAGGATCACGAGCGTGGCGCCGGACACCGCTGCGGCGAACAGGGTCGCTCCCATGCCATAGGTGTGATACATCGGAGCCGTGCTGAATATCCGATCCTCGGCAACCAGGCCAAGGGCGTGGTAAAGCCAGGCCTCGGCGGTGCATTGGGCATGAGTGCGCGGCACGCGCTTCGGCCGTCCGGTCGAGCCGGATGAGAATTGATATACGAAGGTCTCCTCGCCGGATCGCGGAGCAAGGCGCGCAGCGTCCCCTTCCTCCAGCAGAGCGTCAAGCGTGTGCGTCTGGCCGTGCGCGGCACTGGTGCCGATCACCTCGACCTTGTGCTCCAGGCCGGCGGCGATCCGCTCGCAAACCCCGCTCGCCCGCTCGTCGCTGATCACAGCCGCAATCCCGGCGCTGCGAAAATAGAACTCGAGCTCAGCCTGTTTGAAAGCTGGGCTGACCGGGACGACGACCGCGCCGAGCGCGGTGATCGCGTGAAAGCAGGTGACGAACCAAGGATCGTCGCGAAGCACGAGCGCAACCGCATCGCCGGGACCTATCCCGCGCCGCGAAAGCCCACTCGCGATGCGCTCGATCCGGTCGACCAGCGCAGAGAGCGTGACCCGTTGCTCGCCATAGACGAGTGCCGTGTGGTCAGGTCGCGCTTGCGCCTGCTCGTAGAGGAGCTGCATCAACATCGTCGACTAAGCTCTCTTCTGCTCCACAAGCGAGACGATCTTGCCCACTGTGCGGAAGTTCTCTGGGTCGAGATCGCCGTCGTCGACGGTGATCCCGTAGTCCTTTTCCAAGAACGAGATCAGCTCGGCAATCCCGAGCGAGTCGATTACGTCGCCGGCAAGTAGGTCGTAATCGTCGGCGAATGAATCGACGTCTCGGCCTGAGCACAGCTGGTGAATTATGAATCCTTCTATCTCACTGCCAACACTCACGGTGCAACCTCCTTCCTAGTAGGGCTCTCACGAGGCCTCGGCTCGAGATCCTCACGAACGGCTCGCCGCGCGAGCAGAATGCGTCTGCGTCTGACAATCCACATCGGCAGGTACCCGCGCGTACTGTAGATCCAACGTGCCGGGCGGTTGTTGCTGACCACGTAGCCCCATATGCGGCTGTAGCCGCGCCCGCGGAGCGAACTCTCGAGCTTGTAGAGGAAGTCCGCGGCAACGCCGGCTCCGCGATGCTCCTCAAGCAGAAAGAAGTCCGACCCGTAGACCTCTCCGTCGCCGACCGTGATGCCAAGCCCCAGCTCGCGCAGGTCAGGGAACAGCGCGGCCTTACCGCTGTCCACCCACCAGTAGTAGCCCGCAAGCTCCTCGCCGCGATAGCCCACAAAGCCGGAGAAGCCCTGTTCCACATAGCGCTTAAAGCGCCGATCGGCCTCCGCCTGACCACGCTTGCGATTGAGCTCGGCAAGCTCGGGCAGATGCTGGGGTCCAAGGTCTTCGAGTCGCACGACGTCGTCCCGCATCGGCTCGAGGATCGAGTCGAGCTCCTTGAGGAGCACGATCAGCTGTTCCTCGGAACGAGCAAGGTCTCGCAGCCGTCGTCCCACCTCGACTGCCGTCTGGCGCGCTCCATGCGCCTGCGCATAACGACGGAGCCGCGATTGCATCGCCGAAGCATGGCACAATGCGCATGTGCACGACGTGCTCTGGCCGGACCGGGCGATCGGGGTCATGGAGACGCTCCTGGTCATCGATGGCTCCCCCGTCGAACTTGCCGCCCATCTGGAGCGGCTAGCCCATGCCGTCCAAGAAATCTTCGGTACCGACCTGCCGGCGGACACACAGCCGCTGACGCTCGATCGCGCATCGCGGCTTGGGCTCGGCCGGCTTCGCCTGACGATCGCGCCAGGGCCTCGGAACCAGCTCGCAGCGGAGGTGGTGACTGCAACGGTTGATCCCAACGACATCTTCCCCGCATGGGAACGCGCGATCGCCCTTCGATCGCTTGTCGTCCATCGCGGCTTGGGCGGCTACAAGTGGGCCGATCGCGCCGGGCTTGCATGGGCCGAATCAAGCGAGCCGCAAGGTTGCCTGCCCCTGGTGCTGGACGCTGGCGGGGAGGTCCTCGAGGCATCGCGCGCGAATGTATTTGCCGTTGAAAACGAAGTGCTGATCACGCCGTCCGCCGACGGACGCATCCTCCCGGGAGTCGCGCGAGCGCGCGCGATCGAGGCTGCTCACAGGCTGGGGATCGAGTTGCGAGAGGAACCGTTCAGCCTCGCGAGGCTGATGGCCGCTGGACAGGCATTCCTGACGGGCTCGGTGCGCGGCGTAGAGCCGGTCAGGTCGGTGGACGAGAAAGAGCTCGCGATGCCGGGGCAAGCCGTGCGCGAGCTCGCGGAGGAGATGAAGCGAATCTGGATCGGGAGCGATGCCGCCCGGCGGTTAGAGGCCGCCTCACATTGATGCCTGCGGTCGGCGCCGGCTCTCCGCAGCGCATCACAAAGCTCCAGACCATCGGACCGCAGGCCGCCTCTCTGCGCCCGAGCTCGCCGCGATGCTGACGACGCGTTTGCTGGCCTCCGCGGAGCATGCCGAGGCGCAATCGGCTTGGGTTGCGCTCGAGAGCCAGATCGCCGATGCCGGCATGATGTGCTCTTGGGCTTGGACCGATACCTGGCTTGCTCACTACGGCGACGTGGTCCCGCACCGGTTCGCGCTCGCCGAGAGCGACGGGGTCCCACACGGGATTGCGCTGATCACAGAGCCGGCGATGCTCGGCAGGCTGCGCCCCCCGACGATCGCGCTTGGAACCGCTGGCGAGCCCGCAGGCGCATCGGTGTTCGTCGAGCGCAATCGATTGCTGGCTCAGCCTGAGGATCGCGGCATCTTTGCGGCAGGTTTGATGGATCGGCTCGCCGATGAGGATCGTCGCTGGCAGCGGATGCGATTCGACGGCATGGTCCTCGAGGAGGCCAAGCTGCTGCTCGACGGTCGGACAGCAGCACGATGGCAAGTGGACGAGAGCCCGGTCGCAGACCTGCTCGCGGGTGAGGATGACGTGCTCAGCGCGCTGCCAGCCAGCAAGCGGCAGCGCGTCCGCCGTGCGCTTCGACATCTGGGAGATCTCCAGAGCGAGTGGGCGCAGACTCCCGCCGAGGCAGACGCGATGCTCGACGAGCTGATCGCGCTGCACACCGCTCGCTGGCAGTCCGCAGGCCAAGCGGGAGCCTTTGCCAATCCACGGTTCACTGCCTTTCACCGGGCGCTCATCGCGCGGCTGCAGCCGACAGGGCGAGTCGCGCTCTACCGCGTCCGTCGTGAGGGAGAGACCGTCGGCTGCCTGTATGGCCTGGCCGAAGGCGACCGGATGCTCTTCTACCAGGCAGGGCTGAAGCGCTTTGAGGACAACCGACTCCGCATCGGCATCGCCGCACATGCTCTCTTCATGCAAGCATGCCGCGACCGCGGGTTCTCCAAGTACGACTTCCTCGCGCCGGCAGACCGTTACAAGAACGATCTGAGCACTTCTTCCGAGCAGCTGATATGGGCCGAGATAGAGCGTCCGGGTACTCGCCTTCGCCTGGAGCGCATGGCGCGCCGGTGCAAGCGCGCCCTGACGCACAAGAGCTCGTAGCAACCAGAGTCAACACCGCTGCCAGTCGCTTGCGTTTCGCGCTTCCTCACTGTGGCCGCAGTCGTGTCGCGGCGTCGCGGGCGCCACGCCGTAAAGTTGTGGGAACGTACGCTTTCACCAGACCCACCGCCTCTCGCGCAAGCCGCGAGTACATCGCAGCGTTCGGCGCAGAGGTGAGAGCAAGGATGGCAAACAGCTTTGTCACTTCCCGTGCGTTGCGCCTCGCATCAAACGTCACGCCCCGCCCAGGCTCCGGCCAGCGGTAGGTCGCCGAGCGGCGATCGACGTAAGCGAAGCGCCAGCCATCGCGCATCAGCCGGATATACACGAGATACTCCTCGCCCACCCGCAGCCACTCTGGATAGCCGCGCACCCTGCGTATGGCGTCGGTGCGCATGGCCACTGCGGAGGCGACCATCGGATTTTCGCGATAGAGCAGATCGAGATCGTTGACCGGCTGCAGCGCGCTGTCGCCAACCCACTCCGGTAAGCCGTCATCTGGCGTACGCGATGAGATACGGCAGTCGGCTTCCAAGCAACCTACGATCTCCGTGTTTGCATATGCCAACCCCACGGCCGGATCGTCGAATGCCGGCAGCAGGTGCTCGAGGTGGTCGGGGCGCCAGTAGTCGTCTGCGTCGAGTTGAGCCACGACCGGCGCTTGGGCGACTGCCAGAGCGCTGTTGCGTGCCGCGGAGACGCCACCGTTGCGTTGCCTGCGCACGATGCGCAGGCGCTCGTCGGCAATCTCGCCGAGCACCTCTGAGATCGGCTGCGTCGAGCCGTCGTCGGCGACGATCAACTCGACCTCCGACATGGTCTGAGCGAGCACGCTCGCGACCGCTTCGACGATCGTCGCGTCCGCATTGTAGGCAGGCATCAGCACGCTGACGCGTGGACGATCGGGCCGCATTGCTAGCCGACCCGGACGCTGCGCGCGAAGATCATACGACGAACCCCAGGGATTAGGTCGGGAGCGAGCAGGTGCAGCATCACGAGATACATCGCCCCGCCGCCCGCTGCGCCAACGATGATCACGGGCCATGCGGCAGCGATGAAGCGGTGAGCTATGAGCAGCACCACGGCGAGCCCGGCGGCGGAGAGTACCGGCGGCCCAAACGCACCAAGCAAGCCGCGCAGCGGCAGCCGGAACATTCGGCGCGCAACCCCAAGAGTGACGATCTGGGCGACGATCGCGATCGTCGCCTGCACCCAGGAGATCGCGACTATCCCGTTGTGGACGAAGAGCAACGAGCCGACGATCAGAGCCAGCACCTGTGGGATCGCCAGAAAGAAGAGGACCGAAGCGCGCCCGCGGGACATGAACGCGTTGCCGGAGACCATGCTGATGGGCGACATCATAGCCCACAGGCACAGCACCTGTGTCGCTGTCACCGCCCCGTGCCAGTGGTCTCCAAAGATTGCGATGATCAGCGGCTCAGCCAGCACTATCAGGAAGATGGTAAGGGGCAGCACCACGACTGCTATGTAGCGGTAGGACGCAATCAGGCCGCGCCGCAACGCCTCGGAATCGAGGCTCGCAAACGCCGGGAAGAGCACCTGGCCAGCGACGATCGCGATGTTGAGTATGAACAGGTACGGGATCTTGGTCGCGATGGAGTAGAAGCCGAGTTGGGTCGCGCCGAGACCCCGTCCCACGACGAGGTTGTCGAACTGGGTTCCAAACGCCGACAGGACGCTGATGCCGGTCACATAACCGCCAAAGCCCATCAGCTTACGCAGATGATGCATGCCCTTCGGGCGCCGCGGACGCCAGGGCACGAGCCTCCAGAGCAGCACCGTCATGACGATGTTGCCTGCGACATAGCCAAGGACGAGGCTCCAAACCCCTGCTCCGGCAAGAGCGAGCGTGATCCCGACGGCGCCCCTCACGAGCGCTTCGCCAAGCTCTGCGATCGTACGAGAGCGAAAGTCGATGTTGCGCATCGCCAGCGCGTAGTGCGTCGAGGATAGGCTGAGGACGAAGAAGGTGCTGCCCAGCACCGGCATCACACGGCTCAGCGCCGGCTGATGAAAGAAGTCGGCTGCGGCCGGCCCGAGAGCCGCTGTCAACACCGCCAGCACCGCACCGAGACAGACGCTGACGGTGAATGCCGTGTCAGCCTGAGCATCGACGTCCTTCTCGTCGGCGATCACGAGCGCCTGGCTCACCCCCAGCCCCTGGAGCATTTCGAGAAAGGCCATCACGGTCGTGGCGACCGCGACGACGCCAAAGTCTCCCGGCGTCAGCAGGTGCGCGAGAATGGCCGTAGCCACCAACGTCGAGACGCGCAGCCCCAGATAGGAGCCATAGGCCCAGAACATGCCTCGCAGAGTGCGAGCTCCAACTCCCTGAGCGCGAGTGCCGGCCATGACGATGCTCACCGCAGGAGCGCGCGCGGTCGGGCGTCCACCGGGTGGCGGGCCATGTTAGCGCAAGGCCCTGTCACGGGTGCGCCATATGGCGCTCGCCCGCTGGAGATGCGGAGGAGGTGGACAGCCGTCCGGCTCAAGCCCGTGGTGGCGCGAGCACCCGCAGATATCTCGCCCATTCCACGCCATCGGCGAGATCGAACACGTAGCGGCCGGCGGACACCGGCACGCCGTTGGTCTTTGCAAATTCCACGAATGGATCCGGCAGGCCCAGGGCCGTGTAGCTCACGCTCGATTCGAACATGAACCCGAATCCAGGACCGCCGGTATCACCGAAGTAACCGCCGTACTGCGCGAGCGCGGTGAGAATGGTCTTCTTCCAGCGCGGCACCGGAAGCGCAGCGATCTGGGAGGCGCTCATCGCGAGCACGAAGCGAGTGCCAAGCGGCGGCACGGCGGCTTCGCCGGGCGGGCAGGCGGCGCCTCCGCCTGCAGCCGGGTAGACGTAGCGGGAAACCCACGCATTGGCACCGAGTCGGGCGGCGCCACGTCTGGCCGCGCATCTCAACGTGATGAACAGTGCATGGCCGATGTGTCCCGCCGCCAGTTCAGGCTCACGGATCATGCCGGCAAGGCTGCCGAACCCGGAGGCCGTTCCGCCGCTGTGCAGGCCGGGGCCATCGATGCGAGTGCGGCCACCCCACGCGGCTGTGAAGACGCCTCCGTGAGCGCCAGGCGCTCGCGCCTGCCAGAAGTCGTACTCCCATCCACTTGGCGTCACGACCGTCATCTGGCCATCGCTGCCTCCAGCGGGTCGAGCGTCTGGCGGCATCGGTATGCGCATCCCGTCGATCCGGTTGGGTCCCCACGGCTTGGTAAGGCGAATGGTGTAGAGCGGATCACCCGGCTCAGCAAAGAAGGAGGGGTGACTCCATTCTTCGTTGGGCGGGCCGCCCGCTATGAGGTTCGCCGGCAGCCCCCACGAGAGCACTTTCTGCACGATCGCAGCGGAGTCCCGGCTCACGGGCGCTCCGGCAGTGCGCTGGTTAAACGGCGAGCTTTGGCTGTAAGGCCGCCATCCGGCACCCGGCAGGCTCAAGCCACCGAGCCCGTCGAAGCCCTTTGCGCTGCCAAGCGAAGACGAGCTCGCCTCCGCGGGCGCAAGCGCCGAGGACGGAAGCACGAGCACGCTCGCCAGCCCCAAGAGCACGCCGGCCAGCGCCAGTCTCCGACTCGCCGAGGCGCCAAGCGTTGAGAACATCCAAGGTGGCCTGATTTCGCCAAGGAGCATCTGCGCGCTACTTTAGCCTCCCCGATCTCGATGCCGATGCGGACCACATCTCGAAGGGAGCGCCTCGCTGCCGCGCTCAACAGGCCGCACCTGCGCGGACTGCTGCAGCGCCTGCCGGGCTGGCGCGGCGTGCTCGCGCTCAACTATCACCGTGTCGGCGACCACACCGCATACCCGTGGGATCGCTCTCTCTGGAGCGCGAGTCAGGCGCTGTTCGATAGCCAGCTGGCCGTGCTTGCCGCCGAAGCCGAGGTGATAGGGCCCGATGACGTCGAGACCGCGCTGCGCGACGGCAGGCGCGGGCGTCGGGTGCTGATCACGTTCGACGACGGCTACCGGGACAACTTCGAGATCGCGTATCCGCTGCTGCGCAGACATGGCCTGACGGCGACGTTCTTCCTGACGACCGGGTTCATCGACGATCCTCATGTGGCGTGGTGGGACGAGATCGCATGGATGGCGCGCAAAGGGAGCGTGGAGATGCTTGCCGGCGGGGATTGGCTGCCTGAGCCGCTGTCGCTCGATCCAGCTTCGTGCGATGCCTCCATCGGAACGCTCACAGCCCGCTACAAGACGCTGCGCAGCGATCGCACCGAGGCATTCCTCGACTATCTCGCCACAGCTACAGGAAGCGGGCGCTACAACGGCCACGAAGCCGAGAAGATGTGGATGAGATGGGAGATGGCGCAAGAGATGGCGCGCAACGGCATGACGATCGGCGGGCACACCGTCACTCATCCCGTGCTCTCGCGCATGCCAGCCGAGTCTCAGGACGCGGAGATCGCCGGTTGCGCGCGGCGCATCGAGCAGGAGCTTGGCGAGCCGATGCGCTGGTTCGCCTATCCGGTCGGCGCCCATGACTCGTTCACCGCCGAAACCCAGCGGATCCTCGAGAAGCGGGGGGTGGAGCTCGCGTTCAGCTTCTATGGCGGGTTGGCTCGCTTGACGCGATGGAACCCGCTGGACATACCCAGAACAGAGGTCGGACAGGCCTACAGCCATCGGGTGCTGCGGTCCATGCTCTGGTTCCCCGGCTTGCTTGCCCGCTAGCGAGAGCTCTCGAATGGCCACCTGCTCCTCATGTCGACACGAGCCGCTGGACGTGGTCGCGGACGCATCATGGCCGTCGGGAAGGCGCCGATGAGTACGTCGAGGACGCTGCGTGTGCGCGCGCGCCGCGGATACTCGCTGCCCTTCATCGCCGATTTCGGCCAGCAGAACGCGACCTTCCTCGCGCGCCCATGGACGCCCCTGGCGCGACTGCTCTACTGGGCCGATGCCTTCGCGTTCCTTCCAGAACCCGACTACGACATCGTCCATTCCTTCAACGCGGTGCCGATCGCTTCCGGGCGGCCCTATGTGCTCACGTTCGAGGACTTCTGCCCACGCGTGCCCGAAGACCGTCACGTGGGATGGCTGGAGCGAGCGCTGCAGCGCGAGCTGACGCACGAGCGCTGCGTCGCACTGCTGGCGCTCTCAGAGTACGCGGTGCGGCAGTTTCGCCATCAAAACCGCAACTTCTCCGGCCTTGGCACTCTGGAATCCAAGCTCGAGGTGCGCTACCCACCCATCGCCCCGCGTCGAGCCACAGCCAAGCAACTGGACGGGCGCACGTTGAAGCTGCTCTTCGTCGGTCGCGATTTCATGCGCAAGGGCGGACCCGCCGTTCTGCGCGCACATGAGCTGCTGCGTCAGCGCGGAGTGCCGGTGCAGAGCACAATCGTCTCCTCGCTGGGATGGAAGGCCGACGACGCATATGTAGATCCGCCGTCCCCAGAGCTCGTCAGGCGCGAAGTCGCGCGCCTGGACGGAGAGGGGATCGTCCACCACCGCAGCCTCGCCAACACAGAGGTCTTTCGGCTAATGGAGGAAGCCGACTTCTTCATCTTCCCGACCCTCCACGACACGTTTGGGTTCGTCGTGCTCGAGGCGCTTGCGTGCGGCACGCCCGTGCTCGCAAGCGCGACGAACGCGCTGCCAGAGATGGTCGAGGACGGGCGATCGGGCTACCTGCTGCCGCTCGAGCTCGATGGATTGCTGGGGCGCTGGGCCTGGACCTACCGTACGCGCGAGCCGGGGTTCATCGAGGCCTACGAAGCGGCGACCCGCACGCTTGCGGACGCGATCGCCGATCGTCTGTCGGAGTGCTGGGAGTCGCGCGAGGGGTATCCCTCGCTGAGTGAGGGAGCGCTCGAGCGCATCCGCACGCGCTTTGACGTCACCGTCGCGCGCGAGCGCCTGGAGGCGCTGTACGCCAGATGTGGCGAGCAGGTCCCCCGCTGGCGCAGAGCGCTCGCAGCTGCCGAAGCTCAGAGCAGGCGCGGACGCCCTCCTCGTTCCTCCAGCACCTCGTCATAGGCGTCTCGCAGGCGATCGGCCCACAGCTCGGCTGTGAAGCGCTCGACGAATCGGGCCTGGGCACGCTCGCCCACCTCTCCTCGGAGCCGCTCGTCGGCCAGCAGCATCTCGAGCCTTCGTGCGAGCGCGGCAGCCGACGGCGGCGCATCGATCAGAAAGCCCGTCACACCATCTTCGACGATCTCAGGGATGCCACCCACAGCACTCGCCACGACCGGCACACGCGCCGAGGCGGCCTCCAGCAGCGCTGTCGGGAAGGCGTCCATCAGAGTCGGATGCACCAGCACGTCCGTGGCCTCCAGCACGGCCATCACGTCATGGCGATGACCAGGCATCACGACGACAGCGCCCAGACGGTGTGCGAGCGCTTGGATTCGCTCGCGGTCCGGCCCATCCCCCAGCACGACCAGGCGCAGGCCTGGAAAGCGGGGCAGCAGCTCCTGCACCGCCTCGAAGACGACATCGTGGCCCTTGCCAGGTCGCAGCACGGTGACGGTGCTCAGCACCAGCGCGTCCCCATCGATCCCCAGCTCGCGACGCACCCGCGCGCCTGCCCCTGGCACGGGCGCGCGGGCGATGCCGTTGTGGACCGTCACGACGCGGCGCGGAACATCCCAGCCAGTCTCGATATATGCCACTCGCGACGCCTCGGAGACGGCGACCACGCGCGCCGCGGCATGGCGCCGCACAAGCGCCGCGAACCGTGCTTTGGCAAGACCTCGCCTACCGCCGTCGATGCTCGACCGATGGGTCACGAGATGGATCGTCGAGAGGGACGGCAAGCCAAGCGATCGACCTGCCATCAGGCCAAAGACGTCTGCAAGCTCCAGGTGCGTATGCAACACGTCCGGGCGCACGTGCGCCAGATGCCGGCGCACTCGCAGCGCCGCACGCCGATCCAGGAGCCGGTCCACAGCCACCAGCTCCGGCTCGATCCCCTGCTCTTGCAGCCTGAGCGCCGCGGGGCTCCCGTCGATGTCGCGCAGATAGCCGACCGACAGCTCAATGCCCGCAGAGGGCGCCCCCGCAGCCAGATCGCCCAGCAGCGTCTCGGCACCCCCCCATGTGAGCGAGTCGATCAGGACGTGGACACGCAACGAAGTCGCTCGGGCAGGCACGGCGGCGCAATGATAGGTGCAAGCTCCAGATCCGAGCAGGCTGACCGATACTAAGGTGACAAAGCTCCCCCAGACGAAGGCTGTCCGTCGATGCGCGTCCTGATCATCGAGCCATTCCCCTACGGAGGATTGCTCCACTACTCAACTCAATTGGCGGACGCCGTTGCCAAGCGTGGCAACGACGTGGATTTGATCGTGCCCAAGCACAACGAGCTGATCGACCGACCAGGCGAGGCCAGGCGCCGCGTCATCCTGGCGCCCGACGCGCGACCGGCGCCACCGAATGCGAAGCCCGCGCAGCTGAAGATCAGGCGCGCTCGCACCGGGGCGAGGCTTGCGGCGACCTGGACCCGGATCGCGCGCGAGGTCCGCTCCTGCAGGTGCGATGCGATCCTGCTCGGAGGCAGCTTCGACATGGCTTTCAACGCGCTCGCTGGCATCGCCGTCACGCGGTCGGGCAGACGCACGCCGATCGCACACGTCGCTCACAACGTCCGACCGATCAACCGCTGGGGCGGAGAGGAGCTGTACGTGAGCTCGGGTCCTACGATCGCTCTGCTGCGCCGCCTCTATCCGCGCTTCGACCTCGTGTTCGTTCACGGCGAGAGGAGCAGGGTCGAGTTCGAGGAAGCCTGGCCGCCGACGAAGCTCGCAGTCATCCCACACGGTGACGAGAGCCTCTTCGCCGAAGACCCGCCACCGCCGGCCAATGAGCCTCGCATCCTCTTCTTTGGCACCTGGAGCAAGATGAAGGGCCTGCCTGTCTTGATGCAGGCCTTCGACGAGCTCGTGCGGCGCAGGCCCGAGGTGCGGCTGACGATCGCCGGCCCGCCCGCGCCCGAGGAGGGCGAGTCAGAGAGCGTGTTGCAGTGGGCGGCCGGCCACCGCAAGCAGGTCGAGACCCTGCCTGGCTATGTGCCGATGGAGGACGTGAAGGCGCTATTCGCACGGGCGCGCGTGGTCGTGCTCCCGTACCTGACGGCCTATCAAAGTGGAGTCGCACACCTTGCGATGACGATGCAGCGGGCGACCGTCGCTACAGACGTCGGCGACCTTCGCGAAGCGGTCGCCGACGGCGTCTCAGGACTGGTCGTGCCTCCCCGCGACCCCGGTGCGCTCGCCGCCGCACTCGAGCGGGTTCTCAGCGACGCGCCTCTCGCCGAGCGCCTGGGAGCCGCGGGCCGTCAGCGCACCCTGCAGGGCTCGAGCTGGGCCTCGGTGGCCGAGCAGGTGGAGGCGAGCCTCCACCTGCTCGGGGATTCGAGGGCACCATGATCATGCACCTCGACTCACTTGGGCACCGGCTTTCACTATTGGCTCGGCGGCACCAGGACGCGCAGGTACTTTTCCCATTCGACGCCGCTGGCGACGTTGAATATGTAGTGGCCGCCGGACTCAGGCACGCCGTTGGCCTTCGCGAATTCCACGAGCGGGTCGGGCAGGCCAAGAGCTGTGTAGGCCGTGCTCGATTCAAACTCGAATGCGAAGCCGGGACCGCCTGTGTCGCCGACATAGCCACCATATTCGGACAGAGCCGTGAGAATCGTCTTCTTCCACTGTGGCACCGCAAGCGCCTGGATCTGAGCGTTGCTCATCGCCAGCATGAAGCGCGTGCCAAGTGGTGGCGCATCGGCTTCGCCGGACGGGCAGGAGGCACCCCCGTCGCTCGCCGGATAGACATAGCTGGAGGTGCCTTTGCCCGCGATCGTGCCATTACCGAAGCTGGTTTCGGTCGTGGCGCACTTCAGCACGATGAACAGCGCATGGTTGATGTGACCTGCGGCGAGTTCGGGGGCGCGGATGATGCCGGCGAGGTTGCCGAAGCCGGCTGCGGTGCCGGCGCTGCCAAGGCCGTTCCCGTCGATGCGAGTGCGCCCTCCCCAGCCGAAGGTCAGAGTGCCTCCGCCTTTCGGCGGCAGCTGCGTCTCCCAGAAGTCATACTCCCAACCTTCTGGAGTCACCACGGTCATGTGACCGTCGCTGCCCGCGGCCGGGCGCGCGTCTTCCGGAATCCGGATCTGCATGCCGTTGATCTGGTTGACTCCCCACGGCTCTGTCGCGTGGAGGGTGTAAATCGGATCGCTTGGCTCCGCGAAGAAGGTCGGATGGCTCCAGTCTTCACTGGTTTCCGCGACGCCCGCGACGAGGTTTCCGGGCAGTCCCCAGCCGAGCACTTTTTTCACGATCTGTGCCGAGTCGGAGTCGACGGCGACGCCTTCGGTCGACTGGTTGAAAGGCGAGCTGCTGGCGTATGGCCGCCAGTCGGCGCCAGGCAGGCTCAGGCCGCCGAATCCGTCCCAGCCAGTTCCGGTACCGGGCGCGGAGGTCGGGCTCGGTTGGGGGCCAGAAGCCGCAGAGGCGGTCGTCGGGGAGGTGCTCGACGACGTGGACGACGGCGTGGAGCTGCCCGTTGGGCTTACGACGGTCTTTGGCACCTTGCGGTATGTGTGGCTCGCCTCAATACCACTCTTGCCCCTGTGCAGCGCGATATGAGCGTCGATGCAACGCCTTGCTGCGGCACTGCGCGCGGCTCGATGGCGGACCCTGGCTGCACGGGCGGCGCAGAGCTTACGTACCGCAGAGCGGCGGACACGACGGGCGTGATGGGTGTGATGGACATGATGACCATGCCGAGTGGCTGCAGCGGCTGTGCCGACGCTCGGCAATGAGAGCGCGAGCACGAAGGCCGACGCGAGGGCCAAGAAAGCTGAGGCAACCGGCAAGCGGTTGCTTGAAGATCGGGTAGGCATATTCGCGGCTCCTTCGGTAACTGGGCCGTCTCGGAGAGACCCCTGGCTTTGCGACCCCGCCTCGCGACGGGTGTGCCTTTGTCGGTAGCGCGCGATCTGCGCGCTCCTTGTTCACGCTCATCTCATCGAGCGTCTGCGCGCTGATCTGAGCGTGAGCAGGCGCGCCGGACGTTCATATGACTCCTCGCACGTGGCGAGCGCGATCGCCATGCTCGCCCTCCTGGCCGCGATAGCCGGACCTGCGAAGCTCAGGGAGCCGATGAGGATGCTGGCAGGCGCTGGGACGCCGATGCCTGCCGTCGTGCCAGTCCGACCAGCACCGGGCCAAGCGCAAGGATGACCCAGAGCTGGCTGTTTTCCAGATCGGAGAGGAAGAAGGACGCCGCGAGGATTCCGACGAGTGCAAGGATCGAGGCCCGAGCCATCGCGGACATCTCCTCGTCGCCCTGCTCATCGAAGCGCCTGGCCGCGAGCCAGGACGCTGCCAGCGAGCTGCCGACTATCGCCAGGAACAGCAGCAGGCTCACCACCCCGCCTTCCACCAGCAACTGGAGGTAGAGGCTGTGCACGACGATTTGCTTTTCGACGATCAGACTGACGTATTCGAGCGCGCCTGGCTGCAGGACGTAATGGCTCGATACCTGCGGAAACTGGCCGAAGCCGACGCCCACGAACGGGTGATCGTGAATCACCCTCAGAGCAATCGTCCATATGTCCAGGCGCCCGCTGCCTTGGTTGGATTCCAGTATGCGAGTCCAAGCGCTCGGCTTTACCAGGAAGAAGGTCACCGTGGCCAGCCCTGCGAGGACGATCACGCCGCCGATCAGCACACGCCGCCCACGCCAGATCGCCAAGGCAACGAGCGCGCAGACGATCGCCGCAATCAGCCCACCTCGCGACTCGGTGCCGGCAAGGCCGATCGCGATGATCACTGTTGCAAGCGCCAATAGCGCCCGCTGCCCCGGCGCCCGGCGGATCGCCAGGCCGCCGGCCAGCATGATCGCCGGCACCAGCACCGCCGCCAGGTAATTGGGGTCGCTGGCTCCGCCTTGAAAGCGCCCACCGGAGTCGGCGACTTCGGTCGCGGCGCCCGTCGCACCGCTGAGCCCGCCCTTCGCCGCCCCGTAGAGCACCGAGGCAACGGCCCCGAACACGAATGCCGCGGCGATCCAGCGCAGGTGTCGTCGCTCGACCACCGCTCCGAGCAGGAGGATGACGCTGAAGCCGCCATAGGCCAGCTGCTTCAGCTGAGTGCCCGCAGCTCCGGCATCGGGCGCCCACGCGAGGGTGAGCGCCGTCCACGCAATGAAGATCACCACCAGCGCAACGACCGCGTAGCTTTCCGCGACCGCGCCGTTGCGCCTCGCCCGGCGCCCGATCAGCAGGCCAATCCAGCAGGCGCTGACGAAGAGCAACACTCGGTTTGGATAGGCCGAGAGCGCAGAGACATGGGAGAGGAAGGAGAGCACGATCCAGGCGCAGACCGCAAGCGGCAGGCGCCACAGTGCGAGCGGCACGAAGCACATCGCCAGCAGGATCAGCATCCCGATCTTGGTGCTGTATGTGAGCGCACCGGCATACGCGAGGACTGCTGCCAGCGCGCCGAGCGGGACGAGCACGGAGGGGGAGCTCTTGGCTCGCACAGCCGGCGTTGCCCGAGCGGAAAGCGAGAGCAGGCTCAAGCGCCGCTCCTACCTATGAGCTTCGACGCGGCCGCTCCAGAGAGCCGCTGCCGGCCCGACCCGGACCGATCCGCTCGGCCTCGCGCGATCCGCTGCGGGGCGAAGGCACTACGGCTCTCTGCTGGACTGCGGGAGCCTCGCCCACACCGTACTCGGCGTAAACGCTGCCACCCTTCGTGTCGCCGATCACGATCAGCCCAGCGGGAGTGAGGGACATGCGATCAAGCAGCTCGCGCGTGCGCTTGAGCTCCTCGCGGTCGGTGTTGCCCGGGCGGGCGACGAGGATCACGTCGTCGGCGGCGATCGCCACGTTTATCGCATCGCTGACCTGGCCGATCGGCGGCGTGTCGATGATCACGTAGTCGGCCATCTCACGGCCTTCGCTCAGAAGCTCGGGCAGACGGCGATGGGCGATGTCTATGGCGGGCCTACCGCCTTCGCGTCGTGGAGTCCCCGCCACCGAGAGCCCGGGCGCGGTGGGAACCTCTACGAGCAGATCGCGAAACGATGCGTCCTCGCGCGCAAGGTCCGCTTCGCGGGCACTGACCCGCAAACGCTCTTGCACCGCAGGCTTGCGCAGGTCGAAGTCGACCAGGACGACCCGAAAGCCAGCCGACGCGAGCACGATCGCGAAGCCGACAGCCGAAGCGGTCTTGCCGTCGCGCGGAGAGGCGCTCGTGAACATCACGACACGGCCGCCACCGCGAGCGCTCGCCGGGATCTGGATCTGAAGAGTTCTAAACGCCTCGCGCACCCTCGGTGGCAGCGTCGCAAGCGAGACCAGCTCACGTGCGCCACGGGGCAGAACCGGTATGCGAGCCAGAACCGGCAGCGGGTACAGCGAGAGCAGCTCGTCTTCGTCGCGCACGCGCCGGTTGAGATACTCGATTCCCGTGACCGCCGCGATCGCGACTATCAAGCCGGCCAGCAGGGCCAGCACGGCTATCACCTTCGTGGAGGTGCCGGTTGCGGCCGTGGGAAGCGGCGCGTTCTGCAGCAGGGAGAAGTTTGGATCGTGCCCTGCCGCCACCGAGCTGAGCGCGCTGAGCTGCGTGGCGATCTGGCCTGCTTCACCGGACGGGATGCCTTTCTGACGCACCTGCAGCTGTTCGATCTCGGCTCTTGCTTCGCCGGTCAGCTGCGTGATGTGCCGCGCCAGCGTCTCGTGCGTGTAAGTGTTGGCCAGCGCCGCGGCTCGTGAGGCTGTGCTGGCCTTGCCGGTGATCGAGAGGATGTTGCTTTCGCCGAGCGGCTGCACGCTGATCGCTTCGCTGACCGTCTGCTGGCTCCAGCCGCCGCGAAGGTCGGCCGCGGTCGCGAGCGCTGCCGCCGGCGACTTGAGCACGGAGGTCGCTGTCTGCAGCGTGCGCGAAGGGTCGTTCGCCGATTCGGTGACCACTGGAAGGCCGACATATGGGCCGCCGTTGCCGACGGGCGTGACGAGCACCTGGGTTGTCGCTTCGTAGGAGGCGCTGCGGCTCTTCTCGATCGCGACCGCGGCTAGCACCGCGACGAAGACTATGACGATGACCAGAAGCGGATGCGCGCGAATTGCGCGCATGTAAGGCACGTGGGCGCCCTGCTCTGGCGGGCTGACGAAAGGCGGCTTGCTCGACAAGGAGACTCCAGCTAAGAGGGCGTTTGTATTGTAGTCGGCACGGTCGGCTGAAACTGAAGCTCTGGGCGCCCGATCCTTACCTGACGTATGGCAGGTCCGCGGCGCAAACCAGGTTGCCGAGTGCGATGCTTCTAACGATCAGCGCCGTGATCGACCTGCACTGCCACGTCCTTGCCTCGATCGACGACGGCCCTCGAACGCTCGATGACTCAACCATGTTGACACGGGCAGCCGCTGACGGCGGAGCGAGCATACTGGTCGCGACTCCCCACGTGAGTCATCACTACCCCAACGATGCAAGCTCAATCGCATCTGCGGTTGAGGATCTGAAGGCGCACCTGCACGCAGAGGATGTGAAAGTCGAGATCCGCGCCGGCGCAGAGATCGCCGCCGCCTACGTGAGGCGAATCGCCGCAGAGGAGATCTCGCGCCTTGGCCTTGGAGGCGGGCCCTGGCTGCTGATCGAGCCGCCCTTCGCGGCGGACGTGAGTGGGCTGGAGGAGCTGCTGCTCGACCTCCAGCGCAGCGGTCACCGCATCCTCCTCGCTCATCCTGAGCGCTGCCCGGGGCTGCACCGAGCTCCGCAGATATTGCGCTCGCTCGTGCGCAGCGGCGTGCTCACGTCGATCACGGCAGGCTCGCTCGCGGGACGTTTCGGGCACGACGTCCGCCGCTTCGCACTCGCGCTCGCCGCCGAGGACCTCGTCCACAACGTCGTCTCAGACGCCCACGATCATCTGCGACGGGCCCCTGGCGTCGCAGCGGAGATGGAGCAGGCTGGCCTGGGTGCGCTCGGCGAGTGGCTGACGCAGGAGGTGCCCGCCGCGATCCTCGACGGCCGTGAGAGGATTCCAGCTCGTCCATCTGTCGATCTCGGCCGCGCCCGCGCATGGCGCCGGCGCCGATGGCATCCGATCGGCGACAGATGAGCCGGCGGGCAGGCCTGGCCGCGAGGAGATCTGCACTGCCGATACGATCGACGAATGCGCCGGATCCTGCTGGTTCACCAGCCGATCGACGGTGGTGTGGGCCGGCACGTGGCTGACCTCGCGACAGGTCTCGCGAAACGCGGGGTCGAGGTGACGCTGTGCGGACCGACGCGACCCGAGATCGAGGTCAGCTCTCAGGAGCACATCAGATATGTCATGCTGGAGATGTCTCGTGAGGTCAAGCCTGGAGCCGACATCGCCGCCGTGCGCAAGCTTGCAGGCATCGTGCGCGAGACACGGCCGGACGTGATTCATGCGCACAGCTCCAAGGCCGGCGTCCTCGCCCGTCTCGAGCGAATCTCCAACATGCGCACGCCCCTCGTCTACACGCCTCACCTCTACTCGTTCGCAAGCAGCTTTGCGGCAGGGGCACAGCGACTGGCCTACCGCGAGGTGGAGCGTGCACTTGCGCCTCTTGCCAGTCGTGTCGTCTGCGTCTGCGAGCAGGAGGCGCGGCTCGCCCGAGCGATAGGCCCCACGGACCGCGTGCGCCTGGTCTACAACGGCGTGTGCGCCGCCCCGCGCGAAACGTCTCCGGACGCCCGCATGCTGGAGCTCTCACAGCGGGGGCCGGTCGTCTGTGCAATAGCGCTTCTGCACCGCCGCAAGGGGCTCGATACCTTGATAGCGGCGGCGGCGGAGGTCCTCGCGAGCCATCCCGACGCGCAGATCGCCATCTGGGGCGATGGCCCGGAGTTGCACGACCTTCAGGCACACGCCGCCGCGCTTGGCATCAGCGACGCTGTGCACTTTCTCGGCCTGTGCCCAGATCCGATCGCCGCGCTTGCAGGTGCGGATGTGTTCGTGCATCCCGCTCTCGCCGAGGCGTTCCCCTACGTGATCCTGGAGGCGATGTCAGCCGGCGTGCCGATAGTCGCCAGCGACGTCGGCGGCATTGGCGAGGCCGTGATCGACAGCGAGAGCGGCGTGCTCGTGCCCCCCGGTGAGAGCGCCCCTCTCGCACAAGCTTTGGTCGAGCTTCTTGCCAATCCGGACCGGCGAGCGCAGATGGGCGCGCAGGCCCTCGAGCGCTTCGAGCGCTGTTTCTCGATGGAGCGGATGCTCGACGGCGTAAGCGACGTATACGACGAGATTTCTCCGGCATGCGGGCGTTGAGATCGGTCGAGCTTCGGGCATGAGCCAGCTGGATGCCACTGACTCGGTGCAGGTAGCTCGCCATGAGCATGGCCAGATCGACGTCATGCTCGCCAGCCCCTCGATGCAGGCAGGCGGCGCCGAGCGGGTGCTGACGCTGCTGGCCACCGGCCTTGCAGCCCATCGCCACCGCGTGACTCTTCTCGCTCCACCCGGCCCCCGCGACATCGATCTGGAGGGTGTGCCGCATGCCCGCCTCCAATTGCACGACCGCGGCCGCACGGTTGGCATGGCCGTGGAGACCGTCGAGCTGGCACGAGCCACCCGACGGCTGCGCCCAGATGTCATCCACGCTCAAAACCCGCGGCTCGCCGGCATCGCCAGCATCGCGGCCGCACTGGCATGGCCGCGAAAGCGGTCTCCGGTGCTCGCCACCTTCCATGGCGTGCTGCCATCCGAGTATGCGCGGGCCGCCCGTCTGCTCCGGCTCGCAGATCATGTCGTCTGCGTCTCGAAGGACCTGCGCGACCAACTGATCGATGCAGGCTGCCCGAGCCAGATGACCAGCGTCATCTACAACGCGATCGAGCCGATGGAGCCGATGTCTGCGCCACTCCGCGCCCAGATCGACGCCGATCTCGGGCTGGAGGGCGCCCCGGTCGCCGCAATCGTTGCGCGGATGGTGCCACAGAAGGTGCATGCACGCTTCGTCCGAGCCGCCGCCGTGGCAGTCACTCGCGTGCCCTCGGCGCGCTTTCTGATCGTCGGCGATGGGCCTCTGCGCGTGCAGACCGAAGCGGAAGTGCAAGCAAGCGGGCTGGCTGCGAACGTCGTGTTCACCGGAGTGCGCTCCGATGCGCGGCAGCTGATCCAACGGGCCGATGTGCTCGTCTTCTCCTCCGATTGGGAGGGACTGTCGATCGCGGCTCTGGAGGCCATGGCGGCGGGCACGCCTGTGCTCTCGACGGATGTCCAGGGCATGCGCGAGCTGTTCGCTTCAGGCGCGGGCGTTGTCGTCCCGCTCGACGATGGCACCGTGCTGGGCGAGAGGCTCGTCGAGCTGCTGCTCGACCCCGCGCGAGGTGAGACGATGGGGGCCGCCGGGATGGCGCTGATCGAGGCCAGGCACACGGTCGACGCAATGACCGATGCCTACGAACAGCGCTATCGAGAGCTCATCTGCGACTGACCTTCGACCCGGGGCGAGCCACGCCGGATACCTCGATCCGCGTGCACTCGAAGTCTCTCAGGGCTGGGGAGTCTTGCCGCCACGTCGCGCACGCAGCTGCGCGGGGTGAACGCCGGCGCGCCTGAGCGTCAGCCCGGCCGTGCGGCGAGCGCGCCGCTGCATCTCGCGCATCGTGCTCCACGCATCGCCACCGCCAGCACCGTGTGCGGGTTCGACGCCGGGACCCTCTCGATGCTCTTCGAGAACGATCATGCCGAGACCGCCCCAGCGGGCGGACAGCGCCCCACCGGGCGCGGAGGCTGGCACGAAGTCCAGGTCGATCAGTCCGATGCGCCCGTACTGCGCAAAGGAGATCGCCTCCAAGCCACGCCGAACCGCCTCGTTGCCCGTGTCGTGCAGCAGGATCACGCCGCTCTTCATGGCTGAGGAGCCGAGCAGGTCGAGCACGTCACGCCTCACGCCCTCCGGCGAGTGGTCGCCGTCGACCAGCGCAAACTCCACGCCCTGCCCGTTTGATGCCAGCTCGCCCAGGAGGGCGGGAAGCAGCTCGTGACTGTCGCCCACGTGAAAGGTGGCGTTCGGATACGCATCGGCATCGATCTGCAACTCGAGGTCGAAGCTGTGCACGCGATCGCTGAACTTCGCGAGCGTGCCCAGGCTTCCGCCGAGATAGGTCCCAAGCTCGATCGAGACAGATGGACGCAGCTCCGCCAGCACTCCGGCGACGGCGGCTCGCTCACCGAAGCCCATCTGCCACGCTGACTCGGCCAGAAAAGATGGAGTCGACCCGCCCATTCGCAGGTACGCTACCAGCGCCGCCCGAGCATGACCTTGCCGCCGCGTTCGCCGAGGCAGGCCAATCAGGCCAGCTTCGTGATGGCGATCACGATCCCCGCGAGCACGAACATGACGATCGCCACCTGCATCCAGATCCAGGTCCGTGACATGTGGTGAGCCAAAGCGTACTGAGCCCGAGCGATCCAGGCATGCTCTAAAGTCGCGCAGATGTCCGCAAAGCGACGATTGAGGTTGACGCTCGCATCCATCGTGATCGCTCTCGGCATCGTGGCCTTCTCGGCTGGTGCCGGCGGCGCCAGCCCGCGCTCTGCTCCGCTTTCTGGGATCAACATCGCAGGCGCCTCTCCGGGCGAGAGCGTGGCCAAGATCGATCGTGAAATCGCGACGGCACAACGACTCCACGCCCAGCTCGTGCGCGTCGCCCTGCCGTGGGCGCTCTTCGAACCGGCGCAAGGACAGACGAGCACGGGGATGCTCGCTGCGGCCAATCGCGTGATCCAAGACGCGGCTGCAGATCACATCGGCGTGATCGCACTCGTGGACGACACTCCCTGCTGGGCGTCGAGCGCACCGGCGTCGCTGATGCAAACCTGCATGCCTGAACAGGTGGGCGCCGCAAACGCATGGCCCCCGCGCGAAACCTCGACCTTCGGGACGTTCGTCGGCCGCCTGGCGCAGCGCTACGGCAACAAGCTGACCGCCATCGAAGTATGGAATGAGCCCGACCAGGCAAATCAGGCCTACCTGGCGGGACCGGAAAAGCCCAAGCACTATGCGGAATTGCTGCGCGCCGCCTATCCGGCCGTCAAGAGCGCCGATCCGGGCATCAAGGTGCTTGCCGGCTCCCTCGTCGGCTCCAACGGAGCCTTCATGCAGGCGCTCTACAAGCAGGGGATCAAGGGCTATTACGACGGGGTATCCGTCCACTTCTACAACCTCGTGCTCGGCTCGGTACGCAGCTTTCGCGAAGTACAGATCGAGAACCACGACTCGACGCCGTTGTGGCTGGACGAGTTCGGTTGGACCAGCTGCTGGCCGCAGCGACAAACAGAGCAGGAACAGGGCTGCGTGACGCAGGCGGCGCAGGCGCAGAACCTGACCAGCGCGTTTCGCGAGCTCGCGAAAGCGCCCTATATCGCAGCGCTCATGCCCTACGGCCTACAAGACGTCCCCGGAGAAGAATTCGGCGTGTTCAGCGCCAGCGGGATGCGCAAGCCGTCATATTACGCGCTGTCGCAGTCGCTGCAGTCGCCCTTCGGATCCGTAAGCCCCGTGACGCTCAGGCTGCGCGTGAAGGCCGGACACGTCATTGCCAGCGGCTCAGGTCCCGTCGGCGACTACATGAAACTCGAAGTCTTCCGGCGCGGCGTCCTGCGCTTCCGGTCCATCTTCACCCTCAACCGCTTCAACGACTACGAGATTTCGCTGCCAAGGGTGCTCGGCACCCGCCGGCTGACCGTTCGCGTCTATCAGTATTGGCTGGGGCCAAGCAGCGACGCGCAGCGACGCATCTGAGCGCCGGGTTCACTCCGCGTCGTGGAAGACCGCGAGCACGGTGAGCAGCAGCACCTTCATGTCCAGGCCAAGCGACCAGTGCGCGATGTAGTAGTTGTCGAGCTCGATGCGCTCGGCAAGCGAAGTCTGGCCGCGCAGGCCGTGGACCTGAGCCCAGCCGGTGATGCCCGACCTCACTCGATGTCGATCGCCATAGCGGATCACGTCCTGCATGAACAGGTCCACGAACTCCGGGCGCTCCGGCCGCGGGCCGACGATGCTCATCTCCCCAATGAGCACATTGAGCAGCTGTGGCAGCTCGTCGAGCGACGTGCGCCGCAGCAGACGACCAACGGCCGTGCGGCGATCCAGTCCCTCGACGCCACCAGGCGCGACATCGCCTGCGAGCAGGTTGTCCAGCGCGCTGCGCTCGTCCGCGTGCTCCGTGGCGGGCAGCGGTCGCATCGAGCGGAACTTGTAGAGGTCGAAGACCTTGCCGTCGCGCCCGACGCGGCGCTGCCTGTAAAGGATCGAGCCGGGCGAGCTCAGTCTCACTGCGAGTGCAACCGCGCCCAGCAGAGGCGAGAGGACGACCAGCAGCGCTCCCGCAAGGGCGCGATCGAACGCATGCTTGACGGCAAACTGGATGCCCTTTGGATCCACGGCGCTGAAGGACAGCAGCGGCAGGCCGCCGACTGGGTCATATGCGATGCGATTGTTGATCGTGTCGAACATTCGGGGTACGACCGAGACCTCGATCCCAAGCTCCTGCGAGCGCTGGATCATGCGCGCGAGACGCTCGTCTGCGACTGAGGAGAACGCAACCACGACGTTGCGCACGTGTGCATGCTTGACGACCTTGTCGAGATCGTCGACCGAGCCGAGCACGGGCACGTTGCGCCCGCCAACCTCGGCGATCGACCTTGGATCGTCGTCGAGGAAGCCGACTGGCACGAGCCCGTACTCCGGATGGCTGTCGAGTCGGCGCGCAACCTGGGAGCCGACGATGCCAGCGCCAACGATCAGCACTGGCTTGCCGATCGCCCCTGCGATCCTCGCGCGACGCTGAGCGAGAGCGAGCACCGTTCGACCGATGCCGACGGCCAGCAGCGCGAACAGCCACACGCGAACGAGCTCCTTCGAGCTGGACATCCTCCCGTTGACGAGCAGACCGATCGTCGCGGCGGACATCGCCGCAACCGAGACCGCGCTGACCACAGGCACGAGGCCATCCAAGACCAGCGCCCTCATCCGCGCGCGGTAGAGGCCCTTGAGGTAGAGAGCAAACATCGCCAGGGGTGGCACGGCCAGCAGCGGCGCCGCATTGGCGGATATGCGCAGCGCACCAGGGCCGCCGAGCGCGACGACCACCGCAGCGCAGAGCAGAACGAGATCGGCGAGCGCCCGCAGCATGTTCCAGCCGCGCCCCTCGAGCATGCGCTGCAGCGGCCCGCCGGGCTGAGCCGGCCGGCGACGTAGCACCTCGCCTGCGAGCGTGCGGTCGCGCAACGCCGGTTGGTTGCCCGTCAGCGGCAGCGCAGAGTGGGTGCTCTGGCGCAGGATGCCCATCGGTGCTAGTGACCCTTGCCGGGGTTCATGAGCCTTCTATCGACAGATTCGTCCCGGAACTGCAGGCCGGCCAGTCGCCGGGTCAGCAGGCCCATCAGGAGGAGCACCACGAGGACGATCGCAACCATCAGCCACTGGTCACCCGAGAGCCCGAGCGCGGCAGATGGGACGGCCGCGGCCGCATGGCTCGTGCTCGTCGCGCCTTCGCTGGCGCGGCCTGTGCGCGCGCTTCCCCCACCGGAACGGGCGCGGGGCGTACGTCCTTCAGTAGTAGCGCCGAGCGCCGATCCACCGCTTTGTGTGCGACCAGGCCCAGAGGGTCCAGTTCGACCGCTGCCGAGCGTCCCATGGCTCCTCGCTTGCCCGCCGGCACGACCGGCGCCGCCACGCGGAGAGCCACCCTGGATCGCTTCGGCTTCAGTGGAGGTCGAGGTAGCCGGAGTGCTGGGGCCGCCACCGCGCCCCCCTCTGGAGCCGCCACCGCCCACGAGGCCGCCGCCCACGAGCTGCTGTTCGCCTGAGCCAGGGCCGCCGTAGCCGCTGAGCAGCGGCGAGGTCGCGGCCGCGGCAGCTGGCATGCCCAGGGCAGCCGCTATTGCGAGCGTTGTGATGATCGTGCTTTGGGTTCTCATGCTTCCCTGCCGTAAAACTCCTGTGGCCCGTATAACTCGCAGTCAGCTCTCCATGCCGCCTCAGCGGTCCCCCGGTCTCATATCGCGACCTGTGGCCGAACCTCGGCGAATGCTCCCGTCGAGGCCGGACATCTAGCCGAGCCAACCCAAACGGTATCGAAGCAATGCGGACGTGTCGAGCGGGGAAACCCTGAATCTTGCTGCTCTAGAGCCGCAGCTCGCTCCAACTAGGAGAATTGCTCAGCTTCGCGGAGGATTGCGCGGTTCAAATCGCGGATATTCACGCGCTTCCCCTTACGTGCGATCGCAAGCGTCTGCTGGGTCAGGGCACTTCGTGGGTTCAGCTGCGCCGCGCGCCGCAGAAGCTGAAGCCCAGTTCGTGCTTCGCCGCGACTGGAGGCTATGGCGCCCAGCTCGAGCGTCGCATAGGCGTCTCCGGGGGCTCGATCGATCGCCAGCCGAAACTGTCTGCGGGCTCGACCGAGCTCTTCGAGACGCAGGGCGATCGTCCCCGCGATCAGATTGGGTTCGGCGCTCAGCGGGTTCAGTCGCGCCGCTTCATCGAGCCGGGCATACGCCGTCGGTGGCGACGCGGTCCAAACGCGCGCTGCGCTCTCGACCTCCATGCGGGAGAGCCAGGGGGCGCCGAGCGCCAGGGTCGCAAACGCGGCGATCCCGATCGCCACGGCCACTCGGGCTATCCTCCGCAGTCGAGACCTGCGGCGCGAGGGCGCAACGGCGGCCGCCCTGGCGGGCATCAGCGAGCAGGAAAGGCCCAGCAGCGCAAAGGCAGGAGCGCCAAGGCCCGCGTACTCGAAGAACCAGTCGAAGGAGCCGTGAATCGCCCAGTAGGCGAAACCCGCGAGCGCCCCGGCGGCGACCGCACGCGCAAGGGAGTCTGATACCGAGAGCGCCCTCCTTACGGCGAGGAGGCTGGCGAGGAGCCCGACAAGCGCGACGATCGCGCCGATCAGGCCGGTCTCCGTGAGCGTGCGCAGCTCGACACTGTGAGGGTAGTGAGGGGTCTCCAGGCTGTGGCCCCGCCGCAGGTACTGCTCGGCGAAGTTGTCGGCGCCGATGCCAAGCAGAGGGTGTGCAAGGAATTCGTGCCAGGCGACTCGATAGAAGTCGTAGCGGTTGCTGCCAAAGCCCGCAGCGAGACGGCTTTCGCGTCTGCTGTCGGCTTCGTAGCCTTTGATGCTCGTGAACGTGCTCCAGGCGTGTTCGACGCGCCCCAACGGTTTGCCGGCTGCTGCGATGCCCCCGGCCACCACGGCCAGGACGGTGAGCACGCCCACGGTCGCGATGCCCCGACGAACGCGTGCCCTGGCGCTCGGCGAGGCGGGCCACCTGCTCTCCAGCATCGCGGCGAGCGTCACCAGCACCGTCACGACCACTCCCGCCGCCAGCACCGAGAGCGTGGCCGAATGGACAGCAGTCGATGCCGGCGCCCCCGATTCGACCCGTTCGTCGAGCCGCAGCACCACAGGCACGCAGATACCGGCGCCGACGCCGATCGGCACGAGAGTTGCAAAGCTCCGCACACGCCCCGGCAGCAACAGGAACACGAGCGCAAGCACGATCGGAATCGAGTACACCGACCCACGGCTCTGGCTGTAGAGCGCGACCGCGGCAAGCACGACCGCCCCGCCCGCGAGCAGCCCGCGTGCGAGAGATGGCACACGGCGCGCTGAGGCGAGCAGCCATGCGGGGAAGAACGCGATCATCCACAGCGCCGCATTCGCGTTCGTGTAGCCGGCCGGAAAGGCGAGGCGACCGCCGGGCATCAGGCTCTGCAGTCGCGACGCGCTGCCCGCAGCCGCGTCGACATGCAGCACGGTGAAGACCGCAAGGCCGGCCATCGCCAGTGCCCAGGCACCGAGCAGGAGCGCCGCTGCCTCGCCCGTCCTGCGGAAGCTCGCAAAGAGCGCGAACACGATCAGGTAGACGAGCGTGCGGTCGGCTCCTTCCCACGCATCGCCGGGGACGTTCGCCCACAGGATCGAGAGAAAGCTGAACGCCGTGTAGGCCGCGAGCGCCGCAAGCGCGATCCGCACGAGCCACGGGATCGAAGCGACTTGCAGCCCCGTCGTGCCCATGGCGATCGCGAGCAGCGCAAGCAGGATCAGGCCTCCGGGGGCCCAGTGGGTCTCAGGAAAGCCAGCCTGGTTGGCGGCCCACGCAACCAGGAGCGCGAGCGCCGCGAGCGCTGGAAGCGCGCGGGGGTCGGCGCTCAGGGTGCGTAGCGGCTTGCGAAACAGGTCTCCTCGTGCACCATCGTGGGTCACGCCGCCATCTGGCCGGCCGTCGGCAAGGCTCCTTGTGGCGGGCATCTGCCGCCGAGGATAATGCTCGCGCTGGCGCGCCGGGCTGCTGCTCCCGTCGAGCCGTCAGGAGAGTGCGTGCTTCTCCGAGGAGGGGCCTGGCTTTGCCGGCCGCGCTGCCCCGGCCAGCAGCAGTGAGATCACTCGCCCCATCAGATCGTCGGGCACGACCGCCGGATCGGCGAGCTTCTGGCGCGCGATGCCATCGGCGAGCGCGTCGATTGCGATCGCGAGGTGCTCCGCGGGCATCTCGAGCTCCAGGTCGAACTCGCGTGCGCCGTCGCCGATCAGCCTCGTCAGCACCTGCCTTGCCTTCGCAAAGCTGGCGGCGACCCGCTCGCGGGCACCGGGATCGCGTGCTGCATAAGCCCAGAACTCGACGAACAGCATCAGCATCTCAGGCTCGCGCTCGACGATCTCCATCCAGTGCCTCGCGCCGTCCCTCGCGCGCTCGGCAACCGAGGCGACGCCGTCGACCTCGGCCGCGATCTCTGCGCAGTAGGCGTCGATCTCGTGGTCCATGAGGGCGAGGAAGAGGTCCTCCTTGCCGTCGAAGTTGGAGTAGAGGGCCCCGGTCGAGAAGCCCGCCTCAGCCGCGATCTCCTCCACGGAGGCGCCGTGGTACCCGCGACGTGCGAAGACGGACCTGGCGGCGGCGAGCAGCCGCTGCCGGGTCTGAGCCTTGCTCTGTTCGCGCGTGAGCCTCGTCGCGATCGCGGGTGCCGCCTCAGTCATAAGCCGCATTCTAGTTGAGGGAGCATTTGCTATTGCAATAATATTCATTATCTATAGACTCCCGATTGTCCTCCACACGCGGAGGTAGCTTGGCCAGGGCTGGCGAGCGTCGCAGGGTGCCCAACCGACAGAGGAGCGAAGAGATGGCGAGCACGATGGCGCAGGGCAATGGGGCAATTTCCTCAAACGGCTCACAGATCGGCAGCCTGCCCGCTGACGCGATCTCCTACGAGGATCTGTACAGGCGCTGGGAGCACGGCAACTGGAGCGCGATGGACCTCGACTTCAGCGAGGACGCCAAGCAGTGGCAGGAGCGCTTCACCGACTTCGAGCGTCAGGCGGCGCTGTGGAACTACGCCCTCTTCTTCTGGGGCGAGGATGCCGTCACGGACAACCTCTCCCCCTACATAGACGCCGCGCCGTTGGAGGAGCAGAAGTACTTCCTGACCACCCAGCAGGTCGACGAGGCCAGGCACGCCGTCTTCTTCAAGCGCTTCATGAACGAGGTCTGCGGGATCGGCGACGGCTCGCCCGCAAGCGGCCTGGCCGCGATCAGGCCGAAGCTCTCACCGGGCTTCGTGAAGATCTTCGAGCGCCTGGACACAATGGCGGCCGAGCTGCGCAAGGACCACTCTCGCCCCAGGCTCGCCGCCGCGGTCGCCCTCTACCACGTCATCATCGAGGCGACGATGGCCCAGCCGGGCCAGCACATGATCTGCAGCTACCTGGAGCAGCGCGACGCGCTGCCGGCCTTCAGGGCCGGCATGGCGAACGTCGCCGCCGATGAGCAGCGCCACATCGGCTTTGGCGTGAAGCTGATTTCCGATCTCGCACGTGAAGACAACCGCGTCCCCGCGGCCGTCGCCGGCCTGCTGCGCGAAGTGATGCCCTTCCTGGCCCAGGTGATGATGCCGCCGGGCTGGGACGAGCGCTACCTCACCTGCTTCGGCTACGACTTCGAGACGATCAGCGTCGAGGCCGCAACCTCGATGCGCACGAAGCTGCGCTCCGCCGGCCTGCCGCTGGAGGAGCTGCCCGGACCGCCGATCGTGCCCGAGGGCTTGACGATCGAGGAGATGAGCAGGCGCGGCCGGGAGCTGGCCAAGGCGGGCGTGATAGGGGTGCGGCAAGGACCCACGCAACGCGATCCCGAGACGATCGAGCTGCTCTTCGACACGATCTGCAGGCAGGTCAACCCCCAGCACGGCCTGCGCAGGCCGGCGACCCTGCAGTGGGAGTTCACCGACGCCGACGTCCCCACCTGGCATCTTGTCATCGACAACGGCTCGAGCCGCGTGGGAAGCGGTGCCGCGGCTGACCCGGACGTCCGCATGAAGGTCGCCTACCAGGACTTCGTCGACATCATCGGCAACCGGCTGACGCCGATGAGAGCGATCGCGACCGGAAAGCTTCGCCCCCGCGGCAACCCGCTCGTGCTCAGCAAGATGGGCAGGATCTTCCCGCGCGGCTGAGTCGCGCGGGCTATTCGATCCCGAATTCGCGCTCGGCCTGGCCGGAGGAGCCCGCCCTCCCTGGCGAGCGCGCACTGCCGGAGCCCGGCGCTACCGCCTGAGGTCGTTCGATCCCGAACTCACGCAACGCAGCCGACGGTGAGCGGACCGCACGCGCCCGCCGCGCGGAGATGCGGCGAGCCGTGGAGCGCCTGTGCGCCTTCGCTTCGCGCGCTCTCGGATGAGCCTTCGCCTCCGCGCGCGCCGCCACAGGGTGATCGCGACCGAGCACCACGGCTCCACGGTGGCTTGGATGCAGGTGAGCGCGCGATGGGGCGGCCGTCAGGGCGACGCCCGCAGCGCCCGCCCCAAGAACCAGCGCACCTGCGAGCGCGATCTTGGCCCCGCCGAGTCCCGTGCCGGTAAAGCGGCCGCCAATCCTGCTCGCGTGGACCGTCGGAGCTCGCAGGCCGCCCGTCACCGCACCGCCGTGGAGACCGGATTCGCCGAGCAGCCCGGGCAGGAAGACCGGCGGCAGCGTCGCGGAGAGCCCTCTCAGGGAGAGCACGTAGGCGCGACAGGACGGACAGCTGCTGCGGTGGGCGAGCGCAATCCGATGACGTTCTCCCTCGGGGTCGAGCACCCCGAAGGCGAGTGCGCGCATCAGCGAGGCGTGCTCCTCGCAGAACCGGTCCCCGGATATCGACTCGACCAGCGCGCCCACCTTCGCAGCCACGCCGGGACGCCCGCCACGCCCCTCCATCATCTTCTGCATCCGCCGCGGTCCGACGCCCATGTGCCTGGCGGCCTCCTCGCGCGTGAGTCCCTGCAGGTAGCAGAGCGCGGCGGCCTGCCGCTCGCGCGCGCTCAGGTGGGCACCAAGCCCTTCCATCAGCCGCCGCAGCCTGATGCGATCGTCCACCTCGGCGGCGAGGTCGCGATCGGCCGCGGCCGTCTCGCCACGAAGCTCCGCGATGTGGCGAGACGCGCGCTGCTCATCGATCGCGCGCCGGTGGGTGACGAGCACCAGCCAGCCAGCGGGGTTGTGGATCTCCTCTCCGGCCAGGACCGCGGCATAGAGTCCCTGCCAGGCCTGCGAGTAGCAAGCATCCAGGTCGGCCTGGTCAAGCGAGTGCCCGCTCGCGCCAAGGCGCGCACGAACCGAGCCAAGGACGCTCCCGCGCAGACTCTCGAACTCGGCGCGCAGCAGACGCTCCGCACGGTATCGGCGCAGATGCAGCGGGCTCATGCCCGCGGAATCTTACGAATGAAAAGAATTTATTTGTTGTGCAGATCTCTGTCTGTGCGACAGGTATCTGCGGATGGCACCGAGGCGCTCAGGCCGCGGCGTCGGTCATGTACCGCTCGATCTGCGCCACGCTGACCTGCCGCATGTCTCGCCCGGCCAGGTGCGCGCGATGCCAGCTGACGAGCTCGCCAAGCCCCCGCTCGAGCTCCCACGCCGAGTGCCAGCCGAGCCTCTCTCTGGCCTTCGATGAGTCGAGCGCAAGCCACGACGCCTCCCGCGGGTCGGCGCACTCGTCCACCTCCCATGCCGGCGCGTCCTCCCACAGCTCACCGACCCGCTCAAGCACCGCCCCGACCGACATCAGGTCGTTCGCAGGCGGCCCGAAGTTCCACGCCTCGCTGGCATCTGCGTCGAGCAGCAGGCGCTGCAGGAGCATCAGATAACCCATCAGCGGGTTCAGCACGTGCTGCCAGGGGCGCACCGCCTCGGGGTTGCGGACCCTCAGGGGAGCAGGCGTCAGGCCACTAGCGACCCGCACGAAGTCGGGCAGCAGCCGATCCTCGCCCCAGTCGCCGCCGCCGATCACATTGCCCGCACGCGCGCTGGCCAGCCGCGGTGCCTGCTCGGCTCCAAAGAAGGATCGGCGATATGAGGCTGCCACCAGCTCCGCGCATGCCTTCGAGCTCGAATAGGGATCGCTGCCACCGAGCGGGTCCTCCTCGCGGAATGCCCGGCCGCCGAAACCCGGGTCCTGCTGCGATCTGGCCACGCCTGGATTCTCGTAGCACTTGTCCGAGGTCACGATCAGTACGGCCCTGACCGAGTCTCCTGCCAGGCGCACCGCCTCGAGCAGGTTCACCGTCCCGATCACGTTGACCTCGAAGGTGCCGGCCGGATCGGCCAGCGAGCGCCTCACCATCGGCTGAGCCGCGAGATGGAGCACGACCTCCGGCCGCGCAGCCGCAAGGGCGGCCTGCAGGGCCGCGCGATCGCGCACGTCCAGGTCATGCTCGGCCGCCATGCCGCTGCCCACTTGCGCCAGCCGGTAGAGCGACAGGCCCCCATGCGATCCGGGCGAGACGCCCGTCACCTGCGCACCGAGCCGCTGCAGCCACAGCGAGAGCCAGGCGCCCTTGAAGCCGGTGTGCCCGGTGAGCAGGACGCGCCTGCCGCGCCAACGGTCCTCCTCGATCGGCATCGCAGAGGCAGCCTATCCAGTGCGACCGCGGCGCGGCCGGCGAGCACACGGTGCGTCTCGAAGCAGCAGCCGCTGCGGATAGGCTGCGTTCAGTGACAGTGACGAGTCCCGCTCCGCCGAAGCTGCCATCCGCCGAGGTGCTTGGCACTCCGCTTGCGATCTCCGACTACGCGGGCGTGCTGGCCTGGATGCAGCAGACGATCGCGGCAGGCCAGCGCAGCTGGATCAGCGCGGGGGCCGTCAACCTCGTGATGTCGGCGCTCGACGATCCAGAGGTGCGCGCCGCGGTGGATACCGCGAGCCTCGTGGTCCCCGACGGTCAACCGCTTGTCTGGGCGCTGCACACGCTCGGGCACAGGGCCGCGACGCGGATCTACGGCCCGGAGCTGATGGCACGCTTCTGCGCGCTGGCGGCAGACGATGGCACCCGCGTCTACCTATACGGAGGACGCGACCAGGGCAGGCTCTCGCTGCTCGGAGAGCGGCTGCTCGAACGGTTCCCCGGCCTGCAGATCGCGGGTGGCTTCTCTCCTCCCTTCCGGCCGCTCGGCGAGCAGGAGCGCACGCAGCTTGCGAGCGAGATCGACGACTGCGGAGCGCAGGTCGTCTGGGTCGGCACCGGGCAGCCCAAGCAGGAGCTCTGGATGGCGCAGATGCGCCCGCTGCTCAGTGCCCCGCTGCTCGTCGGCGTGGGCGCCGCCTTCGACTTCCACGCCGGGCTGCTCGCCCAGGCGCCGCCGTGGATGGGACGCAACGGACTGGAGTGGCTGTTCCGCCTCTCCCGTGAGCCCAGACGGCTGTGGCGGCGCTATGCAAGCCAGAACCCGCGCTTCATCGCCGGCTTCGCCCGTCAGTACGCAAGCCGGCGCGCGAGGCGACGCCGGTAATCTGGCGGCATGGAGCAATCGAACTTCTCCGCCGACGCGGCGGTGATCGGGCTCGGCCGTGTGGGCCTGCCGCTCGCGCTCTGCCTGGCCGACCGCGGGCTGGATGTCGTCGGCGTGGACATCGACCAGGCACGCCTGCAGGCTCTGCGCGACGCGCGGATGCCCTTCAGCGAGCCGGGCGCACAGGAGCTGCTGCAGCGCGTCAGCGACAGCGGCAGGCTCGTGCTGGACGACCGCGTCGCAAGCGCCGCCGCGGCGCGGCACATCGTGATCACGCTCGGCACGCCGTCGTTTTCCCACATCGAGATCGACATGCGCGAAATCCGCTCGGCGCTCGATGACCTGCTCGGCGTGCTGGCCGCCGGCCACGCGCTCACGCTGCGCTCCACCGTCGCCCCCGGCACCACCGAGTTCGTGGCCGGCTACCTGGCCAAGCACAGGGGCTTTCGAATCGGCGAGGAGGTGTTCGTCGCGCACGTCCCAGAGCGGATCGCCGCCGGGCGCTTCCTGGAGGAGATCGACACGCTGCCCTGCATCGTCGGCGGCGTCGGCGAGCGCTCCGCGGAGGTGGTCTCCGAGCTTTTCGAAGCCTTCGCCGCGCCGATCGTCAAGACAACCCCGGTACAGGCGGAGCTCGCGAAGATATGGGCGAACATCCTGCGCTACACGCACTTCGCCCTGCCGAACCTGCTGATGATGGACTGCGAGCGCTACGGGGCGAACGTCTTCGAGGTGATCGACCTGGTCAACAGGGACTATCCGCGTGGTGGCATCGCCAAGCCCGGCCTCACCGCCGGAACCTGCCTGCGCAAGGACTTCGCCTTCTCCGAGGAGCGCTCCAACGCACCGGGCATGCTGCTCGCAGTATCGCGGGTGAACGAGTCGGTGCCGCTGTTCCTGCTGGAGGGCGCAAAGCGCCGCCTCGGGACACTCGACGGCCGCCGCGTCGCCGTGCTCGGCCTCGCGTTCAAGGCCGACACCGACGACGAGCGCGACTCGCTCTCGCACAAGCTGATCAGGCTGCTGGAACGTGAGCTCGCCGACGTGTCGGTCCACGATCCGCATCTCGCAAGCCCAACCGCGACGCTCGATGCGGCGCTCGACGGGGCAGAGGCGGTCTTCATCGCGACCAATCACTCCGAGTTTCGCGATCCGCAGCTGCTTGGCAGGATGACCACCGCCTGCTCCGAGCACTGTCTCGTGATCGACCCCTGGGACTGCTGGGGCGCCGGCCAGGTGTTCGGGTACGCCTCGGAGCTTGCAACCCTCTCAGGCGCCGCGTCATGAGCAGGGTGCTCGTCACGGGCGGGGTCGGCACGATCGGCGCAGCGCTCGTCAGACGCCTGCTCGCCGACCCCGACTACGAGGTGCGCGTCTCAGACCAGCGCCCGGCGCCCACGTGGATGCGCGAGGGCTGCGAGGTCCACACGGGGGATCTGCGCGAGCTGGCGCAGGCCAAGGCGGCCACCGCCGGCTGCAGCCACGTCATCCACCTGGCCGCGATCGTCGGCGGCATCGCCAACTTCCACCGCCTCCCCCACACGCTCACCGAGGTCAACGCGGCGCTCTACAACGCTGTCGTGAGGGCCGCCCTCACCGCCGATGTGGAGCGCTTCACCTACGTCTCCTCCTCGATGGTCTTCGAGCGGGCCACCCAGTTCCCCACCACCGAGTCCCACATCGAGCAGTGCCCACCGCCGCACTCGGCCTACGGCTTCTCCAAGCTCACCGGTGAGATCTACTGCCGGGCCGCCCACGAAGAGCACGGCCTGCCGTACACGATCTGCCGCCCCTTCAACGCCTATGGCCCCGGCGAGATGCCAGAGGACGAGCCGGGCATCGCCCACGCGGTCCCCGACCTGATCCGCAAGGTGCTCGCCGGCCAGCGCCCCCTGCAGATCTTCGGCAATGGCACCCAGACCAGGACGCTCACCCACGTGGACGACATCGCCGACGGGATCGTAACCGCGATGGGCTCCCCCGCCGGTCTCGGGGAGGCCTTCAACATCTCCGCCTCCCGGGAGATGACCGTGAAGGAGATCGCCGAGGTCGTCTGGGCCGCGTGCGGGCAGGACCCGCAGGAGCTCGAGCTGGAGCATCTGCCGAGCTTCACAGTCGACGTCCAGCGGCGCTGGCCCTCGGTGGAGAAGGCCAAGACTCTGCTCGACTGGGAGGCGAGAATCGATGTCGAGGACGGGATCGCGGCGACGGTCGCCTGGCTGCGGCAGCGGCTGGGGGCGGATGCGCGAATGCCGTCGGTTTGAGAGCGGCGGACCTGGCCTCGCCCTAGCGTCGGTAGCGGCTGCTCAGATACTCCTCGACCCAGGCACGGGTACTGCGCCAGGTCCCGTCAGCGCCCTTGGAAGCACGCAAGCGCCCACGGGTGGCCGCAACTCGCAACGCATTGGCTGACATCTCAGGGCTCGCCAAAGCGGGTAGAGGCACAAGCCCCGCAGGGCCGGCAACCGCAGGGACGACGAACTTGTACAAGCTCTCCAGCACGGCACGTGCAAGCATCTCGCCAAGCGGCCCAGCATCACCATCGTCCGCACGACGCAGCGCTGCGAGGTAGCGTTCACGATCGCGCTTGCGGATGAGTGCGGGAGGGTAGCCGAGGCGCACCAGTAGCAGGTTCAGCGCAAGGCGGCCGGCGCGGCCGTTGCCGTCGAGAAACGGGTGGATCTGCTCGAAACGCGCGTGCAGCCGCGCCAGAGTCTCCGGGTCGACGGCCGAATGGGAGCCCGCCAGCGAGTTGGCTTGGGAGATCCAATCCGCGATCTGCGCCGGCACTTCCGGCCACGGCGGGGGACATTTAATTTTGTTCGGTCAAAGCCAAGAAAAATGAAACGAACACTTTCCAGGCGATCAGCGCCACCTCTCGAGCAGATCCTCCTCGCCCACCTGTCTGACCACCCGCGCCGGCACCCCCATGGCGACCGCGCGCGCGGGCAGATCGCGGGTGAGCACGGCACCGGCCGCCAGGAACGCCTCCTCCCCCACCTCCACGCCCGGCGTGAGCACCGTGCCGCCGCCGATCCGGCAGGCCCGCCGCAGCGTGGCGCCGCGCAGCGGAGATTCGCCTCCCCGCCCACCCCCGTGGCGGGACATCGTGTCGTCGTTGGTGGTGGTGGCGCCAGGGCCGAGGAAAACGTCGTCCTCGACCACGGTGAAGGCCGTCAGGTAGACGTTCGTCTGAATGCGCACGCGCGCCCCGATCGACACGTCGTTGTCCACGACGCTGCCGCGGCCGACCACCGAGCCGGCGCCCACGGTTGAGCGCTCGCGCACGTAGGACTGATCGCCGAGGATCGCCTCCTCGCCGATGCTCGCGCCGGCAAAGACGACCGCGCCGGCACACACGGTGACGCGATCGGCCAGGCGCAGCGCGCCGAGATCGCCCTTGGCGCTGGAGCTGCGCGCAAGCCGCGGACGCTTGCCGAGCACCGCTTGGTCCTCAATCACGCAGCCGTCGCCGATCACGGTGCCCTCGTGGACGACGACGTAGGCCCCGAAGCTGACCTCGCGCCCGATCTGGACGTTCTCCCCGATCAGCAGACCCGGGCCCCGGTCGTCGGGCCTCAGCAGCATCGCGCCCTCACAGCCGCACCACGTTGCTCCGATCGGATCCCCGCGTCACGCCTCGGAGGTCGAGGAGCACCTTCGCGCCCTGCACCGCGAGCGCGTGGTCGACGCCCGGATGGGCGGTGACGATCAGCGCCAGGTCGACATCCGCGACCGCCTGCTCCAGCGGCACGCTGCTCAGGCCCTGCTCGGGCAGGGTGGGGACGTGGGGATCGTGGTAGCTCACCTCTCCGCCGAGGGCGCGCAGCAGCTCGATGATCTTCAGTGCGGGAGACTCCCTCGTGTCGCCGACGCCCGCCTTGTAGCTGACGCCAAGCACCGCGATCCTCGCGCCGTTGACAGGCAGGCCGGCGTCGTTGAGCACCCGCTGCGCCTTTGCCACGCAGTGGTATGGCATCTGCTGGTTGATCTTGCCCGCCAGCTCGATGAACTCGACGCTCATGTCGAACTCGCGCGCCCGCCAGGCCAGATAGAAGGGATCCACTGGCAGGCAGTGGCCTCCCATGCCAGGCCCGGGCTCGAAGCGCATGAAGCCATACGGCTTGCTCGCCGCCGCCTCGACCACCTCCCAGATGTCGATTCCCATCCGATCGGTGAGCATCGCCATCTCGTTGACCAGCGCGATGTTCACCGAGCGGAAGATATTCTCGAGCAGCTTCGTCAGCTCCGCCGCCTCGGGGCTGGAGACCTCGACGATCCGATCGCAGATGAGGCCATACAGCGCCCGCGCCCGATCCGCGCAGTCCGGCGTGAGGCCGCCGAGCACCTTCGGCGTGTTGCGTAGCGTGTAGTCGGTCCGGCCGGGATCGACGCGCTCGGGGCTGAATGCGAGGTTGAAGTCGATGCCGGCAACCAGCCCCGACTCTTCGAGCACGGGCGCAAGACGCTCCCTGGTGGTGCCCGGGTAGGTGGTCGACTCGATCACGACGAGCTGTCCAGCTTTGAGCACGCCGGCGAGCCCGTTGGCCGCGTCCAGAAGCGGCCCGAGCTCGGGCTCGCGGTTGGCACTCAGCGGCGTGGGCACGCATACGAGAACGGCGTCGGCGCCACCAAGCGAGGCCGACCCAGTGCTGGCCTTGATCCTCTCCGCCACGGCGGCCAGGCGCTCAGAGGCGACGTCCTCGACGTAGGAGCGGCCCGCGCGGAGCATCTGCACCTTGCGCTCGTCCACGTCGACGGCAAGGATCTCGCAGCCCTGCTCGGCAAACGCGACCGCCAGCGGCAGGCCCACATAGCCGAGCCCGATGATGCCGACCGTGGTCATAGCCGGCCCAGTCTACGCGGCGCAGACCTCGTCATAGAGCGCCGCGAGCGAGCGCCCCACGACCTCCGGTGCGCAGATCGCGGCGACGCGGTCGCGATTGCGCGCCCCCGCCTGCTCGTCTCCCCACAGCCGATCGATCCCGCTCGCAAACGCGGCGACATCGCCGGGAGGCACGAGCGCCTCCTCGGCAAGCAGCTCTCCGAGGGCGCCAACGTCGCTCGCGAGCACCGGCAGAGCGGCCGCCATCGCCTCGGCGGCAGAAATGCCGAACGTCTCGTCCGAGCGCGAGGGCACGAGCGCAAGCGCCGCTCCTGCGCGCAGCTGCGCAAGTCGATCGGCCGACACGGCGCCAAGCAGCTGGATCTGCTCTCCTGGGCAACATTCCGCGCGGCGCTGCAGCCGCTCCCGCTCCGGGCCATCGCCCGCGATCAGCAGCCGCCGGCCCGCTGCGATGCAGGCGTCGATCGCGACGTCCACGCCCTTCTCCGGCGCAAGGCGCGAGGCGATGAGGGCATACTCGCCACTCGCGGCTCCCGAGCCCGTGGTCTGCGCGGCAAGCCCTCTGAGCGGGGGCGGGAGCACCTGAGCGCCCTCGAAGTCGAGCGGCGCCCCAAGCTCGCGCAACCGTGCCAACGCGAACGCGCTCGGCACGAGCACCGCGTCCGCCAGCTCGGCCATGCGCTTCTGCCAGAGCGAGAGTGCAGCCGCGTAGGAGAGCGCCTCGGCACGGCTGCCGCGGCAGTTGCGCCGCAGGCCTGGCAGAGTGTTGCGAGCGTGGCAGCGAGTACACCGCTCACCGTCGGTGAAGCAGACGCCGACGGCGCACACGAGCCGGTACTGATGCAGGTGCAGCACGACCTTCGCGCCCGCCTCGCGCGCGGCCGCGAGCGCCCGCCAGCCGAGCAGCGGATGCAGGTTGTGGACGTGGACGACGCGGGCGCCACTGGCCCTCACAGCCGCCGCGACCTCAGATGGACGCGTGCCTCCCCACAGGAGCGCTGTCGCCGCACGCGTCCTGCCAACCGCCGCCGAGTCGCGCGCAAGCAGCTGCGCAGGCTCACCGAGACGGTCCTGGACCAGCCACATCAGGTCCTCCACCGCGCGCTCCTCGCCGCCCGCGGTCCGGTAGCGGTTGTGCAGGAAGAGGATCATCTGCCTGCGAAACCTAGACTCTCTGCCTGTCATGGACATCACAACCTCGATCGTAATCCCGACCAGGGATAGGCCACAGTACCTGGAGGCCACCCTGGCCTCGATCGCGTCCGCCGCCGGCGCCCGCGGCTGCGAGGTGATCGTCGTCGACGACTCAGGTATGCAGACGGCGAGGGCGATCGTCGAGCGCTCAGGCGCGCGCTACATCGCCCATGGGCAGCCGCTGGGAGCAAACGCGGCACGCAACACGGGTGTACGAGAGGCCTCCGGCGAGCTGATCGTCTTCCTCGACGATGACGTGATCGCGTGCGAGCACTGGCTGGCGGCACTGCTTGCCGCGTGCGAGCACCACCCGCAGACCGAGGTCTTCGCGGGGGCGATCCTGCCGCTGCTGGAAGGACACCCGCCGCGCTCGTGCGGCAGGGAGGTACCGCCGATAACTACGCTCGACCTCGGGCCCGAAGATCGCCCCACGCGCTTTGCGTGGAGCGCGAACATGGCCGTGCGGCGCAGCGCGCTGGCGCGCGCCGGCGAGCTCGACGCCTCACTGCACGGCCAGGGCGAGGAGCAGGAGTGGCAGGAAAGGCTGCAGGCCGACGGCGGCCAGGCGCTCTACGTCGCCGATGCGAAGGTGATGCACCGCCGCCTGCCCGACGACTCGCGCCTGCGGGCACTCCTGCGAGCCTCTTACGGGCGCGGCATGCAGAGCCGCCGCTTCGATCGGCGGCGCGGCGAGGCGCCGTCGATCCCGCGCGAGCTGCTCACGCTGCTTGGCTGCGTCGGCCACGTGATCCGCTACCGCTGCCCGAGCGGCCTGACGATGGTCGCGCACTCCGGCGGGCGCCTCGTGGAGGGGATCGCAGGCGGCGCTCCGGCGCCAGTCCCCGCCGATGACTTCCTCTCAGGCGAGAGCGGCACGGTCGGCGGCTTCGACGGCGTGCGTCGGGAGCTCGCAGACCGCATCGGCGACGGAGTCGAGCTGCTCAGCGGCCGGCGGCGGCGACTCGCGCGGGCCGCAAGGGCTCTGCCCCGCAGGCGCGTCCTCGCGATCGGCGTCACGCGCGAGCGTCACCGCGCCCTCGCGGAGGCGATCGTGACCGAGCTCCGCAGCTCGCGCCACGAGGTCGAGGTCGCCACGATCGAACCTGGGCAGCGCGGAAAGTTCGAGAACCTGAACGCCTTGCTGGCCGAGCACCCCGCCGACGCCCACGACTGGCTGATCGCCTTCGACGACGACATCGAGATCCCAACCGGATTCCTCGATCGCTTCCTGTTCCTGGCGGAGCGCTTCCAGCTCGATCTCGCCCAGCCGGCGCACAGGCGCGCCTCCCACGCCGCCTGGCGGGTCACCAGGCGTCAGCCTCGCAGCGTGTTGCGCGAGACGCAGTTCGTGGAGATCGGGCCGCTCACGGCGTTCTCGAACAGGACCTTCTCCACGCTGCTGCCGTTCCCGCCGCTGCGCATGGGCTGGGGCCTCGATGCCCACTGGGCCGCGATCGCCAGGCAGCACGGCTGGCGCTGCGGAGTGATCGACGCGCTGGCGATCAACCATCGCGCCGCTCCCGCCGCGAGCGCCTATTCGCGCGAGCAGACGGTCGCGGAGGCACGAGCGTTCCTGGCCGAGCGCCCCTACCTGCCAGCCCACGAAACGCAGCGCACGCTCGCCGTGCACAAGCGATGGTAGAGGCACGCCGATGAAGGTCGCGGTCCTCGCAGAGCTGCATGCCCGTGGCGGCGATCCGGTGCGTGGGATGTGGGCCCGCCGTCAGGCGCTTGCCGCGCAGGCTGCGGGCGCCGAGATCCGCGTCTTCGCGCCGCACCGGCCACATGCCCTCTCGGTGCGCGCCCTGCGGCGCCGGGTGGACTTCGATCTCATCCACGCGCACGGCATCCCAGCCGCCGACGCCGTCAGGCGCGCGCGACTCGACGTGCCTACGCTCGTCTCGGTCTACGGCCCTGACGTGTTCGACGACCTTCACGGCCTCCACCACGGCACCGGTGCGATCGCAAGGACACTCGGCGCGGCGCGACTCACGCTGGCGGGCAGCGATGGCAGCGCCGAGCTGGCTCGCGCCCTCGGCGCCTGCGAGACACGAGTCGTACACCTTGGCGCCGAGCTGCCTGAGCGGCGGGGGCGGGGGCGGGGGCAGATGTACCCGGCGCCGCTGAGGAGCGAGGCGCCGACACTTGTCACGGTGGGCGACCTCGCGCCGCGCAAGCGGCACACTGACGTGGTGCGCGCGCTGGCTGTGCTGGTCCCACGCCATCCCGACTTGCGCTACCTGATAGTCGGCGAGGGGCCCGAGCGCACGCCCCTGGAAGGGCTGGCCAGCAGACTCGGCGTCGCCGACCGGGTCGAGATGGCGGGCCGGCTGGCGCCGCAGGAGGCGCTGGAACGGGCGCGGGCCTGCACGATCTTCGTGATGCCCTCGACCGAGGAGGCGTTCGGCGTCGCCTACCTGGAGGCGATGGCGGCGGGCATGCCCGCGATCGGCTGCCGCGGCGAGCCCGGCCCTGAGGAGATCGCCGCCGCGGGCGATGGCTTCCTGCTCGTGCCCCCCGGCGACGTCGAGCGCCTGAGCCAGCGCATCGAGGAGTTGCTCTGCGATCCGCAGCGGCTGCGCTACTGCGGTCAGCACGCCCGCGAGACGATCGCCGCGCACTTCACTTGGGAGCGTTGCGGGCAGCAGACCCTCGCCGCCTACGAGGACGCGCTGCACTGAGGAGGCGCTAACGTCCCGCGCTGTGAAGGTGCTCGTGGTCGCCGAGTGGTATCCCTCGCCGGCCGACCCGGTTCACGGCATCTGGGCCCACCGGCAGGCGCTTGCGGCGCGCGAAGCGGGCGCACAAGTGCGGGTGCTCGCGCTGCGCCGACCAGTCCCGCCGATCGCGGTCGCACGGCAGGGGCCGGCCGCCGCGGCACGGTGGCTAAGAGCCGCTGCCACCACGTTGCGCCCGATGGAGCTCGACGGGCTGCAGATTACGCCGGTCGCGTTCCTGGCGCCACCGCGGCCATCTTCCTACGCAAGCTGGGGCGCCTGGATCGCGCCGGCCCTGCGACGCGCTCTCGCCAGAGAGCGATTCGACCTCCTCCACGCCCACAACGTGCTGCCGACCGGCGACGCGCTCGCACGCTGCTCGCCACTCACACCCTTCGTGCTCTCCACCCACGGCCCCGACATCATCCACGTCGCACAGCGCAGTACGAAGGCCGCCGCCGCGACGCGCCGCACGCTGCGCGCTGCCGCATGCGTGATCGCCAACAGCCGCTGGGCCGCAGAGCGCTGCGCGCAGCTCGCACACGCACAGCTGCCCACCCGCGTGGTGCACCTCGGCGCGGACGTGCCGCAGCAGCCGCCGCAGCGCCACGACCGTCCCACGATCGTCACGGTCGCGCATCTGCAGCGACGCAAGCGCCACGAGGTCGTACTGCAGGCGCTCGCGACGATGCCACCGCACTCACGCCCCGACTACGTGATCGTCGGCGAGGGGGAGATGCGCCGGCCACTGCAGGAGCTTGCCGGCCGGCTGGGGCTGGCCGAGCAGGTGCGCTTCCTGGGGCAACTCGACCACGATGCAGCGCTGCAGGAGATGTGGCGCTGCCACGTCTGCGCGATGCCGAGCGCCGAGGAGCCATTCGGCGTGGCCTACGTAGAGGCGATGGCAGGCGGGTTGCCGGCGATCGGCTGCCGTGGAGAGGGCGGCCCGCAGGACATCGTCGCCGCCGGGGAGGGCATGGTGCTGGTGGCGCCCGAGGATCCCGTGGCGCTCGCCGATGCGCTCGCGAACTGCCTGCGCGACCGCGAGCGGCTCGGCACCGCGGCGCGCGAGACGGTGCAGCGCGCCTTCACCTGGGATCGCTGCGGGCAGCAGACCCTCGCCGCCTACGAGGACGCGTTGCGATGAGTGAGATCCTGCTGCTCTGCCTCGGCACGACCATCGGGCTGCGCATTGGCGACCAGGCACTCGCGGACCTGCTGCGAGAAGCGGGAGCCTCGGTGGATATCGCGCAGGTGCGGATCGGAGCCGCGGGCGCGCTGCGGCGCGCCTATCCGCTGACCGATCTGATCGAGGCCGCGGCCGCACGGCGCGCGATGAGCGGCGCGATGAGGCGGACCCGGCCACGCGCTGTGATCTTCTCCTCGACGACCTCCTCGCTGCTGTGCGGGCACATCGAGGCACCCTATGCAGTGAGGCTCGACGCGCCCTGCCGGATCAACCGTCCAGGCGCGCGCAACGCGATCCAGCATGCGCTCGAGCGCCGCCGGCTCTCTCGGGCGCGTCTGGTGCTGCCATTCAGCCAGGCTGCCGCCAGCGCGCTCCCGGCCGGTGCGGCTCCCGCCGTGGTGCTGCCCCAGCCGATCCTGCCCTCAGGCGAGCGCCACGCCGCGCGCACACGGCTCGCCGTCGCCTACACGCCCGACCCGAAGGCCAAGGGCCTTGACATCCTGGTGGCGGCGTGGCGGCAGGCGGCGCTGCCGGACGCGCGTCTGGAGGTCTTCGGCATCGCGCCGGATCTCGCGCGCCGGCACCTGGCCAGGCACTCGCTGACAGAGCCAGAGGGGCTCTGCTGGCGCGGGCGCGTCACCGAGGCGCAGTTCCGTGCCGCGCTGCGAGAAGCACACGCGTTCATCACGAGTGCACGCTGGGAGGACTTCGGCTTTGCCCAGCTGGAGGCGCTCGCCGACGGCGCGCTGCTGGTCTGCAGCGCCACGCGCGGCCCCTTCGAGGCGCTCTCTCACGCGCGCGCTCTGGAGCCCGCGCTGTGCGCAGGCGATCTGGAGCCAGCGTCGCTGGCGGCCTCGATCAGGCGCGCCTTCGCGCTGAGCGAGCAGGATGTGCAGCGCTACCGACTGGCCGCCACGCAGCGCATGGCCGCCTACCGGCCGCAGGCGATTCGTACGCTGATCGCGGAGCGCGTGCTGCCAGCGCTGCTGGCGTCGTGAGTCAGAGTCGCCTGATGCGACGCCTCATCGGCGCTCCGAGCGCGCCTGCGCAGCCCGGCCGATCGCCCCGGCGAAGGCCTCCACGTCAGCGTCGAGCGGATGCCGCTCGGCGATCCGCCGGCTCTCCGCGCCCATGATCGCGCGCAGCGCAGGCTCGCGACAGAGCCGCCGCAGCGCGGCCGCCAGGCCATCCACATCGCCCGGTGCGACCAGCAGCGCATTGGCGCCATCGCGCGCCAGGTCGGCGGCTGCGCCGACGGCTGTACTGCAGATCACCGGAAGGCCTGCCACGACTGCCTCGCGCAGCGCGACGCCGAAGGGCTCGAAGCGGGAGACGAGGGCGAAGAGATCGGCGGCGGCGTAGCGAGCGGGCAGCTCGCCCGCCGCCACCGCGCCCAGGAACCGTGCCGGCACCGAGAGCGCCTGTGCTTGCGAGCGCAGCTGGCCCTCCAGCGGCCCTCCGCCGACGATCGACAGGCGCGCCTCCCCCTCACCCAGACCTGCCGCGGCGAACGCCTCGATCAGCGCGCCGACGTCCTTGTCCGGTACCAGCCGGGCGACCGTCAGCACCTCGATGGGCTTGCCTCCCGGAGCACGTCGAGCAAGCGCCACGCCCTTCAGCGCCTCCTCGTCGACCGGCTGCATGCTGAGGGTCACCGCCGCAGGAGCCGCTCCCAGCGCCAGCAGGCGGCTGCGCGCAGCCGCGCTCACGGCGATCAGGCCGTCGGCGCGACGCGCGAGCAGCCGGTGCAGCGCGCGCTGCGGCGCCGGCAGGCTCGCCTGCACCTCGGCGCTCACCTCGCTCAGCAGCACCAGCGCTCGCCCTCTGGCCCTGCACCAGGCCAGCGCCCGCAGGCTCGCCGGGCCAAACTCCGAGACCACGACGACATCCGGGCAAAAGCGCGACAGCTCGCGCTCCAGGCCGCGCGGCCAGGTGATCGGACTGCGGCCCCGGCGCGCGATCTGGCGCGGCACCAGGTGCACCGCGTCATAGCCGTGATCGGTGGGAAACCAGCCTTGGGTCTGATCCCAGCTCGGCTGGGCAGCAGCCTGGTAGATGACACGCAGGGTCAGATTGGGCCTGGCGGAGAGGCGCTCGAAAAGCGGCTCCCTGTAGGGCACGGGGACGGGTGGCACGATCGCGCAGCGGAGCATCGCGCGAGGAAGTCTCCCGCAAGCGTGCTGGCAGGACGCGCGAGGCCCGTTTGCAGGTAGCCAATCGAGGGAATATGGACCTGGGGCGCCGGTCGAGCCCTGGCTTGGTCCAGGTCTTGGAGCGCCTACCGCCGCGCTCGTCCTCGTCGGCGCGGGGCCCGCCCCCCTTGGGTCCCCGCCGGCGGCGCGGTGGGGCCGCCCTCCTGCGGCCGAGCCGGCGAGCTCTTCCGCGAGCACTGGTAGGTTTGGGCTTGAAGGAATGATCGTGACCTGGCTGACATGCGCGCGTCCGTGGATCAGACGCCGCCACCGCGCCCGGCCCTCTGCCGCCTCGGCAGCGGTCGTCCTCACGCTCGCGCTCGCCGCCACGCTGCCTGCAACTGCATCCGCAGACGTCGGCGCACAGATCCTCAACCGCTGTGGGCACCTGAAGAGCGGGGAATCGCTGAGTGGCTACACCGTCGCTCAATACAAACAAGCGCTCCAAGAGATGCCCACCGAAGTGTTGGAGTACTCCAACTGCCAGGAACTCATCTACAAGGCCGAGCTTGCCGCAGCCGCTCACAAAGGCTCGGGAGCATCGCAGGGCGGCGGTGGCGGCCCGGGATCCGCGACAGGCTCAGGAGCGGGCGGCGCCGTAGAACCGACGCCCGCCCAGCAGCGGATCCTCGAAGCGACGCGTCGCGAAAGCCTCACCCCGGTGCATCTCGGCGGCGGCGGCGAGACCGTGCTGCCCGGAGTGGTGCACCCCGATCTCGCATCGGCGACGAGCAGCCTGCCGACGCCTGTGCTCGTCGTGATTGCGCTCGTGATCGCATGCCTGCTGTTGCTCGCGGGCAAGGAGATCAGGGAGCGCATCGCCCGCTCAGATCAGAGCTGAGCAGGCGATGTCGGCCTACGCGCCCGCGCCTACCTCGAACGATCCACAGCTCCGCGATGCGGGATCCATCCCCGGCACGGAGCGCCGTCGCCCGCGCGCGGCGTACGCCAACCGGCTGATGCTTGCGGCCTTGCCCACCGTGCTTACCGCCGGCGCGATCTGCATGGCGACCTTCGTTGCAACCGGCGGGCTGGACCTCGAAACGCGGGTGCTCGTCGAGGCCGTGCTCACACTGCTCGCAAGCGTGGCAGCAGCCGCCGCGATCGTGGCGGCACCCGCCGGCGCCCGATTGGCCGGCGCCTGGCCGATCGGTCTGCTGTTCGGTTTCGCCGCGCTGACCGCGATCTCGGTCGGCTGGTCGGTTTCCCCCGACGCCAGCTGGCAGGAAGCGGGGCAGCTACTCTGCTACAGCGCCGTGTTCGGCGCGGTTGCACTGCTCGCACGGGCGAGCCCGCGGAGCTGGAGCGGTGTGATCGCAGGCGTCGCGCTAGCAGCTGTCGTGGTCTGCGGCTATGCGCTGTTGACGAAGGTCTTCCCGGCGCAGCTGGACCACGACGACGTATATGCGCGGCTGAGAGCGCCGTACGGCTATTGGAACGCGACGGGGCTCACCGCCGCGTTGGGCATCCTGGCCTGCCTCTGGCTCGGCGCCCGGCGGGAGGGTCACGCGCTGCTGAGCGCGCTCGCCTACCCGGCGTGTGGCCTGCTGATGGTCACGCTGATGCTCGCCTACTCGCGCGGAGCGCTCGCGGTCGCCCTGATCGGCAGCGCGATCTGGCTTGCCATTGTGCCGCTGCGCCTGCGTGGCGCGCTCATCCTGATCGTCTGCGGAGCGTGCGCGGCGGTCGTGGTCGGCTTCGCATTCTCCAGCCACGCGCTCAGCTCCGAAGCCGTGGCGCTCGGCCAGCGCGTCAGCGCCGGGCATCAGCTCGGCGTGCTGCTGGCAGCATTGGTGGTGCTGCTCGAGCTCGCGGGCATCGGGATCGGCTTTGCCCTGAGCAGCCATCCGCCATCCGCGCAGACGCGCCGGCGCGCCGGGGCCTTGATGCTGGTCGGGCTCGCGGTTGTGGCGCTCGCCGGTGTGGGCACTCTGGCCGCAAGCCACCGTGGCCTCACCGGCACCATCTCCCACGATCTCTCCACCGTCACCAACCCGAACGCGACGGTGGCCAACACGCCCGGCCGTCTCACCGCCGTGGCGAGCGCCCGCGCGCGCTACTGGAAGCAGGCGATCGAGATATTCGACGCGCACCCCGTGCTCGGCGCAGGTGGCGGCGGCTACGCCACCGCCCGTCTGCGTTACGAAACCGGCTTCCAGAAAGTGACCCATGCCCACGGCTACATCGTCCAGACGCTCGCCGACCTCGGTCTGGTCGGGATCGGCGTCACGCTGGCGCTGCTGATCGCGTGGATGGTCGCCGCAGGACGCGCGACGCATCCGCTGAATAGACGCTGGTCGGCCTGGCGCTGGCGCGCGATCGATCTCCCCTACACGCCGGAGCGGATCGGCCTGCTGAGCATGCTCTGCATCGTGATCACCTTCGGCCTGCACTCCCTCGTCGACTGGACCTGGTACGTGCCGGGCACGGCCCTGGCGGCGTTGATCTGCGCCGGCTGGCTGGCCGGCCGCGGGCCGGTGGAGCAGCCCTCGACGGCCTCGCCTGGACCATGGCGTCACCTGCTGCCAAGGCGTCTGACACCGCTGCGGGCGGCCGCGGCCTGCGCGGCGATCGTGGCAGCGCTGCTGGCCGCGTGGAGCCAGTGGCAGCCACAGCGATCAAATGAAGCCGGACAGGAAGCGCTTGCTCTGCTCCCCAACGCAAAGGCCGCCCTCGCCGCCGCCCAGACCGCGGTCCACCGCGATCCGCTCTCGCTCGATGCCTTACGCGTGCTTGCGAGCATCGAGGAAGCGCTCGGACGCACAGCCCAGGCACGAGCAACCCGACAGCTCGCCGTCCGCCAGCAGCCGGCCAACCCGCTTGCTTGGAGCGAACTCGGCGAATCTGACCTCCAAAGCCACCCTCGCGCCGCGCTCGCGGAGCTGCGCGCCGCCTACTACCTCAATCCAAGCGAAGACCGCGACCTCTATGTCGCCGCGCTCAACGCCGTCGCGGCGCTCAAAAGCGTGCCCGCCTCGCACTCGCCAGCAGGCAGCGGCGCGCGCCGGGCACGCCGCCCAGGCCGCTGATCTGAATCTCCTGAAAGCGGAAATCCGCAAGCAGTGTGCGCAGGCTGCGCCGCGTGTAGAAGCGCAGGTGATCAGAGCGAGGGTCGAAGTGGGCCTCGAAGGCTCCGCGCCGCAGCGCCAAGCCGAGCCTGCCGAGCACGTCGTGAGCCGGGGTGCTCAGCAGGAGCCGGCCGCCGGGCGCAAGCACGCGCCGCAGCTCCGAGAGCCAGGCAATGGTGTCCGCCACGTGCTCGATCACCTCGCCAGCCCAGACGGCGCCGAACTGCGCATCGGCGAACGGCCAGGCATCCTCTTGCGCGAGCAGCCGCAGATCCAGGTCCGGACAGCGCTCGCGAGCACGGCGCAGCGGCTCCGCTGCCACGTCGCCGCCGATCGCCGCGAAGCCGGCGTCGCTCAGCGCCTGTGTGAACCACCCCTGCCCGCAGCCGATGTCGAGCACCTGCTCGCCTTCGCGGAGGCCCGCGCGCAGAAAGGCCAGGCGCGCCTTGGCCAGCGGGGGCCGCGCGTCCTGCGGCACCGCCTCCCAAACGCCTTCGTGGAGCTCGCGCAGAGACATCTCAGAGCCGCACGCTAGCTCGTGTGGCCACGCCTGCCGAGATGCAGGAGCGATTGCACATCAACGCTGCGACCGAGAAATCTTTGAGTAGATATTGCAACCAATGCGCTTCAACGACTATGGTGCGCGTGTGCAGCTCCCGGCCATGAGGCGCGCAGGCAGGTGAGAGTCGCCTTCGACAGCCGGCCGTCCTCGGGGACAGGTGGGATAGGCCGCTATGCGCGCTGTCTGCTGCGCGCACTGCACGCCACGAGCGCCGAGCGGACCGAGATATTCGAGACGCACAGGCCCAGGCACGCAGACGTCTTCCACGCTCCGTGGATGCAGGGCGCGATCCTGCGCAGCCCCTGCCCGATGGTCGTGACGCTGCACGATCTGGCGGCGCTCAAGCGCCGCAGCGAGCACCTGCGGATGGCCTGCCGCCCCCACCTGCGCCATCTCGCCGTGCAGCGTGCGACCAAAGTGATCGTGCCCACGAAGGCGGTCGCGATGGACGCAGTGGTCCGGCTCGGGCTGGACGAGGAGCGCATCACGATCATCCCCGAGGCTCCCGATCCGGCTTTCCACAGGCGCTCCGAGCAGCAGGTCGCCACCACGCGCGCGCGCTTCGGCCTCCCCGAGCGCTACCTGCTCTGGGTCGGCTCGATGCAGCGACCCGACCCCCGCAAGCCGCTTGCCAAGCTGGCGGCCACCCGCCGGCAGATGCCGCTCGTGCTGGTCGGCTCGGCGGGGCCGTGGACGCGCGAGCTGCCGGATGTCACGCTCACAGGCAAAGTCTCAGACGAGGATCTTGCCGCGATCTACAGTGGCGCCCACGCGCTGCTGCTGCCCTCTGCCGAGGAGGGCTTCGGTTTGCCCTCGGTCGAGGCGCTCGCCTGCGGCACCCCCGTGGCCGCGTTCGACCTTCCGGCACTGCGCGAGGTGCTCGCCGGCAGAGCCACGCTCGTGGAGCCGGGCGACCTCGGCGGGCTCGTGCAGGCCGCAGAACAGCTCGAGCGTCCGGCGCCCAGGCCGCCGAGCTGGTCCTGGGAGGACGCCGGCCGCGCCACCTGGAAGGTGTATGGCCGGGCAATCGCGCGCGGCGACGAGGCCTTCGTGCCGGCGCGGCGCGCACGCCGCAGCCGGCAGATCGCGCAGTCCTAGAGCGGGTCTCAGTAGGCGCCGCGGCGCGAGAGCACCGCGGGGAGCGTCTTTACGATGATCGCCAGGTCGAGCGCGAGCGACCAGCGCTCGAGGTAGATGAAGTCGAGGCGCACGAGGTCGTCGAAGTCGAGCTCCGAGCGACCGGAGACCTGCCAGAGCCCGGTCATCCCCGGCAGCACCAGATAGCGCTTGCGGTGCCAGTCCTCCAGCAGCTCGAAGTCGCGCACCGGCAGCGGTCGCGGCCCCACCAGCGACATCTCTCCCCGCAGCACGTTGATCAGCTGCGGCAGCTCGTCCAGCGAGAAGCGGCGCAGCAAGCGCCCGACCGGCGTGAGACGCGGGTCGTCGCGGATCTTGAACAGCGCGCCTGAGGCCTCGTTCAGCGATTCCAGATCGGCAAGCCGCTGTTCGGCATCGGTGTGCATGGTCCGAAACTTCAGGCACCGAAACGGCTGCTGGCCGATCCCCGGCCGCGCCGAGCCGAACAGCACCGGGCCACGGGATGAGAGCCACACCGCAAGGGCGAGCACGATCAGCAGCGGACTGAGCAAGACCAGCAGCAGGCTCGCACACACGATGTCGAACATCCGCTTGAGTGCGAAGTCGATGCCCTCGAAGACCGGCGGGGAGAGCTCGAACAGCGGAACCGACTCGCCGGGCACGAACTCGGCGCGATGGATCAAGAGCTCCATGGTCGACGGCGCGATCCTCACCCGCACGCCACGCCTGTGGCAGCGATCCACGAGCTCGACCGCCTGCGCCTCGGGAAAGTCGGGGTCGGCGATTATCACCTCGTCCACGCGCTCGAGTGCCAGCACGTCGTCCAGCCGCTCCAGCGAGCCGAGCGACCGCAGCCCGTTCGCAGGCAGCACCTGGGGAGAGAGGAAGCCGACGATGTCGATCGGCGAGGGGGCCCTGGCCCCGTCGCGCAGGGCATGCGCGACGTCCTTGATCTGCTCTCCGGTACCGACCAGCACCGCCCTGCGCCGGTAGCCAGCGGCCCGCAGCAGCGAGCCTGTCAGGCGCTCGTAGCAGTGCCGGATGCTCGCAACGTAGACCAGAGCGAAGGCGAGGGAGCCATAGAAGATGTAGAAGCTCGAGAAGTGCATGCCATCCACGACCCCGAGCAGGAGCATCAGGAGCATCACCTGGAAGAGGCAGGCGACGATCCGCGTGAGCCCAGGGCGCTGGCCGCGGTCGGCGTAGAGACCTGAGCGGGCGAACAGCAGCGCCGTGATCAGATAGGCGAGCGCGACGTAGCTCCTGGTGCCTTCGACCACGAGGTGGAAGCTCACCGTGCTCAGCAGCTCCGCCTTCAGCGCAAGCGCGGTGAAGATCGCAAGCGCCACGCCGAGGAAGTCCAGCGCCAGCAGCGAGAGCACGCGCGCCGCGCGCCGCGCAGTGTCGAGCCGCAGCACGAAGGAGATCGCCGGCGGGCGCTTGCTGCGCATGTCGCGTCCAGAGGTGCCCGCGTGGGGGAGCACCGCTGAGGCGATCGCCTCAGCGGCCGTAAGTCCCCGTCTTGGCATGCGCGCCTCGTGCAGACGACCCTCGCTCGCCTCTGGAGGCGCGCTCGCAGCCGGCGGCGCGGCGGCAGCGCGGAGGTGCTGCTCTGGGGCGGCGGACGCCTGTGCTGGCGGCGTGCGCAGCGTTGACGTTCCGGGGGAACGTGATGCCATCTCACTGCTCACAACGCGCAAGGGTCCCATATGTAGCGGTCAAGCCACCGGCAGTCCTGCCCGCAAAGACGGAATTCATGCACCGGCCCGTCCGCGCAACGGGGATTGCAGCGGTGTTATCAGCCGACAAGCGTCTTCACGCCGGCGGAGTCGATCGTGCGGCGAAGGCCCTCGTGCAGCGCGACCTCCGGCGCCCAGCCGAGCAGGTCGCGCGCCAGGCCGATGTCAGGGCGGCGCTGCTTGGGATCGTCCACCGGCAGCGCCTCGAAGACGACCTCCGAGTCTGAGCCCGTGACCTCCAGCACCGCCTTGGCCAGCTCCAGCAGCGTGAACTCGTCCGGGTTGCCAATGTTGACGGGGTCGTGATAGCCGGACTCGGCGAGCGCGATCATGCCACCGATCAGGTCGCTGACGTAACAGAAGGAGCGCGTCTGGCTGCCGTTGCCGAAGACGGTGATCGGCCGGTTGCCCAGGGCCTGGCGCAGGAAGGTCGGGATCGCGCGCCCGTCGTGGGGGCGCATGCGCGCGCCATAGGTGTTGAAGATCCTGATGATCGCGGTGTCGACGCCCTGCTGGCGGTGGTAGGCCATCGTCAACGCCTCCGCGTAGCGCTTGGCCTCGTCGTAGACGCCGCGCGGGCCGATCGGGTTCACATGGCCCCAGTAGGTCTCGGGCTGGGGGTGCTGCAGTGGATCGCCGTAGACCTCGCTGGTGGAGGCGATCAGGAAACGTGCGCGCTTCGCCTTGGCCAGGCCGAGCGTGTGGTGTGTGCCGTAGGAGCCGACCTTCAGCGTGTGCAGCGGCAGTCGCAGGTAGTCGATCGGCGAGGCCGGCGAGGCGAGGTGGTAGACGAAGTCGACCGGCTCATCGATGTAGTAGGGCTCGATGATGTCGATGTTGAGATTGACGAACCGCTCGGGATCGCGGATGTGCTCGATGTTGATGAGCGACCCCGTCTCGAGGTTGTCGACGCAGATCACCCGGTGCCCGCGCGCAAGCAGCTCGTCGCAGAGATGGGACCCAAGGAAGCCGGCGCCCCCAGTGACCAGGCAGGTGGGCATCCCGTGAGGATAACCTCTCATGCGATGAGTACGCACAACGAGCACATGACGGTGGCGCCGATCGTGGGGCCCGATGACCCCCGTCGCTTCACCGACTCCGGCATCGAGATCGAGCCCCTCTACACCGAGGCCGACCTGCCCGCAGACCTCGACCTCGGCGCGCCCGGCGAGTTCCCCTACGTCAGGGGCGTGCACCGCGAGATGTACAGAAAACAGACCTGGACGATGCGCCAGTACGCGGGATACGCCTCCGCCAAGGAGTCAAACGAACGCTACCGCTACCTGCTCTCCAAGGGCTCGACCGGCCTCTCGATGGCCTTCGACCTGCCCACCCAGCTGGGCCTCGACTCCGACAACCCCCGCTGCCTGGGCGAGGTCGGCCGCACGGGCGTGGCGATCGACACGATCGACGACATGCGCACGGCCTTCGAGGGCATCCCGCTCGACCAGGTCTCCACCTCGATGACGATCAACGCCCCGGCGGCCTGCCTGCTCTGCCTGTATGAGCTGGTCGGGCAGGAGCAGGGAGTACCCAGCGAGAAGCTGCGTGGCACGACCCAGAACGACGTGCTCAAGGAGTACATCGCCAGGGGCAACTACATCTACCCCCCGAAGCCCACGATGCGCCTGACGACCGACATCTTCGAGTACTGCCGCGAGCGGGTACCGCGCTGGAACACGATCTCGATCTCCGGCTACCACTTCCGCGAGAAGGGCTGCTCGGCGGTTCAGGAGGTCGCCTTCACGCTCTCCTCGGGCATCGCCTACGTGCAGGCGGCGATCGAGCGAGGCTTGCCCGTGGACGACTTCGCGCCCCGCCTGGCCTTCTTCTTCAACGGACACAACAACGTCTTCCAGGAGGTCGCCAAGTTCAGAGCGGCCAGGCGGATGTGGGCGCACATCATGAAGGAGCGCTTCGGCGCAACCAACCCGAAGTCGATGATGCTGCGCTTCCACACCCAGACCGGCGGCGTGACGCTCACCGCCCAGCAGCCGGAGAACAACATCGTGCGGGTCGCGCTGCAGGGCTTCGCCGCGGTCTGCGGCGGCACCCAGTCACTGCACACCAACGGCTTCGACGAGGCCCTGGCGCTGCCCACCGAGCGGGCCGCGAAGATCGCGCTGCGCACCCAGCAGATCCTCGCCAACGAGTCCGGTGCGGCCGACACCGTCGACCCCTTCGCCGGCTCCTACTTCGTGGAGTCGCTCACCGACGAGATCGAAGAGAGGGCGAACGAGCTGATCGCCAAGGTCGATGCGCTCGGCGGCTCGGTCAACGCGATCCAGTTCATCACCGGCGAGATCGACGAGTCAGCCTGGGGCTACCAGGAGCGCTACCGGATCGGCCAGGACGTCGTCGTCGGCGTCAACGCCTTCGAGGAGGACGACATCGAAGTGCCGGACCTGTTGCGCGTGGACCCCGAGTCCGAGCGCGAACAGGTCGATCGCCTGAAGGCCTTCAAGGCCGACCGCGACCACGCGCTGGTGGAGAGCCGCCTGCAGGAGCTGCGCGACGCGGCAGCCGGCACGCAGAACCTCGTGCCCTTCATCAAGCAGGCGCTCGGCGATCGCTGCTCGCTGGGCGAGGTCTGCGGCGCGATGCAGGACGTGTTCGGCAAGTACGCGCCTACCTTCTAGACCGGCCCGCATGCGGGCCGGTCCGGGGAGGCGCATGCGCCTCCCCGCCAGACGGCGCATGCGCCGTCTGGATCGATAAATAGGCTCCTGTGGATGGCCGTCACCACCTACAACGTCGTCCTGGCGATCCACATCATGGCCGTGGTCGTGGCCTTCGGGGTCACGTTCGCATACCCGATCATGTTCGCGATCGCCGCCAAGCACGACCCGCGAAGCCTGCCCGTCTTGCACAGGATCGAGCGGGTGGTCGACCGGGTGCTCGTCAACGGAGCGCTGGTGATCGTGCTCGGGGCGGGCATCTACCTGGCCAGCGAAGGCCATCTCTGGAAAGCATTCTTCGTGCAGTGGGGCCTTGGCGCGGCGATCGCGATCGGAGCGCTCGTCGGCGCGGTGATGATCCCAACCAGCAAGAAGGCTCAGGAGACGATCGAACGCGACCTCGCAGCCGGCGAGGGCACTCCCAGCGAGGAGTACCGCAAGCTGGCACGGCGCCTCGCGACGGTGGGTGGCCTGCTCAGTATCCTCGTCCTGGTCACGATCCTCTTCATGGCCATCCAACCTTGAGTTGAGCGGCACCTGGCAGTCGCGGTACGCTGGCCTGCAATGAGCAGCGAGGGCTACAGAATCGCGGTCGTCGGCGCCACCGGCCAGGTCGGAACGCTGATGCTGCGCCTGATCCAGGAGCGCAGCTTTCCCGCCCGCGAGGTCGTGCCGTTCGCCTCGGAGCGCTCGGTAGGTCGCGAGCTGGAGCGCGGTTTGGTCGTCCAGGGGCTCAGCGAGGAGGCGATCCAAGGGTTCGACATCGCGATCTTCTCCGCGGGCGGATCGACCTCCGGCGAGTGGGCGCCCCAATTCGCGCGGGCAGGCGCGATCGTGATCGACAACTCCTCGAAGTGGCGGATGCAGGACGACGTGCCGCTCGTCGTCGCCGAGGTCAACCCGGACGCGCTCGCAGACCACCACGGCATCATCGCCAACCCGAACTGCTCCACGATGCAGATGGTCGTGGCGCTGAAGCCGATCCACGACGCCGCTGGGATCGAGCGACTCGTGATCTGCACCTATCAGGCGGTCTCGGGAACGGGGCGAGCGGCCGTCGAGGAGCTGATCGCTCAGTCGCACGCGCTGTTGCACGAGCAGCAGCCACCCGCGCCCGCCGCCTACGCCCACCAGATCGCCTTCAACGCGCTGCCCCACGCCGGCTCCTTCCCTGATGGCGACGACCACACCGACGAGGAGCGCAAGCTGATGGGCGAGACGCGCAAGATCCTCGGCGATCCGGACATCGCCATCAGCGCGACATGCGTGCGCGTACCGGTCATCAACGCCCACTCGGAGGCAGTCAACGTGCAGACCAGGCAGCCGCTCTCGGCGGCGCAGGCGCGTGAGCTGCTGCAGGCCGCCCCAGGCATCACGGTGCTCGACGATCCATCCGCCGCGCTCTACCCGCTCGCAATCGACGCGGACGGCTCCGACGAGGTGTTCGTCGGCCGCATCCGCCAAGACGCCGGGCACCCAAGCGCGATCGACATGTGGATCGTCGCCGACAACCTGCGCAAGGGCGCCGCGACGAATGCGATCCAGATTGCCGAGGCCCTGCATCGGCGGGGTCTGGTGCACTCTGCGGCCGCGCTTGGCGCCTGAGGATCGGCCGCCCGGGCGGGGTCTTCGACCCTGCGCAACCCACGTTGCGCCTCCCTCGCGGCGCAGAAGGAGTCCGGCGCGCCCGCTCGAAACCGTGGGCGATGATCTCATCGGAGGTGCAGCGCACGATCGTGAAGTCCCCGCCCGAGCTGTGGGCGGAGCTGAGCGATCCGACCGCGCTTGCTCGCCATCTCGGCGAGCTCGGCGAGATTCGCATCATCAAGGCCAAGCCCGAGCAGTCCGTCGAATGGGAGGCGGAGGCCGCAAAGGGCAAGGTCGAGTTGCAGCCGTCGGGCTGGGGCACCAAGGTGACGCTGAGCGTCACCCGGGACATGCCTGACGGCTGCGGCCCGGATGCGGGACAGGAAGACTCGACGGAGCAGGCCGACCCGGCGGTGGAAGCACAGGCAAGCACCGAGCCTGAGCCGCAGGTCGAGCCCGAGGGGGCGCGAGAAGACCCAGTCGTCGCCTCCGAGCCGCCGGCGGCGGAGCCGGAGTTCGAGACCACAGCGCCCGAGGCTCGGGAGCAGGTGGCTCCGGAGCCGGTCATCGCGGAGCCGGCGCCGAAGCTCGGGTTCTTCGCACGTCTCTTCCGCCGCAGGGCCACGAAGGCCACCCTCGCCGCCGGGACGGCCGAGATAAGCATCGAGTCCCAGCCCCTCACCGCGGCACAGACGGCAGACGCAGATTCGCTCCTCGCCGCCGAGGCGGTGCCCAGGGACGCCGACGCGGTCGCGGCCACCGAGCCGGAGGTGGCCTCAGCCGAGCAAGAGGCCGCACCTGACCCGGAGCTTGCACCAGAGCCCGCCGCCGAGCCTGAGATGCCCCAGGGCTCCGAGGCCGAGCCTTCGCAGCCGGCCGCGGATCTCGCCGCCGAGCTTGTCGCGGGCGAGGAGGCGATTGCCGCGCAGACGACCGAGCTCTTGACGGCGGTGCTAGATCGGCTCGGCTCGGCGCATCACAGACCTTTCTCACGTGCCTGAGCGCGACTGAGGTCGGCATCCTGACGGGCGTGCGGGCCGTCGAGCAACGCCGCGGATAACATCCTGCGCCCATGCGCCAGAAGGCCCCCGAGACATACGAGGAGAAGCTCGAGCAGCTGCAGGAGCTGCGCGCCGCGGCCCTGCACTCCGCGCCCGAGGCCGAGGAGAAGCAGCACGCACGCGGAAAGTACACCGCCAGGGAGCGGGTGGAGAAGCTGCTCGACGAGGGCTCCTTCCAGGAGCTCGACACCTTCGTGCGGCACCGCACCCATGACTTCGACATGCAGAAGAATCGACCCTGGGGCGACGCCGTGGTCACGGGATACGGCACGATCGATGGCCGCACCGTCTGCGTCTTCAGCCAGGACTTCACGGTCTTCGGCGGCTCTCTCGGCGAGGTGATGGGCGAGAAGATGTGCAAGATCATGGACCTGGCGGCGAAGATCGGCTGTCCCGTGATCGGCATCAACGACTCCGGCGGCGCGCGCATCCAGGAGGGAGTCGTCTCACTCGGCGCCTACGGCGACGTGTTCGTGCGCAACGTGCGCAGCTCGGGCGTCATTCCACAGATCAGCCTCGTGATGGGGCCCTGCGCCGGCGGCGCGGTCTACTCGCCCGCCATCACCGACTTCATCTTCATGGTGAAGGAGACCTCGCACATGTTCATCACCGGCCCCGACGTGATCAAGACCGTCACCGGCGAGGAGGTCGGCTTCGAGGAGCTCGGCGGCGCGATGTCCCACAACACCAAGTCAGGCGTGGCTCAGTTCGCCTCCGAGGACGAGGATGCCTGTCTGGAGGACTGCCGTTACCTGCTGAGCTTCCTGCCCTCCAACAACCTTCAGAGCGCGCCGCGGATGCCAAGCGACGACGACCCGAACCGGATGGACGAGGAGCTCGATCACGTCGTCCCGGACAACCCGAACAAGCCCTACGACATGCGCGACGTCGTCAAGCTGATCGTCGACGACGGCGAGTTCTTCGAGGTCCACGAGCACCACGCAAAGAACATCATCTGCGGCTTCGCCCGCCTGGACGGCTACTCGATCGGGATCGTCGGCAACCAGCCAAACCAGCTCGCTGGCGTGCTCGATATCGCCGCCTCGGCGAAGGCAGCCCGCTTCGTGCGCACCTGCGACGCCTTCAACATTCCGCTCTTGACCTTCTGCGACGTGCCCGGCTTCCTGCCCGGCACCGCCCAGGAGTGGGGCGGGATCATCCGCCACGGCGCGAAGCTGCTCTACGCCTACGCCGAGGCAACCGTGCCGAAGATCACGGTGATCACACGCAAGGCCTACGGCGGCGCCTACGACGTGATGGCCTCAAAGCACCTGCTCGCCGACTTCAACTTCGCCTGGCCGACGGCCGAGGTCGCCGTGATGGGACCAGAGGGCGCGGTGAACATCATCTACCGGCGCGACATTGCCGCAAGCCCCACGCCCGACGAGCGCCGCCAGAAGCTGATGGACGATTACAAGGCGCGCTTCGCCAACCCCTACACGGCCGCCGAGCGCGGCTACATCGACGATGTGATCGTCCCCCACGAGACCCGGCCGCGCCTGATCGGCGCGCTGCACACGCTGCACGGCAAGCGCGAACCAGGCCCCAGGCGCAAGCACGGCAACATCCCGCTTTAGCCTTGGGCTAGTCGCGTGCCTCCGTAGCCGCTCGCCGGCCGCGCCTTATCCCCAGTCGTAGCCAGAGCGGATACGTGGCGAAGAGCGCCGCTGAGATGAGATGCGTTCGCGAGCCCGCCCGGCGCCAGTCGAGTCTCAGCACACCCGAGTTGAGCATCCAGTCCCGGCCCGAGGCGGCCCTGCACGCGCGCCAGATCGGCCGGGTCCAGGGCAGGTCGAGGTAGAGCGAGATGCTCGTCGTCAGAAAGGCGCCGATCGTCGCGGTCTGCACCGCCGTGGCGGCCTTGTTCTGCTCGGGCATCGTCCGACCGTAGGCGCAGCCGGTGGCGTACAGCCAGGGCGGGTCTATCAGGAATGACATTGGATCTCCTCGGGTTCTCAGGACGGACAGGGGATGTCCAACTGCTCAGAGCCGGGCTGGGATCCGGGAACAGACCGGCCGAGCAGATGGAAGGCGAGGCGGGTCGCAAGCGCCATAATCGTGATCTGCGGATTGACGCCGAGCGAGCTAGGCAGCACCGACCCGTCGGCTATGTGGACGCCCTCGACGTCGTGAACGGCGAGGTCGCCGTTCACGACCCCCTCACCGGCCCGGGAATGGGCGCGCGCGGTGCCAAGGGGATGGAATGCCATCAGCCGCAGGTCGGCTCGCCGGGCGCGGGCGGGCACGACGCCCTCTGGCAGCGGCAGGTAGACCTCCCGCGCACCGGCCGCGAGGAAGAGCTCGTGCAGGCGCTGCAATCCCGACCTGAAGCGCGCGAGGTCCTCCTCGTCGAGGTCATAGCGGATCAGCGGCGCATCCCCCAGCCGGCTAGGCAAAAGCCTGCCCGCGGCCCCCGCGAGCGTTCTCACGCTCCCCCGCGAGGAGTCGTTGACCATGAGGCCGAACTGGGCCAGATAGGGATAGCGCGCCATCGCCTCGGCGTGCCTTGCGCCACTCAGCGGCAGCGACATCGCGGCGTAGCTGGGTGGCCCGGCAATCCCCTCGAGCATGATGCCCTCCGCCGCGAACTCATCGATATAGAAGCTCTGCGGCACCCCCCTGCCCATATCCACGCGCTCCTCCATCAGCGCGAAGGCGGCAGTCGCGGGGTGGATCGAGAGATTGCGCCCGAGCTGCCCGGAGCCGCGTCCGAGGCCGCTGCGGGCGAGCAGACCGGGAGTGTGGATCGTGCCTGCTGCCAGCACCGCGTGCTCGGCATGGACCTCGATCGAGCCCTCACCCGCAAGCACCGCCTCGACGTGTGAGAGGTGCCGGCCGCGCACCGCGATCCTCTGGACGCTGGCTCCCGTGAGCACGTGCGCGCCAGCCGAGCGCGCCCTGGGCACGTAGGTGATCCCGGTGTGCTGCTTGGCCGAGGTGGGACAGCCGAAGGCGCAGACGCCCGAGCCCAGGCAGCCCTTCGCGTTGCGTCGCAGGTATCCGTGCGACCAGCCAAGCCGCTGCGCCGCGCGACGTGCAACTGCGGCGTTGGCGCCCGCAAGCTCAGGATCGACCTCGGCGACCGACAGCGCATCCTCCACGCGCTCGAAGCAGGGGTCGAGCTCCTGCTCCTCCACCTGCAGGCCAAACTGAGTACGCCAGCGTGCAAGTACCGCTGGCGGCGTCCTGAAGCAGGTTCCGGAGTTGACGAGTGTGGTGCCTCCGAGCCCGCTGCCCAGCGGCATCACGATCGGCGGGTTGCCGAGCGTGATCGTCTGGCCTGCGTCCCTGTAGAGGCTGGCCAGCATCTCCGGAGGCCTGGCAGTGAAGTCCCCGGCGTCGTGGCCAGGCCCCTGCTCGAGCAGCACGACGCTCGCGCCGCCCTCGGCCAGCTCGGCTGCGACCACTGCTCCGCCGGCACCTGCGCCAATCACGCACACGTCGCATTGCATGATGCGCTTCAAGGTCGCCCCTCCGCGCGCCGGATCTCGCGCCCGCGGGCAACGGTGGCCTGCGCATCGAAGCCGAGCGATCGCGAGACGGCTGGATCGTCGTAGCGCTCCATCGCAAGGATCGACCGCGAAGCCTGCGAGAGGGGAGGCAGGCGAGTGAGAAACGTCGCCCCCCGTGGACGTCGCCCCAGCGCGACCAGCAGCCGCAGGGCCGCCCTCTGCGGTTGTGGCGAGGCGGCGAGGAACTTCTCCAGCGCGTTGCTCACGCGCCCGGGGCGGGTGGGCTCCTCGTACACGTGCCGGCAGTCTATCCGTCACACTGTGGAGGATGGCGACGGAAGCACACCGCATCGAGCTGCTGGGGCTGCACGGCACCGCCTCCCCGGCCGAGGCCGCTGCTGTCGTCGCCGCGCTGGAGCGCTTCATTCGAGAGACCGCACCGCGCTCGGGCGAGCCAGAGACGGGCATGGATCCGTGGCGCAGGGCAGCCTTCCTGGAGGGCGTTGGCCGCGATCCGATCGTGGATGTTCCCGATTCCTGGATAAATGCCTAAAAGTCGCTAGGATTTCCAGGGTCTCGGTTCTGGGTCAGCCGAGACGGTCTCTGCACCCATCTTCCACCCGCTTGCAGCCCGCGGCTGCGACCAGGAGGTTTCGCACATGGAGCCAGCATCACTGCCAACTCAGAAGGGAACGCTGGAGGATCCAGAGATCCTCCAGCACGTCCCTGGGCACGTGATCCCGATCCTGCAGCGGGAGTACGACGACTTCAAGACCGAGGCGACCAAGTTCCTCGCCGGCGGCACCGAGGAAGACGAGTTCATCAAGTTCCGCCTCAAGCAGGGCGTCTACGGCCAGCGCCAGCCCGATGTGCAGATGATCCGCACCAAGCTCCCCTTCGGCGGCATCACACCTGAGCAGCTGGACAAGTTCGCCGATGTGGTCGAGCAGTACGCACCGCTGCGCAAGGGCCACATCACCACCCGCCAGAACGTCCAGATCCATCATGTGCCGCTGATGGACGCCGAGAAGGCGATTCGCGAGCTGGGCGAGGCCGGGCTCTCCAGCCGCGAGGGCTGCGGCAACACGGTCCGCAACGTGACCGCCGACCCATGGGCCGGTGTAGCCACCGACGAGCTCTACGACCTCACCCCCTACGCGGGCGCCTACGTGCGCTACTTCGTGCGCCATCCCATCACCCAGGGGATGCCGCGCAAGATCAAGACTTCCTTCGACGCGAGCGCTGCCGGCCGCGCGATCAGCGAAATCCACGACATCGCCTACAGGGCGCGAATACGGGAGATCGACGGTCGCGGCGAGGTGCGCGGCGTGGAGATGCTCGTCGGCGGCGGCACCTCGATCATGCCGCGCACGGCGCCGGTCCTCTACGACTTCCTGGAGGTCGACAACGGCGAATACTTGAAGGTCGCCGAGGCGGTCTTCAGGATCTTCGACCGCCAGGACTGGCTGCGCGTCAACAGGGCGCGCGCCCGGATCAAGGTCTTCGTGGACAAGTACGGCATCGACGAGCTGCGTACGCAGGTCGAGCAGGAGCTGCAGGGAGACTGGGTAGCGCAGCGCGACTTCTCGATCGAGGACAAGATCTTCGAGTACGACGAGCAGGCCGACGCACCGGACCCGCGCGCCGAGTACGGCACCCCCAACGGCGACCTCTCCGAGTTCGAGCGCTTCCGGCAGGCCAACGTGGCGCCGCAGCGCCAGGAGGGCTTCGTCACCGTGGAGGTGAAGATCACCCGCGGCGACCTGACTCCTGAGCAGTTCAGGGGCCTGGCCGCGATCGTGCGCGAGCACTGCGGCCCCTATGCGCGCACGACCGTGCAGCAGAACCTCGTCCTGCGCTGGGTACGCCCGGAGAGCGTCTACGACATCTGGCGCGCCCTGAATCAGCTCGACCTCGGTGGCGCCGGCACCCGCGAGATCAGCGACGTCGTCTCCTGCCCCGGCACCGACTCCTGCAAGCTCGGGATCACGAGCTCGATGGGCCTGAACAAGGCTCTCCAAGAGCGGATCGAAGAGATGCAGATCACCGATCCGCTGACGCGCCAGATCCACATCAAGATGAGCGGCTGCCCCAACGGCTGCGGCCAGCACCATCTCGGCTCGATCGGCTTCTATGGCGCCTCGATCAAGGTCGGGCAACACACGATCCCCGCCTACATCCCGCACGTCGGCGGCGTCTTCGAAGGCGAGAGGATCGCCTTCGGGCAGCGCCTGAAGCTGCGCCTGCCCGCCAAGCGCATACCCGAGGCCGTGGAGCGCTGGGTCCGGCACTACGAGGGCAGCCGCAAGGACGGCGAGACGTGGGGCGCCTTCGTGCAGCGCGTCGGCACCGGCGAGCTCGAAGGGCTCGTCAAGGAGCTCTCGATGCCGGCCGAGTTCGGCCTGGAGACGATGAGCCAGTTCATCGACTGGAACCGCGACGTGCCCTTCCAGGTCATACGCGGAGAGGGCGAGTGCGCGGTCTGAGCGACACCAGCGCCGATCCGGCAGGCTGTCCCTCGGACACGCTGCGGTCCGCCGTGGAGCGCCACGGCGAGCGTGCCGTGCTGCTCTGCTCCTTCCAGAAGGAGGAGTCGGTGCTGATCGACGAGCTGCTCGCGCTCGGCGAGGGCAGCACCCCGGCGAGAATCGTGACGATCGACACTGGGGTGCTCTTCCCGGAGACGCTCGAGACCTGGAGGGCGCTTCGAGGAGCGATTCGGGATTGCGATCGAGGTTCAGGACGCGAGCGGACATGGCGGCCCTTGGACCGGCCCGGAGCACTGCTGCTCGGCGGCCAAGGTGGCAGCACTCGGCCGCTCGCTCGACGGCGCGGAGGCCTGGATCACCGGCATCAGGCGCGAGCAGGGACCGACGCGGGCGCAAGCCCAACCGATCGAAGAGGACCCGGCCCGCGGCCTGATGAAGTACAACCCGCTCGCGCAGTGGAGCGACAAGGACATCTGGCGCCGCATCAGCGAGCGCTCCCTTCCCTACAACCCGCTGCACGACCAGGGTTACGAGTCGATCGGGTGCACGCCGTGCACGCGCCCGGGCAGCGGCCGCGACGGCCGCTGGGCCGGCACCGAGAAGACCGAGTGCGGCCTGCACCTCGATCCCGCGGTGGTCTCCGCGGTGGGTGCCGGCGAGGGGTCGGTGCAGCGCTGATGAGCCAAGGAGAGCCGTATTTGCTCCCGATTGGGCCTCGTTAACGCTGTGTTAGGGTGATTTGGTGTCCGGCATCCATATCGAGGTCATCCTGTTCGGGCTCGCGGTGGGCGTGCTGATCGGTCTGACGGGGATCGGGGGCGGATCGCTGATGACCCCGTTGATGATCATCGTGCTCGGGGTCTCCCCGGTCACGGCCGTCGGCACCGACATCGCCTACAGCGCGGTGACGAAGACCTTCGGGGGCATCAACCACTTCCGCAGGGGCAACGTCGACAAGAAAGTCGCCCGCTGGCTCGGCTATGGAGGCGTGCCCGGGACGCTGCTCGGCGCCATCGCGGTTGACCGCCTCAAGGTGGCTGATGGCAAGAGCTTCGAACACGCCCTACTCGCGTGCGTCGCCGGGGCGCTGCTGATAGTCGCCGCGGTCGTGCTCGTCCGCAGCATCCTGCTCACGCACCTGCACAGCCGCGAGCGCGAGAGCTTCCACTTCAGCACCGACCCGCAGAGGGCAGGCGCCGTCGTGATCGGCTTCGTGCTCGGTGGGATCCTCGGACTCACCTCGGTTGGCACCGGAGCGCTGATCGGGGTGGCGATGCTCGTTGTCTACCGGCTAACCCCCAAGCGCGTAGCGGGCACGAGCGTGTTCCTTGGCGCGGTGCTGCTGTGGGTGGCCGCCATCGGCTACGCAGCCGGGGCCAACGTCAACTTCGGCCTCGCCGGCAACCTGCTGATCGGCTCGATCCCGGGCGTGTGGCTCGGCTCCCAGTTCGTGGACCGCATCCCCGCGCAGGCGCTGCGGGTCACCCTCGGCGTCGTGTTGCTCGGCTCGGCGCTTGCGATGTCGAGCAAGGCCGGGCTCAACCTCCCCGCCGGCGTGATCATCGGCGTCCCGGTCAGCATCGGGGTGCTCGGCTTCCTGACGCACCAGCTTCGGCCCACCAACCGCAAGACGGCGCCCGCGGCGACCGTTAAGCCCGTATCCCCCGCGATCGGAGGCCCTGCGCTGGCGGCGGGCACCACCCGACTCAGGGCCGAGGAGCGATGAGCATCACAGCACGACCCGAGCTGACCCACCTGCAGGCGCTGGAGTCCGAGGCGATCCACGTGATGCGCGAGGTCGCCGCCGAGTTCGAGCGTCCGGTGATGCTCTTCAGCGGCGGCAAGGACTCGATCGTGATGCTGCGGCTCGCGGAGAAGGCGTTTCGCCCCGGCCGCTTCCCGTTTCCGCTGATGCACGTCGACACCGAGCACAACTTCCCCGAGGTGATCGAGTTCAGGGACCGCCGCGTCGCCGAGCTCGGCGAGCGCCTGATCGTCACCTCGGTCCAGGACTCGATCGACAAGGGCAGGGCGATCGAGGAGACCGGTCCGCGCGCCTCACGCAACCGCCTGCAGACCGTCACTCTGCTCGATGCGATCGCCGAGCATGGCTTCGACGCGGCCTTTGGCGGCGCCCGCCGCGACGAGGAGCGCGCGCGAGCCAAGGAGCGCGTGATGTCATTCCGGGACGACTTCGGCCAGTGGGACCCAAAGAACCAGCGTCCCGAGCTCTGGAACCTCTACAACGGTCGCATCCGCAAGGGCGAGCACGTCCGGGTCTTCCCAATCTCCAACTGGACTGAGCTCGACGTGTGGGAGTACATCGACCGCGAGCAACTCGAGGTCCCCTCGATCTACTTCGCCCACGAGCGCGAGGTCTTCGAGCGGGACGGAATGCTCTACGCCTACCGCGAGGGCGCCGAGCTGATCGACGGCGAGCGCGTCTTCGGCGAGACGGTCCGCTACCGCACTGTCGGGGACATGAGCTGCACCGGCGGCGTGCGCTCGCGGGCCGCCACGCTCGCCGAAGTCGTCGCGGAGATCGCCTCTACGAGGATCACCGAGCGCGGCGAGACGCGGGCCGACGATCGGGTCTCCGAGGCCGCGATGGAGGACCGCAAGAAGGCCGGTTACTTCTGATGCGCCGTGATGCGCACCAGGCGCTACTCCGTCCCTCTGCACCGCCAATCGACTCCCTCCCGTATCTGCGATGACTCTCGATCTCCTTCGTTTCACAACCGCCGGCTCGGTTGACGACGGCAAGAGCACCCTGATCGGCAGGCTGCTCTACGACACCAAGCAGGTCTTCGACGACCAGCTCGAACACGTCGCCGAGGCCAGCGTGAGGAGGGGCGGCGCGGGTGCCCTCGACCTCGCCCTGCTGACCGACGGGCTGCGGGCCGAGCGCGAGCAGGGCATCACGATCGACGTCGCCTACCGCTACTTCTCGACCGTCGGCAGAAACGGCTCGCCCGGCCGGCGCTTCATCATCGCCGACTGCCCGGGCCATCAGCAGTACACGCGCAACATGGTTACCGGCGCCTCGACGGCGGACCTCTCGGTGATCCTGCTCGACGCACGCCACGGCGTGCTCGAGCAGTCCAAGCGCCACGCCTTCATCAGCGCACTGCTTGGCATACCCCATCTCGTAGTCGCGGTGAACAAGATGGACCTCGTCGACTACTCCCAGGAGCGCTTCGATCAGATCGTCGCGGAGTTCTCAGAGTTCGCCGGCAAGCTCGGCGCCCGCTCCGATCTCATCTACATCCCGATCTCCGCCCTACATGGGGACAACGTCGTGGAGCGCTCGGAGAACCTCTCCTGGTATGAGGGCCAGACGCTGCTGCAGCTGCTGGAGACCGTCGAGGTCGCCTACGACCATCCCTTCCAGACCCCGGCGCGCTTCCCCGTGCAGTGGGTGATCCGCCCTCAGGGCGTGGCGGGCGCAGCCGACTATCGCGGCTATGCGGGGCAGCTGGCCTCCGGCGCCCTGCGCGTCGGAGAGGAGGTCGTCGTGCTGCCCGGCGGGCAGCGCACGAAGATCGCGGCGATCGACACCTACGACGGCGAGCTGGATGCAGCGCTCGCGCCGATGTCGGTCACTCTGCGCCTGCAGGAGGAGATCGACATCTCCCGCGGCGAGATGATCTGCCGCCCCGACGACGCGCCCGAGCCCGTGCGCGAGCTGCAAGCCGACGTCTGCTGGATGACCGACCAGCCGCTGCGCCCGGGCGATCGCTACCAGATCAAGCACACCACCCGCTCGGCCTCCGCGATCGTGGAGGCGCTCTGCGACCGGATCGACGTCCACACCCTGGAACGAGGCGCCGCACCGCAGCAGCTCATGCTCAACGACATCGGCAGGGTCCGCCTGCGGACAAGCGTCCCGCTGCTGGTCGATCCCTATGCCCGCAACCGTCGCACCGGCAGCTTCATCCTCATCGATGAAGCCAGCAACGGGACGGTGGGAGCGGGAATGATCTGCGATCCGGCCGCCTGAGGGGCCGCCGATGGGCGCGTCGCAGCAGCGCCTGAGCCCGGCAGGCTAAGCTTCCCGCCGCATGTTCTCGAAGATACTCGTAGCCAACCGCGGCGAGATCGCAATCCGCATCGTCAGGGCGCTCGAGGAGATGGACATCGCGTCTGTCGCCGTCTACTCCGAGCTCGATCGCGAGGCGCTGCACGCAAAGCGCGCACAGGAGGCCTACAACCTCGGCGAGGGGCCCGCCTCCGAGAACTATCTCGACGTCGGCAAGATCATCGACACGGCCAAGCGCTCGGGCGCGCAGGCGATCCATCCTGGCTACGGCTTCCTGGCCGAGAACGCGGCCTTCGCACAGGCATGCCAGGACGCCGGGATCGTGTTCGTCGGCCCGCCCGCCTCGGCGATCGAGGCGATGGGCTCAAAGACCAAGGCGCGCGAGCTGATGAAGGCGGCCGGCGTGCCGATCGTGCCAGGGACCACCGAGCCAGTCGCCAATGCGAAGGACGCGCTGAAGATCATCAAGTCCGACATCGGCTTTCCCGTCGCGGTGAAGGCAGCCGGCGGCGGCGGCGGCAAGGGCTTCCGCGTCGCTCTCAGCCAGGACGAGCTCGAGGCGGCCTTCGAGGGCGCAAGCCGCGAAGGCGAGAAGTTCTTCTCCGACGGCACCGTCTACATCGAGCGCTACCTGCCCGACCCTCGCCACGTCGAGGTCCAGATCCTGGCCGACAGGCACGGCAACGTGATCCACCTCGGCGAGCGCGACTGCTCGATCCAGCGCCGCCACCAGAAGCTGATCGAGGAGTCCCCGGCGCCGATCGTCGACCAGGAGATGCGCACGCACATCGGCAGCATCGGCGTAGAGGCCGCGCGAGCGGTCGACTACGTAGGGGCCGGCACGATCGAGGGCCTGCTGCAGGACGGCGAGTACTTCTTCCTGGAGATGAACACCCGTGTGCAGGTCGAGCACTGCGTCACCGAGATGACAACCGGGATCGACATCGTCAAGGAAGGAATCAGAGCCGCCGCCGGCGAGCCGCTGTCGGTCTCCCAGGAGCAGGTCGTCCTGAGGGGCCATGCGATCGAGTGCCGGATCAACGCCGAGGACGCCTCCAAGAACTTCGCTCCAGCGCCGGGCAAGATCGGCCGCTACCGGGAGCCCTCTGGCCCGGGCGTGCGTGTGGACTCCGGCGTTGGCGAGTACGGCGAGGTCTCGCCAATGTACGACCCGATGGTCGCCAAGCTGATCGTCTGGGATGCCGACCGCGAGCAGGCGACAAGGCGGATGCTGCGCGCACTGCAGGAATACGAGATCGAGGAGCTGAAGACCCTCATCCCCTTCCACAGGGCACTGCTTGCCACCGAGCAGTGGGCCAACGGAGAGACCTGCCGCGACCTGCTCGAGGACCGCAATTGGCTCAAGCAGCTCGCCTTCGAGGCCCCTGCCTCACCGGGGGCCGGAGAGGAGGACGAGAAGCTCGAGCACTCCTATACCGTCGAGGTCTCCGGCCGCCGATTCGACGTACGCGTGATCGGTCCCCCAGCACCACAGCTCGCAGGCCCAGGCGCAGCCGCGAACGGCAGCGCACCGGCAGCCGCGGGTCGCGGCAAGCCCAAGCGCGCACAGCGCAGCTCCGGCGGCGCCGGTGGCCCCGACACGCTCGCCTCACCGCTCCAGGGAAACATGTGGAAGGTGCTCGTGAACAAGGGCGACACCGTGCAGGAGGGCCAGCTGCTCTGCATCATCGAGGCGATGAAGATGGAGAACGAGATCACCGCCCACAAGGCGGGCGTGATCGTCGAGCTGCCGATCACCGAAGGCGCACCCATCGCTGCCGGCGCCCCAATCGTCACGATCTCCTCCCCACCTGCCGAGTAATCCCCGCCCCGGCGAGGGCTTCTGAGGTCCAAGAGCCGAGCCGGGCAGCGACTCATACGACGCAGCCAGGAGGCGCCCGGCGCCGGCTGCCGAACAGATCAGGCTGCTTCTTCGAGAAGCTTTGCTGCCTCTCGCAGCGTGGTCGCTTCCGCCGTGGGCTTCTTCTGGGAGCTCTCCAGCGGTTGCTTCGTGCGGTTGACGTAGATCACGGGTACCCGCTGCTTCAGGCAGGGCACTACGTCGTGGTGATGGCTCGAGGTGATGTGGACCCAGCCCTTCTTGCCGCCGATCCGGCGCGCGAACTCGGTGAAGTGGGCGAGTTCGGGCTTGTAGGCGCGCACCTGCTGGGCGGTGACAACGAGATCGAAGTCGGTTGGGATGTGCCGGCGCGTCAGGCCCAGGAGCTTGTCGTCGACGTTGGAGATCAATCCAAGCTGGTATTTCTTGGCGAGCTTCTGCAGCTGCGGATTGGCTTCCTTGAAGGGAACCCAGCGCGGGATCGAGTCCGGCAGGAATCCCGAGCGTGACGGTTCGAGTTTCCACTCCAGGCGATTTGCCATCTCCAGCGCGGTCCGGCGCAGAACCTCAGCGTAGAGCTCGTAGGAGCCGGCCTCGATCTCGCGCGAGACCTCGTGGAACAGGGGGATCAGCTCGGAGCGGTCGGGCAGCGGGAACTCATCGCGCTGCGCCTCTCGCGCGAACGCATCGTAGACGCCGGTCTCCCAATCGATCAGGGTGCCGTAGACGTCGAAGGTGATCCAGTTGACATTCTTCGGAACAGGCATTGACCGGCGCATTATGCCTTTCAGACGCGACGACTGCCTTCGCCAGGCGATAGGCGGGCATGCGCTCACGCGCCTGAAGCGCATGGGCTAGAGTTCCGCGCCCATGGACCTGCTCGAGTATCAAGGCAAGCAACTCTTCGCCCGCCACGGGCTGAAGGTCAGCCCCGGCAAGGCGGTCACGAGCGTCGAGGAAGCCGTCGCCGCAGCTGAGGAGGTCGGCTATCCCGTCGTGGTCAAGGCGCAGGTCCTGATCGGCGGCCGGGGCAAGGCGGGAGGCGTCAAGCTCGCCGTCAACGCGGAGGAGGCCCGCGAGCACGCAAGCAAGATCCTCGGCCTGGACATCCGCGGCCACATCGTCCACAAGCTCTGGATCGAGCACGCCTCCGACATAGCAACCGAGTACTACGCCTCCGTGCTGCTCGACCGCTCCGCCAAGCAGCCGCTCGTGATGTTCAGCACCGAGGGCGGCATTGAGATCGAGCAGATCGCGCAGGAGAGCCCGGAGAAGCTCGTCCGCCACCACGTCGACTCGCTGAAGGGCTTGAGCCGCCAGGAGGCGCTGCAGATCGCCACCGAGGGCGGCGCCGAGCAGGACGTTCGCGAGGGCGTCGCCGACGCGCTGGTAGCGCTGTACGAGGTCTGGGAGAAGGAGGATGCGACGCTCGCGGAGATCAACCCGCTGATCGTCACCCCCGAGCGCCAGGTCAAGGCACTCGACGCAAAGGTCTCCCTCGACGGCAACGCGCTCTATCGCCACCCCGAGAACCAGGATCTCTCCGACACCGAGAACGAAGATCCGATCGAACGACAAGCCAAAGAGCAGGGCGTCCAATACGTCAAGCTCGACGGCGACATCGGCATCCTCGGCAACGGAGCCGGACTGGTGATGTCAACGCTCGACGTCGTCGCCCAGGCCGGCGGCAAGCCGGCAAACTTCCTCGATGCGGGCGGCGGATCGGACGCTGAGAAGGTCAAGCAGGCGGTACAGCTGATCCTCGCCAACGATTCGGTAAAGGCGGTGCTCTTCAACATCTTCGGTGGCATCACACGCTGCGACGAGGTGGCCAAGGGTCTCATCGCCGCCTTCGAAGAGATGGGGGTGGGTGGGATCCCCGTTCCTTTTGTCGTACGCCTCGACGGCACCAACGACGTGCAGGGCCGGACGCTGCTGCAGGAGGCCAACCTCCCCAATGTCCATTCGGCCAAGACGATGAACGAGGCCGCGGAGAAGGTCGTCGCGCTCGCCTCGCAAAACACAGGAGCCGAGCTCTGATGTCCATCCTCGTAGACACCGACACACGCCTCGCAGTCGCGGGCATCACCGGCCGCGAGGGCTCCTTCCACGCCCTGGGCAACCGCCGCTACGGCACGAACGTCGTCGGTGGCGTCACGCCAGGCAAGGGCGGCCAGGACGTCGAGGGCATACCCGTGTTCGACAGCTGGGTGGAGGCTGTGGAGGAGGCGAAGCCCAACACGGCGATGATCTTCGTCCCTCCCCGCTTCGCCGCGGACTCGATCCTCGAAGCGGCTGCCGCAGGCGTGGCGCTGGTGATTGCGATCACCGAGGGCATCCCCGCCCATGATGAGCTGCGCGTCTACAACACGCTGAAGCGCGATTACCCGGGCACCCGCCTGGTGGGCCCCAACTGTCCGGGCATCCTCTCGCCCGGCAAGGCAAGCGTGGGCATCATCCCCGCGTCCTTCTTCAAGCCGGGCAACGTCGGCGTCGTCTCCCGATCTGGCACGCTCACCTACCAGATCGGCAACGAGATCGCCCAGGCCGGATTCGGCAACAGCTCGATCGTGGGAATCGGCGGAGACCCCGTGCCGGGCTCCTCCTTCGTAGACATCCTCGCGCTGTTCAACGACGATGAGGAGACCGATCTGATCGTGCTCTCCGGCGAGATCGGCGGCTCGGCGGAGGAGGAGGCGGCAGACTACATCGCCGAGTCGGTGGAGAAGCCCGTCGTCGCCTACATCGCGGGCTTCACAGCGCCTCCGGGCAAGCAGATGGGTCATGCGGGCGCGATCGTCTCAGGATCTGTCGGCACCGCCGCCGCGAAGGCGAAGGCACTCGAAGCCAAGGGCGTGCGAGTCGGGCGCACTCCAACCGCAGTGGCGCAGATCACAGTCGAGATGCTTGGCGCGTCGTCCTCCTCGTCTGTACGCTAAAGCTTGTGGACAGCGAGGTCGCAAAGACCCTGGCCGAGCTCGAGCGCAAGCTGCAGGAGCTGGAGCGCGCTCTGGCCGGCGCCGGTAGCCAGGATCAGCGCTCGCAGGCACCCGTCTACGAGCGCTCCAGCGAGCCAGCCGGCACGATCGACTCCTCGTGGGCTCCTGACGCCGGCGTTGCGAGTAGCGGAGCACGCCTCGTCGACGAGCGCTTGGAGGACGCTGTCTCGGCCCCGCCGGCTCCAGGCGCAGTGCCACTCCCACCTGCTGCCGCCCAGCGCTTCGGCGACGAGTCGATCGAGCTAGCCGAGCTCGCGCGATTCCGCGATCGCTTGGAGCAGACCATGCACGAGCTGCTCGCCGACTACGAGCGGGTGATCCGTCTGCGCAGCATCTCCGAGACGCGGCCTCCGGTCGATCAGACCTGAGCCCAGGCACCCCAACTTATAACCTTCCACGCCGATGGCCGCCTCGACCATATCCTTCGCACGCGGAGCCCCGTCGCTTGACATCGTCGATGTCGATGGCCTGAAGGCCGCGGCGGCGCGCGCCTTCGACAGCGACCCCGGTGGCGCGACCGCCTACGGCACCTCAGTCGGATATGGCCGCCTGCGTGCCTGGATCGCGGACAAGCACAGCGTCGAGCCAGAGCGCGTGCTGGTGACCAACGGCTCGATGCAGGCCGACGCATTCCTGTTCGAGCATCTCGTCGGCCCAGGCGACGACGTGATCGTGGAGCGGCCCACCTATGACCGCACGCTGCTCTCGCTGCGCACGCGGGGCGCCAACGTGCACGCTGTCGAGTTGCAGGACGATGGCATCGACACGGCTGCGCTTTCAAAGCTGCTGAGCGGCGATGGCGGCCAGCCGGTGCGGCCGAAGCTCGCCCACATCATCCCCAACTTCCAGAACCCCGCCGGCTACACGCTCTGTGAGCCCAAGCGTCGCGAGCTCGTCTCCCTGGCGGCAGCTCACGCCTTCACGATCTTCGAGGACGACCCTTACGTGGCGCTGCGCTTCAGCGGGGAGGCCCTGCCGACGATGCTCTCGCTGGACCCCGAGCACGTGATCTACGCCTCCTCGTTCTCCAAGACCGTCTGCCCGGGCATCCGCGTCGGCTACCTCGTCGGCCCACCGGATCACATCGCCGCGATCGCCCAGCTTGCAACCAACACCTACATCTCCCCGAACATGGTCGCCCAGGCGATTGTCTACGAGTTCTGCGCCTCCGGCGCCGTGGAGCGCTCGATCGAGACGGTGAAGGCGGCCCTCCAGCAGCGTGCGGGGGCGCTCGGCGCCGCACTGCGCAGGGAGCTGCCCGAGGCCCGGTTCATCGACCCGGAGGGCGGCTACTTCATGTGGGTGACGCTGCCCGAGGACACAGACGTAAATGCCCTCTTCCGCACCGCCTCAGAGCGCGGAGTCGCATTCGTGAAGGGCACCGACTTCCTGCTGAGCGGCGGAGAGAACACCCTTCGGCTCGCCTACTCAGGCGTCACCGTGGAGCAGATCGACGAGGGCATAAAGCGCCTCGCCGACGCCTACCACTCGCTCTGAGCAGAAGGCTTCGCGCGCGCCCGTCGCCGGCTTCCCCTTCTGACGTCCGATAGCCACACCAAGGCAAGGACACTGCTTGGCCCCCGGCTATCCCCTCCTGACGTCCGAGAGCCAAGCCAGGCAAGGACTCAAGCGACGTGGCGTACTCCGTACGCGAGCGAGGACGCCGCCTGGCGCCGGCTATCGGACGTCAGGACCTCAGCGGCCGTACTTTTGACCGAGGACCAATTGCTCCGGCAACGCCGTGCGCGGCGGCGGCGATGGGTCGGCGACCACGGAGACGGTCTCGGCGACGCTGGGGGTGACCGCGCAGCGCACTGCCTCCGCGGTCTCGATCGCGACGTGCTCCTCGTCGCTCTGTACGAGCGTGCCCGCCATGCCTGGCTCCAGCCCTGATTCCTTCAGGTAGCGCAGGAGATCCTCGGCCTCGTTCTCGAAGCGCAGGACACGCACCGAGGCGCCGATCGCCACGTCGGCAAGCGGAACGCCGGCGATCCTCACGCCGGCGACGATCGGATGGCCGTGGGGGCAGGTCTTCGCGTTACCGATCGCCGCGAGCATGCGGGCTTCGAGCACCGGGGACATTGCATGCTCGAGCCGCTCGGCCTCCTCGTGAACCTCGTCCCAGGGGATGCCGAGCACGTCGGTGAGAAACCGCTCGATCAGGCGGTGGCGCCGCACGACCGCCTCGGCGTGAGCAGAGCCGGACTCCGTGAAGGAGATCGTCCTGTCCCGGCTCCTGGTGATGTAGCCGTCGCGCTCCAGGCGCCCGATCATCTCGTGGACGGTGGGCGCGGAGAGCTGCATCGCCCGGGCGACGTTGGCACCGGTCATCGGCAAGCCGGCCTCGTGGAGCCAGAACAGGCTCTGCAGGTACTCCTCCTCCGCGACTGTCGCTCCTTCGCCCGCCATCCTCGCTGATGCTAGAGGACGCGCGGCTCGCAAACACCTCTCAGAGGTCGGCGCCCGGTGCCGACTCGCACGGCACCGGAGTGCCCGCCGATGCGCCGCGGCCGCCGGCGGCTTGCTCGAAGGCGCGGGCGAGCGCCTCTGCACGGCTGCGCGGCACGTTCCTGCGACGCCACGCCAGATGCACCGGCATCCTCTCGAGCCCGGTCAACGGGATCCAGCACAGATCCGCGCGCGCGAAGCGACGCTGCGCGATGTCCGGCGCGATCAGGATGCCCTGACCGGCCGCCGCGAGATCGAGCGCCTCGCAGAACTGCGTGAACTCCCCGGCGTGAGCTACGGACTCTCCGATCAGGCCCGCGAGCGACCACTGCATCAGCGCCTCGGCGGAGGCGCCCTTCGCGCGCAGCTCAGGTTCTCCGCGCAGCTCCTCCAGCGCCGCGAAGTCGCCCTCGGCGAGGGGATGCTCGGCGCCGGCGACCACGACGCGACGGCATGAGCCCACCACCACCGAGCGGGAGCCGGGATCCACCGGCTGGACGCCGACCAGCGCGAAGTCGGCGCTGCCGTCGGCGAGCAGCTCTGCTGCGCCCGCACCGTATGCAGAGCCGCGAACGGCGATCTCGGCGTCCGGCGCAAGCTCGCGGTATTCGCGGATCGCAGGGGCCAGCAGCAGTCCGGCAAAGCCATCGTCGACGGCGATCCTCACCGAGGTCGGGTGCTGGCGGCCGAGCCGCCGGATCTCCTGAACCACGGCTTCATGGCGGCTGAGCAGCTCGACGCTGCGCGCGAGCATCGCCTCGCCGGTCGGCGTCAGCTGGACCTCGGATGCATCCCGCAAGAGCAGCTCCACACCGAGGCGCCGTTCGAGCTGACCCACGCTGCGGCTGAGTGCCGACTGCCCGATCCGCAGCCGCTGCGCTGCGCGGCCGATGTGCTGCTCCTCGGCAAGCGCGACGAAGCACTCGAGCAGGCGCAGCTCGGTGATCGACGCACCAGCCGGCGCTTGATCGGATCGCGCCTTCTCAGCGGACAACGGGATTCGAGCTCCAACTCATGCGCAGGCGCTGCAGCCCGCGGCTCACGCGCTTGCGCACCACCGCATTCGATATCTGCAGCTCGGCTGCGATCTCGGCATAGTCGCGCTCGTCGAGCACATGGGCCTTTACCGCGGAGAGCTGGTCCGCCGGCAGCATCTCGAGCAGCTGCGGCAGCGCCTCGCTCTGCGCTGCCATCCGCTCAACCGCCTCGAGATCCTCGTCCGTCAGCTCCAGTCGCTCCAGCTGCAGGCGCGATCTCGCCTCGTCCTCGACGCGGCCGCGCCTGAGGCTGTCAAGGAGCTTGTTGCGGGCGATCGTGAGCAGCCACGCAAGTGCGCTAGGCGGAGGCTCACCTCCCGCCTGCAGGTGGCTCAAAGCCGCCACGAAGGTCTCGGCAGCAAGGTCGGCGGCCGTCTCGGCCGTCTCGGTGCGCCGGCGCAAGAAGGCGACGACGACCGGCAGGCGGCGGCGGTAGAGCTCGGCGAACGCCTCGCCGTCCCCAGCGGCCGCGAGGCGCAGCAATGACTCGTCGCTTGCGCCCGCGGGAGCCCGGCGCAGCGCCGCGCGAAGCGATCCATGGGATCTCGACACCCGAGCCAGACCTTCTCTCACGGGGCCCTCTCATGCTGCGAGGCCGACTGATCGCACGGTCGTCGGCCGGACCTCAACCGAGCCGCGGAGATCATGTCCTGCGCCCGATCGCTCTCCTCGTCGAGGAAGCTGGCAACCATCGTCGGCTGTGGATTCCGGCACCCAGCCGGCGACTGGCTGCTCTGGCTGCGCCTGTCATTGCGGTTTGTGCAGACCAGCCCTTGCAGGCGCCCTGTCATCGTGTCGACGTCCAGCAGGTGGGGCCTGCCTGATTCGCCCACCGGCATGCGCTGTCCGCACGCGCCATCGCCGTAGCCAGCGTCGAGCACAGAGCCGCCTTTCGTGATCGCACCGAACAACGTGGGCCTGGATAGCGACGTGGCACGGGACCGCAGCACCGCGAACATGGATTTCGCACCGACGGTGGCGTTCCTCTCACCGCGCGGCAGCAGCGTTGTTCCGGCCACACAGGCAAACAGACAGAGCAGCGTGACGGTGCCCACAGCCAGACGGCGCCTGGCTCTGACCCGCGGCGTCATGCGCGGCGCATCCCTCGACAGCGCCACAAGCTGGCGTTCGAGCGCGTCGAAGAACTGGGTCATCTCATCTACTTAAACGAAAAGCGAGACGATTTGTGACAGGCCCGACCTGTGATCATGCACGGCGTGCCATCGCCAAGCACGCAACCGCGCCGCAGCCGCTCCGTCGGGATCAGCCTCGCCGTGCTCATCGCCGCACAGTCCTTCGACGCGCGGCTGGATGCCGATCGCGTCGCCACCGCGTTCAGCACCGGCCTCGGCGAGAGTGGACGACTGCTTGCAGATCTGTGCCCGCTGGGCGATGAGCTCGACTCTGGCTTCGACGCTCGAATGAAGGCGGCAAGAGCGGTCGTGATTCTCGCGCCGCGCCTGGATGAGCGCACGCTGCTCGGCAGCCTGCCGTTCGAGATCGCGACACGCGCGCGTCAGGCGGGCGTCCCCGCCTACGCGGTCACGCGCGAGAACGACCTCACGGCCTTCGACGCCCGCATCCTCGATCTGCAGCTGGTGATCCAGGCACGCTCCGAGCGTGCGCTCGCGCAGGCAGGCCGAAGCCTTGCCGAGGTGATCTGAGCGACCGGCTGGCGCAGATCACAGAAAGCAGCGTCCCTCGCCCCGGTAGGTGCGCAGCTCATCGACCACCGCGTCGCCCTCGATCGCATGCAGGACCTCGAAGCGCTCGCAGAGCTCCCCCGCCTTTGCGTGCCGAAACCAGACACGATCACCGATCCGCAGGTGGCTGGCCGCCTGGCCGATCAGCGGCGTCTGGACCTCGCCGGCGCCCTCCATCGGATCGAGCCGCAGGCCGCGCGGCAGGTGTGGCCGCGGAAGCCGTGCGGAATCGGCGGGCCCGGAGGCCAGATACCCGCCGCCGAGCGCAGTCGCCACGCCAGCCGCCGGCCTGCGCACCACCGGCAGCGCGAACATTGCCGCCGGTAGCGGCCGAAAAGCCCTGTACGCGTCGAACAGCGTGGGACCGTAGAGCCCCGAGCCCGCGCCGAGCTCGGTGACGGCAGCCTCGGAGGCGGTCCCAGCAAGGCTGCCCGTACCGCCGCCGTTGACGAATTCCAGCGGCGAGAGCGCCCGCACCTCTGCCACGATCTCGGCTCGGCGCCGTGCAAGCTCACGCCTGGAGGTGGCCTGCAGCCTCCGGATCGCCAGCGCGCGCAGCGGCCTGCCTGGCGGGGCGTCACCGAGGCCAGCGATCTGGCCCTCGTATGCCATCAGCCCGACCAACCTCACAGCCCCCCGCGAGGCAATCGCCTCCGCAAGCCGGCGCGCCTGCACGGAGGTGTGGAGCGGAGAGCGCCTGGCGCCGATCTTCAGCCTTCCCCCAAGCGCCCACCAGCCTGCGTCGATGTCGATGCAGACCCGCACCGGCCCCCGCTCGCTCGCGCCGGCCGCCTCGATCATCTCGACGTGCTCGATGCAGTCGACCATCACGGTGACCCGAGCCTGCGGACGCTCGATGCTCAGGCGCGCAAGCGCAGACAGCGCCTCCACGTCGGCGCTTGGATAGGCGACGAGGATGTCCTGCGGGCCCTCCTGCTCGATGAGCCAGAGCGCCTCCGGCAGGGTGAAGGCGAGCGTGCCCTGAAAGCCCTCCCGCGCAAGCACCTGCGCCTGCAGCGCACGGCAGCGCACCGACTTGCTGGCCAGGCGGATCGGCTTGCCGCCGGCCAGGCGTTCCATTGCCTGCGCATTGGCGCGCAGTGCGTCGAGATCGACCACGGCAAACGGCGGCGCAAGACCGGCCGTGGCACTTTCCAGGCGCTGCAGCTGCATCTCCTCGCCCGCGTGCGGCGGCGCCGCCACGCTCACGCTGAGCGCTCCGGCGATCTGGCGCCCACCGGCCCGAGCACGCGATCGGTCCATGCGTTGGAGAAGAGCCCAGTCGGATCCAAACGAGCCCTGACAGCCTGGAAGCGGTCCCAATCCGGGTAACGCGGCTGCAGGGTCGCGGCGGTCTGGAAGTGCCGCTTGCCCCAGTGCGGCCTTCCATCCAGCTCCTCCATGATCGCCTCCACCGCCCTGAAATAGGTCTCGAAGGCCATGCCTTCGAACATGTGAACGGCCACGAAGCCGCTGTCTCGCCCGACGGCGGTAGAGAGGAATGCATCGTCGGCCGCGACCGAGCGAACCTCGATCGGAAAGGGCACGGGCAGTCGCTCGCGCTCCACCATCGCAAGCACTCGGCGCACTGCTTCAGGCACGCTTGCGCGTGGCAGCGCGTACTCCATCTCTGTGAACCTCACCAGACGCGGCGTGGCAAACACACGGTCTGATCTGTCCACGCGAACGCGGGAGCCGGCAAGCCTCGTGACCAATCGATTGATGGCAGGGATCTGGGAGGGCAGGCCCCTGCCAACCCTGCAGAAGAGGCCGAACGCCGCGTTGACGAGCAGCACGTCGTTCACATATGTGGCCAGGCGGCTCGGCGGCCGCGGCAGCTCATCGGTGCGGTTGTTCGTCCTACGCAACGCGATGCTCGCATAGGGGAAGACATAGAATTCGAAGTGGTCGTTGCTCTGCGAAAGCTCTTCGAAGCAATCGAGGGTCTCCTGCAGCGGAGCGGAGGAGTCGACTGCGCGCAGGCAGAACGCGGGCACGCAGCGCAGCGTCACCTCCGCGATCACGCCGAGCGTTCCAAGGCCCACACGTGCCGCCCTGAAGGTCTCGGGATCGCTGAGCTGCGAGCAGGTGAGCGTCGACCCGTCGGCCAGCACCAGCGTCATCTCCTCCACCTGCGCGGGGATGTTCGCCAGCTTGGCACCGGTGCCATGCGTTGCGGTGGAGATCGCGCCCGCGATCGTCTGGGCATCGATGTCACCGAGGTTTTCGAGCGCGAGCCCATGCTCTGCGACGCACCGTCCAAGCTCACGGATCGTGATCCCGCCCTGCACGCGAACGAGCCCTGAGCCGCGGTCCACGTCAAGCACCTTCGAGAGCCCGTGCAGCTGCAGCTGCATCCCGTCGGTGCAGGCGATGTCGCTGAAGGAGTGGCCCGACCCGACGGCTCGCACGGCCATGCCCGCGCTGGACGCGCGGGTCAGAGCGCCTGCTATCTCCTCAACGCTGCTGGGCGACTCGATCCTCGCTGGCCGGCAGCGCTGATCGCCGGCCCAGTTGCGCCATGAGAATGCGCCTGCCGCTGGACCGGGTGGGCGGGTCTCCTTCGTTGATTGATCGCTAGGCTCGCTCACCGGATGCCCGAGATTGAGCCTACCCTCTCGCGCGCACGCTCGCTGCCGACTCCGGGGGCGCCGCGCGCCACGGTGATCGGCGCCGGCTCCTTCGGCACCGCGCTGGCGGTGCTGCTATCGCGCGGCGGGCTGCGTAGCACGCTGCAGGCACGGACCGCAGAGCAGGCTTCGGCGCTCGACTCTCAGCGCGAGAATGCCACGTACCTGCCCGGGGTCGAGCTGCCCGCGCAACTGCGCATCGAGCCGATGTCCGCCGGGCTCGCCCGCGCCGACTACGTGTTTCTGGCCGTCCCCTCGAAGGAGATCGCCATAGTGCTCGCGGCCATCCGACGCTCCGGGCTTGGCAGGCGCACCGCGGTGGTCTCGGTGGCCAAGGGCCTCGTGCCGCCCGACGGCCAGGCTCCGACTGCTGTGCTCGGCCTCACCCTGGAGGGCCACAGGGTGGCGTGCATCGGCGGGCCCGCACATGCCCAAGAGATGGTCCGCTCCGGCGCTGGTCTCGTGGTCGCATCCCATAGCGAGGATCTCGCCCAGGAGCTGGCCCAGGTGTTCACGCGGGCGGGCGTCGTCTGCGAGGTCTCCGACGACCCGATCGGCGTGGAGCTGGCCGGGGCGGCCAAGAACGCGGCGGCGCTCGCCACGGGCGCCACCGAAGCCCAGGGACCCAACGCCGCGGGCGCCGCGGCCGGGCACATCTTCGCCGAGGTGTGGCGCTACGCCGAGCGGCTTGGCGCCCGCCCCGAGTCGATGATCGGCCTCGCCGGCACGGGCGATCTCGTCGCGACCGCGCTGGCACGCGAGAGCCGCAACCGACGGGCCGGGGAGCTGCTGGCGCAGGGCATTCCAGCGACGGAGATCCCGCAGCGGATCGGCCAGGCGGTCGAGGCGCTCGAGTCGGTGCCGCTGCTCGCGCAGACGCTGGAGAGCGCGGGCGTGCCATCGCCAGTCACAAGCGCGCTGGGGCGGTTGATATCGGGCGAGCTGCCGCTCGGGGACTGGGTCGCGCTCGTCAGAGCCACCGTCCCTCCGCCCGCGCGCTGGCGCCGTCCGCAGCCAGGGTTCTGGCGGCGCCTCTGGCGGCGCCTTTCCTAAAAGCCGCCGGCCTCAGCGAGCCATCAGCGTGCTGAGAACGGCCTCGTATACGCCAGGCCCATGGGCCGCCTCGGCGACGTTCACATTGCCCATCCCCGCGATCTCCTGTGCCATGCTCGGGTCGCGCTGCAGCGCGTTGGCCACCAGCCAGAAGGCGCCCACGTGCTCGGCGCAGCCGAGGTCCTCGCGAGAGTCGCCAACCGCGAAGAGCTCCTGGCGGGCATATCCCCGCATTCGCGCGTGCGCCGCCACCGCCGCCGCCTTGGAGGCGCTCGCCGCGACGAGGTGGTAGCCACGCACGTGCGGCAGCGCGGCAAGCGCCGGCGAGCGCCGGCTGACGACCCCGTTGTCCACCAGCCGCAGCGTCTCGTGGCCGTGCTCGGCAAGCGCAGCGTCCACCTCCGTCGAGTCCACGAGACCGCGAAACAGATGCGATGCGTCGCGGCTTGTGTGCCAGGGCTCGTGGTACTCGAGCCGCCCCGCGAAGAGCTCGAGCAGCAGTGCGGGCGCCCCGGAGCGCTCGATTTGCTCGAATACGTTCAGCTCGCCGGGCACCATCCCGCCCGTCAGCCAGTGCTCCTCGCCGTCGAAGACAAGGCAGGATCCGGCCTCGTAGATGAAGCAGCGCGCTCCGAAGAGGCGCGCGTCCTCAGCCACCTGGACGCGGCGGCGGCCCGACATCAACACGATCTCCACGTCCGCCCGCAGGCAGGCCTGCAGTGCGCGGACCCCGTCGATGCTCACCGCCCCATCCCCATCGTGCAGCAGCGAGGCGCCCTGCCCGAGCAGGGTGCCGTCGAGATCGAGGTAGAGGCAGCGGATGGGCATTGCCCGCTCTACTATCGCAACCCAGTGGCAACGCAGCAGCCAACCGTGCCGGCCGCATCGCCTGAGGACCGCTGGCGCGAGATCCTCACTGAGGGCCGGGCGGACGGGCGGCTCGTCGGCGAGGCGCACAACAGCCGTGCGCAGCCCCGCCTCGTCCCGCCCCCGGCCGACCTGCACGCCGACCTGCTGGGTGCACTTGGACGGCTTGGCATCGAGCGGCTCTACTCCCACCAGAGCAAGGCGCTCGCCGCCGCCTGGGAGGGATCTGTCGTGATCACAACCGGGACCGCCTCCGGCAAGTCGATGTGCTTCAACCTGCCGACGATCGAGGTCCTCTGCCGCGACGCCAGGGCGCGGGCGCTCTACCTCTACCCGACCAAGGCACTGGCCCAGGACCAGGCGCGGGCGCTGAGCGCCTTCGGGCTGCCGGGGCGCATCAGACCGGCGATCTACGACGGCGACACGCCCAGGCAGGCCCGCAGCGAGATCCGCCGCAAGGCCAACGTCGTGCTCACCAACCCGGACATGCTGCACGTGGGCATCCTGCCCAACCACCAAGCTTGGGCGGAGCTGTTCTCGAACCTCGCGGTGGTCGTGATCGACGAGGCTCACGTCTACAGGGGCGTCTTCGGCTCCCACGTCGCCAATGTGATCAGGCGCCTGCGGCGGATCGCGGCCAACTACGGCACTGAGCCACGCTTCCTGCTCACCTCCGCGACGATCGCAAACCCTGTCGATCTCGCGGAGCGCCTCACCGGCCTCACAGACTTCACGCTGATCGACGACGATGGCTCCCCCACACCCGCGAGGCAGATCGCGATCTGGAACCCGCCGCTGATCGACGAGCAGCTCGGCAGCCGCCTGCCCGCCAGCGCCGAGGGCGCGGAGCTGCTGGCAAAGCTCGTGCTCAGCGGGGCAAGGTCGATCTGCTTCGTGCGCTCACGCCGGGGCGTCGAGCTGCTCACGCGCCTTCTGCGGCAGCGTCTGCAGGCGCAGGACCCCGACCTCGCCGAGCTCGTCGTCCCCTATCGGGCCGGCTACACCGCCCAGCAGCGCCGCGAGCTGGAGGCGCGACTGGTCAAGGGCGAGCTGCGAGCCGTGATCACCACCGACGCGCTCGAGCTCGGCATCGACATCGGCCAGCTGGACGCCGCAATCGTGGTCACCTTCCCCGGCACCGTGGCCTCCCTGAAGCAGATGTGGGGCAGGGCGGGCCGCCGCGGCAACGGCCTTGCCGTCTACATCGCCGGCGAGGACGCGCTCGACCAGTTCTTCTGCCGGCACCCCGCCGACTTCCTGGAGCGCCCCGTGGAGGCTGCCATCCTCGATCACGAGAGCCCGCAGATCCATCTCCAGCACCTGCTCTGCGCCGCGCACGAGGGACCTCTCTCCGCAGGCGATGCACAGACCCTCGGTCCCCGCTGGGAGGCCTATGCGGAGGTGCTGGTGGGCAGCGGCGCCCTGCGCCGCCGCCAGACGCGTAGCGGCCGGGAGCCTTCGGCCGCAACGCTTGCGCCCACCAGCTACGTGCCGCGGCGCCCCGGCTCCTATCCGGCGGGCGATGTCTCGCTGCGCAGCGCCTCCGCCGAGCGCTTTGCGATCGTGGAGATGGACTCTGGCGAGATGCTCGGCACCGTCGAGGCAGCGCGGGCACACTCGACGGTCCACCAGGGCGCGATCTATCTGCACCTCGGCATCGCCTACGAGGTGCTGCAGCTCGACCTGCAGCAGCGGCGAGCGCTGGTCAAAGCGTTCAACGGCGACTGGTACACCCAGCCGAAGATGGAGACCGACACCGCGATCGAGCGGCTGCTGGACCGCCGCACCGCGCTCGGAGTGAGCGTCTCCTTCGGCGAGGTCTCGGTTACTGAGACCGTAATCGCCTATCAGCGCAAGCGCATCGCAGACCACTCCCAGATCGACCTGATCGCGCTCGACCTCCCGCAGACCACCTTCGCCACGCAGGCGCTGTGGTACGAGCCGGGGCCGGCGATAGCCAGCCTGGGGGACCAGGCGATTCCCCTGGAGGCTCTGCTCGGCGCCCTGCACGCCACCGAGCACTCCCAGATCGCGGTGCTGCCCCTGATCGCGATGTGCGACCGCTGGGACATCGGCGGCCTCTCCACCAACCTGCACCCCCAAACCAGCGGCCCCGCGATCTTCATTTACGACGGCCACCCGGGGGGGGTCGGCATCGCGCGGACCGCCTTCGCGCGCTTCGAGGAGCTCTGTAAGGACGCCCACCGGCTGATCGTCGGGTGCAAGTGCAGCAAGGGCTGCCCGTCATGCGTGCAGTCGCCGAAGTGCGGCAACCTCAACGAGCCGCTCTCCAAGGTGGGGGCGCGAATGCTGCTGGAGCAGATAATCGGTGAATAGATGGGGCGAGCCCGCATGCGGGCTCGCCTCGGGGCCGCACATGTGCGGCCCCGCCGAGCGGCGCATGCGCCGCTCGGAACAGCAATATCTCTAAGAGGCGTTGCCCGCCGCGATCTTTCGCAGGTCGATCGTCTCGTCGTAGAGCTTGGCGTCCACGCCCTCCTCCAGCGCGATCTCGCGCAGCGGGCGGCCCGAGTCGGTCGCCTTCTTGACGATCGTGGCTGCCTTGTCATAGCCAATCGCGCCGTTCAGGGCCGTCGCGACCGCAAGGGTCGCGCCCGCGGAGGCGTCCGTCCCGGCCTTGTTGGCCCTGATGCCGTCGACGCACTTCTGCGCGAACGCCGTGGAGGCGGTGCTCAGCAGGTGGATCGACTGGATCAGGTTGCGGGCGATCAGCGGGACACGGACGTTGAGCTCGAACTGGCCCTGCATGCCGCCGATCGTGATCGCGGTGTCGTTGCCGATCACCTGGGCGGCCACCTGCAGCACGACCTCGGGCAGCACGGGGTTGACCTTGCCCGGCATGATCGAGGAGCCCTTCTGAAGCTCCGGCAGGTACAGCTCACCGATGCCCGCCCGTGGGCCGGACCCCATCAGCGCGATGTCGTTTGCGATCTTGGTCAACGAGACCGCAACCACCTTCAACGCGCCGGAGAGCTCGACCAAGGCATCCCTGGCGGCCTGCGCCTCGAAGCGGTCGGCAGGAGCGGCGATCTGGCGCAGACCCGACTCCTTCTTCAGCCGTGCCCGCACCTTCTCGGCGAACCTCGCATGCGTGTTCAGCCCGGTGCCGGTCGCGGTGCCGCCGAGCGGGATCTGGCCGACGTGGGCCAGGGCGTCCCTGACGCGCTCCTGGCCAAGCGCGACCTGAGCGGCGTATCCGGCGAACTCCTGGCCCAGGGTGACTGGCACCGCATCCATCAGATGCGTCCTGCCCGCCTTTACGACGTTCTGGAAGCTCTTGGCCTTGCGCGAGAGCGAGCGCTCCAGCGTCCTCAGCGCGGGCAGCAGCTCGTTGGAGGCCAGCTCGAGCGCGGCGAGGTGCACCGCGGAGGGGAACACGTCGTTTGATGACTGGCCCATGTTGACGTGGTCGTTGGCGTGGACGCCCTCGCCGGCGAGGCTTGCGATCACCTCGTTGGCGTTCATGTTCGTCGAGGTGCCAGAGCCCGTCTGGAAGACGTCGATCGGGAACTGGCCGTCGTGCTTGCCGGCGGCGATCTCCTTGGCAGCCCGCTCGATCCTGCCCGCCCTGCGCTTGTCGAGACCGCCAAGCTCGGCGTTCACAGCCGCCGCCGCGCCCTTGATCCGCGCAAGCCAGTGGACGACCGCGATCGGCACCCGCTCCCCCGAGATGGGGAAGTTCTCCAAGGCCTTGGCGGTCTCCCCGCCCCAGAGCTGCTTGTCTGTCATCGAGTCTCCTTGTCGCGTTTGGGCGCCCGGGACGTTATCCGCAGAAGGCGGATATCTCTCTCGCCACGCCGACCGGGTCGTCGTAGGCGATCAGGAAGCCTGTGCTTTGCAGGACCCGCAGCTGGGCGTTGGGCAGCAGGTCGAGCGCCTCCTCGGCGATCGCAAGCGGGTGCAGACGGTCACGATCGGCCCACAGCAAGAGGACTGGCATCGTGAGCTTCGGATAGAGCGCGAGCAGATGATCCTGCGAGCCGTTTGGCCAGCGGCGCGCGCACTTCGACCAGGCACGCGCGAGGTTGGCGTTGCCGCCAACGTCGGCGAAGGACTGTCTGATCAGGTCACTCACCGCAGGGTCTGCGCGCGCGGAGAGCCGCATGCCTCGCGCCGGCGTCATCAGCGCCTTCACAGCGTGGGTGAGCGCCCGGTCGACGCCCGGGATCGCTCCGGTGCTGGCCGCAAGCCGCCATGCCCGCATCGTCTTGCGGCGCTGCGGCGGGCGGTGCATCCTGCTTGGCATCAACACGAGCTTGCTGGGGCGCAGACCTCCTCGCTGGAGCGCGTGCAGCAGGATCTCAGCGCCAGCGTCGTGGCCGCCGATCATCGGCCGCGGCCCGAGCACGTCGGCCGCGAAGCCGCAGAGAACCTCCGCGAACCAGTCCAGCGTGTAGGGGTGGAAGGGCCTGTCCTCCGAGTCGCCGTGCAGGGGCAGGTCCGGCAGCACCACCCTGTAGCGCTCCGCGAGCACGGCGACCACTGGCGCCCACTCCTGGTGGCTGAGCATCGCGGAGTGCAGCAGCGCGATCGGCGGACCCGAGCCGACCTCCCTGTAGGCGATGCGAGCGCCGTCGGAGTGGTGGTAGAGGCGCAACCGCATGCATGGATTCTTGCGATATGCAGCTCACTTTGCAGGCCTTGCCGAGTCCCTCATCAAACCTCAACATCTCTGCGATGAGCGCGATCAGGACCAATACGGCCGCCGCGATGCTCGGCGTGAGCGCGAACACGCTGCGCGGATGGGAGCAGCGCTTTGGCTACCCGACCGCACGCCGCACCGAGGGCGGGCACAGGATCTTCGAGCGCGGCGAGATCGAAGCTCTCCGCGACGCGCTCGGCGAGACGGGCGAGATCTCGGGTGCGATCTCCGCGGTGCGCGAGCGCGGCGAAGGCCCCTGCACCGCGCAACGACTTTCTCTCGCGTTCGCCGACTTTAACGAGGCCAAGGCCGACCGCCTGATCGAAGAGAGCCTGATGATGCGCTCGCTCGAGCACACCGTGGAGAGCGTGCTGCTCGCCGGCGTTGCGATGCTCGACAAGGACACACCGGAGCACTGCTTTGCCTGGCGCTACGCGACCGGCTGGCTCGCAGCCGCCAAGCGCGTCTCCCCGCCCGCGATCCGCGAGGAGGGCGTGATGATCTTCGACGCGAGCGCCAATGGCTCTGTGGATGCCCTGCATGCGCAAGCGCTCGAGCTGCTTCTGCGCCGCGCGGGATGGCGCACACTCTCGCTGCCCGTGGGCATGCGCCAGGAGCGGGTTGGCAACGCCCTGCGATCGCTGCACCCAAGCGCCCTGGTGCTCGCCGGCGCCGGCGAGCACCTTCAGGCAGTCGGACAGCTCGTCTACGCCGCACGCCAGGCCTGCGGCCAGATCGAGGTCTACGACTACAGGGGCGCAGTCCCGGACACCGGCGCCAGCACGGTGCTGCGGCTCGGCGAGAGCCCGATCGCGGCCGTCGAGATGCTGCGCGGCCGGGTGGCCGGCCCATCAGGAGAACGTGGCCGCTCCGAGCATCTGCACGCTCCGCCGCAGGTCGTTTCGCTCTAGTCGAGACGCTCCTGCACCCATTCCATGAAGGCGGCCTCATCGAGATCGCCCGACGCCAGGCGCTCAATTGCCGACGGCTTCCACTGCAGGCCGTCATCGAGTCGCCGCGCGCGGGGGGTGGGGTGGGTTGCGGTTCCATGCGGCGGGTGCGGAAGCGCCCCCGTCATAAGGACTCGCGCTCACGTCGTGCCCGGCGTTGTTGCCGTCAGGGGGCTGTGTGCGGTTGCAGCCCGTCCGGGGCGGGTGCGTGAAGACCGCCAGCGTTGTCATTAGGAGTTCTCGCCGCGCTCGCCCACGCTGCCCGCGCGCGCCGTCACAGGTGGTATCGTTGGTCCGTTACGGTCAAGGAACTCGCTGGCATCACGTCGTAGCCCGCGGCGCTTGTTGCCGTCAGGCAGTGGGTGGTATCGACGAACGACCGGGAGCGAGTAGACGGCCGCCTTGGCGTGAAATTGGGGGGGCGCGGTGGCGGGGGGTGACGGGAAGAGCTCAAAGCTGCCGAACCCCGCGAATTTTTGTGGTTGGTTTGCTGTGTCGTTGTGTAGCTGAGAGCGTTGAGCGAGTGTGTAGAGGGGTGTGCGCTCGGTTCGGTTGATCGGTAGCTTGAGCTGCTTGCGTTCGTGTTTTTGCGTGTGCTGGTAGCGTGTTGTAGCTGCTTGGTCGTGTGCTAGCGCTGTGGGTGTCTGCCTTGCGCTCGGGTCAGGCTCAGCGCTCGTCGTCTCGTTGCTCTTTAACTGCGACTGCGGGTGCAGTACTGCGTCGTTGGTGTGTGCGCGACGAGCGCAACGCTGGTGATACCGGCATGCGCTCGACTCGTCGTTAGTGCGTTGCGTTGCTGCGGCTGTCGGTTTCTGTTGCGCTGTTGTGTTGCTCGTCCCGGTGCGCTTCCGTTCTGCGCTTTGCGGTTGTTGTGTGTGTTGGTTGTTGGCGGTGGTTGCGCCGTCTGCTTGTTTTCGGTGGCTGTGCTGGGCGCTCGTCGGTTTAGCTAGGTGCTCGCTCGAGCTTAGTGGGCTCGTTGTGTGGGTTGTTTTGATAGTGCACACCCTGCTGGGGTGTTAGCCATAGATGTGCCTTTGTCAGCTCGCGTGTGGGTTGCTGTTGTTAGGGCTAGCCCGTGTGTTTTTTGGTGCGTTTCGTGCCCGCTCTTGGTCGTCTTGTCGTGCAGCGCGCCTGCGTCTTTCGTTTCTTCGCGTTGGCTGCTGCTCGGCCGCGCTCCGTCTTCGAGAGGGGCTCTTGCTTTGCCTTGGTCGTGATCGACGACGGGATGACTTCGTCGTGCGCTCTCGGTGTTGCGGCCTCCTGCTGGCTCGCTCTCCGCCGCGCTTGGCGTCGCTCTGTGGCTCGCTGCTTCGTCTCGTTCGGCGCTTGAGCGTCTGCGCCGTCTGTGGTCCAGATCGTCTTGTGTTCTCTCGCCTGCTCGGCCGGCGCGCTCTCGTCCCTCGCGCGTCTCGCTGTGTTTTTGCGTTGCCGCTGTCGCGTCGCTTGCCTTTGTCCCGGCGCGCGCTTTCGTGTGTGCGTCGTGTCGCGGCGCTCGGCGCCGCGCGCCGCTGGCGCCCGCGCGCTGCGCGCGCTCGGGCCGCGCTTGCTGTGCCTTCCGTGCTTGCGCCCGCGCGCGCCCGTTGCTCGCCCGTCGCGCGTGCCCGCGCGCGCGCCGCGGCGCGCGCCCCGCCCCGCGCGCGCGCCGGCGCCCGTCGCGTCGCCCCCCCCCGCCCGGCGCCCGCGGCCGCGCCGGCCGCGCGCGCCGCGCCGCCGCGGCAAACTGCCGCCACCGCGAATGGCCGGCCGCGCGCCCGCGCGGCCCGCGGCCGCGGCGGCCCGCCGGCGCGCGCGCCGCGGCGCCCGCCGCGCCGCGCGGCGGCGCGGCGCGCGGCGCGCCGCGGCCGGCGCGCGGCGGGCGCGCCGCCGGCGCGCCGCGCGCGCGGTGCGCTCGATCAGCGCCGCGTGCCGGCGCGGCTGGTGAAGACCGCCGTCGCCCGCCTGGCGAATGACGCACAGCTCAAAGCTGGCGACCGCGAGGCGCGGCCCGCGGCGCGGGCGCCGCGCGCGCGGCCGGCGCGGCGCGCGCGCGCCGGCGCCGCGCGCGCGGGGGGCCCGGGCGCGGGGCCCGGGCGCGCGCGCGCGCGGCGCGGCGGGCGCGCGCGCGCGGCGCGGCGGGGCGCGCGCGCGGCGCCGCGGGGCGGGGGGCGGCCGCGCCGGCCGCGCGCGGCGGCGCGGCGCGGGCGCGCGCCGGCGCGGGCCGGCGGCGGGGCGGCGGCGGCGGCCGGGGGGGGGGCGGCCGCGTGAGCGTGTCGTCGCCTAGCCGCCGACCTCGCGGACGCTACGCCGGCCGCCCGAGCGGCGATGCGACGCCCGACCGCCGCCGCCGGCGAGGGCGCCAACCGGGAGCGGAGATGGAGCGGCAAGGGCAGCACTGGCGAGATTGAGCACCCGAGGCATCCGGGCAAGACGCTTGGCATCCATGCCCGTGTGATAGCTCCGCAATTAGAGGTAAGGATGGCGGGCGTGGCGAGGGCTCACGAGATGCGCTCCACGACATAGCAGCGTACATCACGACCACCTCGTCGCAGACTTCTTCGATCACGCGAGGTCGTGCGTCACGAGGATGATCGCCATGCCAGATTCGGCCTGCAGTCGCGCAGCAGCTTCAGGATCTGTTCCTGCGTGGTGACGTCAGCGCGTCGTCGGCTCGTCGGCGAGCAGCACTTGGGCGCGAGAAAATCGCCCATCCCGATCCCGCCGCATGCGCCGCTGAGCTCTTGCGGATAGGACGCGAGCTGCTTGCGGATCGGTGATACCAATGTGATCGAGCAGATCGATCGCTTTCGTGCGTGGGCTCGGCGCGAATATGCGAGCTTGACCGCAGCACCTCGCTGAGATGACTGCCGACCGAAAGCACCGGGTTGAGACTGCTCGCGGGATCCTGGAAGATCATCGAGATCTTGTCGCCGCGGAGCCCGACCAGATCGTCGGCGACCTCATAGCTGACGCCTTCGAAATCGACGGTGCCGGCCCGCACCCTGCCAGACGCCGGCACGAGCGCACACAGTGCGCGCGACGTCACGCTCTTGCCACACCCCGATTTGCCCACGATCCCAAGCGTCTGCCTGCGCCGACGCTGAACTGCACGTTGCTGGCCGCCCGCACGTCACCGCTTTGGCTTGGAAACTCCACGTGCAGACCCCGCACGCCGAGCACACGATCCACCTCACCTGGATCGACAGCTGCGCCGCTCATCCGGTGCGCCCCCGCAGCCGCTCGGCCAGCCCATCTCCGATCAGGCTGAACCCCACACCGACGAATACCAGACAGTCCCGGCAACGTCGCGATCCACCACGAGCTCAAGAGGTAGGTTTGGCCTTCGCTGATGATCGCGCCCCACTCGGGCGTCGGCGGCTGCGCGCCCAGCCCTAGATAGGAAAGCGTTGCGACCGCCAGGATGTTGCCCAGCATGTTCGACGGCGCGAACACCAGATTAGGCCGCACCAAGTGCGGCATCGCGTGCTTGAAGATTATCCGCCTGCTCGAGAAGCCGAGCGTACGCGCAGCCATCATGAACTGCTGCTCGCGCAGCACCAGCATCTCCCCGCGCGTCAGCCGCGCGAACGTGGGAACGCTGACCACGATCAGACCGATGTACACGCCGGTCAACCCGACACCGAAGATCGTCACGAACGCGATGATCAACGCGATGAACGGGAACGCCAGCAACGCGTCCACGACGCGCATGATCGCGAGTCCACCAGCCTCCGAAGAAGCCGCCCACAACGCCAGCACCATCCCGATCGCAAACGGCACCACCGTGGTCACGACGCCGACCTCGATGTCGAGCCCGCTCGCGTACACAGTCCGCAGCAGCACATCAGGACCCTGGCCGTCGGTGCCGAACGGGTGCGCGAACGATGGGCCCGCCAGCGTGTTCAACAGGTCCAGGCGGTCGGGGTCTCCCACGCCAAACACGTGCACGATCACCGTCGCCGCGACCACCAGGCCCACGATCCAGTTCCGACCCACAGCCCGACACCTCCGCGGTCGCTGGCCATCTCGCCGGAGATAGGCACGCCGGCTAGTCCGACATCCTCCACCTCCGGTGCAAGCACCGTGCTCACAGCCGCACCCGCGGGTCGATCGCTGCATAGGCCAAGTCCGCCATCAGGTTGATCGCGACCACCGCGACCGCAAGCACCACGACAAGCCCTTGAATCATCGGGAAATCACGCGCGGACACGGAAGACACCAAGAGCGCCCCCAACCCCGGGATCGCGAACACGTTTTCGAGCACCACCGTAAAACTCAACACGCCACTGATCGTCAGCTCCGACAAGCGTCACGTCGAGATCGAAGCATTGCGCAATACGTGACGAAACAACACGCGCCGCTCGCCGAATCCCCGCGCACGTGCAGCCTCCACAAATCCCGAGTCAAGAGTATGGATGATGCTCGCACGCAACGAGCGCACGAACAGCGGCGCCATCACGAGTCCCAAAGTGACCGCAGGCAAGGTCAGGCTGCGCACCTCACCTACAAATCCATGTTCGTAGCCGCCGGCCGGAAGCCAGCCAAGCTCCAAACCGAAGAGCAAGATCAAGAGCAGCCCAAGCCAAAAGATCGGCATCCCGAAGAACACCATGCCCACCACGCGAATCGCGTGATCCGCGAGCCGATCACGCTTCACCGCAGCCAACATCGCAAACGGCACCGTCAGCACCAAACTCACGACCAGCTATAGAGCAGCAACAGCCCCGTCGCACCCATCCGCGAGCCGATCAACCTCCCAACCGGCTGGTGCAACGCCAGCGATTCACCGAAGTGCATGTGCACGGCACCGCCCAAGAACGACAGGTACTGTGCCAGCAGCGGCCGCGTCAGACCAAGCTGGCGCCTCAGCGCCAGCACCTAGCGTCGTTTGCGTGGGGACCGAGCTGGATCCGAGCCGGGTCCCCAGGAACGAGGTGAATCAAAAGGAAGCTCACGATCGTGATGCCAAACAGAACCGGCAATGTCTGCAACAGACGCAAACCAACATATTTCAACATCGCTGGCTCCACGCAGCGCAAGGTGGTAGATTCGTGACCAGATCCCGCTGCGGAGCTCACTTCGCAGCCATGCCTGCTTAGCCGCATGGTGTTCGTGGGCAGGACTTGGAAGCCGTAAGCGAGGCGCTGACGAGCGTGCGCGACGGCAACTCTGCGATTGCATCGTCAGCAGCTTCTTCGGCACACGAGTTCCTGGACTTCGCCGAACAGCTTGCTCTTCCGCTTCGTTCTGCGAAGTCGTCGCCGCCGCAGCAGAGCGGTCACACGCGGCGAGTTGAAATATGTGTCGTCGGAGTGCGTGCCGGATCTGGGTAGTCAAAGTTGAGGAGCGCGAGACATCGAGCGCATACTCTTCGGTCACGAATCTTCGTCTGAGGTGATTGCATCTGGTACTTGTCGGCGACGACGTGCATAAAACGTAGAGGGTTCTTGGGTTTGAGCGTGATGTGAACGCCGATCTGTGCCACGTGCTCTGCAGGATGGAGGCGACAAACTCCGCATCCGGTTCGCACAAGCACGATCAGGGTGGCACTGAAGCCGTTTGGCACCGGAGATTCATTCAGCAGCGCCTTGGCTTTGGCGAGGTCGAACGAGAACGCGGCACGCTCGAATCCCAATACTTGAGATGCCGATGGGGTCGTTCGCCAGTTAGCCAAACCCTTGAAGACTGCTTTGATGATTTCCTGTCGCGCGTGCATAGTTGAGCGCTTTGCGCACGTTCACATTATTGAACGGCGCGACGCCATCGTTGAAGAACAGTGGATCGGTGGTCTGCAGCGCAGTACGAGCATCCTCACTCCAGCCGTTTTCTGGAGATTGGCGATTGTGAGAAGCTGATCCCTGTCGCAATCGTAGCCGCCCGGTGCGCACCGCTAGGATACGCGCATTGGTTTCCGTAACCTCGTTGAACACGAGCCATCGAGATACGGCTGCCAACCCGCCAGTAATGGGGATTGCGCACCATGGTGACGTTAGAGTACGTCGGAGTCGCGCTCTTCAGCATGAACGGCCCCGTGCCGATTGGATGCACCCCGAAGCTCTTCACCCCCTCACGTTCGAACACGCGCTTTGGCACGATCGATAGTTGAACTCCACCTAGGTAGCTGATCAACCCCGAGAAGGGCTTCTGCAGCTGCAGCTTCACGGTCAGAGGATCGACGATCGACAGCTTCCAAGTCGATGCTTGAGCGGCGGCCGAGGATCGCGGTACGGAGCTTTGGAGTAGCAGCGAGAAGGCAACGTCTTCGGCTGTCAGCGGTTCCCCATTGGAGAACTCCACGTGTGGACGGATGTGGAAGGTATAGGTCAGGCCGTTCGGAGAGATCGACCATGATTCCGCCAAGCCGGCTGGGCTTCACGACTGCCTGGCAGATACTCGACCAGCTGGTCGAACAGCTCACCAGTGACTGCTATTTCATCTGATTCCACTAGTTCAATGGGCTGCAGATTTTTGATTGCCTGCCCCTCATCGAGGGTCGCCACCCCACCTCGAACCGGTGTGCCGCCCGGCGTCCCACCCGTATAGAAACTCGCCGTCTTGGACGACGAGTGCGGCGCAGACGAGGAGCCACACCCCGCTACGGCCAACATCAGCGCCACAAAGGCAGTTACCCATGCCCCAGACCGGCGCATACCGCCTCCCAACTTGAAACCGCGGCGCCCAGACGCCACATCTGGCAACCTGATGCCACGGCGTTGAATGCCAGCACTGACACAATGCCCGTTACACATCTGCTTCCTCATTGCACTTCCTCCCTTAATGGCGCTGCCATTCTCGTGTCGCTCCCAGAGACGGCGATACTGGTGTGCGTGGTTCGCTTAATCTGTTCTATCCCAGTTATGCACTTTGTTCGTACGCTCGCAGATCGTCGAGATGCTCCTCGACCTTTATGAAGCAATCAGCGAGTCGTAGCATTGCGGTTGGGTCATCATAGATCCAATTCCAGCTCATCTAAATCGAGTGATACCATGGGTCACAGCGGGCAGTTCCTGCTCGGCGTAGTGGCCACCTGTGCGCCGGATGCGATCAGTCCACATCACCTTCGGTGCGGTCGTGTGCGGGCGCGAGCGCTCCAGACGGTGTATTGGCGTTGCTACGTAATTGAAGACAGGCGCACCCTCTGCCCGCAATGCCGCGATGTACGTCTGCTTGGAGACGCCAGCATGCTCTGGCGTGAAGTTGAGCGAACAGATGTGAAATGCCGGTCGTAACGAGGTTTCATGCTGCGCTACGGAAGCGAGCTGAGAAATGGCCAAGTCGATGACATTGCGGATTGGATGCGTTCTCTGATCGAGCTTCGCGAGCTGCTCGACCATCAGCACCGAATTCAGAATTCCGAGTCGGTAGGTATAGCTGAGCGAGTCAATATAGGGCCGCAGCTCATCAGGGAAGCCCGGCTCGCTCGCGCGGCCAGGGTACTCCGTGCCGCCGGCGTGCTGGCAGCTGAGGATCGCCTTCCAGTAGACATCGTCGCGACCGGTGAGCAGGTAGCCCGCCTCGGTAGTCGCAAGCAACTTGCCACCCATGCACGAGAAGCCAGCCGCATCGCCAAACGCCCCCACCCGTACACCGCGATGGCGCGCGCCGTGGGCCTGGCTTCCATCCTCGATCAGCGCGAGGTCATGACGGTCTGCAATCGCGCGCAAGGCAGTCATGTCAGCCGGCTGCCCGTAGATGTGTACCGCGAGGATCGCCTCCGTCTTCGGGCCGATCGCCGCCTCCACGGACGCCGGATCGAGCAGGCCACGCTCAGGGTCCACATCAGCGAAGACGGGCACCGCGTCGTTGTGCAGGATCGACGAGACCGACGAACCCCACGTGTAAGGCGTAGTGATCACCTCCGCGCCGCCAGTGATTTCCAGCCGATCAGGGCGGCGTGCAGAGCGCCGTGGCCGGAGGCGGTCGTCAGGCAACACTTGACGCCATGCAGCGCGCTATCGTCATCTCCGCCTCTGCAATCCTTGGATGGTCCTTGCTGAGGGCCGCGATCGGCCCAGTCCGCAGCAACTCGTGACGCGCTGACGCGCACGCTCAGTGAATCGCGGGTAGTGAGGCTTCGGCGGGGCGCCACGGGCGTTCCACCCAAGAGAGCGAGCGTCGCCGAATCTGCTCTGCTGACGGGTACGGCAGCAATGCTTGAGCTTGTCGCGCGGTATTCGGAACCGATGACGCGAAACGGTCACAAGGCATCCGATGACCGCGTCGACGTCCCACATAGACGACGCGGCGTCGAAGCCTGACAAAACGTTGCGGAACGTTCGCTATTGAACCACTTCCCGATCGGGCTGTCAACCCTCTTCTTTCCGTCAACCTCCTTTTCCTCGTCGGGGGTGCGCCTAAACTCCTGGGAGCTTCGAGGCTAGCGGCTGCGAGTAACCGGCGTCCACGGAAGGCGGCGCAGTCGAACGCCGAACCATCAACGCAGGCGCGAGCCGCTGCGCGATCGAGCCGACGCGCCTCTGAGCGCCATCGAGGCACTTGAGCGTGAGCAGCAACTCCTCGAATGGCTGGCTAACGGTCGTCAGTGCGATCAGGTCATGGGCGGCAATCGAGATGTCATCGAAGCCCACAATCGACACGTCGGCTGGAACGTGTAGTCCTGACTCTGAGGCCACCTGCATCAGCTCCAATGCAAGTATGTCTTCTGCCGCAAAGATCGCGGTCGGCCGCCGCGGTGCTCTCAACAACTCGGCGAGCGCTTCGTGTCGCTTAGGGCGCGAGATCGAGCCCAGCCTGAGCTCACGTTGATCGCTGGCTACGTGATTTGCTTGAGCCAGGACACGCCGATAGCCGCTGAGGCGAGCCTCGTCGTCCTCGCGAGCGAGCGGTCCAGCGCTCACGTAAGCCAGCCGCCGAGGGCCGAGCTCGATCAAGTGTCTGGTAGCCAGTTCGCCGCCGCGAACGTTATCGACGACGATTGATGACCCCAGATCGCTCTCATGAGCCACGAAGATCAGCGGCACGTGTCGGTCGGCCAGCCTGTCAATCTCCGGCGGTCCGCCGGTACCGATCAGGAGCACTGCCGCGACTGGATGGCCTATCAGTTCTGCAACGGCCTCAGTGCGCGCTAGGTCCCCCTCGCCGCTCGTCGTCAGCAGCACCTTCAATGCGCCGCGCGCAGCGTAGCGCTCTACGTAAGCGGTGATCTCCGCATTGAACGGATCGAACAGATCGCCGACTACCACGCCTATCACGTCGGTGCGCCGCATCTTCAGATTGCGTGCGGAGATATTTGGTCGATAGCCAAGACGCTCAATCGCATCGAGCACCCGCGTCCTCAGCTCTGGCGCCACATGCTCGCGGTCGTGGATTACCGCTGACACGGTCGTCTTGCCTACCCCAGCAAGCTGCGCGACGTCGATCACTGTGGGCGATCGAACGCCCGTCTGCCCTCGCTCTCGTCGCAGTCGGGCATCGGACCACTCAGACTTTGACACGCTCGCCACAAGCGTCAGTGTAAACGCGTTCGTGACCGAGCGCCACCGTGATCGACAGCTACAAAACCTCTGATTGAGCACTCTGCGTACACCTCGGTGCGCCTTGGCTGTGAAACCGACTCAGACCACGTAGGTGAGCACGACCGAGAGCTCCAGCCCGTGGACCCTCACAACATCACGATAGACCTCGCCGTCGCCCCCCAGCTCGGCCGTTCTGCCATCCTGCTCAAGCAGTTCGAGCCACGTCAGCGTCTCTCCCCTCAAATAGTCGCTGTGAGCGGTCGCCGCCGCAAGCAGCTCCTGGGCGCCCGACAGTGAGAGCGAGATCCTGTCCTCGACCTCGAGGCCCGCGCTCTTGCGCGCGTTCTGAACCGCGTGGACGATCTCGCGCGCCTGCCCCTCCCGGCGCAGGTCCTCGTCGATCGCGAGCTCCAGCGCGACCGCATGGGCGCCCTCGCGCTCCACCGAGTACCCCTCGGGGGCGGACATCGTGAGGATCACGTCCTCGGCGCCGAGCGTGTGCTCGCGGCCGGCAACCGAGATGCCGAGCGCGGCACCATTCTCGCCAGAGAGCACAACGCCGGCGACGTGCTGGGGGTCGAGCGCCGCGATCGCATCGGCAGCCAGGGGCATGTCTTTGCCGAAGATCGGCCCGAGGCGGCGGTAGTTGGCCTTCACCTCATAGCGCCCGAGCTCCTCTGCGGCATCCACGAAGCGCACCGCGCGCACGTTGAGCTCCTCTCTGACGATCTCCGAGAGCCGCTCGATCGCTGCCCGCTCGCGGCCGTCGGCGACCACGATGGCCTCGGCGAGCGGCTGGCGCACCTTTGCCTTCGCCTTCGCCCTGGCGCCGAGGCCGAGCTTCACGGTCTGGCGAGCGGTCGCCATCTCCTGCTCCAGATCCAGGTCGCGTTCAGGCAGATCCTCACCGGTCGGGAAGTCGCATAGGTGCACGCTCGGCAGCGTTCCGTCCAGGTTGTCGTAGATCTCGTCGGAGATGAACGGGCAGAAGGGAGCGAGCAGCTTGCTGAGGACCAGCAGGCACTCGCGCAGGGTGGCAAATGCCGTTGGCTCACCGTCCCAGAAGCGCCTACGCGAGCGCCGCACATACCAGTTGGAGAGATCGTCGAGCAGCTCCGCGATCGCCCTGCCGGCGGCGGTGGCGTCATAGTCGTCCAGCTTCTCGGCGACCAGCTGGGCTGTTCCCGCGCTGCGCGAGAGCGCCCAGCGATCCAGCTCCGCACTGTGGTGCTCGGCGCCTGTGAGCGCGGTGAGGTCCGCCGCCGCCAGGCGCGCAGAGTTCGCGTTCGCGTAGAGGACATAGAAGAAATAGGTGGACCAGAGCTGCTTGAGGAACAGGCGCACCCCCTCACCGATCGCCTCCTGGGAGAAGCGGTAGCCGTCCCACGGCTGCTTTGAGGTGAAGAAGTACCAGCGGAAGGCATCGGCGCCGAACTCGTCAAGCACCTGCCAGGGCTCGACTGTGTTGCCCTTGCTCTTGCTCATCTTCTGGCCTTCGGCGTCGAGGATCAGGCCAAGGCAGACGACGTTGCGATACGGGGATGTGTCAAAGAGCAGCGTCGAGACGGCCAGCAGCGAGTAGAACCAGCCCCTGGTCTGGTCAAGCGCCTCGCAGACGAAGTCGGCAGGGAAGCGCTCCTCGAAGAGGTCCTGGCGCTCGAAGGGCGCGTGGTGCTGGGCGAAGGGCATCGCGCCCGAGTCGAACCAGACGTCGATCACCTCGGGCACCCGTCGCATCGGGGCGCCGCAGGGCCGACCGTCAGAGCCCTCGTGCGGGCATGCGAACTGCACCTCGTCGACGAACGGGCGGTGGTGGTCTGCGAGGCTTGCCCCAGAGCGCTCCGTGAGCTCGGCGAAGGAGCCCACGACGTGCACGTGACGCTCCGCGCAGCGCCACACTGGCAGCGGGGTTCCCCAGTAACGCTCGCGTGAGAGCGCCCAGTCGACGTTGCCCTTCAGCCACTCGCCGAAGCGCCCGTGCTTGATGTGAGGCGGGTGCCAGCCGACGGTCTCGTTACCGGCCAGCATCCGATCTTTCACCGCCGTTGTCCTGATGTACCAGGACGCCTTCGCGTAGTAGATCAGCGGCGTGCCGCAGCGCCAGCAATGCGGGTAGGAGTGCTCGTAGTCGCTGCGCCGCAGCAGCATCCCACGGCTCTCCAGTTCGGCAATCAGCTCCTCAGTCAACTGCGGATCCTTTACGAAGCGGCCCTCGTAGGAATGCGCGCCGACGCCAATCACGCTCGCGTCATATGTGCCGTCGAGCCTCACCGGGTTCAGCAACGAGCGCGAGTCGTCGCGCTCGATCATCCCTTCGGCGGCCGCAACGTTGAAGTCGTCCTCGCCGAAAGCCGGCGCGACGTGAACCAGGCCGGTGCCATCCTCGGTGGTGACGAAGTCGCCCGCGATCACCGAGAACGGCTGCGTGCCGCCCTCGCGTGGGTGCGGAGCGGCACCGAAGAGCGGCCCCTCATAGCGGCGCCCCAGCAGATCGGCGCCGGAGAGCCGCTCGATCACCTCGGCGTCGTCGCCCAGCACCTTCTCCACCAGGGCCGTGGCGAGGATCAGCGTCTCGTCCTGCCAGCGGACCTTCGCATACTCGATCGCAGGCCCGACAGCGACCGCGACGTTTCCAGGTAGCGTCCACGGAGTCGTCGTCCAGATCAGCAGGCTCTCATCGCTGTCCTGCAGCCTCAGCTTCACGTAGACGCTCGGATCGACCACGTCCTTGTACCCCAGCGCGACCTCGTGCGAGGAGAGCGCCGTCCCGCAGCGCGGGCAGTAGGGCACGACCTTGTGGCCCTCGTAGAGCAGGCCCTTGCCGTTGATCTGGCAGAGCGCCCACCAGACCGACTCGATGTAGCTCTCGTCGAGCGTCCTATAGGCGTCGTCGAGATCGATCCAGAAGCCGATCCGCTCTGTCAGGCGATCCCACTCCTGCAGGTAGGTGAACACCGATTCCCTGCACTTGGCGTTGAAGGCCTCTATTCCGTAGTCCTCGACCTCCGTCTTGGAGGTCAGCCCGAGCTGCTGTTCGACGGCGATCTCAACCGGCAGGCCGTGGCAGTCCCAGCCGCCCTTGCGATCGACCCGGAAGCCCCGCATCGTCTTGTATCGCGGGTAGATGTCCTTGAAGACGCGCGAGAGGACATGGTGTGAGCCCGGCCTGCCGTTGGCGGTGGGCGGTCCCTCGTAGAAGACCCACGGCTGCGCGTCCGCTCGCGCCTGCAGCGAGCGCTTGAACACCTCACGCTCGCGCCAGCGCTCCATCACCTCCAGCTCGAGTTGCGGCAGCTCCTTGCGCGCGTCAAGCGCCCGCTCGGGGATCAGGGGATGTCTTGAAGCGCTGCTCACAGGGCGGCCAATTGTAGGGCCGCCCTGCCTCAGGCTGCCAGGGCGGGCTCCAGCTCCGCCTCGAGGCGCTTCTTCGGATAGGCGCCGACGACCGTCTTGACCGGCGAGCCGTTCTTGAAGAGGATCATTGTCGGGATCGAGAGCACCTGATAGGTCGCGGCGGTCTGCTGGTTCTCATCGACGTTGAGCTTCACGATCCGCATCTCGGGCCGCTCGCCCGCGATCTCCTCGAGCACCGGCGCAATCACCCTGCAGGGGCCGCACCAGGGCGCCCAGAAGTCGACGAGCACCGGCTTTTCGGACTCGATCACCTCTGCCTGGAAGTTGACGTCTGTTACTTCGCTGAGGTTGCCTGCCATCGGGGTCTCCTGTCGTGCGCGTTGGCTCTCTACCTACTATACAAAGTAAAGCAAGGGGCGGCCCGGCCGCGGCTCCGATCCTCCCGCAGGAGACGATAGGGCTTGCTGGTCCCCATTTCACCGCACCCTGTCATGAACGATCAGACCACCGACTTCGCGCACGATCGGCGGATGGATGCCAGTGAGCGCAGTGAACAGATGCGGGGAGACATAGACCTCGATCAGGGCCGCAATCAGCAGCAGCGGCACGGAGATCGCGATCGTCACGAACGTCGCTGCCAGCAGCTCGTCCCACTCTCCCCGGCGACTCGCGATGATCCATGCCGCCAGCGGCAGGAACAGCGCGATCAGCTCCGGCGCTGCGTGCGGTAGCACGCCCAGCAGCAATAGCTCGGGCGAGACCCCGAGGAAATGGGCGACCCCGGCGAGCGTGTGCCCGAGCACGTAGGCCTGGATGGAGAGCGAGAACGCCGTCGCGCAGGCGACGAAGCCGATCGCGATTCCGCCGCCGTGCTGATGGACCCAGCGCGAGAGGCCACGGTGCGCGGAGGCCTGCAGCGGCAGCTCGCTGCCTGCGATGAAGCCCGCCACGCAGGCCAGCGCATGCAGGGCGAGCACGAGCAGGTTGCTTGTGAGCACCTCGCCGACCGAGCTCCAGCCACCGACCGCGAACGGCGGCTGCAGAGTGATGACCTGCGTGTAGCCGCCGGAGAGTGCGGCGACCACGAGCACCGCGAGGAGCAGGCACGTAGCGGCGAAGGCCGAGCCCGCCAGCCAGCGTCCGATCACAGGCAGCGGCCGATCGCCCCAGCGCGCAAGCGCCGAGCGGGTGTGACGTACCCCGTGATAGAAGGCGTATGCGGACGCGTCCACCCAATCTGATCGGCGATCGGGGGCGCCTACGTGAGCCTTTCTTCATCACAGTCCCGCGCGAGCCAACGTCGACGCAGCGGCGGCGAGCCTGCGCTACCGGAGCGCGGGCGTCTGCGACTCAGAGTCCACGCCGCGGCCGCGGCGAGAAGCGCCCAGGCGAAGCCCCGGCACCAGCCACATCGCCTCCACCGTGATCCGCCAGGACATCTTGCTCGCGCCGTGCTCGCGATCACGGAAGACGATCGGGACCTCCTGCACCTTGTAGCCGGCACGGATCGCCCTGTAGGTCAGCTCGACCTGGAAGGCGTATCCCTGGGAGCGCACGCCGTCGAGATCGATCGCCTCCAGCACCTCGCGCCTGAAGCACTTGAAGCCGCCGGTGAGATCCCTTACCTTCAGGCCCAGCAGGATGCGAGCGTATGTGGAGCCTCCGTAGCTGATGACCCGCCGCAGCAACCCCCAGTCGGTCACGCCGCCGCCCAAGACGTAGCGCGAGCCGAGCGCAAGGTCCGCCTCGCCGCCGGAGCTTCGGTCGACCGCTGCCAGCAGGCGCGCAAGGTCGGCCGGATCGTGAGAGAAGTCGCAGTCCATCTCCATCACATAGTCGGCGCCGCTTGCGAGCGCGTGCTTGAAGCCCGCGACGTAGGCGGGTCCGATGCCTTCCTTGTTGCTGCGGTGCAGCACGTGGACCCACTCGTGCTCGCCGGCGAGCCGGTCCGCGATCTCACCTGTGCCGTCGGGCGAGCTGTCGTCGGCGATCAGGATCGCGAACCCCTCTGGCGCGGCGCTTTCCAGCACGCTGGCTGCGGAGGCGATCATCCTCTCGAGGTTCTCGGACTCGTTGTATGTGGGAAGGACTAGCCAAGGCACCCCTGTCATCGCCGACGTACCCTAGAGCAGATGGCGGCCACAGACCTCCAGAACTCGACGATCGCTGACACCCTCGACGAGCTCGCCGACCTCTACGAGCTCGACGGCGCAATCGTCCACCGCGTGCTTGCGTACCGCAGCGCGGCGCGTCGGGTGCGCGAATCTCCCGTCTCGGTCGCGGCACTCGCACGCGCCGGCAGGGCCACTGAGCTGCCTGGCATCGGGCCCACGATCCAAGAGAAGATTCTCGCCCTGCAGCAGACCGGGACGATCCCCGCGCTATCGCGCCTGCGCGAGCGCTACCCGCCCGGCCTGCTCGCGATCACGCGCTTGCCCGGCATCGGCGCCAAGCGCGCTCGCCTGCTCCACACCGCGCTCGGCGTCGACTCTCCCGACGCACTGCGCGAGGCGGCCCTCGCCCAGCGTCTGCGCGCAGTCAAGGGCCTTGGCCCGAAGTTCGAGCAGACGGTGCTCGCCGCGCTGGAGGCGCAACCCGTCCCGCAGGCGGCGCGCAGGGTGCTGCTGCCAGCAGCACTCGAGGCTGCGCAGGCGATCGCGGACGAACTGCGTGCTCAGGCGCCGCCTGACACGGTTCTGGAGATCGCCGGCTCGATCAGGCGATCGGCAGACGCCGTCAAGGACATCGACCTGGTCGCCGTCACCTCGCAGCCCGAGCGGCTGACGCAGGCGCTGGCCAGGCTCGAGCGGATCGAGAGCGTCATCGCGCCCGGCCTTGCCGGGGCCAGAGCGCGCTCGCACTCCGGACTCTCCCTCGACCTGCGAATCGCAGCGCCTGCACAGCACGGAAACCTGCTCCAGCACTTCACGGGCTCTGGAGCCCACAACGCGGCGCTGCGCGAAGCTGCGGTGCGACGCGGGCTGCATGTCAGCGAGTACGGCATCGAGCGAGATGGCGATCGGCAGACGCTGCGGTGCACAAGCGAGGAGGAGGTCTACGCCGCGCTTGGCATGGTCTGGATACCGCCGCAGCTGCGCGAGAATCGCGGCGAGCTGGAGGCGGCCGCAGTCGGAGGCAGTGGTGGCATCCCTGAGCTGATCGCCGAGCGGGACATCAGAGGCGACCTGCACTGCCACACCGTGGCCTCCGACGGGCGCGCGAGCATCGAGGAGATGGCGCAGGGCGCGATCGCGCGCGGATACGGATATCTCGCGATCACCGATCACTCCGCCTCGCACGGCTTCGGCAACGACGTCTCCCCGGAGGAGCTGCGCCGCCACATCGAGCGCATCCGGGAATGCAACGCCCAGCTGCCGGGAATCGAGCTGCTCGCGGGCAGCGAGGTGAACGTGCTGGCAGACGGGAGCCTCGACTACGAGGACGATCTGCTCTCGGAGCTCGACTGGGTGATCGCGAGCATCCACACCTCGTTCGGCATGAGCGAGGCGCAGATGACCAGACGGATGGTGGCCGCGATCGAGCATCCCCTGGTCGACGCGATCGGGCATCCGACCGGCAGGCTGATCGAGCGCCGGGCGCCCTACGCGCTCGACCTCGAAGCGGTCTTCGAGGCGGCAGCAAGGACGGGCACGTTGCTGGAGATCAACGGCAACCCGGACAGGCGCGACCTGCCCGACATGCATGCCCGCGCGGCGGCCGCAGCAGGCGTGAAGCTCGTGATCGACTCCGACGCCCACCGAGTCCAGACGCTCGCCAACATGCGTTGGGGAGTGGCAAGCGCCCGCCGCGCCTGGCTGAGAAGACAAGACGTCGCCAATACTCTGGAGTGGCCGCAGCTGAGGGACCTGCTTCGGCGGGGGCGATAGGAGGGCTCAGGCCACCAGGCGCTCTGCCCGCACCGCCTTGAAGCCTGGGGTGCGCAGCAGCTCCATCGGCTTGATCGGCGAGGTTCGCTTGACGTGAAAGCGCACTCCGTCGCGGTCCTCTATCGCCGCGACGGCGGCGTGCTGGCGCCTCCAGGCCAATGCCCAGATGATCGCGAAGCCCGCCCCGATGCCCGGGATCTGAGGTGCGAGGAAGCCAAGCCCGCCAGCGAGGATCGCGAACAGCAGCAACGGCCAGAGCCTGTTCAGAAGCGTCACGGCGGGCCGCTGCTCGGGCAGTGCGGTGCTCGTCCTGGCGCCCGCGAGCAGACCCGCGATCGGCGAGCTTATCTCGGCTCTGCGGCCAAGCCACAGGCCGATCGCGGTGGCGATCGCCCACCAGCCAACCATCGAGCCGACCAGCGCCGTGCTGGAGACGACAGCGGCCGAGAGCACTGATATCGCCGCAAGCGCCGAGGCGGCGCCGGCGCTCAGCAACACGGTCGTCTTGAGGAAGTCGACGAAGCGCACCTGCCGTGGCTCAGAGCAGTGCCTCTAGCAGGCCACGGACTCCGCTTTGCCCATCCACGAGCAGGTCCGCCTGCTCGAGAAGCTCCGCAGGCGCCTCGTCGGATCTCACCGCGACGCAGACGGCTCTCTGCAGCTCCCCCGCCTGAGCCATGGCGTGCAGCGCCCGGAACGCATCGAGGTCTGTCGCATCGTCGCCGACGTAGACGGCGGCAAGCAGCGGATCGCTGCCGCCCGGCGGCATCTGGCGCAGCAGATGCTCGATGCCGACGCTCTTGTCGAAGCTGACCGGCGGTCGCACCTCCAGGACCTTGCGCCCCCAATGCACCGCAAACCCCTCCTGCTCGGCGCCCCGCGCGAGCTCAGCGACCGCCTCGGCGGCAGCGGCCTCGTCCGGTACGCCGCGCCAGTGAAGCGCGACGATCGCCCCCTTGTCCTCCATCCTGATTCGCAGTCGCATGCGCTCCTGCGTGTATGCCCGCTTGGCGAACCGCTGCACCCGCTCGGTCCACTCCGCCAGCTCAGGCTCGACCTCGACGCTCGTTGCGCCTGGACGCAGCAGCTCGCCGCCGTGGTTGCCCACATAGGCGATGCTGCCGATCGCCACGATCTGGCGCGCGGTGCCGGCACGTCGGCCGCTGATGCAGCCGACGACGCCGTAGCGCTTTGCGATCTCGATCAGCAGCGTCCGAGTGGCCTCCGGCACGTGAGCATCCTCGGCGTGGCGGACGATCGGCGCGAGCGTGCCGTCGATATCCAATAGCACGGCCGAGTGAGCCGGGGCGGAGCGCAGCGGCTCGAGCGCGTCCAAGAACGTTGCAGCAGGGGACACGCCCCTAGTATGCCGATGTTTCGGATCGGCGGCGCTCCTTGCCCTGGCCTGAAAGAGGTCTCTCATGCGCGCCGGCGAGCACGACCAGGCGCATACCCTCCCGCGCCGAGCGTCGTCTCACCCGCCGCGGAGCTGTGGCAGCACCTCGGTGACAGCCGAAGGCGTTGACTCGTGCTGCAGCACCCCGCCGCAATGCCAGCAGAAGGAGGCGCCGCGGCCATGCACCGCGCCGCAGGAGCGGCACTGGCCGTCGATCCCCGCCTCCGCGGCCGCCAGCAGCCGTTCCAGCTCCCCGAGCTCGGCGTCCGCCTGCTGCAGCTCTGCCGCGCGACGCGAGAGCACGTCGAGACGGTAGTGGTCGCGAATCGCCATCTCGTAGGTGAGACCGCCCAGGTCGACCGTGAGCGCGGCGACACGCTTGGCCAGCTCGATGTAGCGCTCGCGCATCTCCGCGCGCGTGCTGGCGACCATCGCTCAGCCGCCCGTTTCGATCGGCGCCGTGCCGTTGGCGATTTTGTTGAATTCCTGTTCGTACTGCTTGCCGTGCAGTTTGCTCAGCTTCTGCACGCTGGAGGAGCTCAGTTTTTTAGGTTTCGTGAGTTTCGCTGGGGCAGCGGCTTCTTTTTCTTCCTGCTTGGTCACGTGTTCGGAGCCTTTCGATCCGGCCGCGCCAGAGGCGCTCGCGGTCGAGCTGCTCGTGGTGGTAGCCGCTGTGGAGGTGCTCGGCGCCGCGGCTGCGCCCGAGAGACCCTCGAGCTTGACCACCTGAGGACCGCTGTTGCCAGAACCGCCCGAGCCGTTCGCCCAGTGCCCGATCAGCAGCCCGATCACCGCGGTCAGCAGCAGTACGCCAATCAGCGCGAACAGCCCCGTGTAGCGCTGCAGCGGAGCAGCCGACCCGCTCTGCTGCAACGGCGGCAGGTAGCCGTTCGCAGCGGCGCCCGGCATCCCGGCCGAACCCTGCCCGGAGCTCTGGAGCACCTCCAGGAACGGCAGCCGCAGCGGCGCGCAGGGCCGGCCGCAGGCAAGGCAGTAGTGCTGGTCGGCAGCCACGGGCGCCCCGCAGTTGGGACAGCCAGCCTGCGCGGCGGACTCGCTCTGGATCGGGACGACGTTCAACGAGGACATCCTTTCAACTACCACCGCTGCGGTGGTTTGCATGCTCGCGCCGATGGGAGTTGCGCGTCTGCTGCGCCGCGGCCGCTTTGGCGGCCTTGGCGCTTTCTTCCTGCGTGCTCTCGCAGGCGCTGGCGCCGAGCGCGAGCAGAACGCCGACAATCAGCCAGACCAGGATACGAGCGCTCATCCGAAGGCCCCCTGCACGTAGTCGCGCGTGCGGGCTGCGCGCGGCTGCTCAAAGACCTCGGCGGTGGTGCCGTACTCGACCAGATCGCCGAGGTACATGAACGCGACCTTGTCGGCGACGCGCCGCGCCTGGGCGAGGTTGTGGGTCACGATCACGACCGCGAGCTCACGACGCAGTTCGTGAATCAGTTCCTCGATCACGCCGGTGGAGATCGGGTCGAGCGCGCTGCAGGGCTCATCCATCAGCAGCACCTCCGGACGCGAGGCGATCGCGCGCGCGATGCAGAGCCGCTGCTGCTGGCCCCCGGAGAGGCCCAGCGCCGGCTTGTGCAGGTCTTCTGCGACCTCGTCGTACAGTCCGGCGCGCCGCAGCGCATCGAGCACCTGCGGCTCGAGCTCCCGGCGGCGGGGCCGCTTGCGCGCCTGCTCGCGCAGCGCGAAGGCGACGTTGTCGAAGATGGACATGGGGAAGGGGTTCGGCTGCTGGAAGACCATCGCCACCCGCGAGCGCAGAGTCGTGTCCTGCATCTGATCGACGTCCTGCCCGTCGAGCATCACCTCGCCGCTGCGCGCGGACCCCGGTGTCAGCTCGGTGAGGCGGTTCAGCGTCCTGAGCAGCGTTGTCTTGCCGCAGCCCGAGGGCCCGATCAGAGCCAGCACCTCGCCCTCGTGGACCCCGAGCGAGACCGACTTGACGGCCAGCTTGCCGCCGTAGGCGACGCTGAGCTCGCGCACCTGCAGCCGCTCAGGGCCCGCCGCAGCGGATCGGGCCGGCGTCCTGACCGGCTCGCGCTCGGGTATCGGCCGCACCGGCACCGGCTCCCTGTCGAGCACGATCGTTCGTACCGGCGGCACCGGCGGCTGCGGGCGATCGTCCTGTGAGCGTGTGGCCTGCGAGAGCAGCTCGCGGGCCTCCCTGTCGAAGGCGTCGGCGCCGAAGCCCTGGCCATCGTCGCCGAAACGGATGCTGCGGCTGCTCATGCGCGCCCCCATAGTCGTGGCGCCGATCCTGCGCCCATTGTCGTGGCGCCCATGCCGCGAGCGCTTACTCTGCCGATCAGTTCAACCGTCAGGTTGAGTGCCAGCACCAGGATCAGCAGTACGCATGCGGCCGCGTAGGCCTTCTGCGGTGCCTGCCCTTCGCCCGCCGGCGAGTTGTCGAAGACGTAGCTGGTCAGCGTCGAGCCGGTGCCGCGCAGCAGGCCGATCACCGGCACAGAGCCCTGCGATTCGATGCGCAGCGTCTCTCCCAGCATCAGAATCACGATCGCGGTGTCGCCGATGATCCGGCTGACGCCGAGCGTGACGCCGGTGGCGATGTTCGCGCGCACCCGAGGGATCAGCACCCTGCGGATCGTCGCGATCCTGGTCTTGCCCAGCGCAAAGGCCGCCTCGCGCATGTGCCTTGGCACCGCAAGCAGCCCGTCGCGGGTCGCGGTGAACATCGGCGGCAGCGCGATCAGCGACATCATCGCCCCGGCGGCCATGAAGGAGCGCCCCACCACACCGCCGCCTTCGCCTGTGGAGGAAAACGGCGCCAGCAGGTGCGTCTGGAAGATCGCCAAGCCGAAGATCGCGATCACGATGTCGGGGGTGCCGGCGACGATCTCGATGCTCGATTCGACCACGCGCGCCAGCCACGACGGCCGCCCGTACTCGACGATCCAGACGGCGCTTGCGATCGAGAGCGGCGTCGCCAGCACGATCCCGACGACGGTCAGGATCGCCGTGCCCTCAAGTGGGTCGAGAAAGCCGCCGCTGCCGGCCTGGCTGGTGCTCACCTGGGGATGGCTGACGAGCAGCGCCGGACGCAGGTACTGGATGCCTCGCACGCCCATGTAGGCGACGATGCTGCCCGCGATCAGGCAGAGGCCAAGGCCCGCCGCCCAGGCGCCCAGAAGGACGATCCGATCGCCGATGCGCCAGGTATGAAGCGAAGAGCGGCGGCCGCGGCGGCGGGCGGGCCGGCCGTTCAGCAGGCCTGCTTGCACGCCGGCGCTCATGCGCGCACCGCCTGGTACTTGCGCAGCGGGAGCTTCACCAGGAAGCCGGAGAGCGAGAGCGTGAAGGCCGAGAACAGCAGCAGCAGCGCGAACGAGTAAATCGCGGCGCGTAGGGCCGGCGAGCCAAGGCCTTCGGCCGATTCGACAATCTCGGAGGCGAGGGTCTTCAGAGGCTCGAAGACGAAGATGAGACCATCGACCGGCTTCGGCGTGAAGGCGACCGATCCCGCGACCATGAAGATCATCACCGCCTCGCCGAGGGCGCGCGCCGTGGATAGCACGGTGGCGGCGACGATCGCCGGCCTGATCGCACGCACGTTGACGGCGAGCGTCGCCCGCAGCGGGTTGAGGCCGAGCGCGACCGCGCCCTCGCGCCAGGACCGCGGCACGGTGCTCAGCGCGTCGGTGATCAGCGCGACCATGATCGGCGTGATCATCAGCGCAAGCACGACCGCCGCCACTCCCAGACCTGCGCCTGTCAGCTGGACGACCTGCTGGACAGACGCCTTCTCGGAGGAGGTGATCAGGTCGTTGCCCACGAACGGCACGAGCACCAGAATCCCGATCAGGCCGTAGACGACCGATGGCACCGATGCAAGTAGCCGGATCACGGGGATCGTGATCCGGCGCAGCGCCGGGGGCGCGAACTCGACGATGAAGATCGAGGAGAGCAGCGCGAGCGGAAGCGCCAGCACCACCGCGATGCCCGTCGTGAGCAGGGTGCCGTAGATCAGCGGCCACGCGCGCAGGTGGTAGATCGAAGCCGGCGGATGCGGGCCTGCCGTCGCCATGTTGCCAAGCTGGCTGTCGACGTTGCCGCCGGAGCCCAGCCACGAAAGCCCCTCGTGATGGAGCATCGGCCAGGCGGCGACGGCGACGAACACGATCATCGCCAGGACGCATGCGGCCACAAGCAGACTCGCCGCACCGAGCGTTCGCTCGGCGCGGCGGTCTGACCACGGTCTTAGTGCGCGTTTGATCATGCGCGTGAGGGCTGAGGATCCATCAGCTTGCTAGAGCGTGATCCACTCGCTCGCGATGATCTTTTCGGCGGCTTTGGAATGGTCGATCCAGGAGATGAACGAAGCCGGAGCGCCTTTCGCTTCGCCCTTGGTCACCTCGTAGAAGCGCGCCACGCCGGCGTACTGGCCGGAGGCGGCATTGGCCTTGGTGCAGCCGATGCCGTTGAAGCCGACGGAGTTCACGCCGCCACTGTCGGCGTTGTAGTTGGACAGGAAGCCGATCGAGTTCGGGTCGCTCTCGACCGACTGCTTGAGCAGGCCCTCGGAGGTCTTCTGCGCAGCGAGCGTCGCAACTTTCTTGCCGCCGTTCAGCAGCGTTTCGAAGTTGGTCAGCACGCCGGCCGCAGAGGTGCGGCTGATCAGGTCGATCGTCCCGGTCGCTTTGGCCCCGGGCACTTCGGACCAGCTGCGGGTCTTGCCCGTAAAGATCGAGACCACCTGAGCAGCGGTGAGATTGGAGATCGGGTTGGAGTCGTTGGTCACGACGCAGACCGCGTACTTGGCGATCGGATAGAAGTCGAGGCCAGTCGGGTCGCTCGACTTCGGATCGCGGGCGACGTCGCCGATGCTCACGCGCCCTGCAGCGACGTCGTTGACGCCGACCTGCGAGCCGCCCTGGGCGATCTTGAACTTGACTTTGTTTTTCTCGACCTTCTCGTACTTGCGCGCGAGCAGCGCGACGAGTGGATAGGAGGAGGTTGCCCCGCTGATCGTGATCAGGCTTGTTGCAAGGGCGGCCGCTGGCGTTGCGACCCCAAGCACACCGACCACCGCAAAGGCGACCGCTATACGGCGTATTCGACTCATGTGCAGAGGACTCCGTTGTCTGGTTGGACTTGCGTTTTGGACTTGCTTGAGTGGGGCAGATTAGCAGATTCCCCACAACATTGATCAACATAAGTTATTTTATGGGCTATGTGGAGAAGCAGTCAAACCACGAGCCCTCACGAGCGGGACGCCCAAGCGGCTCCCGAGGTCCCTGTCGGTAAGCCGGCAGGCCCACGGCTGCCCTCGCGTCGCAGTACCGCGGCGATCGCGGGCGCGGTGCTGTTGGCTAGCATCGGCATCGGCGCAGCGCTGCCGGGCAGCAAAGCCGATTCGCTGGCGGCAGGCGCCAAGTCCCCGCTGACCGCGGCGCTGCTTGGAGCGCTCGCAGCGCAGCGGGCGGCCGCCGGCCAGTCGAGCACGGCGGCGCCGGCTCAGTCGAGCCCCTCTGGCTCCTCTGAACCAGAAAGCTCGGCAGGCCAGGAAGCGACGCCCAGCACTGGCACCGGCTCGGCTCCCAGCAAGGCGAACGGCAAACCATCCGCAAGCCAGGAAACAACGGGGCAGAGCTCGGAAACACCAGCCGAAGGCTCCACCGGCGAATCGAGCAAAGGCGAAGCGGGGACCGGCTCATCCGGCAACGGCTCGGGCTCGGCGAGCACGCCGGTCCCGGCCTCGCTGCTCTCCCAGATCACCCACGTGTGGGCGATCGTGCTCTCAGGCAGCAGCTTCAGCGCGGCGCTGAGCGATGAGGGATCCGCGCCCTACCTGACCAAGCAACTGCTCCCCAAGGGCACACTGCTGAGCCGCTACGCGCTCGTGGGCGCAAGCCCTGCGGCCAACGACATCGCCCTGCTCTCCGGGCAGGGCCCCAACCCCGAAACCGAAAAGGACTGCCCAAGCTACGCAGCGCTCACGCCCGGGACGCTCGACTCCAAAGGCATCTCCAGCGGCTCCGGATGTGTCTATCCCGCCCCCGTCCACACGCTCGCCGATCAGACCGCCGAAGCGGCGCTGACCTGGCGCGCCTACCTCCAGGACATGGCTCCCTCCTCCAGCGCAGCCGCGACCACCTGCCGCCACCCGAGCCTCGGCGGCTCCGAACCGAGCGAAGCGCTCACTCCCGGCAACGACTACCTGATCGCCCGCAACCCCTTCGTCTACTTCGACTCGCTGATCGAAAGCCAGGCCTGCACCAAGGACGATGTCGACCTCAGCCAGCTGAGCGCAGACCTCGCCAACCCCGCGGACACGCCGAACCTCAGCTGGATCGTCCCCGGCGCCTGCGAGGACGGCTCCAAGGCCAGCTGCGGCGCGGGCTCCTCGACCGGCCTGGCCGGCGCCGACGCGTTCCTGGCGAAGGTCGTGCCGGAGATCACCGCCACCTCGGCCTACAAGCAGCACGGCCTTGTCCTCATCACCTTCGACTCCGCCGCCAAGAGCGGCAAGGCGGGCTCGGGATCGCAAGTGGGAGCACTCGTGCTCTCTCCGTTCGTGCGCATCGGCGCACGCGTCACGGAAGCATTCAACACGTACTCGCTGCTGAAGAGCCTAGAGCGGCTCTTCGGGGTGCCCCTGTTGGGCCACGCGGCCGACCAGGGCGTCACTGAACTGGACGCCCAGGTCTACCGCACGACCTCCAACACGACCCTTGTCAGGGCCGCTCCCAGACAAGGGCCTTCGCAGACGGGCGGCTGAGGGCCATCCGTCTCACACAGTCCACAACCGAAAGGATCGGAACCGCGTTGCAGATCAACCTACCCGCTTCCAGGCTCACCCTGCGCCTGCTGGCGGCGTTCGCGAGCGTGCTTGCGCTCAGCCTCGCCACAGCAGCTGTAGGTCACGCCGAAGAATTCAGCGGGATCGACAACCCGAACAACTACGAATGCCACGGCCACATCGAAGCGGGCAAGCCCGAAATCGAAGGCGAAGAAGAACAGCAGGTCCAGTACCAGTTCGCCTGCGACGGTCCGATCACCGGTTACCAAATCGAGAGCAACGACGAAGTCACAGGGGTCGGGGCCTCGCCACTCGTCACCTACTACCTCAAAAACGAACCGCTGACCGACACCTTCAGCTGCGGCGGGGAACTGCCGGGCTGGTCGGTCAACTGCGTCGGCTCCACCAAAGGCCGCGGCGAGGTGACCACCGGACAGTTCTCGATCGAAACGCCGATCTGCCAGGAGCCGCGGGTCAATCCGCTGCTCACCGTCACCTACGCCTACATCGAAAAGGAAGTCGTCACGCAAGCGATCTCCGGTCCCTTCGAACTGGGGCGTCCGTGGGGCTGCAAGGCGGACCAATACAGCAAGCTGCCCCGCCTCGCACCGACGAAGCTGCCGCCCGAAGAAAAGACCGGCAAGACCAAGGGCAAGCACGCCAAGAAGGGCAAGGGACACAAGGGCAAAGGTAAGAAAGCGAAGGCGAAATCCAAGAAGTCTTGACCCTCGCGCCTTGATGGGCAGCGCGCCGGCGGGCTGCAGGCCGCCGGCGCGCCTACCATGCCTGCGGTGCCGGCCAGCCGATCCCTCAGACTGATCGCGATTGGCACCGCCGCCGGCCTCTTCAGCGGCCTCTTCGGGGTCGGGGGCGGCTCGGTGATCGTGCCCCTGCTCGTGCTGTGGCTCGGCTACGAGGCGCGCGAGGCGGCGGCCACCTCGCTCGCGGCGATCGTCTTCATCGCCGCCTTCGCAGCCATCCTCCAGGCCGCCTACGGCAACGTCGACGTGCAGGCCGCGCTGCTGATCGGCATGCCCGCCGTCGGCGGCGCGCTGCTTGGCACCTGGCTGCAGCAGCGCCTTGCGACACGGGCGATCTCGCTCATGTTCGCGGCGCTCCTGGTTGCAAGCGCGGTGGAGCTGATCCTCCAGTGAGCGCAAGCAGCATCGCGGCGCTGATCCTGATCGGCCTGCTCGCAGGCGTGATCGCGGGCTTGCTCGGCGTCGGCGGCGGGATCGTGTTCGTGCCCGGCCTCGTGCTCGTACTCGGCCTCTCCCAGCACGTCGCCGAGGGCACCTCTCTGCTTGCGATCCTGCCCGTGGTGATCGCCGGCACCGCCTCTCAGCGCCGCTACGGCAACATCCGTGGCAAGGACGCGCTGCTGATCGGGATGCTCTCGCTCGGCGGCGCGGCCGGAGGAGTCGCCCTCGCCAACGCCCTTTCGGGCAAGGCGCTGCAGATCGCCTTCGCCGCCCTCATGCTGCTGATCGCGGCGCAGATGCTGCGAGCCTCGCTGCCACGGCGCTGATGTCGCTCGCCCGTCGATGGCGCAGCCAAGTACGGATGCCGCTCCGCGCCAAGGCGCTACCATCAGTCCCATGGGACTCGATAACCCACTCCACATCCTTGCCCTGCTTCTGATCGTGCTGCTGGTGTTCGGCGCGAAGCGTTTGCCTGAGATCGGCCGCTCGCTCGGAACCGGGCTGCATGAGTTCAAGCAGTCGGTCACGGGTGACCACCAGCAGCCGACGCTGAGCGCCGCGCAACCACCACCTGCGCAGCCGCAGCAGGCACCGGCGGCGCAGGTGCCTGCGCCGGCCAGCCCGCAGGCACCTGCGCCGCCGCCCGCAGGCTAGTCTCACCGCCCGGCCGCAGGATGACGCGGCTCACGCCGCGCTATTAGTCGTATACCGATGGCTCGCGCGCGGCCAGGCTCAAAGCACGCTGGCGGTGATCCGCTCGATCTCTGCGATCGAGGTTAGGCCCAAGCGCACCTTCGCCATACCGTCGTCGCGCAGGCGCCGCATGCCCCGCTGCTGGGCGGCCGCGGCGATATCCTCGACCCTCGCCCGCTCCAGGACCATCGCCTTGAGCTCGTCGCTCATGCTCATCACCTCGTAGACACCGATCCGGCCGCGATAGCCCGTGCGTGAGCAGCGCTGGCAGCCACCCGGCTCGAACACCTCGGCGCCCTGCAGGCCGTAGCGCTCCGCGAGCGTGTCCGTGAGGCTCATCGGCTGCTTGCAGTGCGCGCAGAGCAGGCGCACAAGCCGCTGGGCGATTATGCAGTCGACCGCTGCTGAGATCAGGAACGGCTCGATGCCCATGTCGACCAGACGGCTGAGCGCACTCGGCGCATCGCGGGTGTGCAGGGTCGAGAGCACGAGGTGCCCGGTCAACGCCGCCTCGACCGCGATCTGGGCGGTCGCGGCATCCCTGATCTCGCCCACCATGATCACGTCGGGGTCGGCACGAAGCATCGAGCGCAGGCCGGTCGCGAAGGTCACGCCAGCCCTTGGAGAGACCTGGATCTGCTTGATGCCGGCGATCCGCGACTCGACCGGGTCCTCGATCGTGATCACGCTGCGCTCGCCACCCGATATCTGCCCAAGCGCAGCGTAGAGCGTCGTCGACTTGCCCGAGCCCGTCGGGCCCGTCACCAGGACCGCTCCGTGGGGCCGGGCAAGCGCGCCCTGCAGGGCGGCGAGATCGCTCGCAGCGATCCCGAGCGTGGGGAGCTCCTTGACCACCGCGCCGCCGTCGAGGATCCGCAGCACCGCGCCCTCGCCGCTGACCAGCGGCAGCGTGACCACCCTGATATCCACGCGTGAGGAGTCGATCGTGAGCGCCAGCCGGCCGTCCTGGGGGATGCGTCGCTCGGAGATGTCGAGGTCAGCCATGATCTTTATCCGGGAGATCACGCCCGGAGTCATCCGCCGCCTGATGGTGGCCGCCTTGTGCAGCACGCCATCGACGCGCAGCTCGACTTCGGTGTCGCCCTCCTGGGGGGTGATGTGCACATCGGAGGCGCCCTGGGCGACGGCCTGGGCGATCAGCGAGTGGACGAGCTTGATGATCGGCGCATCGGCGTCCACCGCTTCGGAGAGCGTCTGCTCCTCGTCATCAGGCTCGGACTCGGCGATGTCCTCGATCGACTCGGCGAGCCCCTCGAACCTACTGGCGACCTGCTGCACATCCTCGGCCGAGGCTGCGAGCACCCGCACGCGCCTGGCGGTGATCATCGCCACGTCGTCCGCGGTCAGTACGTTCGCCGGGTCCGCCATCGCCAGCAGCAGAGCGCCGTCGTCGGCGATGCCGACCGGTATCGCCTGGTAGCGCCTAATCGCCTCCGGCGTCAGCATGCTCGCCACGCCCATGTCGATCTCGACGGCGGAGAGGTCGACGTACTCGACGCCAAACCGCTTCGCGAGCACGCGCGCGAGCTGGTCCTGCCGCAGGACCTTGCGCTCGACGAGCACCTGTCCGGTGGGAATGCCGCGCTCGCGAGCTGAGGCGACAGCGGCCTCGACGTCCTCGTAGGTGGCAAAACCTAGCTGCACCGCGATCTCTCCGAGCAGCTGCCCAGGCCTGCGGGCCACGGCGCTCACGCCGATCGCGGTCGAGGACTCCATAAGAGACGTGATCGGCAGGAAAGGAGCGCTACTTGACCGCCGAGGCGCGCTCGAGCATCCCCTTCACATGTGCGTCGAGCGCGTTGATGCGGTAGAGCGCCGCGGCCTCGGCGGAGGCGAAGCGCACGTCCGAGCCCGCCTCGGGGCCGTGGTGCAGCGCGACGCAGTGCTCGAGGGCAAGCCGGCGGCTCTCCGGCAGCCCGCTCGGCGCGTGCCGCTCGATCAGGCGCAGGCCCAGCTCGACATGCCCGAGCATCCTGCCCCGCTCGGTGCGCGAGATATCGGCGCCGTAGGAGAACTCCTGCGTCCTGCCCAGGTCGTGGACGACGGCCGCGCAGAGCAGCAGGTCGCGGTCCAATCGCTGATGCACGGCGCACAGCTCCAGGGCCATGCTCGACACAGCGACCGTGTGCTCCAGCAGGCCGCCCAGGTAGGCGTGGTGGCGCCCTCCGCGCGCGGGGCCGCCCTCGCCCGGCAGGCAGCAGGGCGCGCGCCGCAGCTCGCTGCGCAGGAGCTTCTCTGAGAGCAGCCTGTCGCACAGGCCACGTAGCCCGGAGTCGTAGATCTCCCTGACAAGGTGCTCCAGGAACCCCTCCAGCTCCTCCAGATCCTGTCTGGAGCGCGGCAGGAAGCGTGCCATCTCCTGCTCTGGCAGCTCGGTGCGCTCGATCTGGGCCAGCTCCAGCTGCAGCTCGTCTTTGAAGCTGCCCACGCGCCCCCGCACCCTGACGATGTCGCCGCGCTCGAAGCGCCCGGCGAGCAGGTCGGCATCGGTGAATGCGCGCGCGAGCACGCTGCCCGTGCTGTCGCGCAGCTCGATCGTGAGGTAGGGAGCGCCGGTGCGGGCGACCTGACGCTCCTTGCGCACGCAGGCGAAGACGCCGTCGACCTGCTCGCCCTTTCGCAATGTCGCAACCGTGCTCTGCCCGGACATAGGCCTTTCATCATGTACGGTGGTTCGGATGCAGCCCTTGATCTGGGATCACCGGCCCAGCGGCCTTCGGAGCCCCGCGATGGTGTGCGCCTTCCAGGGCTGGAACGACGCCGGAGACGCTGCCTCCGGCGCCACCTCCTACCTCGCCGCCGAGCTGGAGGCCAAACGCTTTGCCAAGGTCGACATCGAGGAGTTCTACGACTTCCAGGCCAACCGTCCGCGGATCCAGCTCTCCGGCGAGCACGGCCGCAAGATCAGCTGGCCCTCGGTCGAGATGTTCGAGGCGCGCTCTCCAGAGGGCGAGCGCGACCTGGTCCTGGTCCAGGGCGTCGAGCCCTCCCTGCGCTGGAAGACATTCAGCGCCCTGCTGGTCGACCTCGCCGAGGCGCTCGGGGTGCGGCTGGTGATCACGCTCGGCGCGCTGCTTGCCGACGTGCCGCACTCACGGCCGGTGAACATGACGGGCATCGCCTCGGACCCGGCGCTGCTCGACCGCCTCGGCCTGCACACGTCAAGCTACGAGGGCATGACCGGCATCGTCGGCGTGCTGCACAACGCCTGCACCGATGCGGGGCTGCCAACGGCGAGCATCTGGGCCAGCGTCCCCCACTACGTCGCCGCGGCCGCGAACCCGAAGGCGACGCTCGCGCTGCTGCGCAAGGTGGAGCTGATCGCCGGCCCCTCGGTGGAGCTCGCAGAGCTCGAGCTGGCCGCGGCGGAGTACGAGCGCCAGGTGGGCCTCGCCGTTCAGAGCGACCCTGACATCCAGGCCTTCGTCGAGCGCCTGGAACGGGACACCGACAGCGAGGCGCTCGGCCCGGAGGACCTGCCCTCGGGCGAGTCGCTGGCGCGCGAATTCCAACGCTTCCTGCGCCAGCGCGGCGAGGACGCTTAGAGAGACGCCGCCGCATGCGGCGGCGTCGGGGACCGCACATGTGCGGTCCCCACGGGGTCGCGCATGCGCGACCCCGCCGACCGGCGCATGCGCCGGTCGGAACCCCTATCGGCTTTCTGCCACGGGACAGACGATCCGGAAATCGCACATCCCGCACGCACTCGGCGAAGGGGTCGGCTCGAAGCGCTCCTGCAGGATCGCCTCGGCGATCTCCACGGCCGTCTGCCGGACCCATTCGGCCTCGCCGCCGGTACTCGGAAGCGGCACCTTGACATCGTCGAGCAGGTAGTAGTAGGCCTGGCTCGAGGCCTCCAGCTGCCACGACTCCTTCGCGGCGATCGCATACAGCGAGAGCTGGATGTCCTGCTGCAGCTGCTGCTCGCTCCGCGGTCGCCCGGTCTTGTAATCGATCAGCTCGTAGCCGCCGTCGGGCAGGCGGTCGACGCGGTCGACGCGGCCGCGCACATGGTGGCGACCGAGGCCAAAGGAGAATGCGCGCTCGAACCAGACCGGTTCCGAGCGCTGCTGCGCCAGCCGCTCGTGGTAGCGGACAAGGGCCGCGATCGCCTTCTCGTGCAACACATGCTCCTCCCCCTGGGAGCCGAAGCCGGCCCGCCGCCAGCATTCCTCCAGCAGCTCCAACAGCTGCTGGAGCGTGCTCCCGCCCTGCGCGTGATAGCGCTCCAGCACCTGGTGCACCGCGATTCCGAAGCGCTGGTTGCGCGTGATCGGCGAGGGGATCCGCAGCACCCGCGCGAACTTGTAGCGCAGCGGGCAGCTGCGGTAGGTCTCGATGTCCGAGGCCGAGAGCAACAGCCCGTCGCCGCGACGCGGCAGGAACCGCTGCAGCGAAGGCGCACCCGCCTCGGCGCGGCCAAGCGCAGGCCCGGCCGCAGCCAGTCCCCTGCCGGCAAGCAGTTCCTCGTCGAGACTGGAGCTTTCGAGGATCTCGCGCTGCAGTGGCGTGACCGCGCAGAGCAGGCGAGCGTTCACGTCCCTCAGCGCGTCAGCGACGCTCTGCCCCTCCGGCCTTTCCAGCAACGTAGCGAGCTTGACGAGCTCCAGGTAGCGCACGATCCCGTGCGAGACGTCGATGTCGGTGTCCAGGCGGAGCTCGCGCAGCCGCCCGCCGATGCTGGCAACTCCATCGAGCAGCTCCTGCCGCATCGCCCGCAGCGCCGCTTCGATCGTCTGGTCGGCGTCCACAGGCGCGGCGGTCATCTCCTCCCAGCACGCGCCGATCGCCTCGCGCATGCGCTCGATCCCGGCCTCCGGCACGGACTGGATGCTGCTCTGACCGCTCACTGGATAGGACAGGACCACGCCGCGGCAGCCGAGGCCCGCGAGCTGCCCGAGGGCGAGGTCTGTGGCGATTGCGCCCGAGGCCTGTGAATCGTTCGCGCTCAGTCCGAGCAGATATGCGTGCTCGACCTCCCCAGACAGCCGCGCGTCGACTCTCATCAGCTGGACCAGCCCCTCTCCCTGCGCGCTCTGGGGCTGCTCCTGCGGCTCCACCGGAGAGCCATCCTGCCCCGCATCGGAGGCCGCAAGCAGGTGCCCGACGAGCTCGCGCCCGTCCGCCCACGGGTAGCGGCGCACGAAGGCGCGCGCCTGTCCCTGCAGCCACGCGAGGCTGGCGCTGCGCTCGGCGGCCTTCGCCGACGCCGTGAGCGGGCCCTCCCTTGTGGTCCCAAGGCGATCCAGCAGCTGGTCGAGGAAGCGCTGCGGAGGCATCTCGGCAAGCGCGATCGCGGCCTCGCTGTGGAGCTCCAGGAAACGATGGATCCGTTCCTGCGCCTGCGGCGGGACCTGCGGGGACTCGACCGCGGTCGGCAGCGCCGCCACGACGTCCAGGCGCCGGCGGCGGGCGATCTGGACGACCTGGGCCAGATCGACGTGCCTCATCTCGATCGGCGGCCTGATCAGAGCCCTCACCGCTGCGCCCGCGTCGCCGGGGTTGACCAGCAGGCGCATCCAGGCAAGCGCATCCCTGATCTCGGCGCGCGCGAGCATCGCCCCGGCGCCGTGAGGCCGGTGGGGGATCGCTCGCTCCTGCAGCGCGCCGAGCAGCTCGCGCGCCTCACCGCGCGCCTCCGGCAGCAGCACCGCGATCCGACGCGGCACGACCTGCTCATGGAAGACCAGCCGCTCGATGTCGGCGGCGACCGCGACCGCCTCGGCGCGCTCGTCAACACAACGCCAGAAGCGGATCTCGCCGCCATCGCGGCAGAGACCGTCGAGCACGGATTCGACCGTTGACACAGACCTACGATACGACCGTCGCGCTCCGCGCACAGCCTCTCTCCTGACCATGCGCCCTAGCGGCGCCGCGCCGCGGGCGCCATGTGGGGGCCTTCGGCGCGGAAAGTCCTACGCTCTTCTCATGGGCACTATCGACTGGCGCTTGGCGCAGCACGTCGGCGAGCTGGTCTCGGGAGTCGCTGGCCGCGGTTCGGCGGCACCGCCGCCAGCCGCCGACAGCGAGCTTCGCCTCGACCCAGACTGGCTGCAGGCGCCCAAGCTCGCGGAGCGGATCACCGCCTATACCGGCTTGCACCCGAGCGACGGCGTGCCGGCGCTCGAGCTCATTGACCGGCCGCGCTGGATAGCCGCAAACCTGACGACGATGCGACCTCTGCTGGAGCCTCTGACCGAGCGGATGGGCAGCGGGCTTGGGCCGCTTTCCGGGATGGCGAGGTCCGCCTCGGGTGCGCTGATCGGGGTCCAGGTCGGTGTCCTCACGGGCATGCTCTCCCAGCGAGTGCTCGGCCAGTACGACATCGCGCTGCTCGACCCCGCTCCCAGCCCCCGTCTGCTGCTTGTCGCCCCGAACCTGACACAGGCGGCCCGGAACCTGGGCGTCGATCGCGAGGAGCTCGTGCGATGGGTGACCATCCACGAGATCACCCACGCCCTCCAGTTCGGCGGCGCCCCCTGGCTGCGCGAGCACCTGGCCGGGATGTTGCGCGAGCTGATGGACAGCATGCAGCTCGAGGTCACCAAAGACGGCGGAGGAGGATTGCGAGATCTGCTTACGCTTGGCGAGCTGGCGGGCAAGCCGGACATCTCGGCGATGCGCGAGAAGATCGCGGATCTGATCTCCAAGGCGCGCAGCGGCGATCTGCTGCGGATCACCCTAGGAGAGGACCGCTGGCGGCTGGTCGAGCAGATGCAGGCGACGATGTCGCTGATCGAGGGGCATGCCGAGCACGTGATGGATGCAGTCGGCGCCGATCTGCTGCCCTCGCTGCCGCGCCTGCGCTTGGCGATGACCCGCAGGCGCCAGATGCGACCGCTGCCGTGGAGGGTGCTCGAGCGCCTCCTGGGGCTCGAGCTGAAGATGCGCCAGTACGAGGTCGGCAAGCGCTTCTGCGACGCGGTCGTCGAGCAGGCCGGCCCCACCGCGCTGGCACCCGCCTGGCGATCCCCCGAGGGGCTACCAACCAGCGCTGAGCTGGAGACGCCGCTCTCCTGGCTTGCCCGGACGGCCTAGCCGTCCTTCCTGCCCGCGCGTTCGCGACAGCGGCAGGCCTGTCGGAAACAAAGGTGCCTCGCCCCTCTGGCTGCATTCACACAATCGCTTCGCATCTCCCCGCGCAGCTTCGCTCCCACATGGGCTGATGGGATCATCCTCGACCATGAGCCAAACCACCACATCGATCCCGTCGCTCTCGGTCGTGATCCCCGTCTTCAACCAGCCCAAGTGGATCGGTCGCACGATCGAGGACGTGACGCTGGCGATCGAGCGCTCTGCATTTCACCACGCGGAGATCGTGGTAGTGGTTGCCGATCAGCCCACGCGTGAGGCGCTCATGCAGCTGCACCCGCGCCTGCGGCTGCGCGTGCTCGACGAGGCCAAGCCGGGACGCTTTGCGGCGCGCCATCAGGGCGTCGAGGCCGCGTCTGGAGATCTCGTGCTGCTGCTGGACTCGCGTGTCTCGGTGGGCCGCGATGCGCTGCGCTTCATCAGCGATCGAATCGCAGACGAGCACGACCTGCCGATATGGACGGCCCACATCGACTTCGACGTCTCCACGCCATACGGGCGCTTCTGGAACGTGCTCATCCCGCTCGTGTGGTGGCGCTACTACTCCAAGCCGCGCACGACCAGCTTCGGCCTGGACGAATACGACCGCTTCTCCAAGGCGACCACCTGCTTCCTGGCGCCGCGCTCGATGCTGCTCGGCGCAAACACCAGCTTCAGCTCCTACTACGCCGACACCCGCAACGCGAGCGACGACACCGGCCTCATCCGCCTGCTGGCGGCGCAGCAGCCGATCAACGTCTCACCTCACTTCGACTGTACCTACACCCCGCACCAGGGCTATGTCGCATTCATGCGCAATATCTTCGAACGCGGCAGGACCTTTCTCGACAGCTACGGGCGCCCGGGCACGCGCTTCTTCCCGCTCGTGCTCGCCTTCTACCCCAGCACCCTGCTCGCCGTGATCCTCGCCCTGCGCCGACCGCGCCTGGCATGCAAGGCAGCGATAGGGTCTCCGCTCACGCTTGCAGTGGCGACGATGGCGCTGCGCCGTAGCCGGGCCGACGCCCTGGCGGTAGCGTGGATCGGCCCAAACTGGCTCCTGGGCATGTGCCTCGGGCTGTGGACCGGGCTGTGGATGGCGCTGCGTGCGCGCATCGGACGCCGCGAGCACTGAAGCGAGAAGCCTTCCAGAAGGCCTTCGAAGAGATCGTCCGGACGTACCTGGACGCGGCGCCTATTTTCGAGAGACCTTCTCAGGCCCGGCGAGCGTCTGCGGCCAGATCAGGCGAGGACGAGGCCGCTGAGCGCCGCCGAAATGACCGAAAGGCACCGAACAGAGCCAGCCCCAGCAGCGTGATCGCCGCCAACTCGCTGATCGCTCGACCCAGCACGATCGGCGCGGTCGTCTGGGTGCTCAGCTCATATGGCAGCGGACCGGAGCTGCTTCTCGTGCGTTCCAGGATGAGATAGCCCGCGCCGGATCGCCCGACGACTCGCATGTCCCCTCCGACATGCACCAGATACGGACCGCCGGCAATGTTCGTCTGGAACGGGCCTTCGGGCAACTTGGCAAGCCCCGCCACTTTGTCGTCATCGATAGACCCGGGATCGAATGCCCCGTTGCTCCTCGCGGCCACGACCGGCAGGGTTCGATCGCCGTAGTCGTTGTATGCATTCCACGAGTTCGGCAGGCTGGTCGGCGGCTTTTGCAAGACGTTTTCCCGATTTGAATACGAGGCGAAGTATCCGGCGCTTATATGCGTGTTGGGGACCCACAATTGCCATACGCAGAGGCCAATGCTGAATATGACCGCAAACCCGAGTCCGAGCTTCAGATGCCGGTCGTACCGCCCGACTCTGCCATGGGCAGCGCGGCGACTGAGGGCAACGGCGCCAATCAACACGAGCGCAACGCAGGCCAGCGTCACGTAGGTCTCGAGGCGATATGGGAACTGCATTTTTTGAAACACGTTTGGCAGCAGCGAGTAGACCCCGGAGGACATGATCACCGCGAGCAGGCCGACCAGCGCGATCAAGGAGGTCGCAAGCGCAGGCCGCAGACGCCGTTGACGCCAGGCCAGCGGTATCATGAGAAGCCCCCAGATCAGCGCCAGGACCGGAGCCTGCACGTACAGCGCGGGCGTCGTCGACTGACTTGGCACCATCCGCAGCGGGTTGAAGATGACTGGGAAGGTGTTGAAGAAGCCGGTCGCGCCCCAGTTGATTTCCTGGTTATTGATGAGCGTGTTGTTGGCGTAGGCCACATCGGGAAACAGAGACCAGGCGTTCAAGCATCCACCCAGCGCGATCAGCCCAACCACGGCGGCCATCCGCCGCCATGGCAGCTGGCGTGAGCGCCCGCTCAAGAGCCAATAGCCGGCGAGGGCCAGGATCGTGATCGTCGTTCCCAGCAGGAGCGTGATGTTGTGGCTTCCGGTGAATACGACGCTCGCCGCCACAAGGCAGGCAATAGGCCAAAAGCGCCACGGCCCGCGAACGAGCCGCAAGGACGCCGCAAGGACGAGTACGAATGACGAGACGCCCATGAACTCCGCCCAAGCCCCGCGGCCGTAGAGGTCGGTGACGTAGTAGGCGCTCGTCACAAACACAAAGGCCGGAGCATGTGCGAGCCTTCCGCGCACGCCCAGCTGACGCGCGATCCAGAACAGGCCGCCATAGGCACCTGCGATTCCCGCCAGCGTCATCAGATAGAAGCCCAAGAGGGTCGACCCTCCGAGCACGGCCGCAAGGGCGCCGGTGACCGCGAACAGCGGCCCGCCGTAGAAGACAAACTGAGGCTGGAAGATACCCTGCTGTTCGGTATTGAGGAAGAGCGTCGGGTGCAGGTGAGCGGCGATCATGTGCTGCTGGACGCTGGACATCCAGATGTCATTGGTGAAATCGGGAGCAAATCCATTCACGGTGAACAGCATCGGCGAGGCGACCAGGAGCACAGCGAGCGTCGCGATCACCATGTCGATGACCGTGTCTCTCCGCGGCCACTCGCGCGTCGCGGCGAGGCGTCCAGGCAGGCCCCGCCGCTCAGAGGCGGCGGGTGGTTTGCGGTCCACCTTGGGTTGGGCCTGGCCCGTGGTCGTGGAGCTCATGTCGAGGCGTCCGACGGCAGAAGCCTGCCGAGGGAGAGCTTGGTCGGCGTGGAATATGACGTGGCGGAAGAGCAGGAAGTTGGCGCACACGATCACCACCACTGTGAGCAGGTAGACGATCTCCGTGGGCACGGCAAGCGCCGGCGCGAGCAGAGAAGTCGTCGCGGCGGTGATCGCGTATTGCAGCGCGGAGACCACGAGGTAGCGACCGGCCTGATGGCGCAAGGGCAGCGCAAACTCGGTCTCGTGCCGCCACACGAACAATCGCTGGAGCGTGAAGTGGACCGCGAGCCCGGTGCAGAAGCCGATCGCCAGCGCCACCTGGAAGGGCGTTCCCACGACGCTCGCCAGGACGGTGGTGACCGTGATGTATATGCACGTCACCGCGCTTCCCGCCAGGATGAAGCGCAGCCCCTCCCACCCTACGCCCGGATCCGGCGCACGCAGCGTTCGCAAGAGACCTGACACATGGGTCGCGCGCAAGCCGCCCGGGCGCGACTGGGTCCTCCATCGGGAGATGCGCTTGTAGGCCTCGGAGGACAGATCACTCACCCCGATCAGCCTGCGCCTGGCCGGCCAGAAACGCGCTGGTCTCCCTCAAGGCCTCGGGGGTGCCGATCTCATAGAAGCGGACATCTGCGGCCACTCCAAAGAGCGCTCCGTTCTCGGCCAGCTCGCCATACAGCGCGGAGAGGTCCTTCTCGTCCTCTGCGACCAGATCGAGCGCGCCCGCCGTCAGGCCGCCGAGACCATAGTCGATCCAATGCATTTCCGGCGTGGGAGAGTGCTTGTCATGGCAGACCACCAATCCGTCGCGAAAGACGGAGTTGGAGGTGTCCCACTGTCCTTCGTTGCGCAACACGGTCATCAGCGCCGGCAAGCCGCTCTGGCGCCAACGCTCTGCGACAGCGTCGTAGTCGATCCGCAGATATGTGTCGCCGTAGAGGACCAGGAAGCGCTCGCCGAGCATCGGCGCGGCGCGTCTGATGGCGCCCAAGGTGCCGTCATGCCCGGGGACGGCGTCGAAGCTGTATTGGATCTCGATCCCGCAGCACTCCTCCCCGATGCGGGATCGGATCTGCTCGCCGCGGTAGCCCACGCACATCACAGCCGCTCGCGCACCGTGGCGTGCGAGCAGACGCAGCTGATGCACGAGGAACGGCTCGCCCGCCACCTCCAGCAGCGGCTTTGGCGTATCGCTCACGCACTCCCCCAATCGTGTGCCGAGCCCACCGGCCAGTATGCATACGGTCGGCAGCTCGCCGAGCCGACTCGGCGAGCTGCCGTGCCGGGGGCTCGCCGCGGAGGTCTGCTCGTCACCCGCCACCCTCATTCGTCCCACCCGTAGCTGGACTCCACGATGTACTTGGGCCTGTTGCGGGACTCGTCGTAGATTCGCCCGATGTACTCGCCGATCACGCCCAGCGAGAGCAGCTGCACACCGCTGAAGAACGACATCACGATCACGACCGTCGGGTTGCCGAGCGGGAAGGTCGTGCCGCCGAGCTTCAGGACGAGATAGACGATCGCAAGCAGGAAGGCGATACCCGACAGGCCGACGCCGAAGAGCGAAATCAGCTGCAGCGGGTAGCGTGAGAAGCCGACTATCCCGTTGATCCCGATTACCAGCGAGCCCCACAGTCGGTTGTACTTGCTCTTTCCGGCTGCCCTGGGATCGCGGTCGTAGGGAACGCTCGTCTGGCGAAACCCGACCAGGCCGACCAGGCCGCGCAGGAAGCCGTGGCTCTCCTGCAGCCCTACCACGTTGTCCACGACGCGGCGGCTCATGAGCCTGAAGTCGCCCGTGTTCGGCGGTATCTCCACATCGGAGATCCGTTTGATCAACCTGTAGCCAAGGCTCGCGACCATGCGCTTGGGAAGCGTCTCGCCCGCGCGCGTTCGGCGCTGGGCATAGACGACGTCGTATCCCTCGCTGCGACGCGCAAGCATCTCGGGGATCAGCTCGGGCGGGTCCTGCAGGTCGCAGTCGATCACCACCACCGCGTCGCCGCGAGCGGCCTCCAGCCCGGCGATGGTGGCCATCGGCTGGCCGAACCTGCGCGAGAAGCGCAGCATCTTCACGCGTGCGTCCTGGCTTCGCAGCTCGAGGATGATCTCCTCTGTGCGGTCGGTGCACGGATCGACGCTGAAGATCAGCTCGAAGTCGAGATCCAGCTGCTCCATCACCCCGCATAGGCGCTCGTACATCCGCCTGACGTTCTCCTGCTCGTTGTAGACCGGAACGACCACGCTGAGCGTCTCGCGCTTGCGACCGCCCGCCTCGACACCGGAGTCCTGCAGCCGTGCCGAGCTTCGCCGCTGCGTGCGGCTCCTCAGTGGGGCCGGGCTTCTCAGAGGCGCCGGGTCGCTCACAGCGCCCTTCCCCGGCCTCATGCCTGCACCCGCTCTGCACTGGGTGCGAACAGCTGGTCGTCGATCCGCCGCAGCGTCGCCAGGTCGCGCTCCTGCGCAAGCCTCAAGCGAAAGGCGGGATCGCGCCAGGGGTCCCACTGCGCAGATATCAGCTTTCCGGTGAAGGGAGCCTGGGGATCGCCGGCCAGCAGTTGGCAGACCAGCTCGGCCGCCTCGCTCGCCGGCACCCCGCCCCGCGTGAGCTCGGCCAGCGTGCGCTCGTAATAGGCCGCACCCGCGAGCTCGGGACCGGCCGCAAGCGTGCTCTGGTGCATGTCGCTTGCCACGAAGCCAGGGGCCACGCAATTGACTCGCACACCTTCCTCGGCAAGCTCGGCGGCGATGTTCTCGCTGAGGCGCGCCACGGCCGCCTTGGAGGCTGCGTAGGCGTCGTATCGCGGCAGTGGCGCAGTCGCTCCACCGCCGCTGAATGTCACGACCGACCCCGCGCAGGAGCGCAGCCCCGGCAGGCAGGCTTGGATCGCCAGCAGCGTGCCAATGAGATTGACCTCGATCGTCCGCTTGAAGTCGGTTGCCGCATAGCTGTCGATCGGCCCGATCGGATCGAGCACAGCAGCGGCGCACACGAGCCCATGCACCTGCCGTAGCTGCGGCGCGAGTCGCTGCCAGGCGGACTCATCGCTCACGTCGAAGGCCAGCGCCTGATGGCCCTCGCCGGCAAGCTCGCGGCACGTCTCCTGCAGCGCCCCCGGCTCGCGTGCGACCAACACGACGCGCCAGCCCTTCTCCGCCAGGGCGAGCGCGGCCGCACGTCCGATCCCGCGCGAGCCGCCCGTGATCACGACGCGCCGGACGCTCACGCCGGCACCGCCTCCCGCATCCGCGCGTACGGTCCCACCGCGTATGCCGCCTGCACCTGCTCCCACGCATAGCGGGCGTCGTGCAGGTCACCGTTCAACAGGCGCTGCTCACCCGCGGCGATCGCCCGGGTGAAGCTCAGCCACTCACGCTCGAAGGAGCGGTCCTCCTCGGCATAGGAGAGCTCCTCGGTGTCGGGCGGCCCGAGCTCGGGCCTCATCTTGTGGATGCGCAGCCGCTGGCGGCCGTAGGAGCGAACCAGCCCGTCGACCTGCAGCTTGGCGCTGGCGCAGTAGATCTCCAGCGAGAAGAGGTTCTTCCACTCGGTCCAGCTGACGTGCAACAGCGCCCAGGGGTCGGTGCGCGATTGCGCCTGTCCCAAGATCAGGGCGGCGTTGTCCTCGACGGGCATGTCCCAGAAGTGGGTGCGCAGCAGCGCCGAGTGCAGCGGCAGCGGGCCCGCCAGCCAGTGGCTGAGGTCGAGCAGATGCATGCCCTGGTCGATCAGCTCTCCGCCGCCGGAGCGCTCCGGGTCGGCCCGCCACTCGCGCTCATAGCCGGGGCGCCCGCCGTGCCCATAGCGCGCGCGCAGGTGCATCAGCTCTCCGTGGCGCCCGGAATGGACCTCGGCGGCTGCGCGTTCGATCCCCGGATGAAAGCGGTGGTTGAACCCGACCTTGACCAGGCACCCGCTCGCGCGCTGAGCCGCGATCAGTCGCTCGATCTGTGCCGTGCTCGTTCCCGCGGGCTTCTCCACGAGCACGTGCGCGCCCGCCGCAAGCGCCCCTTCGGCGAGCTCCGCGAGCCGGTTGTGCACAGTGGCCACGACGACGACCTCCGGGGCCTGCTGCAGCAGCTCCTCAAGACTCGCGCAAGCCTTGGCGCCATGCCGCTCCGCCAGCACGCCGGCCGCCTGCGCCTCTATGTCGCAGCATGCCACGAGCGTGTCGCCCGGCCCGAGTGCCGCAGCGCGCTTGGCGCCGATCAGCCCGCACCCCACTATTCCCACGCGCAGGCCGCTCATGAGTGCTCACTCGCGTAGGCCCCGCCGAACTCGAAGTCGAAGCTGAGCTCGGCGGCGCCGGCGCTCGCCATCGCCTGCCTGGTGTCCTCGGTGCGAGGGGCATAGAGCAGCAGAAAGCCGCCCCCACCCGCGCCCACCAGCTTGCCGCCGATCACTCCGCTGCGGCGGGCGAGCGTGTAGAGCCGATCGATGTGCTCGTCGGTCATGCCCGGCGAGCGCCGGCGCTTGTGCTCCCAATGCTCATGCATCAGTTCGGCATAGCCCTCGAGGTCCCCGCCCTCCAGCAGCTCGCGGCTACGAAGGCCGAGCTCCTTGGTTGCGTGCAGGTTCTCGAGCATCTGCGCCTCGCCCGCCTTGGAGCGCTCGTCCTGGTCGGCGAGCACCTTCGCGGCAGCCCTCGCCTCGCCGGTGTAGAACAGCAGCAGATGGTCGCGTAGGCGGCGCAGCGTCTCGGTGTCGAGCTCGAGCGGCTGCACATCGACCTTCCCATCGCGATCGATCGTGTAGGCGCAGATGCCGCCGTGGGCCGAGGCGTAGGGGTCCTGCTTGCCGACCGGCTCTCCCAGCACCTCCATCTCGATCTCGCAAGCCGACTCGGCCAGGTTGCCCGGCGTGATCGATCGTCGGCGCGCATGGGCCAGGCCCTTGAGCAGGCACACGGTGTAGGCACCCGACGAGCCCATACCAGTACCGGCCGGCACGTCGGCGACCGACGCGATCTCGAGCGGATTTCCGCACCAGTGACGCAGCAGCGTCTCGCGCAGGATCGGATGGCGGATCTCAGAGATCTCGTCGACCTCCTCCAGCTCGGAGTACTTCATCCGGTAACGACGCTGGAAGACCGTGTGGGTGAGCATGTAGACGTACTTGTCGATTGCCCCTGAGACGAGGAAGCCACCGTGCTCGCCGTAGTAGGAGGGCAGGTCGGTCCCGCCGCCCCCAAGTGAGATCCGCAGGGGGGCGCGGCTGAAGATCACGCTCATCCGGTCCGCTCCGCGCTCGTGTGGGCAGGCCCGCCGGCGCGCTGCCAGTCTTGCACGCTGCTGCTCGCCGGCGCCTCCGGGGCGGTCGGCTCGCGCCAGATGTAGTCGTTGGCCTGCAGCCAGTCCAGCGTGCGCACGATCCCCTGGGCGATCGTCAGCTTCGGGCGCCACCCGAGACCGCGAATGCGTGTCGTGTCGAGCAGGATCAGCGGACTGTCCCCAGTCCATCCGCGCCGTCCGCCGGCGTGCTCGATCGCAGGCGCAAGCGAGAGGTGCCCCGTGATGAGCTTCACCGAGTCATCGACCGTGATCGTCTCCTCTGCGCCCAGGTTGTATATGTGAGCGCCGGGCTCCTCGCCGTGGCGCTCGACCGCCGTGAGGATCGCGGAGATGCAATCCCCCACGTACAGGTACGACTTCTCCTGGTGCCCGTCTCCAAGCACGTGCAGCCGGGTCGGATCGAGCTGCAGCGCACGAAAGAAATCGGATACGTGGCCGTGCGTGTAGCGCTCGCCGAGGATCGAAACGAAGCGGCAGATCAGCCCGGTGAATCCGTATCCCGCGGCATAGGCCTCGATCAGGCCCTCGCCCGCCAGCTTGGAGGCCGCGTAGAGCGAGGTCTGGACCGGAAAGGGCGCATCCTCGGGAGTCGGGAAGACCTCGGGCTCGCCGTACACCGAGCCCGTCGAGGAGAACACGATCCGGCTCACCCCCTCGGCCCGCATCGCCTCCAGGACACCGGCGGTCGCAAGCGTGTTCTGGCGCAGGTCGCGGCGGGGATGCTCCAGGCCGAAGCGTACATCGGCGTTGGCCTGGAGGTGAAAGACCCAGTCGCAGCCTTTGAAGGCATCGCGCAGCAACGCCTCCTCCAGGACATCGCCCTGCACCAGGCGTACCCCGGGAGAGGCAAGCGCGTCCTGCAGGAACTCGCGCCGGCCGGCGCTGAAGTCATCCACGATCACAACCTCCACGCCGCGAGAGACCAGCTCGTCGGCGAGGTTGCTTCCTATGAACCCGGCGCCGCCGGTGATACATGCGCGCCTCATGGTCGGCCGCGCATCGGATTGCGTCCGGACCAGCCGCCCTGCTGTGGAGCTGTCTGTTCCATCGTCACAACGTGAAGCCGGCGGCGAGCGCGTCGCCGTGGAACATCTGCACCGTCTCTAGTGAGTATTGCTCGAGGCTCTTGCCGAGGCAATCGAGCTTTTTCAACAGGTCGTGGGTGATCGTGATGATGTGAGCGCCGACTTCGTCGGCTTGCACGAGGTTGAGGATCTCGCGCGGGGAAGCCCAGATCAGCTCCGACCGCGGCGCCCGACGCATGACCTCCAGAGAGTGTTCGACGATCGGCACGGGATCAACGCCGGCATCTGCGATCCGGCCAGCGAACACCGAGATGTAGGAAGGCGCACCCTCAGCGACCGCCGCAGTGATCAGCTCCACCTGAGCAGTCGTGAACAGGGCGGTGACGTTCACCTTGACCCCATCCTCCGAGAGCTCTCTGACGAGTGGAGCCATCGACTCCCCGGACGTCGATGTGACGGGGATCTTCACGTACACATTGTCTGCCCAGGAGGCGATCTTCGTGGCCTGCCGCCGCATCTCCGACGCCTCGTCGGCGAAGACCTCGAATGAGATTGGGTGCGTTTTCACATCCTCGAGCAGTTCGTGCGCGAAGCGCTCGTAGTCGGTCAGCCCGACCTTGTGCATGAGCGTGGGATTCGTCGTGAACCCCGAGATGCGCGGGTCGGCCGCAAGCGCGCGAATGCCGGCGAGGTCGGCGCCGTCCGCGAATATTCGCGTGGTGATCTGGTCGAGCAGGGCAGACATTGCTTTATCTGCGAAGCCCACCACAACGACGGCAACCGGATCAAGTCGCGCCTGAGGTTCCTCTCATCAGGTCGGCCGCCTCAGCGAGGCTACCGGCCCTCAAATCAGGTGAAACCGCCTGCAGGCGCTTGTGAGCGCTGTCTGGATTCTCGATCAGGGCAGTCATGCAGCCAGCGGCGCGACCCGCCTCTACATCGGCGTCGGTGTCTCCGACCATCCAGGAATCGGCGAGATCGATCGCAAGCGCACACGCCACATCGAGCAGCATCCCGGGAGCTGGCTTGCGGCATGCGCAGGGTCCGGCAAGCTCTGCCACCACCGCCTGTTCGTGATGCATGCACATGCGGGAGGCGACAAGGCTCACACCCGCTTCGCGCAGCAGCTCTAGCACGCGATCGTGCACCGCCAGCAGGTCGGCCGTCGAGATCCGGCCCTTTGCAGCAGCCGGCTGATTGGTTACGCACACAAGCAGGAACCCGAGCTGCTGCAGGCGCGCCGCAGCAGCCGCGGCACCGGGCATCAGGCGCACGTCCGCCACTCTCAGCGGTGACTCCGGCACCCCTGAGAGCGCATCCGGCACGAGCTCGTTGAGCACACCGTCGCGATCCAGGAACACGGCGGCGTGGCCGCTGGCGGCGCTCATCCAGACATGGGCTCGTCGACCCGCGGTGGCGAGACGGCGGTGAGCGACTCCCAATGACCTTCCCTGAGCGCCAGCTCGGGATGCGAGACGAGCGCATGCCAGACCACCGCCTGGAAGGACTCGACCAGAGGAGTGCGCAGCGCAGGCGGCGGATCGATCGAGATGACGACGTCGGCCAGCTCGGCGAGCGTACCTCCGGGAGCGCCGACGACGCCGTAGATCGCTGCCCCGCGAGCGTGGGCGAGCTCGATCGCGTTTACGAGGTTGACCGAGACCCCGTGCGCACGCGAGCCGCCGCCGACCGAGAAGACGAGCAAGCCGTCGGCCGCGCTGAGCCGCGAGACCTCGAGCCACCCGGTGAACGAGCTCTCCCAGCCGTCGTCGTTTGTTCGCGCCGTGAGCTCTGAGACGTTGTCGGTCGGCGCATAGCTCTCGATCGCGCACAGCTTGCGAAAGTCGTTGACCGCGTGCGAAGCATGGCCAGCCCCGCCTCCCACGCCGAGCAGGAACAGGCGCCCGCGTCGCTCGCGGAGCGCTGCCAGCTCACGCGCGAGCCGATCGATCTGCTCAGTGTCGACGACCGCGGCCAGTGCGGCGGCGGCCTGGAAATAGCGGGGGCTGTGCCCGCCGTCGCTTGTATCCGTCAGTACGTTCATCTCACCCAGTGCCTTACTCGTGATCGCCTACCGCTAGGCCACGCCGCACCCAGCGATCGCGACCGCCGATGAGCGTAGGACCATCGCCCAAAGGCGTGAAGGACGCTTCTTTGGCTCGCAAAGGCCCCCTGTTGGCGGACGCCTGCTCGCACCGGCCAGCACTGGATTGATCGCCGCAACCAACGATGCGTGCCACTGCGCTTCGAACGTCCTGTTGTCTCTCACTTCGGCGTCCCCATCTCGATTGACGCGGCGATCTCGAAGCGATTCCCGCCGGCTCTGAGCGTAGGTCCGGCGAGGCATCGACAGCCAGCCGAACAAGGCTCGAACGCATGTTCCTGCTGTCACAAAGTCGTCCGGACAGCTGGCCGATCACAAAAGCGTTTTTGCGGTATTTGGTCCTCCAAATGTAACAATCTCGCTACTGTGGTTTACAAACAGACGTTCGGTGCTACAGTCGAACTGAGACAAGACGACAAGAGATGACGCAAAAGAGATCAGGAGACCCCTCCAGAACGCTTATGAGCCCCACTGCAAACACATCATCCAGCAAGCCCCGAGCCGCAAAGGCCGCCCCGAAGGCGACCGGCGCCAAGCGGGCCAACACAGGGCGCGCGGGCAAGACCGCCACTTCGGCCACGCGCCGCTCGAGCACCACACCAGCCCGCCGCGGCACCGCCAGCACCCGCGCTCGAACGACGACGGGCACGATCGATTCGGTCGGCACCTACGCCGAACGCGCGGTGCTGATACCTGTCGGAGCAGCGCTCATCGCTCGGGACCGGCTGCTGGCCGGCGTGAACGAGCTGCCGCGCGATCCCTCCACTGCGAACGCGAAGGCACAGGCCCAGCTGCGCAGGTTCGAGCGCCGTGGCAGCAGCGCCCGCAACAGCCTCGAGCGTGAGGCTCGCAGGACACGGGTGCGCCTGGAGCGCGAGCTGCGTCGGCGCCGTGGGGAGCTCGACCGTGCCGTCAGCGATTTCGACAGGCACCGCAGCACGATCTCTCGCAGCCTCACAGGACAGGTGGAGGAAGCCTCCACCACAGTCCAGGCACGCGTAAAGGACGCCACGTCGCTCGCAGGCAAGGTGCAGGAGCGCATCCTCGACCTGGTCTGAGCGCAGACCGATCTTCCCCTCGCCCGGGCAGGAGAGCCCGAGCGGGACAGTCTGCCGGCCCATACCCCCGCCGGCGGAGTAGGACCCTCTCCTCCCTCATAACCAGCGGGGCGGCCCCAGCCGCCCCGCTGGTTACTTCTCAGACCATGAGGATCGACTGCACGGCGGCAACTGCCCAGGTGCGGGGTGCGGGTGCAGAACCCCTTCAGCGCATGCCGATCGACCCCGCCGGCTCCGATGGCCCTCGCGGGACAGGCCGGCTCACTCTCCCGCGGGCAAGGCGAATGGCCCCCGTCTGCCAGAATGAGCCCATGAGCAGCGAGGCAGCGATCAGGGATGCCCTGCGCTCGGTGATCGATCCGGAGCTTCGCCGGTCGATCGTCGAGCTCGACATGGTGCGCGAGATCAAGATCGGCGCAGGCGGCGTCGTCGACGTCACCGTCTCCCTGACGACCGCCGGCTGCCCGATCAGAGGCCACTTCCAGACCTCGGTGAGCGAGGCGGTCTCTGCGCTTGCGGGCGTAAGCCACGTCAACGTCTACTTCGACGTCCTCGACGAGACCCAGAAGGCAGCGCTGCGCCAGAAGCTCGGCCGTGGCAGCCTTCCTGACGGCGCGCTGGCCCAGGTGGGCGCGGTGACCTGCATCGGCTCCGGCAAGGGGGGCGTGGGCAAGTCGACGCTGACCGCCAACCTCGCGGCTGCGCTTGCTGCCGAAGGCAAGCGCGCCGGCGTGCTCGACGCCGACGTCTGGGGCTACTCGATCCCGCGCATGTACGGCCTCGGCGCAACACGGCCGTCCGTCTCGGCGGAGCGAAAGATCATCCCGCTGCAGGCCCACGGCGTGAAGGTGATGTCGATCGGCTTCTTCGTCGAGGAGGACTCGGCGGTCGTCTGGCGCGGCCCGATGCTGCACAAGGCGCTCACCCAGTTCCTCCAGGACGTCGACTGGGGTGCGCTCGACCATCTGCTGATCGACCTCCCGCCGGGCACCGGGGACGTCTCGATGACCCTCGCACAACTGCTGCCGCAGGCCCGCTTCGTGATCGTCACCACACCGCAGCCGACCGCCCAGAAGGTCGCCAGACGTTCGGCGGAGATGGCGCGCAAGCTCTCCCTTGAGATCTCGGGCGTGATCGAGAACATGTCCGGGTTCCTGACGCCCTCCGGCGAGCGCTTCCAGATCTTCGGAGAGGGCGGCGGCCAGGAGCTTGCCGATGAACTCGATGTACCCCTGCTTGGAAAGGTGCCGCTGACGATGCCGCTGCGCGAGCACGCCGACGGCGGTGTGCCGCTCGTGATCGAGGACCCGGACGACCCTGCCGCCCAGGCGATTCGCCAGGCCGCCCGGGGCCTCATCGCCCTCTCTCCCGCCCCCATGGCCTCGCTTCCGGTACTGCCGGTGCAGCAGGTTCCCGCAGCCTCCCCATCGCCCAAACCGGTGGGGATGTCGCTGCCGATGGCCTGAGACGGCCAGGCGCGCATCCCCGCCCCAAACGCGAGCGCGCCGCTCTCGCGGACCAGGTCAGACGGAAACACGCATGACCGGTTCTGCCCACAGGCCGCCCTCGCAGCCGGCAGCACGCTTGCAGCCTTCGCGGCAAACTTGCAAACGGGCCGCCGACTGGCGAGAGTACGCCCCGCCTGTCGAGGGCAAGAAACCCGGGAAGCGACCGATCATCTCTAGGAGCGACCGATCATCCCAATGGACATGTCAGGCACACCAACACAAACAGACGACGTCGCGCAGGACGCCCTCCAGGCCGGCACCGACGAACGGCTTGCGAAGATGCAGCGCCTGCGCACCGAAGGCGTGGAGCCGTTCCCCTACGCCCAGGTGCCGCAGCGCACCCCGGTCCAGGCGATCGCCGCTGCGCACGACGCGAGTCAGCTCACCCCTGGCGAGCACGAGGATGTGCCCTACACGGTCGCCGGCCGCATAGTCGGCCGCCGCGGGCACGGCAAGAAGACGTTCCTCGACCTCCAGGACGGCTCGGGCCAGGTCCAGCTCTACGCGACGCTCGACACGCTCGGCGAGCAGGCATATGCGCGCGTGCTCGACCTCGACATCGGAGACATCGTCAGCGCGAGCGGATGCCTCTACCTCACCCAGCGCCAGCAGCTCGCGCTCAGCGTGCATCGGCTCACGATGCTGACCAAGGCGCTGCGCACCCCGCCGGCGCGCTATCACGGCGTGCAGGACGACGGCACACGCCATCGCTACCGCGAGCTCGACCTGATGGCCAACCAGGAGACGCGGGAGCTGTTCCTGCTGCGCACCCGCACGGTCGAGGCGCTGCGCGCCTTCCTTGCCGAGCAGGGCTTTATCGAGGTCGAAACGCCGGTCCTGCAGAGCCTTGCCGGCGGCGCCTCCGCGCGGCCCTTCACCACGCACCACAATGCCTTGGACAGCGAGCTCTCGCTGCGCATCTCGGTCGAGCTCTATCTGAACCGTTGTCTGATCGGCGGCCTGGAGAACGTCTATGACCTCGGCAAGTGCTTCCGCAACGAGGGCATCTCCTACAGGCACAGCCCCGAGTTCACGATGCTCGAGTGGCTGCAGAGCTACTCCGACTACGAGGATGTGGCGCGCCTGACCGAAGAGATGGTGGCCGACGTCGCCCGCCGCGTGCTCGGCACCACCAAGGTGACGCGCGCAGGCCAAGAGATCGACCTCGCAAGCTGGCGACGCACGAGCATGCAGGAGGAGGTCCTGCGGGTCACGGGCGTCGACATATTGGACAGCGGCCGCGAGCGCCTGATCGAGGTGATGCACGAGCACGACGAGAAGATCCACCCGGGGGCCAGCTGGGCACAGGCGGTCCACGCGATCTACACAAAGCTCGTGGAGCAGACGATCCTCCACCCAACGCTCGTCTTCGACTTCCCGCTCGAGCCGTTCGTGATCACCAAGCGCCACGCCAAGCATCCGCAGCTGGCCGAGCACTTCGATGCGGTGATCGGCGGCATCGAGCTCGTCAGTGGCGACAGCGAGCTCACCGACCCCGTCGAGCAGCACGCCCGCTTCGTGGAGCAGCGTCGCGGCCGCGGGGACGAGGCAGACGAGGCGCACCCGCACGACGAGGAGTACGTGCGCTCACTGGAGTACGGGCTCGCGCCCTCGGCCAGCGGCGGCATGGGCGTCGACCGGCTGATCATGATCCTCAGCGGGCACGAGACCCTGCGCGAGGTGCTTCCCTTCCCGACGATGAAGGAGCTGCGGTGAGCGCGACAGAGAACCCTCAAACGAGCGCCGTGTCCGCGAGCGAAGAGGAGCTGCAGAGCCTGCACTTCGCGCCTGCGCCGTCTGTCGCTGGCCCCGTGCCGGGGCCGCGCTCGCGCGAGCTGCTGGAGCGCCAGGCCGAGCTGGAGAGCAACGCGCGCTCCTATCCCCGCAGCGTCCCGATCGCGATCGAGGAGGGCGCCGGGGCCACGATGAAGGACGCCGACGGCAACACCTTCCTCGATTTCTTCGGCGGCGCCGGCGTGCTCAACGTCGGCCACGGCAATCCGGAAGTGATCGCGGCGGCGAGCGCCCAGCAACGCAAGCTGGTCCACGCGCTCGACTTTCCGACCAGGACCAAGCTCGATCTCATGGCCAAGCTCAAGCGCCTGCTGCCGGGCCGCCTGCGCGACACCGCTCGCTTCCACTTCGGCGGGCCGACCGGATCGGACGCCGTCGAGGCGGCGCTCAAGCTCACCCGCGCTCACACCGGACGCGCAGCGGTGATCGCCTTCCAGGGCTCCTACCACGGCATGACCTCCGAAGCGCTCGCTCTCACCAGCGACGTCGACTGCGGCGGGCCGGTCAGCAGCCCGGTGCACTTCATGCCCTACCCGTACTGCTACCGCTGCCCGCTCGGCCTGCAGCGCGAGAGCTGCGGCATGGCGTGCGCGAAGCTGCTGGAGAGCAGCCTGAAGGACCCGCACAGCGGCATCCCCAGGCCAGCGGCGGTGATCGTCGAGCCGATCCAGGGCGAGGGCGGCACGATCGTCCCACCGGCCGGCTACCTCACCGAGGTGCGCCGGATCACCAGCGAGCAGGGCGTGCCGCTGATCGTGGACGAGATCCAGTCCGGCTTCGGCCGCACGGGCCGCATGTTCGCCTGCGAACACGACGAGGTCGTCCCGGACGTGATCACGATGTCCAAGGCGCTCGGCGGAGCGGGCTTCCCGCTCTCCTGCATCGCCTATGACTCCGAGCTGGACACGTGGGGCCCCGGCTCCCACATCGGTACCTTCCGCGGGCATCAGGTCGCGATGGCCGCCGGCTCGGCCGCGATCGACTTCATGGAGAGGACGGATCTGGTCGCCCACGCCGCGAGCCTCGGCGAGCTCGCCCTGGCAATCCTGCAGGAGGCCGCCGTCTCGATGCCCTCGATCGGCGAGGTCCGCGGCAAGGGCCTGATGATCGGAATCGAGCTCGTCAGCGACCGCGCCAGCAAGGAGCCGTGGCCCGAGCTGGCAGCCAGCCTGCGCAGGGCCTGCTGCGAGCGAGGCCTCATCATCGAGGTGGGCGGCCACTACCGCAACGTCGCCCGCTTCCTCCCACCGCTGGTGATCACAAGGCAGCTGCTGCTCAGCGGCATCGACATCTTCCTGACCACGCTGCGCGAGCTCGAAAGCACCCTGTCGCCCACCAGTGGCGGCCCCGCCGACTGAGAAGGCCAACGTGCAGGCCCGCGGTGCCCGCTGGAGGCCGAGAGCCGAGCGAGTCGGGACGCTTCGTACTCGAGCGGCACAGGACACCGCCTCGCGGTACGGCCAACATGCAGGTCCGCAGCCCAAAACAGGTTGGTGATTGGGTAGCGATTGGGTAATTCACCGGATTGCAAGGCTGCACGCGGACCGCAACCATGTTCCCTGAAGGTCGCACCGTCAACAGCCAGCGCATACTGGCTGGAGCCGAGCGGGCAACACGCCTACCCAAGGACCGGCCAAGCGGGCGGTCCGCTCGCTCCACATCCGCGGCCGACGTATCCAAACCAATACAAAAGGATCAAGATATGAAGCCAGTAGCACTCGCCGCCTGGCGCTGCTCGCATTTGGCGCGTACATCACAGCGTCCGCGACAGCGGCATCCCATCCGGAAATCGATACAGAAAGCGCCAAAATATTATTATTCACCGCGGCTGGTGGCACAGCCATACTAATGGGGACACAACTACTTATCGCCGGCGAAATCAGCTGTGAAAAAGGCACCGCGCATGGGGAACTATTAAACAAAAGCCCATTAATCGACGATATCGGTATCTCATTCTCGGGAAAATGCCACCGGTTAATTGACGGCACGAATCAATCGTGTAACGAACCAATCTCTACTGAAGGGATTCGTGGTGAGATCGGATTAGTATTACCCGCGACATCACCTAAGACTGTCGGTATATTACTAATTCCGTACAATAGCACCGGTAAGTTCGCCGAACCCGTCTGCGGCGGCACTGGCACAGAAGTGGCGGGCGGGCGCGATCATCGGCACATTCCCCGAACCAGTAAATACAATAAATTTGAAAAATCAGTAGAAATAAAGTTCAGCGCCAAAGGCACCACACAGGAACCGGAAGCAATCGACTTATTAGGCATAGAAATTAGGGGCATACATCTCCATGCCGATGGGGCGTTCAGTGAAAAAGCAGCGGAGATCGCCAGCGCACAGATCACCCCTGTTGGTGGCATAGATATTTTAACTAACAATTAATCATACAATAAGCCGCATCGGCTCTACTGTCGGTGCACCTGGGCATACGCCGTGGGACGCTCAGTCTCACGGCGGTGCCTATTGGCTAACCAAGAGACGTCAACTATCGCCTTTGGATCTCACTGGGTAAAACCGAACTCAGAGCCGTCGAGAATCGCTGCCGTGGACAGCAGGCGTCAGCTTCGAGCCCTATCGAGGACGATCTACGCCGCAAGAGCTTCAAGCCCCGATTGGGACGAGAGCCGTTGTCGACCACCCCGACCGCAACCTCCACGCGAACCACCAGGCAACGAGACCCAGACTCACACCAGGGCACCACGATTTTCAGAGCAGTTCCGGAGACAACACTGAATGTCCCGCAAACAAGCGGTCCTCACCTGGCGTAGCGGCCGGCGGATACACGCAGCTCACTTTGGGATCTGGCGGCGGCGCCACGTCCTATTCGTACGTAGCGTAGCGATCCGCGGGCCGCTACAGCCACTGACCGGCGGTCCGGGTTGCGCCCCACCTCTTGACGAGCGACAGAGCGCCGTGCGACGACGGTTGAGGCGACTACGACGGTCAGCAGGATCGAGACGAGCCCGATGACGCTGATCGCGGCCCGCCGAGGACTCCGGCGCGCACGCCAACAAGCGCCGCTCCACGCGGCGGCCACAAGCGCTCCCCAGCTGCCGCGGCGACACCCAGAGGACCGAGAGCCAAGCGATGCAAGGACTCAAGCGACGTGGCGTACTAAGTACGCGAGCGACCGAGGACGCCACCGAATAGGGAGACGCTCCCTACGGTCGCATCCCCGATTCGGCCAGCGCCGGCTCTCAGGCCTCTAGCGGCTGTTGGCGAAGTACTCGGAGTTGATCTGAGCGAACTTCTGCCACTCGTCGGGCAGCTGATCCTCCGCAAAGCAGGCATCGACGGGGCATGCCTCGACGCAGGCGTCGCAGTCGATGCACTCCTCCGGGTCGATGTAGAGCATCTCGGCGGCGTCGTAGCCAGGCTCGTCAGGCGTCGGATGGATGCAGTCCACGGGGCAGACCTCGACACAGGAATTGTCCTTGGTGCCGATGCAAGGCTCAGCTATCACGTAGGCCATTCGGTTTTTCCCTGGTTCCTATTCTCAGTTCGTATCGTCGGCTTCTCTGGGCGAGAAGCGCATATTTTAGACGGCCGGCGCAGAGCAGCGCCCCCGTCGGCGGAGCTCCGGCGGGCTCTCCGCGCCATTGCAACCGAAGGCCGATCCTATCGAGCCGTGACGCAGAAGCAGGGCTCCGGTAGGTTGAGGCGATGTTGTTGCTGACCGGCGCGACCGGCCAGGTTGGGTCCGCACTGCTTCCGCGCCTGCTTGCCCAGGGCGCGCAGGTGCGCTGTCTGGTGCGCGACCCGCGCCGCCTCGGCGCGCAGCGAGTGCGCGTCCAGATCGCGCTCGGCGACCTGGCCGACCCACCCTCCTTCCGCAACGCCATGAGGGGAGTCGACACCGTCGTCCACCTTGCAGCCGCAATCAGGGACCAGCCGCAGGGCTCGATCGAGGAGCTGAACGCGATCGCGACCTGGCGCATGGTCCAGGCTGCTCGCCAGGCCGGCGTGAAGCGCTTCCTGTTCTTCTCGGCCCTTGGCGCGAGCCCGCATCACCGATGCCGCTTCTTTCGTGCCAAGGCGCTCGCCGAGCGCGCAGTCACAGATGCGGGCATCGACTGCGTCGTTTTTGCGCCCTCGATCGTCTATGCCCCGGGCGACCGCTGGCTGGCGCTGCTGGAGCGGATCTCCCTCCTTGGCCTCACGCCCCTCGCGGGGCGCGGCAGAGCAGCCTTCCAGCCGATCTGGGCCGAGGACGTCGCAGATTGCGTGGCCGCGGCGCTGCAAAGCGGTGAGCATGCAGGGGCGGCTCCGAGCGGCCCGGCAGGCGCGCGTCACCTGCGCTTCGAGCTGGCGGGCCCTCAGACGCTCAGCCATGAGCAGACGGTCCGAGTCGTGCTGCGATCGCTCGGGCGAGGACAGACTCTGCTGCACCTGCCGACCGGGCTCGTCTCCAGCGCCCTGCGCCTGCTCGAGCGCGTGCTTGGCCCACAGGCCCCTCTCACCTGGGACGAGGTGGAGCTGATGCAGGTGCCGATGCTCGCCGCGCGCGGCGCCGCGGACGCCGAAGCGCTCGGAGTGCGCCCGCAGCGCATCGAGGCCGTCCTCGGCGCGGCTTGAGCCTCAGCTCACCGGCGCGCGCCGATCGTGCCACGGGTGAGCCGCCTCGAGCTGGGCGGCGAGCGAGAGCAGTCGCGCCTCCTCGGCGGGCCTGCCCACGAGCTGGACTCCGATCGGCAGCCCATCCTCGCCTTGGAAGAGCGGCAGCGATATCCCCGGCTGCCCCGTGGCGTTGAAGACGGGAGTGAACGGTGTGAACAGGCCAGAGCGGGTGAAGGCCTCCATCGGGTGCTCAGCGTCGGGAGCGAGCGTGCCAAGCGGCAGCGGCCGCTCCGCCAGCGAGGGCGTAAGCAGCGCGTCATAGGGGTCCAGGAAGGAGATGAGGCCCCGCGCGAAGGCCTGCAGCTGCGTGGTGATGGCAAGCCCTTCCATCGCTCCCAGCTTGCCGACCATCGAATAGATCGCGAAGCTCAGCGGCTCCATCTCCTCCGCCGTGACCTCCCTGCCGGCGACCGACGCCGAGAAGGCGATCGAGAGCGCGATATGGACGCTGAAGACCGATCCGAACAGCTCGCTGAGGCCCTCCACCTGCCACGGCGGGTCCACCTCTTCGACCACATGGCCAAGCCCGCGCAGCAGCTCCACGGCGTCGCTCAGAGCCTGCCGGCAGGCTGGGTCCACGACGGCCTCCGGCACGGGCGGCAAGGCGGTGCAGGCGATCCTCAGAGGCTTTGGATGACGCGCGGCAGCGGCGGCGAAGGGCTCACTCGGAGCAGGCGTCCACGTGCAGTCGCCGATCTCGTATCCGGCCAGCACGTCGAGGATCGCGGCCGTGTCGGCAACCGTCCGCGTGAGCACGCCGTCGGCGACCAGCAGGGAGTCGCCGAGTTCGGGGGCACTCGAGACCCTGCCCCGCTGGGGCTTGAGCCCCACCAGGCCGCAGCAGGCTGCGGGTATCCGGATCGAGCCGCCACCATCGTTTCCGTGCGCCACCGGCAGCATCCCCGAGGCGACCGCCGCCGCCGCTCCGCCGGAGGATCCTCCCGGCGTACGCTCCAGGTCCCACGGGTTGCGGGTGGGACCGAACACGCGCGCCTCGGAGGTGGGCAGGATCCCGTACTCGGGCATCGTCGTCGTGCCCACGATCACGAACCCCGCATCCCGGAGCCGCCGCACGAGCGAGTGGTCGTAGACGGCGACGTGCTCGGCCATCAGGGTGCAGCCGAAGCTCCACCGAAGCCCCTGCACCGGCCTGTTGTCCTTGATCGCGATCGGCACTCCCGCGAACGGGCGCTCGTCTCCGGGGGAGATCTCGGCGGCGGCTGCCAACGCCCGCTCGTCGTCGATCTCCACGAAGGCGTTGATGCGGGGGTTCAGCTCCTCTATGCGCCGCAGCGACGCCTCGACGAGCTCGCGGGCAGAGATCTCACCGCCACGGACCATCGCGGCCAGCTCCAGCGCAGACTTGAACATCAGATCACCGTCTCTCACCGGCTCCCCTCCTCAAAGACGCTCTACCGCGGCCATCGGCGGTGCCGACTGGTGGCTAGGCGGCCGCAGCGGGACCCGGCGGAGCCTATCGCTCCAGTTCTTGCGACGATATGCACCTGCCCAAAAGGCAGCCGGGTCGATCAGGCTGAGATCCAGCAGGACCGACTCTAGCCCGGTCATCAGCCAGAAAGCGAGTCCCATGAGCGAGGTTCAATCCCCTCCCGAGCAGCCCCCGGTTGCAAGCGCTTCCGCGCCGGCGGAGCATCCCGAGGTGCAGTCCGGTCTCGAGGGCGTGGTCGCCTTCGCAACTGAGATCGCCGAGCCCGACAGGGCCGGCGGGTCGCTTCGCTATCGCGGAGTGGACATCGAGGAACTGGTCGGTAGAGTCGGATACGAGAAGGTCTGGGGGTTGCTCGTCGACGGCCACTTCGAGCCGGGTCTTCCGCCCGCCGAACCGCATCCCCTCACCGTGCGCTCCGGCGACCCGCGCGTCGACGTCCAGTCTGCGCTGGCGATGCTCGCCCCGGAGTGGGGCTTTCGCCAGCTGATCGACATCACAGACGAGCAGGCCCGCGCCGACCTCGCGCGCGCCTCGGTGATGGCGCTCTCCTTCGTGGCCCAGTCCGCGCGCGGCAGCGGACAGCCACCCGTGCCTCAGGAGGAGATCGACAAAGCCCGCTCCATCCCTGAGCGCTTCGTGATCCGCTGGCGCGGCGAGGCCAACCCGGACCATGTCCGCGCGATCGACGCTTACTGGATCTCGGCCGCAGAGCACGGCATGAATGCCTCGACGTTCACCGCAAGGGTGGTCGCCTCCACGGGCGCCGACTGCGCAGCGGCGCTCTCCTCAGCAGTCGGCGCGCTCTCAGGGCCCCTGCATGGCGGCGCCCCCTCACGCGTGCTGAAGATGATGGACGAAGTCGAAGCGACCGGCGATGCGGAGGGCTGGGTCAAGCAGGCGCTCGACCGCGGCGATCGGCTGATGGGCTTCGGCCACCGCGTCTACCGCGCAGAAGACCCCCGCGCGCGGGTGTTGCGGCAAACCTGCCGCGAGCTCGGCTCGCCGCGCTTCGAGGTGGCCGAGGCGCTCGAGAAAGCGGCGCTTGCTGAGCTGCAGGCGCGACGGCCAGACCGCGTGCTGGCCACCAACGTCGAGTTCTGGTCGGCAGTGATCCTCGATCTCGCGGAGGTCCCCGCAGAACTGTTCACCTCGATGTTCACCTGCGCGAGAGTCGCCGGCTGGTCGGCGCACATCCTCGAGCAGAAGCGAGAGAAAAGGCTGATCAGGCCAACCGCGAAGTACATCGGCGAGCCGCCCCGGCCCGCCAGCGCGGTGTCCTGAGCGGCAGGATCACCGGTAAGCGCCCATAGTGGACTAGGGCTAGCTAACGGTTGCTAGGATCGGAGCATGGCCCGCGTGGGAATGCACGATGCCAAGACCCACCTCTCCAGGCTGGTCGAGCGCGCCGAAGCCGGCGAGGACATCGTGATCCAGCGCAACGGGAAGCCGGCCGTGAGGCTCGTGCCAGTTGTGGAGGAGCCGCGCTCGCTGGCCTCCATACGCGGCGCCTGGCACGGCCGCGTGCACATGGCCGAGGACTTCGACGAGCTCCCGGAGGACATCGCCGAGGCCTTCGGCGGCCAGTGAGGCTGCTGGTCGACACTCACGCGGCTCTCTGGCTGCTGAACGAAGATGCGCGGCTTAGCGGGAGTGCCGATCAGATGCTGACCGACGCTTCCAACGAGGTGCTACTCAGCGCAGCGGTGGTGTGGGAGGTCGCAATCAAGCGATCGCTTGGCAAGCTCGATGCGCCGGACGGATTCGCGGGGATGCTCCTGGAAGCCGGAGCAACGCCCTTGGCCGTCAGCATCGACCATGCCCGCGCGGTCCGTTGCCTGCCGTGGCACCACCGCGACCCATTCGATCGCCTGCTGGTCGCGCAAGCCAGGCTGGAGGACGCGGTCCTCCTCTCGAGCGACGAGAGGCTGCGCGCGTATGACGTACGGGTTGCCTGGTAGCGACCCAGAACGACGAGGGCCCGGCATCCATGCCGGGCCCTCGTCCAACTGCATACGTCTGGGCAGACGCGGTCAGATCACTTCTGGCTACATCATCCCGCTCATGTCGGGCATGCCGCCACCGCCGCCACCGCCGCCTTCCTTCTCGGGCACCTCGGCGACGATCGCCTCGGTGGTGAGGATGTTCTTGGCGATCGAGGCCGCGTTCTGCAGCGCCGAGCGCGTCACCATCGCCGGGTCGATCACGCCGGCTGCGACGAGATCGACGATCTCGTTGGTCGCGGCGTTCAGGCCCTGGCCGTTCTTGGCCTTGCGGACGTCGTTGACGACGACCGAGCCCTCCAGGCCCGCGTTCTCGGCGATCTGACGCAGCGGCTCCTCCAGCGCGCGCAGCACGATACGAGCACCCGTCTTCTCGTCATCGTCGAGCTCGTCGACCTTCACCTTCGTGGAGGCCTGCAGCAGCGCGACGCCGCCGCCGGGCACGATGCCCTCCTCCAGCGCCGCCCTCGTGGCCTGCAGGGCGTCCTCGACGCGGTGCTTCTTCTCCTTCATCTCGGTCTCGGTCGCGGCGCCGACCTTCACGACGGCAACTCCGCCGGAGAGCTTGGCGAGCCTCTCCTGGAGCTTTTCGCGATCGAAATCCGAGTCGGTGTTCTCGATCTCGTTCTTGATCTGGGTGATGCGGCCCTTGATCGCCTCCGCATCGCCGGCGCCGTCAACGACCGTGGTCGTGTCCTTGGCGACGACCACGCGACGAGCCCTGCCGAGCTGGGAGACCTGCGTGTTCTCGAGCTTCAGGCCCATCTCCTCGGTGATCACCTCGGCCTTGGTGAGGATCGCGATGTCCTCGAGCATCCGCTTGCGGCGATCGCCGAAGCCGGGAGCCTTGACCGCGACGCCCGTGAAGGTGCCACGGAGCTTGTTGACGACCAGCGTCGCAAGCGACTCGCCCTCGACGTCCTCGGCGATGATCAGCAGCGGCTTGCCGCTCTGGATCACCTGCTCGAGCACGGGCAGGATGTCACGCACGGAGCCGATCTTCTGGTTGGCGATCAGGATGTAGGGGTCCTCGAGCACAGCCTCCATGCGGTCCTGGTCGGTGACCATGTAGGGCGAGATGTAGCCCTTGTCGAACTGCATGCCCTCGGTGAACTCGAGGTCCATCCCGAAGGTCTGGCCCTCCTCGACGTTTACGACGCCGTCCTTGCCGACCTTCTCGATCGCGTCGGCGATCACGTCGCCGATCTCCTCATCGCCGGCGGAGATCGTCGCCACGCGGGCGATCTGGTCCTTGCCGGAGACCTCCTTGCTCTGTGCGCCGATGTTGGCGACGACCTGGTCGACCGCCTTCTCGATCCCGCGCTTGAGCGCCAGCGGGTTCGCGCCCGCCGCGACGTTCTTCAGGCCCTGCTTGACGATCGCCTGTGCGAGCACGGTCGCCGTGGTGGTGCCGTCGCCCGCGACGTCGTTGGTCGCCGTGGCAACCTCGCGCACGAGCTGGGCGCCCTGGTTCTCGAAGACGTCCTCGACCTCGATCTCCCGCGCGATCGTCACGCCGTCGTTGGTGATCGTCGGCGCACCGAACTTCTTGTCCAGCACGACGTAGCGGCCCTTGGGACCAAGCGTCACCTTCACCGCGTTGGCGACGGCATCGACGCCCGCCTCGAGCGCCTTGCGCGCTTCGGCGTCGTACTTCAGCTCCTTATGTGCCATATCTCCTTCAATCTCCTTCGCGTATCGGGCTTAGGGCTGCCTAGGCGACCTTCGCGAGCACATCTGACTCGCGCAGGACGAGCAGCTCCTCGCCGTCGACCTTGATCTCGGTGCCGCCGTACTTGCTGTAGAGGACCTCGTCGCCCTCGGCCACGTCGAGCGGGATGCGCTTGCCCGAGTCGTCGACCTTGCCGTCGCCGACAGCCAGGACCTTGCCCTTCTGGGGCTTCTCCTTCGCGGTGTCGGGAAGGACGAGGCCACTTGCCGTCGTCTCCTCCTCCTCGACTGCCCGCACGATCAGACGATCGCCCAGGGGCTTGAGTTTCATCTTGTCAACCTCCGCTTCTCGAAAGAGTGCTCTCGCGCCTGCGGAGCCTTCGCTTCGCGGCCCCGCAGTATTGGCACTCTCCCGTTGAGAGTGCCAGCGCTCCACTCAATATATACGAGTGGCGGCGAAGATCAAGAACTTGTTGGCACTCTTCACAAGAGAGTGCCAACAATCTTCATCTCCTTCGGGTCCCGACCGGCGCATGCGCCGGTCGGCCGGTCGGCACATGTGCCGACCGGGGTCGCGCCACATGTGGCGCGACCTTTCTAATTCTGGGCGCCGCCGAAGCCCTTCATCGCCTCGGTCATACCCGAGGGCTGGTCGACGATCTGCGAGAAGCGCACAACCGTGACGGTGTCCTGCACCGAGACCTTGCGCCCGTAGATCTGCTCCAGGAAGTTGATCAGCTCCTCGTGGCGGCGGAACTCGGGGTTGTCGTGCTTGATGTCCCGCGGAGAGAGGTCTGAGACCCGCATCACCTCGACATGGTCGATCACCGCCTCGAAGATGCGTTCCCTGGGCGAGTATTGGTAGCCGATCGTGACCAGCACGAGCTGGTTCTTGCGGTACTTACCGGACTTGTCGCCGAGCCGGATCGTCGCGGTCTTGCGGCCACGCTTGAGCTCGTCGGCAAAGATCGTGGAGTAGAAGTTGAGGACCTGCATCGCAGGAGAGGCTACCGGTCCTTGCGGGCGAGTAGCGCGATCGCGCGCCCCACCATCTCACGTTCGCCGGCATAGGAGAGGGATCGCTGCGCCTGGGCCAGCGGCATCCAGCGGACCTCCTCGACCTCCTCGTCGTGGTCTGCGAGATCGCCGGCGAGGTAGCTGAAGAGGAAGAACTCGACGCCCTTGGAGATCCTGCGCCCTGCGCGCGTGTACCAGTAGCGAACCACCCCGAGGTCGGCCAGGTGCTCGACGCTCACGCCGGCCTCCTCGCGCACCTCGCGGATCGCGGCCTGAAGCGGCGTCTCGCCGGCGTCGAGGTGCCCCTTGGGCAGCGCCAGCACGCGCCTGCCGTCCGCAGCCCTGCGCGTGGGCACGATCGCGATCACCTCCTGCCCGCGCACGACCACCCCGCCGGCGGAGAGCTCCGACGGAGCGCGCGATGGGTCTTGGCGCTCAGCCGGCAGCGCCGGTCTCCGTCTCAGTAGACATAGGACTCCAGTGCCTGCGGATCGTGGACGACGAGCCGCCCGCGCCCTTGGGAGATCACGCCCGCACGCTCGAGCACCGCGAGGAAGCGGCTGGCGGACTCACGCGAGGACCCAGCCAGTTGGGCGATGTCGGCCTGCGTGGTGACCACGGGCACCTCGATGCTGGAGGAACCTTCCGCGATCGCGCTTGCGACCAGCTCGCTCAGCGCGACGGCGACGCGGCTCTGGACGGTCTGGAAGGACTGCCGTGCCAGACGCTCGTTGGTTTCCCGCAAACGCCTGCCGAGCGCGATCACCAGCCGCATCGATATCTGCGGATGGATCGACATCAGGCGCCGCATGTCGGGCCCGAGGACCGCGACTGCGCTGGTCTGCTCGATCGCCTCGACGGTCGCCGAGCGACGCTCGTCCTCGAACATCGCCAGCTCTCCGAAGATGTCGCCCGTGCCAAAGGTCGCAAGCGTAATCGTGCGCCCGTCCGGGTGCTCCCGCACGGCTCTCGCATGCCCGGAGCGCACGATGTAGCACGTGTCGCTCTGATCGCCCTTGCGAAAGACGACCTGGCCGGGTTCGAACAGTCTCGGCACCGCCAGCATGGCTATGCGCTGCAGGTCCTCGCGCTCGAGCGTCGCGAACACCGGCACCCGGCTCAAAAGCTCGACCACTTCTGGCGATGAGGGCGCGCTTGACATCCGTGGAGGAGATATCACACGGGGCCCCTCGCTATCGTCTGACGTTACGCGCTGAAGGAGACTTGGCGCAGGGAGAGAGATGACGCTCAGAGAGATTTCCGCCACGACCGCCGCCAGCAGGCTCGCGGTGCCGGCCATCGCCCTGCTGATCGGCTTTGCCTTCGCGCCTGTGAGCCTCGCCGCCGGCGGCTCACCGGGCTCGAGCCGGCGCGCCTCTGCGCCCCCCGCGCTTGCCAACGGCCACGCGCTCTGGGCGACGATCGACGTCTGCAGCTCGAAGCCCAGCCCGATGGTGGGGATTCGCGGCTCGATGCCCTCTGACGGCCAGCCGCACGAGGCGATGTACATGCTCTTCAAGGTCCAGTACCTGGACACCAAGACCAACCAGTGGACCTATCTACCCAAAGGCGGCCAGTCGACCAGCGTGAAGGTCGGCACGGCCAGCGCCACACGCCAGGCGGGCTGGACCTTCGAGCTGGCGGCGCCGCCTCACGGCGGCTCCTTCCAGCTGCGCGGCGTCGTGGAATTCCAGTGGCGGCAGGGCTCCAAGGTGGCGCTTTCGACCACGCGGCCGACGAGCGGCGCGCACCCGAGCGCCACCGGCGCCGTGCCCCGCGGCTTCAGCGCCGCGACCTGCACGATCGACTGATCTCAGGCCGCGAAGAGGCGTGGATCGTTGGTGATGATGCCGTCGACTCCCATCGCTGTCAGCCGGCCGATCAGCCGTGCCTCATCGACGGTCCAGACGTAGAGCTCTCCACCGCCTTCGCGCACGGCCGCGAGAAGCCCGTCGCTCACCACTCGCCAGTGCGCCATGATCGCGTCGCAGCGGCCAGCGCGCAGAGCAGCGCGAGCGCGTGCGGGCAGCCATGCGCGTAGCCCCTGCAGGAGCACGAGCGCGGGCAGCGCGGTAAACGCATGCGCGGTGTAGTCGCGGCGCGCCCTGGGCACCGACCAGCCGACCCGGATCTCAGGCGCGGCGCGCCGGAGAAGGTCCAGCTCGCTCATGTAGGTACAACTGACCAGAGAGCGGCTGGCCAGGCCGGCCTCACGCAGCGCCGCGACCACCTCCCCCGCGTAGCCAGGCAGCTTCATGTCCACGTCCAGCTCGAGAGCCGCAAACTCAGGGCGCGCGAGGTGGCAAAGCGCAGCCTGGAGGCTGAGCGGCTCCTGCGCCTGCCTCAGAGCTTCGTAGTCGTGAGCGACCAGCAGGCGGCCGCCGCCGTCTGGCCGCTCGCTGAGCACGTCGAACTCGATCATGTCGACGCCCGCCTGCAGCGCGGCGTCAAACGCCGCGAGCGTGTTGCCGGGCGCAAGCAGCGCCGCGCCCTTGTGGCCCACCCTCCGCACCCGGCGCGCCGGTGCGCTGCCGCACTGCAGAGCTGCGCTTCCCATCTCGGCGCTCACAATGCCACACCCCGCTCATGCGAGGGGCCGCAGCCCCCCGCTCCTGGTCGCGCCCGGTGAGGCTCAGGCGCTCTCGACGCCGTCGCCGACGCCCTCGAAGGACGCATCTTGCGGGCCTTCGATTGAGCGACTCTGCTCCGCAGACGCCGCCGCAGGCAACGTGCGCGCGGGCAAGGCATGGGCGGCGCGCACGCCGCCCATCGGACGACCACCGTTCTTCGAGGCGGCCTCTTCGATCGCCTCGATCGCAGCCCTGGGACCGGTATACGGCGCCAGCACCGTGAAGGTGAGGTGGTCGAGTGTCGCGGGCAGGTAGCGCATGCGCCCGCTGGCCACCGAGCTGCCAACGACCGCCCACAGGGCGCCGGTGAGAGCCTCCAGCGCGACGGTGGGCGCACGCTGGGGCGCAGCGCCGGAATCGGCGAGGAAGTCCGTGAACGCTTCGCTGACCGATGCGAGATGGCCGGCCATGCCGGGGCCGGCGCCGAAGAGCTCGACGAACGCCACCCGCGAGACGCCCGGATTGCGTGCGATGCAGTCGAGGTAACCGGCCATGCCAAGACGGACGCCTTCGGTCCACGAAGAGCCCTGGCTGGCGGCACGCACAACGGCAGCGCGCAGCTCGGCGCAGAACTCGTCGACCACCGCAAGCAGGGCCTGTTCCTTGGTGCGGAACTGCTTGTGGAAGGCTTCGGTCGTCATGCCCGCGCAGTGCGCGATCTGTGGGTCGGTCAGCTCCTCGAAGCCGTGCTCGAGCGTGAGATCGACGAGGGCTCTCATCGCCATGGCGCGCCTACTCTCGCCGGCTAGGAAGTGCGGCAAGCGCCCAGCCTGCTCGCGTGGCAGCGGCGGCTGCTGGGGAAGCGAGCCAAGCCGCTCGACCGCGGGGCTGCGGCAGCAGGCGATCCAATCGAGCAGTTCGTCGGTGAGCCCCGGGATCCGCTTCCAGCGCGTCGTGTCGATGCGCTGGTGCAAAACGTGACGCACGCCGCCGACGATCGCCCGCGGCGCCACGGGCGAGCACATCGCGCCGTCGGGGCAGAGCACGAACCCGGTCACCACCGAGCGTTCGAAGAGCGCGTTGTAGGCCCGAATGCAGTCATAGGACTTACGTCCGAGCCCGAGCACGTCGACCATCACCAGGTGCGAGCTCTTCGGGTGGCGCTCGATGTCGCTCAGCACCGCCCTGCAGGATGCGTGCAGCCTGTTGGCCCACCCGCGCTCTGACTCCCACCCATGGATCAGCGCCTTGCTCGTGCGCCGCGCAGCGATGTTGTGCGTGGCGACGAAGCAGGCCTCCTTACTGGCAAAGTGTTCGTAGAAGGCGCGCCGTGAGACGCCGGCGAGCGCGATCACATCCGCAACCGAGGTCTTTGCGTACCCCTTGCGGGCGACCGACTCGATCATCGCGCCGTACATGCGAACGCGCTGGTTGCGCGCGACAGCACCGCGCTCCATCCCATGCGGGCCGTGGGGAAGCTTTTTGTAAAGGGCAGCTCCCCTGCTTCGGCGTCGTGCCTGGTCATCATGGACGGCGTTCGACCCGTCCCTGTCGTTGATCTCAACGACCTCGTCACCGGAGAGCTCGACTGCGCTTGCAGTCTCCAAGTCGGACCCCTCCCCGATGCGCGCCGCTGGTTGCCTGTCAGCCTCCATCCTGGCCTCGCTCCCGATTCGGCTTATCCCGACGATTCCACGTTAACGCATTCGCCCGCCGGAGTCAAGACCTGCAAAGAAGACGTGTCCATTGTTTCTGACTCGCGACCCGGCTGGAAACGCCTCTCGCTGTTTCTGACTCCCACGGCTCGCAGACGTCCTGTTGGAGACATCCTGCGAGGCTGTTCTGCGCGTTTGCAGGGCATTCATCGTCTTGTCACATATTCGGATTTGCCATCCACATGCAGTCTTCCACGAATGCGGCCAGCGCGCACCGAGAACCTTCGCTCCCGACAGTCCGCCGGTAACTCCCGCATCCTCAGCTGCCCACTCGCAGGGTCAGCCTGCGAGGACCCGCGCTGAAGCCCAGCTCCGTGAGGACGCTCTCGAGCGCCGAGCCGAGCACGGGTTCGCCGTCCACCCGCTCGATCGCGAGCTTGCCCGCACGCCCCGCGCGAGCCGCATCCGCGAGCGCAGCAAGTGCAGCGGCGATCTGCGGCTCCACGGTACCGCCCGCCCGCTCAGGCTCGCCCAGCAGCCGGAGCAAGCCGCGTCCGCCTCGCTCCACGTAGAGCGCCGGCACCCAATCGACCAGGACCACGTATGCGCCCGGCACTCTTGCCGGACCCCGCCCACCCCTGCCCGCGCGGCGCGCCGACTCCGGCCATCTCAGCGCGGCGCCATACGGCTGAGCCGGATCGGTCGCGGCGAGCACGAGCGTGTGCCGCGGGAGGCCGCCCTGGCCTGCATGCGCCCCGGCGTCCTCGATCCGCACCTCGCGCAGCCGCTCTACCGCGCCCGGAAGCGCGAACTGTGCGCCGCCGAGACCCTCCACGAAGTAGCCCCGGCGGGCTGCTCCGACGGTCTCCAGGCGGCTCAGCTGGTCATAGAGCGCGGCAAAGCCGCCTTCCACGCCCTCGCTGAGGACGAGCTCCCGCGTCAGCACGCCGTAGCGCTCGAGCAGCAGCTCGGCGTTCGCGCGCCGCCTACCGCTCGGGTCCACCCCCAGGGGCCCCTCGAACAATGCATCGGTCAGCGACCATCGCCCAGGTGGATGCGAGGCGCCGCCGATCCCGCGCCGCGACGAGAACCGCCCGCCGGAGCGGCGGCCTCGCCCCAGCCGATGCACGGCCGGCGAGGCGGGGCTCGGACGCCCTGCGCGCAGCACGGCGAAGGAGTCGTTGGTCAGCACCCCCGCCCAGGCGAGATCCCAGAGCGCGTCCTGGATCTCCTGCGGCGAAGCCGCAGCAATCTCGGCCTCGCAGCCGCTCCCCGGCGGCTCGACCAGCAGGTCGGCGAAGAAGCATGCGCCCCGGCGCAGCCGCTCGCAGATCGCAGCGTGCAAGCTGCCCTCTGGTCGCTGCACGCGGCCGCGCGGCGGGCCGAGCGCCTGCGCATCCTCGCGGAAGTAGAGCGCCACTCTGCCGTCGGAGCGGCCGAGCGCGCCCGCGCCGACCCAGACCAGCTCGCCGCTCATGCACAGCGCATCGATCCACGCCGGGGAGTACGCACCGAGACGACGGGGCAACACGTCGCGCTCCCAGGTGGCGGCGGTGAGCGGCACGCCCTGCAGACAGACCAGTGCCTCGCGCAGCCGCTCGATCCCCGCCCCCGAGGAGGGCTGGGCGTCGATGCCCTGCCAGGAGGCCTGGAAGGCCGCGAACGCCCGCGTGTCGACCGGCTCGATCTCCTTGCGAAGCGCTGCGAGCGAAGCGCGGCGCAGCCGGCGCAGGACGTTCACCTCGCACCACTCGCGCTCGCCCGGCGCACCGCCGGGACGCAGCTCTCCTCGGACCAGCTCGCCCGCGGCCTCCAGCTCGCCGAGCGTGCTCTCCAGCACCGCCCGACCGAGCCGGTAGCGCTCCGCCGGCGCAGAGCTTGCGAAGGGCCCGTTGCAGGAGGCATATCTGCGCAGCAGCAGCTTCAGCGCGTCAGGACGCTCGGCAAGGAACGCCTCGGGCAGCCCGCCGGGGGGCGCCGCGCCCAGCGCGTCGCGGTAGAGCCCGGCATCGGCGGCGTCGATGAAGCGCTCCTCGCCACCGATGCGCACGGCGATCGCCCGCCGCGCTGCGCGCAGGTCGCGCAGCGCGGACACGGGATCGAGCTCGCTGCTCAGCCGGCGGGCAACCTCGAGGGCGCTCAGGTCCCCGATCCGGCGCAGCAGGTCGTGCAGCTCGTCCAGGTCGCGCGCCTGCCTTTCCGGCGCAAGGCCCTGCAGGCTCGCCTGCACCTCGGCCAGCGCGCCGGGGTCGATCAGCTCGCGCAGCTCCTCCTGGCCAAGTAGCTCGCGCAGCAGGTCGCGATCGAGCGAGAGCGCCGCCGCGCGCCGCTCCGCGCTCGGCGTGTCCCCCTCGTACATGTGAGTGGCAAGAAAGTCGAAGAGCAGAGTGCAGGCGAACGGCGAAGCGGTCGGGGTCTCGACCTCGGCCAGGGCGATCTCGCGCCGGTGAAGCCTGCCGAGCAGCTCGCGCAGCCCCTGCATGTCAAGTACGTCGGAAAGACACTCTCTGTAGGTCTCCAGCATGATTGGGAACTGGCTGTAGCGCTCAGCGACCTGGAGCAGCGACTGCGCCTTCAGCCGCTGCTGCCACAGCGGCGTGCGCCGGCCGGGCATCGCCCGCGGGATCAGAAGCGCCCTGGCCGCGCTCTCGCGAAAGCGCGCGCCGAAGAGCGCCGACCCGGAGAGCTCCCCCACCACCAGATCCTCCAGCTCGTCGGGCTCCAGCAGCGCGAGATCGGCGCGGGGCGGCTCGTCGGTGTCGGGCAGGTGCACGACGATGCCATCGTCGGAGGCGATCGCGTCGCACTCCAGGCCCAGCCTGCCGCGAATCGCCGCCGAGAGGGCCAGCCCCCAGGCGGTGTGAATGCGAGAGCCGTATGGGGAGAGCACGCACAGCCGCCAGTCCCCGATCTCGTCGCGGAACCGCTCGACCACGATCGTGCGATCACTGGGGATCACGCCCGTGGCCGCACGCTGCTGCGCAAGCAGCTCGAGCAGGTTGGCCGCGGCGCGTGGGTCGAGGTCGTAGTCGCGCTCCAGGACCTCGGCGGGCTGGTCGACCGCCCAGCGCGCGAATGCGCCGATCGCCTCGCCAAGCTCCTTGGGCCGACCCACCCCGTCGCCCTTCCAAAACGGGACTGCCCCCGGCGCACCCGGCGCGGGGGTGACGATCACGCGGTCGCGGCCGATCTCCTCGATCCGCCAGGTCGATGCTCCGAGCATGAACGCCTGCCCCGGGCGCGCCTCGTAGACCATCTCCTCGTCTAGCTCCCCCACACGCCGTCCGTCGGGCAGCGTGACCAGGTAGAGACCACGGTCGGGAATCGTGCCGGCGTTGGTGACAGACAGGCGCTGGGCGCCCTGCCTGGCGGTGATCGTGCCGCTGAGGCGATCCCAGACGATCCGCGGTCGCAGCTCCGCGAACTCGCTCGATGGATAGCGACCGTCGAGCATGTCGAGCACGTTCTCCAGCTGGGCGAGCGAAAGCTCGCCGTAGCTGTGTGTGCTCTGCGCCCGGCGATGCAGCTCGGACACGCTCACCTGCCCCTCGATCGCCGCGCAGGCGACGATCTGCTGGGCGAGCACGTCCAGCGCGTTGCGCGGCACCACGGTGGGCTCGATCTCGCCTTCGCGCATCCGCCTGGCAAGCACGGCGCACTCCAGCAGGTCGCCGCGAAAGCGGGGGAAGATGCGTCCCTTCGAGCGCTCTCCCACCGAGTGGCCCGCACGACCGATCCGCTGCAGCCCGGAGGCCACCGACTTGGGCGAGGAGATCTGGATCACGAGGTCGACCGCGCCCATGTCGATGCCCAGCTCGAGGCTCGAAGTCGCCACGATGCAAGGAAGCTCGCCGGCCTTGAGCAGCTCCTCTGCCTCGGTGCGCTCCTCGCGGGAGAGCGAGCCGTGGTGGGCACGCGCGATCTCCGGCTGCTCGGCGAGCTCGTTGAGCCGCACCGCGACGCGCTCGGCGGTGCGCCGGCTGTTGACGAATACGATGCTCGAGCGGTGCTCCCGGACGAGCTGGAGCAGTCGCGGGTAGATCGCGGGCCAGATCGAGTTGCCGAGCGACTCGCCGCCGACCAGCGGCGTGAGTCCCTCGGCGGGTGCCACCAGCGGATCCACCTCTGCCGCCATGCGCTCGGCGGGCGCGCTCATCGACTCCACTGGCACCTCGATCCGCAGGTCGAGCGGCTTGCGCACCCCGGCGTCGAGGATCGTGCAGCTGCGCCTGGGCCCCACGAGAAAGTGCGCCACCTCCTCCAGCGGCCGCTGCGTGGCCGAGAGGCCGATCCGTTGCACCTCCTCCCCGACCAAAGCGTCCAAACGCTCGAGCGTGAGCGCGAGGTGCGAGCCGCGCTTGGTGGCAGCGACGGCGTGGATCTCGTCAAGGATCACGCTCTGCACACCCACGAGCATCTTCCTCGCCGCAGAGGTGAGCAGCAGGAACAGCGACTCGGGAGTCGTGATCAGGATGTCCGGCGGTCTGCGGACCATCGCCGCCCGCTCGCGTTGTGGCGTGTCGCCCGTCCTGATTGCGACCTCGAGCCTGGCCCCAATGCCGCGCAGCGGCGTCCGCAGGTTGCGCTCGATGTCATAGGAGAGCGCCTTCAGCGGCGAGACGTAGAGCAGGCGGGTGCGATCGCACTGCGGGTCGCGGCTGAGCGCGTCGATGCCCCATAGGAACGCCGCAAGCGTCTTGCCGGAGCCCGTTGGCGCGCAGAGCAGCACGTGCTCGCCGGCCGCGATCGCCGGCCATGCCTGCGCCTGGGCCGGTGTGGGGCGATCGAACGCGCCCGCGAACCAGTTACGTACCGGCTCGCTGAAGAGAGTCAGCGGATCGGCCTTGCTCTTGCTCACCCCGTCGAGGCTAGCGTCGCCTCAGGAATCGGTGGGGTCTGGCGGATGAAGCCCTGCAAGCTCCCTGGCTCTGAGCAGCACCTCGTCGAGCATCTTCTCGGTCAGGCGCCCGGTGAAGGTGTTCTGCTGGCTTGGGTGGTAGCAGCCGAGCAGTGTCAGAGGCGAGCCTTCGGCAACTGCGCCGTGGGAGAACTTCGGCCGTGCATGCCCACCGGCTCCTGAATCGTCTCCCAGAGGCGCCCGCAGGCGCAACGCCGCGTCCCAGGCGAAGCCGCCGAGACAGAGCAGCACTTTTGCCTGCGAGAGCAGTCGCAGCTCGCGGACGCTCCAGGGCAGGCACCGGTCTCGCTCGGCGCTCGTCGGCTTGTTCGCGGGAGGAGCGCACCGAACCGCAGCGCTCACCCATGCGTCGCGCAGACGCAGGCCATCCTCCAGGCCGGTCGAGTTGGGAACGTTCGCAAATCCCGTGCGCCACAGCGCAGCGAACAGGAAGTCCCCGGAGCGGTCGCCGGTGAAGATGCGGCCCGTGCGATTGCCGCCGTGTGCCGCGGGCGCGAGCCCGAGCAGGACAACCCGCGCTTGCGGATCCCCGAAGCCGGGGACGGGCCGGCCCCAGTATTCCTGCGTGCGATAGGCGGCTCGGCGCTCGCGAGCCACCTGCTCGCGCCAGGCAACGAGTCGGGGACATCTCCTGCAGGCAACGACCTCCGCAGTGAGCGCTTGAAGGCTGTCTGGCACGGGCCGCACGGTAGCGAAGCCACCACCGCGACGAGGGCCGCGGTCCGCTGCCTAGGCGCAGACCGCGGCCCCCTTGCGGAGCCTCGGCACGTGGAAGAGGAGAGTCACATGCCGGGGCCTCCTTGAGCGCCGCTGGAGAGGTGGGGGCGACGCTCAAGGAGAAGCACTTTTGGAAATTCCACAGATCAGGCTAATCTTTGGTGGCGGGACCATATCAGGAACGCTCCCATGTGCAAGCCAATTCTGGCGATCGAACTACGTGCACTCTTACAGACGGAAGTCTGTAGACATGCCGCCAGCTGTCTGCGAGAGTTCCCTACATGAGCTATGCGGGTCCAGAGCAGGCGATGTCTGCCGAGGAGGTCCGCCAAAGGTTCGCTCAGAACCTGCGGCTGCTGCGCGAACGCGCAGGCATCTCCCAGGAGGCGCTGGCAAAGGCCTGTGATCTGCACCGCACCGAGGTGAGCCTGCTCGAGCGCTGCCTGCGCTCGCCCAGGTTGGACACAATGATCATCATCGCCGAAGGTCTGAAGCTCAGTTCGCTTGCCGAGCTCGTCGAGGGCATCGAATAGCGCAACGATCGCGCAGGGCTCATCGGTGCGATCGCTTCGCGCTCGGCTGCCTGGCCGCCCTGATCTGCTCCTGCGCCGCAAGCGCCCAGTAGGGATTGCGCAGCAGCGGCCTGCCCACTGTCACCATGCAGGCGCCCGCGGCGCGCAGCAGCCGCTCCGCGGATGGCCCGCTGTCCAGCCCGCCGCCGATCGCAGTCGCGATCGGCGCCTGCGCGCCACCACCCTCGCGCAGGGCACGAGCAAAGCAGAGCATTGTCTGCGGGTCGACCTGGGGGCCCCTGAACAGCGGCGAGCCGCCGGACAGGTCGATCACATCTGCCCCGCGCCTGGCGCATGCGGCGGCGAGATCGACCATCTCGGCCAGCGTGCTGCCGCCGGGCAGGCCATCGCCGGCCGCAATCCTTACGAGCAACGGCCGCTCCGACGGCCAGCTCGCTCGCACGACCTCGACCACCTCCAGCAGCAACCTGGCCCTGCCCGTCGGCGAGCCGCCATACCCGTCCACGCGGGAGTTGACCAGCGGCGAGAGGAATTGGTGCAGCAGAAAGCCGTGGCCGGCATGCACCTCGATCGCATCGAAGCCGGCGAGCGCTGCCAGCTCCGCCGCGCAGGCAAATGAGTCCAGCACGCGCGCGATCGCAGGCTCATCGGCCTCGCGCGGGGCGCGCCAGCCGGGTGCGAACTCTGCGGAGGTGGGGGCGATCGTGCCGGGTGCGCCCCGCGTGTCGCTGAGCGCCTTGCGGCCGGCATGCGCGAGCTGGAGCCCCACCGCCGCCCCCTGCTGCCTGCAGAAGTCGACGATTCGCGCGAGCGCCTGCGCCTGAGATGGCTCGTACAGGCCGAGCGACCCGCTGCTCGTGCGTCCAAGCGGGTGCACCGCAGTGTCCTCCAGCATCACCAGGCCACATCCGCCCACCGCGCGCGAGCCGTAGTGGACGAGGTGCCAATCGGTTGCCGCCCCGGTGGCACTGGCCATCCGCTGAGTCATCGGAGACATTGCGATCCGATTGCGCAGGCGGCAGGACCGCAGCTGGAATGGCTCAAAGAGGTTCAATGCAGCGTCCGAATTAGTTGATTCTCAACTATTCATACACACAGTTGGCCATCTCTCCGCATCGCTCCGGCACGGTCCAAAAGACGATTGCCTCGACGGGACGCCGGTCTTCGATACTCCGCATCGGCAAGCCGGTTTCGAGCACTTGGGCTCCGCCCTGGGTGTGGCCCGTGTTCTATCGCGACCAGGGCCACCGGCGCGTCGCGGGCAGGCTCTGAGGACGCCCATTCTGTGATTGGCCCACGAAACCTCTCCCCAACCGTGTCTATAATCGCCGTCGTTGCCACTGCATAACCGTTTTGGCTGCTGGTCGAACTTGTGGATGGCAGCAATGTCAAGACTCCAAGCATGGAGCACCAGCACCTAAGGATGAGGGCCGCACACAATGCCAAGAATGAGCTCTAAACCATTGAAGCGCCGAGGCATCGACGGAGAGGAATTATGGTCGGTGCCGAGCCTGCGAGAGCCGCGGTACTCGCAATCGCTGGAGCGCGGCCTGGCCATCCTCGGCTGTTTCACTCCCGAGCGTCCCGTGCTCGGCATAGCGGACATCGCCGACGAGCTCGGCATGAGCCGCAGCACTACGCACCGCTATGTGATCACCCTGGTCGCGCTCGGGTATCTCGAACAGGGCGCCTCGCGCAAGTACCGCCTGGGCCTGCGCGTCACCGATCTCGGGATGTCGGCGCTCTCCTCGACCGGCATGCGTGAGCATTCGCATGCCTACCTGGAAGAGCTGCGTCAGCAGACCTCCTACACGGTCAATCTCTCGATCCTCGACGGGATCGAGATCCTCTACGTGGACCGCGCGCGCAGCTTCAGGCGCGGCCAGAGCAAGATCGATCTCAACCTCAGACCAGGCTCGCGCCTGCCTGCCTATTGCACCTCGATGGGCAAGGTGCTGCTGGCCTATTTGCCGGATGACGATCAGCGCGAGCTGATCGGCAAGATGCAACTGGCAAAGCACGGTCCCAACACGATCACCAGCAAGAAGGCCCTGCGGGCCGAGCTGGAGCAGGTCCGCGAGGAGAGCTTCGCCGTCAACGACGAAGAGCTCGCTCCCGAACTGCACTCGATCGCGGCGCCGGTGCGTGCCGAGAGCGGGGATGTGATTGCCGCGGTCAACATGGCGGCGCACACATCGATGATCCCGCTCGAAGAGCTGGTCGGAGCTCTCGGCCCGCATCTGGTCGCAACCGCGGATCGCATCTCCGCCCGGCTCGGATTCCGCCGGCAGGACGAGCGCGACCAGGTTGTCCAGCCCGCGGTGTTGCAGGTCTAGACGCGCCAGGGAGCATCGGGCCTTAGCAGTGGAGCCTTCGCTGGGGTTGCAGCGAAGGCTCCACTGCGTCTTTGATCAGGGGCTGGCAACTCGCCGCCAGCGCCAGCCGACGGCATGAGCGCACCGACGAGCGCGCCGCCGACGCCCGATCTCGCATAATCTGGGCCGCGATGACCTCGAGAGCCAGAACCGCGATCGCCACCATCGGGGCGCTTTGCGTTGCGCTTGGAGTCTCCGCCTGCGGCGAAGCCTCCTCGACGGGCAGCTACAAAGGCGAAAGCAAGAACGTCGCCCAGACGATCACCAATCTCCAGAGCGACGCGACGAGCGCCAACGCCAGCAAGGTCTGCAGCCGTGACCTCGCCGCAAGCGTGCTCAAGCGACTGGAAGCAAGCGGCAGCGCCTGCAAGAAGGTGCTCGAAGGTCAGCTGCGCGAGATCGACACCTACAGCCTCACCGTCGAATCGATCTCGGTCAAAGGCAGCGCCGCCACCGCGAAGGTCAAGAGCACGTGGTCGGGCAAGGAACACGTGCACGAAGTGTCCTTCGTCAAGGAAGGCGGCAGTTGGAAGATATCGGGCCTCAGCTGAGGATCGGCCGGCCAGGCGGCCGATCTCGGGGCGGGCGGGATCAGCCGAGCGCCCGCCCGTACTGGCGCTCGTAGTAGCCGCGGTACTCGCCGCTACGGACCGGCTGCCACCACCACTCGTTCTCCCGGTACCACTCGACCGTCGCGCCGAGGCCCTCCGCGAAGCGGACCCGCGGCTCCCAGCCGAGTCCCCGCACGCGCTGCGAGGAGAGCGAGTAGCGGCGATCGTGGCCGGGCCGGTCCCTGACGTGCTCGATCAGGTCCTCGCTTGCGCCGGCGAGCTCGACGATCCGCTTCACGACCTCGATGTTCGGGCACTCGTCGGGGCCGCCGGCGTTGTAGACCTCGCCGGGCTCGCCACGCGCAAGGACGGTCCCGATCGCCCGGGCGAAGTCGGTGACATGGATCCAGTTGCGGACTTGCAGGCCATCGCCGTAAACGGGCAGACGCTCTGCCTGGAGCGCGTTCAGGACGATCAGCGGGATCAGCTTCTCGGGGTACTGGTAGGGGCCGTAGTTGTTCGAGCCCCGGCAGATGCTTGCGCTCAGACCGTGGGTGTGGGCGTAGCTCTGAACCAACAGGTCAGCCCCCGCCTTGCTCGCCGAGTACGGCGAGGAGGGGGCCAGAGGGGAGTCCTCGGTGAACGTGCCGTCCTCGATCGAGCCATAGACCTCGTCGGTAGAGACCTGGACGTAGCGCAGCCGATGCGCGAGCGCAGCTGCCAGCAGCACGTTCGTGCCCACGATGTTCGTGCTCACGAAATCCTCTGAAGCCGAGATCGAGCGATCGACGTGGGTCTCGGCAGCGAAGTTGACAATCGCGTCCAGGCCGGCGCCGGCGTTCTCGATCGCGTTGCGGACCGCCGCCGCATCCTCGATCGCCGCGTGCACGAAGCTGAATCCGGAGTCACCGTCGAGGTCTCTGAGGTTCTCCTCGCGACCGGCGTAGGTGAGCTTGTCGAGCACGATCACCCGATCGCCGTGCTCGCGCAGCCGGATCCTGGCGAAGTGCGAGCCGATGAACCCGGCGCCGCCGCAGATCAAGATCCTCATGCCCTCATCATCCCAGCCCGCGCCGCGAGGTAGCCCGCCAGGCCATCGCGCCAATCCGGCATCGGCAGGATGTCCTCGCGTTCGCTGGCAAGCACCGACCATTCCGGTCGCGGCGCAGCTCGCGCCATCTGTGCGCTCTGGACCGCCTCCACCTCGCAGTCGAGTTGCGCCTGACGGAAGATCTCCTTGGCGAATCCGTTCCAGGTCACGGCACCTGCGCCTGCGAGGTGAACGAGCCCCCTCACCTCGCGTTCGATCAGGCCGATCAGCGCCGGCGCCAGGTGCCCGGTCCAGGTCGGGCAGCCGGTCTGATCGTCGACGACCTGCACCGACTCGCGCTCGCCGGCCAGCCGCAGCATCGTGGCCGCGAAGCTCCCGCCGCCGATGCCGAAGAGCCACGCGGTCCGCACGACGACGTGCGCCGGGGAGGCGGCGAGCACGAGCAGCTCGCCCTCCAGCTTGGTAGCGCCGTAGACCGACAGCGGCCTGGTCGGATCGGACTCCATGTAGGGCCGCGGGCGGCCTGCGCCATCCCGTGGAGGGCAGCCGTCGAAGACGTAGTCGGTGGAGAGGTGCAGTAGCGGCACGCCTGCCGTGGCCGCCACCGCAGCGAGGCTCCCGGCACCGGCGGCGTTCACGGCGGCCGCCTGGCGCTCGTGCGACTCCGCACCGTCGACATCGGTCCATGCCGCGCAATTCACCACGGCGTCGGGCCTGCTCTGCGCAAGCGCGTCCTCCACCGAGCCCGCGTCGAGAACGTTCAGCTCGGCGCTGCTCATCGCGATCGCCCGATGTCCCGCGCGCTCGGCGGCGCGAGAAACGTCGAGTCCGAGCATTCCCTTCCCGCCGGCGATGAGGATGCGCACGGCGGCCCTAGAGGATCGAGATGTCCGAGTTGTCGCCGACCATGAAGCGGTATGCGCGCGGCTGTCTCTCGCCACGGCGAACGGTGACGTTACGCCCGAGCAGCGATGACTCCATGCGCCCGTCCAGATCACACACCGAGGCCCCGGCGAGCAGGATCGAGTGCTCGACCTCGGCGCCCGTTACGGTGCAGTCCTCGCCGATCGCCGTGTAGGGGCCGATGTAGCAGTCGCTCAACCTTGCTCGGGATCCGATGATCGCCGGGCCCCTCACGGTTGCGCGCTCGAGCCTCGCGCCCTGCTCGACGACGACACGGCCTTCGACCTGCGAGTCGACCAGCTCGCCGTCCATGCGTGCCTGCTGATTGTCGAGGACCAGGCGGTTTGCTTCGAGCATGTCCTGCAGGCGGCCGGTGTCCTTCCACCAGCCCTGCACGATGTGTGGCTCGACGCGCATGCCGGCATCGACCAGGTGCTGGATCGCGTCGGTTATCTCGAGCTCTCCCCGCCCCGAGAGCTCGATCGCGCGCGCCGCATCGTGAATCCGGGCCGTGAACATGTATACGCCCACGAGCGCGAGGTCGCTCTGTGGCTCGCTCGGCTTCTCCACTAGCCGCACTACGCGGCCGACCGCGCCGGGCTCGGCGTCCGGGAGGCCGGCGAGCTCGGCGATGCCATAGCTCTTGGGATCCTGCACGGGCGTCAGCAGGATCAGCGCGTCGGGCTCGCGCTCGCGGAAGGAGCGGACCAGCTCGACGATCCCACCCTGGAGCAGGTTGTCCCCGAGGTACATCACGAACGGGCTCCCGCCGAGGAACGGCTCCCCGGTCAGCACCGCATGTGCCAGTCCGAGAGGCTCGTCCTGGACGATGTACTCGACGCTCACTCCGAAGCGAGAGCCGTCTCCCACCGCAGCTCTGATCTCCTCTCCGGTCTCCGGGGCAATGATGATCCCCACCTGCTCGATGCCCGCCTGCGCCATCGCCTCGATGCCGTAGAAGAGAACCGGCTTGTTGGCCACCGGCACGAGCTGCTTGGCGCTCGTGTGCGTGATCGGGCGCAGCCGGGTTCCCTTCCCCCCGAGAGAATGAGTCCCTTCAATGTCTCCATCTGAGGCGCAAGCCTAGTAGACGCCGCCGAGCTTGCGGTGGTCCCAGCTCGTCCGGCGCCGCTCCAGGAATTGCAGGCCCACGCGCTTTGCCGCCTGCGCCGCCACTGCGGCGGCTGCCTCGGGAGCCAGCTCGGCGGCCGGCGGCTCCCCCGGCGGCAGCGCGTTGCGCATGAGGATCTCAGCACCAAGCGCAGTGATGACCTCCAGGTCACGGTGGATCGCCACCTGGCATTCGAGCATCACACCGCGCAGCTCCTGATAGACCTCGCCGGCCTCCACCTGCAGGCTGGCCCTGGGGTCGCGTTCGAGGTTGCGGACCTTCTGCGAGGCGGCGTAGGTCCATGCCCAGAGCTCCGGGACGCCACTCGCGTTCGGGCGCAGGATGTACCACAGCGGCATCAGATGGGGCCATCCACGCACACCGATCGTGGCGCAGGTGAGCGTCCGCTCCTGCTCGAGGAACATTCTCACCTCCTCAGAGCTCATCTTGATCTGCTCGCGCCTGCTCATCGGGTCTCCTCCGGCCGGCCGCTCTGCTCTTTTAGGAGACGATCGCCGCGACCGGCTCCCGCTCAGCGAGCCTCGCCGCCAGCGCGTGAACCGCCTCGCGCGCATCCTCGGGCTCCAGCACCACCGCGTCGCCGGCTTCCTTGAGCACCTCGCGCACGAGCCAGTCGACCCCGGCGAAACCGAGCTCGACCACCACCGACCCGTCCCTGCGCTCCTCGAGAACCCGGCGCGACTCTCGCGCCCACCTTGCCCGCTCGGGGGAGATCCACACGCGGGCGGTCCTGCCCGCCGGCACCTCGCCCGTGCGCATCCAGCCGTCGATCTCGGCGGCCGGATTGACCTCGGGTCGCGGCTGGAAGGTCTGCTCGCAGATCTCCACGCGCTTGATCCGGTCGAGCCGGAAGTGCCTCATCGCACCCTTCTGGGGATCGAAGGAGGCCACGTACCAGCCCTCACGCCCGTTTACCAAAGCGTAGGGCTCGATCTGCCGCAGCGAGAACTCGTCTTCGCTCTCCTTGTAATAGTCGATCTCCACCAGCCGATGCCCGACGATCGCGCTCGAGAGTGCGCGCGCGAGCTCGGCGTCATCGCCGCCGCCGTGCGCGACCTGCAGTCCCTGCTCCATCGGGTCCTCGCCGAGCGCGTCCACGATCCGCTTGCGCGCGGAGGCCAGCGAGCCCTCGGGGATGTGCTCGCCGATCAGGTCGATCGCCGCCACGAGCGCCTTCGCCTCGACTGGCAGCAGCCGTGCGGGACGATCGAAGTTGTCGCTGTAGGGCTCGGGGTCCACATCGATCTCGCCCTCGTCCTCCAGGATCTCCGCGTAAAGCACATAGGAGCCACCGCCGAAGTTGACGACGTTCAGGACTGCGATGTCCTCGCGCAGCTCCTCCTCGGTGACCTGCAGGCGCTCGCAGACATCCGCGACCGAGAGCCGCCGGGCGGCGCGGCCGGCGTCGATCAGGATGCCGGCCAGCGTGACCAGCCGGGCAAAGCGCTCGGGCCTGATCACGGTGTCCGCCCTGCCCTCGCCCTCGCTTCCGCGGCGCGTTGCTGAGTGGCGGCTGCGCGCGTGCTCGCCGGCGCGGGCGCTCGCGGCTATGCGAGGAGCGAGATCGGGCATCTCGGCATGGCGGTCGCGCGCAAGTGAGATCCGGCGCCGCATCTCCTCCAACAGGCTGGGCGGGCCGAGCAGCTGCGCCTGCTCGCCGAGGCCCAGCACCCATGAGACGATCAGCCTCGGCATCGCGTAGGAGGTGAGCAAGATGCGCTGCTCACGGTCTCCGCTCTCGGGCGTCCGCATCTCTCCGTAGCGCCCGAAATGCCGTTCGATCTGCCAGGCGATGCGGCTGGAGACCAGGATCTCCGCGGTTCCCTGCTCCTCGCCGAGCTGCCACTCCGCCCTGTCGGCGTAGGCGCGCGGGTCGAAGTCGGTGGGCCGCCTGAAGTCGTGCTCGGCCTTTGTGGCGTAGGAGACCTTGCCCTGGATCCGCGAGAGCCTGAAGACCCTGATCGCGCTGCGCTCGTGGGAATGGCCGAGCAGATAGAACTGACCGCCTTGGAAGAGCAGGTGATACGGATCGACTCGGCGCGAACCCACATCGCCGCGCTCCATCGTGTAGTAGTCGAAGGTGATCGTCTTGTTCCGGAAGATCGCCGTCTCGATCTTCGCGAGGCGGGCCGAGAGCTCGTGGCCACCGGCCGACGCGGTGATCCCGAGCGCGACGGTCCGCTGCTCCGGCGCTCTCAGCGGAGATGGCCGCCCCCAGGTGATCTGCTGCAGAGCCAGCCGCAGCGGCTCGGCATAGGCGAACTCGCCGTCGAGCAGGTGCAGCGCGGTGCGCAGCGCCGCCAGCTCCTGGTCGGTGAAGGCGATCGGCGCCAGGTGGAAGCTCTCCGAACGCAGCGAGTAGTTCTCCTGCTCGGCGGCCCCGTCGGCGGCGCGCTCGACGGTCAGGCGGATGCCAAGCGACTCCAGCTCGGCGCGATCGGCATAGAAGCGGCGCGCGAACGCGTCCTCGTTCATGCCGCTGTAGCCCTCGACGTCTCGCCTGATCTCCATCGCGGTGACAGGCCGCCGCTCGGCCATCAGATAGGAGATCAGCGACAGCTGCCGGATCAGCTTCTCGGTGTCCTTTGCCATCGGGGCACAAGATAGAACGATGGCGGGGCGCCTCTGTGAAGTCAGCTGCCTGGCCTCGCTATTTGCGGACTTGGAGCACTCCCTGCTGGGAAAGGTCTGCTCAGACGAGCAACCGGCCGCCATCGACGCGGATCGTCTGCCCAGTCAGGTAGGCCGCGGAATCCGAAGCCAGGAACAGGAAGACATCTGCGACCTCGCTGACGTGCGCCCAGCGGCCAAGCGGGATGGCGGCGGTCATCTCTGCATGCACATCGGCAGCTGAGCGTCCCTGCGCCGAGGCGCGATCTCGCACCACCTGCCATTGCATCTCCGTATCGACGCTGCCCGGCGCGACGGTGTTTGCGGTGATCCCGTAGCCAGCGAATGCGATGGCGGCAGACTCGACCACGGAGACCACTCCGGCCTTGCTCGCGCAGTACGCCGCGATGTGCGGCCACGCCCGCAGTCCAGATGTCGAGGAGGTGGCAAGCAGCCGTCCTTTGCGCTGATGGTTGATCATGTTCGAAGCAGCCGCCTGAAAGCATCGCATCACGCCGAGGAGGTTGACGTCAATCTCGCGCATCCAGACGTCCGGATCTCCCGTGAGCCAGTCTTGAGGAAAGGCGATGCCGGCGTTGGCGATCAGTATGTCAAGACCCTCCTCGCCGCCAGCCTGCTCGACAGCTGAGGCCACATCAGCGTGGCTTGCGACATCGCCCACGATGCAATCGATGCCGCTGGGCAACTCGCTCCAGTGAGGGGCAAGCCCTGCGACCACAGCGCCCTGCTCAGCGAACAGCTTCGCTGTGGTGAGACCTATCCCCGCCGAGGCACCGGTGACCAGCGCGCGCTTTCCTGCCAAGGCGTCGCTCACGAGACCCCCTCCATGGAGGGTAGATCCGCGGGATCGAGACCGACGTGATGCATGAGAAACGACATCCACTCCGCCGTGCATGCGGGCGTGAGGGCCCCCATGTGGCCACAGTCGCGGAACCCCGTCTTCTCCTCCTCGTCATTGGTGCGAAGCAGTATGCGAGAGCTCCCAGGCGCTGCTGCCTGCAATGCAGCCGTCATCTTTCTTGCGTGCCAAGCACGCGTGCGGACGTCACGGCTGCCGCAAACGACGATCGTGGGCGGATACTGCACGCCGGCTCTTACGTTGTGGTACGGGGAGTAGTCACGGATCCATCGCGCATCTGGCAGCACGCGTGCGTCGCCATAGTCCAGTCCGCTCTCGAGGAAGGGCTCGCGCGATTGACGCGCGATGTCGGTGTGCGGAACGAGCATTGCTGCAGCGGCGAACAGCTCTGGTCGCCGGGTGATGGCGGCGGCAACCAGAAGGCCGCCATTGCTGGCGCCACATATCGCGAGCTGCCCCGAGGTGGTGTGGCCACTGGCCAGAAGGTGCTCTGCTATCACTAGGAAATGATCGTACGTGCGCTGCTTGTGCTCCAGACGCCCGTTGATCCACTGGTCGAGACTGAACGTTCCGTCTCCTGGCAGATGTGCGTACGCGACGACGCCGCCAGCGTCCAGCCATGCAGCCATCGGACCCAGGTAAGCAGCCGGCAGCTGGGCGATGTTGAACCCGCCATACCCTGTCAGCAGCACAGGTTGCGGCAGGCCGTCATCCAACTCATGTGGGGAGATCACATCAAAGCGGAGCTCCCCGTCATCGGTGGGAACCGTGACCGAGCGGGCGGTGTAGTCCTCGCGCACGATTCGGGGCTCCGTGAGCTGCTCGACGACTCCATCTGGTCCACGAAAACGGAACAAGGCGTTCGAGGTGGTGGCACTCGACGCGCTGAACATGAAATCCTCGCCGACAGATACGATCGGCACGTCCGCGCCCATCTGCTCAGGGACGAGCGAGTTGGACCGAATGACAGCCGCCTGCGGCGGCAGCTCAGGCTCGCCGAGCATGTTGCCATCCAGGTCGAAGAACCTCAGCCGCGTCGACCGATCGGCGATCTCGTATAGCAGGAGCCCCTCATTGCAGGGCATCATCCCTCGCATCATGCGCTTGCTCGGCGCCACCAGCTGCCGCCACGAAGCCCGATTCGGGATTTCTGTGAGAGGCACGCTCACGACGCGTCCGTACGGGCTGTTGTCACATGTGATCGCGACGTATCGCTCGGCGATGATCGCACCGGCAAATATGAAACCGAGTGGATCCGCCAGCCCGGCCAGCCACTCGCCGCTGTCGCGATCCAGGATCGCCCTCAGGCAGGGAGCATAGTGTGGCTCAGATACGGCAAGGTATCTTCCGTCCGACGACAACTGCAGCGAGAGACCGATGCGATCCCTAACGCGAGGCGGCATCTGCACTCGCGTCGGCGTGCCCTCTGTTGGAACGAACCACAATTGCTTGCCATTTGCCTCGGTCTCGCGACCACGGCCCGCAGCGCAGTAGAGTCCCGAGGAGTCAGGCAGCCAACAGAGGCGACCGTCGAAAGCGTTGAGAACCCGCGCGGAGAATCCCTCCGATCCGTCGACACGCCCCAGGTAGAGAATCGCCTGCTCCTCGCCAGAGCGCGCGACTCCGACAGCGAGCCACTTCCCGTCTGGCGAAGGATGGTGCCAGTCGATGCTGTTGCCATGAGGAGCGAACTGTGCAGCTGCGACCACGGTCGAGCGTGGGCCCTCGAGCTGCGCGGAGATATCCACTGTCGCGCCACAGCCATCGGCGCTTCGCTTGAGCCAAAACCAGTTACCCCCGCACGAACCGGGAGCCGCGAGCTGGGCTACGTCGTAGTGATACTCGAGCGCGCGCTGGATGATGCTGGTGTCAAGTTCGCCAATGAAATGATCCGTGAGCCGATTCTGGGCCGCAACCCAGGCATGCGACGCGGGCGATTCATCCTCCAAGTAGCGGTACGGATCCTCGAACGACACCTCGCCGGTGTGGTCAACGCAGGAGAGGCGCTCGAGATTCTGTGTCCGGGAAGATTCCAATTTGGCTCCTTGGGGAAAGTGGTTGTTCTCTGCCGTGCGCAACGCGATCGCTATGTCGTACCCAGCTCGATGACGGTCGCGGGGTCGGCGAGCGTCACGGCGGCCTCTGTCAATATCGCCGTCGCGTGCGCCATCGCATCCTCATGGATGTCAAAGCAGGGATGGTGATGTGGGAACGGCTCCTCCACACCAGCTGGCATCGCACCAGTGAACACATATGCGCCAGGGACATGTTCCAAATAGCACGCGAAGTCCTCGCTGCCTGTTATTGGGTCGATCCTCTGCAGGACAAGATCGGCGTCACATCGCTGCGCAGCGCGCTCGATCACCTCCACGATGGCTGCGGTGTTGACAAGCGCAGGCAGGCCCACGACAAAGTTCACATGGGCCTCCATCCTGTTGGCGGCGGCCACCTGCGCGGCAAGCTCTGGGACTCTGGCCCGCAGCTGATCTCGGACGCTGCGGTCGAACGCGCGCAGCGTTCCACCGAGCTCGGCCTTGCTCGGGATCACGTTCAGAGCATCGCCCGCCCTGATGCGCGTGATGGAAGCGACCGCCGTCTGCCGCGGATCGACCTCCCTTGCGATCAGCCTGTTGATTGCCTGTACGAGCTCGGCGGCAGCCACCAGCGGATCACGGCTCTCATGCGGCATCGCCCCGTGCCCGCCGCGTCCAGTGAGCTCGATTTCGAAGATGTCGCAGCTGGCCAGCAGCAGATCGGGGCTGACCCCGATCACGCCGGCCGGGAGAGCGGGCAGCACGTGTTGCCCGATGATCATGTCCACGCCGTCGAGCACGCCGACGTCGATCAGTTGCGGGGCGCCGTTGGGCGCACGCTCCTCAGCGTGCTGAAAGATGAGTCGGATCCGGCCTGCGAGGTCCTCTCGTGTGGCGCTGAGCGCCGCAGCGACACCGAGCAGGGTCGCAGCGTGGCTGTCGTGGCCGCAGGCATGCATGACGCCGGGCGTCTGCGATGCAAACGGCAAGCCGGTGTCCTCTTGGATCGGCAGCGCATCGATGTCGGCACGTATCGCGATCGTACGACCAGGACGCGCGCCATCGAGGTCTGCGACGACGCTCGTTGCGGTGGGGGATGTGACCTGGAGGCCCATCTCGCCAAGCGCGGCCTTGATGTACAGCGCCGTCTGATGCTCTTGGAAGGACAACTCAGGATGGGAGTGCAGGTGCCTGCGCCAGGCGAGCACCTGGGGACGGAGCCCATGTAGACACGTGGTGCGCCGCTCCTGGGCTGTCATGGTCTGTTGCCGTGACGACATGCCTCTCCAATAAGAAAACTCATCAGTAAATAAATTTAGTTTACCTTATGCTACGACACAGGTTCCCCGTTGTCAAGCCTCCTACGTAGCACGGCGCTTCGCTGTTTCGCGAAGAGGAGGCTGCCGCGATGCCCTATAGCGCCCGGCTACCCGGCAGGGAGCTTGTAGCCAAGCATCACTTGCTCGAACGAGGAGTGATGGGTGTCGATGGCAGCACGGATGCGCGACGGCTCGCGGCTGCATAGCGCCTTGAAGAGCAGCCACTGGTTCTCGAGGCCGACCTCGATGTCGACGTGGCCATAGGGGTAGGGCTCACGCAACGTCGTTATGCGGTTGTAGACGTCGCGGACGATGCTCGCAAGGAGCACGTTGTCAGCCTTCTCGGCGATCAGCAGATGAAATCGCGTGTCCGCCTCCAGTGCCGCGCGGATGCTGTACAGATGATTGTGCAGATCCTCGACCACCTTCTTCATATGCTCGAAGTCCGCTGCGGTCGCCCGTTCGCCACAGAGCAGCGCGGCGTACAGATCATTCGCCCGCCTCACCTCCAGGACCTGGCGCAGCTCGAAGCGCGACTCGCCTTCTATGTTCTGCAGCACCTGCTGGAGGTTCTCGAGCGACTTCAGGGCGGTGCCGCCGCCTGGGCCGCGTCGCGAGGAGAGGATGCCGGCCGAGCGGAGCACGTGGAACGCCTGTCTGAGTACCGGGCGGCTGACGCCAAGGCGCTCGGCGAGGTCAGCCTCCTTCGGCAGCAGCTCCCCGGGCGCGAAGGCACCACCTCGTATCGCATCGACGATCACCGCCAAGGCTGCATCAGGAGCGCTTCGGAGCCGTACCGGCCGAAACAGCGCGAGGCGATCGTCCTCGCTCGCGCTCTGGTCGATGCTGCTCATCGGCTGAATATAGACGTGGCGCTTGACAGCGAGATCGAGGCCTCAGCAGGCGCCAGGGGAAGGGCCTCGCAAACCTGTATTGGTAAACAAATTTGTTCTTCTATACACTTGATCTTTTAGTCTGTAGATGATATGAACACAGAATCCCCAGAGTGCGCAATGCCTCGGGGTTCGTCGCAGAGGACCGGGCCTCCGCCGACATCCAATAGAGCCTGGGAGGAACGAATGAGGAAGTGTCAGTCGGGGATCATCGCGATCGCACTCGCATTGGCTGTCGCAGCCTGTGGCGGCAGCAAAGCCCAATCCAATGGCAAGCAGGCAGGTAACGACGCAGGATCTTCCAAGTCCTACGCCGTGCTGCGCTGGGGCACCTACGCCTTCGGGAGCAAGCTCGAATGGAGAAAGGAACCCGGTGCTGCCGTCGTCGGCGTCGAGACGCTCGCCGTGCAGGGCTTGGTGACATTCGAACCGAACGGGAAATTGAAGCCGGCGCTTGCAAGCTCGATCGAAAACCCGAATCCGACGACCTACGTCTACCACATCAGATCTGGCGTGAAGTTCTCGAACGGCCGGCCCCTGACCGTGGCGGACGTGGTCTACTCACTGGACCTGAATCTCGGCAAGGAATCAGCAACGAGGACCTACTGGGAAGACGTCTCGTCCGTTTCTGCGGGTGGAGAACACGCCGTGGTGGTCAAGCTCAAGCGGCCAAACGCGCTCTGGCCTGACTATCTCGCCGCCACCGACCAGATCGTCGAGAAGGCCGCTGTCGAAAAGGCCGGTGGAGAAAAGGTGCTGGGAACGCCAAGCGGGTTGCCGGTTGGCACAGGGCCATGGAAGATCGACAGCTTCACGCCCGAAGTCGGGGTCAAGCTCTCGCGCAACCCCTACTGGAACGGACCGCCACAGCCCGCGAGCAGGATCGAAGTCATCGACTTCAAGACCGAAGCCGCGGAGGCGCTGGCGTTGAGGTCCGGCGCCATCGATGGGGCCTCCTACTTCTCCACGCCAAAGCTCTTCCAGGACATCCCAGGAGCACGCCTCCTGACCACGCCGGGCTACAGCCTGACCTTCGCTGCCTTGAACACCACCGCTGCGCCGTTCAACGACGTCCACGTACGCCGCGCGGTGGCGTACGCCGCCAATGTCGAGGGAATGTTGAAGGCGGCATTCCCTCCTGGCCTTGCAACCGAGACGAGCACGTATGCCGCTCGCGCGTCATTTGTCGATCTCGGCTCGAGCAGCGAGGTGGACAAAGCGCTCGAAGCCCTGCCGAAATACGAATTTGACCTGGCGGCGGCCAAGCGAGAACTTGCGCAATCGGCCTACCCACATGGATTCACTACTACCCTGCAGGTTTCGCAGGGGGACAGCACAGAACTGGATATCGCCGAAATCATGGTTGCCGACCTGGCAAAGATTGGCATCAAGGTCAAGCTGCACGAGTTTGCCGCAAGTGAATATCCAGGCCTCTTCTCCGGTAAATTCGCGATGTGGCTGCAGAACTATGGCAGCACCTACCCCGATCCCGACGCACTGCTGACAGTGATGCTTGCGCCCAGTAACATCAGCCCACCCGGCTCGGGCCTGAATGGCGCCAGGTACGACAGCACAGAAGTGGGCAAGCTGCTGACGAAGCAGCGAGAAGCTCTGAATCCCTCGGATCGTCTGAGCTTGATCAGCACGCTGCTGAAGGTTGCAGGCAGAGAAGTACCCTATGTGCCGCTTCTGACTCCAGCCGAAAACGTCGCGTTGTCTGACAAGTATGTCTTCCCGACGTTCACCCAATGGACGATCTATTTCGACTCATTTGCTTTGCACGTGAGATTGGCTGAATGATCGCTCCGCTACGGTCTGGGCGTCCTGGTCTCCTCGGAGGCCGAGATGCCCAGACCAAGCGGTGCTGCCCAGACTAAGCAGCGCGGCGCTGGTCCCTCGCCGCACCGACCTCTTGCTGCAGGCGCCCGAAATAAGCGCTCGCACGCAGTGCCCTGTCGAAGCCGGACCAGCGCTCGCCGACTGGCAGGCTGTGCTGGACCCGATCGAAGCTGCCGAGCCGTCCGCCGAGGTTGTCGATCATGTGCACGAGCGTCGCCTCCCTGGTGCAGGGGACGACTGGGCTGCCGTACTCGAGCGATCCGTGGTGAGAGAGCACGATGTGCAGCACCTCCCAGGCAAGCTCCTGCGGGAAGCCCTCGATCTGCTCGATCTCACGCCGCACGATGTAGTACCCGAGCGCGATCTCGCCCTGCAGGCGGCCGACGTCCGTCAGATCGATCGCCGCCGCATCCTCGCTGTAGGCGTCGAGCTTGCCGATGTCGTGCAGCAGCGCGCCGGTGACCGCGACGTCGCGGTCCACCTCGGCAAACGTCAGCGCCACAGCACTGACGGCCTCAGCGACCGTCAGGCAGTGCTCGAGCAGCCCATGCTGGTATGCCTGGTGATAGCGCTTGGCCGCCGGGGCGATCCGGTAGCGCCCCCACAGCGGCGAGCCCTCGCCGAAGATGCGCCCGAGCAGATCCCGCAGGTGCGGCTCCTCGACGCTCGCAAGCAGCACACGCAGATCGGCCTCCATGGCCTCGATCGCTCGCGCCGGGCCACACACCTGCCTCTCCACGTCACTCATCCCGGCCATCGCGCTCATCGATCCGGCACGCTAGAGCCGACCTCGGACAGCACCTCCCCTCGATTCGGGCCGGTCGAGGTGCTAGTGGTACTGAGAGCCTGTTTCAAAAAGATCGGCACGCCCGGATGCGCACCGCCTATTTTGAAACAGGTTCTCAGGGCTCCAGCCGATTGGGCCCGCGGTAGAGGAAGGTCACCTCGCGCACGTTCTCCTGGCCGAGCATCTGCATCAGCAGGCGTGTCAGACCAAAGCCAAAGCCGCCGTGGGGAGGTGCGCCGTAGCGGAAGAAGTCGAGGTAGTAGCCGATCGGGCCGACCTCCACGTCCTTCTCGCGCGCCTGGGAGAGCAGTTGCTCGTAGCGGTGCTCGCGTTGGGCGCCGGTGGTGATCTCGATGCCCCGCCAGAGCAGGTCGAAGCTCCTGGTCAACTCCGGGTTGTCGGGGTGGCGCATGTGGTAGAAGGGCCGCACCGTCGTCGGGTAGTCGGTCACGAAGGTGAACTCGTGGCCCTGCTTGCCCTTTACGATCGCGCTGAGCGCTCGCTCGCTGCCGGGATCCAGATCGTCACCCGGACCCGGCGCCTCATGGCCGTGAGCACGCAGCAGATCCTTTGCGTCTTCCAGGGCGATCCGCGGAAACGGCAGGCTCGGCACCACGACCTCCACGCCGAAGGTCTGCTCTATCTCCTGTCCGTGGCGGTCTGCGACCACCTCGAAGACCTCGTGCAGCCAGCGCTCCTCGAATGCCATCACGTCCTCGTGGGAGTCCACCCACGCGACCTCCACGTCGACGCTCGTGAACTCCGTGTCATGCCTGGAGGTGAACGACGGATTGGCCCTGAACACCGGCCCGATCTCGAATACCTTTTCGAAGCCTGCCGACATCGCCATCTGCTTGTAGAACTGCGGCGACTGCGCCAGGTAAGCGGTCCTCTCGAAGTACTCGACTTTGAACAGCTCAGCCCCCGACTCACTCGCAGAGCCCATGAACTTCGGCGTGTGGATCTCGACGAAGCCCTGCCCCCGCCAGTGCTCGCGCATCGCGTGCTCGACTGTGCTCTGCACTTCGAAGATCAGTCTGCGGTCCGGCCGTCTGAGGTCCAGGTAGCGCCAGTCCATCCGCTTCTCCAGCGAGGAGTCGGCGGCGACGGGGAGCTCCGGCTCCGCCGCGGACTCGACCTGCAGGCCCTGCAGTCGCACCTCGACGCCGCCGAGCTTCACCCGCGGATCGGCGACCGCCTCGCCATCCAGGGTCACGGCCGACTCCGGCGTGAGCGCCGAGACGGCGTCGTTGAGCTCGGTCGGCTGCTCGGGCTTCTCCAGCACCACCTGCGCCAGGCCCGTGCGGTCCCTGAGAATCACGAACTGGACCCGCTTCTGGTCGCGCACGGACTGCACCCATCCCTGCAGCTGAACTGCCTGCCCGACGTGTTCACCGAGCTGCGATATCTCCACACGCGTCACTTTCCTGAGCCTATATGAGCGTTGGCTCGCGGCGTCATGCGCCAACGCTGCGGCGGGGCTATGCAGCCTTGGCCGTGCGCGTCGACGCCGCTGAGAAGCCAAGCTCTCCGAGCGGCGAGCCGTGCAGCAGCCAGCCCTCGCTGGTGCGCTCGAGGATTCCGCTGCGCTCCATGGCGCCGATCGCCGAGCTCACGGTGGGGCGGCGCGCAGCGGTCAGCTCGGCCAGCGTCTCGTGCGTCAGCCTCACCGGCATCATCACGCCATCCGCCCGCACCGTGCCCCAGCGGTCCGCCAGATGCCAGAGCAGCATCTGCAGCCGCACCTGCACCTTCGGCTGGTGGACGATCGCTATGTGCAGCGCAAGCCGGCGCGAACGCTGCAGCGCCCTCGCGACCAGCCTGCTCTGGATCTCTGGGTAGTCGGCCAGGCGCCGCATCAGGTCGAGATCGAGGATCGCGATCCTGCTGCGATCCAGAACCTGCCAGCAAAGCTCGCGCGGCACCGAGCTGTCCGAGTCCTCGCGCTGCCAAGGGCGCAGCAGGTCGCCGGTCGCCAGCAGCTCCGCGCCATAGCGTCCCTCTACCCCGACGCGGCGCAGGATCATCCCATCGAGCATCAGCAGCCCAGAGCCGCCACGCACATTCGGCGGCCAGTCGGGCGGCTCCCAAGGACCGCGGGGCAGGACGAGCGTCGAGGCCCTTGCCAGCTCGGTGGCAGCCGCCAGTCGCGCAGGGTCGAGATCCTCACCCAGCTCGCGGTCCCTCTCCAACAACCTCACGACCGCATCCGACACGTCTCCGATTGTCGCACTCATCGCGCCTTATGCGGTCCAAACACTCGTTCGTTCTCCATCTCAGGACCGCCCGCCGCCTGGCTCCCGCCACATCGGCCACATGGGCGGTCCACCGCCGGGCAGGTGAAGCTCGCCCATCACCCGGAAGCCGAACCGGGCGTAGAAGTCGAGGTTGCGTTCCTTGGAGGACTCCAGGAACGCGGGCAGCCCCTCCGCGTCGGCGAATGCCAGGCCGGGGGCAATCGCCGCCGAGCCGAGCCCGCAACCTTGAGCGCTCGGCTCGGTGCCGAGGACGCTCAGGTACATGTGCGGCTCGCGCGGATGCCGGCGCTCGAGCATCGCGATCGACGCGGTGACGCGTGGAACGTGCAATGCGACGGCCGGCAGCATGCGCACGGCCAAGCTCAGCCCCTCAACCGTGCTCTCCCGCCAGCGGTTCGGCAGCGCCCAGATCGCTGCACCCGCGCCTGCGCCCGCCCGGGAGACGTGGACCTGCTCTCCGGACAGCGTGCGCCGCAGCTGCCATCCGAAGAACCGCTGCGCGTAGCGATCTCGGCGCCACCGCGAGGCGATCATGAACCTCAACACCGGATCGTCGTCGAAGGCGCGAGCGAGCATCGCGGCGAGGCGATCGACATCGGCCACGGTCGCCGTCTGGGTGGCAATCTCCTCCATGGCAGGAGTGTTGCATCAGATACGCATCTATGGAACCATCTCCGCGCAGTGGCGTCCCGCAACCAACTGCACGACGCACCAACGAAGCTGCCACGCGGGGCCTGGCGCACCGAAGTGGACCTGCGCATACGCGAACTGCGCTCGCGCCTTGCCGTGGCGCAAGCCGAAGATGACGCAGAGGGCCAGCCAGACGCCCGGCCGCCGGACCACACCCCCAGTGCCGGCACCGGCACCGAATCGGCGGAGACCCTTGCCCAGCAGCCGACCGGCTCAGCACAGGCCGTCGAGGAGGCCAGGAGCAGCGCCGTCGCCGGCTCCGCCGAGGGGCCGCTCGGCACCCACGAGCTGAATGTCTCCTCGGAGCACGTGAACGTCACGGTCGAAGTCAAGGACGTCCCGGCCAGGTCGCAGCCGCCTGCCCCGCCGGCGAAGGTACGCGCGAGTCGCGTCGAAGCGGTGCAGGCGGCGATCGCGCATGCCACGGAGGCGATCGGCGACGGCACGCTCCGCGAGCGCCTCGTTCAATGGTGGACGGGCGGCGCGATCACGGCCGGCTGGGAGTCGGTGCACGATGCCGAAGCGGAGCTCATCGACATCGAGAGCGAAGCGGACGTGCGCGCCTCGCTTCCCCATCTCCTCACCTGGCTGCAGCAGGTGATGCCCGCCGGCGAACCGCGCAAGCGCTACGAAGGCCAGCTGAGCGGATACGTCGGCGCCACCAAGCCGCTCGATCGCACGACCGTGCGCCTCATCTACAAGGACGTCGTCGGCTCCAACAACGAATCCAAGGCGAACCTGCGCGCCTTCAGGAACCTGCTCAGCGTGCTTACGATGGTGCTCGCCCTCGTGCTCGTCGTGATCGCGGTCTGGCACGCCATCGACCCCGGATTCATCTCTCTCTGCAACACGACCGGCACTGGCGCCTCCACGTGCCTGAGCGACGCCGGCTCGCGCGGCCAGGACGTGCTGGAGGTCGAGTTGATGGGCGCGATCGGTGGCCTTCTCAGCCTGGCCGTTGCCTTCAGCGGCACAGAAGAAACGCCTCCCTCGCGTTACAACGTGCGCCCCCAACAGGCGGCGCTGAAGGTGGTCGCAGGCGCCGCGACGGGCCTGGTCGGCGTGCTGATAGTCCAGTCTGGGATCATCGTCTCGCCGGCCAGCCAAACCAGCTCGGAGGCGCTCTTCCTCGTATACGCAATCGTCTTCGGCTACTCGCAGCAGCTGTTCACGAAATTCGTCGACAAGCGGGCCGACGCCCTGCTCGGCGAACCCGAAGAAAAGGACGGCAAGAGCTCCGCCGGCTCCTCAGCGAGGAAGGCCTGACCGGCGCCCGAGCGCTGCCCTCCGCAACTGCGGAGTGGAAGCTGGCATACCATCGCCCTGCAAGGCGCTGCCGTTAGAGGCCACATCCGAGGAGGCATGAACGTTGAAGGCGATCCAGATCGTGCAGGAGACCGGGCCGGATACTGCGCTTATGGCAGTGGAGATCCCCGAGCCAGATGGCAGCACGGGTGTCCTCATCGAGGTGCACGCCGCCGGCGTCTCCTTCCCCGAGGCGCTTCAAACGAGGGGCCTCTACCAGCTCAAACCGCCGCTGCCCTTCGTGCCCGGCAGCGAGGTCGCTGGCATCGTCCGCGCAGCCCCGCAGGGCATCGGCCTGCAGCCCGGCGATCGTGCGATCGCCTTCTGTGGTCTCGGCGGCTTCGCCGAGACCGCCGTCGGCTTGCCGCATCTGACCTTCGCGCTCTCAGAACGCCTCGACTACGGCCAGGGCGCGGGCCTCATTCTCAACTATCACACCGCCTACTTTGCGCTGGCGGTACGCGGACGCCTGCGCAGCGGCGAGACGGTCCTGATCCATGGAGCCGCGGGCGGTGTCGGAACCGCGAGCATCCAGGTGGCCAAAGGAATGGGCGCGCGCACGATCGCACTCGTCTTCAGCGAGCACAAGCGCCAGATCGCGCTGCAGGCCGGCGCCGAGAAGGTCGTGATGGCCACCGATGGCTGGAAGGACGAGGTGAAGAAGGTCTCCGATGGAGGCGTGGACCTCGTGCTCGACCCGGTCGGAGGAGACCGATTCCTCGACAGCCTGCGCTGCCTGCGCCAGGACGGCAGGCACGTCGTGGTGGGATTCACCGGGGGCGCCATCCCGGAGCTGAAGGTGAACCGACTGCTGCTGAACAACATCGAGGTGATAGGCGCCGGCTGGGGCGCCTACGCGCTCTCGAAGCCCGAGCTCTGCCGCGAGATCCAGGACGCGCTCGAACCGATGATCGAGCAGGGGATCGTCGACCCGATCGTCGGCGCCCACCACCCGCTCGCCGATGCCGCAGCGGCGGTGAAGAGCCTCGAGGCCCGCGAGGCGGTTGGCAAGGTCGTGCTCGACGTGCGCTAGCCGCAGCCGATGCCCTGCAGCAGCATGTCGCAGTAGAGGTCGGCGATCTGCTGCGGGGAGAGCCTGCCGCGCGGCGTGAACCACTGCGGGGTGTGGTTGACCGCGCCCAGCAGCATCAGCATCGCCAGCTGCTGGTCGGCCATCTGGAAGCTGCCCTCGCGCCGGCCGCGGTCGATCACCTCGGCGAGCATCTGCTCGAAGAGCTTGCGCGTCCTGCGCACCTCGCTCCACCCCGGCCCGTGGGAGAGCGTCCGCCGCTCCTGGGCGAAGACGATCATGTGGTTTCGGTGGCTTGCCACATGCGCGAGCCAGACGCGCATCAGCCGACGCAGGTGCACCTCGGGCGGCTCCGGCTCCTCGATCACCGCACGCGCCTGCGCCAGCAGCGGCTCCATCAGCTCGTCGATCACGGCGAGCAGCAGGTCTCGCTTGCTGGCGGTGTAGTGGTAGAGGCCGCCGCGCGTCATCCCGCTCGCTTGGATCAGGTCCTCGATCGTCGTCTCGTGATAGCCGCGCTCGGCGAACACCTTCGCGGCCGCGTCGATCACCTCGAGCCGGCGGCGCTCGTAGCGCTCGCGCAGCGCGGGCCGGGTCGGCGGCGCGGCCACGGCGCTATCCGGCTTGCGCGGCGGCGCGCTTTCGCGCAAGCGCCACGAACGGGTCGAGCGCGCTCGCGTCGGCAAGCGCGTCCCTGCTGGCCGCGCGCTCGGGCGGGGTACCCATGAGGATCCGCTTCACCGGCACCTCCAGCACCTTGCCGGTGCGCGTGCGCGGAATCGCATCCACGGCGAAGATCTCGTTGGGGACGTGCCGCGGGGAGCAGTCCTCGCGCACGCGCCGCTTGATCTGCGCCGTAAGCTCCTCATCCAGGCTCATACCGTCTCGCAGCGTCACGAACAGCGGCATCCAGCCATCGACGTCGACCACGAGCGCGTCCTGGACCTCGGGCAGGGCGAGCACCGCGCGATAGATCTCGCTGCTGCCCATGCGCACGCCGCCGCGGTTGATCGTCGCGTCGCTTCTGCCGTGCAACGTCGCGCTGCCGCGTGGGGTGATCTCGATCCAGTCGCCGTGGCGCCAGATGCCCGGATAGACAGAGAAATAGCTCTCCCTGTAGCGCCTATCGCCGGGGTCGTTCCAGAAGCGCAACGGCATCGAGGGCATCGGCTCTGTGATCACGAGCTCACCGAGCCGCCCGATCACCGGCTTGCCCTGCTCGTCGAAGGCCTGCACGCTGGCCCCAAGCGCGCGGCACTGCAGCTCTCCCCGCCGCACCGGCAAAAGCGGGCACCCGCCGAGGAAGGCCGTGCAGACGTCGGTGCCACCGCTGGTCGAGAACAGCCAGGTGTCCGGATCGAGCTCTTCGTAGATCCAGTCGAAGCCCTCGGGCGGCAGCGTCGAGCCGGTCGAGCCGACGCTTTGCAGCGCGCTCAGATCGCGGCCCTGGGCGGGTTTCACGCCCTGCTTTTGGCAGGTAGTGATGTAGCCCGCGCTCGTGCCGAGGCAGGTGACCCCGGTACGGGCCGCGAGCTCCCACAGCGCATCGGTGTCGGGATGGGCGGGGCTGCCGTCATAGAGGACGATCGTGGCCGGGGTCAGCAGGCAGCCGAGCAGGAAGTTCCACATCATCCAGCCGGTCGTCGTGAACCAGAAGATCCGATCGCCGGCATGCAGGTCGATGTGGAGGTGAAGCTTCTTGAGCTGCTCGATCAGGATCCCGCCGTGCCCCTGCACGATCGCCTTCGGCAGCCCGGTCGTGCCCGATGAGTAGAGAACCCAGAGAGGATGTGCAAAGGAGACCTGCTCACACCGCAGCTCCGCTCGGATGGCACGCAGCCGACCCCAGTCGATGGTGCCCTCCACGCCGCCTTCCGCAAGCCGCGACAGCACCACCGTATGGCGCAGCGACGGCAGCCCATCGCGCACCTGCGCAAGCGCCTCCCGGCGATCGTGCAGGCGACCTTGGTAGACGTACCCATCAACCGCGAGCAGCACCTTCGGCTCGATCTGGGCGAAGCGGTCAAGCACGCCGCGCGCGCCGAAGTCCGGTGAGCAGCTTGACCAGATCGCCCCGATCGAGGCGACCGCGAGGAAGGCCGCAACCGTCTCGGGCGCGTTTGGCATGTATGCGGCCACCCTGTCCCCCGGCTGCACTCCGAGCTCGCGCAGCCCCTCTGCGATCCGCTCGGTCTCCTCGCGCAGCACGCCCCAGGTCCACTCCCCGCCGCTCCGCTCGTTCGCGAAGACGATCGCGAGGTCCTGATCGCGCCTGCCGGCGAAGGCGTGCTCGGCGTAGTTGAGCCTCGCCCCCGGGAACCACTCGGCGCCGGGCATCTCGCGCGAGCCGAGCACGCGCTCATAGGGCTGCGATGCCCGCACTCCGAAGTGCTCCCAGATCGAGGCCCAGAAGGGCTCGAGCTCCGTGACCGACCAGCGCCACAGCGCCTCATAGTCCTCGAAGGCAAGGCCCTGCCTCTCCTTCAACCAGCTCATGTACTGCGTGAGGTTCGCGCGCTGCACGCGCTGCGGCGATGGGGTCCACATCACGGGGAGATCTGTCATGCGTTGCAAGCTACCACGCAAGTAAACCGACCGTTCAGTATAAGTTTGTCCATGGACTTCGACCTCTCCCCCGACCACCGGCTGATCAGGAGCACGGTCCGCGACTTCGCGCAGAGCGAGATCGCCCCGGTCGCCGAGGAGCTCGACCGCACCAAGGCGTTCCCCTATGAGATCGTCGCGAGGCTCGCGGACCTTGGTCTGATGGGCATTCCCTTCCCCCAGGCATACGGCGGCGGGGGCGGCGACACGCTCGCCTACGCCCTGACGGTCGAGGAGCTCGCACGCGTGGACTCCTCGGTGGCGATCACGCTCTGTGCCCACACCTCGCTTGGCACCCAGCCGATCCACCTGTTCGGCAGCGAGGAGCAGAAGCAGGAGTGGATGCCGAGGCTCTGCTCGGGCGAGATCCTCGGCGCCTTCGGCCTCACCGAGCCGGAGGCCGGCTCAGACGCTGCCAACACGCGCACGAAGGCCCGCCTGGAGGGCGGTGAGTGGGTGATAGACGGCACCAAGCAGTTCATCACCAACGCCGGCACCGAGATCTCTGGCGTCGTCTGCATCACCGCTCTCACGGGTGGCAACGATGGCGCCAAGGAGATATCGAACATCATCGTCGCGAACGGCACCCCCGGCTACGAGCAGGGCCGGCCCTACCGCAAGATGGGCTGGAACGCCTCCGATACGAGGCCGCTCACCTTCACCGAGTGCAGGGTCCCGCAGGAGAACCTGCTCGGCCCCCGCGGCCGGGGCTTTCGCCAGTTCCTGAAGGTGCTCGACATCGGCCGCATCGGCGTGGCGGCGATGGGCGTCGGGCTGGCCCAGGGCGCGCTCGACCAGGCGCTCGCCTACGCCAAAGAGCGCCGCGCCTTCGGGCAGCCGATCTCCAAGTACCAGGCGATCGGTGCCAAGCTCGCCGACATGTCGACCGAGATCGCGGCCGCGCGCCTGCTCGTCCACAAGGCCGCCCTGGAGAAGGACGCCGGCGCCGACTTCACGCTCACCGCCGCGCAGGCGAAGCTGAAGACCGGGCGCCTGGCGGTCCGCTGCGCCGAGGAGGCGGTCCAGATCCACGGCGGCTACGGCTACATCGAGGAGTACCCCGTCTGCCGCTTCTACCGGGACGCAAAGATCCTCACGATCGGCGAGGGGACAGACGAGGTGCAGCAGATGGTGATCGCGAGGGCGCTCGGCGCGTAGGTTCGCGCTCTGAGCTCACGGCCTGGCGGAGAGACCATGTTCGAGAGCGTCCTGATCGCAAACCGCGGCGAGATCGCCGTCCGCATCCAGCGCACGCTGGCTCGCCTCGGCATCGAATCGATCGCGCTCTTCAGCGACGCCGACACAGACGCGCCGCACGTGCGCGGCGCCGATCGCGCGGTGCGGATCGGGCCCGCCGACGCGGCTTGCTCCTATCTCGACATCGAGCGGATCCTGGCGGCCGCGAAGGTGAGTGGCGCAGAGGCGATCCACCCCGGCTACGGCTTCCTCTCAGAGCGCCCTGACTTCGCCCGCGCCTGCCGCGAGGCGGGCCTCGTGTTCGTCGGGCCGAGCCCCGAGGCGATCGCGCTGCTCGGCGACAAGGCCGCTGCCAAGCAGGCCGCGGAGGCCGCGGGTGTCCCGGTCGTGCCGGGCCTCGACGCAGAGAGCCTCGGCGACCAGGAGATCGCGCGGTGGGTCGCGGCTCAGCCCTTGCCGGTGCTGCTGAAGGCGGCGGGCGGAGGCGGAGGCAAGGGGATGCGCGTCGTGGGGAGCCTCGATGAGCTGCCGGAGGCGATCGTCACCGCCCGCAGGGAGGCGCGCCTGTCATTCGGCGACGACCGGCTGATCGTGGAGCGCTACATCGAGCGCGCCCGGCACATCGAGGTCCAGGTGATCGCCGACTCCCACGGCGGCATCGTGCACCTCGGCGAGCGCGAGTGCAGCCTTCAGCGGCGCCACCAGAAGGTGATCGAGGAGGCGCCCTCCCCCGTGGTGGGCGAGCAGCTGAGGGAGCAGCTGGGAGCTGCCGCGATCGCGCTCGTCCGCGCCTGCGAATACACGAACGCGGGGACCGTCGAGCTGATCGCGGATCGCGATCACCCGCAGAGCTTCTACTTCCTGGAGATGAACGCCCGCCTGCAGGTCGAGCATCCGGTCACGGAGGCCGTGACGGGCCTCGACCTCGTCGAGCTGCAGCTGCGCGTGGCCGCCGGGGAGCCGCTTGGCCTACGCCAGCAGGACGTGCAGCTGCGGGGCCACGCGATCGAGGCGCGCCTCTACGCCGAGGACCCGGCCAACGGCTTCCTTCCCTGCACCGGCCGGGTCGCCCTCTACCGCGAGGGAGATGGCATCCGCATCGACAGCGGCATCGCCGCCGGCACGCAGATCGGCACCCACTACGACCCGCTGCTGGCCAAGGCGATCGCCCACGCCGAGGACCGCGCAGGTGCGCTGCGACGCCTGCAAAGCGGCCTCCGCCAGACGCGGATCCTCGGCCCGACCACGAACCTGCCCTGGCTGCTGGCGCTGCTCGAGCGACCCGAGGTCCAGACGGGCGCGATCGACACCACGCTGCTCGAGCGGATCGGGCACGAGATGACCCTGGCTCCGCATGACGACCGGCTGCTCGCCGGCCTGGCCGCCGTGGCGCTGATCGGCACGCGACGCTCCGAGGATCCCTGGGATGCGCTCGATGGCTGGAGCTTCGCCGGCCGCGGAGAGGTCGCGATGACCCTTTGCGGACCCGACGGGGATGTCGTTGCTCGCCTCACGCCGCGTGTGGAGGGCGACTGGCAGATCGGCGATTCACGAGTGCGCGCATGCGCGGATGGCCTGCTGGCCATCGAGCGGCCGGATGGCACCGTGCGAAACGTCGAGGCACACAGGGACGGGGAGGGCGTCTGGATCGTCGATCGGGGCGTGCCGTTCCGATTCACGACTGCCGAGGAGCGCGCGAGCCGCCACCTGGGATCCGGCTCCCTGCAGGCCCCGATGCCGGGCGTGGTGTTGGAGGTACGCGCGCAGTCGGGCAGGCAGGTGAGCGAGGGCGATGTGCTCGTGGTGCTCGAGTCGATGAAGATGGAGCTGAGCGTCGCAAGCCCCAAGGACGGGGTGGTCGGCGTTCTCCACGTGAGCGTTGGTGACCAGGTCTCACAGGGCCAGGCGCTGCTGGAGATGGAGGGGAGCACCGAAGGTGCAATCGAGGCGAGCCGGATGCCCCCCAACCCTCTGAAGGGTGCCAGGGAGATGGAGCCGCGATGACTCTCCTGGAAAGCCACGTGAGCCCAGGCACTCCCGAGTACGAGGCCAACGAGGCAGAGCACGTCCGCCTGAGCGCCGAGCTGCGCGAGCGAATCGAGCGAATCGCCGAGGGCGGCGGGCAGCGTGCGCGCGAGCGTCACCTAGCGCGGGGCAAGCTGGCGCCCCGCGAGCGCGTGCGCCGCCTCTGCGACCCTGCCTCGCCATTCCTGGAGCTCTCGCCGCTGGCGGCCGAGGGCCTCTACGACGGCCAGGCGCCGGGTGCCGGCATCATCACCGGGATCGGCCGTGTCGGCGGGCGGCACGCGATGATCGTCGCCAACGACGCCACAGTGAAGGGCGGCACCTACTACCCCGAGACGGTCAAGAAGCACCTGCGCGCCCAGCGCATCGCGCTGGAGAACCGCCTGCCCTGCATCTACCTGGTCGACTCCGGCGGCGCGTTCCTGCCACGCCAGGACGAGGTCTTCCCCGACCGCGAGCACTTCGGGCGGATCTTCTTCAACCAGGCCAACATGTCCGCGGCCGGCATACCCCAGATCGCAGCCGTGATGGGCTCCTGCACCGCCGGCGGCGCCTACGTGCCTGCGATGAGCGACGAGACCGTGATCGTCGCCGGGCAGGGCACGATCTTCCTCGGCGGCCCGCCGCTGGTGAAGGCGGCCACCGGTGAGATCGTGAGTGCGGAGGAGCTCGGCGGGGGAGAGCTGCACGCCAAGACCTCGGGGGTGGTGGACCACCTCGCCAAGGACGACGATCACGCGCTGCGGATCGTGAGGTCGATCGTGGCGACGCTCGGCCCTCCCCCGCCGCCGGCGTGGGAGAGGATCGAGGCGCGCGAGCCGGCGGTCGGCATGGACAGCCTCTACGGCGCGATCCCGCCGGACAGCAGGACCCCCTATGACCCGCGTGAGCTGCTCGCGCGCATCCTCGACGCAAGCGCCCTGCACGAGTTCAAGGCCGCCTACGGCACCACGGTGCTCTGCGGCTTTGGCCACATCCACGGACATCGCCTCGGCGTTCTCGCCAATCAGGGCATCCTCTTCGGCGAGAGCGCACTGAAGGCGGCGCACTTCGTGGAGCTCTGCGACCAGCGCGGCGTCCCGCTGCTCTTCCTGCAGAACATCAGCGGCTTCATGGTCGGCCGGGACTACGAGGCTGGCGGGATCGCCAAGGATGGCGCAAAGATGGTGGCCGCCGTCTCCACCGCGAGAGTGCCGAAGCTCACCGTGATCGTGGGAGGCTCGTTCGGCGCCGGCAACTACGGGATGTGCGGCCGGGCCTACGACCCCCGCTTCCTGTGGATGTGGCCAAACGCGCGGATCTCGGTGATGGGCGGCGAGCAGGCGGCGACCGTGCTCTCCACGATCCGCGCCGACCAGGCCGCAGCCGCAGGAAAGGAGGCTCCCGAGCAGGATCTGGAGGCGATGCGCGCGCAGCTGCGGGAGCAGTACGAGCGCCAGGGTCACCCCTACTACGCCACCGCACGGCTCTGGGACGACGGCGTGATCGACCCCATGGACACGCGCCGCGTGCTCGGCCTCGCGCTCGGCGTGTGTGCGAATGCACCGCTCATGCCACGCGCCACGCCGGTCTTCAGGATGTGAAGGGCTCCTCGGCAGGCTGGGCGACCGGCGGTGCGCTCGGCTCGGCTAGCGAGTCCCGCGACGCGCTGTCGCCTCTCCCACAGGCCCGAGCTCCATGCCGGCGCCGACTCCGCGGACGCTTGCAAGCACGCTTCGCGCACCCTTGACGCGCAGCGTGCGGCTGCGCCCGCCGACGGCAAAGAACAGATGCCGGCCATTGGAGTCGGCGATCCCCACTTGGTAGCCATTGGCGCCGGGCACGCCGGTCCATCTGACGAGCGCCGCGGCACCGTGCAGGCTCACGCTCACCCTCGGCGCCGTGAGCCTCACCGGCGCCGGCACAAAGCTCGGCCCGACGATGACTTCGCGCACGAGGCCATCCTGCTTTACGACTATGCGCAGCCGTTGGCGCCCGTTGACTCCGTTATCCAGGGCGCTGAAGTCCAGAGCTCCGTGGGAGCTCGCCGGGGTGTGCAGCTGCATGTGCCCACGCCTGTTCGTGTCTTCGAAGCTGAGGGTCTGCCCTTCAACGGCGTGGGCGCTCCAGGCGAGCCGGTAGCGCCTTGGGCCAAGCCGCCGCAGCTCGACCGTGACGTCGGGGTCCGGCAGCGGCAACGAGGAGGTGACGCCCACGAGTGCGGGCTGCGCTGGCGCGGCGGTGAGCTCGATCGTGCCCGTCGGCGGGCTCGCAATCGCTATGTCGGTCTCTCCTTGCGCCGGGTTGGCGATCGCAAGGTAGGCGGTCTGCCCGAAGTCGCCCGTGCTTCCCGGTAGGACCAGCGCGCTGAGCTTGCCCTCCGTGAGCCGAACCTCCGGCGGAGCGCCCGCGCCGCGCACCATCAGGTTGACCTGGCTCGTATGAGGCGGCACTGACACCGTGGCAGCTCGGCCTGGCAGGGCCGAGCTGCCCGCGCGGAGCACTGACTGCAACCCGCCAAAGCCGCACGAGTCGTCGAAGAGGCTGTTTTCCCCGCTCCAGCGGTGAGCGCCGCCGATCGTCACGGTCTTGCCGATGAATTCGCCAGCGACAGTCACCCCGATCTTCGCCGAGGCGCATCCCGCCAAGCCCACATTGTCGACCAGGCCGCGCCCGCTGGCTTTGATTCCTGGAGCGTCGATCGTGACGCCTCCCTCCGCCTCGAAGCTCTTCGCGGTGACTTCGCCGGAGACCTTGCCTTCGAGGTGGAACACGAGCAGAGATGCCCTTAGATCGCCTTCAAAGGAGACGCCGCCCGGGATCGTCGCGGTCACCTTCGCGTCGGCCAGCCTGTCGTCGATCAGCGACAGCGAGCCTTCCGCTTCCAGGACGAACGGATCGCCGATCTGAGCCTTCAGCGAGCCTTCCAGCTCGACCGCCATGTGGCCATCGATGGCTGGCCCCGCCGAGAGCCCGATCGAGCCGGTGGCCGACAGCTTGGGCGCCAGCTCCACGTCGAGCCCAAGCGACTGCAGGTAGGCGACCTCGCCCAGCGGCTCATTGATGCCGCTGACGTGCAGCGCAACCTCGCTGATCGAGCCGCGCCGGACGGTGAGGCTGCCGGCGATGTCCGGCCCTTCGTCGGGCAGTTCGACTAAGACGGCTCCCTTCCATTCTTCGCCTGCGGAGCCGCGTTCGTAGGCGAGGCTCGCCTTGTGGACAACCAGGCTCTCGATCGGCAGGTCGCTGGCGAGCTCGAGTTTGAAGGAGCTCAGTTCGAGGCCGCTGTCGAGCTTCAGCTTCAGGTCGATCGTGCCGCTGACCTTGTAGGGCACGCTGCCGACCGTGGCGTTGGCAAGCGCGAGCACCCCGCCCGGCGTGAGCGATGCGGTGATTTCCCCGCTGACGGGCAGGCCTCTGATCTCGAGGTCCTTTGGCACGCCGAGAGAGAGTTGCTTGGTGAGCTCCCACGAAAGGGCTCCGTGGTAGATGTGCAGCGAGCCGGCGTAGATGTCGACCCTGCCGCTGGCCGAGAGCTGCAGCTTCTTGCGGTCGAGTGTGAAGCCGCCAGACCCCGAGATGATGTCGAGGCCGTTGACCCGGATGCGTCCGGTGGCGGTCAGCTCCCCATCGCCGCCGACGTGGAAGCAGGAGGCATCGACGGTGATCGACCCGACGAGCGTTACCGAGTGATCGGCGCACGTCGGGGTTGGAATCCCGAAGCCGTCGTCCGAGGTCGCGGCGGGCGGAGGGGGAGGAGGTGGAGCGGCTTCGCATTCGAAGCTCGCGCTGCGGATCTGCCCCGCGGGGCAGGCCGGCAGTTCGCTGGTCGCGCCGCCTTCGACGAGCGCGCCGGACATCGAACCGCTCGCGTTGAAGAGGAACATCACGTCCGTATGAGCCGGGGTGGTTGCGCCTGCGCTCGCAGGCCAAACGACAAGAGCCAAGAGCAACACAGCCGAGAAGGCCCAGAGGCGTGGTCGCATCCAGCGCACGGGAGAGAATTCTAATGGCAGCGACAATGCCGTGTAGTCTGATCCATTACAACGCCTCTTGTCCTTGACGGCCATTGACAAGCCGGCGTATCTGGGATGCTGCCTGCTTCAGCGATGCTGGAGTTCGATCCGATAGAAGAGGCCGCGAGGCAGTGGCGAACGCATTGGGGCGCCGCGCCTGTGCCGGCGATGTCAGCCGTGACCTCGATCATGCGCGCCCACCAGATCCTGATCGCGCGGTTGAACGACGCGCTTGCCCCCTTTGGGATCTCCTTCGCGCGCTACGAGGCCCTGATGCTGCTGCTCTTCAGCCGCAAGGGCTCGTTGCCGCTCGGCAAGATGGGCGCCCGCCTGCAGGTGCATCCCGCCAGCGTCACCAACCTGATCGATGGTTTGGAGAAGCTCGGCTACGCGACCCGTGAACCGCACCCGAGCGACCGCCGCACGACGCTTGCGAGGATCACGCCGCGTGGCAGGGAGGTCGCAGAGCAGGCCACCGAGGCGATGCACGAGATCAAGTTCGGCACCGCGCCACTGCGTCGCGGCGATCTCGAGGCGATCACCGCGACGCTGCGACGCTTGCGAGAGGGCTCTGGGGACTTCGGCTCAGAGGGCTGAGGGCATCCTGGCTTTCAGGCGATCGCCGTCTCGCGCGCCGTCTCGCTGTCGTAGAAGCCGCGACCGCTCTTGCGCCCCAGCCGTCCGGCGGCGACCATCCGCCGCAGCAGCGCGGGTGGCGCGTACTCGGCTCGCTTGAACTCGTCGTAGAGCGAGTCGCAGACGGCCTCCAGCACGTCCAGGCCGATGAAGTCGCAGAGCGTGAGCGGGCCCATCGGGTGCCCGCAGCCCAGGCGCATGCCCTCGTCGATGTCCTCGCGTGTGGCGAAGCCATCCTCGAGCATCCTCACCGCCGACATCAGGTATGGCACGAGCAGGAAGTTGACGATGAACCCAGCCCGGTCCTTGGTTCGCACCGGATGCTTGCGCAGCTGGGCCGCGAAGGCATCCGCGGCGGCGATCGTCTGGAGGCTCGTGTCCAGGCCGACGACGATCTCGACCAGCCCCATCACCGGCACGGGACTGAAGAAGTGCAGGCCGCAGACGCGCTCAGGACGGGCGGTAGCGGCCGCAAGCGAGGCGATCGGGATAGAGGAGGTGTTCGAGGCGAGGATCATCGCCTCCGGGATCGCCGCATCCAGGCGCGCGAACAGCTCACGCTTGACGTCGAGATCCTCGACGACCGCCTCGATCACGACATCAGATCCAGCGAGGTCTCCGAGCGTCGAGGTCCAGGCGATCCGCCCGATCAGCTCGGCTGCCTGCTCCTGGCTCAGCTTGCCGCGTGCGACGGCCCGTCCGACGGACTCCTCGATGCGCTCGCGCGAGCGCTGCAGCGGAGCCGCCTGCGGCTCATACAGGATGACCTGCACGCCGCAGCGCGCGGCCGTCTCCGCGATGCCCGAGCCCATGAATCCGGCGCCGGCCACGCCGATTGCGTTCACAGCGCCTGGGGCGCTCATCGCGCCTGCCTGCTCTCAGCGCCGCTTACCCGGCAGGAGGACGTCCTGTCCTCCCTCATCACACATTCGGTGCTCATGCTGCCTCCTGGGTCGAATGCTGAATTCCCCGGGATCTCGTGCTTCCTCGCAAGATAGTTGGATCTCCAACTATCTTATGACATATTCTCTACTGACGATGACGACGACGAAGCTGCCCATGACCGAGCAGGAGTGGCGTGCTGCCTACGCCATCATGCCGCAGCGCGAGGCGCCGTTCACCACGCTCTCAGGAGAGCCGGTCGACCCTCTCTACACCGCGGCCGACCTGCCGGAGGACCTCCACGCGGCGATCGGGCTGCCGGGCGAGTACCCCTTCACGCGCGGCGTCTACCCCTCGATGTACCGCGGCCGGCTCTGGACGATGCGCCAGTTCGCCGGCTTTGGCACTCCCGAGGAGACCAACGAGCGCTTCCGCTACCTGATCGACCACGGGCAGACCGGGCTCTCCACCGCCTTCGACATGCCCTCGCTGATGGGCCACGACTCAGACCACCCGCGCAGCCTCGGCGAGGTCGGCCGGGAGGGCGTGGCGGTCGACACCGTGGAGGACATGAAGACGCTCTTCGGCGGGATCGACCTGGGGCAGGCGACCGTCTCGATGACGATCAACGCACCCGCGCCGATCATGCTCGCCTTCTACGTCGTGGCGGCGCAGGCGGCCGGCGTGCCCGCCGATCGGCTCGGCGGCACGATCCAGGCGGACATCCTCAAGGAGTACATCGCTCAGAAGGAGTGGTGCTTCCCGATCGATCCGGCGATGCGCTTCCTCGGCGACATGATCGAGTGGTGCTCGGGCAACATGCCCCGCTGGCACCCGGTCTCGATCTCCGGCTACCACATCAGGGAGGCGGGCGCGAGCGCCGCGCAGGAGCTCGCCTTCACGCTCAAGGACGGCCTCACCTATGTCGAGCAGGCCGTGGAAAGGGGCCTGGACGTCGACGACTTCGCACCCCGCCTGTCCTTCTTCTTCAACGCACAGATCGACTTCTTCGAGGAGATCGCCAAGTACCGGGCGGCTCGGCGGATATGGGCGCGCGAGCTGCGGGAGACCTTCGGCGCCAAGAGCCCGCGCAGCTGGCTGATGCGCTTCCACACCCAGACCGCCGGTGTCTCGCTGACCGCCCAGCAGCCGCTGAACAACATCGTGCGGACCGCGATCGAGGCGCTGGCCGGCGTGCTCGGCGGCACCCAGTCGCTGCACACCAACAGCTACGACGAGGCGCTCGCGCTGCCGACCGAGGAGGCGGTGCGGATCGCGCTGCGTACCCAGCAGATCATCGCGCATGAGACCGGCGTGACCAACACGATCGACCCGCTCGGCGGCTCCTACTTCGTGGAGTCGCTCACCGACCGGATGGAGCAGCGAGCCTACGAGTACTTCGCCAAGATCGACGAGCTCGGCGGGATGGTGCAGGCCGTCAAGGAGAGCTATCCCCAGCGCGAGATCGCAGACGCGAGCTTCCAGCTGCAACGCGAGATCGACGCCGGCCGGCGGATCGTCGTCGGCGTCAACGCCTTCACCGAGGGCGACGACGGCCATACCCCCATCCTGAGGATCGACCCCGCCCTGGAGGCAAAGCAGATCGGGCGCCTGCAGGCCGTCCGCGGCCAGCGCGACGCCACGGCAGTGCAGCAGAGCCTGCAGGCGCTGAGCGAGACTGCCGCCAGGCCGCAGGCCAACCTGATGGAGCCGCTGCTGGATGCCGCCAGGGCCCTCGCGAGCGAGGGCGAGATCATCGAAGCGCTGCAAGAGGTCTGGGGCTCCTACACAGAGACGCCGGTCTACTGATCGGGCGGCGGCGAGATGCGTGCCGGCAAGAAGCGGTGGGCGCCCCCCGCCAAGACGCCCTCACAGGCAACGAGGCCTTGCGAGCTGCGGGCGCCGTCCCGAGGCGCCCGATGAGCGCTCTCACGCTCGCCGAGCGGCCGGCATCCGGCGATCCGCAGGGCCTGCTCGTCCTACACCACGGGCGTGGATCCGACGAGCGCGACCTGATCGCGCTCGCAGACGTGCTCGACCCTGAGCGCCGCCTGCACGTCGCCGCCCCGCGAGGCCCCCTGGTCCTCCCCGGCTGGCCGGGCAACCACTGGTATGTGGCGCCGCGCGTCGGCTTTCCCGACCACGACACCTTCCACGCCGCCCGGCACGCGCTCGCCGAGCTTCACGACGAGCTCTGGCAGCGGACCGGCATGACGCCGGCGCAGACCGTGCTCGGCGGCTTCTCGATGGGATCGGTCATGAGCTACGCGCTCGGGCTCGACGCTGACCGCCCAGCGCCCGCAGGGCTCCTGATCTTCTCCGGCTTCATCCCGACAGTCGAAGGATGGCGGCCCTCGCTCGCCGACCGCCTGGCGCTACGCGCATTCATCGCGCACGGCCGCCATGACGAGGTGATGGACGTCGAGTTCGCAAGGAGCGCCAGGGACCTGCTGCAGCAGGCCGCAATGGAGGTCTCCTACCACGAGTCGGACGCGGCTCATCACATCGACCCCCACCACCTCTCGCTCGCGGTCGGCTGGCTGGCCGACACGACCGCCGCGCACAGCGCCCGCGGCGATTGATTGAGGAGGACCCAGATCGGGGTCATGCACCCCGCCCGGCTCCCAGACGCCTTCGGCTTCGCCGTCCGCTCTCCGCCTCGAACGCCGCATCGTCTGCGAGGTCACCCCGCAGGTGCCGGACGCGGCTATACCCAGCCGATCCGCCGTACGCCGGTCGAGTCAGTGCTCAGGCCATGCCGAATATCGCACTCAGCCAGACGTGGCTGAGCACCTCAATCGCGTGCTCCTCGCTCACGGCCGGGTCCTCTTCGACGAAGAGCGCACGCAGCACCCCCTCGTTCATCTGGACCAGGGCGATGGCGAGGTCGCGCGCAGGCACGCTGGCCACGGCGGCGCCGCGGCCGCGCTCCTCCACGATCCGCTCGGTCACCTCAACCACCCAGCTCTCCATGATCTGCGACCACAGCGCGCGCGCCTCGGGGTTGGTCGCGTTCAGGTCGCTCGCGGCGCGCACGACCGCCCGATGGGCGCCGAATATCTCGTAGAAGATCTCGATGCTCGCCCTGCAGTCGGCCGCGGGGTCGCCGGCGAGCGTGGAGGCCTCCTCTCGCGCAGAGGCGGCCTGCTCGACCATGCGGTCGATCAAGCTGAGCACGACGGCGTCCTTGGAGGGGAAGTAGAAGTAGAAGGCCGACCGCGAGATGCCTGCGCCGCGGGCAAGGTCGTCGACCGATATCTCGCCGATGCCGCGCTCGCGCAGCAATCGCTCAGCGGTCTGCATGATCGCGCGTTCGCGTTCGTCGCCGCTGGCGCGCGCGCTGCGGCGTCCACGTCCAGACCGGGGGCCACCCCCCTCCACGGAGATTGCGCTCACCCTTCGATCATACTTCGAGTCGAGCGTTTCGACAAGGCGTCTGCTTTTCTTGACAGCGTGTCGAGAGACTGCTACCTTGCCCCCCGATGGACGCTGACCACGTCGACGTGCTGATCGTCGGCGCCGGCCTCTCGGGGATCGGCGCCGCCTGCCACCTGCAGCGGATGTGCCCGGAGAAGAGCTTTGCGATCCTCGAGGCGCGAGAGTCGATCGGAGGCACCTGGGACCTCTTCCGCTACCCCGGCATCCGCTCCGACTCGGACATGTTCACGCTCGGCTATTCGTTTCGCCCGTGGCGCGAGGCGAAGGCAATCGCCGACGGCGACTCGATCCTCGACTACGTCAGGCAGACCGCCGAGGATCACGGCGTCGATCGCTCGATTCGTTTCGGACACAGGGTGATCGGCGCCCAGTGGTCGACCGCACAGGCGCGCTGGAGCGTGCAGGCGCAGCGCAGCGACACCGGGCAGACGGTGCAGCTCACGTGCGACTTCCTCTACGCGTGCACCGGCTACTACCGCTACGACGAAGGGCACACGCCGAGCTTCGCTGGCAGCGATCGGTTCGGCGGCCAGATCGTCCACCCTCAGCACTGGCCCTGCGACCTCGACTGGTCGGGCAAGCGGGTCGCTGTGATCGGCAGCGGCGCGACCGCCGTCACGCTCGTGCCGGCGCTTGCGCAGAGCGCCGAGCACGTCACGATGCTCCAGCGCTCGCCCACCTACATCCTCTCCCTGCCTGCCCGCGATCCGATCGCGGACGCGCTGCGGCGTAGGCTGCCCGCCAAGCTCGCATACTCGCTCGTGCGATGGAAGAACGTGCTGCTGACGATGGCCAACTTCCAGCTCTGTCGCCGGGCGCCGCGCCAGATGCGCAAGCTGATCCGTCGCCTTGTCAGCCAGCAGCTGCCTGAGGGCTATGACGTGGACCGGGACTTCAATCCCACCTACGACCCATGGGATCAGCGTCTGTGCCTGGTTCCCGACGGCGATCTCTTCAAGGCGCTCTCAGCCGGACGCGCCTCTGTCTTGACCGGCAAGATCGAGCGCTTCACCGAGACGGGCATCGAGCTTTCCGGCGGCGAGCACCTCGACGCCGATGTGATCGTCACCGCGACCGGGCTGAACCTGCTGCTGCTCGGCGGCATCCAGCTGCGCGTCGACGGCGCGAGGATCGATCCCGGCAGCACCGTCGCCTACAAGGGCATGATGCTCTGCGGCGTGCCGAACATGGCGCTCACGCTCGGCTACACCAACGCCTCCTGGACGCTGAAGGCCGACCTTGTCGCCCAGTACGTCTGCCGCTTGCTCGCGCACATGGACGCGACGGGAACCTCGATCTGCACCCCGCAGGCGCCACACCCTTCGCTGCCCACCGACCCGATAATCGATCTGAAGTCCGGGTACGTGCTGCGTTCGATCGAGCAGCTGCCAAGGCAGGGCCCAAGCGCCCCCTGGCGCCTGCACCAGAACTACGTGAAGGACGTGCGACTGCTCAAGCGCGGGCCGCTCGGCGACGCGATGGCCTTCACAACGCCGCCGCTGGCGAGGACCGCCGGCCCACCCTCCGATGCGAGCATCGACGACCCTGGCGCCAGGATGGCGATTCCCGCCTAGATTCCCACCGATCGAGGAGCTGACATGAGCACATCCCTCGCAGAGCCAGAGACCGCGATCAGCGATCCGGCGACCACGATCATCGACGGCCTGCCGGAGGGCCCGCGACCTCCCGTGGCACTGCAGACGCTGGCGATGAGGACCCGCCAGCGCCCCTATCTCGAGCGCGCCCGGCGCCGCTATGGCTCGATGTTCACGATCAAAGTCGTGGGCCTTGGCAACACGGTGATCGTCTCCGACCCGGCGCTGATCAAGCAGGCGTTCCGTGCCGACCCGGCGGCGCTGCACGCCGGCACAGGCAGCCCGCTTCGCACCATACTCGGCGATAACTCGCTGCTCAGCATCGACGAGGACCAGCACATGCAACAGCGCAAGCTGCTGCTGCCGCCGTTCAAGGGGCAGCGGATGAAGAGCTACGAGTCGCTGATCGCCGAGATAGCAACACAGGAGATCGACCAGTGGCCGCAGGACGTCGAGTTCGAGACCACCCGCTCGATGCAGCGCATCACCCTGCGCGCGATCCTGCGTGCGGTCTTCGGAGCCGAGGGCGCGCAGCTGCACGAGCTCGAAGAGCTGCTGCCGGCCTTGACCGTGCTCGGCACGCGCCTGGTCCTCGCACCGTGGCTCCAGCACGACTTCGGCCGCCACTCGCCGTGGAACAAGTTCCTGCGGCTGCGCACCAGGATCGACGAGATCCTCGCGGAGATGATCGCCGCGGCAAAGGCGGACCCGAAGCTCGAGGACCGCGTGGACGTGCTGGCGCTGATGGTCCAGGCGCGCCACGAGGACGGCAGCCCGATGAGCAACCCCGAGATATCCGACCAGCTCATCACGATGCTGGTCGCCGGGCACGAGACGACCGCCAACACGCTCGCATGGGCCGTGGAGCGGCTGCGCCGCAACCCCGAGGTGCTTCGGCGACTCGTGCAGGAGGCAGAGGAAGGCGGCAAGGCGCTGCGAGAGGCGAGCATCCGCGAGGTTCAGCGGATGCGGCCAGTGATCGCGTTCGCCGGCCGGGTCGTGCGCAGGCAACCCTATGAGATCGGCGGCTACCGCCTGCCGGTCGGCACGCGGATGCTGCTCGCCGCCTGCCTGACTCACTTCGACCCGGACCTGTTCGCACAGCCCGACCGCTTCGACCCCGACCGATTCCTGGACACGGTGCCCGACACCTATTCCTGGATCCCCTTCGGCGGAGGCATCCGCCGCTGCATCGGCGCGACCTTCGCGCACATGGAGATGGATGTCGTGCTCAGGGTGATGCTGCAGCGCGTGGAGCTGCTGCCCACCAAAGCACCCGATGAGCCATGGGCGTTTCGGGGGATCGTCTGGGCGGCGGGCGATGGCGGAAGGGCGGCCATCCGTCACCGGCACCCCGCGGTGGCGCAGGAAGCGAAGGCGCCCGCGCTGAGCGCCGCGGGCTGAGCCTAGCCCTGCCCTCGCAGCAATGCCCGGCGCACCTTGCCGCTGGCGGTCTTCGGCAGGTCATCTACGAAATCGACGATCCGCGGGTACTTGTACGGTGCTGTCACCTCCTTGACGTGGTCCTGCAGCTCGCGGGCGAGCTGATCGCTCCGCGCAAAGCCGGCGCGCAGCACGACCACGGCGCGCACGATCTCCCCGCGATCGGCATCGGGCGCCGATACGGCGGCGGCCTCCGCGACCGCGGGGTGCGCGACGAGCGCCGACTCCACCTCGAAGGGCCCGATCCTGTACCCCGCGGAGATGATCACATCGTCGGCGCGCCCCTCGAAGTGGATGTAGCCCTGCTCGTCCTGGCGCACGCGATCGCCGGTGCGCCAGAGCCCCTGGTGGGGCTCCTCGCCGAGATAGCCGAGGAAGAACGTCGGCACCGACGCAGGGTCGACCAGCAGCTCGCCGTCCTCGATCGTGAGCCTCACCCCGGGCAGCGCAAGCCCCATCGACCCCGGTCGTGGCGGGACGCCATGCGGGTTGCCGGTGAGCTGGCCCGTCTCGGTCTGCCCGTACCCGTCGCGAATGCAGAGGCCCGTCCCCTCCTCCCAGACCCGGAGCACCTCCGGGTTGAGCGCCTCGCCGGCCGCGACCAGTCCCTTCAGGCTCCGCAGTGGCGAGAGAGTCGCCCGCTTGGCGATGATCCTGTACTCGGTCGGCGCCATGCAGAGCACGTCGACCTGCTCCTGGGCGAGGATCTGCAGCCGCTCCTGCGGATCGAAGCGCGCGTCATGGATGAGCGCGCTCGCGCCCATGATCCAGGGTGCGATGAAGACGTTGCGGGCCGACTTGGACCAGCCGCTTGCGGCCGTGCACCAGACCAGTCCGCCGGGCGGCGGCGCAAGCCAATGCTCGCCCTGCAGACGCTGGCCGAACAGGTAGCGCTGGGCGTGCAGCACCGCCTTCGGGGCGCCGGAGGTGCCGCTCGTGAAGGTGATCAGCGCCGGATCCTCCGCGGCCAGCGACACGGCCGGCGCCGGCGCGCTGGCGAACAGGCGCTCGTCTGGGATCAACAGCACCCGGGCCGCTCCGGGGCCGGCCGCCGCAAGCTCTGCGCGGTTGCGCTCGTCGGCGAGGATCGCGACCGGGTCGACCGCCGTGATCCGCGCGCGTAGGTCCTTCGCTCGCAGCTGCTCGGTGCAGGGCAGCACGACGGCGCCGATCCGCAGGCAGGCGAGCATCGCAAAGATCCACTCGGAGCGATTGCCGATCAGGGTCATCACCACATCGCCCCGCTTCACGCCATGCCCTGCAAGCGTTCCCGCCAGGGCGGCAGAGCGCTTGGCGACCTCGCCGAAGCTCCAGGTGCGGCGCTCTCCAGAGCGCATCAGCTCGACCAGGGCCAGCCGCTCGCCTGGCGCCGCCTCGACGATGTCGGTGACGAAGTTCACGAGGGAGGCATCGTTTCATGTCGCCGCGAGTCGAATGCCTCTGCGCCCTGACGAGGGCGCGCCAGGCGCCCGGAGATCCCGCGATTCGCGGAAGGCCGCATCGACAGCTCTCTCGCACGGGAGCCATGCCTTGCGCCAGCTAAGTTGCTGACGAGCTCCAGCTCAGGCTGGAGGCAACGCCGCTGTCAAAGGAGATCCACATGTCGTCTCACACCACCGTGAACCTGCTCGAGGTAGAGAACGCAGTAGGGGACAGGGCCCCCGGGATAGAAGGCCGTTTCGGACGCAAACATCTCCAGTCGCGCGATCTGGGCGTGAGTCTCTTTCGCTATGCACCGAGCTTGCGTAGCCCGTTTGCGCACAGCCACCGTGAGCAGGAGGAGGTATACCTCGTGGTGTCCGGGTCTGGGCGCGTGCTGCTGGACGACGAGGTCCAGGAGCTGCGCCAATGGGATCTGCTGCGCGTCTCCCCAGAGGTCGTGCGCGCCTTCGAGTCCGGCCCCGAGGGCCTCGATCTCGTCGCGGTCGGCGGTCCAAGGCCGCAGGACGGGGACGGAGTCATGGCCGAGGCGGCTTGGCCTGACGCTTCCTAGCCGGCAGAACCCGCACCCCGCGAAGGAGCTGGCGATCCGGCGCGGGCGGTGTAGGCTCGCCGGTGCTCATGGGTCCCTCCGGCGCCGAAGACGTGCTGAGCTCCGCCGAGGCCGGCGGCAAGGTCATACGCGGCAGCGTCTGGCGCATCGCGGGCAGCGTCGCGGGGATACTCGCGGGCCTTGGCACCGCCACGCTGCTGCTGCGCCATCTCGGCGTGACCCAGTCCGGCCGCTACGTGACGGTGTTCTCTCTGGTGGCGATCGGCTCGAGCGTCGTGGATCTCGGTCTCAATGTCAGCGCCAGTCGCGAGCTCGCGCTTCGCGAGCCCGATGGTCGCAGGCTGCTGATGGCCAACATCCTTGGCCAGCGGCTGTGGGTCGCCCCGATCGCAGTTGCGGCGATCGTGGCCTTTGCGCTGCTCGCCGGCTACCCCTCGAGCATGCAGGTCGGCGCCGCGCTGGCCGGCATGGGCCTCTACGTCGTGGCGTTCGCCGACGCCCTGCTGCTGCCGCTGACAGTTGAGCTGCGCAATGCCGGGCTGGCGTTGGTGGACTTCCTCAAGCAGGCTGTCACCCTCGCATGCGTCGCCGTGCTCGTGGCGCTCGGCGCCCACCTGACCGCGTTCTTCGCGGTCCTCATCGTCGTTGGCCTCTCGGTGATCGCCGTGACTCCGGCCCTGGCGGGCCGCAGAGCGTTCGTGCCCCCGCGCCTGGATCGAGCAGAGCAGCGCATGCTGCTGCACAGAGCCCTGCCGCTGGCGATGGCGCTCGTGCTCGGGCAGGTCTACTTCCGGCTGGTGATCATCTTCATGTCGATCGCCTCGGACCCAAAACAGACAGGTTATTTCGGGGGCTCGCTGCGTGCGATGGAAACGTTGATCGGAATCCCGATCGTCGTCGCGGGCGTCGCGCTGCCGCTGCTCGCGGCGGCGGCGCGAGACGACCGCGCACGGCTGCGGTACGCGATCGAGGGCCTCAGCGAGGGCGCCCTGATCGCCGGCGTGCTCGTCGTGCTTCTCGCCGCGCGAACGGCGGAGCCGGTGATGCGGATCATCGGCAGCGGCAACTTCGTGCCAGCCGGCGCGGTGCTGCGCATCCAGGTCGCGGCGCTGCTGTTCGGAGCGCTGGTGCAGATATGGTCGGTGTCACTCGTCGCGCTGGGCCGCCAGCGCGACCTGATCCTCACCAACGGCCTTGGACTGTTGGGCCTCGCCGTGTTCATCGTCGCGCTCGTGCCGCCCTTCGGGGCCAAGGGTGGAGCGGCCGCCAGCGTGCTCGGCGACGCCCTGCTCGCCGCTCTGACCTGCTGGAAGCTGCGAGCGTGCGGAGTGAAGGTGAACGTGCGCCCCGCGTTCCTTGGCAGAGTCGCAGTCGCCGCCGCGGCTGCCGCGGCGGCGCTGCTGCTGCCGGGCGTCCCCGACTTCGCCGCCGCTGCGCTGGCTGCTGTGATCTTCCTCGGAGTCGGTCAGCTGATCGGGATGATGCCCAAGGCGCTGCACGACGCCCTCTGGTCCACCGGCCTGCTGCGGTGGCGCGGAGCCTCACGCTGACCACGACGCCGCGCGGCATCTGCCCGCGCGCCCGCTCAGAGCAGGCTGGCCTCGCTCTCATGCTCGGCGACCTCGGTGGTCTCGGCTTCCCTTGCTCGTTGCTCTCGCTCGTTCATCAGCGCGACCTCCTGCAGCAGCACGATCACGCGGCGCTCGAGGTTGCTCACCCGCACCGAGAAGTGCAGCAGCAGGAACACGACGAAGATGAGGCCAAAGAAGTAGAGGGTGCTGGCCTGGGAGATCGCTCCGACGAAATGAGTGAGGTCATGCAGCAACCCGCCCCACGCGGCCAGCAGGAGCAGCGCCAGCGCGGTGAGCACCCACAGCACCGAGTACTCCTCCTTCAGGCGCCGGCGACGCACGAGCTCCACGATGAAGACGAGGAGCGCGACGCTGCCCAGGATCGCGATGATCCGCAGGTTTGTGCTGATCATGGCACGAGCTTCGCCTCTGGGGCGACCTCCGCGCCGCGCCGCAGCAGAGTGACGAAGATCGAGAGCAGCATCTTGTACATGTAATACGGGCTGCTGTAGCCGGAGTGCATCGACTTCCCCGGCGAGGGACGCATTTGAACCGGAATCTCACAAACGCGGTAGCCGCTGCGATGAAGCAGGATCAGGATGTCGGCGTCGGGATAGTCGGTCGGGTATACCTCCGAGCAGAATAATCGCGCGACGCGGCTGCGCATCAGCTGAAAGCCCGAGGTGGGATCCGAGACGTGCTCGTGCGTGATCAGCGAGGCGAGCTGTGCAAAGAGCCTTATGCCGACGGCGCGCGCGAACGGCGCCTTGTAGTGGCCGTCCTCATCGAGGAAGCGAGAGCCGACGATCAGGTCGGCGTCATGCTGCTCCATCGCCTCCAACATCGTCGCCAGGTAGGAGGCACGATGCTGGCCATCGGCATCGATCTGGCCGATCGTGGCGTATCCGGCCCGGACGCCGAACTTGTAGCCGGTTTGCAGCGCGACGCCGTAACCCGAGTTCAGTGGCAGCGAAAGGACCTGGGCTCCCGCCTGCGCTGCCTCCTTGGCCGTCCCATCAGTCGAGCCGTCGTCGACGACGAGCACGTCCACGCCGGGGAGGGCGCTCTTTACGTCCTCTATCACCATGCCGACCCGCCCCTGCTCGTTGTAGGCAGGGACGACCACCAGCAGATCCTCCCCCAGCATCTAGCCGTTCCTTCCCGCGTTTGGCATGCTCTCAGCCTAAAGCGGCATCTGAGGTTGGTCATTTCCGGCCATGGCCTCTTCGCCAGAGCGCGGACGATCCCACTCCAACCACCGCTCGGCAGAGCACTTTGCGGGCGCAAGCCCACCGGGCGGCAGAGGCGACGCTGTCTCCCACTCTGGAGACCGTGCGCCCGGCGGGATCCACCGCTCACCGCTCCACGGGGCGCCAGAGCCCGCGAGCGCCGGCAGGTTGCTCACCCGTGGCGTAGCAGTTTCGGAACGCTTGCCAATAGCCGCGGGAGGTCCCGGCGTGAGTATGCGAGCGCCTAGGGAGTGTCTGTCACAGCCGGAAACTTGGGACGACCGCGGAAAGCAAGGCGAAGCGTTCTGATCAGGATTTCCAGATCCACGAACAGGGTCCAGTGGGACAGATAGGCGATGTCGAGCGCGGCAAGCTCCCCGCGCGAGAGGCGGGTGTTGCGGCATACGAGCCATGGGCCGGTCATGCCAGGCCGTGCCACATAACGCAGCTGCTGTTCGTCATCGAGCTGATTGTGGTCGGACGGGTGCAGTGGGCGCGGCCCGACGATCGACATGTCTCCTGCGAGCACGTTCAGGATCTGCGGCAACTCGTCCAGCCCTCGTGTGCGCAGAAATCGGCCAAATCGACTCACGTTGCTCAGCGGCTCGGCCCCGTCGTTGGTGTCCCATGGCGCTCCGGGGCGTGTCGTCCTGAAGCGGCACATGCGGAAGCTCCCCTTGCCCATGCCGTAGCGCACCGATCTCACGAGAATCGGGCCGCCTTCCAATCTCGCCGCGATCGCGAGCGGCAGCCACATCACAGCCAGCACCAGGAGGCCGAGCGAGCCGAAGATCAGGTCGAATGCGCGCTTTGCGAAGAACGCCCCGTTGGCGGGCCACAGTGGGGCAAGCCGCATCAGCACGACCGACTGGCCCACCACCAGCTCCGCCCGGCCCGCGCGGATGTCGGTGAGCGAAGGAACCGCATCGACCACTAGGCCACATTCGTGGCACCTGTCAGCCAGGGTCCGCCGCTGCCGGGAGGGCATGTCGGGATCCGCTATCACCACCCGTCCCACACGGTGGCCGTAGACCACGGTGGGCAGCTCCGCGACGGAGCCGAGATGCTCGTGGTCTGCCTGCACCTCCGGCTCCAGGGTCACGTAGCCGACGATCGTCGTCGGACGTGAGATCTCGGTGAGCGCAGTCGAGATCGCTGCCGTCTGCTCGCGCGAGCCGATCAACAGCGTCCTTACCTCCAAGCCATGGCGTCGCACCCAGCCCCGGCTGATCTGGTCGTACTTCGCGCGCAGCTGATAGCAGACCGCGATTGCAACGGTGCAGCCCATGATGACCCCGGGCACCGCTCCCAGCTTCGGGTCGGCGGTCCAAGCGGCTATCAGCCCAATTCCTCCGAGCATCAAGGCCGCCAACAGCATCGGCGACAACCGAGCTCTGGGCGCATCCTGCCTGTAGAGACCCAGGCGCGCAAGTGCAAGCACGGCGACCGCGATCCAGATCGGCAGGAAGCGAGACACCGTCGAGTCCACGCCGGCAAGCCGACGGCCGTCGAGCTCGGCGCGCACCAGCAGGCCCGCCGAGAGACCCAGCAACACACTCAGAGCGTCGATCAGGAGCAGTGTCCCCAAGCGCGCAAGGGTGCGGACAGCAACGCGCTCGTATACCCACGCTATGAATTGGCGCCACATATTGGCAAAGGGCCCGTCGGCGACCGGCACGTCGGCTAGGCGCTGTGTCTCTCTCACGCGGTGGATGACGCTGTCGCCCGCGCGTGTGCTCACCAGGGCACCGAGCGATCCCGCGGCCGGCTTCGGCGCCGCCTGCTGGGCGATCCGGTCAAGTTGCGCCCCGTCCGCCAGCTCGCGGGCTTCGGCAAGCACGTTCTCAGCGAAGGTGCTGTTCCCGCGCTCTGTTGCCGAGAGCCCAAGCGCGATCATCTCGTCGACTGCCGTCGCACGCGCGTGGCCCTCCTCGAGCCTTCTCCGGACGTCCTGCAGCACGGCCTCCCATACCTCTGCCGGCAATTCGCGACCATAGGTCTGAAGCTCCATGTCGAGCACGATCGTGTCGGGCACGTAGCCACCCTCGTGCTCCCTGATCAGGCTTATCACCGACTCCACCGGCTCGCACGCCCACGGCAGCTGCGCGTCGAAATCGCCACCTGCCCCGCGCGGCAAGTAGCAGCCCACCACCGCCCGGACATGCTCGACCGGCGTAGGGCGCTCCATGCCAGCCCTGCGCCAGTCAGCGACAGCGCGGACGATCGCATGGCCCATAGCGTTCGCTCCATTGGCGCTGTCGGCAAACCGTTCGCGCAGCGTGGGTGCCGAGGACAGGTACTCAGGCAGCCGTTCACGCTCGATGACGCTGAGCTCCGGGAACTGCTGCTTTGCCAGCTTGAGCTCACGCCCCTTCAGCCACGAGTCGAGCGCCACCACTCGCCCGTAGTGTTCGAGCTGTGCCAGCTCGCCGTGGGCGTCACTTTCTGCTTGCGCGATCCGCTGGATGTCCGGAGGATTGAACGTAACGATGATCGCCCTGCTTGGATCGCTCTCCAGCCAACGACAGACGAGCTCGGCAGTGAGCTCGCCTGACACGAGGCGCGTAGCACAGTCCCTGAGCAGCAGAATCGTCGGTCCGCTCCACCGCGTGAGTCCCTTGGGGTCTTCCATCAGCTCTATCCAAGGATCCTCTGCGCCCGCTCGCGCCCGCGTCGAAACCAGAGCACGAGCCCCGGGACGTCGCTTCAGCACCTCGTAAACGAGTCTTGACTTTCCCGAAGGCCGCTCACCCTTGAGGACGACGAGTCGCTCCGATCGCAGGCCATCCACGATCTCATCGGTCGCGTTGCGCTCCACAAAGGGCGGCAGCTCACCATCTGGCCCTCGACCGCGCGCGCGCCGGACATCGAAGTGCTTGATCGGATCGGCGTCCGCCGGCGCTCCCTGCCACCAGATCGCCCGCTTGCGACGTTCAGCGCGTTCAGAGGCATGCACCACCAAGCCGATGAGGTAAATGACCGCCGACAGGCCTGCCAGGCCGGCTATCCCACCGATGCCCAGGCTTGCACCAAGACCGTGTATCACGGCAAGCGCCGCAGCCAGGCCACTGGCAATGCCAATCGGGAAACGCGCCGAGGCCGCGGCCCTGCGAAGGCGAATCAGGAACGGATCCATCGAATCGGTCGCAGCCTCAGGGTGTTCGTCCCCCACGAGCGCGACGCGCCCGGCAATCCGGCTCCCCTCCCCACATAGTGGAGCAGATGCTATCAGTTGGTATTGGTTAGAGGACTAATCACAGCGACGCTGCGTGTTGGCTTCACCGCGACACGCCGGCGCCATTGCTGGCGTGGGCGTCGAGCGGGTCGAGCAGGGGATGAGCGCCGGCGGTGCGGATCGCCGAAATCGCGGCTGGCGGTGGCACGGCTGGGCTGGGTTGGGCTGGTGAGGCTTGCGATGAAGGCCGGTGCCGTTGCCCTCACCGCAGGCGTAGTGGTGAGCGGAGTCGTCGCCGACCATGGCCAACGCCTTCGGAGTGCGCTGGGCAAGGCCAACAGGTGATATCACCTGATCTCGCGTCGTCTGCTCCGCAGGCGAAGGTGGGCGCCCAGGCACATGCAACTCCCGTGTTGCTCAGCACCGCGCCCGTACGCGAGAGGCGCCTCTGCCGAGGATCGGCATCGCCCGCCAGGTGATAGAAGCTTTGGGGATCGCTCGTAGCGCTGGCCGGCGAGGGCGAGCAGCCACATGTGGCATGCGCCCGATACCGTGTCGTGTATGTGGGAGCCAGCGGAGATGCACTGCTGTGCTGCGGCGGAGCCAGGGTGAGGTCACGAAAGGCCACCAAGCCCAGGCAGGCTCTCGCAGGCTCCCGGATCGTCCCAGATACCGAAGCCGACGGCCGCCTATTGCTGCGAATTCGTGGAATGGCGAGACCTAGACTCAAAATTGGGACACCACGATTTTCAGCGGTAGACGACGAAGCCGCACATCCAAACCGATTTGCAGGAGTCCCGCCGCCGACAGAGCACCAGACACACCGTTGGTTTCCTGAGCACTTCCTTAGATTTTGGGCGATAGGCGCTTTTCGCGGGTCACATGGCCGCCCCAGGCGTGGCAGAGGCCGCGTGGATGAGCTCTGCAGTGGCGGTTGGGTAGCGTGATTGGGTAATTCACCGGATTGCGAAGCCACGCGTAGGCCGCGATCCTCATTCCTTGAAGGCCGCACCGTCAACAGCCAGCGGATACCGACTCAAGCCGAGCGGGCAACACGTCCACCAAGAACCGGGCGGCGGGTGGTCCGCTCGCGCTCCACGTCTGCGGCCGACACATCCACATCAATCGAAAGGACCAGAAAATGAAGGCAGTAGCACTCGCCGCTCTAGCGCTCCTCGCATTTGGCGCCTACGTCACAACATCCGCGACAGCAGCATCTCACCCAGAATTCGATACAGAAAGCGGCAAAACCTTATTATTCACCGCTTCCGGCGGGACAGCAATCCTATTAGGGGAACAAGCCAAAATCGTCGCCGAAGTCAATTGTGAACATAGCAGTGCGCATGGGGAAATATTAAACAAAAGCCCGTTAGTCGATAATATCGGTATCTTGTTCTCAGGAAACTGCCATGAGACAATTTCCGGTAGCAGCCACACATGCACCGAACCAATCGCCACTGAACCAGGTCGCGCTGAGATTGGCTTAGCATTACCCGCAACATCACCCAAGACGGTCGGCATATACCTAATTCCGTACAATTCCAGCAGTAAGTGGGCCGACCCCGTTTGCAACGGCACCGACACAGAAGTATTGGGCGGGATCATCGGTACGCTACCCGAAACCAGCAAGTACAACACATTCGCAAAAACAGCAGAAATAAAGTTCGCTGACAATGGTCTAAACAAACAGACACCGGAAGAAATCGACTTATTAGGCGTGGAAATGAAGGGAGTACATCTCGAAACCAAAGGCCTATTCGGTGGCACTGCGTCTGAGATCGCGAGCGGAACAATCACTGCCGATGGCAACATAAAGATTTTAACTAACAACTAGCGAGACAACAACGCATCCGACCTTCGGCCGGTGTATATGGGCACCGCCGTGGGACCCTTCACAGTGCTCTCACGGCGGTGCCCGTTGATCAACAGGAGAAACGCCGACTATCCGCGCTTGCACCCACTGCGGCAAGCCGAACTCCTGAAACCGTCGAGAACCGCTGCGCCATGGGCAGCACGCAACGGCAGTTCTAGCCCATCGATGCGACGAGCGCTCCGGCCCGTTTGGACGAGAACCGCACCGCCCACCCAGGCCGCGACCACCCGCCAAGGCACCTCCAGACCACTACGCAAAACCACCCGATGGCGAGACCCGGACTCGAACCGAGGACACCACCATTTCAGGGACGCGGAGGTTCGCGTCGGATAGCACAGATGCCCCGCAAACGAACGGTTTGGACGGGTCAGGTGCTACTCGATCGGGACCCATGATCTCCGTGAAGATCCGCCAGTCGCGATAAGCACCTCCGAGTCCCCGATGTCGAGAATCACTTTGCGCCGGCCGTCACGGTACCCAATCGGGCGGTCGACTAGGCCCAGAAGAAGCTCGGCAATGGCTCGAGGCCAAGACGAAAAGCGCGCTTGGCGAGACCCAGCGCAACAATGTGCTACGCTGTGCGACGTGAGGAGTGTCACGCATCGTGAGATGCGCAATCAGAGTGGTGAGATCTTGCGTCGTGTAGCCGATGGGGAGAGCATCCAGGTCACCAATCACGGTCAGATCGCCGCGCTGATCGTGCCACCGGGAGCCGATGCACTCGCGGATCTTGCCTCCCGAGGGCAGGTGCGCGTAGCGCGACACCCGACCTCTAGCTTGCGGTCAATCGTTCGACGCAAAGGCACGAGCGGCAGCCAGGCGATAGTCGCCGACGTTCGTGGCCGCTGGTGAGGATCAGCTACCTGGATACCTCAGCCGCGATGAAGCTCGTCGTTGACGAGCCGCAGTCTGAGGCGTTGACCGCGGAACTGACAGGGCGGGACGATCGGCAGCTCGTCTCCTCGTGGTTGCTGCACACCGAGATGCACTGCGCCGCAGGACGCCACCCCGAAGACATCGACCTCGACGCAGTGCGGATCGTGCTCGATTCCGTGAGCCTGATCAACATCACGCGCGGGGATCTTCTCGCGGCCGGCACCCACGCACCACTGAGATCCAACGATGCCATCCACCTCGCCGTCGCGCTCAGAGTCGGCGCCGATGAGATCCTCACCTACGACAGCGAGCTCATCGAGCACGCGAGAGCAGCCGGCCTACCCGTACTCTCACCAGGAACCAGCACATAACCACTCGCTCCATGCGATGCGGCGCGCAGCGCCTCGTGCCGCTCCGGCAGCGCGGGCAACGCGCACGAGCCTTGCATGCCGGACGGGTCGGTTTGGCGAGACAGGCGCCCTTCGTCGGCCCAACCCCCACGGGCTATGTCGCAGCCTTCTGAAAGCGTCGCGGGGGCCGTGGATGAGCTTGGAGGCGGTGGTTGGGTAGCGCGATTGGGTAATTCGCCGGATTGCGACGCCACGCGTAGGCCGCGATCCTCATTCCTTGAAGGCCGCACCGTCAACAGCAAGCGGATACCGGCTGGAGCCGAGCGGGCAACACGTCCACCCAAGAACCGGGCGGCGGGTAGTTCCGCTCGCGCTCCACGTCAGCGGCCAATGCATCCACATCAATCGAAAGGACCAACAAATGAAGGCAGTAGCATTCGCCGCTCTGGCGCTCCTCGCATTTGGCGCCTACATCACAACATCCGCGACAGCAGCATCTCACCCAGAATTCGATACAGAAAGCGGCAAAACATTATTATTCACCGCGACAGGCGGAGAAGTGACCCTATTAGGGGAACAAGCCAAAATTATCGGCGAATTAAAATGTGAAAAAACCAGTTGGCATGGCGAAATATTAAACAAAACGCCGTTAGCCGACAACATCACTATTTCGTTTAGCGGGAACTGCCACGAGACAATTTCCGGTAGCAGCCACACATGCAACGAACCGATCAACTTCGAATCAGTTCGTGGCGAGATCGGATTAGTATTACCCGCAACATCACCCAAGACAGTCGGCATATTACTAATTCCGTATAATTCCAGCGGTAAGTTTGCCGACCCTGTCTGCAACGGCACTGGCACTGAATACTCAGGCGCAGTCATCGGCACATTCCCCGAAACCAGCAAGTACAATACGTTCGCAAAAACAGCGGAAATCAAGTTTACCTCCAGCGGCACCAAACAAGCACAGGAAGCAATTGACTTATTAGGCGTGGAAATGAAGGGAATTCACATGGATTCCGCGGGTCTATTTGGCGGCCTGGTAGGGCTAAACAGCGATGCAGAAATCATCGGTGATGGCGGTATAAAGATTTTAGCCAACAACTAGCGAGACAGCATACGCATCCGACCTCCGGCCGGTGCATATTGGTTCACGCCGTGGGACGCTTGGCAGCGGTCCCACGGCGGTGCCCGTTGATCAACCAGGGAGACGCCGACTATCCGCGCTTGCGCCCCACTGCGACAAGCGGAGCTCCTGAAAACCATCGAGAACCGCTGCGTCGCGGGCAGCAGGCAACAGCAGTTCGAGCCCTATCAAGAACGATCGACACAATGAGCGCTCCGCCCGGCTTGGACGAGAACCGCACCGCCCGCCCAGGCCGCGATCGCCGGCCCAGGCACCTCCAGACCACTATGCAAAACCACCCAATGGCGAGACCCGGACTCGAACCGGGGACACCACGATTTTCAGTCGTGTGCTCTACCAACTGAGCTATCTCGCCGCGATGTCTGATCCTATCGGCTAGCCACCTCCGTGGTCCAGGCACCAACTCCAGCGAACTCCCGCTCACGCCGCCATCGCACGGGGAGCGAGCATCGTCCCGGGCCACCGTGTTAGGGTTCCCTAAGAATACCCGACCGCGACAGTCTGGATTGCCCATGAGCCCCAACGACGTCCCTCCCTCGAAGCCCACCCGATGGCCGTTGCACCGCCTTGCCTGGTGGACAGCGGGCCTGGCATTGCTCGGTCTGCTCGCGTGGCAGGCAATTGGGGCATCCGGCGGCACCCCAGACCCCACCGACCCATCGACGAACCTGAGTCATGGCGCAGTCGTTCTCGACAGCGGCCTGCTCGTGCTCAGAGAGGGCCTGGAGACGGTGCTCGTGCTGGCAGCGATCACCGCGAGCTTCAGAGGCGGCGACGGCGCCCACCGCAAGCCCGTCGCCTTCGGCGTCGCGGCAGCGCTCGCCGCGACGGTGGCGACCTGGTTCATCGCGGTCGCGATCACCTCGGCGGTCGGCGACGGCAGCCTCGACCTGCAGGCCGCGACAGGTCTGCTCGCGGTCGTGGTGCTGCTGGTCGTGATGAACTGGTTCTTCCACAGAGTCTACTGGACCGGCTGGATCTCCCACCACACCAAGCGCCGGCGCAACCTGATGAGCGGCGAGGGGCACAGCGCACAGAAGATCGTGCTGGGACTGGCCGCCCTGGGCTTCACCTCCGTATACAGAGAGGGCTTCGAGGTCGTGCTCTTCCTGCAGAACCTGCGCCTGCGCTACGGCTCGGGTGTCGTGCTGGAGGGCGTGCTGATCGGCCTCGCCTTCACGGCGGTGGTCGGCTACATCACCTTCTTCGCCCACGGCAGGCTCCCCTACAAGCGGATGCTCGTGATCACCGGCGTCCTGTTGGGGGTCGTGCTGCTAGTGATGGTCGGCGAGTCGGTGCAGGAGCTGCAGCTGGCCGGCTGGATCGGCACCACGCCGATCGGCGTCTCGGTGCCCGGCTGGCTCGGCCTTTGGTTCTCGATATTCCCGAACGTGGAGACGATCGTCGCCCAGGCGATCGCGGCGATCCTCGTGATCGGCTCCTATGTGCTGGCGGAGGAGATCCGCGTAAGGCGCCCGCGCAGGCGGGGGGAGCAGCCGGCGGTGCGGGCTAGCGAGCCGCCGGCCAGGCCACTCAGGGGCGCTTCGCCTGCTCGGTCTCGAATTCCTGGATGAGCGCCCGATAGGTCCGTTGCAGGCCGTCGTCGATGCTGACCTGCGGGCGCCATCCGAGCTCGCGCTGCGCGCGGCCGACATCCAGCCGGCTCCTCTGAAGCTCGCCGGGGCGCAGGTCGGCGAGCTCTGGCTCGAGGGCAGAGCCCGAGACCTGCTTCAGCTCGCGCCATAGAGTCGCGACGTCGGTCTCCACGGAGGTCGCGACGTTGTAGGTGCCCCGGCGGCCCGAGCTGGCGATCAGGGCCCTCACCACGTCCTCGACGTATACGTAATCCCGCGTCGGCTTGCCGTGACCGAATATCTTCGGGGCTCTGCCCTCGTGTATGCAGCCCGAGAAGATCGCAACGACCCCCGCCTCGCCGTGAGGGCTTTGACGTGGCCCGTAGACGTTGCCGAGCCGACAGACCGCGTTGGGGATCCCAGATGAAAGCGACCAGGTGTTGACGTAGGCCTCGGCGGCCCACTTGGAGGCGCCGTAGGGCGCAAGCGGCGCGGGAGTCCACGTCTCGTCGGTGGGCAGCGGAGCCGCATCGCCGTAGAGCGCGCCGCCGGTGGAGGTGAAGACCACCGGCGCCTCGGCGGCGACGGCGGCGTCCAGCACGTTGAGCGTGCCGGCGACGTTGACCTGGAGGTCACGCAGCGGGTCGTTCACCGAGGCGGTTACGCTCGCCTGCGCGGCGAGGTGGAAGATGGCGTCAGGATCGGCGTGCGCGACCGCGTCGAGCACTGCCTCTCTGTCGACGATGTCGATCGTGAGCAACTGCGCCTCGGCTGCGACCCTGCTCCGCTTGCCCGAGGAGAGGTCGTCGATCACCGTCACCCGCCTTCCCTGCGAGAGCAGAGAATCGACGAGGTGGGAGCCGATGAAGCCGGCCCCGCCGGTCACTATCGCTCTACCTGACACGGGTTGGAATCTAGCCGAGCGTGCGCTGGCGCGCGGCCAGCACCTGCTCGACGGTCGGCACCGCTTCGTCCACGCGGCGCAGGAACCGGACGTCCTCTCGCCGACGCAGCGTCGCCGGGATCGCCGAGCCGCCGAGCAGGACCGCGATCGTGGGATGTCTCTGACGCAGCTCCTCCACGAGCTGCTCGGCGACCGGGCCAGCGGAGGCGCCATTGGCGCCGAGCACGATGACCTCAGGCGCCAGGCTCTGGATCACCCCCTGCAGCTGCTCTGGGCCGAGCTCGAGGTCGAGCGTGGTCTGGAACCCGGCTGCGGCCAGCTGATCGTGGACCATCTGCAGCGAGAGCGTATGGTCGTCGTCCTCCACCCCCGCGACCAGCACGCGCTCGCGATCGGACTCTGTGTGACGGAGCATGTACCTGTGCATCGTGGCCAGGATCCGCCTGCTGATGCCTGTGGCCAGCTGCTGGGAGCCAGCGTCGATCGAGCCCTGCTCCCAGAGCTCGCCGATCCGGCGCATCGATGCGCCGATCACCTCCTCGTGCAGCATCGACGGCGGGATGCCGTCCTCTATCGCCTGCGCGATCACGCCCTCCGCGGTCTCCGCGTCACCGCGCTCGATCGCCGCTGCGTAGCGTGAGAAGGCCTCCCCGACCAGCTCGGTGGGCTCGGCGTCGGGCCGCATCCGCGCCTGCGGCCCTGTGCTGCCGAGAACTTCCATGAAGGCGTCGAGCAGCGTCGGGTCGAAGTGCTTGCCGCGCTGGGCGACCATCATCGCCACCGCCTCCTCGACCGAGAAGGCGAGGCGGTAGACGCGGTCGGAGGTGAGTGCGTCGAAGACGTCGGCGATCGCGACGATCCGACCCTCGATCGGGATCGCCTCCCCCGCCAGCCCTCTCGGATATCCGCTGCCGTCCCACTTCTCGTGGTGGCTGAGCGCGATCGAGGCGGCGAGGTCGAGGATCGAGGAGGAGGAGCCGCGCAGAAGCCGATGTCCCTCCTCGGTATGGGTCTCGACTATCGAGCGCTCCTGCTCGGTGAGCGGCCCAGGCTTCAGCAGGATCGCGTCGGGGATCGCGACCTTGCCGACGTCGTGCAGCGGCGCTGCGTGGGTGACACGCTCGCAGAACTCCAGGTTCATCCCAAGCTGACCGGAGAGCAGCGCAGAGAAGCGGCCGATGCGCTCGATGTGGGCGCCGGTGTCCTCGTCCCTGAACTCAACCGCCATCGAAAGCCGTCGCACCGTCTCGGCCTGCGCAATCTCGAGCTCCGAGAGCGCTCGCCGCAGCTCGCTCGTTCTGCGCTCGATCTCGCACTCGAGGCCCGCCCGCTGCCCCTCGCCGGCGAGCCATCCAAGCAGCGCTGCAAGACCTGCGAGCACCACGGCGAGCGCGGCGATGAGCGGCGCCGAGGGCCTGGAGACCAGGACGGCGATCGCACCAGCCGCAGCGACCAGGCAGAGCGGGCCGCCGAAGCGAAGCGTCTTCGGCAGAGCTCGTGCAAACTCCGCACGCCTGCCGAGCAGTCGCCTGAGCCAGCCGGGCAGACGCGGAGGAAAGCCGGGGCCGCCCGCCCACGGGCCGGATGAAGAGCCACCACCCGAGCCATCACCTCGCCCACCGCCACCGCCGGGGCGATCGCCGCCGCCTGAGCCTCCGCCGTCTGACGCGCCGCCGCCCGACCCGTTGGAGGCGCCGAGGAACAGGCGCAGCAACGAGCCGCCGGCCAGCTCGCGTCCGACAGGCTCAGTCGATACCAGGTGGGTCAATCCGCGGCGCGACAATCTCCGTCCTTCTTGGCTCTCGCTTTCTCGACGACCATTCCCTCGGCACAAGGTCCTCTCTTCTGCCTGCAGGCTACGCACGCGCCTGCTAAATCGCACGCACGCAACTCCAACGCTTCGATCGACATATCTGGGGAAAACTTGAGTGCAGTAACTCGAAAATCAGCTACCGATTCGACTATTTGGGCCGTCAGCGCGTCGGTGCCGGTCCGGAGTGTCAGTTACGATCGCGCCCATGCACACCCCCAAGCTGTTCACAACACTCTCCGCTGCAATCCTGGCGGCCAGCGCGATTGCCGGCTGCGGCGGCTCCTCGACCAACGGGGTCGAATCCAAGAGCCCCACCGAGATCGTCTCCGCGGCCCAGAAGGCGGCCGAAGGCGCCAAGTCGGTCAGGGTCGCCGGCTTGGTGAGCAGCGCAGGGACCCACCTCTCTCTCGACCTGCAGATCGCTCAGGGCAAGGGCGCCAAGGGCAGGATCTCAGAGGGCCCGCTGAGCTTCGAACTCATCCGCATCGGTGGCAGCGTCTACATCAAGGGCAGCGCCTCTTTCTACGAACATTTCGCCGGCGGGGAAGCCGCGAAGCTGCTGCAGGGCAGGTGGCTGCAGGCGCCCGCAACCAGCGGCGAATTCGCGACGCTCGGCAGCCTCACCGACATGCATCAGCTGCTCGGCACCGTGCTCGGCCAGCGCGGCTCGCTTGCCAAAGGCGGCACGAGCACCGTGCAGGGCAAGAAAGTCGTGGCCGTGAAGGACACGAGCAAGGGCGGCGTGCTCTACGTCGCCACGACCGGCAAGCCGTATCCGATCCAGATATCCAAGAGCGGCAGCAGCGGAGGCAAGGTCACCTTCGAGGAATGGAATGCCCCGGTCAGCATTGCCGCGCCCGCCAACGCGATCGACATCGAGAAGCTGAAGTCCGGCGTTTGAGGCCGGCGAGCCCGCGGGCTTCAGGCGACCTGCGCCTGGAGCCCGACGGTGCCGGGACCGACAGCCGGCACAGCGGCACTGCGCCCACCGAGGAAGCTCGCGGCCGCGCAGCGGCTACAACGCGAGCGCGAGGTACCTGGTCTCCAGGTACTCCTCGATGCCCTCGAAGCCGCCCTCCCGGCCGAAGCCCGACTGCTTGACGCCGCCGAAGGGCGCGGCGGGGTTCGAGACGATTCCCTGGTTGAGGCCGACCATGCCGAACTCGATCGCCTCGCTGACGCGAAACGCCCGCTTGAGATCGTTGGTGTAGAGGTAGGCGACCAGGCCGTACTCGGTCGCGTTTGCCATCTCGATCGCCTCCTGCTCACTGCCGAAGGTCGCGATCGGAGCGACCGGCCCGAATATCTCCTCGCGCAGCACCCTGGCCTTACGCGGCACCTGCGAGAGCACGGTTGGCTCGAAGAACCAGCCCCGCCCCTCGAGCGGCCTGCCGCCCGTCAGCACCTTGGCGCCGCTCCGAAGCGCATCCTCGACGAGCTCCTGCACCTTCTCGCGGGCAGCGCTATCTATCAGCGGCCCGACCTGGACGTCGGCCTCGGTGCCGCGCCCGACCTTCTGCGCGCCGATCCGCTCGGCCAGGCGCCTTGCGAACTCCTCCGCGATCGACTCGGCGACCAGGAACCTGTTCGCGGCCGTGCAGGCCTCGCCGACGTTTCGCATCTTGGCGAGCATCGCCCCCTCGATCGCCTCATCCAGGTCCGCGTCGTCGAAGACGATGAACGGGGCGTTGCCACCCAGCTCCATCGAGACGCGCAGGACCTGCTCGGCGGACTGTTCGATCAGCCGCCGCCCGACCTCGGTCGACCCGGTGAAGGAGACCTTTCGGGTCCGCGAGTCCTTCAGCAGCGGCTCGATCACCGATCCAGCTTTGCTTGCGCAGATCACGTTGAGCACGCCGTCAGGCAGCCCCGCCTGCTGCAGGATCTCCGCAAGCGCGAGCATCGACAGCGGCGTCTGCTGAGCAGGCTTTACGACCATCGTGCAGCCCGCGGCCACCGCGGGAGCGATCTTGCGGGCGCCCATCGCCGCCGGGAAGTTCCAGGGCGTGACGAACACGCAGGGCCCGACAGGCCGGCGCATCGTCAGCAGCCGCCCGCTACCGGTCGTGTTGGTCATGTAGCGGCCGTGGATGCGGACCGCCTCCTCGGAGAACCAGCGGAAGAACTCTCCTGCGTAGGCGATCTCCGCGCGCGACTCCGCGACCGCCTTGCCCATCTCCAGGGTCATCAGCAGCGCCAGCTCCTCGACGCGCTCGTGCAGCTGCTCATAGACGCGCCGCAGAATCTCGCCCCGCTCGCGCGGGGGGTGCTCAGCCCAGGATGCCTGCGCCTGTGCGGCAGCAGCCAGCGCATCGAGCGCGTCCTGCTCGCCGGCATCGGCGACCTCTGCGATCGTCTCTCCGGTCGCGGGGTCTTCCACTCGCAGCGTCCCGCCGCCTCGCGCGGGACGCCACGTTCCCCCGATCAGCAGATCCTTGCGGACCTTCTCGAGCACCAAAGCCTCCCTCGCCTCTAGAGTAGCCATCTTTCGAAACTCGAGCCCTCATCTCCTGTTGCACCGCTAAGTGGAGCACGCCCCGGCTCCGATCCAGAGCCGGTACAGCGTCATGAGGTCAACTTACCACCCGACATCGAGGAGCCACCGCCGCGAGGCGGGCCTTGCCGCCGGCGCCCTGGCGCTGCTGCTCGCCATGCTCGCGCTCCTGCCGCTCACCCGCGCACAGGCGGCTCCGAGCAAGCCGCAACCTCAGGCCACACTGCTGATCGAAGGAGGCGGCGACGGCCACGGGGTGGGCATGAGCCAGTGGGGGGCGTACGGCTTCGCCGAGCACGGATGGGACTACCAGTCGATCCTCGCCCACTACTACAGCGGCACCGCGCTGGGACAGATCTCCCAGAAGCGCATCGTCAAGGTGCTGGTTGCAGGCAAGGTCGAGAAGGTGCCGATCGAAGCCTATGTGCGCGGCGTGGTGGCCGCGGAGATGTCTTCGAGCTGGCCCAAGGCGGCGCTCGAGGCGCAGGCGATCGCGAGCAGGACCTTCGCGATCACCGACGACGCGGGTGGCAGCAGCTTCGACGTCTACTCCGACACCCGCTCCCAGGTCTACCTCGGAAAAGCTGCCGAAACCAGCGCATCGAACGAAGCCGTCAAGGCGACGGCAGGACAGGTCGTCACCTACCAGGGCAAGCCTGTGATCACCTACTTCTTCGCCAGCTCGGGCGGCAGGACAGAGAGCATCCAGAACTCATTCCTCGGCGCGGCCCCCGAGCCGTGGCTGAAGGGAGTGCCCGACCCCTACGACGGTGGTCCGCTGCATCGCTGGACGATCAGGCTCCCGTTCACCGAAGCCGCCCGGGACCTGCATGGCCTTCTGAAGGGCGCATTTGAGGGGATCGAGGTGCTCGAGCGCGGCTTCTCGCCGCGGATCGTGCTCGCGGCGGTGCTCGGATCGAAGGGCAAGACGCAGATCAGCGGCCCAGAACTGGCAGACCGTCTCGGCCTCTACGACAGCTGGGCCTATTTCAGCGTGCAGAAGAACGGCAAGACCAAGAAGGAGCCAGACCTCAGCGGGCCGCAGTCAAGCGCCCCAGAAGAAGCTCCGCCCGCGCCACCGCCCCCCACCGGCGCGCAAGGCGGCGTGCGGGCACCTTAGTCGTACACCGGCTCGCCCTGCTAAGAAGGCGAGATGCCCACGCCGCGGCCGCTGCTGATCGCCGACATCCCCTGGCTGCTCTACCGCTCCTTCTTCGCGCTTCCGAAATCGATCAGGGGAGCGGACGGGCAGCCGGTGGGCGCCCTGCTCGGCACCGTGAACGCGCTGCTCGGCGCGATCGAGGCGCACCGCCCTCGCGCGGTCCTCGCCTGCCTGGGAGCCGAGCAGGCGCGATACCGAGTGCAGCTCTACCCGCCCTACCACGCCCACCGGGACCCGATGCCTCCAGAGCTCGCCAGGCAATGGCAGAGCGCGCCGGATCTGCTTGCCGCCCTGGGCTGGGGAGTGTTCGACGCGGGAGATCTGGAGGCCGACGACGCGATGGGCTCCTTCGCAAAGGCCGAGGCTCACGCCGGCGGCCGGGCGTTGCTGCTCACCGCCGATCGGGACCTGCATCAGGCGGTCAGCGACCGCGTGCACGTGCTCGACCTGAAGGGCGGCGCCATGAGCACGATCGGCCCCGAGCAGGTCCGCGAGCGCGTGGGAGTGAGCCCGACGCTCGTGCCAGACCTGATCGCGCTGCGCGGCGATCCCTCGGACGGGCTGCCGGGAGCGCCCGGCGTCGGCGCCAAGACGGCGGCCGCCCTGCTGGAGGACTACGGCTCGCTGGAGGGCGTGCTTGCCGCCGCCCAAAGCGACGATCCCGGCATGACTCCGCGAGCCGCGATGAAGCTGTCTCAGAGCGCGGACCTGTTGCGCGACTTCAAGACGATCGCGACCCTGGTCGAGATCGAGGTGCGGCCTCCCAAGGACGGTGAGACGAACTTTCGCGGCGGGGCAAGCGCCGCGACGCAGCTTGGCATGGGGGCGCTCGCCAAGCGGCTTGCCGAGCGCGCCGCGGGCGCTTGAGACGCGCGGCGCGCGGCCCGCCCGGGGCCGCTAGGGCGTGAACTTCACGGTGATCACGTCACCGTCCTGCATCGCGTAGTCGCGGCCCTCCAGCCGCAGCAGCCCACGGTCGCGGGCTCCGGCATAGCCTCTGCAGTCCACGAGATCCCTCCAGCCGATCACCTCGGCTCTCACGAACCCCTTCTGGATGTCGGTGTGGATCTCGCCGGCCGCGTGCCACGCGCTGGCGCCGTCGCGCAGATGCCAGGACTGGGCCGGCTTGCCCTCGCCGGCGGTGAAGAAGGCGATCAGACGCAGCAACGCGAAGGCACCGGAGACCACCCGCTGCAGTCCCGACTCGTTGAGCCCGAGCTCCTGCCGCATCGCTGCCGCTTCCTCGTCCTCCAGGGCGGCGAGCTCTGCCTCCAGGCGCGCCGAGACCGCTACTGCCCCCGCGCCCACGGCCTCCGCATGAGCGGCGATCTCCGCCGGCACCTCCTCGGCGCCTTCGTCGACGTTTGCTACGAAGAGCACCGGCTTGCCGGTGAGCGCGCCGAGGTCCCGTGCGGCACCCGGCGCATCGTCAGGGGCCGGCACGCTCCTGACCGGCTCGCCGCGCTGTAGCGCGGCTATCGCCTGCTGCAGCCAGACCTCTTCGGCGGCTGCCACGCGGTCGCCCGACTTCGCGACTCGCGAGACGCGTTGCAGGCGCCGTTCGGCCTGCTCGAGGTCCGCGAGTGCGAGCTCGGCCTCGATCGTCTCGATGTCGCGCAGCGGCCCGGCCTGCCCCTCCGGGTGGATCACGCTCTCGTCGGTGTGTGCCCGTACGACGTGGACGATCGCGTCGGTCTCCCGGATGTTGGCAAGGAACTTGTTGCCGAGGCCCTCCCCCTGATGTGCCCCGGCGACCAGCCCTGCGATGTCGTGGAAGTCGATCGTGTCGTAGACGATCTCGCAGGCGCCGACCGTCCTGACCACCTCGTCGAGGCGCCTGTCCACCACGGGCACGACGGCGACGTTGGGCTCGATCGTCGTGAACGGATAGTTGGCCGCCTCGGCGCCGGCCTTGGTCAGGGCGTTGAAGAGCGAGGACTTGCCCGCGTTTGGCATCCCCACGATGCCGATCCTCGTGCTCATCGCGGCTCGCTCGCGCAGGCGCCGTTGACGCAAGTCAGGCCCATCTGATCGACACTGCCCGCCGCCTGCCCTTCCTGTTCCTCGCGGGCGCCGCCCGCAAGCTCGAGCGCCGCCGCGACAGCAGTGCCAAGCGCTGCGCCCGCGAGCACGTCGGTGGGGTAGTGGAGACCGAGGTAGGGGCGCGAAAGCGCCGTCGCCGTGGCCAGGCCGTAGAGCGGCGCGCACGGCAGGCCAAGCCGGGAGTAGCAGAGCGCTCCCGCGAAAGCGGTCGCCGTGTGAGCGCTTGGAAAGCTCAGCTGTGTGGGCGCGGAGGCCAGCGGCGGCAGGCCGTCGAGCTGCGGCCGGCGGCGGCGGCAGATCAGCTTCAGCGCCGTGTTGAGCGCGTATGCATTCACTACGGCCGTGAGCGCTCGCCCCCAACGCGAACGCCTCGGCGGGTCGGCGATCAGCCCACATGCCCCGATCGCAAGCCACAGCGCACCGTGCTCCCCGAGCCGGGAGAACCGCGCCACGGTTCGCTCGGCGGCGGGTGCGTGCCCGGTCGTGCGCATCAAGCGCAGCAGCCGCTCATCGAGGCAGGACGCCGTCATACGCCGAACTGCGGCGCCTAGGCCCGGAAGCCGACGCGATGCTCGCCGTCGTCTGAGCGCACGAAGATGACCTGTCCGAGATCGAGGCGCACCGGGCCATCCTCGGTGTCCAGGGCGTGCCAGCCGCTGGAGCCGAGCATCTGGTAGAGAGCGTCGACCTGGTCCTCCTCCACGCGGATGGCGATCACCTGTCCGCCTTTGAAGCCGATGCTGAGGCTGCGCGTTGCCATCAGTGCCCTCCCGGTTCGACGATCTCTGTGAGCACGCCGCCCGTACCTCGCGGATGCAGGAAGGCGACGCGCGAGCTGCGGATGCCGATGCGCGGCTGCTCGTCTATCAGCGGCATTCCCGCCGCGCGCAGCGAGGCCAGCGTCGCCTCTATGTCCGCCACCTGGTAGGCGACGTGGTGAAGCCCCGGCCCGCGCTTTGCAAGGAACTTGCCAACCGGCGTGTCTGGCCCAAGCGGCGCGAGCAGCTCGACGTGTCCCTCGCCGACGTCCAGCAGCGCGGCCTCGACCCCCTGCTCCTGCACCACCTCGCGATGCGCGAGGCGCATCTGCAGGCTCTGCCCCCACAGCCGCAGCGCGGCCTCCATCTCCTCGACGGCGATGCCGACATGGTCTATCCGCGTGAACACGCCGCGAAGTCTAGTGGCCGTGCGGGGGCAGAGCTCAGGCCTGAACGCCCTGCGCCCCGATCTCACCCTCCACGGCGGTGGCCGCCACCACCCGCAGCCCCACGCCGGGCGCGCGCTCCAGCCGCGGCACGCCGGCCATTATCCGTTCGATCCCGTCCCGCTCCAGCACCTCGTTCTCCAGCAGGTCCCCGGCGAGTGCGTCCAGCTGGGCGCGGTGGGAGACGACCAGGTGCTGGGCGGCGCGCCTCGCCTCCTCGACCAGGTCGTGGCGCTCCTCGTCGCGCAGGCGCAGGGAGCTCTCGGAGAGCTGCAGATTGCCGCCAGGCGCCCTGCCGGCGCCGGAGTTGCCCATCGCATAGTCCTCGAGCATCGCGCGCGAGATGTCCGCGACTCGTTTGAGGTCGTCGGAGGCGCCGGTGGTCACCTGGCCGAAGACGACCTGCTCGGCCACGCGCCCGCCCAGGAGGACGGTCATGTAATCGATCAGCTCCTCCCTGGTCTTCAGGTAGCGATCCTCGGCGGGCAGGTTGAGCGTGTAGCCGAGCGCCCGGCCGCGCGGCACGATCGAGATCCGGTGCACGCGGTCGACCGAGGGCAGCAGCTCGCCGCAGAGCGCGTGTCCGGCCTCGTGGTATGCGACCACGCGCTTCTCGTGGCTCGTGAGCACGCGCCGCGATTGGACGCCGGCGATCACGCGCTCCAGGGCCTGGTCGAAGTCCCTGTCTTCGATGTGCTCGCCTTCGCGGCGGGCGGCGAAGATCGCGGCCTCGTTGCAGATGTTTGCCAGATCGGCACCGGTCAGCCCGCTGGTCTGCTGAGCCACGAGGGAAAGGTCGACGTTCTTCAGCGGCTTGCCCTTGGTGTGCACCGCGAGCACGCCCTTTCGCCCCTTCACGTCCGGCGGGGCGACGAACACCTGGCGGTCGAAGCGCCCTGGGCGCAGCAGCGCCGGGTCGAGCTTCTCCAACAGGTTGGAGGCGGCGATCACGACCAGCCGCCCGCCCTGGCTGGAGAAGCCGTCCATCTCGACCAGCAGCTGGTTGAGAGTCTGGTCCTTCTCGCCGGATATGTCGGAGCCGCGGCGCCCGCCGACGGCGTCGAGCTCGTCGATGAAGATGATCGCCGGCTCGTGCTTGCGGGCGATCGCGAACAGGCGCCTGATCCGCGCCGCGCCAAGGCCGGCGAACATCTCCACGAAGGCGGCCGCGGACTGGGCGAAGAACTGCGCCCCGGACTCGTGTGCGACGGCCTTTGCAAGCAGCGTCTTGCCGGTCCCCGGCGGTCCGTGCAGCAGGATGCCCTTGGGCACCTTGGCGCCCATCTTCGCGAACCGGGCGGGGTCGCGCAGGAACTCCACTATCTCCTGCAGCTCGCCCTTGGCCTCATCGACGCCCGCGATCTCCTCCCAGCGCACCGCCTGCTTGGATGCCGGCTTGATCTGCTGCGGCTTGACGCGCGGCATCACTTTCAAAGTGCGCCACATCAGGTAGATCAGCGCCGCGAAGAACACGATCATCACGACGCTCGACCACTGCAGGGCCCATTCCTGGATCTCCTGCACGATCGAGGCAAGGGGCACCGACAGCCCGCCGGGCATCTCAGGCACCTCCTCGCGTGGCCGTCCGTGGCCTCATGCTCGGGATTATGCCTGCTGTCGGCCGCCGGTGTCCAATGGGTCCGCTGGGCGCACCGGCTTCAGTCGTGGGCTCAGCCCAGCAGCCGCACCGCGAGATCGCGGTAGCACTCGCTCGCAAGCGTGAGATCGCGCAGGTCGATGCGCTCGTTGGCGCTGTGCATCAGCGGCCAGGCATCGAGCAGGCCCTGGTGGCGTTGGGGAAAGAACCCGTAGGCGACGCACTCCGGGAAGGCGGCTCTGAAGTGCCTGGAGTCGGTGAAGCCGGGCATCGCCGTGGGCACCGTGCCGGCGCCCGGGTCGCGCTCGGAGATCCACTGCGAGATCGCGTCCATCAGCGGCGAGTCCGCCGGGGAGGCGTTCCCCTGCACCTGCTCTGTGAACTCGATCTCGAAGCCGTCCCGCTGCTCGTCGCCGAGCACCTCGGCGATCGCATCTGCCACCGCGGGCTCCCCGAGCCCCGGCGGCACCCTGCAGTCGATCCGCAGCCGCGCGGTGCTGGGGATCACGTTGATCTTCTCCGAGGCCGAGATCCGCGTCGGCGTGAGCGTCACGCCGAGCACCGGCTCGATCAGCGGCAGCAGGCGCGCATCCTCTGCGGCAATCCGGTGCACCGCGGCGACCGGATAGTCGGGATCCTCTCCGAGACCGGCGAGCAGCGCCCTCGCCTGCTCGCTCAGCGCATAGGGGGGACTGCGCTCGCCAAGCCGCGCAAGCAGCGGCGCCATCTTCAGCAGCGCGTTCTCTCCCATCCGCGGCGTTGAGGCATGGGCGGCAACGCCGCGCGTGGTCACCGTGAAGCGAAAGACGCCCTTCTCGGCGCAGCAGACGCCGTAGCGGCGGCGCCCGCCGTAGAGGAACGACTGCCCGGCACCCTCGTTGATCAGCATGTCGCAGCGAACCTTCTCGGGATGGGTCTCGGTCAGCCACTTGGCGCCGAGCTCTCCGCCGGTCTCCTCGTCGGCAACGGCGACGATCAGCAGGCTTCCGCGCGCGGGCCGCCACCCCTGGGTCGCCAGGGAGGCGCCCGCGACCACCTCCGCGGCGACCTGGGACTTCATGTCAAGTGCGCCCCTGCCCCACAGGAAGCCGTCTGCGATCTCGCCCGAGAAGGGGTCGTGGCTCCACTCCTGCGCGTCGGCGAGCACCGTGTCGGTGTGGCCGAGCAGGCAGAGCGTCGGCCCCTCCTGCGCGCCATCCAGCCGCGCCACCAGATTGGGGCGCTCGGGCTCGGCTGAAAGCAGCTCGCACTGAAACCCGGCGCCCGTAAGCAGCTGCCCGAGCAGCTCCTGCGCCGGGCGCTCGCACCCTGGCGGGTTGACCGTGTTCAGACGCACGAGCCGCTGCAGCAGCGCGCTCGCCTGCTCGCCGAGCGAGGGCGGGGTTTGGCTCGACACGGTCAGGATGCTACGCGTACGGCCGCCTGCTCTGTCTCACTGAGGTTGCGCGGATGGTGGCAGGCGGCGGTCCGGCCGCCGGGGTATCGCGCAAGCGGCGGCTCGACCCGAGCGCAAATCTCGCTTGCGTGGGGGCAGCGCGGGTGAAAGCGACAGCCCGGCGGCGGCGCGGTCGCGCTGGGCGGCTCCCCGGCGAGCGCGGCGGCGGGGACAGGCGCGCCGGGGTCGGCCGTGGGCACCGCAGCAAGCAGCACCTGGGTGTAGGGGTGAACCGGCGCGCGGCAGAGCTCCTCGGCGGGCCCGCTCTCGACGATCTTGCCGAGGTACATCACCGCGATCCGGTCGCTGACCTGGCGCACGACGGCCAGGTCGTGCGCGACGAAGAGCATTGCAAGCGGCGCGCTTCTCGGCGAGCGAGCGCGCGCGCAGGTCTGCGAGCAGGTTGACGATCTGCGCACGCACCGAGACGTCGAGCGCGGAGACCGGCTCGTCCAGCAGCAGCAGGCGTGGCTGCATCGCCAGCGCCCTTGCGATCCCGACCCGCTGGCGCTGGCCCCCGGAGAGCTCGTGCGGGTGGCTCAGCGCGTGCTCTGCACCGAGTCCGACCTCCTCCAGCAGCATGGCGACCTCCCGGTCGAGCTCCGCGCGCGGCACTCCGCGCAGCCGCAGTGGCCGCTCGATGATCTGGCTCACGCGCTTGCGCGGGTTCAGAGAGGCCTCCGGATCCTGGAAGACCATCTGCATCTGCCGCCGCACGGGCGCAAGCGCGCGCCGCGAGGCCCGCGTGATCTCCTGGCCTTCGAAGCGGACGCTGCCGGCGGTCGCGTCCACCAGGCGCGCCGCGCACCTGATCAGCGTCGTCTTGCCGCAGCCAGACTCGCCGACGACCCCGAGCGCCTCACCGGGCGCGACGGTGACCGTGACATCGTCGAGCGCGTGCACGACCTCCCGCGCGCGCCCCGCGAGGCCGCGCCGCAGCGGGAAGTGCACGCTCACCCGCGAAAGCTCCAGCAGCGAGACGCCGCCCTGCTCCCGCTCTGCGCCGTGGCGCCGCCCATCGCGGCCTGCTCACTCATCGGATCGGCCTCGCCTGGAGGCCCGATCCCACCGTCCACCACACGCGCCGAGCGCTTGCGCTCGATATCCAGCAGGCAGCGATCGAGATGATCGCCCTCGCCCAAACGGGCGCGCAGCTCGACGTCCGCAAGGCACTGTGGCAATGCGTGGGGGCAGCGCTCATGGAAGCGGCATCCCGTCGGTGGGGCAAGCAACGAGGGCGGCGAGCCGGGGATCGAGGGCAGCCGCCGCGGCCGCTCGCGGTCGATGTGCGCGATCGATCCGAGCAGGCCCCAGGTGTAGGGATGCTGGGGATCCTCGAATATCTCACTGACGCTGCCCTGCTCGACGATCTGCCCGGCATACATCACTAGTACCCGGTCGGCGAAGCCGGCGACCACGCCGAGGTCGTGGGTGACGAGGATCACCGCCATCGAAGACTCGTGCCGCAGGCGCGCGAGCTGCTGCGAGGATCTGCGCCTGCACGGTCACGTCGAGCGCGGTCGTCGGCTCGTCGGCGACGAGCAGCCGCGGCGAGCAGGAGAGCGCCATCGCGATCATCGCCCGCTGGCGCATCCCGCCCGAGAGCTCGTGCGGATAGGAGCGCGCCCGCAGCTCTGGCTGCGGCACGCCCGCCGCCATGCAGCGCCTGCCACCGCGCGCTCGCGGCCTGCGCCTTGCCGAGCGGCTCCGTGCGCGCGCACCTGCTCGGCGATCTGGCTGCCGATCCGCTGCACCGGGTTCAGCGCGCTCATCGGGTCTTGGAAGACCATCGCGATGCCCGCGCCCCTGATCTGCCGCAGCGCGCTCGGAAGCGCCCATCAGCTCGCTCCCCTCGAAGCCGACGCTGCCGGCGAGCTGCTGCGCCCGCCTCGCGGGTGAGGCCCGTGAGGCTGAGCGCGGTCGCCGACTTGCCCGAGCCGGACTCGCCGACGATCGCAAGCGCTTCACCTGGCGCTGACCGAGAAGGAGACGCCCTCGACCGCCTGCACCACCCCGCGCCGCCCGTGGAAGGCGACGCTCAGGTCCTCGCACGCTGCAGCAGCGGCATCCGCCTGCGCGGGTGAGAGGGCGCCGTGTGCGCTGCGCTGCACGGGTTGCGGCGCCGGTGGCCGCCCGCATCACCGCAGCCTCACCCGCGGGTCGAGCGCAGCCTGCAGCAGGTCGCTGACGGCGCTCAGCACCACGACCAGGAACGCGGTCAGCATCGTGATCACGAGGATCGGCGGGATGTCGAGGCGCTGGGTCGATTCGGCCGCGTACTGGCCCACCCCGTGGAGGTTGAAGACGGTCTCGGTCAGCAGCGCGCCGCCGCCGAGCACGGCCGCGAAGTCAAGGCCCCACAGCGAGACGATCGGCAGCAGGCTGTTGCGCAGCACGTGGTGGACGAGCACGCGCCGCGCGGAGATGCCCTTCGCGCGCGCGGTGCGCACGTAGCTCTCGCCCATCGTGTCGAGGATGCTCGCGCGCAGCACGCGCGAGTAGAAGCCGGCGAAGAGCACCGTCAGCGAGATCCAGGGCAGGATCATGTGCGTGAACCAGTGCCACGGGTCTTCGTCAGCGGCACGTAGCCGCCGAGCGGGAAGAGGCGCAGCTTGTAGCCGAGATAGAAGAGCAGCACGTCGCCGAGCAGGAACACCGGCATCGAGATGCCCGTCATCGCGAGCGCGCCCAGCGCCCGATCGGCCAGGCGCGCGAGGCGGCCGCGGCGCGAGAGCAGCGCGCCGAGCACCCCGAGGCCGACGCCCAGCATCAGCCAGAGCACGCTCGCCCCGACGGTCAGCGAGATCGTCGCGGGCAGGTCCTGCTCCACCTGCTCGAACGTTGACCTGCTGGGTGTAGGAGATCACTTTGCCGGTGAAGATCTGTTCCATCGTCCGCGCGTACTGCACCCAGATCGGCTTGTCGAACCCCCATTGGATGCGGATGTCCTTGATCTCCTGCGGGGTGGCCAGCCGGCCGGCCAGCCGCAGCGCCGGGTCGCCGTCGGGGATCACCTGGAAGATCAGAAACGTGAGCGCTGAGATCGCAAACAGCACGAGGACCATCGAGACCAGCCGGCGCAGCGCGAAGATCAGCATCGGGTGAGCGCCCACACGGCGACGCTCGGACGGCGCCACGTCGGCCGGGCCCCGACCCTCACCTGAGGCGAGGGCGCTCATGCAGGCTCACCTTCGATCGGCGCCGCGGCCGGGCTGAGCGCGCCCTCGAGCGCGCCACGATCCAGCCCGCCCGCGGTCGGGCGTACCTTCAGAGCGCGCGAGCGCGGGTCAAGCGCGTCGCGCGCGCCCTCGGCCAGCACGTTCGCGGAGACCACGGCGGCCAGCAGCATCAGCCCCGGCGCGAGCACCAGGTGGATCGCGTCCGGCATCAGGCGCGTGCCTTCGGAGATCATCGTGCCCCAGGAGGGAGCGGGTGCCTGTACGCCTGCGCCGAGGAAGGAGAGCCCGGACTCCAGCAGGATCGCGTTGGCCAGGAGCAGCGGCGTGAAGACGAGGATGCTGCTGGCGAGGTTCGGCAGGATCTCCCCGAGCCCATGATCCGCAGGCCGGAGAGGCCCTGCTGGCGGGCAGCGTCGACGAACTCGCGGCGGCGCAGCTCGATCGTCTGGGCGCGCAGCGGCCTGGCCATGTAGGGGACGTAGACGACGCCGATTATCAGCGCCGGCAGCACCAGCGAGCCGCCGCGCAGCGTGGTGAACCCGAGATCGATGCCCGACACCGCGAGCGTGACGCCGAGCGCCACGCCGAGCAGCAGCACCGGGTAGGACCAGATCAGGTCCATCAGACGCGCAGAGCAGCGTGTCCAGCGGACCGCCGAACCAGCCCGCCAGCAACGCGACCAGCACCGCCAGCACAATCGTCAGGACCGTGGCGATCGCCGCGATCTCCAGCGAGTTGCGCCCGCCGTAGAGCAGCCTCACCGCCACGTCGCGGCCGTTGGGGTCGGCGCCGAGCAGGAAGCGTCCGCTCCAGGTCGGCCCGATCGGCACCCCGGTGGGCGAGACGACTTCCACCGCTTTCCCGAGACGGTGATCGTCTCGGTGACGTGGTTTGCGTCGGGTCCGGTGTGGGCGATCTCGTTTGCGTAGACGGGCGCCAGCAGGCACAGGATCACGATCGCCGCCAGCACGATGCGCCGCGATCACCGCGGAGGGCTCGCGCAGCAGCAGCAGCCAGGCCGCGCGATTGGCCTTGCTGCTGGGCGGCGGGGGCTCGCGGGGCTCCAAGCCGCCCTACTTCAGCTTCAGGGTGGTCCAGTCGGGCCCGTACACGGGACTGAAGACGAGCGCCCCGAAGTCGACCCGGTCGGAGGTGAGCTTCGGCGCCTCCTGGTAGCCGATCACCGCCATGTAGGCCTTCTTGGCGGTGTGCTGCTCCAGCGCTTCCCAGCGGCCGGCGACCGAGGAGCAGCTGCGAGGCGGGCATCTTGCCGAGCGTTTCGATTTCGGAGTCGATCATGCGGGTCGGCGACCAGGCCGAGGTCGTGGTTTGCCTTCCGGCAGGATCGAGTTGCCGTCGAGCAACTGGTAGAAGTCGACCGGGTTGGGGAAGTCCTCGGCGTATTCGGCGAAGCCGGCCTGCGCTTTGGTCTTCGTGCTCGCGACCGTCGGGTAGTAGGTCGCGGGCGAGATCACGCGCTCGCTGGCCTTGTAGCCGATCGCGTCCAGCGTCTGGGCGAAGTTGTCCACGAATTCCTTGTGCGGACTGTCGCTCGGGCCCCACACGGTGACGGCCTGGCCCGCGGTCCCCGAATCGGCGCACCAGTTCCTTGGCCTTGGCGACGTCGCCGTTGCCTTCCGGGCTCGCCGTAGGGGCACGGGGCGCTCGGAGTGTCCGATCAGCTGCGGCGGCAGCAGGTAGCAGCCGGGCCGCAGGTAGCCGGAGGCGAGCTTCTCGTAGGCCGGGCGGTTGAGCGCCGTAGCCACCGCCTGGCGCGCGAGCGCATTGTTGAAGGGCGGCGAGGTGACATTCAGGAAGAAGAAGCTGACCTGCGCGACCGGCTCCACGCTGTAGCGCCCAGAGGCTTCGCGCTGTGCCTGCTGGACCGCCGAGGGCGGCAGCGGCGTGTTCCAGTCGAACAGGTCGGCGGAGTTGGAGAGCACTTCATCGGCCTGGGCTCCCGGGTTGCTCTGGACGCTCACCTTGATCGCGACGCTGGGCGTGGGGATGCCCGGAATCGCCTCGGATGCCCAGTGGGGGTTGATCTGCTCTTCGAAGGAGCGTCCCGGCGCACACGTGGGCGATCTCGTAGGGGCCGACGCCCGGCGGCGGGTCGTTGGGCAGCGCCTTCATCGGCGTGCTCGCGGGCACGAGGCCCGCGGCCGGGAAGGCGAGCACGTTCAGAAAGGGTCCATAGGGCGCCGTCAGCCGGATCTGGATCGTGCCCGTGGCGTCGTCGGTCTTGATGCCGGAGATCGAGCTGGCCTTGCCTAGGTCGTAGGCTTCGGCGCCCGCGATGTGTTCGGTGAGAAAGCTCTTGCTTTCCCAGTTGAGCTTGATCGCCCGCTCGATCGCGTGGGCGAAGTCGCCGGCCTTTACGGGTGTCCCGTCGGAGAACACGAGGCCCTTGCGCAGGGTGATGCCGTATAGGGTGCCGCCGTCGGAGATGCGTGGCAGAGACGAGGCCAGCGCGGGGATCACCTGGGTACCCGCAGTCCCGTTCTCGTGCGCATAGGTATAAAGACCGAGATATACGTTCCAGGTCGCCTCGGTGGAGGAGGTCGTCGCGCCGACCTGCGGGTCCAGCGAGTCCGGCGCGCTGGCCGCAACGACGGTGGCGGGACCGACCGCCGAGCTGGCCTTGCCGGATGCCGCTGCTTCCGCAGGCAGCGAGGCCGAACGCCGCGGCGCACCCGAGAGTCGCTATCGCCAGCCGATTGATGCTGCTCCTCACTTTGCATCCTCCTCTTCTGCGTGCCGCGAGCGAAGGCAGCACCTCTCAGCAACCTGTCGCATACGTGTTCGACTCTCCTCCTCGGCAACCTTCAGCGAAACTGAAGCCCCGGTTGTTCTTGCCCACGCCGCCGCAGGCGGGATAATCGGGTCATGGCGCAGGCGCAATCCGCCGCTCTGGCCGAGATCGGGTCCGTGAGCGAGGAGCAGATCGAGTCCCGCAGTCCCGCCACGGGACGGCTGCTGGGCGCCGTGGAGGCCACTCCGCCACAGCGCGTGGCAGATGAGGTCGCCGCCGCCAGGGAGGTGCAGCCGCTGTGGGCGCTGCTGCGGATCTCAGACCGGGCGCGCTACGTGCGCCGGATGGCCCAGGCGATCATCGACCAGATCGACGAGATCGTGGAGACGCTTGCAGCCGAGCAGGGGCGCCCGGCGGCCGAGGTGGCGACGCTGGAGGTGCTGGCCGCGATCGACGCTCTGATCTGGATCGCCGACGACGGGGCGCGCGCGCTGCAGGGACGCCGGGTGCCGGTGCACCGCTCGATCGGCCCAGCCAAGCGCGCCCGCGTCGAGCAGGAGCCTTTCGGCGTGATCGCGGTAATCGGCGCCGGCAGTGCGCCTTTGGCGCAGCCGCTCGGGCAGATCGCCGGTGCGCTGCTCGCCGGCAACGGCGTGATCTTCAAGCCCGCGAGGCGGGCCTGCCTGGCAGCCGAGCGGATCGCCGCGCTCGTCGCGCGTGCGGGAGTGCCGGAGGGCCTCGTAAGAGTGCTGCACGGCGATGCCGATGTCGGGCTCGCGCTTGCGCGTGCCCCCGTGGACAAGGTGCTCTTCACCGGCTCGCCGGCGACGGGCAGGCAGGTGGCGCGCGAGTGCGTGGCCAGCGAGCGAGAGGTGACGCTCGAGCTCGGAGGCAAGGACGCGATGCTCGTGCTCGCCGACGCCGACCTCTCGCGCGCGGTCGCCGGCGCGTTGTGGGCCGGTACCGCCGCCGCCGGCCAGGCGCGCGGCTCGGTCGAGCGCATCTACGTCGCCCGCGAGGTGCAGGCGCGCTTCCTCAGTCGCCTGGTCGCCGGCGCCTGCGCGATGAGAGTCGGCGATCCCGGCGATCCGCGTACCCAGGTGGGGCCCCTGGCATCGCAGCGGAGGCTGCGGCGCGTGCAGGATCTGGTCGAGCAGGCGATCGCCGACGGCGCGCAGATGCTGTGCGGCGGCCCACTGGAGCAGGCCCCGCCCGGCTGCCACGGCGCGTTCTACGCGCCGACGGTGCTGACCTGCGTGAGCCCGCAGATGGAGCTGATGCAGGCGGCGATCGACGGACCGGTGATCGCGGTGACGCCGGTCGAATCCGTCGAAGAGGCGATCGCGCTGGCAAACATGGGCGATCCCGGCCTCGGCGCCTCGGTGTGGAGCGCCGACAGGCACGGCGCGCTGCGGATCGCGCGCGAGCTGCGGGCGGGGATGGTCTGGCTCAACGACCACCTTCCTGCTCCGATGGTGACCGGCGGTCCCTGGGGCGCAGCCGCCGGCGGCGGCCTTGGCCGCACGCTCGGCCAGGCGGGGCTGCGCGCCTGCGCCCAGGAAAAGCTGATCACCTGGGACCCGCCGCGGATGCGCGGGACTGTGGTGGGGCCCCTACGGCCAGAGCCTCGAGAGGGCGGCCAAGGCCGCCGCGCAGCTGCGCTCGGCGCGGGAATCCGATCGCAGCGCTGCCTGGCGTGGCGGCGCGATCTCGCTGGCCAGGGCCGGCGCCCGCACGCTCGTGCGGCGCTGAGGCTGTGGCATGCAAGCCAACTGCTAGACCCGGCGCCACCGAGATCCAGGACCAGAGCCCTGCAGGACGATCTGCCCGGTATCGCGTAGCTGGTTCAGGACAAGGCGGACGGTGGCCGAGCTCACACCCGGCAGGGCGCGTTCGACATCTCGCTTGCGGAATTCGACTGGGGATTGGCGCAGGATGTGGTCACGGACCCGTACCTGCTTGCCTGCCTTGTGCTGGCTCTCTTCCATTACCCGGTTCTCGAAGTCCTCGTAGGCATCGGCCAGAATCCGGAGTAGATACGCGATCCAGGGCCAGATGCTGTGTGTACCCTCATGCCAGCCCTGCTGAGACTGGTACAGGCTGGCGTAATAGGTATTCTTCGAGTCGTAGATGCGCCGCTCGACGCTGGCGTAACGCGCAATACCGTAACCCTGGGAGAGCAACTCATGTGTCGTTAGCAGGCGCGCCAAACGACCGTTGCCATCCGCAACCGGGTGGATGGCGAGGAAATCGAGCACCAACGCACCTATCAGCAGCAACGGATGGGCGCGCTGTTCGCGCTTGGCCTCCTCGTAGCGCTCCAGCAGCTCGGTCAAGAGGAATTCTGTCTGCTGCCAAGGTGGCGGCTCGAAGACGACCTCACGGCGCCCAGACTCGTATGACACGATGAAATTGTCATCGTGCTTCAAATAGCCACCGCGTCCGTCCAGGTGGTGAAAGAGAAGACGGTGCAGATGCAGAATGAGCGGCACGGTGATGGGGTCATGGCGTTCGAAGCGCAGCAACCCGTCTACCGCATCGCGATATCCAGCGAACTCCTTCTCATTGCGGTTGCGAAAGCGAGGCGAACCGCGCGCGATGCGCTCGGCGTGCTCGGCGTCAACCATCACGCCCTCGATCGCATTCGAGGCTGTGATCGAGGCGATTCGCGCATGCTCTGAAAGCTGCTGGAGCAACTCCGGCATCTGATCCGCAAACAGGCGTTCCTGGCCCTTGCCCGTGTCGATAGTTGCGAGGATCGGCCCAAGCGTCGGCGACTGGCCCTTGAAGGTTTGGTCGAGGTCAATGAAGCTCTTCATCACGCCAACGTCCGAGTTATCGTGCTAAGTCAATCCCAAATTAGCACGATAATTGCTCTCTTAGCACGACCCAACGGGATATGAAGACATGAAGAAGCAGCGATCGAACCCGTCCGAGCCACGACCATACGCATCGGTTCGCGGGCGGCAGCCGCCACCGGTCGACCACTGATCGGTCTGCGCTGCCAGTCGGTTGACTTGGCCCTAACCTGTATGGCAATGCCCGCCCAAGCCTACGCCGGCAAGGAGTGCGTCTGCCAGCTGCGCAGAGGCATCTGCGACCAGAGCTGCGTCGCCGGCATGCTCGCCACTCCGTTCTACATCGCCTGCCTGAAGCTCGAGGGCCGACGCTGCGTCGTGGTCGGCGGCGGCGAGATCGGCCTGGAGAAGGTCGAGGGTCTACTCGCCTGCTCGGCGCAGGTGAGATTGATCGCCCCCGAGGCGATCCCGGCGTTGCAACAGCTGGCCCAGCGAGGGCTCGATTTCCTGGGAGCGGCGCGCCTACGAGGGCCCCGCCGATCTGGAGGGCGTCTTCCTGGCGATCGCGGCGACCGACGACACCGACGTCAACATCGCCGTCTACGAGGACGCCGAGCGCCGGGCGATGCTCGTGAACGTCGTCGACGTGCCGCCGCTGTGCAACTTCATCCTGCCGGCGATCGTGCGCACCGGGCCGCTCGCGATTGCGATCTCCACGGCCGGTGCCTCACCGGCGCTGGCCAAGCGCATGAAGCGCGAAGTCGGGGAGCTCTTCGGCGAGCACTATGCACAGCTGGCGGTGATGCTCAACGACGTGCGCGGGTGGGCCAAGGCGACGCTGCCGACCTACCAGGAGCGCAAGGAGTTCTTCGAGGGGATCGTGGGCGGCGATCCCGACCCCGTCGAGCTGCTGCGCGCGGGCGAGCGCAGCGCGTGCACGAGCTGATCGCGGCCGCGATGGATGCGCAAGAGTCGCGCTTGTCCCGCGCCTGAGCGTGCCCCTCGCACTGAAGCTCGATCGGGTCGTGCGGCGCTACGGCGAACGCGAGGCGCTCGCGGGCGTCTCGCTGGAGCTGGAGGCCGGGGCGACGCTCGGCGTGCTTGGCTCCAACGGCGCCGGCAAGAGCACGCTGCTGCGATTGCTGGCGACGCTGCTTCGACCCGCACGCGGGCACCGTGGAGGTACTCGGCGCGAGCCTGCCCGGGCAGGCGTGGGCGGTGCGGGGCAGGATCGGGCTGCTCTCCCACGAGCCGCTGCTCTACAGGGAGCTGACCGCGCGCGAGAACCTCGCCTTCCACGCGCGCCTGCACGGAGTCGCCTCGCAGCGGATCGAAGAGGTGCTGGGCGCGGTGGGGATGGCCGCGCGTGCGGACGAGCCAGTGCGGACCCTTTCGCGGGGCATGGTTCAGCGCGTCGCGGTCGCAAGGGCGGTGCTGCACGACCCCGAGCTGTTGCTGCTCGATGAGCCGCGCGCGAACCTCGACCCGGCCGCCAGCGAGCTGGTCGAGCCGTTGATCGGAGCCGCTTCGGGCCGCACGCGGGTGATCGTGAGCCACGATCCGCGCGGCGGCGTGGCCGAGGCGGATCTCGTGCTCGGCCTGCGCGCAGGGCGCACCGCGCTGCTCTGCCCGGCGTACGCGGTCCAGCCGGACGAGGTGATGGAGCTCTACCGGTGAGCGCCCAGGCGACGCAGGTGGATGGCCGCGAGGGCGGCCAGACGATCGCCCGGCGCCCGCCGCGCCTGGCCACGGTCGTGCTTGCCCTGCTGCGCAAGGAGCTCCTGGTGGAGCTGCGCACGCTGGAGTCGGTGCCGGGCATGGCGCTCTTCTCCCTGAGCACCTTCGTGGTCTTCCACTTCGCGCTGAACAGAGGGTCGGTGCAGGGCGACCTCGCCGCCGGCATCCTGTTGGTCACCCTCCTGTTCGCCGCGATGCTCGGCATCAACCGGCTGTTCGTCGCCGACGAGGAGCAGGGCGGCTTCGATGCGCTGCTGCTTGCCCCCGTCGATCGCTCCGCGATGCTGATCGCCAAGGTTGCGGCGCTGGCGATCTACCTGGTCGTGCTCGAGATCGTCGCGGTACCGGCCTTCGCGCTGCTGCTGCTCGGCTCCTCGCTCACGCACGCGCTGCCGGACCTGATCGGGGTGCTGGCGCTCGTGGACCTCGGGCTTGCGGTGATCGGCACCTTCGTCGCCGCGCTGGCGGTCCGCACGCGGGCGCGCGACCTGATCGGGCCGCTGATCGCGCTGCCGCTGCTGGTGCCGATCGCGATCGGCGCCTCGCGCGCGATCTCTCCGCTGCTCAGCAGCGGAGAGCATGGCGGGCCGGCAGTGCGGTGGCTGTTGCTGCTCGGCCTCTATGATCTTGTGTTCGGGCTGATCGCCTACGCAGTGTTCGACTTCCTCCTGGAGGATTAGCGGTGAGTACCACGAGCCGGCAGCCGGCCGGCTCCACTGAGATTCGGCGGAGTCGGGATCGCAACCCCCGCCAGGCAGATCCGCGGCAAAAGCTCTACGGAGGCAGCCTGCGCACCCTCAGCATCGCCACGGTGGCGATGATCGGCCTCTCGCTCGGGCTGGCCTTCTTCTACGCGCCCGAAGAAGCGACCGAAGGCTTCCTGCAGCGAATCTTCTACCTGCACGTGCCACTGGCGATCGTCTGCCTCTGCGGCTTCGTGGCCGCCGGGATCATGGCGATCCAGCACCTGCGCACCAGGGACCCGCGCTGGGACCTGCGCTCCTACGTCGCGATCCACATGAGCCTCATCTTCGGCGTCGGCGTGCTGATCTGCGGCTCGATCTGGGCCAAGGGCTCCTGGGGGCACTGGTGGGTCTGGAGCGAGCCGACGCTCGTCTCCTTCCTGATCGTGATCCTGCTCTATGCCACCTACCAGCCGCTGCGCTTCTCGATCGAGGATCCCGAGCGCCAGGCCCGCTATGCCTCTGTCTTTGCAATCACGGCGGGCGCCTTCGTGCCGTTGAACTTCATCGCGGTGCGCCTCTCCACCGCCTACCTGCATCCCCGCGTCCTGGGAGACACCTCCAACCTGCCCGCGCCGATGGCCTTCACCTTCCTGGTCTCGCTGGCCTCCTTCACGCTGCTCTACATCACGCTGTGGCGCTTCGAGATGACCGCAAAGCACGCGCGCTGGCAGCTGAGGGCGCTGCGCCGCAAGATCCTTGGCGATGGTGCCCCCGCACGGGGTCGCAGCGCCGAGCCCGAGCTGAGCGCGCCCGTCGGCGCGCCGCGCAGCGTCGCCCCCGAACCGGCGCTCACCACCAACCTGATCGGAAGGCAGGCACCCTGATGCCGCTCAAAGAAGCCGTCGGCTACGTCGCCGCCGCCTACATAGCCGTGTTCCTGATCGTCCTGATCTATGTCGCGATCATGTCGGTGCGTGTGCGTCGGGTGGAGCGCGAGCTGGCCGACCTGCTGGAGAGCGCGAGCGCACGCGAGGAGACACCGTGACCTCGGAGCTTCTGGCGCTCGGCATATCGCACAAGACCGCCCCCGTCGCCGTCCGCGAACGGCTGTCCTTCACCGAGGCGCACGCCGCCCAGTTCGCCCAGCAGGCGATCGGCAGCGAGCACGTGCATGAGGCCGTGCTGATCTGCACCTGCAACCGCACCGAGATCTATCTCGTCGTCGGCGACCCGCTCAAGGCCGAGGCGGAGGTGCTCGGCATGCTCTCAGAGCGCGCCGGCATCCGTCCCACCGAGCTCGCGGACGCGATCTACTCGCCGCGCAACTGCGACGCAGCGCGCCAGCTCTACAGGGTCGCCGCGGGCCTCGAGTCGATGGTGATCGGCGAGGCGGAGATCCAAGGCCAGATCAGGCGCGCGCACGAGCTGGCAAGCCAGGCGCAGACCTCCGGGCCGCTGACGAACAGGCTCTTTGCGGCAGCGCTCACGACAGGAAAGCGGGTGCGCTCGGAAACCAGGATCGGCGAGCGCCGCGTAAGCGTCCCCTCGGTCGCGGTCGACCTAGCCACCGGCGTGCTCGGTGCGCTGCAGGAGCGCCACGTCGTGATCATCGGCGCCGGGGAGACGAGCGAGCTGACCGCCCAGGCGCTCGCCGACCAGGGCGCTGGCACCGTGTTCCTGGCCAACCGCCACGCCGACCGAGCACGCGGGATCGCAAGCCGCTTCGGCGGCTCGGTCGTCGGGCTCGACCGGCTGCCCGAGCAGCTCGCGAGGGCCGACATCGTCGTCTCCTCCACCTCCTCGCCCCATCCGATCGTGGGCGAAGAGGAGCTGGCGCAGGTGATGGCAAGCCGCAACTCGCGGCCGCTGCTCATGATCGACATCGCCGTGCCCCGCGACATCGACCCACGCTGCGGCGAGATCGAGGGCGTCATCCTCTACGACATCGACGACCTGCAGGAGGTGATCTCGCGCAACCTCGGCGCCCGGGCCGAGATGGTGCCTCAGGCCGAAGAGATCGTCGAGCAGGAGATCAGGCGGTTTGCGCGCTGGCTTGGCCATCGCGATGCGCTGCCGACCGTCAGCGAGCTGCACGCACAGGCGGACGATCTCGTCGCACGGATCCTCGCGGAGAACTCAGGCCGCTGGGAGAGCGCCTCCGAGAAGGACCTCGCACGCGTGGAGGCGATCGCCAAAGCGGTCGCCAACAGACTGTTGCACGAGCCGACGCTGCGTCTGCGCAGCCTCTCCGAGCGGCGCAGCCACGCAAGCCTTCAGCTCGTCAGAGAGCTCTTCGGCCTCGACGATCCTTCACAGCCGCAGGCGCAGAGAAGCGCAGAGGAGCATGAGCAGCGCCCGATGGCGGAGGTGCGCATGTTGCGAAGCGCCCGCCCCACCCGCGAGCACGGATGAGGATCGGCTCCCGCGGGAGCCGCCTCGCGCGCGCTCAGGCAGATCACGTCGCAGAGCTGCTCGGCGGCGCCGAGGTCGTGATCATCGCGACCAGCGGCGACGGGCAGTCCGCGGGCGACGCCGACAAGTCGCGCTGGGTCGACACGATCGAGCAGGCGCTGCTGGACGGCAGGATCGATCTGGCGGTGCACTCGGCCAAGGACGTGCCCAGCGAGCTGGCAAGCGGTCTCGCGCTGCTCGGCGCCCCGGCACGCGCCCCGGTAGAGGACGCGATCTGCGGCGCCGCGGGACTCCGCGATTTGCCAAGCGGCGCTCGCGTGGGGACCGGCAGCCTGCGGCGCGCCGCCCAGCTGCGCGCGTCCCGGCCGGACATCGAGATCTGTGCCATCAAAGGCAACGTCGATACGCGGCTTGGCCGGCTGGAGGGCTCCCTCGACGCCGTGGTGCTCGCCCACGCCGGCCTGCGGCGCCTTGGGCGCGACGGCGAGGTCGGGGGGCTGCTCGATCCAGAGGTCTTCGTGCCCTCTCCCGGCCAGGGCACGCTCGCGCTGGAGGGCCGCACAGACGACGCGGCGGCAGCGGCGGCAGCGGGCGCGATCTCAGACCGGCAGGCGCTCGCCTGCCTGAGCGCCGAGCGCGAGCTCGCGCGAGCGCTGCAGGCAAGCTGCAACACGCCGCTTGGCGCATGCTGCCGCCCTGCCCAGGGCACCACACTGCGCCTGCGCGCCTGGGTCGGCCTGCCCGACGGCTCGGCCTGGATCGCAGACGAGCTCGTGGGCGAGGAGCCCGAGCGGCTGGCCGGGACCCTCGCAGAGCGGATGCGCTCGGTCGGCGCGCTGGAGATGCTCGCCGAGGCGGAGGCGATGGCACCGTGAGCGAGGGTCGCGTATACCTGGTCGGCGCCGGCCCGGGCGACCCCGGGCTGCTCACCGCCAGAGCGCTCCAGCTGATCGCGCAGGCCGACGTGATCCTCTACGACCGCCTGATCCCGAGCGGTGCCCTCGATGGCGCAAGAGCCGACGCCGAGCTGCTGTTCGTGGGCAAGCAGGGCGGCGGTCCATCGGTGCCGCAGGATCAGACCCAGGCGCTGATGATCGAGCGCGCCAAGCGGGGCAGCAGCGTGCTGCGCCTGAAGGGAGGGGACCCGTTCGTCTTCGGGCGCGGCGGCGAGGAGGCGCTCGCGCTGGCAGAGCAGGGCATCCCCTTCGAGGTCGTCCCCGGCGTGACGGCGGGCGTGGCGGCCAGCGCTTACGCCGGGATCCCGGTCACCCACCGCGGCCTCTCGACCGCCGTCGCGCTGATCACCGGCGCGACCGAGCAGCAGACAGAGCCCGACTGGCCGGCGCTTGCGGCATTCCCGGGCACTCTCGTCTTCTACATGGGCCTCGGCTCGCTGCCACAGATCGCCGCCGGCCTGATATCCGCCGGCCGCCCCGACTCACAGCCGGCGGCGGTGATCGAACGCGGCACCATGCCGCAGCAGCGCGTGGTGAGCGGCACGCTCGCCAACGTCGCCGAGCTGGCCTGCGATGCGCAGATGAAAGCGCCTGCGATCACCGTCGTCGGCGAGGTCGCCGAGCTCACGCACAGGCTCTCCTGGCGCGAGGTCGCCCCGCTGAGCGGCAGGACGGTCGCCGTCACGCGCGCGCGCGCCCAGGCCAGCGGCCTCGCGCAGCGGCTGGCAGAGCTCGGCGCGGAGGTGATCCAGGCGCCGGTCATCAGGGTCTCGCCGCTGCCCGGCCCGCCGCTTGACCCAAGCCCCTACGACCTCATCTGCCTCACGAGCCCAAACGGCGTGGAGATGCTCTTCGAGCGCCTTGCCGCCGGCGGTCGCGATGCACGCGCGCTGTCCGGCGCACGGATCGCCGCGATCGGCCCAGGCACCGCCGCCGCGCTCGCCGCGCACGGCATCCACGCCGACGTGGTGCCCGCGCGGTTCATCGCCGAGTCGCTTGCCGAGTCCCTCGGCGAGCTGAGGATCGGCAGAGCGTTGATCGCGCGTGCCGCGCAGGCTCGCGACGTGCTGCCCGACGCGCTGCGCGCCCAGGGCGCGGAGGTGGATGTGCTTGCGCTGTACGAGACGGTCGCAGAGCCCCTCTCCGAGCAGGCGCTGGCTGCGGCGGCAAGCGCCGACTACATCACCTTCACCTCCTCCTCGACGGTTTCCTTCTTCCTGGCGGCCGCAGGCGCCGGGGAGTCCGATGGCCGCGGCGTTCTCTCAGACTCGACCAGGATCGTCTCGATCGGCCCGGTGACCAGCAGGACTCTGCAGGAGCACGGCCTCGATCCTCACGTGGAGGCCAAGCGCCACGACGTGGACGGGCTCCTCGCGGCACTGCTGGCCGACGCGCGCGCCATCCCAAGCCACCGGTAGAACCATCGTGTGGCTGAATCGATCGAGCAACTCAGCTTCGAGCTGACAGGCGGCGCGCTCGCAGAGCAGGAGCGAGCGCTGTCGGGCTTGCGGGCTCGCGCGGGCACGCTCCTTGCAACGGCCTCGGTCGCAAGCTCGTTCTTTGGCACCCGGATGGGGCACACCACGCTGGGCCTGTGGGGCGCGTCAGCGGTGATCTGCTTCGCGCTGTGCGCCGCAAGCGCGATCTGGGTGCTCCTGCCTCGGCGCCTCGTCTTCGGATTCAGCGGAGAAACGCTGCTGGCAGACAGCGATTGTCGCAGCACCACAGACTTGGCAGATGCATACCGCACTGCGAGCATATGGATGCAGACAACCCTGAAGATCAATCAGGAGAAGATCACAGGCCTATCGAACTGCCTGAGCCTGGGTTGCGGGCTGCTTGCCGCGGAGATTCTCCTCTGGACGATCACCCTGGTTGGCTAAGATGGCGGACATGGCACCCAAGAACGATGAGGCCGTCAAGCCTGCAGGACGGTTGCAAGCGCGGCTTCCTCCGGGCGTCTCTCGGACGCCTCCGCCTGGATTCGCAATCTCGGAAGGGTCCTTCAAACTGCTCTGGTGGCGCAAAAGCAAAAACACGAGCGATGATGCTGATGACGCCTCTCAGAGTCCAGATGCCCAAGACGGGATTGCCTGACATCAATTAGCCGCGCGATCTGGGTCAAGCAGCGCGCGCCCGGACACAGCCGCCATCGCATACCGTGCACCGCGTGAGCGCAGGCACGCCGTTCATCACCTTTCTCTCCGACTATGGCCCAAGCGACGAGTTTGTCGGCGTCTGCCACGGTGTGATCGCGATGCGCTGCCCAAGCGCCCGAGTGATCGACCTCACGCACTCGATCCTGCCGCATGACGTGCTGGCCGGCGCCCTCACGCTGCGCGACTCGCTGCGCTACCTGCCGCCCGGGGTGCATCTCGCTGTGGTCGACCCGGGCGTGGGCGCACACGCGCGGCGCGCGGTGGCGCTGCGCACGCAGCGTGAGGCACGACTGCTGGTCGGGCCCGACAACGGCCTTCTGATGCCCGCCGCCCAAGCGCTCGAAGGAGCAGTGCAGGCCGTCGAGATCAGCCGCTCCCCAGAGCGGCTGCGGCCGGTCTCCGCAACCTTTCACGGCAGGGACATATTCGCGCCCGTGGCCGCCGCGCTGGCTTCGGGGGCGCCGCTCTCCGCGGTCGGCGAACCACTTGACCCGAGCACGCTCATCGAGCTGGCGATCCCCGTCGCGCAGATCCGCGACGGTGCTCTGCACACCCGCGTACTGAGCGCCGACCGCTTCGGCAACCTCGCGCTGGACGCCACTCCTGGACAGTTGGAGGAGCTTGGGCTGAGCGTCGGCGTCGGCGTTGCGATCGAAGCCTCGGGAGAACCCGCGCTCGCGGTCATCGCCCGCACGTTCGCCGAGGTGGATCCGGGTGCGCTGCTGCTCTACGCCGATGCGCGTGGGATGCTCGCCGTGGCGGTCAGGGAAGGCTCCGCGGCGAGGACGCTCGGCCTCCAGGTCGGCCAGAAGCTGACGGTGCGCCCGGCATGAGCAAGGACGACGGCGGGGCGCTTGCGGCCTCGCTCGGCAACCCCCGCATACACCTCCGCAGCACCGACTCGACTAACGACCGCGCCCGCGATCTCGCACGCGCGGGGGCGCCGCACGGCACGCTCGTGACCGCCGAGCAGCAGACCGCTGGGCGCGGCAGGCACGGCCGGCGCTGGTCGGCCCCGCCGCGCAGCGCGCTGCTGATGTCGATGCTGCTGCGCTGGCCTGCCGCCCAGGACGCGCCGGCGCTGCTCTCACTGGCCGCAGCGGTCGCCGTCTGCGACGTCGTCGGCTCCCAGGCGCTGGTGAAGTGGCCAAACGATGTGGTTCTCAAAAGAGAGGCAGTCGGCGCGGAGACGAGACTCTCCACAGTTGCAAAGCGCGCCGGGTTGGCAAAGCTCGCCGGCATCCTGATCGAGGGGCGCCCGCAGGAACGCTGGCTGGTGATGGGCATCGGGCTGAACGTGGCCGTGGACCTGGCCGATCTCCCGGAGGAGATCGCTACCGGCGCGGCGACGATGGGCCTCTCGCCAGAGGCGATCGAGCCGGTCCTGGCCGAGCTTCTGGGCGCCCTTCACCGGCGCCTTGCAGAGCCGCCGCAGGACGTGCTCGCCGCCTGGCGGGGGCGCGACGCCCTGCTCGGCTCCCAGGTGAGCTGGAGCGGCATCCAGGGAACAGCGGCGGGGATCAGCGAGCGCGGATGGCTGCTTCTGCGGGTCGGCGACGGCTCGCTCACAGAGCTCGACTCCGGCGAGGTGCTGCCGCTTTGAGCGCGGGCGAGGGGCGGACGGGATTCCGCCTCACCCCTCCTCCGAGCGCCGCACGACCTGGCCTGGCCGGCGCCCTCAGCCGCACACCAAATGCGGCACTCCCTCCACCATCGAGGCGGAGTGCGGCGCCAGAGAATCGACGTTCACGGTCTTCACTATCCATCTGGTCCTGAGTGCTTCCTCGTCGGTCACATCGACCAGTTCCTTTGCGTGCACGCAGTGGTTGTTGCAGGTGATGACGAAGTCGCCTGGGCCGACGTTGACGCCCGCCTTGACCTCGTGGATGATGTCGATCACGGCGTCGACTACGCTCTGCGCCTCCTCGTCGAGCCCCTCCGTGCGGCCCTCGAACAGACGCAGGTTCATATCGCCAGAGATGAGAGGGTGAGAGTTCACCTCGCCCATCTCGACTGCCGCGGTCAGCACCGTGAGATCGTCCCATGGCGTCATGAACCGCCGCTCACGCCCGATCGCCCGCTGATCGTCGCTCAGCGCGCCGATTATGTCGCGGTTGCTCGCGAAGGTGGTTAAGACCACGTTGGCTGGATCGGACCGCATGCCCAGCATGTAGACGTAGTCGGGACGCACGAAGTGGTTTGCCAGGTCCTTGTGAAAGCAGATATCCCTGAGCGCCTTCTGGGACTGCGTGTGCGCGAGCGCCCGCTTGGGGTAGATGTCCTGGAACACGTCGCCGTTGTTGACGTTCAGGTAGCCGATCCCCGGCGTGCCGACGAGCGCCGCCCACAGCACGAGGAAGCCCTCGGCGACGAATGTGCTCTTGAGTGCGTACTTGGAGAGCACCGGCTCCTCGTAGTCGAACACAGGCACATCGCGATCGATCGGCGCGTTGGCGAGATAGCCGACGGGAAAGTCACCGGGCGAGGCCGCTCTACGCAGGTCGGCATAGTCGCGCATCGCACCCGGCACCACCTCGGAGCCGGCGATGCGCGAGATCTGCTGGCAGAAGCCGCCATAGTGACGGTACGGGTTCGCGCTCACGCCGAGCAGTGCGTCATGGAGCGTGTCGCGTTCTGCGTCACCGAGCTTCACTTCCGCCGCGATCGTCTTTCTCGTGGGCATCCTGGGTGTTGCGGTATCGGCCATTCTGCTCTCCTTTCTTCAGAGGTCGCTGACGTCGAGCTCCGACCCCGCCGGCACGGCGGCCGGTTGTGGTCGGCCTTCATTCACCTCGCCTTGGTGTGCGTCGATCCTGCTGGTTGACCATCCAAGCGATTCGATTGCCATCTCTTGCGCCGCCTCGGTGGGTGTGCGCGCCGCGCCGGCTCTTTCGAGCACGCCGAGCACCGTCTCGCCGATCGCGTGCAGCCGCTCGTCCAGGCGCTCCTTCGACCAAGCGTCCCGCACGGCCCGGACCTGGATCACGCCTCCTGCGCTGGTCACGAAGTCGGGCACGAAGACGATGCCGCGCTCTGCCAGAACCGAAGCCGCGCCAGGCGTGGCCAGGATCTTGTTCGCCGCCCCCGCCACGACCTTGCAACGCAGGTGGCTGGCCACATCCTCGGTGACCCACTCGCCTATCGCGCAGGGCGCAATCACCTCGCAGTCGCTCTCGATCACACGCTCGGGGTCGATCGCACAGCCGCCTGCCTCCCGCGCCACCGTCTCGGCGCGATCGCGGTCCAGATCGCTGACCACGACGCGCGCGCCGTCTCTCCCCAGCTGCCGCGCCAGGCGTGCGCCGACCTTGCCTGCGCCCTGCACGCAGACGCCGACTCCCGCAAGCGAATCGGGCCACCCGAGGTAGGCGGCGAGAGCGCACAACGAGGCGTGCACGCCCGTGGCGGTGGACACCGCCGTATCGGTATCTCCTCCATGGACGTCAACGCCGGATTCGCGCAGGCAGGCCATGTCGTGCAGATCGGTGCCGACGTCGGTCGCGGGAATGTAGCGCCCGTCGAGTTCCTTGACGAAGCCTCCCAGCGACCGGAACAGCTGCTCGCGGTCGTCGATGCCCTCGTGCCACGCGATCACCGTCTTGCCGCCGCCGTAGCCGGTGCTCGCGAGCGCGTTCTTCAGCGTCATCGCGCGTGCCAGGCGCTGGCACTCGCGCATCGCGGCCGACTCGCTGGCGTAGCGGCGTAGGCGTATGCCACCAAGCGCCAGGCCATGCGCCGTGCTGTCGATCACGATCACGGCTCTGAGCCCCGTCTGGTCGTCGTTGGCCATCACCACCTGCTCGTGGCCCTGGACGCTCATGCGCGCACGACCTCCGGTGTGGTCGCCTCTGCGCTGCGCAGTCCCCCGGCGATCGACTCGGCCACCCTCATTTTTCCCTCGCTTGGTAGCTGGACCGCCCCGCTTGCACATTCCATGACCTTCACCACCACTCGCGCTCTGCTCGCCTTGTGCTGGCCAGCGCCCACACCGCGCTCAGCGCGAGCAGCACGCCGCATGCCAGGAAGCCCTCGCCGACCTTGGCGCCGCTGCCGCCCAGCAGCGCCCGGCTGTCCTGGATCACATGGCTCACCGGATTCCAGCCGGCGGCGAGCGCCAGCCATCCGTGCAGCAGAGACGCTGGCACGTAGACCGGCGCCAGGAAGAGGCTGACCAGTATCGGGGTGTACATGAACGGCCCACCGCCGGTGGCGCGCAGACGCATCGCGATCCCGCACGACCACAGCCCCGCGGCCCCCGCGACCAAGACGATGAGCGCCACGAACGCAGCCACTTGACCGGCGCCTATCCTGGTCGCCATCCCACCCGCCAGGGCCGCGAGGGTGAGCACACCCACCGCGATCAGCGCGCGTGTCACCGCGACGATCAGGTATCCCGCGAGGATCGGGCCGCGACGGCGAGTCGCCAAAAACAGGCGCGCCGCCATGCCGATCTCGAAGTCGCGCGCCACCGAGTACCCGGTGAATATGCCGCCGAACGCCGCGGCCTGGAGCGCCACGAAGCCGTATACGAACGTCGTATAGCCAGCGGGATAGGAGAAGCCCGGGAGCTTTCGCAGCGGCGCGAGCGCGCCGGCGAACGCCGCCAGGAAGATCAGCGGGAACAGCAGCGTGATCGCGAAGTACGTCGGACTCAGCAGCCACGCTCGCGTGCCGCGCCACCCCATGCCGGCAGCTATGCGCCAGGAGCTCGCTTCGCGCACGCGCCGGTCGGCCCCGGCGCTCATCAGCGACACACCACTCCTCGCAGCGCTCTGACCGACAGGATCCAGGTCAGGGCAATCGTGAGCAGCGCGGCAAGCGCACCCTGCTCCAGCGCCTTCGCCCTCCAGCCGTCGACGAAGAGGGTGCGCACCGCGTCGAGCATGTAGCTGGCCGGGTTCGCTTCGGCAAGGTCGCGAAACCAGGCGACTTCGATCAGCTCGCGCGGCATCAGCGCCGTGGAGAGCATCACGAAGACGAAGAAGATCGGGAAGAGGCTCTGCACTGCCTCGCCGGAGCTCGTCCGCACGGCCAGCAGCAGGCCGACGCCCGCGAAGGCGAGGTTGAAGAGGATCGCCAGGCCCACCACCGCCACGACTCCCCCGACGCCCGCGGCGATGCCCGCGCCGCTCAGCAGAACTGCTGCCAGGAAGCAGGCCGCCTGCAGCACGCCGAGCAGCGCGGCGCTTGCCAGGCGCGCGGCGTAGACCGCGGCCATCGAGGCGTCCGTCAATGCCATCCGCCTGACGAAGCCGCTCTCCATGTCCCGCGCCATCCGGCTCGAGCACGCGATGCCCGCAAACAGCGCGCCCTGGACGAAGGTCAGCGCCACCGCAAAGTCCGCGATCCGCTTGGCCGGAAAGCCCGGCAGCCGGAGCACCGCATGCAGCGCGCTCACGTTGATCGCCAATATGACGAGCGGAAAGGCGATCGGCAGCACGAGCGCGTCGCCGCCACGCATGTTGCTGAGCAACGCGCGCCTCATCAGCTGGCGCAACTGCCCTGCGTGCGGCGCCGGGCGGCGCGTAAGTGTCGCCGCGCTTGCCACTACGCCTGGTCTCCTACCTCGAGCACTCGACCGGTGTGCGCGAAGAAGACGTCGTTCAAGGTGGGGTCGTGCACCTCGAGACTTCTGAGGTCGACCTGCGCCGCGTCAAGCGCGCGCACGATCGTGGCAAGCGCGGCCGGCCTGTGCGAGAGCTGGCAGCGAACCGTCCCGTCGGTCGAGGCGGTCGCGTCGCCGAACGCGCTCAGGGTCGCCGCGGCCGCCGCGACCTGATCGCCCTGCGCTCGCAGGAGGATGCTGCGTGCGCCCACCGCGTCCTTGAGCTCCTGGGGAGTCCCTTCGCAGACAACGCTGCCCCCGTCGAGGATCGCGACGCGGTCGGCCAGCTCGTCGGCCTCCTCGAGGTATTGGGTGGTCAGGAAGACGGCCACCCCTTCGCGGCGCGCCAGGCGAGATACCTCCGCCCAGATGGCGGCGCGGCTGTGTGGGTCAAGGCCCGTGGTGGGCTCGTCGAGAAACAGCACCTCGGGCTCGTGCACGAGGGCGAGCGCCAGATCCAGACGGCGCTTCATCCCGCCCGAATAAGTCCGGACCCGGCGATGCGCGGCCTCGCCGAGATCGACGCGCTCGATCAGCTCCTCGCCCCTGGCCTTGGCCTGCCTTCGGCCCATGCCGTGCAGCGCCCCCTGCAGCGTCAGGTGGTCCCAGGCGTTCATCAGCGGATCGAGCGCGATGTCCTGCAATGCCACCCCGATCCGCAGGCGTACCATCCCCGGTTCGCTGACCACGTCGTGTCCGGCCACCCATGCCTCGCCGCCCGTCGGCGGCAGTATCGTCACGAGCATCTGAACGGTGGTGGTCTTTCCGGACCCGTTGGGGCCGAGCAGGCCGAAGATCTCCCCGGGCGCAACCGCGAGGCTCACGCCCTCCACGGCGCGCACCTCGCCGAAATGCTTGACGAGTCCCGCAGCCGCGATTCCTGCTCTGGAGGGGGGCGCCGGGGGGCGCCGATCGGTGGCTGACACAGGATGCTCGTCCAGCTTCACCTGGCGACCGCCTCCCGCAGGACGGCGACGTAGTCCTCGACCAGGGCGGCGATCCTCGCCTGCTCGAAGAGCGCCTTGCGATAGCGACAGTCGACGATCAGCCCGTCGGCGAAGTCATAGACATAGAGCATCGCCTGGTAGCGCACGTCGACGGGCAGGTCTTTGCTCACGCAGGCGCCGGCCTGCGGCCCCAGCGCCTGCTCGCCCATGCTCATCCGCGAGAAGAAGGTGTTCGTGATCGCGAAGCGATGCGGCTCGCGCTCGATCCCCAGGTCTTCCATCATTCTGTCGAGCTGGTAGCGCTGGTGGGTGACCGCGCCGATGAGCTTCTCGTGGACCGCCGCTACGGCATCGTTGAAATCCCACTGCGGCTGCCACCTCACCCTGATTGGGACGAGGTTGATGAACATGCCGACCACGTTCTTGATGTCCTTGCGGTCACGCCCGGCCAGCGGTGTGCCGACGATCAGATCCTGCTCTGCGCCCTGCCGCCGCAGGGCACAGAAGAACGCGGCCAGCAGCCATGACGAGAGACTGCGCCGAGAGGCGATGGCGGCGTCCTTGACGGCCATCGCAAGGTCACTCGGAAGCACCACCAGGCAGCTGGCCCCGATCGTGTCCTCACTGCGGGCCAGCTCCTCCTCGACGGCCAGTGTGCTCGGCAGCGGGCCCGCGAGCTCGGCGCGCCAGTAGTCGCGGGCATCGGCCAGCGCGTCGCTGGCCTCCAGCGCATTCATCCAGGCCGCGTAGTCTCGGTAGCGCACCTCGCCCACCGAGCCGGTGCCGTCAAGGGCGGCCTGGCTCCCCTGCACGCCTCGGGCATATGCGGCGCCGAGCTGCTCGCGCAGCTGCAGCAGCGACCATCCGTCCGCGATCATGTGGTGGAGAGTCAGGACGAGCTCCGCGCTGCGGCCGTCCCCGATCAGCGCGACCCTCGCCAGCGGGCCACTTGCCAGGTCGAAGACGCCCGCCGCCTCCCGGGCGACGATTCGCCCGGCGGCATCGCTTCGCCCGGCCGGCGCGACGTCGGCCAGGTCGTGCTCGCTGATCGGTACCTCGACGCTCGGCTGCACCGCTTGGCGCAGCTCCCCCCGCTGTTCGGGGAAGACCGTGCGAAGGGAGTCGTGCGCGGCCCACACCTCCGCCACCGCGCGCTCCACGGCGCCACAGGATCCGCCGTCCGGCAGGGCGATGCGCAGTGTGAGGTTGCCCCAGGTCTTGGTGCGGTCGGCGAGGTAGTCGGCAGCCCACCGTCGCTGGATCGGGCTGAGCGGGTAGCTGGGCTGCTCCCGCACCCTCCCGATCGGGCTGCGCAGCATCCGTGCAAGCGCAGATTCACCGCCGTGCTCGCCATCGCCAAGCGATCGCCGCCGCAGGATCTCCTGCGCAAGCAGCTGCGCCGTGGGGAAGCGGTAGACGTCTGCTGCCTGCACCTGCGCTCCGTGGGCGCTGGCGGCAACCGCCAGCTCCACCGCGTTCAGGGAGTCCGCGCCGAGGGCGAGGAAGTCGTCCGCCGGCCCCACCGAGGCAGCCCCCAGGATCTCGGTCATCGCGCTTGCCAACATCACGGGCAGCTCGCTGGCGCCTGCCGCCTGCCGCTGGCGCTCCGCCGGTTCGGGCGCGGCCCGGGACTCGCCCAACATGCCGCTTTCGTAGGCTTCGCGCGTCGGGCGCCTGCGGATCTTGCCGCTGCTGGTCTTCAGACTCTTGCCCCGCTCTATCACCACGAGCTGCCACAGGGACAGCCCGAACTCACGGGCGACCGCCTCGCGCGCGGCTCGCTCGGTGGCACCGTGGTCGAGGTCTGCCAAGTCGCCGCGCGCCTCGGCCACTGCGACGATCCGCTGCTCTGCGCCCTCGCTCACGGCGAACACCGCGGCGCATCCGGGCCGAAGCCCGATCTCTGCGAGCGCTATTGCAGCCTCGATGTCGTGCGGATAGTAGTTGCGCCCCCGCACGATGATCACGTCCTTCAGCCGTCCGGCGATGTAGAGCTCGCCGTCATGCCAGATCCCGAGATCCCCCGTCCGCAAGAAGGGGCCCTGGCCGGGAGCGTCGGCCAGCTGCCCGCCGAACGTCGCCTCGCTATCGCCTTTGCCTGCCCAGTATCCGCTTGCGACGCAAGGGCTCTGGACCCATATCTCGCCGACCTCGTCCTCCTGGCAGCGCCTTCCCTCGGCGTCGGCTATCGCCACGACGCTGCCTCTCGCCGGAACGCCAACCGAGACCACCTCACCGGCCGGCCGCGCCGCGAAATCGCGCGCTTCGCTGTCCGGCAGCTGGATCGCCGACACTCCCTCGCCGAGCCGGACCCCGGAGACCAGCAGCGTCGCCTCCGCGAGGCCGTAGCACGGCATCAGTGCGTCCGGATCGAAGCCGGCGCCGCGGAAGCGATCTGTGAATCGCTTCACCGTGGCGGGCTGGACCGGCTCTGCCCCGCTGATGGCTATTCGCCAGCTGCTCAGGTCGAGCTCGGCGACTGCCTCCTGCGTGGTCTTTGCGGCACAGAGATCGTATGCGAAGTTGGGCGCGGCGGAGAAGGTGCCCTCGTATCGCGTGAGTGCCTGCAGCCAGACGACGGGATCGGCCAGGAACGTCAGCGGCGACATCAATGTGGTCTGTGCGCCGGCGACGATCGGCGTGAAGATCCCTCCGATCAGGCCCATGTCGTGATAGGGCGGCAGCCAGAAGACGCCCCTGTCGGCGCTGTTGCCCTGACCCTGCTCCACGATCGCCTGGACGTTGGCGAGGATGTTGCGGTGGCTGAGCACGACGCCGCGGGGATCGCCGGTCGAGCCCGAGGTGTATTGCAACAGCGCTACGTCGTCTATCCCCGCGCCGCGGTGCGGCGCCTGCTCGCCGTCCTGCACGACGTCCACCAGGATCGGCGAGAGCCGCGCGTCGTCGATCAACCGATCGAGTGTCGCGGCGCACACCGAGCTCAGCATCTGAGTGCTCATCAGCGCCGTGGGCGTGCAGTCGCGGCAGAGCACCTCCAGCCGTCGGTCCACCCCGGTGCTCATCGGCGGATACGCGGGCACCGCGATGACGCCTGCATAGAAGCACGCGAACAGTGCCGCCACATAGTCCAGTCCGGGGGGACAGAGCAGCAGCGCCCGGTCGCCGGGACCTGTGACCTGGGCCAGGTGGGCGGCCAGCTCGAGGGCGCGGCGATGAAGATCGGCGTATGTCCACTCGGTGGCCACAAGGCCCTCACCCTCGCCGGGCTCCAGGAAGCGAAGCGCCATCTGATCTGCGCGGGATTGGGCCTGGCCTGCCAGGATCCCGCTCAGCGACATGGACTTCGAGGGCGCCGTGAGCATCTACGCTCGCCCCCGCCGGATACATGGGTCTGCGCCGCATGCTGGCGCCTGGGCGCAAATGCCGACGTCCACCCGGACGGGACCGGTGCTGCATGGGACTGGGACCTTCCGGTGTAACCGCATCTGACCAGCCTTCGTTTGATGGCGTAGAGCAGCATGCCGCGAGGTCGCATGCACCGACCCGTTTGGCAAAACAGCATTTGCCTCTGAACGAATTGCCCCCTGCTGCCTGGGCGGCCAGATTAGCCGAGGCTCGAGGAGCGGGCGCAGGATACCCGCGCAAGGCCGCGTCAGTTCACCGATATCATCCAATCTTTCCGAATTCCTTGTGTGGGATTTTCAGCGTGGATGCGGCATTGCGAGCCAGGCGCCGCCACTAGCAGATAGTCGTGCCATGTGGCGAACCAATGTTTCCATTGCTGAACTAGTCCCGCTGGCCGGCCAGAAGGTACGGTCGGCGGCAACTGCTGGGCGCGCCGGGCTCGACAGCCGCCCGCGGGTCATGACGCCGAAGGGCACGACCGGCGGCAGCCTCCAGTGGACCTGCGCAGCGGCCCGTCGCTAGACGGCGGACCGCTTCGCGGGAGGCTTATCGGTGCTCGACGCCTTCGCGGCAGCGCGCTTCGCAGGAGGCCCATCGGCGCTGGACGCCTTGCCAGCAGCGCGCTTCACAGGCGGCCTATCGGTACCGGAAGCCCTCGCGGTGACGCGCTTCGCAGGGGGCCTGCCGGTACCGGCGGGCTTCGCGGCAGCGCGCTTTGCAGGAGGCCCATCGGCGCTGGACGCCTTCGCGGCAGCGCGGCGCCTCGCAGGCGGCCTATCGGCGCCGGGCGCTTTGCCAGCAGCGCGCTGCGCAAGCGGCTCATCTGTGTCGGACGCCTTCGCGGCGATGCGCCTCCGGCGGACGGGCTTCGCCGGAGCAGGCTCTGCCTCGCCCTCCTCTGCGGCAGGCGCAAGCCCGTTGTGCTCGTTGCCTGCGATCTGCCCAGCCTCGCCCGAGGCAAGCTCTTCGTGCGGCCCAGACCCGTTCTCGCGACCGGCAGACGCTGACTCCGTCGCCGGCGACCCCTCGGCCGCCTGGCCGTTGCTGGCGACCTCGGTGCCCTGCACCTCGACCCTGCGCCGTCTGCGTCGCGACGTCTTTCCGCGCCGCTTGGGGAAGTTGCGCAGCAGCTCCCTGGCAAGCGCCTGCGGCTTGCGCGACATCCGCGTGCGCGCGCCGCGCAGCACCTCCTCGGCCTCTGGCGTGTGCGCGAGCGCCGCGGCCAGCAGCGCAGCAGCCAGGCGCCGGTCCTGCTTGCGCGATGCCTGCACGAGCTTGCGCGCGTTGCGCGCGTGCGCGGCGCCCGAGGAGTTGACGAGCAGCCCGAGCAGCCGCTTTGTCTCAGGCCAGCGTTGCACCGCATACTCCTCGTGGATCTCCCTGGTGTACTCCGCCATCCGCCAGATCCAGGCGTTCGCCTGGTCGCGGCGGCCGATCCGGCGCTCGGCGAGCGCGCGCAGCAGAACCTTGACGCCCTCCCTGCGCTCCTCGCGCTGCCAGCCGCCGACGATGTCAACGGCGGTGTCGAATGCATCCGCGTTGCGCAGCGCAGCGACGTCGGTGAGCGCCCGCAGCCGCAGCTGCGCGTTCTTGTTGCGCTGCACCGCGGTGATCAGGAATCTGCTCTTCAGCTCACCCGATTTGTCGAAGTGCAGCATCGCGCGCGCCTTGCGCCAGCCGCCGGGCTGTACGCGCGCGCCGGCAAGCGCCGCCCATAGGTGCTGCTCGCCCCAGTCGAGGTTCTCCACCGCGATCCGCCACAGCTCCCGCTCGAAGACCTGGAAGCGGCGCTCCTCATCGGCGCAGACGGGCAGCACCCTGCGCTCGACGCGCATCCGCCTGCCCCTGCCGCGCCGCACGGGCCCCACCACGATCGCGCCGCCCCTGTAGACGTCGCGGTCGAGCAGCGAGTGCAGCGTGACGACCGGGTCGTCGTGCTTGGTCGCCGGATGCACGAAGTCGACCACGATCCCCGCCTCCTTGCCCGGGTGGCGGCGAGTCACGCGACCGACGCGCTGCTGGTATATGCGCTTGCTCGCCGTGGGAGCCAGGTGCATGCACAACGTCGCCCGCGGGCTGTTCCAGCCCTCGGCGAGCAGTTGCGCGTTGATGAGGACGTCGATGTCGCCTTTCTCATATCGCGCGAGGATCGAGGCCAGCTCGCGCTTTGGCGTCTCCCCGGAGACCGCCTGGGCCTTTATGTCTTCTGCCCGGAAGGCCTCGGCGAGGTTGTAAGCGTGTTTGACCCCGGCGGCGTAGACGACGCCCGGCACGTTGTTGAAGCGCGTCTTGTAGAGGTTCGCGGCAGCGAGGTTGAAGGGCTGCTGGTCGAGCAGCTGGGCGAGCTCCTCCTGGTCGAACTCGGTGTCGACCTCGCCGCGCCTCAGCGGTACCTTGGCGATCGTCCTCACGCCCGTTCCCGGCGGGATCCGCACGCAACGAAGCGGTGAGATCACGCCACGTCTGGCAGCCTGGGCCAGATCGAAGCGGGATGTCTGGGTGGGGAAGAGGTCGGTGACGTGCCGGGCGATCAGCGCGCCGGTCGCGGTCATGCCGATGAATATCGGGCCCGTCCACTCCCTGATCGTGGCGCTCGTCTTCTCGCCGAGCGCGGTGTGGGCCTCGTCGCATATGACGATCGTGTAGGCCGAGGAGATCCGGCCGGCGTTGCGCACGAACCACTGGTAGGTCTCGACAGTAACGGGACCCAACCCACCCTTGGTGGAGTCCTCGCCGACGTAGAGAGGCCGGGAGATCCGCTTGGAGTAGCCCCTGTCTTTGAGCTCGCCGATGAACTGGTCGACGAGATTGCGGCGGTGGGTGAGGATCAGCACGCCGCCGGTCTGGGAGGCCTCCACGAAGCCGAGCGCAGCGACAGTCTTGCCGGCGCCGGTCGCGTGCTCGAACCAGAAGCGCTTGGCAGCGTTTGGATCCTCGGGCTGCTCGGCAAGGCTCTCTTCCTCGTCCTCCTCGTCCCAGTCCTGGGGCTCCTCCTCGGCGTCGGCGCTGACATCCTCGGGCTCCTCCTCTTCGTCTTCGTCCTCCTCGTCTTCTTCCTCGTCCTCGTCCTCTTCCTCGTCGTCGGGCCGCTCGTCTTCCTCCTCTTCCTCCTCGTCCTCGTCTTCCTCCTCGTCCTCGTAGTCCTCGGGCTCCTCCGCGACCTCCTGCCCGGCGGCGAGCGCGCCGTTGACCGGGCCGGCGGTGTCGGCAACGGAGATCAGCTCGGGAGCCTCCTCGGCCACCGCCCTGCCGTTGCCCTGTGCATCCAGGGCGCGCTGCGCCTCTGCCAGCAGCGCGGTCAGCGTGCCGGAGAGCGCGTCGACCTGGTGGGCTGAGAGGACGGTGCCGTCGGCGAGCTTTGGTTCCTCCTGGGAGAGCAGCCGCTCCAAGCCGAGCATCAGCGAGTAGCGGCGGCGCCATTTGGTCGAGGGATGCTTCGCGCCCTGCTCGATCTCCGCGAGCGCGTGATCGAGCGCCCTGCGGCGGGGCGTGCCGGGGGCAAGCGCGACGGCGGGATTCTCGCCTTCGTGCACGAAGGCCTCGCGCACGAACTTCTGTGCGCGCGATATCTGCGCGGAGCTTGGAATGGGCGCGGCCGCGAGGGCCACTGACGTGGACTCGGCCATGGATGGCTCTGGGGCTTCGAGATGGAGTCGCCGAGAAACAGCAGGTTCGGCTCGACTCAGAACGCCGGCTCCCACCGGCACGCTCGTCGGATGCAAGGGCGCATCCCGTCTGCGAGCTAGCTCCAGGATATAGCAGGTCGAGGCGGCAGGGGAGAGCGCCTGCCTCTCTGCGAGTCTTCAGGACTCCCGTCCGCGGCCAAGAAGAGGAGCGTCCGCCATTGCCCGAGATCCGCATCGACCCGATCAGCGGCGACCGCGTAATCGTCGCCGGTGAGCGCTCCGAGCGCCCCGGCGGGGCGCCCACCTGCGCGCCGCCGCAGCCGATCGACCCCTCCAGCGACCCGTTTGCCGAAGGCGCGGAGGCGATGACCCCGCCCGAGCTCTTGGCACTGCGGCCCGCCGGCTCCGTTCCCGACTCTCCGGGCTGGAGCGTGAGGGTCGTGCCGAACCTATACCCCGCTCTGACCCCGGCCGGCACCGGGGAGGCGGCCGGGGTCGCGGGCTCAGAGCCCGGACAGCACCACACCGGCAGGGTCGCCCCGTCGGCCTTCGAGCTGTTTAGGAGCCTGCCTGCCGCGGGCGCCCACGAGGTGATCGTGAACGCGCCCCAGCCGGTGCTAAGCCTCTGCGAGCTGCCCGCCGAGCAGGTGCAGATGGCGATGGAGGCCTGGCGGGAGCGGATGCGCCTGCACGCCGCCGAGGCCGCTTACGTGCAGCTGATCGTCAACGAGCGCCGCGAGGCCGGCGCCTCGTTGCCGCACACCCATGCCCAGCTCTATGCGCTGCCGTTCGTGCCCGCGAGCGTCGCACGTGAGCGCGAGCGCTTCGGCGCCTACGCAAACAGGGCGATGGGCCAGAACCTGCTCGGCGACCTGCTGCAGGAGGAGGTCAGGCGCAGGGAGCGGATCGTCGCGATCGACGAGGAGGCGGTCCTGATCGCCCCCTATGCCTCCAAGCTGCCCTTCCAGCTGATGCTGATCCCGCGCAGGCCGCGGCCACGCTTCGAGGATGACGGTCCGCTCGGCGCAAGGCTGCTGCACGATGGCCTGACCCGTCTGGCGCGCCACCTGGGCTCGAGTCCGCCGCTGAACATGTGGGTGCGAACCGCGCCGCGGGGGGCCGAGCACTTCTGCTGGCGCATCGACGTGATGCCGCGTCTGACGCACCTGGCGGGCCTCGAGCTCTCCACCGGACTGAACCTCAACATCGTCGCCCCCGAGCACGCGGCACGGCTGCTGCGGGAGGCCTGAGAGGCGGGGGGTGTCGCCTCACTTAGGAGGTCGAGCAACTCACAAGCTCGACGCCTTCGTGGCTGCGCGCGAGCCGCGCATCGGTGGTGAGCAGCGGCGCCGGAGCGAGCGTGCTGGCAAGCTCCACATAGAGCGCATCGACAAGGCGCTGGCGGTCGCGGCGAGCCCAAGCTCCCGCCAGCAGCGTGCTCAGCGGGTGGCGCTGGATCGGCGCAGCGGCAAGCTGCGCCAGCGCGACGGAGATCATGCTTTGATCCGCTTCGCCCGCGCGACAGATGCGGCCAAGGGCAGAGAGCACCTCGGCGTCCATGTGCGCAGGAGCATGCAGCCGATGTGCACGCATCCGCTCGCGTACCTTCATGCCGAGCTCGGTGCCGAGCAGCGCCTCCACCACCGCAGAGGCGTCAAGCACGAGCGCGTCAGCGGCCGGAACGCTCACCGAGCTCGGTGCGTGCCTCCTCGATCGCCTCGATCACACGCTCGTGGGGGATATCGAAGGCAGGCAGATGCTCTAGTGCCTGCAACCAGAGGTCCGTCTCGCTGCGCGCGAGCGCCCCGCGCACCGCCTCCTGGGTCACGCGGGAGATATTCAAGCCAGCAGCCCTTGCCTGCTTGGTCATCTCATCCGGCAGGTAGACGTTCACGCGGGCCATGCGCATATTATACACACTCGTGTAGGGTTCTCGGCAGAAATGCGAGCGCTGATCCAACGTGTCAGCAAGGCTGCCGTTAGCGTCGAGGGCGAGCAGATATCCACGATCGGCCCCGGCCTGCTCGTGCTGCTCGGGGTCGCGCCGCAGGACTCACAGGAGCACGTGGACGCGCTGGCGGCCAAGGTGCTCGCCCTGCGGATCTTCCCGGATGAGCAGGGGCGCATGAACGAGCCGCTCGGAGAGCGCCAGATCCTCTGCGTGAGCCAGTTCACCCTCTACGGGGACACGCGCAAAGGCAACCGTCCGAGCTTCACCGGCGCGGCTGCCCCAGAGCACGCCGAGCCGCTCTACCGGCGTTTCTGCGAGCGCACCGGCGCGGCGATGGGCCGCTTCGGCGCGCACATGCAAATCGAGCTGGTGAACGACGGGCCGGTCACCTTGCTGCTGGAGACATAGACTCAGGGGCGCCATGTCCACGCCCGAGCGCTTCGTGCCCCGCTTCGCCGCCGAGCCTCCCCAGGAGGGGCTGCCCTACGGCCGCTGGGCCGACAGGCTCTGCGAGGAGTTCCTGGCCGCCTGCGCGCAGGCGAGCGATGCCGAGGAGGAGATCGGGCGCCCCGGCGAGATCGCCTGGTGCCCGGACCGCACCTGGGGCGGGCTGACCTACGTTCCCGCGAGCGCACTCAGCGACCGCGGCTATGAGCTCTTTGGCTATGTGAGCTTCCTGCCCGCCGGTCAGGACGGTGGCGAGCCGCAGCGCCTGCAGGCGCTCGCCGACTACACCGAGGAGACGGCGGAGCGCAACCCGGACTGGAAGCTCGACATCTGCGACGAGGTGATCGGCCACTGGCGCGGCCATGGCGGGCAGCGCGCCTCGATGACGCTCGTATGGGGAAGAGCGCTCGTTCCCGGCGGCAGGATCGCCGTCGCCGAGCTCGGCGGAGTGCGCGTGGACGAGTGCGAGCTCGAGCAGGAGCGCTTCACGCTGATCGCCCCCGACGACTACGGCTCAGATCTCCTCGAAGTGGTGCTCCTCGACAGCCGCGGGCGCGAGCTTGCGCGCGAGTCGCTCTATGCGCAGGACGACGAGGACGAGCCCTCCCAGGAGGCCTCTGCAGAGCCGGGCTCCGCAGAGGCCGAGCAGGCCTGAGCCGCAAGGCTCGGCCGCCAGGCGGGCGGGGTCGGAGACGATTGGCTGCGAGGAGAAGGCGCGTCTCTGCGGTGCGCGCGACTCATTCGATCAATAGATGGCCGTTGTCATGCTGCCTTTTGTCAGCTAGCTAACATTCCGGCTTACTTCGAGCCTATGGAAGAGATTTGGCGGCAATCCCAGAGCACACGCCGCCTCCACACCGGTAACAATGGGGGCCGATGCCAACCGGAACGCCATCGCCACGTGCTGCCAACCGTCGCCGTTCCCGTGACGGAAAGGGCAGCGGCGATCACGGCGCACGGATATCCGCCGCGATGCTCGAGCTTGTCTCACGGCAGGGCTATGAGCCGAGCACCGTCTCAGAGGTCATCGCTCTGCTCGGTATGTCGCGCAAGACCTTCTACGAATATTTCGAAGACCGCCGCAGCTGCTTCATGTGGATCTGCGAGCAGGTCGGCTCGCAGTGGCTGGAGGACACGAAGCAGGCGATCGAGGCCGCGGCGGCGGGAGAGTCGCGCACGAGCGCGCTGCTCGGCGCGCTGCTCGAGCGCGCGATCGAGCAGCCCGGCGCGCTTCGCGCGGTGATGCTGGAGGCCACCGTGGTGCGGCCCGGTGGCCCCGAGCTGCGCGAGCAGGCGATCGCCGACTGGTCGGCGCTGCTGGCGGGCACCCTGAACGAGGACCATCCCGCCGCAGAGCTCGGCCCAGAGCTCGCGCGCGCGATCTTCGGCGGGATCGTAAGGACGCTGCACCTGCGCCTGCCAGCCGGCGTGAAGCCGCGTGCGCCGCGGCGGCGGCAGCTGATGGAGCTCGTGCCCCAGCTTGCCGCCTGGGCCGCCTGCTACGCCGACCATCCACCCCCGGAGCGACCGCTTGGGCACCGGCAGGTAGGCGCTCCGGCGCCGCTGCTTTTCGGCGGCCGTGCGCCCGGCACGCTGGCGCTCAGCTCCAGGTCCAGCGCTCGTCGCGGGCTGCCGCGTGGCGAGAACCCGATCTCGCGCAGCTTCGTCGTGCACAGCCAGCGCGAGCGGATTCTGGATGCGGTCGCAAACCTCGCCGCGGCCAAGGGCTACGCGGAGCTCACGATCCCCGAGATCGTGCAGGAGGCTGCCGTCTCGGTACAGGCTTTCTACGAGCACTTCTCCGGCAAGGAAGATGCCTTCCTGGTGGCCTACGAGGTCGGCCACAGGCGGGCGCTCGTGGCCTTCGAGCACGGCTTCGAGTCCCAGCAGGACTGGCCAAACGCGATCCACGCAGGGCTGCAGGCGCTATTCGGGTTCTTCGCCGCCGAGCCCTCCTTTGCCCACTGCGCGCTGGTCGACGCCCCAAGCGTGAGCGAGCGAGCCGCGGCGCTGCTCGTGCAGGGGATCGCGGGCTACGTGCCGATGTTCGCGACAGGATTCAGCGAGTCGGCCCCCCAACAGGATCCGCCGCCGATCTCAACCGAGGCGATCACCTCGGCCCTTCACGAGCTCTGCTTCGCACACGTCGTCAAAGACCGGGCACACGAGCTCGCCGATCTCGTCCCCGAGGCCACCTTCATCGCGCTCGCCCCCTTCATCGGCGGGCAAGCCGCCGCCGAGGTCGCAAGCCCTGGCGCAAGCGCCGCCTCGAACGGCACCCCACGGAAGGCATCCGCCTCCAGGCGGCGCAAGCCTCAGTAGTAGATGTCGACGATCGTCCCGACCTGCACCCAGCCGTAGATCGCCAGGGCGTCTTCGATCGGCACTCGCAGGCAGCCGTGGCTTGCCGCCCAGGTCGGCACTTCAGCGTAGCCGTGGATCGCATATCCGCGGATGAAGTAGTTGGAGTCGACCATCCCGTCGGAGCTCACGCCCGGGCTCTTCAGATAGACCTGGTAGCGGCCGAGCACCGTCGGCGTCGACGGCTTGCCCGAGCTCGTGGTGTAGATCTTGTAGACCCGGCCACGCGGTTCTATCTCGGCCAGGACCTGCTTTGCCAGGTTGGCCTCCACGTGCCTGCCGTCGTGCGGGAAGCGCACCTTGAAGGTGCCAGCCCCGCGCTCGAGGTCGGAGATCACCCCGGCTCCGGTCGATGAGACCCGCGCAAGGCCCATCATCTTGCGGTAGGCGATCACGGCGTTTGCGGTGCCCGCTTCGTAGACCCCGCTGAGCGGCACGGCGTAGTGCAGGTAGGAGAGCCTGCGCTGCAGAAACCAGACGCCCTGCCCGCGTGCGCCTTCGCCCATGCTCACGGGCACCACCTTCAGCTTCAGCGGGCCATCCGAGAAGGCCGCCATGCCGGCGCTCGCGGAGTGGGAGACCTGCACCCGCAGCGATCCGGCGCCGCCGCTGGAGAGGCGCATCGCGAAGGTCCCCGCGCCGCTGGCCGAGCGCTCGATGGCCAGCCGCGTACGACGCACCGGATCGCCCGCGGCGCGTACGCTCACCACCACGCTCTGCCCGGCAAGAAACGGGCGCACGCTTCCGTGCAAGGTGAGCGACTGACCGGCGAACGCGAAGCTCGGGGAACCGTGGGTGCCGGTGAGGGCCAGCTGCACCTGGGCTGCGACGGGCGCTGAGGCCGTTGGCGATGCCGGAGACGGGCTGGTGGCAATCATGACGTGATCCTACGCTGCGCCGCCGACGTCGCAGCTGGCCCCCACATCCAAGGCCAGGCTCCAACCCGGCGGACTTCCCGCAGCATTCATATGGCAAAGTCAGTGTATGTTTTCTAACACTCCGGCCAGCTGTCAGCCGCCCGGCCCACCCAAAGGCCAAGAACAGGCTTCGAATGAAGCCGAATATCGAATGGTCGGACTATAGATCCCTAACCTGGATCCTTTGACATCCGACAGATGCCAATGTACAGTTTGTTACTCGATCCGCCTAGCAGAATGGAGTCGCCGCACTGATGTCGATCTCCAGCAGCAGCCGCGGACGTCGCGGCCTCCCACGCGGGCCTCACAGACTCACGCCGAGCGAGGTTGCCCGCAGTCAGCGCGAGCGACTGATCGCGGCCATGACAGAGGCCGTCGTCGAGCGCGGCTACACCGCCACGCCGGTCTCGGAGGTGATCGACCGCGCAGGCGTCTCCCGCAAGACCTTCTACGTTCACTTCCGTGACCGACGCGAGTGCCTGATCGCCGCCTACGAGCTCGGCGCCGGCCGGACTCTGGAGCTCCTCGGTGCCGCTGCGGCGCGGGAGCAGACGCAGCGAAGCAGGCTGCCGGCGATGATCTCCGCGCTCTGCGAGGCAGCCGCCGAGGACCCAGGCTCCTACCACCTGCAGGTGATCGACATCGCGGCCGCAGGCCAGAGCGCCCTGCTCGCGCGCGAGCAGCTGATCCTCTCCATCGGGCAGCTGCTGCACACTGGGCTCTCACCCGTGGCCAGCACTCCGCCGGCCCCGCTGATGGGGCTGATCTCAGGCGGCCTGTTGCGGGTGATCGAGCATCGCGCGCGTGCTGGGCAGCTGAGCGACCCTAGGGCGCTCGTGAGGGAACTGACGCGCTGGACGAGCAGCTACCACCCCGCGCCCGCCACGATCGCAAGCGCGGACCAGCCGGGCCAGATCGTGGCGAAGTCTCTGCTCGGCAGCCACGTCCCGATCGGTGGTCGCGCGCCCGGCACGCTGTCGTTGAGACCGAGGCGCCTGCCTGACGCAGGCGCGCGCGGCGTCTCCACGAGCTTCACCGCCCACAACCAGCGCGAGCGGATCCTCGACGCGGTCACCAACCTCTGCGCCGAGAAGGGGTATGTGGCACTCACGATCGATGAGATAGTCGCCCTCGCAAGTGTCTCGCTGAACACCTTCTACGAACACTTCAAGGACAAGGAGGACGCCTTCCTGGTCGCCCACGAGCTCGGGCACATGCGGGGGACCGCGATCCTCGAGCAGGCCATATCCCGCGCGGCCAGCTGGGACGCGGCGGTACGGGAAGGCATCGCCGCGCTGCTCGGCTTCTTCTTCTCCGAGCGCGCCTTCGCTCGGCTGGCCGCAATCGAGGCGCCGATCGCCTCTCCGCAGACCGCCGCCCGCGCAAGCGCCCACCTGGCCATCTACGCCCAGTTGCTGCTCGAAGGCGCGCCCCGCTCGCGCAGGCCACCGCCCGTCGCGCAGGAGGCGATCGCGGCAACGCTGCACGCATCCGTGTTCGCCTTCGCCGTCCACGGAGTGATCAACGATCCCGCGCGGGCGCACAGCTACGCGACCTACCTGGTGCTGTCGCCGTTCCTTGGGCCAAACCGCGCGTTCGCCGCCTAGAAACATCTATTGACCCCACTTGACCTGGCTGGTCGCGTATGGAAGGGTTCCCAAAGCCGGGCCGCTAGACGGGTCAGCCCCATTTATCGGGACGCTCGCTCTGGCCCGCCGAGCGGATATGCCTGATATCCAGGCGGCGGAGGGGCCGGCATCGAATCGGGCCGCAGAACGGCGACGCGCATCCAGTCGCTGCGCAGACACTCGATATCCATGCAACAAGGAGGATTGATGACCAGGAAGAGGAAGGACGTGCCTCGTAGGGGTCTGGCACGGCTGCTGGTGGCGCTCGTCGCGCCGCTTGCGCTGCTGGCATTCGCCGCGCCCGCGATGGCCGGCAAACCGACGGGCGAATTCGCGAACTTCAGCGATTGTCCGCTCGGCCATGCTGAATTGAGCGCATGCTTCTATGGCAAGACCACGAGCGGCAAGTTCGTGATCGGCTCGACCACCGTGTTACTGACCAAACCCCAGGTGCTGCAGGGCGGCCTGACAGGCGGCGGCCCGGTGTTCGGGTTCCTCGCGGCCGCCGATGGCAACACGTTGCCGCCAGCGCCCCAGACGGTCCCGGGTGGCCTGCTCAAAATACTGGCGCCCAAATTCCTGCCGGGCTTCCTGCAGGAACTTTTCAACGAATTCATCAACAAAGGCATCACCGGCGTGACGGCGACCACCGAACTGGTCAAAACGCCCACGAGTCTCAACCTGGCAGCAGCGCTCAGCAAAGAAGGCATAACGCTCACGCTGCCGGTGCGGGTGCACCTGGAAAACCTGTTCCTGGGCAGCGGCTGCTACGTGGGTTCGAGCTCGCATCCGGTCAATATCGAACTGACCACAGGTACGACGAGCCCGCCCGGACCAAACAAACCCATTACGGGCGCGCCGGCAATCTCGGCAGCAAAGCCGGCGGTGAAATCCTCACGCTCACCGAAAACAAGCTGGTGAATAACTCCTTCGCGGCGCCGGAAGCGGAAGGCTGCGGCGGCATCTTCTCGTTCCTGATCGACCCAGCGGTCGACTCGGAGCTCGAACTGCCCTCGCTCGCCGGCCACAACACGGCGATCCTCGAAGGCTTCCAGGAAATCGGCTCGCCTTCGGGAGTCGAAAAAAGCGAATAGCCAGCGATTGCCGTAAGGCACGGTCGCCCTAGAGGCGGCATGCATAGGTGACTCGAAGAGAGCCTGGTCAGCATATCTTGTGCGGCCAGGCTCTTTTCATTTACTCCTCGTACTTGCGGACTTTCATGTAGCGATCTTTATATCCTGTCTGTCCAAGCTGAGATAAAGTCGAACTCGCTGTGGAAGACCGCAAGCATCTGACGGGGTCCCTGTAGGTGGTCCAGGGCTTATGCGCAGTCTGGTTGTTTTTTGTTGGTAACGGTGTCTGTGTATTCGGTGGGTGTGAGTCCGTCCAGTGCTGAATGGGGCCGGTAGGTGTTGTACTCGATTCGCCAATCCTCGATGATGAGCTTCGCCTCAGTTAGCGACCCGAACTCCTCGATGTTCAGCAGCTCATCTCGCACCCGCCGTTGAAGGACTCGACGAACGGATTCTCCCAGGGGCTGCCGGGCTCGATGTAGGCGGTGTTCGTGCCGGCGAGGCGGCAATAGTCGCGCAGTGCCCACGCGATCAGCTCGGGGCCGTTGTCGGCCCGGAGATATTCCGGTGCGCCGCGAGTGAGCATGAGATCCTCGATCACGGAGACTATGTCCTCGGCGGTGCAGGTCCGGTCGACTCTGATCGCGAGCGCCTCGCGGGTGTACTCGTCCACGATGTTGCACAGCTTGAGCCTGCGCTGGTCAGAGGTCTCGTCGAACATGAAGTCGATCGCCCACACGTGACCGGCGTGCGTGGCGCGCAACCGTTGCTTGTGGCCTGGACCTACCCTGCGGCGCTTGCAGGTCCTCACGGGCCGCCGCAGGCCTTCCTGGCGCCAGATTCGGCGGGTACGCTTGCGATTGATCGTCCATCCCTCGCGCAGCAGGATCTGATGCGCTGTCTTCCAACCCCAGCGGGGATGCTCGCCGGCGATCTCGCGCAGGCGAGCAGCCAGGCGCTGCTCTTCGGTGCTGGCCGGTCGCCTGGGCTTGCGTTGCGTCGAGCGGTTCTGGCCGACCACGCGGCACGCCCGGCGCTGTGAGACCCCGAAACGCTCCTGCAGAACTACTACGGCCCTGCGACGGCGCTCCGGGGTCAGAATTTCCCCTCAGCCAACTCCTTGAGCATGTCGATATCAAGCGCCTGCTCGGCGACGAGCTTCTTGAGCCGCTGGTTCTCCGCCTCGAGCGTCTTCAGGCGCTTGGCCTCGTCTGCCTTCATCCCGCCATAGACCGCTCGCCACCTGTTGAACGTGGCCTCGGAGACTTCGAGATGGCGCACGACCTCGACAAGATCCTGACCTTCATTCAGGAGGCGCTCGCCCTCCCTGATCTTCCTGACAGCCTGCTCGGGGTATGCCTGCGTCGCTTCATGATCGTGTCCATCCTTCCATCCCATCACGGGAAACACGACCACGCACTCAACCTGGCTCACTTCATTGGGACCCCGTCAATTGGGACCCCGTCACATCCCGCAGCGACGAGCCGGATGTCCCCTTCCGGTTCAGGTTAAGATATCTATACCGTCATCACCGCTGATTCTGTAGTGGCGGTTACGTCTACCTATTTAGGGACGTTGCGGGTGATATTCATCTATGCTCGCCGCGAACTGGTGTGAAGCTGAACAATTCGCATGGGGAGCTGCTGCCAGCCAACGTATCGCGACATTGCCCTCTGAACGTAATCATTATATCGTCGGCTAAAGGGTTTTGTTTAATCCCTTCCTCGCCAATTGCTTGATTCACAATTTATTTCGCCGGCGATGCCTGCTTGTCCCCTTAACAAAGTCACCGGTCCACCTGTTCGGTGAAAAATAATGGTTTGTCGCTTTTGGTTGCGAATTCCGGATGAGACACAGCTATCGCAAATGCCGTGACGTCGGTAGAGAACAGTGCCCAAGCACCCACTCGATGTGTGGATCGTGGAGCCCATGGTACAAAGATGGTACCCCTGAGCTGGGTAAGATGAGTTCGCCGCGCCCAATGTATGCCTCCGGACATGAGACCTCCCATCGCGGGACATACCGGCTCCCAGCCTCCTGCAACTGAGACGCGCTACATCTTCCTCACCCGGAGCCATCCTGGCCCCATCCCGTGGCCACGCCGCATGAGTAGTGCCCACGACGGGGACCCACCCAGTGCCAAGAGCGTCCCCGGTCTGGCCCCGCCATGGCCCGTCATCGTGTGGCGCGGTGAATACCACACCTCTACTCGTCGGTGGGGGCCAAGCGGTACAGTCGCTCTGGGGGTTCGGCTAATCGGCTCGAGGGCGCAATCAGCGGTGGCCTGGCCGATGTGCGCCCGGGTCGATGCCCATGGGCCTATTTCTTCTTCTTGCGCTTCTTCACGCCTTTGCTGCTGGGCTTACTGCAGCCCTGAACCTGGATCACAGTGCTCTGGTGCAGCACGGCACCGTTGTGGCCCGCGATCGTCGTCGGCATGACCAGCTTCACGCGCTGCTTGATCTTCTTCCCGTGCTTCTTGATGGTCTTGAAGCAGAGATTGCCTGTCGCGGCGAGCGCCGAATCTTCGCTTTGTGGCAGCGTCAGTTCAAAGCTGTTGACCGGTACGTCGGGCACAGATTTGAAGTTGGAGATCGTTATGCCTTTGATGATGTTCGTGTTGCCTTCCAGGGCGACCGTGACTCCGCTGCCCTGCAGCACTATGTCGAGGTCTGGGAAGGCGGCACCGCCGTGAGAGACGAAGATCGCCGGTCCGGTCAACGGTGTCGAGAGGATCGGCGTGTGTGCGATCGCCGTGCCGACTCGTGAGGCCGCTGGGCAACCCGCTGGGTTTTCCGCGAACTGCTTTGCGCTGCACGCCTTTTTCAGCGTTTCGAGGCGTGAGGGCAGGATCTTCGGCAGTTCGACACGCACACCGCCGATGTTTGCCTGACCTTTCCCGGAGGTCACCTTCACCCGCAGGTAAGCGCCGTTCCTACGGGTATGGCCTGCGTGCGTGAAGACCGAGAAGCCCGGTTTGAATGAGAGCTTCGCACATTCACCGACCTGGAAGCGCGAGGACACGGCGTGCTGCGCGCCGTTTACCGATGTGAGCGTGCCGGCGAACTGCATCGGTTCGCAACTCGTTGGATTGAGGCCGAACTGCGGCCTGTCGATCGAGACGTTCACGCGCCGTATCCTGAGCGGGATCCCGTCGAGCATGCGCGGGAAGGGATCGCTCGTCACGGTCACCTGCGAGGTGTGCTCATTGATCGCGATTGCAGAGCGCACCACGACCGTGCCGAGGTCGAACGGTCCCGCCAGCACCGGCACCACGACCGCCAGCCCGTAGGGCGCTCCCTTGTATGGCCCTGTCAGGTATGCCTTGCCGGGCAGGAAGAACGGCGTGCTGCCCGGTCCGGCCCCGGCCTCGACGGTCCCGACTTCGCTGTTTGCCGGGCAGCTCGGATCGGCCTTCTGCGCGGCGCCAGAGCTGTGTTCGGCCGCCATCAGCTCGGCTTCGCTGCACTCCGCGACGCTGGCGATCTTGCCAATGAGGCCGAGCGGCAGCTCCACCTGCAAAGCGGAGAGTTCCTGTTCCCCGTCCTGACGCGCGAAGGATACCTTCAAGGGTGTGTAAGCACCGGCAACGGGATTTGCGGACCCAGCTGCAAAACCAGGCTGGAAACCGTTTCCGCATCCAGATGTGATCGCGAACGGTGAGGCCGTGAGCGTCACGTTTGGCGTCCCATAAGCTTCGCCCGGCGCCGGCTGATGCGACCACGGTTCAAGCGTGTTCGTCAGCGAGTATTCCCCGCACTGCTCCGGCGTGGCGAGGGCCGATTCTGAGCCGCCATAGAAGCTGAGCTTCAATTCGCTGAACGGAAGCTGCGGCGTTTTGGCGAACTTCGAGACGAGCTGGCCCGTCTCTTCGTTTGCTTCAACGCTTCCTTCCAGCTTGACCAACACTCCCTGGCCTTCGATCACGAGGTAGATGTGAAACACGTTGGCAGAGCGTTCAGAGCTCAGATAGATCTGGCCGGTCAGCGGTTCCGGCAGCAGCGGGCTCACCACTTCCAACCTGCCGATCTGCGAGCCGTTGGGGCATTCCGGCTGCCCTTCCGACTGCAGCTTTATCTGCTGCTTGGTGCAGCCTTCCAACCCATTCGCAGCGGCCGGAGAGATCGACACTCCCTGCGGCAGCGTGACTTCCGCATTCTCCAATGACGGCGTCGCCAGATTGTTCGGCTTTTCCGACTGCGGCACCTTGAGAACAACTGTCAGCCCAGTCGGCGAGTCGGCCACGGTCGTTGTTGGCTTAGCTTCGATATGCGGTTCGAAGCTCAGCCCCCCACAGCCCTTGACGCCGTCCGGATACATCTGCACACCAGCCGTGACCCAACCTTCCTCGCCGGGGACTGGCCTGCCATCTTCAGGCAACTTGCCGGGGTGAAGCCACGAATCAGCCATGACCTCGGCTTCTTCCACTTCTTCCACCGAGCCGCACTTCGTCGGGTTCGTCAGGAACGGCACTTCCGGGGTACCCGCCGGCAGCGGGCCGCCTTCGCCGTTGCCCGGCGTGAAGCCGAGTTTGTAGCCCCCGCCATTGAGCGGCAGGAACCGTTCCATGTCATGCCCAGGATTCGCCGGCACGCCCCACAACGTGAGTAGCGACCCTGCAATGGGCTTGATCTCGCTCACGTTGCGTACCTCTGCGGTCACGCCGTAGGTCCCGTCGTCGGCGCGTACCTTGACGATGATCGGCACGGCAGCATCGGCGTATGCAAATGCGAGCTCAGCCGGAGCGCCGGGAGACGGCACCATATTATAAACTGGAATGATCTCAAACAAATGGACGTTAGGGCTGCTTTCTTCCACTTCATACAGCCGTATCACACCCACCTGCGACGCCGTCGGGCAGCCAGGCGGATTCTCCGTCAGATTCAAAGAGTCCAAGTCACTCATCTTGCACCGGGGGATCTTTGCCACGCTCCCCGCAAAGCCAGCCGGCAGGTTTACGTAATAATCCTTGGCAGCACGATTCGATGGCAAGTGATCGCTTGCTTCCAAATTCAACTCGAATCGCGTGGTCACCGCGTACGGGTGCCCTCCCGCCTGAGAATCGAGCCGCGCCGGATCAGCAACCACGGAGCCGTTTTCTTCGATCTCTCCTTCGCTTACGACCATGCTCAACGCATTTGGCCCAACAAGCTGAAAGCCGAACGCATTTTCATCGGCAAACAAGATCGTGCTCGCGCCTTCCGCCGAGCCATTCGCATTTTTTGCCACCAGACGATAGTGATAGATCTCGTCAGTCTTGAGCCCACTCAGTTCAGCGCTCACCGCAACAGCTTCAGCACCCGAGCCTATTGTGCCCAACGCCTGGGCGCACGGTACATTGTGTTCGAAACTTCCCGATTCGCCTTCACCCCATTCAAATTCGCATGCTTCGACGGGCAATCCGTTCGGGTTTATGCTTCCGTGAAGCGTCGCGTTACCGGCGACTTCACTGGATGGCGTGTCGGTTTCCGCGCTCACGAACCTCCCAAACACCAAGAGTTCGTCTTTAAGGGAGCGTAGTTGGTCACGTATACGCGCTGACCGTCCCCTGTGGCCGCGATCCCGACACTCTCACCGATGGGAGAACTGAAAGTCGAGAGCTCCTGCCCGACAGCATTGAACTCATCAACGGTGTTGCTGCCGCTGAGGACAAACACATCACCTGAGCCATCCACGCTGACCGCCTCCGGATCACTCAAGATGCCGGCTCCCAACTGCTGCACGAACGCACCGCTCGCACTGAACTCATCCACCACGTTGTGTCCAGAATCGGCGACATAAACATTCCCCGCAGCGTCCGACGCCAAACCAGCGCCCCGCGCTATACCCGAGAGCGAAAACCCTGCATCCGGCGTTGCGCTTCCGGCTGAATCACACTCACTCGACGAGCCGGGCGTGGTACCGGTTATCTGGCATTCATATTCTCCCGTTGCACTGAAGCGATCGATCAGATTGTGGCGAGCATCCTCCACATACACCTGCCCGGCCCCGTCCACGGCGACGCCCAAAGGCGAAGAAAACTGTGCCGGTGCTGGTTTTGCAGCCGCAGCACCATCGACTTCGATACCGTTGAATTCATGAAGATATGCGCCATCTGATTCAAACTCCTCGACGCGATTATTGACGGTGTCTGCAACATAGACATCGTGGGTGACAGGCGAAACAGCAACGCCGGTCGCCTCTTCTCCGGGTTCTATTGCTATTCCACCAAACTCGCCCGCGCCACCTCCGACAGCACCCGGACCACATTCAGCGCCGGCAGCGCAGATTTCGAAAGCTTCCGCGCCACCCTGACTGACTTTCCAACCAAAAGTGAATTCGAACTGGGGCGCGAGTGAAGGATCAAACTTTTGTATGCGGTTGTTGGTGCCATCAACGACGTACACATCTCCAGAGGATGGGTCAAGCGCCACGCCAGTCGGACTTCCATTCCAGAACTGCCCCGCCGCATGACCTCTTTTGCCAGTACGCCCGCCAACTGTGTAGATCGGGCCCGCAAGTACCGAGGACGTTGCCAGCGCCAGACACGCCATAACGACCACCAACTGAAGCGCAGCAAACTGGATCACGCGTCTGGCGCGTACCGACATGATCATTTGGCTCCTCCTCCGTTGCCCCGATGGTTGCGAGTGCCGCCTCCGCCATTGCACGATGATGAAGTCCCCTCGATCACGATGTTCTGGCAATACCACCACGCGCTGCACTCCCGGTATGACAAGCACATGGCGTCAGTGAGACCTCGAATGTAGTGGCGCATGAGCCTATATTCCGCTGCCATGGCCGCCACATCTTGTCTGCTCAACCAACTGGTTGGCGCCGCCAATGCGCGGCGATCATCGCTCGCGTCCAGTCGAACACCACCAAAACCAACCGTGATCTCTTCACTCGGATGAGAGATCATCACAGATGAACAACGACGAGGTTCGTGGTCGACCGCACCAGACCGCGTCGAGATCAAAACAACAGCCAGCACCGTGGTCACATGCCGGATCGTGTGGTGAGTATCCTTCGCGCTCATTTACTTCTCCTACCATGCGCCATCGAGCGTCCCTTACCGTAACGACGCCGTGCCGCGCGTTCGCAGACGCTGCGACCTTGATGCCCATGATGCTTGCGGCATCTAGCCAGCGCCACACGCAACTCACGCTGACGCTTGTTGGTTGACTTCTTCCCGCGTGACTTGCCCGTAGAAACGTGTTCCGATGCTTGCGCCTGTATATTGCCAGGCCCATTGAAGCCAATACTGCCTGGTTCTTCGAACCCCGGCGCTTCTATGTTGCCCACCTTACAAGCTCCAGGTTCACAACCATGACTGGCCGCGACGAACGGAAAGCCGCCATCACTGCGCACATCGTATATGTGCGCGGAATTATCAACTTCAGGCAGCAGAGATTCGGCTGTATCCACGAAGATATTGCGCAGCCCTTCTCCCGCGCCCGCCAAGTGAGAGCCGTTGGTGACCCCGTTCTGATTGGGCACTTCCTCCCCGGTGCCCGAACTCAGCAGGAACACACATCCGTCATCCAAGGCGCTGTACGCTGGAAACTGCGCCAAGCTTTCAATGCCGAGGCTCTTAGAATCGCATCCCTCGGTGCCGGCCATCTCCCACTCGTAGACGTCAGTGGTGCCGTTGGTGTCCTGTGGAATCAGCGATTCGGTCGTCGCAAAGGTCGCAGTGACGACAGGCCCGGATCCCCCGGAGCCTTCGGAAATGGTGAGAAGCGGAGCATATGGTGTGTCACGGTCAGCTTCCAGAGTAGATTTTTCGATCAAACTCGCCTCGCCCTGCAATGGTTCGCCGGTGGGTCCCCGCGTGTCACCGGTGAGATTGCAGGATATGCAGGTGACCTCATTAGTGTTGGCGTCATATACATAGGCCTCGTGGCGTCCTTCGTTTTCATAAGCGCTCAGCTTGGCCGGACTTATGAACAAAAGATAAGTGCCGTCAGCAGCCGTGACCGGCATGTTGGCCATATGGCCCCAATCTGTTACTTCATTCGTCAGGATTACTCCGCCAGCATATTCACCTCCAAGATATCCCTCTTCCTGGGTACCAGGGATTAGCCGCGGTGGTGGTCCACCTTCTTCATAAAGATATATGCCCTCTTCTGGTCCCAGATAGTACACTCGGTCGCCGTTGGCTGAATACGCGAGCAAGCCATCGCTTCCCGAGGTTATATCGACGATCTGACCGCTCGTGACATGATAGGCATATATATTGCCGGCTTCTGTCGTCGTGAATATGATTTCTTCCTCGCCGGGCCCCGTACCCGTACGACCAGCGTATGTGTTCCCCGGCAGCTCAACGGTGGTTTCTGTGACGACGTTTCGTAGGAACACGCCTTTTTCCTTTTCGTGACAGTCGACTCCAGGCTGATTGCCCGGCGTGCGAAAGACGACGTTTTCGCCACTAGGCGCAATGGCACCAAACGTATAGCTGCTGTTTTCACCGGCCGTCGTGGTTTGCCCCTGCCCCGCTTCTGCGCCGCACTCGGGCACTTCGCCGTTGGGGAGCACACCGACAAGATACGTGTGGCCGCTACTACGCTCGTACAGCTCGTTGCTCATTTCATGCGTGTCCTGTGGTGTGCCAGGTGTTGTAGCAAGTTTGGCGGTGGTGATAAAGAACACCCGACTGCCGCTTTGAGAAGCTCCGGCGAGAACCATCCCCCAGCCGTTGGCGAAAGAGCGGCTCTTATAGGCCGCAGGAAATTCGATCATTTCCTGCGTGAGCTCACCGGAATCAGGCAGCGATACGGTCGTGGTGGTACCCGTTGCAAGCGACCTGTCATACACCATTATTCCCGTCGAATCGTTCAACACGGGGTTTTCGAGCGGGTTCCGAAAGGGCGACATGAACAACGCTTCGCTGTAGTCGTTGGTGAACAGTGCACCTCGAGCTGTTTGTTGCTCGCCGAGTGAAAACGTTGCCGGCCCAGACCCTTGGGATGCCGACACCGCTTGCTGCCGCCAGCCAGTAGAAGTCCGCGTGGCCAGGAAGCTTTCTTCTACCCCATTCCCGGCGACCTGGTTACCCAATGGCAGAAGGCTTTTATAGGAGACGTGTTCGCCGTCGGGATACACGACGACCTGCAGTACGTTCGATGTGTCATCACTATTGCCGGGACTAACGATCTCATATGCGCGACAGTCTGGGAGATAAGACCGAAAGCCAGGGGACGACTGTGTGTTGCTGGGGCAACTCGGCATGTTAGCGTCGACTAGAGCGTTCGCAGGCTGTGCATAGACACCGCCAGCGACAATGACGCAACCCGCCACAAGGCATACAAGAGCACGCCTCAAAATGCTCGTTCGCACCTCAGATCCCTCCTCCACTTCGCATATCAGTACTGCTACCTGTATGGGGGCTAGCTATGCCGAGTGCTTCTTGGTTGAATCACCGGCAACGCCGTGGGACCATTATAAGGGCCCCACGGCGTGAGCCGGACGCATCGACCAGTAGCGTCGGATGCGTTGTGGTCTTGTTGCTAGTTATTACTTAAAATATTGATACCACCATCGCCGGTGATTATTGCTTCGGCATTCTCCGCCGCGTTGCCACCGAATAGGCCTGCGGTGTGGAGATGTATGCCCTTCATTTCGACACCTAATAAATCGATTTCCGTCTGTGCTTGTGTAATTCCACTTGATGTGAAGGCTATTTCTGCTGTTTTTTCTAGTTTATTATATTTCGTGGTTTCGGGGAACGTACCGATGATTGCGCCTGTTACCTTAGTACCAGTTCCGTTGCAGACTGGTTCGGCGAATTCACCAGTGCTGTTGTACGGAATTAGTAATATGCCGACTGTCTTGGGTGATGTCGCTGGTAATATTAATCCAATCTCCCCGCGAATTCGCTTGGTGGTGATTGGTTCAGTGCAAGCACTTGTACTACCACTTATAGTCTCATGGCATTTGCCTTCGAATGAGATTAAGATATTGTCGGCTAACGGGGTTTTATTTAATATTTCTCCCGAACCACTGCTGCTTTCGCAGTTGATTTCACCGACTATTCCCGCCCGTTCCCCGAACAGCTGGGCAGTCCCACCAGACGCAGTAAATGCTAATGTTTTGCCACTTTCTGTATCGAATTCCGGATGCGTAGCCGCCGATGCGCCTGCGGCCACCACGCCGATGGCGAAGACCGCAATCAACGCCAGCATGGCTAACTTGTACATTTTCATTGCTTGTGCTTCTCCTTGTCGCTGATCCGGAGCCCGGATGCGACACATGTGCCTACGTTACGTAAACCCCCGCGTACCGTCAACCGGTGTTTCCCACTTGCGGTCCTCTCGAAGGACCACTGGTGGCGTCCGATCGCGAGCCTGAGGCCTGGTGACGATGCCATCGTGTCGCTTCACGCTCCAGATGATTGCCTTGGATGTCCGCTCCCGGACATGCCGGGCGCGGCCGCCCACCATGGGCGGCCAAGCCGCCTCCCTGCAGTGGGCGTCGTCGAGACTCCCAGGAGGCGCGTCGGATGTCAAGAGCAAAGTCAGCGGGCGGTCGGTGCCCTTACCGCCTGGGTGGCGATTGCGCTTGCCAGAGCCAAGAAGAGCCCGGCTACTGCCGTCTGTGATGCCGCCAACAAAATCATATGCTGTTTCCAGGTTGGGCGCACGAATTGCACCATTTGCGCTCGGTCTTGCCGAGGCGAGGCGAGGCCCTCAGCCGTAGTACCGCGCAATCACCTGCAGCTGGCTGAAGAGGTCGTGCCCGAGGAACAGCACGATCATGGCAGCGCCGAGGACCGGCACCCACCGCCTGCCCGCGCCCCGCACCGCCAGCGCGATCGCGGCCCCCAGGAAGGGCAGCATCACGAGCAGGTAGCGCGGCTCGCCGAGGGCGATTTCGTGTTCGATCACGTCGCCTTTGTAAGAGGCGATCCCGAGCATCGCAATGACCGCGAGGAACACCAGGACATAGCTCGAGATCTCGGGCAGGCGGGCCCGCAGATCGGCTCGGCGCGCAACGAGCTCGCAGATGCACAGGATCGCCGTGCCGATCGCCAGGATCAGCGCTACGTTCTCGACCCAGGTGGGGAAGACCGTGTCCATCCAGCCGTAGAGGCCGACGGAGCGGTCGAACCAGATTTCACGCCAGGTCGTGATGCCTTCGAAGAAGTGCGTCATGCCGGGCAGGCGGGGTAGGAAGAGCTGCCATGCGTAGCTGATCTCGTGCCCGAGCGATCCACCGTTGAGTTCGCTGGTGGTCCCGTTGACGGCGCCGAAGGCCGGATGACCCCGGCTGACGTTCACCGCCACGTAGATCGCCGCGGGCGAGAGGCCGATCGCGGCGGCGATCGCGGGCGCGAAGATCGCGTCCACCCTGTCCTCGCCGCGCCGCAGGTTCCTCACCGCCAGGATCGCGAGGGCCGCGATGGCGCCGAGCGCCACGCCGATGAAGCTGAAGTAGGTGAGCAGTCCCGCGGCGATTGCCGCTCCGAGGCCGATCGCCATCGGCGTGGTCAGCCTGTCTCTGAACCCGAGAGCCAGCATCAGCAGCACAGCGGCCGAGAGCGGATAGAGCAGCGCATCGGGGTTGACGCTGCCGCTCACGAAGGCGAAGGTCGGCTGCAGCGCAACGCAGATCGCGCCCACCGTGGCGGCCCAAGGCACCCTCGGGACGGTGACGCGCAGGAAGAAGTAGCAGAACAGCGCCGTGATCCCGGCCAGCAGCGCGTCGAGCAGGCGCATGAGCTGGAGCTTCATCAGGAGGTTTGAGCCGCCGAGCTCATACGGGATGGTCTGCAGGGCGTAGAAGAGCGGAGGAGCGGAGGAGGCGCCGCCGGCCTGTTCGGAGTTGGTCATCGATTCGTGCGTTGCCGCGTCGTCGTTCAGAGTCGCCTGCTCGGCCTTCGAGGTGAGCGAGGGTTCATAGGGCGAGAAGCGCACCTGGAAGTAGCGCAGACCGTTCATCACTTTCTGCTCTTGGCTCGAATAGGTGTAGGGGGTGCCGGCGATGCGGTGCGGCTGCTTGCCCGTTTCTGCGAGGCGAGCGACGTAGGCGAAGTGGTCGACCTCGTCTCGGCCCTGGAAGGGAGGGGTGATGACAGACCATGCCGCCGCGTTCAGAACGGCGATCAGCGCGCAGATCCAGGCGGCTCTCGGCACCCGTCGAAGCTGCGCGCGGATGTCCCCCATCCCGCTTGGCCGGCGCACGCGTGTCTGCCGCGTGCGCCTTCTGGCGGCACGGTCGCGCTCGAGCTTCTGACGGCGGTTGAAGGAGCGCGAGCCGCCCCCTCCCTTGCCTGGGCTCCTGGTCGGTGCTCTGCTCACTGCAGCTCCCTGATCGCCAATTGCACCGCCAGCACGCCCACGGCCGCCATCATCAGCGCGACCAGCAGCGCGATCCACGTGCCGCTGAAGGCACGGCCGAGCCCCATGTGCCGCGCGACCGTGAGCAGCTGAGACCACCACGAGCTCCGGCCCGGCGCGAGGTATTCGATCGTGAGTTTGGCCCCTATCTGCTGCCTGTCGGTCGCGGCCGTCACTTCGGAGAGCTGGGTGCTGCCTTCCACCAATATCGCCGGATGCTTGGTGTGCGGCGTCCGTGCACCGAGCAGCAGCTGCGACTCGCTGTTGGGCCCAAGGGCGTAACACACGTCGACGCCGCTGTGCCTGCGCGCCAGCGGGCGCACCGGGATCGTCACCGTGTCGCCGGTCCAGTTGGCGGAGTGGCTTCCGGCCGCGAGCACACGCGAGCCTTCGAAGACCGCGAGATGGATCCTGGCGCCGAAGAACCCCCAGATCGCGACCCTGATCGCCGAGGTGCCTGCCGGCAGCACTTCGCCCGGCTGGCAGGCCGAGAGGCTGCCCTCGGTCGAGCCGATCAGATTCGCGCCTTCAGGGCCGATGGCTCTGACGCCCGGAGTGCTCAGCCTCTGCAGCCGCGGCGGCGCCTGCGTGAGCACCAGAGCCCCGACGAGCGCGAGCAACGCGATGCCCACCGCGAAGGTCACGAGGGCCGGCCTGAGGGCCGGCCTGGGCTCGCCCTCCGCGGGCGCCGACTCCTGAGCATCGACACCAGGGGGGATGCCGCGCTTCTTGAAGAGCGATTTCAGTTGCAGTCGTTCGCGCATTTGCGATCCGCGTCGTCCCATCGCATCTGCGCCCTGCTCGGCGTGGCGCGGGCTCTCGGAGAACCATGTGTCTACCGGCCACCGTGCGAGAGTTCAAACCGGCGCCGGCGCTGCCCGAGGGCGAGAGCGCGCTTTGCCACAGCAGCGGCGATCGGCGCTTCGCGGTCGATGGCGCTTGGGAAACAAAGAAAGTCTCGGCCACCTAGTTGCTCGGACCCGGCGTGGCATCGCGCCCTGCGTCTTCGCAGGGATGTCTCCGACTGGGTTGAAGGTGGCTGTCCATGACCTTTCGCTCAGAGCGCGCTCAGATCGACGTCGGCGCGGAGCATCTGGACGAGCTGATTGCGACTACGGCCTCATGGCCGTTCCTGGGCCAAGCGCTGCTGGACCTCTCTGAGCAGCACGCGACCGCGCTGCGAGGAGCTCATCGCAAGCGCCTCGCGGACGTCCTGTTCGATGAATGCCGGGTCCACCGATCCGAGCTCCCTGCTCGCTTGCGAGAGCAGCTGCTGCGAGCCCTGCTTGCCGATGCGCGCCTCGAATCCCGGGTCTTTGGTCTGTTCGGCAGCGTAGACGGCGTCCTGCGCGTCGCCTTCTCGGAGCAGGTGGATCGCCGCCGGCCACGGCGCCAGGTGGTCCTGCAGCCGCCCCCACTGGCTGGCGAGAACCGGCTGATCGAAGAGCGCGAGCTCCGGCGCGCGCCTTGCCGAGTTCTCGAGGATCCGGTGCAGCGAGGCCAGGTTGTGCTTCAGGCACCACGTGGTCTGCAGATGAGACGCCTTGAAGGGACCGGTCGTGAACTCTCGCAGGAACGAGTTCTCGTCCGGCAGGTACCCGCTGAAGGTGGGTATGCGCCCAGGCGCCGAGAGCGCGAAGCGCCCCAGATCCAGGTCCTTGCTCTCCCCGTAGACGTGCAGCCGGATGTGCAGCAGGTAGAGCGCGTAGCCGCCGGCGCCGGAGATGTCGGCACCGAAGCGCAGCGCGATCCGGTCGACTTCTTCGGGACCGAGCTGCTCGTGCATCGGCGCTTGCACCACCCGCTCGGAGGGCAGCGGATTGGCGGCCAGGTGGATCGTGTACGGGTTGGGCTCCGGCATTGGACCGCCGCCCTGGGAGAAGCACAGACGCAGCGTCGCGTAGGCTTCGATGCTCACACGCGCCTGCTCGATCAGCACGCGGTGGGAGCTCTTGTTGAACACCGTCGCTTCGACGGTCGGCGAGGAGGTCAGCGTCTGCACCCCGTCCCCTTCGTCGACTGTTTCGGCCGGTTCGGCAGCGTTGAGCACGTACTCCTGGGTGACAAGCACGCTGCCTTCGGGGAGCCTGGCGTGAGCAGGCGCGGATTGGACCAATTTCTGGCCGTAGGTGAGCACAAACGTCAGCACGGCGATCACCGCGACCACCACGCCGCACCAGAAGCTGATCGTTTTGCGCCAGTTCCTGTGTTTCTCGGCTCCTCTTGGCGATCTGGGTTTGAGTCCAAGGCGGCTCATGGCATCACCGAGAAGCTGGAGACGCCAGGGATCCTGGCCAGGAGGTTGCCACGCTCGCCCGTGACGGTGAGCGTTCCGCCTTCTGCCACGTCGGGGACACGGCCCTGGACCTTCGCGCGCAGGCCGGCGCGATGTTGGGTCTCATACCCCACCGGCTCACGTGCGAGCAGCCGGCCGTCCTGTTCTTCGTAGAGCCTGGCTTCGGGCTCGTCTTTGAGTGGCTCGTCGCTGCCATTGCAGTCGGTCGGTGCGATCTGCGCCGTGAGCCGGCCATCGCTCGACCAGCCGAGACGGCGCACCTGGGGTCCGTGCACCCCCGCGGGCATCGCGGGGAACCTCACCTGGCCGCTTTGCGGCTCGAGGAGAACCAGACGTTCCAGCGAGAAGCACGTGCCTGAGCTTTCGACCTCGCTCATCGCCAGGGCGCTGCCTGAGGGGCTGAGCGCGCCCGGCTCGTAGACGACTCCCCGGAGGCTTGCCAGCCGCCGCGCCCGTCCCGACCTTCCGACCAGGAAGAGCGAGCTCGGCGAGGGGCCCGTCGCTCCGCCATACCCCCTCGACCCGGCCACGACCACGCCCTGTCTTGCGACGCCCACGATCGTCAGCCCGTAGGGCGGTAGGCCGGCGGTATGCACCTCTCTGGGGCGAGCGGGTGAGCGGCCGAAGTCCACCAGGGACTGGCCGCCGTCCAGCACCGCGACGGGCCCGTCACCCGCAAAGGCGACGCTCGCGCAGGCGCAGACGACCTGCTGGGATTTGCCGCTCTCTTCCAACAGCTGCAGGATGTCGCCGTCGAGCCACGCAAGCGTGCCGCCCTTCGACCAGACGAACTTGGTCGGGGCAGAGTCGGGGTCGGCGCTTGCGATCTTCGCCCGCGCTCCGCTCGCGGAGATCGCTTCTATCTCTTCTGCGTGCTGAAGGGCGATCCGCGGCTCCGCGATCGGCTCTCTCCCGCTCTGCGAGGCGCCGCCCTGGCCGCCCGTGGCTCGACACGCGCGCACGTACCGCAGCCCGCCGGTCCAGGCATGCCACTGCGCCGCGCTCGGCGCGCCTCCGGAGATGCGGCAGGCGCGCTGCTCGAGATCGCCGTCGTCGATCGTCCAGACGCTCGGGACCGCGGGCTGCAGCGATTCGGGCGGGTAGATGTCGCTGTTTCCCGCCGCCAGCAGCGCTCCGTTGGGACTGAAACTGAGATTCACCGCTTCCGCCTGCGCCGGCGAGCGCAGCGGCTGCGAGACGCGCCCGCTCGCGAGATCAACGAGTTGCACGCCGCCACCGTGCACCGCCACCGCCATCACCTGCGAGTGCGGCTTCCACGCAAGCGATTTCGGGCTTCCGGCTTCGAGCTTCGAGGAGAGCGTCCTGGTCGGGTGGCCTTCGCCGTCGAGGATGCGCATCTGGCCGCCGCTCTGGATCGCGACGATGCCGGCACCTTCTTCAGGGATGTAGCCGGCAAGCTCGGTGTTCGGGCTCTGGACCTGCCGTTCGATCTGGGCGCTTTCGGGGTTGATGAACAGCAGTCGCGTCACGCGGTTGCCGGCTTGGATGTAGCTCTGCTCGTCGGAGAGCGATACGGCCAGCAGCTGCGATTCGTCCGGGCTCACGCTGAAGCCGGCGATCGGGCCGACATGGACGGCGCCGACCGGCTGCCAGCTTTCGGTCGACCAGATCACGATCAGCTCCTGCTGGGCGCTGTAGGCAGCCAGCAGGTGGCGGCCCGGCAACAGCGCGACCTGTCTGGCCGCCGGGCGAATCTCGCCCTCCATCGTAGCGCTGCTCGGCGGGCCGCTCTGCGCCGTTGTGAGCCGCCGCAGCGGCCTGCCCGTCTTTGCGTCCCAAACGAGGACCGACGCTGCGCCGGTCGGGTCCTCGCCACCGGCCACGACGTATTCGCTGCCGAGCTCGGCGCTGTCGATCAGCCATCGGGCCGAAGTGCCCTGCGGCCACCACAGCCTGCTCGGCAGATACCGGCGGATCACCCGGTTGGGCAGCGGGGAGCCCTCGATGGTGCCCGGCGCTTGCGGCGGGACGGTCATGAGGCCTTCGGCCCCGCTGAAGCCGTAGGTCTCCAGCAGATCCCCTTCGGCGCCGAACTGAGCGATCGAGCTGGTTTCCGCTTCGTTGATGCGCAGGTTGACTCCCGTTTCTTCCTGTTCGAGCAGGCTGATGCTCCCGTCTTCGCCGATCTCCAGGGGCCCGCCAGGACCGACGGTCAGCGCTCGCGCGGGACGACCCGCGTAGTGGTCGAGCGATTCTTCGGCGCCTTCGGGGCCCATCCGCACCGCGTCGACACCCTCGATGCTTGCCGCGGTCAGGGTGTCTGCTTCCAGCGCCATACCGGTGCAGGGCGCACCCCACTCCTGTTCGATGCTGTGGGTCTTTTCTTGCCATAGCGCTACGCCGCGGCTGGTGCAGAGCGTCACCGGTTCGCCGGGGGCGCCGCCGGCCACGGCACTTGCGGTCCCAACGAACTGTTCCTGCGGCACGAGCGTGGCGCCGCGAAGGGTTCCCAGATCGATCTTTGCGACGGCTTTCTGTGCCGTTGCCATCAGCAGGTAGCTCGAGTTGGTCAGGGGCTCTTCCCGGACCTGCCCCGCCGTCACTCTCAGCGCGCCGCCTGCGGAGCTCCACGGCAGGCTGCCGCTTGCGTGACGCAGATCGAGGACGCCGACCCGTCTGTGGGCGGTGACGTCGTAGAGGTAGACCAGGCCGCTCTGCGTCAGCGCCAGCAGGCGCGTGTCCTGCCAGGCGAAGGCGATCGCCACGACCGGGTCTCGCCTGGAGTCGGGGACGCGACCCAGCATGCTCTGCAGAGGGCTCCGCGGTTCGTTGAGGTCCCACAGTTCGAGCTTTCCGGCAGCGTTGAGCGAGGCGAGCAGGTCATAGCTCTGTGAGGCGGCGAACTTCACGATCGCGCTCCCCACATGTCTGCTCGCCAGCAGCCGACCCGACTTCGCGTCCCAGATCCTCACCAATCCGCTGCGGTCTGAGCCGATCACCGTCGTAGCGGTACGAATCGCCGTCAGCGTCGCGGGATCGACCGGTTCGAGCACTCGCTGCACCCCTTCGAAGTCCTGGTCGGCCGATGTCAGCAGCCATTTTCCTTCAACGGTCGGATCGATCCTCTGGGCGGCCACCGCATAGAGCAGCGCCTGCCGCTGATCGGAGTGCAGCAGTCCAGGCACCTGCGCCCGCAGCTGCTTGGCCTCATGAGCCAGTCGCCGCTGCTCAGCGCTGCCACACCCGCACAGCGCAGCGAGCATCGCGACCGAGGCAAACATCAAAGGCAGGCGCGACCTGCCCACGTTCGTGGCATGCATAGCGTGATTCCCTCGGATCCTCGGCGTCTCTACTTGAGATTTGAGCCGATCTTTGGGTCGGTCGCAATATTTGGCAGAGCCGGCCCGCTGCGTGCCCTTCCGTGAGCGCTCCTCGCGCGGCTCACGCAGACCGCAGCGCCCGCGCGATACCCGGAAGCTCGGCGATGGGCGCGCTTGCCAGGCGCTCCAGCCGCTGCTCCTCCTCCGGCAACGCCGCGAGTGCCTCTCTGATCATGCGCTGGAGCTCGAGAAGTTGCTGATCGTCTCTCGGCTGCCCGGCGAGCGCCACCGCCCGCAGCGTCGAGTCGATCCCGCCGAGCGTGTGCTGGAGGTGCTCCTCGCGCGTCCACGGCGAGGATCGAGAGACCGCAGGCTCGCAGTGATAGCAGCGCCACGTCTGCTCGGCAGAGCGATACCACTCGTGATTGCCACAGTCATGGCGCCCCTTCGGCACGTGCCTTGCGAGCGCAGCAGGCAGGCGTCCACGTAGCCAGGTGCGTACTCGATACTTGCCAGCATTCATCTTGGCCATGCTAGTTCCTATCGCTGCTTGTGCCGATCGCGCAGTCCACGGAACTTCTCCTCACGCTGGTAGCGGCGGCGCTCCCGACGCGGCAGGCGTTTATCTCGTGCGCGCCGCGAGACCTCCTCGTCACTGAGGTTCTGGAACTCGCCTTCCCGCTGGCGCCGTCCTATCCCGCGATCGTAGATCCGGCTTGGGCGCGCGATCGACCGATGCCCCCGCCAGGAATCGAACCTGGATCTACCGCTTAGGAGGCGGTCGTCTTATCCATTGGACTACGAGGGCCTGCGGCAAGCCTACCCGGATGAGAATGCTTGTGAATGGCTGGGCTGACTGCCGAGACCATGCACAGACTCGCTCCCCATCGCTCACGAATCCGATGCGCTTGAACGCGCAACGAGAGAGCGCTCCGGTCGCGCCACGCCGGCCCGATGTGATCGCTGTATGCAGCCAAATCGGTACAGAGCCGTCCCTTGCGCGACTTGAGTCCGCGTCTGTGCCGCAATGGGCGACACCTTGCTCGCCAAAGGCGAAGGCGTGAGCGTCTCGGTCTCCGCCTTCCCAGCGGAGATGGTCGACCTCGGCGTTGGCGCGGCCTGACGGCCACACAAGCTGCGGCGCACCTTCGCGTCGAGAGGGTAGCCGGCCTGCCTTCGCTGAATCGCAGCTCAGGCGCCGCCCGCCTCTGCGACCTGCGCAGGGGGACCGTCCGCGCCGATCAGACCGATCCACCTCGCACCGACGATCAGCAGGGCAATGCCGGCGAGCGAGGCAACGAGCAGAACCAGAGTCTTCCACCCCCAGCCTTCGATGCTGCCGAAGGCGATCGAGTTGTTGATCGCGTGCACCGCGATGCAGGGGTAGAGCGAGCCCGTCGCCCTGTAGAGCAGGCAGAGCGCGAAGCCGAGCCCGGCCAGAGGCAGCAGGTCGACCGCCGGTGCCGAGGTGGCGTGCACCGCGCCGAAGATCAGTGCCGTCAGAACCGCCGCCGGCCACGGTCCCTTCCAGTTGCGAAGCGAGGTGAAGATGAAGCCGCGGAAGAGCATCTCCTCGCAGATCGGCGCGACCACGCAGGTCAGCGCCGCGCTTGCGATGAGCAGCGCCGCGCCTTCTTTGGAGCCGAGTTTTTCGAGCACCTTGTCCTTGGCTTCGTTCTGGATCAGCTCCGACCAGATCACGGTGAAGAGGTAGAAGGCGACGAAGGCAAGCACCATCAGACCGACCGCTCGCCAGAACGAGGTGAGGCGCAGGCCAAACTGCCAGGAGTAGACCTTGCGCGCGCCCCAGCCGGCGAGCAGCACCGCGGTCAGCACGAAGATCGCGTCCTGCAGGACGGTGTCTGCGATCAGAACCCCGCCGGGCGGTTTGGCGGCACTGATGTGGACCCCGAGCGCAGCGAGCGGCAGGTCGACGATCAGGCCCGCGAAGACCGAGAGCACGAGCGCGAGCACGAGCGCGAGCGGCCCAAGCCAGGGCTGCCAGCTGGTGACCGGCGAGTCAAAGCGCCTGCGTAGCGCCCGCGACCCGCCGCTTGGCGCAAGTTGAGGGACGCTCTCCACGCCCACATGATCGCGGCAGCGCCCGCGAAAGGGCGCCAGACCTTCTCAGCGCAGGCCCGCCGCCCAGACCCCGTGGTCCCTGTCGGCGTGCCCCACGCGGCCAAAGCCGGCGCGCTCGGCAAGCCTCATGCCCTTGGTGTCCCTGTTGGCGATCTGGGCCGCCATCCGCTTGTACCCGTTCTCTGCTGCGAAGCGCATCGTCGCCTGGAGGGCGAGTGCGCACAGCGGGGGACGCGGCTGCTCGCGCAGACGGCAGCCGCGCATTTCCTGGTGCAGCACGAGCGTGATCAGCTGGGCGAGCTCGGGCTCGATGCCGCGCCGCAGCGCCGCCACGGCGACGATCTCGCGTTCGATCTCGAACAGCAGGACGCGCAGATCGTGCTCCTGCGAGCGCTCGTTGCCGAGCGAGAGCGCCGCCGCCCTCAGCGCCGCAGAGGCCTCGCCGACGTGCCGCCAGCGGCCCGCGGAGGGCATCGCGCATATCGCAGTCGCATCGCCAGGCTCGGCAAGGCGCATCCGCGGAGTAGAGAGCAGGGGGTGATGCGGCATCGGCTACCCACCGGCGGCACGCTGCAAAGTCGTGCTGCCCTGCCCTCGATCGCCCTCAGATTCGGTCGCGTTCCAGCATTCGGGCGAAACCACAGATCGGCAAGCTAGCCAAACTTCAGCGCCGACTCAAGCGATGTTTCTCTCCCATGACCGGCGGCAGACCGATGTCTGAGATGCAGGGCTCAGCGAGCCTGCACGCGCTCGAGCAGATCGCGACCGCTGCGGTCTCGAATCGAGAGGCAGTGCCCCATTGCGCAGTCCGGATGAGGGCAGCGCGCGAGCGGGTGCACCTGCACCTCGACGCCGTCGACACAGGCGACCCATATCTCGCCTTCGCGGATGCTTTCGGCCACCTGACGCGCAGTGTATGGCGGGCCATCCTCGCGCGCCTGCACCCACACGCCCGTGAGGTGCTGGTGGCTGCCATCGGCGGCCTGCTCTCTACGAACCCCGGTCACGTTGTGCACAGCCGACATCTCTGGTCATCCTGCTCGCCGAGGCAGTGCGCCCCTACACGACTCACGATAGCCGCCGCGCGCGCGTGCAGGCAACTCCTCACAGCCCTCAGGCGACCCAGTGCCAGGTGGAGAACTGCGCCGTGAAGAAGACGAGCGCGATTATCGAGATCGCCAGCACCGCGAAGCGCGCTCGCCTGCGCGTGCACAGATAGCCCGCCAGCCACATGTTCAGCGGGAAGAGCACGAGGATGAAGCGGGGAATCGACATCAGCGGCTGCGTGGAGACCGGGTAGGAGAGCGGCAGCGCAAGCGCGGCGAGCGTGTAGAGGCCATAGGCAAGCGGCAGCCTGCGCAGCACCCCGATCATCAACGGCACCGCGATTGCCAGGAACGCGAACAGCATGATGTTGTGCCCCGCCTCGATGTCCGGGCTCTTGCCTTCGAGCGGGAAGTAGAGGTGGGTGCTCTGCCCCGAGAGGATCTGCCGCGCGCCCTCGAACGCCGCTCTGGCGGCGTCGAAGCTGGCCACGAAGGGTCCAGCGAACTGCCTGCCCCACAGCGCCTGCGCGTGAAAGGGCGCCATCGGTTCTCCGCCCGCCAGCCAGAACCAGGTCATGAACGCGGCCAGGCCGGCCGGGATCAAGAGCAGCCAGAGCACATCGGCGCGCAGCCTGTACCGCGGGCTCAGCAGCCTCCTTGACCATGCGATCAGGCCAGGCATCGCCCCGGCCGCGTGCGGCGCGGCCGCGAAAGCCAGGTCGGGCTCGCGGTCGGTCCGCGGACCGAGCACGTAGAGCGCCGCCGCCGGCAGCACGAGCAGCACCCCTGTGCTCCGCGTCGCCGCGGCAAGGCCGCCGAGCACTCCCACCCACATCCACCTGCCTCGCCTCGCCTGCAGGAACACGCCGATCGAGAGCGCCAGGTACAGGGACTCCGAGTAGTCGGCCGAGAGGAAGAAGGCCATCGGCCCAAACGCCGTGATCGCAAGCGCAAGGCGCGCGACATCGCGGTCGGAGATCGTGCTTCTGACCCGTTGGGTCATCGCGGGGAGCAGATGGCCGGCCGGCAAGCTCGAGCGTGGTCAGGCGGTGCAGCGCGTAGAGAGCCGCAAGCAGCGCCGCCAGGGAGATCGAGCACGCCCGCCAGCGCCCCCGCCACGCCGATCAGCGAGACGGCCCAGATCAGGAGCGGGTAGAGCGGGAAGAAGGCGGCACGCTGGGCGGTGAATGGCCCAAGCTCGGGCAGATAGCCGTAGTGGGCGATCGTCAGATACCAGGCCGCGTCCCAGCGGGCGGCAGGCGCCGCGAGCACGTCGCCGATGGGCCCGAACCCGCCCGTCAGGCCCGGCGGGTGGTAGGCCGAGCGGGTGGGGCCAAAGCCGAACAGCAGCACGACCAAGATGCCCGCGATCCAGACCAGCGCGCGCGAGGAGCTCAGCAGCGAGACAGCATCCCGCAGTGCCTGAGCCTGCGCCGAGGAGAGGCGCAGGCCGGCGAGCATCTCGCGCCAGGACGAGAGGCCACGCGCACGGCGGCGAAGCGCCGTCAGGCGCTCGGCAACCGGCACGGGCGGCGGCGGCGCGGATTCCGGAATGGCCGGCAGCGACATCGCCACACTCGGCAGCAGCCCCTCTGCGGGAGCCGCGGCACAGGGTAGGGCACCGCTGTCATCTCGGCTGTGTCAGGACTCATCGCAGACAGAACGGGGGATTTTCGCATGCGCGAAGGTCAAGCAGGCGCCGATCGACCTTCCTGAGAGCGCTCCTGCTCGGCCGCGGCCTCTCTCGAGGCGCAATGCGCACGATCGTACCGCCTCGATACGCGCTCGTTTGCAAGAAATGGACCCAAATAGCGGCTCTTTCCCGTCGAGGCCTCAGGTCGCAGAGAAGCAGCGCATCCGGCGGGCACGAAGGCGATTCGCACATCTCCTGTTCGGCGCCTGGATAAAGAAATACCAAAAATGCTCTTGCCAGACCCCTAGAACTAGGAGACCATTATGGCTGGAAGACCGAAAACTACCTGGTTGGGGAACGTGATTGTGACTGATACAGAAGAGAATGCAGACGAGGAGCAGGAGATTTCCGGCGACCCGGGCGATCCCGGAGCACCGGTCGATCGCGTCAATCTCGGGGCGAGCATCAGGGCGATGCGCAAGCGGATCGGCATCACCCAGGAAGGGCTCGCCGACCGGCTCGGGCGTGCACACGACCTTCGTGGGGCGTCTGGAGCGGGGCGAGCGGGGCGCGCAGTGGCGCACTGTTCGACGAGTGTTGCGCGCGCTGGACCTGACGCCCGCGGACTTCGCGGCGACGCTGGAACAGATCGAAAGCGAACCGGAGCTGCAGCCGCGCGGACGCGCGGCAAGCCCACGGGCGCGCTAGAGGCCGCCCTCACGGGACGCGCAGGCCGCCACGCCGGAGCGGCAATTGCAGGAGATCGGGCGTGGGAGCGGTAATCTCGGTCGGCGTCCCGTGAGCGGCCCAAGGCCTGCTGCGGCAAATCGTGGCTCGCGGAGGGCAACGGCTTCAGATGTCAAGACAGGCACGAAAGCGCCGGACACGGCACAATCGCGGCGGCGGCGCGCGGATGATCGGCATCGGCCTGATCGTCGCGTTCGCCGGCGCGATCGTGCTTGCCGTGGGCGGCGGGCGCCTACGTGCTGGCGGTCGCCTCGGGCATCCCCAAGCTCTCCGGGCGCAAGGCAATCGTCTCCGGCGCCTCCTCGCAGGTGTTCGCGGCCGAAGGCACGCGCCTTGGCTTCATCGCCTCCGAAGTGCTGCGTACGCCGGTCCCCACCGAGCAGATGCCCAAGTATCTGCGCGAGGCGACGATCTCGATCGAGGACCAGCGCTTCTACGAAAACGACGGCATCGACCTCACCGGCATCTTCCGCTCGGCGGTCAGGGATGCCCTGCAGGGAGAAGCGTTGCAGGGCGCCTCGACGATCACGATGCAGCTGGTCCGAAACCTCTACCTCGGCGGCGACGTCAAGACGATCAAACAGAAGATCGCCGAGGCCAAGCTTGCACTCGAATACAACAAAGACCACAGCAAGAGGGAAATCCTCACCCAGTACCTCGACACCGTCCCCTACACGACAGTCGGCGGCCAGACAGCGCTCGGCGTTCAGGCCGCCTCGCGGATCCTCTTCAACAAGCCGGTCTGGAAGCTCGACCTGGAGCAGTGCGCACTGTTGGCCGGACTGCCGCAGGCGCCTTCGCAGTACAACCCGTTCCTCGACTCCGCGCGAAGCGCGGGTGCGCCGCAACGAGGTGCTCTCCAAGATGGCCGAACTGCACTACATAAGTGGCGGCGACCGCCAGAGCGACCAAGGCGATGGGCCTGCAGGTGCAGCGCGGCTACTACTACCAGCACCGGCGTGAAAACTACTTCTTCGAATACGTGCGCCAGCTTCTGATCGAACGCTACGGGCGGGCGACCGTCGACCGCGGCGGGCTGAAGGTCTACACGACGATCAACCTGCACACGCAGGAACTGGCACACAAGGCGATCGCCGAAGTGCTGGACGAGCCCGAAGACCCCTCTGCGGCGATCGTGACGATCAACCCGCACAACGGCTACATCGAGGCGATGGCGCAGTCCGGCACCTACGCGCAATCGCAGTACAACCTCGCCGCCGAAGGCCACCGCCAGGCCGGTTCGACCTTCAAGGCGATCGACCTGGCCGAGGCGCTCTCGCGTGGCGTGGACCCGAACAGCACCTACTACGTCTCGCACACCCTGACCCCTGGCTGGCTGCCCACCTATCCCACCTACGAAGTCAAAACCTTCGAGAACACCTCGCTCAACCAGTCGGTCGACCTGGTGCAGGCCACGCTGACCTCTGACAACACCGTCTACGCACAGCTGGCCGCCGATCTCGGCGAGGAATCGATCACCGAAATGGCGTACAAGATGGGCGTCAAGGTGCACCTGGACAGCTACCCCTCCGAGGCGCTCGGCGGCCTTACGATCGGCGTGAGCCCACTGGAAATGGCAGACGTCTATGCCACGCTCGCAGACGGCGGCTACCGTAATCGGCCGATCGCAATCACCAAGGTGGTGTTCCCGGGCGGCCACGTCGACTCCAGCTGGGGCAAGCCCCACCGGACCAAGGTGCTGAGCAACGGCGTCACCTCCGAGGAGACCAAGATCCTCGAAGAGAACGTCCAAGCGGGAACCGCCGTGCGCTCGAAAATATCCTGCCCGACCGCCGCCAAGACCGGCACCACCGAGGAACTCGTCGACGCCTGGCTGGACGGCTACACCCCCACGTACGCCACGGCCGTGTGGATGGGCTACCCAAACAAGCGGGTGCCGATGACCGACGTGCAGGGCGAACCGCAGCAGGGCGGTGCGCTGCCTGCCGTGATCTGGCACGACTACATGGAACCGGTCGTCGACGATAAATGCGAATCCTTCCCCGAACCAACCGAACCGCTCGTCTACAAGCCCTTCTACGGCAAGTTCGCGCTGCAGGGTCAGGCAGCGGCGAGCGCCGCGCCCAGCACCCCGACGCACGCGCGCAGCGGCGCGAAGACCCCGCCCAAGACCGGCGGCGCCACAGAACCGGGCACCGGCACGACGCCGGGCACAGGCGGTGCCACCGAACCGGGTGCCCGGCCCGGAGCGGGCACGGGCGGGCAGCCGCAAGCGCCCGGCGGCCAGGCCACGACGCCGGGGGTGGGCACGGGCGGGGGCACGGCCCCCGGCCACTGAACCGAGAGACCGCTCACACCCGTCGCCCGCCATCGGACTGATAGGTTGATCTGCCAACCATGCGACGTGGCGGCGGCGCCGTCCGGATCGGAAAGCATCGAAGTGGCCAAGGAAGACAAGATCGAACTCGAGGGCGAGGTGGTGGAGGCTCTGCCCAACGCGATGTTCAAGGTGAAGCTCGACAACGGGCACGAAGTGCTTGGCCACGTCGCGGGCAAGATGCGCCGTTTCCGGATCAGGATCCTGCCGGGGGACCGTGTCCGCTGCGAGCTCTCCCCCTACGACCTCGACCGCGCCCGAATCACCTATCGCCACCGCTGAGCAGCCGGTGGGTGTGAGCTCTCGCGCTTACGCAGATGCACGGCGGTGGTGAGCTTTCTCTGATCGAGGCGCTCGCGCGGCGGCTGAGAAGCCCCGGGCCGCGCGTGGTCACAGGCGTCGGCGACGACGCGGCGGTCGTGCTGGCAGAGCGCGTCAGCGTCACCTCCGTCGACGCCGCAGTGGAGAACGTTCACTTCCGGCTCACAGAGGGATGCTTCAGCTACTCGGACGCCGGCTACAAGGCGCTGGCCAGCGCTCTCTCTGACCTGGCGGCGATGGGCGTGGCGGCCGGAGAGGCATACCTCGTGCTCGGAGCCAGCCCAGGTCTCTCAGAGACGCAGGCGCTCGCGGTGATCGACGGCGTCTGCGAACTGGCCAGCCAGTTCGACGTGAGCGTCATCGGCGGCGACGTCGTTTCCTCTCCGGTCCTCAGCCTCTGCGTCACGGTGGTTGGCTGGGCCGACTCGCCCACCTCGCCCGTCCTGCGCAGCGGCGCGGCGGCCGGCGATCTGGTGGGCGTCACAGGCGCGCTCGGGGGTGCGGGCGCGGGCCTTGCGCTGATGGATGGCAAGGTCCGCCTGGAGCAGGACGCCGCCGCACACGTGCTCATGCGCGCGCGGCGGCCGCAGCCGCGGCTGAATGAGGGCCTCGCGCTCCGCCGGGCAGGCGCCAGGGCGATGATCGACCTCTCCGACGGTCTCGCAAGCGACGCTGCGCACCTCGGCCGCGCAAGTGGGCTGACGCTGGAGATCGACCTCTCGCTGTTGCCGCTGGACCTCGGCGTGGAGCAGGCGGCCGCGCAGCTCGGCCTGGAGCCGTGGCGACTTGCCGCCGGCTGCGGCGAGGACTACGAGCTCTGCTTCTGCGCCGCCCCCGCCGAGCGCGCCAATATCGAGCGCTCGCTCGCCGCAACAGGCGGAGTGGGGGTGCGCTGGATCGGCGAGGCGCTGCGCGCCGGGCAGGCGCAGCCGGGGGCGCGCTTTAGGAGCGAGGCAGGCTTGGTGCAGATGCAGGGCTTCGAGCACCGGTGGTGAGCTGCGAGCCGCTCTGCCCGCCGAGGACGGCGCTCGGCGAGAGCGCGGCACCGAAGGCGCCGCTGTGGCGATGCCGGTAGGCGGGGATCACCGCCGCCCCGCGCGGCCTGATGCTCCTCAGGGCGGCGAAGACCAGGAACCGCTTTTCGGCGCTGAAGAGCGGGTAGCAGGCCGAGAGCACGACGTGCGGGGTGCGGCTCGGCGCAACGACCGCCGCAACGTCGGCTTCGGGCACAATCCGCTCGTGGGTCACGACGTAGGTGAAGCGTGCGTATGGCATCGTCACGAAGATCCGGTCGCCCTTGTGGATTTCGGTGATGCGCCGGAAGGGCTCGAGCCAGGTGGTCCTGTGACCGGCGATCGCGGTCGTATCGCCCGCCCCGGGAAACGAGGTGCTCGGATACTGCGACTTGGAGTAGACGCCAGGGCCGAGCTCCAGTTCGGACTCGCCGCTGCCCTTGACCATCGCGTAGCTGATGTGGATGTGAGGGATCGTGATCCTGCCGACCGCGCTGCCGTAGGCGGCGCGGCGTTCGAGGCGCTGCGCCAGGAAGAGCACGCGGCGTCGCTCTTCCTTCAGCCGCCCCAGGGCTTCCTGTTCGCCGTGCGAGGGCAGCTCGCCTTCGAGATGCTGCAGCTGGCGTTCGACGCCTCCCTGCCGCAGCGAGGCGATCAGCGCCGTGATCGGCTCGCGCCACACCAGCGTGATCGCGGCGTCCGCGAGCGCGAGCACGCCGAGCACCACCAGCGCCCACGAGAGCACTTTCGCGAGCCGGAAGCGGCGCCTGCGCCGCTTCGGGCGCATGGTGAAGAGAACCTCGGACATCGAAGCGGCTACCTCAGCACCCGCTCACGATACACCGGCGCTCTGCTCGGATAGAGCACAGGAAGGCGCTCTTCGGGCGGCGGGTGCACCGGCGGCGCTGCGTTCGCCTCCGCGCCAAGGGTCGCGATCCCCATCGCGACCAACAGCCCGAAGGCGATGCTCCAGATGAGCACGCCACCGAGGCTCACGTAGCCGCCGCCCACCATCACCATCCCCTCCAGCAGCATCTGGGAGGGGCCAAGCCCGAGCCAGAGCGCATAGAAGGTCAGCAGCAGCGCCAGCGGAGCCAGCGCCGGGATCAGCAGCAGCGCCAACAGCGCAGGCCGCTTCCGCCGGCGATGCCGCGGCGAGACCGCGATCAGCCAGGCGTGAAGCGCGGGGATCAGCAGCAGCGAGGCGTAGGGATCCAGCAGCCAGACGAGCAGCGCCAAAAGGCAGCCGATGAAGAGACTCGCCACGCCCGCCACGCCGGAGGGCGGCACCTTGCGCGGGCTGCTGGCCGTCGTCAGCCTGCGCCAGGCCCACCAACACCCCACGAGCACCGCAAGCGCGAGGATAAGTGCCGCCACCGATCCTGCGTCAAAACCAAGGGCGGAGGCGCCGACCGGGTTTGGCGGGCTGTGCAGCAGGCCCACGAGGCAGAGCAGCTTCAGGCTCACCGCGCAGAGCGCGAAGGGCCATGCGCAGAGCAGCGGCAGCAGCATCCAGCGCCGCACGCGCCGCCGACGCCCGCGCACCAGGCGCACGAGGGCGTCGCCGCTTGCAAGCAGCGGCCCAAGCAGCAGTGTCAGGACGAGCAGAGCGATCGGCCACTGCGGCAGCACGCGCCCTGAGAGGCGCAGGCCGCTGCTCTTGGCTCTGCTCACCTCACCGCCGCGGTCCAGCGCGTAGAACGCGTTCAAAAGGCCCCGGCCAGTGGCCTGCAGGCGGCTCTGGCTGACGGGTTCTCCAGCCGAGGGCCCGCGTTCGCCTGCGAGGCTGACGCTCACGCTTGGGATCCCGATCGCGTTCAGCGGACCCTGCTGCCCGACGCTCAGCGGGAAGGCGAGGTGGGCCAGCTGGGAGAGGAGGCTCGGCCTGCCGGGCGAGACCCCCATCGTGCTCTGCAATGCCGAGGAGACGGTGCCGGTGAGAGCTTCGGGGGCAAGGCCGAAGCCGTTGGAGAACGGCTGCACCAGCGGCCTATCGAGCCTGGCTCCCGCGAGATCGCCGAGCGCCAGGGCTGCGTCAAGGCGGTCGCCGAGCGCAGACTGCAGCCAGCTCACGATCGCCGTATCGCCGTTGCTTGCGCCGTCGGAGAAGATCACGTAGATGGGGTGCTCTGTCTCCCCCTGAGCCAGCACAGAGGCGATTTCAAGCAGCGCAGCGACGCCGGAGAGCTGTGCCCTGGCTCCCCGCACAGTGGAGTCGCAGGATGCGATCAGGGCGATCGGCGGCTGCGTGCCGGTGCCGGCACGCTGGCCGATCAACAGAGTCTGGGGCATGTTGCCCGCGGTCGTCTCCCCCGCGATCGTGTGGACAGCGAGTGTGTAGCCGCCATTCGAAGGGGAGCCCAGGGAGCTCAGTTGCGATCGCAGATATTCGAGCAGGCGCGCATCTCCGTGGCTGCCCAGGCGCCTGCTCGGCGCGACCTTCACCATCTGCGTGAGCCGATCGAATGCGTGCGCGCCTTCGAAGGCTTCGGGGATCAGGCTCGAGCCGAGCGGCGAGGGCGGGCTTCCCAGCGAGAAGGCGAGGATCAGCACCGCCGCGAGCACCGGCGCCAAACAGAGCCGGTAGAGCCCGAAGCTCAGGGACGCCCGCGGCCCTTTCACGTGTGTGCCGCGGCCCTCCTCCATGGGCTTCTTAGCTGCCATGGACACCGGACCATAGTGACCGATGGTACGGCGGGCTGCATCGGATATCGTGCCCGCGGTGCTCCAGCCCGTAGCCGTAGGCCACAAGCAGCTGTCCGACTACACGCACATCTGCGGGCGCGGGCTGATCGATGAGATCAGGGAGCTCGCCGAGCCACTGCAGGGACGCCGCGTGGCGCACATCTCCGCGACCGCCTTCGGAGGCGGCGTCTCGGAGATCCTCTACACCCTCGTGCCGCTGATGAGGGACGTGGGCCTTGACTGCGAATGGCAGGTGATCTATGGCCGCGAGGAGTTCTTCAACGCCACCAAGCTGATGCACAACGCGCTGCAGGGCGCGCCGCAGGACCTCGACGAGGAGCAATGGGAGACCTGGCGGCGCTACAACGAGATGAACGCCAGGGAGCTCTCCGACGGCTGGGACGTCTGCCTCGTGCACGACCCCCAGCCGGCAGCGCTGCATTGCCTTGTGCCGGAGAAGGCGCAGGGGTGGGTGTGGCGCTGCCACATCGACATCTCCACACCGAACCCGCAGACCATCGAGCGCCTGCTCCCCTATATCCGCGATTATCCGCAGTCGATCTTCCACATGCCGAGCTATGTGCCCGCTGGCATGAATGGCCACGTCAACGTGGTGCCACCCGCGATCGACCCGCTCACGCCCAAGAACATGGCGCTCTCCCCCGAGGACGCCGCCTACGTCTGCGAGCAGTTCGGCATCGACGTCGACCGGCCGCTGCTGTGCCAGGTCTCGCGCTTTGATCCGTGGAAGGACCCGCTCGGGGTGATCGACGCCTACCGGATCGTCAAGGAGTCCATGCCGGAGGTGCAGCTCGCGCTGGTGGGCTCGATGGCCTCCGACGACCCCGAGGGCTGGGACTACTTCAACTCCACGATCGCACACGCCGACGGCGACCCCGACGTGCACATCCTCAACAACTTCAACAACGTCGGCGCGATCGAGGTCAACGCCTTCCAGTCGCACTCCGACGTGCTGATCCAGAAGTCCACACGCGAGGGCTTTGGCCTGACGGTCTCCGAGGCGATCTGGAAGGGCCGCCCATTCATCGGTGGCGACGTCGGTGGGATCCCGCTGCAGATCCAGGACGGCGTCACGGGCTATCTGGTCGCAAGCCCCGAGCAATGCGCACAGCGATCGCTCGAGATCCTCGCCGACCCGGCGCTGGGCAAGGCGCTCGGCCGGCGCGGCAAGGAGCACGTGAGGGCGAACTTCCTGATGCCGCGCTACCTGCGGGACTACCTGAAGATCTTCAGCGACCTGCTGCCTGAGAGCTGAAGGCGCAGATGGCGCCCGGCACCGGAGATGCGCCGCCACAGCGACCGGCCTCTCCGCTCGTGCTGGTCTCCAACCGCGGGCCGGTCACCTTTCACGAGGGCGGCGAGGTGCGGCGCGGCAGCGGCGGCCTGGTCACTGCGCTCACGGGCCTTGCCTCCCACCGCGAGGCGATCTGGATCGCCTCGGCGATGAACGAGCACGACGTCGCGGTCTCCAGGGCCCACGGCGGGCGCGCCTTCCCCGTGCGCTCGCCCGGCGGCGGCGAGTACCAGGTGCGCCTGGTCGCCTCCGACCCGCAGGCCTACGACCGCTTCTACAACGTCTTCGCCAACCCGATGCTGTGGTTCATACAGCACTACCTCTGGGACCTCTCAAACGCCCCGGACATCAGGCGCGAGGAGATCGAGGCGTTCGAGTTCGGCTACAACGCCGTCAACGACGATCTCGCCGGCGCGGTGATCGAGGAGATCGAGGGCCAGGAGAGCCCCGTGGTGATGGTCCACGACTACCACCTATATACGCTGCCACGGATCGTGCGCAGCGAGCGCCCCGACGCCTTCCTGCACCACTTCATCCACATCCCCTGGACCCAGCCGGACGCCTGGCGCGTGCTGCCCACCAGGATCAGGGAGGAGATCTACGCGGGGGTGCTCTGCAACGACATCATCGGCTTCCATACCCGCTCCTACAGGCGCAACTTCCTGCAGTGCTGCCGCGACCTGATGGACCTGGAGGTCGACTTCGAGCGCGGCGTCGTGAACTTCGGCGATCGAGAGGTGTGGGTGCGCGCCTATCCGCTGCCGATCGACCATCGCGCCACGCGTCAGATCGCCGAAGGCCCCCGCGTCAAGGCCTTCGAGGCTGAGCTGCTGCGCCGCCGGCGGGACTTCCTGATCCTGCGCGTCGACCGGGCCGACCTCTCGAAGAACGTGCTGCGCGGCTTCTCGGCCTTCGACCTGTTTTTGGAGCAGCACCCCGAGTTCAGCGAGCGCGTCACCTTCATGGCGCAGATGATGCCCTCCAGAACCGATGTACCCCAGTACCAGGAGTACCTGGAGCGGATCGAGGCACTCGTGGCGGTCGTGAACCACCGCCACGGCACACCGGACTGGATGCCGATCCAGCTCAAGCTCAGGGACGACATCGACGAGGCGATGGCTGCCTATCGCCACTACGACGTGCTGCTCGTCAACGCAATGTTCGACGGCATGAACCTCGTCGCCAAGGAGGGACCGATCGTCAACACCCGGCAGGGCGTCTGCATCCTCTCGGAGAACACCGGCGCCCACGAGGAGCTTGCAGAGCACGCGCTCTCGGTCAACCCCTTCGACATCCAGGAGCTCGCCAACTCGATCCATGCAGCGCTCTCGATGCCGTCCGCCGAGCGCGCCGCAAGAGCAGAGGGGCTGCGCAGGATCGTCACCTCCAGAGACCCCGGCGACTGGATCGACGACCAGCTGGCGGACATCGCCGCCAAGCGCGCGGCCGCCTAGCGCCCCAAGGCCACCACCGCGCGAAGGCTCGGCGCACTGTTATCATCGGCCGCCGCACATGAGCCAAGCGCCCATCACATATGACCTGGTGCTGCTGCTGGACCCGCTCTCGGACGAGCCGGCGCGCACACGCGTGCTGGCCGATGCAAAGGCGAGCATCGAGGCCAACGGCGAGCTGACGCGCGAGGACCATTGGGGCCTGCGCCCGCTTGCCTACCCGATCGATCGCAAGACCGAGGCCGAGTATCACCTCTTCCAGTTCCACGTGCGCGAGAAGAGCGTGCTCTCACAGCTCGACCGCTCGCTGCGGCTCTCCGACGAGGTGCTGCGGTTCATGATCAGCAAGCTCGCACCAGGCACGCCCGAGGCGCCGGCGAATCCGGACACGCGCGCTCGGCACGCACCCGAGCCTGAGCCGGCTGCGGCGGCTTAGAAGGTCTTTCAAGACTTTCTTGGTACCTGTCATCCGGGGCTCTCGGGCTCTTCGAACATCTCGATATAGGGCTCGTAGCGGAACATCCTCATGCGTCGCTGCCCGGTCACCTTGCGCAGCAGGCCAAGCTCCTCGAAGCGCGCGACCAGCCGGTTTGCCGTGGGAAAGCTCACATCCAGCGCCTCGCTTACGAAGCTGACGTTGACGAGCGGTCGCTGGAACAGCGCCGAAAGCAGTTTCAGCCCGTTCGTGCCGCCGTGCTCGATCACCGCGGCGCGATGCCGCTCGCGAAGCTCGAAGATGCGCTCGGCGGTGTCAGCGGCCTGGCGGGCGGGAAGAACTGCAGCCACCCCTCCCAATCTCCGCGCACGCGGATCGCCATCAGCCGGTCGTAGTACTCGGCCCGATGCAGCTTGAGGTAGTAGCTCAGGTAGAGCAGCGGCGCACTGAGAGCTCCCGCGTGCACGAGCAGAAACGTGATCAGCAAGCGTCCCCACGGACGTTGCCGCCGAGGAACGGGTGGATCGTCTCGAACTGGGCGTGAGCCAGGGATCGTCGTCGTTAATAAGCCTCTCCAACCCGCGATCTTATTTACATCGAAGTAAAATGTCGTAAATAAGCGCCCGGGAGGGGACCATTGCCAACGCCGGCTCGAATGGCGCCGGTTGGGGTGCCATCTTGCTTGCCGTCGCGAGGATGGCGGCGTTGCCCTTCTCGCTAAACTCGCGCCATGGCGAGCGGGCAGATCGGCGAGCATACGGGGGCGGCCGACGCGCAGGGCGCGCGCAGGACCGACGTCCTGAAGGCATCCCCGCCGATGTTCGACTCGAAGCTGCTGGACTTCTTCTCGCGGGTGCATCCGCTGGTGCCGGTCATCATCTACCTGCCCGCGATCGTCGCGATGGAGGTCTGGAGCCTTTCCAAAGTCGCCCTCGCGCTCAGCATCGGCCTGTTCGCCGGCGGCTACCTGCTCTGGACGCTGTTCGAGTACTGGCTGCACCGCCTCGTCTTCCACTTCGAGCCGCAGAAGGGCCTCGGCGCGCGTCTGCACTGGATCATCCACGGCGTCCACCACGACCATCCCAACGACCCGCTGCGCCTGGTGATGCCGCCCGCCGTCAGCGTCCCGCTGGCGGCGATCGTGTTCGGGATCATGTGGCTCCTGGTCGGGGACACCTACGCCCCCGGGCTTGCGGCCGGCTTCTACGCCGGCTATCTCGTATACGACATGCTCCACTATGCGCTGCACCACACCGTGCCGAGCGGTCGTCTGGGCAAGGCGCTGCGCGAACGGCACATGCGCCACCACTTCCAGGACGACACCAAGGGCTTTGGGATCAGCGCTCCGTACTGGGACGAGGTCTTTCAGACCTCGCCGATGAGCAGGCGCGAGGAGCCTGGGGCCAAGCAGGCCTGACGTCACCGCTCAGATCCGCAGCGACGCGTCGTCGAGCTCCAGCTTCATCACACGCGCGACGCGGTCGAGGTCCGCGTCATGGGCGAGCAGAACCGCATCCCGGCGCCAGGCCACGGCGGCGATCATGCAGTCGATCATCCCTCGCGGCGTGATGCCTGCGGCACGGCAGCCGCGGTAGATATTCACGGCGCCGGCGAAGTCGGCCACGGCATCGAAGCTCAGCAACTGGACGCTGTCCAGAAGCCTGCGCAGATCCGCCTCTCGCCGATCGTCGCGGGCGCCTGCCAGCACCTCCATGACGATCGGCTCGGTGACTGCAACGCAACCGCCCGTTTCGATCAGCTCTCTGAGCCGGCGATGCGAACGGCTGCCGGTGGCGCGGTCGTACTCCACCCAGGCCGAGGTGTCCACCAGTATCACGCGAGCCGGGGCGGCGGCACCTCCACGGGCACCTCCGCGATTGCGTGCGCGCCCTCCATCGCCAGCGCCTCCTCGCGCGTCATGGGCTGGCCTGCAAGATGACGCAGGGCGAGGTCGACGGCGGCGGTCTTGGTCCGCAGGCCGTAGCGTCGCATGATCGCCCGGACGTAAGTGTCCTCGATCTCGATGTTCGTGCGCACGGTGCTCATACACCAATCGTACACCACGCCCTCGCGCCGGCACCGCAAAAATCGGCAAAGAGCGGCCTCGCGACGGGACCGACGAGTGCGCCGCCTGGCCTCACTCTAGACTCGCAAGGACGATCCCCACCAAGGACGGGGAGGCCCCACGCGCAGCGACCGAGGGCACACAGAAACAACGAAAGCAGAGGAGCAGCCGTGGCCGCCACCAACATCAACAGGGTGATCATCACCGGAAACCTGACCCGCGACCCTGAGCTGCGGGCGCTGCCGAGCGGCACTTCGGTGTGCGAGCTGCGGATCGCCTGCAACACGCGCCGCAAGAGCGGCTCCAGCGGCGAGTGGGAGGATAGGCCCAACTACTTCAACGTCAAGGTCTGGGGCCCGCAGGGCGAGAACTGCTCGCGCTTCTTGACCAAGGGCCGCCCCGTGGCGATCGACGGGCGCCTGGAATGGCGCGAGTGGGAGACCCAGGAGGGCGCAAAGCGCCAGGCAATCGATATAATCGCCGACTCGGTGCAGTTCCTCGGCTCGCGCGAAGACGGCCAAAGCGGCGGCTTTGCGGGATCCGGGCCCTCGCGCAGCGGCGAGGTTCCGGTGGACGAGCGCGACTACGAGCCGACCTCCGTCGGCTCTGTGGCCGACGAGGACATCCCCTTCTAGACACCCAGCAAGCGAAGAACAGCGAGGAATCGACTCCGTATGGCCAAGGCACGCGGACGCGGCAAGCCCAGGCGCAAGGAAAAGCGTGGCCTCCAATCAGGTGGCCGGCGCAAGCCATGCCCCCAGTGCCGCGACAAGATCGAGCAGGTCGACTACAAGGACGTCGCCTCGCTGCGCCGCTTCATCTCTGACAAGGGAAAGATTCGCTCGCGGCGGATCACCGGCGCCTGCAGGCGCCACCAGAGCCAGATCGCAAAGGCCGTCAAGCGCGCGCGGACGCTCGCGCTACTGCCCTACGTCAATGAGGGTGGCCGCGACGACAGCCCCAGTGGGGGCCGTCGCGAACGCGGCGACCGCGAACGCTAGGAACGGTCGATGCCCGAGGCGATCCTGCTTGAAGACGTCGAGCCGCTTGGCACCAAGGGTGCAGTCGTCGATGTCTCCAAGGGCTACCTGCGCAACTTCCTGATCCCGCGCAGGCTCGCCCAGCCGGCGACCAAAGGCGCAATCGAGGATGTGCGCAGGCGCCAGATGGCAGCCGAGCGGGCCGTTCGCTACGCCGAGGAGAAGGCACAGGAGAACGCCGCCCTGCTCGGCAAGACGGTGATCACGATCTCCGCCCAGGCTGGGCCCGACGGGCGCCTGTTTGGCTCGGTCGGCCCACAGGACATCGCCACCGCGATCAAGGACGCCCGCGGTCTGAAGCTCGACCGCCACAGGGTCTTTCTGCCCGAGCCGATCAAGAACCTCGGCACCTACATGGTCGTGGTCGAAGTCGTGGACGGCGTGACCGCCACGGTCAAGACCATGGTCGTCGCGCAGAAGTAGAGGACTGTGGCGGCACGGCCGCCTGCAGCCTCATCGCGAGCAACGGGTTGACGACGCTCCAGCGGTCCTCGTGCCGCAGCAGCCCGGCCAGGCGCAGCCGCTTGAGGGCCTTGCTCAGATCCTGAGTGGTCGTCGTGCCTCTCTGGGCGGAGGCGTATGGCCGTTGACCGAGTGCCGCCTGGGTGAGCACCTGGCCCCCCAGGCGATGCAGGGAGCATGCGTGCTCCATGGCGCGGGCTTCGAGCCCGTCATCGCTGGCGGCGAGCTCGCGCAGGACGTCCTCCGGTACCGGCGGCGCCTCCTCTCCGGCGATGCGCGCGAGCGCAAGCAGCATCGTGCGTGGATGGCCCGCCGTCAGGCGCGCGAGATCCTCGGCATGTCCGGCAGAGACCCCGAGGATCTGCGCGGCCTCTCTCCAGGTGTCGGCATCCGGTGCCTGGAGAGAGAGCTGCCGGCCATGCCCCTCAAACGGGGCGCGAGGCCCATCGACCTCGGCTCTCGCGGCCTCTCTGCCGGAAAGCAACAGACGCAGACCTCCCGCCCGCTCCACGAGCTCGCCGACGCTCCAGAGCAGCGGCCCAACTTTCAGCGGATGGCGAAAGCTCAGTCGCGGCGCCTCCAGATGGTCAACCCAAAGCAGCACCTCCTGCGATTGCGCAAGCAGGTCCAGGCTCTCGAGCGCCGCCGGCAATCTGAACCGTCCAGACGGCCAGCGCCGCAGCGCCTCCTGGAGGCCGCCACCCAAGATCTCGAGCAGGCGCGAGCGCGCCTTCTCCACCTCGGCGGGGAGAGCGCCACCACGCGCAAGGCGCGGAAGCTCCAGGCCAGGCGCAAGCACGCTCGCCATCCCACAGGCCAGCATGAACCCCACATGCTCCTCGCTTGCCGCCCAGCGCAGGTCAAGCCGCAGCACGCGCAGGCCGCTAGCGGCAAGCGCCTGCCGAATCGTCTGGGTCTTGCCGACTTCCGCCTCACCGAAGACGCTGAGGACGCGGTCGGCAGCGACGGCAGCGCGGATTCGGCGGGCCTCGCCTGAGCGGGCGGCGGCGAGCGCGGCTCCAAACGGATCTAGATCAGGCCACGAACCCATGCCCAGATAGTATACGAACATATGTTCGTATACATGGCCGATCGCCCTTCGCCGACAGGTCTTCGGTGAAGTCCCCCACTTTGCGAAGTGGGCCGAGTTGGACGGTCGCCCACGCGCCTAGACTCAGACACCGAATGAACACCACCACGACAAATGGTGGCGCGCCTGCATCCAGCAGAGCAAGCGCCGGCGGTGCAACGGTCGTGCCGCCGCACAACCTCGACGCAGAGCAGTCGGTGCTCGGCGCGATCCTGCTCTCCGATCGCTCGCTCTACGCGCTGGTGATCGAGGAGGGCCTCAAAGCCGAGGACTTCTACCACGAGCGCAACGGGCTGATCTACGCGGCGATGATCGCCCTCTACAACGAGAACGAGCCGGTCGACGTGCTCACGGTCACCGATCGGCTGACCCAGAGCGGCCAGCTGCAGCAGGTGGGCGGGCAGGCCGCGGTGGACGAACTCACCGCCGCCGTCCCCGCGGCGGGACATGCCCGCCGCTATGCCCAGATCGTGCGCGAGAACGCGCTGCTGCGGCGCCTCCTGTCCGCTTCCTATGAGATCCAGGGCAGCGTCCTTGGCCACGGCACGGCGCCGCGAGAGCTGGTCGAGCAGGCCGAGAAGGCAATCCTCGAGGTCGCACGGGACGACCGCCAGCAGGACTTCCGGCGAATCGAGGAGGTGCTCCACGAGGAGCTCGACAAGCTGCATCGGCTCTCCACCGAAGGCACCTCGCTGACCGGCACGCCTTCGGGCTTCAAGGACCTCGACGAGCTCACCGGCGGCTTCCAGCCCGGTAACCTGATCATCATCGCCGCCCGCCCGGCGATGGGAAAGAGCGCGCTGGTGTGCAACATCGCCGAGAACGCGGCGGTCGAGCACGGGCGGCCGGTCGCCCTATTCTCGCTGGAGATGGCCGAGGCGGAGCTCGCACAGCGATTCGTGGCCTCCCAGGCGCGGATCAAGGGCGAGGAGCTGCGCAAGGGACGGGTCGCCGAGCAGCGGTGGCCGAAGATCCTCAAGGCCTCGGAGCGGCTGGCGGAGTCGCCGCTGTGGGTCGATGACTCCAGCGACGTCGGGATGCTGGAACTGCGGGCCAAGGCGCGCCGCCTGCACACCCAGGCGCCCGGCGGACTTGGCCTGATCATCATCGACTACCTGCAGCTGATGCGGACCGACAGCCGCTACGACAGCAGGGTGACCGCCGTCGGCGAGCTTTCGCGCGGGCTGAAGATCCTCGCCAGAGAGCTCGGCGTACCGGTGATAGCGCTTTCTCAGCTCTCCAGAGCCGTCGAGCAGCGCCCCGACAAGCGCCCGCAGCTCTCGGACCTGCGCGAGTCGGGCAACCTCGAGCAGGACGCCGATCTGGTCATGTTCATCTACAGGGACGAGTACTACGACAAGGAGTCGGAGCGTCCAGGCGAGGCCGACCTCATCATCGCCAAGCACAGAAACGGCGCGACCGGCGACGTGACGCTCACCTTCCAAAAGGAATACCCGAAGTTCATGAATTACGCCGGCGAGCGCTACGCCGCATGATGGAGCAGACCGACCATCAGCTGCCCGACCGCGGCGGCCCATGCCCGTTTGGACTCTGCGACGGGAGCGGCTTCATCATCGATGAGCAGAGCAACACCGCCTCCGACTGCCGCTGCAGGCCCGGGCGGATAGCGAAGGCCAAGGCGGCGCGCCTGGAGGCGCGGATCCCCAGTCGCTATCGCGAGAGCTCGCTCGAGCAGCTGGAGGGCAGCATCCTCTCGCCTTACCCGGAGCCCGTCAGGGTGGTGCGTCGTTACATAACGCAGATCGCGCAGAATCTTGACGAGGGACGCGGAGTCTGGATCATGGGCGACGTCGGCACAGGCAAGACATCGCTTGCCATGATCGTCTCGAAGGCCGCGCTCGACGCGGGCAGGACCGTGGCGATCTACTCCCTACCCAGGCTCATGAACCTCATCCGGGAGTCGATCGAGCACGAGGACGGCGTTGCGGGCTTCCTCGATCTCCTGGCCTCCGTCGACCTGCTTCATCTCGATGACGTTGGAGCGCAGATGCACACCGACTGGACGGTCGAGCAGCTCTACTCGCTCATCAATGCCCGATACGAGGACCAGCGCTCGATTGTGTTCACTACGAACCTGCAGCCCGACGAGCTTCAGGAGCAGCTCGGCAAGCGAACCTTCTCGCGGCTGGTCGAGATGTGTGAGCACCAACTGCCGCTCCACGGACACGATCGACGACAAGAGCTGCAGCTTCCGGTGTCGCTCGCCTGAGCCGCCGAGACCTACCTCGACCCCTTATAGACTCCAACCGCATGCCAGGCATCGTGATAGTCGGCGCCCAATGGGGCGACGAGGGCAAGGGCAAGATCACCGACCTGCTCGCCGAGCGGGGCGACGCCGTCGTGCGCTTCCAGGGCGGCAACAACGCCGGGCACACGATCGTCCGAGAGGGAGTGCAGTGGAAGCTGCACCTCATTCCCTCGGGCATCCTGCACCCCGGCAAGCGCTGCGTGATCGGCAACGGCGTCGTGATCGACCCGAAGGTCCTGATCGACGAGCTGGACACGCTGCGCTCGCGCAAGGTCGACGTCTCTGGGCTGCGCATCTCCGCCAACGCCCACCTGATCATGCCCTACCACCTGCTGCTCGACTCGGCAGGCGAGGCGAAGCTCGGCAGCCTGCAGATCGGCACCACCAGGCGCGGCATCGGCCCTTGCTACGCCGACAAGGCCGCCCGTCTCGGGATCAGGGTTCAGGACCTGCTCGACGAGAAGATCCTCAAGAAGAAGATCGTCGCCGCGATGGAGCCCAAGCGACTCTCGCTGCGCCCCTTCGAGAAGGACCCCTCGCTCGATCTCAAGGCGATGACCGATGAATACCTCACCTACGGCCATCAGCTCGAGCGCCATATCGCCGACACCTCGAAGCTGCTGTGGGAGCTGCTGGATGCCAACTCGACGGTGATCTTCGAGGGCGCTCAGGGCGCGATGCTCGACATCGATCATGGTACCTATCCGTTCGTCACCTCCTCCAACCCGATCGCCGGGGCCGCGTGCATCGGCGCAGGCGTCGGTCCCAAGGCGATCGACGAGGTCTGGGGCGTCAGCAAGGCCTACACCACCCGTGTGGGTGCCGGCCCCTTTCCCAGCGAGCTGCACGATCAGACCGCAGAGGAGATCAGGAAGAGAGGTGGTGAGTTCGGCACCACCACAGGTCGTCCGCGTCGGACCGGCTGGCTCGATCTGGTCGCACTGCGGTATGCCGCGCGTCTGAACACTCTCACCGCGCTCGCGATCACGAAGCTCGACGTGCTCTCCGGATTCGATCGTATCCAGGTCTGCACCGGCTACCGCGGCATCGAGGGTGCCGAGTTCGGGGACTTTCCATATCACCAGACGGTGTTGCACCATGCCAAGCCGGAGCTCACAGAGCTGCCTGGCTGGCAGGATGACATCGGCGCGTGCCGGTCCGTCTCCGAACTGCCCAAGACCGCCGTCGAGTACCTTCAATTCGTCGAGGCGCAGCTGGGTGTGCCGATCGCCCTGATAGGCGTCGGCCCGGGACGAGAGCAGATCATCTGGACCGATGCTGGCGAGGCGACCTTGCTTGCAGAGTCCGCTGTGGCATCGCGGCGCCTCTGACAGTCGCCAAGCTGCGCTCGGGGCGGGACGGGACAGTTGCGCACCTAGATCACGGCGCCCATCTGCGGCGAAACTGTCACCTACTATGTTTCCAGCTTCCCCATCGTGACCACCTGGTGGACTATGGGAAGTGCCGCGCTCCCGGTTCTCGGCAAACTGCGTTTCACTGCACGCGTACGACCTGCATGAGCAGTGACCGAGAAGCCGGGATGGAAGGGCAGGCTTGCACTCCGTCGACTGGAACGGGTACCGAGCCCAAGCCTTCGCCGCCGTTCGCCGATCTGCGAGCTCGCAGCGCGTCGCCAACGACGCGGCCGCCGCTTTCGCTCACTGCACGAGCCTGGTGGATGGCGTGTTTATAGAAGTGCCGTTTTTCGGTCGATCGACGTTCTCCGCCTATCACACCGGGGCCGATCGGCCTCGTAGCCGACGGATCGCATGACGCGCAGATGAGGCTTCCGGTCGAGCCATGCGCTTCTTCCTCGGCCGAGGGCGCGCTGTACTCATACACCTCGCTCTGAACGGTCCGAGATGACACGTCTACTCCGATTTGACTGGGCGTCTGTCGTCTGCCACAGTCCGCACATGAATTCCGGAGACCAGTTCGGCCCGGTCCTTAGGCGGGTCCGCGTAGAGCGTGGCCTCACCCAGGAGCAGCTCGCCAACGTGAGCGGCCTGCACCGCACCGAGATCAGCCTGCTGGAGCGCGGCCAGCGCAAGCCGTTGCTGGAAACAGTTGTTGCCCTCTGTCGCGGACTTGGCCTGACGCCTGCCGAATTCCTGCACGAAGTCAGGATTTAGGAATGCGTCCCTCCGAGGGCACCTCGCGCGCAACGGGACCAAATCTGCTGTAAGCTGGCGCGTGATCCTTGAGCGGATCGTCACACGCTTGCCGGCCGCGGACGGTTCGCGGCCCAGGGCGACCGAGGAGGGGAGCGAAGCGGTGCGGTACACCGACATCGTGAAGGCGAGGGCACTAAGGCGCGCCGGTCGCGCTTGCGAGATGTGCGGCGCGCCTGTGGGCTTCGAGTCCGCGCAGTTCGTCAGCGCGCACCCGATCTTCGGCGTCCTCTTCGACCAGGACGACTGCTGCGTGCTCTGCGACGACTGCCTGGCCGATCTGGACCCCGAGACGCGCCTGGCGGCCGAACGAGGGCCCAGTGCCACCGCCAGGGGACATGAAGCCTGCCCGGACTCAGCCGGCGGCACCGATCTTGGCGTCGCCGAGGAGACCACGACCGATGAGCAGGCCGAGCGCGGGCCAGATACGCCCGATGCTTCAGTGCCGCGGGCGGTGCCGAGAACCGTCCGCGAGAACCGGCTCCCGGATCAGGGCCCGGACGGCGACATGTGCGCCTGAGCGGGCAGCCGGGAGCGGCCGGCGCAGGCACAGGCGCAGTTCCTGGACGCGCCGCTTCGGATATGAGATCGTTGACGATGTGAGACAGTTCGACTCGCTGCCGATGCCGTCGGCCGGAGCACGAGAATGAGGGTCATGGCCGCCGGGCGGCCGTTGGCGCTGGACCCGGAGCACCCGACGATCATGGGCATCGTCAACGTCGGCGAGGACTCGGTCGCCGATCCGCTGCGCCTGTGGGCCCTGGAGGACCAGGTGCTGGCGGCGCGAGGGCAGATCGAGGCGGGCGCCGCGATCATCGACATCGGCGCTCAGTCGGGCCGCACCGATACCGGGCCTCTCTCGGTCGAGCGCGAGATCGAGATGCTGACGCCGCTCGTGGAGGCTCTTGCCGCCGAGGATGTGGCGATCTCGGTCGACACCTGGCGAGCCGAGGTCGCCGCCGCGATGGTGGCGGCAGGCGCCTCGGTCATCAACGACGTCAGCGGCCTCGCGGACCCGGAGATGGCGAGCGTGGCCGCGCAGAGCGGCGCAGCGCTCGTCCTCATGCATACCAGGGCAGCACCAAAGACCGTGCGCTTCCCCGGCTACGAGGACCCCGTCGCCGACGTGGAAGAGATGCTAGGGGAGCTGATCGAGCAGGCGCTGACGGCGGGCGTGGCCGCAGAGCAACTGATCCTCGATCCCGGGCTCGACTTCGCGAAGACCCCTCAGGAGTCGATCGAGGTGATGCGGCGGCTGAGTGAGTTCGGCGGTTCGAGCGCCCTCTGCTTCTGGCCGTCTCGCGCAAGTACTTTCTTGGCATGCTCACCGGCCGCGGCCCGGTGGACCGCCTGGCCGGCACGCTTGCCGCGCTGTCCTTCGGAGTGGACGCGGGCGCGCAGATCGTGCGGGTCCACGATGTCGCGGAGGTGGCCGACTTCCTTGCGGTCAGAGCGGCGTTGTGCGGTCAGCGGCCTCGCCCGAGATGGCAGGCGATCCATCCGACCAGACGCTCAAGTGGCTGCCGCCGAAGCTGCCCGGAGAAAGCAATGGCAGGCCAGTCGACGTAGAGGTACAGGCAGGCTGAGAAACCACGGGGAAGGGGGACGGGCATGGCGATCAAACCGCAGGCGGTGCCAAGGGAATGCTTCGCGCAGAACCTCCAGTCCGCACGCCTGCGACTCGGGCTCTCCCAGCAGGAGCTGGCAAGTCGATGCGGTCTCAGCCGCACCGAGATCAGCCTTTTCGAGCGACGTGCTCGCTCGCCGCGGCTGGAGATGATCGTCGCTCTCTCCAAGGCGCTGGGCGTGGAGCCAGGTGCGCTGCTCGAAGGCATCGGTTGATGTGGCTGCCCAGCTGGCTCTACCGCCGGCCTCCCCGCGGCTGGGCGGACGTCAGGCGCGAACTGGAAGCGGCCGGCGTACCGCGCGTCGGCGCGCAGCCGGCAGGCGAGCGCGGCTGTACAGGGTCCAGGCGACCGGCTGGGCGGGTATCGGCGCCAGATCCAGATCCACGATGCGGCGCCCCGCCTCGGTGAGCGCATGATGGACGAGCAGACCATCGAGCGGGCGGCGCAGCAACTGTGGGAGGCCGCGCCCGCGGGGACCCGCCTCGTGCTCTTCGGATCTCACGCCTGGGGGCGGGCGGGCGCGCATTCCGACATCGACTTCCTCGTGATCGAGCCGGAGCCCGTAGCCGACCCGGCCGCCGAGGCGGTGCGGCTGCGCCGTGCGCTGCGGGGCATGCTGCTCGCAGTAGACATACTCGTGGTCAGCGCAAGGAGCGTCCGCGAATGGCGTGCGGTGCCAAGCAGCCTGATCGGCGCCGCGCTGGCCGAAGGGCGGGAGCTGAGCCGCTGATGGCCAGCGAGCGCGACCTCGCGACGAGTCTGATGCGTCGTGCCGAGGAGGACCTGGCAGCGGTTCAGGCGATGTTGGAGGTGGAGCCGATCGCAGACGCCGTCGTCGGACTCCACGCGCAGCAGGCGGCCGAGCGCGCGTTGAAGGCGGTGCTGGCGGCCGAAGGCCTCGACTATCCCTTCACTCACGACATCGACGCGCTGGCAGAACTCTGCGAAGCGGCGGGCACGACGCTCCCCCCTGAGCTCGACGAAGCCGACCGTTTGACGCCCTATGCGGCGGCGATCCGTTACGACCAGGCGCCGCACGGCTCGGTGCAGCGTCGGGATGCGAGCCGCTTCGCCCAGGCCGCAGTTGCATGGGCCAAGCGGGTCATAGACGGTGGGACGTCCCCGGCGAGCGCATCCTAGCGCCGCCCGCTACTCCTGCCCTGAGTGGCGCCCAAGCCATTCCGCGTCCGCCGAGGCGATCACCGCCTGGGCGGCAAGCTCGCCGCCCAGGTAGGGCGCAAGCAGGAAGAAGGAGAGGTGATCGGCGAGCGCCGGCAACCGTGCGAACGCACCCTGTGTCACAGCCCATGTGAGCAGCTCGTGCACGACACCGACGAGGGCGTCGGGGATCAGCGCCCCACCATGGTTCGGCAGCGGCGCACCCCGCAACGCGATCGAGACGATCCCCTCCGAGATGGCCGTATGGCGGGAGCCCGACACCTCGGGCAGCAGCGAGAGCCGCAACAGCGCAAGCCGGGCGAGCTCGCGGTTGGCATCCAGGTGGAGAACGCTCTTCACCACCGCGAGCCGCACCGACTCCGGCCAGCTCTCCCCACTGCGCCGCGCCGGCCGCGAGCGCAGCCTCATTGCCCGCCACGAACCGATCGACGATCCCGGTCACGCAGGTGGCCACACCGCCGTAGTCGGCGCTGAAGCGCGCCGCGGAGATGCCCGCAAACCGCGCGACGGTGGCATCGTCGAGCGTGTCACGCTTGCGCTGGAGCATCAGCTGCGCGACGGTCTCCAGGACGTGCGAGCGCTCGTCGTGACCGGGAAAGATCGATGGCGGCTGACCGGGCTCGGGGCGAGCCGGCGGCGGCGCAGACAGACGCGGCCGAGATGGCCCGGAGCGTGCGATCGGCAGCCGTGCGGCGGCTGCGGATCGATGGCATTCGATCCACGCATGCAGATCGCCGGCGAGCTCCCCGATCTGGCTCTCCCTGCCTTCCCTCATTCGCAGGTACAGGGCGTGGCGCATCCCACCCGTCAGCGCACGCGGCGTCAGACGTGAGGTGGGAAAACCCTCGGGGTGCAGCTGGAAGCCCATCACCAACGCCCGTTCGTGGAAGGCGACGACCTCGCGCACGTGGTCGGCGACCTCTGGCCCGCCGCGCAGCGAAGCCACCAGCACGGCCCTCGCCGCGTCCGGATGCTCCTCGACGTGGGTCAGCAGGGCGTGGCAGGCACGCCGCAGCCGTTCGCTCCATCCGTGGACGGTCAGCCATCCGCTCACCGTCGCCGAGCGCGACTCCTGCAGCATGTAAGAGCAGGCGTCGCAAAAGCAATCGGCAAGGTCCTCGTAGTAGCGATGGAAGGTCTCCGTCGAGCAACCGGAGAGCTCGCTCACCCGGGCAATCGTCATCGCCTCGTAGCCGCCGTCCGCCATCGCCCGGACGAACGCGATGCACATCCGCTCGCGCTGGCGCTGCTCCCTGTAATCAGAGCTGTCGAGGTAGTCGTAGTCGCCGCTCACGAGTATCTCCTCCGAATATGAAGGCCAACCGGCTGTGACTGCACGCAGCACGACAAGGCCGCCTCCCCAACACTTCAGAATCATCCAGCCATTCAAAGCTAGGCCATGCCCGCAGGTCCGTCAAGAGTCGGAAACATCGAACTCAGCCTCCATCAAGTCAGCCGCCTGACCCACATTGCGGAGCGCGACTGTTGCGAGCCGTTGCGCTCTCTCGGCCCACTCCGGATTCCCTCTCGTCGCTGCGCGTCTCACGTTTGCAACATCTGAACGAAGGACGAGACGGAGGTGTCATTGGCATGGCTGGGGCGGCGCCACCGGCGAAGGGCCGCTTCGAGGCTCGACTATGCTTGGCGGCCGAGGATGGTCGAGGTCCTGCGCACACCCGAGGAGGCGCTGGAAGGTCTCCCAGATTTCCCTTTCCGATCGCGCTACCGCGAGGTGGAGGGCCTGCGCCTGGCGCACCTGGACGAGGGTGAAGGAGCACCCGTGCTGTTCATGCACGGCGAGCCGACCTGGTCGTTTCTGTGGCGCAAGGTGATCCCGCCGGTTCAGGCGGCGGGCTTTCGCTGCATCGCCCCGGACCTCGCAGGCTTCGGCCGCTCCGACAAGCCGACCGACATCGACTGGTACAGCTATGACAGGCACACCCAGATCGCCTCCACCCTGCTCGAAGATCTCGACCTGCGCGGCACGACGATCGTCGTCCACGACTGGGGAGGTCCGATCGGGCTGCGGCTGGCTGTCGAGCACACAGATCGAATCGATCGGATCGTGATCCTCGACACCGGCCTCTTCACCGGCCATCAGCGGATGAGCGGCGCCTGGGTGGCCTTCCGGGACTTCGTTGCGCGTACGGAGGATCTACCGGTCGGCCTCCTGGTGAGGGGAGCTTGCAAGCACGACCCTGGCGATGAGGTGATCGCCGCCTACGACGCGCCCTATCCGACCCCGGCAAGCAAGGCGGGGGCGCGTGCCTTTCCGCTGCTGATCCCGCAGGAGCCGCTCGCGCCGGGCGCGGCGGCAGGCAGCCGGGTGCTCGCCGCCATGCGGGAGGACCGCCGCCCCACGCTGATGCTGTGGGCGGACTCCGATCCAGTGCTGCCGCTGGCCACCGGCGAGCAGTTCGCCGCTGCGATCGGCCGCCCGCCGCCGAGCGTGATCGATGACGCCTCGCACTTCCTCCAGGAGGACAGGGGACCGGAGATCGGCGCGCTGATCGCACAGTGGCTGGCGGCTTAGAGAACCTGCTTCAAGATAGGCGGTGCGGTCCAGGGGGGTGCCTGGACCAAGCTGGGCGACGCACGTCACATGGCGATCCAGCGCTTGCCATCGAGTCCCGCCCACCCGCATCCGAGCGTGGCGATCTTCTTGAAACCGAGCTCGGTTCTTGGAAGGCCTTCTCAGCTAATCGGTGGCTTGCGGCGGATCGAGTTGCGCGGTTGGGCGATCAGGAGCGCCGGCCAGCGCCGGCTCTGAGGCCGCCGCGCGCAGCTCGTAGCCGTGGCGCACCGAGGCATCGGCGCCGGCCAGGACCATGTCGGCCTTCATCGCGCGCGCGATCGCCTCGGAGACCCGGCGTGGCAGCAGCGCGCTAAACAGTCTGGGTGGTGCGAGCCGATTTGGGCACCCAAACTTCGACGTCTCGCCCTTCCAAGCGCATCGAGGATCGCCTCCGCGACGTCGGAGGGCTGCAGGCTGCGCATGCCGCGTGCCTGGCCGAGGCCCGATCCAAGCTCGGTGTTCACGACGAAGGGCATCACGTAGCTGACGTCGATGTCCGCCTTCATCAGGCGCAGCTCGCCCCTGACCGCCTCGGTGAGGCCGATCACGGCGTGCTTGGTGGCCGAGTAGGTGGCGCCGCCCGGAGCGCCGTACTTGCCCGCCTGGGAGGAGATGTTGACGATATGGCCGCGGTTGCGTGGCACCATCCGCTCCAGAGCGAGCTTCGTGCCGAGGATCACACCGCCGAGGTTGATGTCGATCATCCGCCGTGCGGTCGGATCGTCCTCGTCCATGAAGCTGCCGACCTGCATGATCCCGGCGTTGTTGATCAGCACATCCAGCGGGCCGAGCTGCTGCTCGACATCGTCGAGGAAGGCGGTGAAGGAGGCTCTCTCGGTGACGTCGAGCGGCAACGCCAGGGCACTCGCGCCGATCTCGCGGCGGCCTGACGGGCCGCATGCAGTCGAGGTCGCCGATCGCGACCCTCATGCCCTGACCTGCCAGCACCGCCGCGGTCGCACGACCGATGCCGCGTGCGCCGCCGGTGATAGCGACCGTCTGTCCCGCCAGGACTCGGAGCTGCCTGGCCATCTGCCCCTCCTCAAAGAGATTCGTGCGGCAATGAAAGCTAGCGCTGTTTGGGCGCCGGGACAGCTCCGCCAGCCAAAGCGCGGCCTGAGCGGGCCGAAAAGCGCTTGTGTGAGACCGCACCTTCCAGGCAACCGGAGTGTTCTGGCTTTTGAAGGGCCTGTGGGAGCAAGGTCCGCTGGAGAGGGGCATCCGCCGCCCGGGCGACACGGAAGAGCGCCCGGGCACGGATGCCAGGGCAAGCGATCCCACGACGCCGCGGGGGATTCGCGGCCTGCACAGTGGTCAGAGCGGCCCGGCACGCTGGCGGCGGCTTTGGCCGGCGCGGCCGCAGGCGGCTTCGGCTGTCTCTCAGTCGAGCTGGAGCTCGACGAGCAGGGCCGTTACGACACCGTGGTCGAGCTGTGCACCTGCTACGCGCCGCAGCTCGATCGCTGCCTCCGCCGGCTTACGGGCGGGGCGGTAGGGGCGATCTGTCACGATCGCGTCGAATGTGTCGCATGCGGAGATGATCCGCGCCGCGAGCGGGATGCTCTGGCCGGCGATGCCGTCCGGATAGCCGCCACCATCGACGCGCTCGTGACTTGCGCGGACCGCGGGGGCAAGATGGGCGAAAGTCTCGACGCGGCCGACGAGCTCGCCGCCGACCTCGGCGTGGCGGCGCATCAGCACCCACTCCTCGTCGGTGAGGGGGCCGGGCTTGGTGAGGATCTCCGTCGGCACGGCGATCTTGCCGATGTCGTGCAGCATCGCCGCGTAGCGGACGTCGGCGGCCTCGCGCGCGCTCAGGCCCATCCGCAGGGCGACCCGCTCGGCGAGGTCGGCGACGTCCTGGCCGTGGTTGGCGGTGTAGAGATCCTTGGCCTCGACGGTGCTGAGGAGCACCGAGAGCATCGTCGTGAACGCCCGCTCGAGGTCGCCCAGCAGAGCGACGCGGTGCAGCGCGGAGCCGAGGCTCGAAGCGATCGTTTCAACCAGCACCGCCTCGGCCTCGCCGAAGGCGGCCGGCTCGGCCGCCTCGATGTTCAGGACACCCCAGACGCGGCCATCGACGAAGATCGCCGCCGCCAGCTCCGAGCGCGGGTCGGTGAGGGAGTCGCGCACGACGTAGTCGGGCTCCCGCCGTGTCTCGGCGACCAGCGCGGTCTGGCCGGTACGGGCCACGCGGCCGTTGACCCCTTCGAAGATCGGCTGCTCGAGGAGCAGGAACTCCGTCATCACCTCGGCCAGCGGGCCACAACCGGCAACCAGACGCAGCACCTGGCCGTCGAGACGCTGAATTGCAGCGAGGTAGAAGGAGAAGGTGCTGTGCAGCTCTCCGACGACCAGCCGCGCCATCTCCTCCACATCGCGCATGGAGGCCAGGCGGGCGGTCAGCCGCGAGGCGAGACGCAGCTGGGAGCGCAGATAGCCAAGCTCATCGGCCCCAGCCGCCGCGCGCAGGCCGGAGCTCGCTCGTTGGCGGCGCAACGCCTCCGCGCGACGCTCGCGCTCCCGCACGCTTGCGGGCGGCATCGTCTTCACTGCGCGCGCAGCCATGACCGGTTGATCGGTTGGTGCATGCACACACTTGAGCGCGCCTGGACGCCTTTGGCGCAAATACTCATACCGGCCACGGCGTCACGGCGCGTCTGCGATCTGCGTCACGACGACGCCGGCGGGCTGCGCCGCAGGCTTATGGTTCTCAAGCGATGCGCGTGGAGATCGTCGACCCGTCTGCCTACACGCCGCCGTACGACCACGCGCTCTGCGCCGCGCTGGCCGCCGCGGGAGCGGAGGTGGAGCTGCTCACAAGCCGATTTCCCTACGGGTCGGTGCCGAATCCAGACGGATACGCGCGCCGCGAGATCTTCTATCGCCGCGCCCACGCGGCGGCGGCGAACGGCACCCGCTCGCGGGGACGGCTCGCGATCAAGCTCGCCGAGCACCTGCCCGGCATGCTGCGCTGCCGCCACATCGCCGCCAGGCGCGGACATCGCCCACTTCCAGTGGCTTCCCGTCCAGCAGCTCGACGCCCATCTGCTGCCCCGCCGCTCCTCGAGTGGGCGGGGTCCGCGCCTGCTCATCACAGCACACGACGTGATGCCGCGCGAGCCGCGCCCCGGACAGCTGCGCGGTCAGCGGCTGCTCTACGAGCGCTTCGATGCGATCGTCGCTCACTCCGAGCACGGCGCGCGCCGCCTGAGCACCGAGCTCGGCGTCGATCCGGACCGGATCCACGTGATCAGACACGGCGCCTTCACGCACCTCGCCGCGGCGCCGGTAGGAGCGCCGCCGTTCGGGCAGGAGCCAAACGGCCCGGTCGTGCTCTTCTTCGGCCTGATCCGCCCCTACAAGGGCCTCGACGTGCTGTTGGAGGCCTGGCGGTCGCTGGCTGGAGCACAGCGCGGCGCGGCCGAGCTGTGGATCGCCGGAATGCCACGGATGGACCTGGCGCAGGCGGGACTGGCTGGGTTCGCCACGCCGGCGGGACGGCGCGCCCTCGCAGAGCACGCCATCAGGGTGGCGCCGCGCTTCATCGCCGACGCGGAGCTGCCCGCCTATTTCGCCCGCGCGGACCTGGTCGTGCTCCCCTACCGGGAGATCGACCAGTCCGGCGTCCTGTTCACCGCGCTCGCGTTCGGCAAGCCGCTGCTGCTGAGCGAGGTCGGCGGTTTCCCGGAGATTGCGGCGACCGGCGCCGCAAGGACCGTGCCGGCCGAGGACCCTGCGGCGCTTGCGAGCGCCCTGGCAAAGCTGCTCGGCAACCCGGGCGCACTTACGCCCATGGCCGCCGCCGCACGCTCGCTCGCTGAGGGCCCCTACTCCTGGCATGCGGTCGCCGAGGCACACCTCGAGCTCTACGAGCGGCTGCTCGACGCCCCGCTCAGCGAGAATGGCGCCGCGAGATGCGCCTCCCCCTCGAAATCCTCTTCTGGGCCTGCACCGGCCTGATCCTCTGGACACAGCTTGGCTACGGCTTGGCGCTGCGGATCGCCGCCGCGCTTGCAGGCGCCCAAGCGCCTACCGCCGGGACCGGGCCCTCCACTGCGAGCGTGTCGCTGATCGTGGCCGCCCACGACGAGTCGGCGGTGATCGAGGAGAAGATCGCAAATGCACTGGCCTTGGACTACCCGCGTCAGCTGCTGGAGGTCGTGATCGCCTGCGACGGGTGCGAGGACGACACGGCCGCCAGAGCCAGGGCCGCCGGCGCCGACCTCGTCCTGGAGCTGCCACGGGGCGGCAAGATCAGGGCGCAGGACGCCGCCGTGGCGCGCTCCGGTGCGCAGCTGGTCGCCTTCTCAGACGCGAACTCGCTCTGGCAGCCCGACGCGCTGCGCACGCTCGTGGGCGCCTTCGAGGACGGCGAGGTGGGATACGCCTGCGGCCAGGTTCGTTTCACCCAGGCGGCATCGGGGCGGCAGGCGACCAACCAGGAGGGTGCATACTGGCGATACGAGATGGCCCTGCGTGGCTACGAGTCGCGCCTTGCCTCCATCACCGCCGGCAATGGCGCCATCTATGCGACGAGGCGGACGGACTACATCGTCGTCGACCCGGTGATGGGCCACGACCTCTCCTTCCCCTTCAACATGGTCAAGCGGGGCCGACGGGCCGTCTACGTGCCGCAGGCGATCGCGCTGGAGAAGATGGTGCCCTCGATCGAGGGCGAGCGAGAGCGCAAGCGGCGGATGATGGCCCACACCTGGGCGATCGTCTTCACCGGCGGGCTACTCTCCCCGCGCGGTTACGGCTTTCGCTACGCGGCCATGATCCTCTCCCACCGGGTGCTGCGATACCTCACGCCGTTCCTGCACCTGATCGCGCTCGCCGCCAACGCCGCGCTGGTGGCGATCGACGCCCGCGGCGACGGGGCCGCCGCGATCCTCTATGCGGTGACGCTCGGCCTCCAGCTCGCCCTGCTCGCGGGAGCGCTGCTCGGCGGCGCGCTGCGCTGGAGAGCGCTGCTCCTCGCCCGCTACTACGTGCTGAGCACCGCCTCGCTCGCCGCCGGCCTCTGGGACTGGCTGCGCCATGGCGTTGCGGCCTCGTGGGAGGCCGCGGAGGGCACGAGATGACCGACGATCGGAAAGCGACCTCCGCTGGCGTCCCTGCCCGCCTGCGTGCAGAGCACGCCACGCTCCCCGCGTCCTTGCGATGCTTGCCCGCCGGTCCTCAGTCACGTGCAGATCGGCGAAGGAGCGGGAGCCACAGATGATCAGGCGCGCGATCGACATCCTCGTCTCCGCGGGTGCGCTTGCGCTCACCTCGCCGCTGCTCGCGGTGGCGATGGTCGCGATCAGGCTGGAGTCGCCGGGACCGGCGATCTACAGGCAGCGGCGGGTCGGCAAGGACGGCGTGATGTTCGACATGCTCAAGCTGAGGACGATGGTGAAGGGGGCCGAGCACATCGGCGCGGGCCTCGCGGTGAACGAGAACGATTCGCGGATCACGAGGGTGGGCGCGCTGCTGCGCAGAGCCTCGCTCGACGAGCTACCGAACCTCCTCAACGTGCTGCGAGGCGAGATGTCGCTGATCGGCCCTCGACCCACGATCCCGGTCCAGGTCCAGCAGTACACGCCGCGGCAGCGGCGACGCCTGGAGATAAAGCCAGGCATCACAGGCTGGGCGCAGGTCAACGGGCGCGCTTCACTGCCCTGGAGCGAGCGGATCGAGCTGGATCTCCATTACATCGAGCACCGCGGCCTGGCGCTCGATCTGGAGATCGCGCGGCGCACGTTGCGACTCGTGCTGGCCGGCGACGGGCTCTACAAGGGAGGGACCGGAGGATGGAGATGACACCGGCGATCCTGCTCACCGGCGTCGGCAAGCGGTACGACATCGTCTCCTGCTTTGCGGCGATCACCACCACGATCGCCGCCGACCCCAACCCGCTGGCGCCCGCGCAGTACGCCGCCCAGGTGCGTGCCGCCCCCCCACCGATCTCCGACGCGGGATACGTGCCCTTCCTGCAGGAGCTCTGCGATCGGCACTCTGTCGGCGCGGTGCTGCCGCTGACCGACCTCGACATCGAGGTACTCGCAAGCGCACGTGAGCAGGGGCTGCTGCCCGCCATGACCCCGTCCTCGGAGGTGGCCAGAGCGACCTACGACAAGTACGAGGCGCACCTGATGCTGGCGCGCCTGGGGCTGCCCTCACCGCCCACGGTGCTGCCCGACCACGACCTCGACTCGCTGCGCTACCCGGTGATGGTCAAGCCACGCAGAGGATCCGGCGCGCGGGGGATTCACCTTGCCCGTGACGCCGAGCAGGCGCGCTTCTTCGTCGGCTATGTCGAGGAGCCAACGATGGTACAGCGAGCGATGGGCGGGCAGGAGATATCGATTGATTGCCTCGGTGACATGGAGGGGCGCTGCCTGAACGCGATTCCCCGCACGATGCTGGAGTCGCGCGGAGGCGAGTCGATCAAGGGCGCAGTGATCCACGACGAGGAGATGATCGAGCTCGGTCGCCGGGTGATGGAGGCGCTTGCCGTGCGTGGCCCCGCGACGATCCAGGTCTTCAGGGATCCCGAGATCGGCCTTGGCATCACGGACGTGAACACCCGCTTCGGCGGCGCCTTCCCAGGACCGACATATGCGGCACGCCAGGGCATGACCTACCCGGAGCTGATCGTGCGGCTCGCGGCCGGCGAGCGCATCGAGCCCCACCTCGGCGACTTCGACTCCGGCATGACATTCACGCGCTACTACTGGCAGCTGGAGCTGGACCAGCGGATGCGGCCGACGAGCCGAGATCTCCTGGAGGGCGGTCCGCCCACCCCCAGGTCCTGAAGCTCCTTCAACCGACGGGCTGCTCGCAGGAGGCTGCAACAATGGGGTCGATGAGCAGCGAGAGGACGTGCTCCAACTGCGGCGCATCGATGCAGGAGGCACAGGACTGGTGCCTCAAGTGTGGTGCGCCTGCTCCGGAGAGCCGGCAACCAGGACCCGGATGGCGCGCGGTGGCGCTGCTGCTCGGAGCCACCGGCGTGCTCGTGCTGGGCGCGGCTGCCGCGGCCTATGCCGCGCTGCAGCAGAGCTCGCCGGCAACGCCCATCGCACAGACGCCGAGCACGACCGCGCCCCCAGTCACCACGACCACGCAGACGACCACCGCGCCGCCGGGCAGCACGCCCACGACGACGCCGTCGCCCAGCGCGAGCACACCGGGGAGTGGAGCCCAGTCAAGCTTTCTGCCGTCGCTGAAAACCGGGCGCCGGACCCCGAAGGTCCCGGGCACGACGCCCACGCCCGGCAGCGGGCGCAAATCCAGCACAGGCAGCAGCACGACGACATCCACCACGACGACGACGTCGAGCACCTCCGACTCGACCTCCTCCGGCGCAATTGGCCAGCAGAAGGGCGCAAGCGGGCCTGTGGCGGTGCTCCTGGACACCAATGCAGCACAGATCTACAACCCCAGCGACCTTCCCGCCAGCCGGTTCGGCGACCCGAGCCTTGCGGTCGACGGCGACTCCACGACCGCGTGGACTGTGCAGTTGGAGCAAAGCGAAGCGCCTGCGGTTGGCGTCGGCCTGAGCCTCGACCTCAACGCCCCGCTGAAGATCGCACAGCTCACGCTGATCACCGAAACGGTCGGCATCACCGTCCAGATCTACGGCACGACCGCCAGCAAGCTCCCCGGCGCCCTCGACTCCGAAGAATGGGTGCGTCTGAGCAAGGCTCATCTGGTCAAGAAGCGCAAGGCCACGATCACGCTCTCAGAAGACAAGAAGCCCCTGCGGCAGCTGCTGGTCTGGATCCTCAAGGCGCCGATCGCAAGCGGCGGGCAGTTCATCGCCCACGAAGTGGCGATCAACGAGATTCAGCTCTACGAACCGAAGTAGGCCGCCGGCCGCAAGCGGTCCCAAGAAGGTCTTTCAGGGCCTTCTAAGACGCGCGCGGTTCACCGCCGCGCCGCGGTGCAGCACGGCGCCGGCCGCGTCGGGCCGACCACACCTCGTCCAGGAAGCTCGCGATCTCCTTGGTCAGGCGCGCCGGTTTGAGTCTCAGCTCGACGAGCGAGTCGGCCTCGATCAGACGGGCACTCGGCAGCTCCTCCGCGAGCATCCCAGCATCGGAGAAGGGGTGAACCGGGTCGCGCCGGTGGCCGATCACCAGCGTCTTGGTGTCGAGCTTCCGCCGCTCGCTGCGATGCGGGGCGATGCGGCCGAAGAAAAGCCCCTGCAGCACCGCGGCGCCCGGACCTGGGTCCTGGCGCACCAGATCGAGCATCACATTGCCGTAGTGGGGCAGCAGGCGGCGTGGGATCGCGCCCGCGCCGCGTTGCAGCAGCTTCATCAACGGCTCGCCAAAGGTGAGGGCGACGAGGATCGGAGTGAAGGTCAGAGCGCTTGCCAGTAGAGCGTTGTCCAGCACCGGCATCTCGATGATCATTCCGCGCAGGCGCTCCGGCGCGGCTGCCGCGACCTCCAGGGCGGTGTTGGCGCCCAGCGATGTCCCCATCACCACCGCTTCTTCGATCTCGAGGTGGTCCATCAGAGCGATGACCTGCTGGCCGAAGGCCTGCATCGAGTAGAGCCACATGTCTCGTGGCCGATCGGACCGGCCGTGGCCCAGCAGATCGACGGCGATCACCCTGTTGCCGCGCGCGGCGAGGTCTTGGGCAAGCCGCTGGTCCATCGTCTGGGAGAGAAGCAGGCCATGGATCAGGATCACCGGGCGCTGCAGCGCCTTGGAGGAGCGGGCGGTCTTGCCGCGGGTGCCTGTGGCGGTCACCGTCGCGGGGCCGCCGCCGAACTCCGTGTAGGCGATGTTGTGGCGGTCTCTGAACTTGAAATGCGCCATGACTTCAGGCTACAACCCGCAGGCCGGCAAGGCGAGGCATGCGCCGGGCCACGGCTACACCCTCACACGCACCAGCCTGATCAGGAAGCCGAGCCCGAGCCCATAGACGAGCAGCGCCAGCAGCATGTCCACGACGTGCACGAACCAGGCGCTGCGGCCCGAGGTGAGCCCGGCAAACGGCGAGGTGAGCGTGCGCGCAACCGTGTCGAGCGTCTTCCTTGCCCCGCTCTGCTTGGCCGGCGGCCGGGCGGGCGCCTGCTGCGATGTGCCCGCGAGCTCGGCGACCTGGTGGTTGGCGGCGACTTTCGACTGGCCGACGGCGAACACGACAAACCAGGCGACCACGATCAGGCAGGCCAGCCGTGAGGCGAGCAAAGCCAGGCCCATGAGACCCGAGAATGCACGGATGACGAACACGACATGACGATAGTCTCTGCCTCGGAGGCATCCCGCGGCGCTCGACACATCTACTAGGCGCGACACCAAGGGGAAGCGATGCTGATGGGACATCGGCGATCTGCGTGGGCACCTGTGGTGCGCGCTGTAGGGCCGATGACGCAGGCGCAGACTGCGGCCGGCGATCGGCGCTAGCGTGCCTGCGATGAAAGATGTCGAGCTCAGCTTCTGCGTGGTGAACACCGCACAGCGCGATCTGCTCCTGCGCGGGCTCGACGCAATCGCAGCGCAAAGGCAGGCGCTTGCCTTTCCCACGGAGACGATCGTGCTGGACAACTGCTCCGGGGACGGCTCGGCACAGGCCGCGGAAGCCCATCCGGCGGTCGACCGTGTGATCGCCCTTCCCCGTCGCGAGGGCAAGGCACGCAACGACTCGCATCTTCTGCGCGAGGCTCATGGTCGCTACGCGCTGCTGCTCAACGAGGACGCAGAGCTCATGCCCGGGGCGAGCCTCGCCCTGCACCAGGCGCTCGAGCGCGACCGGCGCGCTGCTTGCGCAGGCGCAGCGCTGCGGCGCGGCGACGGCGCCGCGGCGCCCTGCGCGTGGCGCTTTCCGACCGTCTGGAGCGCACTCGCCGGGGCGCTCTTCCTGCACCGCCTGCTGACCGTCCAGAGCAGGGGCCAGAGCACGCGCACCGTCGATTGGTGCCAGTCCTCGGCGCTGCTGGTGCGACGGGAGGCGGCGAGGCAGGTCGGCTTCCTGGACCCCGACTTCTTCGTCTACTCCGACGAGGTCGACTTCGCCAAGCGGCTGAGCGACGCGGGCTGGCACAGCCTCTACGTCCCTGCGGCGGTGGCCGTCCACCACGAGCAGCTCTCGACCGGGACGGTCCCTGAGCGGAGGATCGTCGAATTCGCGCGCAACCGGGACCTCTACATGAGAAAGCACCACGGCGCTGCCCAGGCGCTGATCTTCCGCTGGCTGACGGCCCTGCCCTATGCGCTGAGGGCGCTCCTCGCGCTGGCGCTGCCTGGCCACTCCCCGCGCCGCTACCTACGCCACGTCGCCGCCACGCTGCGGCCGCAAGCGGGCGAGGGCCTGCGCGAGGCGGCGGAAGCATATAACCGGGGTCTCGGCGAGCAAGCGACGGCGATCTCCGGCGAACGCTGAGCCGGGCGTTGGCACACGTCGCCGAAGCACAGATCGCGCAGGCCATCCCAAGCCGACGGTAGACCTCTGCACACGGTGCGGCGCTTTGCCGCGGCGGTAGCATGAGCAGATGGCTGCGCGGCCTGCAACGGCGCTGCCGGTTCATCGGCTCGCCCTCGATACCTACAACCGCATCGTCGCCTCCGGGGCACTGGAGGGTCAGCGGGTCGAGCTGCTCGACGGGGCGATCGTCGACATGAGCCCGCAGTCTCCGAGCCACGCAGCGGTGGTCGAGGCATTGACCCGTCATTTTGCTGGCGCCGCGGGCCGGCTGCGCATTCAGCTGCCTCTGGAGGCGCCGCCCGACTCCGAGCCGGAGCCAGACCTGGCACTCGTCGAGGAGCCCGCGACGGCGGGAAGGCATCCGCGCTCTGCCCTGCTGGTGATCGAGGTGGCGGTCAGCTCCCACCCGATCGATCGCGGTGTGAAGGCGCGGCTGTATGCAAATGCCGGCATACCCGTCTACTGGCTGATCGACGTGCCGGCAAAGGCCGTAGAGGTGCACACCCAGCCGCAGGAGCAGGGATACGCGAGAGTCGATGTCTACAGGCAGGGCGAGATCGTGCCGCGCCCGCTGGTGGGCGTCGACGACCTGGATATCGCCGCGTTGCTGGCAGGTACGGGCGCGGACGCGAGCGGGGCCTAGCGCCCTGGCGTCCGGGTGGCCCGCATGCGCCGCCACTGTCGCGTGGAGGCGAGCAGCAGCCGGATCTGCATCGTCTCGCGTGGCCGCAGGAAACGGGTCAGCAGCAGCAGGGCGGGGATCAGCGTGAGCCACAGCGCGCGCGTGAGGAACCCCTCGAGGCCCGAGGTAGGCAGCAGCAGGTCGCCTGAGAGCGCGACGCCGCCGAGGATCGCCACCAGGCGGGCCAGGCGCAGCCATTCGAAGGAGATCCGGAACACCCTGCGCGTGATCGTGTGGATCACGAGCAGCATCGCCACGTAGGCGCCGCAGAGGGCAATCCCGGCGCCGGCTATGCCAAGGCCCGCGCCGCCCCCCGGCAGCGGCCCTGGGTGGGCGGGACCTGGAACAAGCCACAGCAACAGCAGCACGTTGACCGCGAGGCCCGCGCTCGCGGCGGGGATGTTGCGCCTTGTCACCCCCGCTCTGCCCGTGATCACGATCGCCATCTGGTAGAGGCCGTAGAGCATCCAGGCGAGCGCCAGCCAGGGCAGCGCAGAGTGGGCGCCGAAGTATGCGGGATGGGTGAGCAGTCGCACGAGCCAGCGCCCGAGCAGCACGACGCCGGCGACGACGAACCCTGTGGCCAGCACGAACCAAGTCGCCACGAGCGAGTAGAGGCGGGCGACCGCCACATCGCTCTTGATCGAGTAGGCGACCGGCGGCCAGGCGTATTGGAATCCGCGCACCGCGACGAACACGACCGTTGCCAGCTGCAGCGCGATCGCATACTGGCCCGCCGCGGATTCGCTGTAGAAGCGGAGCAGGTAGAAGCGGTCGGCGACCTGCAGGCAGTAGACGATCGCGTCGGCGGGCACCGTGGGCAGCCCAAAGGAGAGCATCGCCTTTAGATCGGACCACCTGGCGCGCAGCGAGAAGCGCGTTCGCAAGCAGACCCACAGCCCCAGCACGACAAGGCCGGTCGCGCCGAAGTTGCCGAGCAGCAGGCCCTTGGCGCCAAGGCCCGCGAAGACGACGAGGCCGACCGTGATCGCAATCGTCAGCGCGACGTTGGTCATCGATGCGATCAGGTAGGCGCGGGCGCGCTCGTCGACGCGCAGCTGGGCATATGCGACTTCGAGGTTCGTGAAGGCCCAGAGCCCGACGACAGCGCAGTCGAGCAGCACCGGCTCGTGGTGGCCGAGCACCACTTCGGAGACCGGGCCCGCGAAGGCAACGAGCAGCGCCGAGCTGGCAGTCGTGGTCCAGGCCACGGTGGCGATCGTCGTCCTCGCGATCCGCCTGCGCCGCTCCTGGTCCTCGTCGTTGTAGTAGAAGCGCACGAAGGCCTCCCCCACGCCGAGGCGCACGATGATCGACGCGAGGATGACCGCGGTCAGCAGCGAGCTGTAGGCGCCGTATTCGTCGGTGGAGACGTGGGCCGTGTAGAGCGGCAGCGTGAAGACGGCGATGCTCTTCGCGGCGATATCGGCCGCCTGGTAGGCGGCGCCGGTCCTCACCAGCCGCTTCAGATGCTCGAGCATGCGAGACCTTGCGGCGGGCTCACCCCGCCGCAGTCGCCTCGTAGGGCGAGACGCCCTCCGGCTCGGCGCTCATGCCGCCCAGAAGACCGACCCTGCGCGACTGCGCGCCTCGCGGCGGCGAGCGCCATCCCGATCCCGAGCAGAGCCCAGGTGATCGGGTCTTCCAGGAAGTCGGCGTAGGCCATCGTGTGCACGAACAGCGCAGCGAAGCAGGCCGCTATCGCCGGGCCAAAGGGAGATGCGAGCCAGAGGCGTGGGTCGCCCACATCCGCTCGCGGCGGCGAGCGCCCCGCCCAGGAGAAGAGCACGCCAAAGCAGCAGAGCACGAGCGCCGCATAGAGGATCAGCCCCACGATGCCCTGCTCCGCGGCGACCGTGATCGGGATTGTGTGTGAGGCGGAGGTGGAGCTCGCCACGCTGACCGACTGGTGCGCCCTGTACTGGTCGGCGAAGGAGCCAGAGCCAAAGCCGGCGAAGGGGCGATCTGCGAACAGGTCGATGCCGCCACGCACGAGGTTCGCGCGGCCGCTTGTCGCATTGTTGACCGATCCGCCCTTGCCTTTCAGGCCGAAGTGCAACGAAGACGGGGCAGCGAGCAGCACCACCAGTCCCAGCACGATCAGGACCCCAGCTGCGTAGGCGGCGCGACGAGCGCCAAAGCGCCATCCCGCGAGCACCGCAAGGCCGATCAACAGCGCGACCATGCTCGTCTGGGAGATGCTGCTCAGAAGGCCCGCCCACAGCCATAGAAGAGCACCGGCGCAGATCAGGACCTCCCGACGCGCGCGCGCACACAGCACGACGCAGGCCAGCAGCAACATGACCAGCACGAGATAGCGGCCGTAGATGTTGGGGTCATAGAAGACGGAGTTGACCCTGAAGTAGTTGCCGTAGACGTTGGAGGCCACGAGCGCAGAGTTGAGGAACAGCGATTTGCGGGCGTACTCCAAGAAGCCGATCGCCACGAAGATCGCCGCCAGCGCAACCGAGACCCTCACGCAGCGCAACAGCAGCTCCCGCGTCCAGCGCACCTCCTGCAGCAGGCAGAGCATCAACGCGAAAGGCACGTAGAAGAAGAGCGCATTCTGAAGCGCCTTGGAGAAGTCGTCCGAGTAGGGGGCCTGGATGGCGTAGAGCACCACGCTGGCCATCAACAGCCACTCCAGCGTGCGCGGGCGCACGAGCCGGGAGAGCCACCCGTCGGCCTCCGCGGGGGCGTCATCGGCGCGCGGCGGCGGGGCGCGCAGCAGCGTCGTGCAATGGGCCACGACGCCTGCCGCGATCACCACGTAGAGCGGCACGAGCAGGTTGACCGTGCTGCCGCCCGAGGTAACCGGCACCCGGAAGGGCAGCGTGAATACGACAGCCAGCGGGAACGCCCATGCTCGCCACCGAAAGAGCGCCGCCAGCATGCCGACGAGTGCGAGCCCTAGAAGCAGCGCGAGAGCCGCAAGCGCGGCGTGGTCGCGCACGTGGCGCATCGGCGAGGTGCCCCAGATGTCGATCGCGAGCAGCGCCGGCGTGGCGAGCAGGGTGGCGAGCAGGGCCAGAGCCTTCAACCGCGGCGGCGCCGGCGTGGGACGCAGGAGCACCGCGGCGGCGGCAAGCAGCGCGAGTGCGATCAGGGCGGCCTTCTCGCCCGCGCCGGAGGCGCCTTCGACACTCCCCAGCACGCTCGCCGCTCGCGCGATCGCGCTCATGGCCCGATCAGCTGCAAGCTGGAGGGCGAGCGCACTTCGAATTTGCGCTCTGCGAGGAGCACCACCACGCGATATGGGCCGGCAGGGGCGAGCGCGCCCGCGTGCCCGAGCGACCCGCGGCGGCCATCCCAGTGGCGCGTGATCGGCTCATAAGCGTTTAGCTGCAATCCGCTTGCGAGCGTGGCAACCGTCGCGCCTTTGGCGTCGATGATCTTCACCGTGACGCGGTCCGGGCGTTCGATCTCGAAGGAGATCGGCTCGTTTCTCGGTGCGCCGCCGCCACGCGGGTAGAAGACGGAGTCGAATTTCAGATCCTGCACCGCTGTCGGGATGTGCTTCAAGCGCTGTGCCAGGAAGAACGCCGCAAAGCTCGCGATCACGAGCAGCCCAAAGACCAACAGGCCCATCCGGCTGGCGCTCGCGTCGGCCCGGGCGCCGGTGGCGGGCGTAGCGCTCACGAAGCCCTGTCGCCGTCGAGCCGGCCGACGGTGTCCGCCCGCAGGCCAAGGCGCAGCGTCTCCAGCGAGAGCACGTCGTCAGGGGTGACGTTGCCGAGGTTGCATTCGCGCCCGAAGTATTCGAGCAGCCATACCTGCTGCTCCTTCTGAGGAGCCTCAAAGATCATCCGGTCGCAGTCGATCACGTGCGCGATCTCGTCGATCAGGCCGCTGCGCACCTCACCGTCAGCGCGGTAGATGCCAGCGTTGCCGGACTCGCGCGCCTCGGCGATCACCTTCCATGCTCCCGCCTGGAGCTCACCCTCGATGCGCTCGATCCAGACATAGGGGGCCATGATCGCGTGGGCGTCCTTGGAGCCGACCTCCGAGAGCACCGTGAACTCCCTGGCCAGGCGCGCGATCAACTCCTGCTTGCGCACCGGCTCCATCTCGATCGTCCCGTCGGACACCTCGACGTGGCGCAGGCCGAGCTCGTGCAACCAGGCGACCAGGCCCTCGACGCGCCCCTGCCTGACAGCGATCTCGGTCAGCGTGCCGCCAAGTACGACCGGCACGCCGTAGGCCGCGTAGCGCTCCAGCTTGGCCTTCAGGTTCTCGCTGACCACGGCCGTGCCCCAGCCGAGCTTGACGATGTCGACGCTCTGCCCCGTGGACTCCATCAGTCCCTCGACTGCGGCGATCGAGAGTCCCCTGTCGATCACATGGGTGATCCCCCGCTGCCGCGGCTTGGCCGACCGCGAGGGGATGTCGAGAAAGCTCACGCCCCCGGTTCCGAGGTGGCTTCGCCGCCACCCGCAGTTTCCCCACCCGCTTCGCCTTCGGCGGAGCCGCCTTGCGATGCGCCCGTTTCGTGGCTGCCCTGTTCCCCCCGCCGACGATCACGACCACCGGCGCTCCACCCGAGAGCGGCGCGGCGCCCGCACTGAGCGGCTGCACATCCGAGGAGGAGACCGTCAGGGCTTTGGCGACTGCCTTGGCTTCGCCGGCGTGCCCAGGGGCGTACTGGACCGTGGTGGTCGAGTAGGACCCCGAAGGGGTGCCGAAGAGAGCGGCGGCCTGGCTGTAGCCGTGGCCCTTGAGGGTGCTGGCGACCTTGGCAGCAAGGCCATTGGTCTGGGTGGCATTCAGCACCACGACGCGCAGCGAGCGGGCGTCTATGCCGCTCGTGCCGTGCTTGACAGTGTGGGAGGAGGAGGCCGTGGAGGGGGGCGTGTTGCCCGGCGTCGGGTTGCTGCCTTTGGAGAGCACCGAGGAGACCAGGAACGCAAGCAGCGCGATCGCGATGAGCACGCCGAGTATCGCGGCGACGACCCGACCCGTCGAGCGTTCGCGGCGGTAGATCGTGGGAGCGCCCTCACCCTCGCCGCCGCGGCGCGCGGCGGGCGGCTTCGGCGGGAGCGCGGCGCGCGCGCCGTTGGTGGCAGCCGAAGCGCTCGGCCGCGCCTGAAGGGAGGCTTTCGGTCCGGGAGGCGCCGGCGGGAGCGGCGGCTTGCCCGCCTCTGTGGCCGGCGCGAAAGCGGCCTGCGTCTCGCGCGTATCGCCAGCCACAGGCGTGGCCGAGGCGGCAGCGACGGTCGCGGCCGGTGGCGGTGCGCCGGGAGCAGGCACCACGGCCGGTGGGGCACTCGCGGGCACCGGCGTATCCGCGGTGCGCGAGGCGGCGGCAATGCCCACCGCGGCGGCGATGGCCGGCTCCCTGGCGATCTGGGGCTCGGCCGGCGTCGGGGGCGCAAGCGCCGGGGCATCCGCCATCGCGGCGACCGTGAGCTCGCCGGCAAGCGGCAGCCCCGGCACGGCGGTGCCGGGGCTGGCCGGCACGATCGCCACCGGCCTCGCCGCGGCTGCAGGAACGGCGCGCGCGATGGCCGGCGTTGCCACGGCCGCCCCCTGTCGCGGTCGCGCCACGGCCGCTTGCGCTCCCTGAGCCTGGCGCTGAGCCATTTGGCTTGTGCGCATCGCGATCGCGCTCTGCTCGCGGGTGAGCTCCGCGAGCCGGTCGGAGGCTTCGGCTCCCCACTCCCTCAGCCGCTTCACCTCGCGCGCGTGAGCGAAGAACAGCAATGTCAGCACCATCACCCCGAACAGCGCGGCGGCGGCGACGATCACGCTGAGCTGTGAGACCGAGCCTGAGAGTGAGAGCGCGAGCACCGAGGCCATTGATGCGGGGAGTCTACGAGGAGCGCAGACGCACGGTCGCGGATTGACCGGCCTGCCCGCCGGCCTGCTCCGCCGCGGGCGGGGCCTCCGGGACCTGCTCGGCGCCAAGCGTCGCAGAAGAAGCGCTCTTCCAAGGCGACGCGGCGATGCTCGCCATCCGTGCGCAGAGCGTCTCCGCGTCTGCCTCGGCAAGCAGCGCCTCGACCTCGCCGAAGGCCCCCCGCACCGCGTCGGTGGCGGCGCGCCGGCGCTCCACGCGCATGATCTTCTCCGCTCCGGTCTCCATCAGGCGCTCGTGGTCTGCGATCAGCTCCTCGCTGAGCTTCTCGCCCGGGCGTGCGCCCACGATCTCGATCTCGATGTCACGCGCAGGATCCAGACCCGAGAGCTCGACCATCGCGCGTGCGAGGTCGACGATCTTCACCGGCTCTCCCATGTCGAGCACGAACAGCTCGGCGCCGCGGCCGCCGCCGCGCGGAGAGACGAGCGACCCGGAGCGGATGATCAGCTGCACCGCCTCCGGGATCGTCATGAAATAGCGCTCCATGCGCTCGTCGGTGACGGTGACGGGGCCGCCACGCTCGATCTGGCGCCTGAAGATGGGCACGACGCTGCCCGAGGAGCCGAGCACGTTGCCGAAGCGCACCGCCGCGTAGCGCGTATCCGGGTGGCTCGTGGTCGCAACCTCCAGAGCCAGCTCCGCGAGCGCCTTGCTGGCGCCCATCACGGTCGCGGGCGTGACCGCCTTGTCGGTGGAGACGAGCACGAAGCGCTCGGTCCCGTGCTCGCCCGCCAGCATCGCCACCAGGCGCGTGGCAAGCGCGTTGTTACGGACCGCCTCGATCGGGTTGGCCTCCATAAGACCGACGTGCTTGTAGGCGGCAGCGTGGAAGACGACTGCGGGGGAGTGCTCGGCGAAGACCTCCTTCATCCGCTCCTGCTCCTTGCAGTCGGCAAGCACCGCGCACAGCACCGCCGGCGGGACATGGCGCTCGTGCTCGAGCTCGCGGGCGATCGCGAACAGGTTGTCCTCGGCGTGGTCGACGAGGACAAGCCGGCGCGGACGCACCTGGGCGATCTGTCGGCAGAGCTCGGCTCCGATCGAGCCGCCCGCGCCGGTGACCAGAACCGTCTCGCCCGCGAGGTAGGCGCCGGCGGTGCGAAGCTCCACGTGGACGGGGTCGCGGCCCAGCACGTCCTCGACGCGCACCTCGCGCACCTGCTTGGCGATCGCGCCGGCGCTGGATGGCTCCTGGTCGCGCAGCAGCTCGAAGACCGTGGGCAGCGTCCGCACGGGCACGCTTCGCTCGCGGCAGGCGCGCACGACCCGTGCGCGTGTGGAGCCGGGCGCGGAGGGGATCGCGATGATCACTTCGTCGGGCTCGGCCTCCTCCAGCGTGCGGCCGAGGTCGCCGTGGGTGTCCCCGCGCACCTTCACGCCGTCGATCCTCATGCCGTGCTTGCGAGAGTCGTCGTCCAGGAAGCCGACGGGAGCCAGGCCGAGCTCGCGGTTGCGCAGGATCTCGCGCAGCACCAGCCGACCGCCGTCGCCGGCGCCGACGATCAGCACACTGCGCTCGCCGGCGCGGGCCGCTTTGAAGGCGGCCAATGGGCGGCGCTCGTGCAGCGAGCGGGCGATCACGCGCAGACCGAGCAGAAAGGCCAGGCAGAGCAGCGCAAACAGGACGCTGACTCCGTTTGGCACGTCGACGCCCACGAGCTTGCGCTGAGCAGCCTGCCCGCCCTGCGCGACGACGACCGGGTGCAGCACTGCGACTCCCAGCACCACGAGGATCGTGAGCGCCAGCACTCCACGGCCGAGCGCCAGGAAGTCGCGTTGGCCGGAGTAGCGCCACTGGCGCTCATACACGCGGCCGGCGACCAACACGACCATGCCGGCGACCACGACCCACGGCAGCGTGCGTTCCAGCAGCTCCGCATACCTGCCATGAGGGCCGTGGTTGAAGCGCAGCTGGAAGGCCACCCACCAGGCGAGCGCGATCAGCGCCCCGTCCACGACCATCTGGGGCAGCGAGTGCCTGTGAATCGGCATGGCCGCCGCGCGAATACGTCGGCGCATCCGCCGATTGTAGGGGTATCGGGTGCTGTCAGGCTCCCGCGCCAAGCGGCGAGAGCAGCAGGTCGATCAGCACCTGCGGATCTCGCCGCACGCGTGGACCCCTCAGACCGGGCTCTCGCGCGCATCCCGTCTCGAATTCCAGGTTGACCTCGTCGGCATCGGTGAGCAGCAAAAGGCGCCCTTCGGCTATCAGGCGCTCGTCCACCCCGCCGAGTCGCCCGCCGAATGTCGAGTAGACGGGGACCCCGAGCGCGACCGCCTCCCTGTTCATCGTGCCGCCGGCGGAGATGACCAGGTCGGAGAAGCAGATCAGGGACTGGGCGTCGATCGCCGCTTGCGGCACGATCAGCTCGCCGGTTCCCTGCAGCTGCTCGCGCTGGGCCGGCGTGCGTGGCAGCAGCACCGGCTGGACCCCGCGCTCGGCGGCCGCGAGCCGCAGACGCGTAAGTACCGTGGCGAAGAGGTCGTTCTCGAAGCGGTGATAGAGCGCCAGCTCCGGGGGCGTCCTCACGGTCACGATCGGCCGAGAGCGGTCCAGGCCAAGCTCGGCCAGGACCGCGTCGCTTGGCTCGAAGTCGGCGAGGTAGTACTCCTCCTTGAGCCCGGCGTAGCGCCGCAGCTTCTCCCGCGCGCCGTAGCGCATCAGGCGCTTCGCCGGGATCGCGTCGGGCACCACGACCGCCCTGGCGAGGCGGCAGTTTACGTTGTGCTGGATGCTCGCCCACTCATAGTCGAACATCGTCGAGCAGGGAATCCGCAGCAGTGCCGCCGCGACGCTGATGTCGTTGGAGCCGTGCCCGAGGGCGATGTCGAACGGACCCTTCTGCTGGCCTCGATGCCGCGCCCAGCGCGTGAGGGCGCCGGAGCGAGAGACGATGCCGCCCGCCTTGGCCAGCAGGCTGCCGCCGCGGTGGCTGCCGATGGCGGTGTGGTCGATCTGGAAGCGCTGCAGCAGACCAAGCGTCTGGGCGAAGTCGCGGGCAGTCACCTCGACCTCGTGCCCCTGCGCGCGCAGACGCTCGATCAGGGGTGCCATCACGAGCACATGTGGGCTGTTGGTGAGGTCGATCCAGACGCGCACGGGCGCTCTAGTTAACAACGCGGCTGGATCGGCCGCGGTGACGGCCGCGACGGGCGGCTCCGATGCTGAGCAAAATCTCACGCTCGATGCGCATGGCGGTGGCGGCAACCACAGGTATGGTTTGGCCCGATGCAGCTGATGATGGCCTCGATCTCCGGGGCACTGGTCAACGAAATCGCGCACTTCGTGCGCGAAGCAGGCCTACCCGGGATCTTCGTGCTGATGGCGATCTCAGCCGCCTGCATCCCGATCCCCTCCGAGGTCGTGATGCTGTTCGCCGGCTTCGCGGTCGCCGAGCCGGCGCGCAGCGCCTCCAGTCATCACCTGACGATGGTCGGGATAGTGCTGGTCGGAGTCCTCGGCTCGATGGCCGGCTCCTGGATCGCCTACGGCGTGGGCCGCGGGGGACGCCTGGAGCTGATGGAACGGCATGGGGCAAAGTTCAAATGGATCCCCACCCACCCTGGTCAGATCGAACGCGCCGATCGCTGGTTTGCCCGCTACGGCAGCTGGGCAGTGCTCTTCGGTCGGCTCGTGCCTTTCGTGCGAGCCTTCGTCTCGCTGCCCGCGGGGGTGTCGAAGATGCCCCTACTGCGCTTCAGCGTGCTCTCGCTGATCGGCACGATTCCCTGGGTGCTCGCGCTCGCGCTCGCAGGCGACGCGGTCGGCTCCGAATGGACCAAGATCCGCTCCGGCTTCGAGTACGTCGACTACGTGATCGTGATTGCGATCGTGGCCGGCATCGTCTGGGCGCTGATGCGGCGTCGTCGCGGACCGAGACAGGCCGCCGGCGAGGTGGCAGAGGAGCCCCAAGTCGAGGTCGCTGCCACCCATCCCCGCGCAGACACCACCGGCTGAGCGATGCGCAGCGCGATCCTGCTCGGCCTGCTGCAGGGGCCGACCGAGATGGCACCGGTCTCCTCCTCGGCGCACACGGCGCTGCTGCAGCGTGCGCTCCGCCAGCCTTCGCACGATCCAGCGTTCGCAAAGGGCTTCGAGGTCGCGCTGCACGGCGGCACCACTGTCGCAATCGTGGTGCAGATGGGAACCTCGCTGCGCCGGACTCTCGGCCGTGCTTGCGCGCAAGCGGGCGAGCGGGGCGCAGCGGGGCGCCTGGCGACGCTTTCTCTCTCAGCGCTGCCGCCCGCGATCGCGGGCTACCTGTTCGAGCGGCCGATCGAGCGACGCCTGAGCGGACCACGGCCGATCGCAGCCGGGCTCGTGCTCGGGGCGGTCGCGATGGCGCTCGCCGATCGCGGCGGCGGACAGCGGCGAGTCGAGCAGGCCGGTGCAGCCGACGCGCTCACGCTCGGCCTCGCCCAGGCGATCGCGCTGATGCCTGGGGTCTCACGCCGCGGGGCGACGTTGACGGCCGCGCGCCTGCGCGGCTTTTCGCGCAGCGACGCCGACGAGCTCTCCTGGCTTGCGGCGATCCCCGTGATCCTCGGGGCCTGCGCGCTGAAGGGGGCGCAGCTGCGCGGCGGAGGGCTCTCGGAGAAGCAGCGCGTCGACCTGGCCGCCGGAGCGAGCGCGTCGTTTCTCTCCACGCTGGCAAGCGCGCGGCTGGCGGCCAGGCTGCGACTCGGGCAGGCGCCACTGGCTCCGTTCTCCGTCTACCGCTTGCTACTCGCGCTTTGGACGCTCGCGTGCGCGCCCGATGATGCAGCACGCAAACCATTCCGGTCGATCCTCAAAGATCGACCATCTCTAAAAAGGAAGAGCCGGTGTGGATCGGCTTCGCCGTCTCGCAGCCCTAAGCTGGGGTTGGAGGACGTTTCGGCGCGATCTCGATGAGCGGGTCACCGACAGGCAGCGAGACGAACATCGGCACCGCGCTGGGCGGCCGCTACCGGCTCGATGCCGAGATCGGCCACGGCGGGATGTCCACCGTCTACAGGGCGTTCGACGTGGTGCTCGAACGGCCGGTGGCGGTGAAGGTGATGCACCGCGACGTGGCCAGCGACTCTGGCCAGCACGAGCGCTTCCGGCGCGAGGCCAGGGCGGTCGCGCAACTTTCCCATCCGCACATCGTGACGGTGATCGACTTCGACGACGGCGATGCCGGGGGGAGCAACAGCAACAATGGCAGGGCGGGCGGCCCGGGCGGGCCTCCATACATCGTCTTTGAGCACGTCGAAGGCGAGACGCTGAAGAGCCTGATCCGGCGCGAGGGGGCCCTGGAGAGCACCGAGGCGCTCGCCTATGCCCTGGAGATCGCGCGCGCGCTGGCCGCCGCGCACGAGCACCTGATCGTGCACAGGGATGTAAAGCCCCAGAACATCCTGCTGGGAAACGAAGGCACCGCGAAGATCACCGACTTCGGGATCGCGCGCACCCTCACCGAGCAGGGGCTGACGATGGACGGGCGCGTGCTCGGCACGACCGACTACGTCTCCCCTGAGCAGGCGCTCGGGCAGGCGGTCACCGTCCAATCGGACGTCTACTCGCTCGGCGTCGTCCTCTACGAGATGCTGACTGGGGAGGTGCCCTTCCGTGGCGAGACCCCAGTCGCCGTGGCGATGCGCCACGTGCGCGAGGAGGTCCCCGACGTGCAGCTGCGCCGACCCGAGCTCTCGGCGGCGACTGCCGCTGTCGTGGATCGGGCAACCGCGAAGGATCTGGCTGAGCGCTACCTGGACATGGAGGCGATGATCGCCGATCTCGAGGAGGCGCTCGCGATCGAGGCCGCGCGCGCCGGTTATGCGGGCGGCGAGGCGACGAGCGTGCTGCGCACGCTGCCCGCGCCCGCGCGACGGCGGCTGCCATGGAGGATGCGCCACCCGATACGCTGGCTTTCCAGCATCGCCCTGATCGGGGTCGCGGTCGCTGCAGTGCTGATCTTCGCGCTTGGCAATGCCAAACGCGGCACTGGCACCACGCCCGAAGTGCACGCTAGCCCTGGCCTGCAGCCCGTGAGCCTCGGCCAGGACTCGGCTCACGGGTACAACCCATTTGGGACCGAAGAAGAAGACGAGGCCCAGATCGGCAACGTCGTCGACGGCGACACGGGCACCAGCTGGAGCACACAGGAATATCGCGAAGACACGCTGCGCCCGAAGCCGGGCACCGGCTTCTACGTGGACGCGGCCCCAGGCGTCGCGGCACGAGCGGTCGTGGTGCAGACCCCCACGCCCGGGCTTGCAATGGCGATATACGCCGCTCATGACTTCGACAACGCCCTGCCGTTTGGCAACAAGACGCCACTGACCAAGCGTGGATGGGTGCGCGTCGCGGCGCCGGTGCCGATCGCAGCTCCCACGAAGATCGCGCTCACGACGAACGGCGTGAGCTACCGCTACTACCTGTTTTGGATCACGAAGCTGCCGGCGGAAAGCTCCTCCGCCCAGATATCGGAGGTCACGCTGCTGCGGTGAGGTGCTTGCGCCACTAGCCGCCGGCCTGGGTGGAGGTGGTGCTCGAGGTGGTGCTCGTGCCGGTGCTGGAGGTGGTGCTCGAAGTCGTGCTCGTGGTGGACTGCGCTCCCACATAGACCTTTACCGTCGCGCCCTTGGTCAGCCGGCTGCCCGCCTGCGGTTCCTGCCTCACGACGTAGCCCACCCTGGCGGCGTCGGTCACGGTTTCCAGGATCGATTCGGGCTTCAGCCCCGCCGCACGCAGGGTGGCAAGGGCCGATTCGCGGCCGTCTTCGAGCACGCTCGGCACCACGACCTTCGCCGGCCCGTGTTCGGCCTTGGCCTTTACGACCACGAGCGCGATGCTCGTCCCTTTCGCCACCTCCTGTTCGGCATGTGGCGTCTGCGCGACGACAGTGCCGGCGCTTGCGCCTTCGCGCTGGCGTTCGGTGACCGCACCGATCGAGAGACCCGCTTCTTCCAGACGTTCTTCCGCGCTCGCGCGCGACTGCCCGATCACCCTGGGCACCCGCACCTCGGCCGGCCCGTCGGATACCGCGACAGCGACCGCGGTGCCTTTTTCCACGCGTCGACCGGCAGGCGGGTCAGTCGAGATCACGAGCCCGCTCTTGAGTGTTTCGCTGTGGCGGAAGGCGGTTTTGGGACGAAGGCCGGCAGCGTTCAAGGCTTCGAGCGCTTCCTGTTCGGAGAGGCCGATCACCTTCGGCACCGTGGTGGCGCCCGCGCCGGTCGAGACCACCACTTCCACCGTCGCATGGGATCTGACTTCGCTGCCCGGTCGCGGCGACTGGGAGACCACGTAGCCCACATGCACGCTCGTACTCGCGGCGAACGTCTCCCGGACCTTCAACCCGAGGCTGCGCAGCCGTGCCGTGGCGAGAGGCCGGCTCAGGCCTTCGACCTTCGGCACCGTCACCTTCCCCGCGAGCACCAGCAGCACGATCAAAGCCGCAGCGATCAGCATCAGGCTCGCGAGCGATGCCCACAGCAGCGCACGCCTGCGGCGCCGGGCGCGGTCCTGATCCTCCGAGCCGCCGCCGTTTGCCACGCCGTCGGGCGCTGTCCCTGGGCTGGAGCCGTAGGCGGCCAGCTGCCCGGTGGGTGGATGCCAGGAGCCGGTGCCTGAGCTCAAGCGGACGGTGCCCAAGGTGCTGAGCCCCGGCTGCACGAGCCCACCGGCAGCCAGGCCCGCGGCTGCACCGGCCGGCCAGAGCGCGTGCTCGTCCCTTGGCTTTGGCAGCGTGGCACGCACCTCCTCCAGCGCCGCAATCACTTCGTCTGCGCTCTGGTAGCGCTCTACGGGGTCCTTGCGCAGCGCGCGCAGGACGACTGCGTCGAGCGCTGGCGGCACGGCCGGATTGACCGAGCTCGGTGGTGGTGGCTCGCGCGAGATGTGCTGCAGCGCGATTGTCACGGCCGTCTCGCCTTCGAAGGGCACTCTGCCGGTCAGAAGCTCATAGAGAACGACGCCGATCGCGTAGATGTCCGAGGACTCGCTGACGGCGTGGCCCTGGGCCTGCTCGGGCGATAGGTACTGAGCGGTGCCCATGATCGACCCGGTGAGCGTCATATCCGAGGCGCCCGCCCGCGCAATCCCGAAGTCGGTGACCTTTGCGCGGCCCTCCTCGTCGAGGATCACGTTGTGGGGCTTGAGGTCGCGGTGGATGACGCCGCGGCGGTGGGCAAAGCGCGCCGCCCTCAGGATCTGCACGACGATGTCGATCGCGGCCGCGGGGTCGAGCGGGCCGCGTTCGCGCACGATTGCCTTCAGGGTGCGCCCGGGCAGGTACTCCATCGCGATGTAGTAGGTGCCGTCCCACTCGCCGCGGTCGAAGACCGAGACGACGTTCGGGTGCGAGAGGCCAGCGGCGCTGGAGGCCTCGCGCCTGAAGCGCTCCACGAACTCCTGGTCCTCGGCGAAGCGGTGGTGCAGAACCTTGACCGCCACCTTGCGGCCCAGGAGCTGATCGCTTGCGAGATAGACGTCGGCCATCCCGCCTGAGCCGACGCGCTCCAGCACCTCGTAGCGGCCGTCGATGATCGTGCCGGAGTCGATCATCGAAGCAGCGCTTCCATCACCGCTCTGGCCACCGGCGCTGCGTATGTCGCACCGTAGCCAGGGACTTTCGCGACCGTCGCGGCGACTGCGACGGTCGGTTTGGAGGCGGGGGCAAAGGCGATGAACCAGGCGTTGTTGGTCGATTGCCCAAGCACGATTTCGGCGGTGCCGGTCTTGCCCGCGACCTGGATGCCAGGGATCTGGGCGGTCGTGCCGGTGCCTTCGTTTACGACCGCTTCCATCATCCTTCTCACCTGCGCCGCGGTGGAGGGCTTCATCACCACGGACTGCACCTTGGGTGAGATCCTTTCGACGGTCTGCCCTTCGGAGTTGACGATCGCCCTGGTGAGGTGGGGCGCCATCAGAGTGCCGTGGTTTGCCACGGCGGCAGCGACCTGGGCCATCTGCAGCGGCGTGGCGCGCAGGTGATCCTGGCCGATGCCCATCCGGCCAAGGTCCACCAGTTCGCTGGTGGCCGGCGTCAGCTGGCCGTTGAAGTACTCGCCGCTCGCGGTCATTTCGCCGCTTGGGAAGTCGAGCTTCGGCTTCGCGCCGAAGCCGAAGCGCCGCATGTAGGTTTCCATCGTGGGCTTGCCAAGGCGCTCGGCAACCTGCGCGTAGACGGTGTTCACGGATTGCGCGAGCGCCTTCGTGAGGGTGATCTGGCCGTAGCTCGTGCCTTCGTCGTTGTCGAGCGGGACACCCGATACGAGGATGCCGCTGCGCCCGTCGAGCGTCGACTGCGCGGTGAATAGGCCCGTGTCGAGCGCGGCGGCGGCGGTCAGCACCTTGAAGGTGGAGCCGGGCGCATAGCCGCCTTGCGCCGCTCTGTCGAACTCCGGTGAGCCCGAAAGCGATTCAACCTGCCTCTGGCCCTTCGGAGTGGCCAGGAGGTTCGGGTCGAAGCTCGGAGAGGAGGCCATCGCCTCAACTGCGCCCGTGCTCGGCTGGATCGCCACGACAGATCCTTCGCGCCCCGCGAGCGCCGCCATCGCGGCGCGCTGGGCCGCAGGCACCAGCGTGGTCTGGACGGTGTCGCCGACGGGCGATATGCCCTGGAGCTGGTTGAGCAGCCGCTGCAGGCCACCGCCCAACTGCCCCTGGAGTGCTTCGTCCTGCGCACCCTCGATGCCCGTGCTGGCGAGCTGTGGGTAGGAGTACCCAACGGGCGCAGCAAACAGCGATCCCATCGGATACCTGCGTTCATAGGTCCCTCGCGATGTGCGCACGCTCTTTGCCAGCACCGCACCGTTCGAGGCAAGGATCTCGCCCCGGGGAATGCGTTCCAGCGCCAGCGTTCGCCGAGCGTTGTCCCTGTTGTCGCGCAGCGACGCCGCTTCGAAGATCGTCCAGCGCGAGGTGAAGGCAACCAGGAGGGCGAACAGGACTGCGACCAGCGCGTAGAGGCGGACTATCGGCTTGTTCACGGCGCGCGATCACCCACCGCTGATCTGCCCGAGTTCGAGCTGACGTATGAGCGCGCTCACATTCGCTTCGGTCCGCAACGAGTGGTCGAGCAGCGTGCGCCGCCGCTGCGGCGTGAGCATCGAGGCGCTGACTCCGGAGACGTAGTCGGTCGTATAGAGGTCGATGCCGCCGGGCAGCTGGTAGGGAAGGCCCTGGTAGACGGCGATAAGGCCATTGGAGTCGGTGCCGACGAAGAACACGGTCTGGCTTGCGAGGTAGGCCGCCGCCAGGATCACGCCGACCACCGCAAGCGCCGAGAGCGAGAACATCGCACGGCGAAGGCGGCGGCGGCGCGGGCGGGCGGCCCCCCCGCGCGGGCCCTGCGCCGGCCGTGGAACGCGCTGACGCACAGCGGACTCCTGCGCGAGTGCCGCGCCGCCTGTTCGCGGCCGATGCAGCAGATCCTCGTCCTGTAGCTGCCCGTGGCCATCCGGCATCTCCTCGAGCCGCGCGGCGACGACGGTCTCGTGCTCCTCTTCGTAAGCGGCGGCCGAGACGTCGAGATCCTCCAGGCGCAGCAACACCGCGGTGATGTTGTCCCTCCCGCCCTCGCGGTTGGCCTCGGCGATCAGCGCCTGCCCAATGTCGCGCAGGGAGCGATGCTCCAACATCAGCTGCGCGATCCGCTGCTCGCCCACCATCGAGGTGAGCCCGTCGCTGCAGAGCAGGTAAAGGTCCCCCACCCGCGCTTTGAAGGAGCGCGTGTCGACCTCGACGCTGGCCTCCGGCCCCAGCGCACGGGTGATGATCGAGCGCTGTGGATGCTCCTCGGCTTCCTCGGGAGTCAGCCGGCCCTGGCGGATCAGCTCGTCCACGAGCGAGTGATCGTCGGTGAGGCGCAGCAGCTCTCGCTCACGCAGGCAGTAGACCCTGCTGTCGCCGACGTGGGCGATCGTGACGTCCTGCTCGCCGACGTAGACGGCGCTCAGCGTCGTGCCCATGCCGGCGTGGGCAGCGTCGCTGTGGGAGAGCTCGTGGATGCGCGCGTTTGCGGCGTGGGCATACGCGGCGAGCGCATGCTCGGGATCGGAGAAGTCGTGCCCGTCCTCGCCGAAGGTCTCCACCGCGATCCGCGAGGCAACCTCACCGGCCTGAGCGCCGCCCATGCCATCGGCGACGACGAACAGCGGCGCGCGGGCGAGCATCGAGTCCTCGTTCGCGCGACGCTGAAGGCCGGTGTCTGTGATCGCGTAGTGCTCTGCCACCCGGAGCATCAGTCGACCTCGAAGCTGAATTCGGAGTCCCCGATCCGGAGACGGTCGCCGGGGTGCAGCGGCCGCGGGCTCTCCAGCAGCTCCTCGTTGAGATAGGTGCCGTTGGTGGAGCCGAGATCCTCGACGGCCAGAATACCCCCCTGCTCGAAGATGCGAGCGTGGCCAGAGGAGGCGTAGGGGTCCTCCAGGCGGATCTCCGCCTCGCCGCCACGCCCGAGCACGACCGGGCCATCGAGATCGTAGATCATCCCGGGCTGATGCCCCGGCGCCCGCTCAACGACCAGGCGCGGGGCCCGCGAGAGCACGTCAACGGGTCCAAGCGTGGACGCCGAGAACATTCCGGTCGCGTCGGGCGCTGCGACAGCGGCAGCCATGCCCTGGCCCAAGCGGTCGCCCCCACCTGCGTTCGCAGGCCGCTCGCGGACACGCATGTCCTTGATCGCGCTGCGGGCGATCCACAGCAGGAACAGGTAGAGGACGATCACGAAGCCGTACTTCAGCGCGACCGATACCGAATCGAGCGAGGAGGTCATGGCGTCCAGCTCCGGCGCGCGGCTTGAACACGGCGGAGGGACATCCGGCGCTGCGATTGCCGCTCACACGCGGCCGCGGCCGCTGCGCCTCGTGGATTCACCGAGCTCACCTGAGCTCGAAGACGATCTCCGTCGAGCCCATCTCGACGCGGTCGCCGGGTTGCAGCTGCGCTCGGCCTTGGACGCGACGCCCGTTCAGGCGCAGTCCGTTGGTCGAGCCGATGTCCTCGATGCTCCAGCCGCCCCCGCCCGGTCTGATCTGCGCATGCCGTCGCGATATGCCGCTGTCGTCGAGCACTACGTCGCATTCGCGGCTGCGACCAAGGACGGCGCCACCGGCTGGCACCACGAGCCGCCGGCCCGCCACCAGCAGCAGCGCGCCGGCCGGCCGGCCGGCCGGTGGCGCCTGGACGGCGCCACCTCGCCCGTGCGAGCGCTGGATCATCGTGCGGCCAGCCTCCTGATCCGTGGGCTCGCCCGCAAATGGCTCCTGCGGCGGCAGGAAGGACTCCGGCGCGGAAGGCTGCTCTGACCCACGCCCGTCGCGATCGTGCTCCTCGCCGTCCAGGCGCACCGGGTGTGTCTGGATCCCGAATTCGCCGAGCGCGAGGTCGTGGTCGGTGTGCAGGCGGATTGCCGGACGCGCTGCCAGCACGAGCTGCTCGCGTCGCGCATGCTCGAGCAGGTAGGCGCAGAGCTCGTCGATCACCTCGCCCTCAATGCCCTCGTAATGGTCGCGGTCGGCGGGCGAGAGCCACAGGTCGTATTCGTGGGGCGCATAGACGCGCGAGACCGAGGGGGTGCGGTGCTCGTCCATCTCCCGCACGAGCTTTCGCGCGAGCTCGATCGGGCGCACCTGCGAGCGAAAGACGCGGCCGAACGTCCCCTCTACGAGGCCTTCTATCTTCGACTCCAGGTTTCTGAGCAGGCTCATGTGACCGCGACAGGCTACGGGCAGGGCAGCCTTGCCATCACACTTTAAGCGTGTGGCGGCTCCGCGGCATACCCACGATAGGGAGGATGGGCGCGGGAGGCGCTCATCACGAGCACCAGAGCCCCAAGGATCGCCCCAAGGATCGCGCCCGCAGGCACCGTGGCGGCCGCAGAGCCGGCCTGTAGAAAGCTCTCGAGCAGACCCGGGCCAGCCAGCAGCGCGGCGCTCCAGATCCCTGCAAGCAGCAGGTCGATGCCCACCCCGCGCCCTCTGACCAGCCAGGGTGCAAGCACAGCGCCAAGCGCCCACAGCACAGCGCCGACGAGGGCCGCCGGGCTGAGCAACGGCCCGATCGCGTGCGCGCTCGCCGAAAGGGAGGACTCCCATCCGGGGCGCGCCCAGGCGTTGCCGGCATTGCCGACCGGAAAGCCCGAGGAGAAGCCTGGTGCGGGCGCGAGGCCCCGACCGAGCCCCACCTGTGCCAGGCAAAGCCACCAGTAGCCGAGTGCCCCCAGCCAGGCGCGCATCTTTGGGCGGACGGGGAAGCTTGCAAACGCGGGGAACGCGGAGGCCAGGCCCACAAGGCCAAGCAGCGGACCAAGCGCCGGCAGGAGCCATCCGACGCTCGCCCTGCTCGGCATCGCGGCCAGCAGCGGCAACGTGCCGGCCAGCAGCAGCAACGCGAGCCCTGCTCGACCGGATGCCGCCTGCCAGCCAAGCAGCGCGAGCACCGCGGCCACCCAGACCAGCCGCGGCAGGCTCGGCAGCCAGGTACCGAGACGCTGGCTGCCGCGCGCCTCGACCGCAACAGGCAACTCATCGCCATCCGCACCGAGAACCGCAGTCCAGGACCGTGCATGCGCGGCGGGCTGCTGCTCGCGCGCGGCGCCGGCGCGCAGCTGCGGTCCGATTGAGGTCCAGGCCGAGCCCACCGGATCGTGGACACCGGTTGCCCGCGACAACTCCTGCCCCCATGGCTCCTCCAAGCGCTCCCCTCCGTGCTTGGAGCGATCGCCTAGCGCGCGCCGCGCCGCGCCGGCCAGCTCGGCGAGGCTGCCGCGATCCTCCGGGCCTGCCAGCAACGCGCGGTCTATCGCATCAATCAGATCACATGGCAGATCGTTGCGCCTGCTTCGCAAAGACGGCAGATCGCTGCCGATGCGGCGTACCGTCGCAGCGGGCGTGGCCGCTCGCACCGGATTCTCGCCGCAAAGGGCCTCGTAGAGGACCAGCGCGAGCGAGTAGAGATCCGCCTGCGGGCCGGCCTGCCTGCCTTCGCTCTGCTCGGGGGCCATGTAGGCCAGAGTGCCGAGCACATCCCCGGTGGCAGTCAGCGCGACCTCTCCGTCCAGGCGCGCCCCGCCGAAGTCGGTCAGCTTGGCGACACCGGAGCGATCTGCGGGGTCGTCCGGGACGATGATGTTCTGGGGCTTCACGTCGCGGTGGATGACGCCGCGGCTGTGAGCGTGCATCAAGGCGTCGCAGAGGACGAGGCCGATCTCGACGATCTGCTCATCGCTGAGCGCGTCCTGCGCCACCAGGCGTGCGAGCGTCTGCCCCTCGACCAGCTCGGATGTGAGGTAAAAGCAGCCGTCCTGCTCGGCGGCCTCATAGAGGGCAACGATCGCAGGGTGGGAGAGCCTGGCTGCAGCGTGGGCCTCGCGGGCAGCGCGCTCGCCGATGCCGTCGGCCTCGATCGGGATGCGCTTGACGGCCACCTGGCGCCGCAGCAGCTCGTCCTGCGCCCGGAAGACCTCGCCGAATCCACCCGAGCCCAGCCGTTCGAGCAACCGGTAGCGCCCGAGCACGCGCAGGGGCGCAGCGCGTCCCTGACTGTCGGCCGCAGCGATCACCGTGTCCACCGTCCTGAACGCTTCGGCATCCCTGCCGGCGACCCTGCCGCCTTCAGGCAGGAGATCGTGCTTTGAGCGAGAAGTTGCAGAGCTCACAGGAAAGGTGCCTCGTGACTGTGTTCATACTGGTGCCTGAGCAGCAGTTCTGCAAGGAGCAAGTGCGTGTCGTTCTTCAACGACGACGAAGGTCCAACGCCGCCGTCGGCGACTAGAGAGAGGCGTCCACCCCGCGGATCGCGGCCGCGACCGAGGCGTCCCCAGCCGATCGGGGCCCACCGGCCGGCTGACAGGCACGCGCTGATGATGCGCCGTCGAATCGCAGCCGGGGTCGGGGTCGTGCTCGTGATCGCGATCGTGCTGATCGTCAGCGCAGTCCTCAAAGGCCAAAAAACCTCCGCCCTGGAACAGTACAACCGGGACGTCGGCCAGATCGCACATCGATCTGAACAGGAAGTCGCCAAGCCCCTCTTCACGGCGCTCGTGGGCGCCGGCGGCAAGCCCACGATCAACGTCGACCAGCAGCTCAACGAACTGCATGGCAGCGCGCAGCAGATGGTCGACAGCGCGCGCGAAATGAGTGTTCCGGGCGAAACCTCGGAAGCTCAGCGCAATCTGCTGCTGGCGCTCCAGCTGCGAGCAGAAGCGGTGCAGAAGATCGCCGGCCAGATGCATGGCGTGCTCGGCACCGAAGGCAAGCCCGCATCGGCCCGCATCGCGGGCGCGATGGAGATGCTGCTCGCCTCGGATGTGATCTGGTCGGAGCGGGTAAGGCCGCTCCTCCAGGAAGCGCTCTCGGCAGGTGGCCTGGGTGGCCTGAGCACCGCCGAAAGCCGTTCGCTGCCGAACTTTGGATGGCTCACGCCCGAAACCGTGCTCTCCCGCATCACGGGCAAGGCCACGGGCGAATCCTCCGAATCCTCCGGGCAGCTCGCCCCTGGCACCCATGGCGACGCGCTCACGGGCGTCGCGGTCGGCGGCGTCGCGCTGACAGGCCGAACCGGCTGTCAATCACCTCAGCGGCGGCGCGAGCCCGACCTTCACGGTCACCTTCCAAAACACCGGCGAAAACGCCGAGACCAACACCAAGGTGCTCGTCTCGGTCACAAGCAGCGGCAAGACGGTCTCGGGCTCGCACACCGTCCCCAGCACCGAAGCGGGACAGACCGTCAACGTCAACGTGCCTGTCAGCGGCGTGAGCACCGGCACAGCCGCGAAGGTAGAAGCCAGGGTCGAAAAGGTTCCGGGCGAGACCAACCTCGAAAACAACAAGGCCACCTATCTCGCCTTCCTCGAATGAGGGCCTATCTCGGTAGGCCCTCAGGCGAGGAGCAGCGAATGCATCCAGGACGGCAGATATCGTGGCGAGCAGCTCAATGCTTGCCACTTCGCTCACCGACACCCAGGGAATAGTCGCGATCGCGGCCGTCGCTCTCGCGCTGCTCGCGATCCTGGTCTGCCTTTCGCTGGCAATCTCGCTGCGCAGGCTCAAAGCAGCGCAGAGCGTGGTCCTCGGGCAGGCGGGCCAGCGCGACGTGATCGCCCATGCGGCCGGCCTGGAGGACGCCTTCGAAGCGCTGCGCGACTACAGCTCGCAGGTCGCCGAGACGCTGCAGGCGCGGCTGGCGGAGATCGAGCAGTCCCTGCTGGCGGGCATCTCGAATTGGGCGCTGGTCCACTACGACGCCTACAACGAGCACTCGGGCCGGCAGTCGATGTCGATCGCCCTGATCGACGGGACGCACTCTGGCATCGTCATCTCCTGCATCCACCACCGCGATCAGGCGCGCGTGTACGCCAAGCAGATTCAGCACGGTGTCGGCCTGCTCGAGCTCTCGCCCGAGGAGGCCCAAGCGGTGCAGCAAGCCGGCAGCGCCGGAGCGGCCGGGGACGATGAGCTCCAGCGCGCAAGCTGAGCCAGGGGCCGCGCGGGTAGGCCACCTCGGGCCCGCCGGCACCTTCACCGAGGAGGCGCTGCTGGCGAGCGCGCTGCCAGGGGCGGTGCAGCCGGTGGCGTTGGAGACGATCTACGACACCGCGATGGCCGTGACGCGTGGCGATGTCTCGTGGGCGGTCGTGCCGATCGAGAATTCGCTCGAGGGATCGGTGACAGTCACACTCGACCTGCTGGCCGACCATGCCGAGCAGCTGCAGATAGTCGCCGAGCAGCTCCTCGGCGTGCGCCATTTTCTCGCCGCAGCCGCAGAGATTCCGCTTCAGCAGATTCGTACCGTGCTCACACACCCGCAGGTGCCAGGACAGTGCCGCCGCTTTCTGCGCGAGCATCTGCCGCAGGCCAGGATCGTTCCGGCCACCTCGACCGCGGAGGCCGTGAGAATCGGCGCCGGGACGGATCCGGCCGAGGGGGCCGCGGCGATCGGTCCACGCCTGGCAGCAGAGCTCTATGGGGCCGTGGTGTTGCGAGCGGACCTCCAGGACCGCGACGACAACCTCACCCGCTTCGTTTGGCTTGGCTCGAGGACTGCTGCAGCGCGCCGGCCGCCGGTGGCACCGAGGGAGAGCGCGAGGGAGAGGACCTCGCTCGTTTTCTGGGGGCCGGGAGCAAATCGCTCGGGCTGGCTCGTGCTGTGCCTCGACCAGTTTGCCCACCGTGGGATCAACCTGACCAAGATCGAGTCGCGGCCCCGCCGAGAGCGCATGGGCCACTACATGTTCTTCGTCGACCTCGAAGGCCAGGCGGGCGAGCAGGACGTGGGCGAGGCGATTGCCGGCCTGCGGGCGCTCTGCGAGCAGGTGTGGGTTCTCGGCTCCTATCCCGCAGCCGCGGAGCAGTGAGGCGATGGGCCCGTGTCGTGAACTAGCTGCGTGAGCGCAGCTGTGCGTGTGCGCACACCGCTACACTGCGGCCTGAAGCGATGGATACCAGCGCGCCATCCGGACCGATGGGGTCCGCGCCGGCAGCAGAGCACCAGCGGCGCGGACCTGACTCGCTCCCCTCGGGAGTGAGCGGCAGGGTGCTCGTCCTCAACGCCACCTTCGAGCCGATCAATGTCTGCTCCGTGCGACGCGCCGTTGTCCTGCTGCTCAAGGACAAGGCGGAGGTCGTCGAGCGGGGCGCCTGGGCAGCTGCACTCCGAGCGCTCCACGATCACACGGCCGATCGTAATCCGGCTCGTCAGCTACGTGCACATCCCGCGCGACATGCACAGGCGCAAGATCACTCGACGGGCAGTGTTCGCCAGGGACGGTTGGACCTGCCAATACTGCGGCTCACGCTCGAATCTCACCGTCGACCACGTGATACCGCGCTCGAAGGGCGGCAACTCCAGCTGGGAGAACATCGTCGCCTCCTGTGCTCCCTGCAACCGCCGCAAGGGCGACCGTCTGCCGCGCCAGGCCGGCATGCACCCACGCCGCCCCCCAAGGCCGCCACACGCAGAGATATTCATCCAGGTTGCCAGTCCGACGATTCCCTCGGCCTGGCAGGCCTACCTGCCGCAGGCCGCTTAGAACCTGTTTCAAGATAGGCGGTCGGGTGTGCCTGGACCAAGCTGGGCGACGCGGGACGGCGCAGCGTCCAGGTGCGCATCCGGACGTGCCGATCTTCTTGAAACAGGTTCTTAGAGCTCGCGCGCGGGCGGGTGCCGCATACCGTGGTCTCGCTCTCTTCGCGGGGCCCCTAAAAAGCACGAAGGGCGCCTTCGACGGGGCGCCCTTCGCGTGCATCTTTAACTGGAATTCCGAGAGACGGCCATTTTGCATGCCGGGGGGACCAGTCCGGCGGCCCTCTCGGGGTGTCCCGGGTTGGATTCCGCTGAGCGGTTCAGGATGCTCGCGAAGCGCGCATCAACCGGTTCGGTCGGCCCAGCCATCCGACCTAGCGGCCGGACACCTCCAGGGTCCCGGAAGAACTGTCACTAGACGTGAGGACCACCTCCTTTCTCTGGTCCACCCAGCGTAGCGAACACCGAGGACGCATTGCAAGGGTCGGGGCCTATCCCGGCAGGGCACGTGCGTCCGGGGCGTTCGATGGTCAAGCAGGGCAAGGACGCAGGGGCGAAGACGTGGCAACGCCACGTCGAGCCCCGAGGACGCCGCCATGCACCGGCCAGTGAGCGCATCCGGGCGTGCGGACCCAACGGGATAGGCCCTTAGCCGGGGGTGCCGTCCGGCGAGCCGGCGGACGGGTCATCCGCGGCGGGGCGGGGGCCAGCTCCACGGCCTCCTCCTCCGCGCCGCCCTCGATCACGAGCGCGACCGCGGAGACGGTGTCGTCGCTCTTGAGGTTCATCACGCGCACGCCGGTCGCAGCGCGGCCCTGGCGGGAGATCCCGGCCACAGAGGTGCGCTGGACCATGCCGCCGACCGAGATGAAGACAAGCTCCTGGTGCTCGCGCACGACCAGCGCGCCGGCGAGAGCGCCCTTCTGCTCGGTCAGGCCGATCGTCTTTACGCCCTTGGCGCCGCGGTTGGTCTTGCGGTACTGGTCGATCAGGGTGCGCTTGCCGTATCCGTTCTCGGTCACGACGAGCAGGTCCATGTCGTCTCTTGCGACGTCCATCGCGATCACCTGGCCCCCATCGCACATCCATCCCGCGCACGCCGGTCGTGTCGCGGCCCATCGAGCGCGCGGCGGACTCGGGGTAGCGCACCGCCAGGCCCGCCTTGGAGACCATGATCACCTCCTCGCCCGATTCGACGCCACGGACCGCCAGCAGCTCGTCGTCGTCGCGGATGTTGATCGCGATGATCCCGTCCGCTCTGATCGGCGTGTTGTAGGCCGTCAGCTCTGTCTTCTTGACGGTGCCGTTGCGGGTCGCGAAGACGAGGTACTTCGTCTCTGAGAAGTCACGCGTGGAGAGGACCGCCTGGATACGCTCGCCTTCGCGCAGCGGCAGCACATTGACCAGAGCTCGTCCCTTGGCAGTGCGCGAAGCCTCCGGCAGCTCGTAGACCTTGGAGCGGTAGACCTTGCCGCGGTTGGAGAAGAACAGCAGGTAGTCGTGGGAGGAGCACACGAAGAGGTGCTCGATGAAGTCGCCGTCCTTCATGTCCATCCCCGTCACACCGCGGCCGCCGCGCTGCTGCTGGCGGTAGGTCGCAAGCGGCAGCGACTTGATGTAGCCGGCTGGGTGATCGTGATCACCATCTGCTGGTCGGCGATCAGGTCCTCGATGTCGATCTCGTCGCTGGAGGGGCTGATCTCGGTGCGCCGCTCGTCGGAGAAGCGCTCGGAGATCTCGCCCAGCTCGTCCTTGATTACGGCCAGCACGCGCGATTCGTCTCCGAGGATCGCCCGCAGCTCGGCGATCCGCTCTTCCACGTCGGCGTGCTCGCGCTTGATCGAGTCGGCCTCCAGGGCGGTCAGCTGCGAGAGCCGCAGGTCGAGGATCGCCGATGCCTGGATCGCGGTGAACTGGAAGCGCTCGATAAGCTGCTCGCGGGCGCTGTCGCGGTCGCGCGAAGCCCTGATCATCTCGATGATCTCGTCGAGGTGTTCGAGCGCCTTCAGCAGCCCCTGCAGGATGTGCGCGCGGGCCTCCTTCTCGGAGAGCTCGTGCTTGGTCCTGCGGACGATGACCTCGCGCTGGTGGGCGACGTAGTTGTGGATCACGGCGCGCAGGTTCAGCGTGCGCGGAACGTTGTCCACGAGCGCGACCATGTTCACGCCGAAGGTGGACTGCAGGGAGGTGTGCTTGTAGAGCTTGTTCAGCACGACCTTCGGGATCGCGTCGCGCTTGAGCTCGATCACCAGCCGCATGCCGCGCTTGTCCGACTCGTCGCGATATCGGAGATCTCAGGGATCTTCTTCTCGTGCACGAGGTCGGCGATCTTCTCGATCAGGCCGCCGGGCGCCACCCTTCTTGACCATGTAGGGCAGCTCAGTGACGACGATCGCCTCCTTGCCCTGCTTGAGCGGCTCGATGTGGGCCTTGGCCTGCACCCGCACCCGGCCGCGGCCGGTCTCGTAGGCGTCCCTGATGCCCGCGAGGCCAAGGATGATCCCGCCCGTCGGGAAGTCGGGGCCCTTGACGTGCGCCATCAGGCCCTCGACGTTGATGTCGGGGTCTTCGATGTAGGCGATCGTCGCGTCGATAACCTCGCGCAGGTTGTGCGGCGGGATGTTGGTCGCCATTCCTACCGCGATGCCCGAGGAGCCGTTCACGAGCAGGTTCGGGAAGCGCGCGGGCAGCACCAGCGGTTCGCGCTTGGAGCCGTCGTAGTTGGGCGCGAAGTCGACGGTGTCCATGTCGAGGTCGCGCAGCATCTCGGTCGCGATGCGGGCCAGGCGGGCCTCTGTGTTGTGGCTGACGAAGCCGTTTGTGAGGAAGGAGTGGTCTTCGTGTCGACCCGGATCGAGTAGACGGGCTGGATGCCGGCCTGGGTCACGGACTCGACTGCGGCGTAGTAGTAGTCGCCGGTGATGAGCGGCGCGTCAACGTCGCGAACCTCCTCAGAGGCGATGCGCTCAAGGATCGCCGTGGACCGCTCTCCCAACGCTCGATGCGATCGATGTTGTGGCGTTGAAGCCATCGCGCTCGCTTGCCGGCCAGCCTCTGCCCGGATATAGCGGCGAGGTAAGGCACATGATCGTGGCTGAGCGCGCGACTGTCGTCGGGATCTGAGCGAGCTCGCTCTTCGAGCTTGCCTGCTTTGCACCGAAGAACCCTATCCGCTGGGCGAACAGACGCGCATCGCGTCTGTTGGTGATGAGCACCTTGATCTCGCCGCGTGCGGAGATGGCCAAACGAGAGACGATCCCGAACTCCAACAGCAGCTGCTGCACATCACGAGCAAGGAGCTCGCTGCGTGTCGAGTAGGAGATCTGAATGGTGCTCCGCGGCAGCAGCGAGGAAGACCCGTCGCCCTCGAAGATCGCTTGCATGAAAACGCGCTTCAGCGCGCTGCCACCAGACCAGACACACTCCGGTACGCGCTTGCTGGCGCTGCGGCAGCCCTCGAGCTCAGCGAGGCAGCTCGCGCGCAGTGCAGTCAGGTTCTGCACATCGAGCTCGTGGCATGTACTGCCGGACCTGATCGTGCGAGAGTAGACGTATCGGGGTCCGCCGATGACAGTGTCATATGCATCGAGGACCGCGTCGAAGAAGTCCTTGTCGATGTTGTTGAAACCCGCTCGCCGGCTCCCAAACCATCCCTCTGCTACGAACGCTCCGGCCAGCAGCGCGAGCTTGCGCGAACGCTCATCGAGCTGCTGCTCATCATCGCGCTTGCCACCCGTGCGATTGAGCAGCACGCGGTCGCCGGGTCGCATCTCCTCCAGGAGCTTCCACAACAACAGGGGCACCCCAACCATGTCGACAAGGCAAAGCACCGGATGGTTGTGCGTGCCGGTCAGCTCGTAGCCCTCGCGCGTACGGAGCTTCAACGTTGGGTGCTCGCCCGAATGAAAGACGCGCGAGGCCCGGACCGGGCGCCCGAGGCGATCGAGCACTATGAGGTGGTCCATCGTCGCGCTCGCTGTCCGGCTCCAAGCCGTCGGCGATGTCCGCAATGCACGCAGTACCGTCGGCCAGCTGGACGCGAGTCTCGCCCACGACGCAGTACCTCATCGCGGCAGCCGGATCGTCGTCCACCGAGCCGAAGTTGCCCTGCCCGTCGACCAACATCGAGCGCATCGAGAAGTCCTGGGCCATGCGCACGAGCGTGTCGTAGATCGCGGAGTCGCCGTGGGGGTGGTACTTGCCCATCACCTCGCCCACGATCAGGGCGCACTTGGAGTAGGAGCGGTTGGGCGCAAGGCCCAGCTCGTTCATCGCGTAGAGCACCCGCCGGTGCACGGGCTTCAGGCCATCGCGCACGTCCGGCAGCGCCCTGCCCACGATCACCGACATCGCGTAGTCGAGGTACGCGGTGCGCATCTCCTCTTCGAGAGCGCGCGGTTCGATGTTGCCTCCGCTTATGACGTCAGCCGAAGCCATGCTGCCTCACCTCCCCCTCACACATCCAGGTTTGCGACGGCCCTGGCGTTCTCTTCGATGAACTCGCGGCGCGGCTCGACCTGGTCGCCCATCAGCATCGCGAAGATGCGGTCGGCGGCGGCGGCGTCCTCGAGGGTCACCTGCGCCAGGGTACGGCTCGCGGGGCTCATCGTCGTCTCGCCGAGCTGATCGGCGTTCATCTCGCCAAGACCCTTGAAGCGCTGGAGCTTGACGCCCTTCTGGGCCACCGTGAGCACCGCTTCGCGCAGCGCATCGAAGCTGGCGGCGGTCTCCTGCGAGTCGCCGAGCCGGACCTCGAAGGCCGGCGTGCCGGCCAGATCGATCAGCTGACCGTGCACCTGCACGAGCTTGCGGTACTCCTGAGAGTCGAACATCGCGCGGCGCAGGCGATGCACCCGTGCGAAGCCCGTGCGGGTTTCGATCGCCTTCACGCGGATCTCGATCGGGTCCTGGTCCAGCAGCTCCGTGGCGTGGGTCTCTCCCTCCAAGCCCTGCCGCGAGAGAAGCTCCAGCGCTGCCTCGGCGGTGAGCACCTTCTCGCCCAGCAGCGACGACTCCTCCAGGAACTGGACGACGTCGTGGCCGTGGGAGGCGCGCAGCGAGGAGGCCCAGCCCTCGTACTCCTTCAGGCGGCGAGTGAAGCTCTGCCAGCGGGCCTCGGTGAGCTTGAAGCGCTCGCCGTGGCGATCGAGGACTTCTATCTTCTCCCACTTGTCGGCCAGCAGGATCTCCTCCAGTTCGTGCTCGCGCTCGATGTAGCGCTCGCGCGAGCCCTGCTTGAGCTTGTAGAGGGCAGGCTTTGCGATGTAGACGTAGCCGGCCTCGATCAGCTCCTGCATCTCACGGAACAGAAGCGTGAGTGCAAGGGTCCTGATGTGAGCGCCGTCAACGTCAGCATCTGTCATGAGGATCACCTTGTGGTACCGCGCGTTCTCAATGTTGAACTCGTCGCGCACGCCGGTGCCGATGGCCGTGATCAGCGCTTGGATCTCGGCATTCTGGAGCACCTTGTCGATGCGGCTCTTCTCGACGTTGAGGATCTTGCCGCGCAGCGGCAGCACCGCCTGCGTGTTGCGGTCACGGCCCTGCTTGGCAGAGCCGCCGGCCGAGTCTCCCTCGACCACGAACAGCTCGGCCAGGCTCGGGTCTTTGACCGAGCAGTCGGCGAGCTTGCCCGGCAGCGTGGAGTTCTCCAGGGCCGACTTGCGGCGCGTCAGATCGCGCGCCTTGCGCGCCGCCTCGCGAGCGCGCTGGGCCTGCACCGCCTTCATGATCACCGCCCGGGCCTCGCTGGGGTTCTCCTCCAGGAACTCGGAGAGGCCGGCGTTGACGATCGACTCCACGAAGCCGGCCATCCCGGGGTTGCCGAGCTTGGTCTTGGTCTGGCCCTCGAACTGGGGATCGCGCAGCTTGACCGAGATCACGGCTGTCAGGCCCTCGCGGACATCCTCGCCGGAGAGGTTGTCCTCCTTCTCCTTGAGCAGGTTGTGGTCGCGGGCGTACTTGTTCAGCGTGCGTGTAAGCGCCGAGCGAAAGCCGGACATGTGGCTGCCGCCCTCGCGCGTGCTGATGTTGTTGGCGAAGGAGTGGATCGAGTCCTGGTAGGAGGAGTTCCACTGCATCGCGACCTCGGCAGCCCCTTCCTCGCCTTCGCCGGCGAAGAAGATCACCTTGCGGTGCACGGGGTCCCGGTTCTCGTTCAGGTAGGCGACGAAGTCCTCGATGCCGCCCTCGTAGCGAAACTCGGCGCTGTGACCCTCCGCGCGCTCGTCGATGAGCGATATGTGCAGGCCGCGCGTGAGGAACGCCGTCTCGCGCAGCCGCTCCTCCAGCGTGCGGAAGTCGAAGTCGAGCGTCTCGAAGATGTCGGCGTCGGGCAGGAAGGTCACCGTGGTTCCGGTCTCGGCGCCCTGCGCCAGCGGCGCGCCGCGCTCCAGATCGCCCTGGGGGGCGCCGCGCGAGTAGTCCTGGCTGAAGACGTGGCCGTCGCGACGGACCTCGACATGCAGGCGTTCCGAGAGTGCGTTGACGACCGAGACGCCGACGCCATGCAGGCCGCCGGAGACCTTGTAGCCGCCGCCCTGGCCGAACTTGCCGCCGGAGTGCAGCACCGTCAGCACCACCTCGATGGCGGGCCTGCCCTCCTTCTCCATCATCGCCACCGGGATGCCGCGCCCGTTGTCGCTGACGGTCACGGAGTTGTCCGGGTGAATGCCCACCTTCACCTCGGTGCAGAATCCGGCCAGCGCCTCGTCGACCGAGTTGTCGACGACCTCATAGACGAGGTGGTGCAGCCCCATCACGCCCGTGGAGCCGATGTACATGCCAGGGCGCTTGCGAACCGCTTCCAAGCCCTCCAGAACCGTGATGTCCTGCGCGTCGTAGCTGGCGCCCGCGTCACCCGCAGCGGGCTCGCGGCCGTCCCTGGGGCCTTCGCCCTGGCTATTGGTCTCCGTTGCCAATGGTCCTTCCGCTCGCCCGCCGATTACATGAGAACGCCCCGGCTTCCGGGGCGAGAGAAAACGCGGGCCGGGGCGAGTTCGCTGTGCACCGCACGATATCACAGCGACCCCTCCGATCCGAGCCAAACACACTGCAAATGGCGGAAATTCCACGCCTTTGCGGCACTGTCAGACCGGCGGCTCAGCGCACGCGAAATCGCAGCGCGGAGAGCTCGTGTCCCGGCCCGAGCACGGCGTTCAGCGCACTCAGGATCTCCTCCGACTGCATCTCCAACTCGGCCGCCCAGACCGCAGCGTCACAGTCCACCGTCAGGGTGCCCGACCGCTCGCCGGCCGGCTGGCAGTGAGCGGCGATCTGGGCTCCGACCGCTCGCTCCCAATCGGTTCGCGCGGAGGCCAGTGTGCTCCGGGGTGCAAGCCCGTCACCGAGGACTGCCAGCGCGGCGGATATGGGGCGGGGGGCACGACGTCTCATCGGCCGCTAATCATCTGTGTAGATCGATCCGTTGGCAACCGCCAGCCGCCTCGCGTTCGCCGAGCCGGCACCTGGCACATGGGCAAGGTCGGTCGTCGCAATGATGCTCTGGCCCTCCGCGGCCGCGAGGTCGGCCAGCAAGAGCTCTCGCCGCTCCGCATCGAGCTCGCTCATCACGTCGTCGAGCAGGATCAGCGGCGCGTTCACACGGGCGTCGGCCAGCGCGGCGCGCTCGGAAAGGAGCAGTGCCAGAAGTGCGAGCCGGCGCTCGCCCTGGGAGCCATAGGTGCGCAGTTGGCGGCCATCGCGGAGGATCGCCAAGTCGTCTCGGTGAGGGCCGTGGGTGGTGTATCCGCGTTCGAGGTCCGCGGCAAGGCGCTCCTCGAGCTCGTCGACGAACTCCTCGGGCGTCTGCGCCCGAGTCCGTGGTCGGTACTCGAGCTTTGCGTTGCCTGTAAGGCCAAGCGCGGCACATCGACGCTGAAAGCCATCCTCTATCTGCTTCACCGCCGCCCGGCGGTCAGCTGAAAGTACGAGCGCGTGCCGGGCGAGCTCCCCGTTCCAGCCATGCAGCGCAGCATTGGAGGCAGCGCCTGAGCGGATGCGCGAGACGAGCGCATTGCGCTGTGCGAGTGCCCTCGCGTACTCGGAGCGATGTGCGGCCCGAGTGGGCCAAAGGGCTGCCAGTAGGTGGTCCAGATGCCCGCGCCTGATCGCAGGCGCTCCGTTTATGAGCTCGAGCCTGTCGGGCACGAAGATCACGACAAGTGGTCTCTCGGGGACCTGGTCGGGACGCTCGATCCGCGCACCGTCGAAGCGGATGCGCTTCTGCAGCGAGGTCTCGCCCTCCATCGCCCCAAATCCCACTGCGAGCACATGCTCGTCTCCACGCTCGTCGACGAGATCGAGGCTAACACGCGCCGCCGATGCGCCGAAGCGGATCAGCTCGCGGTCATTACGAGTCCGCGGCGAGCGGGCCGTGCAACCAAAGCAGATCGCTTCGAGCAGATTCGACTTACCAGCGCCGTTACGGCCATGCACGACGGTCAGGCCGGGGCCAAGCTCGGCCTGAGCAGACTCGTAGCTGCGGAAGTCGCGCAGCTCGACGGCGCTTAGCTGCATCGCGCCTGCGGCGGCTCACCGCCTCAAGCGGTGAGCCTGATCGGCATGATCAGGTAGATGAAGTCGCTGGTGCCAGGCGACTCAATCAGCCCCGGGCGAACTGGACTGATCAACTTCAGAGCCAGCTCGTCGGTCTCGACGCTCTCCAGACCGTCGCGCAGGAACTCGGCGTTAAATCCGATCTCGAACTGCTCGCCCTGGAAGGGCACCGGGACCGACTCCGTCGCCTCCCCGACATCTGGCGTCTGCGCCGTCACGGTCAGCTGGCCCTCCGAGAACCTCAACCGCAGAGGCGAGTTCTTCTGCGCGAGCAAGCTGATGCGTCGAACAACACCGCTTAGCTCAGCGGTCGAGAGCACCAGCTCGTGCTCCACCGAGTCTGGCAGCAGTTGGCGATAGTTCGGGAACTGTCCGTCAATCAACCGCGAGGAGAGCACGGCGCCTGCCGCCTCGAATACAACCTGACCGTCTTGCACGCCGACGGTCAGCTGCTCCTCTGCCGCGGGGCCAGCTATACGGGCAAGCTCTTGAAGCGCACGTGCCGGGACATTGGCCTCAAAGCTGCCGGCAATAGCAGACTTGAGCTGTGTGCGCTTGACGCTCAGGCGGTAGGAATCGGTGGCGACCATCACAAGCTCCGAGCCTGAAGCTGAGACGAGAATGCCGGTCAGAACCGGCCTCGTCTCGTCGTGAGATGCCGAACGTGAGACCTTTGTGACCGTATCCACGAAGGCTTGTGTCGGCAGAGTGATCCGCCCATCTCCCTCCGGGCTCGGTAGTGCTGGGAAGTCCTCGAGGCGAAGCGTACGGAGGTGGAAGGTGGCAGCACCACAAACCACCTCGACCTCGTTCTCGGCAGGTCGAAGCTGGAGTGTCAGGGTCTTGGACGGAAGCGAGCGGACGACATCGAGTAGGAGGCGCGCAGGCAATACCGCGGAGCCCTCAGAGGACACTTCCGCTGGAACCGAGACCCGCAAGGCGACCTCGACGTCGGTGGCCATCAATTCGCAGGCGTCGCCAGAGGCTCTCAGCATGACGCCAGAGAGTGCCTGTACGGCGCTACGCGTCGATGCTACGCGTGTCACGTTCTGGAGTTGGGCTAGGAGATCAGATGTGGAGAGCGTGAGCTTCAAATGGAACCTTCGACTGATTGAGCTTTAGGAGATGCAGTACCTGTGGATTTGTGGATGAGGACCAGCGGTGTGTGGCGTGGACTGGGATGTGGGGCAGGACGACTGTGGATGGAGATGTGGACGGAGGTGGATAAGTGTGCCAGGGGCCACGGTCATTAGATGTGCGGGCTAGCTGAGACGCTTTCGAAGCGAGTCGACGGCAGAGCGTGTCCGGGGGTCGGAGTCCAGCTTCTCAGAGGTTCTCCGCCATGCGTGCAGGACGGTCGTGTGGTCGCGCCCGCCGAAGTGGCGTCCGATGGCCGGCAGGGACTCGGAGGTCATCTCACGCGAGAGGTACATCGCCAACTGCCTTGGCCAAGCAATCTTGGAAGCCCTACCTGTGGATACGAGCTCCGCGGGAGAGATCCCAAACTGCTCACACGCTGCGTGTTGGATCTCGGCGATCGAACGAGGAGAGGCTTCACGCTTGGAAGCGGGGTAGAGCCCGTCCAGCACCTCGGTTGCCAGCTCGACAGTGAGGGGACGGCCCGTCAGCGAGCCAAATGCCACGACGCGAATCAGGGCGCCCTCGAGGGAGCGCACGTTGTGGCTGATCCGCTCGGCGATGATCCGTAGGATCGCTGGCTCGGCGATGGATATGCCGTCGTGCGCGGCTCGCTTGCGGAGGATCGTCAAGCGCGTGGCCATGTCTGGGGGCTGGATGTCGGCCACCAAGCCGGAGGCGAACCGCTCGCGGAGACGGTCCTCGAGATCCTCGAGGTTACGTGGAGGCCTGTCGGAGGTAAGGACGATCTGGCTGCCGGTCTCGTGGAGAGCGTTGAAGGTGTGGAAGAACTCCTCCTCGGTGCGTGTCTTGCGCTCGAGGAACTGCACGTCGTCGATCAGAAGTACGTCTGCGTGTCGGAATCGGGCCTTGAAGTCATCCGTGTCACGGGTAGCCAGCGCGGCCAGGAACTGGGTCGTGAATTGCTCGCCGGTGATGGTGCGCACGATCAGCGCTGGGTCATGGGCGCGGATGAGCGCGCCGATCGCGCGCAGGAGGTGGGTCTTACCGACTCCTGGAGGGCCACAGAGGAAGAGTGGGTTGTATGCCTGTGAGGGCATCTCGGCTACAGCCAGCGCTGCCGCGTGAGCAAGGCGGTTGGAGTCGCCGATGACGAATTGGTCGAAGGAGAGCTTCGGGTTGTCGAGGAGGTCGGTCTCGACTGCTGCTGGTCTGGAAGGCCGCGCGGATGGTTGGTCGAGCTGTGTGCCTGCGGAGAGGAGCTCGACGGTAACCCGATGGCCGATGGCTGCTGTCGCTGCCGTTTGAAGTAGACGGCCGAAGCGGTCGCGGATCCATCCACAGGTCTGTGGAGGGGCTGTGATCACGAGCGTGTCGCCATTGAGCTCGACCGCTTGTAGGGGAGCGAGCCAGATACGGAAGGTTGCATCGTCGACGGCAGCGGCGAGCTGGCCTTGGACCAGAGACCAGATGTGGTCGACGTCTGCTGTCAAAGGGGTGTCGCGGTTGTGGGTGTGGGTAGGCGTGACAGGTGGCGACGCTCCCTGATGGGAGTGCCTGATGCTGGACGTGGTCGGGGGGGCTGCGAGAGCCCGGCGCAGGCGAATATAGCCAACGTGGGAGGGTGCGTTGAGGAGCGGTGTGGCCGGTCTTCGCAAATGGCGAGAAAAACGCTTGCTGTACCGAAAAGCTATACACGGCGTCCTGGAATGCCTGTTGGAGACAGGGATCGAGTGCATCGGCAAACGTACCCGAAGGCTTCGAGGCTGTGGCTGCGCAGGACGGCTGCTCGACGTCGAGTGCTGCCTGAGCTGTTGGGGCAGCGCGCCGTTATACTCCGCTGTTCGGGCACCTTGGTCCCATCGCGGAGCATCGGTGCCTTCGACGCGACGACGAGCAGGAAGAGCCGATGAAGCGGACCTATCAGCCGAAGAAACGCAAGCGCGCGAGAGCCCACGGGTTTCGGGCCCGTATGCGTACGCGCGCGGGCCGACTCACGCTCAAGCGCCGTCGCGACAAGGGACGCAAGCGCCTGTCAGTGTGACGGCGTGGGAATGAAGCCGCGTCACGCAGGCCGCGGTCGTCTCACGCGCAGCTCTGAGTTCGAGCGTGTCTATCGTCAGGGCCGGTCGTGTGCGAACAGGTATCTGGTGCTCTACACATTCCCGAATCAGTCCGTCGAGGAGCCGCGGGTCGGGTTGTCGGTGTCGCGCAGGGTGGGCGGCGCCGTGCAGCGCAACCGAGTCAAGCGGGTCCTTCGCGAAGCGGTCGCCACGAAGCGCGAGCGGCTCGGCGCGGGACGCGACGTCGTGGTAGTGGCCAGGCCCGAAGTGCTGGGCCTCCTCGAGGCGGAGGGTCTTGCCGGCGTGAGCGACGCCTTGGAGGAGTTGATCGCGAAGGCGAGACCGGAGGAAGGCGACGCGAGGAGGCGGGCAGCGTGAGCCCCCTTCGTCGAGTGGCGCGCACTGTCGCGATCTCCCCTCTGATCTTCTATTCGAAGGTGATCTCGCCCGCGCTGCCGCGGCGCTGCCGCTACGAGCCCACCTGTTCGGCGTACGCGATCCAAGCGGTTCGGCGGTTTGGGGTCCTGCGTGGCGCGGTGCTTGCGGCGTGGAGGCTGCTGAGGTGCAACCCGTTCAGCGACGGCGGGTACGATCCCGTCGACGGGCAGCGGCTGTTCAAGCACGCCGCCTAGCGGTGCTGAGATGATCCCGATCCTCGCCACGAACATAATCGAAAGCGCCTTTTCGCCACTGATCGCCCTCTTCCAGGGGATCTTGGTCTTCATCCACGAAAGCGTCGTGGGCGGTAGCTGGGGCCTTGCGATCGTGGGGCTCACCGTGGTTGTCCGCGCGGTGATGGTGCCGCTCACGGTCAAGCAGTTCCATTCGATGCAGCGGCTGCAGCAGCACATGCCGCGGATGAAGGAAATCCAGGAGAAGTACAAGGACGACAAGCAGCGCCAGCAGCAGGAGCTGATGAAGTTCTACCAGGAGAACAAAATCAACCCGTTCGCCTCCTGCCTGCCACTGGTCCTGCAGCTTCCGGTCTTCATCTCTCTGTTCTACATGCTGCGGACGGACCTCAAGAAGCACATCTGCGGACCGAGCCTGGTCACGCACTACAACGCTACGCACAACGCGTCGATCACGATGGCCAAGCACCTGCCGGCGAAGTACCTCGAAACCACGACCTGCGAACAGGTCGCGCCGCATTCGGCGAAGTTCCTGTTCATCCCGGATATCACAGGCCATGCCACGGGCGTGGTTCTGATCGTGCTGCTGGTGCTCTATGTGGGCTCGCAGCTTGGCTCTACGATGCTCATGAGCGCGACAGTCGACAAGAACCAGCGGCGGATGATGATGTTGCTGCCGCTTGTGTTTGTCCTCTTCATCTTCAAATTCCCCGCCGGACTGCTGGTGTACTGGATCACGACGAATCTGTGGACGGTCACGCAGCAGTATCTGATCCGCCGCAGGGTGGGTCCACCACCGGTTGCCGGCGGCACGCTCGTCTCCTCCAGCAGCCCTGCCGGCCGTACCTTGGAGCCTGCGATGGCGGCAGCGTCGGCCCCGGCCCCGCCTCCGCCGCCACGCAAGCGCAAGAAGCGCTCCGGACGCAGGCGATGAGCGACCGGGACGATCAGGCCGATCCACGGGCCGATCTGCTCAATCTGCTCGATGTGATCGGCCAGAGCAGCGGGCTCGGTGTGGAGGTCAGTGTCGAGGAGTCCGAGGATGTGATCGTCGGGCGCTTCGAGGGCGAGGAGGTTGGCCCGCTGATCGGACGGCGCGGACAGACGATCGATGCGATTCAGCACCTTGCGCGGCGGATCGTCTTCAAGGCCGGCGAGAGTGGGTCGCGCATCGTGGTGGACGCTGACGGATACCGCGAGCGTCGCGAGGCCGCTCTCTGCCAGGAGGCGGACGAGGCAGCCGATGAAGCTGTCGAGCTTGGAGAGGCGATCGAGCTCGAGCCGATGCCGGCGTCGGAGCGGCGGGTGGTGCACGAGCATCTGCGACTGCGAGGGGACGTCGAGACCCACAGCGAGGGGGAGGAGCCTGAGCGGTTCCTCGTGATCTCGCCGCTAGGCGGATAGCCCGCTAGGCGGGCAGTGTTTCACGTTTTTCCCTACGGTGAAACAATAGCCGTCCATGGGCGATCATCGAATACCAGAGATCACCGATGTGGAGAGAGGCCTGGTCGTTGGCCTTTTGATCGGCGAGGGGCACTTCGGCGGAGATGGCCGCAACCCACAGATAACGCTGCGCATGCACGTTCGCCACGAGGCGATCTTTCATACACTCCAACGCCTCTTCCCACGGACGCGACTTTATGGCCCATATCATCACGGCGGCCGGCATTACTACCAGTGGATGGCTCGCGGTGCATCCCTCGCGGAGGATGTGCTCCCTCTGGTGGAGAGCGTGTTGACCGAGGAGATTGATGCCCACGTCAGCGCTCGCATCCGCGAGATGAGGGAGAGATACGCCTCCTCCTTCGCACGCTATGAACGATGAGGTCCAGCGCCGGGTGATCGAATTGGTCGACCGCCATCGGCTGACGGCCGGCGTTAGCGAGCAACTCGAAGCGATCCTCGAAAGTCTCGCGCTTGACGATCAGGCTCCCACAACAGTCCGGGACCCCTTGCAAGCCGTCGATGTGCACATAGCGGACGCGCTGGTTGCGCTGGAGTTGGACGAGGTGCGTTCCGCTGTACGGGTAGTGGACATCGGTGCCGGTGCTGGTGTGCCCGGCCTGCCGATAGCCGCCGCGATGCCGCAGAGCACCGTCGCGCTGGTGGAGAGCCAGTCGCGTAAGTGTGCCTTTATCGAACGGGTTCGAATCCATGCCGGCATAGAGAACGCACGAGTGGTCGACACACGTGTAGAGCAATGGCCAGCAGGGGTTGGTGTACACGATCTGGCGTTGGCGCGTGCGGTCGCACTCGCTCCGGTCGTGCTCGAGTATGCAGCGCCGCTGCTCAGGATCGGCGGCACGCTCGTCGACTGGCGAGGGCGGCGAAACCCCGAGGAAGAGCGCCAGGCGATCAATGCAGCCGCCCTGCTCGGCCTTGCGCGTAGGACCATACGGCATGTGCAGCCATTCCCCTCCGCACTCGAGCACCACCTACATGTGTACCTCAAGGTAGCACCGACTCCGGAGCGCTTTCCGCGTCGCCCCGGCGTAGCCCGCAAGCGGCCGCTGGGCGTTGCGAATGTCGCTGCCACCGCGTTCGGGCGCGCGGCGCAGGACGATCGGCGCTAGCTTGCAGTCCCCATGGCACGCATATTCGCCATAGCCAACCAGAAGGGCGGGGTCGGCAAGACGACCACCGCGGTCAACCTGAGTGCTTGCATCGCAGAGGCTGGGTGCACCACGCTGATCGTGGACGCCGATCCTCAGGCCAACGCCACAGTCGGGCTCGGCGTCCCACGCGCCCAGGAACCGGGCCTCTATGACGTTCTCTCTGGAGAGGCCTCCGCCAAAGAGGCGGTCGTGGACGCTGCGGTGCCGGGGCTGCGTCTTCTGCCTGCCGGTCCGGGGCTCGCGGGCGCGAATGTCGAGCTCCCTCGCCTCGATCACTTCGAGCTGCGACTCCGGGAGGTGCTCTCGCCGCTGACCGCAGACTTCGAGTACATCCTGATCGACTGTCCCCCTTCTCTGGGCCCGCTCACCGTGGCCGCACTCGTCGCCGCCGAAGAGGTGATCGTCCCGGTGCAGACCGAGTACTTCGCGCTCGAGGGCCTTGCCGGCCTGCTGGACACCCTCGCCCGCGTGCGGCGCGAGATCAACCCGCAGCTGACGGTCGCCGGGATGCTGCTCACGATGCACGATGCTCGTACCAGGCTTGGACAGGATGTCGAACAAGAGGTGCGCAAGCACTTCCCCGACCTCGTATACGAGACCGTCATCCCTCGCAACGTGCGCGTGGGGGAGGCACCCAGCTACGGCTTGCCTGTAACCCACCACGATCCCCATAGCGCCGGGGCCGAGGCGTACTTCCAACTCGCCAAGGAGCTGCTGGTGGGGAGCTCCTCGTGACGCCGCCAAGACGGGGAATGGGCCGCGGTCTGGATGCGATCCTTTCGGTTTCCCGAGACCAGGAGGTCGACCAGGAGCTTCGCAACGTCCCCGTGGAGCTGGTCGTGCCCAACGCCAGCCAGCCACGCCGACGCATCGAGGAGGAGCCGCTCAACGCGCTTGCTGCCTCGCTGGGCGAGAAGGGGATCCTGCAGCCGGTGCTCGTGCGGCCACTCTCGGACGGCCGCTATCAGCTGGTGGCCGGCGAGCGGCGCTGGCGCGCAGCTCGGATCGCCGGCTTGAGCGAGATCCCCGCGATTGTGCGCTCCCACGGTGATGCCGAGGCGCTCGAAATCGCGTTGGTGGAGAACATGGCCCGTGAGGACCTCAACCCCATCGAGGAGGCCAGAGCATGCGCCGCACTGGTCGAGGAGCTCGGTCTTACCAGGGAGCAGGTTGGCACCAGAGTCGGCCGCAGCCGCGTCGCGGTGTCCAACCTCATGCGACTGCTCGACCTGCCCGACGAGGTGCTCTCGCTGATCGAGGAGGGCGCGCTCAGCGAGGGCCATGGCAGAGCGCTGTTGCTCGCCGAGGATCACGCGTAGCGCCGGCGGCTCGCGCGCGATTCGGCGTCCGGGGAATGGTCGGTTAGAACGCTCGAGGCGCAGGCGCGCAAGGCAAACGGCCGCGAGCTCGCGCGGCCAAAGACAGCGCGCAAGCAGAAGCCGACACCTGACGCCGATCAACAGGCCGCGGCAGTGGAAATCGCCGATCTGCTCGAACGTGCGACCGGCGCCGAGGTCAAGGTCCACGGCGATGCCCAGGGGCGCTACCGGGCAGAGCTGCTATTCGAGTCGGCTGAGGACGCCCACCGGCTCGCGGGTCGCCTGGGTCAGGCGGCCGGCGATTCACGGCCCAATGGCTAGGAGTGCGCCGCGGCCCGGCAGCGCCGGTGAGTCGGGCGGCGATGCCAGATGTCGCGTCGCGCTGGTCTCTTTGTCGTCGGGCACGTGCCGTCGATAAGATGGCGCGCAGTGCGTCGCGCGGAATCCTGAGTGCCTGTCTCGGCAAAGGTGCGCGGCTGCGGACAAAGGGCGATTAGCTCAGTCGGTTAGAGCGCTTCTCTGATAAGGAAGAGGTCCCTGGTTCGAATCCAGGATCGCCCATGCCGGCTCGTTTCGCACGGCGAGAAGAAGCGCGCTTCGACCGCCGGGGCTATCCCGGACACGGCCGTCCATAACGCGTATCCATGCCGTCCCGGCTCGGATGACAAGGTGCTGCACGGTGCTACACTTGCTTGGTGCCCACATCTCATCCCCGTCACACGATCACCGAGACGCCACTTGTTCGCGAGGCGCTTGACGATTTGCGCGCTCGCTTGGCCGGTCAGCGCATCGACTTTGCGGAGCTCGTGGTTCTTGGAGCTGCCGTGAAGGTGCGCCAGCTGCCTGACGATGCCGCCGCGGCGCGGGAGGCGGCTCGCCGCCTGGCCGCCAGGGTTCGTGGTCGCGCCATTCCCGTTGACGTGGAGGCTGCTGAAGAGGTCAAGCACCTCGGGCTCCTCGGTCGACTGAGGCGCTGCGTGCTGCTGATCGACAACTCCGCGTGGGCGCGGCTTGCCTCCGAGCGGTTGGATGCCGCTCGTGCCGAGACGGTCGCGGAATGGATGGGTGATCTGCAACTTGCCACCTGTCTGCCGTTCCTGCTCGAGGCCGGTTACTCAGCGCGATCAGGGCGTGAGCGCTTGGCGATGGTGGCCGACCTGGCAAAGCTCCCGCGCGTGGCGATCGATAAGGACATCGAAGTGGCTGCGCTTGATACGCAGCGCGAGCTGGCCGATATCGGACATCACCGTCTGCCGCCCACCGATGTGACGATCGCCGCCTGCGCCCATGTCGCTGGCATGGGCGTGCTCCACTACGACAGCGACTATGACCTGATCGTCAAGCACACCAGCCTGAGGTTCGGGAGCGAGTGGCTCGCACGGCCAGGCGTCCTCTAGTCTCGAATGTCGCCTACGACACCGCCGCGGGCCTGAAACGCAGATCCCCACGCCTCAGGCCCTTGTGGGGGCATGACCAGGCTTGCCGGCGAGGATCTGCAGATCGAAGATCCTCCGCTCGGCAAAGCCCGCCTCGCAGTAGGCGAGGTAGAGGGTCCACATCCGCCTGAACCGCTCGTCGTAGCCGAGCGCGGCGAGTCGCGAGGTGTTGCGGGTGAAGGACTCTCGCCAGCGCCGCAGTGTCTCGACGTAATGCGGACCGATGTCCTCTACGTCGAGCACGATCATGTCGGTGGCTCTCGCAAGGCTCTCGCGGATCGCCTGGTGGGAGGGCAGGCAGCCGTTCGGGAAGATGTGGGTGTTGATGAAGCTCCTACCGGCCTTCTCCACCTCGTAGGCGGCGTCGGCGACCGTGATCGCTTGCAGCAGCATCGCGCCGTCGGGCGTGAGCAGCGATGAGCAGCGCTCGAAGAAGAGGTCGAAGTTGCGCCATCCGACCGCCTCGATCATCTCGATCGACACGAGCCGGTCGTACTGCCCCCGTAGATCCCTGTAATCGGCGTCCAGCACCGTCACGCGGTCTTGGAGACCCTCACGCACCACTCTCTCGTGCGTACGTGCGTACTGGTTGGCGGAGATCGTCGTCGTGGTCACCCGGCAGCCGCGCGTGCGCGCGGCGTGCAGGGCGAAGCCGCCCCATCCGCTGCCGATCTCGACCACGTGGTGGCCGGCATGGATGCCGAGCTTGCGGCAGACCCGCTCGAGCTTGCTCACCGACGCCTCTTCCAGGGTCATGCCGGGACGATCGAAGACCGCGCAGGAGTAGCTCATGGTCGGATCGAGCATGAGCTCGAACAGCTCGTCCCCGAGGTCGTAATGGGCGGCGATGTCCTTGCGACTGTGGCGCCGGCCTCCCAGACCCGCAAGCGATCGCGCCCTCTGTACCGGTCGCAGCGCGAATGCAAGTTGCCGTCGCACCTCGTCGATGCGATGCACGTTGCGCGCGGCCAGACGGATCACCGCGGCCGGGTCCGGCGTGTCCCAGAGCCCGTCCGCGTACCCCTCGGCCAGTCCGCGAGAGCCTCTTGCCAGCAGCGACCACGCACGCTGGGAATGAACGCGGATGGTGGCGTGTGACTCGCCTGCGCCAAAGCGCCTCTCCCGGCCACCCTCCAGCACGACGAGCTCGCCGAACTGCACCCGCTCGAGGATCTTGGAGGCCAGCCACCGAGCTGTGGCGGCAGCGATGCCGGCCGGCGCCGGAAAGCTCGCGTCGACGCTCTCGGAGCTCATCTGTCCCCTGCTCTGCAGACTGCGTTCACAGCACCATCTACGATACCCGCGCCAAAACGGTTCACCGCCATCTCGCGGCATTTGGGCTCACACGCACGAGCCTTCACGGGCGGGCAGGCAGCGGCTTGCTAAGGCAAGTCGCCGTCGGTGCCGATGAGAGCCCCGTGGGACTTCGTCCGATACCGCGCCGCCCCGGCTCGCGGCTCGCCCCGGCTCGCTGGTTGGTCGTCCTGATCTCCCTTGCAGCCTGTGGTGGCTGCGCTGTGCCGGCTGCGCAGGCGCAGCTGTCACATGCCGAAGGGCGCCCGCTCGGGCGCCGCACGCGCAGCGTAGGTCTCTATGAGGAACATGAAGGGAAAGTAGTCATCGGAGTGCCCACCAACCAAACGGGGAACCCGGTCGTCCCTTCGAGCTCGATCTACGCAATCTACTGGGATCCTGACTACCTCTACCACAATGACTGGGAGAAGCTGATCGACAAATTCCTGGGCAACCTGGAAGCGTCCAATGGATCGGACACAGTCTTCTCGGTCGATACGCAGTACACCGATCTGGCTGGCCAGCACGCCGGCCAGCACTCGAGCTTCAAGGGCGCCTACACCGACACCGACAAATACCCGACCTCGGAAAACTGCTCCTTCACCAAACCCCTGGTTGGCGGGTCCTCCGTTTCCTGCCTTACCGACAAGCAGATCAGGGCCGAGCTGCAGAAGTTCATCCATGAACATTCGCTCCCCACCGGCATGAGCACGATCTATTACGTACTCACGCCCCCCGGCGTGAGTACGTGCCTGGAATTGACGGGGGCATCGTGCTCTGACTACGTGGGCGAAGCGGAACCGGCAAACGCCAGCTACGCAAACAGCTTCTGCAGCTATCACTCCGACATTAACCCCGGTCCCGGCGAACAGGGCAGCACCGAAACAATCCTGTATGGGGTCATCCCGTGGACCGCCGGCGGGCTTGGAGACGGCTCACTGGCGCAGGTTCCCGCATACGACTGCCAGGCGGGCGGCTGGAAGCCGGGCAAACTCGAAGAAGCCGCGGAGGAAGTCGAAACAGAATCGACTCAGCAGGAGCCAAATCAGGACGGCCGCTCACCCGATGGCTGGTTCGACACCGGACTCGCGGACCTGATCGTCAGCCAGATCGGCGTACAGCAGCAGGACATCGTCACCGATCCGCTCCTGAATGCCTGGCAGGACGACCTCGGTGGTGAAGTCACCGACGAGTGCCGCGACTTCTACGCTCCGGCGAGCGGCGGCAGCGCCGCCGTCCAGAACAACACCGAAGCGGGCACCCTCTACAACCAGACCTATGGCGAAGGCAACTACTTCATAAACGACTCCTTCGATCTGGCGTCAGCCGGTCTCACCTACCCGGGCGTTCCCTGTCTGGGCGGCATCTCGCTCGTCCCCAGCTTCACGGTTCCCACCACGGTCGACTCGGGCGAAATCGTGGGCTTCAACGGCATGGAGTCAGATGTGACCCTGGACTGGGGCACCGCCTACAAGTCCGGGCAAGCGACGCCCACCTATGCGACCTATGAATGGAACTTCGGCGATGGCACCGGCGTCACGGGCTACGCGCCGGGCGCTCCCTCGGCGAACTCACCCGCCACCTCGCCATGCGAATCGCCGTGGATCGCACCCTGCGCCGCCAGCGCCTTCCACTCATACACCTACGGTGGCACCTACCAGGTGACGCTGAAGATCACCGACACCGGAGGCAACGTCGCAAGCCTGACCGAGCCGATCACCGTCGATGGGCCTCCGTCGCCGGGCGAAGGCACACCGAGCACGTCTACCGGCACCCCGGCGGCCACGGGCTCCTCCAAATCGTCAGGCGGCTCCAAATCCTCCACGGGCACCGGAGGGTCCACCAAGACCGGCGGCTCCAAACCGCCCCTGCCAAGACCCGTCGCTACGGCGATCGTCACGACCACCTCGCTTGGCAAGGCGGTCGAAGAAGGCCTTGACGTGCGATATTCGGTCAACCAGCAGGTGGCGGGCCATTTCGAAGTGCTGATGCCCGCGCGGCTCGCCAGGCTCCTGAAGATCAAAGGCCAGGCCGCAAAGGGCCTGCCGAAGAGCATGACCCGTCAGACCGTGATTGCCTATGCGCTGCTGGTCACGATGCGGCGAGCGCATGGGACGTTGAGCATCTCGATCCCCCATGCCGCGGCGCTCGTCTTGCACGGCTGCACCATCTGACCCTCACGCTGCGCCTTGCGGTGAGGAACGCGTCTCGCACGCAGCCAAAGACCACGTTGCTGAGACAGCGGTCAAGCTGCGGGGCTGACGCTCGGCATCCCCTGGGTACCTGCCAACCTTGCGCGTCAGGGGCTAGGATCGAGCCGGAGGTCTTCGGCATGTACGCCGAGGCATGAATCGCGACGCTTCCGGGCAGAGGGACCGAAGTCATGCATGAGTCAGAACGCGAGGACCAGCAGGAGCTCCGACGCCTCTCGATAGACACGATCAGGGCGCTGGCGATGGATGCCGTCCAGAAGGCCAATGCGGGGCACCCAGGCACCGCGATGGCACTCGCACCACTCGCCCACACGCTCTTCAGGGAAGAGATGGCGACTCAACCCCGAGGATCCTGCGTGGCCCGACCGCGACCGTTTCGTGCTCAGCGCCGGACACGCCTGCGTGCTGCAGTACGCGCTGCTGCACCTGAGCGGCTTCGACCTCTCGCTGGCAGACCTCGAACAGTTCCGCCAGTGGGGTTCGCGCACGCCGGGTCATCCCGAGCGCAGCCACACTCCCGGCGTGGAGGTGACGACTGGCCCGCTCGGACAGGGGGTCGCAAACGCTGTGGGGATGGCGATCACGGAGCGGTTCCTGGCCGATACTTTCAACCGCCCGGGAACGGAAATCGTCGACCACCGCACTTACGCGATCTGCTCCGACGGGGATCTGATGGAGGGCATCTCCCAAGAGGCCGCTTCGATCGCGGGCCACTTCGGGCTAGGCAAGCTCACCCTCTGCTACGACGAAAACCACATCACGATCGACGGCTCGACCGCGATCTCCTTCGACGGGGAGAACCACGCCGCGCGCTTCGCCGCCAGCGGCTGGCACGTCCAACGCGTGGAGGACTCCGAGGACGTCGATGCGATCAGGGCCGCGCTGCGCTGCGCACGCGAAGAGCAGGAGCGCCCTCGCTCATCGTGATCCGCTCTCACATCGCCTATCCGGCGCCAAATGCGGTCGATACGGCGAAAGCGCACGGCGCTCCGCTCGGCGAGCAGGAGGTGGCCCTCACCAAGCAGGCGATGGGCCTGGATCCCGAGAAGAGCTTCCAGGTCGAGTCTTCCGTATACGAGCACATGAGCCTGCGGCAGAAGGGCGCGGCGGCCCAGCGCGAGTGGAAGCAGCGCTTCGTGCGTTGGCGGGAGCAGTTTCCGGCGATGGCTGCCGATTGGGACCTGGCATGGGCCGGTCGCCTGCGCGAGGGGTGGCAGGCCAGCCTGCCAGCCTTTGCGGCCGGCCAGGAGATCGCGACGCGATCGGCCGGCCAGAAGGTGATGGCAGCGTTCTCCGCCTACGCGCCGACGGCGATCGGCGGCGCAGCAGACCTGGTCGAGTCGACCAAGACGCTCTACGAGGGCGCCGGCGTGTTCAGCCGCGCGCACTCCGGCCGCAACATCCCCTTCGGCATCCGCGAGCACGCGATGGGCGCGATCGTCAACGGCGCCGCCGCTCACGGCGGGATCGTCAAGCCCTATGGCTCGACGTTCCTCATATTCTCCGACTACATGCGGCCGAGCGTCCGCCTCTCGGCGCTGATGGGGCTGCCGGTCGTGTGGGTCTGGACGCACGACTCCGTTGGCCTGGGGGAGGACGGCCCCACCCACCAGCCCGTCGAGCACATCGCCGCGCTGCGTGCGATCCCGCACCTGTGGGTGATCAGGCCCGCCGACGCGAACGAGACCACGCAGGCTTGGCGGGTCGCGCTCGAGCGCCAGGACGGGCCGGTCGCGCTGCTGCTCTCGCGCCAGAACCTGCCAGTGTTCGACCGCTCCGCCGGCCTCGGCGACGCGGAGGGGCTCGAGCGAGGCGGCTATGTGCTCTTCGACTCGCGCGGCAGCGACCGTGGGCGAACTGGAGCTCGTGCTGATCGCCACCGGCTCGGAGGTCGCGCCGACGCTGCATGCCGCTCAGGCGCTCGCCGATGAGGGAACCGCGGTGAGGGTGGTCTCGATGCCCTGCATGGATCTCTTCGAAGAACAGCCCGAGGAGTACAGGCGCGAAGTGATCTCTACGAACGTCCCTGGCCGGATGGCCGTCGAGGCCGCGGTCAGCATGAGCTGGTGGAGGTGGGTTGGGAGAGACGGCGAGGTGCTTGGGATCGACCGTTTCGGCGCCTCCGCCCCCGGCCCCATCGTGCTCGAGCAGCTTGGCTTCAGCCCGAATCGATCGCCGTGCGTGCACGGGCGCTGCGCGACCGGCTGCGCGACCGTGCGCGCGCCGACGTGTGAAGCCGGCCCGGCTCCGACGCCCTACCCTTGAATCAGAGCTCACCCTCTCACCCCGATCGCGCCCCCCGAGCAAGGAGACACCATGACCGAGGCACAGCTTTCACCGCTGCACCGGCTCTCAGCGCTGGGTCAGAGCGTGTGGATCGACTATCTCTCCCGAGACACGATCCACGGCGGGCAGGCTGCGGCAGATGATCGAGGACGATGCGATCGTGGGCGCGACGTCCAACCCCACGATTCTGCAGAAGGCGATGACCTCGGGCGAGGCCTACGACGCCCAGATGCGTGAGCTGGCCGGGCAGGGTCTCGACGCCAAAGAATGCTTCTGGCGGATGGCGCAGCAGGACATTGCTGACGCGTGCGATGTGTTCGCGCCCGGTGTGGGAGTCGGGCCATCGGCGCGACGGCTACGTCTCTCTGGAGGTCGATCCCGACCCTTGCCTATGACACGCTTGAGACCTACCGCGAGGCGATGCGGTTGCACGACGCGGTCGACCGCCCGAACCTGATGGTCAAGATCCCAGCTACGCGTCCCGGGCTTGCCGCGGTCGAGGACGTGATCGCAAAGGGTCGCTCGGTGAACGTCACCCTGATCTTCTCGTTGCAGCGCTACGCAGAGGTCGCCGAGTCCTATGTGCGCGGCATCGAGCGCCTGATCGCGGAGGGTGGCAATCCGGCCCCCGTCGCCTCGGTTGCTAGCTTCTTTGTCTCGCGGATCGACACCGAGGCCGACCGCCGCCTGGAAGAGCTGGGCGCGCAGCCGAGCCTGCGTGGGCGCCTGGCGATCGAGAACGCGCGACTTGCCTACAGGCACTGGGAGCAGACATTCAGCGGTCCGCGCTGGGAATATCTCGCCTCCAAGGGAGCGACCCCGCAGCGGCTGTTGTGGGCCTCCACCTCCACGAAGAACCCCGACTACCCGGACACGCTCTACGTCGAGCAGCTGATCGGTCCCGACACCGTCAACACGATGCCGCAGGAGACGATCGAGGCCTACCAAGACCATGGCGCCCCGGTATCCACGCTACGCAAGGGAGTCGTCGACGCGCAGGCGCTGCTCGACCAGCTCGAGCGGGCGGGCGTCGACTACGAGGAGCTCACCGAGACGCTCGAGCGTGAGGGCGTGCAGAAGTTCTCCGACTCTTTCGAGCAGCTGCTGGAGGCCCTACAGCAAAAGCTCGGCGCCCTCGCGCCGGCCTAGGGAGCAATGGGCGCGGAGATCGACGGCAACGTCCCCCCGCCGCCGTCGCAGCGGGGCAGCTGGGTCCTTGCGGCCTTGGTCGCTTTGCTCGGCGCTGGCACACTGGCAGCGGTGCTCACCGGCCTGATCGGCTCTCGCAGCGTGCGGCCGCCAACGGTTACCGTGAGGGCTCTGACGCCAGCACCGGCGGCCAGCAGGGTCGATCCCGCAACCGGCAAGCGCGTCTTCGCGTCTGAGGCGGCAGCTGGGAGCCGGCGATCCGCGATCGTGTCCCACCCGCCGAGCAAGCCTGTGGGCGATGTCGCTGAGGTCCAGGAGGTACTCGCAAGCGCTGTGCCGACCGGCTGGATGGAAGGCTTCTATCCAATTTACGAAACGGCGCAGCGGACCTTCGGCGTCAACTGGCTGCTGATCGCCTCGATCCACGCTCAGGAGACCGCATTCTCCACGGCGCCGGGCACCTACCATGGCCTCAACTTCGCCCACTGCTGCGGTGGGCCGATGCAGTTCAACGTCACCGACGGGCCCGTCAGCACCTGGGATCTCGTCGCGGACTCCTATAGCTACGCACCCCGCCCCGCCCACTATGACCACCGCACTGCTCACCATCCCTCGATCTACGACGACTTCGACTCGATCATGGCCGCGGCGCACCTGTTGCAGCTCGACGGGGCTGGCCATGCGCTGGATGGCTCGGCTTGGTGGGCGGCCTACGACTACTACGGACATGACGCTTATGGCGTCACCTATGCCAACCAGGTGCTCGCCCGCGCGATCGGCTGGTCGCAGCATGGCTTCTGTCCCGACTGCGGTGTGAGCGGCCCTCTCGTGGCAGCGGTTGCCGCTGCCTACGGCGCACCGGTCGATGCGCAGATCGAAGCCGAAGAAGCGCAGGCCGCCCGTCTCGCGCTCGCGCGCCGCCGAAAGCTCACTGTGGCCACGGCGACGGCAGCGTGGCCACACGACGTCCGAGGCTCGTTTGGCCGCCGGGCGAGCGGGCGCCTCAGACTGAGGCCATCAGCTCGCCGGCGACCCTGTCGCTCGCCGCGGCGGTGCCGCCGAGCAGCCGGCGCGTCAGCTGGCTGCGGCGGAAGTACAGCGGGGCGTCATGCTCCCAGGTTGCGCCGATGCCGCCATGGACCGAGATCATCGCCCGCGATGCGAAGTCCAGCGCCCTGCCGGCAACCGAACGGGCGGCGTTTGCAGCCATCGGGAACTCCGCGGGCGCACCGTGCCGCGACCAGCCGGCGTAGTAAAGCAGCGAGCGTCCGTTCTCCAGCTGCCGCAGCACCTCGGTGAGGGAGTGCTTGACTGCCTGATAGGAGCCGATCGCGCGCCCAAATGTGTGTCGCTCCTTCGCGTAGGCGACCGAGACCTCGAGCGCCGTCTCCACGGCGCCAAGCGACTCGGCGGCGATCAGAGCCTGCGCCAGATGCCAGGCGCTCGAGAGCGCCTGCGCGCCATCGCCGGAGACCTGCGCCTGCGCGCCGTCGAGCTTGACGTGGCCAAGCGAGCGGGTCGCGTCATAACGGCGCACCGGCTCGATCTCAACGCCCGGCTTCGATGCGTCGATCGCCACTGCGACCACCGCTCCGTCGAGCAGTGCAGCTGCGACCAGCAGGTCCGCGCCGGGCGCATCGGGCACGAAGGCGACCTGGCCGCTCACACGCGCCTTGCCGGGGTCGGTCTGTTCGGCGATCGGCAGCGGTGCACGCGCCGCACCGTGGGCCGGGTCGCAGCTCCACTCCTGTGTGAGGTCGCTCGGCGGCTGCGCGGGCAGGTAGGCGGCGCGCCGCTGGCCGCTGGCCAGCTGCTCGAGCAGCTCGCTCTCGGCACCCACCTCCTCCAGCACCGCACTGGCCGGCAGGTGCCCGAGCAATGGCACGGACGCCAGCACGCGGCCGCACTCGCCGAGCACGAGCATCGCGTCGAAGACATCCAGGCCGGCCCCGCCGTGGGACTCGTCGACCAAAAGCCCGGCCAACCGGCCTCCTTGGCGGTGCCCCAGAGGTCCGGCAGGGCGTCCTTGCCGTCCAGAGCGTCTCGCGCCGCTTCAAGGGTCTTGTAGCGCGAGAGGGTTCCGCGCGCAGCCTCGCGCAGGAGCACCTGCTCGTCTGAGAGTGCGAGGTTCATGCCTTGCTTGCCTCCTTCGCGCGAAGCTCCGAGAATGGGATGCCCTTGTCCAGGCGCGGCTCCGGCGGCAGGCCAAGCACGCGCTCTCCGATCGTGTTGCGGAGGATCTCTTCGGTTCCGCCCGCGGACTTCAGGCCCGGCAGGAAGGAGATCATGTACGACCATTCGCTCCCCGTCCTCCAGCGCGTCGGGGCCGAGCACGTCGGCGATCAGATCGCCGGCTTTGATCGCGCCGTTGACGATCGTGACCTTGGCAAGACCCGCCTCGGGGCCTGGGATCTGGCCGCGCTGCAGCGCCGTCAGCGTGCGGTAGCCGGTGAAGCGCACCGCCATCAGCTCGCTGGCAAGCTCGCCGAGGCGGGCGCGCACCTCCGGGTCTCTGCGGGCGTGCTCGTCGTCGGCGATCGCCTTCGCAAAGCGATTGGAGCTGTAGCCGAGTCCCTCGCCGCCGAGCCCGATCGTCACCCGCTCGAACATCAGCGTCGTCAGGGCTGTGCCCCAGCCCGCGCCCACGCCGCCCACGACTGCATCGGCCTCCAGTGCCACGTCGTCGAAGAAGACCTCGTTGAACTCCGCCTCGCCTGAGATCTGGCGCAACCCGCGCACGGTGACTCCCTCGGCGTCCATCGGCACGATGAACATGGTCAGGCCCTTGTGCTTTGCGACGTCGGCGTCGGTCCTTGCAAGCAGCAGCCCGTAGGAGGCGAACTGGGCGTTGGTGGTCCAAACCTTCTGACCGTTCAGGCGCCACCCGCCGCCGTCGGTCTGCTGCGCACGCGTCTGCACCGCGGCCAGGTCGGAGCCGGCAGCGGGCTCGGAGAAGAGCTGGCACCAGACCTCGTCGCCGTGCAGCATCGGGCCCAGGTAACGGCTCTTCTGCTCCGGGGAGCCGTGCGCGATGATCGTGGGGCCGAGCATGCCGACGCCGATCGCATCGAGGATCCCGGGCACCCCCGCGGCAGCGATCTCCTGGTTGCAGATCACCTGGTCGATCGGACCGAGACCCTGGCCGCCGTACTCCTTGGGCCAGGTGACCCCGGCAAGACCGCCCTCGGCGAGCTTTCCCTGCCAGACCCTGCGCGCGGCGATGATCTCCTGCTCGTCTGTGAGCGCGTCCGGGCCGCGCAGCACCGGCGCTTCACTGCGGTGCTCCTGCAGCCAGGCGCGGACCCGCGCCCTGTATGCCGCCTGCTCTGGTGTGTCGTCGAGATCCACCTCAGTCTCCTTTGGCTGGCCGGCCAGTCTTCGAGCTGGAAGCCTACACGCCAGCCGGAATCGGGGGGTGAGGCACCGGGCGCAGGTGGTACACCCGGTCGAAGGCCGCGTCGAGCAGGGCGGCCGCCTGAGTGCCGGGCGCCGTCGAGTCGAGCAGCACGACGGCCAGGCGCACCCCGTCGCGCTGCGCGGTGGCCACCAGGCAGGGGCCGGCGGCTTCGGTGTAGCCGGTCTTCAGCCCGGTGGTGTCGGGATAGCCGTAGAGCAGCAGCGGGTTGTTGTTGGAGAAGAACAGCTTGCCGCCCTTGATCGGGAAGGGCAGCACCGCGCTCGCGTTGCGCGTGATCTGCGCGATCCGCGGCTGTGCCAGGTCGTCGTGGGCCAGCTCGGCCAGGTCGGCGGCGCAGGAGAAGTTGCCGGCGTCGTAGTAGCCGGAGGGGGAGGAGTAGCGCGTGCAGCCGAGCCCGAGGCGCGCCGCTTCTTGGTTCATCTGACTCACGAAGCGTGGCACGGTGCCGGCGACATGTTGTGCGAGCGCGACTGCCGCATCGTTTCCAGATGGCAGCAGCAGCCCGTAGAGGACGGGTTCGACGTTGACCTGCTTGCCGAGCGGCAGCAGCCCCACTTTGGAGCCGGGCATGTCCTCGGCCTGCCTGGTGATCAGCACGCGCGAATGTGGGGTGGTCGACTTGACCGCTATCAGCGCGGTCATCATCTTCGTCAGGCTTGCGATCCGCAGTCTTCTGTAGGGGTGCAACTGCCAGAGCACCGTGCCGGTATCGAGGTTCACCACCAGACCTGCGCGCGGCGGGTTCGCGAAGCCGAGATGCATCGGGTCCGTGGCGGGCCTGCCGACATGCAGCCGCAGCTCGGGCATGCCCAGGGCCAGTCCGCTCGCCGAGCGTGCGAGAGGAGTCGTGATCTTCGGCTTGGCGGCATGGTGATGATCGGCGTCGTTCGAGGAGCCGTGCGCGTGCCCGCTGGAGAGTGGCCCGAGCAGGACGCGCCGCGGCCGCAGCCGCGAGGATCGCGACGGCCGCGGCAGGGAGGACGCTGGGGTGCAGGCGCCGCCGGCGCGCGGCGGCCTCGGCGGCGCGGCGAGCGGCCGGGTGCGATGAAGGGTGACTGGGCCATCTCAGGGAGGATCCCGCAGCGCCCCGACGATACCGACCGCTATGAGCGCCATCACGAGCAGCGAGATCACTGCGAAGGCGATGCCCCCGACGGAAAGCCCCACCCGCTCGATCATGGTCAGGGTGAGGAAGCCGAACCCGCCGAGGAACACAACGCCCACGAGCCCGATCAGCAGCCGACGCATCGCGCTAGGCGGCCGGGCGAGCCGGTGGCAGCGAACAGTGCGCCAGCGGCCGAGCGCAGATCAGGCCGACCGCGATCGCCGACAGGTGCGCAAACCAGGCGCTTCCCATGCTCGCAAGCGGTTCGTCGAGGCCCGCGCCGAGCGCCGCCTGCAGCGCGAGCCATACCGCGACGAAGACGAGCGCCGGGACCGCGAGCACGCTCGAGAACAACGGCGCAAAGAGCACCGAGTGCACGCGCGAGGTGGGGTGGAGCGCGACGTGAGCGCCAAGCACGGCCGCCGCAATGCCGGCGCAGGCAAGCGTCGGGGCGCCCGCATGCGAGCCTGCCGCCAGCTGCGCCGCGAGCGCGACCAGCGCGCCGAGCAGCATCAGCAGCGCATACCGAGAGGCGTCCCAGCGCGTCCTCCACGCTCTGGCCGAAGATCATCAGCACCGCGAGGCAGAGGACCAGCTGCATCGCCCACCGTGCAGAAGCGATGCCAGCCAGCCGCCTGCGCCGACGGCGACTGCGGTCAGGGTCAGGAGCGGAAAGCGCTCGCGCGAGACGTTGTCCTTCAGCGGAACGAGGATCGAGCGAGCTTACCGGCGCCGCTGGCTGTGCACTCGCGAGGGAGGAGCCGAGCCCGCCTGAAGCGGCGCGCTCCGGTGCCTGGAGGTCTAGGAAGCGGCGCCCTGAGCCGCCAGCGGCCCTTGCCCGGGCAGCAGCTGCACCCCGGCGCCGTCTGCGTGGCGATCGGCGTGGTAGGAGGAGCGCACCAGCGGCCCCGCGGCGACGTGGTCGAAGCCGAGCTCGTAGGCGGCGCGCTCCAGGGCCGCGAACTCGTCCGGGTGCCAGTAGCGCACGATCGGCAGGTGTCGCTCGGACGGCCGCAGGTACTGGCCGACGGTGATTACCTGGACGCTGTGCTCGCGCAGCGCGCCGAACGTCTCCACCATCTCCTCGTGGGTCTCGCCGAGTCCGACCATCAGGCCGGACTTCGTCACGACCTCATCGCCGCCCATCTCCTTGGCGAGGCGCAGCACCCTGCAGGAGCGCGCGAACTCGGAGCCTCTTCGCGCGATCGGGTAGAGGCGAGGGACGACCTCGACGTTGTGGTTGAAGACGTCGGGCCGCTCGGCGATCACCTTGGCCAGCAGCATCTCCTGTCCCTGGAAGTCGGGCGTGAGCACCTCCACGCGGCAGCCGGGCGCCTGGCGACGGACCTGGCGGATGACGCCGACGAAGGCGGAGGCGCCCTTGTCGGGGAGGTCGTCGCGGTCCACGGAGGTGATCACGGCGTGGCGCAGGCCCATGCGCGCAATCGACCGGCCACGCGCGCGGGCTCCAGCGGGTCGTTCCAGGTCGGCTTGCCCGTCTTTACGTTGCAGAAGCCGCAGCGTCGGGTGCAGGTGTCGCCGAGGATCATGAAGGTGGCGGTGCCCCGCTCCCAGCACTCGCCGACGTTGGGGCAGGCGGCCTCCTGGCAGACGGTGTGGAGGTTCTCGGCTTTGATCATCTCGGTCAGCGCCCTGTAGCGCTGACCGCCCGGAGCAGGCACCTTGAACCAGGGCGGCTTGCGCTCCCGCAGCGGCCTGACCTCGGGCCCGAGCACCTTCAGCACGTCCATGCCGCCCGGGTTCGCTCTGGACCGAGTGGCGCTCATGCCGCCACCGCGGCAGCGGCGGGGAGCCCGAGCGCGGCCGGATCGAGATATCTGGCGCGGCACCCCTGAAGGGCCGCGTAGTCGCTCCACCACGTGAGCGCTGAGGCGATCCAGGTCAGCCGCCTCTCCGATCTCGCTTGCGAGGGAGGTCATCCTCACGCCGGAGAGCCCGCAGGGCACGATCCATTCAAACGGCGAGAGGTCGTTGACGACGTTGACCGCGAATCCGTGTGTGCTCACGCCGCGGGAGAGATGTACCCCCAGCGAGGCGATCTTGCGATCTGCCACCCACACGCCGGTCCAGTCGGGGCCCTCCTGGCTGCGTGAGCGGGCGGAGATCCCATCCTGCGCAAGCGCTGCCACGATCGCCGCCTCGATTCTCCGCAGGTGCGCGAGCACGTCGTTGACGCCCACGATCGGGTAGCCGACCAAGCTGCCCGGGTCCGTGGTAGGTAACGCGTCCGCCGCGATCGGTGGGCACGATCTCGATGCCCCGGCTGCGGTAGAAGTCCTCGCTCAGCGCGAGCTCGGCGTCCTCGGCGCGGCGCCCGCGGGTGTAGACGGGGGGGTGCTGCAGCAGCAGCAGGGTGTCGGGGATCTCTCGCGCCCTGCGTCTGGCGGCGACGTATTCCTGGATCTCAACCCCTTCGCGATAAGGGACCGTACCCAGCTGGCAGACCCACATCTCGGTCAGTTCGTCGCTCGGCGGGCTCATGGCGCTGCCCTCAGCCTAGCGTCCCACGACACTAGTCGCTCACCGCGATCCAGCGGTCGAGGAACTCGGCGGCCTCCATCTGGGTCAGCTCTTCGCGCAGCATCCGCATGAGCTCTCTGGCGCGCGGAGCGGGGCAGTCCCAATAGAGCACGACCTCGCCGCTGTCGATCTCGACGATCTCGACGTGGTCGACACGCTCGTGATGGGCGAGGATCGCCGGCATGATCCCGCCGCGGCGCACGATCAGCCTGTAGGCCTCGCGCGCCCTCATCCCATATGCACCTGCAGCTCGAACGGACGCCGGTGCTCGTCATCGTGGACGTCCGTTCGAGCGAGGATCCAGTGCAGCGCCTGCTCTCCGCCCAGCGTCGCCCCAGGGATCACGAGCGCGGGCAGCTCGCTCACGCCATGCTCAGCGGCCAGCTCGCCGGCAGCCTTCAGCCGCCGTGCAGTCGAGCCCGCGCGCGCCGCGCTGCGCACCGCCCGCGGGTGCATCTCGCAAGCGGCCGCGGCGATCAGGACGAAGTCCTCGCGCTGCAGCGCGTGGCCGCCCGCGAATGCCTGTCTGAAAGCCGCCTGGGCAAAGGGCACGGCGCGGCCGATCTCCTTCGCGTAGGTCGCGGCCAGCATTGCCAGCCCGCCGTCGAACGGGAAGGGCTGCGGCCAGCGAATCGGCTGCAGGCCCAGCCGCCGCGCCTGATGCTCGATGTCCTCCTGGAAGGCTTCGACCTCGGCCTGGCATCTGAAGGAGCTGCAGCGTGTACCCGCCGCCAGGCTGTTCGCGCTCACGGGCAGCCACTCCAGCGGCGCGTCGTGAGCTGCGTGCAGCACGCGCTCTGCGGCCAGGTAGCAGAACGGGTCGGAGAGGTCGAAGCAGAACAGTCCGGCGGGCTTGACGCTCATCCCCGCAGCGTAGCCGCGGAGCCCTTGGAAGGTCTTTCAAGAAGATCGGCACGCCCGGATGACGGTGGGCGGGACTCGGTCAGGCGCCGTCCCGCGGCGCCCAGCCTGGTCCAGGCACCCCCCGACCGCACCGCCTATCTCGAAAGACCTTCTCAGCCGTGTATCAGCCAGCCGTCTGCGGCGCGACCGGCCTCCATCACGGCCTCCGAGAGCGTCGGATGGCCGTGTACGATCCGTGCAAGCTCGGGGAACCCGCCCTCGAGCGCGCGCAGGTTGACGAGCTCCTGGATCAGCTCGGTCGCCCTGCTGCCGACGATGTGCCCGCCGAGCATCTCGCCGTAGCGAGTCTCGCCGACCACCTTGACCAGGCCGGTCCGATCGCCGTAGACGGTGCCTCCGCCGACCGCGCCGTAGGGCACCTTGCCGACCACGACGTCGTACCCCTGCTCCTTCGCTTGGGCCTCGGTGAGGCCGAAGGAGCCGACGTTGGGCGTGCAGAAGGTCGCCCGCGGGATGTCCGAATAGGAGAGCGGATGGGTGGGTCGCCCGGCGGCGTCCTCGGCGGCGATGATCCCCTCGTCAGATGCCTTGTGGGCCAGTGCCGGCCCGGGGACGATGTCGCCGATCGCGTACACGCCCGGCCTGCTGGTGCGCTGTGCGCCGTCGACCTTGACGAGGCCGCGCTCGTCGAGCTCGACGCCCGCCTCTGCGATCCCGAGACCCTGCACGTCGGGTCCCCGGCCGGCGGCGATCACCAGCCAGTCGACCTCGGCGGTCTGCGCCCCGTAGGTGAAGCGCACCGAGCTCTCGCTCGCCTCCACGCCCTCGATCGGCGTGCCGGTCGCGATCTTCATGCCCTGGCGCTTGAGGCCCCGCTCGACCAGCCGTGAGATGTCGATGTCCTCGGTTGGGAGCACCCTGTCCAACGCCTCCAGCAAGATCACCTCGCTGCCGAGCCGCGCGAAGCCGGAGGCGATCTCGGCGCCCGAGGCGCCAGCGCCCACGACGGCGAGCCGCTTTGGCAGCTCGCTGAGCGCCCATGCCTCCTCGGTGCCGATCACGGCGCCGCCGAACTCGACGCCGGGAAGGCTGCGCTTGAGCGACCCGGTGGCGAGGATCACGGTACGAGCTCTGATCGAGCGGCCCCCGACGATTACCTCCACACCCTCGCCCGCGCTGTTACCGGCTGAGCCTTCGTTGTGTGCGGCAAGCGACGCCTCGCCCTCGATCAGCTCGATGCCATTCTTCTTGAAGAGGCCCGCGACGCCGCCGGTGAGCGTGGATATCACCTTCTCGCGACGCTTCTGGATCGCCTGGTAATCGACCTCGATGCCGGAGACGTTGATGCCGAACTCGTCGGCCTCGCGCACCTCGGTGAGCAGATCGGCCGAGCGCAGGACTGCCTTTGCCGGGATGCAGGCGTAATTCAGGCAGCGTCCGCCGACAGTGTCCTTCTCGATGACCGCCGTCTTCATTCCCAGCTGGGCGGCGCGGATCGCGGCGACGTAGCCACCGGGCCCGGAACCGATCACTACACAATCAAATGTCTGCTCAGCCATTGGCGCGAGACTATCAGCCGTCAACCGCGGGGCGTCGGCGTGCGTTCGGTCGCCTGGATGCGGCCCATCACCCTCACGAGCTTCCAGAACAGCAGCCCTCCGATCGCGACCGCGGCCAGGCAGGCGCCCGCCGCGAGCAGCGTCCTTGCAAGCACCAGGGCCAAGCAGGCGATCAGTACCTGGAATGCGAGCAGGCCCTCGAATCCGAGGATCGCCCAGTAGCGGCGCCTGAACATGTTCACCGCGAGCAGCAGCAGCACCGCGGCCAGGAACGCGCCGCCGGGAACCGAGCCACCCTGCTTGGAGAGGTCGTGGCTGCTCAGCACGCCTGCGATCACAGCGATCGCGAGCAGCGCCGCGACGGCGACACAGACCAGCAGCGCCGCCGGCCGCTCGCCTGGCGCCAGCGGCGTGAGAGCTGCGCGTGCAAGCTCGTCGCGCCCGGCCGCAGCCCCGGTGGGCTCTCGCTCGGCGTCTTGCTCGATCTCAGCCATCGCGCTGCAGCAGCGCGACGCACTCGACGTGGTGCGTCTGCGGGAACATGTCAACCGGCCGCACGGTGGTGAGGCGCCATCCCGCCTGCGCCAGCTGGGCGGCGTTCGGGGCCAGCGTGGTCGGGTTGCAGGAGACATAGACGATCCGCTTGGGCTGGCAGTCGATGATCCGCCGCACCACTTTCTGGGAGAGCCCGGCGCGCGGAGGATCGACCACCACGACGTCGGGCCGCCCCGCCTGCGCCAGCAGCTGTGGGAGCGCCAGGCGTGCGTCGCCGGCCAGGAAGCGCGCGCCCTGCACGCCGTTTCGCCTCGCCGCGTCGACCGCGTCGTGGACCGCCTCCGGGACCACCTCGATCCCCCACAGCTCGCCCGCCCGCGGCGCCAGCGTGAGCGCGATCGTGCCCGTCCCGCAATAGAGGTCGAAGACGCGCTCATAGCCGCTGAGCCCTGCGTAGTCGGCGGCGATGCCGTAGAGCACCTCGGCCATCTCGGTGTTGGTCTGAAAGAAAGCCTGGGGGGAGATCCGGAGATCCAGTTCGCCAAGCCGCTCGGGCAGCTGGCTCTCGCCCAACACGAGCTCTGTCGCGCCGCCGCCCGTGCTCTCGCCGAGGCTGCGCGTCTGCGTCCAGAGCACCCCGGAGACCGCCTCCTCGCCGAGGGCGGCCACGAGCGCGGTGGTAAGCGACTCGATCGCGAGCTCTCCGGGCGTGGAGACGAGCCGGATCTGCAGCTTGCCGGTGCGCCTGCCCTCGCGCACCACGAGGTTTCGCAGCCGTGCGCGACCGTCGGGCCCGGGAGCCGTCCTTGCGTCTGGCTGCTCTGGCCGTCGTCGTCGCGGACCGGCGCTTGTCTCATCGGAGTCCGCCGCTGCGATCGCCGGCCCGACAGCACGCTCCCACGGGCTCAGACGCTGCTCGAGCGCCCACCGTAGCGCAACCTCGCGGGCGCGGTTGCCGAGCTCCGAGGCCAGCAGACAGTCATCGATCGCGACGACCTTGTTCCATCCCGCGGGGGCATGGAAGCCGCACACCAGCTCGCCGCCGGGGCCGCTGCCGAAGGAGTACTCGAGCTTGTTGCGGTAGCGCCATTGCTGCTTGGCCGGGACGATCTCCTGTAGCTCGAAGCCGTCGAGGTGCCCGATCCGGCGCAGCGCGTCCTGCACCTGCTCGCGCTTGATCTCCAGCTGGCGCTCGTAGGGCAGCACCTGCCACGCCACGCCCGGGTGCGCCGCCTTCGGCGCGATCCGCTCGGGTCCGGGCTCTAGGATCTCGACCGTGCGGGCGTGGGCGTAGGCGCGCTTTCGCTTGTGCACGAACGCGCGCACACGGTCGCCCGGGATCGCGCCGGCGACGAAGACGACGTAGCCCTCCTCGCCGAAGCGCGCGACGCCGTCGCCGCCGTGAGCGAGCGAGTCGACCGTCAGCTCGATCTCCTCGCCTCGCTCTGGCCGGCGCGCCTTCGTCGCTGGAGTGCTCACGCGGCAGCTCCCGCGGCGCTGTCCACCTGCGCAAGGGCGAGGTTATGCCCGCCGGCGGGCGCGAGCAGCAGCTCCAGCAGGGCCTTCTGGGCGTGACGGCGGTTCTCGGCCTGATCCCAGATCCGCTGTCGCTCGCCGTAGAGCACTTCGGCGGTGATCTCCTGGCCGGGATGGGCGGGCAGGCAGTGCAGCGCGAAGGCGCCCGACGCGGCGGCGTCCAGGAGCGCGTCATCCAAGCGGTAGGGAGAGAGCGCCGCCAGGCGCGCGGGGTCCTCCTGCTGGCCCATGCTTACCCACACGTCGGTGCAGAGCACCTGCGCCCCGGCGGCGGCCTCGTAGGGGTCCTCGCAGAGCGTGAGCGTGCCGGTTGCCTGCTGGGGGAGCGCGAGATCCTGCTCGAGCGCATAGCCGACGGGAGAGGCCACCGCGACGTGCATCCCGGCCAGCGCGCCAAGCACCGCCAGCGAGCGCGCGACGTTGGTTCCGTCTCCGAGGTAGGCGATCTTCACGCCGGCCAGCTCGCCGCAGGCCTCCTTGACCGTGAGCAGGTCGGCCAGCGCCTGGCAGGGGTGGTGAAGCTCGCTGAGCATGTTGAAGATCGGGATCGAGGCGTGCCGCGCGAGCTCCTGCAGCCCGGCGTCGGGCCCGGTCCGCATGCCGGCCGCCGCAACCTGGCGAGAGAGCACCAGGGCTGTGTCGCGGATCGCCTCGCCGCGGGAGAGCTGCATTTCCTCCGAGCGCAGCACGACGGGGTGGCCGCCGAGCTCGAACACGCCCACCTCGAAGGAGATGCGCGTGCGCGTCGAGGGCTTCTCGAAGATGAGCGCGACGCTGCGCCCGGCCAGCTTGCGGCTTGCGAGCGGATCGGCCTTCAGCTCGCGCGCCCGCTCGAGCAGGCCAAGGAGCTCTGAGGGGGAAAGCTCGGCGCCGGTGAGGAAATGGCGTGGCACCCCGTCAGTCTACGCGCCATCTGATCGAAGGCAGCCGCCTCGCAGGCGCAGCTCGCAGGTTATGCTCGCTCTGCAAAGGGTCCAAGCAAGGAGGGGCAGTTGAGCAAGTTGGGGAACGGGGGCGTGGGGCTGGCTTGCGCCGCGCTCGTGCTGCTTACGGCGGGATGCGGGTCGAGCGGGTCGGGCAACGCCGGCGGCAGCCAGTCGACGTCGGCCTCCAGGTCGATCGCCAAGCCAAAGCGAGAGCGGGGCCTCGAAGTCGACTCGGCTAAATCGATCCAGTACGCGAAGGTGCCCTCCTCGGCGGCCACCCAGAGCGGCACCGTCCAGATCGCCTACCGCAACATCGCGATCGAACCGGACGCCGTGAGGGTGAAGGTGGGCAGCACGATCAGGTGGACCAACTACGACTCGGTGCCCCACAACGTGACCAGCGAGGGCGGACCGATGCACTTCGCCTCCGGCAACTTTGGCGAAGGCCACTCCTTCGAGCTAAAGGTCCTCAAGACCGGCGTGATCCATTACGAGTGCACGCTGCAGCCGACCACGATGAACGGCACGATCGAAGTCGTCAGTTGAGAAGGGCCGGCCTTTGAGGGCCGGCCTGTAGTTGCCGCGCGCCGGCCTCCGTCCTCGCGCCGTGGGCGCCGCCCGCGAGGCGGCGCCGCCGGGTCAGCCGAGCTCTGCGATGCCCTCCTCGGGCGTGGATGCGCTTGCGTGTAGGCGCCGTGGGATGCGTCCCGCCAGGCGCGCAAGCCGCCCCGCCTCCACGGCGCCCCTCATCGCCGCGGCCATCTTCACGGGATCAGCTGCGCGTGAGATCGCGCTCGCGACCATCACGGCGTCGCAGCCGAGCTCCATCGCAACCGCGGCATCGGAGGCGGTGCCGATTCCGGCGTCGAGCACGACCGGCACGCTCACGGCTTCGCGGATCAGCGCGAGGTTGTAGGGGTTGCGGATCCCCATGCCGCTGCCGATCGGGGCGCCGAGCGGCATCACCGCGGCGCAGCCCACGTCCTGCAGGCGCCGTGCCAACACGGGGTCATCGGTCGTATAGGGCAGCACGACGAAGCCCTTGTCCACGAGCTCCTCGGCGGCGCGCAGCAGCTCAGGCGCATCCGGCATCAGCGTCTCCTCGTCGCCGATCACCTCGAGCTTGACCCAGTCCGTGCCGAACGCCTCCCTGGCCAGCTTCGCCGTCAGCACGGCGTCGCGTGCGGTGTGGCAGCCGGCGGTGTTGGGCAGCACCTCCACGCCCGCCCTGGCGAGCACGTCCACCAGCGACCCTCGCTGGCCGGCGCTCTCCCCTGGCTTCGGCACCTGGATCCGCCGCAGCGCCACCGTCGCGATCTCACTGCCGCTCGCCGCGAGCGCCCCTGCCAGCAGATCCATCGAGGCGAAGCCGCCGGTGCCCGAGATCAGCCGGGAGCGCAGCGTCCTGCCGCCGATCGACAGCGGCTCGTCCAGCACCTGCGTCTCCTGCAGCGCTTCCATCACCCTCCTTGCATAGCAGTCAGTGCCTCCACCCGCGCACCCTCGTGCAGCGCGTAGGCCTCCCAGTGGGTGCGGGGCACCACCTCGCCGTCGACGGCGACCGCCACGCCCGTGGTCTGATCGGTGATGCCGATGTCCTGCAGCGCCGCGAGCAGGCTGCTGCCCGCTGGCACCTCCACGTGCTCACCGTTGAGCAGGATCATGCGGCGGCCACCCCGCTCATCGCCTGTGCCACGAGCTCGGCGGTCAGGGGGGCCAGCAGGATCCCGTTGCGGTAGTGCCCGGTCGCCCAGATCAGCCCCCGCGGCTCGACGGGGCCGATCAGCGGCAGGTTGTCCGGCGTGCCCGGGCGAAACGAGACCGAGACCTCTTCGATCTCCAGCTCCGCGATCCCCGGCACGAGCTCGGATGCCTCGCGCAGCAGCTCGTAGACGCCACCCGCGGTTGGGCTGGCGTCGAAGCCGCGCTCTTCGACCGTCGCGCCGAGCACGTAGCGCCCATCCCCGCGGGGCACGATGTAGCCGCCCTCGTAGCGCAACACCCGGGTGATCAGCCCCGGCCCCTGCGGGTCGCGCAGGCGCAGGATCTGGCCCTTCACCGGCCGCACGTCGGGCAGGGCGCTTCCGGTCAGCCCCTCCACGGCTCCGCTCCAGGCGCCCGCGGCAAGCACCACCGTGCGTGCCTCGACAGTCGAGCCGTCGGGAAGTCGCAGCCCGAGCAGCGCGCCGGCGCCGTCCATCTCCACGGCGGCCGCACCGGCGTCCTCCAGCAGCAGCACGCCCGAGCGCTCGCATGCACCTCGCAGCGCTGCCAGCATGAGCCGCGGGTCGACGCTGTGATCCTCCGGGGCTTCGAGCGCCAGTCGCACCGACGGCGCAAGCGCCGGCTCCAGCTCGCGAGCCTGGCTGCCAAGCAGGCGCCGAGTCGCAAGGCCAAGCGAGTCACGCAGCTCGCTCTGACGCTCCAGCTCGCGCGCCTCGTCGCCATCGCGGGCCAGCATCAGCGTGCCGCTGCGGTGCAGGGCGACCTCGACGCCGCTCGCCTGTGAAAGCTCTTCGGCAAAGGCCGGCCACATGCGCGCTGAGCGCAGGCTCAGCTCCAGTGCTGCCTGTGCGGCCGGCCCGAACTCCACCTCGGCGACCGGAGCGAGCATGCCGGCCGCCACGCGGGAGGCGCCGCTGCCCACGCGATCTCGCTCGACCAGCAGCACGTGGTGGCCGAGTTGCCGCGCGCGCCAGGCGCAGGCGAGGCCGATCGCCCCGCCCCCGAGCACTGCTATCTCGACGCTCTCGTGCGCACCCGATGCCATCGCTCTGATGCTAGCCCCGGCGGCCGGCCGGCTGCGCATGGAAGACTGCCGGCATGACCGACAGATGCCGTCGATGTCGTGGCCGAGGGAGAGCGCCGCCGCGCTCGGCTCGCCACGGCTCGGCTCTACCTGGTCTGCGACGGGCGTCCTGGCGGACGCTCGCTCTCGCAGGTGCTGCCCGCCGCGATCGCCGGCGGCGTGGACGTCGTCCAGCTGCGCGAGAAGGATCTGACCGAGCAGCAGGTGCTGCCCGGGGCACGTGAGGCGGCGCAGATATGCGCAAGCCTCGGCGCGCTGTTCATCCTCAACGACTGGCCGCAGGCGGCCCGCGAGTGTGGCGCCGACGGCGTGCACGTCGGTCAGCAGGACATGTCGCCCGATCAGGTGCGCGAGATCTGCGGGCCGCAGATGCTCGTCGGCCTCTCCACGCACGCGCCCGGCGAGATCGAGCGCGCGGCGGCCGAGACCGTGGATTACATCGGCGTCGGCCCCGTGCACGAGACGCCGACCAAGCCAGGACGTCCCGCCGTCGGCACGCAGCTCGTGCAATACGCCGCCGCCCATGCCCGCCAGCCCTTCTTCGCGATCGGCGGGATCGACGCGGACAATCTCGGCGCGGTGCTCGCGGCGGGTGCAGAGAGGGTGTGCGTGCTGCGGGCGATCGCAGGCGCTGCGGATCCGCGGACGGCCGCCCGCGGGCTGCGCCGGCAGGTCGAGGCCGTTCCGCTTCGCTAGCCTCTGGCCGGCATGCGCGCAGCTACCGTCCGCGACGGCGAGATAGCGATCGAGGAGCATCCCGACCCTCGGCCGGGCGCCGGCGAGGTGCTCGTGAGGGTCCGCGCCGCCGGGCTCAACGGGGCAGACATGATGCAGCGGCGCGGGCTCTATCCCGCGCCCAAGGGATCGCCGCAGGACATCCCCGGGCTCGAGCTAGCCGGCGAGGTGGCCGAGCTCGGCCCCGGCGCGGATCGCTTCGCGCTCGGCGATCGCGTGATGGCGATCGTGGGCGGAGGCGGCCAGGCGGAGCTTGCCGTGGTGCACGAGCGACAGCTGATGCCGGTTCCCGAGGGCCTTTCCTGGGCAGAGGCAGGCGGCGTGCCGGAGGTCATCACGACGGCGCACGACGCCCTCTTCGCCCAGGCCGAGCTGCGCTGCGGCGAGCGCTTGCTCGTGCACGGCGGCGCGGGCGGCGTGGGCACCGCCGCGATCCAGATCGCGGCGGCCGCGGGGGCGCAGGTGAGCGCGACGGTGCGCAACGAGGCGCTTCGCGGCCAGGTCGCCGCGCTTGGGGCCAAGGCGCTTTCCCCGGAGGGCTTCGAGGGCTCGGGCCCCTACGACGTGATCCTGGAGCTGGTCGGCGCCCCCAACCTGCCTGCCAATCTCAGCGCCCTGGCCGAGTGCGGCCGGATCGTAGTGGTCGGCGTGGGCGCTGGCGCGAAGGCCGAGCTGAACATGCTCGCGCTGATGGGCAAGCGCGGCCGCGTCCACGGCTCGATGCTCCGTCCCCGTGCCTTGGAGGAGAAGTCGATCGCGACCCGCCGCGTGGAGCGCGAGGTACTGCCACTGATCGCCTCAGGCAAGATCGGCGTGCCGATCGCCGAGACATTTCCCCTGGAGGAGGCGAGCGCCGCCTACGACCGCTTCGCCGCGGGCGGCAAGCTGGGCAAGATCGTCCTTACGATCTAGGCCCGGGCTGCGCGCCGCCTAATACGGCGGCTGCGCCGCGTACCAGTCGCCGAGCTTCCTGAAGGCGTCCCAGAACTCGCGCTTGGCGTCCTGTTCGTCGAGCGAGCCGTCGATGTTGGGCACGTACAACACCTCGATGCTCGGCGTCAGGCGCTGGACCTCGCCAAGCCGCGGCGTCAGCTCTCGCGCCAGCGGCACTTCGAGGTCGTTGAGGGTTTCGAGCGCGTCCTGCCCCATCACCACGACGATCTTCGGCTGGACGATCGCGATCTCCTCGACCACGCGCGAGAGGCAGCCGAAGTCCGCCAGCGAGGGATCGGCCAGCGGACACTTCGCGCAGAGAGTGCCGTAGACGCTCAGCGGATCTATCGAGAGCCGCTTGAAAGCCTTCATCAGGGCGCCGCCGGCACGGCCGTAGAAGGCGACGCCCTCCTCGATCTCCGACGGCGTCGGCGCGTGCTTGAGCAGCATCACGTCCGCCTGGGGATGGCCCGATCCAAGTACTGGCATGACGTTGCCTCGGGGACACAATTCGCAACCCTGCAGGTCCCTGGTCAGGGAGTTGAGCTCGCGGATCGCTCGCTCCAAATACTTCTCGCGGATCTCGTCGTCTGTAAGCGGCATGGACGCGGAAGGTTTTGACAGCCCGGCGGCTTGTCCTTGCCGGTGCATCACGAGTTGCGCGGTGAAGGATCTCGCCCAGGCTGACGCCGCTTGCAGGCATCTGGCGCACGCCCTCGACAGCCGGGCGACTGCGGAGCGCTCACGGCCGCCTGCGCGGCTGGGTCGCCTTGCGCACTCGCCTTGCCCTGCTTGCCCTGCGTGCCGAGGGCGGAGTCGCCCGCGTCTGCAGGAACTTCAGCGCCTGCACATAGAGCAGGCTCTTGGGCTTGGTGAGGATGTCGGCGTCCTGGAGCGACTGCAGGAACTCGGTGGGGCCCTCGAAGTCCCGCATCCTGATCCGCACCGATCCGAGCCCCTGCGCGACGTGGGAGTCGGACCCGGCGCCTGCGATCACCCTGTACTTGGCGGCGAAGCGAGCCGCCTCCTCGTTGAAGGCGCCGATTGCAACCCGCGGGTTGAAGACCTCCAGTGCGTCGATGTCGGGCAGGATGCTCAGCATGTGCTCATAGTCGGGCACCGAGTGCAGGCGGTCGAAGGGATGTGGCACATAGACGATCCCGCCCTGTCGCTTGATCTCGGCAACGGTCTCCTGGAGGCTCAGACCGCGCGGGATCAGCTCCTCGATGAAGAGCCCGATCACCTCCCCCTGCGAGGCGGTCTTCACCTCCTCGCCGACGATCACCTTCAGGGGTGGGTGGGCACTCATTTCTGCGGCCTTCTCCCGCGCCTCCAAAGCGCCGGATATCTCGTTGTGGTCGGTGACGGCGATCGCGCCGAGCCCCTGCTCCTGAGCGGTTGCGAGCAGCACCTCCACAGGGGTCGCGCAGTCGTGGGAGTGGTCGGTGTGCATGTGCAGATCGACGTCGATCAGATGTCGTCTCGCCAGCCTTCGTGCGAGTGCTGCGTCGCCCTTCATCGCATGTCTGCTCGCGGCGACCTCCTCGTAGATCGCCTGCATTGCATCGGCGACCTCGCCGGCTAGCAGGCGGTACTCGCCGGGGAAGTAGCGCTCCATCAGGGCCGCCGTCTGCGCGCTGGTCGCCACGCGCGCGTCGAGACGACCAAGGAACGTCTCGACGAAGCGGCGCGCGATCAGCGTCGAGAGCAGCCGCTCGGTAGGGGCGTGGAAGGTCGCGACGTTGAGCGAGCGCGAGTGGCGCAGGGCGGCGTTTGAGGCGCTTGGCGCAAACGGCTCGTGGACGTGGACGAAGTCGAGCGGGACGCTGCCGAGGACCTCCTCAATCGTGCGCGAGACGTCGAGCGGTACCGCCGAGGGAGGACGAAGACGCGTGTGGCCCCCGCCTGGCACGTCGAGCGTCTCTCCCACCGCGAGCACCCTCGGCGTGCCTTGGTCGGTGCCTTCCAGCAGCCGCTGCGGATCCTCGCGGGACTCCCGCAGCAGGCGCCGGCTCGCTCGCACGCTCTGCCCCGAGCGCGAGGGCGCGAGGATCAGGACGCGATGGCCGCGCCTGGAGAGCTCGCCGCAGAGCTCGCGAACATGGACGGTGAGATCGCTCTGCTCCGCCTCCCAGGGAAGCGGGCAGACGTGGGCGATCGAGAACCGTGACGCGGCCACGCCGCCATTATCGCGCCTGCCGTCAAGCCCGCCGCAGGCTGCGCAGCGCCCGCCGTCGCCGCCGCGCTCAGCTGCGGCCTGCGGGCGCCCGCTTGGCCGGTGTCCTGCGCTTGGCGGCAGCTCGCTTGACAGGCGCGGGAACCGCGGTCGCCCGACGGGCGTGCTTTGCGATGAACTTCTCCGTATCGGCCTTGGCGAGGTTGTCGGGGCGCTGGTTGTGAGGCGACTTCATCAGATAGGAGCTCGGGCCGTCCAGCTGGCCGCCGACGCCATGGTTCAAGGCGAGCTTGCAGCAGCGGACCGCGTCGATCACGATCCCCGCCGAGTTGGGCGAGTCCCAGACCTCGAGCTTCAGCTCCACGTTCAGCGGCACGTCGCCGAATGCCTGGCCCTCGACCCGGATGTGCGCCCACTTGCGATCGGTCAGCCAGGGCACGTAGTCGGAGGGTCCGATGTAGACGTCCTCCGCCGGCAGCTTCTCGTCCATGATCGAGGTTACGGCGTTGGTCTTAGAGATCTTCTTGGACTCCAGCCGCTCGCGCTCGAGCATGTTGTAGAAGTCCATGTTGCCGCCAACGTTCAGCTGCGAGGTGCGCTGGATCTGCACGCCGCGATCGTCGAAGAGGCGCGCGAGCGTGCGGTGGACGATCGTCGCGCCCACCTGGGACTTGATGTCGTCTCCGACGATCGGCAGTTTCGCCTTCCGGAAGCGCCTGTCCCAGTAGTCCTCCCTGGCGATGAAGACGGGGATGCAATTGACAAAGCCGCAGCCGGCCTCCAGCACCTGCTCGACGTACCACTTGGTCGCCTGCTCTGAGCCGACCGGCAGGTAGGAGACCACGACGTCGGTGTGGGTGTCCTTGAGGATCTTGACGATGTCCGCGGTCTCGCCGGGCGCCTTTGTGATCTTCTCCTTGAGGTACTTGCCCAGGCCGTCGTGGGTCATGCCGCGATGCACCGGCACCCCCAACCGTTTGGGAACCCCACCGGCCCCCTTCGCGAACTTGATCGTGTTGTTCTGCCCCGCCCAGATCGCCTGGCCGAGGTCCTTACCGACCTTCGTGCGGTCGATGTCGAAGGCCGCGGTGAACTCGATGTCCCTCACGTGGTAGCCGCCGAGGTCGACGTGCATGAGGCCCGGCACGCGCCGGCTCGCGTCCGCGTCGGCGTAGTAGTGGATGCCTTGCACGAAGGCAGAGGCGCAGTTGCCCACGCCGATGATCGCGACCCTGACCTTGTCCTCGGCATACCGTGCCGCGCCGTTGGTGGCGCCGCCGCCCGCGGCCGCCTTGCCATTGCTCTGCTGTGCGCTCACTTGAAGAATTCCTTGGTCGATGACTGGAGCCCGCCCGCCGCAGAGTACCCCGCCGCTTGCGTGAGGTGACGCGTGCTCGGCCGCAGAGCGGCCTGGGCACGCCTCAGCGCAGCGCCTTGCGCACGTGCCAGATGCGCTGCAGCACCGTGATGACGCTGAGTGCGGCAAGTACATAGACGGCGTCGGCGAGCAGGCTGAAGTGTGCGATGGAGGCGCCGCGGGCGAAGACCAGGCCGATGGAGAGGATCACGACGCGGACCGGCCGCGTGGCGATCCCCACCTTGCATTCCACGCCCAGGGCCTCGGCGCGGGCGCGTGTGTAGGAGACCATCAGCGAGGCCAGCACGGCGACCACGACTGCCGCCGCGGCTCCAGAGCGACCTTCGGCCGCGAAGACCGCCGCCACCGCCGTCAGCACGATGCCCTCCTCGATCCGGTCGAGCGTCGAGTCCAGGAAGGCGCCGAAGGGGGTGCCCTTGCCCGACATCCGGGAGTAGCGCCCGTCGAGGGTGTCCATCACCGAGCCGACGATGAATGAGATCCCGCCAAGAAAGAAGAGCCGCTCCCACACCAGCACGGCGGCGAGCACGTTGAGCGCGAGGCCTGTCAGCGAGATCGCATTCGGCGTCAGGCGCGACTCGATCAGGCGGTTGCGCACCATCTCACGTCGCTGCGCGGCGGTCAGCGGGGCGCGGCGAGCGCGACCCGCTCCCTCGCGATGGCCGCCGCCGCGACGAGCGCGGGGCGGCGGCTGCCGCTGAGGTTGGGTGTGGGGAGCGTCGGCCATGGGCTATCCGCGTGCCTGCACCGCAGAGGGGGATGGTCGCCACGACTCCGGGCGCAGGCGCGCCAGCCGGCTCGCCCCGAATGCGGCGATGCCGGCGGTCAGCGCCCCGAGCAGTGCGTCGAAGATGAAGTGGTTTGCGGTGGCGATGATTACGAAGGCGATCAGGAACGGATACAGCGCCCAGGCTACCTTCAGGACCCGCGGCTTGACGAGCCCCACCAGCCGCCAGCCGATCATCAGCGCGAATGCGACGTGCATCGAGGGCACCGCCGCGTAAGGGTTGAGCAGGGCGCTCATCGAGGAGCTGCTGTGTTCGACGTGGACTCCGGTGAAGGATGCGACGGTGTTGACGAATCCCCATTCGGGCATGAAGCGCGGCGGCGCGGTGGGGAAGACCGCGTAGCCGAAGAGCGCAATCACCATCGAGATCATCAGCATGTTGCGCACGAAGTAGAAGGAGCGGTTGTGGCGCAGGTAGATGTAGATCAGCGCAGAGACCGTGACGGTCGTCTGGGCGTTGACGTAGAGCCAGCTGGAGAGGTCGATCAGCGCGTGGCTGCCCATCGCCCAGGCCTGGATCGAGGGCTCGACGAAGATGTGCAGCGCCTGCTCGATCTGGATCACGTCCCTCGTGTGGTCGAAGGCCACCGTCGTGTCGACCTCGGCCATGCTGCGGACCACGCTGTAGAGAAGATACGCGGCGCCGAACAGCGCGAGCTGGCGAACCACGTCGAGCCATCCGTTTGGCAGCAGGCGCGCTTGCAGTGCTCCAAGCTGCAGCCGGCGGGGCTGCAGTTCGCCGGAGGGGGCGTGCATCGAGAGCCAAGGGTAATGCATCTGCTTCGAGGATCGGCGCGTCAACGCTGGCAACGTGGGCCCTGCGAGAGCAGGCGACCAAGCGATGGGTCGATGCTCACCCGGATCGTGCCGGCGTCGCGCGTCTGCACCTCGGTGAATCCACCGGGCGCCCGCGATACGCAGCCTGCGGCGGAATCCAGTCTCCAATATGGGGTCCAGTGCAGGCGCACCTCGTAGCTGCCCGCACGGGGCACGCGCAGCGAGAAAGCCTCGACGCCGACTGAGAGCATCCGAGCCGGCGCCTGGGCCAGTGGGGTGGGCCCGCGGACCGCGAAGAGCCGCCAGTTGGCGCTGCGCCACACCTGCTTCAGGTAGGGCAGGCCGCCGGCGATCAGGCGCCGCTCTTCCTGGCCGGCAGAGTCGAGCTTCGCGCTCGGCAGCGCGACGTAGGCGATTGCGCTCGCGTGGAGCCATCGGCTGTAGGCGCTCGCGTCCAGCCTGCGGTAGAAGAGCGCGTCATAACGCGTGTCCAGCTGGCGCTCCCAGCCCCTGGCGATCGAGATCGACTTGCCTGGCAGGTAGGCCGATTCCCAGTGGGCATTGGTGAGCGGAACCTCGACGCGAATCGGCGTTCCCGCCGAGAGCGCCAGCAGCTTCGCGCGCAGCGGCGCGTAGAAGGACGCTTGGACCGTGGGGTCGCCCGCGAGTGCGACCTGGTCGTCGATCGCACTCGCCAGCTGCCAGTAGAGCAGCAGCGGCGCGAGCGCGAGAAGCACGAGCCGGCCTGCGTTTGCGCGCCCGGCGATCGACACGCGCGTGCCACCCCACAGCACGCCGAGGAGGATCGGCGGCCCGAACATCGCGCCGAGCCGGACGACGTTGCCGCCCATCGGCGTCTGGATCAGGAAGCTGGCGGCGAGCGCGAGCGCGTAGAGACAGGCGGCGATGCGTACCGTTCGCCTGCCGGCGAGGCTGAGGGTGCCGCGCGGCAGCAGCGCGGCGACCGCGAGCGCCGCCGTGAGCTCAGGCCAGAACGCGCCCGCCGCGAAGGGCTCGAACCCGCCCTCCGGGAAGGCGGCCGCAAGCAGCAAGATGCTTGCCAGGGCCACGACGCTGGCCGTGATCGCCGGCGCCGCGCCACCGCGCCGGCCTGCAATCGCCGAGAGCGCCACTGCGACCCCGACCAGCGCGAGGAAGGCGCCGGCCACCGGGCTGGCGGCGGAGGTGACGAGCGCGAGCGCAGCGGTGGCAGCGAGCGCACGGGCCTTCCCCCAGCCAGATTGCGGAGTGGCGGTCATCGCCAGCGCCGCCGCGATCGCGATCGTGGCGCCGAGGTCGTAGGGGACGCGACCGGAGGGCAGCTCGGCGCAGAAGCCGAACGCGAAGGCGAGGCTTGCGGCGCGGGCGGGTCGCCTGGGCAGGCCGCGCGCGGCGAGCAGGCCGAAGAGCGCCGCGGCGAGCACAGCGCTGATCGCGAGCAGGACTCGCACGCCGAGCCAGGCGCCGAACGCTGGAGCCAGCAGCGAGTAGGCGGGCAGGGCGTGGCCGGCGTACCAGCCGTTGTCCCAGACCGTGAAGCCCGCACGCGCGAAGAGATCCGAGCGGTAGGTGGCGGCGGCCAGATCGCCGCTCGGCGGAGAGGCCGCCAGATACGCGATGGACAGTGGGAGGGCGAGCGCGAGACCCGAGCTCCAGGGAGCCATGTTGCCGATCGCGCTTGCCGTCCGGCGCCAGCGGCCCGAATCGGCGCGCAAGGCGATTGCGGCGGGTGCGCTTTCAGGCGTGGTGAGCGGCACCGGCCGAGCATACGGTCCTCGCCACGCGGCCTACGCACATCGCAAGCCGATCGGTGACGCTAGCTTGTGCTCGTGCCAAGCGCCGCGACAGGGATATCTCGTGCCGAGTGGCGGGCGCCGACCACTCGGCGTGTGCGCGCTCTCTCAGAGCGGCTGCGCGATATATACGGCATCCCCACGATGGCGCCGCACGGCGATCCGCTCGCCGAGCTCGTGCTCACAGTCCTCTCCCAGAGCACGAACGACCGCAATCGCGACGTGGCGTTCCTGCGGCTGCGGCAGCGCCTGCCGAGGTGGGAGGATGTGCGCGCCGCGAAGGTCGAGGTGATCGAGGAGGCGATCAGGCCGGGCGGCATCTCGAAGGTCAAGTCGTCGAGGATCAAGGCGATCCTCGACGCGATCGCCGTCTCCGCGCGGGAGCCCACCGACCCGCTCTGCCTCCAGTGGCTGCACCGGGCGCCGCTTGGGCAGGCCCGCGACTATCTGACGTCGCTGCCCGGCGTTGGGCGAAAGACGGCCGCGTGCGTCCTGCTTTTCACCTGGGGACTACGCGACGTGCCGGTCGACACGCACGTCTCGCGGGTCGGGATGCGCCTGCGGCTGCTGCGCCCGGGCGCTGGGTTCGAGGAGCTGCACGACCAGATGCTCGCGATCACAGAGCCCGGGCAGGAGCTCGAGCTTCACGTCAACCTGCTGCGCCATGGGCGGCGCACCTGCCACGCTCGCTCGCCCGAGTGCGGGCACTGCGCGCTGGCACGCAGTTGTCCGAGCCGCAACCTGTTCGCATAAATGCCTACGTCACTTCTTCTCGGCCGATCGCAGCGCTGCGATCGCCACGCTGCGGCATGCGAGGCTCGCTCGCTCGAACGTAGGGCTCTTGGTGTTCAGATGCTTGGCGTCGATGACCGGTCCGTGGGCGGAGGCCTGAGGGGCGGGCACGTTCACGCCGTGCTGGCGCAGGCAGCTCACGTACTTCGTGGCCGCTTCCGTGAGCGCGGCACGCAGCCGGGCCGTATTTGCCGCGGACGCGGATCTGCCGGCCTGAGTGGCGGTCGTGGAGGTGGTCTCGGTCCTCGAGCTACTGCGAGTGTTTTCGACTTGGGGCTTGGCCGCGGTGCCGGTGTGCGACCGAGAGGCCTCTGCGCGCGTGCTCGATGTGGTCGTATCGCTCTGCCGGGTGGCAGTCCCGTTGGCGCTGGAGAGCGAGCTCGTCGTCGTGGCGGCCGCCGCGGTGCGCCGGCCGCTGCTCGGCGATGAGCCGCCGCAGCCTGCGAGCAGGATTGCGACCGAGAGGCCGATGGCGGCCAACGACGCACGGCCGGATGTGATGGTGCCTGGCATGTCTCTCCTCCGTCGACTCGGCCATGCAGAGACGCACTGTGACGAAACGTACTGTGACCTTGGACCCGGCCGTCGATTGTTGCACGCTCAGGCGCGCAGGTGCGCGGGCTGCGGCGATGCGGTGGCGGCGATCTTCTCGCGCTGGCTCTCTGAGCTGACGCGGACGACGTCCCATGCCAGGCCCACCTTCGCCATTGCAAGGATCAGCCAGCCGGAGGGGTCGAGCTCCCACCAGCGCAGGCCGTGGAAGGCCGATCGGGGGAAGGCGTGGTGGTTGTGGTGCCAGGCCTCGCCCAGCGACGGCAGCGCAAGCCAGAAGACGTTCGTGGAGCGATCCTCGGTGGGGAAGCGGCGCCTACCAAAGAAGTGGCAGATCGAGTTGATGCTCCAGGTGATGTGGTGCACGAGGAAGATGCGCACGAGGCCGCCCCAGAGCAGAGCCGCAAGCGCCGCGGTGAGCGAGCCGCCGCTGAGTGCCAGCCCGAGCAGGAACGGGATCGCAAGGCTTGCGAGCACGAGCAGCGGGAAGGACCGGTTCAGGCGCCTCATGCCGGCGTCTTCGAGCAGGTCGCGTGCGAAGCGTTTGGAGGAGGCCTGGCCGTGGGTGCTGAACAGCCAGCCGACGTGCGCATGCCAGAGGCCGCGAGCCATCCCCGCCAGTCCCGCGCCCTGACCGGCGTGCGGGCTGTGGGGATCGCCCTCCTCGTCGGTGAAGGTGTGGTGCTTGCGGTGATCGGCCACCCAGTCGATCGCGGGTCCCTGGACCGCCATCGAGCCGAGCGCCGCCAGCACGTAGCGGGTGAGGCGGTGCGTCTTGAACGCCCTGTGCGTGAGCAGCCGGTGGAAGCCGACCGTGATACCGACGGCTGTGAGCAGGTACATCCCGATCAAGATGATCAGCTCGCGCACCCCGAAGAGCCGGTGCCATAGGAGCACCGCGGCGGCGATCACGGCGAGGAAGGGCAGCACCACGGCGCCGATGTTCACATTGCGCTCCAGGCGCGTCACCACTTGAGCTTACGCAATGCAATTGGATGTTTCTCATCCCGTGTGCGACTATCTGGGGCCAGTTTCTTGTGCCAAAGCAACAAAAAAGCCGATCGGCGGTCTCTGCTGCCAGGTGCCCACCCGCGTCCTGGACCTCCGATCGCCCCTGGGAGCGTCTGCCGCGGGATCTCCTTGCAGGTCTGGAGGACGAGTTGCCGGCGCTGGCCGATGAGCTGATCGCCGCGATCGGACACGCTGTGCCGGAGTACCGCCGACCTCTGGAGGGCGCCTTCGGCCGCGGCCTACGCGCCGGGGTGCGGCGCTCGCTGCAGCAGTTCGTGGACCTGATCGGCCGACCAGGCGAGGTCTCCGCGTCCAGCCGCGAGGTCTACCGCGAGCTGGGGCGCGGGGAGCAGCGCGCAGGCAGGACGCTCGACGCGCTGCAGACCGCTTACCGGATGGGAGCGCGGCTCTCCTGGCGGCGGCTCTCGGCGCTCGCGCGCGACCGCGGGGCCGACGCCGAGACGGTCTCGCTGCTGGCGGAGTCGATCTTCGCCTACATAGAGGAGGTCTCGGCGAGCTCGATCGAGGGCTACGCCCAGGCGCAGGCGGAGCTCGCCGGAGAGCGCGAGCGCCGCCGCCGGCGACTCGTGCGGCTGCTGGTGGGCGAGCAGGAGGGGGCCGTCGAGCTCGACCCGCACGCGGTCGCGGTCGAGGCCGGCTGGCGGTTGCCGGCTCGCGTTGCTGTGCTCGCCTGCGATCACCCCGATTTGACCCGCCTGAGCACGCTGATCGGCGGCCAGGCGATCGGCGCGCGCCTGCAGGAGATCGGCTGCGTGCTCGTGCCGGGCGAGGGCGAGCGCAGGGTGCGCGAGGTCGAGCGGGCCCTCGAGCGGATGGATGGCCAGCAGCCCTGGCACGCCGCGCTCGGGCCCTGCCTGGCCAGGGGGGAGGCGCCGGTCAGCTTCGCTCGCGCTCGCGAGACACTCGCGCTCATGCAGGCTGGGATCTTGCCCGTCGGCCGGCTGGCGATCGCCTCCGAGCATCTGCTGAGCCTGTTGCTGCATCGCGACCCCTCGCTGACCGCCGAGTTGAGCGCGCGGCGGCTCTCCCCATTGCAGGATCTGGCGCCTGGGTCGCGCCGCCGCCTGGAGCAGACGCTGCTGGCCTGGCTCAGGCACAGAGGCAGCGTCCCGGCGGTTGCCGCGGAGCTGCACGTCCACCGCCAGACCGTGCGCTACCGGCTCGCGCGCCTACGTGAGCTGCTCGGCGACGCCCTGGAGGATCCAGAGCAACGGTTGGAGATGGAGCTGGGGCTGCGGGGCCGCCTCAACACTTGAGGGCCGGAAGCGGCAAAAAATCTGCGATACTGACGCTCAGATTTTTTGTAAAGCGACAAGGAGTACCTTCCATCATGGCCAAGACCATAGGCATCGACCTCGGCACGACGAACTCGTGCATGGCCGTGCTCGAGGGCGGCGAGCCGACGGTGATCGAGAACGCCGAGGGCGGCCGCACCACCCCCTCGGTCGTAGCGTTCGCCTCCTCCGGCGAGCGCCTCGTAGGCACAGTCGCCAAGCGGCAGGCGGTCACCAACCCGCAGAACACGATCTTCTCGATCAAGCGCTTCATGGGCCGCAAGGAGGCCGAGGTGCGCGAGGAGGAGTCGATCGTCCCCTACAAGGTCGTCGGCGGCCCGAACGGCGACGTCCGCATCGACGTGAGCGGCGAGCAGTACACCCCGCCGCAGATCTCCGCGATGATCCTGCAGAAGCTCAAGGCGGACGCGGAAGCGTATCTGGGCGAGACCGTCGACTCCGCGGTGATCACCGTCCCCGCCTACTTCAACGACGATCAGCGCCAGGCGACCAAGGATGCCGGCAAGATCGCCGGCCTCGACGTCAAGCGCATCATCAACGAGCCGACGGCCGCATCACTGGCCTATGGGCTGGACAAGGAGCACGACCAGACGATCCTCGTGTTCGACCTCGGCGGCGGCACCTTCGACGTCTCCGTGTTGGAGATCGGCGACGGTGTCTTCGAGGTCAAGTCCACCGCCGGCGACAACCACCTCGGCGGCGACAACTTCGACAAGGCGATCGTCGACTGGCTGGTCGCTGACTTCAAGCGCGACAAGGGGATCGACCTCGCAGCCGACCCGATGGCACTGCAGCGCCTCTATGAGGCGGCCGAGAAGGCCAAGATCGAGCTCTCCACCACGCAGGAGACCCAGATCAATCTGCCCTTCATCACGGCGGACGCCTCGGGCCCCAAGCACCTGGACACTCGGCTGACTCGGGCCAAGCTCTCTGAACTGACGAGTCCCTTGATAGATCGCGTCGTAGCCCCTGTGCGACAGGCGCTCGACGACGCCAAGGACAAGGGCGCCGCGGACATCGACCACATCGTGCTCGTGGGCGGCATGACCCGCATGCCCGCCGTCCAGGAAAAGGTCAAGGAGCTGACCGGCAAGGAGCCGCACCGCGGCGTGAACCCGGATGAGGTCGTCGCCGTTGGCGCTGCAATCCAGGCAGGCGTGCTGGCCGGCGACGTGAAGGACGTGCTGCTGCTCGACGTCACCCCCCTCACGCTCGGGATCGAGACCAAGGGTGGCGTGATGACCAAGCTGATCGAGCGCAACACGACGATCCCGACCCGCAAGGCGGAGGTCTTCTCGACTGCCGAGGACAATCAGCCATCGGTGGAGATCCACGTCCTGCAGGGCGAGCGTGAGATGGCGACCTACAACAAGTCGCTTGGCAAGTTCCAACTCACCGGCATTCCGCCGGCGCCGAGGGGCATCCCGCAGATCGAGGTCGCCTTCGACATCGACGCCAACGGCATCCTCAATGTCTCCGCCAAGGATCTTGGCACCGGCAAGGAGCAGAAGATCGAGATCAAGGCGGGCTCTGGGCTCTCAGAGGAGGAGATCAAGCGGATGGTCTCCGACGCCGAGTCCCACGCCGAGGAGGACCGCAGGGCGCGCGAGCTCGCCGAGGTGCGCAACAACGCCGAGAACGCTGCCTACCAGGCCGAGCGCCAGCTCGCCGATCTCGGCGACCAGGTCGACGCGGACTCCAAGCAGCGGATCGAGGACGCCATCAAGGAGGTACGCGAGTCGCTGAGCAGTGAGGACCCGCAGGCGATCGCCGCCAAGACCGAGGCGCTGCAGAGCTCCTTCCACGCGGTCTCCGAGGCGATGTACCAGCGCGCCCAGGAGCAGGCCGCTGCGGCTGGCTCATCCTCCCCCGACGGCGGTGCCGCCGACGCCGGCGAGTCCTCCGAGGAGGACGTCGTCGACGCCGAGGTGGTCGAGGACCCGAAGGGCTGACCCGTGTCCGATACAGACCAGCCGACGATCGAGGATCAGGCGCAGCCGCCGGACGGCGCATCTAAGGGCGCGCCGTCCGGCGCGCAGGATGCGCCCAAGGCCGCCGATGGCGCGCCGAGCACACCCGAGCCCGAGCGGGACGCGCTGGAGGGCGACGTCGAGGAGCTCGTGCTCGCGCTTGCCAAGCGCGATGAGTATCTCGCGCTGGCCCAACGCACCCAGGCCGACTTCGAGAACTATCGCAAGCGGGTCGCCAAGGAGGCGGCAACAGCGCAGCGGCGGGGCGTGGCCAAGCTCGCGCGCGAGCTGCTGCCGGCGCTTGACAACCTCGACCGCGCGCTGGAGGCGGCGCAGGAGGAAGATCCTCTGCTGGAGGGCGTGAGGCTCGTGCGCAACGAGCTGCACGCCGCGCTCGCGCGCGCCGGGATCGAGTCCTTCTCGCCGCAGGGCGAGCGCTTCGACCCCGCCCAGCACGAGGCCATGGCCCAACAGCCGGTCGACGGCGTCGACGGCGGCTGCGTGGCCGAGGTCTACCAGCCCGGCTACAAGATGGGCGACGAGGTGATTCGGCCGGCGCGAGTGCTCGTGGCGGCCTGAGGCGGAGCAGAGAGATGGCCGCCCGCCCCGACCACTACGCCACGCTCGGCGTTGCCCAGAATGCTTCCCAGGACGAGGTCAAGAAGGCATACCGCAAGCTGGCCCGCAAGCACCATCCCGACCGCAACCCCGGCGATGAGCAGGCCGAAGCGCGCTTCAAGGAGATATCCCAGGCATATGACGTGCTGGGAGATCCCGACAAGCGCAAGCAGTACGACGCCGGCACGGGTCCGTTTGCGAGGGCAGGTGGGTTCGGATCAGCAGGCCGCCCCGGCGGCTTCGACTTCGATGCCGGTGGCATGGGCGACATCCTCTCCAACCTGTTTGGAGGAGGCGGCGGCGCGCGGGGCCGGCGCACGCGCCAGCGCGCGCAGCGCGGGCGAGATCTGGAAGCAGAGGTCCAGATCTCCTTCGACCAGGCGATCTCCGGTGCCCAGGTGTCGCTGTCTGTGCCGACGAGCGGTACCTGCCCCACCTGCCACGGCACGGGCGCCAAGCCCGGAACCACGCCAAAGGTGTGCCCGCGCTGCGAGGGTCGCGGCATCGAGACCGAGGGGCAGGGGATGTTCTCGATCTCACAGCCCTGCTCCCGCTGTGGCGGCGCCGGCACGGTGATCGAGGACCCATGCCCGACCTGCAAGGGCGCAGGCTCTGTGCGCACCGTCAAGCGCTACCGCGTCAACATCCCCGCCGGGGTCAAGGACGGCGGGCGCATCAGGTTGCCCGGGAAGGGCGAGCCGGGGCGGAGCGGCGGCCCGCCGGGCGACCTGTACGTGCTCACGCACGTCACCCCCTCGCCGGTCTTCAGGCGCAAGGGCGAGAACCTCGAGGTCGAGGTCCCGCTCACGGTTCCCGAGGCGCTGCTTGGCGCAGAGGTAGAGGTGCCAACGCTCGATGGCCGCAAGACGCTGCGGGTGCCACCGGGAACCAAGCACGGCACCGTGCAGCGCCTGCGCGGGGAGGGCCCGCCGAAGCCGGGGAGCGGCGGGGCGGACGGATCTCCTGAAAGAGGCGACATCCATTACAGGTTCGTGATCGAAGTCCCAAGCAAGCTCACCAGCGAGCAGCAGCAGGCGGTGGACGCGCTCTCGCACGTGCTCGACGGCAACCCGCGGGCGCGCCTCTTCGAAGAGGTGGCGTGATGAGCTCGCGCGGCCCAGAGGACCCGCACGGCAGTGGCGAGGCCAAGCTCGGTGAGGTGGCCCGCATCCGGGTCTCGACCGACCGCGGCGTGTTCATGATCTCCGTCGCGGCGGAGCTCGCGAACATGCATCCGCAGACGCTGCGCACCTATGAGGCGCGTGGGCTGATCATGCCCAAGCGCTCTCCGAAGGGCACGCGGCTCTACTCACAGCGCGACGTGCAGAGGCTGCGGCGCATCCAGGAGATGACAGCCGAGCTCGGTCTCAACCTGGCCGGCGTCGAACGCGTACTCGAGCTCGAGTCCGAGGTGCGGAGCATGAACGAGCGGATCGAAGAGCTGGAGCTGCAGGCACTGGCGGCCGAGGTGCGCCTCGCCGAAGAGCTCGAGGCGGTACGGCGCTCCTTCAAGGCCGAGCTGGTGCTCTACGACGGTCCCGCTCGCTCTGGCCAGGCCGGCAGGGAGATCGTGCTCGCCTCCCAGGCGCGCCGCTCGCTGCTGGCGCGGCGAGGCGATCGAAAGGAGCACTCTGATGCAGGCTGACCGGTTCACGATCAAGGCACAGGAGGCGCTCGCCGCCGCGCTGCGCCTGGCCCAGGAGCGTCGCAACCCCCAGGCCACGCCGGCCCACCTGCTCTCGGTGCTGCTGGAGAGCGAGGGCGGGGTGGTGCTGCCGGTGCTGAGCAAGCTCGGCGTGGGCGTCCAGGCGCTGCGCTCCGAGCTCGGCGGCGCGCTGGACGCGCTGCCAAAGCTCGCCGGCGGCACCGGCTCGGCCGCCTCCACCGAGCCCGTCGGCCCCTCCTCGGAGCTGGTCGGGGTGCTCCAGGACGCCGAAGCCAAGGCGCGTGAGCTCGGCGACGAGTACGTCTCCACCGAGCACCTGCTGCTGGGCCTGGCCGCTGCGAAGGGCACGCCGGGCGAGCAGTTGCGTGCCCAGGGGGCATCGCCTGAGCAGCTGCTTGCCGCGATCGCGCAGGTGCGCGGGCCGCACAGGGTCACAGACCAGAACCCGGAGGACAAGTACCAGGCCCTGGAACGCTACGGCCGAGACCTGACCAAGGTCGCCGAGGAGGGCAAGCTCGACCCGGTCATCGGCCGCGACGAGGAGATCAGGCGCGTGATCCAGGTGCTCTCCCGGCGCACCAAGAACAACCCGGTGCTGATCGGCGAGCCCGGCGTCGGCAAGACCGCGATCGTGGAGGGCCTGGCCCAGCGGGTGCTCTCCGGCGACGTGCCCGAGTCGCTGCGCGACCGTCGCGTGATCGCCCTGGACATCGGCTCGCTGATCGCGGGCGCCAAGTACAGGGGCGAGTTCGAGGACCGCCTGAAGGCCGTGCTGAAGGAGGTCTCGGAGGCTCAGGGCACCGTGATCCTCTTTCTGGACGAGCTGCACACGATCGTGGGTGCAGGCGCCGCGGAAGGAGCCGTCGACGCCGCGAACCTGCTCAAGCCGATGCTGGCGCGCGGCGAACTGCGCGCGGTCGGCGCGACCACCCTCGACGAGTACAGGAAGCACATCGAGAAGGACGCCGCCCTGGAGCGCCGCTTCCAGCCGGTGATGGTGGGCGAGCCCTCGGTCACCGATACGATCGCGATCTTGCGCGGTCTGAAGGAGCGCTACGAGGTCCACCACCAGGTTCGCATCCAGGACAACGCGCTGATCGCCGCTGCGACCCTCTCCGATCGCTACATCGCAGACCGCTTCCTGCCCGACAAGGCGATCGACCTGATCGACGAGGCCGCCTCGCGGCTGCGGATCGAGATCGACTCGCTGCCGACCGAGATCGACGAGGTGGACCGCAGGGTGATGCAGCTGGAGATCGAGCGCACGTCGCTGGAGCGCGAGACCGACGACGCCTCCGCGGAGCGCCGCGAGGCGATCGAGCGCGAGCTGGCCGAGCTGCGGGAGCGCTCCGCGGCGATGAAGGCGCAGTGGCAGGCCGAGAAGGACGCGATCAAGGGCGCAAGCGAACTGAAGGAGAAGCTGGAGGAGGCAAGGACCGAGCTCGAGCGCGCAGAACGCGCTGCAGACCTCCAGCGCGCCGCCGAACTGCGCTACGGGGAGATACCCGATCTGGAGAAGAGGTTGGCCGCCTTCGAGGGCGGCCAGGATGGCTCGCCCGACGCTGAGACCGTCGCGCCCGTCTTCCTGAAGGAGGAGGTCGACGCCGACGACGTCGCCGAGGTGGTCGCTCGCTGGACGGGCATACCCGTCAGCCGCCTGTTGGAGGGAGAGGTGGAGAAGCTGATCCACATGGAGGAGCGCCTGCACGAAAGGGTGATCGGCCAGGACGAGGCCGTCGAGGCCGTGGCCAGTGCCCTGCGTCGCTCGCGCGCCGGCCTGCAGGACCCCGACCGCCCGATCGGCACATTCCTGTTCCTCGGCCCCACCGGCGTCGGCAAGACCGAGCTCGCCCGGGCGCTGGCGGAGTTCATGTTCGACTCTCAGGAGGCGATGGTCAGGATCGACATGTCCGAGTACATGGAGCGCCACGCCGTCTCGCGCCTGATCGGCGCTCCGCCCGGCTACGTCGGCTACGAGGAGGGCGGCCAGCTCACCGAGGCGGTTCGCCGCCGCCCCTACTCTGTCGTGCTGCTGGACGAGATCGAGAAGGCCCACGGCGACGTGTTCAACACGCTGCTGCAGGTGATGGACGACGGTCGCCTCACCGACGGCCAGGGCAGGACCGTCGACTTCAAGAACACGGTCCTGATCATGACCTCGAACATCCCCGTGGGGCCGGCGGGCGCAGGCGAGCAGAGCGTCTCAGACGCCGAGGTGAGAGCTTCGCTGCTCTCCCACTTCAAGCCCGAGTTCATCAATCGCCTCGATGACATAGTCCGCTTCCACCCGCTGACCAGGGAGCAGATCTCGGAGATCGTCGACCTCCAGGCCCGCCGGCTGATTGCGCGCGTGGCGGAGCGCGGCGTGGAGGTGCAGCTCACCGACGCGGCCAAGCAGCTGCTCGGGGACCTCGGCTACGACCCCGCCTATGGCGCCAGGCCGCTGCGGCGGGTGATCCAGAAGCAGCTCGTGGACCGGCTCGCGCTGGCGCTGCTGCAGGGGGAGTTCAGGGAAGGGGACACCGTCGAGGTTGATGCGGTGGACGGGGAGCTGGTGTTCGAGAAGGCTGGGGCGGTGACGCCGGCGGGGGCGTAGAGCCCGCCGGCGTCACCGCGACGATGCGCCTTCTCAGCAGAAGATCGCGAGGTGGAATGACTCGTTTGTCGCCGTGCCGCTCGCGTTGTAGGTCGCGATGAACACTGCGTCGACCTTCGGTTTGAAGAAGGGGAAGAAACCTTCCACGCGCCCTGCGACCGCGATCTCGCCTGCCGGCGCGCCGCCATCGGTCGGGCTGCCGAGCGTCGCCTCGTAGGCGCACTGCGAGACATTTTGGTTGAAGACGACTTCGTAGTTGCCGGTGCCTGTGCTTTTCGCTTCAACGGCGCCGCTGCCGCGCGCAAGCGTCCCGGTTTCTTCCACCACGGCCCACAGCTTCGTGGCGGCCGTGCCTTCTTTTCCAGGCGACCCTTCCTTTCCAGGCGCGCCTTCTTTCCCAGGGGCTCCTTCCTTGCCTTTGGATCCTTCTTTCCCGGGGGGCCCTGCTTTGCCCTTCAACTTGTTGACGACTTTGGGACTGATCTGTTTGGTCGAGGTGATGAGGTATTTGCTGGCCGCCAGTGCGCCGCCGCTCATCGCAAAGACGAGTGCGAGCGTGGCGACGATATTGGCGTAGGTGAGGCGCTTTCGTATGAACATCCCGTCTCCCAGTGTCGGGTTTGGTTTCCCTGGCCTTGCGCCGTCAGCTCGTGATCCAGATCACGAGAGTTGCCCACCCACTCGTTCATCCCGCCGTCGTGTTCGTTTGGCGTGGCGGGATGGTGTCGTGGAGCTTGGACGACGCTGAGGACCCGGGAGCATCGTAATCGCTCTGACAGTCGCATAGCCAGTCCGTCAGCAGAACGACACGCAATCAGCGCTGCCGCATTCGGCATCCACCGCGTGCCGTCGCTGCGGCGAGGAGGCCCTGGCGCCATGGCATCCTTGCGCCCCGAATACTTGTATGCAAGTATGTAGGGATGGCGACCACGAGGGACATGCGCATCTCGATCTCCGAGCGCGCCTCAGGCACCACACGCGCGCGTGGCCGCGTTTACACGATCCTGCGCGATGCGATCGTCAGCGCCGAGTTCCATCCAGGGCAGCGGCTTTCCGAGGCCGAGCTGGCCGAGCGCCTTGGCGTCAGCCGCACGCCGATCAGGGAGGCGCTCGTGCGGCTGCGCGACGACCGCCTGGTGGAGATCGTGCCCCAGCTCGGCACCTATGTCAGCCGCATCAGCCGCCAGGCGATAGACGACGCCCAGTTCGTCAGGGAGGCGCTGGAGGGCGCCGCCGTGCGCATCGCCGCCACGCGCGCGCGCCCGGAAGACGTCGCCACGCTGGATGCGATCATCGTCCGCCAGCGCGATGCGTTCCGCGCGAGCGACATCGCTCGTTTCTATTTCTTCGATGATGAGCTGCACCGCTCCCTGTGCGATCTGAGCGGGCATGGCGTCGCCTGGTCGCTCTCTCAGCGCGCGAGCGGTCACCTCAACCGCATCCGGCGCCTGAGCATGACCCTGCCGGCCTACATCGACGAGATGATCGAGGAGCACGTCCTGGTCATCGACGCCGTGCGCCGCGGCGAGCCGCAGGAGGCCGAGAGCGCGCTGCGCCAGCACTTGCAGATGGTCGTCTCCGCGGTCCCTGACATAGAGCGCTCGCACCCCGACTACTTCGAAAGCTGAGGAGCCGATGCCCGCGACACGCACTCCCGCCAGATCCAAGCAGGCTTCCGTCGAGGTGCAGGCTGCGCCGGTCTCGACTGAGGCGATCGCTGCCCGCCTGGCTCTCTTCGAGCAGATGTGCCTGATCAGGGACTTCGAGGAAGAGGCCGAGCGTCAGTACAAGGCGGCGCGGATCGGCGGCTACTGCCACCTCTCCTCCGGGCAGGAGGCGATGACGGTCGGCGCGGTGAACGCGATGCGCGAGCACGACCTGCTGGTCACCGGATATCGCTGTCACGGCTTCGCGCTGGCGCGCGGCGTGCCGCCACAGGCGGTGATGGCAGAGCTCTTCGGCCGGCGCGACGGCTGCGCCCACGGACGTGGCGGGTCGATGCACCTGCTCGACGTCGACCGCGGCTTCCTCGGCGGCTGGGGCATCGTCGCCGGGCAGCTGCCGGTCGCTACCGGGCTGGCGCTCGGCCTCGTACGCAGGGGGCGAACCGCAGCCGTGCTTTGCGAGCTCGGCGATGGCGCCGTGAACATGGGCGCCTGGCACGAGTCTCTGAACCTCGCCTCGCTGTGGCAGCTGCCGATCGTCTACCTGGTGGTCAACAACGAGTACGGCATGGGAACCAGCGTGCAGCGCGCCTCCGCCGAGCCGGAAGCCTTCCGGCGCGCCGCCGCCTTCAGGATGCACGGAGAGCGTGTCGACGGCGATGATCTTGACGCTGTCGGAGAGGCCGTCGAGCGGCTGCTCGGGAGCGCGCGCAGCGAGGGCAAGCCAGCGGTCCTGGAGGCGCTCACCTACCGCTACCGTGGCCACTCGGTCGCAGATGCCGGCCTTGCTTACAGGACGCGTGAGGAGATTGCGGCTCACCGTGAGCGGGACCCGATCGAGCATGTCGCCGCCAGCCTGCTGGCGATGGGCGCGCAGGAGAGCGAGCTGCAGGGCGCGCGTGAGCGGGCGCTCGATGCCGTCGCCGAGGCCGTACGTCGTGCCGCGCAGAGCCCCGAGCCCGAGCTCGGCTCGCTGGCCGAGGGCGTCTACTGCCACGGCAGCGACGTCCAGTTCGCGCGCATGCGCCCCGGCAGCCCCTTCGGCGAGCAGGAGCTGGTCTTCGACGCGGGACTCGGGCGATGAGCGCGGTCAAGGAGGCGCCGATGTCAGCGCAGGCGCAGGCAGGCAGTGAGCGGATGACCTACCGCGACGCGCTGCGCCTGGCGATGCGGGAGGAGCTCGCGCGGGACGAGCGCGTCTTCCTGATGGGCGAGGAGGTAGGCGTATTCGAAGGCGCCTACAAGGTCTCCGCGGGCCTGATGGCCGAGTTCGGCCCCGAGCGGGTGCGCGACACCCCGATCTCCGAGGAGGGCTTCGTGGGCGCCGGGATCGGCGCGGCGATGCTCGGAGAGCGGCCGATCGTGGAGATCATGACCCTCAACTTCCTGCTCGTGGCGATGGACCAGGTCATAAACCACGCGGCGAAGATCCGTGCGATGTTCGGCGGCGAGGTCGGCTGCCCGATCGTGATCAGGACTCCGAACGGCGCCGGCAACCAGCTCACCGCGCAGCACTCCCAGTCCTTCGAGGGCTGGTTCGCCGGCACGCCTGGCTTGAAGGTGCTCGCGCCCGCCAATCCGGCCGATGCGAAGGGCCTGCTGAAGGCGGCGATCAGGGACGACGACCCGGTGCTGGTCGTGGAGAACCTGCCGATCTACAAGGAGAAGGGGGAGGTGCCGCTGGACCCCGAGTTCGTCGTCCCGATCGGCCGCGCCGCCATCGCCCGGCCCGGCAGCGACATCACGCTGATCGCCCACTCCTTTGCGACCGTGAGGACGCTCGCGGCCGCCGAGCAGCTCGCGCAGCGGCACGGCGTCGACGCGGAGGTGGTCGACCTGCGTTCGCTGCGGCCGCTGGACGTGCAGACCGTCGCCGAATCGGTGAGCAGGACCAACAGGGCGGTCTGCGTGGAGGAGGGCTGGCCCTCCTACGGCGTGACCGCCGAGCTTGCCGCTCGGATCCAGAGCGCCTGCTTCTACGATCTCGACGCGCCGGTGGAGCGCGTGGGGATGGCCGAGGTCCCGCTGCCCTACGCAAAGAACCTCGAGCTCGCGGCGATGCCGGGGCAGGAGCGCATCGAAGCGGCCGTGCTGCACACTCTGGGGATCTCATGATCGACATTTCGATGCCACGGCTCTCCGACTCGATGGAGGAGGGCACGATCCTGCGCTGGCTGGCCGCCGAGGGCGCCGAGGTCAAACGCGGCGACGAGCTCGCCGAGATCGAGACCGACAAGGCCTCGATGGTCTACGAGGCCGATGCGGAGGGGACTCTTCACATCATCGCGGCCGAGGGCGAGACGCTGGCGGTCGGGGCGTCGATCGCTCAGCTCCTGGCTGCAGGCGAGCAGCCGGGAGAGTCGGCTCCGGCCCAGATCCCCTCCGAGGCGTCGGCCGCCGATGCGCCACAAGCCGAGCAGGCGCCAGCGCCTCTCGCAGAGGCCGCCCCGGTGGGAGCTGGCGCCGAGCCGCGTGCGGAAGTGGCCACAGTCGCCTCCTCGGGCGCACGCGTGAAGGCCTCGCCGCTGGCCCGGCGGCTTGCCGCCGAGGCGGGCATGGAGCTCGCGGCGATCGCGGGCAGCGGCCCCGGCGGACGGGTGGTGAAGGCGGACGTGGAGCGCGCGCTGGAGAACGGCGCCTGGCGCCGACGGCGGTAGTGCCAAGCGGCCCCTCCACCCCGGCTACTGCGCCGAAGGGAGAGGTCGAGATAGTCGAGCTCAGTCGTACCCAGGCGCTGATCGCGCGGCGGATGGCCGAGGCGAAGGCCACAATCCCCGAGTTCACCCTGCAATGCGAGATCGACATGGAGGCAGCGGTCGCGCTGCGCACCCAGCTGAAGTCGCTTGGGCAGCGTCAGGAGCGGGAGGTGCCCTCCTTCAACGACATGGTCGTCAAGGCATGCGCGCTTGCGCTGCGCGAGTACCCGCGCGCCAACGGCACCTACAAGGACGGCCGCTTCGAGATGCACCAGCGGGTGAACGTCGGCGTCGCCGTCGCGGCTGGGCAGGCGCTGCTGGTGCCGGTCGTGCGCGATGCCGACACCACCTCGCTGTGGAGCATCGCCGCCGAGGCTCGGCGCCTCGCCCTCGCTGCTCGCGATGGCACGATCACCCCGCCAGAGCTCGCCGGCGGCACCTTCAGCGTCTCCAATCTCGGGATGTTCGGGATCGACGCGTTCACGGCCGTCATCAACCCGCCCCAGGCGGCGATCCTCGCCGTCGGATCGCTCGCTCAGCGTGCCGTCGTTCGCGACGGCACGCTGCAGGCAAGGCACACGATGAACGTGACGCTCACCTGCGACCACCGCATCCTCTACGGCGCCGACGCAGCCGAGTTCCTGGGTGCGGTCCGCGACCTGTTGCAGCAGCCCCTCTCGCTGCTGGCCTGAGCTCGGCCGGCCTCAGGCACCGAGGATCTGGGCGGCGAGCACCGCAGCGTTGCGGGCATTGTTGAGTCCCACGCACGCCACCGGGACGCCGGGTGGCATCTGCACGATCGAGAGGATCGCGTCCAGGCCGCCGGCCGCAGTCAGGCGCCCGGAGAGCGGCACGCCGACCACCGGCAGGTCGGTGTGCGCCGCCACCGCGCCCGGCAGCGCCGCAGAGATGCCCGCGCCGGCGATGATCACGCGCAGGCCGCGGGCCTTGGCGGCCTTGGCGTACTGCGCGACCGTGTCCGGTTCGCGGTGTGCCGACATCACGCTGATCTCGTGCGGGATGCCCCGCCCCTGCAGCTCGCTGGCGGCCTTTTCCATCGTCTCCATGTCGCTCGCGGAGCCCATCACGATGCCGACCAGCGGCGAGTCGACGTCGAACTCCTCCATCTGGGCCCGCGCCTCCAGGCCCTCTGTCCTGGAGGGCGCGCTCTCGGCGAGTCGGATTGGTGTGGGGCTTGGGTCGCTCAAGCGTGCTCCTCGGCGCGGTCGCCGGCAGCTGGGCTCGCGGAGGCTGTCTGCCGCTCGGTCGCGGCGATGTCGTAGCGCAACTGCATGCCTTCGAAGGAGATCTCCTGCGCGGCAGCATACGCGTCGCGGCGGGCGGACTCGCAGTCGGCGCCAAGCGCCGTGAGATTCAGTACCCGGCCGCCGGCGGTCACGACCTCGCCGTCCCGGCTCGCAGTGCCCGCGTGCGTGACCTCGACCTCCGGGCTCACCCGACCAAGGCCCTCGATCGCGTCGTCGGTCGAGGAGGAGTTCGGGTATCCAGCGCTTGCCAGCACGACGCTGACGGCACACTGCGGACGCCAGGCAAGGCTTGCTCCCGCAAGGCCGCCGGGTCGCGTGCAGTCGAGCAGCAGCTCCAGCAGATCCGACTGCAGCCTTGGCAGCACCGCCTGCGTCTCGGGGTCGCCGAAGCGGACGTTGAACTCGAGCACCTTCGGACCCTGCTCGGTCAGCATCAGCCCGGCATAGAGGACGCCGTGGAAGGGAGCGCCGCGCCTGCGCATGAGGTCCACGACCGGCTGATGGATCCTCTTCGCCAGCTCCGCCACCTCAGCCTCGCCGAAGCCCGGGACCGGCGAGAAGGAGCCCATGCCGCCGGTGTTCGGGCCGCGGTCGCCGTCGAAGATCCGCTTGTAGTCGCGCGCGGACGCCATCGGCAGCGCCCGCTGCCCGTCGCAGAGCGCAAGCAGCGAGAGCTCGACTCCGCTGAGGTGCTCCTCGATCACCACGGCCTGCGTGTCGAAGCGTTTGGCGAGCAGGAGCTCCTCCAGCGCTGCTCTCGCCGTCCGCTCGTCCTCGGCGATCACGACGCCCTTGCCGGCCGCGAGCCCGTCCGCCTTGATCACGACCGGATAGCGCTCGATCGCGGCCATCCCCTCCTGTACGTCGCCTACCACCTGGAAGCCGGCGGTGGGCACGCCTGCCTGCAGCATCGCCTCCTTGGCGAACTGCTTGGAACCCTCCAGCCGCGCGGCTGCGGCGCCTGGCCCGAACGCGGCGATTCCCTGCGCGTTGCACGCATCCACGAGGCCTGCGACGAGGGGCCCCTCGGGCCCGACGACGACGAGCTCGACCTGTTCGTGCAGGGCGGCGACGACGATCCCCTCCACGTCATCGGCGACGACGTTGAGCAGACGCGCGTCTGCGGCGATCCCCGCGTTGCCGGGCGCGCAAAGCAGCTCAGGATGCTCCGGCGAGCGTGCGAGCGAGCGGATGATCGCGTGCTCGCGGCCGCCGGAGCCTACGACGAGGACCCTCATGCGCAGGTGACAGAAGGAGATCGGCGCGAGTCCGAAGATGGCCAGGCCGCCAGATGCGATGAGTGGCCGCTCACAGCGAGCCGATGAAGTCGTCGATCGGAATGGCGGCGAGCGTCTCGTAGTGGCCGGTGCCGCGCGAGCCGAGCTCGAGCGAGACGCGCGCCATCGTCTTCTCGTCCGGGGCCTGCACGATCGAGATGAAGTCGAACTCGCCGAGCGTCGCCCACTGCGCCTCTACGCTTGCGCCGAGCTGCTCCACCTCTTTGTTGACCTCGAGGATCCGCTTCGGGTTGTTCTTCACGGTCTGGACGCCGTCCGGGGTCAGTGTGCACATCATGATGTAGGTAGGCATGTCTCCTCCGTCGGTCGCGATCGTGCGTGCGGGTGCGCTCATGGTCGTTGTACAGGATCGGCGGCGGCGCAGGGCTCTGCCCGCTCGCTTACGGCTTCCTCTGCTGGCCTGCGTTGCGCCAAGCAGCGATAATCCACCGCGTGATCGATCGCTACACGCGCCCGCAGCTCGGTGAGATATGGACCGACCATGCGCGGATGGAGACCTGGCGCCGGGTGGAGGTGGCTGCCTGCGAGGAGCTGCCCTGGCTGCTCGGAGAGGGCGAGGGTCCAAGTGGAGCCGATCTGGAGGCGGTCCGCCAGGCGAGCTTCACGGTGCAGGCCGTCGCCGAGCGCGAGCGCGTGACCGACCACGACGTCGCTGCCTTCGTAGACGTGCTTGCCTCCTCGGCCGGCGAGCCGGGCCGCTGGATCCATTTCGGCCTGACCTCCTCGGACGTCCTTGACACCGCGCTCGCGCTGCAGCTGAAGGCCGCCGGCGAGGCGATCCTGCCTGGCGCGGCGGAGCTCGCGCAGACTCTTGCGCGCCGCGCGCGCGAGCACGTGCAGACGCTCTGCGTGGGGCGGACCCATGGTGTGCACGCCGAGCCCACCACCTTCGGTTTGAAGCTGGCGGGCTTCGCCCTGGAGGCGCACCGAAACGCGGCCAGGCTGCGCGAGGCATTCGAGCAGATCCGGTACGGGGCGATCTCGGGCGCCGTCGGCACCTATGCAGCGACCGCCCCCGACTTCGAGGCGCGGGTGCTCGCCCGCCTTGGCCTGCAGGCAGAGCCGGTCTCCACCCAGGTGGTGCCCCGCGATCGTCATGCCCAGCTGCTGAGCGCGATCGCTCTGGCGGGCGCGGGCCTCGAGCGGCTTGCGGTCGAGATCAGGCATCTGCAGCGCACGGAGGTGCGCGAGGTCCAGGAGCCCTTCCGGGCCGGGCAGAAGGGCAGCAGCGCCATGCCCCACAAGCGCAACCCGATCAAGAGCGAGCAGATATCCGGCCTTGCGCGGGTGCTGCGGGGCAATGCCCAGGCGGCGCTGGAGAACGTGGCGCTCTGGCACGAGCGCGACATCTCCCACTCCTCGGTGGAGCGCGTGGTCCTGCCGGACTCGACGATCCTGATCGACTACCTCCAGCACCGGATGATTGCGCTCGTCAGGGATCTTGTGATCGATGCCGAGCGCATGCGCGCAAATCTCGAGCTGACCAATGGCGCGCTCTTCTCCCAGCGGGTGCTGCTTGCCCTGGTGGAGCAGGGCCTCTCCAGGGACGAGGCTTACCGAATCGCACAGGAGCTCGCGCAGAGGGCCTTCGACACGGGCACTCCGCTGCAAGACCTGCTCGCCGCCGACGAGCGCGCCGTCGGGCTCGATCTCGACGCGATCTTCGACTACAGCCACTTCGTCCGTCACGCGCAGGAGATCCTCGCGCGTCTGGAGGAGATCGCCTAATTAGTCGTTGCGACGGTGCTCAGGCTCGGTGAGCGCCGCGATGTCCGCGAGATCGACCGGCCTTCCCCTCGCTCGCTTCATGCTGATCAGGTCGTCGCGTCCTGCGATCGCAATCCGACGATCGCCGAGCGCGATCACCAGCGCGCGCTCGCGCAGCTGGGCGAACGAGGCGGCACCTGGCGCGTCGAGCAGCACATCGATGTCTCCGTGAGCGGTGGCGAACTGCCAGAGGCTGGTGCGAGAGAGCGTCGCGAGCCCCTGAGCGCCGGGGTTCAGCACCCGTGCCCGCAATTGCGCAAGCGCCGCCGCGAGTCGCTCCAGGTTCTCGGGCGTCGGCGCGGGAATCAGGTCTATGTCGTTGGTCATGCGCTCGCCGCCGTACGCCTGAACGGCCAGGCCGCCGACGACCACGTATTCGACCTCGTGGGCATCCAGCGCCGCGAAGATGCGCTCTGGGTCAAGCGGTTGGTCGGTCCCATCCGTCCCGCGCGCGCCTTCTCCGGCCGCGGCGATGAGCCTGCCCGTCTGGTTCCACGAAAGTGCGAGCCGCAGCCGCTCCTCGGGACTGCGTGCAAGTGTGCTCTGAAAGTGCAGCGCATCCCATTCCGTCGGAAAGCGGCGGGCGGAGAGCTGTGGCTCCTCGCCCATCGCGAGCATCAACTGGCGCAGCGTCGCGAATGTCGGCGAGACGGTGCCGCGCTCGATCCGACTGATCGCGGCCTGCGTAGTGCTAGCGCGCAACGCCAGCTTGCGCTGGCTTAGGCCCAGGCGCTCGCGGGTGGAGCGAACAAGAGCGCCAGGATCCATGACATCTGAAATGATATCAAGGGTACCTTGATATCTAAAATGATGTCAAGATAGTGGCGAGAAAGTTGCATCGGCGCGTCTGGGTCGGCTCTTCGACACGACATCTGAGGCTCGTGCTCACTCCCCCGGCCCACTGGATATCTTCCCTGCCATGACAGCGCTCGCCGATCTCCCTCTCATCGCCAGCGGCAAGGTCAGAGAGATGTATGACCTTGGCGATGATCAGCAGCTGCGACTGCTGATGGTCGCCAGCGACCGCATCTCGACCTACGACGCGGTGCATCCCACGCCGATCCCCGACAAGGGCAAGGTGCTCACGGGACTCTCGGTGTTCTGGTTTGGCCTCACGGACCACATCGTCGCCAACCATTTCGTCTCGGCCACCGAGGGCGTGCCGCGGGAAGTGCTCGGCAGCGCGATGGTCGTGCGCCGCCTGCGGATGCTCCCCGTCGAGTGCATCGTGCGCGGCTACATCACGGGCTCGGGCTGGAAGGACTATCAGGCGACCGGCTCGGTCTCGGGCATCGAGCTTCCTGCGGGGCTGCGCGAGAGCGAGCGGCTGCCGCAACCGCTCTTCACGCCCAGCACGAAGGCCGAGGTCGGCCACGACGAGGCGATCGACTTCGCGGGTGCCGCAGAGCTGGTCGGCGACGAGGACCTGATGGCGAAGGTGAGGGACGTCTCGATCGAGCTGTATTCGTTCGCCGCCCGGCACGCGCTGGAGCGCGGGGTGATCCTCGCCGACACCAAGTTCGAGCTCGGACTGGACGAGAACGGCGTGCTCACGCTCGGCGATGAGGTGCTGACGCCCGACTCCTCCCGCTACTGGCCCGTGGACGGCTACGAGCCGGGCGCAGGGCAGCCGAGCTTCGACAAGCAGTACGTGCGCGACTGGGCCAACTCGACCGGCTGGGACAGAAAACCACCCGCGCCCGCGATATCCGAGCAGGTTGTCCAGGGCACCCGAGCCCGCTACGTCGAGGCATACGAGCGCATCGTGGGGGAGCCCTTCGAGGCATGGCTCACGCGCACGGGCTCCGCGTGAGGGCGCGCGTCCTCATCCGCCCGAAGGCGGGGATCCTCGACCCGCAGGGAATCGCGGTGCAGCAGGCGCTCCCCGCGCTCGGATTCGACGGCGTGCAGGACGTTCACGTAGGGCGCATGATCGAGCTCGAGGTGCCAGATCCTGAGCGCCTGCCGGAGATGTGCGAGAAGCTGCTCGCGAATCCGCTGGTCGAGGACTACGAGATCATCGCGCCCGCCTAGCGCATGCACGACGCGATCTCTACGGCGCAGGCTCTCAACTGGGACATCGACGCGATCCTCAGCTCCGATCAGGGCTTCGACGGGATCGTGGACCTGGTGTGCATAGACCCCACTGACGCCGAGGCGGTCGCCTCGCTCACCCCCAGATGAGATTCGGCGTCCTGCGATTCCCCGGCTCCTGCGACGACGTCGATGCGCAGCTGGCGGCGGGCAGGGTCGGCGAGGCCGAGATCCTCTGGCACGGTGACCGGGACCTCAAAGGGGTCGACGCCGTGATCGTCCCCGGCGGCTTCTCCTACGGTGACTATCTGCGTGCGGGTGCGATCGCCCGCTTCTCGCCGATGATGGAGTCGGTGATCGAGTTTGCCGCGGCGGGCGGCCTCGTGCTCGGCATCTGCAACGGCTTCCAGGTTCTCTGCGAGGCGCGCCTGCTGCCCGGCGCGCTGCTGCCGAACCTCAACCGGCGGTTCACCTTCCGGCAGGTGCAGCTCGAGGTGCTCAACCCGGACACCGCCTTCACGCGGGCCTGTGCCGCTTCGCTCTCGATCCCCGCCAAGCACTCCTGGGGTCGCTGGTATGCGCCGCCGGAGACGGTGGAGCGGATGCGTCGGCACGGCCAGATCGTGCTCCGCTACGCGCCGGGCCAGAACTTCAACGGGTCGATCGAGGACGTCGCCGGCGTCTGCAACGAGCAGGGCAACGTGTTCGGGCTGATGCCCCACGCCGAGCACGCCGTCGACGAGCTCACCGGCTCGACCAGCGGCCTTGGCATCTTCGAGTCGATGCGCCAGAGCATCCGGGCAGCCCATGCCTGACGCCTCGCTGCTGCCGGGCCTGCAGGACGCGCTCGCGCTCGGCCTGACCGAGGCCGAGTACGAGCTCGTGTGCGAGAAGCAGGGGCGGGCGCCCAACGCCGTCGAGCTGGCGATGTACTCGCTGCTCTGGAGTGAGCACTGCGCCTACAAGCACTCCAAGAAGCTGCTCCGGACGCTGCCCACCGAAAGCCCGCATGTCGTCCTCGGACCCGGGGAGAACGCCGGCGCGGTCGACCTCGGCGAGGGTCTTGTGTGCGCGTTCAAGGTCGAGTCCCACAACCACCCGAGCGCTGTGGAGCCCTTCCAGGGCGCCGCGACCGGAGTCGGCGGCATCCTGCGCGACATCTTCGCGATCGGCGCGCGGCCGATCGCGGTGCTCGACTCCCTGCGCTTCGGCGAGCCGGAGGGGCGCTCGCGCTACCTGCTCGACGGCGCGGTCGCCGGTATCGCCCACTACGGCAACTCGGTCGGCGTGCCGACGGTCGGCGGCGAGGTCTACTTCGAGGCGCCCTACGCGCAGAACTGCCTCGTCAATGCGATGGCGCTCGGGATCGCGCCGCGCGAGCGGTTGATGAGCGCTGCCGCTGCCGGGCCCGGAAACCTGCTCGTGCTCTTCGGCGCCTCCACCGGGCGCGACGGCATCGGCGGCGCTTCGGTGCTCGCCTCCGCGGAGCTCGGAGACGACGATGGCGGCAAGCGGCCGACCGTCCAGGTCGGCGATCCCTTCGAGGGCAAGAAGCTGCTGGAGTGCTCGCTGGATCTGCTCGACCGCGGCCTGCTCGTCTCGCTGCAGGACCTGGGCGCCGCCGGCCTCACGTCCTCGGCGGCGGAGATGGCCTCCAAGGGCGCCCTCGGGGTTGACATAGACGTTGCGAAGGTGCCGCTGCGCGAGGCCGACATGGAGCCCTTCGAGGTGATGGTCTCCGAGTCCCAGGAGCGGATGCTGTGCGTGGTGGAGCCTGCGAATGTCGAGCAGGTGCTAGCGCTCTGCGAGCGCTGGGAGGCCGCTGGCGCGGTGATCGGCGCGGTCACCGACACGGGCACGGTGAGGGTGCTCAGGGGGCAGGAGACCGTCGGCGAGATGCCCGTTGCCGCGCTCGTCGACGACTGCCCGCTCTATGACCTGCGGCCGCAACGTCCGGAGAGCTCGATCTATCCTGCGCCCGCGCCCTCCCTGTCGTCCAGCGCCTCGCTGAGCGAGAGTCTGCTCGCGCTGCTGGCATGCCCGAACATCGCCTCGCGACGGCCGCTGTTCGAGCACTACGACCCGGTCGTGCAGTCGCGCACGGTGCGTCGGCCCGAGAGCGCGGATGCTGCGGTGCTAGCGATCTCTCCGCTGGGAAGATCCAGCTTGCGCTCGGCGCCTACCGAGGGCCTGGCCGCCGATTCGCCGGCTGCGCCCGGGATCGCTGTCTCGATCGACTGCAACGGCAGACGCGTGGCCGCCGACCCATACCGGGGAACGGTCGCCGCCGTGCTGGAGTGCGCTTGCAACCTCGCCTGCGTCGGCGCGGATCCACTCGGAGTCACCAACAACCTCAACTTCGGCAACCCGGAGAAGCCTCACGTCGCCTGGCAGCTGGAGTCTGCCGTGCGCGGCCTCGGCGAGGCCTGCAGGGCGCTCGGGACCGCGATCGTCGGCGGCAACGTCTCCCTCTACAACGAGAGCGCGTCGGGCCCAATCTACCCCACGCCGGTGATCGGCATGGTGGGCCGGCTGCCGGACGTGCGCTTGGCCGGAAGGCTCGGCTTCGCCCACGAGGGGGACGCGATCGCCCTCGCCGGAGCCTTTGCCCCGTCGCTGCACGCAAGCGAGCTGGCAAAGCTCCTTGGCCAGCCGCTGCCCATCGAGCTTCCCGAGCTGGATATCGAAGCTGCGCTGGAGGTAATCGCGACCGTGAGGGACGCGGTGCGCTCAGGTGTCCTTTCCAGCGCCCACGACATCGCCGAGGGTGGCCTTGCGATCGCGCTCGCCGAGAGCTGCCTCGCCGGCGGCCTTGGAGCAGCCGTCTCGATCGAGCCGCAGGGCCAGGACATCCAGCGGCTGCTGTTCGGCGAGGCGTCGGGCGGCTTCCTGATCAGCGGGCCAGAGCAGGAGCTTCGAAAGCTCGCGGGCGAGGTACGGATCATCGGCGAAGTCGGCGGCCAGGGGCTGCGAATCGAGGCGGGGGCGCAGACCCTGGAAGCCACGCTCGGGCGGATGGAGCAGGCGCACGGAGCGCTGGCGGAGCTGTTCCAATGAGCTGCGCTGCTAGCGTGGGCGGGGCAATGGCTTCTCCAGAGCCTGCCCACAGGGCTGCCTGCTTGGATGGCCGTGAGGGGCCGCGCGACGAGTGCGGCGTCTTTGGGCTATACGCGCCGGGACACGACGTATCGAGGCTCTCCTACTTCGCGCTCTACGCGCTACAGCACAGAGGCCAGGAGTCTGCGGGCATTGCAGCGGCGGATCGCGGTGGGCACATCATCACCCGCCGGGAGCTCGGGCTCGTCAACCAGGTCTTCAGCGAGAACGATCTGCGAACGCTGGCCGGAGAGCTCGCGATCGCGCACGTTCGCTACTCGACGACCGGCTCGAACGCCTGGGAGAACTCCCAGCCTGTACAGCGCTCGGAGGGCACCGGCGGATCGCTGCGCGAGATCGCGCTCGGCCACAACGGCAACCTGATCAATGCCGTGGAGCTGCACGCCGAGCTGCTGGAGCAGGGCGTCACCTTCAGCTCCACCTCCGACTCGGAGATCGCGGCGGCGCTGATCGCCGCGCATCCCGCAAAGCAGCTGGAGGACGCGATCGCGGATGTGCTGCCGCGCCTGAAGGGAGCCTTCTCGATAGTCGTGATGGGCAAGGACAGGGTCGTGGCCTTCAGGGACCCGCTGGGGCTGCGACCGCTCTCGATCGGTGTGCTGGACCCGAGTGAGCCCGGAGAGCCGCCCCGCTACTGCGTGGCCAGCGAGTCCTGCGCCTTCGACATCATCGGCGCGCGCAACCTGCGCGAAGTGGAGCCTGGCGAGATCGTCACCTTCGACGAGCGCGGGCTCAGCAGCCGGCAGATGCAGGGCACCACCCGCAGGGCGTTCTGCGTCTTCGAGTACATCTATTTCGCGCGGCCGGACTCGCGCATGAACGGCCAGGTGCTCCAGGTCGCGCGCTCGAAGATGGGCGAAATCCTCTGGCGGCAGGCGCCGGTGCCGGCGGACCTGGTGATCGCGGTGCCCGATTCCGGCAATGCCGCCGCGAGGGGCCTTGCGCGTGCGGCTGGCCTGCCCCAGGACGACGGATTCGTGAAGAACCGCTACGTCGCGCGCACGTTCATCCAGCCCGGCCAGGAGCTGCGCAAGCACGGCCTGCGGCTGAAGTTCAACCCATTGCCGGAGGTGATCGAAGGAAAGCGCCTGGTCGTCGTCGACGACTCGATCGTGCGCGGCAACACGACCCGGCAGATCGTCCAGATGCTCAGAGAAGCCGGTGCGGCCGAGGTCCACCTGCGCATCTCCGCCCCTCCGATCAAGCACCCCTGCCACTACGGCATCGACATGTCCACGCGCGAGGAGATGATCGCCCACGGCCGCGACACGCAGCAGATCGCCGCCGAGCTGGGATGCGACTCGCTGCACTACCTCTCCATGGAGGGCGTCTACGAGGCGATCGGCTCCGGCCGGGAGACCCACTGCGACGCCTGCTTCTCCGGCGACTACCCGCTCACCGGGACCGAGGACGCGAACGGCAAGTTCGCGCTGGAGGAGTCGGGACTGCCGTTGGTGGGAGCCTGAGGCCTGGCACGCTGATCGCGTCCTTGCCAAAGACGCCCGACTTGCCGCCGTCTATCTCCAAAGGCCTTCCTGGCGCAGCCAGTTTTCGCGCGCCGCGGTAGCGTCGCTATAGGGGTTGTTGTAAGGGCGTCTGTTGATCAGCTCGTCTCGCGGCCACCGCAGGGCGATGGCGAGGGAGAGAACGATTCCGATTGGGACCAAAATAGATGCGAGCATCGAAAGTCTTCCTGTGATTGTCGGGTTGCCCGGTGCCTCTCTGTCCTCGTATGGAATTGAACAGGCAGAGTGCGAGGATGTCTGTGAACTGCGTCACAGCGGTATCGTCCGCACCGGATGCCGACCTTGCCCGTAGCCGAGCCGCCGCCCAGCTCTCCTGCCCCGGCCATGATGGCAACCGCGGCCGCCGTAGCCGAGACCCCCGCCAAGCCGTTGCCGATCGCAGTGCTCGTTTCCGGCGAGGGCACGAACCTGCAGGCGCTGCTTGACACCGTTCACGAACGGGAGGCGCAGATCGTCGCGGTTGCATCCTCGCGCGAGGGCGCTCCGGCGCTCCATCGCGCAGAGCGCGCGGGAGTGCCGGCGGCCGTCTTCCCGCGCTCACAGTACGTGGACCGTTCTGACCGCGACTGTGCTCTGGCCGATTGGCTGCTCTGCCAGGGAGCGCAGCTGGTGGTGCTCGCCGGCTACATGGAGCTGCTCGGCGAGGAGCTCCTGAACCGCTTCCCGAGGGCGGTCATCAACGTCCATCCGTCCCTGCTGCCGGCGTTCCCTGGCCTGCACGCGATCGAGCAGGCGCTCGCCTACGGGGTAAAGCTCTTCGGCGTCACCGTTCACTTCGTCGACGGTGGCGTGGACACCGGTCCCGTGGTCGCCCAGCGCGCGATCGAGCTGCCCGGAGTCGAGGATCCAGACTTGGTCCTTGCGGCACTGCACCCGATCGAGCACGAGCTGCTCGCCGAGGTGGTGAGGCTCCTGGCCGCGGGCGCGGTGAGCTTCGATCCGGCCAACCCTCGCAGGGTCATGCTGGCTGGATAGTCTGCCGGGGAGATGGCACCGCAGAGCGACACCTCAGGCATCGATCGCGCCGCCGCGGGAGAGTCGCGCGTGCGCAGGGCGCTGATCTCGGTCTCCGAGAAGTCGGGGGTGGTCGAGCTCGCACGCAGCCTGGCCGATCTCGGCGTCGAGATCGTCTCCACCGGCGGCACCGCGCGCGAGCTTGCCGGCGCCGGGATCGCGGTGCGCGCGATCGAGGACTTCACCGGCTTTCCGGAGATGATGGATGGGCGCGTGAAGACGCTGCACCCGCGCCTCTACGCGGGCTTGCTTGCGCGCCGCGACGACGAGGCGCACATCGCCGCGGGTGTCGCGCAGGGGATCGAGCAGGTGGACCTGGTCTGCGTCAACCTCTATCCCTTCGAGCAGACGATCGCGCGTCCTGAGGCGACCGATGCACAGGCGATCGAGAACATCGACATCGGCGGGCCGAGCATGATCAGGGCGGCGGCCAAGAACCACGACTACGCCGCCGTGCTCACCGACCCGGCCGACTATGAGGGGGTGCTCTCCGAGCTGCACGCAAGCGACGGACGACTCTCACAGGCGACGAGGCGTCGCCTGGCGGCGAAGGCGTTCGCCCTCACCGCTCGCTACGATGCCGCGATCTCGACCTGGTTCGCGCAGCGAGAAGCCGCCGAGCAGGAGGCGGAGGGCCAAGGCCCGCTGCCGCCGCGCAGGGCGCTGGCCTATGAGAAGGCGATGGAGCTGCGCTACGGCGAGAACCCGCACCAGCGCGGCGCCTACTACACGCAGGTGGGCGCGTCCTCGCACCTGCTCTCTGGTGTGACTCAGCTGCACGGCAACGAGCTCTCGTTCAACAACCTGCTCGACCTGAGCGCCGCCCGCGAGTTGGTCTTCGACTTCGACGGGCCGGCCTGCGCGATCGTCAAGCACAACAACCCCTGCGGGTGCGCGCTTGGCGAGGATGCCCTGAGCGCCTACCAGCGGGCGTTCGCGTGCGATCCGATGAGCGCATTCGGCGGCGTGATCGCGCTCAACCGCAGGGTGGAGAAGGCGTGCGCAGAGGCGATCGCAAAGCAGTTCGTGGAGGTGCTGATCGCACCTGGATTCGACGAGGACGCGCTGGAGGTCCTGCGGCAGAGCAAGAACGTGCGCCTGCTGGATCTCGCGCTCGGCGCGACAGCGAAGGGCGCTGCAAGCCAGGACGCGCAAACCATCCCTCCTCAAAAAGAGGATCTCGAGTCCCGTCCGGTCCACGGCGGGCTGCTCGTGCAGGACCGTGACTCGGTCGCCGAGCGCAAGGAGCAGATGTCGGTGATGGGCAGGCGGGCGCCGCAGGAGAGCGAGTGGAGGGACATGCTCTTCGCCTGGCAGGTCTGCATGAGGGTGCGCTCCAACGCGATCGTGATCGCCAAGGACGGCGCGACGATCGGCATCGGCGCCGGCCAGATGAGCCGCGTGGACGCGGTGCGGATCGCTGTCGAGAAGGCCAGGGAGTTTCAGCCGCAGGCACTCACGGGCTCCGTGCTTGCCTCAGACGCCTACTTCCCATTCCCTGACGCGCCGCAGCTTGGGATCGATGCGGGTGTCACCGCGATCATCCAGCCCGGCGGGTCGATTCGCGACGAGCTATCCGTGGAGGCGGCAGACACCGCGGCGGTGGCGATGGTCGCGACCGGCGTGCGGCACTTTCGCCATTGAGGGCGCGGCGCTCGCGCCCTCAGCATCATGGCCGGTGATAGGACCCGTACATGATGGCGGGCCGGCCGCGGATGTCGTTGCTCGCACCGTACTCATGCTCGGCCGATCGCGGGCCCGAAGCCCGGTGAGAGCGCGATCGGCTTCTTCAGTGCGTAGAGCAGGAACTCGATCGTGTCGGTTTGTCCCTGGGCGGGGCAGATCGGGCTGTAGCCGACCTTGCCCGCGCTGTTGGAACCAACGATTGCCCCGGCGGGCAGCTTGCCCGCGGCGACGCCATTGCTCGATGGGTGCACGCCGCCGACGATCCAGCGGATCCCGCCGATGCGCTCCGGGGCGGAGTCATCGATCACGAACAGCACGAGCTCGGCTGCATGGGCAGGCACGTTGTGCCAGTTCAGCGGCGGTGAGACGCTGGCGCCATCGCAGGTGTACTTCGCGGGAATCGAGCCGTTGGGTCTAAACGCGGGGCTCGAGATCGAGAAGGCGCCTGACTTGGTTGCGGTTTCCTCGCGAGGCCCCAGGGTCCCTCCGGCGGCCGTCGACTCGCTTGGCGCGGGGCGAGACGAGGTGCCTGACCCCGAAAGATGAGCTTCGGGTCCACCCTTGTACTGCTTGCAATCTTCCATTACATAGCCAGGCATGCAGCTGGTAAGGAGCTTCCAGTGGTCATGGAAGTTTCGCTGGAAGCTCACCAACTTCTTCTTGGCGCTCGCGCCGCTCGCCGTCCCGGCCACGCCATTGGCGATCTTGCGCTCCAGCAGTTCGATCTTTATCCGCGTAAGGAGATCATCTGTGGTCTCCTTGGATCTGGTGAGATAGCGGCGAAGCTGGCCTTGCTTGGGGAAGTCGCGACGCTCGAGTTCCAACAAGCGCTGATGCGCTTGCTCTTGCGAGATCGAAATGTGGCGAGCGGACCCTTCCCCCAATATCCAGCTAGAGGTGATCAAGAACGCAAGCACGCGATGGCTGAGGTTGCGATCCCGCCGTAGACCGCGCGCTCGACCGCGAGCCAGTGTTCGTAGCTGGCCTTGGGGATCGGCGTGCCGTCGACGTAGGCGACGGCGGTGCTGCTCGTCGGCTGTCGCGTTCCGGGTGTGACCGGCGAGGAGCTGGCGGCAGGTTTGGAAGACGAGCCGCCACAGCTGGCGAGCAGCACCGCGAGCATCACCAAGACGACTACCCGAACCCCTCTCCTCATTGGAGACGAAGTTATCAGGAGTTCCTGAAAGGCGCCGCCATCATCGCTGGCGCTGCTTCTCTGGGTCACCTACCGCCCTCAGGCGCAGATGATCTCCAGCACGCGAGAGCTGGCGAGCCACGGCCTTGCGCATAACGGGTGCCGCATGCGCGCAACCCGCCGCAGGTGCCGGACGGGCCGCCTCTCGAAATCAATCAGTCGACGGCGACGGCGCTGCTTCGTGCCCGCACCGCGACCCCCAGCAGCGGGTCCTGGGTGTCGGTCTCGTGGCTGCTCTGCGCGATGCGCATCGTCTCGGCGAGGTTCGCGGGGTCTGCCAGCACGCGCCGTTCGGTCAGCGGCTGGATCAGCGTGCGCAGGTAGAGCGCCGCGCCGACCCAGCGCGGAGCCCACACCTTCGCCGCTCGCTCGCCCACGCCACGCTCGATTGCGTCGACCGCCTTGAAGAGAGGGGCCGGCTCGCCGATGAACTTCGGCATCTGAGCTCTCAGGCCACCAGCGGACGGCTGGCTGAAGCCGCCTCTGACCAGGTCGGTGTCGATGAAGCCGAAGTAGGCGCAGCCGACCTTCGCGCCGGAGGGCGAGAGCTCCTGGCGCAACACGTTCGAGAGCGCCTCCACTCCGGCCTTGGTGGAGGAGTAGGGGCCCATCATCGGCGCGTGGGAGGCAGCCGCCAGCGAGGCGATGTTGAGTAGATAGCCGCGTTTGGCCGTGATCTGTGGCAGGAGCGCCCTGTCGGTGCGCCAGACGCCCAGCAGGTTGACAGCGAAGGTCCTCTCCACCTGCTCCATCGGCGCGCTCGCGAGCGGCCCGGTGAAAGAGATGCCGGCGTTGGCGATCCCGACGTCTATTCCACCGAAGTGCTCGACGGTGCTCGCCACGGCATCCTGGAGCCCCTCGAAGTCGGTGACGTCGACCTCGATTGGGAGCGCTCGCTCGCCGAGGCGCTCTGCGAGCGCGTGGAGCAGATCGGGCTCCAGCCCCGCGAGCGCGACGTTCGCGCCCCGCGCGTAGAGGCGCTCGGCGGCGCCGGCACCGATGCCGCGCGCGGCACCAGTGATGAAGACGGTCTTGCCTGCGATCGGGAAGCGCTCCTGGTTGCTCATTGGCCCTCCTCACGGACTGCATTGGGCATTGCGATAACGATCATTATCCAACCATTCTGTCAGATCGCGTCCGACTCGGCGCTCAGGACGACGCTCGGGCCGGGCTGTGAGCGAGACCCAAGCGATGGGGCCGGCGCACTCGGCCCATCCACTCCCATGCCGGAACTACCGCCGGCGGCTGGGGCGCGAGGTCGAGCTTTGCTAGTCCACCTCTAGCTCGGGCTCGCCCGCGTGGGGGAGACCGGGCAGCGGAAGCGTCGACCGTGTCTGTTCCGTGGGGGCTTCGAGTGGCTTCTGGATGTCCGGACGGGCGAGCGCGAGGTAGGAGACCAGGACGAAGACGGCGACGGCGAAAACGATCGCCGTGGGGCCATCGCCGAAGTTGATCCCGCTGAGGTTCTTGGGCTTGCTGATGTAGTCGGCGAAGGATGCACCGAGCGGACGCGTGACGACATAGGACATCCAAAACGCGGTGACGCTGCCAAGCCCAAGTCGCCAACGCGCCAGAGCGGGGATCAGGATGACGATCGCAAAGAGGATGCCCGAGTCCAGGTAGCCGAGGTTTAGGGAGGTCGCGGTGAAGTCTCCAAGTGCGGTCCCGAGGGCAAAGGTCGCGAACACCGTTGCCCAGTAGTAGGCCTCACGGCGCTGAGTCGTGATGCTGTGGATCGATAGGGTGCCCTCGCTGCGCTGCCAAAGCCAGAAGATCGCGGCAAGGACCACAGCCCACAGCAGGGTCGTCCCCGCATAGGGGATATGCGCATCGAGATGCAGGAAATCCGAGACGCCCGTCCCCGTGATCGCGATCGCATAGGCCAGGGACCAGTAGGCAAAAGCTCGATAGCGGCGGGTGCCGAACTGCAGCAGGAGCCCCACGAGGATCACGAGCACCTCGAGGCCGCCGCCCCCGAGGTTGCCGTAGGTCTTCAGGTAATCCGACGTGGCCTCCCCGCCGGCGGTCGTCAGGATCTTGACCACCCAGAAGACAAGGATGACCTCCGGGACCTTCGCTGCGACCGGCGCAGGGAGAAAACGACCGATCAGCGGAAGCTCGGCGTCCAGCGACTCGCCCTGCCCCCCGGGCCTCGGCGAAGACCAGCGATGATGGCGAACAGATCCCACGTAGCGGACGACTCACTCGATTAGACGAGGGCGAGGGTAGCAAGCAGCCAGCCCTCATTGCGCTTGCTCAGATCCCACAACTCGATCACTCGTTTCACGATGATTGGAGCGCGCTGGATCACCATTCAGCTCGCCGGACCAATCATCGGCAGCCCACCTCATCCGTAGATATGGCGGTGATGAGAAAGCTCACATCAATGTCGAGGTCGCCTTCAGGTCGGGCTCGCCCGGTGATCGTGGCGCTGTGGCGGTGGCGCGGACGGTCGCGAGCCGGAGCGTATCCGTTGGCGATACGGAGGCGCTCCTTGCCGAGCCGCATCGCCTATCTCCGATGTGGTATCCGCCCTCGCGGCGAGCCAAGAGGCCCAACAAAACGGCCAAGGCCCCCGTCTTTCAGGAGGCCTTGGTTCCAACGTAGATCCAATGGTGCGCCGTGCGGGACTCGAACCCGCCCCACCGGATTAAAAGTCCGGGGCTCTACCCGATGAGCTAACGGCGCGGGCCGTGGCAGTGTCGCACAAGGCGCAGCAGGGCGCGACGGCGCGGCGCGGCGTCATGGCGAGCGAGCGCAATCGGGCCGATGGGCTGGCGGGGCGGCCGAAGACCGGGCGCCCCGCCGGGAATCAGCGCGCTACTTGAACCGCAGCGCGGTCGAGGCGCGGGAGGCCGTGCCGCGCGAGGGCGTGAAGGAGACTGTGAGATGCAGGCGCAGGCCGTGGCGCCGCCGCCTGGCCGCCACGTGCCCGGCTCTGGAGAGCCTGACCTGCAGCGTGAGCCTTCCGGCATGGCCCACCTGGTGCGTGATCGGCTTTATGTCTCCGTTTCGCAGCGCGACGGTTCCCCGCCCGGGAGTCGTGATCACGATCGTCGCAACATCGCCGTGCATGCGACGGCTGATCACTCTGACGCGCCCGGCGCTGGCGCTCTGCGATTTCGTCGCAGCGGAGGTCGAGCCCTGCGTTTGCGCTGGCATGTTCACGATCACCGTTGGGCCTGACGCCTGGGCTCTGGGGCTGTCGCCCGATCCACCGACGCCCGATCCACCCGATCCACTGCCGCCCGACCCTGCGCCGTCGCCCGCGCCTTCGCCTTCGCCGGAAGCGCCGCCCGGCGGCAGCGAGCTGAGTATGTCCACGACGGCCTTGTGCGCACCGTCGAGCACGCTCAGAGCTTTTTCGTCGGAGAGAGGCGCGGTCAACGCCTTCGCCGTCGCTGGAAGCTCGGTGCTTGTCGCACCGACTTTCGCAGCCAGTTCTTCTGAGGTCATGCCGACCTTTTCGGCGAGCTGCTGCACGGTCTGTTCTGCAACCGAGTCTCCGCTGAGACCGCTCCCGAGGACCTTTTCGACAGTTGCGCCCGGAAGCGTCTTCAGCAGCGCTTCGAGCGTCATTGCGGGCCCTTCGGAGCCACTGCCGAGCAGCTTCTGGAGCAGTTCGCCTACGTCCACCTGGCCAAGGGCTTCGCTTAGCTCTTCGGAGATCGACTTGCCGCCGAGCAGCGATTCCAGTTTGAGCGCTTCCAGCGGAAACAATTTCTTCAGCGTGGTTTCGAGTTCCGACACGAACGCAGCCGGGCTCTCCAGCACTCCTTCGAGCTTCGCGCCCGAACCGAGCCCTTCTATGGCGCTCTTCAGCGTTTCCTGGAGATGGCCGATGCCAAGTCCTTTCAACGCGGGCAGTTCGGAGAGAGCTTGCGCGAGAGCTTGCGGTGAGATCGGTCCGCTGAGGCCGATTGGCAGCTTCGAGAGCAATTCCTGCAGCTGTGCTGAGGAGAGCACACTGCCAAGCTCGTATGAAACCAGGACATTGCCGGGGCTCGCCTGTCCCGTCGTTTGCGGCCGGCGGCCGGCCGAGCTCGCGGTCGCAGAGGAAGCCGGCAGCGCCGCGAGCAAGCCGAGCAGCCCGGTGCTCAGCGCAATCGCCGAGCACCGGTTCAGAGGTGAGTGCATCGCAAACTCCCTTCACATTGTGAGTGATGGGGTGGTTAACGGGCTCTGGCCTGCACTAGTTCATAAAGTGGAACTCACTCGGACAAACGTCTAAGGCCCGACCGACCGCGACTACTCCCAACCGGTGCCAGCGCCTTGGAGGACGGCTGCTCAGCGCAAGCCGAGCGTGTCCAGCGGCTCGTCCGCCGGCGTCTGCGCGGCGGCGACATGGAGCATCTGCTCGATGTCGGTGAGCTTCACCCGCGGCCTGCCTGCTGGTTCTCCGAGCGCACGCTCGTGGCGGTCGATCTCCGACCAGCCCTCGTAGGTGACGAGGTCGGGGCGGCGTTCGAGCAGCATCTTTTGAACGCTCTCGGCATCAGGCGAGACCGGCATGCGCAGCGCCCCCGCGTCGATGTCGGCAAGAACTGCGTCGACGGTCTCCTGGGCGTCCTTCTTGTTGGTACCGATCACGCCTGTCGGACCGCGCTTGATCCAACCGACCACGTACTCGCCCCTGCAGGGCGTCCCGTCAAGGCTCCTCACGCGCCCGCTCTCGTTGGCGATCACCGCGCGCCGCTCGTCGAAGGGCACTCCCGGCAGCGGCTTGCCCTGGTAGCCGATCGCGCGTAGGACGAGTCCCGCGCGCAGCGTCTCAGTCTCGCCGGTTGGCATGGCGCGCAGGGCGCCGCTTTGGTCGGCGACCAGCTCGTTGCGCTCGAGCACGACGCCGCTCACGCTGTCGCTTCCTGTCAGCTCGACCGGTGAGAGCAGGAAGCGCAGGACGATCCTGCGCGTGTGGCTCTCCGGCTGCCGCGCCGCGTATCCACGCAACACCTTCACATTGCGCTCGGCGGTCGGGTCCATGTTCTCGTCGTGAATCGCAAGGGCGCGCTCCAGCTCCTCCTCATCGACGATCACGTCGACGCCCTCCATCTCACCGAGCTCGAGCAGCTCCGGGTTGGTGAACGCGGCCTGAGCGGGGCCACGGCGGCCGACCACGACCACCTCCTCGACGGAGCTGTGCCGTAGGCCATCGAGGGCATGGTCTGCGGTGTCGGTGACGCTCAGCTCGGCGTGTGAGAGGGTCAGCATCCGCGCCACGTCGAGGGCGACGTTGCCGTTGCCGATCACGACCGCGCGCTCGCATGAAAGGTCGAAGGTCAGGTCGCGATGGTCGGGATGGCCGTTGTACCAGCCGACGAAGTCCGTGGCGGCCCAGCTGCCAGGGAGCTCTTCGCCTGGGATTCGGAGCGGCCTATCTCCCGGCGCGCCAGTGGCGTAGACGATCGCGTGGTAATGCTGGAGCAGGTCTTCACGATCGATGTCGCGGCCCAGCTCGACGTTGCCGTAGTAGCGGAAGTGAAGGTGCGCAGCGGTCTTCTCATAGATCCGTGTGACTGACTTGATCTTCGGGTGATCGGGCGCCACGCCCGAGCGAACCAGGCCCCAGGGCGTTGGCAGCCGCTCGATCATGTCGACCTCGATGTCGCGGTTCTTCGCGCTCAGCAGATGCCCTGCTGCATAGAAGCCGGCAGGGCCGGAGCCGATCACTGCGATGCGGATGGGATGCTCGTCTGTCATGCGGGGGATGGGCGCGGCCCGACTCGAACGGGCGACCCCCTCGGTGTAAACGAGGTGCTCTAGCCAACTGAGCTACGCGCCCCTGATCGGAAGTCCAAGACTAGCGTCTGGACGCTTGCCGAGCCTGGTCGCGGTCTGTGGGCGTACGATGCTTCTGGCATGAGGAGAGGAGAGCGGGGAGGGTTGCTTTCGAGCCCGGCCGGGGCGGAGTCCGATGCGCCAGGCGAGCATCCGCCGCGACGCCGGCCCTGGGCCCGCGTGATCGGCTTGCGCGGGCTGCTCGGCCTGCTGTTCGTGGGCCTCGTGCTCGCGCTTGTCATATCGCAGCTTGTGCTGCCGAGAATCGCCGCGCGGGTGCTCCGCGACCGCGTCGCCAGGTACGGCGAGGTGCAGCACGCAAGCGTCTCGGCGCTGCCGGCGATCGAGCTGCTTTGGGGCGACGCCGACTCGGCGGATCTCGACGCCTCGCAGCTTGCCGTATCTCCACACGAGCTGGTGGAGCTGCTCGTCGAATCGAAGGCTGTCACGGACCTCACGGTCAGGGTCAGGACGGTCAAGCTGCTCGACCCCGGCTTCGGTGCGGGCGCCGTCTCGCTCTCGGATGCGGTGCTTTACAAGCGCGGAGACGCGGTTCGTGCCAGTGCGCTGCTGAGCGACGCCGAGCTGCAGGCGGCGCTGCCGGAGGGAGTCCAGGCGGGCGTGCTCGCAGGGCCGGGCGGCAGCCTGCAGGTGCGAGCAAGCGGCCAACTCTTCGGCTTCAGGGCGAGTGTCTACGCCGACCTCGAGGTGGTCGAAGGCAAGCTGCTGCTGGTGCCCACGCAGCCGCTGCTCGCGGGGCTTGGCAGGATCACGCTCTTCTCTGATCCGCGGCTGCAGATCATCGGGGTGACGGCGACCTCTGTGAGGAGCGCGGGTGGTGCGCAGGGCGCCTGGACGCTTCACGTGAGCGCCAGGCTGCACTAGTTGAAGCGCTGAGCGCCGACAGAGCGCGAGGCGACGATCATCGGCAGGCCGTCGCGGGGGCTTATCGTCGGCATCTGGCGGATCGAGAGCTCGAAGTCGACGGGCAGCTCGAGGCGGAAGCGACGCAGGATCGCGATGGCGATCGTGCGAATCTCCAGCTGCCCGAACCTCATTCCGATGCAGGTGCGCGAGCCTCCTCCGAAGGGTATGTAGGCGCCCTTCGGAAGTGCCGCCTTGGCCTCGGGCGCAAAGCGCTGCGGCAGGAACCGCTCCGGGTCTGGGAAGACCTCGGGCAGGTGGTGGGAGGCCCAGGAGGAGTAGTTGACGTAGGCGTCGCCTGGCACGCGCACGCCGTGGAGCTCGAAGCTCGCGATCGAGCGGCGCGGGCCGATCCACGCTGGCGGGTACATCCGCAGCGTCTCCTCTATGGCCAGCTCGAGCTCTGGCAGCGACTCGCCGGTGAGGTGGCGAGCCTGAGGCGGGGATCCACCGAGCACCTCGTCCTGCTCGGCCAGCAGCGTTTGGCTCGCCGTGGAGCTGCGCGCGAGCTCGTAGAACAGGAACGCGATCGTAGAGGTAGTCGTGTCATGACCTGCGAAAAGCAGCGTCATCACCTCGTCGCGGATCTGGCCATCGCTGAGGGCTGCCCCCTGCTCGTCGGTCGCGTCCAGCAGAAGGCTCATGATGTCCTCGCCGCGGCGGCCGGTTGCCCGCCGCTCCTTGATCTCTGCGTAGATCATCCGGTTCAGGTGCCGCGAGGCATTGACCAGACGAGACCATGGCGTCCGCGGGCCGCGCAGCAGGCGCGCCGGATAGGGCGTCGAGTAGAAGGAGAGCGCTTCCTCGAAGAGGCTCGCGGCGTCGATCGCCCTGGCGCGCTGCCCGTCGGGGTCCAGGCCGAAGAGCGCGCGCATCGCGATCCGCAGCGCGAGGCGCCTCGTCCAGAAGTAGAGGTCGATGCGCTCGCCGATCTCGAAGTGCTGTAGGGCGCGCTCGCTCTCCTCCTGCATCACCCCGACCGCGGATGCGATCCGCTCGCGGTGGAACGCCGGCAGCATGATCAGCCGCGAGCGGCGGTGAAACTCGCCGTCGGTGGTCAGCAGGCCGTCGCCGATCAGCGCCGTCAGATCCCTGAAATGAGATTCGCGCCAGATGAAGTTCGAGGCGTGCGAGACGGTGATGTAGTGGTTGGCCGCCGGGCCGAGCATGAAAACGACGAGCCCGTGGAATACGCGCAGCGAGAAGACGGGCCCGTGCCGTTCGTAGGCGTCGAGCAGGATCGGCAGCGGGTCCTCACCGAAGCGCAGGGTCCTCGAGACCGAGAAGTCGGTGTCGCCCGGAGGGTAGGGAACGTCTGGCGAGTGCTGCCTGCGCAGGTCGCTGACCACCATCAGCAGCGGGTTCTCGTGCTCCAGCGGCGGGGGCGGGGGGATCGCCATGGCGCAACCATATCCAAGAACTGGCTGGCTGGCCAGTCAGCCGTCCGTCCAGCCAGCCACCATGCTTTTCAGCCCTGCTCTGGCGCGGACTCTCCGTCCTGCGCCTCGCCTGCGTCCTGCCCAGTGCGAGCCCCGGCCTCGGCGAGGATGCGGTAGAGGTCGCGGCGCGCGTTTGCCAGCACGACGCGAGCCTGCTCCATCTGCGCCTCCTCGCCGGTGTGCATCACCTGGCCGAAGGCGACGGCGACCGAGCGAAAGGCCTGTCCGAGCTCCTGGGCCTTCTCACCGAAGTCGCTGCTCATCTCGTCCCATGGTGCGGGAGCTCCGGCATCTCGCTTCTCGATCTCGGCTCTGCCTGCGTCGGTGAGATAGAAGAGCTTGCGGCCCTCCCTTTCGTCTGAGCGGATCAGCCCTTCGTCTTCGAGCTGTTGCAGCGCCGGATAGACCGACCCGGGGCTCGGGCGCCAGAGGCCCTCGCTGCGCTGCTCGACCTCCTGCATGATCTGGTAGCCGTTGCGTGGCTCCTCCGCGAGCAGCAGCAGCGCAGCCGTCCTGATGTCGCCCCGGCGGGCCTTGCGCCCTCGGCCGAAGCGTCCGCCCGGGCGGGACGGCGGCCAGCCAAAGGGGCCAAAGTCGCCGAAGCCACCGCGCCCGTAGCCGCGGTGTCGGCTTGGTCCATAGCCCCGCTCGCCGGGATCTCCGCCGCCCATCATCGCGCGCAGCAGCGCGAGTGCTCTCTCGTCGATGCCGCGGGCGCTGCCGCCGCACCTTCCGTGTCGATATGCCGCCTGAGCGTACATGCCGATCCTCCTTTAGTTTGCTTGCGATATATTCACGATATATCGTGATAGCTCAATCGTCAAGGGTTCCACGGACCAGCGGCCCGCGAGGCTCGCCCGGTCTTGGCATACTTGTGCTCTCGCGCGTGGAGGCGGCCATTTGCCTCGCGCCTGCGCGGGGGCGTAGCTCAGCTGGTTAGAGCGCCGGCCTGTCACGCCGGAGGTCGCGGGTTCGAGTCCCGTCGCTCCCGTACTTTCCACCCCCTGATTTGCAGTCCTTCTACCTTTCAGGAGAGCGCGATGGTCGATGAGGCGACAATCAACGACGCGGCGAAGCGCCTAGTCGATGCCTGTCCACCAGGGACCCGCGTGATCCTGTTTGGCTCCCATGCCAGAGGCGAGGCTGGAAAGAGCAGCGACCTCGATTTCTTGGTTATCGAGCCGGAGGTGGAGCACTCTGGGGCTGAGTCAGTGCGGTTGCGTAGAGCGCTGGGCGATTTGGTTGTCTCGGCCGATGTCATTGTGGTCAGCGAGCAGCGAGCTGGCGAGTGGCGTGACGTGCGCGGAAGCTTGATCCACGCGGCGCTCGCCGAGGGGCGCGAACTGGCGGCTTGATGGCAAGTCAGCGTGATCTCGCTGAGCTGTTGCTGCAACGCGCGAGCGACGACGAGGCAGCGGCGCGGGCGGTGCTGCCAATTGAGTCGGTCACTGACCTGATCGTTGGAATGCTAGCCCAGCAGGGAGTCGAGAAGTCGATCAAGACTGTGCTTGCTGCCCATGGCGCGGACTTCCCCTTTACTCACGACATTGGGGGCCTGGTGAGAATCTGCAACGAGATCGGCGCTCTTTTGCCAGGTGATCTGGGTGACATCGACCAACTCACTCCCTACGCGGGCGCCCTGCGATACGACGCCGAGGATCCGAAACTGGTCGATCGTGGCACGGCACTGCGCTGGGCCACAGCTGCAGTCACGTGGGCGCGGGAGCAGGTGGAGGTTGCCCATGCAACGGAAGCGGAACCTGAGCGCCAGGAGTCGGCAGACTGATCGCCAACGGCTCGCGCGAGACCTCCATCTGAGCAGCTCCCAGAGGTGGTGGAAAGTCCGGGATTGAGTCCAGGCTCAGGAGCTGTCGCTTGACAGGTCGGTCGAGGTGCGAAGGCTGATCGCGGGACCGATCGGGCGCGGTGGGGTGGTGCACTCGCGTGGACCGGTGCTCGCTGGCTATGGGGCGTGCGTCTCTCCAGACGGGCTGAAGTTGATCGCAAATCCCTGGGCGGGCAGGGGAGAAGCGACTCTCGCGCTCGCCAGCAGGCATGCAATGTTGGCATTCTGCTCAGCAATGATGCGCGTCTCGAGTGGTCTTATCTGCTCATCCCAGCAGACCTCGCTGAGGGCCGTCACATGCCGCTCAAAGCGATCTGCGAGATCACTGCCCTCTTCCTCGGGCCCAAGGATCGGCATTACGCTGATTCCCAGCCGCTCTACGGCCCTGCGCTCCGCGTCAAGGATCGCCTTTACTTCGACTTGCTCCCGTCCTTCATCCACCCGGTGCGCAACGTGCTGATTCCTCCACTTCATAATCTGCTCATGGCATTCTTTGGCCCCCGCTGGCAGCATCGACAGTAGGTCGGAGCAATGCGCTGTGGACGCCTGCCGCTAGCGGCGGTGCGTCCGTAAGCGGTGACCGCCGCCTCCCACAGTGACCGCCGAGCGAACAGGTCGGCTGGCTGATTCCCTAGCTGTTCTCGCGCGTGCAGTGTCATACGGACCTGCAGGATGTCCGCCCATAGCGAGCACCAGCCGGCGAGCTCGTCGATCAGAGGGCCAGCGAGGAGTGCGCCAAGCTCTTGCGATGCCATTCGTGCAAAGGGTAGCCGGGCGCGAACATGGGCTCGGCTCCCTCGATGGGCGCTTTGGCCGACAAGCCCGCAGTGGGTGCTGCGTGTGCGCGATGTTCGTCGTGTGACTTCGCTCGGCCTTAGCGACATTGACAGCGCCCGGCGTCTAATGCGTGGATATACAAATGCGGTAACGCGAACACGGGGTGAGCTCACCAGCGGCGGTACGTCGCGGCACGGCGGTCCAATACCGGGTGACTCGTGCCTCCGCCGGCCACGACCGGTTGGTTCGCGCGGGGAAGCGAATGCCGCGAGCAGGTGACCGAACCGATCAGGAATCGAGAAGTGCCGAGCACGAGCTGCAGCTAGGGTGACCGTCTTGGACATTACGACCTCAGGAGCGACCATGACCGGCTCTTCCACCCAGGGAATCAAGACCGTGCTGCATCCCGTATCCGACCTGGAGAGCGCCAAGGCGGTGTACACCGCCCTGCTCGGCATTCCACCGCAGAGCGACGCTTCCTACTACGTCGGCTACGAGGTCGAGGGCCAGCACATCGGCTTGGTGCCGGGCGGGGGACCGCAGGGCATGACCTCGCCGGTGGCGTACTGGCACGTCTCGGACATCGAGGCGAAGCTGGCCGAGGTGACCGCCGCCGGCGCCACCGTGAACGAGCCCGTGCGCGACGTGGGCGGCGGCCGCCTGGTGGCGACTGTCACCGATCTCGACGGCAACGTCCTCGGGCTGCTTCAGGACCGATGAGCCGCCTCACCTGAGAGATCGAGAGACTATGGGCATGGCCACGAGGACCGAGACGCGCTCGTCTGCGACGCACGGTGCAGACAGCCACGATTTGATCCGCGTGCACGGGGCGCGCGTCAACAACCTCCAGGATCTCAGCGTCCAGATTCCGAAGCGCCGGCTGACCGTGTTCACCGGCGTCTCGGGGTCGGGCAAGAGCTCGTTGGTGTTCGGCACGATCGCTGCGGAGTCGCAACGGCTGATCAACGAGACCTACAGCGCCTTCGTGCAGGGCTTCATGCCGACGCTGGTGCGGCCCGAGGTCGACGTGCTCGAAGGGCTGACGACCGCGATCATCGTCGACCAGCAAAGGATGGGTGTCGACGTCCGCTCCACGGTCGGCACCGCCACCGACGCGGGCGCGATGTTGCGCATCCTCTTCAGCCGGCTCGGGCAGCCGCACATAGGCTCGCCCGCCGCGTTCGCTTTCAACGTCGCCTCGGTCCGAGCGAGCGGCGCGATCACCGTGCAGCGCGGCGACGGCAAGACCGTGAGCAAGACCTTCACCCGTGCCGGTGGCATGTGTCCGCGCTGCGAGGGGCGGGGCTCGGTCACCGATATCGACCTCGCGCAGCTCTTCGATGACTCCAAGTCGCTCGCCGAGGGCGCGCTCACCATCCCCGGCTACACACCGGGCGGCTGGAACTATCGGCTCTATAGCGCCTCGGGCCTCGTCGACTCGGACAAGCCGATTCGCAGGTATACCAAGAAGGAGCTGCACGACTTCCTCCACCACGAGCCGACGAGGATGAAGATCGCGGGCATCAACATGACCTATGAAGGACTGATCCCGCGGGTCCAGAAGTCGATGCTCTCCAAGGATCTCGACGCGCTGCAGCCGCACATTCGCGCCTTCGTGGAACGGGCCGTGACGTTCACCACCTGTCCCGACTGCGACGGCACCCGGCTCAGCGAGGCGGCCCGGTCCTCGAAGATCGAGGGGACCAACATCGCCGATGCTTGCGCGATGCAGATCAGCGACCTCGCCGAATGGGTGCGGAGCCTGGAGGAGCCGTCCGTCGGACCGCTGCTGGCGGCGTTGCAGCAGACCCTCGACTCGTTCGTGGAGATCGGGCTTGGCTACCTCAGCCTCGACCGCTCCTCGGGCACGCTTTCCGGCGGCGAGTCCCAGCGCGTCAAGATGATCCGCCACCTCGGCTCCTCGCTCACCGACGTCACCTACGTCTTCGACGAGCCGACGATCGGACTGCACCCCCACGACATCCAGCGGATGAACGACCTGCTGCTGCAGCTGCGCGACAAGGGCAACACGGTGCTGGTCGTGGAGCACAAGCCGGAGGTGATCGCGATCGCCGACCACGTGGTCGATCTCGGCCCCGGCGCTGGCACGGCGGGCGGCACCGTCTGTTTCGAGGGAACGGTCGAGGGGCTGCGCGCCAGCGGCACGCTGACCGGGCACCACCTCGACGATCGGGCCTCTTTGAAGGAGTCGGTGCGGACGTCCTCGGGAGCGCTGGAGGTCCGCGGCGCCAGTACCCACAACCTGCAGGGTGTCGACGTCGACATCCCGCTCGGCGTGCTGGTGCTCATCACCGGCGTGGCGGGCTCGGGCAAGAGCTCACTGATCGACGGCTCGGTGTCCGGGCGTGACGGTGTCGTCTCGGTCGATCAGACAGCGATCAAGGGCTCGCGGCGCAGCAATCCGGCTACCTACAGCGGAGCGCTCGAGCCGATCCGCAAGGCATTTGCGAAGGCCAATGGCGTCAAGCCGGCGCTGTTCAGTGCCAATTCCGAGGGCGCCTGCCCGGGCTGCAATGGCGCCGGGGTCATCTACACCGATCTGGCGATCATGGCCGGCGTCGCCACCGTCTGCGAGGAGTGCGAGGGCAAGCGCTTCCAGGCATCGGTGCTGGAGTACCGCCTGGGCGGTAAGGACATCGGCGAGGTGCTCGCGATGTCAGTGAGCGAGGCCAGGGAGCTCTTCGGCGCCGGCAAGGCAAAGACGCCGGCCGCGCACAAGATCCTCGACCAGCTCGCCGACGTCGGGCTCGGCTACCTCACCCTCGGCCAACCACTCACCACGCTCTCCGGCGGCGAGCGGCAGCGGCTCAAGCTGGCGACCCGCATGGCCGAGACGGGCGACGTCTACGTCCTCGACGAGCCGACCGCCGGTCTGCACCTCGCCGACATCGAGCAGCTGCTCGGCCTGCTCGACCGGCTCGTCGACTCCGGCAAGTCGGTGATCGTCATCGAGCACCACCAGGCGGTCATGGCCCACGCGGACTGGATCATCGACCTCGGCCCCGGTGCCGGCCATGACGGCGGCCGCATCGTCTTCGAGGGCACACCCTCGGACCTAGTCGCCGCCCGCTCCACGCTCACGGGCGAGCACCTCGCGGCCTATGTGGGCACCTGAACCGCCGGTGCGTGGCGGCACCTTTGCCGCCCTCGCACGGCGAGAGTAGGCCGCCTACAAAGCGCTCACCCTGGCGCCGACTGGCTCTCTGGCCAAACCTGTCACCCTGTGTCGATGGGCAACCTGCCTCCGGGTCCATCCGGGCCGCGGCTCATCCAGACGCTGTGGTGGCTTTCGCGTCCCGTCTCGTTCATGGAATTCTGCAGGCGGCGCTACGGAGATGCTTTCAGCGTGCGCTTCCTCGGTTTCGAGCGCCCGACGGTCTTCCTCTCAGATCCGGCTGCGATCCAGGCGCTCTACGCCGAGCAGTCCAACGGCCTGCCGCGCGGACGCACGATCGCTCTGCGCCCGATCCTCGGGGCCGACTCGGTGCTGTTGCTCGAGGGCAGCGAGCACATCGCCCGCCGCCGCGTGATGCTGCCGCCCTTCCACGGCGAGCGGATGCGCTCGTACCAGTCGATCGTCGAGGAGGTGGCGAGCGCCGAGATCGCGACCTGGCCGCTGAACGAGCCCTTCGCGCTTCACCCGCGCATGCAGGCAATCACGCTCGAGGTGATCCTGCGGGCGGTGTTCGGTGTCGTCGATGCGGACCGGCGCGAGCAGCTCAGCGAGCGCCTGCCGTTGCTGCTGAGCGAAAACTCTTCCATCTGGCTGCAGTTGCGAGTGCTGCTCACCGCGGGCATGCAGGGGGGCAGGGACCCGCGCGAGCGCCTGCAGCAGTTGCTTGGGGAGATCGACGAGCTGCTGCTGGCGCAGATTGCGGAACGCCGAGATGATCCGGGGCTGCAAGAGCGAGAGGACATCCTCTCGCTGCTGATCGGCGCCCGCTTCGAGGATGGGACCCAGATGAGCGACCTCGAGCTGCGCGATCAGCTGCTCACGCTGCTGCTGGCCGGCCACGAGACGACTGCTACAGCCCTTGCGTGGACGATCGACCTGCTGCTGCGAAACCCCGCTGCCCTCGCGCGCCTAAAGCAAGAGGTGGAGGCGGGCGAGGAGGACCAGTACATGCGCGCAACGGTGGCAGAGGCGCTGCGGCTTCGGCCCGTGGTGCCGCTCGCCGGGCGCAAGCTGGCCAAGGATCTGGATGTCGATGGGCTGCATCTGCCCGCCGGTGCCGACGTGACGCCCGCGATCTGGCTGACGCACACAAGGGTGGACCTCTACCCGCAGCCGTTTGAGTTTCGACCCGAGCGCTTTCTGGAGCAGGCGCCGCCGAGGTATGGATGGGTTCCCTTCGGTGGTGGCGTTCGCCGGTGCCTGGGTGCAGCCTTCGCTGAATTCGAGATGCGGATCGTGCTGGAGACGCTGCTTGGCAGCTGCGTCCTGCGCTCGGCCGGCCGGCGCGCGGAAGCGGTCGCCCGCCGCAACGTGACCTTCTCGCCCAGGCACGGGACGCGCGTCCGGCTCGAGACGCGGCTGCCCGCATCCACCGGATTGCTCGCGCCGGCTGCTTAGCTCTTTGGAGGCCTCGGGCTCTCCGCGCCGCATGCGCCTCGACAGCATGGTCGCCTGGGAGCTTTCCTGGCCGTCTCAGCGCGATCGCCGCCGCCGCTCTACTGTCGGCGGATGGGCCAGATGACCAGCGCAGGCAGCTCCCCGTCATCCGCCAAGCGCGATCGGCTGCTTCCTTGGATTGCGGCCGAGCGCGGTCTGCGCTCCCTTGTGTTGATCGTGCTCGGGATCGTGCTGCTGAGTCACCCTCACGCCAACTGGGCCCAGGTTGTGAAGAATCTCGCAAACGACTCGGGACTGAACCCCAGTGGCAACGTGGTGCGCAAGATCCTCGAAGCGGTGCGCAAGATCCCGGCACGTGAGACCGTGGTGTTCGGGGTGATTGCGCTTGGCTACGGAGCGCTCGAGGCCGCCGAGTCATATGGCCTTGCGCGCAGGCGGCGCTGGGGCGAGTGGCTTACGCTCGTGGCGACCTCGATCCTGATCGTTCCCGAGATATGGGAGCTGATTCGCAAGGTGACGCCGTTGAAGATCGGCGCGCTGATCGTCAACGTGCTCGTCGTCGTCTACCTCTACTGGCGGCTTCGTCGTGCGCAAGGGCGCCGAGACCGTTAGGCGGAGATGATGACCTCCCCGCCCTCTGCCGAGCGCGGCGGGGACTCCGCCTCAGCCTGCTGTGGCACAGGAATCGCAGCCGCGCGCAGCAGCGTCGCGCTGATCGTGGCTGCGAGCGCGGCGAAGATTGCCCCGGCAAGGAAGGCGAGGTGGTATCCGCCGGCGAGCGCGGCGAGCTGCTCGTGCCCTGAGTGCAGCAGGCTGCTCGTGCGCGAGGCGGCCAGACTCGCGAGGATCGCCAGTCCGAGCGCGCCGCCCATCATGAAGGAGGTACTGGCGACACCCGAGGCAAGGCCTGACTTCGATGGCTCGACATCGCTCACCGCCGCCAGCAGAATCGGGTTGAAGGTCATCCCGTCGCCGCAGCCGAGCAGCAGCATGCTGGGCAGGATGTCCGGCAGGAAGGAGCCGTGGACCGGCGCGCGCGCGAGCAGCAGCAGCCCGGCGGCGGCCAGCGCAAAGCCGATCGCAAGCGGCCGCCTGATGCCGAAGCGCATTACGAGGCGAGCCGAGAGCCCGAGCGAGAAGGTGCCCATGATCAGGTTCGCGGGCAGGAAGGCGAGGCCCACCTGCAGCGGGCTGTAACCGAGCACGAGTTGCATGTAGAGCGCGGAGAGGAAGAACCACGCAAACAACGCTGCGGCCCACAGCGTCGCGACCACGTTCGCGGTGGCGAGGTTGCGCAGCTTGAAGATGGCAAGCGGCATCAGAGGCGATGCGACCCGGGACTCGACGGTGGCGAAGGCGAGAAGGAGGGCCAGCGAGCCGCCGAGCAGCCCGAGCGTCTGAGCCGAGCTCCAGCCGCTCTGGCTGCCGTTTACGATCGCATAGACGGCGAGCATCAGCGCGGCCGTCACCAGGATGGCTCCGGCGACGTCGAGCTGGACCCTGCCCTGCCTCTGCATGCGTGGGGGCAGCAGTTTCGTCGAGCACAAGCAGACGGCGAGACCGATCGGGACATTGACGAGGAAGATCCAGTGCCAGTCCAGCAGGTCGGTGATGATGCCCCCGAGCAGGACGCCGATGCTGCCGCCGCCCGCTACGACGAAGCCGAAGACCCCCATCGCCTTCGCCCGATCGGCGGGCTCCATGAACAGCGACATCATCAGCGAGAGCGAAACGACCTCGACCACCGCGCCGCCGAAGCCCTGAACCGCGCGCGCCGTGATCAGCAATCCCTGGGAACTGGCCAGCCCGCACGCCAGCGAGGCGAGCGTGAACAGGGCAACCCCGCCGATGAACATCCTCCTGTGCCCGAACAGATCCCCGAGGCGGCCGCCCAGCAACAGGAAGCCGCCGAAGGTCAGCAGGTAGCCGTTGACCACCCACGCAAGCGAAGTGAAGGAGAAGCGCAGGCTGGACCTGATCGACGGCAGGGCGACGTTGACGATCGTGGTGTCGAGCACGATCATCAGCGAGCCCATGCAGAGCACGAAGAGGGCCAGCCAGCGGGTTCTGCCGTCGGTGGTAGCGGTCACCGCGATCTCCTCACATCTTCAGGTGGCGGTCAGGGCGCAACTCTTGGACGATCGCGCCGCCCGGCGATCATTTCGACACACTAGGAGTCCAGATGAGGCGGCAGCCCGAAGAGCGCGAACAGGCGCTCGGTGGTCAAGAAGAATGTCATCCGTGCGATCCCGTCCTCGCCGAGCTCGATCACCTGCAGCGCCCATGGGTCATGTCCGCTACCGGTCTCGCTGATCCGGTACTGCCCAAAGACGGCTGCGCCGTTCGCGCTTGGAGCCGGCAGCAGCCGCGAGCCGCGGCAGCCGATCCCGGGGCCCATCCACCAGGCCAGGATGTCCTCCCTGCCCTGCAGCCAGAGCTCATGTGGTGGCATCGACTGCAGTGCGTCCTGCTGCAGCGCGTGCTGGGCCGGATCGGCCACCTCGGCGGCGAGCATCGTCTGCGGGATCGGCTCTATCCAGCTGCTCGGCGGCAGCGTCGCGAGGTTCGCCGGCTCGGGCGCGCCAGCCGGGCCGAGGTCCATCGGCAGCGCGCGCCGCGAACGTCCACGCAGCGAGTCCAGGCAGACGTTGGTCGCGATCCTGTAGAGCCACGAGCGCAGCGCCGAGCGGCCCTCGAAGCCTTTGTGGGCGCGCCACGCGCGAAGCAGCGTCTCCTGGACGGCGTCCTCCGCCTCAAACGGCGAGCCGAGCATCCAGTAGCAGTAACCGGTCAGCTCTCGGCGATGCTGCTCGAGCGCGTCCTCGATGCGAGCTGACGCCGCGAGAGCTGAGCCCTCCATGTCTCCATGGTATGAGACCCCGATCACAGGCGGCCCGCGAAGTGTGCCGTCTCTCGCGCAGCGAGCCGGGATCGTCCTCGTGCGACGTCTCAGCCTTTGAGCAGACCGCTGACGATCGCTCCCGCGACGCCTCCGGCGGCGACCGCCTCTCCGCCCGAGCCGGTCGCCGCGCCGCCCTGCTGCGCCTGATCCGGGTCGATGAACATCGTCTGGATCGCGAGCCGTCCTGGCCCCGTGAAGCGGTTCCAGGTCAGCTTGCCGCCGCCGCCGAAGATCCCCGACTTCAGTCCCATCGTGACCGCCTCCAGCGTCACGCTCGGGTCCTTGAACAACCACGCGCCGGCCTCGACGTCGATCTGCTCGCCCGCATCCAGCTGCACCTGCAGGACGTTGCCGTGGCCGTGCAGCCAGACGATCGCATCGCCCCCGTCGGCCCTGAACTTGTCGATGAAGAAGCCGGTGCCGCCGCATCAGCATGTTCTGGATGCCCTTCACCCGCTCAAAGCCGTATTCGAGGTTGTCGGTCGCGGCGAGGAACTGGTGCTCGCGCACGTCGATGCCCTCGCCCTGGGCAGGTGAATCGGCACGCACTGCCCGGCGCTGTCGCGGGAGAAGGCGATGCTGCCCGAGCCGGCGGTCTTGGTGAGGAAGAAGTCGAGCCCTGCGACCTTGCGTTTGAGCCCGCCCGGGAGCTTCTTGAGCTCTACGTCCACGCTCGTCTGCTTCCAGAGCAGGACGTGGTGTTCGAACATCACGCTCGCGCTGACCGACTTCGATCTGAAGCTCTGGGACCAGCTCGCCCCTTACGTGGTAGCCGACTCCGGCGAATGTCTCGTCCTGGACGGCGCCGGCGAGCGGCTCTGGGATCTGCATCGTTTGGCTCTCCTGTGTGCGCGTGGCGGTTTGAACTGCCCAGTCGTGGCCTTATCGGCAAGGCGCGTCTGGACATGAGCGCTCGAAGCGGTGCGACTTCAGAGCGCCTGCGGGAGTGCTAGCTGAACCCAAGGCTCTCATATGATCGCGTGATGGCGAATGTGGACCAAATGCTCCTGGCTGCCGCCGCGCAGGCGCAGGAGCTGGCGGCTCCCGACCTCAGCGCCAGGCCGCAGCGCAAGGTCGCCGTCCTTACCTGCATGGACACTCGCATCGACCCGCACGCAATGCTCGGCATCGCCCGCGGCGAGGCGCACGTGATCCGCAACGCCGGCGGCCTTGTGACCGACGACGCGATCCGCTCGCTGAGCGCCTCCCAGCGACTGCTCGGCACCGAGGAGATCGTCGTCGTGATGCACAAGGGCTGCGGGCTGTGCGGCGCCTCCGAGGACGACTTCGGTCGCGCCCTGGCGGCGGACGGGGCAATGCCGACGTGGCGCCTCGGAGCCTTCGCCGAGGTGGAGCAGGCGCTGCATGCCGGCCTGGCGCGTCTGCGCAGCAGCCCCGAGCTGCCGCTCCGCGATCAGGTGAGCGGCCTGATCTTCGACCCCGGACCGGCGCCCTGCGCGATCTGGAGGCCTCCTCAGTTCAGCGCGGCCCACGCTTCCTGAGAGCATCTCGGTGACCAGGTGGGTCGCCGCCGCGCGCGTCCTGACGCCCAGGCGGCGGTAGATGTCCTCGAGGTGGTGGCGAACGGTGTGCTCGCTGATGTGCAGCGCGAGCGCGACCTCGGCGTTGGTGGAGCCTTTCCAGCTCAGCTCGAGCACGTCGGCCTGCCGGCGGGTGAGCCCCATCGCATGCAGCGCGTGCGTGACTTGGATCGCCACCTGCCGCAGCGCTATCGCATCCACCGCGCCCGGCTGGCCATGGACGTAGTGGGCTTCCAGAAGGCTGGCGCCGGACTGCAGCTGCAGCGGGACCGGATCGGGACAGGTGCGGGTGCGGCGCTGCTCGCGCGCCCACTGCCGTAGCGCCTCCAGCTGAAGCGGCTCGCGCCCAAGGCCGCGCAGCACTCGCTCGGCCCGCTCGTGGATCGGTGCCAGCAGGCCGCTTGCCTCGACCATCAGGATGGCCGGCGCCGCGTCCTGCACGCGGTCGAGCGCAAGGCCTGCGACCTGCAGACGGGCGCGGTCGTGCAAGTTGCGAAAGGCCGCCACGATCATGCCCCTGGAGCGCTCGAGCAGGTCCAGCTCGCGCTCGTCGAAGTCGCGGCCGCTCCTGCTGACCGTGATCCCGATCAGCTGTCCCTCGTCTGGCACGGTGAAGGCGAGCTGGTGCTCGATGCCTGTGTGCCTGTAGACGAGGTCGTAAAGATCGAGCGCATGGAGGTCTCGGCTGCTGATGAAGTCCGAGAGCCGCAGCGCTCGTTGATCCCTGGTGTGAACGTAGTGCGCCGCGAGCGGGTTCTGGAGCACGAGCTCCGCGAAGGCGTCGAGCGCCGGATGCAGCCGCAGGCTCTCCATCGGATCGGCCACCACGAAGACCTCATCGGGGCAGTCGCCGATCTCGTTGTAGGAGGCGATGTCGCAGCCGATCAGATCGCGCAGCTGCGAGAGCACGCCCGTGCGGAAGCTGGGCAGGCAGTCGAGCTCCCAGAGCCCCCTCGACATGCTCGCGAGCAGCTCGTCGTCTGAGCGATGCTGCCTGTCCATCCCTGTAAAAAGATAGGCAAAACGTCCGATGTGAAGCGTTCACGTCGCGAATACGCTGCCCTGCGAGCGCTCGGTCGAGGCGAGGGTCGGCTCCGACCTCCCCGCCAAGCCGCCGCTCATGGCAATACCCAAGTACCCCAGTCTGTCTCAAAGCGGGGCTGAGGCCGTGGCGGAACTGCGCGCTCGGCACGGCCTCTCCGCTTGAGCGAAAGGATCGAGATGATTAGCAGCGGAACGGTTTCGCCGGCATCGATGAGGAGCGCAAGGCGTTTGCTTGCGCCAGTGGCCCTGCTGCTTGCCATGGCGGGCCTTGGAGCCCTCCCAGGCGCTTCAGATGCGGCCTCGCTGCCCACGCTCACGGTCGCGATCACGAGTTCCTCTGCGACGGTCAGCGGAGCGCTCCAGTCAGGCGCCGTGAACGTCGTCTCGACCGACACCGGCGTCAAGGAAGCCGCGGTGATCATCTTTCGCCAGAACCCGGGTGTGAGCAACGCGGAAATCGAAGCGTTTTCGAAATCCAAGACCGAGCGCGATCCGAACAACGCCGACAAGTACGGCTCGATCGTCCTCGACGTCGAAGACAATCCCGGCAGCACCTCCGAAGCGCAGACCTACCTGCAGCCAGGGCAGTACATCGAGCTCACGGCAGCCGGCGAAAAACCGGCCAAGATCGAGGCACACTTCACGGTGGCCCCGGCCACCTCGCCGGTCGCGCTGCCGAATCCGGAAGCGACAGTGCGCACGATTGAGTTCGGCTTCCGCGGGCCCACGACCCTGAAGGACGGGGAGCTCGTCCGGTTCGAAAACGAAGGCTTCCTCGTGCACATGGACGCCGCCTTCCCGGTGAAGAACATGAAGGACGCCCAGAAGGTGGTAAAGGCACTGAAGACCGGAAAGGAAAAGGGACTGGAAAAGCTGGTGGCTGGCGCGCCCATCACCTTCGCCGGCCCGCTCTCTCCCGGCGCCTACCAACAGGAGACGATTACGGCCAAGCCGGGCATCTACGTGCAGGCCTGCTTCATGGACACCCAGGACGGCCGCAGCCACACCCTGCTGGGGATGGAGCGGATCTTCAAGATCGTCAAGTAGGGGCGGGCGGGGCGCCGTGTTGGGGCGCTCCGCCTGCGGGTGGATCGTCTCCCCGCGGGCGAGCATGGCCACGAACTGCTCGATCCGACGCTCGCGCGTCGCGGGGCGCTTGGCGGTGGCGATCCGGTACAGGATCGCGTAGCGGTTCTGGCTGCTGAGAGTCGCGAACATTGTCTCCGCTGCGGGGCTGGCCGCCAGTGCAGCGGCCAGCTCGGCAGGCACCTCGATGCTCGCGGGCCCGGCATAGGCGGCCTCCCAGCGACCGTCGGCGCGGGCACGCTTGATCTCGGCTGCTCCCGCCGGTTGCATTCGACCTTCTTGCATCAGTCGTTGCGCGATCCCACGTTGCGCTTGGACCATGCGCTGCGGGCGCGCCTGCGGGTGAAGCGCTGGCGGTAGGTGGCATCGTCTCGGCGGCGGACCTGGCCGTCTATCCAGCCTTGGCAGAGCGCCTCCTCGAGCGCCTGGTCGTAAGAGATGCTGGTCGGGGGCGGATACGCCCTTCTTGGCGAGCACGAGCCAGACGGCCTCGGCCGCGGAGTGTTGACGGCAAGCCAGGCGCGCCAGGCGGCTGCGTCGAGCACCAGCAGCTCCTCGATCTCATCCATGCCGCTGGCAGCGTATTGGCGCCGGCTCCGGATGCTGGGCCTCCTAACATCGCCATGGGCAAGAGATGAGCACCCCAGCGGTAAACCGATCCGAGACCGGGCAGACGTGGCGGATGCCCGCAGGCACACGCATGGGAGCCGTTGAGCTGGCCGTCGCCGACCTGGAGCGCTCGATCGCCTACTACGAGCAGGCGATCGGCCTGCACGTGCACGATCGCGGCGAGGGTCGCGCGGTCCTCGGCGCCGGCGGTGAGGACCTGCTCGGACTCCTCGAGCGCCCGGGCGCAAGGCCCGCACGCGGCTTCGCCGGCCTCTACCACTTCGCCCTGCTGCTGCCGCAGCGCCCCGAGCTGGCTCGCTTCCTCGCGCACGCCGCGCGCGAGCGCGTGCCGCTCGTCGGCCTCTCAGACCACTTCGTCAGCGAGGCGATCTATCTCAGCGATCCAGACGAGCACGGCATCGAGATCTACTGGGATCGCCCGCGCCCTTTGTGGGAGGGCCAGGTCGCGCAGCGGATGACGAGCGTCCCGCTCGATGTGCCCGGCCTGCTCGGCGAGCTGGCCGACGCCGCCACCGAGCCTTTCGAGGGCCTGCCGGCGGGCACGCAGATGGGCCACGTCCACCTGCGCGTGAGCGACATCCCCGCCACGATCGCCTTCTATCGCGACGCGCTCGGCTTCGATTTGATGGCAGCGCTGGGCGATGACGCCGCGTTCCTGAGCGCCGGCGGCTATCACCACCACATCGGTGCCAACACGTGGGAGAGTCGGGGCGCCGGCCAGGCGCCGGCCGACGCCGCGACTCTGTTGCACGCGAGCGTCCTGCTGCCAGACGCAGCCGCCGTGGCGGCGCGCCGCCGACGAGGCGACGGCGGCCGGCGCGGAGCCGGTGAGCGTCCCTGGCGGGGTGCTCGATCGCCGATCCCTCCGGCAATCGACTGCTGTTGAACTCGGGTCAAGAGAAGCTGCGCGGCTGAGATCCCGCGGGCGGGCGTACGGCTCGCCAGGCGCTGGAGCGTGCGCGCTAGGCTGCTGATCGTGCGCCAAATGCCCACAGCGCCGGTCGCCGCCGCGTCCTTCCTGGCCAGCTGGGGCGTCGTTGCCGGGCAGCGGATCGCGGACCGCGGGCGGCGTCGTGCTCGCTGCGGGCGGGCTCTGGTGCATCGGCGCGTGGCGGCGTCGGCACGGCAATCGCCTGCCGCCGTACTCGGCGGCGCAGGCCTTATCGGCTTCGTGCTCTCCCACGTGCTCGGCCTGGCGATCGGCGCCTGGCCTGCGTCGTGATCGTTGTCGCTCGCGATGGGCGCGCGGCATGGATCTGTGCCGACGCGAAGGACGGCGTGGCGCCGGTCGAGCGGGCCGTTCCCGCGCGCTGAGCGGTCAGCAATCGGACCAGCCGGTCCGATCGGACCATGGGTCCGTTTATGCGCTAGGCTGTGCACAGCCCACCCTGCCGGCGTCGACCAGCAAGGAGCCCTCGTGTCCGTCTCGCAAACCATCTCCCCCTCATCCAAATCCACTGTGGAGCGAGCGCCCTCGAGTCGCTGGGCGGTACTCGTCGTGGTCTGCCTGGCGCAGTTCATGGTTGTGCTCGACGCGACGATCGTCAACGTCGCCCTGCCCTCGATTCAGCGCGGCCTGCACTTCTCGGAGGCGAACCTGCCGTGGGTGATCAACAGCTACACGCTGATGTTCGGCGGCTTTCTGCTGCTCGGCGGGCGCGTCTCGGACCTGCTCGGCCGCAAGCGCCTGTTCGTGGCGGGAGTGATCGTCTTCTCGGCCGCGTCGCTGCTCAACGGGCTGGCCGTCTCCTCCACGATGCTGATCGTCAGCCGCGCGTTGCAGGGGCTCGGCGGCGCGCTCGTCTCCCCGGCGGCGCTCTCGATCATCACCACGACCTTCCCCGACAGCGGCGAGCGCACCAAGGCGCTCGGCGTCTGGAGTGCGATCGCGGCCAGCGGCAGCGCCTTCGGGCTGCTGCTCGGCGGCGTGCTGACCGACACGCTCTCCTGGCAGTGGATCTTCTTCGTCAACGTCCCAATCGGCCTGCTCGCGCTGGTTGCGGCGCTGCGGATCGTGCCAGAGTCGCGGATCCAGGCAGAGCAGCGCACCTTCGACCTCGCGGGCGCCTTCACAGTCACCGCGGGCCTCGTCGTCTTCGTCTACGCGATCATCGGCGCCCAGTCCCACGGCTGGGGCTCGGCGCGCACGCTTGGCCTCGGCGCCGTGGCAATCGCGCTGTTGGCCGCGTTCGTGGCGATCGAGAGCCGCAGTCGCTTCCCGCTGATGCGGCTTGGCATCTTCAAGGTGCGCGCGCTGGCGGTCTCCGACTCCGCGCTGCTGCTGGTGATGTCGGGGATGTTCGCGATGTTCTTCTTCGCCTCCCTGTACGTCCAGGAGATCCTCGGCTACAGCCCGCTGAAGGCCGGCCTGGCCTTCCTGCCGGTGACGGCGGGGATCATGATCGGGGCGGGCCTTGCGCAGCAGCTGGTTCACCGCATGGGCGTGCGAGGCACCTCGATGCTTGGCCTTGTGATCGCCGTCGCCGGAATGGCCTGGCTGACGCGGCTGCCCGTACACGGGCAATACCTGCCCGACCTACTCGCGGGCCTCTTCCCGCTTGCGCTCGGCATGGGGCTCGTGTTCGTGCCGATCACGCTGCTCGCGACCTCCGGAGTGGACGGACAGGACGCGGGCCTGGCCTCCGGCCTGTTCAACACCTCCCAGCAGGTCGGCGGCGCGCTCGGTCTGGCGGTGCTCTCAACGCTTGCGGCAAACCGTACCTCCGACCTGCTCTCCGGCGGCCACCACTCCCACGCGGCGATGCAGTCGGCGACGGTCTCTGGCTTCCATGTCGCCTTCCTCGCGGGCGCGATCCTGATGGCGCTCGCGGTGGCGCTGATCGCCACTGCGCTGCGGCCCAGGCACCTGGCGGCTGTCGACCTCGCCGCTCCCCCCCTGCCGGTGTTCCAGGAGCCCGCCGCTGCCTGATCGTTGCCAGAGAGCCTCCAGCATGCGAGGATGAGGGTGGAGATGGAGGGTCAAGCCACTGCGAGCCGTCCGCTGCGCGCCGACGCGGAGCGCAACCTGCGCCGGCTTCTGGATGCTGCCCGGGAAGCCTTCGCCGAGCGCGGCCTGACCGTCTCGATCGACGAGATCGCAAAGCGGGCCGGCGTGGGCAAGGGGACGGTCTTTCGCCGCTTCCCCACCAAGGAGCACCTCGTCGCCGCGATTCTCTGCGACCGCCTGGAAGAGGCGCAGCGGCTCGGGGCGGGCCTGCTCGACGGCGATGACGCCGGCGCGGCGCTGCTCCAGTTCATGCGCGCCGGCGCGGCGCTGCAGGCCCAGGACCGCGGCTTCTTCGAATCGGTCTCCAAGGAGGGCTTCCTGGAGGAGCAGGTGCACGACGCCAAGCAGCGGCTGATCGCGGTCACGGGCGCGCTGCTTGCACGCGCCCAGGAGCACGGCGCCGTGCGCGACGACGTCACGGCCGAGGACGTCCTGATGCTGGAGTGCGCGAGCGTCCAGGCGGCGGCGCCCTTCCACGCTCAGGCGCCGGATCTGTGGCGGCGCTATCTCGACCTCGCCTTCGATGGGCTGCGCTCCCAGGCGGCGCACCCGCTCTCCCATCCGGCGCCTGAGGCGGGGCTCAGCCTCAAGCCGGCCGCGGCCGCCGGTGCTCAGCAGCCGCCGTCTGCGCTGCGCAGTCGTTAGCCCGCCGCCGGTCGCTAGTCCGCCGCAAGCGGCAGCGTGAAACGCACGCGCGTGCCCTGCATCGCCTCGGCCAGCCAGATGCGGCCGCCGTGCGCCTCCACGATCGCGCGGCAGATCGCAAGGCCAAGGCCGCTGCCGGCGCCCGTGCGCGCCGCCTCCTGCCCGCCGCGGTAGAACGGCTCGAAGACGTGCGGCAGGTCATCCGCGGCGATATGCCGAGGCCGGTGTCGGCGACCTCGACCTCGACGCTCGCCCCAGCTGCTCCGCACGCACCTGGACGCTGCCGTCGGGCGGCGTGTGCCTGATCGCGTTTTGAAGCAGGTTGCACAGCGCGCGCTGCAGCTTCTCCGGATTGGCGAGCGCCGGCGGCAGCGCGGCCGGCACCTTGCTGAGCAGCGCGACGCCGTGGCGTTCGGCCTGCGCTCGTCATCGCCAGCAGCGCCTCGTCCACCAGCTCGCAAGCGGGACGGCCTCGGTGGTCCAGGCGTAGTCGCCGGCCTCCAGGCGGGAGAGCTCGAAGAGGTCGTCGACGAGCGTGCCGAGCGCTCTGACGTTTGCGCCCATCGTGGCGATGTAGCGCTGCTCGGTCTGCTCGTCGACCAGGTCGTCGCCCAGCGCCTCGGCCAGCAGCCGCAGCGAGGTCAGCGGCGTGCGCAGGTCGTGCGATACCGCTGCGATCACCTGGCGCCGTGCGGCGTCGGCGGCGTCGCGCGAGCGCTCCTCGGCCCGCAGCGAGGCGATCATGCGGTTGGCCGCCTCTGCGAGCTCCGCGAGCTCTGCGCTGGAGCTTGCCTGCACGCGCACATCGCGGCGGCCTCGCTCGACGGCGAGCAGCCCGTCGCGGATCGCGCGCACGTCGAGCAGCACCCCGCCGGAGAGCAGGCGCGCGGCGCGTCCGGCCACGCAGCGCCGCGAACAGCACGATCCCGATCGTCGCCCAGGCGTCGTGGTGGGAGACGTACATCGCGATCGCCGCGATCACCACGGCGAGCAGCAGCTGGCCAAGCGCGATCGCCAGGCCGAGATCGAAGCGGCGGCCAAGGCCGCGCCTGCGCCATCCGCCGCCCGCGGCCAGATGGGCGAGCGCCAGCGCCAGCAGGCCGATCGGTGCCAGGATCTCGAGCGTGAGCAATGCGCCTGCGCTGCCGCCGACGCTCGCAGTCACCGCTACGGCGAGAGCGAGCGCCAGCGCGAGCACGAGCAGCGAGCGCAGGACGGCGGCGGGCCGGATCACGGCGTGAACCTGTAGCCGACGCCCCACACCGTCTGGATGAATCGCGGCACTCCGGGGTTGGGCTCGATCTTCGCGCGCAGGCGACGCACGTGGACGGTGACGGTCGAGCTGTCGTTGCAGAACGGCAGGCGCCAGACGAGGTCGATCAGCTGGTCGCGGGAGAAGACGCGTCCAGGATGGCGCGCGAGGAAGCTCAGCAGGTCGAACTCGCGCTGGGTGAGGCTGACCGGCTCTGCCGTCGAGGCTGACGCTCCTGGCCGCCGGATCGATTTGCAGCGAGTCGAAGATCAACGGGAGCGCATCGCGATCCTCCTCGTCTGCGCTGCGCGCGCGGCGCAGCACCGCCTCCACGCGGGCCAGCAGCTCAGCCGGCGAGAACGGCTTCACCACATAGTCGTCGGCTCCGCGCCGCAGCCCGACGATCCGGTCTGACTCCTCTCCCTTCGCCGTGAGCAGGATCACCGCGGGCCGGGGTCCATCGTGCTCGTGGAGCCTACGCATCACCTCCAGGCCGTCGATGCCGGGCAGCATGATGTCGAGGATCACAAGATCGGGTCTGCGCTCGCTGCTCATCGCGATCGCCCGAGGGCCATCGAGCGCGCAGGCCGCCTGGAAGCCCGCCCGCTGCAGATAGCGGCAGAGCACCTCTCCGATCGTCGGCTCGTCGTCGACGACCAGCACATATGCGCCGCTCTCAGCCGAAGGTGAAGGCATAGCCGGTGACCCCCGGTGGAAGCTCGACGGTCAGCACGTGGTGCTGCACGTCGGGCAGTTCGACGAGCCGGTAGAGGCGCTGGAAGGCGACGGTCGTGGCCGAGCCGTGCACGTCGGCGCCGGAGAGCCTTGCGGGAATCGGCCTGCCGTCGAGCAGCACCTTCACCTGCCGGGCATGGCCGGGAGATCCGAGCACGAAGAAGACGCGGCGGGCGTTGAAGCTCAGCTGCAGGCGTGCGCCGGACACCGCCGTGGCGGACTGCCGCGCGACCCGCCAGGTCCCGGAGTAGCGCAGACCTTCGGCTGGCGGCGGCGGCGCGGTCGAGCTGCCGTAGTCGTGCAGGCCTTCGGTGATCTCGCCATTGACGAAGCGTTCGGCCCGTTCGGCGCCGATATAGGACTCGGGCGTGGTCTCTTCTTCGGAGGGCGCCTGCGCGTGCACGACCGCGGCACTGCCGAGGCCGCTCGCTCCGGATTCGGCGAGCAGGTCCCTGATCGCCTTCTGCTTGGCGCCGTAGTCGCCCTCGCCGAAGTCCGCCAGGCGGATCCGTCCACGGGCGTCGATCAGATACTCCGCCGGCCAATATTCGTTGTGGTAGGCGTTCCAGGTCCCGTAGTCGTTGTCTTGGGCGACGGGGTATTCGATCCCGTTCTGGTGAACCGCCTCCGCGACGTTGGCCGCGGAGTGCTCGAAGGGGAACTCCGGCGTGTGCACCCCGACGATCACGAAGCCCTTGCTCCGGTACTTGCGATACCAGGCGTTGAGGTAGGGAAGGGTGCGAATGCAGTTGATGCAGCTGTAGGTCCAGAAGTCGACCAGCACCACGTGGCCGCGCAGACCCTTCAGGGAGAGCGGCTTCTCGCCAGGGGTGTTGAACCAGTGCTGTGTGTCCACGAATTCCGGTGCCACGCCGAGCACGGGCAGCGCGCGCCCGGCCCGCGCCTCGCTCACGCCGCCAGTCGCGCGCGCCTTGTGGCCGCGCAGTTCGGCGAGGCCGCTAGCGGCCGCATGGGTGGTCTCGAGGCCCTGCGAGGGGTCGATCAGGAAAGAGGGGAGGTCGCTTGCGATCGCCGTCTCGAAGCGTGTGTCGTAGTTGCCGAGCATCGCCAGTGCGACGAGGATCATCACCGCGCCCATCGCCATCTGAAACTTCGGGGTGCGCTTTGCCAGGCGCGATGTCAGGCGCCGCCCGCCGAGCATCAGCACGTACAGCGTGACGGCGGAGCCGATCCCGTAGGCCAGCGCGACCGCAAGGCGCCCGGCACTCAGGCTCTGGGATGCCGAGACGGTGATGACGCCGGCGAGGATCGGGCCGGCGCAGGGCGCGTAGACGAAGCCAAGGCCCCCGCCCGCGAGCAGCCCCGACCAGAAGCCGGTGCCGCCGCGCCTTGTGCCCTGCGGCGCGATCCGCGTCAGCAGCGCCTCCAGCCGGTCGCCGAGCGGTGGGATCAACAGGCAGGCGCCAAAGCAGATCAGAACCACGATTGCGACCTCCCGCAGCAGGTCGTCGGGAAGCCCGAGCGCCGATATGAGGTACACGAGCGCGACGGTCGCGAACGTGAACGAGAGCGCCAGGCCGATCACGACCCCCAGCGGCCGCGCCCTGCCGCCGGTGACGCCGGCCGAGAGCGCGACGGGCAGCACCGGCAGCACGCACGGGGAGATGGCCGTCGCGGCGCCCGCGATGAACCCGAACATGATCAGCAGCAGCATCGAGGGCTCACCTGCCGGGGCGGGGGATCGGAGGTCTCGGGCGCAGGGCGTTGCACATGCCAAAGAGAATGACGCCGATATGTTGCAGTTTCATTACAGGTCGCGGTCGATCCGTAATGGATCTGTAATGCCGGCGCGGTGAACTGGCTCCAACAGCCCACGCCAAGGAGGAGTCCTCATGAGCATTCCCATCCGCGCACGCGCGCTCCCGGTCCTCGCCGTCTCAACGCTGCTGGCGCTCGCGCCGGCCGGGGCCCAGGCCGCAAGCCACTCCATGAAGCACCACGCGATGAAGCACCACGGCAAACACGCGATGAAGCACCACGCGATGAAAAAGGGCAAATAGGCGCGTGTGCTCGTCGGGCGAGCGTGAGCTCGCCCGACGCTGCGGCTCCTACTAGGCGTCCTGCCCAGTCCTGTTGCGGACCTCCAGCTCCTCCACGCGCAGCCTGCCGACCTCCAGCTCCTCGACGCGCAGCGAGCCGATCGTCCCACGTCTGATCGCCAGCCTTCCGATCGCGAGCGCTCCGAGCGCCCCGGCCCCGATCGACAGCGCGCCCACGGCCAGCGCTCCGAGTGCTCCGGCACCCGCCGAGCGGGCCGCGGTGTGCCGTCCGCAGCGTCTGCGACGGCGCGGCGGCCCCGAGGACAGCTGCTGCGACAGCGAGCGAGCGACGAGGATCGCGAGTGCCTTCTTGGCCTTGCGCTGCTTTGCTGACTTCCAACCGGCTGCAGCCATGCGAGCCTCCTTGTGTCTGTTGTTCTCTGGTTAACCCTACCGAGCTGACCTCTGGATAACCCCAGCGAGTGGCCTCTGGCGCGCTGCCGACGCTCGGTGGCGGCCTCCAATGACAGGCTGCACCAATGCCGTCACGCTTCGAGCATGAGCTCGATTGCGCCTGCGCCGCCGGCCGCCGATGATGCGGGCACGCCGCCGAGCCTTCAAGCCGGGGCTGCCGATGACTGCCATCTCGAGGGACTCGGCACGCCGATCCTCGACAGCAGGGTCGACCGCTTCGCCACGGCGACGATCACGGTGCTGCCTTTCCTGCTGCTCGGCGTCGCGGTCTGGCAGACCTGGAACCGGGAGCTGCACTGGCGCGACGTCGCGATCTTCGTGGCGATGTACGTGCCTTGTGGCCTTGGCGTCACCGTCGGCTTCCATCGCCTGCTCACCCATCGCAGCTTCAAGACCTCGAGATGGCTGCGCGCGCTGTTCGCGATCATGGGGACGATGGCGATCGAGGGCCCGGTGATCGACTGGGTCACCTTCCACCGCCAGCACCACGCCTACTCGGATAAGCCCGGTGACCCCCACAGCCCACACGTCGGCCACGGCGAGGGCTTTCGCGGCGCTCTCTCGGGCCTGGCGCACGCGCATCTGGGCTGGCTCTTCGAGCAGGTGCAGCGAGGCTCGCACGAGCGCTACGCGCCCGACCTGCTCGCCGACCCGGTGATCCGTTTCATCGACAGGACCTTCCTGTTCTGGTCGCTGCTCGGCCTTGCGATCCCGTTCGGGCTCGGCTACCTGCTCGGCGGCACCCTGGGTGCGGCGCTGACCGGCCTGCTCTGGGGCGGCGCGGTGCGGATGTTCGTGCTGCACCACGTCACCTACTCGATCAACTCCCTCTGCCACTTCTTTGGACGCCGCCGCTTTGCCACCGACGACGAGTCCCGCAACCTGCTCTGGCTTGCGCCGTTCTCGCTCGGCGAGTCCTGGCACAACAACCATCACGCATTCCCCACCTCCGCCTTCCACGGCATGCGCACGTACGAGGTCGACATATCGGGTCTTCTGATCGCGACGCTGGAGCGCGTTGGCCTGGCCTGGGACGTGCAGCGGATCGGCGCCAAGCGCCAGGCCACCAAGGCGATCGCCTAGTCCTGAGTGCCGCCGCGGCCGCCCCAAGCAGGGCGCGTAATGGTCTGCCGCGTGCGTGCCGAGCGCAGTCGTGCCACCATCCCTTGCATGAACGAGCCGGCGCGGTTGCCAGCCGCCGCTTCCACCGCTGCGCGACCTCGCGCGCGACGGTGGATGCCGATGCTCGCGGCCGGCCTCTCGATCGGCGAGTACGCAAGCCATCTGGTGCGCCGCATGGCGGTGCTGGTCGCGTTGCTGTTGCTGGGCATCTGGGCCATCGGCAGCCAGGGCTACTTCTGGCCGGCCTGGGTCTGGCTCGGGCTCTCGGTGCCGGTGAGCCTCGACGTCGTCGGCCGCTGGGCGTGGCGTCACGAGCGCGGCGCCTCGCGCCGCGTGGCCTGCGTGTGGGCCGTGATCCTCGTCGCCACGGGCATCCTCGTGTTCACCTGGATCCTGACCAGGCTGCTCGGCGGTGTGACCGAGTTCTGGCCGGCATGGGCATTGCTCGGCCTCTGGACGGTGGGTGCCGGCTATTCGCTGATCGCCCTGCACGACCGTGTGCTGGTCGCACGGGGTCGCCGCGCGCTCAGAGCCCGGATCGAGATGCTGACGCGCACCAGGCGCGAGGCCGTCGACGCGCAGGCCGCCCAGCTGCGGCGGATCGAGCGCAACCTGCACGACGGCGCCCAGGCGCGCCTGGTAGCGCTCACGCTTCAGCTCGGCCGCGCCGAGCTGAAGCTGGAGGATCGGCCCGACGTGCTGGCCCTGATCCACGAGGCGCGCCGCGAAGCGCACAGCGCGATCGCGGAGCTGCGCGACCTCGCACGCGGCATCGTGCCTCCTCTGCTGGCCGAGCGAGGGCTGCTGGCGGCGGTGCGCTCGCTGGCGGCACGCTACGGCCTTGGTACCACCGTCCACGCCGAGACTCCGCGCCCGCTGGCCCCGACTGTCGAGAGCGCGGCCTACTTCGTGATCGCCGAGGCGCTGACCAACACCGCCAAGCACTCGAAATCGTCTCGCAGCTGGGTCCAGATGATCGAGGATGGGCAGGCGCTGAGAATCCTCGTCGGCGACGACGGCTGCGGCGGCGCGGACCCCGAGGGCTCCGGGCTTGCGGGGCTGCGTGCGCGCGTGCAGGCTCTCGATGGCACGATGACTCTCGACAGTCACGAGGGTGCGGGCACCGTGGTGCTCGTCAGCCTGCCGACCACTGTAGAGCCGAGGGTCGCTGTCGCGGCAGCGATCGCGGGAGGGGCCAGCCCCGCGCCCGGCGGCGCCAGATGAGAGTCGTGATCGCCGAGGACCTTGCGCTGCTGCGCGAGGGGATCGTCGCGCTGTTGCGCGAGAACTCGATCGACGTTGTGGCCCAGGTGGAGGACGGCCCGGCGCTGCTGCGGGCGATAGCCGGGCACCGCCCGGACCTCGCGATCATCGACGTGCGCCTGCCCCCCACCTTCACCGACGAGGGCCTGCGCGCGGCGATCGAGGCCCGCTATCGCCAGCCCGAGCTCGGCGTGCTCGTGCTCTCGCAGTACGTCGAGACCGCGTACGCAAGCGAACTGATCGGGGAGAACACCGCTGGCATCGGCTACCTGCTCAAGGAGCGAGTCGGAGACGTGCGCGCCTTCCTGGAGGCGTTGCAGAGCGTGGCCGCCGGCGGCACCGTGCTCGATCGGCAGGTGGTCACTCAGCTGCTGGCGGCGCGAGGCAGCTCTGAGGATGCTCTCAGCGCGCTCACGGCACGCGAGCGCGAGGTGCTCGAGCTGATGGCCGAGGGCCGCTCCAACGCCGCGATTGCCGAGGCGCTGGTCGTCACCCCCGGTGCCGTGGAGAAGCACATCACGAACATCTACGCCAAGCTTGGCCTGCCCGCCTGCGAGGTCGATCACCGCCGCGTGCTTGCGGTGCTGGCCTACCTGCGCCTGGCTCGCTGAGGCCTGCCACGCAGGCGCTAGGCTGCCCTCGGTGCTGGCCCTGACCGCAGACGCAAGCTCTCCCGGCAACGTCCGCCTGCACGAGATCGCCGATCCGGAGCCGCTGCCCGCGCAGGCGCTGATCGGTGTGCAGGCCGTCTCGCTGAACCGCGGCGAGTGCCGGCGGCTCACGGACCTGCCGGACGGGCAGGTGACCGGCTGGGATCTTGCCGGGATCGTGCAGCGGGCGGCCGCAGATGGATCTGGTCCGCCGGCGGGTGCGCGCGTCGTCGGCTTGGTGGGCGCTGGAGCATGGGCGCAGCTCGCCGCCGTGCCGACAGAGACGCTGGCGGAGTTGCCCGTGGAGGTCTCCTTCGCGCAGGCGGCGAGCCTGCCGGTCGCGGGGCTCACAGCGCTGCGGGCGCTGGAGAGGATCGGCTCGGTGATCGGCAAGCGCGTGCTTGTCACCGGCGCCTCCGGCGGCGTGGGTCGGTTTGCGGTCCAGCTTGCCCGTCTCGGCGGCGCGGAGGTGAGCGCGGTATCGGCAAGTCCGCAGCGCGCCGCAGGGCTGCGCGAGCTCGGCGCGCAGCAGATCATCCACGAGCTCACGCCGCAGGGCGAGACCTTCGAGGCGATCGTCGAGGGCGTTGGCGGGGCGAGCCTTGGTGCGGCGATACAGCGCATCGAGGCTCAGGGAACGATCGTCTCTTTCGCCTCCAGCGATCAGACCCCGGTCCAGTACCCTTCGCGCGAGCTCTTCGCGCGAGCCCCGGGGGCAAGCCTCTACGGCCTGTACCTCTTCGCAGAGCTCGCTCGCAGCCGCTCCGGGGCGCGCGACCTGCGGCGCCTGGCAGACCTTGTGGCGGCAGGGTCGCTGGATTGCTCGATCGACCACGAAGGCTCCTGGCGAGCGGCGGCCGAGGCGATCGAGGCGCTGATGGACCGCAGGATCGCGGGCAAGGCCATACTGCACCTCGACTGATCGATTCTTACGTAATCGTCAAGTTGATAGGGTGGAGACGATGGCCGGCTCTCCGCTCACCCCGGCGCTCGGCAGCTTCGATGCCAGCTCACACAACTCGGCAGGCACCGACCGCTACAAGTGGATAGCGCTGTCGAACACAACCCTCGGCGTCCTGCTCGCCACCCTCGACGCCTCGATCACGCTGATCGCGATGCCCGCCATCTTCCGGGGCATAAGGCTCGATCCGCTGCAGAGCGGCAACAGCTTCTACCTGTTGTGGATGATCCTCGGCTTCCTGGTCGTCTCCAGCGTCCTCGTGGTATCGCTCGGCCGCCTGGGCGACATGTTCGGCCGGGTCAAGATGTACAACCTCGGCTTCGTCATCTACACAGTCGCCTCGCTGATCCTCGCCGTCGACTGGATGACCGGCAGGGCGGGGGCCACCTTCCTGATCGTCTTCCGAATCGTGCAGGGCGTCGGCGCGGCGTTCCTGCTCGCCAACGCCGCCGCGATCATCACCGACGCGTTCCCTGCGCATCAGCGGGGAATGGCGCTCGGCATCAACAACATCGTCGGCGTCTCGGGCATGTTCATAGGCCTGGTGCTGGGAGGCATCCTCGCGCCGATCGATTGGCGCCTCGTGTTCTTGATCTCGGTGCCCGTCGGCCTGCTTGGGACCATCTGGGCCTACCTAAAGCTCGAGGAGCGCAGCAAGCCCAAACCAGCGAAGATCGACTGGCCGGGCAACATCCTCTTCGCGGCCGGGCTGATCCTGCTGATGGTCTCCGTGACGTACGGCATCCGTCCCTATGGCGGCGCCGCCACCGGCTGGGGCAATCCTCTGACGATCGCCCTGCTGGCGGCCGGGGTGGCGAGCCTGATCGCCTTCGGTGTGGTCGAGCGCCACGTGCAGCAGCCGATGTTCAAGCTGCCGCTGTTTGCGATCAGAGCCTTCATGTTCGGCACGCTCTCCACCTTTCTCTCCGCGGTGGCCAGGGGCGGGCTGATGTTCATGCTGATCATCTGGCTGCAGGGCATCTGGCTGCCGCTACACGGCTATGACTTCAGGCAGACGCCGCTGTGGGCGGGCATCTACATCCTGCCGCTGACTTTCGGCATGCTGCTCGCCGGCCCGACCTCCGGCTACCTCTCCGATCGCTTCGGGGCGAGGCTGTTTGCGACCGGCGGCATGATCGGCGCCGCGATCAGCTTCGGGCTGCTGATGCTGCTGCCGATCGACTTCTCATATCCGGTGTTTGCCGTCGTGCTGGCACTGAACGGCATCTCGATGGGGATGTTCGCCGCGCCCAACAGGGCGGCGGTGATGAACAGTCTGCCCTCGGGCGACCGGGGAGCCGGCGGCGGGATGAACCAGACCTTCCAGAACTCCGCGCAGGTGCTCTCGGTTGGCATCTTCTTCACGCTGATGGTACTCGGGCTCTCCGCGGATCTTCCGCACGCACTGACCAGCGGCCTGCAGGCGCACGGCGTCGGCAGCGCAGGCGCGCAGAGGGTCGCCGGCCTTCCGCCGATCTCGATCCTGTTCGCCGCCTTCCTTGGCTATAACCCGCTCGCTCACCTGGCCGGCAAGAGCGTCCTGAAGGGCATCGGCGCTCACAACAGGGCGGTGCTGACAGGCCACTCCTTCCTGCCGCGCCTGATATCGGCGCCGTTTCAGAAAGGTCTGCACGAGGCGTTCGTGTTCGCAATCGCGGCCTGCATCGTCGCCGCGCTCGCCTCCCTGATGCGCGGTGGCCGGTACCGCCATGGCGAGCAGGAGCCACGAAGAGACGGAAGTAGGCGTCTTGCGGCAAGGCGGCTGAGTGCCGTCACGACCACCAGAGAGGAGCAACATGCGGGTTGAGTGGTATGGGCAGTCTGCCTTTGGGTTGCAGGGGCGGGAGGGTACGGTGTTCATCGATCCCTTCGGCGACGTATCGGCGGCGATGGGCGATCGCGAGGTGAAGTTCGACTATCCCCCGATCGATGGCGTGAGCGCAGAGCTGCTGCTCATCACCCACGAGCATCTCGACCACAACGCCGCCGAGGTGATCGGCGGCGAGCCGGCCGTGATCCGCTCGACCGCTGGCAGGATCGCCTCCCCGATCGGTGAGGTGATCGCGATCGCCTCAGAGCACGACGACGCCGCCGGCACGCAGCGCGGGCCCAATACGATCTTCAAGCTGAGCGTCGAGGAGCTGCGCATATGCCACTTCGGTGACTTCGGCCAGGGAGCTCTACGCGATTCACAGAGGGCGGCGATCGGTGAGGTCGACCTGTTGGTCCTGCCTGTGGGGGGCGGCCCTACGATCGGCGCGCAGGAAGCCCACGAGGTGACCCGGCAGCTGCAGCCGCGTTGGGTGGTTCCGATGCACTACCGCACGGAGAGGATCGGCTTCCTGGAGAGCGCCGAGGAGTTTCTCGGCGGCTTTGAGCGGGTGGTGAGGCTGGAGCAGCCGTCGTTCGACACCGCCGAGCTACCAGGCGAGGGGACGCCGGTCGCGGTCGTGCCGGCGGCGCCGTAGATCGCGGGCCAGGCCGCCTCGAAGGCTCACGGCCACGCGGGTCGCCTTCCCGCGTGGCCGGCACCTCTCCAGCCTCGCCGCCGGCTCTCCCGAAGGCCGGTCGGCACCAGGCGCAGATCAGGTCAGGCCTCGCCCTCCCGCAACCACTCCGCCACCTCGGCGGCGTGGGTTGCCGGGTCGGGGACCGGATAGAAGACCTTCTCCACGCGCCCGCCCCTCACGATCAGGGTGAGTCGCTCGTATAGGCGCACGCCGTCCGTCTCCACGATGGGCAGCCCCATTTCCTCGGCAAGCTCTAGCCGGCGATCGCTGAGAACCACGTGCGGTAGCGCCTCCTGGGTCGCAAGGGAGAGCTGAGATGCAGCACTCTGCGAGCTCACGCCGACCACCCTGTGGTTCATCGATGCGAACTCCAGGCAGCGCTCGGCGAAGGCTCTGGACTGTGCTGCGTCGGCTCCGAGCGGCTCCTCGGACTGCATTGCCAGCGCGTCCGGCTCGGCGCCTGGGTGGCAGTAGAGCACTAGGGGCTTTGCGCCAAGCGCGCGCACGTCGACCCACTCGCCGGGCATCCACTCGAGCTCCAGCGCGGGGAGCGGCCGCTGCGTCAGGCCGGTGATCACCTCCAGCTCTCTCTGCGGGTCGACCTCCGGCACCAGCGTGATCGCTTCGCCCGAGCGATTGGATACGAACAGGACCTCGTCGATCTCAGCCAGCCCGTCGGTCTCCGCGAGGCTGAGCTCGAGCTCAGCCTCGGGATGGTGAAGCTCTCCGCGTGAGCGTTGCTGCGGGCCTTCGGTGGCGGTTCGCGGGCGCCTGGCGACGTGCCCCTTGCTGGGACGTCGCAGGCGCCGCTCGACGCTCTGGGCCTGGTGGCCGATGCGCTCGCCGCGGTAAGCTGGTGAGGGTAGCGTGGGCTTGCGCCGCCTTCTGGCCATCAGGGACTCCTCCGTGAGTGACGCTGTGTGCCGGTATGGCGGCGCGGCAAGCGCGTGGCACCGTCGCCGAATCGCCTATCGCTATCGCAAGCGGCGGCCCACAGAGTGATCTTCTGGTGAATCGGTGCCATGGGCATCATGATTCCGTGCGCTCTCCCGGATCGATAGTCGTCCAAGGATTACTCCCGGCGCGAATACCTATACGGGCCGATATATACATCATTTGGTGTGCAAAAACGTGTAGGCAACCATTTGAGATTGTTTCTCACTGCGCCGCAGACGCTTCCTCAGCTCCTGCGGCGACGGGAGGACGGCGCTCATGCCAGCGCTCGGCCTTCTCCAGCTGGCCGGCCAGCGCGATCAGGAGCGGCTCCGAGCAGGCCGGACCTAGCAGCTGCGCGCCCACCGGCAGCCCATCTGGCGTAAGGCCTGCGGGCACGCTGATCGCGGGCCAGCCGAGCACGTTCCACGGCCACGCGTAAGGGCACGCGCCCACCACCACCTTGTCGGTCTCCCAGTGGCGCAGGCCGTCGAGCGCGCCGACGGGCTGCGGCGGCTGCGCCGTCGTCGGCGTGAGCACGAGGTCGGCCTTGGTGAAGATCCTGCCAACGGAGCGCTGCAGGGGCCGCTCGAGCGCGCGCGAGAGCGCGAGCGCCGGGCCTCGGCAGAGCATCCCCATGCGCGCGTTGTGTCGGGTGCGGTGGTCGAGCAGCGCCTGGTCGGGGACCCGGCCAACCCACTCGTGCAGAGCGGATGTGGAGCGCGGAAAGAACGTCAGGCCGATAAGGCCGTAGGGCGGGTCCGCCTCCACGATCTCATGGCCGAGGTCCTCGATCACCGAGGCGATGCGCTCGACGGCGTTTCTGATGAGGGGGTGCAGCTGCGCCGGTGCGAGGCTGTAGGGGATGCGCAGCGAGAGTGCTACGCGCAGCTTGCGCGGCTCGCTCCGGGCAGCCTCCGCGAATGGATGCGCAGGCGCGGGCGGGCGGTGTAGGTCGCCAGGGTGGTTGCCGGAGAGGACATCGAGCAGCAGGGCGGCGTCGCCGACCTTCCGCGTAAGCGGTCCGAGGCATGTCAGCCCGTTGAAGGACTCCCCTTCTGGCCAGGTCGAGATCCGGCCTCGCTGAGGCTTGATGCCGACCAGCCCTGTCCACGCCGCCGGGATCCGCACCGAGCCGGCTCCATCGGAGCCGACCGCGCCCGCCACGAGGCCGGCGGCCACTGCCGCTGCGGCGCCGCCCGAGGAGCCGCCGGGGGTGTGCTGAAGGCTCCACGGGTTGCGCGTCACTCCGAACGACGGGCCCTCCGTGAACGGCCACTGGCCAAGCTCGGGCGTGTTGGTCTTGCCGATGATCACCGCGCCCGCTGCGCGCAGGCGGGCGACGGCCTCGCAGTCGCGGGATCGGCGATCGAAGTTGCCTGGGCAGCCAAACCGCGTCTGCTCGCCGGCGAGGTCGATGTCGTCCTTGATCGCGACGGGCACGCCGAGCAGGCTCGCACGCTCACCGGCACGCAGGCGAGCATCCGCACCCCGTGCCTCTTCGAGCGCCTGTTCGGAGCGCACGCACCTGAACGCCCCAAGCTCCGCCCGCTTCTGGATCCTGTGCAGGCAGAGCTCGGTGAGCTCCCGCGAGCTGATCTCGCCCGCAGCGAGCATCTGAGCCTGTGCGGCCAGTCCGGCGAAGGCGATCTCTTCCTCCTCGGCTACGAGCGTCGTGGATGCCTCGGCCATCTCTCCTCCGGTGGCGTCGTGTTCTCGCGACACGGGGCGGTCGGCCCACCCGGCATCGCTCGTTCGAACGAACGATGCCATACGATGTACTCTCGCACAACTCGCAAGCGCGGGGGCGATGCTCAAAGCCTCGCCAAGGCGGGACCAAGATGGCCACGGCGACGGCAAATGACACCCGCGAGCGGATCCTGCGCACGACGTTGCGCCTGATCGGGGAGCACGGCATCGGCGGTCTCAGCAACAGGCGCATCGCCTCCGAGTGCCAGGTCGCGCTCGGATCGCTCACCTACCATTTCCCGAGTCAGACTCAGCTGTTGCGTGAGGCCCTGCTGCTCTACGTCCACGAGGAGGTGCGGCGGCTGCAGGAGATCGCGGCCGAGCTTCGCCTCACTCGACCGACCGCTGCGAGCGCGGCCGCCGAGGTCGAGCGCATCGTCGCGCGCTCCTCCAGCTGGCTGGAGGAAATCGCGGAGCTCGAGCTGCATCTCCAGGCCAGCCGCGACCCAGATCTGCGGGACGCCTCCGAGCGGTGCTTCGCTGCCTACGAAGAGGTGGCCGAGGCCGCCCTTTGCTCGCTCGAGGTGCCAGAGGCCGAGCGACATGCCCGCACTGTTGTGGCCGTCATGTGCGGCCTTGGCGTGCGCCGTCTGGGCTCCGGTCGCGCAGATGCGCAGGGTACCGCCGAGGCGCTGCTCACGATCGTGGCGGGCGCGATCGCGCGGGGGTGACCGAGGCAGCACAATCGAGTTGGCCCCGTCGTCGGGTCATCTGCAACCAACGCTTCTCACGGTAGTGTGAGCAGGGTGCAGGAAGTGCTTCCCGGAGTGTTCCACTGGCGGGCGCTGCACCCGAAGATCGGGACCGAGGTCGACTCCTACTGGATTGAGGAGGGTGGCGTCCTCATCGATCCGCTGGTGCCGGGCGACGTCGGCATGGCGTGGTTCTGCCAACGTCCGGTGCAGCCGAGCGCAGTGCTGCTGTCCAACCGCCACCACCATCGCGACGCAGGTCGCTTCGCCGAGCGGTTTGGCTGCGTGGTCCGCTGCAGCTGGCCGGGGATGCACGAGTTCGGCGGCGAGCAGAGGGTGCAGCCGTTCGACTTCGGGGATGAGCTGCCCGGCGGGGCGATTGCCCGCGAGGTCGATGCGATTTGCCCCGACGAGACGGCGCTGCACATTCCCGCCGCGCGCGCTCTCGTGGTCGCCGACGGCGTGGTGCTCGGAGGGCGCAGGGGCGCGAGCGGCCAGCTCGGCTTCGTGCCGGACTCGCTGATGGACGAGCCGGAGCAGACCAAGCAAGGGCTGCTGGACGCATATTCGCGTCTGCTTGCCGAGCTCGACTTCGAGCACCTGCTCCTCGCACACGGCGGCCCGTTGATCGGCGACGGCCACGCCCGGCTGCAGGAGCTCGTCGACTGCGGTGGGCGTACGGCCTTCGAGCTCTGAGAGCGGATGTCGTCAGGCGTGCGCTATGCCACGGCACACGCAACGACACCTACGCGTCGGGTTAGCATGGGGACGTACATGTCAGCAGAAGGCAGCGGCGCAATCGGGGATGAGGGCAGGCGGCGGGGGCGGTCTCGACGAGCGCTGATCGTCGTGGTTGCGATTGCGCTCTTGCTCGGCGTGCTGCCCCACCGCGGCAGCGCGGCATCCGGCCCCGGCGGCGCTGCAGCGCCGATCACGACGACGTCTGTGACCTCCAGCTCCACCGAGCCGGTGGTGCCGGGTGCGCCGGCGGCGGGGACGACGAGCTCATCCCGCAGCGTGCCGACGCCCGCGACTGATGGGCATGCCAGTGTCCGTGCCGGCGGCTCGGCGCCGTCCACCCCGGCGATCGCGCTTGCCGTGCTGGCCGCGGTGCTGGTTCTGCTCAGCTTTGCGTGGGCGCTGGCCCGCGCGTTCGCCTATGAGCCCTCTTGGATGCCCTCGCTGCGCCACTGCCTCGCGGAGGCCGGCTTCAGAGCCTCCGCGACATGGGCCGAGCTCGGCGACTGGCTTCGGTTGGGGCGCTGAGACTGCCGAGAAGGCGGCCTTTCTCGGCCTACAATGGAGTGAGAAGGCGCGTGTTTGCGAGCGCCTTGCCTCTGAGTTTTACGTCCGACGGTCGCGCAATGATCCTCGGCCCGACAACACAGCTTCCACGGATGCCGCAGGAGGAAGACCGATGGACCAAATCACGCAGCCCGCCACCGTAGAGCAGACAGTCGCAGGCGAGGCGATGCGCGTGAAGCGCGTCTTCACCTCGTCCGAGGTCCATCCCTTCGACACCGTTGAGTGGGAGGTGCGCGACGCCCGGATCGGGCATGGCGATCGCGTTGCCTTCGAGCAGAAGAAAGTCGAGTTCCCGAAGAGCTGGTCGCAGAACGCGACCAACATCGTTGCCCAGAAGTACTTCCGCGGGCAGCTCGGGCATCCGGCCAGGGAGAGCTCGGTCAGGCAGATGATCGGCCGCGTCGCCGGCACGATCGCCGGCTGGGGCCGCGAGCGCGGCTACTTCGCAAGCGATGAGGACGGCGATGCCTTCGAGGCCGAGCTCACCCACATCCTGCTGCACCAGCTCGCGGCCTTCAACTCGCCGGTGTGGTTCAACGTCGGCTTCGAGGAAAGCCCCCAATGCTCGGCGTGCTTCATCCTCTCGGTGCAGGACACGATGGAGTCGATCCTGGAGTGGAACACCAAGGAGGGGATGATCTTCAGGGGCGGCTCAGGCTCGGGGATCAACCTCTCGAACATCCGCGGATCGATGGAGCCGCTGGCCAAGGGTGGCACCGCCTCCGGGCCCGTCTCCTTCATGCGCGGCGCGGACGCCTGGGCGGGCACGATCAAGTCGGGCGGCAAGACGCGTAGGGCGGCCAAGATGGTCGTGCTGGACGTCGACCACCCCGACATCAGGGAGTTCATCTCCTGCAAGGCGATGGAGGAGGACAAGGCGCAGGCGCTTCGCGACGCCGGCTTTGACATGTCGATCGACGGTCCGGGCTTCCTCTCGATCCAATACCAGAACGCCAACAACTCGGTACGGGTCACCGACGAGTTCATGGAGGCCGTCGAGAGAGACGGCGAGTGGCGGCTGACCGCGAGGGCCACGGGCGAGCCGGTGGGAGAGCCGATCTCCGCTCGCGAGCTGATGGGCGAGATCGCGCAGGCTGCGTGGCGCTGCGCCGACCCCGGCGTCCAGTACGACACCACCATCAACCGCTGGCACACCAGCCCCGAGTCGGGACGGATCAACGCGTCGAACCCGTGCAGCGAGTACATGCATGTCGACGACTCCGCCTGCAATCTCGCATCCATCAACCTGATGAAGTTCCGTCGCGCCGACGGTAGCTTCGACGTGCAGAGCTTCGAGCATGTCGTCGACGTGATGCTCCTCGCACAGGAGATCGTCGTGGGGCCCTCCAGCTATCCCACGCAGGAGATCGGCGTCAATGCCCGTGCTTTCCGCCAGCTCGGTCTCGGCTACGCCAACCTCGGCGCCTACCTCATGGCCGACGGCATGCCCTACGACTCCGATGCGGGTCGCGGGATCGCGGCCGCGGTCACTGCGCTCATGACCGGGCGCGCCTACCGCCGCTCGGCCCAGGTGGCGGCTGCTCTTGGCCCCTACGAGCACTATCCCGAGAATAGGGAGCCGCACAACGCGGTGATGCGCATGCACCGCGACGCCGCATATGCGATCGCGGATGAGGGCTGCGCCGACGCGGACCTGCTCGCCGCGGCGCGCCGATCATGGGATGATGCCGTGGAGCTCGGCGAGCGCTTCGGCTACCGCAACGCGCAGGCCACGGTGCTCGCTCCCACCGGCACGATCTCATTCCTGATGGACTGCGACACGACGGGAGTAGAGCCCGACTTCTCGCTGGTCAAGTACAAGGAGCTCGTCGGCGGCGGCCAGATGACGATCGTCAACAGGACGATCCCGCTGGCGCTGGCGACGCTTGGCTACACAGAGCAGCAGATCGAGCAGATCGAGGCCCACGTCATCGAGCACGGGAGCATTCTCAGCGCTCCCGGCCTGGCAGATGAGCACCTCCCGGTCTTCGACGTGGCCGTCGGCGCGCGCGCGATCTCCCACATGGGACACCTGAAGATGATGGGGGCGATCCAGCCCTTCATCTCCGGCGCGATCTCAAAGACGGTTAACCTGCCTCAGAGCGCCACTGCCGAGGACATTGCCGACGCCTACATCCAGGCCTGGCACCTTGGGATCAAGGCGCTCGCCATATACAGGGACGGCTCGAAGACCGCCCAGGCCCTGCGCACCGACGCCCAAGAGCAGGCGCAGCAGCCCGTTGACGTCGACCAGATCGTCGAGCAGGCCGTCAGCAAGGCGCTCGCCGAGGCCGGTCCGATGCGCAAGCGGATGCCGCGCGAGCGCCAATCGATCACGCACAAGTTCTCGATCGGCGGCCACGAGGGCTACATCACCGCGGGCATGTACGAGGACGGCATGGTCGGAGAGATATTCCTCACCGACATTGGCAAGGAGGGCTCGACGCTGCGCGGGATGATGAACTCCTTCGCGACGGCGATCTCGATCGCTTTGCAGTACGGCGTGCCGCTGGAGACCCTGGTGCGCAAGTTCAGCTACATGCGCTTTGAGCCGGAGGGCATCACCGGCAACCCGGAGATCCCGTTCGCCAAGTCGATGCCCGACTACATCATGCGCTGGCTTGCCTCCCGCTTCCTCGACTCCGATGTCCAGGAGGAGCTTGGCATCCTCACCCCGGAGGTCAGGGCACGCCAGGCGGCCCAGGAGACCAGCCAAGCGATCATCGTCTCCGACACCGCAGGGCCAAGCGCTCAAGTCCCCACGCATGGCGGTGGCGCTCCGGCTGCCAGTGCGCTGACCGCCACCCCGCCGGTCGTGCCCGCGAAGCTGAAGGGCCTCGATCTCGGGCCTGCGTGCAGCCAATGCGGAGGCATGATGCAGCGCACGGGCTCTTGCTATACGTGTAGTTCATGCGGCAACAACACCGGCTGCGGCTGACGCACGAGAGCCGGCGCCATACGGCGTCCTCGGTCGCTCGCGTACGTTGTACGCCACGCTCCCTGCGTCCTTGTCTGGCTTGGCTCTCGTGCGTCAGGAGCGCAGTTCGGTGACCGGTGCTGGCCGAGTCGGGGCTGCTGGCGTAGCGAGTGTCTCCCCATTCGGCAGGGAGCATCTCCCTATTTGGTCGGCGTCCTCGGTCGCTCGCGTACCTTTGTACGCCACGCTTCCTACGTCCTTGTCTGGCTTGGCTCTCACGCGTCGGGGGCGTACATAGTGACGGGCCCCAGTGAGCCGCTGACCGGAGGCTGCCTGTGTGGAGCGGTGCGCTACGAGGTGAGCGGGCCGATTCTCTCTGCCGGGTACTGCCACTGCACGCACTGTCAGAGGCGGACTGGTACCGGGTCCTCGGCCAACTGCCGGGTCGCCAGGGAGAGCTTCCGGCTGCTCGACGGCGCCGAGCTCATTGTCTCCTACAAGCCGCCTACCGGCGTGCCGAAGCTCTTCTGTTCGCGGTGCGGGTCGGCTCTGTTCAGCGGCGACCCATTCTCCGATCCGGAAGTCGCAATCAGACTGGGAACGTTCGATCTGGACCCCGGGATCCGGCCGCACTACAGGCAGTTCGTCGCATCGGCGGCCCCCTGGGAGTCCGTCCCAGACGATGGCCTGGAGCGCCATCCGCGCTCGCGCAACGTTTGAGCGGAGCCATGCACGCGAGCTGTCAGCTCGCTCTCGGTTCAGTAATAAATACGCATGACCGCGGGAGCCGGCGCCGTGGATGCTGGTCCCATGTCAACTCCATATGCAGACCAGCCGCTCTCGGAAGAGCCGCGCTACCCGGTGCAGTTCTCCGTCGACTATCCAGACCGGCCGCTGAGCCGCCTTACGACGCTGCTGCGCATCTTCACGATCATCCCGATCGCGATCCTGCTCGGGACCGTGGACGGTGCGAGCTTTGCCGCCGACGCTCGCTACACCGTGGTCGCGGCCGGCGGGCTGCTGTTCGCGGGGCCACTGCTGATGATCGTCTTTCGTCAGAAGTACCCGCGGTGGTGGTTTGAGTGGAACAGGGAACTGCTGCGCTTCCACAACCGGGTCGCCGTATACGCCGGTCTGATGGATGATCGATACCCATCGACCGATGAGACCCAGTCGGTGCACCTCGAGTTCGACTACCCCGATGCTCGGGGCGACCTGAACCGCTGGCTGCCAATCGTCAAGTGGTTCTTGGCGATACCGCACTACATCGTGTTGTGGCTGCTCTCGATCGGCGCCGTGGTCGCCGTGATCGTGGCGTGGTTTGCGATCCTGATCACGGGGCGCTTCCCCAGGGGCATCTTCGACTACCTCGTCGGGGTGGGCCGCTGGTACAACCGGGTGGTCTCCTACGCGGCGATCCTGGTGACCGACCGCTACCCGCCGTTCAGGCTAGGTCCCTAGAAGCCATTTAGCCTGCGGCATCTTTAGCCTCGAAGGTCTCGAGTGCGACCGTCGAAGATCCACTCCGGCGACCGTGTTGCCGACACCACAAACTGACTTGCACAAATCGACACTAATTGAGTAACTGTTACACTTGACCATTAGGTCCGCTTACACAGTCACTGGTGCCTCCCGGGGCAAGTAGCTAGTGTCCTGGCTATGGCAAGTTGCCGCGCGGCAACTCGTCGACTTCGATCTCAGTGTCGATTTCTAGACTGCAAAGTCGGGCTATACGGAAGGCAGCCTCTTCGAAGTAGGCATGCGCGCTTACGATGATCCCTAGCTCTGCGTCTATCTGGAGTTCGTAGCGGCTCGCTCCTATTCCAAGACCAGATAGGTCACCCGCAACCGACATTCGCATTCCGCGATCGGCGCTTACGCTTATCCTAGGTAATGCTTGCGCTTGAATGGTGCGTCTGTCCCGCCATTTCGCCTCCTCAAGGACTTGGAACCACAACACACCGGGCAGACGCCAGGGGCACCATAGCCCTCTAAAGCTATTCTATGCCGTCTCCGAGCGAGGAGGGCTTGCATCATTGAGCTTTGCTGCTGGGGTCCCTACCAGCGGCTCATCGCAGTCTATCCCCGGCGCTGATCCGTCTGCCACAATATTGGCTGCAACTTGGGGCAACGCTGGCGGCGCTTGCCAAATCGAGACATCTGAACTCACTTCTACGTCCGTTGTTTCGTCTGGGGAAGGTCCGACGTGCATCCTCTCAGAACCGAGATTACGGACAAAAGCCTTCTGCCCAATATCCCGTCGTTCCCACACATGATATTGCAAGCGCAGTGTGGCAAAGCCGCGATCGCTACCATGCAGGGCTGTAAGAAGCGCAGAAAGCAAAGATGGACTTGGCGTGATCATCCTCTTCGCAAGAGTGGTGGTAGCGGCCCGCGGAAAGAAATTGCGCGCGGGCCGCTACCGCCCTTTAGCACAAGGTCTCTCCGTTGAGGTTTGGAACTAGTTCGGTGCTTGTTTTCGGTTCGAGATATGGCGTGTAGAACCATCCCCAGGCCCGGTAGTAACGACCTTTCACGCAGCTGATGGGTTCACTTGTCTCGGTTAGACCGGACGAAAGAGTAGTACCTGTACTGGGGTCACGTCTACAGGTACCGCTGCTGTGCCAGCTACCTTCATACTTCTGTTGAACGCACGTTTCGATAGCCTGCAAGGTGGATCCACCTTGGCATTCCATCAGTGTTTCGGAGTAAACGAACGCACTGTGAACCAGCCTAGTTATTGACCCGCAACCTTCAGTGTTCGGCGTCTTAGGCGACTGCGTAGATGGAGTTTCCGCAGGGGTATGCATTACCGGAGTGCTGGTTTCCGCTGCGATCGTGGGGGGAGCGCCACCGGAAACAAGTGGTACTTGGGCGGGCACTGAGCGCTTCAGACGCTGCGCCAACGCCTCGAGTCTGTTCACGTGTACATCTGCGAGGGACAAGCTGGACATCACGAGGAAGCTACTACCGGCCAGACACTCACGACCATAGACGCGACGCGACGACCGGCAGGTAGGCGTCTGGTCAGCCACGACGGTAGGAATGATAGCGACAGGCCGAGCGAGTTGCTCGTGCGTTTCTGCTCCTTCATCGATACCTCCCTTTGCTCTAGTGGATCAGATCGTTCTCGCCCCAAGCGCGGCCGCTCTCGCCTGTTCGCCGCCAAGACCTTCGCCGAGCACGGCGGATCGAGTGAGTCGCGGCCCACGGCTCGAAAGCTAATGCGATGTTGGAATCGTGCCTGCAGGACCCGACATCGTTCGTCCTTTCGGTCCGGCTTTGCGCACAAGGGATTTTTCTATTGATCAGAATATAATACAGAAGATGGGATCACGCGGCCGTGCTCCTCATCGATTCGGCTGGGATGGTCGAGATCGAGAGCACCTCCAAGGAGGCCGGTGTTGCGCGCGCGGCGCTGGTCGTTGGCGCTGCCACCGCCAACCCTTGGTCTTGTTGCAGGCGGGATAGTCGTTGTTGGGCCGAACCTCCTCGTTACTGGTGTCGTCACGGGGATGCTGCTATCGCCGGCTCTCCGCGCAAGATCACCTGCCCCTGCCCCCAATCGACCTCGGCCTCCACGCCCGCATCAGCGACAGCGGCACGAATGCGTCGATCCGTTGGTGCGCGGCAGCGAGATACCAGTCGCCTGCCGCTCAGAGACCTCCGCGCAGTACTACTCAACAAGCAGCCGCTGTCAGACCCTTCTGATGTGCGGCGCGGCTTGCGCGGCACCTGCGCGCCCGCGCGCAACCAATCGTCGATTACCGACCTATTACGTGGCCGGCCTCACGGGCGCCCGCGTCGCAGGCCAGCGCCTCGCAAATGACCTCGGAGGTCGTAGCCCTCGTCAGCCTTCGCGCGTTCGAGTAAGCTGGTCGCGCAGCCTCGGGGGTCCAGCCTGACCGACTCGACGATTGCTCGCGGGCGCCGAACCCAGCGCAGGTCGTCCGTGCTGACCCTCCAGGCTACCTTTGTTAGGCGCTCTCAGCCCGCGGCGCGCTCGAGCAGCGCGTCGTGGGCGTCAGAGCGGCCTAGCATGCTGATGAAGACGGCCGCGAAGGCGATGCCGAAGACCAGGAACTCGATGAAGCACATGCCGGCGCCGGCGAGATGCTGGTCGGTCGCCGCGGAGATGCCGTATCCACGGGGTGCAGTGGCGTAGAGCGGATACTCGAGCTTTGCCAGCCACGTGAGGGGGAGGCATACGGCTGCCGAGACCAGCCGGGTCACACCGAGCAGCGCCAGGCGCTGAGCGCCCGGGCGCAGCCGCGCCCGCGGCAGTGGGTCGACGATCAACCACCAGACTGCAAGGCCGGTGTAGAAGAGGGTTGCGTGCTCGATCGCGTGGACCACTGGGTGTTCCGCCGCATAGTCGAAGACGCCCGGGATCGCCCAGCCGAGCGTCGCCGCCGCCCACAACGGGAGCGCCACCCAGGGCGAGGTGATCGTGGAGATCAGGCGGCCGTAGCGCCCACCGGGAGCGATCGCCGCAAGCGCGTTGCGCGGCAGGCCGAGCGGCAGCAGCGGCGCGCGCAGGCCGAGAACCAGCAGGGCGGGGGCGACATCGGCGAGCAGGACGTGCTGGGCCATGTGTGCTGAGAGCAGCCAGCTGTCGCCGATCGCATCGAGCGGCGAGCACAGCGCCACGACGAGCGTGAGGATGCCGGCGGCGTAGAAGATCCAGTGCCCGACCCCGATGGCGTCGGAGCGGCGCCTCGCGCGCCTGTAGGCATTGACGTAGAGCCCGCTGGCAGCGACGAGTATCGCCACGATCCACGGTTCGAAGGTCCATGACCCCCAGCCGGGGGGGCTGCCGCCCGATCTGCCGCCCACGGCGGCGCTGCCGCCGTGGTGGACGCTGAGCAGAGACACGGCATGTTGAGCGAGGTGCATGCGCCCAATCCTATAGATGCCGCTGCGGCGGCGTTGCGAACCGGTGGAGCGTCCTCATGAGTAGGAGGCGGGCGGCGGCGGGTCGTGCTCTGTGCCTTCGATCAGCTGGATGAGCGCCGGTCCACTGGTGCCGCCGAGCACCCGCAGCCGGGGTAGCCTGTACGGGTCGCTGCCAGGCCCCGCCCAGCCTGGCACGACGGTCGTGGAGCCGAGGTAACCCGCCTGCTTGACGGCTGCGACCACGACCGCGTCGTAGTGACCCGAGGGGTAGCAGAACCAGTGCGCCGGAACGTGGTAGAGGCGCTGGATCATCTGCCGTGCGACCGCGATCTGGTAGTGCAGCTCGGCGTGGTTGAGCGTGATCAGATCGGCATGGCTCATGCCCTGGGTGTCCAGTTCCCAGCCGGCGGAGACCAGACCTCTGACCTGTGCTTCGGAGAGCCCGCCCTGCGAGGGAGGCAGACCGGTCAGCTGCATGTTCTCGACCGCCTTCCAGCCGAGCCGGCGGAGGATCGGCAGCGCGTTGGCGTACTGCGACTGATAGCCGTTGTCGAAGGTGATGACCACCGGCTTTGCGGGCAGCGGCGCGCCGTCGTGCCAGTGGCGAAAGAGTTGCCCCAGGGTGACCGCATGGAAGTCGTCGCGCGCCAGCGCATGCATCTGTTCGGAGAACTCCGCGGCGGGCACGTAGAGGCCGGGGAATGGATCTTCCGCTCGCGGCGGGTTGATCACGTGGTACATCAGCACGGGCGCGGAGACATCGCGAGGAGCCGGAGCGACACCGGCGGGAAGGACGCGTCCACCGCTGCGGCCGGATGTGTGGCGGTGCCTCTTGGCTCCCACGACGCTCCTGCTTGCGCCGCCGCCTGCATGGCCCTTCGAGCCGCCGCCGGCGACGATCGCCGCCATGACCGCCAGGATCAGGAGCAAACCGCCTACCGCGGCTAGACGCCCGCGTCGCCGTGCGGCACGACGCCGGCGTTTTCGCCGTTGCAAACGCCAGTAGGCGCCTGCTTGATATGGCTGCCTTGTGCGCTGCGTCAGTTCAGGCGCTTCTTGAGGGCGCTCGCCGCGGAGAATTTCGCGCTGTTGCTCGCAGCGATCGCGATCGTCTCGCCGGTCGCGGGGTTGCGCCCCTCACGCGCAGCGCGCCTGCTGACGCTGAACTTGCCGAACCCGGCAAGGGAGACCTCGGCGCCTTTGGCTAGCTGGCTCGAGACCACCTCGATTGCCGCCTCGACCGCCTGCCGCGCCTGCCCTGAGCTCAGACCCGTCTGTTGTGCAACCTCGTCAGCCAACTCGTTCTTCGTCATCGCACCCTCCTGAAGGTGTGGTCGATCGAAGAAGGCTAGCGACACTTCAGGACGTCTCGCCTACAGGGGCCCTGCTCGCCACCCGTTCAGCCGGACTGCGGGTCCTGCAGCCAGCTGAGGGCCTGGGCCGCGCTTCGCCGCGGAGAGACCGGATAGAACGCGGCTGCAACGAGCCCGTCGTCGCAGATCAGCGTCAGCCGGCGGAAGCGCCTGACTCCGAGATCGACGAACGTCGGCAGCTCGAGCGCCTCGGCGAGGCTGCACTCGTGGTCGCTCACCAGCGGGAAGGGAAGGCTCTCCCGCTGGGAGGTCGCGATCTGGGTCTCGTGGGGCTCGCTGCTCACGCCCGCAATCCGGGCGCCCTCGGCCGCAAAGTCGAGGGCGTATTCCCGGAATGCCGCCCGTTGCACGGCGCAGCTGCTCGGCCCCGCTGGCGGTGACTCGCCGGCGGAGTCGTCCCCTGGATAGAGATAGACGACCGCACGTCCTGCCGACAGTTGTGTTAGTCCGACCTCGACGCCCGTGGTCGAAGGCAGACGAAGCGGCGGCAATGGCATGCCAACCAGGTGCTCCATCGAGCGCATCCCGTGCACCTGCTCCCTTATCCAGTTCCAATCCCTCGACCTATGTCGGCAGCACACAATAACCGAGATAGACGACATAAGACTTCCAAGCCCGAAACGATTCAAACAATGAACACTTCGCAAAGCAACCTTTCGAGTGCCCGAACATGTGTGCACGCGCCTGCGCCTGCGCATGGCCACCGGCCGCCGATATCGTGTACCGATGCCGCCTACCGGCTCCGTCGAGGTCTGGGTCGCCGGCCTTGCAGGCGTGCCCGAGCGCTTGCTCGGCCTGCTCTCAGCGGATGAGCGTGAGCGTGCGGCTCGTCTGCTGCACGAGCGAAATCGCCAGCGCTGGCGTGCTTCCAGGGCGGTGCTTCGCGATCTGCTCGGGCGGCTCACAGGGGTGGAACCGGCTGCGCTCGAGTTCGAACACGGCGCACATGGCAAGCCACGACTGCGGTGTTTCCAGGACGCGCCGAATTTCAACGTGTCCCACTCCGGCCCGCTCGCCCTCTGCGCCGTCAGCTGGGATCACGAGATCGGCGTCGACCTCGAGGTACCGGATCGAGGCCGCTCTCACGAGCGCGACGAGGTCGCGATCGCCAGGAGGTTCCTGGGCGTCGCGCTCGCCGAAAGGCTCCAGGCGCTGGAGGCGCACGAGCGCACACACGAGTTCCTGCGCGCATGGGTCGCCAATGAGGCGCTGCTGAAGTGCTCGGGCCGCGGGCTCGGGGGCCAGGCTCCCAGTGCTGAGCGGGAGCCGGCGGGCCAGCGCAGCCCCTGGGTCACGCCGGTCGAGGTCGGAGAGGGTGTCTTTGCGGCGCTCGCGGTGGGCGGCGGCGAGGCTGCGGTCCAGGTCAGGCGCTGGTCGGCGCATAGCGAAACGGCAGCTCCCCGGCGATCTCGCTGAGCTTCGGGGCGGCGGCGTCGCGCGGCGAGGCGTGGAGCTCGATGTCCGCCGGCCACTCGATCGCGACCTCCGGGTCGTCCCATGCGATTCCGCGTTCGACGGCCGTGTCGTAGTAGCCGGTCTGCTTGTAGGCGACGTCCGCCGTCTCGGAGAGCACGCAGAAGCCGTGGGCGAACCCGACCGGCACGTAAAGTTGTCGCATTGAGATGTCGTCCAGTTCGAAGCTCTCCCACTGCGCGTAGGTGGGCGATCCCCGGCGCAGGTCGACGAGCACGTCGAGGATCCGGCCCCTGCTGCAGCGCACTAGCTTGGCGACTCCCCTGCCGACCTGGAAGTGCATGCCACGCACGACTCCCCGCGCCGAGCGGGAGTGGTTGTCCTGGATGAACTCCTCGTGCTCGGGGATGCCGGCGGCCGCATGCCACTCCTTGCGGTACGTCTCGCAGAAGAATCCGCGGTCGTCGGGGTGGACGGAGGGCTCGATCAGGACTAGGCCGTCCAGGCGGGTGGGGAGAATGCGCATCCGGAATGGAGACTACATATCTCTTGAAGCGCTGTGCTTTGATGAAACCGATGTGAACTGCATTTACCCTACGAAACTCGGTCTCGACGTTCGCCCCTTTGATCTTTGCCGCGCCAGGGACATGACGCACCGCCAGCCTCCGTGGCAGAGAGCATTCGAACGGGTGTTGCACAAAGTACGCGCGTATCGCGGAGTCCGACGACGTTGAGGAATGTTTCAGCGTCCCGATCAGTTAGCCGCATCATCGCTCATCATACGTTGACGCAGTTCCCGCAGTTCGCGCCGTAGTGCGAAGATCGTTGAATCCTGCTGGACGAGTTCCGCCTCGAGTTCCGCGGCACGCCGTTCAAGGCCCCCCACAAATCCAGCCGCACCGGAGCTGGCACGCGCCCCGCTCCCCCGCTGTCCGCCGAGCATCTTCCGGGCCAGCTCATTGTTCCGATGGTGCAGTTCAGTATGAGCACGCTCAAGGCCCCGAACGTAGCGATTATATACGGGTGCATGCTCTACATGTACGCGTGACCGGTACGTCATCGTTGCCTCAGCCGCTACGTTGACGAGCACTAGAAAGTGGTTAGCGTACTCAGGCTCTGCTCGCTCGAGATGCTCGAGCACTGCTTCACACTGGTTGCCGTCATCGCCTAGGATCACAGAACCCTCGGCAAGGTATTGACGTAGCACGATCGCATCCGAAAAGCCATTGACGAGGTCGGCCATCTCGGAGTATCCAAACGCGGTCACGTGAAACTCGTTGTCCTCGTCAAACATGCGACTGTTTGGTATCGACAACAGCAGCTGGACCCCACGCTCGGCCTGTTGGCGCAAACCACGAACGGCGCCTTGCAGGTCGGCCAGGTGCTCAAGGCCCTCGAAGCAGACTATTGCGTCGTAGGATCCGGAGAGATCCTGCGCCAATACGTCTACCGCATCGCCAACGGCAAAAGTCGCCGCTGTTCGTCGCCCGACGGTCGCAGTGGCGAGATCAACCGTGGCCTCATCTATATCAATACCATGCGCTGCCGCGGCGACATCTATGAGGATCCCAGTGCCGTAGCCAACGCCGCAGGCCAGATCAAGAACGCGCAAGTCCCGGCAAATATTCGCAGCGAGATGGTAACGATGCTTATGCTCACACACGATAAGTGTGTGCTCGCTAACCTTCGCTGCACTCAGCCGCTCTTGGGCAGCCATGCAATCTCCTTCTCGTACCGATGTGAACAAAGCTCACCGGCCAACCGTCCTGTATTCGGCAATCCCATGCTTCTTATCATTGATTTGGGCCTCACGCGATAGCGAAGCAGTCGCTCTGGGATGACAACACCGTAGCGGCCTGCCAGGTGCAATTGTTGATAAAACTGCCAGTCCTCATAACTTGTCAAATCCTCAACGTATCTGAATCCAGAGTCGAATACCCATCGAGGAATAAGCGACGTGGCGGATCCTGCGGTGTTGTTTCGGAGTGCCTCCTCGCCCTGATTGCCAAGAGGCTGGTATCCCGATTCCGGAGGCGTCAGCTCCACGCCGTCGTCATCGACGTATTGCGTCCAACACGTCACGTACGCAACGGACGGATCGACTTCGAATGTATTGACGGCGAGCTCTACAAAGCGCGGCTCGATCACGTCATCGGCATCGAGCGGCACTATGAACCGTCCGCGTGACTGGCCTACGCCAAAGTTGCGCGCGGCACCCAAGCCGCTGTTGATTTGCGTAACTACCTGGAGAGGATAAGAATTAGCGAGCTCCGCCAAAACCCACTCGTCGTCGGTATCGGAGCCATCGTTTACAATAATGAGCTCGATCTGATCATAGGTCTGATCCATGACAGATCGTACGGTATCGCCGACGTAGCGAGCCATCTTGTAGTACGGCACGATCACAGAGACCAGTGGCCGCCGCACGATCCCTACCCGAGCCGTCGTGTGCCCTTGTCCAACGGGAGTCGGAGATTGGCTCTCTGGCTGCGACTGCCGGGATGCGGCCCCTGATCCGCGCCACCGGCCTTCTTGTGCAAGCAACTGCACGTAGGCGGCATTGATCTCGGCAGGGTCGGTCAATTCATCAAAAACCCGGGATGGGGCACGATTTGCGATGATCTCGTGATGCTTTGCTTGGTCAAACAGCCGGTCCTCAAGCAACGCGGTAAGGCTGGCCACGGACGTATCATGGGCAAGCCATCCGCTGCGCCCATCCTGCACCATCTCTGTGAAGCCTCCGACCGGCGTTGCGATGATTGGGCGATTCAGCCGTAGCGCCTCGAGGCCTACATACGGCCAGGCCTCCCATAGCGACGGCAAAATCACTGCGTCATTTGCGCGGATGATGGCAGCTAGTTCCTCGCGCGGCACCGGATCTATGAAACGTATCCGCGGGTCGTTGGCAGCGGTCAAGCGGACCTGAGCGCTCATAGATTTACCGAGAGGCGCCGTCGCAGTATCACCGCCAAGGACATCAAGGAATATACGCTCGCTGTCGATGAAGCCGATGGCGCGAACCAGATTCTGTATCCCCTTCCGCCGCTCCAACCGTCCCAGATAGAGAAGTCGAAGCGCTCTTTCTTGACTGCCGTCGTAGTGGTCGGCTACTTCGCTACGGCTCAGGGCGGGGTTCCGAATGAGATATCCTGGTGCAATGTTGGTAGCGCCATAAAAGCGTTGATAGAACGCCAGTGTGTCACCGCCGGGCCAGATCAAGTAGTCGCAGTCCAGCAGCGAGCGACGCTCGAGTTCGCACAACACGCGTGCCGACCACTCGTCATGTATATGACCGTCCAATATGGCACATACCTCGGCGGTTGTGTGTAGGCGCACGCCCACCGTAGTGCCGCGCATAAACGCCAGGCCGGCGCGCCGTGCCTGGCCCGTCACGGCACCCTCGCCGAGGTAGTCCGAAAACTCTGCGAGATCTGGACCGCGAGTGCCATAATGCTCCCGTAGGGCGTCGAAGACCCTGGAGCTGTACAAGTGAGTTGTCGAGAAGAAGCCGCCTTGTTCTGCGGGCGTTGCCTCAGGTACAAAGACGATCTGCACCGAATCTGGTAGCACCCGTGTTCCGCCGTCTGCGCAAAGTTCGCGGTAGCGATCCTCGTGGGAAGACGTAGTAAAGATCGTTACTTCGCTCCAGCTGGCGAGTAGGCGAGCGCAGGCCGCTATGTACTCTCCAATCCCGCCACCGCCAAGCGGAAATACCTCGCGTGATATCAGCGCGATCCGCGGCAACTTCATCTCACTTCACCGTCGAGCTCTAGCCGCGAATATCCGTAGAGGCGCGGTCACGCGCCAGCTGATGGAGCTCTGGAGCGACTTCCACAAATTCTCGTGATAAGCAGATGCGGCCATGACGCTCGATATCTCGCCTTCCAACTCTGCGATATGGTGTAGAAGGTTAGCGACCCGCTCGCTGTTGTCAACAGTGTCCGCCCGCCCGCTGCTGATACCGGGCGAATTTAGATGATCACGTGCCGTAGCGTATAGGGCGCTAACGGAATAATGACTCTCGTCATCTACGATTGGGCTGCCAACGTCAGCACGAGATGATCGGTGGCGATCAAGCCAAGTCCACCTCGTATTTCGTCGCGGGATTGCTCTTTGCGGCACAGGTAACCAGGTACAAAGTCCAAGTTTACTCGTGCCACCTTATGCCACGCGCCGTAGCGAATAAGCTCAAGACCTGCCCTGATCGTCTCGCTGGTTGCGTCGCGGACCAGAATAATCGTGGTACCAATGGCGGGAGAGTTCAAAAGATTTTCAATATCTTCCCGAACGCCTGTCGAATCGTCTCCTTCAACGACGGCGAGATCTACGTTGAGCTTGCCGCGGCGAACGCGGCAAGCTTGTCCGGCAGCGCCGCGCGAGAGTCTCCCTCATTAGTGACGACACCATTCGTTGACACAATCTCACCCTCTTGGGACAATGGGCCAAAGATATGCAACTCGTCCGAGCGCGCAGCAAGGTGTCGCAGACCTATGGCGTCTCTACCGCCGATGCTGAGGCACAACGACGGCTTGAGCTGTATCAGTAGGCCCTCTAGAGCGGCTCGTTCGCCCAGAGACATCTGCCATGCTGGATCCTCAAAGATCTCCAATTTGAGCCTCCCGACGTCATCGACTGGGTCCTGGGCACAACGAGGGCCGGCGCATCCTGGCGGACCGCACGCCGCGTGCGCCTCCGCAGGCTATCGTAGTACATCGAGTCGCGGTGGGCGATAGACTTGACCGGCACCTACCGCATGACTTATTTCACTGAACGGAGCCGATCCCATCTCTAAGTGTCTCATCGTTGGCGGCGGCTTCGTCGGCGCCCATCTAGCGTCGCACCTCAACTCCTTGGACCACAAGGTCACCGTTTTCAGTCGGTCTTTCGCTCTGCCCTTGGTTCCTCCGTCTCCGCTGGGGTCGGGGGAGATCGAGCTAGTGGGCGGGATGGTGCCACCAGGCCAGCGCCTCGGAGAGCTTATCGACAGGGCGGACGTTGTATTCTATGCCGCGGGAGCAAGTACGCCCGCATCGGCGGGTGTTGATCCAGGGGGATCGATGCTGGCGCATGTGGTCCCGGCGGCGGCTGTCCTTGATGTCATGCGCGAAACCTCAACGCGGCGGCTCGTAATCGTTTCGTCGGGGGGCACGGTGTATGGCGCGACGAAGTTGCATCCGACGCCGGAGAGCTACCCAGCACGACCAGCGAGCCTGCATGGCTTGCATTCCCTGACAATTGAGAAATACACCGAATACTTTGCTGAACACCATGATTTCGACATAGTCATATTGCGGTTGGCCAATCCATACGGGCCGCGCCAGCATGCCCGAAAGGGTCAAGGCGTAATCGCTGCATGGAGTGAGGCTCTGTTCAGGGACGAGTCGCTGGTGATGTACGGAGACCCAACGACACGGCGGGATTTTGTTTTTGTTAGTGATGCCGTGGCGGCAATAGCCCTGGCTGGACTCGAGGCGTCGGCGGGCACTTACAACGTTGGCTCGGGTGTTGCTACCGAACTCCGTGAGGTCGTGGCTCTACTGGAAGACGTGTCGGAAAAGAGGGCGGACGTGATTCAGGTTGATGGGCGTGGTGTAGACCTTCCAACTACACAGTTGGACTGCTCGCGGCTCATGGCTGCAACGGGCTGGGAGCCGAGGGTGGGACTGGTAGAGGGCATTGGCACGACGTGGGACTGGGTGTCGGCGCATCTGTTGGCGATATAGGCGGCGGAACATGTCGAATGTTGAAAGAAAGGTGTGCTGTGGACAGAGCACGAGTGGCCACTCTGATTGAGCGCGGGGCACGGAGCGCTCTTGCCGCCGTCGTGCCACCGGCACCTGCCGTCGTCGTGCCAGGTGCGCCGGCGCGGTTCGCACGGTACTCTGCCGACGGGCTCGCTTGGCGCTGAGCAAGCACCTGTTACGGATGTCTTGTATAGCCGTTTGTCTGCAGCGGACATTACAGAGATTGAGCACTGCATAAGTCAGGTACCCGAGCTTCAGGGCATATACGACGGCATTGGTGATGAGACTACCCGGCGACGCATTGCGCTTTCCTTCGGTATTTGGTTGGGTGTCGCGACGGTGATGGAGAGAACGGATGACCTCTGCGCAGCCGCCAGACGATGTGCACGTGATGGCACGTGGCCCAACGGCTGCGGCGGGCGGCCTCTACGAGGCGGACATCGTCGCGGCAGGGCTTGCCAGCTGCGGCATAGATATCAGCGAAATGCGTGAGGCTCTGGACTTTGGCTGCTCCTCGGCCCGTGTGGTCCGCGTGTTCGCCGCTGTCTACCCTGAGATACGTTGGCATGGCTGCGACCCAAATGGCCCGGCAATCGAGTGGGCCAATGCGAATCTCCCCGGCATCGACTTCTTCAAGAGCAGCGACGCCCCGCCACTACCGCTTGCGGAGGGCTCGCTTGACCTTGCCTATGCGATCTCGATCTGGTCGCACTTCGCCCCTGATCTGGGTCTGCGCTGGTTCGAGGAGATGCATCGCCTGATCCGGCCGGGAGGCCACTTGGTGTTCACGACCCACGGTTTCACGTCGGTCGGCCTCTATGCCACGCGCAGCCTGAGAACGCCCCAGCAGTCCGACGAGATCATCGGTGAGATGTACCGTCAAGGATGGTGGTATGCATCAGAGTTCGGCGAGGCCGGCGATTGGGGCGTGATCAACCCCGAATGGGGCACGGCGTTCCTGAACCCTGAGTGGCTGCTTGCGCATCTTTGCCCGCGTTGGCAGGTGCTGGAGTTCGCTGCGGGTCGCAACCAGGAGAACCAGGATGTCTACGTACTGGGGCGCGCTTGATCGTTGGGGGCTGGTTGGGGATCGCGATTCCGGGGCTTTCCATCGCCACAAATCCTCGATGGAAAATGCTAGAAAGGTGGGCGTGCCAGAAGCGCGAGAGCCCGTACACGCCCGTGCGGCTTGTTGAGCTCGTCGTCGCCGCACGGCATGGCGGATGCACGAGGCCCCTCGTCCACCCAGTCGCTGCGCGTCTTGCGGTTGCCTCGTTGCTAGCGTTCACGTGTCCTTCACGACCGCTGCAACCCCACCGCACCCCTGGCCGTCGCGCCGGCGAGCCCGCCGGCGGCGAGGCCAGCCGCGGTGTCGGTCGTGGGCGTCAGCAAGGCCTTCAGGCTCCCCCACCAGCAGTACCACACGCTCAAGGAGCGGGCGCTGCATCCGTTCCGCTCGCGCACGTTCGACGTGCTGCAGGCCGTCGACGACGTCAGCGTCGAGATCGCCAGGGCGAGTTCTTCGGCATCGTGGGCCGCAACGGGAGCGGCAAGAGCACGCTGCTGAAGTGCCTCGCCGGGATCTACGACATCGACACCGGCGAGCTCGCGTGCGCGGCCGGCTGTCGCCGTTCATCGAGCTCGGCGTCGGCTTCAACATGGACCTGACCGCCCGCGACAACGTGATGATCAACGCGATCATGCTCGGGCTGACGCCGCAAGCAGGCGCGCGAGCGCTTCGACGACGATCATCGCCTTCGCCGAGCTCGAGGACTTCCTCGACCTGCGGCTGAAGAACTACTCCTCCGGCATGCACGTGCGCCTCGCGTTCTCGGTCGCGATCCAGGTCGACGCCGAGATCCTGCTGATCGACGAGGTGCTCGCCGTCGGCGACGCCGCCTTCCAGCAGAAGTGCTTCGACGAGTTCCACCGGCTCAAGCGCGGAGGGCCGGACGATCCTCTTCGTGACCCACGACATGGGCGCGATCGAGCGCTTCTGCGACCGCGCGATGCTGCTCGAGCAAGGGCGCGATGGTCGGGATCGGCGAGCCGGCCGCGATCGGCCCGCCGCTACAACGAGCTGAACTTCGGCCGCGCAGTCGATCGAGGCGCGCCCGGCGACGCGACGACGAGCGCGGCGCGTCCCGCGACGCCGAGATCGTCGACGCCTGGTTCGAGGATCCGCACGGCGAGCGGATCACCGCGATCGCGCACCGCGAGCCGTGCTGCGCGTGCTGTCGAGGTCCACTTCAACGAGCCGCTCGAGGATCCGATCTTCGGCGTGACGCTGCGCAACGATGTCGGCGCGACGGTGTTCGCGACGACGACCGCGCTCGACGACGGCTCGACCGGGCCATTTCGACGCCGGCGAGACGGTCGTCGTGCGGTGCGATTCGAGAACTGGCTTGGCGCCAGCCGCTACACGCTGACCCCTCGGTCGCCCGCGACGGCACTGGGCGACCGACGCATCGACCTGCGCGAGGACATCGCGTCGCTCGTCGTCCACGGCGGCCACTTCACCGGCGGCGTCGCTCGACTTCCCGCACAGCTTCGAGGTCGAGCGCCGTGAGCGCGACGAGGCGATCGGCCTGATCGGGTCGCCGAACCGGCGACCGCGAGCAGGCCGCGTCACGGGCCGTCCGCGTTCGGCGACGACCTGCGCCGCTTCTGGAACCTGACCCTGACGCTCGCGAGGACCGAATTCAAGCTCGCGCTACTTCGGCTCGGTGCTCGGCTACGTGTGGTCGCTGATGCGGCCGCTGCTGTTCTTCGGCGTGCTGTTCGTCGTCTTCACCAAGATCTTCCACCTCGGCAAGGGCATCCCGCACTACGCGGTCTACCTGCTGACCGGCGATCATCCTCTGGACCTTCTTCCTGGAGGCGACGAGCAACTGCGTGCAGTGCCTGGTCGGCGCGCGAGGGCCTGCTGCGCAAGATGCGCTTCCCGCGCCTGGTGATCCCGCTCGCGCGTGGCGCTGACCGCGCTCTTCAACCTCGCGCATGAACATCGTCGCCGTGTTCGTGTTCGCGCTCGTCGAGGCGTCGAGCCGCGGCTCAGCTGGCTCGAGCTGCCGGTGCTGGTGATCGCTGCTGGCGATGCTCGCCGTCGGGACTCGGGATGCTGCTCTCGGTCCTGTACGTGCGCTTCCGCGACATCCAGCCGATCTGGGACGTCACCTCCCAGATCCTCTTCTACGGCTCGCCGATCATCTACACGGTCTCAAACGGTCGAGGATACCGCAAGTGCTCGGCCGAACTTCGCGCGCTGCATGTGCTCAACCCGATCGCGCGCGATCCTCACCCAGATGCGCAAGACGCCTTCGTGGACCCGACGCGCAACCCGTCGGCGGCCTGCGCGATCGGCGGCGCGGTCCGCCTGCTGATCCCGCTCGGGATCGTCGTCGGCGTGTTCGCCCTCGGCCTTGGTTCTTCAACCGCGAGGCGCCGCGGATCTCGGAGAACCTCTGAGATGAGCCGGGCCGAGCCATCCCCGGAACGCAGCCATCCCGGCAGCGCCAGGCCGACGCTGGAGCCGAGACCGGCGCGCTGCGCTAGCGCGGCGTCGGCGGCGCTCGAGGCCGAGCTCGTCGAGGTGCTCGAGGCGCGCTGACCGAGATACGCGCGCGCGTCGCCGCGCCGGCCAGGAGCGCGCCTACTGGCTCGAGCGCTGGCACCTCGACCTGAACGCCCTGATGCGCCGGCCGGGGCGGCAGAGGAGCGCGCCTGCCTGCGATGCCTGCGCTGGCATCCGCAGCACGTCCTGAAGCGGCGCGCAAGCTCAAGCGGCGCTCTGCATGAGCCGACGAGTCTGCCGAGCGTCTCGCGTGGTCATCCCCGTCAAGGACGGGGAGCGCTACCTGGAGGAGCTGCTCGAGGCCCTGCGCGCGCGAGGGGGTCGAGGAGGTGCTCGTGATCGACTCGGGCTCGCGCGACCGCTCGCTCGAGATCGCCGCGCGCCGCGGGCGTCGAGATCGTCGAGATCGACCCTGGCGAGTTCGCGCACGGCCGCACGCGCAACCTCGGCGCGCAGCGCACCAGCGGCGAGCTGATCTGCTTTTTGACCCAGGACGCGACGCCGTGCCCGGGTTGGCTCGCCGCCTACCGGCAGGCGTTCGCGCTCGACGCGCGCGTCGGCGCCGCCTACGGGCCGCATCTCGCGCGACCGGACACCAGCCCGATGATCGCCCGCGAGCTGACGAGTTCTTCGCCGCGTTCGCGCCCGACGGAGCGCCGGTGATCCAGCGCGCCGGCGATCCGACCTTCCTCTCCAACGTCAACGCCTGCTACCCGCGCGCCTGCTGGAGGAGGTCCGGTTCCGCGACGTCGCCTACTCGGAGGACCAGGCGTTCGGCGCCGACATGCTGAAGGCGGGCTGGGCGAAGGTCTACCATCCCGGCGCGGCCGTGCTTCATGCGCACGACTACGGCGCGCTCGAGTTCATGCGCCGCTACTTCGACGAGTACCGAGGGCTGCGCGAGAGCTCGGGCACGTCGAGCCGTTCGCGGCTGCGCGGCCCGGCAGGTGCGCTCGGTCGGCGCCGATCGTCGCTGGATGCGCGAGCACGGGTGGCGGCGCCGAACGGGCGCGCTGGAGCGCTCGGTCGAGCGTCCACCACGCCGGACGGCGCGTGTTCTCGGCTCTCGGCTCCCGCGCGGAGCGGATCTGCCCGCGGCCGCTGCGCGGCGGCTCTCGCTCGAGGGCGCGCGGGCGCCGACGGCGTCGATGAGGCCGCGGGCGAGCGGACGGCGGCAGCGGCTCGCCGCGCTGCCGCTGCGGCACCGATCCACGGGGCCTCCCGGGCGAGGACTAGAGGCGGCGCGCGTGTCTGGCGGGAGGGGCCGCGCCGCTGCTCGAACCGGTCCCGGGCATGTCCGACCGCGAGAGGCTGCGGCTCGCGATGGTGATCCCGCCGTTCCGCCGCGGCAGCGGCGGCCACAACACGCTGCTTCAGATCCTCTGCCGGCTGGAGCGCCGCGGCCACGCTTGCAGCGTCTGGCTGGCTGGACGTGCACGGCACATCGCACGTGTCGGACTGGCCGGCTGCTGCGGAGACCAGGAGTTCTTCGCGCCGTTCGAGGCGCCGGTCTACAAGGGCTTCGAGGAGTGGCAGGGAGCCGACGTGGTCATCGCGACCGGGTGGCAAACGGTGCATCCCGCGCTTGCGCTGACGGATGCAGGGCGCGGGCATATCTGGTCAACGACCACGAGCCCGAGTTCTTCGGGACGTCGGTCGAGCGGGTGATCGCCGAGGACACCTACAGGCATGGATTGCACTGCATCGCCGCGAGCCCCTGGCTGCGCGATCTCTTGATCGACCGCTATGGCGCCTCCGCTGACGCCTTCCAGCTCGGCGTTGAACACAAGATCTACCGACCGCGGCGATCGCGCGCCGGCGAGACACGGTCGTCTACTACGCGCGCTCGACGACTCCTCGGCGCGCGGTGCCGATCGGCCTGATGGCGCTCGGCGAGCTGTGCCGCAGCGCCGGCCGACCTACGGATCGTGCTGTTCGGGACCGAACGGCGGCGCTGACCGCGTTTCCCTACGAGCACCGCGGAATGCTCACCCCACGCCAGCTCTCCTGGCTCTACTCAGAGGCGACGGTGGGACTCTGCCTGTCACTGACGAACTTCTCGCTGATGCCAAAGGAGATGCTCGCCTGTGGCCTGCCATGCGTCGAGCTCGCGGGTGTCAGCGCCGAGTCGATCTTCGGCCAGGACGGGCCGCTGGAGCTCGCCGAGCTCGACCCCTCTGCGCTGGCCGATGCGATGCAGTGTCTGTTCGAGGATCGGCAGCTATGGGATGGGCGCTCCCGTCAGGGCATCGAATTCGTTGCCTCGCACACTTGGGAGCACGCGACTGATGAGGTCGAGGAAGGGATCAGGCACGCGCTGCGCGAGCGGGAACGGGTCGCGGCGATCGACTGAACCTGCTCAGTCGATCAGCTCCACCCAGTCCGCTCTGGTGCCGCAGAGGGATCTCCAGGCGCCAAGCGGGCGGGTCACTACTTCCTCCTGTGGCTGCTTCTCAGAGGCCAGAGCAACCGCACCGAGCGACGCCTGCGAGCTGCCGTTGCCAGGGCCGATTCCTCCTCCACCCCGTTTGACGCCGAGCGTGTAGCTGCCCGCGAGGAGATCGATGCTGCCGGCGCTCAGCCAGCCGCCAGGTGTATCGCTGCCGCTTATGCTTCCCACTGCACGTCCATCCAGCGTCACAGTGATGCTGCGTGGCATGTCGCCCTGCACCCAGATTGCGTAAGAGCCTGCGCTGCGCACGTGAATCCGCCCCGTCGCTTCTCCTGGCGTCGTCGTCAGATATTCGCCACCTGTATTAGCCCCTGGCACCCAGCCAGGCGAACGTGTAGCGGCGTAGGCAAGCCGAAAGCCATAGGTCGGCACCGGTAGCGCCACAGCCAGCCTGCCGCCCCGGGGGCTGTGGCGCACGAGGTCGCGGAGCGCTGGGCAGCCTATGAGGCCGCCGGAGCTGACTCCTTCACTCAAAGGCACATGAGCATGGACGACGGGCGAGGTCGTGCGCTGCCACAGTGTGTAGAAGGCGTTCTCATAAATCAGCTTGTAGTTGCTGGGCGGCCGGCTGCTCGTGGGGCCGCGACGAACGAGTATGTAGGGAAACGACTCGACGAATGGAAGCTGCTCTTCATCCAGGTCAAATGAGTGGTCGTACTCAGCGGTGGGCGTGCGCAGTGCAAGTGCGATTGGCGTCGGTGCGTCCGTTCCATCGATTATGTGTGCGGGCAAAGCGAAATACTTGGCAAACTGCTCGAATTCGCTATCGAGCACAGGGCCCCTGGCGCCCAGCCTCTGACCGACCTGTTCAAGGGCTACGAGGCGGCTGGTAGGCGCCACTGGGAATTGATGGTAAGCAAGTGCATCAGAAGCGATCACTGCCACGCCCAGGCCAGCCGCCGCCAGTGCGCATAGCGCTCGCCAGTCTCGACCGCGGAAGCCGGTGAGGCCTTGGGCGGCGATCAGGATCACTGCTGGGCTTGCGATCATCAGCAGCTTCGCCTGCGCATAGGGGATCGTCCGCGGAAGCACAACTGCAAGAACGAGCGCCATCGTCATCAGACCCATCAGCGGTCCAGGCTCACGCGCGGCGAAGGTCCGCAGCACGGCTGGGGCAATCAGGGCGAATATCAGAACCGTGGCGGCGATTGTGAGCACTGCCGCGGCGCCGGTAGGTACCGGAAAGCGATAGTCGCCAAATAGCCACACGCCGCTGAGCTCGCTGAGCGGCAATGGTCGCACCAGTGGTCCTAGCGATGGGGCGGTGGCATTCGAGCCGGTATAGCCCGTATTGGCGACGTTCAAGAAGGTGCCAAATGTGGGTAGAGCTGGCAACGAGAGCACCAGCAGCGTCGCCACGCCGATCGCAACGGGGCGCAGCGCGAGGGCCAATTGGCGCACCTTTATGCGATGGACGAATGGTATCGCCAGCACACTGACGCCTGCGACAGCACCTATGTAGGGAACTCCAGCTGCGCTGTAGATCGCGAGGATCGCAGCAAGGGGAATCGCTGCCAAGGCCATCCCGACTGAGGGGCGCAAGGCGATCACCGCATGCCTGCTGACCGCGAGCGCGCAGAGCACTGCGGCGACCATGCCCACCTCCTTGATCGAGCCCTGCAGCGCATATTGGTAAGTGAGCGCAGCGGACACGGCGAGAAAGCCCGTCAGCGCGGCGAGCCGACGATCCATCGTCCGCCCTGAGAGCGTTGAGCAGGCAAGCGCGCCGATCGCCGCCATCGTGCTGATGAAGCCCTGCCACACGACGGCAGCCGAGACACCGAGCAGTCCACTGACAACCGCCAGCAGCGACTGAGAGCCTAGGGGATAGCCGGTCGAAAGATAGCCCGCCAGCGCTGTGTTGGCAGTGCTGATCGGTGCGTTGTGCGGAAGCGCCTGCGTACCGTGTATCTGCAAATGGGCGACCAGCAACAGCTCGTAGGCGGAATCATTCTCGATGTTGTAGCCCGTGAATGTCCAGTGTCCAGCCATGATCACGCTGGCGTTGAAGAGCATGTAGGTGGCGAGCGCGGCAACCAGCGGCCAGCCGGCGTTGAGCCGTTTGAACCTGTTGCGCCCGGCGAACACAAAGCCGGCCAGGGCGAGCAGCCCCATGACCGGCAGCGCGACGTCGTTGCCCGCTCCTGTGGTGTAGAGGCCAAGTGCGACCACGACGTTGAGACAGAAGCCGACGGCGACTAGCAAGGCGTTTGGCAAGCTCGTCTTGGTGATGCGCTCCACCAGCAGGCCGAAGCCGCATGCCAGCAGCCATACGATGACGGGCACTGCCGCAACTGCGGCCAAGTCGTCCCACATGCCGGTGGACGGCATCCCAGGCGGTCAGCCGCGTCTCAGCCCGAGGATGCTGAGCAGGAACGACGAGAAGAAGATCTGTATCCCGACGATCAGCACCGAGACCGAGATCACGGCCAGATGTTCGTCTGCGAGCGAGCCGAAGCCGTGGGAGATCCAGGTAGCGAGAATGATCGCTCCCATCACGACTCCGACGACGATGAACAGGCCGCCGAGCATGAGCCCGTGCTCCAGGCGAAATCTGGCTCTGGCACGGTCGAACCAGCGGTCCCGCTCGCCCATGAAATAGGTGCCGTACGCATGCGCGCAGAGCCCCAGCGCGAGCACCTGCGTGCCGACGATCATCAGCAGCGCGCCGCCGATCAGCGCGTGGATGCCCCATGTGCGGCCGAACAGATCGAGGCCGCCCCCGACGAGCCCCACGATCAGGGTGCCGAGCACCGCCATCAGCGCCCCGGGCATGATGAACAGGTGCGTGGGGCTATGGACCAGCAGGAAGCGCAGGTGTCGCCACCCGTCGCGGAAGCTCGAGAGCTTGCTCTCGCCGCCGCGGGGGTGGTATTCGATCGGAAACTCCGCGATCTTCAGTTTCTCCTTGGAGGCCCTGATCACCATCTCGGAGGCAAACTCCATCCCGGTCGTGCGCAGGTCCAGACGTTCCAGCACGTCCTTGCGCAGCGCTCTCATGCCGCAATGGGCATCGTTGACGCCGGTTTTGAAGAGGATGTTGAGCAGGCCGGTGAGGATCGGGTTGCCGACGTACCGGTGCAGCCATGGCATCGCGCCCGGATGGATGTTCTCCATGCGGTCGCCCATCACCAGCTCGGCGCCACCGTCGAGCTCTGCGACGAACCGGGGGATCTCGTCGAAATCGTAGGTGAGGTCGGCGTCCGCCATCACGATGTAGGCGCCTTTCGCGGCGGCGAAGCCGGCGAGGTAGGCGCTTCCGTAGCCGCGCCTTGGCTCGTGGATGACCTTTGCGCCGGCGGCGGCGGCGAGCTCTGCGGAGCGATCGTCGGAGTCGTTGTCGACCACGAGCACCTCTCCGTGGGCATCCATGCTCTGGATGGCAGCGAGCGCCGCCATCACGCAGCGCTCGATGTTCTCCTCCTCGTTGAGGCAGGGAATCACAACCGAGACCAGGGGAGTCGGCGGCCGCTCCGAATCGTTCGGAGTGGTGGGCGTTGTCTGCGCGACAGTGCTCATCGTGTCAACGACCCGCAGCTGCGATGCGGTCGAGTCATGCCTATTACAACGCGCCAGCTAGGCCAAAGTGGCGCGCAAGATTCGGTCCTATGATCCTACCGAAGCGGCCGGCAGCGAACGCTGCCCGGTGCTTCCGCGGCGCTCGGTAGGCAGAATCTCCGCACCGGTGATGCCCGGGCGCAGGGCAACGTCGTTCCTGCAAGAAACCCACGCCGAGCGCGGCTGGCATCCTATGCCGCGGTGCGCGTCTGTCTGCTCTACGACTGCCTCTTCCCCCACACCGTGGGGGGCGCCGAGCGCTGGTACCGAAACCTCGCCGAAAGGCTGGCCGCAGGCGGCCACGAGGTCACATATCTAACGCTTCGTCAGTGGCCGCGCGGCCAGGCGCCAGAGGTGGAAGGTGTGCGCGTGGTGGCCGTCGGCCCCGAGATGGCGCTCTACACGAGCAGCGGCCGGCGCCGGATCGCGCCGCCGCTGCGCTTTGGCCTTGGGGTCATGATCCACCTGCTGCGCCATCGGCGCGACTACGACGTGGTCCACACCGCGTCCTTCCCGTACTTCTCGCTGCTGGCCGCGGGGCTCTGCCGGCGGCCTTGCGGCTTCTCCCTGACGGTTGACTGGCATGAGGTGTGGAGTCGCAGCTACTGGAGCGAATACCTCGGCCCGATCGGTGGCGCCGTCGGCTACGCGGTGCAGCTGCTGTGCGCGCGCCTTCGCCAGCGGGCCTTCTGCTTCTCCCGACTGCACGCAGGTCGGCTGCAGGCAGAGGGCCTGCGCGGGTCGGTGACGGTCCTGGAAGGGGAGTACGCAGGTTCGCTCGAGCCGCCCGCCGTTCTCGCCGCCAAGCCGATCGTCGTCTTCGCCGGGCGCATGATCCCCGAGAAGCAGGCATCGCTTGGGGTGCGCGGCGTGGCGCTTGCCTGCGGGCGCGATCCGGAGCTCGAAGGGGTGTTCTTCGGCGATGGACCAGATCGAGGCGCCGTGCTCGCACAGATCGAGGCCAGCGGCATCCCCGATCGCATCGGAGCGCCGGGGTTCGTGGAGAGCGAGCGCGTCGATCTGGCGTTGCGGGAGGCGATGTGCATGCTGCTGCCCTCGCGGCGCGAGGGCTATGGCATGGTGGTGGTGGAGGCGTCCGCGCGTGGCACGCCGAGCATCGTGATTGCCGGCGAGGACAACGCCGCGACCGAGCTCGTTGCCGATGGGGTCAACGGAGTGCTGATCGCCGAGCCGGACGCCGAGGCGATCGCTGCCGCGATCGAGCGCGTCAAGTCCGCGGGCATGGCGATGCGACTGAGCACCGCGCAGTGGTTCACCGAGAACGCGAGCCGGTTGTCGCTCGAGTCTTCGCTCAGCAGGGTGCTGGAGGCGTACGAGTCGCCTGAGCGTTGACGCCGAGGGCGCGTTCGTAGCTTGCGAGCGTCATCGAAGCCGTGCGCTCCCATGTGAAGGTGGCCGCGCGAGCTCGGCCGGCGGCGCGCAGCCCCTCGGCGAGCGCGCGGTCGCCGAGCAGACGTTCGATCGCGGTCGCGATCTGCGCCTGTGACTCCGGTGCGAACAGCAGCGCAGCCCTGCCCGCGACCTCCGGCAGGGAGGAGGCCGCAGAGCACGCGACCGGAACGCCTCTGGCCATCGCCTCGAGCACCGGCAGCCCAAAGCCCTCATAGAACGAGGGGTAGATGAAGGCGTCCGCCACCGACCAGAGCTCCTCCAACTCCTGCTCGCTGACCCATCCAAGGAAGCGCACGTCGCGATCGATGTCGAGGTCGTGAGCCTGCTCGCGGAGCTGCGCCTCGTGCCAGGTTCCATAGCCGCAGAGGATGAGCAGCGGCCGGCTCTCCGGGGAGATCTGCCCGAGCGCGCCGATCAGGGCCGTGAGGTTCTTGTGTGGGCGCTTGGCCGAGAGGCTCAGAACGACCTGGCGCTGCCCGATCCCCATCCGGGCGCGAGCCTGCTCAGCCAGGCCCGTCGGGGAGGCGCCAACTGACCGCAGACCCTGGGGGATCACGTCGATCTTGCGCTCAGGGACGTGAAGGAGGTCCGTCAGGTCCGCCTTGGTGCTCTCCGAGATTGCGATCACGCGGTCACTGCGGTAGGCGGCCAACGGCACGAGCGCACGCATGCCCAGGGCGCGCAGGCCGGCGTGCGCCTCCGGAAAGCGCGCATAGATGAGGTCATGGACGGTGACCACCCGTTTGCGGGCGCCCCACGCCGGCCCGGTGCTCGCGAGGCTGTGCATCACCTCGATCGCGTTGGCGGCGGCGAGCCTTGGCAGCATGACCTGCTCGCCGAGCACCCATTGGACGCGCTGCCTGGCATTGACGGGCACCGTCACGCTCGGGATCGCATCAATCCAGGGCCCCCTCCCGTACGCCGCCGTCTCGCGATTGATGAACGCGGTGAATCGGGCCTGCGGCGCAGCCTCGAGCAGCGCGGGAATCAGCTCCCGCGCGTAGACCTCCATGCCGCCCGTCTCCTCTGGGACCAGGAAGATCAGGTTGAGCCCGACGTGCATGACGCCAGACGCTATCCGAGGCACCCCACAAGGCACCCGCCGCCGTACGCTCGCAGGCGCTGCGCCTCTCAATACGATGGCTGCGGTGACGCGAGCCTCCGTCGACGTCGTGCTCCCCGCCTACAACCGGTGGGATCTGACCTGCAGCTGCCTTTGTGACCTGGCGGGCCAGACGATGCCCGCGCGAGTGATCGTGGTCGAGAACGGCTCCGAGGATCAGACGCGGGAGGCGCTGCGTCGCGACTGGCCCGATGTGTCGGTCCTCGAGCTGGACCACAACCATCGCTTCACAGAGGCTGTCAACAGGGGCGTCGCGGCCGGCACGGGCGAGCACGTCGTGCTGCTGAACAATGACGTGCGCCTGCGACCGGACTTCCTGGAGCGTCTGATCGGCCCGCTGCTGGAGGACCCCTCTGTCGGATCCGTGGCCAGCCTCATGCTGGTGCCGGGCGAGGAGGCGATAGACAGCTACGGCGTCACGGCTGACCCGACGCTTGCCGGCTTTGCGCGCCTGCATGGCCTTCCACCCTCTGCCGTCCTTGGCCAGATGCCCGTGCTCGCCGGCGCGGAGGGCACCGCCGGCGCGTATCGCCGCAGTGCCTGGGAGCAGGTGGGCGGGCTGGACGAGACGATCAGCGCCTACATGGAGATCCTCGATCTCGCGCTGCGGCTGAGGGCGGCCGGCTGGAGTGCGGTGGGCGCCGCCGAGGCGGTCGGAGTGCATCTCGGATCCAGCACGTTCGGTCACCGCTCGGCGCAGCAGCGGCGGCTGGCCGGCTTCAGCAGGGGCTATCTGCTGCGCAGATATGGGGTGCTGCGCGGCACAGAGGCGCCCCGCGCGCTGATCACCGAGGCCACTGTGATCCTCGGCGATGCGCTGCTCAGCCGCGATCTGCAGGCAATGCGCGGGCGCCTTGCCGGTTGGCACGCCGGTGGCGGCCGGCCCAGGCATCCAAGGCCACCGAAGGATGCGATCGACGGTTCGATCTCGCTTCTTGGCTCCTGGCGCCTGCGCTTCGCCGCGGTCGGCAAGGCCACTCAGAGCTGAGCGACGCCCGCGTGCCTGCCTGCCTGCGGCGGCGAGGGCTTCTCAGAGCCTCGATCGCCACCACCGTACGGTGTCGGCGATCCCCTCCGGGAGCCCAATCTGGAATCGATAGCCGACCTGCTCGCGCAGGCGTGCTCCACACCCGACGAGTACGTCTGGCTCATCGGGACGGTCGGGCAGCTCGCCGATGCGCAACAGCTCGGACGCCCCGACCTGATCGGCGATCTCGACCACGATGTCTCGAATGCGTGTTGCCCTGCCCGATGCGATGTCCACGGGGCCGACGACCTGGCTGCGAGCCAGCGCCGCCAGCGCACCGGCCACGTCGTCCACGTGCACGTAGTCGCGCTGCTGCTCGCCGCTGGTGGTTGCGACGGTCTCGCCACGCAGCAGCGAGCGGATCACCGAGGGTACGAGTCGGCCTGGCTGCTCTCGCGGTCCGTACATGAAGAACAGGCGCGCCCACGCCAGCTCCAGCTGCTCCTGATGGGTATAAGCGGTTGCGAGTCGGCGCAGCGAGTCCTTCGCGATCCCATAGAGGGTGCTTGGAGCCACGGCCGATCTGGCCTCCTCGAGCGGGCCTTCGACGCCCGACCAGTCATACTCCGCGCAGGTGCCCAACATCACGATGCGGCGGCCTCCCTCACGGACAAATGCTCGAAGCAGATGCAGACTGCGCTCGACCCACAGGATGTTCTCCGGTGCCGACCAGAAGCGTCCGTGCTCCACGTACCACGCGAGATGGATGAGCCTCTCAGGGGCGATGTCCGCCATCAGCCTCTCGATGGCGCTGCCGTCGGCCATGTCCAGCTGGTGCCAGTGCACGCCGGGAATCTCCGCGGACGGTACGCTCCTGGAGATCGCATGGACCTCCTCGCCGCTCCGTGCCATCTCCGCGAGCAGAGGCAGGCCGACGAATCCACTGCCGCCGGTGACCAGCACGCCGCTCATGCCGACCTGTGCCTCGGTCCGCTCGGCGGCAATGCGCCGGCCGGCGCGCGTGCCGGTGGCAGGACGGCAGATGCGATGATCGCGACCTGCGCGATGCCGCGCGACCTCTGAGTTGCCATGAAGATCTCCGTCCTCATCCCGACCCGCGACCGCCTTACCCTGCTGCGCCGCGCGGTGGACAGCGTGCTCCGGCACGAGGAGCAGGACTGGGAGATCGTGATCTCCGACAACGCCTCTGCGGAGGATGTGGCCGGGTACGTGCGCTCCCTCGAAGACACGCGCATAGTCTACGTGCGGACCGCTTGCCCGCTTGCGGTCACCGAGAACTGGAACAACGCGCTGGCGCACAGCAGTGGTGACTACGTTCTCATGCTCGGTGACGACGACGCGGTTCTGCCTGCCTATTTCTCCAACGTTCAGTCACTGATAGGTGAGTTCGATCGGCCGCAGGTCATTTATCACAACGCGCTCGTCTACGCATACCCTGGTGTCGTGCCGGCCGAGCCCGATGGCTATCTGCGCTCGGAGGGCTATGCCAAGTTTCTTCGCGGCGCACGAGAGCCGTTCGCGCTCCAGCACGAGCGGGCACAGGAGGTCGTTCGCGCTGCGATGGGCTTCAGGCTGCGATATGGGTTCAACATGCAGTTTGCCACCGTCGCGCGTCCGTTGATCGAAGATCTGTCAAAGAGTGGGCCGTTCTATCGCTCGAGGTTTCCCGACTATTACGCGATGAACAATATGTTCCAGCGAGCGCGCTCGATTGTCGTCGATCCGCGTCCGTCGGTGGTGATCGGGGTGTCCCCCCGCTCCTATGGCTTCTTTCACAACAACAATGCGGAGAAGGCCGGTCGGGCCTTCCTGCAGGCTGGCGAAGACGACTCTCGTGATCGCTCCGGCAGGCAGCCGTTGCTGCCTGGCACCAATATCAACGACGGCTGGCTCGACGCGATGAGGGAGTTGCATCGAGAGCTCGGCTGCCCCGGGAATCTACGCCCGCGCTACCGCAGATATCGCATGCTGCAGATCGTCTACGTGTACGACGGGCGCTATCTGCGAAGCTCGATCGGCCGGGCCGAACTGGAGGAGCTGCAAGGCTTCATGAGCTGGCGCGAGCGCATGATCTATGGTGGCCTGTTCTCTCTGCTGCGGACGATCGTCATGCTTGCTCCCGCGCGCGCGGCTGCCCTGGTTCCACATGCGCTGGCGCTGATCCAGCGGCAGTTCCCGGCCTGGGATCCCGTTCACGACGATGGCCGGTACGAGAGCATCAGCGAGGTCGTGGCACGAGTCGACGCGTCCGTGGATCCCACACGATGGCAGCGCTCACGAAATGGCGGCTTGCGCGCTGCCATCGTGCAGCGATTGAGCTGAGGGCAGTCGCGCCTGTCCCGGCCGGTCAGGCCCTCGGGTCGGCGTGTTCGCCCCAGGCCATCGCTGAGAGCATGCGGCGACGGTCTACGCCGCCGTTCTCATAGAGGCGTGTCTGGTTGTCAGCGACCAGCAGCCCCTCCTGGAAGCTCTGGCAGAACGTCAGGCTCTCGTGCCAGTGGTCCTCCTCGTAAAGCCGGCCTGCGCGATCGACGACCACGGTGCGCAAGCCCAGGCGTTGAATCTGACGCGTGATGCTCTCGCGGCCGGACTCCAGCAGATAGGCGTCGGTCTTGCTCTGCACCTGATGCAGGCGCAGCTGAGCGAGCGTCTCGTGGGCGATCATGAAGGCGTTCGTGCGCACGTGCTGCGCGGGAAACAGCTCGAAGTCGAGCATCTGCCGTGGCACCTCCGAGAGCGCCCGCGTCGCCATCTTTGCCGCTTTGACGGTGGTGCTCGCGAGTCGATGCGTGGCGCCGCGGTCGCCCTCTGCTGAGAGGGCACGCCCACTTGCTCCGTTCGACCTTTCAGCGTCCATCTCGTGGAACTGCTTGCGCACAGAGGCTCTTGGCGGAAGCACGCCACGGTATGCGCTTGGCATTCCAAGCGCGTAGAGGACCCAGGAGCGAGAGCTGTTCCACGACCCGGTCGCGCCGGCGATGCCGATCGCGTCCTCTTTGATGGCTGCGTCTAGCTTGGCCAGCCAGCTCTCGACCAGGGGCTCACTGAAGGAGTTCAGGAAGCAATATCGCTCGCGCTGCAGCTGCGAGGCGAGTGCGAAGTAGACGCTGAGATCGAGCCCGGCGTCGGAGAAGAAGAGCGTCTCGGCGCTCATCTCCTCGGCCACCTCCAGGTATGGCCTCGCTTGCTCCTTGGAGGCGAAGCCCTTCATCGCCAGCACGAGATCGTGCTCGGCGCCCGGCGGGCAGCGGCGGAGCGCGCTCAGAAAGGCTTCGAAGGGAGCCTTGCCGTTGACCGCGCGCACGAGGTGCACGACGCAGGGGCGACCCGGCTCGGAGGTCCCCCTCGGGGGTATCGCAAGAGGCTTGCGTGCTGGCCTCAGGTTCGTGCGCATCACGGGCTCCTGCGTCTCAGCGGGGAGGGCAGCAGGACGCTCACCTCCTCTGGCAGCACGCGCAGCGCGAGGATCACCGCCCCATAGATGAGGCTGGAGAGCGCCAGACGCGCGATCACCGGGGTACCGGGTAGGGCAAGCGGCGTAAGCCCGAGCAGCGCTGCCAGTGCGACTCGCGGCACCACGCGCAACGATGGCCGCAGCTTCGGGCGCCCGCGGATCACGAGCAGCGCGTTGGCCGTCGCGGCCCCGACCTCGACGATTGCGGTCCCGATCGCGGCGCCCTGTGCGCCGTCCATCATCACGAGGACGGTGACGATGGCCGCGACGCTTGCCAGGGCGGCGAGGTTCAGCAGCATGATCTGGCGGTACATGCCAAGGCCGAGCAGGCCGTTGCCCCATACGGCGCTAACGAACATCGCCCCCAGCGCGACGCCCTGCACCGCCAGCACCTCGCTGGCACCGTGGAATTTGGGGCCTCCGATGATTTCGATCGCAAGCGGCGCTGCGATCGCGATTGACACGGACACCCACGCGCCCATCACGAGCGCGACTTCGAAGACGCGGCCGAGCGCATAGCCGAGGCGTTCGTGGTCGTCGCGCGCCGCTCTGGCGAAGATCGGGAACGCGACGCTTGCAAGAACGGCGGGAATCACGGTCAGCACTTCGATGATCCGAAACGAGGCGGTGAAGTTGCCCGCCTGCGCCGGAGTCGAGATCGCGGCGACGAGCAGCATGGCGATGCGCAGGTACAGCGCCGCTGCTGCGACCGCAGCGGTGTAGGGCAGGGCTGCCGACATCATCGAGCGCCACTGCGCCCGATCGAACATCGGCCGCAGCGCGCGCTGCCCGCGGACCACCATCACGGTGCAGGCAACCATCACCACGCCGACCGGGATCGAGACCGAGAGGAAGGCCAGGAGGTGCGCGCCGAAGACCACGAGCAGGACGATCACCACCGTGCTCAAGGTCTGCCTGAGCAGTTCGAGGGCCGAGACCCAACCAAGTCGCAGCTCGACTACGAGCGGCATCGCAAAGTTGTCCTGAGTGACCTGGAAGAGCAGGCCGACGCTTGCCAGGGCGACGCCCGCCGCGAGAGTCGGAGAGTAGGCGACGGCGGTGATGGCGATCACCAGCGCCGCTCCGATGATCGTCAGCACGATTCGCAACCCAAGCAGTGCCTGGGCCACGTGCCAGCGCTCGCTGGGCGGCCGCAGCGATATCTCGCGCACGCCGACGGCCGTCAAGCCGAGATCGGAGAGCGCGCCGACGATCGCGACCATCGCCACCGCCACGCCGTAGCGGCCGGTCGCATCGCGTCCGAGGTGGTGCAGGAGCATCGCCGCGGCGACCGCGCTGACGAGCGCTCCGGCGATGTACCCGCCGACCCGCATCGCGCCTCCCCGGACCGCGGTGGGGCCCGCCGCCGAGGTGCCGAGTATGTCCTCAGAGGCTTCTTGGGCCGCCATCTCTCGTCTGCTTCACGAAGACCGAGGTGTAGGCGCAGCCGCGCTGCCCGCTGCCCTCGATCGGGCTGGCCGCAAGCGTGAGCAGGCGCGAAGCGAGCTTCCACGGCAGCGAGGCGGGCCTGCAGCGCGGCGGCGCGCGGAACGCGTATTCCCAGCCAAACCAGTTCCAGTGGCGCCCGGCGGGGTCGGAGGTAGTGCTCGCGAGCTCTCGCATTCCAAGCATCTCGCAGCGCTGTCGCAGGGTCCCGCTTGGGATCAGGAAGAGGTGTCGCGGTGCGTCCAGATGAGCCCAGCGGGCCTTCAGCAGCTTGAACTGGATTGCATCCGGGTTCGGGGTGGCTATCACGAGCAGCCCGCCCGGCTCGAGGTTGCCCGCCGCGGCCGAGATCACGTCCATCGGCCTTGGCAGGTGCTCGATCACGTGCCACATCACAATCGCCCGGCTGGGTGGCAGCGCCGGGAGCACCTTCTCCGGGGCATCGCTTGCGATCGCCCTGACTCCGACGGCGGACTCGAGATGCTCGCAGGCGCCACGGTCCATCTCGATGGCAGTGACCTCGAAACCGTGATTTCGAGCAGCTCTCGAGAACAGGCCATCACCCGGGCCGATCTCCACCAGGCGCCCGGGCTCGATCCGGTCGAGCAGCATGTCGAGCTTTGGGCGCTCGCTGGCAGCGAGCGCGTCGAGCGTCTGGGCGGAGATCGGCGAGTAATACTCGGGCGGGTAGTAGCGCGAGAGATCGTCCGGGATCGCGGCGATCAGCCAGATGCCGCATGAGGGGCAGCGGTGGTAATCGAAGCGCTCACTCGATATCGCGCGGTTGAGGTCCTGTGCCGTGAATGCAAACGGAGCATGAGCGCCGCACGCCGGACAGCCGTGCGCGGCCTGCTCAGCGCCCTTCGCGGTGTCCTTGCTGGCCTGCGTCAAGGCGATCCGGTGAAGTCGGGATAGCTCCGGTCGCGCTCTGAGACGATGCGCTCTCCGTCGAGATCGGGCCACTCGATCGCGAACGCGGAATCGTCGAAGCGTACTCCGCGAGCCGCCTCTGGAACGTAGTCCTGACCCATTTGGTAGAAGACCTCGGTCTCGTCGCGCAGCGTCTGGAAGCCGTGGGCAAGGCCCTCTGGGATGTACAAGGCAAGGCCGTTGTCCGCGCTCAGCTCGACGCCGTGCCAGCGCCGGAAGGTTGGCGAGCCGGGGCGCAGGTCAACCGCGACGTCGAAGATCGCGCCCCGCACGCATCGCACGAGCTTCGGCTCGCCGTGGGGGAGTGCCTGGTAGTGCATGCCGCGCAGTGTCCCGCGCCGCAGGTTGAACGAGCTGTTGCACTGCACGACCGCCGGGTTCAGCCCGCGCGAGGCGAACTCCTGTGCGTCGAAGGTGCGCGCGAACCAGCCGCGCTCATCCTCCAGACGGTCGAGCTCGATCATCCAGAGGCCTGAAAGCGGGGTCTCGTGAAATCTCATCGGTGGGCTCCGGTGGGCGCGGCGGCGCTCTGCCTGCGCCGGCACGACATGCTTGCTGCCGGGGCGGACGGCGGCGGACTCGCCGCGTCGCCCCTCACGGCAGCAGCGTCAGCTCTGGCGTCCTGGCTGCAAAGCGCCCGCCCCAGTCGCGGATCGCTCCGAGCTGCTGCATGATCTCGTCCTTCAGGTTCCAAGGCAGGATCAGCACGACGTCGGGCTTGTCCTGCATGATCTCCTCCGGAGGGCGGATCGGGATGTGGCTGCCAGGCAGGAAATGGCCCTGCTTGTGCGGGTTCAGGTCGCAGGTGTAGTCGATGAAGTCGCAGCCGATCCCACAGTAGTTGAGCAGCGTGTTGCCCTTCGCCGGTGCGCCGTACCCGGCGATCCGCTTGCCCTGCCGCTTCAGGTCGATCAGGAACCGCAGGATCTCGCGCTTGTCTTCCTCGACGCGTTTGCCGTAGAGAAGGTAGGTCTCCAGCTGCTCGTAGCCTGCGGCGCGCTCGCGCTGCCGCAGCTCGGCGGCGGCGGCGGTTTCAGGCTTCTCGGTGTCCTCAGCGTGGCAGCCGTGGATTCTCAGGGAGCCACCATGGGTGGGCAGCTCTTCGACGTCGAAGAGGCGCAGGCTGTGGGCCTCGAAGACGCGGCTGACGGTCAGGAAGGAGAAGTATGAGAAGTGCTCGTGGTAGATCGTGTCCCACTGGTTCTCGTCCATCAGGCGCATCAGGTGCGGAAACTCCATCGTGATCGCTCCGCCGGGCTTCAGCAGGATCTTCATGCCGGCGACGAAGTCGTTGAGGTCGGGCACGTGGGCGAGCACGTTGTTGCCAAGCAGCAGGTCGGCTGAGGATTCACCGGCAAGGGAGCTGGCGGTCTCGCGCCCGAAGAACTCGACGAGCGTCGGGATGCCCTTCTGCAGGGCGACCTTCGCGACGTTGGCTGCCGGCTCGATGCCGAGCACCGGGATCTGGCGCTCGTGGAAGTACTGCAGCAGGTAGCCGTCATTGGAGGCGATCTCGATCACGTGGCTGCTCTCGTCCAGGCCGAGCCGGTTGGTCATCAGCTCGGCGTAGCCAGCGCAGTGATCGAGCCAGCTGGAGGAGTACGAGGAGAAGTAGGCGTAGTCGGAGAAGATCTGCTGCGGGCTCTCGAACTCCTCCAGCTGCACCAGGAAGCACTTGCCGCAGACCAGCGCGCGCAGCGGATAGAAGGGCTCCATGCCGTTGGCACGCTCGGGTGGCAGGTAGGAATTGGCCAGGGGCGACATCCCGAGGTCGGCGAAGACGGCTTCCACCGGGGAGCCGCAGAATCTGCAGGACGTGATGGTGCTCATGCTGGCTTCGCAGCGTATTGGAAGGCGTCGATCTGGCTCAGCGTGCTCGCCCGCACATCCTCGCCCTCGCGAGCGCGCAGGTGCCAGTCCACCACTGCCGCGAGCGCCTGCGCCAGATCCCATCTCGGGCGCCACTGAAGGTGGGCGCGGGCGCGTGAGGAGTCGAGCTTCAGGTACGTGGCCTCGTGCGGATGCTCGCCGTCGTCGTAGGCGACGGGCAGCTCCTGCGGCCACATCGAGGCCAGGCGATCGACGATCCACCCGACCGGTCGCGCGTCCTCCTCGGCAGGCCCGAAGTTCCATCCGCTGGCGAGGCCCGGCTGCTCCCAGAGGACTTCGATCAGCCTCATGTAGCCGCTGAGCGGGTTGAGCACGTGCTGCCACGGGCGGATCGCGTAGGGGTTGCGCACGCGCACGACCTCGCCCGCGAGCGCCGCGCGCATCACGTCCGGGATCAGCCGATCGGTCGCCCAATCGCCGCCGCCGATGACGTTTCCCGCCCGCGCGGAGGCGATGCGAGGTCCCTCGGGGTCCGAGAAGAACGAGCGCCGGAACGCATCGGTGAGAAGCTCGGAGCAACCCTTGGAGTTCGAGTACGGATCGTGGCCGCCCATCGGCTCGTGCTCGCGGTATCCCCACTCCCACTCTCGGTTCTCGTAGCACTTGTCAGAGGTGACGTTGAGGAGCACGCGCATGTGCTCGCGTCCGCGGATTGCGTCGAGCAGGTTGACCGTACCCATCACATTGGTCTCATAGGTCAGTCGGGGCTCCTGGAACGAGCGCCGCACGAGTGACTGCGCGGCCATGTGGATGACGATCTCGGGCCGATGCGAGTCGAGCACCCCGGCCAGGGCGTCCGGGTCGCGCACGTCGCCGCTGACGCTATCCATCCCATCGGCGACATTGGCCAGCTCGTAGAGCGAGGGCTTGGTCGGCACGCCGTCGGAGAAACCGACGACCTGCGCGCCAAGCGACTGCAGCCAGAGCGAGAGCCACGATCCCTTGAAGCCGGTGTGACCCGTCAGCATCACGCGCCGCCCGCGCCAGAACCCAGGGTCCACCGCTCCGGCTCTCGAAAGGTCTTGCTCGCTCATCGCCAGGTCCGCCACGGAGCCTGGCCGTTGGCCCAAAGCTCCTCGAGGTGGTTGCGGTCGCGCAACGTGTCCATCGCCTGCCAGAAGCCTTCGTGCCTGTAGGAGGAGAGCTGCCCCTCGCGGGCCAGGGATCGCATCGGCTCCTGCTCCCAGACCGTCTCATCGCCGTCGAGATAGCGACCCACCTGCGGCGAGAGCACGAAGAAGCCGCCATTCATCCAGGCGCGGTCGCCCCGCGGCTTCTCCTCGAACTCGCTCACACGATCACCGTCTATCTCCAGCGCACCGAAGCGCCCGGGCGGCTGCACCGCGGTGACGGTCGCAAGCGCGCCCTGCCGGCGGTGGTGGTCGATGCAGGCGCCGATGTCGATGTCGGCCAGGCCGTCCCCGTATGTGAAGCAGAACTCCTCCTCGCCGAGGTAGGGCAGGACTCGCCGCAGGCGCCCACCGGTCATCGTGCCCTCGCCCGTGTCCACCAGCGTCACCCGCCAGGGCTCGGTGGAGGAGCGGTGGATCTCCATCTCCGCCTTGGCGAGGTCGAAGGACACGTCGCACGCGTGCAGGTAGTAGTTGGCGAAGTACTCCTTGATCATGTAGCCCTTGTAGCCGAGGCAGATCACGAAGTCCTCGATCCCGTGCGCGGAGTAGATCTTCATGATGTGCCAGAGGATCGGCTTGCCGCCGATCTCAACCATCGGCTTCGGGCGGGTCGCGGTCTCCTCGCTCAGGCGAGAGCCGAACCCTCCGGCGAGAATCACGGCCTTCATCGGCGGGCAGGCTACCAATCCGGGCGCTCACACTCGCACGGTAGGCGGTCCCGGCCCGCGCGAGCGCCCTCCTCCGCGAACGTCGTCGCCGAGCTCGCGACGCCCTCGTGCCGAGTCTGCGCGTAGCATCAGCTCGATGCCGATCCCTCTCTTCGACACCTCCACCCCGCTCCAGCCGCTGCGCGAGGAGCTGCACCGCAGGGTCGCGGCCGTGATCGACGACGGCCGCTACATCCTTGGGCCCGAAGTGCTCGATTTCGAGCGCGAGTTCGCCCGCTACGTCGGCGTCGCCCATGCGATTGGCGTGGCCAACGGCACCGACGCGCTGACGATCGCGTTGCGCGCGCTCGGCGTCGGGCCGGGCGACGAGATCGTCGTGCCGTCCTTCACCTTCTATGCGACGGCCGAGGCGATCTCGCCGACGGGGGCAACGCCCGTCTTCTGCGACGTCGATCTGGACACGTGCAACGTGACGCCCGACACGGTCAGGGCGGCCCTTACCACGCGCACGAAGGCGGTGATCGCGGTGGACCTGTTCGGGCGCCCGGCGCCGTCACGAGAGATCGCAGCGCAGACCGGGCTGCCGGTGATCGAGGACGCCGCCCAGGCGGCGGGCGCCTCCCTGGATGGCAGGATGGCCGGCTCGCTTGGAACCGTCTCGACGTTCTCCTTCTTCCCTTCGAAGAACCTTGGCTGCTTCGGCGACGGCGGGGCGGTACTCACCGACGACGACCAGATCGCCGAACGGGTGAGGATGCTGCGCTTCCACGGCTCGCGCGACAAGCAGACCTTCGAGGAGGTCGGCTTCAACTCCCGGCTGGACACGATCCAGGCTGCTGTGCTGCGCGTGCAGCTCGCGCATCTGGACGACTGGACGGCGGGGCGCCGCGCGGCGGCGAGCGCCTACGAGCAGGCGGGCCTCGGCGACCTGCTGAAGATTCCGCGGAGCACCCAAGGAGTGGATCCCGCCTGGCACCTCTATGTCGCAAGGCACCCTGATCCCGACCGGCTGATCGACGCGCTGGCAAGCGCTGGCGTGCAGGCGCGCAGTTACTACCGCACCCCGATACATCGCCAGCCGGCGATGCTGCGCTTTGGCAGAGACTCGGTGCTGCCGGTCACCGACGAGTTGGCGCGCACCAACGTGGCGCTGCCGATCAGCCCTGTGCTGAGCGCCGAGCAGGCGCAGGAGGTGACCGCGGCGGTCAGGCAGGTGCTCGAAGGGGCGCAGGGCGTCGCCGCCGTGGGGGAGGCGCGTTGAGCGAACCGCTGCGCGTCGGCGTCGTCGGCCTCGGCTACTGGGGCCCGAACCTCGCCCGCAACTTCAATGCGCTGCCGGGGGTGGAGCTGGCCTGGTGCTGCGACGCCTCGCAGGCGGCTCGCGAGCGGATCGCCGCGATCGCGCCGGGGGCGAGGACGACGGCCGAGCTCACGGATCTGCTCCGCGATGAGACCCTCGATGCGATCGCCCTGGCAACGCCGGTGCCCACGCACGCCGATCTCGCCGTCCAGGTGCTGCAGGCGGGCAAGCACTGCTTCGTGGAGAAGCCGCTCGCCCAGTCGGTGCCCGACGCCGAGCGCGCACTGGAGGCGGCCAGCAGCTCTGGCCGCACGCTGATGGTCGGCCATCTGCTCGAGTACCACCCAGGCGTGCAGCGCCTGAAGCAGTTGGCCGATGAGGGCGAGCTCGGCGACGTCCTCTACATCTACGGCAACCGCCTCAACCTGGGGAAGGCAAGAGCGGATGAGAACGCGCTCTGGAGCCTAGGTGCTCACGACGTCTCGGTGCTGCTGCACCTGGTCCAGGAAGAGCCATGCGAGGTCTCGGCTCGCGGAGAGTCCTATCTGCGCCCCGGCGTGGAGGACGTCGTGTTCTGCTTTCTGCGATTCCCCTCCGGGATCTCGGCTCACCTGCATCTCTCCTGGCTCGATCCTCACAAGGAGCGGCGATTCACGATCGTGGGCTCCAAGCGGATGGCGACCTTCGACGACATGGCAATCGAGGGCAAGCTCACCCTCTATGACAAGGGCTTCGACGAGGACACCCGCTCCTACGGCGAGTACATCACCCGCAGCGGCGACATCTTCTCGCCCGGATCCCAAGCGTCGAGCCCCTGCGCGTCGAGTGCGAGCACTTCGTCGAGTCGATCCGCAGCGGCTGCGCCCCACGCTCCGACGGCGCGAGCGGCTTGCGCGTCGTGCGCGTCCTGGAGGCCCTGCAGCGGGATCTCGACCGCACGCGGCGGGATGCGGGGGCCGCGGTGGGCGCCCACACCGGTAGGGCTCTGTCCTCAGCAGTAATGAGAATCGAGGTATCGAGTAAGTACCGCCACGAGCAGGCTGCCCAGGGAGCGATCAGCTTCCCGCCGGGCATCCGAAGCTCTTCGTCGAGCGTGAGGTCTGAGTGTGTCCTCCACAGGTCAGCCAGCTCGGCGTTCGCACCCACTGGCGGGTGCGCATAGGCCCGTAGTTGGGCCACAGGCTTCCAGAGACGGTGATCGTGAACCGCTCGCCCGCCTCGACACGTCGCAAGACCTCGTCGACGTTGTTGCGGAGTTCCTCATGTGGAATCGTCGCCATACGCATCAGGTAGCAGTCCTGGCCGCATGGATGCGCCCCTCATCGCCACTCATCGCTCCCATACCGTGACCTGATGGGAGTTGCCTGGGGCGAACGGATAGTCCGCTTCCTGTGGGGACATAGCCCTGACCAGTAGCGCACCGGGCCCGGCAGGTGGAAACGATGGGTCCCTCGAAGCGACCGCGCGAGCCGGTGCGAACCACCAGGAACTGCAGCCAGGGACTGCCCTTCGAGCGCGCCTCCAGCACGATCTGCTTGCCCCCCGGGGGGGATTGGCGCGCCGAGGATCCTGCCCCGCAGGTGGATGCCCGACCCGCGCTACGGAGCCCGGCGAGACGCGGAGTTCGATGTCGGCACGACCTTGAGTTGCAGAGTCTGCGATACGGCCGCAGGTCCCGCGAATGTCGGCGAATAGCTCAGCTGGGAGCTGCTCCGATGGGCTCTGCTTGGCCAGGCGAAAGGTGAAGCGGCCCTGCGAGTCGGTCGTCGCATATCCAAGAGCGATGAGTGGTGCTCCGCCGTAGCTCTTGCGGGCGCTGACCTCGACCCTCGCCCCCACGATCGCGGCGCCGCCGGGGGCCGTGAGCCGTCCCGCGGCCGTCTCCGGGTCGTCGAAGCTGCCCGTCAGACGCAGCTTGCCGGCGCCTTCGAGACGCGCGCCGCGCGCAGGAAGCCACGCAGCGGCCATCGCCGGGCGCGTGGAGGCCGGAGTGCCGTTGCTCTGCGAGCCGACGGCCTGGCCAGTGCTTGCTGTCGCTGCCAGGCCGGTTTGCCCGATCTGGCCGGTCGTACTCTGCGTGAGCTGGCTTTCGGTCGAGGAGACGCCGTTTGCCACGTCGATCGTCTTGCTGATGACCGTGGTCGCGTCGCCCGCAGCGTTCGTGACTTCGACGAGCAGATGATGGGCACCGTTCGAGAGCTCGGTCGTGTCGAGCGAGACGCGCCCGTTCGCCGATGCCGGGCATGGTTGCGCCGAGGAAGGCGGGCCGATCTTCGGCCGGGACAGGCATTCTTTGCAGAGTCCCGTTGCTCGACGACCCGGCTTTCGAGAACCTTGCCGTCGACGCTCACGATCTCCCGGTAGACGCCGGAGCCGGGGTCGGAGGCCTGAAAGAAGAGCGAGGCGGTGCCGGTGAGCGGTTCGCCGCCGGCAAGTTCGCCGCTGAGGTTGCCGACCGTCGGAGCTGCCTGCTCTTCCAGGGCTATGTCTGTGGCGTAGATGTAGACGACGACCGCGTGGCCCTGTTCGTCGCCGCTGCTGCTGGGGCAGGAGGCGGAGGAGCAGGAGGCGTTGATGTAGAGGTGGGAGCCGCCGAAATCGCTGCCGGGAATTCACCCTTGTTTGCGAAGGAGAGCGGTTCGCTGGCGTCGCCTACACCTGCGATGCAGCCACCGGCGTAGGCGCATCCATCGAAGGAACTTTCGTTTGTGAATGCGCTGTTGGCCGGCGAATTGGTTGGCGTCGACAGCCAAAACAAATATCCATCTCCCCCATCTGCAGATCGAGATTCCCGGCTTGGAAGCGGACATCGAAAAGCGGTCGAAAGAAGTACAAGTCGCCCTGCTTCCACCTGAGCCGCATGAGGACCGGGATGCCATCGTTGAGGTCCGCGGCGGGACGGGAGGTAGCGAAGCGGCCCTGTTCGCGGCCGATCTTTATCGAATGTATTCGCGGTACGCTGAATCTCATGGACTCAAGGTCGAGGAGCTGGAAAGCAGTCCTTCGGAATTGGGCGGTCTTAAGGAAGTCATTTTCAAAGTTTCCGGAGAACATGTTTTTCGCACACTCAGATACGAGAGTGGTGTGCACCGGGTTCAGCGGGTTCCAGTCACCGAGGCGCAGGGGAGAATTCATACTTCCACAGCGACCGTCGCCGTGTTGCCCGAGGCGGAAGAAATCGACTTGGAGTTGCGTCCAGAGGACCTGCGAATTGAAGTTTGCCGCGCAGGCGGCCCCGGCGGGCAGGGCGTAAATACGACTGACTCGGCGGTTCAAGTATTACATATCCCGACCGGTAAGATTGTCCGGTGCCAGGACGGCCGTAGCCAGCAAAAGAATAAGGAAAAAGCCATCGCGATTCTGAGGGCCCGTCTCCTTGAAGAGAAACAGCAAGAAGAGGCCGAGAAATATTCGGCGCACCGCAAGAGTCTGATCGGGTCGGGCGGGCGCGAGGAAAAGATTCGGACTTACAATTTCCCGCAGAACCGCGTCACTGATCATCGCATCGGACTAACCTTATTTAATCTGGACCTCTTCATGGAGGGCCAACTCGACGACATGGTCACTGCCCTTCAGGCCAGTGATATGGAGCAACGCCTCAAAGAGGCGGGGCTTGAGCCGGTACCGCGGGTTAAGCGTGGGAAGGCGGTTGGAATGTGATCCGCGAGGCGTGAGCAACGTGCGGGCCAAGTAAGCAGTAATCAGTGATGGCGAGTAATCAGTTATGCGACGGACAATTCATAGGACTGCACTGAATAAGCTTTCGCGAATAACCGTAAACGGAGCGTTTGAAATGTTGGGACAGTAACGTCTCTCTCCGACCACTCATTACTGACCTACTGATTACTGATTACTTCCCCAAAGTGACTGTCCTAGAACTGATCCAAAACACGACCGCGTTTTTGCAGCGCAAGGGGGTCGAATCGCCTCGGCTTAGTATCGAATATCTTTTGGCCGAAGCGCTAGGTAAACGACGTCTTGATCTTTACTTGGATCACGACCAGCGGTTGCCGGAACAAATTCTGGAACCGTTAAGAGACAAGGTTCGGCGGCGATCGGAAGGCGAACCCCTGCAACATTTGCTTGGCTCCTGGGAGTTCTATGGACGCCGTTTTAAAACCGATCGGCGCGCGCTGATTCCGAGACCAGAAACGGAACGGTTGGCGGAGTTGATGTTGAAACAGATACCGCTTGATACCTCCTCGGATGCCCGATTGGCCGACATTGGGACCGGTTCGGGGGTTCTGGCGATTACGCTGGCACTGGAAAGGCCGGGGCTGGAAGTCGTGGCGACAGATATCTCTGCCGATACTTTAGCTCTGGCTCGTGAGAACGGACTCGCACACGGAATCGACGGCCGTATCAAATGGTTGCAAACAGACCTTCTATCGGGAGTGGACACTGATTTCGACTTTTTAGTGACGAACCTTCCGTACATTCCGACCGCAGAAATGGCTACGCTGCCACGCGAAGTGCGGCACGATCCTCCCTTGGCGTTGGATGGAGGGGCGGATGGATTAGACGTCATCCGCCGTTTTATCGAAGAAGCACCGTCTCATCTGAAGCCGGGAGCCGGCGTTTTGCTCGAGATCGGCATTTCACAAGCCTCTGGCGTTGCTGACATTCTGCAGCAGCAAAAATATCGCGACATTTCTGTTGAGAAGGATTACCAAGGAGTGGAACGCTTTGTGAGCGCAAGGTATGGATAAGATTATTGTACACGGCGGCCATACTCTGGCGGGCACCGTTAAGATCAGCGGCTCTAAAAACTCGGCGTTGCCTATTCTCGCTGCGACCTTGCTGACCAAGGAGCCGTGCGTCATCCATCGGGTGCCAGACCTCAGCGATGTGCATTATATGTTGCAGATCCTGAACCATCTGGGCGCCGAGGTGGAAAGAGCGAGCGGAGTCGTTACGGTCAAAGCGGAGAAAGTCGAGACGATCGCGCCCTATGACGTTGTGCGGAAAATGCGGGCGTCAGTTTGTGTTCTGGGGCCCCTGCTTGGGAGGGAAAAAGAAGCGACGGTTTCTTTGCCCGGAGGATGCGTCATTGGGGACCGGCCGATCGATCTGCATCTTCGCGGGTTCGAGGCGCTGGGCGCGGCCGTTCGCGTCCATGCCGGCAACGTCAAGGTTTTCGCGCCCGAGTTAATCGGAGCAAAGATTTCGTTAAAAGGGAAATTCGGCAGCACCGTTTTAGGAACAGACAACGTCTTGATGGCGAGTGTTTTGGCTGAAGGAATAACCGTGATCGAGGACGCAGCATGCGAGCCCGAGGTTGTCGATCTGGCGAACTTCTTAAACAAGATGGGCGCTCGAATTGAGGGCGCTGGCACTGAGCGGATCGTCGTTGAGGGAGTTAAGGAATTACACGGGGCGGAACATGAGGTGATTCCTGATCGCATCGAGGCCGGGACGTTTTTGGTTGCCGGAGCGATCGCTGGACGCGAAGTGACGATTACGCGAGCGAGATATGAGCATTTAGTCTCGGTGGCGAATGCATTGGAGGCATCCGGCTTCAATCTCAGCCGGTCAAACGGCTCGATCACCATCCGGCCTAATGGCGCCGTGAGTTCGTTAGACTTACGGACAGATCCTTATCCCGGGTTCCCTACTGACATGCAAGCCCAGATGTGCGCTTTGCTGGCTACGGCGAAGGGTGAGAGCCTGATCACGGAAAATATCTTTCCGCAGCGGTTCATGCATGTGTCCGAGTTGAAGCGCATGGGAGCAACTATCGAACTGGACGGAGCAACGGCAAAGATTCGAGGTGTAACCGGCCTCAGCGGCGCCCCGGTCATGGCTAGTGATCTAAGAGCTTCGGCTGCGTTAGTGCTTGCCGGCTTACAAGCGGAAGGTCAGACCGAAATCAACCGGGTCTACCATATCGATCGTGGCTACGAATTGATCGATGAAAAACTTGGTAGCCTCGGCGCGCATATCGAACGGGTGAAAGTTTAGAGAGCGGTAGGGCGAAAAACTCGGCGCGCCCACGCCGTCGTTGCTGAATTGGCTAGTCCGCGCCGGTTTTGAGCCGCTTCGTGCGATGACATCACGGACGGTATACCTAAACTCTTGATTCGAGGTGGCATCACGTATTTTTGGTAGCGCATCGAAAGGACGCGCCACCACGGCTCAAAACCGGCGCGGATTGGTTGATTGAGCAACGACATCGTGGGCGCGCCGAGTTTTTCGCCCTACCGCTCGCCTCGCAGCTTCGCGTAGATCAGCTCCCGGGCGTCCCGGAAAACACCGTTGTGGCTGGCTCCTGGTATACTGTGAAATTCAATCTGACTGGGGGACGACTGAGCCAGCGAACGTCCCATGCTGATCGGAATCAGGTTATCCTTCTCGCCATGAATGATCGTCACTCTTGGCGTGGGCGTTTGCGCATAAATACGGCTAAGTGCCGCCACGTTGTCAAAACGGTCCAGTAACAGCATTCCCGGCCGAATACCCGTAAATCGTTTAACCATGTCTTCCATGGTGGTGAAAGGCGAGAGCAACACCAAATCCTGTACCGGACATTTGTCAGCGAACTGCAAACCGGCCGCTGCTCCAAGCGACCATCCGAGGACGCCAAGGAGTGGCCGTCTGATTATCCAGCGTTTACTAGCGATGAGGGCATGATAAGCGCCAATGGCGTTCTCTAATATAGAATCAGCACCCGGATTACCTGGACAGCGGCCGTATCCCGGATAATCCACTAGAAGAAATCCGCCGGCGTCTAGCTGGCATTCGCCGAGGATGTCTATCCAGTCTAAGGCAGTCATCGCGTTTCCGCCGAAAACCATCCAAAGACTGGAAAGCAATGTTCCCGATGGTGGAGTCCCGTACAGGAAAGCAGTTTGCCGGCCTTGGGATGTGTCGTAGCCCAACACCGCCGCGCCGCGCTTCTCGGCGCTCTCGATCTCATCAGCAGAATATTTTCGCGGATAATAAAAGAACCGGCGCTGTAACAGGATTACTAGCCCAGCCACAACCAGGACCGTCAACAGTAACGACGCTCCGATCCAGGCTTTCATGGGTGGAGCGTGCCTCGCTAGCGAGGCTGTGGCAAGCAAGGAGCGTGCGGGTTCGCAGGGTGCAAGTAGGGAGGGCGCGCGTCCCCGCGCGCCGCGAGGACGTTGCCACAACCCACAAGTGTATGTTCGTCCCCGATCACAACACGTCTCCACCTTCGGTAACGACGGATCGCGAGGACGCGATCCCTCCCGGGCGATGGGTCTCCCCACATTTAGTTTCGTAGTCAGATGATTGTCTAACTACAACGAAGATGATACTTTCCGCGTTCGATGAAGTGCTATTCGCATCCGGTACTTAAAGAGGTCGCTCTGGCCGACGTGATGCAGGCGCTTTCTGATCCATGTCGAATCGCGATTTTACGGGCATTAGCTGAACGAGGAGAGCTGGCCTGTAATGAGATTGAGCTCGACGTCTCCAAAGCGACCCGATCGCATCACTTCGATGTCCTGCGGGCTGCCGGCCTCATTTACACGCGCACTGAGGGCACGAAATGCATGACTTCGATTCGTGAGGCCGAGTTAAACAGACGCTTTCCCGGCCTCTTAAAGCTTGTTCTGACTGCGAAATGACCTGAATTTCACCATTGAACTAGAGGTGTGAGAAGTGAGACGTGATTGGTAGGAAGTGATTAGAGGCGCGAAGCGCCAACCTCTCACCAATCACTTCTCACCTCTCACATAAAGATGGACCCCGAAACCTCCCCCAGAACACTCGGAATTAACCAACGCATTCTTTTGGCAGTCGCGTGCCAACTTTGGCTATGGGCTAACCTTGTCTCGCAAGCATCGGAATTCGAGGCCATTGCGGTCAGTATCGTTCAAATAGCGGCGGTGGTTCTGATTTCTCTTCGCCTCCGGCACATGACAGGGATCAAGGACCGGTGGATCCGGGTAGTGATTTTGTTGGTTGTTCTGCTAGTAGCTGCCGTAGATTTAACCATCGCCGGTCGAGAGCTGGCCGGGCTCAGTCTGTGGTTCAGCACCGCTAAGCTGGTCCCGGTGGCGGGGCTGCTAGCGTTGGCTGGAGCTATCTATTGCTTTTTCAAAGCCCCGACCCGGCTGATGTTGTTGCTTTATACGGTCAGTTTCGTTGCCGGAATGCGCGCAGTTGCTTTGATGCTTTCCGCGCAAGTTAGCCCAGAAGTGGGGAACTTCGGAACCCTTAGGATCGTCGAGGCCGTCGCTTCAATGATCTATCCCATCTGGTTCATATTTAGAGGGCATTATACGCCGCTGCCGGATACGGAAGCGACGAAGTGAGTGGAGCGTTGCCTCGCTTGCGAGGCCGTGGTGAACGAAGGACGGTCGTTATGTCTGTCACTATTGCTGCCCCCGCTCTGTATTATGGCGTCAGACGTTTCGGACCATAGAGCTAGGTCGACAAGGCATTTTGTTACACCCTCACCTTCGTTCACCACGGCCTCGCAAGCGAGGCAGCGCTCCACGAATCCAGCATCCCACGTTTACCATTGACGCATTCCCGAATCGCCTCTAAAGCCTACTGTGCCAGTAGACATACCCCTGGAACAGCCCAGTGCACGCTCGCCGCTTGTCACGGGGTATGCGCTATCTACTACTGCGCCGGTTCGCGTCGTGCTCAGGCGCAGCCTTGCTAATTCTTGTGTAAGGCCGGGAGGCGCCCAACCCGTTTTAGGTTTTAAGTTTTAAGTTTTAGGTTTTAGGTTGGGCGTCGGCTGTTAAGGAATCGAAAAGCACTTTCAAAGAACCCTCCAAGTTTTGATATGGCAGAAGCGCAGCGAATTAAGAGCGACGAAGAAGCATTAGCGGCAGCCAAGACATTTGCGGAACAGATTCGAGGTGAGTCGGTAGCCCGCGACAAAGAACGACGCCTACCTTTCGAGGAAATCGAATCGTTCTCCCAGACCGGTCTCTGGGGAATTACAGTGCCTAAAGAATATGGCGGGGCCGGAGTCTCGACGGTTACCTTTAACGAAGTAGTAGCAATTGTCTCGGAGGCAGACGCCTCCATCGGCCAAATCCCACAGAACCATTATGCAAACGTCGAAGAGATTCGCCTGATCGGGACTGAAGAGCAGAAGAAGTTTTTCTTTGACCGAATCCTAAAAGGCGAGCGGTTAGGTAACGCGGCCGTTGAGCGCTCGGGAAAGAACGTGATCGCAAACCAAACTCGTTTGGTGGCAGATGGTGACGGCTACCGGCTGAGTGGCGAGAAGTTCTATTGTACCGGTGCGCTCTTTGCTCATTGGGTACCGGTGCGGGTCACTGATCCTGAAGGTAGGCGAGTCGTGGCCCTGGTCAGCCGGCATAGTGAAGGATTGACGGTTATCGACGATTGGTCTGCTTTCGGGCAAAGGACCACGGCCAGCGGCACTGTGGTTTTAAAGGACGTCCGGGTTACCCAAGACCGGATCCTGCCGTCCTACGAAGCCTATCAACGGCCAACCACCCGGGGTCCGTTCTCCCAGATTATCCATGTGGCGATTGATGTCGGCATCGCCAGAGCAGCTATTGCTGACACGATCGACTTCGTCAGGAATCGATCTCGGCCATGGATCGATGCTAAGGTTGAACGGGCGAGCGAAGATCCACTGACCATCGAAGAACTAGGGAAATTGCAATATCAACTGCATGCGGCTGAGGCCTTGATGGAACGGGCCGGGCTAAAAGTAGATCGGGCCGTTGCCGCGTTGAACGAAGAAACGGTAACAGCGTCTGCGTTAGCAGTGGCCGAGGCTAAGATCGCCGCTACCGAGATCTCAATCCTGGCAACAAACAAGCTGTTCGAACTGGCGGGCACCCAATCAACCCTCGATAAGCACGGTTTAGATCGCCATTGGCGCAATGCGCGGGTGCATACTCTGCACGATCCGGTGCGCTGGAAATACTACGCGCTTGGGAACTATTATCTGAACGGTGTTCCGCCGCCTCGCCATGCCTGGCTATGAGTAAGGAAATTCGGTTCAACGCGTTCGCTATGAATTGCGTGGGCCACATGGCCCCGGGATTGTGGCGCCATCCACGAGACCGATCCGAGCGTTATATCGATTTAGAGTATTGGACGGATCTGGCTCGGTTGCTTGAACGGGGTCGGTTTGATGGTGTGTTCCTGGCTGACGTCCTCGGTCCTTACGATGTTTATCAGGGGCGTCCAGATGCGGCGATTCACAGCGGAATTCAAATCCCGGTGAATGATCCGATGATGCTGGTTTCTGCCATGGCGAGCGTCACCCAGCACCTGGGCTTCGGAGTGACCTGCGCGCTCACTTATGAACATCCCTATGCCTTTGCCCGGCGGGCGTCGAGCTTAGACCATCTCACAAAGGGGCGATTCGGATGGAATATCGTTTCCGGCTATCTAAACAGCGCAGCCAAGAATTTCGGTCTCGATGAGCAAACCCAGCACGACGATCGCTATGACCTGGCGGACGAATATATGGACGTCTGCTATAAACTTTGGGAGCAGAGTTGGGAATCCGGCGCGGTTCGGCGTGACCGGGAAAAAGGAGTTTTTGCCGATCCTGCGAAGGTCCGCGGCATCGATCACTCCGGAAAATATTTCAAGGTGCCTGGGTTCAACCTGAGTGAACCGTCACCCCAACGCACACCGGTATTGTATCAGGCCGGCGCATCTCGAAGAGGAAAGAATTTTGCGGCAAGACATGCGGAGTGCGTCTTCGTGTCGGCTCCGACCGCAGCGATTGTTAAAGGTTATGTCCGGGATCTCCGAGCTCGGGCGGCTGAACTGGGACGAGGGAACATTATGATATTTGCCATGTTCACGGTGGTGGTGGCTCCAACTGATGCTGAAGCTGCGGCCAAGCTCGAGGAATATTATTCCTATATCGATTTCGAGGGTGCATTGGCTCTGATGTCTGGCTGGACGGGCGTTGATCTGGGCGCATATGGCCCAGAGGACGAACTACAATCCAAGAAGACCGATGCCAACCAATCTGCGTTGGAATCATTTACCGTCGCGGACCCAAACCGCCGCTGGAAGATCAAAGAGATCGCTCAATGGGTCGGGTTAGGCGGCCGCGGTCCGGTGGTGGCCGGATCCCCAAAAACGGTGGCCGATCGTCTTCAGGAATGGATTGAAGAGACGGACGTTGACGGGTTCAATTTTGTGTATGCTGTGATGCCGGAAACATACGAAGACATTGTAGAACTGCTGATTCCCGAGCTGCAAAGTCGAGGAGTTTATAAGAAAGAGTATCGATCGGGGACGCTCCGGGAAAAGCTGTTCCAGCAAGGTCCCTATCTGCCGCAGAGCCACCATGGAAGTCAGTTCAGGGCTTTAGTAGGGCGAGGCTCCCGAGAGACCTAATCGGAGATCGCAGAGCGATCGGGGTCCCGGCAACCGATCGCATAAAACAACGACTGGCGCGCCGAGCCGTGGTTCGCACTGGGTTCCGCCTCGGCGCGTTTGCAGGCCTTTCATACCATCAGCGTCGGACCCTCTTTTCGCTCCGCTTAGACATCTCAGCTCTTTCGGGAGCCTCGCCCTACCAGATCCGAGGAGCCTCGCCCTACCAAATTGTTCCCTTGCAGAACCTAGGCGGTTGTCGCGACAATCCAATGAATGGCAACGCCGAGAAGAATCATCACTCGTACCGCATGGCGACTTGCGGGACGCTATTGGACCTCCGAAGAAAAGTTCTCAGCGTGGGCTCTAATCTCGAGCGTAATTGCTTTGAATCTTGGCAATGTTTACGTGGGAGTTCGGATTAACGAATGGAACCGGGCATTCTATAACGCCCTGCAAGCTTTCGACGCGCACGAGCTATTTAGCCAAATTGGTGTCTTCGCCATTCTCGTAGCTTGCGCAGTGATCTGCTCCGTTTCTGCTCTTTACTTGAATCAGTGGTTACAAATTCGCTGGCGCAGGTGGCTAACGTTGCGGCATTTGTCGGCTTGGCTGGCAGATCGCGCTTATTATAAATTGCAGCTCGGCAGTGACGCCGATAATCCCGATCAACGAATCTCGGAGGATCTGAACCAATTTACCGGCTATGTCTTGACCCTCTCGGTGGGGCTCATTTCGTCGTTTGTTTCGTTACTTTCATTTCTAGCGATTTTGTGGGGGCTTTCCGGCACGGCGATTATTCCACTGGGTTCACTCGGTAAGATCTCCATTCCCGGTTACTTAGTTTGGGCGGCGTTGATTTATGCCGGACTTGGCACGTGGTTGGCGGTTAATATCGGACGTCCTCTGGTCGCATTAAACTCTGCCCGCCAACGTTTCGAAGCAGATTTCAGATTCAGCTTGGTTCATCTTCGCCAGCATGCGGAAGGCGTTGCGTTATATGGTGGCGAACCGGTTGAGCTAGCCCTCTTCGACGAGCGTTTCCGGGCTGTATTTGCGAATTTTCGGCAAATCATGAGGCAGCAGGTCCGGCTGAGCGCGTTCACCCAGACTTATGCTCAGGTCGGGCAGATTTTCCCTGTGATCGTGGTTTCGCCGCGTTATTTCGCGCGCCAGATCTTGCTGGGCGGTTTGTTCCAGGCGGTCAACGCTTTTTCGTACGTCCAGAACGCTCTTTCATTCATTATCAATTCCTACAATGACATTGCCACTTGGGAAGCGGTGACTCAGCGTTTAGGCGAGTTCGACGAGAGGCTTGATAGCATCCACGAGTCGGTAAAAGCGCCGCAGTCCATCTTGATTCGGCGGAAGGGTACCGGAGGAGTCGCGGTCGATAATCTTGATCTGGACTTACCGGATGGCACGCCGCTTTTGCGAGGGATTTCATTCACGGTTGAACGCGGAGGGGCGTTGCTGATTATTGGTCCGTCCGGTTCGGGTAAAACCACTCTCTTGCGAGCTATCGCCGGCATCTGGCCCTTTGGCCGCGGTAGGATCAGGTTAACCAAAGGCCCAATCGCCTTCGTGCCGCAGAGGGCGTATCTGCCGCTGGGCACTCTTGCCGAAGCTGTGCTCTACCCAAGAGACCAGAAAGTCAGCGTTCCGGTCGATCTTCCTCAAGTTCTCGAGCAGGTTGGGCTCCATCGACTGGTCGCCGATTTGAACAAAGTCGAAAATTGGTCCGAACGTTTGTCTTTGGGGGAACAACAAGGCTTAGCTTTTGCCCGGATCTTGTTGTCGAAACCGGCGCTGATTTTTTTGGATGAAGCCTCGTCGGCACTGGACGATGACGCCAAGAAACTGATGTTCGGGCTGCTGAGGGACGCCTCCTGGCGACCGACAATAGTGAGTGTTGGTCACAGTGAAACGGAGCACAAGCTCATCCCAACTTGCTTCGATCTAGCCGACTTCAGGCCGCATCAGCCAGTGACTACGCGAAAGTCGATAAACGCCGAACGCCAAACGTTAAACGCCAAACGCCAAACGCTTCTGAGATATGGACCTTCTAGACGAAATCGAGCGTCGCGCTTTCCGCTTCTTTTGGGAGCAAGCTGATCCGAATACCGGCTTGGTTAATGATCGAGCCGGCAATTTCGGACCCGATGATTATACAGTGGCATCCATAGCGGCGACCGGTTATGGCCTAGCCGCACTTCCCATCGGAATAGAACGTGGCTGGGTAGGCTTCGATGAAGCAGCGACGCGGGCGCGAATCACCCTCCAATTTTCTTTAAACTTGGCGCACCAACACGGCTGGATTGTGCACTTCGTTGATAAGCATTCCGGCGAGCGAGTTTGGCAGAGCGAATTTTCGACCATAGATACAGTCTTGCTGGTCGCCGGCGCTCTTGCAGCCGGTCAATACTTCATGGACCGTGTGCCGGAGATTGCGGCCTTAAGCGATCAATTGTACCGGCGGCTGGATTGGTGGTGGGTACTGACCAATGATGGTACCCAGCCCGACAAGCGCATGGTGTCCCAAGGCGCTAGACTCGAATCCGGGTTCATCACCAACAACTGGTGGGACTACAGCGAGGCCGTACTGCTCTATCTCTTGGGTTTGGGCGCCCCCGAAAAACCGCTGTCGCAAAGCAGCTGGGAGGCGTTTGAGCGGCCACTAGAAAAATATGCCGGACTCGAATGGCTTAAAGCCGGACCCATCTTCATTCATCAGATGCCTTATGGTTACCTCGACCTGCGCAACCAGCGAGATCGATTGGGTTTCGACTATTGGGTTGCTTCGACGAACGCCATGAAGATCAATCGTCGTTTCTGCCGGTACCGCGCCAAAAGCCGGCAAACCTACGGAGCGGGATTTTGGGGATTGAACGCCAGTGATGGTCCGGACGGATACAAACCTTATGGCGTGCTCGGCGATCCCGAGGATGGCACGATTTCACCGACCGGCGCCATCGCCTCGATCACGTTTGAACCGGACATGGCGATTTCGATTGCGCACGCGATGTACGAAAGAGACGGAGGCACGCTTTGGGGCACGTACGGTTTCACTAACGCTTTCAACATTGACCGGAATTGGCGTTCTCCCGATGTGATCGGTATCGATCTAGGGATGGCGTTGTTGGCGGTCGAGAACTACCGCAGCGGCCTGATCTGGAAATTGATGAACCGCTTTTCCGGTACGTCTAAAGCGCTGGCTGCTGCCGGATTTCGCGCGACCGTCGAGCCTGAGCCGAGAGCAGTCCTTAGGAAGGATTGATCCAGAAGCGGAATTAACCGCGGGTCGTTCGACGCGATGCAACCCCCCGGGCCGCAGGGTGCAAATCGGGGAGGGCGCGCGTCCCCGCGCGCCGCGGTGACGTACCACAACCCAAACGTGTATTTTTTCGCCCGACGTCACAACACGTCCTCGGCTTCGGTAACAACGGATCGCGAGGATCCGACGTCGCCAGCGCTGAGAAGAAAAGACCCACGATGGAAGGCTATGTCGGACGGGGCTGGGACGATCCCTCCCGGGCGATGGGCCCGCACTTGTCGCTCGACAGTCACAGGCCTAATTTCCGACTGTGTAATCGCTTCTGTGAATACGTCGACTAAACCAGCGTCGGGCGATAACTCGGGCGAGCGGTATAACCCGTTTGCTCAGAGCGAGCCACAAGATGCCGGGATTGCGGACGAAGAACTGGTGGCCCAAGCTCAGAGCGGCAATCGAGAGGCGCTTGAGAAGCTGGTCTGCCGTCATCAAGCCTGGGTTTTCAACATCGCCATTAGGATGCTCTGGCGGCGCGATTTAGCTGAAGACGCCACCCAAGAGATCCTCATTAAGGTCGTCACCAAGCTGGGTACATTTAAGGCCGAGAGCCAATTTAGGACCTGGCTATACCGGATCGCAGTTAACCATCTTCTCAATGTTCGCAAATCCGAGATCGAAGAGAAGCTATCAACCTTCACGGATTTGGGACGAACGCTAGACGCCACCCCTGATCTGGATTTGCCCGACCCGAACGCCGTGCCCGTCGACCTACCGATTTTGGTGGAAGAAGCGAAGGTGGGATGCATGAGCGGGATGCTGCTCTGCTTGGATCGCCGGCAACGCATGGCCTACATTTTGGGGGAGATCTTTGGAGTCAGCAGCGAAGTCGGCGCCGATGTGATGGAGGTCACGTCGGATAATTTTCGACAACTTCTTTCCCGATCGCGCCGCGATCTCTACCATTTCATGCAAAACAAGTGTGGCTTGGTAAACACCGCCAATCCCTGCCGGTGCGCTAAGAAAACGCGAGGATTCATGCAGTTGGGCCTTTTGGACCCAAATCGCTTGCAATTCACTCGGGCAAGACTGGCCAGTGTTAAGGAGATCGCTCCGGACCGCCAGAGCGAACTCGAATCCCTCGATCGAAAGCATGCCGAGTTGTTTCGTGAGCACGGATTTCTGGCTCTACCGGATCTCGCGACCAAACTTCGCCAATTGATCGACCAATCTAGTTTTAACGCCGAGATTGTTGAGTAGAGCTAGGAGGAACGCGCGGGCGTATCGGCGTATGGGGGCCGCGGCAGCCTACGGGCGCTGCGACAGAATAGGACTTATAGGACCTATATGACCTATAGGTTGGTCTCGTATAGGTCCCATAAGTCATATAGGTCCTATCGGTTCGCAACGCCCCCCGCACGCCAATACGCATTTCTCTCAAATACGCTACAGTCCGACCCCGGCGAACTGTCACAACTCCGGCCGCTGATTGTCTAACCCGTACGTCGCCACAATCAGGCGACGAGATTAAGCGAGAAAACAATTACGGAGTTATTATGCGAGCAATTCTTAGAAAGCGGTTCGGCGGCCCTGAAGTGTTGGAGGTACGCGAGTTTCCCAATCCTGAACCGAAGCCGGGCCATGTGCTGATCGAGGTAAAGGCTTTCGGCTTGAATCACGCCGAGGCGCATATGCGAAAGGGCGAGTGGCCCGAGATCGCGGAGATCAGCGGTATCGAATGCGTCGGTCTGGTTAAGCAGGATCCCGATGGGCGCCTTCGGGTGGGACAAAAGGTGGTTGCGATGATGGGAGGTATGGGACGCACGATCAATGGCAGCTACGCCGAATATACGAACGTGCCGGCAACCAATGTTGTGCCTGTGGAAACCAACCTGCCTTGGGAGGTGCTTGCGGCAGTCCCGGAATCCTATACGACCGCTTGGAGCTGCCTGTACGGAAACTTGGCCTTGAAAGCCGGGCAAACGTTGGTTATCCGCGGCGCGACTTCGGCTCTCGGCCAGGCAGCGCTCAATATCGCTGCGCACGCGCAAGCCCGGGTTATTGCCACCTCCCGCAACCCTGAGCGTTTCGCGCTTTTAGAAAAACTGGGAGCCGGTCGCGCCCTTCAAGAAGGGTCCGAACTTGCTCAGCAAATCCGGAAGCTTCATCCCGATGGCGTCGATGCGGTTTTGGATCTGGTCGGTAACAGCACCGTGATCGATTCCCTCACTGTCGTCCGCCGGGGCGGAAATGTCTGTGAGGCCGGTTGGCTGGGTGGACTGGCTCCGATCTCCTTCAATCCGATGCTGCAAATGCCAAGCGGTGTCTATTTCAGTCTGTACGGCAGTTTTGTGTTGGGCTCGCCCCAATTCCCGCTGTCAGAAATTCCGCTTCAGACCATCGTCGACCGCGTCGCTGATGGCTCCTATCAGGCGAGGCCAGTCAAGGTATTTGGGTTCGACGAGATCCAAGCCGCGCACGAGTTAATGGACTCGGGCATGGCCAAGGGCAAACTTGTCGTCCGACTATGATAAAAGAACGGGAATAGGTCCGGCGATCCGGTAGGGCGAGGCTCCCGAATCACGCGAACCGGTTCGCAACGAGAATAACGTTCCCTGTGGAGGCGCGCGCTGCGTCCAATGGCGGCCGAGCCGTGGTCCACGACGGGATCGCGGCTCGGCGGCCTGTCGAAGCAGTTCGCTCTCTAAAATTGGGCATCCATAGACCTCGCCAACTCGCCTTAGGCTCGTTGCAATGACAGATGGCAAAGTACAAATGACAGATGGAAAGATGCAGAGACGTATGACCGAAGGATTCTTCAATTTGTCATCTGTCATTTGTGATTTGTCATTGTGGACGAGCCTAAGGCGAGTCCGGCCTTGCGAGCTGGACTCGTAATCTCAGGAGCCTCGCCCTACCGCTCGCTATTCACATTTCCCAAGACCCCCGACTCTGGTCGAGTTGGGATTCTTTCAGATCTAAGATGGATTGAAATCGACGTAGCACTTCATCGCTAATTTCAGCTTTGTCGCGGAGCTCGATCAGTCTGGCTCGTTGCTCTTTGATGATGGCTAGTTCCATTGAGACAACGCTTCCCGAGTCTCTGGTCTGAGAATGATCCGTCGGGGTCGCTTCTGCAGCCGGCGGGCGTTGGACTGGCTGGCTGTAAGTATCGAGAAGATGAGCCATCGCTGGGCTTTCCGCCTGATCTGACTCGGGTAACGATTGTAAATAGGTCATGGCGGCCGCAGCCATGGCCGAGCGCGCCTTGATTTCTTCCGCTTTAGAGCCGGGTTCGGCCGTGAATTGTAACCATCTAAGTAGCTGCGGAAGGGTTAACCCTTGGGCGACCAAGGTGACTAGAATCACGGCGAAAGTGAAGATGATCACCTCGGCTCGCTGCGGAAAGGGAGAGCCATTCGCGATCACCGGCGGGATGGCGAGCGCCGCGGCCAGCGATATTCCGCCGCGGATACCCACCCAAGAGAGCAACGTGGCTTGTCGTCTGGCTAACGGACCGGCAAGGTGCTGATCGCGATGACCGAACCAGCGCGGCAGATAAGTCGAAAGAAAAACCCAGACGATGCGTGCACCGATCACGGTCGCACTGATCGCAATTCCGCCCCAAATCAGGGACCAAGGATTTTGGGACCACAGCGGTTCTCCGACCGTGCGCAACTGGAGGCCGATCAGGATAAAGAGCAGGCCATTCAACAAGAAGGTCAGCATCTCCCAAGAACCGGCGGCCTGGAGCCGGCTCTGGGGAGTGCCGATCCGCGGATCATTCCAGCCAAGGTAGAGACCGGCGGTTACCACCGCAAGCACCCCGGAAACATGGATGGCCGCTGCTGGTTGGTAAGCGCCAAAAGCGGCTAACAAAGAAATCGTATTGTGGAGGAGGGGCTCCCTTGTATGCCGGCGTAGTTGAACGGCCAGCCAGCCGACCACTGCTCCGATAATGACACCGCCGGCGACCGCCAAGCTGAACTCACTCAGAACCGAGCCCCAAACGTACTTCCGCAATTGAGTAGTATGAATGGCTGCTTCGAACAGGACCAACGCGGAAGCATCGTTAACCAGACTTTCGCCCCGGAGAATGGCGCTGAGGCGGTGAGGGATGGCAAACCGCTCTAGAATGGCGCTAACCGCGACGGTGTCGGTAGGACCGAGCACGGCTCCCAACACAAAGGCGGGACCCCAGTCCAGACCGAGCAGAAAATGCGCAATCAGCAGAACCGATCCGGTGGTGGCGAATACCAGACCGACGGAAAGAAAAAGAATGGGCCGCCAGTTCTCCCGGAAATCTCGCCAGCTTGAATTCAAAGCATCTGAAAAAAGCAGCGGCGGCAGAAAGACCAGGAAGACGATATCGGGCTCTAAGCGCACCGATGGCATCCTCGGCGCGAGCGCTAAGACTAAGCCTCCCAGAACCAAAACGATGGGGTACGAGATGTTCAGCCGCAATGCCAGGGCGACCAGTGCCACGAGAATAACCAGCAAAGCCAAGACTAGCTGAACCGAATGCACGAGGCCAAAGCATGCCTAATATTCTTGGCCACGGTCAATAGTGGGCGAATGGGCGAATGGGCGAATGGGCGATACGAACCCCTGGCTGGGAGGGCGCGCGTCCTCGCGCGCCGAAAACAGGTCTGCATCGCGGGCATTACCCAAAACTCGATCTGGTCTATGCTGGGCTTCGAAAACAGCGGATCGCGGGGATCCGACGTCGCCAAAGCTGGAAGAAAGGAAACCAGGAAGAGAAGGCTATGTCGGATCCGGCGGCTGCCGGACGATCCCTCCCTAGTGCTGGGTTGGGAACCGCACCAAACGACTCCCATTTTGACCGCCAGGTCATCCATTTTCGGAAATTTCTTTTGGAGACAAAAAAATTTCGCGGCCGCCTCGCCCCTGAACCTACGCGACGTAAATCGTTGCTTTCACAGATCTAATCCACGTCTTCAGAGCTTCACTTTTGGTAATTTGCAATACAGGCCGTCCTGGATTTGCAAATTTGTCTCGAAAAAAGACGTGACTGGCACTACAATCAGACCTCGAAAGTTCAAAAAGAACAGAAAGACGCCAGTTTGTACGGTTGTATAATGCTTAAAACGTGGGCGCTCCGGGTTGTTAGCTCTAAAAGGAGTCCCTCTTGATAGAGAAGGCGAAGCGAAGCCTGTTGCCCGAGGCCTGGCGAATCGCAAGAGTCTATTGGACGTCCGAGGAAAAGTGGTCGGCTTGGGGGTTGTTGGGCCTGATCATCGGACTCAATTTGGGGATTGTTTATGTCGGGATCCGCATCAATGAATGGAATCGCGGGTTCTACAACGCGCTCCAAGTGTTCGATAGCAATGAGCTTCTTAGACAGCTCGGTTACTTTAGTATCATCGCCGGCTCGGGAGTGGTGCTCACCGTCTCCGCTCTTTATTTTAATCAAATGTTGCAGATTCGCTGGCGGCGCTGGCTGACGGAGAAGTATCTAAATGCTTGGCTGACCAACCGGGCGTTCTATCAGCTCCAGCTCAAGAACACCATCGACAACCCGGATCAGCGTATCTCGGAGGATGTACAGCTCTTTACCACGAATATCTGCACTGTAGGGGTAAACCTGTTCACTGCTATCGTCGGAATGTTGTCGTTCCTAGTCATTCTGTGGGGCTTATCGGGTCCAGCGGCCATCCCGCTCGGAAAACTCGGCACTCTTAACATCCCTGGTTATCTGGTTTGGGCCGCTTTGTTATACGCAGGGGTAGCCACCTTCATTACCACCAAGCTGGGACGACCTTTGGTTCCGCTGAATTTCCGGAAGCAACGATTTGAAGGTGACTTCCGTTTCAGCTTGGTCAGGGTCCGCGAAAACGCGGAGAGTGTTGCCTCATACGGTGGCGAACAAGTTGAGCTAGGACTGTTTCGCCAGCGGTTTCAGAACGTCGCGGACAACTTTCGCCAGATCATGAAACGACAGATGCGGTTGGGGTCGTTCACCTCAAGTTTCGCCCAGTTAGCATTCGTGTTTCCTGTACTGGTGGTATCGCCTCGCTATTTTGCGAAACAGATCACCTTCGGAGTGCTAATGCAGGTCGCCAACGCTTTTTGCTACGTGCATGACCGGCTTTCGTCCATTATCAGCGCCTATCCGGATATTGTGTCATGGCTCGCGGTCACTGAACGCTTGAGCAGTTTCGATCTAGAGTTGCAAGAGATCCATACTGGACCTGGAGACGCCCGGGGCCTGGAGGCGGCCATCGAATCGCGATCCAGCGGGGCGGCGCCAATTTCAGCGTAGAAGATCTGGATCTCGATTTACCGGATGGAACCGCGCTCTTGCGTGGGATTTCGTGCCAACTGTCGCGCGGGTCGGGTCTGCTGATTTCGGGTCCGACCGGATCGGGCAAGAGCACATTGTTGCGTGCGATCGCTGGGATTTGGCCCTATGGCAGTGGCGATATTCGGACTGGCGAAGGCAGGACGCTACTCGTCCCACAAAGGCCTTATCTGCCGTTAGGCACCTTGGCGAACGCCTTGGCTTATCCTTCTACAGACGGCGACGGCTTTAGCACGGTACAGCTTGCTGCCGCTCTTGGTGAAGTCGGCCTTGGATCGTACGCATCGCAACTCGATGTGGTCGATAACTGGGGCCAACGTATGTCGCTTGGCGAACAACAACGGTTGGCGTTTGCCCGGGTGCTACTGACTCAACCGGCGTTACTCTTCCTCGATGAGTCTACGTCCGCCCTGGATGAGGCTGGTGAGGCTCGTCTTTACGGTTTGCTAAAGTCGCCCACCTGGCAGCCGACTGTGGTTAGCGTTGGACACAGAACCACCCTGATCAAATTTCACGACGCGATTCTCGATCTCGCTCCTTACATTCCATTGAAGAAGGATGTGGTGCTTCCTCTGCATGCTCAGCTGGAAGAAGCGGCTTTGGAGACGGAGTTCATTCAAGCTTAAGCCTTATCCCGAGGCTTTTCGGCGGCGATCAGCGACAATCAGAGCACGCGCTGCCGTCTCCAGAAAAGAGATCGCCTGGCCGGCTTTAAGGACCTGTGAGCTGACTAATCCTCCACAAGAAACGAACAGGTCTGTATCATGCGTTTGTGGCTAGCCCTAATAATCGAACCATTGCTGTTTTCGGCGCTTCCGGACATACCGGTCGATTCGTAGTCTCCGAACTGTTGCGTCGCGGCTTCACCCCTCTGGCAATCAGTCGGAGCACCTCGAAATTGAGCGCATCTAGTTTTGAGGAACGCGGCGTGGCGGTCAGAACGGCCTCTATCGAAGATCCAAGCTCCCTGGATCGCGCTTTTGCCGGCGCGGCGGCCGTAATTAATTGCGCCGGCCCGTTTCTCGACACGGCTGAACCGGTCGCCGGCGCAGCGTTGCGTACACGGATCCACTACCTTGATGTAACTGCCGAGCAGCCGAGTGCGCTCGGAACCTTAGAGCAATTCGGCGCGGCTAGCCGCGAGGCCGGTGTCATTGTGGTTCCCGCGATGGGTTTCTATGGCGGGTTTGGCGATCTTCTAGCGACGGCGGCTATGGGTGATTGGGACTACGCAGACGAGATCAGCCTGGGTATTGCCCTCGACAGCTGGTGGCCGACATTGGGCACCCGCAAAACCGGCGAGCGCAATACCGCTCGGCGGCTCACCATCATCGACCGAAAATTGGCGCCGATGACTCTGCCTTTACCGCAGACATCACTGAATTTTCCCGAGCCATTCGGGCGGCAGGATGTCACCGAGATCGCCTTCTCCGAGGTGATTTTGATGGCTCGCCACCTGAAGGTGTCTCGTCTACGAACTTATCTGAATAACACGCCGCTTCAGGATATTCATGATGACAGCACGCCTCCGCCTGTTGCCGCGGACGAGACCGGACGCTCAAGCCAGATCTTCTTGGTCGATGCCATTGTTCGGAAAGGTAGCGACACGCGACGAGCGACCGCGCGAGGACGAGACATATACGCCTTCACCGCGCCGCTGGTTGTGGAAGCGGTCCGGCGTATTCTCGACGGTGAGATTAGCGGTAGCGGTGCTCTTGCTCCCGGTGAGCTCTTCGATGCGAAACGCTTTTTAGAGGCTCTCGTACCAGAACATTTGGAGTTGGAGATCAGTTAGTCGCGTCCTTCGTTCTCGCACTCGAAGCCGGCCACGCGGAGTACTGCGCCAGCGGAATTGGACCCTCGCGATAATAGAATCAGACCTACTTCTCACAAGAGGTTTCACGAGAACACCCTCCAACCCGCTCGCGGCGATTCGGACCAGCCGCAATACTCCAATACTCCGATACTCTATCACTGTGGGGCGGCTTCGATTTTGCGGACAGGTGCTAAACTAGGAACCTGACCGTGAAAGATGAGCAACCTAAAAGTCAACCAAGGCAACGACGGCGTTATGATGAGGAGTTCAAACGCAATGCCGTTGAGTTACTAGAACGGGGGGAACGTTCAGCGGTGCAGCTAGGCCGGGAGCTGGGGGTCTCGGACTGCTCGCTAGGCAAATGGAAACGCCAGTACGGTAAAGCCGCCCGCGGCGCTCAGTCCGGTGCCCAGGCTGAGCAAAGCCGCATTACCCAACTGGAGCGTCAAGTCGAGTACTTAAGCCGCCAACGGGACATTTTAAAAAAAGCCTTAGCCATCTTGGGCCAGGAACCCAGCGACTCTACCAAGTGATTATGGCCTTACAAAACGATCCTGCTGGCTATAGCCGCAGCGAAAGCTGCCGGGCTCTAGGGGTCAGTCGCAGTGGCTTTTATGCTCAGGCGTGGCTGGATTCGAGAATGAGGACGACGACGAGGACGAGAACGAAGTGTCTGGTGCGGTAAAGCGTCAAAATCCCTCCTGACATAAGGCTGTCACAGCACTGGTTTAGTGAACGCGCGACGCGCCGAACCGGCTTTTCAGGTCGGCCATTCAACTCGGAACTAAAGGAACGAAATAATGAACACGCATGTCGCTATCATTGGGTCCACCGGACAAAACGCTGCCGCCTGGACCAACGCTTTCATCGCTGCAGGGTACACCGTTCGAAACCTGGTTCGTTTCCCGGAAGGGTTGCCAAAGGCCCGCGGGACAACAGTACGCTCGTCTTGATCTTGACGATTCTTCGACCTTCCAGCCGGCACTAGAGGGCATCCATACTCTCGGTCTCATTACCCCAAGCGATCCCGACCAGGTAAGGCGCGAAGTCGGTATCATTGAGGCAGCCAAACAGGCCGGCGTGCAGCGCATCATTAAATTGTCGGTGATCGGTGCTGAATTCGTTTGCCCGATTTCTGCTTTTGCGCGTTGGCACGCCGATATCGAAGAAGTTCTGCGTACTTCCGACATTCCGCATGTGATCCTGCGTTCTAACTTCTTCATGCAGAACGCGCTTCTGCAAAAGGCATCGATCGAAGGAGGTATCTACGCAGAACCAATTGCGACCAGTTCGATTAGCTACGTTGATATCCGGGATATCGCCGCGGTTGCAGTTGCGGTGGCCGGTGGTGAGTTTGATGATCAAGCTCTCACCTTGACTGGCAGGGAAGCGATTGGCGGGGAACGAATCAGCAATCTGCTGGGTCAGGCAATTGGGAAACCGATTCGGTTTGTATCACCGGACCTGAAGAGCTTCCGGTCGGCACTCACCGAGAAGAAGCTCCCTGGTTGGCATATCGATGCTTTGATCGAGCTATACGCTAGAGTTCAAGAGGGACGAGCCGCTCACGTCAGCTCGGTAAGTGCTGATATCGAAAACGTTACCGGCAGGCAGCCCCGAAGCTTACTGGAGTTTGCGCTGGATGCTTTTGGCCGCAGAGGTGCGCGACGTCATTCGGCTCAAGCTCAGGTATCGCGGCGTTCCTGGTATCGCCTTTTCGATCACGATCTGTCTCGAGAGCGGGATTGGCCAATTGGATTCAGACTGTGATGGGTAGGCCGGAAGGGGGCTGCAAGCCGAGGAGCCGCGCCTTGCTTCCGCCTCCGCCAAGCCTACGGCGCGACAGGCTCGTCCTTCGCAGGGCCTACGGAGCGACGGGTTCCCACCATCGACTCACGTTGACCCTGCGAGGAGGGCTCGGAAACCGGCGCTCGTAAAGTGTTTATCTGTAGTGAGTGCGTCGCGGAGTCTGTGCTCCCGCATCAAGAGAAAACTCCGGCAGTCTGTAAAGGAAAAGTCCTGATCAAGATGTTTGAGGAAGAAGTCAACAGTTGCCATAAAATGGCTGGGTTCTGTCCACTCCAGACGCAAGCTTCTCGAGGTGACAATGAGGTTTCGGAGGACCGGGCTCAAGTGCCTGAGGCCACGTGCCTTCAATAAAGAGAACGTTTCGTCGAGCACGTAGTCGGTGGTCACAGCTTGTCGCCGCGTTCGAGCAAAGTGACTCATGCGTTCTCGCGCAGCTTGATGAGCAAGATCGTGGGAACTAAGAAGAGCAAAGAATCCGCTGGTATCGATGAAGATCGGGCTGTTAGCGCTGCTTAATGCTTCAGGCTTTGCCATACAGAATCTGGTCGATCTGCTCGTTAGTTAACGAGCGGTTGTCTATCCGACCGGCATCGGCTTGTTCAGCCAACACGTAGAGCGGATCATCCGCTCGGATCTGATCTTTACCGAGTGGGACTGGGACCAATTTGGCTATGGGCTTGCCACGATAGCTTAAGGTAAACGATAAGCCCTGCTTCAATTGCGCGATCACAGCTTCGGAATTCTTGCGTAATTCCACCATGGAGATCGTCTTCATGAGTGATGTTCATGTTCAACTTGATGTTAGTCAAACAAGGATGTCAGTGTCTTTTCCCTTATCTTGTCGATCATGGCATGGCGCTTAAACGAGATGGTGACTCGGTCGCCGGGCGGAACTTCCGGAGCCTCTCGTGGCGGAAGGGCCGTGGCTAAGGATATGGGCAGGGCTGGATTCGAACCAGCGAAGGCATAAGCCAGCAGATTTACAGTCTGCCCCGTTTGGCCGCTTCGGTACCTACCCGTAATGAAAGGTGTTCGCGGTTCGCTGTTTTGCAATTCTCGGTTTGCGTTTCCGCACCGCCCTGAACAGCTAGGGCAGCGAATTTCGCGAGCTGTGTATATAGGACTCCACTTTGCGCACTGCAAGCGGTTTTTAGGGGCGGTTTTCAGAGCGCAAAGACCCAATTCCGGTTTTCGATCTCAGCCGGTCAAAAGCCGTCGGGATTGTCACGGTTTGCAGTGTGGAAATGATCTTTTGAGCGGCCTGATTTGGTGACAGCTGATGAGTATCTACTTCGACATCGTACTCTGAATTCAGGTGGACCCTCGCAGCTTGATTACGAGCTAAGCCGATCTTGCGATCTCCTCGGGCTACCTCGCGTTGTTCAAGAACTTCCACCGGAGCGAAAACCCCCACGTACAAAACTCGATAACCTGAAACCAGCTCGAGACAGCGGGGGAGCGAGCTCTGATAATGGAAAGGGTAATCGACGATGAGGCGGTTTCCGGCTTTAGCGAGCGCAGGTATGGAGTATTCAAAACCGAGATGCACTTTCTCCCCGTGCTTCGAATCGGCTTCGGTGGACGGTTTAAATCGAGCAGGTAGCATGTGGTAGAACGCATCAAAGCAAACATGCATGAATTGGTCATCGAGAAGGTTCTGCAGCTGCTTCGCTATTGTGGTTTTGCCGCTACTCGACGTGCCGTTGAGCCAGATAATATCAAAATGCATCGGCGGACGATGCCGCTATGAACGCGTCGCATACCGCCGGAGTATTGCATGAAGCGTTCTCGACGTAGTTCGGGTGGGACACGTATTTGCATATTTGACCGGGTTCGCCACCCGTGGAGCGCTGCCTCGCTTGCGAGGCCGTGGTGAGCAGGGCGAGGGAGCGGGAAAGGCTCTGCGCGATCTGCGCTCTACCAATTTGGATATCGGACCGTTCCAAGTTTGTCATGAACCCAGATTTGGTCACGGGCTAAGGCTTCTTGCCCTTTGTCGCCACAATATAGAGCGAAGATAACGAGGGATTTTATCTGACAACCTCGCCTTGCGCACCACTGCCTCGCAAGCGAGGCAGCGCTCCACGGCTGTCGCCGCTCAACTAAAACTTCGCTGCCATGCCGCCTAACTTTGACTCGTCGATCAAATAGGTCTTGGTTACCACGATCGGATTGATCGGATTATTGTTCGTGTCTACCACGGCGTTGCTGATCTCCATCAATGCGTCCATCCCGCCGACGACGTGACCGAACACCGTGTCTTTGCCATCCTGGGTCGGAATATTGGTCAAACAGATATAGAATTGGCTACCGTTTGACTCGAGTTTCGGATTCACTTTAGCTGCGAGTGCTCCCATAGCGACCGCGCCTCTGACGTGTTTCAATTTGATCTCCGCGGGCAAAGTATAGCCGGGACCACCCGTTCCCATCACATTGCGGTCATTTTTCTTGGTCAAGGGATCACCTCCCTGAATCAGATAATTACGAATAGCCCGATGGAGCTTGGTCTTTACGTAGAACCTCTCTTTGACCAATTTCTTGAAATTATAAACGGTGTACGGGGCGGCATCCTCGTCGAACCCGATCGCAAAGCTCCTGGTCTGGCGTACCTTTCCTTCTTTCCATTGCACCTCGAATACGGCCACATCTTTGGCCGAGAGGACGGAGCTGGTTAGGGTCAGCGTTACTACAAGGACGATAAGTCTTTTTATCATGGGATGATCGGAAGGCTGCGGAGTTCTGCTGTGCCAATCAAGTCCGAATTATTTGGGTTTTGGAGACGGTATCGGGATCCCGGCTGAACGAAATTGCGTTTTACGTAGGCCAGACCAATCCAGGCTCCGAGTTGCTGGCTCCTGGTTGCACTGGTGACAAAGCCGGTTTGCTGGCCGGAATCGTTCAGCAACTTGTCGCCCTCGGTCAGAACAGACCCGTCGATCAATTGAATGCCACAGAGCTGTCGATTGACGTGGCCAAGACTCTTCAATCGGCTAATAACTTCCTGGCCGACGTAGCATCCCTTTGTATAGCTGACCGCTGTTTGATCCAATCCGGCTTCGTTTGGGATGACGTTTTCGTTAAGCTCATGACCCCATTCGGGAATGCCGCGTTCGATTCGAAAAGTTTCAACCTCGGCAGCATCGAGCACCTGTTCCTTCAGCACCTCGGGAACAACACTCTTGAGCGTGACCGGGACCAGCAGGTCGTAGCCCTCGAGCCCAAACCGATTGGAGCGCGAGACGGTTGCTTCCGGCAAAATGCTCTTGGGAATTTCGAGCGCCAGAGCGTGAAACAGGCCGAATTCGTTCGTTTGGTCTGAGAACTCGACGTCATCGGCGATCGCGTATTTCTCTAAACGGGCTAAGAGCGATTCGCGAAGCGCCTGATGGCAATCGAGCAGGAAAACATCCTCGAACGGAGTAACAAAAAGGTCTCCGCAAAGCTTCCCTTTGGCAGTCAGGACACAAGCATAGGTCGTTTGACCGGGTTTCCCGTCCCTCAGGTCGTTCGTTAATTGGCCGTTGAGAAAACGAACTCGATCGCCTCCTGTCACCCGGAATTTCGCGCGCGTGGATAGATCGATTAGCATGTTCATGGTTTGCGATTAACGGTTGGCGGTTTCGTTCACGAGAAGCCATGAGCGTCCCTGCGAGGGGGGCTGCGTCCCCGCGCGCCGTCGAACCGGTCTGCCATCGTTGGCCTAATCGAAAGCTTGATCGGGTTTGTGCTGGGCTTCGCTGACAATCGGAGGCGAGGACGCGATCCTAGCACGCATCGCCTGGGCGGCTCGATCTCCTCATCCCAGGCGGTCATACCCGGGCAAGGTGAGAAACGAGACGAAATCATCACTGGTGGTAATCGTCGAGAAAAGGTCGGCTGCGTCGTGGAAGCGTCCTTTGCCATACCGGTCACTGCCGAGCCAATTTTCGATCTTCTTCAGCTCCTCACCTTAAAATGGTCGTAAACAGCTCGGCCGTTACTTTCCTGCCATCGGACAACTTGCCTTTTGGACTGCGGATCCATTGCCAGACTTGGGCTCGGGAAATCTCCGCCGTGGCCGCGTCTTCCATCAAGTTGAAGATGGGAACGCAGCCAGAGCCTCGAAGCCACGACTCCAGATATTGAACGCCGACGCTGACATTCGCACGCAGGCCTTGCTCGGTGATTGGTTCTTCCGGACCGAAGCGAAGCAGATCATCTCCCGCCACGGAAACATCTTCTCGTTTCCGATCGATTTGATTTGGAGTTTTCATCACGGCATCGAAAGCCTCGAGCGCAACGGGCACTAGTCCGGGATGCGCTACCCAGGTGCCGTCATGGCCATCATTGGCTTCCCGTTCTTTATCGGCTCTTACTTTCGCGAAGGCATCAGCATTGGCCTTTTCGTCATTCTTGATCGGAATCTGGGCCGCCATTCCGCCCATGGCATGGATGCCGCGTCGATGGCAGGTTTTGATGCACAGAAGCGAGTACGAACGCATGAAATGCGTCGTCATGGTAACGAGCACGCGGTCGGCCAGAATGAAATCCTGATTGTTACGAAACCGTTTAATGCAACTAAAGATGTAGTCCCAGCGTCCGCAGTTGAGACCAGCTGAGTGATCGCGAAGCTCATAGAGAATCTCGTCCATTTCAAATGCCGCAAGGATCGTTTCGATAAGAACCGTGGCTCGAATCGATCCGCGGGTAACCCCGAGTTCGTCCTCAGCCAGGTTGAAGACGTCGTTCCAGAGTCTTGCCTCCAGATGGCTCTCCATTTTTGGCAGATAAAAATAGGGCCCGCTTCCGCGCGCCAAGAGTTCCTTCGCGTTGTGGAAAAAGTATAACCCGAAATCAAACAGCCCGCCGGAAACCGGCTCGCCATCAACCAAGAGATGTTTTTCCACCAAATGCCAACCGCGGGGGCGAACCAACAGAACTGCGACCTGGTCTTTTAAGCGGTATTCTTTTCCTTCCGGGCTGGTGAATGTGATGGTGCGGCGGATCGCATCCCGCAGGTTGATGTGCCCGTCGATCATGTTGTTCCAGGTCGGAGCATTGGCATCTTCGAAGTCGGCCATGAAAACTTTGGCGCCCGAATTCAGGGCATTGATCACCATTTTACGATCGGTGGGCCCGGTAATTTCGACCCGACGATCTTGCAGATCTGGAGGAATTGGCGCCACCTGCCAATCCGCCGCGCGGATAGGGGCGGTCTCCGGCAGAAAATCGGGCTTTCTGCCTTGATTAATCTCAGCCTGGCGCCGTTCGCGGCGCTCGAGCAACTCTTTCCGCCGGCCATTAAATTCTCGCTGCAGGCGGGCAACGAAACGCAGCGCGTCCGGTGTCAGAATTTCGGGAAAGGGATCAGAGATCGGACCCCTGATTTCAATACCATCAAATGTTTGGGACGATAAGCTCATAGCGGCGATCGGTTTGGTGAACCATTTGGTTCCAACATCAAAAAAGCAGCGGGGGAGGGGGATGACAAATGACAAATGACAAATGACAGAATTGGTGGGGCGAGGCTCCCGAACGGCCGGAAAGGTCTCGCAGGGAGTTTCGTGTGCTGTAATCGATCGTCTGATTGGGAACGAGCGATCGCCGAGCCGCAGTTCGAAGGTTTGCCACTTTCATAGAAACATTGAGGGCGAATCGGCTTTGTCGGGTCCCATATCGGGAAATTTCGGCGTGTTTGGGCGTAGGCGCGTCAAAGGATCGGCTCGGCAGTCGTGGAGTCCAGCCAGATCCCGGGTTGCAAACTCGTCGAACTTCCCTGCGAGACGTTTCCGGCCGTTCGGGGAGCCTCGCCCCACCAAATCGGTGGCCATCTTCCGCCTGACGTGTCATCGTTTCCTGAACGTTCACAATAACTAAAAAATTATAAGTTAGAAACTGGTTAGCCGCCTGTCCACCTTCGCCAAGCCTATGGTGCGATAGGAATTTCTTCGTGACCCGAAATTTTATCTTATTTACATCAAGTTACCCCCGGCTAAAGTCGCCTGTGATAGTGTTCGCCGGATGAGCGAAGTGTACCGATCCGGTGACATCAATTTCCGATTATTGGTTACTGAATACTGATTACTAGCACCACTCACCCTTCGACGCGTTTGACGCTTGCTCAGGGCAGGCGTCTCACTAATCACCTCTCACTTCTCACCGCCCCATGTATCTCCCCCTTGGCACCTATTCACCTGATATCAAGCTAGGCCTTGTGTCAGCCTCTAGAAATTGTTTTCCGCGGTCTCTTTCCGAAGAACGAACGTTGCGAGTCCTGGCTGGCTGTCGCCAGGCCGGCATCGAGCCATTTGTTCCGGAGGGACCAAGCCAAATAATTGAAACTAAGGACCATGCCTTTGAGGCGGCTCGCCAATTTAAGCAGGCCGGATGCGATGCGGTGGTTTACTTCTTAGGTAACTTTTCGCCGGAGATCGAAGACGCCTACTTCATCAAGCTTTTCGACGGTCCAGTGATGCTGATCGCTGCCGCAGAAGAGTCAGGTGCCAGCTTATTAGAAAAGCGAGGGGATGCGCTTTGCGGCTTATTGTCGGCGGCGCTGGCGGTGAGTAAGCGCGGGCTGGCTCAGCGTGTTCATTTGCCGGAATTCCCTGTGGTTAGCGCGGAGGAAGCGGTCAAAGAAATCGCTCACTTTATCAAGGTAGTGAAAGTGGCTAAGGGTATTCGCAACGCGACGGTGGGATTATTCGGGCCTCGGCCACGCGATTTTGAGACCTGCAACTATAACCTGGCCTCAGTCAATTCGATCGGGATCGAGGTTGAGGAACTAGGATTGTTCGATCTGCAGAACGAAATCAAACGGATCAAGGCGAAAGGGGAGGAGACGGTCAGCATTAAAGCGGATATGAAGCGCGAAATGCCAAGTATCCCGGATGAAGAGTTTGCGGATCGGCTCTCCGTTTACGAACGGGCAATCAAAAATTTTCGAGACCAACTAAAATTGTCCGGAGCGGCAACTCAATGCTGGTCTGAGCAAGAGCTTAGTCTGCGCCACGTGCCTTGTTTCATTAACGGACGAATGGCTATGGGCGGGTTCCCGATTGCGTGTGAAAACGACTGTTATTCTCTGATCGCAGAGCTGCTTGGCCAGTATGCTTCTAATGCGACCGTAGGGATTCTCGATATTAATCACAGTATTCCGAAGGATCTGCATGAGAGCCTGAAAGACTATCCGATCAAAGACATGGTCGGGATGTTCCATTGCGGGAATGCATCGACCAAGTTGTTAAAGAACCCGGAGATGAAATACCAGGTGATCATGAAGCGGATGATGGAGCCGGATACAGCGGCGGATATCACCCGAGGCACCATCGAAGGCCAATTTTCAGCGTCGCCGATTACCGTGGTTCAGGTTCATGGGTTGGGCGACAAGATGCAGGCTTATTTGATGGAAGGCCATTTCCTCGACCTGGATCCGAAGACTTTCGGTTGTACGGGCACCGCCTATCTGCCCGGATTTAGCAGGTTTTACCGGCATGTTCTTCTCGGCCGATTCCACCATCATGCCGCCGTCGCTTTTGGCCATTGTGCCGCCGTGCTGTACGACGCATTTAAATTAATCGGCATGGAAAAAGTCTACACGCCGCTCCCGGCTCCGATGCCGTACCCGGGCGAGAACATCTTCCACAACCACAAATAGAGTTCAGGAGTTCAGGAGTTCAGGAGTTCAGGAGTTCAGGAGTTCAGGAGTTCAGGAGTTCAGGAGTTCAGGAGTTCAGGAGTTCAGGAGTTCAGGAGTTCAGGAGTTCAGGAGTTCAGGAGTTCAGGAGTTCACGGTGACGCGGACCGACAAATTGCAAGGAAAAAGGCTTTATCACCCGGAGTCATGAGATCAATCCAGCGGTTTGGATAGCGGGCTCCTGAACTCCTGCAACTCCTTGAACTCCTGAACTCCTTTTTATTATGAGCGGTTACCGAGATATCCAGGACGAGTGTTATGAGGCGAATCTGTTGTTGCCGCAGTACAAGCTGATCGATCTGACGTTTGGCAATGTCAGTGTGGCGGATCGTGAGCGCGGCGTCTTCGCGATAAAACCGAGTGGGGTGGATTATAACGTTTTGAAGTCGTCCGATATCGTGGTGATCGATCTGGAAGGGAAAGTAGTAGAAGGGACGTTACGTCCTTCTTCGGATACGCCAACACATCGGCGTCTGTTTCAGGCTTTTAGTGGGATACGCTCGATCGTGCACACCCATTCGCGGTATGCGGTTTCGTTTGCCCAAGCCGGAAGAGCGATCCCGTGCTTAGGGACGACCCACGCAGATTATTTTTACGGTGAGATACCGGTTACCCGCCCAATGACCGTGTCTGAGATAGAGGCCGGGTACGAATGGGAAACCGGTAACGTCATTGTTGAACGGTTTCAAAATCTCGATCCGAATGAAATCTGTGCCGTTTTGGTTTCAAGCCATGGCCCGTTCGTTTGGGGACCGAGCGGGAAGAAGGCGGTCGAAAATGCTTCTGCCCTGGAGATTGTCGCCGAGATGGCTTATCGCGCGATTCAGCTTAATCCCCAGGTCCAGCCGATTCCTGATCATTTATTGAATAAGCATTTCTTTAGGAAGCACGGGAAGGATGCCTATTACGGGCAGTCTTAAAGGTGAGAAGTGAGAGGTGGAGAGGCTGCCAGGGTTGGTGGGGCGAGGCTCCCGAAAGGCCCGGCGATCTCAGCAAGGAAATTCGCGAACACCTCAAGGAAATAGTGGGCCGGGTCTTTAAGCGCGCCGAGCCGAGACCGAGCGATAGATCACGGCTCGGCGCGCTTATTGGTATAACGGCAACGCTCTCGGAATGCTGTCATGGCTTCGCTAATGTCAAAAACCTTGGGCACATTTTCAGGAAGTTCCGGAGCCTCGCCCTACCAAGCCGCCTATTTCATCGCATCCACGGCGGCTTTTTCGATAGCAATTCCCGCCTTGTAGCGTTCCATGAATGAGGTAAAGCCAGCGACATCAACCGGATCGGGAGCTAGGGTCTTGCTCTTGCCCCCGGCAAAAACTGTGTCGGAGAGATAAGCTTCCAAGGGTTCATTCGCTTTCTTGCGAACCAGATAAGCGGCCAGCAAAGCGATTCCCCATGCGCCACCTTCGCCAGCGGTCTCCATCACGGACACGGGGACATTCAGGGCCGCCGCCATCATCTTTTGGCCCACTTCCTCCGTTTTGAAGAAGCCGCCGTGGCCCAGAACCTGGTCGATCTTCACCTGCTCTTGTACAAACAGGACGTCCATTCCGATCTTCAAGGTGCCGAGTGCGGAGAACAGATGAACCCGCATGAAGTTCGAAAGAGAAAAGGGGCTTTCCGGCTTGCGAACGAACAGTGGGCGCCCGCCTTCAACGCTGGTAATCGGTTCCCCGGCAAAATAATTGTACGCTAGAAGGCCGCCGGCATCCGGATCACCGGTGAGTGCTTTCTTATACAACGTTTCGAAAAGCTCGGATTGAGCGACCTTCACACCAAGCGCATCCACGGATTCTCGGAACAGGCCGATCCAGGCATCGAGATCGGATGTGCAAGTATTTGTATGCGCCATCGCGACTGGCTTACCGCTGGGCGTTGTCACCATATCAATCTCCAAGTGCAAGTTTGATAGCTCCTTTTCGAGAACGATCATGGCAAATACGGATGTTCCTGCGGAAACGTTGCCTGTTCGCTCGGCAACACTGTTCGTGGCCACCATGCCGGTGCCTGCGTCGCCCTCAGGCGGACAGAGTGGTATACCGCTTTGCAATTGGCCCGTGGGATCAAGCAGCTTAACCCCTTCTTCGGTAAGCGCCCCGGCAGCATCTCCGGCTACCAGGACCTTCGGAAGAATGCTCGGGAGCCTCCAGGGGACGTTTTTGCTTTCCAGCAGTTCGTTGAACAGCTTGATCCGGCTCGCGTCGTAGTCGTTGCTGCGGCTATCGATGGGGAACATGCCCGACGCATCGCCAACCCCTAGTACCTTTTGCTCCGGTCAGCTTCCAATGGACATACCCTGCCAGCGTGGTCAGATAGCTGATATCTTTGACGTGGGGTTCCTGGTTCAAGATCGCTTGGTAGAGGTGGGCGATGCTCCAACGAAGTGGAACGTTGAATTGGAACAGTTCGGTGAGGGCTGCGGCAGCTTGCGCGGTCGTCGTGTTTCGCCAGGTACGAAACGGGACCAGTAGGTTTCCGTCCTTATCGAATGCCAAATAACCGTGCATCATCGCGCTGAAGCCGATAGCGCCCACGAGTCTTGCAGCGGAGTGTTGTATTTCTCGAGAGACCTCCTTGCTTAACTTCCGATAACTGTCCTGTAAGCCTGTCCAGACATCTTCGAGAGTGTACGTCCAGATGCCATTTTCGTATCGGTTTTCCCAATCATAGCTTCCCGATGCGATCGGGCTAAAATCCTCGCCGATCAGCACCGCCTTGATGCGAGTCGAGCCGAACTCAATGCCCAGAACGGTTTTTCCGGCAGCAATTGCCTCTTGGGGGGGTAGCGTTTGGAGCCATGCTCATTTCTCACGACTAGACTTCGTTTCTTCAAATATAATTTTTTGTGCGCGCGCGAAAATCATTTCGAACCGCGCATCTTCGGCGACCAAACGCCGCTCGAGTTTATGAAGAAAGGTGGTCAGCCGAACAAAAACGCTAAAATCACAATACGGAAAGATCACAAAGGTCACAAAGACTGAAGAAATGGCTGGAAAACGGAGAAAAACTCACGCAAAGACGCAAAGGTTAAGACCATGCGAGGCTGAGAGTTTTCGATTTCGAAGAGATGGATTGGGTTGGCCAAGCGAAGATAGGCCGAGGCACCAAGAAACGCACTGTTTAAGGATTATTACGTCCCTGATGTCCTCGTACTTTGCGCGAATTTGCCTGTGTCTTAACCTTTGCGTCTTGGCGTCTTTGCGTGAGATATTAGGCAAGGCGGCGACACAGATCCGACGATGTCGGATGGCCTCTAGATTTCCATGAACGTCAGCGATCACTGCTAGTTTCATTCTTCCGGCATGGGCTGGAAGCGGGGGCGACGGAGTATTTTCTGTCGGTTAGAAGGGCCCTTTAACAAGAAATCGTTGACATCCTCATCGATGAATTGCTAGTAACAAAAATGCGCTCGCCGCGATCGGCCACGGTATGGCGGGACTATCGGCTATAACTTCACGGGACGGTTGGCCCCGGCTTTCGTTGATTTTCACTAGCTTATGAGAAAAGGCCAATCAGGACATTACACTCCCTCATTGGATCGAGGGATCCAGGTGCTGCGCAGGCTTGTTAAATTTGTCCGAAAATCGACGCCTGAAAAATTACAGAGCGTGCAGTACCATTTGTCAGCGACAGACCGGTATTGGAAACTCCATAGGCCAGGAAGGGACAAAACAGTCTACATTATCGGACTGTTTGGCACCGGTCGTTGGTATGTCACCGAACTGATTCGGCAGCACATCGGACAGAGGGCGAAATATTATAGGTTCGCAATTACACGCTGCCATCAAGTTCCGACATCGATGATCTACGGCGGCCATGCCACGATAAAGTATGTGTCGCGCGCTCAGGCTTTGCCCCAGTTAACTAACCGTATCTTGGAAACGGTAAGAGCGGGGATTTCGGATCTGATTTTTATCTATCGCCATCCCGTCGACTCGTTGCTGACAAATTGGATTTTTTGGCGGAATAACATTCGCAACATCGATACGAATGCTACCATCTCTAAGATCTACAAAAACATTGATCAACTGTGTGCCGATCTGGATCAAAATTTTCTGGAATTCATGGCCTTTGTCAGAAGCGACCCTGCTTTTTTTGCCGGAGCATCTGCCAAGCCGCGGAACACTGAAGACCAGACTGTGCCTGCCGGTACCCTATTTCTATCTTTCTCGCAGTTTGTCGAGGAGAGTGAACTTTTTTTTCAATCCGCAACGCTAGCGCTCCGCCTCGAAGACTTCGCAGTGGATCCGCTCAAGGAATTTTCTAAGATTCTTACACTGATGTCAGTTGACTTGGATTTAAGCCGCTTAAGGTTACCACGTCCAGAATCGATGGCTTACCGTTATCTGCGTGTGAAAGAAAAAGTTCCTCGTTTCAGAGAGTTTCTGGATCGGCTAGATCCAGAGACGAAAAGACGGATTGAGGCAATTGGCTATAGTCTGGCAGACTGCTGAAAAACGAAGTTTTTTTGTCCAGCGAGGATCGAAGGTAGCCTGGCCTGGAGGGGAGCCGCTTTGGAACGTGCCTAAAGATCTCGTGATATTTTCTACATTGCGAGGAAGGCCAAATACGGTGTTAAGCAGGCGGCTCCCGGAAATTACTGTTTTTCAACTGTCTGCGAGAAGCTAAGCGATAATTGCTATGCTACGGCGGTTCCTCGAGCAACAGCTCACCGTTTCTTACCATATTCTGGTACAACATTAGGTCCCTCGAATTGTCGATTTCGCCCCATTGGCCATCCGTGCTGACGGTGTCGATAGTCAGTGCCTTCCTGGCTAACAGCTGGCGGAGCAATCCGGTTATATCGAGGTGGTCGCGGATCGATGGTTCGAGGGTAACGAGTAGCGCTTCAATTATACCCCATGCCGGCGGCGTCAATTTCAAGAGGCCCATATATTGCCCCATGATGTCTTTGGTCTTCGTTGTCTTGCCGCCGATCTCAAGCAATTGGCCGGCAGCATTGAGTCGGAAAGTTTCTGCGTCGGACAAGGGATCGGCGAAACGCCGGGCCCACAGTCGGTGCCACAGGCGGTCGTAAGTTATAACTAACTGGCCTTGGGCGCAGGCCAGGCCGCACACCAACTCGCTGCGATAAAAGATGTCGGCATAACTGACGATGACCGGTCCCGAACGTAGCCAAGGAGTAGCTGCAGCGAGCGACATCACCATATTGGTTTCGGCCCATCCCTCGTTGGCGAAGTAGGAGAGACCGGGGAAATCGATCATCTCGGCGCGATACCCGCGGACGACGCCAATCTCGTCCACCCCGCCCCGTAGAAGCGCTGCAATTTGGCGCTCGATCAACTGCTTGCCTTCGAGCTGGACCAGGCATTTCGGGCGGTCGTCGCAAAGCCGCCCCATGCGGCTACCACGTCCGGCTGCGAGGATGACTGCGCGCATCATTCAACCGCGAAGACTTCGCGGAACAGTGCCACGTCGCCAGGAGAGAACGGGGCGCACCGCTCAGGATGCCACATAATCGCGGTTATGGCTCGGCCCGAATGGCGAATCGCTTTCACGACGCCGTCGGGGGCGACTGCCCAGACGTCAAGCGGTGGTCGTGATTCATACGCGCCAAAGTGATGATAGCTGTTGACCTCCGTTGGCTCGCCGTTAACGCTAATTACCTGTTGTCGCAGTACATGTCCTTCGACTCGGTGCAGCGGGATTGCGAAACGCTGCTGGATCAGCTGCATTCCCCGACAGACGCCAAGCACGGGTAACCCGCGCCGCTCTGCCAAGTCCAGCAGAGCATTTTCGACCGCGTCCCGTTCCGGAGCGTCGCCGTCCAAGGCGGCAAGATCGTTACCGCCGGTCAAAACCAGTCCTGCAACATCTGCATCAGTGCACAGCGCAGTCGCCACCTCGATAACGTTCGGAAGCGGTAACGGCATCAGTCCGCACGCTGCTAGAAACCTTGGCCAAGCTTGGTCGAGACAATCACGTCGCTCACCATGCGGGGTAACAATTGATACCCTCTGGGTAATCGCAACTTTCTTCATGTGACCTTCTGCGCAAAATAAATCCGAGTCGTGTAGGGCACTTCGATTGCTTCTGGCAGTTGGTCCAAATAGTCAGCGATCTGCTGAACAATGGTGTTAAATAATGAGTCGCTAGCGGCCTGGCGCTTGAGAGTCGCGTGCGATTTCCAGGCAACAACCACGTCTGACTTTGCCATCTTCCATACGAAATCCCCTTCAATCGATTTTGTAGCAAAAAAGTATCCACTCGTATCAATGATGTTAGTCGGATCTTCTCTTCTTGACCCATACGAATAGGTTGGAATCGAGGATTTGATGATGGTCTCTATCCGTTTTTGAATCGGATCTTCTAGATCCCGATGGTTCCACATACAGGCAAACCAACCGCTGGGCACAAGGATTCTAGAAACCTCCGCTAGAGCGAGGCTTTGATTCACTACATTGAATGAACTTCCGAAAAAAGCGGCGTAAACACTACTGGTGGGTAATCCAGTCACCTCGCCAGTCCCAATAGACCACGTGGCTAATTTGCCTTTAGTATTCTCGATTCCGATGGTTCGCATCGCATCGTTTGGCTCGACGGACCTGACGGTTAGTCCGTGCTTGAGCAGCTCTTTTGTGAGCTTACCAGTACCTGCTCCAATATCGGCTACAGGCAAAGACGGGGTGCAGGAAATTACCTTCAGCAAATGCCTGATCGCATCGGGAGAGTAGTCCGCTCTCTTATCGTAATGAGTAGCGTGTTCGGTGTAGTCCCAGGCAACTTTAAGTGGGGTTGCGCTCGTGCTCATTGATTTCCTTTGTCATTTCTGATGTCGACAATCGTGTTTCCTGACTCCGTAATGGTGACAGTTTTCATGCAATCACCGTGACCTTCTGATTCAAACAATCGAGACACAATTGGCGCGCCGTTTGCCATTGTTGGAACAGGCCTTCGCCAGCGCCGATCACCGCCGGTATGCCGAGTTCGCCGGCGCGGATCGCCATGTGCGAATTGGCGCCCCCGAATTGAGTGACGAATCCGATGATATGGCGGGTGAAGATCCAGTCGAAGCCCGGATCCGCGCTAGGCACGAAAAGAATGCGTCCAGCGAAATTCTCTGGCGGTTCGCTAACTAAGGCGATCGGCGCAGTGACGTTTTTTCGCGTAATGAAATTTGGCCTGCTCGCTGGCAGGTGGAAGGCAATCACCTCATCGGGGGAAGCGATCACCGGTGGAAGCACGATACTGCGTGTGAGCTCGTAATGTTCTCTGCCCCGCGTGGCGCTCTCCACCAACACGTCGCGCACCGAGCCGCTCTCTTTGTAAAGCGTGCGGATGGCGTCATAATTCAGAAACGCACAATCCTCAGCAGAAAGACCATGATCTTCGCCCAGTTGCCTGATTAGTGACAGAGCGTCGCTCAGGCTTCGCGTGAATACAAACTTCGCGTACTCGCGGCCTTCAATTCCGGCCTTGATGAACTCGATCAAACTCAGGGCATCGATGGCGAGCTCATGTTTCTTGAGTAACTGCTCGATGTAGACGCAACTGCTCGATCGAAAGCGCGAAGCGAGGCGGCACGGAGGCTGTAGGTCGGTTACTTGACCAGTCGAAATAAAGATCGGGAGCCTCGTCATAGCGCGGCGAAAGGATGTCATAGCTGCCTGGTCGGAGATGGCCGTAGCGTGCAAGGAAGTCTGCCTTCGGAAGTTGTGAGAAATCTCGCCCAATGCGCGACCCAATTGCATCGACGCTTGCCATGAATATGGCCTTCTCTTCGGCAGTTAGAACGCCTACCTCTACCAAGGACTGCAACAGCTGAACCGCTATAAAGCCCGCTCGAGCCAGACCGGCGAATGGAAGCGTGCCATAGCGTTTGCAGTCCTCAAGCAGCCAGTAGATGCGGCTGATTTTGTCGATCTCCGCTTTCCAAATTACCGGCAGACGGCGAGCCAACAGATCGATCTTTGCGCGGTCGCGCTGCCACAGCCCGGTCTCGCCATGAATAATGCAATTGGTCAGATTCCGTAGGGCGCTCGAAAGTTCGGCAACATCTCCTGTCGAAAAACCGTTTTCAACGAGCCTAGCCATTCGCTTTGGCAAATCGAGGGTGTAACAGGAGTAGATGATCTCAAACTCGACCTTGTCATGGAGATGCGGCTCGCTGAGGAGTCGATCTATGTAGTAATTCACCAGTCGACCGGCGAGATCGTCGGACACTTCTCCTGGTATGAAGGAATTAAAGTCGACCCGAACGTCGATATAGGGCTGTCCGTGAAAGCTGACCAAGAGCGGAAAACTACGAAGATTTTTGTACCCGTAATTGTCCCGTTGATAAGCCCAGATCGAGTCAGTGATGAGTTCACAATAGAGCGACAAGGAGAGCGGGTAAGGCCGTAATCCGATCATTTCAGCGGGATTCCAGTCGGGCATCACGCCAAATATCGCCCGGCTGCCGTGCAAGTATGGATGCGCACGACTAAGCAGCTCGACTTTGCGCCTAACATTGGCGAGCGCATGGTCGAGCTTCGCGTCTACTACTGCCCCATGGCAGTCGATGGCTAGCGGGCGAACTTGCAGAAGGTAAAGCTGCCCGTCTTCTCCCAAAGCGAATTCCACGTCGATGGCATCACAGGCTAGAAGGGCTTCGAGCTCGCTGATAAGAGCGATAACCGGTGCTAAGGACGCTGGGCAGGCATCAGGTCGGGATTTGAGGCAGTAAAAGGTCCTGAGATTGTCGCCTAAACCAGCGGTCACGCGATCGGTTAGGCCAGAGCAGTCGTCGTAATTGATAACGAAATAGGGACCGCCACTGGGACTGCGCGAGAAAGCGACTCCAGCCATCGCCACCTGACAAAGCATGGGCTGTACGAAGATCTGGTCAGCTTCGCTTCCGTCATCAGAGAACGAATCAATGACCTGGTCAATTGCGCGGGCCAATTCAGCCGTCCCGACGACACCGAGTACAGAATCGTACTTTCCGGCCTGGCTCTTTAAAAAGCCGTCCTCGCCGCTTGCACTGCTACGCACAATGACCCCATGTGAGCTCCAGGGCGTAGCACTGACGGCAGCGAGCACGCCAGCGGCCTCTGAGCGCCAGTCGCTAACCGAAAATCGCACCTGGGGAAGGACGCGTGCATTTTTCAGCAGTGGCGAAAGCGCCTCCAAAGTCTCTGCCTTTGTTTTGAAGGCAACGAATTGCGTCGGCTGCGCCGTCCCGTCGCCATTCCGCTTGGTGCATGCTGTCAAGATGTGGTCGACCGCCTTGGCCACGTGGAGCGTTCCATAATTTTCGAGGACCACGTCAGGCGCCTGGGGAATCTCCGCTGGTAGGTCAATACCAACCACGTCGCTCGCATCACCGCGCTCGGCCCTCGCGTAGATGCCTTTGCTATCTCGACGCTTCAACTCGTTTAGCGGGACCCGGAGGTAGACCTCGTAATAACCTGGGATGTTCTCGCGGTTCCAACGCTGCACCTCGTGAAACAGCGAGATTGTCGCACAAACGACATCGAAGCCTTGCTCAGCCAGCAATCGGCAAAGACGGGCATTCCGCATCGCCGATGCCGACGATCGGCGACAGTGTGGCCAAGATCCTCCGCGATCGTCTTTCGAAGCGCGTCGCCATCAAGGAAGGTGACCTGACGTCCGTCTGCGCGAAGCCGACTACACAATTCTTGTCCCAAGGTGGTCTTGCCCGCACCCGATAAACCGGTAATCCAAAAGACGCGCGCTGGTGAGAATTCCGCTTTGACTTCAGATTTCGCGTTTGGCCGAAAGACCTCGCGTAATTTCTGATTGGTACATCGATGCATTTTGCCACACGGTTGTGACCTGATTGGCGTCTGACTGTCGCAATGTCCCGACAAGTGCAGCGAGCATAATCAAGCGATACGCAGAACTAAAATTGGGAGTAATTATAGGGAATCTGAAGCTTCTAGACGAGGTAACATTCTGGCCGGAAGGTGAGAGAGATAATGTCCGTCGCCAGCTTGGTTAGACCAATCAGGAAGCCTTGGCTGCAGGAATTGCGACCCTTCCTTGACTATACTGAAGTAGTAGGCTTTTGTTCTGGAATGTTTCGGTGCCGGTTAGCTGCCACAACGGGCTGGCTTTTGTCCTGGATGATCATCGGTTGCGGAGTGTCTTTGCTGGCCCCGGTTCCAGGTCGCGCCGAGCCGAACAAGGTGCTCCGGGTCGGGTATCAGAAGTCGGGGGCGTTATTGCTCACCAAGAGCTCGGGACTACTGGAAAAGGCATTGACGCCACTTGGCTACACCGTGGTCTGGAGGGAGTTCCCTTCCGGGCTTCCGTTATTAGAGGCTCTCAACGGCGGTAGTATCGATATTGGGCACTCGGGCGACGCGCCTTTGCTTTTTGCTCAAGCTGCCGGGATCCCTTTTCAGATTTTTGCAGCCAGTAACCCGAGCCCTGAGAGCACCGAAGTCGTTGTACCCAAAGATTCCTCCATCCATTAATTCGCAGAGTTGAAGGGCAAGAAACTGGCCTTGCTAAGGGGACTATACTAGAGTAGTAGGCTTTTGTTCAGGAATGTTTGCGCGATGGGTATCGGCCTCGACGAAGGGCTTAGCCGGCATGTCCCTTCTATGCGTGGTCGCGGTGGCCAACCGGGCCGAATCGAGCGAGGTCCTGCGGGTCGGGTATCAAAAATCGGGTGCGTTACTGTTGACGAAGACCTCTGGTTTGCTGGAAAAGGCCTTAACTCCGCTTGGGTATACTGTGCAGTGGAAAGAGTTCCCTTCGGGGCTCCCTTTATTAGAGGCCCTGAACGGGGGGAGCATCGATATTGGTCACTCTGGGGATGCACCATTGCTGTTTGCGCAGGCCGCCGGCATCCCGTTTCAAATTTTCGCCGCTAGTAATCCGAGCCCGGAAAGCACCGGGGTAGTGGTGCCCAAGGATTCATCCGTCCATACTTTTGCGGAGCTCAAAGGTAAGACAATGGCGTTCGCCAAGGGATCGAGCGCGCATTTAGTGGTGGCTCAACTGCTTGCGCGGGAGGGAATGAGCTTCGCGGACATAAAGCCGGTCTACCTCGAACCGCCGGACGCCCGTGCCGCCTTCGAAGCCAAAGCCGTCGATAGTTGGGCAGTCTGGGACCCTTTTTTGGCGGCGGCGGAAGTCGAAGGAGGAGCAAGACTCATTGTGAATGGCGCCGGGTTAAACGGGCATCGGGAGTTCTATTTTGGTCGAGCCGAATTTTTGAAAGTTAATCCGAAGGTCGTCGATGTGGTGATGGCCGTGCTCTCGGAGACCGGCACGCGAGCGAAGCGGGATCCAAAGGCGACGGCGGATTTTCTGGCCGAAAAGCTAGGTATAACCCCGGCGGTGATGGAACGATCTGAACTTCGTAAACAGCGTTATTTCGCTCAACCGATCACGACCGAGGTCGTGAACGAACAACAGACGGCGGCAGACATTTTCTTCCGGCTCGGCTTAATGCCGAAGGCGATCCGGGTCGCAGATATCGTTTTCACGTCGCACACCACAACACCATGAAAGTCTTCTGGTTTATTCCTACGCACGGGGACAGCCGCTACCTTGGGACTAGCCGCGGCGGGCGCGTACTCGACCTGGGGTACCTGCAGCAGGTCGCGTCAGCAGTCGACAACCTGGGCTTTTACGGGGCGCTGTTGCCTACCGGGCGGTCCTGCGAGGACGCTTGGGTTACCGCCTCTTTTCTGGCAGCCAACACCAAACGGATGCGCTTTCTGGTGGCAGTGAGACCTGGCTTGGTTTCGCCCAGCTTAGCGGCTCGGATGGCCGCAACGTTCGACCGGCTAAGTAATGGCCGTATCCTGATCAATGTGGTGACCGGTGGAGATCCGGTTGAGTTGGCCGGGGACGGTTTGTTCGTCGATCACGATACTCGCTATAAGATCACAGATGAGTTTCTTACTATCTGGCGTTCGGTTTTAGCGAACGAGGGAGAGGTTAATTTTGAGGGAGAACAACTGCGTGTGCGGGGCGCAAAGGTGCTCTTTCCCGCCGCGCAACGGCCGTACCCGGCCCTGTATTTTGGCGGTTCGTCTGATGGTGGTATGGATGTCGCCGCAAAACACGTGGACTATTATTTGACCTGGGGTGAACCACCCGAACAGGTGAAAGAGAAGCTGACGAAAGTGCGTAACTACGCCTACGCTAAGTATGGTCGAAAGCTCAGATTCGGTATTCGACTGCACATCCTCGTGCGCGAGTCGGAAGAGGAAGCCTGGCGGGATGCGGACCGGTTGATCAGTCAAGTAAGCGAGAGCACGATTGCCGTCGCCCAGCAGACTATGGCTCGCCAGGACTCGGTGGGTCAGCAACGAATGTTAGCTCTGCAAAAACTGGCTGGTTCGAATAAGGCCCGAAAGAATCTGGAGATCAGTCCGAATCTTTGGGCCGGTGTTGGACTGGTTCGAAGTGGTGCGGGTACGGCCCTAGTCGGAAGCGTCGAGAATGTGGTTAACCGGATGAAAGAGTACGCCGAACTGGGTATCGACACTTTCATTTTCTCCGGGTACCCGCATTTAGAGGAAGCCTATCGGACCGCCGAGCTGCTCTTGCCGAAATTACCGCTGGATCACGAGGATGACAGCGGAGAAGCGGCTGATTTTTCGCCTGGCGAAGTGGTTGCCAACGATTTTTCGCCCGGTGTTAGTGGTTGATCTGCATGAGCGCGGGAGTTTTAACTAATAGGAGCCGGTTGCTCGAAATAGCCTCGCCCTGGCTGGTGCCGGTTGGACTTTTGCTGGTTTGGCAGGCTTTTGCCGGGACCGGGATAATCCCTCATCGGGTATTGCCGTCGCCAGTTGAAGTGCTGCAAGCAGGCCTTCATCTGACGCTGACCGGAGAACTACCCACGCATCTTTGGGAAAGCTTCCAACGAGCGCTGGCCGGCCTCTTTATTGGAGGCGCTATCGGTTTTGCTTTCGGCTTATTGAACGGGTTGGTAGGTCCAGCCAATCGGTTGTTCGATTCGTCTTTGCAGATGCTACGCAATATTCCGCATCTGGCGATGATCCCACTGGTCATCCTCTGGTTTGGCATCGGGGAGCCCGCCAAACTATTTCTGATCGTGATCGGGGTCTTTTTCCCAATTTATGTCAACACCATCCACGGGATTCGCTCCACGGATCCAAAGCTGATTGAGATGGGGCGCATCTATGGCCTCACTCCCTGGGAATTGCTCCTCACGGTGGTATTGCCCAGTGCACTGCCATCGATTTTGGTCGGGCTTCGTTATGCGCTCGGGATTATGTGGCTGACGTTGATCGTGGCTGAGACGATCGCGTGCGACAACGGCATTGGTTATATGACGATGAATGCGCGCGAGTTCTTGCAAACCGATATCGTCCTGGTCGGTATTCTGCTTTATGCCATTCTCGGAAAGTTAGCGGATACTATCACCCGAGCGCTGGAAAGTTGGTTATTGCGATGGAATCCGGCGTACAGGTGAGCACTGTGGTAGGGCGAGGCTCCGGATCTTCCTCAAAGGGTGAGCGAAGGGGATGGCGGTCACCCGATCTTTCACGCGCTAGGCCAAGAGGTCGCCGAGCCGGGTGTGGCGTTGGGCAGCTCGACCATGATCTCGGTGTGGCTACGCGATGGGAACGGCTCGGCGGCGCATCGGCCCATTCACGAAATTCCGCCAGCACAACGATTTTCCGCTGTGGACCTTTCCAGGTAATTCTGGAGCCTCGCCCCACCAAAGTGTGAGCCCTTTGTAAGCCCTATGGACAGCACCACGCTATTAGAGACTAGCCCGCGATCGGGGACCGAGGAGACGACTGCCGTCGCGGTACGGACACACGCTCTCAGTAAGGAGTTTGCTGGTCGTTTGGTATTACACTCTTTGGATTTTCGAGTCGATCCTGGGGAGCTGGTGGCAGTGGTGGGTAAAAGCGGGTGCGGGAAATCAACTCTCTTACGATTGATTTGCGGACTGGAGAAACCGTCCAGCGGTTGGGTAGAGATCGGCGGGGAACGGTTAACCGGCTTGAGCCGTCACGCTCGTTTGATGTTTCAAGAGGCGGCCTTGTTGCCATGGAAATCAGTCAAAGCAAATGTGGCGCTTGCCGCCCCGAAGGCGAGTTCGCGCGATCGCGTGGCTGAAGATGCTTTACAGCACGTCGGGCTTGGAGATCGCTCTCACGAATGGCCGTCGATCTTGTCCGGAGGTCAACGGCAACGCGTCGCGCTGGCCCGGGCATTAGCCAGTAACGCGAATTTGTTGTTGTTCGATGAGCCGCTAGGCGCCCTGGATGCCTTGACGCGTTTAGAAATGCAGGCGTTGATTGAGCGGCTTTGGCTGGAGCGCCGTTTTAGCGCCATTCTGGTGACCCATGATGTGGAAGAAGCCGTGGCGTTGGCCGATCGAATCCTCCTAATGGAAGGCGGCCGTGTCACCTTCGAAACCGGGGTATCCCTTGATCGGCCCCGCGATCGCGCCAGCGCGGAATTCACGGCGTTGAAAGAAGCGATTCTGGAGAGGATCCTGGAGCGGAGGTAGGGCGAGGCTCCCGAACGACCTGAAGGATTTCGCAAAGCGCTGGGCATTCTCGCTAGACGATATGTTGTTACGCCTGTACGTGCGCCGAGCCGTGGTTCACGATGGGCCACGGCTCGGCGCGTAATTCGGTGCTGAACGTCAAAAGCTTGATGGCAGGTGGCGTTCCCTGTTCAGCCCATCAGGTCGTTCGGGAGCCTCGCCCTACCAAAATTCACGATCGCAACAGCTCCATCGCGGCATGCGCGGCAGCGGTGCGATTCTCAACCATTAGTTTAGCGAATACGCGTTCGAGATGTTTGGCGATGGTACGCACTTTGGTGGTGAGTATGATGGCGATTTCGGAATTGCTTTTTCCTTGGCTTAGCCAGAGAAGAACCTCCGCTTCGCGGCTGGTTAGCCCCAGACTTTGAAGAGGACGAGGATCTAACTGGGTTACGGTTTCGCGTAACAACAACCGATATTCAGTACATTCGCCGCTGGCAACGGTTTGTATCGTCAGGGACCGATGGTCCGAACCCACGGTCAAATCTGGCACCAGTCGCTCGGCAACCGACCTCCATCGGGTCTTTTCCCGCAGCCAAGCACTGATGCGAGCGGGGAGCGAGTCGACTGGTTCTTCACCAAAGAAATCCTTCAACAGCGTCAGCGCACGGGCATTGGCGTAACGAATCCTCCACGCTTGGTCGACAACGATAAACCCGTCATTAGATAGTCCAGCCGCCTGGTTAAGGTAGGAGAAGAGCCGGCTTTCCCGGTATGCCTGAATTAAATGGGGGCGCAGGAGGTTTAACAGACATCTTTCTTCCTCGGTGAAGTCCGTGCTGGCCCGATTAAGAGATACCGCAAGCTTGGGCAATTGCTCCGCGCTAACGAACATCAGTTGATAGCTTTGGTTACGGCGCCGGAGAAACTCATTGAACAGCCGGGTCTGACGCCATTGGGTCAGGCTGACGAAGTCTGAGACTTTGACCGCGCTCTTGAGTCTTTTCCGATAGATTGCTTCGATCGGGTGTTCGTTGAGTTGGTCTTTGAACAGCTGCAGACTAGCGTCCCAATTGGGATAGACTTCGATGCGCTCAACGTTCTTGTCCGTCCATTCATTGAAGGAATAGAAATCGCAAGTAAAACAGAGGCGCAGGCTAGCAAATAGGCGAGCCGGGAAGTCGGTATGCGGTCCGGAGTTATGTAACTCAAGAAGCGCTTTCGACAGGTTCCGAGCGAAGAGGCAGTTTGACATGTTGGCGTCACGGCCAGGTTGATTCGCGATAAGCTACGTCCCTGAAGTGAGGGCCAATCCCTTAAGATCCACTCAGTTATAATGAAATTTTGTATCAGAGTTTCCCAGAAAAATCAGATTTTCTATAAATCCAGCTCAAAGCTCTTTTCGGGTATCAAGTTAGGGAAGAGCCAAGCGGCACGCGCGAGGCCTGCTTGCGGTCGCTGACCCTCCGATTTTGCTCGTTTTAATGAGGCGATTCTGGAATGCTCTAAGTACCCCTCGCGAAGCGACTTATGTTGAAGCTGCCCGGATTGTTCTTTGTAGCCTTATCGTGTTTTACAATGGTTTCTGCGGCGGTTGCCGCGGAAAAGGATGTAGAACTGTTAACTGACGCTGAGTTCTTACAGCCGACCAGTACGTTCGAGTTTCGATTTGCCACACCGGTTGTGGGCCGCGACGAGGTTGGGACCGTAGCCGGTACTCCGCCCATCAATATCGAACCGGCTATATCCGGCACCTTCACCTGGTTAAGCCAGCGAAGCGGGGTTTTTGTGCCAACAGCTCCCCCGCCACTCGGGACTGAGTTCACGGTTACGATTCGCCCTGATTTCCGAGATCTGAATGGGAATCCGGCCGGGCAGACGTTTCGAGGCGTGCTAAAAACTCCGCCATACGGCATTACATTGGCGTTCGCTCCCCAAAAGACTACATCGGCGGAAGCCCCTAATGGCGAAGTGAGTGAAGCAAAGCCGCCGATTACCCTCGCATTTAATCTGGAGACTGCACTCGACCCAAGTCGATTCCGATTTGTTAGTGCGACCGGCGAAGAAATCGCTGGAGATGTCCGGTACGCGACTGGATCCGACTATTTGAACATCCCAGCCACGGATCTCGACTGGAATCGGTGGTGGAATGAACGAGCAGCAGCTCAAACAGGTGAGCTGACGGAAGAGGATCAAAAGAAGCCGTTACGGGACCGGATGATCGTCACTCCAGTAGATCCGCTCGAGGGAGGTCAAGAATGGAAGTTAGAAATCGCCGCTGGGTTGAAGTCCCTCTCGGGCGAACAAGAAATCAAAGAAGCGAAAACCGTCCCCATTGGAGTGATCCAGCGGTTTGAGATCAGCAATTTGGAGACGACGAACTATATCCACTCCGGCAAAGCAATCCGGGTTCATTTCTCGCATATTTTTGCTAGCGATATCCAGTCTGACTCGGCTAAGCAGTTTTTCCAAGTCGAGCCCACCGTCGATCATTTGCGTTATGAGGCGGATTCGGACGACCTCACTATTTTTGGCGATTTCGCGCTGGGCCAATCGTACCAGCTCACGATTGGCCCTGACGTGGTCGATACAGACGGCGCGACGTTTTCTGGGGAACGATCGAGGACGGTTCAATTCTCTCCGGTTAAACCGCGGATTTATCTGCCCGTGGTTTCCGGTGACCAATATCGAGGCGGAGCTCGGCAGTTTGAAGCGCTTTCGATCAACGTGCGCCAGCTGCACGTCCGTGCGCTCCTGGTCGATCCCGCTAACGGCCCGTCTGCAAAGCGAGCGTTTGCTGCTTACAACCAAATCGATAACGGAGAGCAGAGCGAGAGCGAAGAGCAAGGCGTCGGCTCCGGGGAGGAGCCAAATCGGCGTGTCGCGGAAGGGAAATTGGGGGGCAAACTCATCTATGACCGCACAATCGATGTGTCAGCGGCCATCGATAAGCGGATCAAAACTGAGATCAATTGGGATGAGATCATCGGCGCGAACCGGGGTGGGATGGTTCTTCTGACCATCGATGGTGATCCTATGCCCGAGGCTGGCCAAAAACGGGTTGGAGCACAGGCGTTGCTTCAGGTGACCGACATCGGCATCCTCTGGGCACGCGAATCTGAAAAGCTCCGGTTTTTCGTCTTTTCGCTGAGTTCGGGCCAACCGATTGCGAACGCGGGAATTCATCTGCTCAACGCCGATTCAAAAGAGATTGGCAAGATCGCGAGTGACGAGTCCGGGGTAGCGATCATTCCATTTTCCCAGGATATCGAGTGGGCCGAAGTAAGGCAGCAGAACGATGCCTACGCATTGCATCTAGGGAAGACAGCTGAGGGATTGCCTATGTCGGGCTTCAATCTTGATATCTTTTATCCCGAGTGGGTCAAAGCGGCTCCGGCCGAGAATGCGCGCTGCTTCGTCTTCACCGATCGTCCTCTATATCGTCCGGGTGAGGTGGTGCATGTAAAGGGATTAGTACGGGCGTTGAAAGCATCCGGCTTGGAGCCCGCTGCTGCCTTGAAGGGTGATGCCGAAATTACTGGTCCCCGGGGCGACTCGGTCGCTTCGCAGGAAATCGTGACTGCTCGCGACGGCAGCTTCGAAGCCGATATCCCATTGAGCGCAAACTCTATTGGCCGGCATGAACTCAAGATTAGCTTCGGTGGATCCGACGAGACGCCACTTTCTGCCTTTGCCAACTTCGAGGTTGCGGACTACGAACCGAACGCTTTCGAGTTGAATATCGCGATGCCGGAACGAATTGGTCCGACGACTCCTGCACGCGCCGAAGTCACGGCGAAATATCTTTTTGGGGCGCCGCTAACCCGGGCCAAGGTTCGTTGGACGCTACAGGCAACGCCAACGGCCTTTAGCCCGGATGGGTTCGAGAATTTTCAATTCGCATCCCAAGACGAGCAGGCCAAAACAACCGTTGCGAATGGCTCGGGGAACTATGATCCTTCGCAGCCCTTTGTTATTGAGCCAACGTTGCCAAGCTCAGAGGGTAAACCGATTCGCGGGGTTCTGACGGTTGACATGACGGACCTGAACCAGCAGACCGTCACTGAATCTCGGATTTTCCAGAGGGATACGGCCTCATTTTATCTCGGAATCACCGTTCCAACCAAAATTATCGAAGAAGGTTTGATTGCATCCGGGGTCCCGATTCCTATTCAGTGCGTTGCCGTCACTCCGGATGGTAAGCCGGTTGAGAGAGGAATGGACGTGCAGTTGGAGCTGATTAGGAAGCGCGATGAAACGGTGAGGGTGAAAGGGGCTGGGAAGGCGGTCTCATTTCGAACCAACTCGATTGAGGAAAAACTTGGAGAATGGCATGGCCAGACTTTGCAGCCTACCAGGGGTACTAACGGTTGGGAAATATTGGGGGCCAAGACTGCGGAAGTAACGTTGCCAGCGGCGGGTGAGTATATCGTACGAGCTCGCGCTCAGGATGAGAATGGCCGACCGGTTTGGACTGAGTACCAGCTTTATAACTCTGGCGATGAAGGTGTTTCCTGGAACTTCCGTAACGCAGCCCAAATCGACCTGGTAACAGACAAACTCGAATACAGTGTCGGCGAAACGGCGAAGATCTTGGTGAAGAGCCCTTTTACGGGAGATGCCGTTGTGAATATCGAGCGAGCGGGGGACATTTTACGCTCTCACCGGATCAAACTGGAAGGCAACGCGCCAACGTTAGAGGTCCCGATTATGGCCGGGGACGTTCCTAATATCTATGTCTCTGTCGTGCTGGTTCGCGGTGCGAATGACAGCACTCGCAAAATAAAGACACCAGAGTTTCGTTATGGGTTCGCCATGCTGCGGGTCAGCGATCCGGCTACTAAACTTCGCGTCGACGTAGCTCCTCCAAAGAGCAGCTTTGAGCCGGGCGAGCCTGTGGAAGTAAATCTGAAGGTCCAAGACGGCTTGGGCCGGCCAGTATCGAACGGCGCCATCGCTTTTTTTGCGGTCGATGACGGCGTACTTGCATTGACTGGATATGAACGCCCGGATCCCAACAAGACCTTTTTTGGAAGCTTTCCGCTCAAAGTTCAAACCGGGATGACGCTGGATTCTTTGCTGGCGGAGGATCCGACCGATCTCCAATTTTCAAATAAGGGATACCTAATTGGAGGGGGTGGGGGTGAGGGACCCGGGTTGAAGCTACGCACGGATTTTCCTGGAACAGCGTGTTGGATGCCGTCGGTGCGAACGGATTCTTCAGGGCACGCCACAGTGAAGTTCACTGCGCCCGATGCCATCACCCGGTACCGGCTCGTGGCGGTCGCCTGGGCGGGAGGAAACCAATTTGGCTCGTCTGAGTCAGCTATCACGATTCAGAAGCCACTACTGATTACCCCAAGTATGGCTCCGCTCGCGCGATCAGGTGATCGTTTAGCGGCGAGGGCGGTGATTAGGAATGATGCCGGTCACCAGGAAAACATTCATGTGCAATTGAAGTTGGATGATCATTTTTCCAGCGCCCAACCGACCGAGACCTCGTTTACCTTAGAAAACGGCGCTACCCAAACGGTCGATTTCTCGGTGATAGCCGCAGGTCCGGGAACCAGCCATTGGCAATGGTCGGCACGCTCACAGGACCATTCGGATGGAGTGGCATCGACGAGTGAGATCGAGCCGGCGGGCAGCGTACTTCGAGAGGTTTATCTCAGTGATATTCAGGCGAAGCCAGGTGACCTGCTCGCCTCTGATAAATCCGCAGCTGCTTGAGGGTAAGGGCGTGGTGAACGTCACGCTCTCCAACACTCGGCTGACTTCATTGCAGGAGGCGATCCGATCGTTACGGGCGTATCCATACGAGTGCTCAGAGCAGCTCTCTTCGAGCTTAGTCCCTTGGTTAGTGAAGCAGCAGTTGAAATCGGCTGTGCCGAGGCTGGTGAGCAATGAAACTGCTCAACGCGAGGATGACGAGGACACTTTGAACGTACTGTTCAATCGGCAAACCGATTCCGGAGGATTGGCTTTGTGGCCGAGTGGCAATGAACCGTCGCTGTTCGCTAGTGCCTATACCGCTTGGATCGTGGCGGGCCTGCAACAGCAAGGCGTAGAAGTTCCAGCGAACAAATGGAAGTCGCTTTTGAAATACCTCAGTGACACCTTGCGTGGTTTACCGAAAATCGAGGATGATGTCCGGTTGCAAGAACTGGCGTTCGCCTGTCTAGCCTTGGCGGCGGCCGGTAAACCAGAGGCCGCCTACCAGGAAGCTTTATTCGAAAAGAAAGACGCGCTCTCGCATGAAACTCGGGCGGTGGTTGCGCTGGCTTTTCTAGCAAGTGTCAACCCGCGTCGAGATGTGATCGAAGCGTTGTTAGATGCGAAATCCAGCGCGCCGGACGCAATCTCGTTGTATGGCGGAGATGCGCGTGGCGATGCTCTCCGCTTACTTGCCTGGACTCGATACCGGCCACGTTCTGCCGAGGTTGCCCCTTTAGTTAAGGAGTTGCTGGGACTGCGCCATAACGGTCGCTGGGACACAACGCAGGAGAATGCGTGGTCTTTGCTGGCGCTGGCCAGCTATTATCGGGCTTTAGAGAGCGGCGAGAAAGCCGTGGATGGTCTGTTGGTCTCCGGCCCGAGGTCGTTGCCGTTTTCGCTAACTCGGCAGGCGCCCTCATGGAGCACGGCTTTCGTCCTAGATCCGGCAAACCCGATTAAGGATATTTTGGTGAAGCGAAATGGAACGGGAGCACTTTTTGCTGAGGCACAATTTGAAGTGTATCCGGAGGTAACCGAGCAGCCTCGGCAAGATCGCGGGTATTCGGTTTCACGCGTCTACCAGAAGATCGACGATGACGGTAAGCTTGCGCCGGCCGAGAATTTGAAGGTTGGTGACAGGATTGTGGTCACGCTGAATATCAAGTCGAACCGGGCTGGCCGCCTGGTCGCGATTGATGATCCAGTGCCGGCGATATTTGAGCCGATCAACCCGGCCTTCCGTCCGGACGCGGGCGAGGAACCGTCACCGAGCCAGGATTACGCGGACTTTCGGGAGATCCGAGACAACCATGTCGAATTCTTTCGCGACCAGTTCCCAGCCGGCGATTACCGTTTTACCTATTTGAGCCGGGTCCGGTTCGCGGGTGAAGCGACTGCGCCGGGTGCCAAGGTATTGGAAATGTATCGACCGGATCGGTTTGGGTTGAGCGAGACGGTGAGAGGTGAGAGAGTGAGAAGGTGAAAGGTGAAAGGTGCGATTAGTGGCCTGGTCGGAACCGTGGAGCGCGCCTCGCTTGCGAGGCCGTGGTAACAGGGCCGATCGTACGATGCAATTGATTGTGTGTGAGCAATGTAGCGTGCCGGTGTGGAGGCTTGGAAGGCTACCAGATCTCGCAAGAACGCCTCCCAAATGAAAATTAAGCCGATCGCTCTATTCTTAACTCTCGCAGCCATCCTGGGGTTGGGATGGCTGGCGTTAGAACTGTTATGGCGGCTGACACCTGTCCCCCCGGACCTCACCAAATCGCCTCCGCAGAGCGTTGAGTTCGTCGATCGAACGGGACGGCCATTGCGCCGCGTATTACAGGATCAGCGCATCTTTCGATCTCGGTGCGCCCTGTCTGAAGTCTCATCGAATGCGATAGCTGCAACCTTAAGTGCGGAAGATAAACGATTCCGGAATCATAGCGGGATTGACGCATTGGCCATCATGAGGGCTTTGTGGCAGGCAGTTCATACCGGGCAGATTCGCTCGGGCGCTTCTACGATTACGGAGCAGCTTGTTAAACTGAGTCACCCGAATTCGGACCGCGGTGTGTGGGCGAAACTAACCGAAGCTTGGGCTGCGCTCAGTCTGGAACGGCACTGGAGTAAAGATCGGATTCTGGAGGAATATCTGAACCGTTTGGATTATGGCGACCTGCAGGTGGGGTTGGCTTCGGCCAGTGCGGATTATTTTGAGAAACCGCCCAGCGACTTGAGCGCCGCGGAGGCAGCGTTCCTGGCGGCAATTCCGCAGGCGCCGTCGCGGCTCGATCCATTTACCCATTTTGCTGCGGTAAAGGCGCGGCAACGCTGGGTGCTTCAGCGCATGCATGCTAATGGGTTTCTGGACGATGCGGCTTTTGCTCGAGCAATGGCAGAACCGCTCCGGTTGCGTGAGCATAGCCGGGAGTTCGAAGCCCCTTTTTTTGTGGATCTGCTGTTGGAGCGGCGTGGCACCCTACCCCCTGAAGGCGGCGTAGTTAGAACCACGGTGGATCTCGGGTTTAACCAATGGATCGACCAGGTCATTGCCCGGCAGCTTCAGACACTAGAGGATAAGAATGTTACCGCGGCAGCCGCCGTTGTTATTGAGAACGCAACGGGCGAGGTTTTGGCCTTAAGCGGTTCAGGTAACTATTTCGAACCCGGGACCGGCCAAATTAATGGTGCTTGGAGTGCGCGATCTGCCGGCTCTGCGCTGAAGCCTTTCACCTATGTCCGCGCTCTAGAGAAGGGAGCTTTCCCGGGTACCGTGGTTGCCGACGTTCCTACGGATTTTCCAACGGAAACCGGTCTCTATCATCCCAACAACTATAACCACCGGTTTTACGGCCCAGTAACGTTGCGGTTCGCGCTGGCCAACTCGCTGAATGTGGCGGCGATCAAAGTTCTCGAACGCGAGGGTGGTCCGGAAATCCTTTACAACGCGCTGAGGGATGCCGGCATCACAACCTTGGAACATCCGGCAGCTTATTACGGTCTGGGACTAACGATCGGCAACGGAGAGGTGCGGTTATTGGAATTGACCAATGCGTTTGCTTCGTTGGCCCGGCTTGGAGTGTATAAGCCGTTCCGGTTGTTAACGCCGACAGCGCCGGAATGCCAACAACGCCGACAACGGAAGGAGCATGGAGACCCGTCGCGGATTTTTGACGAGCGAGCGGCTTATCTGCTGGCGGATATGCTGAGTGACAATCACGCCAGAGCTGGAACTTTCGGTCTGAATTCGTATCTCTCGTTTGATTTCCCCGTCGCGTGTAAAACTGGAACTAGTTCTAACTATCGGGACAATTGGACGTTTGGCTTCACCCCGGAGTTTACGGTCGGCGTTTGGGTAGGGAATCCGGACAACTCTGCCATGCGCGGCGTTACCGGTGTGACCGGGGCCGCACCTATCTTTCATGAAATTATGGTGAAACTCAGGGATCGCTATGGAGCCAGCTGGTATCGCCAGCCGTCCGGGATTGAGCATTGCTACATTGATCCGCTCACCGGGCACCGGGTATCAGCCGATCACCCGCGTGCGGTGCAGGAGATGTATGCGTTTCCACCCGAACCCGGGCGGCCGGAGGATTACGACGCTGCCGGTCGAGTCCGTCTGCCGGAAGAGTATCAAACTTGGGTAGAGAGTGACCAGAACACTTTGGGTGACCTGTTAGCAGGAAAAGGCAGGCTAAGCATTTGCGGATCCTGGAACCGGCTTCCGGCGCTCTCTACTATTTCGATAGGGACCTACCGGCACAGGATCAACGTTTGGCGTTACGAGCTGAATCGACCGGCCACGTCGAATGGAGCTGTGAAACCCTGGATTGCCAGACCGAGGGGAACCAAGCCACCGTTGAGTTGCAGGAAGGCCGGCATCAGATTGTGGCTTGCGACAGTGCCACCGGAGAAACGGCGACCACCTGGATCGAAGTGGAGCAATGGTGAGCCCTAGTCAGCCCAAAAACCGAAATTAGATATCCGCAGATTACGCAGATTACGCAGATTTCGGGTTGGGGCCTCATAGCCGGTAGGGGGAGGCTCCCGCACGATCTAGGCGTCGTTCCAGGGGCCGCGATTTTGAAAGAAGATTTCATTTGCCGGTCCGACACGCCCGCCGAGCCGGGCTCATGGTGTGGCGGGATCCAAGGTGACAGATCCGATCGCTTTTTTTATTTCGGCCTCCTTCTTGTTCGCGATCGGCGGTGGCACAAGCTCGACCACGGCTCGGCGGCACTTCGACCTAAGATCACTTCAGATTTTACTGCCACAACTGCTTCGCGGATGCTTTGACGAAGGTCGGGAGCCTCGCCCTACCAGGTTGTGAGGCCGTATAATCGTAATCTGCGAAATCTGCGGATATTTAATCTTTGGGATCTGCGGTTAGTCGTCCGGGTAGAGGTGATTGTGCGTTTGTGCCTGCCGGTCCTGCGCCAGCTTCTCGTGGATGGCGGCCACATCCAATTTCGGGAGTAACGCCAGAAAGCGGGGATCAGCTGCCATGGCGGATAAAGCGGCCAGGGTTGCGCCTTCTTTGGGATGCACTTCGTCCAGGAAATATGCGGCGTTGCCGCTATAACCTGGGAGGTCCATAAAATTGAAAAAAAGGACCCCTAGTTTGTCAAAGTAGCCATTCTTAACGTGGTCATCGAAATCCCGAAGCTCCCCGAATCCGGGCTTGTTCACGTACTCAGTAGCCAGCCTTTCTCCCGAATAAAAAGGCAGCTGTACACAAACCAAAGAGATACCTCTGGCCTGTACCTCCGAAACAAACTCTTCGAACTGTTGTGTTTCGATGGTTCCCATATGGTCGCCGCAGTTGATGTTCGCCTCGATCTGCCCCTGCAACTTTGCCGGATCGTTCTCTTCCGGCTGATCGAACCTGATGGAGCCGTCCTTTCGAAATCCCCCTTTTTCAAGGTAAGCGCCTAATCCCAGAGTTGGATAGGGATGGGGCTGGTAGAGACCGATAAGAAGAAGCGAAGGGTTTGTTGGCAACTTTACTAGAATGTCATGGAGGTCATCGAGTTTATCGATCCAGGACGGCGTAAATTTCTGCACCGCGTGAGCCTGGATTTGAGTGGCGGTGTACACCGGGCTGAATAGCCAAAAGTCGCAGGTCATGATGATGACTTTTGGATTATAGCCGGCGGGTAGATGCCGGAGGAGATCAGTGAACCCGGACATGAGATAGCAGGTCGAGCTCAAATTGTAGGCGGTATACGGTCGAAACATCGCGCTCCGGAAAGCCTGGGAACGGGATTGGCCGAAAATCAGAATGTCGGGACGATCTATGGCGACGCGTGCCAATTTGAAGCGAGCGAAGTTCGATGTCCGAAATTTGTACCAGACCACGTCTGGATGGCTGATCTGCATCGCGGCCGCTTGAGACATGGAAAGCCAATCTCCGGCTTGCCAGGAAATCCATTCGGCTAACAAGAACAACAAAAAGCCGGGGACCACCAGGCTAAGGAATAGGATCCAGGCGCACTTTTTCCACTCTGGCAGATCGGACAATAGCCCTTTAAAATTTATAATAGATAAAGGGTTGCGTGCCATAATGGGTGAGCCAGAAAGATAAAATGACCAGCAGGCCGTAGTTGTAACCGATGACCTGTACAATAGGGGGAAGCTTTTCGGGCACCAGTTTGTAGCGGACGAGGATGTCCCCGCCGAGTAAACAGGGGATCACCCAGAAGCAAGCCAGAAAATTATCGAACACGGGGAACGACGTGGCACTGGCATGGTGCCAAAAGTCCGAAAGATACTTTGCCAAATCGTAGAACGGCCCCGCTGAAAAAATTCCCTGAAACATCTGAACGGCCTGAGGCAACGAATCAGCCCGGAAGAATACGCAGGCCAGCGCCACCAGGAAATAGGTGATGATACCTCGGGATATGCGGAGGACGGAATTGGGAAGACCGACCGCCGCCCAGAATTTGTCCCGCCGTGGCAGTGTGAAAGTGGAGACGACAACCATCAATCCATGCAGTGCTCCGAAAATCAAAAATCCCCACTTAGCCCCGTGCCAGACGCCTAGGATCACAAAGGCGCTCATGAGTGCTGCGGCCATTCCTAGATTCGAATGACGCCGCCATTCCGTCCGTAGCGGTGAGAAAATATAGTCGCGGACCCAGGATGAGAGCGAGATGTGCCAGTTACGCCAGTACTCGGGTATCGTTGTGCTCAAAAATGGCTGCCGGAAATTAGGGGCAACTTCCAGGCCGAATAACTTCGCGCTGCCGATGGCGATTAGGGAGTAACCGGCGAAGTCTGCATAAAGATAAAAAGGGTAAAAGAGGGTTGCACAAACGCGTTCGAGCGGCAGAAAGGCCGCTGGATTCTCATAGACGAGGTTAACCGGGCCAGCTAGCGCGTCTGCGAAAACGACCTTCAGGACCAGCCCGGTGAAGATAAGGCGAAGGGCCATGATGGTCCGGTCAGAGGAAAAATTCGCGTCTAAATCGAACTGCGGTATGAACCGGCCCGCCCGCTCGATGGGTCCGGCTGAAACCAGGGGGAAAAACGCTACGAAGAGCGCAACGCGAATGGGGGATCGTTCGGGGTCAGTAACTCCGAGGTAAACGTCAATGATGTAGCCGAGCGAGGCGAAGGTGAAGAAAGAGATACCAACAGGAAAAATCAGCGACAGGAGACCTGTCTGGAATGAAACGGCGAGGAACACCGCGAGGTATTTGGACAGAAGCAGAGGGGTAATGAGAATGACAACCACTAGCCAGAAAAGGAGCGATTCCCGCTTTTCCGCTAGGGGCGAACGCAGCAGCCGTGCTCCAAAGTAGGTGACGCAGGTTACAAATAACAGCACCACGACATAAATTGTCGCTAACTGGATATAAAAAAAATAGCTTGCCGCCAGTAACAGGATTCTACGCGGCGCGCCTTTGTCCAAGATATAGAACAGGACGAAGACCGGAATCAGGAAAACGAAATAGGCGGGGTCGCTCAGGGACATGCGGTCATTCAGTTCGAGGCTCGTAAGCCGGCAGTCTCAAGCCTCGCGTGCGGCGCCCCGGAACGAGAAAACACGATCGATGAATCCACCGCAGGCACTTCAGATACGACAATTCTCCAGGTTTGTTGGCCCAAGGGCTGGAACCCATGATCCGGAAGGAAGGTTGAGGCCGGGGCGTTTTTGGCAGTGGGAATGAACGAGGCCACAAGGTACTCGGCTCCTTGTATCCGGGCCTCGTCGGCCAGAGCGGCCAATATGGCCGTCTCCACGCCACGCCCTAAGACACGGCAACTTAAAAGAAAAGTGTCGATGATCATCTCACGAGAATTTTGTTGAATTTCAGCGATGACCACACCGGTCAAACCGTAGTCACCGAATTTGTCCCCGACTCGGATGCCGAAGACTCGATGCTGGGGCGAATTAGCCAGCGCCCGGACTTGATCGACTGTGCGACGAATCGTGGTGAGGTTGAACTGGTTGGTCTTATTAATCAGCTGAGTGATTCGTTCGAGGTCTTCTGGTTGAGCCGAGAAAAAGTCGATCCGTAGTCCAAGGCTCTTGCGGAACTCTTCAGGGCTGAGGCTGCTACCAAGCGTTGTGCGCTGTTGTTCGGCCCGCATCAGGTCCGCCCGCTTCCGGTCTTCCTGAGTGACTTCGAGCCGGTCGAACAAGGTCAGATTCCGCATCGTATCGAGAAGGTCAGCCGGGTCTTCAGGTACGATAACGCAACTGACTTCGGGCCGCGCGGCCCGCATGTAGTCGATCTCCATCGGGCTGTCATCAATGAAGACTAAACTGTCTATCCCAATGTTAAGCGCCTTGGCAATATGGACAATGTTCTCGCTCTTCGGATTCCAGTTGATTTGCCAAGCGGAAATGTGCTCCCGCTTCAGCAGCATACCGCTGTGCTTTTCGAACACCTCCCAGACGTCGGCTTCATTGTTCTTGCTGGCGAGAGCAAGGAGAACCCCTTGCCCGCGCCAATAAAGTAAAAGGCGCTGAAAGTCGCGAAAAGCCGTGCCTGGAAATTCGTCGCCCAACTCAATATTTTTTATCCCATCCTCGCCAACCGTTCCTCCCCAGAGGGTATTATCACAGTCGAGCACGACGCATTTTTTAGATGGCCGCCGCAAAGACACAATCATCCGCGCGAGCAGCCCGCCGGCCCGAAACAGAAATGAATCAGTAAATGGCTGGCGATAAAGATACCACTGCCGAGAGTCGAAGGAATTCGGTAATCCGCATTCGCGCTGAACCGCATCAAGATCGCAAAGGCGGATACCGGATATACTGTTGACCGCTTCCGCAAATCGTCCGGTGAGAGCACGATGAAGCGCCCCCAAGCCGATGGGATTTTCAAGGCTGGAAGCACCGGCCGGCACGCAGCTTGGAAATGGTGGGAGATTCGTTATTAGCGTGCCAGTGAACTTTTCGCGTAACCCGCGCAAAGCGGAAACTAGTACATCTAGCTTTTCCGCAGCGCGCTGAAACGCCCCGGTGTCGCCTTGGAGAAAAGCTAACAATTCCTCAAGAACGATATCTTCGAGGCGGAACAGTAATACGATGACATCGTGGTCGCCGCGGAGCGCTCGCTTGAAGATGCTCTTGTGATCGAGGCAGATTTGAAAAAGCTGATTGTAAGGCCCGAGCTCGATCGACGGTGTGAGACCGGCCTCAAGCAACGGCACCCCCACAAATGGGAGCAGGCTATTCGCAGTGAAACTGGCCGCTACTCCGATTGAAATCGCCGTCTTGTCGTCTTCAAGCGGCGGCCTTTCAGTGTGTTCACGCCAAAGGGCCTTGATCTGGGTGATCCGGTTTTTCTCGGCGCTTTGCGTAATATTCGTTCCGCTGCGCGGCTCATGCATCGGTAATCCCCTTATTCCGCAAAACCTTGCGAACCAGCGCTACCGTTCGCATAGAAACGATCTCTTTGGTTGAAAGCCGGATATCAAATGCAGCTTCCAGGGCAATGACCAAATTCATTGCCTGCAAACTGTCCCATTGCGGCGTGTTCTCGGGGGAAGTGTCATCCGAAATGCTTTCAATCGGGATCCTTAGTACTTCTGAAAAAACCTTAGAGACTCCAGACGGTCGCTCCATAAGTCCGAGGCGTCATTTAAAAGGGCTGCCCAGTGGGCCGTCAATATAGAAAGCTCGACAAAACGCGATGTCTTTACAAAACTATGGCGAGCATGGCGGAAATGCAGAGTCTCTTGAGATCGGAAATTCAGCATTCCGAAGGACCAGCGTTGGAGTTGAAGTTTAGGGAGTCCTAGCAAAATGAGAACAGCAGGTCGGTCGACGACGCGCGTTGCTGGACTTGATAGCATTCGGTTCGTTTGCGCGTTTATTGTCGTTCTTTTTCATTTCGGATTTATACCCCGTGAGATTTTTGGAGCCGACTCTCACGGGCTCGCCGCATTAGCTAAAGGGCTTCTGGGATGCCTTTTTAATGGACCGGCCGCGGTCATCGTCTTCTTCGTGATCTCGGGTTTTTGCATTCATTTCCCCTATAGGGATTCGCCATCGGTCGACGTACCCGCTTATTACGGCCGGCGTCTGATCCGTATTGGCGGTCCGGCATTGATTGCCCTTTGGCTTTGGGCGATGGTCGGCGTCAAACTGCAGGCAGAAGACACCGGTATCTTTTGGAGTGTCATTTGCGAGGTTGAGTACTATTTGCTTTATCCGGTGCTGCTTCGATTGCGGTTGCGCTTTGGTTGGATGTCACTAATCGCGGCTTCGCAACTAGCCGCTTACGCGCTTGCGTTCTCTCATCTCCCGGATATTCAACGTGTCGCCGGCGCTTATCCTGCGTTTGGCTGGTGGAATTGGGTAATCGGTCTTCCATGCTGGCTGATTGGCTGTTGGCTGGCTGAGACGTTCGAGCGGTTCCCAGAGCCTTCTACGGCCGTGCTCTGGTTGACCCGTATTGGCGTGTTTGCAACCTCTTCCTTCCTGCAAGCGCTAAGATTTCATGGCGGATCAGTCTTCCTTTCGAACGCTTTTACCCTGAATCTGTTTGCCATAATGGCTTGCCTCTGGCTTGGGCTAGAGATCGGCTATCGTCGGAACAAGTCTGCTCCGCGAGCTCTAGAATGGGCCGGCAAGTGGAGTTATTCCCTGTACTTAATGCATCCGGCCGTTCCGGGAATTTTGCTGATGCTGATGTTCTTAAGTCCGATTTACCACTCTCCGGCTGTGAACCTCTCCCTCTGTGTTTGCTCGCTTGTGCTGGCGTATGGGTTTTATCTTGTGGTGGAGGCGCCTTTTCATCGTTTGGCGGTTACAGTGAGCCGACGTCTGGCGGCCAGGCCATCCGCAGCAAGCGCCGTGATTACGAATAATGCCGTGATCGCCGACAATAGTGGTGTCAGGGAGTAGAGAAGAAGGAGTATTAGGAGGTAAGTCCTTCAGCATCAAACTGGCGCTTTGTTCAAAAGAAGTTCAAGACCATCGCCCGGGAGCTAATGCATCCCCGTGCGCCTTTCTTTTGCTTCTTCTTGTCGCGCTGCGCAGCTAGTGCGCTCTGATCAGCCCCTTAAGTTCGTAGTTCCGAGGCCGTTTCGCTTCTCTGGCATAGCCCCGGAAGAACTCGAGATATTTGATCAAATAGATTTCCTCAACCGGGCAGCCTTCCTGGCTGTCAGCGACGCGGCTGTGAAAGAAACGGTATAAAGCCAACTGGAGTCTCTTGTATAGGGCTCTAAGACTCGCAAAGGCGACAGTGCGATGAAGCCAATGGTAGCAGTAATAAGCCTCTATGCGGCCCTCGATCCAAGCGCGCTTTTTCCAGGCGCGATAGAGCAACCGGGACGGCTCAAAATGATGTTCGACGAGGGATGCAACCGCTAAGATTTTGAATCCCACTTGCCTAAGCTGCAAACTGAAAAGGACGTCTGCTCCGCTACCGATATAGACGCCCGGCCCCAATTCGGTGTCGAGACCGGGGACGCTTTTGAGAACGCGCCTATGAAAAGCCATATTCGCTCCAAAGGGAAGACGCTCTTTGGGTAGTGCCCGCGTGTCCGCCAGCCAGGACCAGTGAATTGGCTTCATCCAGACCCTTTCCAGATGTGGGGCAATCTGTACCTCGCCGGCGGTCATATCCGCTTCGCCTTTTTCGATCGGTCCGCACATCTCAGCAATCCAATTTGCCGGTAATCTAACGTCGTCGTCTGTCCAGAGGATGATTTCTCCTTGCGCAACCGCTGTTCCTGAATTGACGCCCTGGGATTGTCCCGGTCGCGCTTCGTAGAGATGGCGGAGCGTTAAGTTGGGCAGATGAGCAGTCTGGATTGCGTCGGCGGTCTCGTCAGTGCTGGCGTTATCGACCACAATCAGCTCCACAGAGTGATTCAGCGGAATTTCAAGCCGACTTAACGACTCGAGGGTCTGCCTGAGAAAGTTTGCGCGGTTCCGAGTGCAGATAACGATAGACACCTTAGTCATACCGAGTCGTTACGAAACGCGTACAGCATCCCTTTATTTTGGCTGTTCCTGCGAACCAAAAGCTGGAAGTTGTGCTTTTGGAGCTTTTGCGTGATCTCGTTGAGAATATCGGCGTGGTGCCACTCCAGTAAAATCGTATGTATTCTGGAAAGAGTTTCTGCGCTTAAACGTTGAAAGATCTCTCTTTCTGACCCCTCACAGTCCACCTTCAAAACGACACGGTCACTTTTGTCGATCTCGGTCAAAACGGATTGTAGCTCGGATTCGGCATCCCTGATTTCAACGATGAGCTCTTGCGAAGTTTGCTTTGCAGAATCTGGTCCGCGGACGATTTCGTTCAGGACCGAAAGTTTGGGATCAACTTTCAGGCGAGCTTTGCCGTTGGACCCACCGAGTGCATATCGCCGGATCTCGATTTTCGGCGCGATTTGAGGATTAATCGCAAGATTTCGTTCGGCCCGTTTAGTTGCTTCCGCGTATGGTTCGAAACCGATGACGCGCTTCACGGCTTGTTCTTTGGCAAAGTAAAGCGCCGTGATTGCTGCGTTCATCCCAATATCGATCACAGTAGCGGGGCCTGCGATGGGCGCTCCGTACTCCAAGTTAGCAAAGACCTCTTCGACTACGTAGATTTCATCCCCGCCTTGAAGCCAGAGCTTCACCTCACCCGTATCCACAAAGGCGGCGTTTTTGCCTTCATTGCTGGCTACCCCGAACTTGAAACCGAAGCCCAGCAAGAGACTCACGTGATAATAGAATTGGTTGGGTAATGGAGCAGGGAGGTGATTCCAAGGAAGATCGGTTCCCTTCAGCACGATCGTCTTGCCCCGCTTTTCCAGCTGGAACCAGGCGATGTCGTTCCGCCAGGCATAGAGAGCCGTCCGCAGGTCTCGCGTAAAAAGAAGGAGTCTGATCAGTTTACGAGGGTTACGTGGATTCATCCTTAGTCATCGCTGCACTCAAAATGCTCACCCGCTTCCACGCAAAAAGGCTAAGCGCCGCAATTCAATTCAGAAGTTTAAAGGCATTTCGCGCTGCAACGATGGCTGTCTAAGCCGAACCAGACTCCAAGTCGAGAGCGATTTGCGCCGGTGTAGGGAGACCTAAGAGGAATTCACCACAAAGACACAAAGTTCGGACTGAAACAGAAACATTGTTTTCGGATCTTCGTGTTCTTTGTATCTCGGTGGTGAGATTCCTCTCAGGTCTCCGCGTTGCAGGCTTTTGGTTTTCCAAGACTTGCTCTTTTGGAATGAGTGTCCCGATGCCTCACAACCTGAAGGCGTTCGCTAAGCTAGTTTGTGGCAAAACAGTCACGCGAGTGGCCCTCCGTGAACTGGATTCGAGCCGAGAAAGATTGGACCTCGCTGCAATTTGTTTGGCGCGACTGGTAAGCTTGTACTAACTGATTCAAAATCTGTACTCAGACGGCCGCTTAAAAATGACCACATTCCGAGAACTCCGAGAAAACTGGCAATCCTTGGGCGTAGACGACCCGCTCTGGGCGATATTAAGTGACCCCCGGGCTAAAGGTGGAAAGTGGTCGGTCGATGAATTCCTTCGGACCGGCCAGATGGAAATCGACCGAGTCTTTAACTGGCTTGGCGAGCAGGGGCTTAAGACCATCGATCAAGGTCGCGCGCTGGATTTTGGCTGTGGAGCCGGCCGGCTAACACAAGCGCTGGCGAAACGTTTCGACCGCTGCACGGGAGTCGATGTTGCTGCGAGTATGCTGGAGGCGGCTCGTAAACTAGATCCGCCGCAGAATTGCGAATTTGTGTTGAACGAGCGCTCTGACCTCAGCGTTTTCCCTGACCAGAGCTTTGATTTCGTCTATTCGTCGATTGTGCTGCAACACATTCCGCATCCGTTTGCGCTCGGCTACATCGCTGAGTTCTGCCGTTTGCTAGCGCCTAACGGGCTGCTGGTCTTCCAAGTTGCTGTAGATAAACAGGTGCCGTTATCTCATTGGCTGATCGACCTTAAACAGCGGATTGCTGCCAGGGTTGCTCTGAGAACAAGAGTGAGACGTTTGCTGGGACATCCGGTCCCGCGACCGGCCGCGCGAATCGAAATGCATTTGCTTCCCGCGGCTACGGTTGAGCAACAACTGAAACAAGGTGCCGTTAAGTTGATGGCCACTGGGTATACCAATTCCTGCGACACCGCTTTCAACGGGAATCTGCAAGTCTCCAAAGAGCCGCAATATTATGGCTACCTGCTCAGCGAACTCTTCGCGGGAGTGAAGGGGTGACTTCAGGAGTTCAGGAGTTCAGGAGTTCAGGAGTTCAGGAGTTCAGGAGTTCAGGAGTTCAGGAGTTCAGGAGTTCAGGAGTTCAGGAGTTCAGGAGTTCAGGAGTTCAGGAGTTCAGTTTGGCCAGTGGCCAGAATCGCAAGCCCAAAAGCTCTTGTGACCGAAAATTTCAGATCATTCCCGCACCGCCTGTCGCAGGCTTCTGAACTCCTGAACTCCTGTAACTCCTGAACTCCTTTATTTGCCGATCCCGAAAAAGGTCTGACAGGCGGATTGGTTTTTCCAGGTTGGAGGGAAAGATCCAGGTGTTCGCCAGTATTCGAATACTCCAGCGGTGTCGCTCCAAGATAGGGCGGTGCCGTATGGCAGTTCGCTATTGTAGAGGATGAAGCCGAAACGGCATTGTCGGCTTTCGGGATCAAAAAGGGCTAGCTGTTGGCGAGGGATAGCGATCTCGTACAGGGTTGTTTTACTGACCTCATCGCGCGTGATCTTTACATCTCCTCCGGGAACGGGCCCGATCCCGGGCACCGAGTCCGTTTGATAGCCATTTCGTCTGCCGGTGTCGGGTCCCCAAATCCGAGTAAGCTGATCTCCGGTGGTCGAGCTGTTGGCGACGTAAGAGTAGTCAGCGTCAAAAAAGGTTCCTTTCCATGCCCAAGGATCGTTGATCTGGCGGCCCATGCAGGGGACTCGATCTCGGAAACCAAAGGAGAATTGAAAGACGCTTCCGCAGTCAGTCACGTAACGTAGGCCGGCTGGTTCGCCTTGCAGGTACGGAAGAACCGTCGTCACATTCCCCCAGGTCGAGATGAAGGGTTGCCCGGCGGTACACTGAAATCGGTCTTCGCGAACGGCGGCGCCAAGATAGACAAAGTCGTCATCGTAAGCCGTATAGATTTGGCCAGTTATCCGCTTTGATCCGGCTGCATTCGGCTGTGGAGTTGTGTTCGGATTTAGGAGAGAGGTGGCCTCGCTCCCGGGTTGCTGCAGAAGGTTGCTGTCGACCGACACCGGGGTCAGATCTGCCCAGTCAGCGAGGGAACCGGTTAGATGCACAGTCCGTTTTTCGAATCTAGCGACTGCCAAGTTTTGTTCCCGAGTAACAGGAGGGAAGTCGTCCTCCTCATCAAGGTTAGCGGTGAGATCGATCTTATATTGATTGTTCGTTTGCAACGGAAGGGTAGGCCATTGAAGTGGCACCTCAATCAACTCACCGGGGTCGACCGCGAAACGCGTTGAAGCGGTTTCGTCAGTCTCGCCCGCGCTAAGAACCAGAGTACCGGTTAACCGCCGGTTAATTTGATTTTGCAGGCGAACCGTCAGGTCTTGTTTTTCCGAAGCGGGAGCTTGTAAGGAAAGAGCGTAGAAATTGAGCGGGGTCAGGTGACGAATGAGGGCGCCCTGAATCCGGTCCCGCAGGGCCAGAACATCCAACCGGTCTGTAGTGATGTAGACCGGGTTGGCTGATAAGGGTAAGATTAGTTTACCGGCTGAGCTCGGGATCGCCCTGCCAGTGAGATCATAGGCCTGCAGACTCGACGCGTCTCCGATGACGATCTCACCCCCGGAATCGAGATGATCTCCGGACGGACCCGTTAACCCCCAAAGCACGGCTACCTTGGTGTCATCTGCTCCTCGCTCCGTCGGCACTTTTACACCCCACCTGGCGCTAAGCTCCGTGTCACGCGGCAACGCTTTAATATCCTGGGTGGCAAATCTGCGATTGGCGAAGATTCCGCCCCAAAGTAATTCTTGCCGGGGCCAGAGGTCGATCAATGGCACCCTGTCCTCCAAAAAATGGGTCAGCACCGCGAGCGCAGTATTACTTTTGGTCCAACCTGGTCCGTAGCCGATTCCCTCCTGAGCATTGCTCATAAAGAGACCAGCCAGAGCCGCGACGACATAGTACTGCACGAGCTTTTGTGCGTTCTCGATATTGTTATACGGCTCGTTCGGATTCGACGGCTTTGGCGTATGGTAGCTAGTTCCGCCCTCCGTCAGATAGGCGTAGCGTAGCCCTAAATCCCGAGCGGCAATCCCGGTCTCATCAATTGCTCGGAACACATCCCCGGAGCGGAAGTTCTCTTGGAGTGCCCCGTCCGTGTACGGATGGTGGGTGATCCCTTGTAGAAGTCCTTCCCATGAATCCGGGAACGGCTCGAGTTCATCTCGTACAAAAGGCACGCTGCTGCCGGCCAGGAGGCGGTAGTGGGGATTGAGACCGAGAGCCATTTTACACCAGTCGGTTTGCAGCCGGCGATACGCTTCCGGTGTCGCTGCCCACGTCCAGCCGAATGTCCAAGGTTCATTCCAGAATTCGATCGTGGTCAGTTCCGGGTAATGCTTCAGAATGATTTCCCATGTCCGGATAAAGCGCTCATTGTCGTTGGGAGGGCCATACATCCCCATCCGTTCAGCCAATGGCGTCCGATCAAAAACACCGGCGCCAGGCAACGAGTAACCAACTAACGGGAGAACCCACAGGCCATGCGCTTGCATCTCCTTCCATTCCTGATCCAACGCATCAAAGTTCATCGGCACCGGCTTCCCGGCGGGTAGGTTCTTAGGCCAATTGACGTCGGTGGTTGCTACTCCCGGAAAGAAATGTGTCCGTTGGACTTTGATTCCGACGGTCTCGATCAGCTGCATGTCTGCCCCTCGCTGCGGTGCTGCGTTAGTAGCAAAGAACGAATCAGGCCGGACGCCCGGGTATGGGGGCCAAACAATTCCAAGATCGATCGAACGCGTGATCGTCTCTGGGCCGTCGCTGAGGGCCACCGAGATCAAGTAATAGCCGACTTCTTCAGCTAACGGGACCTTGCTGGATAGCTTCGAGCCATCCGCCTCCACGTGTAACTTGACCGAAGCGGGCGCATCTCCAATCGGCTGATTCATGATGCCGACCACTTGAAAACTCGCGACTAGATCGTGACTCGCTGAATCGGTGCTCCAAGCGGTGATTTCAAGAATCGGATGATCAATACCCTGGCGAAACATGCGATAGGCTCCACCGGTGACTTGCAGGTCGCCTTCAAAGCCCGCTCCGGCACAGCACGCAAGTTGGAACGGCCAAATTAAGGCGAACCAAAGCAAGTGCCTGAGAGGATTCGAGGAGTTCAAGGAGTACAAGGAGTACGAGGAGTACGAGGAGGTCAAGAAGCCGATTCGGTCGGAACCGTGTAGCGCTGCCTCGCTTGCGAGGCCGTGGTGAACAGGGAGATACCATCATATAATCCCCCTTTGAGCTGCGCTCTATCGTTTCCGGATTGGGGGAGGGCGCGCGTCCCCGCGCGCCGCGAGGACGTGCTACAACCCAAAGGTGTATTTTCTTCCGACGTCACAACACGTCCTCGGCTTCGGTAACAATCCGGCGGCTGCCGGACGAGGACGCGATCCCTCCCTGGCGATGGGCGTGCACTTAATCCAAGAGGCGGGTTGCTCCGCCGGAGTTGACTTTTTCGGGTCCAGAGAATAACAAGGGCCCCACTTTTATGGGTGTCGAGGAACGAATTGAATCGCTGGATCTGAGTTTATTCGATCTGGTCTCGACGCAAACCTATCCGGAGGATCGGGCCTCACTGCTTCTGTTGCAACGGTGTGTGCGTCGGTCCGGAGAGTATATCTATGCGGAGATTGGTTCCCACCTTGGCGGCACGCTTCAGCCGCATCTGGTGGATAGCCGGTGCGCGTTGATTTATTCAATCGACAAACGACCATTAGCGCTCCCTGACGAGTACAGTGGCGCAGTCTACTACCCGGAAAACTCGACGCAGCGAATGCTGGACGGATTGAGAAAAGCTTTTCCGGGATCTCCGGTTGAGCGGATTCGCACCTTTGATAGCGACGCCCGGGATCTCGACCCAAGTGAATTTTCCAAGGCGCCGGACCTTTGTTTCATCGATGCCGAACACACCGATCGGGCTGTCGTGGCGGATTTTGGGTTTTGCCTAAGAATTTGTAAGCCGGATGGCGTGATCGCCTTTCACGACGCGGCGATCATTCTTGGCGGGCTTGAGCGCATTCGCCGGCAGCTGAGGAACAGTGGTACCCGTTTTCAACACTACCTTTTGCCGAGGCATGTCTATGTGATTCTGCTGAACGGCGCTATCGAGAAGTTTGCGAAAGAAATTCAAGAAGCGTCTTTGGACGAATTGCCTTATATGCGGCGAGCTGGACGGGAACTATTGAAATCAAAAGTCTCCCGGCGTTTTCCGTGGCTGCGGAGGGCGTGGCGCGTCCTCAATGGCAAAGACCGACGACGGTCGGGATGAGCTCCCGCTCATCCGTTTGTTCAACTACCACCCCCGGATGAGTGGGAGTTCATCCCGACCGAAAATCGTCAGCGACTGCGCAGTTCGTCTAGGAAGTTGCGAGACGCCATCCGCACTTTGTGGATTCGATTCCTAAGGGAATGGGCCCTCCGCATTTTTTGTTCGACCTCTGCGGCCCAAATTTCCCGCTCTTCTGGTGTGAAGAACTTTGCTAACAATCGATCGACGGGAACAGGCCAATACACACCGGCCCAATGCAACAGATAAGGCTTGCGCGATTCGTCGACCCAATATCCCTCGAAATTGTCGTCTTCGTAAGAGCCGGCCCAAGTGGACTCCATATTCACCGGGGGTAATGTGAGGTTAGAAATTTTAACCTGGGAGAGGTTCACTAACAGAACCGTGCCACACTGGTCAAAGTTGAAACAGGTGTCTGCGTGAAGAGGATTCAGACACGTTTGTTTGAGTTCTTCTTCGGTGTAGAGGGCCTGGTCACACGCAAATTGGCCGGCGTTGAATACTCGACCCGCCCAGCAGGTAGAGATTTTCTTCAAGATCTTTAGCGAGTCGGCGGTGTAGGTGTGTTCCGGGTTGCTCCAGTGTGTGCAGGAAGCAACGAATCCCTCTTGGTCAGCTAACACTTCGGCAGGGTTTCGCAGGAAAATGATGTCTGCGTCGACGAACTGGTAATTAGAGATCGTTAAACAAAAATATCTGGGGGTTAGCGGCATCGCCCGGTTCTCGGACAGGAAGCGTCGCATCTCGGGCGGATCCCACCAGGTTGCGTTGGGCGGCAAATCAAATCGGGTTTGATCGTACGGAATAACCCAGAGAGGCAAATCGCAGCCGGTGGCGCGACGCCGCTGCCGTTCGTCGAGATGCGGCAACATCGCCGCGTTGCGCTTCTGGAGAGAATTTTCATTGATCATCCCCAAGAACTACGACGCGCCACGCCAGCATGGAATCCCCCTTCCCATGCTCTCAAGCCAGACCCGATTCAGCTATTGTCTGACGGGCCCTAAGGCTGCGCAATCGGCAGAGCCAGCGATTGCCGGGGAAGCCTCGCCTTGGCTGCTAATTGCGACCTAAGTGGGCGATAGTTCTTTTTGATCGAGGTCAATACGGAACCTCCCGGATGAGGGTAGGGTTGCTGTACTTCGCCGACGAAGCGGGTGCCCCTGGCCGAGCCCTCAAGCGATTGGATGGTCGCTCGTTTTCGGACCCCGCGCTAAGGCATGTAGGCGCTATCATGCAACGCAACCGGGAGGTCAGCCGACGCGGTGTCGCCACCGCGCCGCCGAAATACGCCTGCGGATACTTCTCGGCTAGCCGATCGAGAACCTTCCGACTGGCGAAGGTTATTCGATGGGAAGCCGATGATCAGGATGCTGATGGAGTTATGACGCCAGAGGAGATCATGAACAAGCTTGAGGAGCGTGTGGGTCCTGAAGGCCGGAAGCTGTTCGAGCGGTTTCTGCGTGATGTGAACGAGCTGGGGCGCAACGGCAATTGGAGGCGCAGGCACGGATGGGTGTCACCGAACCCTCAGGTGAACGGGCGCCGGTTTAGCCGCCAGCCGCTGTGAGGGGCAGAAGGTTAGTCTTTCCAGAAATTCTTAAACCGATTGGGTGTCAAAGCCGTATAGCGCACGGTGGACATGATTGAGCGGTGGCCGAGGTAGGCCTGGATGGCGCGAGTGTCGTGGCCGTCGTTGGCGAGCTTAAACCCGCAGGCGTGCCGCAGCATGTGGGAATGAACGGGAAATGTGAATTTCGCGGCCACGCCCGCCCTGGCCACCATGCGCTGATATCCGGCTGCGGAAAGAGGTGCACGACGTTCCGAGATGAAGACGTAGGGTGACGTTGGCGCTTCGCGCAGGAGCTTGCGCAGTGCCCGACTTTCCCGTGCCGATATCGGATGCACGCTGGCATCCCCAGCCTTGGCCCTGCGCACATGCAATCGCCCGGTGGTGAGGTCGATGTCGTCCCAGCGCAATGCCACGATCTCCGAGGCTCTGAGGCCGTGGCGGTAGGCAACCAAGATGGCCGTGGCGTCCCGATGCCCGGAGCGGTTCTGCTTGGCGGCCTCGATGAGCCGCTCGACCTCCCGCTCGGTCAGATATTCGCGGCTGCGTCTGCCAACTGTTACATTTACTGAGGTTGGAGGGCCCCTGTGAAGGCGTACGTTTTCCATGGAAATAGCCCTCCTGCCGATCCATACTGTTACAAATCTGTTCAGAGGTGTAACAGATTGGGACGCGCGGAGAAAGAAGGCGGCCCTCAACATTTGCCCCATGCTGACTCAGCGGAGCCCGTTGGTGAGTTGTCGTGATTGGCGGCTGGTGTGGAGGCGGCTCACTGCAAAACGCACCGGCCGACTTGCCAAGGGCAATGCGGGCCAATGTCAGCCTATGGGACCCAGGACCGGGTTGCCATCAAAAAGTGCCCGAAGCCTGCGCCACGGCGTGGGAGCGCTGGGCGCTCTGGACACGTCGTATGGCCTCAAGGATCATGTAAGTCGCAAACAAGACATGCTCTGGAGTGACTTCCTACTGGCCTAGGACCCCATTATGGACCTCGGGGATTGGCTGCGGAGCCTGGGCCTCGAAAGGTACGAGGCGGCTTTCCGCGAGAACGAGATAGACGAGACGGTCCTACCGACCTCACAGCCGAGGACCTGAAGGACCTCGGTGTCACGCGTTGGGCACCGCGTAAGCTGCTCGATGCCATCGCCCTGCTGCGCGCTGACGGGAGCGCGAAGGCACCGACAGCCGAAGCCCTCTCGACACTCCGCGAGGCCCCCCAAGACACTGCCGAGCGCCGTCAGGTCACGGTGATGTTCTCGGACCTCGTCGGTTCGACAGCGCTGTCGGCCCGAATGGACCCTGAAGACCTCCGCGAGGTCATCTCCGCCTACCAGAAGTGCGTCGCCGAGACCGTGCAGCGCTTCGGCGGGTTCGTGGCGAAGTATATGGGTGACGGGGTGCTCGTCTACTTCGGCTACCCGCAAGCGCATGAAGACGACGCAGAGCGGGCGGTGCGGGCGGGGTTGGAGTTGGTCCAAGCGGTAGGCGATCTGAAGTCCAATGCTCCACTGCAAACCCGCGTCGGCATCGCTACTGGGTTGGTCGTGGTCGGCGATCTGATCGGCTCGGGAGAGGCCCAGGAGCGAGGCAATTATCGGTGAGACGCCAAACCTCGCAGCACGGCTGCAAGGCATTGCCGAGCCCAACACGGTCGTGATCGCTGAGGGCACGCGAAAGCTCCTCGGCAACCTGTTCGAGCTTGAAGACCTCGGCGCAAAGGACCTCAAGGGGCATCGCCGGGCCAGTGCGGGCCTGGGCGGCGCTGCGGCCGAGTTCAGTGGAAGGCCGCTTTGAGGCGCTGCACGGGAGCGAATTGACCGAGCTTGTCGGTCGGGAGGAAGAACTCGAACTTCTGCTTCGGCGCTGGTCAAAGGCAAAGACTGGCGAAGGCCAAGTGGTGCTCCTGTCCGGCGAGGCAGGCATTGGTAAGTCGCGGCTTACGGCGGCCTTACTGGAGCGTCTCACTAATGAGCCGCACACTCGCTTGCGCTATTTCTGCTCTCCGCAGCACACCGACAGCGCGCTTTATCCGATCATCGGTCAGATGGAACGGGCAGCGGGATTAGCCCACGGCGATACCGCACAAGTGAAGCTCGACAAACTCGACGTTCTGCTCGGCGCAGACCTCGACCTCCACCCAAGACGTGGCACTGCTCGCAGACATGCTGTCGCTGCCGAACGATGGACGTTATCCGACGCTTGATATGGCATCCGAGCAGCGTCGGCAGCGAACATTGGAAGCGCTCGGTTCACAGGTAGAGGCGTTGTCGCAGGCAAAACCGTTGCTGATGATCTTCGAGGACGCCCATTGGACCGACCCCACGAGCTTGGAAGCCTTTGGCGGGTCGTTGACCGGATTCCGAGCCTTCGCGTGCTGCTGATTCGTGACGTTCCGGCCAGAGTTCTACGCCGCCCTGGATTGGACGGCCTTATGTGACGGCTCTCACCATCAATCGGCTGGCGGAGCGCGACATCGATGCGATGATCGACGGCGTCGTCAGTAACAAGATGCTTCCGACAAATATCCGGCAGGACATCATCGAGCGCACCGACGGCATTCCCCTGTTCGTCGAGGAGATGACGAAGGCGGTACTGGAAGCGGGAGCGAGGGCGCTGCGAGCGAGCGACTGCTGCTATACCGTCACCCAGCGCTGGCGGTTCCTGCAAGCCTACAGGCTTCGTTGATGGCGCGGCTCGACCGGCTCGGTCCAGCGAAGGAGATGGCGCAGATCGGCGCGGCCATTGGGCGAGAGTTCTCGCATTCGCTCCTGTCTGCTGTGGTGGGCAGGCCGGAGCCGGAGTTGGCATCAGCGCTCGACCGTCTGATTGCCGCTGGCTTGCTGTTCCGGCAAGGCGTGCCGCCCCATGCCAGCTTATCTTGTTCAAGCACGCCCTGGTGCAGGATGCCGCATACAGCACGTTGCTCCGCAGCCGTCGTCAGCAGTTGCATGGTCGGATTGCGACGACGCTGGAGAGCCAATTTCCCGAAATCGCTGCGGGTCAACCTGAGATCGTCGCTCGGCACTATACAGAAGCCGTTCTTTCCGACGCGGCAATCGATTGGTGGAGCAAGGCGGGCGAACTTGCACTTCGCCGGTCCGCCTTCGCAGAAGCGGTCGTCCACCTAGAGCAGATTCCGATCGATTTCACTCATAGCCTGCGTGCCTGAAATAATTGGCAGCTTCGCGGGCAGTGAGGGTACGGGTGAATTTGCCGATCCGGCGGCGCAGGCGCGGAATTGTCCGCTCGGCAGCCTTGCGCAGATCGGCCTTGAGCTTACTGAAGGACATCTCGATCGGGTTCAGGTCGGGCGAATATTTGGGCAGATAACGAAGTGTTGCGCCGCGCGCTTCGATCGCCTCGCGGACGCCGACAGCCTTGTGGGCGGGAAGGTTGTCGACCATGACGATATCCTTGCGTTTGAGCGTCGGGGCGAGACACTGTTCGACATAGGCCAGGAATTTCTTTCCAGTCATGGCGCCGTCGATTGTCTGCGACGCCCTCATGCCATGACGACGCAACGCCGCCACCAAGGTGATTGTCTTCCAGTGCCCCTGCGGCACATGGCCGACCAGCCGCTCGCCGCGCGCGCAACGGCCATACAGCCGCACCATCTTGGTGTTGGCAGAAGTCTCATCAATGAACACCAGCCGGGCTGGGTCAAACATACCCTGTTCTCGCATCCAGCGCCGCCGTGCGCGCGCCACGTCCGCGCGTTCTTGCTCCGCCGCGCGCAGCACTTTTTTTGAACGTGATCTTGTGGCGCTGAAAGAAGCGCCATACTGCGGTGCGACTGCCAGGAACCTTATGCTTGCGCATCGCAGACAACACCTCGTCCAGCGTCAGGTCCGGCTCATCCTCGATGAGAGCCAGCAAAAACTCCGCGTGCTGCTCCAACGGCGAGGTGCTCCCGCCGCGCGGCCTGGCGCTGCAACGGCCTGTCTCGCGAAAGCACTTCACCCAGATTACCGCCGTACTGGCGCTGACTTCGTAATGTTCGGCCGCCTCACGCCGCGATGCACCACTTTCTACCCGAGCAATCACGCGCTCACGCATGTCCGCAGAGTAGGCCCTCGCCATCGTTCTCGGCTCCCCAAAGCGAATCAATGCCGATAAACTCGCTCATCGACCGAGCCAAGGGAATCCTCCCCAATTTATTCTGGGCGGAACATGCTCTAGATAGAGCAATCGGTCTCGCCGAGGGTCTTGTTGACAACCCAGCACATCGGCTGCGAAAGTTGCGGCTACAGACCGTCTACGCCCAGGCGTTGGTTCATGCGCGCGGACAAGGTGCCGCAGAAACTAATGCAGCTTTCGCGCGCGCTCGCGAGCTGGCAAATGGCGTCGATAATCCCGCAGAGAGATTTCCAGCCTATTACGGCCTGTGGACCGGCGCCTACAATCGGGCAGACCTTGCGTCAATGCGCGAGTTGGCTCAACGCTTTCAGCTTGACGCCGAGCGGTGGCCGGGGTCACCCGAACTCGGCATCGCGCATCGCGTCTTTGGAATTACGTGTTGGTTCGAGGGCGATTTTTTGGGCGCACGAGAGCACCTTGCGAGTGCCCTGTCGAACTACGATCATGAACGGGATCGCCACATGGTCACAGGTTACGCCTGGGACCCTGGGATCCCCGCCATGTTCTACTTCGCTCTAGTGTCGTGGGCACTGGGGGACGTGCGACACCCTGCAGATCAGATCGACGAAGCTCTCCGCGTCGCGGCGAAGGGCGGACACGTTCCGACACTTGCCTATGCGCACGTTGTCGCCGCCGTGTTCGCAGCTATCCACCGCAACCCTGGCCCGGTCGCGCAGCACGCAGAAACTGTGCTTGCTCTCGCACGCAAGCATGCACTTCCGCAATTTGTCGCGATGGGAACATCTCTCCTTGGCTGGGCGCACTGGAGCAGTGGGTCCCGCCATGGCGAGGGCGAAATGCGTGACGGTCTAGCACTAATGCACGCAGGCGGTATCCGTACGTTCGAAACATTTTTCGGAATCTTGCTTGCTGAACTGGAATTGAGCTCCGGCCAGACCGAGGCCAGTTTTGCGACACTGAATGCGCAACTTGCCTTGATCGAGCAAACAGGACAACGCTCGTTTGAAGCTGATGCGCATCGGTTAAGTGGCGAGCTTATGTCTAAACTCAACCCCCCCGACGTGGTTGCGGCGGAACAAGCCTTTACGAAGTCAATCATGATCGCCCGCAACCAGCAGACGCCAATATTTGAACTCCGCGCCGCGATGAGCATGGCCCGGCTCTGGCGCGATCAGGGCAAGCGGGATGAGGCCCGCGATCTTCTCGCTCCGGTCTTCGGATGGTTCACCGAAGGCTTCGACACGCTCGATCTGAAAGAGGCCAAGGCCTTGCTCGACGAGTTGGCTGTATGAGAGCGCAAGCCACTCAAATTGCGGATTGGCTCGAAACGCTCGACATGTCCGAGCACCCATTAACTGCCGCCGTGGACACGAAACATCTTCTGGAAGAACAGGTTGTTAGGCACCTGCAGGAGGGCGCCGCTGTCCTCGCGCAGCACCGTGAACATCAAGTTGCGGTCAATGGCTCGGCCTTTGAGGTTTTCCGGCAGCAACTCAACATTGTCGCCGAGCCGAAACGGTCGCCAGATCGCGAGGAGTAGGCTTGCGGTGATGTTGCTGATCATCGCCCAGGTCGCGAGGAACCCGACACCGATCACCGTTGCGACGCTCACCAGCACCGTCCATATTCCGCCAACTCCGATCCCCCAAATGTCGAGTATCAGCAGCAGCGTGACGATCCACAGTACACTGGCAATCACCCGGACGATCGTCCCGATGCTTTCGGTACGCAGTCCGATCCGGGACTCCGCTGCGCTGAGCCATTTTTTAAGCAGACGACTGAGCAAGACAATCACGACGGACGCCCCGATCAGGAGCGCGAGGGTCGACATGACCGTCGTCAGGTCGAATTGGTTTGGATAGAGCCACGAGGTGATTTGATTCATTGATCGATCATCCCGCATACGACCGACGCCGACGCGGCTGATACATCACGTAGAGGAGATCGGGCAAGCTGCGTAGTCGGCAAGACCTTCAAGAATGCCCATGGAATGTCAAAGGCGCGCCAGGCTGCAGAGCGGGAGGCCAAAGCGCTCGAAAATTACCAGGCCCGCGATGGTGGGAGCGCCCGCAGCAGCGGATAGGCTCTGCACCTGCGGCGGCTCGCGCCACCCCCTGAACCGCGCTAACCACGAATGTAGTGTTCAAGTTCATCGATAACGAATTTCTGTTTAGAAATTATGCTCTTGAGCAAATCGCCAATGGAGACAATGCCGATCACTTTTTTGCCTTCAAGCACAGGCAGGTGACGCACACGCTTATCGGTCATCAGGGCCATGCATACCTCGACCGACTGTTCTGGCCGGACATGGACTACGTTTCTCTCCATGATATCCCTGACCAGCGTGGTGGGGGACCTTTTGCCTTTGAGAATGACATTCCGGGAATAGTGTCTCTCGGTTATGATGCCGATCAATTCTTCACCGTCCATCACAACTAGAGAACCGATGTCTTTTTCAGCCATTTTTGCCAATGCGTCGAGTACCGTGGCATCGGGATCGATGGTCCAAAGGTTCTGGCCCTTCTGTTCAAGCAGATGTTTTACGGTCATGTCGCGCCCCCTTCTCCTTGTCCAAACTTTCGGCGCGCGGTTGATACTTTAAGCCCCGTCAGATACGCGACTTTGATCTGGCTCAAATACTGGCGCGGCGGAGGCGCGGGTTAGGCCCGTGGGCGGCCGCACCCCCGCCTGTGCTTGAACCACGCTCGGCCCCTTCGGGTGTGCTAGTCTAACCCGCTATGATGCCTCGTCCTTAGCCTAGCGCGAGCCAATGAGACGGCGCTCCAGCACAGGCGGCAAACCAGTTAAAACGCGACGCCGCAAGGCGGCAACGCTAAAGCGCCGCAATGCGCCAAAGGCCGTGCGCCTTCGCAGTTCCTTCGCTGGCACTCACCAAACAGAGATCGCGCGGGTCATTCGCGAACGTGATGAGGCGCTGGAGCAGCAGACGGCGATCAGCGACATTCTCCGCGTAATCTCCAATTCGCCGAGTGACGTGCAGCCGGTGCTGGAACTCGGTAGCCGAGTACGCCGCCCACATTTGCGAGGCAAATGTTGTCGAGATCGCCATCGTCGATAACGAGGTGTTCCGGCTGGCCGCGTCGTTCGGCGAGGCCAAACGGCTGTCGAGCGGAGAATCGGTGCCGCTGGACCGCTCCACGGTAACCGGTCGCGCCATCTGCGACCTGCAGCCGGTCCAGGTCGCCGACCTGCAGAACGCTGGCGACGAGTTCCCGCTCGGGCGGGAACTGGCGATCACGCACGGACACCGTACCACCCTCTCCGTGCCGCTGATCCGCCAAGGCCGCGCGCTTGGGGCCATCCTGGTTCGCCGTACCGAGGTGCGACCGTTCGAAGAAAAGTACATCGTTCTTCTAAAGGCGTTCGCCGACCAGGCCGCGATCGCTATCGAAAACGTGCGGCTATTCGAGGCAGAGCAGCAGCGCACGCGCGAACTTGCTGAATCCCTTCAGCAGCAGACCGCCACCGCCGACGTGCTCAAGATCATCAGCCGGTCCACCTTCGATCTGAAGACGGTGCTCAACACGTTGGCCGAGTCAGCGGCGCGGCTTTGCGCGGCTGATAAGGGCCTCATCTTTCAGCAGGATGGAGACGTGTGGCGGCTGACCGCCAACTATGGCTTTTCGCCCGAGGCGGAGCAGTATGCGGCCGAACACCCGTTTCAGCCGAACCGCGGTAGCGTGACCGGGCGGGTCGCGCTTGAGGGCAAGGCCATTCATATTGCGGATGTGCTGGCCGACCCCGAATACGGTGCGTTCGCGCGCGGCTATCAACGCGCCTTCGGGTACAGGACGTATCTTGGAGTGCCGCTCCCGCGTGACGGGATGACGATCGGCAGCTTTTCGCTCACCCGCGATGAGGTGAGCCCGTTTACAGAAAAGCAAATCGAGCTGGCCACGACTTTCGCCGCACAGGCCGTCATCGCCATTGAGAACGCCCGACTGCTGAACGAGCTGCGCCAGCGCACTGCCGACTTAAGCCAGCGCACCACGGACCTTACAGAGTTGTTGGAGCAACAGACTGCGACCTCAGAGGTGCTCCAGGTCATCAGCAGCTCTCCTGGCGATCTTGAGCCGGTGTTTTCGACCATGCTTGAGAAGGCGCTACGCATCTGCGATGCGAAATTCGGCATGCTCTATCGTCATGAAAGTGGCCGACTTCGCCTCATGGCAGCGCGCGATGTACCGCCGATGTTTGCTGCAGCCCAGGAAGGGCCGTTCACTCCCGCACCGGGTGGTATGCTTGACTCAGTGATGAAAACAGGCCGGACAGTTCACCTACCCGATCTCGCAGCTACACAAGCTTATCTCGAACGTCATCCAATAATGGTGGAGGCAGTCGAACTTGGTGGCGTTCGCACGGTCGTCGGGGTGCCGATGATCCACGAGAATGAACTTATTGGACTCATTGGTATTTATCGTCAAGACGTTCGTCCATTCACCGACAAGCAAATTGCGCTGCTAACGAGCTTCGCCGCTCAAGCATCCATTGCCATTGAGAATGCGAGGCTACTCAACGAACTGCGCGAGTCACTTCAGGAGCAAACGGCTACGTCGGAGGTGCTTCAGGTCATCAGCAGCTCTCCAGGCGATGTGCAGCCCGTGTTTGACGCCATGCTGGAGAAAGCCGCGCGTATCTGCGATGCCACCTTCGGAAATATCTACCGTTGGGACGGTGATACCCTGCACCTCGTCGGGACCCACAATACGCCACCCGCTCTTGTCGAAGCGCGCAGGCGGTCACAGATCCGTCCCAATCCGCGAATGCCTGTCGGTCGTATGTTGGCGACAAAAACGACGGTTCACGTCGCGGACCTTGCGGCTGAGCCGGTTTACACTGAAGAACGCGATGCGACGATCGTTGCGGGCGTCGAACTCGGGGGCATACGCACGTTTCTGCTTGTGCCGATGCTGAAAGAGACCGAACTGATCGGTGTGTTCAGTTTATACCGTCAGGAGGTACGTCTCTTTACCGAAAAGCAGATCGCGCTTGTCACGAACTTCGCCGCCCAAGCCGTCATTGCCATCGAGAACGCGCGGCTGCTGAATGAGCTGCGGCAATCATTGCAGCAGCAGACCGCTACATCGGAGGTGCTTCAGGTTATCAGCCGTTTCCCTGGCGATCTTCAGCCCGTATTTGAGGCCGTGCTCGCCAACGCGACGGGAATTTGCGATGCAAAATTCGGACTGCTCTGGTTGACCGATCGCGGAGGATTTCGTTGCGTTGCATTGCATAACGTACCGCCTGCATTTGCCGACTATTATCGCAGTCAATTGATGATCCATCCAGCATCAGGAACTGGTCTTCGCCGACTTGCCGATACGCGGCAGGTCGCGCAGATTCCCGACATGACAAAGATACAGCCGTATATTGAGCGCGATCCGTTTGTGGTCACGAGCGTCGAACTTGGCGGCTATAGGAGTGTCGTCAACGTACCGATGCTAAAAGACGAAGAGCTGATCGGCGCGATCTCTATTTATCGCCAGGAGGTGGGGACGTTTACTGAAACACAAATCGAGCTGGTGTCCAATTTCGCCAGTCAGGCTGTCATCGCGATCGAGAATGCGCGGCTTCTCAACGAATTGCGCCAATCGTTGCAACGGCAGACCGCTACGTCAGAGGTGCTCCAGGTTATCTCAGGCTCCCCAGGCGAGCTTGAGCCAGTTTTTGCGACCATGCTGGAGAAAGCGGTCCGCATCTGCGATGCCAAATTTGGCTGCCTCTATCTCCACGAGAATGGTGTGCTTCGTCTTGTGGCGGCGCACGATGTGCCGGAATTTTTTGAGGCACGTCGAGGCATAGCCTTTGAGCCCGTACCAGGAGGCCCGCTTGAAGAAACAATGAGGGGCAGGCGGACTATTCAAATCGTCGATCTGGTAGCGACGAAAGCTTACATAGAGCGTCACCCCCTAATGGTCGAAGCGGTCGAACTGGCTGGCATTCGGACGGCCGTGGCAGTGCCGATGCTTAAGGAGGGCGAACTTATCGGAATTGTCTCTATCCACCGTCGCGAGGTGCTTCCCTTCACAGATAAGCAGATTGAGTTACTTACGAACTTCGCCGCTCAGGCAGTCATCGCCCTCGAGAACGCGCGGCTGCTGAACGAGCTGCGCGAGTTCTTGAGGAGCAAACGGCCACCTCGGACGTGCTCAAGGTCATCTCCAGCTCTCCGGGTGAGCTGCAACCGGTATTTGCCACCATGTTGGAGAAAGCAGTTCGCATCTGCGACGCGACATTTGGAAACATTTACCGCTGGAGCGGCAGCGCCTTGCACCTCACGGCCTCTCACAATACGCCGCCAGGGTATGCCGAACACCGGCGGCGATCGCCTATGAGCTTTGATGAGATGCCACGAGCTCTACGGCAAATGGTACAGACTTAATTGCCGGTGCAGGTTGGCGATTATGTTTCGGAGGACCAAGACAACAGCATTACTCGAACGGGCATCGAGCTGGGCGGAATACGGGCAGTCCTGGATGTGCCGATGGTGAAAGAGGGCGAACTGATCGGCGCGTTCATTCTATCGCGACAGGAAGTTCGCGCTTTCACTGATAAGCAGATCGAACTCGTCAAGAGCTTCGCAGCGCAGGCGGTCATCGCCATCGAGAACGCGCGACTGCTCAACGAACTGCGTCAATCCCTTGAGGAGCAGACGGCTACCTCGGACGTGCTCCGGGTTATCTCAAGCTCCCCAGGCGAGCTTGAGCCAGTGTTCGCTGCAATGTTAGTCAGTGCCACCCGCATTTGTGAAGCGAAGTTTGGCAATCTTCTTCTTCGTGAGGGAGATGCCTTCCATTGGGTCGCGTGGCATGGTGAGCCAACGTATGTGCCGCGAGGCGAGGCGCGGATTATTAGGACCGATGTAGCGGACATTCCTCTCTCGCGCGTCGCGGCAACGAAGAAGCGTGTTCATGTCGCGGACCTCAGGCAGGAAGCAGCCTACAAGGCTGGTTTTACGACTCTGTCGCGCTCGTCGATAAGGGTGGCGCTCGAACCCTTCTCATCGTGCCAATGCTCAAGGAGTACACTTTGGTTGGTGCAATTGCCCTCTATCGTCAGGAAGTCCGTCCTTTCACCGACAAGCAGATCGCGCTTGTGGAGAACTTCGCTGCCCAGGCGGTTATTGCTATTGAGAACACCCGACTGCTCGGCGAACTCCGCGCGCGAACTGAGTAAGTCGTCAAACTAAACCAACAACTCGAACAGCGCGTCGCCGATCAAGTCGGCGAAATAGAGCGAATGGGTCGTCTACGCCGGTTTTTGCCCCCGCAGGTGGCTGATCTGATCGTCGCGTCGGGGACGGAGAAGCAACTCGAAAGCCATCGGCGGGAGATAACCGCGCTTTTCTGCGATCTACGCGGCTTCACTGGGTTCACCGAAAGTGCAGACGCGGAAGACGTGATGGCTCTGCTGCGCGAATACCATGCAGAGATTGGTGAGATCATTATCAGATACAGCGGGACGCTCGAAAGATACGCGGGCGACGGGGTGATGGTCGTCTTCAACGACCCAATTCCGGTGGATAACCCAGCACTCCAAGCTGTGCAGATGGCGCTGGAAATGCGCGGTGCGATCGGTGCATTGACTGAGAGGTGGCGTCAGCTGGGCCACGAGATCGGTTTTGGCATTGGCATAGCGCACGGATATGCCACGCTCGGCACCATTGGCTTTGAGGGACGCTTTGACTATGCCGCGATCGGGACAGTGTCCAACGTCGCATCTCGGCTTTGCGACGAAGCCAAGCCCGGTCAAATACTCATAAGCCCGCGCGTGCTGATGGCGGTCAAGGATGCCGTCACTGTCGAACCAGTTGGCGAATTTGAACTCAAGGGCATCCGCAGACCCATAGCGGCCTACAACGTCCTCGCCACCGCCGCGACCCCAAATTCTTGAGAATTGCAAGCACCGGGCCGAATTAAGGTTCAGCCGGTAGTTCATTTCGGAGCGTCGGTTGGATATCTTCGCGAAGTACGTCGGAGCGACCGTCGCTGAGGGTGCGGCGAAATGCAGGACCTTGCGCAATGGCTCGAAGAACTCGGCATGTCCGAGTACGCTGAGCGTTTTGCGGAGAACGACATCGATGCCTCCGTCCTGCCCCACCTAACAGATCAGAGCCTCAAGGAACTCGGCGTCTCCCTTGGGCATCGACTGAAAATACTCGCGGCCATAAGGGGCCTAGGCGGTCCGACGCCAGTAGCATCTGAACCGGCTGTCGCCCCAGCGGAGCCAAGGCCCCACGACAGTGCAGAGCGCCGCCAAGTCACCGTGATGTTCTCAGATTTTAGTCGGTTCGACGGCACTTGCGGGTCGCATGGACCCAGAAGACCTGCGCGAGGTCATCTCCGCCTATCAGAAATGCGTCGCCGAGACTGTGCAGCGCTTCGGCGGGTTCGTCGCGAAGTACATGGGCGACGGCGTGCTGGTGTATTTCGGCTATCCGCAGGCGCACGAGGACGACGCTGAAAGAGCGGTACGGGCGGGGCTGGAATTGGTGTCGGCGGTCAGCGCGCTTAACACTCGCGCTTCGCTCCAGACTCGTGTCGGCATCGCGACCGGCTTGGTAGTGGTCGGCGATCTGGTTGGCACGGGCGAGGCGCAGGAGCGCGGCATTGTAGGCGAGACGCCGAATTTAGCGGCGCGCCTCCAGGCGTTTGCTGAGCCGAACACGGTCGTCATCGCTGAGAGCACGCGGAAACTGCTCGGAAATTTGTTCGAGCTGCAAGACCTCGGGACCAGGGAAGTCAAGGGCATCTCCGAACCGGTGCGGGCATGGACGGCGGTGCGGCCAGGCGCGGTTGAAGGCCGCTTCGAGGCAATGCACACGAGCGGCCTGACCGCCCTCGTCGGGAGGGAGGAAGAACTCGAATTGCTCTCACGCCGCTGGTTGAGAGCAAAGACCGGCGAAGGTCAAGTGGTGTTGCTCTCCGGCGAGGCAGGCATTGGCAAGTCACGGCTGACCGCCTCGTTCATAGAACGCCTCACCGGCGAGCCACACACGCGCCTGCGCTATTTCTGTTCGCCGCAGCACACCGACAGCGCTCTTTATCCGGTCATCGGCCAGATGGAGCGCGCCGCCGGATTTGTGCACGACGACACCGCGAAGGCGAAGCGTGACAAGCTCGACGCGGTGCTGGCGCAGACCTCGACCTCCGCCCAAGACGTGGCACTCTTTACCGATATGTTGTCGCTGCCTAACGACGGACGCTATCCGGCGCTCGAAGTAACACCTCAACAGCGCAGGCAAGAAACGCTCGAAGCGCTCGTTCTACAAGTCGTGGCCTTATCACGCCAAAATCCGCTGGATTGGTTGTGACCTCGGTCGCTGGGGCATTCACGTAACCCGCAAGCGACTGCTCGGCATCGAGAACTGCAAGCTTCGAGGTGCTGAATCTCGGCAAGTACGAAAGACAATACTGGCAGGGCGTGACGTTCGGTGAGAAAAGGAACAAGCTGCCTGCCGAACGGACGCTTTACGAATACCTCGCCTTCATCCTTAAGCTTTACGGAGCCCAGCCGGTGGCGGGTATGGCGCACCTGCACGGCAAGAAGGGCAAGGCCATGGTTCACATCGGGGCGGTGGACGCGCCGGTGACTATCGCCGAGATCGACGCAGCGGTTGATGAGTGCGCGAAGCTCAAGCAAGGTGAGCTGCACGTGCTCGGCTGGGAATGGGAGATGGGACTCTACGATCTGATGGTCGAGGCGGCGAAGAAGAAGGGCGTGAGGCTGCTGCTTCTCATCATCCCGCGCGAGGTAATGGAGCAGCTGGCCGCTACCAAGGTTGACGTGCGCTTCTTCGAGCTGGCCTACCTTGAAGCCGAGATCAAACAACTCAAGAAGCTGACCTCGCAGGTTGCGCTCAAGGACTTCGTCATCTCCAACACTGACCTGATCCCCGAAGAGGTGCGCAGCAAGGTCAAGAAGTGGTCGGACTACATCGACTACTGGGCGGTGGACTGGGACTTTCAGAACGACACCTTCATGCAGGGCTGGGTCGCCTACCGTACCCGCAAGGAGCGAAAGCTCCCGCTCGCCTCCGACCCCCACACCTACGGGAAGCCAGGAAAGTACCGTATCCTCGTCAAGGTGATCGACATCTTCGGCAACGACACCTCGCAGGCCTTCGACGTGGAGGTGAAGTAGCCATGGCACGCGCCGTCATCGCTTATGACAAGGATCTGCCCGAGATCCCCGGCCGCCGTCCGTGGGAGGAGCCGACCTCATTTCTGGTGAAGGACGACGCGACCCGGACGGGCTGGCGGGAGGACACCTCGGGCCGGAGGCCGAGCCGACTGCTGCTGGTGCCGAAGATCCGGGCGGCGGTGGACGCTTGGCGGGAACAGGGTTACGCCCGGTGCGTCGGACGTGACCCGGCGGCTGTTTGAATACTGGTTCGACGAGGACCACGAATTGGCGGGCTTCCCGGTGCCTTTCCGGTATTACTTCTGCCAGCGGGAGGCGATCGAGACGCTCGTCTGGTTGGTCGAGATTGCTGGCCATCGCGACGTGCAGGAGCTAATCCAGTCCCACGCCACGATCTTCCATAAAGACCTGCTTTCGAAAAATATCGAGTTCCAAACCACCATGGACGGCAAGCGGCAGATCCGCCGCTACGTGCCTGAGCTGGACGGCGTTGGCGTCCAGGACTTGCCGCCGGAAAACCTGTGTCGATTTGCCTTCAAGATGGCTACCGGCTCAGGCAAGACCTGGGTGATCGCGATGGCGGTGGTCTGGTCGTACTTCCACAAGAAGCGCGTCCTCGGGTCGGAGCTTTCGACAAACTTTCTGATCGTCGCGCCGAATGTAATCGTCTACCAGCGGCTGGAGAGGGACTTCGACAGCAACAGCATCTTCAGACATCTCCCGCTCGTTCCCCCGGAATGGCGGCCGTTCGAGCCGAAGGTGATCTTGCGCGGTGAAGCCACGGAGCCGGACGCCTCGGGCAACCTCTTTCTTACCAACATCCATCAGCTCTACGAGTCGCGCGACACGGAGTGGACACCGCAGAACGCAGTGGACGCACTGCTGGGTAGGAAGCCGGTCAAAGGTCTGGCAGCTGGCCAGCGCTCCATGCTTGAGCGAGTCAAGTCGCTCAAGGACCTCGTGGTCCTCAACGACGAGGCCCACCACGTCCACGACGAGGACCTCGCTTGGAGCCAGTCTCTGTTGGCGATCCACCGAGCTCTGCCCAATGGCCTCGGTCTCTGGCTCGACTTTTCTGCAACGCCGCGGGATCAAAGCTGGATGTACTTCCCGTGGACTGTTTGTGATTACCCGCTTGCCCAGGCTGTGGAGGACCGCATCGTCAAGGCGCCACTGCTTGTCACCAAGGAGGACGACCCAAAGCGCCCGAAGCAAGACCCCGAAAATGTTACTAAGGACAATGTCGCCGAGAAGTATGGCTACTGGCTGCGTGCCGCTGTCCAGCGCTGGAAGGACCACCGGAGCGTCTACAAGAAGCTCGATACCAAGCCGGTGCTCTTCATCATGACGGAGAAGAACGTCTATGCCGACGCGCTCGGCGAGTACCTCTGGAAGACTAAGGAGTTCGGCTTCAAGGAATCCGAGGTGCTCATAATTCACACCGACTCTGTGGGAGAAATCACCAAGGGCGACGTCGAGAAAGCGCGCGAAGCGGCTCGCGATATCGACAAGCCCGATAACAAGATCAAGGCCATCGTCAGCGTGATGATGCTGCGTGAGGGCTGGGACGTGAAGAATGTTACCGTCGTGTTGGGTCTTCGCGCATATGAGTCAAAGATCCTCGCTGAACAGGTCATAGGCCGCGGGTTGCGCTTGATGCCGCTTGAGATAGGCCCCGACCGTACGCAGACACTAGAAGTCCTGGGGACACACAAGTTGCGGGAGTTCCTGCGGACCGAGCTCGAAGCCGAAGGCGTCGGTATCACGACGACTAAAAGCGATCCGCCCAGGCCGATCATCATCGAGCCAGTGCAGGCACATCTCGCCTTCGACATCGCAATCCCAATCACCAAGCCGAGGCTGGTGCACGACATCCGCAAGCTGTCGGATCTCAATGTCGCAGTGCTCAAACCCGTATTCGAGCAGGAAGAGCTCGCGGACGCTTATCGGGACAGACTGAAGCTCGAGTTCGCCACCACGGAGACCGAAGTCGGCCAAGTTGATATCGGAGCGGGCGAGCTTCCGCCGCCCCAGGAACTGCTCGGCTCCATCACGAACAAGGTCATCGACCGGGCGAAGCTCCCGAACCAGTTCGCCGAGCTGTACCCCGCCGTGCGGGATTACGTCGCCACCCGCTGCTTCGGGCGGAAGGTCGACGTGGAGAGCGACACCATTCGTTCGCATCTCTCGCGGCTCGAAATTCAGGAGGGCATTGCCAAGTATCTCGCGCGCAAGATTGCTGAACTGACCATTGATCGCCGCGCCATCGAGTTCGAGCGGGCGGACTACAGGCTGTCCGAAACCCAGCCTTTTAGCTGGCGGCGAAACTTGCCTCCGCTCGTCGCGAAGAAAACGCTCTTCAACTACGTGGCCACCTACAATGACTTCGAGCGCCGTTTCGCTGAGTTCCTCGATAACAAGGCAGCCGATGTGTTGCGTTTTGCAGCGCTCGGTACCACGGAGCAAGGCGAGTCCGGCACGCAATTCCGCGTGGACTATCTCAAGCCCAGCGGTGCCATCGGCTTCTACCATCCCGACTGGGTCGTCGTGCAGAAGACGAAGGCAGGAGAGGTCAACTGGATAATCGAGACGAAGGGCCGCGTGTGGGAGGGGACGACGGCCAAGGATGAGGCGATACGTGAGTGGTGCGAGCGGATTAGCGAGGCGACAGGGACAGCATGGCGCTACGTCCGCGTTGACCAGGCAAACTTCGACGCACAAAAGCCAACGACTGTCGCGGATCTTACGAATCAACTCTAAACCGTCGCCACCCGTAGAGGTCGACGGACGTAGAAGACCCCGCGCCCCACAGACCGGCCGCTGGGAGGTTTCTGCCCCGCGCTGACCCGCGTGGCGCTACCATCGCTCCATGCCCTCACCGCGCCGCTTTCCCGCCGCCTTGGACGACCGAGGAGCACACGGAGTTGTTCATCGTCCACGACGCGACCGGGCAAGCACTCGGCTATTTCTTACTACTACGACGAGCCGCACCCATCTCCTCGATACCATGGTCACGACAGTCAAATTGTTCAGCGGTGAGTTTTGAGAACAGGCAGATTTGGGCAGTCGCATCGACCTCATCGTCGACGGCGCCGGGACGCCGGTCGGCTTGACACCTCGGCGAGCCGGTCCTGCTTGGCCGGGGCCTGCCGCGCGCAGCAATCGAGCGCGCGCTTAGGCGCGAGTGTGAGCCTACGAAATCGCGCCAGGAAGGGCCCGTGGGCACTCACCGCGCGGCGCGGCGCGAGCCCGACGGACGCGCCGCGAGGCTGGGCAGGTCTGTGGCGGGACACTAATCCAGGAGCACCGAACAGGCCAAGGCGGGTCGAAGAAAGCGTCGGGCCCGGGGGCCAATAAGCCCGACCGCGCCGCTTGGAGAAAAAGTGTGTATAGCCGCGCCGTCAGACTTTGCGGCGAAAATATGACGAGTTAAAAAATCTCGACGGAATTGCAAATACTTAGGCCTCAGATAGGGCCAATTGTCCAGTGTTTACAGATACTTAGGGCCAATGGCCATGGATTGACAGCTCGGGCCTGGAGGCCTTCGTGGAGGAAGACAATGAGATTTGAATCGCGCCGTCAAGGGAAGGGTCAATGGGTACCAGCGTTGTCGCCAAGGAAGATGAGCGCCGCGACACGGCGCTTGCACAAGATAACTCGCCAACCGAGACCTCACCACCGCAGGCGTCCGGTATATCGGCAATCGAACGGTGGCAGGCCGAACTCGCCCGCGAGACGCATGAAGGCCGTGGAATCGATGCGCTCCGTAGGATTCTGTCCGCCATCAAAGGCGAACTCGAAGACGACGAAGCCGGTTTGTTGGCGGCAGTCGATGAGATGCGGGATTGTGCCGAACGGCACCTTACCGCGCACGATAGCGAGACAGTTGACGCAATTTTCCGAGTGGTATTCCCGACCTTGAACGGCTCTCTTGATGCCGTCGCAATAAACCTAGATGCCGAACAGGAAATCCAGCGCCTAGCTTCACTGCCCGTTGTTCAATACGAGCGCGAGCGCAAGTCGGCAGCAGAAGGACTTGGTATGAGGGCGGGCGCGCTGGACACCGCCGTCAAAGCTGCGCAGCCAGCCGAGAATAAAGGCCAAGGGCGTCCTGTGGAGCTGTCAGTAATCGAGCCGTGGCCTTCTGAGGTCGATGGCGCGGAGTTGCTCGATGAAATCTCCGAGGCAATAAGGCGCTATGTCGTTGCGGCATGGAATAGCGTGTACACGCTCGCGCTGTGGGCCTTGCACACCCATTGCTTCAACTGCTTTTCACACACACCTCGTGCCGCGATCACCTCACCGGAAAAGGGCTGCGGTAAGAAACGACAACGCTAGATGTCCTCGGATGCTTGGTCGCGCGACCGTTGCCCACGGCCAACGCGACGGTATCAGTAGTCTTCCGAATTGTCGCAATGGCTCAACCAACATTGCTCATCGATGAGGCTGACACCTACCTAAGAGAAAACGACGAGCTGCGGGGTATTCTAAACGCTGGCCATAGGCGCGGCGGTCAGGTCATGCGCACGGTTGGCGAAGATCACGAGCCGCGCCAATTCTCTACCTACGCTCCGGCGGCAATCGCGATGATCGGCCAGCTCCCGGACACCCTCTATGACAGGTCGGTGGTCATCAGCCTACGACGTCGGAAGCCAGACGAAAAAGTAGAATCATTTCGTAGCGATCGTACCGAAGACCTGCACGTACTCGCGCGGAAGATGGTGCGGTGGGCACAGGATCACCAAGATCGCCTCGCGCAAAGCGATCCCGACATGGGCGTGCTGCTCAACCGCTTTGCCGATAACTGGCGTCCGCTAATCGCGATTGCTGATGAGGCGGGTGGGGATTGGCCGGTACGGGTAAGAAAAATTGCCGATGCCGCTGATGCCGCGAGGACTGAACAATCCGTCAACGTCCTGTTGCTGACCGACATCCGCTCGATTTTTGATGAGCGAGAGGTGGATCGCATATCGTCCGCCGAGCTGGTAGCGCAACTCACCATGATCGAGGGACGTCCTTGGGCGGAGTGGAGGAACGGCAAACCTATTACTCAGAACAGCCTAGCTCGCTTGCTCGGGAAGTTCGAAATTCTATCCGGGACCATCCGCCTAGAAGGCGATGCGACCGCCAAGGGCTATTACCGCTCGGCTTTTGAAGATGTTTTCTCGCGGTATCTCTCCACTGAAACCGTCACACCGTCACAAGATAACAACGACGGGCTTTGTGACGCTTTGCCAAACGTCACACCGGGAACATCTGTGACGCTTCCAGAACCGTCACAACCCAATAACCACGGGCGTTGTGACGTTGTGACGGTTTCAAGTCCCTCGCTCCGCCAGATGGGATCGATCGACCTATGAGGGCCGCCGAAATCATGACCGCGCTCACCTCGCACGACACCACAGTGGTGATCGAGCAAGGCCGAGTCCGCCTCCTGTTCCCCGAGGGTCATCCCCCGCCAGCGGAACTGATCGAGGCCGCGCGCGCAAACAAGGATGCATTGCGTGCGGTAGTGGAGGGTCGCCGCCGCAATACCGCTCCAGCCAGTGCCTATGGCTATTTGCTCGACAAGCTCCGCTCGAAGTGCCCCGAGCGAGTCGAATTCTGATCGCTGGCAACAGGCGATCCGAGACGCCGATAGCTTCCTCGCTCAATGGGCCGCGCAAGCCCACACGCTCGGCTGGACGGCGCGCGAGCTGCTTGGCCTGCATCCGATCCCATCGCATCCAGCGCCTTCCTATGAGCGATTCGCGCGCTATGACGCCACGGGCCTCATCTGGCTACTAAGTGGCAGGCCGGTGATCGCCTTGACAGCAACCGAGGCGGCAATTCGAGGACGTAGCGGTGCGACCTTGGTCTACCCCAAGCATAACAAACCTCCGCTTGGACCGCTCGGCGACAGCTTGGACGATATGTGGGGATCGCATCCATGAACCGGTCCGTCGTCACGGTCGGCTGTTGGCCGCGCCGAATCTCTGCGGAGCTTGCACTCGCAGTCGGAGCGGGAGCGTAGGGCATGGCCAGAGGGCGCGCGAGATATACCGAGTTGGATATTACCCGTATCCTCAAGGCGGCTGCCAAGGCCAAGGTTGACGTGTGCGTAAAGATCGCCCCCGATGGCAGCATCACAATTGCCCCAGGCACGCCGTGTGAGCTGAACGGCGAGGCAGTGAATCCGTGGGATGAGGTTTTGGATGACGCGGCGGAACAGAAGCGGACTGCCTGAGTACTGCTCGTGGAATTATGACCGACACGGTAAGCGCCGCGTGCGCTTCCGTCAGGGCGGCTTCTCGACCTATCTCAGCGGCCTACCGTGGTCTGATGACTTTATGCGCCAGTACGCGGCGGCGCTCGACGGCGTGAAGGCAGCGCCGAGCAACATCGGCGCGGAACGAACGCAATTGGGCACGTTCGATGCTCTGGCCGTATCGTATTGCAAGCTGGTTTTTCCCAGGCTTAGACCCAGCACCCGAGCAAGCCGCCGCAACATTATTGAGCGTTTTCGGGTCGAGCATGGCAAGAAGCCGGTACGCCTGATCAGGCGGGAGCACATCGTAGCAATCATAAATAGCAAGGCGGCGACGCCGCAGGCTGCCAACAATCTGCTCAAAGTTTTGCATATGCTGTTCGATCACGCCATCGCTATCAACATGATCGGAAGCAATCCAGCGAGCGGCGTCAAAAAGTTCAAGACCGAGAGCGACGGCTATCATACCTGGACGGAAGCCGAAGTTACGCAGTTTAAGGGGCGGCATCCGGTGGGCAGCAAGGCGCGCCTTGCCTTGGCGTTGTTGCTAACCGGCCAGCGTGGCGGCGACGTGCGGCTCATGGGGTGGCAGAACCTTACTGATGATGCGATTGCGATCAAACAAGAGAAAACCAGCGCACGATTGCTCATCCCGCTCGACATCGACCCCTCGCTCACGGAATGCTTGGCGAGGGTACCGCGAACGAACATGACCTTCCTCACTACCGCGCATGGCGCACCTTTTACGCGAAAGGGTTTCGGAAACTGGTTCCGCGCCCGTTGCAACGAGGCAGGCTTAGCACAATGCACGGCGCACGGACTGCGTAAGCTGGTCGCTACGCGCCTCGCCAACATCGGTTGTTCGGAAGAGGAGATCAAGGCGATTACGGGACACCGATCCTCTTCGGAAGTCGCACGATACATAAAGGCACGCGACCAGAAGCGCCTTGCGCAAAATGCAGCGGCCAAACTGAAGCGTGCTAGGACAGAAGGCGAACATGATTTGTCCAACCCAGCGACCCGGTTGGACAAAATGCCACGTAAGTAATTGATCGCACAGGGATGGAGTTGTGAGATGGCGGTCCCGACAGGACTCGAACCTGTGACCTTCGGTTTAGGAAACCGCTGCTCTATCCGGCTGAGCTACGGGACCTTCTGTGATTTCAGTGACTTAGAATTGTTCTGAATTTGTTTAGCCACGCCGTAGCCATGGTGAACAAGCCGTGGTCGGGGATTAGTAGCACAAAGAATTTTCAGAGCAAAAGTTCGAGGCCGCCTCCCGTTGTGCTCGTTTGGCACGTCAAAGTAGACGCGGCCACTGGGCTTCCATTCGAGTCGCTCACAGCACTCCTCCAAGTATGCCGGGCGTTTCGATCAGGGCGGGCCGAGTGCCGCTGATCGATTTAGGGTGCCTCCATCGTCGAGGTCACCGACGGTACTCAACTGACGCGGTCCGGCATAATCCCTCAATTCCGGTACCCTCCCTGTCCAACGCAGCGGCGGCCGCCACGACGCTCGAATTTCGACGGCGTCACCATTTCCGGCGGCAGGCTGCAGATCTCAGGCGGGAGCGCCCTAATGAAACCGCGAGGGGGCAGCAGTGACCCAATCCGCGGTGGACAATCGTTTCGGGCTCGGCCCTCGCAGTTACCAGCGGCACGTTGACATCAAGTTACCCGGCCCAAATCCGCCATGTTTACGGAGGTTGCTGAATGGGCCTATATACAACCATGGCGGCTCTGCGACGAGCCCGAAGATCGCGTTGACCCCGATGAAATCTACCCGAAGCAGAGCCTCTCAATATAGTTTCGAATCGGACTAAGGATCTCCAGGCGTTGTTCTCCTAGCCTCATTGGCTAAACAGGGCGGTTGGTGGAAGATTGGCGGACACTCCATGATCGCAATTGTACTTCTATGGCGCGCAGCCAAACCACTGGTTACTATCAAATGGTTCGGCGGCGGCCACCATGATTGTCCGGGCTGGGGTTCTGGCGCTGTTCATCTCATTTGGGGCCGAGTCCGCGTACTGCGCTGACCCCGCCCTTGAGGTCATTCCCGCAGAGGTCACGACATTTCTGGAAGTATTATTTCGCCGGGCGCCATGCCGGCGATATTGCGGGCAACGACGCATGGAAAAGCCGCGTACCGTTGCGCAACAAGACCGCGGTCAAGATTGTAATGGAGCCGCCCAAGCCCGAAGATCCTCAAGGAGCGAAAGTGACCTTTGAGATCTTTTATACGCCCCAGGGTCTCGGCCTCGTTGCCAATGCCTATTATAAGGGCGAGGACACGTTGGCTGAAGACATCGTGCAGCTCGCCCACGCAGTCCGCTACCGGTACCGCTTTCGTATGGACGCTGGACACGGGGGAGGCGGGATGTCGCTGGAAAGCGCTGCCGATCATGCGCTTGCCACCGCGAGAAAGCCCGCCTTCGGCGACGCGGAGGCCTTTTCCGGCCACAATCAACCCTTCACCATCGCAACGTTCGTGCACGGACAAACCGACACGCCAGAAGTTGCCGAGGGCTCGGCCGTCCACCGCGTTCTCGAGGCCCTGACCGGTTGGAACCAGGACTGGCCCAAAATGCCGCTTGATAATGCGTCGCTGGCGTCGGCGAGGCTCGCCATTCACAGGCAGAGCAACAATGACATTCTCTACGGCCGCGCAAACGGGCGCGCAATCTGGCTGCCGCGAGAATTCAGCAGACCCCATCCGGCCGATCCACCACGGCTATCCTGTTATCATCGGAATCTGACGCTTGCGAGTTTGCAAGCAATGAGCCTCGGCGAGTGCGTGGACCTGGTAGCAGGACGGCACCAACGTGGTGAAACAGTGCCGCCCCTGCTCCTGCAGCGCGCTCGGGAGGCGGCCTATGTGCTGGACAGGCTTGGAACGGGAGATCCCAAGGCGACCTACCGCACGATGAGCGTCGACGCGCAAATTAAGGCCGCAAACTGGCGAGCCTCAATCGCCAGCATCACGAACTGAACCAGCATCACGAACTGAATATGTTGTGGCGCTTGGCGACCGGGCGGGACCCCCCGCTTGCTGTCACCAGTACCCGCGCCGGACGCAACCTGTCCGCCCGACGGAAAGACCTGCTGCTTCATCTGCCACAGAGCCGACGTCCCCAACGAACGAACGGCACAATCGAACCGTTTTGCGAAAGCCGCGAGTTTTCACGGACTGGTTCAAGAACTTCATTCCGGGGATCGTGACGGCACAAAATCCATGAGTGAACGCATGCGCGACAATGAGGTCTTTGAAGTCTGGCTTGTAAGGGAGCGTTCGAAAATACAGGAGGGGGTCGCTTCGCTTGTTGCCTCTATTGAGAGCCAGCGCGGAAGAAATACAAACGGACGAGCAGCTAGGAGTATGTGTCGGCGCGTTGGCCGGCAGCAAACTTAGTTTGCCCAATTGTACCGCGACTCCTCATCCTAAGCTGGCGGACCGGGGCAAGCGGGGTTCGGAAACGACATTGGCGCGAATAAATTCGCGCATGTCTGCGTAGTCGCGGTCGCTCTCCGCTTTTGCTCGCTCACTAAGCTTGAGATATTCATGGAGCATCTTCAGGCTTTCTGGTGTGCCGTCGCGCTCGCCGGCATCCACCGGAATCCGTCCTATGCCTGGCTGGAACATTGAAAGTAAGGGCCAGGCGACTTCTACGTAATTTCGCATTTCGGCTGTCGGCGCTAGTTTCCAGGCTTCCTTGAATACGCGCCGCATTTGCTTCTTGGAAACAGGAAGCCAGCTTTCATCCATGTATGCGGCCGGATACTTTTCCAGAAGCTCACCATACGTCGCAATGATACGGGAAACTTCGGGCGCACTTTGCTCTGGAGAGCGTTTTAGTATCGATGATCTAAGCCCACCCGAGCATTGGCGTCCTCTGGCGCTGTTGCTTTCAATGACGACGGCTTCAACGCCGGACTTCGCCAATCTCTCGCCAAATGGGCTTCCCTGCAACTTGCGTGTAATGAACAATTTCCAAACAGTCCGTCCTCGTTGCTTATGGGAAAGCACTGCTTATGGGAAAGCACTGCAATCTTCTTCATTCGGGCGCCGTGTCAAAGCTGTAGCTTTCCGACGATGGAGCGGTACCATCTGCTCAATGGCATCTTTTGGCAACATTTTCCCGCGCAGCCAGGCTGCGATAATCAGCGCCCGACTTCCGCAGGCAGCAGCATCGGCGCCGGAGGGACGCACGGCGGCACGCCAGCGTTGGACACTCGGCGCGTGAGCGCCCCGGGCCGCCCCGTGCGCTCCCCGCCGCACCGTTTCTGTGTCAACATGGGTGGAAGGCTGCTGGTTCGATCTCGAGCGGGCAGGGGGCACCCCCCGCGGGGCTCCCTTCGCGTTGGTGGCGATGCCACGGATCGAATTAGCGCTCACAGAGGGCAGCCATGCTGACCATTGAGGATGTCTCGGCGGTCCCTTTGTTTTCGGCGCTTGCGGCGGCCGACCGGGAGCGCCTCGCCCGCACTTCCGCGGACATCCGCCTTGCTCCTGGGGAGTTCGCTGTGCACGAGGGCGGAGAGCCCGCGCTCTTTGCCGTTCTGTCCGGCAAGATCGAGGTCATCAAGACGGTCGACGGGATCGAGCGCACGCTCGGCTGGCGCGTTCCCGGCGCCTTATTCGGTGAAGTGCCGATCGCGCTCGGCACGCCGTTTCCCGGCGGATATCGCGCCGCCGAACCATCGCGCGTCATGCGCGTCGAGCTTCCGGAATATTACACGATCGCGGCCGCATCGAAGGAAGTGTCGCAGAAGGTGAGCGCGCTGGCGCGCGAGCGCATCGGGGGATTGCAGACCCTTGCCGCCGAGCCGCATCAGCCGCGCGCGACCGTGGTCGGTCCGCGCTGGGATCCGGCGACCGCTGATCTGCGCCGGTTCCTGGCGCGCAACCAGATTTCTTTCAATTGGCTTTCGCCCGACGCGCCGGAAGTCTCGCGGCTTTTCCCGGAGACGAGCCTGCCGAATGGCAACGGGCCCGCGGTGCGGCTCGCGGACGGAGAGGTGATGATCGCCCCGCAGGTGCGCGACGTTGCCCAGCGCCTCGGCCTGCAGACCCGCCCTCGGTCGGCTGACTACGATGTCGCAGTCATCGGCGGCGGGCCGGCCGGCCTTGCGGCGGCGGTCTACGGCGCATCCGAAGGGCTGCGCACGATCGTCATCGAGCGCGAGGCGCCCGGCGGACAGGCCGGCACGTCATCGCGGATCGAGAACTATCTCGGCTTTCCGAACGGGATCTCGGGCGACGAGCTTGCCATCCGCGCGCTGCAGCAGGCACGGCGGCTCGGCGCGGAAATCCTGGTCATGCGCTCGGTCGCCCGCATCGATCCGGCGACGCGCGAAGTTTCTCTCGACGGCGGCGACGTGATGCGCGCGCGAACGATCATTCTGGCAACCGGCGTCTCCTGGCGGCGCCTGGCGATCGACGGCTTCGATCGGCTCATCGGCAAGGGCGTCTACTACGGCGCCGCGCGCAGCGAGGCCGGCGCCACGCACGGGCTCGACATTTTCCTCGTCGGCGCCGGAAACTCGGCCGGCCAGGCGGCGCTGTACTTCGCCAATCATGCGCGTCGGGTCACCCTTTTGGTGCGCGGCGACTCCCTGGAAAAGGGCATGTCCTACTATCTGGTCGAGCAGCTGCGCGCGCAATCGAACGTGGCGGTTCAACTGCGGTCGGAGATACACGGGGTTCACGGCGACACCCACCTGACCACGATCGACATCCGCGACAGCGCCAGCGCGGAAGTGCGCCGGCATGATTGCGGCGGCCTGTTCATCTTCATCGGCGCCGACGCGGAAACCGCGTGGCTGCCAGCCGACATCGCGCGCGACGCGCGCGGATACGTCCTCACCGGAGACGATCTGAAAAAAGCGGGGCGCTGGTCGCTCGGCCGCGATCCCTATCTCCTTGAAACCAACGCGCCGGGCATCTTCGCCTGCGGTGATGTGCGATTGAGCTCGGTCAAACGCGTCGCCTCGGCCGTCGGCGAGGGCAGCATGGCGATTGCCTTCGTCCATCAATATTTGGCGGCGAAGGGCGATCGGGCGCGAACTCGCCCGATTGCGCGCGCATAAACGAGACGTTGCTCACGCGTCAGAGATGGGAAGCCGAGAGCAGCGGGATGATCAAAGTCTTCGGCGTCGTCTCAGCGATGCATCGGTGCTCAATCGCCGCCTTTCAGGCTTAGAATATAGGCGATGATGTTCTGTGCATCGTCACCCTTGATCACAAGGTTCGGCATCTCTTTGTGCGAGGTCTGCAGCATCGCAAAAAGTGCCGTACGGGTAACGCCTTTGGTGTTGGCGATCGCCGCGAAGGTGGGCGCATCGGGATTGGTCGAGAGCCCCGGGCTCTTCACCACGAGTGGCATTCGGAGCACACCTCTCTGGCAAGTTTGAGGCCTTCTTGAACGCTGCCGGCTTCCTGTGCGCGCGCAAGCCCCGCGGTTGCCCCAAACGTCGCGGCGACGGTCAAAGCAGCGAGCGATGTGGTAGCCACCGGCCTGGTCATTGTTCACCCCGTTGCGAGCCGAGCCGCGGCAACCGATGCTTTGGCCTTTTTCTCATTGCAGAACCGGAACGCGACCGCCGAGCTCTTCCTCGACGTGGATGCGGACGATGTCGTCGAACGAGGCGTCGGGACGAAAACCGAGCGCGAGCGCGCGCTTTGCGTCGAAGGCGCGCGGCCATCCCGCCACCATGGTGGCGATCACGGTGTCGGGCTCGCGGCGGACGAGCTTGACCGCCTTGTCGCCGCCGACCCGGCGCAGCGCCTCGATCTGTTCGGCGATGGTCGCCGAGAGGCCCGGCATGGTCAGCGCCCGCCGCGCGCCCAAGGGCGCCGAATCCAGCTCCGCCGCGTGGACGAGAAAGCCGACGGCGGCGCGCGGGCTCGCAACCCAGTGCCGCACGTCTTCCGCCACCGGCAGCACGGCCTCCTGGCCGACGAGCGGCTCGCGCATGATGTTGGAGAAGAAGCCGGACGCCGCCTTGTTGGGCTTGCCGGGCCGGATGCAGATGGTCGGCAGGCGGATGCTGATGCCGTCGAGAAAGCCGCGGCGCGAATAGTCGGCAATGAGCAGCTCGCAGATCGCCTTCTGCGTGCCGTAGCTGGTCAGCGGCGTCGAGAAGAACTCGTCGCCGATCAGCGGCGGGAACGGCGCGCCGAAGACCGCGACCGACGACGTGAACACTAGGCGCGGCCGATAGGGCGTCTTCGCGCCCTCATGACGGATCGCCTCGATGAGGTTGCGCGTGCCGTCGAGATTGATGCGATAGCCCTTGTCGAAATCCGCCTCGGCCTCGCCGGAAACGACCGCGGCCAGGTCGAAAACGATGTCGGGACGCGCGGCGATGTTCGGGGCAATGGCCCCCCGATCGGAAATGTCGAGAGTTCGCGAGCGACACCTTGCCGCCGAAGCCGGCGGGCTTTTCCGGCGGCGTTACGTCAATGAGGGAGAGCGCGGTGATCTGCCGCCCGGCGAGCTTGCCCTCGCGTGCCAGCCGTTCGGTGAGCTTGCGGCCGATCATGCCGGCGGCGCCGATGATGAGTACATGCATCGAGGAGCATCCATGTTGTCGTGAAGACAGGACTGGCTAGAACTCCGCCTCGCCCGATGTCAACCTCCGGGATAGCGCCAAGTCGCGGGAACGCGGCCAGGGAGAGAGCAAGACCATGAGCAATCCGACAGGCGGGGGCGTAAAGCCGGGACTGCGCGTCCTCGTCACCGCCGGAGCGGCGGGTATCGGGCGCGCCATTGCCGAGGCCTTCGCCGCCCACGACGCCCGCGTCTACGTCTGCGACATTTCGCGGGAGGCGGTCGAAAAATGCCGCGCCGAGCAGCCGGGCATCATCGCCGAGCAGGCCGACGTCGCCGACGAGGCCGCGATCGACCGCCTGTTCGACGATGTGCAGGGAAGGTTCGGCGGGCTCGACGTGCTGGTCAACAATGCCGGCATCGCCGGCCCCACGAGCGAAGTGGAGAACATCGATCCGCGGGAGTGGCGGCGCACGATCGACGTCAATCTCAACAGCCACTTCTATTGCACGCGGCGCGCCGTGCCGATGCTCAAGCAGGCGGAAGAGGGAGCGATCGTGAACATCTCCTCGGTAGCTGGCCGACTGGGCTATGCGTACCGGCTGCCTTATGCCGCCACCAAATGGGCGATCGTCGGAATGACCGAGAGCCTCGCCAAGGAGCTCGGGCCGTTCGGCATCCGGGTCAACGCCATTCTCCCCGGCATTGTCGCGGGACCGCGCATCGAGCGCGTGATCAGGGAACGCGCCAAGGCGGTCGGCATCAGCTACGCGGACATGGAAAAGCAGTATGCCGAGAAGGCCTCGTTGCGGCGCATGGTGACGGCGGAGGACGTGGCGCAAACCGCCTTATTTCTGTGTTCGGCCGCCGGCCGCAATATTACCGGGCAACCGATCAGCGTCTGCGGCAATGTAGAAACGCTGTAGCGCGTCGCGCGATCGTGCCGGTCCTATTCAAGGGCCGCCGCCGCCCGGGCCGGCCGCGCGAGCACGGCGTCGGTGGGCATGCCGCGGTCAGCCGTGAGCCGCATCAAAACATAGATCGCGAACGCTGCCGGGATCAGAGCCGGGCCGGGAATATGGCCGGACCCCAGCGCCATCTGGATGAGCGGCAGCCAATAGACAAGCTTGGCAAGGACCTGGCCGCGCCTATCGAGCGTGCCGGCGCCCAGCAGCATCACCGCAAGGCTCGTTGCCGGCAGGGTATCGTAGGACAACAGATAAGGAACGGCGCAGATCGAGCAGGCAAAGAACAGCGCCGCCAAAAGCTGCGGGTCAGCGTCCTTGCGGTGCCTGAAGGCGAAGAATACCGCGCCGATGGCGAAGGCCGAAAAGCAGGCCTGGACGGTCATGGCGATGGCGTAGCTCGCGCCGGTCCCGCGCACGTTCATGAAGATCGTCGGAAAGAACGGGGTGCCGATCCGGTCCGGATCCACCAGCACGAGATTCTGGACCGGGATGCCTTTCTGCACGAAGTCGAGCCACACCTGCGGGCCGAAGAGCGCGGCCGTCACGCCGGCAATCAGGAGGGCCGTCGCGCATGCCACCAGAAAAACGCGCCAGCGGCCGGAAGCCGCGAGCATGACCGGGAACAGCAGGCCAAGGGCTCGTTGAGGAATTATCGCGGCACGTGACTTGGATGGATGCTGTAGTTCCAGTCGCCGTGGAATTCATGGCACTGGAGATTGACGCGGGCGAGGTCGGCGGCGGCGATTTTGATGCCGGCCGGATACGAATTGGGGTCGATCTCGGAACGGACCTTGAGGCCGGTTTTGGTGGCGGTGGCGGCGATCAGCTGGACAATGACCTGATGGCTGACGAGCGGTTTGCCGCGCCAGTTCTGGGTGATGAAAGAGAAGAGGCGGTGCTCGATCTTGTTCCACTTGCTGGTACCCGGCGGCAGGTGGCAGACAGTGATGGTGAGATTGAGTTCATCAGCGAGCTTCTGCAGTTCCACCTTCCACAAGCGCAGCCGCGCTCCATTGCTGCCACCGCCATCGGCCGTGATGGTGAGATGATTGGCATCGGGATAGCGGGCCGCGCCCATCAACTGCCACCAGCGACGGATCGCATTGACTGCGAAGCTGGCGGTGTCGTGGTCGACGCCGACGCTGACCCAGCCGGCGTTCTCGCCGATGTCGTAAATCCCGTAAGGCACGGCGCGGCCCTTGCCGCGGATGAGGAAGTCGTGGACCCGCACTTCCTCCGGCTCGCCCTTCGGACACCATTCGCGGCCGGCGTTCTTGAAGT
>CAWBNT010000002.1:0-8832 GCA_963790265.1 uncultured Actinomycetota bacterium
AGGATCGGGCCCTGAAACTTCGTCGGCTTCGTCCGCACGGGCGCAGGCTACAACGTGGGCAGCGGAGCGATCTCACCTGCCGGCCGGCGCAGATACCCTCTGGAGTGCACATGGGCCGCTCCACACTGCCGCCAGTAGTCGTTCAAGACGTCCACAAGCGCTTCGCGATCCCGCGCGAGAAGGTCAGCACGCTCAAGGAGCGCGCGCTGCATCCATTCCGGGCCAACCCGAAGGACATCCTGCGCGCGTTGCGCGGCGTCTCCTTCGAGGTCGCGCCTGGCGAGTTCTTCGGCGTCGTCGGCCGCAACGGCTCGGGCAAGTCCACGCTGCTGAAGTGCCTGGCAGGCATCTATGGCATCGACAGCGGCGCGATCTACGTCAATGGGCGGATGTCGACCTTCATCGAGCTGGGTGTGGGCTTCAACCCAGACCTCCCTGCGCGCGACAACGCGCTGCTGAATGCGACGATGCTTGGGCTCAGCCCGCGCGAGGCGCGCCGACGCTTCGACAGCGTGATCGATTTCGCGGAGCTCGGGGACTTCGTCGACATGAAGATCAAGAACTACTCGTCCGGCATGCTGGTGCGGCTTGCCTTCTCGGTGATGGTCCATGTCGACGCCGAGATCCTGCTGATCGATGAGGTGCTCGCCGTCGGTGACGCCGCCTTCCAGCAGAAGTGCTTCGACGAGTTCGAGCGTATCCACGCGAGCGGGGCGACCGTGCTGTTCGTGACCCACGACATGGGGGCGGTGCAGCGGTTCTGCAATCGGGCAGTGCTACTCGAGCACGGACGCCAGGTCGAGCTCGGCGATCCCGAGCATGTCGGCAACCGCTACCTGGAGCTGAACTTCTCCGAGCAGGCACGTCAGGCCGAGGCTGCCGAGGCCGCGCAGGAGAGCGGCTCAGATGCTCCCCTGCCCACCCAGCGCGGATCGGGCGCCGACGAAGACCATGCCTCTCCGGTCGACTCCGAGGGCGAACGCGACGGGGATGGGCAGGCGGAGATACTGGAGGCCTGGTTCGAGGACGGGCACGGGCAGCGCATCGAGGCGCTGCCTGCGGGCAGGCTTTGCGCCTTCGCGGCAAGGGTGCGCTTCAACGCCGGGGTCGAGAACCCCCTGTTCGGCATCAACCTGCAGAACGCGCACCGCCAAAACGTGCTTGCGGCCTCGAACCTATGGACCGAGCCACGCAGCGGAACCTTCGCGGCGGGCGAGCACGTTGTCTTCAGGGTGCGCTTCGAGAACGTGTTCACACCGGGTCGATACTTCGTCACCCCGGCTGTGGCTCGTCAGGCCGGGATGTGGATCGACCGCCGCGAGCGGATGGTGAGTGTCGTAGTGACCGGGACCAAAGCATCGGACGCGGTCGTGGATCTTCCCTATGAGGTGCTGCTCGAGCGCGGCAGCGGCGAGCGTCTTCTCGACGTGGGTGTCGGCAGATGAGCACGCAGAGCGTCATCGAGGAGCAGAGCCAAGCCGTAGAGGCGGGCGGCCCACCGGTCTCCTACGGCCACCGGATCAAGGGGCCCTCGGCGCTCGGCGCCGATCCAAGCCGTCTCTGGCACCTGACCTGGGCGCTCGCGAAGACCGAGTTCAAGCTCGCCTTCTTCGGGTCGGTGCTTGGATACCTCTGGCAGCTGATGCGCCCGCTGCTGATCTTCGGAGTGATCTACATCGTCCTCACGGCGGCGAAACTGCATCAGAACGGGACCGAGCACTATTTCCCCGCGGCGCTGCTCTTGGGGATAGTTATGTTCACGTTCTTCAGCGAAGCCTCGGGCGGCTCGGTGACCTCGCTCGTCAATCGAGAGACCCTTGTGCGCAAGATCGAGTTCCCGCGGCTGGCGGTGCCGCTGGCGGCCGTGCTGACCTCGCTTTTGAACATGCTGCTGAATCTCATCCCCGTCCTCATCTTCCTGCTCGCCGCCGGTGGCTCGGTCCGGCTCAGCTGGCTCGAGCTGCCGCTGCTGATCTTCCTGCTCGCGCTGTTCACGACTGGGCTTGGGATGATCCTCTCCGTCGGCTATGTGAGCTACCGCGACGTTCGTCCGATCTGGGACGTCGTCCTGCAGGCGACCTTCTATGCCTCCGGCATCTTCATCGTGATCACCGGCGTCAAACCGCTGAGCATCCTCGGAGTCAAGGTGGACCTCGCACGCGTGCTGATGGCCAATCCGTTCGCGGCGCTGCTGGAGCAGGCGCGCCATGCATTCGTCGACCCGAGCTATCCAAGCGCGGCCACCGCGATCGGCGGCACCGCGATGCTGATGATTCCGGTGGGGATCACGATCGTGGTCGTGATCGCCGGCTTTCTGCTCTTCGACCGTCAGGCGCCGAAGGTCGCCGAGCTCCTCTAGTGGAGAACGGGTCCGCGCCCACGGCCGTCGCGAGCCAGCTGCGAGTGGCCTTCGTCGGTCAGAGCGTCTACTTCGAGCAGTGCGCGCTGGAGGAGCCGTCCCAGGGTGTGGAGCCATCCTTCATCGACTTCCGGGCGGGGGCGGCCGCCCAGCCGCTGATCGATGCCCTGGGCGAGCTCGATCCAGACGTCGTCCTCGTCTTCAGGCCCGAGATCGTGCCCCCGCGCCTGTTCGAGTCTCTGCGTGCGATCACGATCGGCTACCTGACCGAGCCGCTGCCGCGGCCAAACGGCAACGACCATCCCGATCTGAAGGCGAGGCTCCAGGCGCTGAAGGAGGTGGACTCGGGCAACTTCGATCGCATCGTCTCCTTCGACCCGCTGATCGCGGAGACCGCCGACGCCGTGCTTCCGGTTTGGCGCTCGCTGCCACTGCCGGTCGCCGACAGCCTGTTCATGGACGTCCACGAACGATCCGACCCTCCTGCGCTGCTGTTCGTCGGGCGCTCGACCGAGCATCGCGAGCGCATGCTCGACCCGGTCAAGCGGGCGCACCCGATCGCCCACATCGGGCACGGTCTCTTCGGCGCCCCGCTGAGGCGCATTCTGGCCACCTGCGATGTGCAGCTGAACCTGCACAACAACGCCTACCCGACATTCGAGAACCGAGTCAGCATCGCACTCGCAGCGGGGCACCTGGTCATCTCCGAGCCGCTGAGCCCTCGTCACGAGCTGCGGCCGGGGGTCGACTATCTGGAGGTCGAGACGGCAGAGCAGGTGCGTGAGCTGGCGAACGAGCTGACTTGCGACAGCAAGGCCTATGTCGAGGTCCAGGCTTGCGGCCGCAGCCAGGCCGAGCGCTTCCGGGCATCTGGCGTATATCCGGACCTGCTGCGCGAGGCCCTGGAGGACGTGCGGGTCAACGGCGGGCGGCGCTAGCGCGCTGGATCGCACCGGGCGGACGAGTGGATCGGCTAGCCGCGCTCTGCCCGCGTGCTTCCGAATGCTGCGACATCCAGGCGCACGTCGGCGATGATTCGCTCGAAGATCCTGGAGGCGCGGAAATGCTCGGCCTTAGATCGCCCCCGAACCTGGATGCGTCTGAACATCTCGGGAAAGCTCGCCAGACGGTCGAGCGTCAGAGCCAAATTCTCTGGCGAGTCGAACCGTAGGTAATCGATGTTGATCTCGAGGCCGTGGGCGGGACGCAACGGCTCGGCCAGCAGCAGTTGCCCGGCGGCGAGGTGCGCGCCCACCTGCCAGCCAAAGCCGCCGTCCGACTGAGGGGAGACATACACGCCGAGGCCATGTTCTCCAAGCAGGTCCACCAGCGCCGCGCCCTCCACACCGTGTATCACCTGAAGCAAATCGTGGCGGTGCTTGGCGGGCATCAACATCGCCTCGCGGTGGGAGGTCGAGTGCCCGATGGTCATCGCGCGCGGCGCCCTGTGCCACGGCCGGGCGGGGGCGAAGAACGCGTCGCTCACCGGCGGCGGAATCGCGCGCCATATCTCGGCGCCCCCGACGAGCCTGCCGGTCAGTGCCGGGTCGAAGCAGACCAGGCGGTCGACGGCGGCACACGCCCGCTCCTGCCCATCGGCCGGTAGCTCTGGCAGCACGCCGAGCGTGATCCCGGGCAGCGACTCGAGATCCTCGCTCCTGAATCCAGCTGGGTCGAGGACGACCATGACGTCGAAGGCATCGACGTTGAGGGCGGACCAGTCTGCACCGCCACTCGGCTGCACGGCAAGCCGCCGGTAGTCGAAGGAGTGGGTGGAGCCGTGTGGAGCGCAGCGATCGAGGAGTCCGGCCGGTCCGACGAAGGCCACGCGTGGCCTTGCGCGCCTCTGCCGCCATCCAGCCTGTGTATCCGCCTCGGCTTGGCCGCACCCACTGCGAAGCTGCGCCGGATCGAGAGCTGTGTCGCCGGCAGCCTTGCCCATAGGCATCGATACGATACTGGCGCTCCTGGCGAGCAATACTGCATGTCCGACTGGCAAGAGCGAATCACTCGTGAGACACCGCCCGCGATCCAAGCCGAGCATGAGCTTCGCTACGCCCTCGCAGCACCGCTGATCGGTCGCGCTGCGGCGTGGGCCGACCTGGGCTGCGGCAATGGGCTTGCGGCGGCAGCGGCGCTCGGCGATGCACGCCCGGCGAGCGCCGTGCTCGTCGACCTCGATGTCCTTGCCGCAAGACGCGCTGCCGCGACCCTCGGATTGCAGGGGTCTGTCGCCCGAGCCGGCGACCTGACCGACGCTCGGTTTCTCGACCAGGTCGGAGAGTCTCTGCTTGCCGGCGAGGGGGAGCGCGTGGTCACTTGCTTTGAGGTGGTCGAGCACCTGAGCAGCTTCTTGCCGTTGCTGAGCTGGTCCACCGAGCTTGCGCGTACCCACGGCGTCAGCGTGATCTTGAGCGTGCCCAACGATGCCTTCTGGGCGATCCAAAACCCGTTTCATCAGACCGCGTGGGGAGAGGGCGCCTTCGAGGAGCTTCAGAGACTTCTACCGCCTCAGCGCACCCTCTTGCGCCAGGTGGCGCTCACCGGCTCGATGCTGCTTGGCTGGGACGCTGCTCTCACGCGATGCGAGCTCACCGTCGGGGCCGGCGGCCCAGGAACGGTCGCGACTCACTTTCTCGTCGCCTTTGGCCCCGGTCACACCGAGCTTGCACGCTCTGCGCGTGTGGTCGAGGCGGACCCTTTGGGGCAGCGCCGCTGGGAGCGCGAACGTGAGAGCAACCTCACGATCGCCGAGCACGAGGTCCATGGACAGGAAGCAGCGATCGCGGAGATGCGCCAGGAATTGCGCGCCAACGTCAGGGAGTTCGAGGCATGGCGGACATATATCCATGAGCTGGAGCGAGACCTTGGGCGGCCGCTCTCAGGCATCGCCAAGGAAGAGGAGCACTCCAGCACGGCGGGCACGCAGAGGATGCCGCCCGCACCGGATGGGCCCTCCTCATGAAGGTCGCCTTCATCGTCTATGACCTGCAGCTCTCGGGGGGAGTCGGGGTGATAATCGAGCACGCTCGTCGACTCAGCGTGCTTGATGGCTGGGATGTCACGCTGGTGACCGCCAGGGACCAGGAGCAGGCGAGCTGGCGAGGGTACGAGCATCTCGCCCACCTGCACATCTGCCCGCGAGAGCGCGCCCTGAACGAGCATTACGACATCGCGATTGCGACCTGGTGGGAGACCACTTTCATGCTCTTTGAGCTCGACGCCGAGCGCTACGCATATTTCGTCCAGAGTCTCGAGGATCGCTTCTACCGCGAGGATGAAGCAGAGCGACTTGGAGCCGGCCTCACGCTCGATCTGCCGGTTGCGTTCATCACCGAGGCGAGATGGATCGCGGACACCCTTGCGCAGCTGAGGCCTGAGGCTCCCTGCTACCTCGTGCGCAACGGAATGGACAAGGATGTCTTCAGGCCGCTGGACGCGGTGGTGCCGAACATGGACGGTCCCCTGCGCGTGCTCATCGAGGGCTCACCGCAGGTCTGGTTCAAGCATGTGCCGGAGGCAATCGTGGCCGCGAGCAAGATGCGAGAGTCGCGGCAGGTGACGGTGGTGAGTGGAGGCGGCGACCGTCGCGGCTTGGATGAGGGAGCTGTCGATGAGATTCTCGGCCCGCTCAGCCATCGCGAGATGGCCGACGTCTACGCCCGCTCGGACGTCGTGCTGAAGCTCTCGAGCGTCGAGGGCATGTTCGGACCCCCGCTGGAGGGCTTCCACCGTGGTGCGACCTGTGTGGTTACTCCGGTGACCGGCCACGAGGAATACGTTGAGCACGGTCACAATGGATTGATCGCCGACTGGGATGATCTGGAGGGCACGGCGCGTCAGCTGGACCTGCTAGCGCGAGATCGAGAGCTGCTGCACTTCCTGCGCTGCAATGCGCTTGCGACCGCTCGCGCATGGCCTGATTGGGCCCAGTCCAGCCAGTTCATGACGGCCGCGTTGCTTGACATCAGACGCCGTCCCCGACCCGATGGCGCCAAGGCCAGCGCGAGGATGCTCGCCGATCTTCGCGCGGGCCTCGAGATCTACCGCGGGCACCTGCAGGAGCGTCACCGCTTCGCGCGGCGCGCGATTGCGGTCGACCGCATCGTGCACGCTGTGCGCACGAACCCGGTCGGACGGCGGATGGCGGCTCTCCTTCGCTTCCGGTTGGTCCGTTTCTTCGCCCGCCCGCTTGTTCGCCGCGCGAAGAGCCTGCTCAGGTGAGCATGTGCGCTTCTGCTAGGTGAAGAAGACGGAGAGGGTCAGCAGTTGCGAAGCCAGCGTGAGGCCAATCAAGGCTGCCACCACAGCGGTTGCGATTGGGAGCGCGCGACGCCGGCCGAGCCCGAAGCAGGCGGCGATGACGAGCGCCGCTATCGCTGTGATCGCTGGAAACGCATACCGGCCCTGCTCCGGGGTGCCATTGATCGGCAGGATGCCGAGTGGAGGCTCAAATGCCGCCTCGACGCCGCAGATCACCACCACCGGCACGAGCACGAGAAAGGCGATTTCTGGCCAGCGGCGGCGCAGTAGCGGGCGTTGCCTCCACAGCACCCGCAGGCCCATGATCACGGTCGCGGCGAGAGCCGCGATGATCACGACGTAGACCCACTTTGGAAATTCGATCGCGTACCAGCCAAAGGAGGCAAAGCCGCGCTCGATGTAGATATTGAAGAGCGGCCAGTGCACCACCGTCCAGTCGTGGTTTATGAATGGCGGCATGAACGGCAGCAGCACACGCAGCAGCCATGACAGATATGTCTTGGGTTTGTGAAACGCTTCCATCGTTGTGCCCGGCGCCCCGCCGCCCGGGGTCGTGAAGGTGGTGCGGTGGAGCGTCGGCGCAATATCCGTCCACCCCAGCTGCAGCACTGCGAATGTGATCGCGAGCACGCCGAGTGAAATCCATGCTCTTCTGTCGTGGCGCTGGACGAACATGAAGACGAGTGCGAGAATCACCGGAGGGTAGAGCTCGTAACCGGTGGCCTTGAGCAGGGGCGCGGCGACGAGGGTCGCTCCGATCGCGGCTCCGAGCTTTGGACTCAGCCCCCTGCGGAACGATCTGACCACCAGGAAGATGAGCAGTGCGCACGCGAGGTTCACTCCGTTGTCGTTGTCGACTGCCCCGAGATGAAGGCGAACATCGGCTCAAATGCGAGCAGGAGTCCCGCGGCCGCGGCGAGCGCGAGGCTTCCTGGCAATAGCTCCATCACGATCAGGGTGGCAAGGGCGGCCGTGAGCACTCCCATCAAAGCCGATGTGAGTCGCATGGCAAACAGCTGCGAGAACACAGAGCCACCACGAGTGATGTAGTAGCCAGGTGCCAGGAGCGCATAGTAAGCAGGGGTATTGGAGGAGATGGCCGGATGAAAGCCGCCGCCATTGGTCAGCGAGTAATGTTCGCGTCGCGTGAGTTCTTCGTATTCGCTTTGGTAGACGGGCAGCCAGGGAGGCTTCGCTTCTGGTCGTTCGATGACGGAGGTGTGCATCACGGCCTCCAGCGCTACGCCCTCTGCGGTCGAGTAGGGCGGCCGGCTGGTCTGGCTGGTCTGGACCGCGCGCCCCGTTTCCGCGAAATACTGCGCGTAAGCGAAGTGCTCCGACTCATCAGGTGACTGGAAGGCCGGTGTGATCAACGCCCACGAAGTCATCACTCCAAAGGCAATAATTCCTACGAGCACAGGCAGAGGCACACGTCGTCGTCGGTTCCCGCCGGCGTTTGCCAGCAGGCGGATGGCCCCGTAGGCAAGCAGCGGAAAGACCACCAAGAACAGGACCCAGTAGGTCCATTCGCCCACGAAGCCGGCTCGGAACAACGAGGCGCGACGGAACATTTCGCCGATCTGCGAGACGATCGATCGGTGTGCTCCACGAGGCCCCAGGAACCACACCGATACGCGGTCGGTGAGTGTCTTGCCGGCGAGGGTCGGGGGAGCGATGTTGTCCTGTGGCAGTGGCGTGCCCCAGGCGTACACGAGGGCCTTGGGTGTAATGCATACGTCGGCGAGCGCCGAGGAGGGGTGAGCTGCCGTGAGAGGAATCGGGATCTTGTAGAAGCGCTTGCCTCCAACGGGCGAGCCGGGCAGGCGGCTCCGTATGACGCGGCCGCTCTGCTCGTAGATCGCCAGCTTCAGTTCCGGCAGTGGAGCGGTGCGGGTGTCGAGATTGAAACTGACCTGTCCGGTGCCGGCGGGGATGCGCAGATGCGGTACGCACAGCTGCGTGTTTGCGGGCACGATCGCGCTCACGGCGCTGGCGCCGACGCTGTTGCTACCGAGGAGGTCTTCGCGGGGCTGGAACAACGCCACCGCGATGCCGAGCAGCATGAGTGCGATCACGCCCGCGGCTATTCCCCACACGTGACGGTTGCCAGGGAACAGGCGTGCGAGGACGTTTGCTCCTGCTGTGCGACGCGGGACGGCCGGCTGCTCCTCTGCCACCGAAGCGAGCTCTGTCTGCTTCACCTACGCCGA